>CAWKCZ010000003.1:0-1047064 GCA_963848285.1 uncultured delta proteobacterium | reverse complement strand
TGGGCGGCGGAAGTTCTCGGCTGCGATCTGGCGTACATGGGCACCAAATTCATCGCGACGAACGAGAGCATGGCGCCCGAGGCCTACAAGCGCATGCTGGTCGAGTCGGACATGGACGACGTGATGCTCACGCAGGCGTTCACCGGGCTGGACACCAACATGCTGACGCCCTCGATGCTCGCGGCGGGCCTTGACCCGAAGACGCTGCCGCCGCGCGTTTCAGTTGAGGAGGCGGCGCGCAACTTCGGCAGCAAGGGTGAGATGAACGCGCCACGCCGCTACAAGGACATCTGGAGCGCGGGTCACTCCGTATCTGGGGTGACGCGAGTGCAAGGCGTCGCGGAATTGGTTGAAGAAGTGGTCCGCGAATATAACGACGCGCGGGTTCGGACCGCGAGCATGCTTTAATTTCGGTGGAGTTATTCCGGATACTTGCCGAACCGCTGTTTCACCGTCGCACGCATTTCCCCGGCAATGTCTCGATGCATCTGAACCAGATTGTCGGTTTCTTCGGGATCGTGGGAAACATCGAAAAGGGTCTCGCGACCGCTGCCAAAGTACCAGACATATTTATAGTCACCACGCGTCATCGCGATGGCGCCGCGGGCGGGCGTTTTCGCAAAGACGCTGGCTTGCGCAAGCGACATTGCGAAGCTCGACTGCGCGGTCCGCTTTTCAAGGGGCAACAGCGAGCGACCTTCCATCCAATCCGGCGCTGCGATTCCGGCCAGTCGCAAAATCGTCGGCGCCACCGATGTGAGGTCGGCGTCGCGCGCATCGACAAAGCCGTTGGTCTGTCTGGGAAGCGAAATCAACAGCGGAATATGCAATTCGGGATATCTCAGGTCCGGCGATGCGTGCGTGAAGTAATGCCGAAAATTCTCCCCGTGGTCGGCGGTAACCACCAGCGCAATGTTCGATGCTTGCGGACAATGTGAAAGCCACTCGACGAACCTGCCAAGCTGGTCATCGACCTCGCTCAGATACTCGTCGTAGCGAAGCCGCAGTTTGTCGATGGTCGGCTGCTCGGCGGCTGAAAACCATACCGGCCCCGGCGCCGCCTTGAAGTCCTGCTGCGTGGTGAACTCGTTAGATTTCAGGAATTTGCCCTGAAAAGGGGCGCGAACCATGTAGGGGAAGTGCGGCGGAAAGACGTGAATCCAGAGGAAAAACGGCGTGGGACTGCTGCTGATGAACTCTTTCGCGGAATCGAAGATCGCCTCCTCGGTGACCACCGGCGAATGGTTGAAGCTCCCGATCGCGGGCGCGAAAACGTACAGCAAGACGTAGGGGAACTTCTCGTCTAGGAAAGCATTGCTGAACAGCAAGCTGTGGCGCACCTGCAGCAGTGACGTGCTGGGCGTGAACCACGGCGACATTGGTGGATTTGGAAGATAAGTAAACGCGTTGCCGATGCGCAAATGCAGGGGATGGGCGTAAGGATTGGTGACGATCGCCCCGGTCGTATAGCCGGACTGTTTCAGTAGCGCCGGCAGATTCTTCTCCTTGAGATCGTCAGGCAAGTGCCCGGCCAGCTGAAACACTCGATGCGAGAAGGGATACATTCCGGTCAAGAGCGAACTGACCGCGCAGGTCGTGAAACTGGAGGTCGAGCTGAAGCGGGTGAAGTTGTAACTATGGCGCGCCAGGCGCTCCAGATTCGGCGTCGTCGGCAATCGGTAGCCATAGAGACAGTCCTCGGCCGCGAACGCATCCATGGTAACCAGCACTATGCTCGGGCGTGTCTGTGGAACGGAGGCATCGAACGGAGGATCGACCGGCATCGGATCATAACGTCGAATGCTCAGGTCGCTCAGCAGAAGTGGCACGATTAAGAGCAGCGGCGCCAGCAAGACCGGTTCGAGTCTCCGATTGAGGTTGTCGAAGACCTCGCAAATCCGCTCCCATCCGATCCACACCACCACGACGGCCTCGACAGCCAGTGCCGATAGTTTCACGAATCCGGACGTCGCCACAGCACCTACCAGCGCCTGTTTCAGCGGATGAATCGCCAGCACCAAAGCGACGTTAAGAATTCCGAGCGTTAGAACTCCCTCGACCAGCCTCACTAGCGTCAAACGCGGGAGGCGAAGCTGGCTAAGAATTGCCAGACCGCCACAGAGCAAGGCAGCCGCGACCGCTTGCATCGCCAGCATCAGGATTAGTCGAAGCGACAGCTCGATAATGATTTCGGGCCAGGTAAGAAAAAGTACCAAGGTTAGCGCGGAGGTGACCGAAACCATCGGGCCGAGAAAGACCACGGTCGGAACCGCCATCGAGCGGAACACTCCGCGCCATGAGGTCATGGCTCTATATCGGGTGGGGCCGATTCCGAGGAGTTGGCCGCGCGCGACGTGATCCGCTTCAAGAACGCGGCTGCGTGTTTGCGGAAATAGATGAAAGACGAAACCACCAGCGCTCCGAGCGGAGCGAGAAGCTGGACCAGGAATCCGCCCGCAGTCGGATCGATGTACGCGTCGCATCGAGCCTGGAGACCGACCCAGAGGACTACCGTCATCAGCGCAATTGTTGTTACTGACACCTAACTCCCTGTTACGACGGTCTTTAACAAATTCCGCGCGTTAACGAAAACGGAACATGAAGCTGCCGCCGACGCTGGAACATCTTTCACTTGACTATCGGACGGCCAGGCTCATATCAGAATGTAGGATTCTACTTCGCTTAGGAGTGTAGGATGCGCGCTTCGAGAGCTGGATTTCTGCTGCTGTTGTTTCAGGTGATGTTGGGAACTTCGATCGGCTGGGCCGGCGCCTGTAGCGAAATGTCGGTAGGAAAACTCTCCAGTTTGAATGGCTTCGTGCCATTCGCGGCCAGCAGCCTCTGGAATACCAATGTCGCGGACGCCGCGGTGGATTCGAAATCGGGCAGCATCATTAATTACATCGGTGCGAACGTGACCTTGCATCCTGATTTCGGCTCGGGCGAGTTCGATGGGCAGTCGATCGGCATCCCCTACCAGGTGGTTTCAGGCTCGAAGGGCAAGGTGACTGTGAGGTTAGGTGAGTTCGATGATCAGAGCGACCCAGGACCCATGCCGATCCCATCCGATGCTTTGATCGAAGGCTATCCGGCGCCCGGCGACGGTGACCGCCACGTGCTGGTACTCGAGAAAGACGGATGCTGGCTCTACGAATTGTACAATTCGTTCGCACTTGCGCGCGGCAACTGGAGCGCCGACTCCACCGCGATTTGGGACATGACTATCGATGAGCAACGGCCCTACACCTGGACCTCGGCCGATGCAGCCGGGCTCCCGATTTTCAATGGCCTCGCGCGCTACGACGAGGTAGCGGCCGGCTCGATCAATCACGCATTGCGCTTCACCGTGCCGAGGACGCGCCGCGCATTCACACCGCCTGCCTCGCATTGGGCGTCGTCGATCGATGACGTCAATGCGCCGCCGATGGGGACGCGGTTACGTCTGAAGTCGAGCTTCGACATTTCATCCTACTCGGCAGCCAATCGAGTGATTCTCACCGCGCTCAAGAACTATGGGATGATCCTCGCGGATAACGGGACCGGCATTTTCATCAGCGGCGCGCCCGATGATCGATGGGACAACGACGACCTCGGGCAGCTCAAAAACATTACCGCTTCGAGCTTCGAGGTGGTTGCGATGAGCAACGTGTACACCAACGTGAATGTGCCGGATGGCGCGCCACCGACTGTTGGCAGCTTTGTCGCGGACCATTATTCCGTTGCTCCAGGCAAGGCGGTGACTTTGAGTTGGTCGACTACCGACGCGAATTACAACATCATCTCGCCGGGCGTGGGTCCGGTGCGCGGCACCAGCGTGGTGGTGAACCCCTCCTCGCTCACGACCTACACTTTGTATTCGGCCAATCAGTTCGGCCGTACCACTGCGAGTCTGACCGTGAAGGTTCAGTTGAAAGCGGCTTTGCGCTGAGGCTCTGCCCGCGAGGCGACGGCTGTTGCGAGTGTCGCGATAGACCAACGCGTCATCAGTGGCGCAATCATTTGCGGCGGCTTCGACCACCGCATGATGGGCGGATAGACGGCAAATCGGGTCCGCCTCCGCCGCATTTCCCGCAAGCATGAAGGCCTGGCATCGGCAGCCGCCGAAATCGATGTCTTTGCGATCGCAACTGCGGCATGGCTCGAGCATCCATGCATCGCCGCGAAAGGCGTTCAGGCCCGGGCGAATCGCGCCAGATGTTCGCCAAGCGAATCAGTCGCGCACGGATTCAAAGTGCAGATCCGGGAATTACCTTGGCCGCATGGCACGGCAGAACTTCGCCCGACCGGATTGATGCACATGTAGCTGCGGCCCCATCCGCCCATGCAGGGCTTCGGCTCGCCCGATAGATAATCGTTTTGCACGAATACGATTTCGAGGTTGCCGCGATATTTCGCGGATTGCCTCGACCGCGATTTCCTCGGCGCGAAGATATTGCTCTCGCGTCGGCATCAGCGCGCGACGATTCTCTGCGCCCCACGCATAGAACTGGGTGTTCGCCAGTTCGAGGCGCTGCGCTCCGAGTTCGATCCGCGAGCCGAATCAGTTCGGGAACCTCCGCGATGTTCAGCCGATGAATCACGACGTTGAGCGTGAACGGAAAACCCGATCGCGGTGATCAGGCGGGCGACTTCGAGTTTCTTGCGATGCGATCGCACGCCGGCAACCTTCTCGGCAATCGCCGATCGAGGCGCCCTGGATACTCAGTTGGATGTGCTCGAGCCCCGCATCGCGAAATCGGCGCAGCTTTTTCTTCGTCGAGCAACGTGCCGCCGGTAATCAGATTGGTGTAGAGGTCGCATTCGCGCGCGTGACGAATCAGCTCGCACGAGATCATCGCGCAGCATCGGCTCGCCGCCCGACAGATGCAGTTGCACGACGCCGAGCTCCGCCGCCTCGGAAAAGGTGCGACGCCACTCGTCGGTCGAAAGCTCGTCGCGCGATGTAGCGCGAATTCGATCGGATTGCTGCAGTAGACGCATCGCAGCGGACATCTATAGGTGAGTTCCGCGACGAGCGTGTATGGGCGCGGCGCGGCGCTCATTGCAGAAGTCCTCGCGCGCGAATCGATTCGAGGAATTTCTCGACCTCGAGCTCGCAGCGTAGTCGCGATCGACGCCGCGAAACTTGTTCCGCGAGACCCTCGACGATTTGATCGATCGACCGCGCGCCGTCGCACATCCGCACGATGGCGGCGCCGGTTTCATTCAGCAGCAGCGCGGCCTCGGGGAACAGCAGCATCTCCTGTTTCGCGACCGAATCGAACTTGAGCCGCGCGCGCGAGGCGAGCCGCGGCCGCCATGTGCGGTCGGCATCCATCAGAGTTTGCGCGTGTCGTTCCACAACGGCGGCAGATACCCCGGCTCGACGTAAGCGTAATGGACCGCATCGAGGAGCCCCCACAGGATGTGGCATTTGATCGTGAGCGCGTCGGCGCATCGATCCTGCGACTCGCGCGTGATGCGCATGCTCGACGACATATTGTAAGCCGAAGTCGGAGTCGCGCGGCGCCTGAACGAGGCGGCCGCGGAAATAATCGAGGCCGCGGCTATCGAGCCATGGATAAAGCTTTTCCAGCACGATGATCCGATCCGCCATCAGCACCGGCGCGAACAATTCAGTGAGCGATGACGCGACCGCTTCGGTCAGCGGGCGCGACGCGCACAGATTCACGTATGCGTCGACGGCGAAACGCACGCCCGGCAGCACATAGCGAAGCTCGCGACGTCGGCAGCATCGAGGCCCGCGGCCTCGGCCAGGCGGTACCATTTGCTGATGCCGCCTTCGGTATCGCCGATGCCGTCGTGATCGGTGATGCGCCGGATCCAGTCGCGGCGAAACTCGCGATCGTCGGCCTTCGCGAGGATGGTCGCGTCCTTCTTTGGGATGCTCCACTGATAGTAGAAACGATTTTCGATCCACGCCTGAAGTTGACGCCGAGTCAGCTTGCCCTGATGCATCAGGATGTGGAACGGATGCTTGTCATGGTAGGCGGCAGCGCCAATCGCGCGCAGCCTCGCGACGAATGCCTCGGGCGAGTCGGGCGGCAACGTGGGGACAGATTACTTCGTTCGGCCATTTGTCATCACCGCAAAGCTGATCGTGAAATCCATCCCGTCCTCGGCGACTTCCCATCCGGCCGTCCTCGATGGCGCGCCGCTCCGGTGAATCCTCATCGAGGATCGGGTTGGTGTTGTTCACATGAGTATAGACCTTTCGCGCGCGAAGATGGCTCAGCCGCGCGAGGCTGCCTTCGGGTCCGTCGATCGGCACATGACCCATCGCCAGCGAGGTTCGAGTGCCGACGCCGCGGCGCGCCATTTCGTCGTCGGACCAGAAGCTCCCATCGAAAAAGATGCAATCGCATTGCGCGGCGACCTCGATCAAGTTCATCGCTGATGCGCTTGATGGCGGGAACATGCAGTAGCGATCGAAGCTGTGCCGTCGGTCATTTTGTATGCGACGGTCGCACCGACGAGGCTTTCTGACGGCGTCTTAATATAGGTCGGAATCTTGCCGTCGACGAAGAGCGCCTCGACGGAGAGGCTCGTCGGCGATCCGTTGCGGATGCCGATTCTTTACCTCTTCCCAGGTAAACCGCGACGATCTGGATGAGGCCCTCGAAGATGGGGTTACGCCTCGAAGACCCAGTCGAATACGCGCCGTGTGCAATGCAGCTCGATGCTCTGGTTCTCGCGCATCGAGAGCAGCCCGGTGATGTGATCAAGCTCGGCGTCCGTTAGAAAAACGGCCGCGATCGATGAGCCCCTCGCGTCGCTGATTCGAGCGCAATTCGGAGAACGTGCCGATGTGGAAAGATAAATCAGGGCTCGCGTTGAGCAGCGCCCATCGCGAACCGTTTGAAGTGACAGCGATAGAACATTGGGTCCGCGGCTTCGCGCGCAGCGTTCCCGCCCTCAGCCCACGGCAATTAGCGCAGTTGCAATTCCATTGAGGAAAGCCACCACCGGCCGCGGCGCCGAGGACCCGGACCCGCACAAAGGTTGAGGTTTACGACTCCGGACGATCTTCCGTCGCCGGGAAATCGATAACCGGACGCGTCGGCACGCTGCGGACCTTGCCGGTCTCGGGAAGTGCCGAGCTATAGCAGTTGATTTCCGCATCACAGCGGACTTCGACGAATTCCGGTGTCTTCCAATCTTTCATGCGCGTATACCCCGTTGGCCAAAATTATACGCGATGCCTTTCGCCCCGGGCAACCTCGATTTCCGGATCCGTCTCGACCCTCTGATACCCGTTGAACCAGGAAACCCGCCAATGCCGCCAGCTGCCTCATTCAGCAGCGATATCTCGCTGTCTCGCAACCGATTTGAAGATACGATGGAGATTAATTCTTGCGAGCGACAAATCATAAGGAGAATGGAATATGCCGGAACGCAAGGTAGTGCTCCTCGAAACCGATGACCTGATGCATGACAACACCGGGGAATCGAACTTCAACGAGAGCGCCTACTACAACTTCTTCGATCGCCAAAATCGCGTCGGCGGCTTCGTCCGGATGGGCAATCGGCCCAACGAGGGCAACGCCGAGATGACCGTATGCATCTATCTGCCCGACGGCAGCGTCGGCTTCATGTTCAAGCGCCCGGAAATCGCCAACAACGATGCGCACAGCGCCGGCGGCCTGAAGTTCGAGGTGGTGAAGCCGTTCGAGCATCATCGGGTGAGCTATCAGGGCAAACTCTGCATGCTTAAAAATCC
Source organism: uncultured delta proteobacterium (assembly GCA_963848285.1). Taxonomy (GTDB): domain Bacteria; phylum Desulfobacterota; class Binatia; order Binatales; family Binataceae; genus DATGKG01. The sequence goes on along the minus strand of CAWKCZ010000003.1, from coordinate 1,039,344 downwards.
ACTCGAGATGGCGGAGCCGACCATCGCCTTCAAGAACAATCCCTATGTGGCATGCGAGCTGAACCTGGACTATCGCGCGACCGCGCCCGGATGGGGTGGTGAGATGCGCGAGAAGACTGCGAGTGGATGGGAAAGCCTCAAGCCTACGGGCGATGCAGCTCAGCAATTCGCCAAGGGCCACCTCGAGCAACTCGGTCACGCGACCGGAACCATCAAGATCGACGGCGGCCGCTACGATTTCAAATTCGATGGGCTGGGGCTGCGCGACCATAGCTGGGGACCGCGCTACTGGCAGGCGCCGAAGTACTATCGATGGCTCACGATGAACTTCGATGAGGGCTTGGGCGGGATGGCATCGATCACCGTCAATCGCGACGGCAGCGAGCATCCGGGTGGCTTCATGATGCGCAAAGGACTCGACACGCTGAACATCACCAAGGTCGATATCGAAACCGAGTTCGCCGGCGAGCAGAAGCTGCATGATCGCATCAAGGTGACTTGCACGACGTCCGATGGCGGCCCGCCCATCGTCGTCACCGGGAAAGTTCTGTTGATGATTCCGCTACGCAACCGGCGCGCGGGAACCGTCACGCGGATCGCGGAAGGCATGACCGAATGGCGATGGGGCGACAAGGTCGGCTACGGCCTCGCCGAGTACCTCGATCACCTGGAGGAGTAGGAGTCGGACTGACTATCGACTGACTAATGAACGAGCGCGTCGGTCAGGCGCGCTCCTTCAGTTTTTTCAGACTTTCAGTGTAAGGCGGATACGCGACGCCTCGTTCGGTGATGATCGCGGTCACCAGGTCATGTGGTGTCACATCGAAGGCGGGATTGAAGGTCGCCACTCCTTTGGGCGCGACCTGCTTGCCTTTGAACTCCGTCAGCTCGAGACCCGAGCGCTCTTCGATGGGAATCTGATCGCCATTGGCGCAGTTGAGATCGATCGAGGAGAGCGGCGCGGCGACATAGAAGGGAACCTTGTGGCGGCGCGCCATGACCGCGAGTGGATAAGTGCCAATCTTGTTCGCGACGTCGCCATTGGCAGCCGTCCGATCCGTCCCCACAATGACGCAATCGATGCCGCCTTTGCGCAGCACCGTGGCCGCCATGTTGTCGGCGATCACAGTGACGGGAATCTTGTCTTTGTGTAGCTCCCAGGCCGTCAGCCGCGAGCCCTGCAGGAACGGGCGCGTCTCATCGGCGAAAACGGCGATTTTCTTGCCGGCCTCCTTCGCGGCGCGCACGACGCCTAACGCGGTGCCATATCCCGCGGTCGCCAACGCACCCGCATTGCAATGAGTCAGTATCGTGCTCGATTGCGAGAGCAACTCGGCGCCGAAACGTCCCAGCGCACGATTCGCCGCGAGGTCCTCTTTGTAGATGGCGATCGCCTCGGCGCGCATCCGCCGGAACAATTGCTCTTTGTCGAGGGAGAGATTCGCGTCGAGCACGCCGCCCATTCGGTCCACTGCCCACGCAAGGTTGACCGCGGTCGGCCGGGTCGCTTTGAGCGCGCGCGCAACTACCTCGAAGCGGGTCTTCGCTCGCGCGCCCGCGTAGCCGCGCAATCCGAGCGCAACCCCCATCGCAGCGGCCACTCCAATTGCGGGCGCCCCGCGAATGACCATCGTGCGAATCGCCTCGCCGACGCCGCGGTAGTCCTTGTAAGTACGAATCGTCTCGCGCGAAGGAAGCAGGCGCTGGTCGATCATGCGCACCGCATCATCGCGCCATTCGATGGTTTTGACAGCCACGATCTTTCTCTCGACGAATGTTTAGGGATGAACGAACTAGACGCGTTCGTAAACTCCACGCGCTTTGCGGCGCGCCGAACCGGTCTGGATCCAGCGCGTGATAGCAGCGAAGACCTCCGAAGGACGCTTGCCCTTGAGACCTTTCACCAGGTGCACATCGGAGGCTTTGAATTGCTTGGGCAGCTGATCGAGGACGGTGCGCCAATTGACCCGACCCCCGCGCGATGCTCCTCGCGCTGAGGCGGTCCTGGTCGATGCCGAGGAGCCCTGGGTTCCGATGAGCATGCTAAGTCGGGATTCTTCTTCCTTGAGCCTGCGCAGCTCCGCCTCTCTGGTGCGAATCTCTTTGCGGAGGTTGACCATCAGCGACCGGGCTTGCAGCTGAACCTGACGAATGGCGGAGGTCATGGTATTCCCATTGGCGGTTCGTGTGCGCGGCATCGAATGCATTCTCCTCGCGAGCGAGTCTAGCATCAAAATGAGTTGACGAAACTGCAGCATAAGGGTTTCCGGAAAATACAGTCGAGTTGGTTTAACGATGTAAACGAAGTAGATAGTTCATGGAATATCCAACTGACTATTTCATCAATGCCATTTCGCCATGAGCGGAGTAGATGGTTGAAGCCAGGGGTCCACGCCGGATTTGATCCCTAAATGACGCAGGGAAACATGGGTACTCGTGCTGCGAGGGATCTAAGTTCTACGATCGTTGGCCTTTTGCAGAGGCATTTTTGGGGTGCTCTGAGCATGCCGCACCCGATGCGGTTCAAGGTGCTCTTAGTTTGGTTTTGTTAATTCTTTTGTTCCTAATTCTCCTTCATAACTACACTCATTCTCGTATCCTTGATGCGCCGTCGACTATGACGCGAGGGGATTAGTCTCCGTAGCTGTCTCAGGCCAAATAACCACTATGCTTGCAAATGGCGCGATGGTATAAAAATGCGCAACGTAGTTAACAGATGCACGCCGCCAGCCTCCTTTCTTCTCGTTTGATTGCCTCTAATCAGTTTAGGCAATTACTCATGACGATGCGGTGTGTCCACATGGGGCAAATGTCCGCGTTGTGCGCCGGGAGACGGTAATGGGTCGACGACTGTACGTTGGTAATCTGGCTTGGACGGTTACGGATCAGGATCTGCAGGATGCTTTCTCGGAGGCGGGCAAGGTTGACAGTTCGCAGGTCATCATGGATCGCGCAACTAATCGATCGCGGGGATTCGGGTTTGTGGAGATGGCATCCGACGAAGCTGCTGACGCGGCTATCAAGAAGTTGAACGGACGCGATATCAAGGGCCGTCCGATCCGCGTCAACGAAGCCCAGGCGCGCAGCAACAACCGCGACGAGCGACCGCGGCTAGCTGAACTCCATTTCGAACCGCGGCCGGCAAGGGAGCGCTGACCCGCGCTTCCGCGATTCCTGCCGGCCATCTTCGCGCCGAGGTGCTCCAGTCGCGGCGCCGATTTCGGGCTCTCATGAGTCCCTGAAACTCCCCCTGCCCAAATTCTCCTCCGCTGCGTCCACTCGCCTCATCCAATCGCGATGCGGTACGATCGGGCATGCGCGAGGGGAAATCATTTGGTGGAATTTGTAACTATCGAAGCGCAGGCGGAACGCGCGGTCATCGCTCCCGAGGCGGGATTTCAATGTCGCAGTTATCGGGTCGGTTCACTGGACATTGTCGCGGGCCCGCACGATCCCGAAGCTGACTGGAAGGCGCATCCGTTTCGATCCGGCATCCCAATCCTGTTTCCATGGCCCGGAAGAATTCGCGACGGCCGATTCTCCTATCGCGGCCGCGAGATTCAGCTTCCCGATCAACGATCCCTCGCACAACTGCGCGATCCACGGACTCATCTACAATCGCATTTTCAAGGTTACCCGCCGCGGCCCCTACTTCGTCGCGGCGCGCCTCGACTCACGGACTGATGCCGACCTCTCGTCGCTGTGGCCATTCCCGTTCGTGCTCGATCTTGACTACGAAGTTGGCAATGGACTGCGGCTTCACGCCGCGCTGGAGAATGTTGGCGACGGTCCGATGCCATTCGGGCTCGGAGCGCATCCGTATTTTCATGCGCCGCTGGATCCTCGCGGCACGCGCGGCGCGATGCAGGTGCAGGGCGACATCGATCGCCATTGGCAGTTGGATGCGCGCCTGTTGCCCGACGGCACCATGAATAAGCCCGAGGGAAGGTTTGATGTGCGACAACCTGTTACCCTCGGCATGGAACCTTACGACGATGCCTATAGTCTCGATCCGAAACGTGGTGAGCGCGTGGCACGGCTAATCGATCCGCAACTCAAGATGGCGCTGGAGGTCCGTGCGGCGCCGATCTTCCGTACTCTCGTCGTCTATGCGCCACCCTCGCCGAACGTTGTGGCGCTGGAGCCCTATACCTGCGGACCCGATGCCTTCAACCTCGCGACCAAAGGCGTCGACGCCGGGATGCTGGAATTGCAACCCGGCGCGCGCTTCGAGGCTTCCCTGGAGATTCGGCTTAGCGCCCTTTGAACTTCGGATCGCGACGCTGCACCAGCGCCGCAGCGCCCTCGCGAAAATCCTCGGTCTGAAACAGCGAGCTCTGCGCGAGCGATTCGAGATCCATGAAAGTGGATTTGTCGACGCTCTGCCCGATGTCGATGATGCGCTTTGCGAGGCCGACCGCCATCGGCGCATTGCGCGCGATCTCACGCGCGAGTTCCTCGGCCGCGGCGATATGCGTGCCTTCCGCGACGACGCGATTCACCAGGCCGATGCGCTCGGCTTCGTTCGCATCGATCATGCGCGCGGTCATGATGAGTTCCTTGGCCCGCGCATAGCCCACGGTGCGCGTCAGGCGAGTGGTGCCGCCGACATCAGGCACCAGGCCGATGCGCGTCTCGGGCATCCCCAGCTTGGTTCCGGTCGCGGCGATTCTCGCGTCACATGCGAGCGCGAGTTCGAGCCCGAGGCCGCCGACGTAGCCATGCAGGGCACCTATGACCGGCTTTTCGATTCTCTCGATCGCATCGAGCGATGCCTGCGAATCGTGCACGAAGCGGCGGAAACGAACTAGATCGGGACCACCGCCCGCGCCACCCTGCGCGCCGGTATCCGCGGCGAGGGAAGTGAAGTCGATGCCGGCGGAGAACACGGCGCCTTCGCCGGAAATGATGATGGCGCGAATCTCGCGACGATCAACTTCGGCGAGAACTTCCGGCAGCGCGTGAAGCACGTCGTTATTGATGGCATTGCGCTTTTCCGGGCGATTGAGCGTAAGATAAGCGATCTCGCCGTCGATCCTCACCTTGATGACGTTTTTGGTCGCGTCGCTGACGTTTTGCGGCATTGGAAAACCTCTCGCTTGATGAATGTTTGCGTGCGTAGGCCGTCAAAGCACAAAAGACGGCTCACAATCCAAAATAGCACGACTGGAACGGGACTTGCGAAAATCCAAACCGCCATACGGCTAAACCGAAACTGGGCAAGTCCGTGCTATTGCTCCGCGTCCTTATAATTCCTCCTCAAACACCGGGTATCTCAAATGTCTGAACTGATTTCCACGATTGAATCTGAACGTCCACGCGAGTCCTCAACCACGGATCGCCCACGCCCGCTGCGCATTGCGCAGGTCGCGCCGCTTTATGAAAGCGTGCCGCCGAAGCTTTATGGCGGGACCGAACGCGTGGTTTCGTATCTCACCGAAGAGCTGGTTCGGCGCGGCAACGACGTAACGCTGTTCGCCTCGGGCGATTCCAGGACTTCCGCGAAGTTGGCAGCCGGTTATCCGATCGCGCTACGCCTCGCGGGCCTCGCGCAGATGGCTGCCAACGGCCTCGGACTTCACATGCCGATGCTCAGCCAGGTTTTCGAACGCGCCGATGAATTCGACATCATCCATTGTCACCTCGACTACTGGACGTTTGCCTTTTCGCAGTTGGTCTCGACGCCGACCATCACCACTTTGCACGGGCGGCTCGATATCGACGAGTTAGCGCCGATCTTCGAACAGTTTAAAACTCGGCCACTGATTTCGATCAGCGATGCGCAGCGCAAGCCGTTGCCATGGGCAAACTGGGTCTCGACCGTTCATCATGGGATCCCAAGCGACCATCTGAAATTCAATCCGAAGGGCGGGAACTACCTGGCCTTCCTGGGACGCATCGCGCCCGAGAAACGACCCGACATCGCGATCGAGGTCGCGCGCAAGGCGGGCATACCGCTGAGGATCGCGGCCAAGGTCGACGAGGTCGATCGCGCATACTTCAAGAACACCATCGAGCCGCTGATCAATGCCGGCGCCCGGCGTGGAGTTCATCGGCGAGATCAACGAATCACAAAAGAGCGAGTTCCTCGGCAACGCACTGGCCTTGCTGTTCAGCATCGACTGGCCGGAGCCTTTCGGCCTGGTGATGATCGAAGCGATGGCATGTGGGACGCCGGTCATCGCGCGCCCGTGCGGCTCGGTTCCCGAGGTGATGCGCGATGGCGTCACCGGTTTCATCGCATCCGAGTTCGACGCCCTGGTCGCTGCCGTAAAGAAGGTCGACACCATTTCGCGTCAGGCCTGCCGCGACGAATATGAGAATCGGTTCGCGGTCAACGTGATGGCGGAGAAGTACGAGCGCATCTATCGGGAATTGATTTCCGTCACCCGGCGCTAGACTGCGGGAGTCGCAGATCCAGCAAACCTCGAACGCGAGGCGAAGTGCGTAACACCTTCGCCTCGTGTTTGTTTTTTCGCCGTAACTGAAATCATGTAGTATTTGCGCCGAATGCGGCTGCCCCGATAATCGTCCAATTCAAGCAATGAAAACCTTACCCGGCAAACCGTACCCCCTCGGCGCCACCTGGGACGGTGCCGGAGTCAATTTCGCGTTGGCCTCCGAAAATGCCACCGGCGTCGAGTTATGCCTCTTCGGCGGCGAGGATGGAAATCAACAACAAGACTGCATTCCAGTGCCCGAGCAGACCGGCTTTGTCTGGCACGTTTACCTTCCGGGCATTCGCCCGGGCCAGCGTTATGGCTACCGGGTTCACGGCCCCTATGACCCCGCCAACGGCCATCGCTTCAATCCCGCCAAGTTGTTGCTGGATCCCTACGCCAAGGCTATCGATCGAACCATCGACTTGGAACGATGCGCTGTTCGGCTACGAAATCGGCAACGGCGACGCTGACCTGAAGATCGATGAGCGCGACAGCGCGCCGTTCGCGCCCAAGAGCGTAGTTATCGATCAGTGGTTCGATTGGGATGGCGATCGGCGTCTTTCGATCCCGTGGGAAGACACCATCATCTACGAGCTCCACGTCAAAGGGATGACCAAGCTCCATCCGGAGCTCCCCGAGGAGACCCGCGGAACCTATGCCGGCCTGACTCATCCCGCGGTCATCGAGCACCTCAGGCGGCTCGGCATCACCGCGGTCGAGCTGATGCCGGTGCATCACTTCGTCGCCGATCGGCACCTGGTGGAGAACGGCCTCACCAACTATTGGGGTTATAACTCGATTGGCTTCTTCGCGCCCGACGTGCGTTATTCGGCGAGTGGTTCGGTCTGTCAGCAGGTTTCCGAGTTCAAGACCATGGTGAAGGAGTTCCATCGCGCCGGCATCGAGGTGATTCTCGACGTGGTCTACAACCACACCGCCGAGGGCAATCAGCTCGGACCCGACGCTGTCGTTCCGCGGCATCGACAACGCTACTTACTATCGCCTGACCCCGAGGACCGCCGCTTCTACATGGATTACACCGGATGCGGCAACAGTCTGAACATGCGTCATCCGCGCACGCTGCAATTGATCATGGACAGCCTGCGCTACTGGATCACCGAGATGCATGTCGACGGCTTTCGCTTCGACCTCGCGGCCACCCTCGCGCGCGAGCTGCACGAAGTGGATCGGCTGAGCGCGTTCTTCGACATCATCCAGCAGGACCCGGTCATCTCGCGCGTCAAGCTGATCGCGGAGCCATGGGACGTCGGCGAGGGCGGATACCAGGTCGGCAACTTCCCGCCGCTGTGGTCGGAGTGGAACGGCAAGTATCGCGATTGCGTGCGCGACTATTGGCGCGGCGCAGATCAGACCCTCAATGAGTTCGCGGCGCGGTTGACCGGCAGCTCCGATCTGTATGCGTGGAGCGGGCGGCGTCCGTATGCGAGCATCAATTTCGTCACCGCGCACGACGGCTTCACCCTCAACGATTTGGTCTCGTACAACGACAAGCACAACGAGGCCAATGGCGAGGACAATCGCGACGGCGAAAGCAACAATCGCGCGTGGAACTGCGGCGCCGAAGGTCCCAGCGACGATCGCCGAAATCAACGCGTTGCGCGCGCGCCAGAAACGCAACTTCATCGCCACCCTGATGTTCTCGCAAGGCGTGCCGATGCTGCTGGCGGGCGACGAAGTCGGCCGATCCCAAAACGGCAATAACAACGCCTATTGCCAGGATAGCGAGATTTCCTGGTTCAACTGGCATGACGCGGATCGCGATCTGCTCGAGTTCGCGCGCACCGTCATCGATTTCCGCAAGCATCATCGCAATTTCCGCCGCCGGCGCTTTTTCCAGGGCCGTCCGATTCGCGGCAACGAGGTCGGCGACATCGGATGGTTCAAGCCCGATGGCGAGCACATGTCCGACGACGACTGGAACAGCGGATACGCCAAATCGATCGGCGTTTACCTAAATGGCGACGCAGATTCCCGGCGTCGGCCGCCGCGGCGAGCCGCTGCATGACGACAGTTTCTACCTGCTCTTCAACGCGCATCACGAGGCGATGGATTTCGTCTTGCCCGACGGTCCCTGGGGCAAGCGCTTCGAGAAAGTCCTCGACACGACCAAGCGCGAGAACGGACGCGCGCGCCCATGAAAGCCGGCAGCAAAGTACGGGTCGAGGCACGCTCGGTCGCGCTACTGCGCCGCGTCGAGTGAAAGCTAACGCGGTCGTAGTCACGCTCGACAGCTGAAGCGCGCCTACCCGCGCTATCACTGCCTCTAAACCACGTCCGCAATCTTGTCCCACTTGAGGAAGCGACATGGCCAGCAAGGCGTCTCCCGATTCCCGCAAATCGATCAAGCTCGATGATCAGAAAATTGACATCGGCCGCGGCGGCGATACCCATCAAAGCGCAGGCGATGAGGTAGAAACGCTAACTACGCAGCAGGGCGTTCCAGTCGCTGACGATCAGAACTCGCTGCAGCATCGGCACGCGCGGACCGACCGCGCTGGAAGATTTCCACTTCCGCGAGAAGATTTTTCATTTCGATCACGAGCGTATCCCCGAGCGCGTGGTGCATGCGCGCGGCTTCGGTGCGCATGGATTTTTCGAGAACTACGAATCGCTGTCAGACATCACGCGCGCCGATCTCTTTCAGCGCGCCGGGGAGAAGACGCCGCTCTTCGTGCGCTTCTCGACGGTGGCCGGCAACAAGGGTTCCGCCGATCTCGCGCGCGATGTGCGCGGCTTCGCGGTCAAGCTCTATACCAAGGAAGGCAACTGGGACATCGTCGGCAACAACATCCCGGTGTTCTTCATTCAGGATGCGATCAAGTTTCCCGACCTCATCCATGCCGCGAAACAGGAACCCGATCGCGGATTTCCGCAGGCGCAGACCGCGCATGATAATTTCTGGGACTTCATTTCGCTGACCCCGGAAAGCATCCACATGGCGATGTGGATCATGTCGGACCGCGCGATTCCGCGCTCGTTCCGATTCATGGAAGGGTTCGGCGTTCATACCTTCCGCCTGGTCAACGCGCGAGGCAAATCGACCTTCGTCAAATTCCATTGGCGGCCGAAGCTCGGTATGCAGTCGGTGGTGTGGAACGAGGCGGTGAAGATCAACGGCGCCGATCCCGATTTCCATCGGCGCGATTTGTGGCATGCGATCAAGTCCGGGGCTTTCCCGGAATGGGAACTCGGCCTGCAACTTTTCGATGAACAGTTTCGCCGAGCGTTTCGAGTTCGACGTTCTCGACGCCACCAAGATCATTCCCGAAGAGCAAGTTCCGCTGCGCATCGTCGGCCGAATGGTGCTCAATCGATGCGTCGATAATTTCTTCGCCGAGACCGAGCAGGTCGCCTTCTGCACCGCAGAACATCGTGCCGGGCGTCGATTTCTCCAACGACCCGTTGCTCCAAGGGCGCAACTTTTCCTACCTCGACACGCAGCTGAAACGCCTGGGCAGTCCCAATTTCAGCCATCTGCCGGTCAACGCGCCCAAATGCCCGATCGCGCACTTCCAACAGGACGGCCACATGGCGACTGTCAATCCGAAGACGCGCGCTAACTATGAGCCTAATTCGTGGGGTGCGGAGATCGGCGGTCCGCGCGAAGACTCCGGAGCGTGGTTTTCATTCGTTCGCAGCCGAGGAAGAAGGCCCCAAGCTTCGCGTCAGCGCGCCGAGAAGTTCGCCGACCATTACAGCCAGGCGCGCCAGTTCTACATCAGCCAGACCGAGGTCGAGCAGGGACACATCGCCAACGCCTTCATCTTCGAGCTGAGCAAGGTCGAGCGTCCCGACATCCGCAGCCGGATGGTTTCGCATCTTCTAAATGTCGATCGCGAGCTGGCGCAAAAAGTGGCGCGACGGACTTGCGCCTGGCCGCAATGCCGAAGCCGGCGGACCCCGCGCGCCGCCCGATCACCGAATCTCAAGCCTTCGCCCGCGCTCAGCATCCTGCTCAACGGCCCCGAAGAGTTTCGCGGGCCGCAAGGTCGGCGCGCTGGTCTCCGACGGCGTCGATGCCGAATTGCTGAAGGCGCTCGGTAAGGCTCTGCGAAGGAAGGCGCGATGCTCGAACTCGTCGCGCCGATGATCGGCGGCGTCGAAGACCAGCGACGGTTCAAGATGATCGAAGCTCAGCAGAAAATCGACGGCGGGCCCGTCGGTGCTCTACGACAGCGTCGCCATACTGGTATCCGCCGAAGGAGCGGCGATGCTGGACAACGAAGCCGCGGTGCGCGACTTCATCGCCGATGCTTTCGCGCACTGCAAATTCATCGCATACGCCGAGAGCGCGCTGCCGCTGCTGGCGAAAGTGCTCGGCGAGGACCGCCTCGATGAAGGCTTGCGTCGAGCTGAATCACCTCGCGCGATGTGCCGAAGTTCATCGAGGCCTGCCGCAAGCTCCGCTTCTGGGAGCGCGAAGCGAAGGTTAAGTCAGCTCTGACGCGTCCCGGCGCTTTCGGATCGAAGATAAACTGGCTCACGAGGAGGGTCGGATCAAATCCGCCTTCTCGACGGCACACAATAAGCGGTCGCTTTCATCGCCCTGAAGCCTCTATCTTGGAGGCTTGGGGCAGATGCTTCTCTCAAGCTGCGAAACCGATATTCGCTCAGGCGGTGGCCCATTTGCCTAGCCCGCAAAAGCCGTGATATCGAAAGTGGTTCCGGAGGCAGCAGATGATTCAGAGCGTTAAAAAGATTCTTTCACCGGTAGACTTTTCCGAGCCTTCCATGAAGGCGCTGGCATCCGCATGGGAGCTGGCCAAAGAAGTCGACGCCGACGAGTTCCATCTGCTCCACATCGTCACGCCGCATCATCTGCTGGGAATCGAGGCGCTGCCGGTGGGCGGACGCGAAATCGCGCGGGAAGCTTCGATGATCGAGCAGGCCGAGGAAGAGCTCGCGCGCATCAAGAAGGACCACCTCGAGAACTCGGAAAAGTGGTCACCGCAACCGCGGTCGGCTCGCCCGCGATCAAGGTCGGCGAGTACGCGCGCGAACACGGCATCGATCTGATCGTGATGTCGACCCACGGCCGCACCGGCGGCGACGGCGTGCTGATCGGCGGTACCACCGAAAAAGTCCTGCGCCACGCGTCCTGCGCGGTGCTCGTCATCCGGCGCTGAGACTGCGATTCCCGCGAAGGAGTCTCCGATGAATCTTGAACAGCAGAAAGAAAAGTCGCGAACCTTTCTGATGACGCTCGACAAGCCGGACGCGAAGTTTCTCGGCGACATCGCTCGCGGACGACTTTGAGTTCGAGATGATGGGGCGGCTGCCGGGCATCACGCCGATGCGCGGCAAGGATGTGTTTATCAAAGGCATCACCGCGACGATGGCGGCAATGTTCCCCAAGGGCCTGAATCTGAAAATTCACACCGTGATCGCGGAAGGGCCGCACGTGGCGATCCAGGCCGAGTCAGACACCGTCGCGGGGAACGGAAAGAAGTACGCCAATCGATACCACTTCTATTTCGCTTTCGATGGCGACAAGCTCGGACAGGTTCGCGAGTACAACGACGTCAATCACGTGCGCGAAGTCTTCATGTCGTAACCGCGCGCCGTAACGTCCTCCTGACAAAATCCTCGACCCGCAATCACGGCCGCGGGATTGGCCGATCGCCGGCAAGAAAACTCGGGCCGGACAGATTGCTCCGCCCGGCCCAAAGCCAACCGGGAAAAGGGGGGCAAACCCCGGCCAGCGTTCCGTATTGTACTTAACTTTAGACTGCTTGCAATGGCGGAGAGAATTGGCAATCCGCAACGGATTGACGCTCTAATACGCTAATTGCTTGCTCCATGATGCCACGCTAGCTCCTGTCATGTGCAGCCGTTTAAGCTCGCCTTAAGTCACTCGCCGACCGATCCTTCAAAGCCCGCCCGCGATCTGCGGCATGAAATGAATCTCGCTGTTCTCGCTCAATCGTCTCCAGCACGCCGTTGGTCCCCACCTCGCCATCGATTGACACCGCGATCGAGGCCTTGATATCGCCGTTGTCAAGTAACTGACCGGCAATCCCGGGGAACTGACGGTCTAGGTCCGCGATCGCTTCGCGCAGGTTTTTGCCCGATACCGTAACGCGATCGAGCCCGCCGGTGAGTTTACGCATGAGAGAGGGAATTATCGCAGTCGCCATAAAAATGAAGGGGCCGATCTCTGCGACGACATGCGTCGCGTCGTGATCGGCCCCTCCCCACTAGACCTCAATCAGTCAGCCGCCGCAGCCTGCAGGTCATGCGTGCGGCGGTTTTCGAGAATCGCCTTGAGCACCCTCGGAGGTGACATCGGCAGTTCCGTCATCCGCACTCCGGTCGCGCGATAGATCGCGTTGGCGACCGCCGCGGGAGGCGGCACGATCGAAACCTCGCCGACGCCGCGCACTCCCAGCGGATGAATCGGGTTCGGGAATCTCGACGATCGCCGTCTCGATCATCGGCAGGTCGAGGCAGGTCGGCATCCGATAGTCGAGCAATCCGGTGTTACGCAGCGTGCCTTTCGCATCGTAGAAATATTCCTCGTTGAGCGCCCATCCGAGGCCCTGCGAGGTGCCGCCCTGCATCTGGCCTTCGACGTAGCTGGGATGAATCGCCTTGCCGGCGTCCTGCGCGATCGTGCAGCGCAGGACCTGCACCTTGCCGGTATCGGGATCGACTTCGACGTCGACCAGCGTGGCCGCGAATGCGGGACCGACGCCGATGCCGCCGGTGCTGACCTGCGCGCGTCCGGTGATGGGGCCGCCGGTGCGCGCGAGCCGGCTGGCGAGCTGCTTCACGTTCATCGGCTTGATGCCTTCGCCCTCGGCGCTGAGAACTTGCCGTCCTCGAACTTCACGTCTTCGGGCTTCTTCTCCCAGGTCTTCGCGGCGCGCTCCTTCAACTGCGCAGCGCATCCTGGGCGGCGTTGTAAACCGCCATCCCGGTGGCGAAGGTCACGCGGCTGCCGCCGGTCACGTCGGTATGGCCGATCGAATCGGTATCCGCCACCGACCGGGCGCACGTCGGTGACATCCGAGGCCGAGGACTTCGGCGGTGATCATCGCCATCGCGGCGCGCGAGCCGCCGATATCGGTCGAGCCGGTGACGACGCTGGCGGTGCCGTCGGTCTGGATGTTCACGGTCGCCGACGACTGCATGCCCGGCGTTGAACCAGAACCCGGCCGCCATTCCGCGCCCGCGATTGGGGCCCTTCAGCTCGCTCTTATAATGAGGGCTGTTCTTGATTGCCTCGATGGTTTCGATGAAGCCGATCCGTTTGTAGGGAGGTCCGACAATCTGAGGAGTTCCTTCCTTGGCCGCGTTGGCGATGCGGAAGTCGATCGGATCCATTCCGCATTTCTCGGCCAGCTCGTCGATCACGGTTTCCGACGCCAAGGCCGCGTTGGTCGCGCCCGGCGCCCGATAGGCCGCGGTCTTGGGCCGATTGACGACCACGTCGTAACCGTCGATCTGGAAATTGTCGATGTTGTAGGGAGCCAGCAGCGTCATCGCGCCGGCGCCGACCGGCGAGCCCGGAAACGCGCCCGCCTCGTATGCCAGCCAGACTTCCGCGCCGGTGATCTTGCCGTCGCGGGTGCATCCCATCTTGATTTTGATCCTGGAGCCCGAGGTCGGGCCGCTGGCGCGCAGCACTTCGCCGCGAGTCATCACCAGCTTCACCGGATGGCCGGTCTTCTTCGACAGCATCAGCGAGAGCGGTTCGAGGTAGATGGTGGTCTTGCCGCCGAAGCCGCCGCCGATTTCCGCCGGCACGACCTTGATCTTGCCGACCGACACTCCCAGCACCTGCGCGCACATCGAGCGCACATCGAAGGCGCCCTGGGTCGAGCAATAGATCGTTGCCTGGCCGTCGGAGTTGTACATGCCGACCGCGTTGTGCGGCTCGATGTATCCCTGATGGACCATCGCGGTGTGGAACTCGCGCTCGACGACGAAATCGGCCGCTGCGAAGCCGGCTGCGACATCGCCGCGCTTGAACTGCAGATGGCTCGCGACGTTGGTCGGGTTGTCGCCCTCTTCCTTGTTGCGCAGGTTCGGCAGCAGGACCGGCGCGTTCTTCTTCATCGCGTCGTCCACCGTCATCACCGGCGGCAGAACTTCGTAGTCCACCTCGATGAGGCGCAGCGCCTCTTCCGCGATATGCGGGCTGGTCGCGGCGACCGCCGCGATCGCATGCCCATCGTAGAGCGCCTTCTGATGCGCGAGGATGTTCATCGAGAGGTAGCGCGGGTTCATCGCCGCTTCGCCGACCTGCTCGACCTTGTCCTCGGCCTCGGGAAGATCCGCCGAGGTCACGATCGCCTTGACGCCCGGCATCGCGAGCGCCTTCTCGACGTTGATCGACTTGATGATCGCGTGAGCATGCGGGCTGCGCAGCACCTTGCCGAACAGCATGCCCGGGAAGGCATAGTCGGCGCCGTACTTGGCGCGGCCGGTAACCTTGTCGATGCCATCGTGACGAATCGGGCGGGTTCCGATGACCTTGTATTGTTCTTTGATTCTGCCATGCTCAAATCTCCCTGTTTGGGAAGCCTTTAACTTGTCTTGCGAGGTTCGTATTCGGTGACGCCATCGCGCGCAGCGTGCGTGGTTCAGCCACCCGCCTGCATCACCTTGGCGGCGTCGAGCACTGCATGCACGATTTTGTCGTAGCCGGTGCAGCGGCACAGATTGCCCGCCAGCGCATAGCGAATCTCCGCCTCGGTCGGATTCGGATTGCGATCGAGCAGCGCCTTGGCCGACATCAGAAATCCCGGCGTGCAGATTCCGCACTGCAGGCTCGCATCCTCGAGGAACTTCTGCTGCAGCGGATGCAGCTTGGCGCCGTTCGCGAGGCCCTCGACGGTGGTGATGTCCTTGCCTGCGGCCTCGACGCCGAACATCAGGCAGGAGCAGACCGTGCGCCCATCGATGATGACGCTGCAGGCGCCGCAGTCACCGGTGAGGCATCCTTCCTTGCTGCCGGTCAGTCTCGAGCACGTCGCGCAGCACCTCGAGCATGCTCTGGCGCGGTTCGCACAGGAACTCGACCGTTTCGCCGTTGATGGTGGCCTCGACGCGAGTTTTGTGCGCGTGATGGCCGTTAACTTTTCCGTTTCCCTTCTGAGCCATTGTGTATCGATTCCCTACTGTTTGTTGCGCGCGCGCTCGGCGGCGATTTGAATGGTGCGCCGGGTCAGAACGCCGGTTACGTGCTTGCGAAATTCGGCGGTCCCGCGCATGTCGTCGATCGGGGTCGCGGCTTCCATCGCGAGTTGTGCCGCGGCCTCGATCGTGGCGCTGTCCGAGCGTCTTGCCGATCAGCGAATCGCTCGCCGCCTTGGCGAAAATCGGCGTCGGGCCGACTGCGCCGAGCGCGATGCGCGCCGCCTTGACCGTATCGCCCTCCAAGGTAAGAGAGGTGCCGACTCCGACCACCGCGATATCCATTTCGTTGCGCGGGATGAAGCGCAGATACGCATCGGACGAATGCGGCTTCGGCGCGGGAATCGCAAGTTCCACCACGATTTCGCCGGGCTTCAGGACGGTGCGGCCGGGCGACAGGATGAAGTCCTCAACCGGGACTTCGCGGATTGCTTTCCCGCCCGCGATGCGTGCTTTGGCGCCAAGCGCGATCAGCGCGGGCGTCGTATCGGCCGCGGGCGAACCATTGCATAGATTGCCACCCACCGACGCGCGGTTCTGGATCTGCAGCGAGCCGATGAGATGCGCGGCCTCGGTCAGGCCGGGGTAATTCTTGCGCATCACCTCGCTCTCGTAGACCTCGATGCAGGGAACGGCCGCGCCCAGCCGCAGCCCTTTCTTGGCATCGAACTTAATCTGGCGCAGCTCCTTGATGTGCTTGAGGTCGACGACGAACTCGGGGCGTCGCACCGCGGCAGTGGGGCGAAATTCTTCACTGTGCCCGGAAGGCACGCCGGCGCGCAGTTGGATGAGAAGATCGGTGCCTCCCACAAACGGGCGCGCCTTTTCGCCATGGCGTTTTAGCATCGTCACCGCCTGGGCGACGGAGGTTGGGACTTCGTAATTAATTTCGTGCAACGGGTAAAACCCTCCAAATCAAGCTATGCGACCGTTCGATTGATATTTAGATAGCCTACTCAGGAATTGCCGAAAAGCCCGCGCGCATGTTGTCCTCTGTGTCGCAATGACAATGATTATGGCCGAATGTCATGTCTAATGGCATCGAAGAAGTGGCTTTGTTTTTGCGCTTCGAGAGCGAATCGGCCTCATATGAATGGGTTTGTTTTCTCATTTTTGATGTACAGCCGACCGCGACTTTCGCCATTATTTCGTGCGTCCTGAACGCCGCCAACAATGGGTTTGTTTTTCCATAACCGCGGCCTTCGAGACCCTTCGAGTACTCACGGCCATCGCTCGGGACGTTCGCGGTGGCTTTCGGTGGCTTATTTTGGCTTTCCAAAAAGTCAAAGTCCTTCATTTTGCTGCATTATTTGGCTTCGTTTGGTAATGCTGCATTTTTCCATCGCGTTCCCGAAACGAGGACGGCGCCCCGAAGGACGCCGCCTCACCACCATAGCAAGCTTTCGATGCTTTTGCTCTAGCACTCGTGAAACATCCCTCAGAATGTGTTTCGGGCTAGCGCCACTAACGGTTCACGAATAAATGGCCGAGCGAATAACGCGAGTCCCCTGCTAAGGCAGTGATTCTGATCCGATCGGTCGGCGCCGTGGGCGGATCAAGTTTAAGCTGGTACCGCTTCATACCGGGGCCGTCTGCCGGCCCCAGTTCGGCCAAGCGCTCATAAACGCCGTGATTCTGATCCTCGATCAGGTATTGGTCGTTATGATCGAGCGATAGGTCGATTGAAGAGACTACAGTGGGGGTCGGCAGGCGCACCTCGATCGAACTTTCAAACAGCACGGTCGAAGGAGCATTCCAGTCGCCGCCGACGACGGGGGCCTGGCTCAAGGATGCGAGAACGACGACGAGCGGCCCGACACGCCCGCTTCGATAGGCCAGGTAGTCGGGCTTGGCTACCATGCCCAGATTCAGGCGCGCGATGGCCCTCAGTCTTCGGAGGCTGAAAAGTGGTCCCCGGGTCGCTGTCCGTATGACCTCCCAATAGTTTCGTGTCACCGAATCGGCGAGAAGATTTTCCTTCTTGCGAAAACTCTGTTGATAGCCGGATGGTAGTTGCCGCACAAAGTGGCCAATTCTCCACTTCCCATCATATATGGGCGGAAGCCGTGCGAGCAGAGGATCGGCGAGAGCGCAAGAATCAATCCAGTGTTCAACCGGGCCGGTATTCAAACCACCATTGCCTAACATGCCGCATTGTACGGCGAGCAAATGAACATCGTCGGTTCGCGGCCAGTTCGGCTGCCGGAAAGCATCCCTTGCAGTCGTTATGAGCCCGCGGTTTGGAAAGCTATAGCCGCGCTCGTCGGAAATCCCAGCTTGCGTGAGACGCGCCGCGGAGTAGGTAGGACCGCTAAGGATGGTAGCCGGCAAAGACACCACTCCCATGGCGGCAAAAACCACGGTGATGATCACAGCTTCGGTGTTCGAAAGCATTGAGCGCGACAGGATTACGGCCGACGCAACCAGCGGAGCTGTAAGGAACCGGCCAGTCATGAAGTCACCACCAATGTAAACAATATACGCGAGGTAGAGACCTATGCCGGCCGCGATCGCCCGAATGGACGACGATTGACGCTGCGCGAGAAGTAGCCCAAGAGTGGTGAACGTCAAGGTAATTGGATCTCGCGAGAACGAATCGAACAGGTAAGTCAGACCCTGACGAATGCTCTCGCCGATCGGAATTCCGAGCGCTAGCTTCGCATAGGCGGTATTCGGAAGCGGTGCTCCATAGTAGAAGAGGCTGAAGATTGTCCACACTGCCTCGGGTGCGAGGGCGATGACCAACAGTCGCGCAGTATCTCGCGGACAGCGATAACAGGCCCACAGGACCAGGAAGGAAAACGGCAGTACGAGGAGTATCAAATCCGGTCTACTGAGATAGCTCAGCATCAACACCGTCAGGCACATCGTTGGCGAACGAGATTGATCGAACGACTCAAGGCATCTGAACCCGAGCAAAAAGCCCACCACTATAAGAAACGAGGAGAGAGGGTTTTCCAGACCTGAGGTGGAGTAGTCGATGAACGCTTTGGAAAGCACTAATCCGACACCTGCTATTATACCGGGCCAAAAACTTGTCGCCACCCGCGACAACAAAAGCCACACCATAAGGAGTGTCAAAATAATCGAAGGTACCAGCGTGGCGGCGAATACATTCCCTGAAATCAAAGTAAAGAAGGATATCAGGAGAAACCACAGTGGATGAGTATATGCTTGAACTCTTTCGTCGATATTGAAAGTCGGGCCGTAACCATTAATGAAATTCATTACGCATCGGAGCGTAATTTCCGCGTCATCGGATATCCATGCCGTCCGAATTGTAACCGTGAAGACGAGAGACAGTAACCCGATGTATGCTGCCGTTTTATCTCGGCTCGTGGTGTCCATTCGAAAGTCGCAGGTTCCTCTCAACCATAGGTCGAGCAGCGCGCCGCCAAATTACTGATCCGGAATTCGGCTGCTGTAGTTACAACATCAATTCCTGGACAATCAAGAAAATCCACTGGTGGCCAATTCCTACCATTCCAGTCAACAATTCGCCATCCAGTCTCTACCGACACCGTGTAACACGATGCCCCGGACATCGGTTCGAAACTCGCCTTCGGTCAGAAACGCCGACGGCGCCCCGAAGGACGCCGCACCATCATCTTAGCAGGCTGGCTGTTGTCGCGCATCCGAGGACCAGCTAGGAAGCATCATTAGATGAGGCTATCTCGATGAAAGTACTCTTCGAAAAACGCAACCACGTCGCCTATGTCACCATCAATCGCCCGGAGCGCCTGAATGCCTGCGACTTCGAGGCTTACGGCCGCCTCGCCGACATCTGGAAAGAATTTCGCGACGACGCCGACCTCCGCGTCGCGATTCTGACCGGTGTCGGGCGAGCGCGCCTTCAGCGCCGGCAGCGATGTGAAATCCAACTACGTCGAAGCGCGCGGCGCCGACCCGGCGAAATCCCCGTTCCCCATCATGCTGGAACTGCACAAGCCGATCATCGCGGCGATCAATGGGCATGCGAATGGCGGCGGCCTCGAACAGGCGCTCGCGTGCGATATCCGGGTCGCGGCCGAGCATGCGCAATTCGGCCTCGGCGAGGTGCGCCTCGGATGGCTTCCCGGCGGAGGCGGCACGCAGCGGCTGCCGCGCCTGATTCCGTTGGGACGCGCATTGGAGATGCTTTACACCGGCAACCGCATCGATGCCGCGGAGGCTTTGCGCCTGGGACTCGTCGATCACGTGGTGCCGATGAGCCAGCTCATGAACAAATGCGAAAGCATCGCGACGGAGATTTGCAAGAGCGCGCCGCTGGCAGTCCAGCGCATCAAGCGGGTTGCGCTCGAAGGGCTGGATCGTCCGCTCGTCGAAGGACTGAAGCTCGAGCGCGAAGGCTATCAAGTGGCTGGTGGGCACCGATGACGCGCGCGAAGGCGCGCTCGCGTTCGCGGAAAAGCGCCCCCCGAATTGGAAGGGAAAGTAGCTGGCTTCTCAGGCGGCCTTGAGACGACGCACCTTCGCGAGCCGAACCCGCTTTCGCGCGATCGCGAGGTCATATTGCTGCTGCATGCCGAGCCAGCTTGTGGACTTAAGCTGGCGTCCATCTGGCGTCCGTCAGGTTCCCAATTGATTGAGTTTCACCTGACGGAAGATTATTTAGCTGTCTGAAGTCCAATTTGGCATTTTCCGATGTGAGGGGGCCTTCAGGCAAACAAAAGATGGAGCATAAGACCTCGATCAAAAATGCGTCGGCACTGAGATGGCTGTCGGCCTTGCTGCTGATAATCGCGACCTCGCTGGGCTCGCGGGTCGCGAACGCCTCAACCGGCAACGCTCCCACCCAAAGAGCTCGAACAACTGGTCTCACCGATTGCGCTGTACCCCGACACCCTGGTCGCGCAAATTCTCGCTGCCTCGACTCATCCGGTCGATATCGTCGAGGCCCAGCGCTTCATGCAGGAACACAAGGACCTGACCGGAAAGCCGCTCGCCGAGGCCGTCGACAAGCAGCCGTGGGATCGAGCGTGAAGTCGCTGACTCAGTTTCCTCCCGTGCTCGCCAACATGAACGACAACCTCTCGTGGGCCTCGGCGCTCGGCGACGCCTACTACAACGAACCGCAGGCGGTGCTGAAGGAAATCCAGGTACTACGCAAGAAGGCGCAGGCCGCCGGCAACCTCAAGACCACGCCCCAGCAGACGGTGACGCAGAGTGGACAGACTATCGTCATCGTGCCGGCTAGCCCGCAGGTGATCTACGTTCCGCAGTACAACCCGACCGTCGTCTATGGCACTCCGATGCCGGTATATCCGGGCTACAGCAGCAGCCAGATGATGATGACCAGCATGATGAGCTTCACCACCGGCATGATGATGGGCTCGATGATGAGTAGTGCGTGGGGATGCGACTGGGGAAGCAGCAGCGTCACCTACAACCATCAGACCTACGTCTCGAACACTAACAATTACTACTACCACAACTGGAACAACGAGAACTGGAATCACGACAATCCGACGCCCAACTACAACAACTGGGCCAACACCGCGAAGAACCAGAACTGGAACCAGGACTGGGATAACTTCAGCAAAAACCATCCTGATTTCGAACAGAACCATCCGACCGCGTACTCGAAAGGGCAGCAGGACGTCGACCAGTACCGGCAGAACAATCCCGACGCCGACAAACAAAATCCCGAGAGTGCTCCGGGTTCGACCGACGAAAGCTTTGCGCAAAAGCATCCCGACTGGCAGCAAAACGCCGATAGCTTCCATCAGGATCATCCCGATGCGGGAAGCAACCTCGGTTCCAACCAGGGAAGATGGGGCGGTGGCGACGGTGGACTCTTCGGTGGTGGCGGCGGTGGCATGTTTCGCAACTCCGGCGGGGGAGGCATGTTTGGCGGCGGCAGCTTCGGCGGCGGTTCCTTTGCGGATAGCGCACGCGGACGCTGGAGTTCCGGTGACTTCGGAGGTCGTTTCTAGTTCGAGGAAGGGGGAAGACCGATGACTCTCAGACTGTATAGCTCATCGATACGCGCTACGGCTTTAGTCAACGCTGCGATCGTCCTGTCGTTGTTTCTTTGGTCTCATCCAGCATCGGCACAGCAAGCTAGTCAGAAGGTCTACCAATCTGCCGATGCTGCCGCACAAGCGCTGGTCGACGCGCTCAAGACCAAGCAGTGGGACCATCTCGACGACATCGTAGGTTTCAACGTACGCGAGGCCGGTTCCGGTGACGCGGCGACCGATCGTAACGACGTCGAGGTTTTCCTCAAGCGCTACGCGCAGATGCATCGCTTCGCCAACGGGCCCGACGGCAAGTACTACCTCATCGTGGGCGCTGACAACTGGTCGCTGCCGGTGCCGCTCGCTAAGAGTGATAAGGGGTGGTACTTCGACGGGGTCTATGGAAAGAAGGAAACGCGCTATCGGGAAATCGGACGCAACGAGCTGAACGCTATCAAGGTTTGCATGTTGACCGCGAGTGGCGAAAAGTCCTCCGGTCCGCAGGCCGGCAAGCCTAAATCTTTCGGAGGCTACACGTATACTTCGATTGACAGCGGAGCCGACTCAAAAAGTGCCGCGGTGATTGCATATCCGACCATCTATCGCCAATCCGGCGTGATGACCTTTATGACCGGCCCCGACGGCCAAGTTTACGAGAAGGACCTCGGTAAGGATACTGCGTCGGTCGCAAGTGCCATTAAAGAAGTCACTCCCGACGCTTCATGGCATAAGGTCAAGGCCGGCTAGCTTCACTCCGCAACTTCCGCTACCCAAGTTGGCGCGCCACCGCCATAATGGTTGCCTACATTGTTACGAGGAGCGCGTCGATGAGCGATCTCGAAACCTTTCGCAAAGAAACCCGCGCGTGGCTGGAGGCCAATTGCCCGCCCGGAAATGCGCACGCCCCGCGCCTCGGCGAAGACGACACCTGCTGGGGCGGCAGGCGCGTCGAAATTCAAGTCCGAAGCGCAACGCCAATGGATGGAGCGCATGGCGGCCAAGGGCTGGACGGTGCCCGAATGGCCGCGCGAATACGGCGGCGGCGGGCTCTCGCGCGACGAGGCGAAAATCCTGCGCCAGGAAATGGCCGCGCTCGGATGCCGCTCGCCGCTCGACAGCTTCGGCATCTGGATGCTCGGCCCCGCGCTGCTCGAAATACGGCAACGAGGCGCAGAAGAAGGAGCATCTGCCGAAAATCGCGCGCGGCGAAATCCGCTGGTGCCAGGGCTATTCCGAACCCGGCGCCGGCTCCGACCTCGCCTCGCTGCAGACCCGCGCCGAGCTGCAAGGGCGATCACTTCATCGTCAATGGCTCGAAGATCTGGACCTCATACGCGGACAAGGCCGACTGGATTTTCTGCCTGGTGCGCACCGAACCCAACGCGCCCAAGCACGAGGGCATCAGCTTCGTCCTGTTCGACATGGAAAGCGCGGGCGTCTCGACCAAGCCGATCACGCTGATCTCGGGCGCGTCGCCGTTCTGCCAGACCTTTTTCGATGACGTCACGGTACCGCGCGAAAACCTCGTCGGCACCATGAACAAGGGCTGGGACATCGCCAAGTACCTGCTCACCCATGAGCGCGACATGATCGGCGGGATGGGCCGCACCTCCGAGAGCCGCTCGCTCGGGCAGATCGCCGCCGAATCGGTCGGCATCGAAAACGGCGTCCTCGCGGATACCGTGCTGCGCGGGCAGATCGCGTACCTACGAAATCGACGCGCTCGCGTTCAAGCTTACGATGGAGCGCGTGGGCGACATGGCGAAGACCGGCCAGGCGCATCCGGCGATTTCCTCGCTGCTGAAATACTACGGCACCGAGCTCAACAAGCGTCGGATGGAGCTCGCGATGTCGGCCGGCGGCTCCGATGCGCTGGAATGGGAAGGCGAGCGCTCGCGCGACGGCTTCACGCGCGCGCGTGGCTGCGTTCGAAAGCCAACTCCATCGAAGGCGGGACCAGCGAGGTCCAGCTCAACATCATCGCGAAACGAATTCTCGGCTTCCCGGGCGCGTAGTAAAAACCCATGCCATTAACACTCAACGACGAACAGAACATGCTGCGCGATCATGCGCGCGGCTTTTTGAGCAAGAACGCGCCCATCGCGCATCTGCGCCAACTCCGCGATAGCAAGGATGCGACAGGTTTTTCGCGCCCGCTGTGGAAGGAATTCGTCGACCTCGGATGGGCCGGCATCCTGATTCCGCACGGACCACGGCGGACTCGGCCTCGGCCACGTCGAGGTCGGCGTGGTGATGGAGGAACTCGGCCGCACCCTGACGCCGTCGCCATTTCTCTCGACCGCCGTGCTCGCCGCGAGCGCCATCGCGCGCGCCGGCAACGACAAACAGAAGGCGCGCTATCTGCCGAAGATCGCGAGCGGAGATTTGATCGCGACCCTGGCGGTTGATGAATCCTCGAAGCATCGCCCCGAAAAAATCGCGCTGACCGCGACGCGCTCCGGCAACGGCTTCACCCTCAAGGGCACGAAGACCTTCGTCCTCGATGGGCACGTGGCGGATCTCATCATCGTGGCCGCGCGAACCTCGGGCGCGGCGGGCGATACCAAGGGCATCACGCTGTTCCTCGTCGATGCGAAATCCAAGGGCATCAAGGCCGAGCGCACGCTCGATGGTCGATACGCACAATGCCGCGCGCCTGAGCTTCGACAACGTCAGCGTCGGCGCCGACGCGGTCCTCGGCCAGCTTGACGCAGGGTGGAATGCGCTGGAGGGCACGTTGAATGTCGGCCGCGCCGCGCTCGCAGCGGAGCTGGTCGGCGCGAGCCAGGAGGCCTTCGATCGCACGGTGACGTATCTGCGCGAGCGCAAGCAGTTCGGCAAACTCATCGGCGAGTTCCAGGCCCTGCAGCATCGCGCCGCGGATCTCTATTGCGAGCTGGAGCTAACCCGCTCGCCGGTGCTGAAGGCGCTGCAAACCCTCGATGAGATCTTCGACCAGGCCGGCGCACATCGTCTCGGTCGCGAAGGCGCGCGCCGGCACCAGCGCGACGCGCGCGGTGCAGGAAGGCGTGCAGATGCACGGCGGCATCGGGATGACCGACGAGTTCGACATGGGCTTCTTCATGAAGCGCGTGCGGGTCTGCAACGAGCTGTTCGGCGACGCGAATTTCCACGCCGACCGCCTCGCGCGGATGCATCGGTACTAGAGCTGGGTGCTGACCAGACCTAACCCCTAACCCCTTCCCTTGAGTGAAGGGGAACACAATTAAGAATTCCAAAGCCGTGAGCGTTGCAATACAAATTGTAGATAATCCCGTCCTTCGGGCGAGTTTCGTCGATTTTTACGATACCGCGTACGAGTACCGGGCCGCGCGATGGCCGGGTAAGAAGCTCCTCGAACATTCGATCCTCGGCGGTGAAAGTCCACTCATAGTGGGCAGGCCATTGCGCGCATTTCTCGCGATCGAAGACGGTAAGGTCGTGGCGCGAGGCATCGCGCTGGTCGACACCAACTATCTTCGCCATTGGAATGACAAGGTCGGACATTTCATCATGTTCGAAGCGTTCGACGGCTCCGACGCGGCGGTTAAGCTCCTCGCCGATGAAGCGGGCAAATTTCTCGCGACCCACGGCCTCGAAGCGATGCGTGCCGGCTATGGTCTCCTCGACACACCTTTCCCGATCGACGAATACGAGCTGCTACCGCCGATCAACGTCCGGCAAAGTCCCGCCTACTATCACCGGTTGTTGAAGAACGCCGGCTTCCAAACCGAAAAGGGATGGGTTGACTACAAGATGCGCGTCACCGATGCGCGCATCGAGGAATGGAAAGCCTCGCGCGCACAGACGCTCGGCGCGGGCTACCAGCTCATTCGTTTCGCTGATCTCGAGGAGAACAGGCTGGTCACGGATTTGACCCACATCCGCAACGACACCTTCAAATTGCATTGGGCGACCCCGCTCGAAAGCGAAGACGAAGTCCGTTTCCTGCTAAGGGTCTACCAACCGCTCGGAGCATTGGAGACCTCGCTGCTCGCCTACAAAGACTCGAAGGTGGTGGGCATGGCGCTGGCGATGCCCGAGGTCGCCGCGACCGCGATCGTGCGCCCCCCGCGCGTCCTCGATGACAGCGAGAAGCTCAACACGCTCCTCTTCGGAGTAGCTCTCAGTGAGCGGCATACCGGGCTCCACTATGGATTGGGCGCGAGCGTCTATCTCGACTTGGCGGCACGGGGAGCAAAATACCTCGATGGGACGCTGGTCCTCGATGACAACTGGCCGTCGCGTCACAGTGCCGAGCACGCCGGCCTCGCGGTCTGGGCAAGTTATGTGACGTATCGAAGAAACTTCGGCGCGTAAAGCCGACGATTCTCACTGGAACATGGCCCTGGTCAGATGCTGGCAGCCGTGACTCTAGGTGGCACCTCGCACACGGTTACCATGAATTTTCCGCTCGCGGCGCGCGGGATTTCGTTGACCTGTTCGAATGCCACCTCGACTCGTTCTCCGAGGTCGCTGAGGAACTTCAACCGAACCTGCGCCTGCTCTTCCGGCTTCATTGGCCGATCGGACACATAGCGCAGACAAAACTGAAAGATCGATTTCTGTACCAACTGAAACGTCTTCAGGTCCGGCAGGTTTCTCAATGTTCCGATCGCCGCCCATCCCGACATTAGGCTGCCGTCGATTCTTCGAAACAGATTAACCTGCCGTCCGAGGATTCGGCCGAGCAATGGCAGCGTGCGGCCGCATGCGCATTCCCCACACCCAGCAACGGCGTAGTCGCCGATTTCGTAGCGCACCAGGGGCATCAGGCGATTCTGGAGCGTGGTCACGAGGACCCGGCCGATCTGGCCTGGAGCGACGGCATGGCCGGCTTCGTCAACGACTTCCAGTACCACGTGTTCCGCGTTGATGTGGTAACTGCCGGTCGGGCACTGAAACGCGAGGAACGCTTCGGTCGAACCATAATTGTCGCATACCTCGAGACCCAACTGGGCGCGGGCGCGCTCGCGCAATGAATCATCTACCGCTTCGCCACCGCTCATCAGCAGTCGTAGCGCGGGCAGGGTTTGTCCGGTCTCGGCCAGCGTGTGCAGAATGCCGTCGATGCTGTGCGGAAAGGCGTAGACCGAAAACGCCTGCAGACGCGCGAGCAATTGCACCTGCTCGGGAAATGGTGTCGTGGTCGCGATGAATTTCACTCCAAACCAGGAGGCAAACCATCGAATCAATTCCCCGAGGCCCTGGTAGTCGGGATTGCGCGCGGCAACCAGCGACGAGGCCATCAGCCAAACGCTGCGACGGAGCGGATTCCATCCGTGCATTCGCAGGAAGCGAATCCTTGCAGCATTGCGGCCCGCCTGATGGCTCGCGTCGAACAGCAAGGTGACCGCGACGCCGCTGGTGCCCGAGGAGCGCTCCGAGACGAAGCGACTGCCGGTCGGATAGAGCGACAGCACCGAACGGTAGAGCGACTCGACCTCGGAGCGTCGCAACACTGGCGCCGACAAGTTATCGGCACGCGGCGCGGCGCCGAATCGCTCGGCATCGAAAGGAATCCTCAATGCCGCGCGGAAGGTGCTTTCGAGCTGGCGCGCGCGGTACGCCTCGAGTTGCCCCGGGCACCAGTATTGCGACCTGAGCAAACCCGCGTAACGCGGCGCAGCTTCGATGATTCTTGCAAGTGCACTCACGCTTGCACATCACTCTGTCTGCGCCACATATTCGATGTCGTGTCGATGTACAATGGGAATTGATGCTGCGGGAAGCCTTTCATCGCTTAAATTGCAGAGGCGGTTGCGTGTGACTCTCGGACGCGGAAACCCACAGGACCCGCAAACGCATGGCTCGGTGGATGTGCCATGCCCCGACGCGACGCCCGCGCAGACCTGGCCCGATCCCTATCATCATGAGACCTCCACACAACCGGTGTTCACGGCCCGCGAATGTTCCGAGATCGTGCGAGTTGGTTTGGCCTTATCGCAGTCGCCCGCCAGCGTCAAAGTCGGCACCGCCACAAGACTTAGACGCTGGGTGCGAAATGCGAGCGTCGCCGAGATGGCGCGCGATCAAGGTAACGACTGGGTCTTCGCGAAGATCATGGCGGGGATCGCAGCCGCCAATTCGGCACGCTGGCACTATGAGTTCTTGCCATTGGTAAAGTTGCAATTCATCGAATATGGGCTCGGGGGGCATTACATCTGGCACGTTGACGTGGGGCCGGGCATGAACATCACGCGCAAACTTTCGTTTTCGGTACAACTCAGCGCTCCCGAAGCATATTGGGGCGGGAAACTTCAATTCCTCAATGGCTACTCGAAACGCACAGCTAGCAACGAGCTCGGCTCAATCACGGTCTTCCCTTCCTTCATGCTCCATCGGGTCAAACCGGTGCTTCGCGGGGCACGATATTCGCTGGTCGGCTGGGTCCACGGTGCGGTCCCGCTGAGGTAGTGCGGAACGAGAAAAATGAACACGGCGACCTTAGGGAGGCCGCCGTGTTCGAATCGCTTCGCGCAGATCCTTCGCTGCGCTCAGGATGACCGCTTGGCTATGCCAACGCGGTCACTTCCACTTCCTCAGTTCGCGACGCGCGATCGTCATCCGATGCACTTCGTCGGGGCCGTCCGCGATGCGTAGCGCGCGGCTGTCGCGCCAGAAACGCGCCAACGGATAGTCGTCGCTCACGCCCGCCGCGCCATAAAGCTGGATCGCGCGATCGAGGACGCGCATCACCATGTTGGCCGCCATCACCTTGATCTCGGCGATTTCGTTGCGCGCGTT
This sequence comes from uncultured delta proteobacterium, assembly GCA_963848285.1. Lineage (GTDB taxonomy): Bacteria > Desulfobacterota > Binatia > Binatales > Binataceae > DATGKG01. Next base: position 1,011,032 of record CAWKCZ010000003.1, on the reverse strand, counting down.
ACGCTTGCCCTCATGGTCCATCTTCCACGCCGCGTTCATCACCATCAGGCGGGTCGAGTCGACCTCGATGCGCGAGTCGGCGATCCATTCCTGGATGTTGGCCTTGTCCGCGAGGTAGCTGCCATGCGTCCACCGCGTGTTAGCGCGTTTGCACATCAGCTCGATGGCGCGCTCGGCGATGCCGATGGTGCGCATACAATGATGGATGCGGCCGGGACCGAGGCGCGCCTGCGAAATCGCGAAGCCGCCGCCTTCCTCACCCAGCAGCGCCGTGATCGGAACTTTGCAATCGGTGTAGAGCACCTCGCAATGCCCACCGCCACCGGTATGACCCATTACGGGAACCGGCCGTACGACTTTCATTCCGGGAGTATCGAGCGGCACGATGATCTGGCTCGCGCGCCGATGCGGTTCGGCCTCGGGATCGGTAACCACCATCGCGATGGCGAAGGCCGCGCCGATCGCATTTGAGGTGAACCATTTGCGCCCGTTGATGACGTAATTGTCGCCGTCGCGAACCGCGCGGGTCTTGAGCTGGGTCGGATCGGAGCCTGGAGTATCGGGCTCGGTCATCGAGAAGCAGGTGCGGATTTCGCCATCGAGGCATTTCTGCAGCCACTTCTTCTTCTGCTCGTCGGTGCCGAACTCGGCGAGGATTTCCATGTTGCCGGTATCGGGCGCCATGCAGTTGAAGGCGCGCGCGCCGTAAAAACTGCGGCCCATCAGCTCGCATAATGGGGCATACTCGAAGTTGTTCAGCCCCGGGCCATGCTTGGGATCGGGCAGGAAAAGGTTCCAGAGGCCGTGCGCCTTGGCCTTCTTACGGATGTCGTTCATAGTCGGCGATTCGTTGAACTTTTCACCCAGAGTCTCGACTTCGTGATCGATTTTGTTTTCGTTGGGCAGGACGTGTTCCTGCATGAAGGCGTCGACCTTCGGATAGTACTCCTTGGTCTCGGGCTCATTTCGAAGTCCATCGCATTCCTCTCATGATGTGAATGATGCCGAAGCAATAACCCAGACCGGCCGATAATAGAAGTCCCTCGAGTGTAGCGCTTCGCATCATTCAAAGGCCGAACGTTGAGTGACTCCAGTTGAGTCATATGTTGAACGCGCATAGCATCTAGGGCGACCTCGTGATGCGGCGGTTTTCGACAATACTTGTCCTTGTGGCACTGATGTTCGGTGGTGGCTTGACCTCGTGTCTCGCCGCGATCGCCAGCGCGCGCGCATTCGAATGCTGCTCGAAAGATTGCCCGCGGCCCCCTGCGCATGGCGCCAACGAATGCTGCGCCGTCGGCACCGCCATTCAGGATGGCGAAGTGGCGCCGGCGCTCCACCTGGCGAGCTCGGACTCGACGATCTCCAGGGTCGCGACAATTCCACTCGCCACCATTTTCGTACCTTCACCTCAGCGCCATTTCACGAGCAGAGCCGTACAATGGTCTCCGCCTCTGCGTTATCTGCGGAACACTCTCTGTTCGCTTCAACTCTGAGCGCCCGAAACATTCGTTCGTAACCTGACACGCTCGCACGGCGCCGCTAAGCGGTCGTGCCGATGTCAATCGAACAATTCCGCGCATGACGTGCACCTTGTCACTCGCGCCGTGAGCGATCGTTTTCGGGTGTCATATGAGAGAAGTTTTTCGTCGGGCGCTTGCGCTCGCAGTCGCCCTCGGCGCGCTCGCGCATACCGAGCACTGGTTGGGCGGCCAATTCGCAGATCGATGCGATCGTGGCCGAGGCGGTCGAACATAATCCTTCGGTGGTCGCGGCGTTCCAACACTATCGAGCACAGGACAAGATGCCGATCCAGGCGGCCACGTTGCCTGATCCGGAGATTTCGCTTTCAGCAGCTCACCGTGGGTGGACCGAAGCCGTTCGAGGGGTACGAGACCAGCGACTTTTTCTATACCGGCTTCGGCGCGACTCAGGAAATTCCCTGGCCGGACAAGCTGCGACTGCGCGGGGACGCGGCCTCGCGCGATGCGGAAATCGCGCACCAGCAATTCGAGGAGGCTCAGCGGGAGGTCGCGGAGAAGGTCCGCGAGAATTGCTTCGAGCTGTATTTCCTCGCGCAGCGCCTCGGATTGCTCTCGGCCAGCCGCGAACAACTCACCGACATCGCGCGATTTACCGAGGAACAATATCGCGTAGGCAAGGGGCAGCAGCCCGACCTGATCAAGGCGCAACTGGCCGCGACCGCCATGCTCAAGGAACTGGAGATGACGCGGCAGGAAATGGCGCAGCGTCAGATCACGTTGAAATCGATCCTCGGACGCGAGGTCGACGCGCGCAATGTAGAGGTTTCGGAACTGACGCCGACGCTGATTCCCTCGAACGTCGATCGCAACCGGCTCATCGAAATGGCGGCGGAAACTCCCACCGAGGTCCGGATGGCGGAAGCGGACGCCGCCAAGAGCGAAATCTCGCTCAAGCTCGCGCAGGAAGACTACATTCCTGATTTCAGCGCTGGATACACGTATCAAAAGACCGGCCCGGGCTTTCGCGATTACTACCTGCTCTCCCTCGGCGCGAAGATTCCCCTCTACTTCTGGCGCAAGCAGAAACCTGCGGTCGAACAGGCCGCGCTCGAGCACGAGTCCGCCAAGGCGCGCCTGCGCGGAAGCAAACTCGATGCGATCAGCGAAATCGATCGCGATTGGATTTCGATCAAGACGCAGGACCGCGTGATGAATCTCTATCGCGATGGTCTGCTGCCACAGGCGCGCGCGGCTTTCGAATCCGCGATGGCGTCGTATCGGACCGGCCGCGTCGACTTTCAGACGCTGCTCTCGGCGGCGATCGAGCAGTTGAACATGAACGAGGAATACTTCCGCGCGGTCACGGATCGGGAAATCGCGATCGCGCGCATCGAACAGATAATCGGGGAAAATCTATGAACCTTCGACACGCCGGTTGGCTAATCGTAGTCGCCGCTCACGATGGCACACGCGGTTGCGCTGGAAGCAGCTCAGGACGAAGCCAAGCTGGCGCCGATCCTGATCCCGCCGGCGCGCCAGCAGCTCATCGGACTGCAATTCGCGACCGTGAGTGAGCAAGACCTGGTCGATAACATCAGCGCGACGGGCACCGTCGAGACCGATGAGCAATCCGCGACCTATGTGCAGACGCGATTTTCGGGATGGATCCACCGCATCTTCGCCGACCAGACCTGGCAGTACGTGAAGCAGGGGCAGCCGATGTTCACTATCTACAGCCCGGACCTGGTGAGCGCCGAGAATGAGTACCTGCTGGCGGCGCGCGATTCGAAAGCGTTGGCGAAGAGTTCCGTCGACGGTGTCGCATCCGGTGCTACATCCATCGAGTCCGCATCGCTCGAACGGCTCCAGCTGTTCGGCGTGCCGGCGAGTGAGATCGAGCGCCTTGTGCGCGAGGGAAAAGCGCGCGATGAGATCGCGATTGTCGCGCCCACCAGCGGCTACATCTTCGATCGGCAGGCGTTCCCGAACGCTTACGCGGAACCCTCGATGCGGCTGTTCACCATCGCTAACCTCTCGACGGTGTGGGTCTATGCGGCGGTCTTTCAGAACCAGATCGCACAGATCAAACGCGGTGACCCGGTAACAATCAGTCTGGATACCTATCCGGGGCGCGAGTTCAAAGGCGCGGTCGATTTCATCTGGGCGGCGCTCGATCCGATGACGCGGACCGCCAAGGTTCGCATTAACCTGCGCAATCCCGCGGGTGAGTTCAAGGTCGGAATGTTCGTCAACGTCAAGCTCAAGCAGCGCCTCGGCCGCGGCATCCTGATTTCCGACGCGAGCGTGCTCCAGACCGGACTGCATAACATCGCATTCGTCGATCGCGGCGACGGCTACCTCGAACCGCGCGAGCTCGAACTCGGCGCGCACCTCAGCAACGGAATCGTCGTGCGCAAGGGCCTCGCCGCAGGCGATCGGATTGTGAGCTCGGCGAATTTCCTCGTCGATTCGGAAAGCCAACTGCAAGCCGCCGTTGGCGCCTACGTGCCACCGCCTTCGGGAGCCAGCGCGGCGGGCCAGGCCGCGGCGCAAACCGCCACCATCGAAATGAAGACCGAACCGAGTCCCCCACAGAAAGGAAAGAACCGCATCACGGTGGTGCTGCGGGATTCCTTCGGCGCCCCGATCGACGATGCGAACGTATCGGTGGCTTTCTACATGCCGCCGATGCCCGCGATGGCGATGGCCGCGATGCGCCGGGTCGCGACTGCGAGTGGACAGGGCAATGGCACCTACCTCGCGAACATCAACCTCGACAGCGGCGGCGGATGGCAAGTCTCGGTGAGCGCGAGCAAGGCCGGCCAGCAGGTCGCGACGCTGCAAACCAACGTCACCGCCTCGGGCGGAATGTAGGCGGAGGCGCGACCAAATGATCGACCGAACTATCGATTGGTGCATCCACAATCGCTTCCCGATGTTTATCCTCGTTGCGGGACTTGTCATTGCAGGCTTCGGAGCGATGAACAACATCCCGCTCAACGCGCTGCCGGATATTTCCGATGTCCAGGTCATTGTCCACACCGCGTGGATGGGGCAGCCGCCCGATATCATCGAGGACCAGGTGACCTATCCGATTGTCACCACCATGCTGGCAGCGCCGCATGTGAAAACCGTTCGCGCGCAGACGATGCCGAACGATTCCTATGTCTATGTCGTCTTCGAGGACGGCACCGACCTCTATTGGGCGCGCACCCGCGTGCTCGAATATCTGCAGCAGCTTCAAGGCGGCAGCTTGCCACCGGGAGTCAGTCCGATGATCGGTCCCGATGCGACCGGCGCAGGATGGATTTTTCACTATGCGCTCATCGACAAGAGCCATCGCCACAGCCTGGCCGACTTGCGCGCACTGCAGGACTGGAAAATTCGCTATGTGCTGGAAACCGTTCCGGGCGTGGCCGAAATCGCATCGATCGGCGGCTTCATCCGGCAATACCAGGTCAAGCTCGATCCCAACCGGATGCTCGCGCTGAAGGTGGCGCTGCCGACCGTCATCCAGAAGATTCGCGACAGCAACAGTGAAGTCGGTGGACGCGTCCTGGAAATCTCCGGCGCCGAATACCAGGTGCGAGGCCTCGGCTATATCCACTCGCTGTCGGACCTCGAGCAAATCGCGGTCGGCGCCAACAACGGCACTCCGATTCTCATTCGCGATTTGGGCGTGGTGAGCTTCGGCCCCGACATCCGCGAGGGCGTCGCGGACTGGAACGGTGAGGGCGAGGCGGTCGGCGGCATCGTGGTGATGCGCGACAACGAAAACGCACTGCGGGTCATCACTGCGCTGAAGACCAAAATCGCCGAGGTTGAGAGGACGCTGCCTCAGGGCGTGCAGATCGTCACCGCCTACGATCGCGGACCGCTGATCGCGGAATCCATCGACACGCTGCGCCGCGATCTGATTGAAGAGGCAATCGTCGTCAGCATCGTCATCATGATTTTCCTACTGCACTTCCGCTCCGCGCTGGTCCCGATTCTCACCATCCCGCTGGCGCTACTCGCATCGTTCATCCCGATGTACTTCCTGCGGGTCAGCTCGAACATCATGTCGCTGGGAGGATTCGCGCTCGCGATCGGCGTTTTAGTCGATGCCTCTATCGTGATGGTAGAGAATGGCCATCGTCATTTGAGCGAAGCGCGGAAAATCGATCCAATGCTCGGCGAGCCGCGCCGCATCGAGGTTCTGCTCAACGCGGCCAAGCAGGTGGGACGCCCGATCTTCTTTTCGCTGTTGATCATCCTGATCTCGTTCATGCCGATCTTTTTGCTCGAAGCGCAAGAAGGCAGGATGTTCCGGCCGCTCGCGTGGACCAAAACTTTCGCCATCACGTTTTCCTCGATTCTGGCGATTACAATCGTGCCGGTCTTGATGGTGATGCTGATTCGGGGGCGCAGGATTCGCGACGAATCGGAAAACCCGCTCGCGCGCTTTTTCCAGTGGCTATATCTTCCGGTCATCAGATGGTGCCTGCGCCATCGATGGCTGACGATCGCGGCCAACTTGATGTTTCTCGCGCTCACGCTGCCGCTCGCGTTCGGCATCGGCAGCCAGTTCATGCCGCCGTTGTTCGAGGGCTCCACCGTGTACATGCCAACCGCGCTGCCCGGCATTTCGATCACCTCGGCGACCGACATCATGCAGAAGCAGGATCGGATCATCCGCAGTTTTCCCGAGGTCGAAAGCGTGTTCGGCACGGTCGGCCGCTCGGACAGCGCGACCGACAACGCGCCGATGGATATGTATGACACCACCATCATGCTGAAGCCGCGCAGCGCGTGGCCGAAAGGCATGACCTACGACGGGCTCATCGGCGCGATGAACGAGAAGCTCAACTTTCCGGGAATTTCGAACACCTGGACCATGCCGGTGGAAAATCGCCTCGACATGGAGTTGACCGGCATCAAGACTCCGGTCGGGCTCAAGGTGCAGGGGCCGGAACTCGGCGAGATCCAGCGCATCGGCGCGCAGATCGAGGAGCTGCTGAGCGGAACGCCCGGCACGCGTGGAGTTTTTGCCGAGCGCGTCAACCAGGGTTTCTACATCAACGTCACGCCGAATCGTGCGGAGGTTGCACGGTACGGAATGACTGTGGGCGATGTGCAGACGGCGGTCTCGTCGGCCATTGGTGGCGAGAATATTTCGACCGTCATCAACGGCCGCGAACGCTTTCCGATCAGCGTGCGCTACCTGAAGGACTATCGCGACAGTCTCGACGCGATGCGCCGCGTGCTCATCATGACTCCGAGTGGCGCGCAGATTCCGCTCGGCGAGGTCGCGACAATTTCGCTCTCACCGGGGCCTTCGATGATTCGCGACGAAGGCGGCGAACTGACCGGCTATGTGTATGTCGACCTCGCAACCTCGGATTACGGCGGCTACGTGCATCGAGCCGCGAAAATCCTCGACGCCAAATTGGAGCTGCCGGCGGGCTATTCGGTGCAGTGGGCGGGCGAATATGAATTCGAGCTGCGCGCTCGCCGCCGCCTGACCATCATCGTGCCGATCGTGTTCGCGGCGATCTTCATACTTCTATATGTGCTGTTCGATTCGACCACCGAAGCACTGATGCTGCTGTTTCCGTGCATCTATGCGCTGACGGGCGGTCTCATCCTGCAGTACCTGATGGGCTTCAATTTCAGTGTCGCGGTCGCCGTCGGCTACATCGATTTGTTCGGCATCGCGGTCGAGACCGGCGTCGTGATGGTCATCTACCTGCAGGAAGCGCTCGAAGCGCGCCGCGCGCGCGGTCCACTCGATGTGGAAGCGATCGAAGCCGCCATCATCGAGGGCGCGGTGCATCGCCTGCGGCCCAAGCTGATGACAGTCGCGGTGGTGATGATCAGCCTCGCGCCGATTTTGTGGGAAACGGGCGTCGGCTCAGATGTCATGAAGCCGATCGCGGCGCCGATCGTCGGCGGCATGATCACCTCGACGATTCATGTGCTGGTGCTGGTGCCGGTGTTCTTCGCGATGCTGGCCGAGCGCCGCCTGCGCAGCGGCACGCTGCATTCGGCGAGCGATACTCAGATGGCGCCGGCGGGTGTATAAGCTCGAACATGGAACTCGCGAAAGACTGTCTCGACGTCGGCATGTTCACCAACCAGCTCGAAGAGATGCGTGCGTTCTACACCGAACGCATCAAGTTGCCGTACGAGGAATTGCTGCCGGTCGGCGGCGGCGTCCAGCAGTATCGCTACGGGCTGCTCGGCTCGGTGTTGAAAATCAATCATTCGCGGGATGCGCTGCCGGCGCGCGTGCCCGGCGGCTACTCACGGCTCACCATCGCGGATCGGCGCACTCCGATTCCGTTCGGGCTCAACGACCCGGACGGCAACGAGATTCATCTGGTGCCGAACGGCCAGCATGGCGTGGAACAAATCGGACTGCATCTTGGAGTCACCAACGAAGCTGACTTCGATCATTTCTATGGCGAAGTCCTCGAGGCCGAGAAACTGGCGCCCGAAGCGTTATCGCATCGGCAAAACGGTGCTGAGCTTCGAGGCCGACCCGAACGCGAAGCGCGCCGATCGCTCGGACCCGCGCAGCGTCGCGGCGGTGATGGAGTCGATGCGCGGAGTAGGAATTCGCTACATGACGATCCAGGTGCGCGACTGCAGCGCGACCTTCAAGCATTGCATGGCGCACGGCGCATGGCAGGGTTCCGCGCCGATGACCTTCGGCGACATCGCGCGCATCTGTTTCATCCGCGATCCCGATGGCAACTGGATCGAAATTTCTCAGCGCGCCTCGCTGACGGGTCCCTTGCCCAAAGACTGAGGCACGAGTGCATTCGGCTGCGATTCCTGATGCAGCAGCTTCAGCACCAGCGGCGTGAGATCGAGCTGCGACGGTTCATCGTCACCGATCTGCGCGATGATGTCCTTGAGCTCGGCGCCCGTCGATTTCGCGTTGGCGATCGCAAAGGTGATGTGGCTGTCCTGCATCGAGGGACTGCCATGCCACGAATTGTAGGGCCGCGAAAAGTAGTAGCGATCTTCGATCGGCCGGTTGAGTCCTGATTTCGAAAGCAACAGCACATCGCCCGCGTGATTGCCCCATGGACCGGCGGAAAGCCACTGCATCCGTCGCTCGAGCTGGATGAAATCGGGGCGCGGATGCGCCTTGAGATAGTCGCCGATTGGAATCAGTTTGTGGCCGTCGAAGACTTCGTACGGCAGGGTGTTCTTGCCGGTCGGCATCGGTTTGCGGGCGAAAATCAGATCGAGTGCTCCTTCGAGGCCGTGGGCGCGCATGCCGTTCTTGTTGGCCTGATAGAAGGCGCGCACCACCGGCATCACATCCTGCTTGAAACGCGGAGGTTTGCTCCAGTCGCATTTTTTCCCGGCCGGGCAAATCGCGCGATTCGCGAGGTACACGTAAGCGATGGCGCCCTGATACGCGAGCGTCGCGGTATAGTCATTGTTCGGTAGGTTCCACTTCCAGTGGACGCAGGCGAAATCCACTCCGGGTCAGCACGTGCGCGGCGCGCCCGGTCTCATGCGCGCCCAGCGCATGCTTTTCGTCCTTGAGAACCGGGGTATGTCCGTGATCGGAGACGAAAATGACATAGGTGCTGTCGAGCGCGCCTTGCTTGCGATACTCCTCGATGACTTTCTCGATCGCAGGATTAATGACGGTCTTAAAATATTCGACCTGGTCGTGCAGCGCGTGTTCGGCGATATGGGTGAACAGATCGATGCCCGGGAAATAGACCACCTGCAATTTCGGCACGCCGTTCTTTTCGATTGCCCCGGTAATCAGCGAAATCGATTCGAGGTCCATCTTGGCGTAGGCGTTCGCTCATCGGTGAGATCGTCGCCGATGTCGCTCTCGATGTAGCTGCTCGCCAGTGCGCTGAAAGCCGAGACGTCGACGCTGGTGAAGATGTTCGCCCCGCGGTACACGCCGTTGAGGGATACGAACGACGGCCCTTTGACCTTCTCAAACAGCGTCGGCACCTTGATCTGCTTGCCGATCAAATCTTCCGAGTAGACCTCCATGGTCTGCCCGCGGAGTCTTCGGGAGCGACACCGGCGCCGGCGCATAGAAGGTCGCGGTCTCGCGCTGAAACCATTCGTTGCCGGTGATGCCGTTGTACGCGGGCGGCGCGCCGGTGAAGGTCGCCGTCCACGCATCGATAGTGGTCGAGGGCAGCACGCTCACCGCATTCGGAATCGAGTATCCATGCGCATAGATCCCGCTGCCGAGCGAGCTTCCCGAGGATCGCATCGACCGCGGGCGAGGCGCCGGGTTTGGTCGCATCGGTGAACTGATCGTAGCCGACGCCATCGAGCGCGAAGATCAGCACATGGGGCGACTGCGGCGGTGGAGGCGCGACCACCGGTTTTAGTTGCTCGGTGCCGCGATGGACGATCAGCTTACCCAGCGGGCCGCACGCGGCGATCATCGAGCAAAGGGCAAAAGCGAATAGGATACGAAGTTGGTACGATGCGGCGCCACGGCGCCGCGCGTGGGGAGTTCAGGATCTGTCTCAAGTTGTTCTCCCGTTCGAGAGCGATTCGAAGGCGGGCGAAGCGGACGAAACTGCGGCCCTCCTTCGGACAGACCCTACATTGGACGGCGCAGCGCGACGCGTGAATTCATCCGGCGCGCAACGATTTCGCTTATCGTATGGCGCGCGATCTAGAATTTGCCGTGGCGTCCGACGCCCGAGGCTGAACCGCGCCGCGCCCTCGCGAGTCTCGCCCGACTGCATCGTCGCGATGCCGTGGCGATATTCGTTGCTGGATCGCGTCGTCGAGCGGCATCGTCCACGCCTCGTAAGCCGACATCCGATCGCCGCGCATGCAGCGCTGCGGAAACGCGGCGATCTGGCGCGCGAGTTCTTTCGCCGATGCGAGCGCATTGCCACGCTCGACGATGCGATTCGCGAGGCCCATCCGCAGCGCCTCTTCGCCGGAAACGCCGCGCCCGGTGAGGATCATGTCCATCGCGTTGCTCATGCCGATGAGGCTGCGGCAATCGCACCGTGCCGCCATCGATGAGCGGCACGCCGAAGCGCCGGCAAAACACGCCGAAGACCGCATCGCGCGCCGCCACTCGCATATCGCACCACAGCGCGAGCTCGAGCCCGCCCGCGACTGCGTATCCTTCGACCGCCGCGATGACCGGCTTGGAGAGCAGCATCCGGGTGCATCCGAGCGGGCCGTCGCCATCGGCGGTGACGCGATTGCCTTTTCCGGTCGCGACGGCTTTCAAATCCGCGCCCGCGCAAAAATATCCGCCGACGCCGGTGAGGATCGCGACGCTTAAAGATTCATCGGCATCGAAGCGGCGAAACGCGCTCGCGAGTTCCTGCGACGGTCGGATGATCCACCGCATTGCGCGCCTCGGGCCGATTGATGGTGACGATCGCGAGGTTCTCTTCGACATCGAAATTGACGAGGCTCATGTCGCTACGCGAACTTCCATTGCACCAGCGTGTATCCTTCGTCGTGATCCTCGAAGACCGCTTCGACTTCGGCATCGAAGGCGGGCTCCTGCTGCGGATCGCCGAGCAGATTGCCGACCATCGCGCACGTTGCCGGCGTCGGGCAAGCTCCACGACCAGCGCGATGTAAGGGCACGCGCCTCTTGCAGCGCGGGATGCACCGGATTCCAGATGCGCACCCAACTGTAGATGCGGCCGCGACCCGACACGCGATGCCATCCGAGGTCGTCGCTGTGGCATCGATGGCAAATCCATTCGGGGCCGAACTGGAAATCCGCCGCATGCGTTGCAGCGCTGGACGGTCAGCTTGTGCTGCCTTGACCGCGTCCCAGAAGCCCTTGTCCATGCCGTTGCGCTCGGCGGCGGGCCCGGGCAGTCCGGCGGGCAGATAATATTTCGATTTGTTCTTGCGTTGGCATTTTGGCATCACCCATGAAGCGATCAGATCGCTGACCGGCGCGACCATCGGACCTGAAACGACGAGAGAAATTTTCGCGTCGGGCACCTGGCAGGTCGAAGTTCCGCGGCATTGGCGCACCGCTTCGGTCACCAGCTCCAGCCCATGCATGTAGCATTCGGCGATGTTGCCGCCGCTGGTGTTGATCGGCAGCTTGCCGTTGGGCGCGGTGATATTTTCGAAGGTGACGAACTCCATCACCTCGTCGGGCTGGCAGAAGCCGTGCTCGACCATGCTGATCATCACGGCGCCGCTGAAGTGCTCGTAGACCTGCGCGACGTCGACGTCTTTGGGCGTAATTCCCGCCATTTCGTAGAGGCGCGGCGCCAGGGTCTTGAAGTTCGATGACGCATAGTCGGGCGCGTTCTCGACGTTGGCCCATCCGCGATGAGGCGCGCCCTGCGCGGCAGCCATCACGTAAACCGGCTTCTGCTTCAAATCGCGCGCGCGTTCGGCGGTGGTCAGGATGACCGCCGCGGCGCCGTCGTTTTCCATGCAGCAGTCGTAAAGATGAAACGGCTCGGCGATCCAGCGCGAGTTGTCGTACTCCTCGCGCGTCAGCGGATGCCCATACATCACGGCGCGCGGGTTGAATTGCGCATGATAGTAGTCGGCCATCGCAACCGCGCGCAGCGGATCCTGATTGATGCCGTGCTCGTGCATGAAGCGGCGCGTGCGCAGCGCGACCCAATGCGCCGGGACCGCCATCCCATACGGGCAGCGTGTATGCCGCCGGACCCGAGACGGTTTTCACCGGCGGCGCCTGGCCGAAGCGGCCGAACTGACCCTGCGCGAGCGCGCGAAACACGCACACATACTTCGCATATCCCGCGACGATCGCGGCGGCGGCATTGCCGACCGCGCCGGAACCTCCGCCGCCGCCGCCGCCCCACATCATGTTGGCGAAGCGCAACTGCGGCAGTCCCAGCGCCGCGGCCAGTCGCACCGCGGAATTGCGATCGTCGCTGTAGCGATGCGAATCCGTCGATGTCGGTGACTGCGATTCCCGCATCCGCGGCGGCCTTGGTGATGGCCTCGACGGCGAGTTTGAATTCGGGCACCGGCGCCTGCCCGCGTTTGTAATATTTCGATTCGCCGACCCCGGCGATCGCGACTTTATCTTTTACGGTGAACTCTTCCATGGGCTACTCCACTTCCGAGTTCATATAGCGCACGCGCGATTTAAGTTGGGAAACGAATCGATGCGTTGCGTGACGCTATCTTTCGCCGATATGTGCGATCGTGTTCGGGATGAAGTGAGATGAGCCGCAAGAAAGTTTCCGTCGCGAATCGCAACCGCGCGAATGCGCTGACTGAGTCGCAGCGAATAAACCTTCTACCGTCTCGCGTTTCAAATGCTCAATCGCTTCCCATCTGAAGCCCGGTGTGGCGATAGAGTGCGGGCCAATTCCATATCGCTGCAGACGCCGCAAGTGCAGCTACCACCTGTCGCAGATCGTCCGCTTCCAGGTTGAAAGAAAACGCTCTGAAATTCCGGGCTGTTGAGATCGAGGCGGATGCGATTTTCTAGGCGCGGGCACGTTTGCGTTCCGCGCGCTGACGAGCGAGCTTTGATCAACCGGTCCAGGTCGGTCTCCTGCGGGCAGGCGTCTGTTCAGCCCATGCGAGTCCTCGCTCGATGCGCGAGCGGTGCGGTTCCTGCAGAGTCCACAATTGACTCTCAGGCACGATAGCCACCGCTGTCAGAACGCATAGTCGCCGTCCTGCCGCCGTTCAAGACGGAGAATCTTGCCCGCGTAGCTTTTGCCGAGCGAAATCTGCCCGCTCTTGCCGACGACTTTGATCTCGACGTCGCTCATCGACGGCCGCACTGGCTTTCATGCCATCATGCTATCATGCCGTCATGCCCGAGGGGAGGGCGCGAAACGACACCATCTTCTAGTTCTTCGCTTCCTTGGATTCCTCGGCTTTCGACTCGATCGCGCGCTGGATCACGAAGGCGCGAATCGCCGCCGCCTGCTTCTTGTCGATGTTCTTGGCGAACGACACCATGCCCTGATCTGACAGTTTGCCGCCCAGCACGACGTCGTAGAAGCCGTCGTCATCGAGGAGTTTGCTGTAGCGAAGATCGGGGTTGATGCCGCCGCTGACTACATCGACGCCATGACACATCACGCAGTTGCGCCCGTAGAGCTTCTTGCCCAACGCGATGGTGGCAGCGTTCGCGGTCTGCTTGGGCGGATTGAGTACCATGATTTCCTCGGCCGGAGGAGGCGGAAGTTGGCGGTGCCGCCGAGCTTGAACACCAGCAGCCGGCTGATGTTGCGCTGATGGCCCGAGATCTTCGCGAGGCCGCCGCCGAGGATCGCATAGCTCCCGCCCCATCCCGCGAGGGTCGCGACATACTGCTCGCCGTCGACTTCATAGGTCATCGAGCCCGCGATAACTCCGGTCTGGACCGGCACCGTCCATAGCTGTTGGCCATTGTCCGCGCGATACGCACCGAACTCGCGTCCGGCGTTGCCCTGGAAGACGAGGTTGCCCGCAGTGGTCATAATGCCGCCGTTCCAGGGACCCATGTATTGATGACGCCAGACTTCCTTCTGCTGAATCGGATCCCATGCGAGCAGGAAACCCTTCTCGCCCTTGAGCGCATCCTTGAATGCCTGACCCGTGCCGGCGGTTACCTTTCCGAGATCGATCGCCATGTTGTTGCCGACGGTGGTCGCCTTGAAATTCTTGTCGGACTCGAACGCGAATCCTTCTTCCTGAGCGGGAATGTAGACCAATCCCGTCCCGGGATTGAACGCCATCGGCTGCCAGTTGTGACCACCAGTGGGCGCCGGACGCGCGACGAACTGCTTACCGGTCTTGTCGTAGCGCGCCGCAGGGATCTCGATCGGGCGGCCGGTCTTCATGTCGATGCCGGTGGACCAGTTCACCGGTACGAAATTCTTCGCCGAGATCAGCTCGCCGGTTTTGCGATCGAGGACGTAAAAATAACCGTCCTTGCCGGCCTGCATCGCCACCTTGCGCAGTTTGCCATCGATGGTGAGGTCGGCCAGCACGATGTCCTGCGTGGCGTCGTAATCCCATACGTCGCCGGGAACCACTTGGTAATACCAGGCCATCTCGCCGGTCGAACCTTTCAGCGCGATGATCGAGGCGAGGTAGAGATTGTCGCCGCCCTTGGGACTGCGATGCTTCTGGTCCCATTCGACGCCGTTGGCGGTGCCGAAGTAGAGCATGTCGAGGTCGGGGTCATACGAGATGCCGCCCCACGGATTGCCGCCTCCGCCGCGCACCCACCAATCGCCACCTTTCCAGGTCTTGGCAGCCTTCGCCATCGCTGGGGTTTCAAATGGCTTCGAAGGATCGCCCGGCACAGTGTAGGTCCGCCACAGCATTTTTCCGGTCGCAGCGTCGTAGGCCGACATGTATCCGCGCACGCCGTATTCGGAGCCGCTGTTGCCGATCACGATCTTGTCATTGAACACGCGCGGAGCCGAAGTGATGGTGTAAGGCTGGGTTGGGTCGACGGTCTGGACGCTCCACAATTCCTTGCCGGTGCCGGCATCGAGCGCGATGAGGCGTCCGTCGATCGCGCCGAAGTAAACCTTGCCCTTCCAGACCGCGACGCCGCGATTTACCGCATCGCAACATACGTGGATGAGAATTTCTTTTTTAACTTGCGGGTCGTAGGCCCACAGCAGCTTACCGGTTTTCGCATCGAAGGCCTTGACCAGCGACCAGGCGGTGGTGACGTACATCACGCCGTCGACGACGATCGGGGTCGCTTCCTGCCCGCGATTGGTTTCCAGATCGTAGGACCAGGCCAGGCCGAGGTTCTTGACGTTGTCGGCGTTGATCTTCGTCAGAGGACTAAAGCGCTGCTCACTGTAGTTGCGCCCGTAGATGAGCCAGTTGGCGCCTTCCTTGTCGGCAGCGACCAGGCGCGCCATGTCAACTTGCCCGGCGGGTGCGGCTGCGGTCGAAGGCTGCGCCGCGGGCGCGGCTGCTGCCGTCGACGACGCATCGGAGGTGTTGGCCATGTGATGCCAGCAACCGACGCCGGCAACGGTCAAAACGAGCGCAATAACTACGAGATGACTGGGCTTTGCAATCATCGGGTCCCCTGTCTCCTTGTTATCAAAGCATGCGATCTGATCTTCGCGTCAGCCGCCTAAACACGTGCCCCACGGCGGACAGGCGCGACCATTCGCGGTATCGACATACCACGCCGTCGCGGAAAGTCCAGTCCCGCGCGTTTCCGGAAACGTGGAATGACCGCGATGGGTCAGCGCGCTTGACCGAGCAGCAATCCGGCAATGTGGCCGCGCAGCGCGATGGCGCTAATCGACATCAAGGTTGCCAGCGCCAACATCGCGGTCGCAGAGGTCAAAGCCCAGACGACTTTGGTTGACCTGCCGCTCCGGGTTGCGAACCGAACCGCACTGCCGAGAAGTGCATCGGCGTCGGGACGTACCAGCAGCCCCATCGCCCAGCCCAGGTTTCCGACTACCGCCTCTGCGATGAGAGATCCGATGGAATCCGGTTGCGTGAGCCCGACTGTCTTGAGTGCCTGGAACTCGAAGGAAGAAGTCAGCATGAATGATCCTGCCTCGACCGCGGCGGCAAGCATCAGCCCGATAGCGACCGCGCGCCACGCCTTGCCGGTCCATTGCCGATCCAGCGCGAGGCCGCCGAGGTACCCATTGACGGCGCAGGTCGGGATGACGAACCACACAAAGGAGGTCGCGACTCCAAGCATCGCGATCGCGGCGTTGCCTCCGGCAGCCTCGCGCAAACCTGTCGATGGCCGAAAGAAGTAGAGCTGCACAGTTGCGATCAGAACCAGGCTGACTCCGGCGAGCATCCCTGCGACGAGACCGTACCATCTCGCATGGTACTGTTCCCGGGCCACGCCATAGATCCATGCGAGGGTAATCAGCGTCGGCGCCACCAGGGCAGTGAGTAGCTGCTCGATCACGAGCATCCCATGGACGCTGAGACTCTGGCTGATGTGCGCATGCAGCAGGCCATGCAGCAGAGCGGTCGCGACTATCGTCAACAGGGCTCCAGCGCGGATGAGTAGGTCGTCTTCGCGCGCGGAATGCTCACGAAATCGCACCGGACTGATGCGCTCGAGGATCGGCTCGATCGCCAGCAGCATTCCGATCGAGGTAATGCCGATGACCATCAGCTCCTTAAATTGCTCGTGCGGAGCTAATGAGAAGAACTCCTCGACGGCCTGGTAAAAGACGCTGAAAAACGCCGCGACCAGGCCGGTCGCCAGCGCGAGCATCAGCGGATTGCGACGAAGCGAGCGAGTCACCAAATCTTCAGCGCTGGAACGATGGCCCTGCGAAGCCGCCCGGTGGCAGGCCGTTGGTCTCGGCGTCCTGCACAAGCCGAATCGACTCGCCCGCAATCGCTCCGCCGTCGACCACCATCGCCGCGCCGGTGATCCATTCGGACTCATCGGACGCGAGGAACAGCGCCATATTGGCGATATCGAAAGGACTACCGGCACGTTTTATCGGCTGAGCGTGGTCAAGCATTTGCTCCATGCTCTTCTCGCCGCCGGGCGTGGTGCCGTACAGAATCGGCGTGTTGATGCCGCCCGGGCAAATGCAGTTGACGCGAATCTTGTCCGGGCCGAGCTGAATCGCTGCCGAGCGCGTGACATTGACGACGGCGGCCTTGGCGCCGGAATACGCGTGGATGCCGTCATAACCCTGCAAACCGGCAAGTGACGCAGTGGAGATGATCGATCCGCCCCCCTGTTTGCGCATCATCGGCACCGAATGCTTAATGCCGAGGAAAACTCCGCGCACCAGGACCGCGAAGGTTTTGTCCCAATCCTCGACTGTGATGTTCTCGATCGGGCCAACTGCACCGCCTAAGCCCGGCATTGTTGTAGGTGATGTCGAGACGGCCGAATTCCTTAACTGCGCGGTCGATCATCGCTTTGATCTGTTCCTCCGCGCTGACGTCGGCCTTTTGAAAGACCGCGTTGCCGCCGTTTTCCTTGCATTCGCGGACTACGGTCTCGACCGCCATCGACGTTGAGATCGGCCACCACGACTGACGCGCCTTCTTGCGAGAATCGGATCGCCGTCGCGCGTCCCATCCCGCTCGAGGCCCCTGTGATTACCGCCACTTTGTTTTCGAGTCTGCGCATGTTGCCGCTCCCAACCGGATGAAATTTGCGCGATGCTCGCGCCCCGGGAGCCGTTTCGCTCTTGTTGGCATCGAACGCTAGCAGGGACAGTTGCCGATTGACCAGTTGCGCGGCGGTTCGCATACAATCGATGCATCAATGAGACGTGCAGGTTTCAAAGTCCGCCTCAATTTGCTGATCACGGCGGCGTTCGCAGCCGGGTTGATGGCGGGTGCAATGTTCGCGGTCAGGAACTATCGCCGCGCCGTGAGTGCCGAAACCGAGGCTTCCGCGCAACTGGTGATGGGATTGCTGGGCGCCGCGCAGGGATTCATCTCTTCTCCAGCCGAGGCCGACCAGTTTCGCGATCGGCTGATTCATGAGATCCCGGCCCTCACCCAGTTGCGTCACGTCCGAATCGAGGTCCTCGACAAGCGCGGAAATCCGTTGATTCAATCGCCACTACAAAAATCCGACCTCGCGAATCGAGCGCCGCGATGGTTCTCTGGCCTGGTGTCGCCGAAGCCGCAAAGCTACCGAATTCCGCTGCGCGAGGGCTTCGGCACCAGCGGCGAGATTGTGGTTTCGACCGATCCCCGCGACGAAGTTGACGAACAGTGGACCAACACTCGCGATATGATCGCGGTGGTGGGGAGCTTTCTGCTCGCCCTGTGGGTCCTGGTACTTTGCTATGTGGGTTTCGCGCTGCGCCCGATGGATGAACTTCGCCGCGCACTGCAGGCATTCGGACGCGACCAGAGCGTGCGGGCGCGGGTGTTCGGGACCACCGAACTGGCGCGCATCAGCTCCCAATTCAACGAGATGGCCGACGCGCTGGAAACCGCGAGCCGAGAGAATCGGAACCTGAATCAACGTCTGATGAACCTCCGCGACGAGGAACGGCGCGCGATCGCGCGTGAGCTGCATGACAACCTGGCGCAGTACCTGTTCGCGATCCGCACCGATGCGTTTGCGATCGAACAGATCGCCACCGGCGCGGGCACCGGAACCATCGGCGATCCTGCGCGATCGATTTCAGAAAGCGCCGGCCGAATGGAAGCAGTGGTGCGCGAGATGATTCAGCAGCTGCGTCCGGTGGTGCTCGACGAACTCGGCCTGAAAGATGCCCTGCGCGATATGGTGGCAACCTGGCGCATTCGTAATCCACGCATCGCGTGTAACCTGCACATCGATCTTCCCCCGTTCCGGACCGCGGAAGAAACCGAGCTCGCCGCATATCACGTGGTGCAGGAATGTCTCACCAATGTCGCGAAGCATTCGGGCGCCAGCCTCGCGACGGTGATCGTTCGTGCCATCGCGCCGGGCGAAACGCGTCGGGAAACCGGCGGTGAGCAAATCCTCGACGTCACCGTGGAGGACAATGGCCTGGGCGTGAGTTCGCTGGCAGCGGCGAGCGGGATGGGCCTGGTCGGGATGCGCGAGCGGGTCGAAACATTAGGCGGCAAGCTCGAAACTGTGTACCGTGCGAATCATGGATGGCTGGTGACGGCGCGCCTGCCAATCGCGGTCGATAAAAGTGCTACCGCCGCCTGATGCATCATGAAAATCCTGCTGGTAGATGATCATCCAATCGTACGCGCCGGATGTCGTCGGATGCTCGAGCAGGCGTTCCGCGCAGAGATTGTCGAAGCGGGATCATGTCGCGAGGCGTGCGGCCTTACCCACAATCTTCAGTTCGATTTAGTTGTCCTCGATCTCTCGCTGCCGGGAGCCGGCGGGCTCCAGGCGCTGGATCTGATTCGCGCGCAGAACCCCAACCAGCGCGTGCTCGTTTTCAGCATGCACCCCAATCCTGCATTCGCCGCCCGCGCCATCCAGTCCGGGGCGCGTGGCTATGTCGTCAAGAGCGCGCCTCCCGAGGAGTTGCTAACCGCAGTGCGCGAAATCCTGGCGGGAGGTATTTACATCTCGCATGAGCTGGCCAAGGAGGTCGCGCTGTTGTCGCTTTACGATGGCGCCGATCGATTCGCTGGCCTCTCGAGCCGTGAACTGGAGATCCTGAGTCTGCTCGGGCGTGGTCACGACTTGAGCGGCGTCGCAGAGGCTTTGGGGATCAGCTATAAGACGGTCGCCAACAACATCACCCAGATCAAAACCAAGCTCTCGGTGCGCCATTCGGGGAACTGGTCCGCCTCGCGATAGAACGCGGCCTGACGGGCGCCGACACCTCGCTCAAGAATCCGACAGATAAAGATTCCTAGCCGAATGGCGATGGTCGGGAGTTTCTTCCCGTAAACTTCGGGAATCCATCCCCGCGTGATTTGAGAAATCGGCCGGACGTTTCTGGTAACTCTAGCTCGCGTTCAGCGAGCGTTTATCGGTGCGCAGATTTCTTACCACGATCGTTTTGATCATCTTAATAGTGGGCACCGCGGCCGGCCTGCTCCCGTGCGCTACGAGCTATGCCGCCCCCAGCGCGCAACTACGCGGTACCGTCGACGATTCGCTGGGACATCCGATTGCCAATGCCGAGGTCGTCCTCAAAACGGCAGACGGCCACATCGTGGGACGAACGCGCAGCGACAAGGACGGGAAATTTCATCTCGACGCGCCGGTCGGAACCTTCGAGGTTACGGTAAGCAAAGCGGCATTCAAGAGCGCGGGGACTTCCACGGTCGTAGCCGCCGGAACTTCGCCTGCGCCGCTCACGCTCACGATGGTCTCGAAGAAGCCGCTTACCCTCGAGGTCCTCGCGCCTCGCTTCGATCGAGCTTTGAATGATTTGTCGCCCGAAACCGGCAGTACCGCATATCGTTTCGACAGCGCCGCGATTCATCGGTTGCCCGAGGGGCAAAATACCAACCTCGCGCAGGTTCTCATCCAAGCGCCCGGCGTCAGCCAGGATTCTTATGGCCAGGGGCAGGGAGAGATTCACATCCACGGCGAGAATGGCGGCGGGGTGCAATATCGCGTCAACAATGTCTTCCTGCCCGAAGCGGTATCCAGCTTCGGGCAGATTTTCAGCCCGCATTTTGTCCGCAGCATTACGCTGCTGACCGGCGTGATGCCGGCCGAGATCGGCTATCGTAACGAGGGCGTGGTCGACATCCACACCAAGGACGGATGTATCGATGGCGGCCCGGATCAGAACAGCCTCGAAGTGTACGGCGGGCAGCGTAACACCCTGCAGCCGAGTTTTCAGCTGAGCGGATGCAAAGGACGTTTAAGCTACTTCGCGAGCGGCTACTATTTGCGTACTGACCTGGGCTTGCAGTCGCCGACCACGAGCCCTACGCCGCACCATGATCATACCGACCAGGGGCAGGGCTTCGCGAATCTCAATTATCTAATCGATTCGAAAACGCGTCTCTCGCTGATCACCGGAACCGCAGTCAGTTATTTTCAGATTCCCCCGGAGCCGGGCCTGGATCAGGAATTTTCGCTGCAGGGAGTGCCGATTTATCCCTCCGCCAATGTCAGCGAATCGGAACTGGAGCAGAGCTACTACGGGATCCTCGCGCTACAGGGCGCGATCGGCGATCGCACCACCTATCAGCTAGCAGCATTCAGCCGCTACTACGTGCTCGACTTCGACCCCGACCCGAAGGGCGACCTCATCTATAACGGCATCGCAGCGAAGGTGCTGCATACCGGTTTCATCAACGGCTTGCAGGAGGACACCAGCTACACGCTCGACGAGCATCATACGCTGGGCGCGGGATTTTATTTCAGCGGCGAAGCGGTCGAGGTCGATGAGCACGCGCAAACCTTCCCGGCCAAGCCGGACGGGTCGCAAGGAAGCAACATCCCGATTTCGATTGTCGATGACAACAATCAGATCGCATGGCTGCTGGGACTCTATCTGCAGGACGAATGGCGTCCCATCGACAAACTCAAAGTCAACTTCGGCGCGCGGTGGGATTTCATGAGCGCCTTCACGACCGGCCAACAGCTAAGTCCGCGAGTGGGCGTCGAGTACGAGATTCGCCGCGGCACCACGCTGCATGGCGGCTATGCCCGCTACTTCAAGGTGCCGCCGTTCGACCAGGTGGCGCTCGAGACGGTCGAGAAATTCGCGCATACCACGGCGGCCGCGCCGGTCAACAGCGGCAATGACAAGGTCGGCGCCGAAACCGACGACTACTTCGATATTGGCATCCGGCAACGAATCCTCGAGCATCTGAATGTTGGTCTCGATGGATTTTTCAAGCTCGGGCAAAACCAGCTCGACCTCGCCCAGCTCAATGGCACCCTCGTCACAGCGCCGCTGACCTATCGCAAGAGCCGCGCATGGGGTTCCGACCTGAGCTTCGTGTATGGCGACGACCCGATCCATGCGTACCTCAATTTTTCCTACGCGGTGCTGCAGGCGAAATACATCAACGCGGGCGCGTTCCTCGCCGACGATGCCGACGAAATCGGCTACATCCAGAATCATTGGAGTACTACCGACGACAACCAGATGTTCACCGGCTCGGCCGGTTTGTCTTACAATTTGTTTGGATTTCTTCTCACTGGCGACGCGATCTGGGGCAGCGGCTATCGGCGCGGGTTTGCCAATACCGGTGAACTGCCGCCGATCCTGCAATTCAACGCGGGCATCGTGCGCGGGCTGAAGCTGCCGCAAATCGGTGAGGCGGAACTGCGACTGAGTGTCATCAACCTGTTCGATCACAGCTACCAGATCCGCAATGGCACCGGCATCGGAGTGGAGTCCCCCTCCTACGGTCCGCGCCGCGCGCTCTATGGAGGCATCCGGGTTCCGCTGCCGCAAATCCCGTAGACGACATGCTTTAGGCGTTCAGCTCGGCGAGCAGTGCCTTAGCGGCCTTCAGGTCGCCGGTGTCGAAGCCCTCGGTGAACCAGCCGTAGATTTCTTCCAGCATCGAGCGCGCGGCCCTCGCGCGTTTGCGACGTGGTGTTAGCAATCGCACGAGGTCGGTTGTCGCCCGCAACTCGGCGATGCGCGCATGACATTCACGCGCGGCCTCTATCGAACGCTCAAACCATTTTACTGCAGCATCAAAATCGGAGTGGCGCAGCTGCTGTTCCGCGAGGGCACGAAGCCGATAGACCTCGGAAGCCGCATAAGCTTGGCCGCTTTGCACAGTAAACTCGATCGCTTCTGCGAGCGCCGTCACTGCTTCATCGGTACGGCCGAATTTCAAGCACACCTCGGCGATGCGGGCGCGAAACGCGATGCGCCCCAGGTCTCCCTCGGTAGCCTCGAACTCGGCGACGCTGCGGCGCAGCCGATCCAGGGCGGCGGGGTCGCCGTCGAGCCCATCGGCCCAGGCCAGAATGATGTTCGCGATACCGATCTCGGCAGCAAAACCGTAAGTTACCGACTGCTCGATTATGGCTTGAGCGTAGCGGCGCGCATTCGGAATATCTTTGGCGACCGAATGAATCATGCACGCGTTATCAAACACCATCACCTGCGTGTAGGGCTCCCCTACCTGGCGCGCCTCCGCCTCGGCCTGCTCCAACAGACTCGCGGCTTGCGTGGGATAGCCGAGATCCCACATCGTGAGCGCCAATGCGGCGCGCGCCTGAACCTGGCGTGGATGCCCCGGGCTCCATTCGATCGCTTGTTCGAGTTGATGGCGGGCCTGCTCAAATGCGCCATGGTAAAGCAGGCGGAAGCCGATACTGTAGTGAATTGCACCACGCAGTTGGGTTTCGGCCAGGGTCGGGACTAACCCGAGGAGCTGCGCTTGCAAAGTCGAGGCGCGCTGATAGTCGGCGCCCCTCGAGTAGTACACATAGAGCCCGACCATCGCTCGAATGGCGGTCGGCGTTCGGTCCGCGCGCCCCAGCAACTCCATCGCCTTGGTGTATGCCCGCTCGACTTCCGGCACCGCGAAACCCACGGCTAGCCCGCCGCTGGTGCCAAGCGTCATCTGCAACGCGAGTTCATACTGATCGCGAAGCCGAGGGTCCGAAACCTCGCCAAGCAATTCCAACCCGGTGGTGGCGAGGGTGACGGCTTGTTGCGGGGCGGAGCGTCGCGCTGCTTCACGCGCAGCGCGAACGAGGTAGTCGATTGCCTTGAGCGGATCGCCGCCGAGGCGAAAGTGATGAGCGAGTTCGCCGTAGTAATCCGATCGCGTGGTGGAAAATGTTTGCTCCAGGGCCATCGCCACCTCGAGATGAAGCTTCTGACGCCGCGCGGCCGACAGATCGCCGAGAACTCCCTGGCGCACCAGCTCATGGAAGAAAGCGAACCGCGGCGCAGGACTTTCGGCCACCGGGATCAGCAAGCCAGCACGTTCGGCTTCCTCGACGCATCCCAGTAGCGCCTCGCCGCCGATGCCACTGGCGGCCTGAAGGATTTCGAAGCCAAAACTGCGCCCTACCACCGCCGCGGTGCCGAGCATCTGGCGGGTCGGACCGTTAAGGCGCGCGAGTCGGCGCGCCACCACCAGCCGGACACTCGGGGGCGCATCGAGCTCGGCAATCTTGAGTTCGGTGCGAAACTGCCCGGCCTCATCGAAGAGCCGGTTTTCCTCTTCCAGGTAGCGGTACAGCTCCTCGACAAAAAACGGATTGCCGCCCGTCTCGTCAAAAATCTCCCCCACCACTTTCGCGGGCGCCGACTTACCGCTCAGGCCCTTCAGCATGGTGGCCACTTCGGCGCGAGGCAGCGCCTTTAGACGGAGGGCGGTTGCGCGGCGTCCGCGCAAAAGGTCCTCCAGCGTTTTGGCCAACTCGCGAGAAACGTTGGTGTCGGCGTCGCGAAAAGTTCCGAGGATCGTTAACGGCAGGTCGGTAAGCCGCGGGGTAAGATGATCGATGAGCGACAAGGTGGAATCGTCAGCCCAGTGCAGGTCCTCGAGGATCATTAAGGTGGGCCGTTCCATCGCGACCTGCGCAATGAACTCGAAGAAGCAATTGAACAAGTGCCGACGTGCCTGTGCCGGCGGCAGTTCCAGCGGAGGCGGGAGATCGGGCAGGAGATTCTTCAGCTTGGGCAGCATCCGCGCCAACTCCGGGCCTTGTGCGCCCAATGCGGCCCTCAGCGATCCGATGGGTATCGGCGCGACAAAGTTCTCCAGAATTTCCACGAAAGGCAGATAGGCGACCGCTTCCGCATGCTCGGAGCAGTGGCCGACAAGGATAGTCATTGGCTTTGCCGCAGCCGCCATCGCGACTTCGCTCGCAAGCCGGGTCTTCCCGACGCCGGGTTCGCCGGAAACCAGGAAGAGGCGCCAATGCCCGGCCATCGCATCGTCCAGCCCGCCTAATAATGTTTCCAGCTCTCGTTCACGGCCCACCATCAGGCCCAGGGACCGCACCCGCGGGGCCAACGGCCTCGACGCCCGAATGTCGGCAATGAATCGATAGCCTCGCGCCGGGATAGTAGCGATGAAGCGCGGCTGATCGGGATCGTCGCCTAATGCCCTGCGGAGTTTGCGAATGGCGGTGTTGATGCTCGACTCGATATCGACGAACACGCCCTTGCCCCAGACGCACTCGAGGATCTCTTCGCGGGTGACCAGCTGCCCACGACGCTCCACCAACAGGCATAGCAACTCAAACGGAATCCGCTGAAGAACGACGACCGCGCCCCCTCGGCGCAGTTCAAAGGCAGCAGGGTTCAGCTCGAAATCCGCAAACTGGAAGAGTTCGGTGGACACCTTGTTTCGATCGCCGATTCTACTTCCGGCGCGGGCAGCCGCATAGCGAGCGGGAGGCATCATTACTTCGAAGAATTCAGCCGCGGTTCAGGACAGGTTCAGGCCCGGTCCATTGGTTATTAGGGCTTCCCGTCCGAAGATTGGCGACATCGTGAAAACTCCGGTGCAGAGGGGTTTTTGCCAAATTCAACAGTGAGGTCAGTAGGAGGAAACATAAATGTTTAAGTTGATGACACTGAGTATGTTCGCCGGATGCCTGGTCTTTGCCGACGTGCCGCACGCGATGGCGCAGCCGCCCGAAGCCCAAATCATTGCGCTGGACGAATGCGATCCGGCGACCTTCAACGATCCGAACGCCGGCGGGCCGGACTTCTGCAAAAACATCGCAGTCGGAGCCAGCACCACCTTCCCCAATTTGTTTGCCGAAGCGGCCGCCGGCACCCCCGATCCTAACTGGGCTTTCGCTCCGACCCAGGTGGCGCTCAAGAAGGGCGGCAGCCTCACTGTAGTTGACCAGGGCGGCGAGCCGCACACCTTTACCGAGGTCAAACAGTTCGGCGGAGGCTTCCTTATTCCACTCAACGGTGGACAAGCCACCGTTCCTGAGTGTAATGGAGGTTTTGGCAATGTAACGGTCGCTAAGACTCGCATCCTGCAGGGCAGCACCATCACTCTGACCGGCCTCGCCAAGGGCAAGCATCTCTTCCAATGCTGTATCCATCCCTGGATGCGCACCGAAGTTGACGTGAAGTAGTAGCTCGCGATGGGAAGTGCGCGCCGCCGATGCTCCCCCTTTCGCGGCCGCGCGCTTCCCAAATCTCAAACGGTGGTGAGCATCGTGAGCCGAGGAGTTGCATCAATCAAAACGTCATCGCCGAGGTCCCGCGCTGCTCGTGGCGGCTTCGCTCTCCTCGTGACCTGCCTGACGATCGCGCTTAGCTGGCGCACCCCGGCCGCAGAGAATGTCACCAAGACCAGCGCGATTCCGAAAACCATTGCGCGTACGCTCACCACTGCCGACCCGCGCGGCAAGCTGGCCAGTTACCAACCGGCGGGCGCAACCCTCACCGCCACGAATGCCTTCTTCCAGAGCCTCGGCACCAATGGACGTAGTTGCTTCAGTTGTCATCGCCCGCAGGATGGATGGAGCCTCAGCGCCGCCGACGCGACTGCCCGCTTCAACAAGACCAAGGGCAAGGATCCGCTCTTCAGCCTCATCGATGGCGCGACGTGTCCCGACGCCGACGTCTCATCGATCGCGGCGATGAAACAGGCGTATCAACTGTTGCTCGGGCTGGGATTGATTCGTATCGCGCGGCCGATGCCGCCTGCGGATGTGCTGCAGTTCAGCATCACCTCGGTAAGCGATCCATACGGATGCAACACCAACCCAGCGTTCGGGCTGACGACTGCGACCACCGGCACCGTCTCGATTTATCGCCGTCCACTCCCAGCTACCAATTTGAAGTTCGATAGCAGTCTGATGTGGGATGGGCGGGAGCCAAGCCTCGAGAGCCAGGCGACCGATGCCACCCTGACCCATGCACAAAGCGGCGCGCCGCCCACGACCGACGACCTCAAGCAGATCGTTGACTTCGAGAGCGGGATTTTCACCGCACAAGCGAAAGCTGACGGAGCCAACGACTTGGCCGCTGATGGGGGATCGGGAGGAGCGGCCGCGCTTTCAACCCAAGCGTTTTTTGCAGGCATCAATGATCCCTTCGGCGGCAATCCGAAGGGTCTGCCCTTCGACCCGAACATCTTCAATCTTTTTGAACAATGGGAAAATCCGGGCCGGGGTGGTTCCAGGGCGATCCGCGAATCGATCGCGCGCGGCGAGCGAATCTTCAACACCCGGATGTTCACCATTTCGGGTGTGGCCGGTCTCAACGACGTACTCGGACAAGCATCGATCATGGGGAGCTGTGGCACCTGCCACGATACCCCCAACGTCGGCAGCCGTTCGGTGGACGGCGCCATGAACATCGGCACCTCGGATCCGTCCCGGGTCATTCCGGCACAGGGGTTGCCGGTATTCACCATCCAGTGCGATTCCGGCCCGCTGGCGGGCGAAAGCTCCGTGACCTTCGATCCGGGGCGTGCGCTGATAACCGGGCAGTGCGCCGACCTCGGCAAGGTCAAGGTCCCCGGTCTGCGCGGCTTGGCGGCGCGCGCGCCGTACTTTCACAACGGCTCGGCGCCGACCCTTGCCAGCGTCATCAACTTTTACGAACGCCGCTTCTTCACGCTTTCTCTGACCTCCCAGGAGGAAACCGATCTGATAAATTTTCTCGATTCCTTGTGAGCAGAAAAAATCCCCATCAACCTGGAGTGAGCGCGAATCCGAGAGGCCAGCCGCGCGAAGCAAGGCGAGCAATCGTGCAATTACCGGGGGACGACGCCAAAGAACGCCCGGTACCGTGCGAGCGCTTTTAGATGATCCCGGTCGGAGCGCAGGCCAATGTAACCGTCGGGGCGCACTACCAGAAGTGCAATGCCAGAAACCCCGAGGAGATCGGCGTCGGCAGGCTCAAGCTGCCCGACATGTTCTTCCCGATCGGGGTGTGCGCTGAAGGCAAAGGCTGCCTCGAACAATAGCGAATTGGTGACAAAGGTTTGCAGCTCGATGAGAAGGCTTGCGAGTGCGGGAACTTCGGCGTTGCGCCCGCCGAGCAGCAATATCGTGTGCCCCCCGCGATGAGTCAGCTCATGCAATCGACCCGCGGACGCATTGAATGGCCGGGCGTATACAGTGTTGGGAAATCGTTGCCCGGCGGCCAGTCGGGTATCGGCATCGCCCGCGACGATCGGCGAGCCCGCGTAGGTCACATTCAGCTCTGCCTCGGCCACCACCTCATGATGCCGCGCCTTCGACTCGGCGAGCGCGGACCGGATGGCATTGTCGCGCACCGCGCGTTCGGCTGGGTCGGTAAGCGTCTGACTATGTTCCGTGACGTCGCCGGAGCGCGTGATCATTTCCGCGATCGGCCGCCGCTCGGCCTCATAACTATCCAGCAATGACGGGTCGGCGGCGCCTTGGTAAACCAGCGCAAGTTTCCATGCCAGATTAACCGCGTCCTGCAAGCCGGCATTCATCCCGTGACCCTCGGTCGGCGAGCAGAGATGCGCGGCATCGCCGGCCAGCAAGACCGCGCCGGATCGAAATTGGGTCGCTACCTTGGTGTGGCAATGGAATCGGGTGGGGTTTTCGATGTCGACATACGAGACGGTGGGTTCATAGAGGTGAATAGTCGCGGTGGCCTCGGCGACCAGATCGGACTCGTCCGAACTGGGTCGCATATAGACGCGCCAGCGCTGCCCCGGCAGCGCGATTTGAATGACCGGGACCATTTCGAGGTAGACGAAACTCACGTCGTACGGCTGCGCCCAGTTTGCCGCCGTCGCATCGAAGACCGCCCACGGCCTGGCAATGTCGTGGCCCTCGAATCCGATCCCGCTCAACTCGCGCGTCGCGCTGTGGATGCCGTCGCATCCGACCACCCAGCGGGCATTCACCTGGTAACGTTCGCCGTCGCGCTCGATATCGGCGAGCACCCCGTCAGAATGAGGGGTTAGCCCGACCAGGCGAGACGACCGCGTGACCTCGCCACCTTGTTCATGGAGATAGTCGGTGAGGATCGACTCGGTGACATCTTCGGAGACGCCGAGATTGAAGCCGTAAGTGCTGCCGCAGGTCGAGAGCTCCATGGTTCCCAGCACCTGGCCGCCGGAGTGAAACTTCACCGCGCACTGCTTCGTGCCGGCGGCGAGGAACTTTTCGATGAGCCCCAGCGATTCGAACACTTCCAGTGAGCGGGGATGCACGACCGTCGCGCGATCCCAATGAAGCGGACCGGAGCGGGCGTCGATCAGATGACACGGAACGTCGCGCCGTTGCAGTTCGGCGGCGAGCAGCAGGCCGGTCGGCCCCGCGCCGACTATCAACACGCATCGACGCTCGGATTTGTCACCTTCGGGAATTTTTGCTTGCGAATTCCCGAATTCTGTCACATCTATTCTCCGAACTGTTTTGGAAGCCGATCAATCGATAGGCGGATAGGCAGTCTGTTGCGAACCGGTTTCTGTGTCAAGAATGTCAGTCTCCATAGTCGAATCCGCGTGGCTGTTATACTCTGGGTCAAGGCACTGATGGACGAGGAATCAAAACCCTTTGATCGCACGACTCTGCAGGCGGTGGTTGCGACCGCTGCCGAGGAGTTTGACGGAGACATCCTGCTGCTGGTGCGCGATGGCGGTCGGATCAGGCTGGGCGCATCCGAGGGCGGCGGACTCGATGCGCCAGTTATCTTGGCGCAATGCCTGGGCCGTCTTAGCGAATTGGAAGCGCAAACCCTCGACATGACCACACGGGCCTTGGTCCGCGTCGCCTCGGAAGACCTGGAAAATGATCAGCTGCTGTTGATTGTGCGCGAGGAGGGCGAGGTTCGACTCGCATCCGGTGCCGGCGCTCATGGCAAAGTGCGCGATATGCTGAATGATGCTCTGCAGACTGTGGGTGGCGAACGCCGCCGCCGATAGTACGCGCAGCCTCTTAGCCGATTCTCCGCAATGTCGTAAATGAGACTGGATGTGGACCACGGGATCGGCGTGAGCCGGCGACCGGAGGGGATTTCTTTTTCAAATTCCGACCAGTCATCCTGATAGATGTGGTAAACTCTGTGACTGCCATGGCCAGAGTATTTCGAACCGCCATTCGCATCGCGCTGCTCGTCAGCGTCGTCGTTCTTACTGGGGCAGTCTACTTGGGCATCGCGCACGCCGCCCAAGGTACCAAGGATGCCGCCGAAGCTACCAAGGACACCGCGCACCTCCTGCAGCAGTTGCATGATCCGGATATCCAGAAACAGCGCGACGCAGCCAAGGCCCTCAGCAAAATCGAACCGGTTTCATCCGAGACCCTGCAAACAATGATCACGATTGTGGAGGCGACGGGCGGTGACAACCAGGTCCGGGACTACGCCGAGGCAGCCATCTGTAATGCCGGGACCGCCGCGATTCCAACCGTGCAGCGCTGGGTCCAGACCGGCGGTTTCCTTCGGCAGATCGGAGTCAATCTGCTGGGATGCCTCGCTCCCAAGACCCCCAAGGTATGGCCGATTTTGATCGATATTGACAAGAAGCATGGATACCCCGACGCGATGACCAGATTGGCGTCCGTGGGTAAACCCGTGCTTCCGCTTCTCTTCGACCAACTACGTGGCAGTGACCCGGGATGAGAAAAGGCGCGCTGCGGACAATCGACACCATGGCGGGTTGGTCTCAGATTTCTGCGAAAGAGCAACGTGGGACCAAGAACAGAATCGAACCCAAGGATCTGGATCCCGTGTTGCCCGAGTTGACGCAAGCGCTCAAGGATTCCGATCCCGAGACGCAATGCTATGCGGCTTTCGCGCTTTACTACGCCGATCCAACTGATCTCCGGGTGCTTCCGATTTTCATCCGGCTGGTCATGGAGGGAGATGGCTCGTTTGCCGGCTCCGCGATCGAGGTTCTTCAAAAAATGGGACCTGCGGCCAAGCCGGCGATTCCCGCTCTGGAACATGCGCTCGCCAAAGATCGGCAATCCTACATTCGGGCGCCGGCTGGACAAGCCTTGGCTCAGCTAGAAGGTGTCGGGGCGTGCTCAGCGCTGGAGAAGGCCCTCGCACACGACCCGGACAACCGAAGCTTTTTGCTTCGCACGATATTGGGGATCAAGCCGCGTTGTCCTTATCTGACGCAGATGCTGATCGCGAATCTGGGCGAACGACCTCCGTCCGATTCGGTTGGCCCGCTCTCCGAGATCGGGGCTGCCGCGGTGCCGGCGCTGGCTCGCGCGCTCAAAAGTTCCAACCTGTATGTCCGGCAAAACGCAGCCTACGCGCTTGCCGGCATGAAACCGATCCCGCCCGACGCGATTGCGCCTCTTACGGCCGCGCTCAAAGACCCGAACTCCGACGTCCGCAGCAGCGCGATAACTGCCCTCCTCCAGGCTGGGGGTGAAGCGCAAAAGGCTGCCGAAGCCGCGGATAAAAATGAAGCTCCGTCAGGCGACAAGCTTCCCGGTCCGGATAATCGTCTTTACAGCGCGAAGCAGATGGACGCGATGATTCCGGCCGATTCCGATCACGAATATCCATCGCAGTTGGTCAACAAGGTGCCGCTCGCAAATGGCGCCGGGCTCAATACACCATTGATCATCACGGTCCATGCGGGACAGGACCGCTCAGATCGATTGGTGATCTGGAAGAAGGTCGCGCCGGATCAATATCGACAAGAGCAGGTGATGTACTCCGACCCGGAGGAGGACGGAACGGGAATCCACTATGGGCATCCATCCATCTTCAAGGCGAACTACCAGCGCATCAGCGATGTCGGCGTCACTGAGCAAAGAGGATTCTTTCTCGAAATCCCCTCGTCTGATGGGTTTCATTATCAGGGTAACGATTTCTACAAGATCGAAAACGATCGATTGGTCCCGGTTCCGGCGAGCGGGGAATATGGAGACGCCTATTTTGAGGGCGGAACCTGGGTGTTCTTCGATCCGATCTACAATCGCAGCGACCCCAGTTGCTGTTATAGCGGAGGCGTGATCATCGGCACTTACAAGCTGGTGGAGGACGCAAAGCAAAATCCCCCTCAATGGAAGGTCGTCGTCGCTACGAAGAAACAGATGCCGCCTGGGTGGCAGCCCAATTAGCCCGATGTTGCCCTCTGGGCAGAACCTCAGACGAATTCGGTGGAGAGCCGCCGTCATGAGAAGCCTCTGCCTATGCGGCATGTTGATGCTGCTGGTCTGTCTTGGCTGCAGAGACGCTTCGGCCCAGGACACCGCCGCCCAAGAGGCGCGGCGCCGCGCCATGGTGATAGCGCAGTTGCCGCCCGATGCGGCGAAAGTTTTGTTCGGACAAGAGAGCATCCCTGCGCTCGGCCCGCCGGAGGCTATCGGGTCCTATGCTCGCGGCTGTCTAAGTGGCGCCATCGCAATGCCTGCCGACGGGCCGGACTGGCAGGTCATGCGTCCATCACGCAACCGCGCGTGGGGCCATCCGGCCCTGATCGCCTTTCTTGAACGGTTGGCAGAAAAACTGCCGAGCGAAGCCGGCTGGCCCGGGCTTCTCATCGGTGACATCGCACAGCCCCGCGGCGGACCGATGCTGACCGGCCATGGCTCGCACCAGATCGGCCTCGATGCCGACATCTGGCTGACCCCAATGCCGAAGCGGCGGCTCAGTCCGGCCGAGCGGGACGATATTTCGGCAACCGACGTTGTCGCAAAGAATGGATTGGACATCGACCCGAGAGTCTGGACGCCGTCGCATCGTCGATTGCTGGAGGCGGTCGCCCGAGAGCCGTCGGTGGAGCGCGTTTTTGTCAACCCGGCGATCAAGCGCGCGCTGTGCCGCGAGGGCGGATCGGAGCGAACCTGGTTGACCAAGATCAGGCCGTGGTGGGGGCACAATTACCATTTCCATGTCCGGCTTTTCTGTCCGAGCGGGAACCCTCAATGTCGTGGGCAAGAAATACCGCCGCCCGGCGACGGATGCGGCAAAGAACTCGAGTGGTGGTTCACCGAAGCGGCGCGCCATCCGCGACCGTCGCCGGTCTCAAAACCGCTGCGGCTTGGCGATCTACCGGCGGCCTGTGCCGCGCTCGTCGCTGCGCCCCCCGGACCTGATCGCTCCCACGGTTCAAAGTCCGGCCGCTGATCGATGTGGACCCCCGGAAGCGCCGCCAGATAAGTCTGGCAAAGATTCGCCGCAAGCTTGCCAACCGATGTGCGTGTCATTCTGCTTCGCGCGGCGTCGTGCGGGCTTTCAGGAACGCATGATTCGCGCGCCCAAATTGCGCGAGGCAGCACGGTAATTCAATCACCCGTGCTGCCTCGCCATCATCGAATTCCGGCGCTCAATTTCTTGATGCCACCGTCATCAGCTTTTGCATCAGCCGTTAAAGCGGCGTGTACGTGACAATGCAGAGCCCGTTGCTGCCTACGCCGCCTCCATGGCCAGCGCCGCCGCCACCCGCGCCGTAAGTGCCGCCGGCTCCGCCATTGGCGCTGCCCGTTCCCGAGCCGCCGCCGCCTCCACTTCCAAAGGCTGGTGAGACTTGGAATTCTGTGCCATTTCCGCCAGCGCCCCCACCTACTACCCCGCCGGTGCCACCGGAACCATTATCACCTGCGCCACCGGCACCAGGATAATGCTTGGAGCACTCGCGCCATTGACGCCTGCCCCGTTGGGGCCACCCGCTCCCCCGCCGCCCGCGGACGCACAAGTGTTTCCACAAGTGCCTGCCACCATTGCCGCCTTTGAAGGTGGTCCCTCCGATACTGTTAGCGGTTGTTCCACCCGCGCCGGCCGTACCACCGCTGCCGCCTGCCCCGCCCGCGGCCCCACACGAGGCTACAGTTGAGCTGGTGCCGTTGAACCAGGATGCGGTGCCCGCGGTATGTGCTGCGCCTCCAGCTCCGATCTGGATTTGAACGCTGCCGCTGGGAGTGAGGCTGACATTGACGGCCTTGCAATACGCGCCACCGCCGCCGCCGGCCGCTCCGTTAGTGCTAGCACCACCACCTCCCGCACCGATGCACTCGATGGTGTTATTGCTGTCGTTCCAGTCGGCCGGAACATTGAAGCTCGTGCCGGAGGTTACAAACTGCGAAGTCGCCGTCGCTGTTGCAGTCGGGGTCGCAGTAGCCGTTTCGGTTGCAGTAGCGGTCGCCGTCTCGGTCGCGGTGGTGGTTGCCGTTTGGGTCAGGGTGGCGGTCGCCGTCTGGGTATCAGTGGCGGTCGCCGTCTGGGTTGCGGTAGCGGTCGCCGTCTGAGTCGCGGTGGCGGTCGCCGTCTGGGTCGCAGTGGCAGTCGCCGTCTGGGTATCAGTGGCGGTCGCCGTCTGGGTTGCCGTAGCACTTTGAGTGGCGGTCGACGAGGACGAAGCGGTCGCGGTTGCGGCTCTGAGTAGCGGTCGCGGTTGGGGTGGGAGGTGGCGGGTTTGGTTCGCAAGAGCAGATTCCCTTGTGCGAACCATGTTGCACGATGTTGGAGCATTGCGCGGTGAGGAAGCCTTGTTCCTCCTCCCCGGCACTGCCCCTGTCGCTCAACGCAGTTTCGGTTAACCCAAAAGCGCCACCGATACGCTCTGCCCTGGTGATGCTACCGTTGAGCTGCGGTGTTTGCACGTAGGCGACACTGGGATCGCATCCCCCGTTGCATCCGCTGGACGGAAGGCAAGAAGCCGGAGCCGCATTTTGAGAAGCGGATAAGATCTGGACGACTCCGCTTTCAAAATCGTTGGAAGCCTCGCGCCAGTTGCTGGTCAGATCATTGCGAAAGGACAACAACAAGGTTCCGTTTGGGGTTAGGGCGCATCCACAGCATTCGCCCATTTCCTCATCATCGTCGAAGACGTAGATCATCGCGCACAGATCGCCGCTGGACGAAGTCGTATTGATCAGCTGCAGGATATTATCGCCGGCACCGGTGCCGTTCTCGCTCGCGGGCTCGGACACATCATAGAAACCTACGAGTTGAGTACTCGGATCGCTGGTTTCGTCGGCGGTTCCGATGCTCGACTGGGCGGCCTTGCGCAGGCTCGTTGCAGGTGTTGCGGGCGACGCCAATGTAAACATAAGGAAAGCGGCTACAACGGCGAAGCTGAGAATGCCACGCGTTATGCTCTTGCCGGTCTTCGGACCTCGTTTCATAGGAACCCCTCCCTGGCTCTCGACCATCGGTAATGGCCGAGTCCTTCTGCGGAAAACCCTAACCCAGAGTCATGCCGAGAAAGCTCGTTTCCATCGAAGGAAATCGAAGCAATGTTCGCAACGAGCGAAATGAAGGCATGGCTACCCCCCGCGGCGACCTTTTCCGCAGACCACTAGCAACCTAACTCTATGTATTGCTTTGGTGCCCGAGGATTCCGCGGCGACGATATGGTTAGTATAAAAATGGATTAGCTAAGTCAAACGCAGAATTGTGAATCTGTCATAGCACTTACCCGCCGAATCAAGTGGTGCGGCGGGGGAGCTTTCGTCCTCGACGGCACCTCAAGTGGCCTGGTCTGCCTGGAATTACCCATGGCCATGCTAGCAAGCGAGGGATTGGATGGTGGAGCAGAAGGGATTTGAACCCTCGACCCCAACGTTGCGAACGTTGTGCTCTCCCAGCTGAGCTACTGCCCCACCGAGGCTAATTCTTGCGCGAGGTCACCGTGTCGAGGTAGGCCCGCAACCTATCAGCGAGTTCCGGGCGTTTCAAGCCGTAGCCGATTTGCGCCGTGATGTAGCCGACCCGGTCGCCGAGGTCGTACCGCGTGCCCTCGAACTCGTAGCCATAGATCTTGCGCTGCTTGACCAGCCCAAGCAACGCATCGGTAAGCTGAATTTCCCCACCGGCGCCCGGCTTGCCCTGCCGAATGAGGTCGAAGATATCCGGCGTCAGCACGTAACGTCCCATGATGGCGAACTCACTCGGCGCTTTGCCTGGCGGAGGCTTTTCGACCATGCCGGTAAGCTCATACACACGCGTCGCCCGCCGGCTTGACCGCGACGATGCCGTACTTCGACAGCTCGCTTTGCGCAACTCGCAGAAGTGCTACCACCGGCGAATCTTTCTTTTCGGCGACGTCGAGCAACTGGCGCAAACAGGGCTTGTCCGCATCGATGATGTCGTCGGGCAGGAACACGGCGAATGGCTCATCGCCAACCGCCTTGGCTCCCTGCAGTACGGCATGGCCGAGGCCCAGCGGCTTTTCCTGGTATGCCGCGGTCAGCTTCACCGGCGCGTTGGTCTTGCGGATCATCTCGAGAACGTCGGTCTTGCCCTTCGCCTCGAGCTGCGCTCGAGTTCGAGGGCGGGCTTGAAGTGATCCAGCACCATCGTGCGGCCGGGCGTGATGACAACGATGACTTCCTCGATGCCCGAGGCGATCGCCTCCTCGACGATAAGCTGGATCGCTGGCGTATCGACCACCGGCAGAATCTCCTTGGAAAGCACCTTGGAGGCCGGCAGCATCCGCGTGCCGAGCCCGGCGGCCACAACTACAGCCTTGCGAACTTTCATTTGATATCCGGTATAGCGGGTTCCTGAGCTTGATGATTGAGGGACCGGTCAGGCGTGCTTCTCGCGCTCTTCCTGCTCGGACTTGCACTGGATGCATAGCGTGGTAACCGGCCGCGCGCGCAACCGCTCGACGCCGATTTCTCCACCGCATTCCTCGCAGCGCCCGTAGCTGCCATCGTGCAGCCGCGCGAAGGCTTCGTCGATTTTGCCAAGCAACTTGCGCTCGCGATCCTTCATCCGCAAAAGGAAGATGCGATCCGACTCCACTGATGCGCGGTCGGTCGGGTCAGCCAGTGTATCTTCGGGCGGATGATTCATTGCACCGACGGCGCGCTCGGCCTCCGTCAGGATGTCGCGTTTGCGCTCTTCGAGGAGCTTGCGAAAGACCTTTAATTCTCGCTGTCTCATCGGCTGCCGCTGCGGCAGAAAACCAAGTATCGGATCGTACTTCGAGCCCGCTAGTATGTAAAGATAAACCCCATGAAGACCGCTTATCTCGACGCCTTCTCGGGCCTCTCCGGCGACATGCTGGTAGGCGCGCTACTCGACGCCGGCGTCGACTTCAAGCAACTCGAAGGTGCCCTCGCGACACTTCCGTTGAAGGGATCGCGGCTTTCGTGTGGGCGCAAGACGGTGAGCGGAATCGCCGCGATCAAGTTCGACGTCGAGGTGATGGAGGCGCAACCGCAGCGTCATCTCGGGCAAATCGTCGAGATGATCGAGGCATCGTCGATCGGCATGGCCGCGAAGCGTCGTGCGCGTGCGATTTTCGAAGTGCTCGCCGAGGCCGAAGCCAAAGTGCATCACACCACGCCCGAGCACGTTCACTTCCACGAGGTCGGTGCGGTCGATTCGATCATGGATATCGTTGGGACCGCGTGGGCGCTCGAGGAATTAGGCGTCGGCGAATTGCTGGTATCGCCCCTGCCGATGGGATCGGGCTTTGCGCGCTCGCAGCATGGGATCATTCCGGTGCCGGCGCCCGCCACGGCGGAACTCCTCGCGGGATTCACGGTGCGGATGGGCGATGGGCCCGCCGAGATGGTCACGCCGACGGGAGCCGCGGTGCTGCGCGCGCTCGGACGTTCGGCGCCGCTCCCGCTCAATTTCGAAATCGAGAAAATCGGCTACGGCGCGGGGACCCGCGAGTACGAGGATCGTCCCAACGTGCTGCGCATCATGATCGGCCGCGAACGTGGCGCGCTCGAGACCGACGAGTTGCTGGAAATTTCCGCCAACATCGACGACCTCAATCCACAAATCTATGATCATGTGATGGAGCGGCTGTTCAGCGCGGGCGCGCGTGACGTGACCCTGACTCCCATCATCATGAAGAAGGGCAGGCCTGCGATCACGATTACGGTGCTGGCCGAGGCTGCGCGCCGCGATGCGCTCGCGAAAATCCTGTTCGCCGAAACCTCGACTATCGGAGTGCGCTTTCATCCGGTGGCGCGCCTCAAATTGCGTCGTGAAATCCGCGAGGTCGAGACGCGATGGGGCCGCATCAAGGTGAAATTTTCCGAGGGTGACGGTGCGATGACCGCGACCCCGGAATATGAGGACTGCCGCAAAATCGCCGACTACTCATAACGTTCCGCTCAAAACCGTGATGGAGGAAACCCGCGCCGCCGCGCTCGCCAGCCTCGAAGCGCCCGCCCATCACCATCAGCACGGACATCATCATTAGTATGTCAGCCGTCGAGCGAGGCCAGCCGCGGTTGGTCATCAACGAAATCTTTTTCAGCATCCAGGGCGAATCGACCTATGCTGGACGCCCGTGCGCATTCGTGCGGCTGACCGGATGCAACCTGCGCTGCAACTATTGCGATACCGAGTACGCGTTTTACGACGGCCGCAAGATGACGGTCGAAGAAATCCTCGCGCAGCTCGAAGCGTATCAATGCAACCTGGTCGAGATCACCGGCGGCGAACCGCTCCTGCAGGATGGCGTGCATCAACTGATCGCGGAATTGCTGGCGCAGGGCCGCACCGTGATGATCGAAACCTCGGGCGCCTCCGACGTCTCGCGGCTCAATCCACGCGTCATCAAAGTGATGGATCTGAAATGCCCCGGGAGCGGCGAAGGGACGCGCAATCTGTGGAGCAACCTGGAGCATCTCACCGCGCGCGATGAAGTGAAGTTCGTGCTCAGCGATCGCGCGGATTACGAATGGGCGCGCGCGATGATTCGCGAACACAACCTCGCGGCGCGGGTCAACGCCGTACTGATGAGCTGCGTGTTCGATCGCCTCGATCGCAAGCAGTTAGCAGAATGGATTCTCGAAGATCGCCTGCCGGTGCGCTTTCAGCTCCAGATGCATAAGCACATCTGGCCGCCGGAAACGCGCGGAGTCTAGCTTCGCACTACTGAATGCAGGATTTGTTTACCGAGCCGGCGGTGTTCGCATACCAGAGATCATGCGCGCAGTTGTTGGCGCCCGGATTCCGGTCGATCAAATCGCTGCCGGTGTTGCCGGATGCGGTACAGGTTCCGATCTGATTGAAATCGCTATTGAACTGGACGGTGATGCCCCCGCCCCCGTTATTGGTGGTGGTCACACCATAAACGTAATTCGAATTCGCCTTCCCGCCGCCGCCCAGGCAACCGCCTTTGCCGTTCCCCACGCATCCGAGGAAAACCCCATCGGACTGATTCGCCGAGGTAGTGCCGGAGCCGATCTGGATGTTGCTTCCCGCGCGCAGCCACACGCCGTAGCCGGAATTGTTCGAGGCATTGAAGTTCACCAGCTCGCTATTGCCCGCTTTGAAGAAGAATACCCCCGCGGCGTTATTCCCCGTGACGTCGACGTTCTGGATGAGCACCGCGTTGCCGTCGTTCTCGATGCCGTAATACCATCCGCTGAGGATCGCGTGCTGGGACGCGGTACCTTGCCCCTCGACCGTCACGGTCGCAACCTTGCGCACATGGACTCCAGCCGCGTTAGAGGATTTGCCAGGCCCGGTAATGTTGTGGCCATTGAGGTTCAACACCACATTCTTGGCATTGATTGAAAGGCAATCGCCGCCGCCCGCGGCGAAGCTCAGATCCTGCGCAACGGTGTAAACACCTGCGGAGTTGATCGAGCATCCGCAGTTACGCACGGTCTTGCTGCATACCAGGGCTGCCGGCGCGATCGATCGAGCCGTCACGACCAACAGGGCCGCTAGGGTCGTCACGCGGGCGATGGATTTGACGGTTGGAATGAAAAGAAACCGGGAGCGCAGAATTTGCCGCATCATCATCCTCTCGACATCCTGCGGGATCCTGCTTTCCCGCGAACTGACTGCATCGAGGTTTTCACACCAATCGATTTACGTCAATTCGCCCTGCTTTGACGCGGCATCAAGCGGCAACTAGGCTTGATGCACTATGGCGGCACCGATGGTAAGCGACGTTCTTCCCGATTTGCTCGATGAAATGGCAGCACTGCTGCGCGAAGCGGGCGCCGATCCGCTGGTCGAGCAATTACCGAAATTGCGCATCGAGTCAGTATGCGATTGTGGCGATGAAAACTGTTCGAGCTTCGCGACCGCCGCCGAGGTCAAGGTTCACAATCACGTCGAGCTTCCGGCGATGGAAGGGATGCTCATCGTCGACCTCAACGCCGCCAATGAAATCTGCTTCATCGAGGTCCTCAATCGCCCCGACGTAAAGTACTTGATGGAAGAGTACTACGATGCCGCCCGCACGCAGAGCTGAGCGGCGCTTCACA
Organism: uncultured delta proteobacterium; assembly: GCA_963848285.1. Classification (GTDB taxonomy): domain Bacteria; phylum Desulfobacterota; class Binatia; order Binatales; family Binataceae; genus DATGKG01. Next base: position 971,123 of record CAWKCZ010000003.1, on the reverse strand, counting down.
AGCCCTACTTCACTTCGGCATATCCCAACGGGGGATTGAAAAGAATTGCGGCCTGGTAACCGGGGGTGAGGTTGCTCCAGGTAAGGTGGATTTGTTTTGACGGATCAGGATCGACGGTGGTGAGCTGAACTGGAAACCGCGTCGTCTTATTTACGAACAAATAGAACGGCTTGATGTTCTTGTCCCGCGGGACGATTTCAAAGTGCTCGCATTCCTGCCCCTCGATCGTTTTGGTATCCAGCAGCTTATGCTTCTCGAACCTCCTTAGCGCTTCCGAGATGAGCGCCGACCGCGCATCCCATGGCAGGAGCTTGAAGTTCTTCTTGTCCGCATCCAGCACGTAGATCATCTTCTGTAACGGATCGATGATGGTAACCGATTTGGGTCCGCCACCTGCGGGGGTTATCTCTTCGCGAATCCGCCCATGCGAAAAGTACATTCGCCCGCGCTCGGGGGGATTACCTCCGACCTGGTAGCTGAAATCCGCCTCGAAGCTTTTGGGCGCGGCGATCCTGGGAGCTTTCGCCGCGAACGCGGGCGTGCTTGCTGACCACCACAACATCGTAACCACGGCCAACATCGCCGCTACCAACGACCAACCTTTCTTCATAATGCCTGCGGCCCCTCCCTCAAATTCGCGCGGCGCTAGGCTATCAAGCGAGCGTTACGGGAGTGTTACCAAAAGACGACGGGAGTGCTGCGGGCCGTTACGATTGTGAAGAGTCAGGCGTTGGCGCTGTGCAGACGAGATGCGCGGAATTGCTCCGCGAAGGCCAGCACCTCGCTCACCACCCGTTCCCGGTCGCTATCGACCGTGATGACATGGAAGCTTTCGTCGAGCGTGATCGCATGCTTCTGTGCGCTGCCCAGATGCTGCATTACGAAATTGAGGTTGCGTGGCTGCGGGCAGGTATGATCCTGAACGCCATGCATGATCAGCGCGGGCTGCCTGATGTGCTCAAGTCGGGGACGCACAATCGCTGAAAGCTTCAGCAGTTCGATCGGCGCACTCAGGGGCATCAGCCTGCAGGTCGGATGGACCATCACGGCAGCCTGATCGTGAATGTCGGAGAGTCCGTCATATTGCAAATAGATGCGCCTGGTGAGCGCGCCGAGTTGCGCAACTATTTTAAGCACTAACGTTTGCCGCCACGGCAGAAAGAACGCGGGCGCCAGCATCACCAGTCCCGAAACTGCGGTGGGTTGATCCGCGGCAAGGCGCGCCGCCAGCACCGCACCGCATGAGAGTCCGATCACGATGTTGGGATCGCCGTACGCGCGCAGCTCCTCGAAGCCGCGCACCACGCTCTCGTACCAATTCTCCGCGGTCGCCTTCCCCATCTCCTCGGGCGCCGTGGCGTGGCCGGCCAGCCGCACGCCGCGCACACGAATCCCTTGCGCGGCGAGGCGCTCGCCCAGATAGCGCATCTCGTAAGGCGTTCCGGTGAGGCCGTGGATGAGCAGTGCGCTGAGCCCCGCGCCGTCGAAGAAGAACTCCGAGATGTCGACCTTTGCCCGCGACGGAGGGCTGTCGGTGGAACTCACGCCGCTAGTCGTCAAACGGTGCCGAAGCAGGTCCGGCTTGGGCGAGCTGGGTGGCATCGACGGTAATTTTGGCGCGCGACTTCAAGGCCTCGATGAACCGTTGCCATGCGTCGGCGCGCCGTTGCTGTGCGAATTCTCCGGTAAAGTCCTTCTCCGCGGCTTTCCAATCGTCTTCCGAAGGCGCGGTCCGCTCGACTAACTCGAAGAGGTAGGCATCGCCCTTGTTCTGCATGACCCGGTCGATTACACCGGGAACCTTGGCCACGGTGCCGGCCGCCTCGGTCACTTCGGGAAATGATCCAAGGTCAGGGACGGTCTCGCTGGAGCGCAGGAAGGAATCGGTCTGATGGATCGCGAGATTGTTGGCTTTGGCGATCTTGTCGAAGTCGTCGGCAGTCTTCATCTGCTTGAGGAGATCCTGCGCCTTCGCGCGCGCCTGCGCCTCGGCCGTGGTCTGGAGGTATGCTTCGCGTACCTTGGCCTCGACATCTTTCAAAGGCGGCACGTGCTCGGGCTCGAGTGAGATCAATTTGATCAGATAGGGTGCCGAACCTTTTTCGCCGGGCACCGCGCGCACCTTACCCAGTTGGAGCTTGAAGGCAGCATCGGTCAGCCTTTGATCATGCAGCACGTTGGCGGCATCGGCGCGCGAGAACGATGGGGTATCGACGACTTCGAGGCCGCGCTTCTTCGCGAGATCCGCCAAATTCGCGCCGTCGACCGCGGCCGTCACGTCCTGGTCGAGCGCCTGCCGACCCATCTTCGCACCGGTCTCGGCGCGCAGGTTTTCGATGATCTTCGGGCGCACCACTTCGAGCTTGTCGACATGCGCAGGGGTGGTGGATTCGAGCCGTACATCATGAAAACCGAACTTGGTTTCGACCAGCCGCAACTCGCCGGGCTTCATCGAGAAGACCGCATCCTCGAAGGGTTTGATCATCTGACCGCGGCCGAAGGTTCCAAGGTCGCCGCCTTCCGGCGCGGTCGAAGGATCCTGCGAGTACTGCTTGGCGAGTTTCGCGAAGTCAGCGCCCTTACGAAGCTGCTTCATGGTGTCCTCGGCCTTTTCCTTGGCCTTGGCTTTCTGCTGCTCGGTCGCGCCGGAGGGAACCTCGAACAGGATGTGGCGCGCATGAACCTCATCGGGATGGGAGAAGAGCTTCTTCTGATTGTCCTTGTAGTAGTCCTCGATTTCCTTATCCGAGGGGGTCACCTTGGCGGCGAGCAGCGCGGGATCGTAATGAAGGTAGGACACCTTGATGCGTTCGGGCTCGCGGAACTCGTCCTTGTGCGAGTTGTAGTAGTCCTCGATCTGTTTGGGAGTGGGAGAAATCTTCGCGACGAAGTCCTGGGACGGGATGCGGACGTAGGCGAGCGTCACCTTTTCATTGCGCAGATCGTAGACGTGGCGCGCGTCGGCATCGCTGATCTGCACCCCCTCATCAACCATATGGCGCAGGGCTTCCTGCATCATCGAGGTGCGCATGGAATTTTCGTAGTCACTGGGCAGCAGATTGTTCGCGTGCAGAAGATCCTCGTAGCGTTTGGGATCGAAGCTGCCACCCTCCTGGAAGTTGGGGTCGGCGGCAATTTTTTCGGCGAGCGATTGGTCGCTGACCCGGATCCCAAGATGCCGCGCTTCCTCGGCGATAAGGCGCTGCTCGATAATCTGGTTCAAAGCTTCCTGGCGCAGATTGATGCTCTTGAGAATCTGATCCGCGCTCGGTCCATACATCTGAGTCAAGGTGCGGCGCATCCGCTGGCTTTCGTTATCGATTTCGGAAGCGAGGATGCGATTGCCGTTGACGCTGGCGATCGGATGCACGCGCATGCTGGCGAGCCCCCCGACACCCCAAAAAGCAAAGACCAATATGAGGACCCCGAACAGCACTTTGACAGTGGTTGAACGGGCGCGATTGCGCATTCGATCTAACATGGGACACCAATCATACTTGAGGTTATTTTCAACGCCAAATAGGCCGTTTACTTGCCTGTACTCATCGTACTCTGTAACCTGAGCCTCGGGTAATTGGGGCGGGGCGCGTCTTTTGCTTGACGCCTTGGGGTTGGCCTTCCTGTTCTGGTTTTCTCGCGCGCCGCTAGGATGTTCACATAACTCCACACCCGACGATATCGGGCAGAGGGTGCCACTGTGATCCTGAACTCTATTTTCGGATGGTTCTCCAACGATCTCGCAATCGATCTCGGCACCGCCAACACCCTTATCTACGTTAAGGGCGAGGGCATCGTATGTAACGAGCCTTCGGTGGTCGCGGTACAAAAAGATTCCCGCGGCTCGCGCCGCGTCCTCGCCATCGGCGCCGATGCCAAGAAGATGCTCGGGCGCACTCCCGGTTCGATTGTCGCGATCCGCCCATTGAAAGATGGCGTCATTGCTGACTTCGAGATTACCGAGAACATGCTCAGCTACTTCATCCAGAAGATTCACAGCGGTAAGACGCTGGTGCGTCCGCGTCCACGAATAGTCATATGCGTGCCGTTCGGCATTACCGCGGTGGAAAAGCGCGCGGTGCGCGAATCCGCCGAGTCCGCCGGTGCGCGCGAGGTTTATCTCATCGAGGAGCCGATGGCGGCCGCGATTGGCGCCGGGCTGCCTATCACCGAGCCGGTCGGCAACATGATCGTCGACATCGGCGGCGGCACCACCGAGGTCGCGGTCATCTCGCTGGCGGGCGTAGTCTTCTCGCGCTCGGTGCGGGTCGCCGGCGACAAGATGGATGAGGCGATCATCCAGCACATCAAACGTAAATATAATTTGCTCATCGGCGAACGAACCGCGGAGCTCATCAAGATCACCATCGGATCGGCGTATCCCGGCAACGAGATCCAGACCATGGAAATCAAGGGCCGCGACCTGGTCGCCGGCACGCCGAAGATCATCGAAATTACCGACGAGGAAATTCGCGAGGCCCTGATGGAGCCGGTGCGCCAGGTGGTCGAGTCGGTGCGCATCGCACTGGAGCGCACGCCGCCGGAGCTCGCTTCGGATATCGTCGACAAGGGCATCGTGCTCGCGGGCGGCGGCTCGCTGCTGCGCAACCTCGACGTCCTGCTGCGCGAAGAAACCGGGCTGCCGGTCACACTGGCCGATGATCCGCTGACTGCGGTGGTGATGGGTGCGGGGAAGGTTCTCGATGAGCTGTCGCTGCTGCGCGACGTGACCGTCGACTAGACGGGCGCGCGTGGCGCTGCTCCCGGGGGTCAGGGCGCATACGTGAAAGGTACACTTCTTTGGCGCTACCGCGTTGGGCTTACCAGCGGAGTGCTGATGATCCTGTCGCTTCACCTGGTGACGAGTGGAGTGAAGCCGGGCAGTATCGCGTCGCGACCGGCGAGCCTGATGCTGACCGCGCTAAGTCCGGTTCAGGACGCCATCGATCGCATCGCGCATGGCAGCACCGGCTTCGTGCGCAACTACTTCGACCTCATTAATGTGCGGAGCGAGAACGAGCGGCTTAAGGCCGAGCTCGCCGAACTCAAGACCAGTCAGAGCCGGCTGGTCGAGCTGGAAACCGAAAATCGCCATCTGTCGGAGCTGCTGGATCTTCGCGACGCGATGGGAGGTAGCTCGGTTGCCGCCAATGTTATCGGCAGCGACGCCTCGGGCCTCGCGCGCACCCTCGTCATCAGCCAGGGCTCCACCAGCGGTCTGCGTCCCGGCATGGCGGTGCTGTCATTCCAGGGCGTGGTCGGCAAAGTGATCACGGTCAGCGCGCACGCCGCGCGAGTGTTAGTCATCGATGATCATAACTCCGCGCTGGACTCGTTCGATCAGCGCACCCGTGCGCGCGGCATCGTCGCGGGCGTGGTCGATGACGGCCTGACTATGAAGTACGTGCAGCGTTCGCAGGAGGTTAAGCCCGGCGACGTCATCGTGACTTCGGGACTGGATGGCATTTTTCCACGCGGGCTGCTTATCGGAAGCATCAAGGGCGTGAATGGCGAAGGGCCCGGCATGTTCCTCAATGTATCGATCGCACCGGCGGTGGATTTTCGCGAGCTCGAGCAGGTGCTGGTGATAACTCAATTGCCCGAACAGCCGGCCACACTTCCGGTGCCGGCGCCCAAGAGCTAGCGAGTTGATTCGAATGGTTATCCTGTTTGCGATCGCAACTTACATCGCGCTGCTGATTCAGACCGCGATTCCCCTGTGGCTCCCGTTTCGCGCGCTGATCCCGAACCTCATCATCATCCTGACGGTCGACCTGGGCCTGCGGCATCATGGCGCGATCCCTGCGTTGCTTGCCTTTGCGATTGGGTACGCCACCGATGCGATGTCCGGCACCACGCTTGGCATGAATGCGTTTCTGATGACCGCCGTGTTCCTGGTGACCTACGAAATTTCCAGACGACTGCTGGTTACCAACGCATTGGTGGGAGCGACGGTAGTGTTCTTCGCGGTGATGCTCGCGGGATTTGGCGCCATCGCGCTAACTTCCGGTCGTGCCGCCGGCATCGCCATCAACGATGCGCTCCCGACGCTGGCGTTGCAGGCACTGATCTCGGCGCTAATCGCTCCGATCATCTTCTCGCTGATGTCCGGCTCGATGCGCATGGTAGGCCTGCGCCCCCGCCCCACCCGCGAGTAAACTTACATCACCCCTTGGCGCGTGCTACGCTCGAAACATGGCAACCGTGCTGGAATATATGCGCGCTGCGATGCGGCATGCGGTGATCGAGCCGATGGAAGGCGAGGGCGAATGGTTTGCCTATATCCCACAGTTACCGGGATTGTGGGCTACGGGGCGCAGCGTGGAAGACGCCAAGCAGGACCTGTTCGAGGCGCTCGACGGCTGGCTGCACGTCAATACCTTTGTTGGAAAAAATGAACCTCCTCGCATCGACGGACTGAGCTACTTAGACCCTCCGCAAAAAATCGAATAACAACCGACTCGATGGCCGAGAGACTTCTGCCTTGTTCTCGGAGCGAGTTTGTCCGCAAGTTGCGGCGACTCGGATACGACGGTCCTTTCGCTGGCGGAAAGCACGCCTATATGGTGAAAGAAGGAATGCCGCCGGTTACCATTCCAAATCCTCATCAGGGCGATATCAGCGTGGGTTTGCTCGCAAAGCTCCTGCGCGCCGCACAAATCGATCGCGACGATTTTGCAAGAGCATAAGGAAACAAAGAAACATCTCCAACCGAGTTTGTTGACGTATCGCCTAAATTCGCTTTATATTCGCCTGGCGAGAGCGTTCCTGAATGAGTGACCGCAGTCCCATCGAATGGACCGATGCGACGTGGAATCCGGTGCGCGGATGCACCAAGATCATCGCCGGGCTGTAAGCATTGTTACGCCGAAACGTTCGCCGAGAGATTTCGCGGAGTTCCGCGGCATCCGTTCGAGCAGGGATTCGACCTCCGGCTGGTGCCCGAGAAACTGGAAATGCCTCTGAAGTGGCGGACGCCGAAACGCATCTTCGTCAATTCGATGAGCGACCTCTTTCACGAGGACATCCCCACCGACTACATCGCGAAGGTCGGTCGCGTGATGGAGAGTGCGAACTGGCACACCTATCAGGTGCTCACCAAGCGTCACGATCGGATGCGCGAGCTTCTATCTGGCGAGCTCAAGTGGATGTCCACCCTGAGTCATGTCTGGTTCGGCGTCAGCGTCGAGGACCGCGAGCACGGATTGCCGCGGCTTGAGAGTTTGCGACGTACCCCGGCCCGCGTTCGGTTCCTCTCGGTCGAACCGCTGCTGGAAGATCTCGGCGCGTATGGAATCTCGGAAACATTGATTGGGTGATCGTCGGTGGCGAAAGCGGCCACGGCGCGCGCCCGATGCGAAGAGAGTGGGTGCGCTCGATACTCCGCCAATGCGAGGCCGCGGAAGTTCCGTTCTTCTTCAAGCAGTGGGGTGGCGTACACAAGAGCAAAACTGGACGCCATCTTGACGGCCGCACCTACGACGACCTCCCGACGCGTCTTTCTGCGTGATGCACGGACCTACGGCGTCGAGGCTTCTTTCACCGGAGGTTTGACGACCTCGATTTTCACCGGCGCGACGCCTTCTTTTTTCGTGATGCCGATTTCCTTCGCCGCATCCTTCGAAAAATCAATCTTGCGTCCCGGGACGTACGGCCCACGATCGGTGACGGTCACCTTGGTCGACTTGCCGGTTTTGAGGTTGGTTACCTTCGCCTCCGACCCGAGCGGGATCGTCTTGGCGGCCGCGGTGTGGTCGTGATGATCGAAGGTGTCGCCGTTCGCGGTGGTCTGACCATCGAAGCCATCGCTCCCACCATAAAACGACGCCTTTCCTCTGATGACCTTCTTTTTGTGATGTGTATTGTCGGCGTCCCTTGATTGCGCGTATCCAAGCCGGCAGGGGATCAGGACGAGCAGGATCGCGACGAAGATTACCGCCGCTGACCCGCCTCTGAGATGACGAGGTGGCAAATTCATGGATATTAGACGGAGAAGTCGGCGAAAGATGCGGTTACGAGTGGATGCGGCGGCGCGCGTTGACGCTGATCAGCAGGCCCATCGCGGTCATCATCGTGAGGACCGAAGAGCCCCCGTAGCTGACCAGCGGCAGCGGGATGCCCACCACGGGCAACATTCCGGTCGTCATCGCGATGTTGATAGCGACCTGCCAAAAGATGATCCCCGTTACGCCGAGCGCGAGCAGCGCGCCGAAGCGGTCGCGCGCGTGACGCGCGATCCAGGTGCCGCGCGCGATCAGGCTCGCATATAGCGCGAGCAGCAGGATGGCGCCCACCAGGCCGAATTCCTCGGCGAACACCGCGAAGATGAAGTCGGTGGTTTCCTCGGGCAGGAAGTTCAGCCGCGCCTGGGTGCCCTTCATGAAGCCCTTACCCCAGGTGCCTCCCGCGCCGATCGCGATTTCCGATTGAATGATGTGATAGCCCGACCCGAGCGGATCGGCCTTTGGATCGATGAAGCTCACCAGCCGCTGGCGCTGGTATGGTTTCAGGTAATGCCAACTGACCGGCGCGGCCAGCATCGCGGCGAGGCCGAGCGCGACCATCGTGCGCCAGTTGAGCCCGCTCACGAACACCAGCGTCACGCTGATGAGGACCAGCACCAGCGCGGTGCCGAGGTCGGGTTGCTTGAGCACCAGCGCCGCCGGGATTCCAAGCATCACGCCCGGAATGATCATTTGGCGCAGATGCCACCCGCCGCGCGGTGGCTCCTCGCGTAGATAGCGGACCATCACCAGGACGATCGCGAGCTTGGCCAGCTCCGATGGCTCGAGGTGAAAAAATCCGAGGTTGATCCATCGTCGCGAACCGCCGGTCGAATGGCCGATGACGGAGACTGCGATCAGCAGCGCCAGCGATCCGAGGTAGATCGGATACGCATAGGTCATCATCGCGCGATAATCGAAGAACAGCGCGCTCACCATGATGACGGTGCCGAGGCCGACCCATATCATTTGCCGCGTCACCAGCCCGTTGAGCGCATGATGGCTGCTTTCGTACGACGCGCTCATCACGCTGAACATGCCGATGCCGGCGAGCCCCAGCACGCTCAGGAACAGGGTCCAGTCGAAATGGCCGAGCAGCCTGCGATCGATGGCCGGCATCAGTCGTCGCGCTCGGCGAAGTTGCCGGCGTCCGGTACTGCGTTGGTGAGGTCGGGCGTGGTCGCGGGATTGGGCGGATACAACTCGAAGTAGCGTTTCATTACGTCATGGATGACCGGCGCGGCCGAGCTGCCGCCGTGTCCGCCATGCTCGATGATGCAACCGATCGCGATTTGCGGATGGTCCTTGGGCGCGAACGCGATGAACCATCCATTGTCGCGATACTTGTACGGAATCTTGTCTTCATCGAGGCCAGACTCGAGGTTGGCGGCCTGGTTGCCGACCACCTGCGCGGTGCCGGATTTGCCCGCCACTTCGATGCCGTCAAGCTTACACTTGTGCCCGGTGCCGCCGGCGCCATTGACCACGTCGGACATCGCGTTGCGAATCTCGGTAATGGTTTCCGGATCGAACGCAATGCGATCCTCGATGATGGGCTCGTAAGTCTTGGTCGCATTGCCGTCGAGGCCCTGGACTTCCTTCACAAACTGCGGCCGGTAGCGGATGCCGCCGTTGGCAACGATCGCGGCGACTTGCGCCATTTGCAGCGGCGTCGCGGTGACGTAACCCTGGCCGATCGCAACCGACAGCGTCTCTGCCGGATACCATCGCTCGTGGAAACGCTTCTGTTTCCACGCGCTCGACGGCATGGTGCCGCCCCTTTCGTTATCCAGCGCGATGCCGCTGCGCTCGCCGAGGCCCATCAGATGCGCCCAATGCGACAGCCTGTCGATGCCGAGCTTCTCGCCGACCTGGTAGAAGAACACATCGCACGAGGACACGATCGCGCGATGGAGCTGGATCGCGCCATGTCCATGCTTGCGCCAGCAATGATAGGTGCGCCCGCCGAACCAGAGTCCTCCACTGCATGAGTAAGTGGTTTCAGGCGTGAGAGTTTTTTCCTGCATCCCCGCGATCGAGTCGACGATTTTGAACGTCGAGCCGGGTGGGTATGCGCCCTGGATGACGCGGTTCTGCAGCGGATGATCGGGATCGGTCATCAGCTTTTTCCAATCGGCGGCCTTCACCCCGCCGCCGAAGATATCGGGATCGAACGACGGATTGCTGACCATCGCGATGATTTCGCCATTGTTCGGATCGAGCGCGACCATCGCACCCATCTTGCCGGCCATCGCCTGCTCTGCAGCCTGCTGCACATCGAGGTCCAAGGTCAGCACGATGCTCTGGCCCGGATGGTCGGGGATTTCCTTCAGCACCCGCAACCGGCGGCCGACCGAATCGACCTCGATTTCCTGGCCGCCCGCTTCGCCGCGTAGAAATGGCTCCCATCCGCGCTCGAGGCCGAACTTTCCGATCTCGTCGCCCATCCGGTAGCTGGCTTTCTGAAGATCGTTGCGATCGACCTCGCCGACGTAGCCCAGCAGATGCGCCGCGAGCGAGCCATACAGATAATGACGCGCGGGCGTGATTTCGAGGCTTACCCCGGGCAGTTCAAGCTGATGCGCTTCGAGCGCGACCACCTGCGGCCATTCGAGGCGCTCGTCGACGGTGACCGGCTCGTACTCGGGACGTCCGTTGTCATCGGCAGTGGCGAGCTTCTCGGCAACTCCGGTATGGCCGAGGACTTTCTCGAGGCTCTCGACCGTCTGCGAAAGATTGGGCGCGTCCTCGGGAACGATCACCGCATTAAAGGATGGCTGGGTATCGACCAGCGGGCGATGACGCCGATCGAAGACCAGCCCGCGCGGCGCGGTGACGCGGCGGATGCGAATCCGATTGCGATCGGCGAGCTCGGTGAACTCGGAATTCTTGATGACCTGGAGATAGTAGAGGCGGACCGAAACCGCACCGAGCACGACCATCATCAGGGTGGAAATGACCACGATGCGAAGGTCCAGTTTTGGAACTGGCCGATTGTTTTTTTGGCGGCGAGAATACGCCACTGAAACAGCCCCAACCCTCTTCTAATCAGAGAGTATCGGGAGAAGGTCGCGGGCGCAATTATGGCCGTCCGCTACTTCCCGAAGAATGTGTCGGCGATGGCTTTCTGGTAGCCCGCCACGGTGGCGCCGTCGAGCATCGAGTTGGGCGGCATCAGCGTGATCGAATCCGCATGCTTCCAGTACGCCTCGATCTGCTCGCGCGCGTCGTCGGGGGTGCCCGCCAGCGCGAAGGTTTTCACCATTTCGTCGGGCACCGCATCGCGCATCGCGACGAAATCTTTGCGCCCGGACGCCTCTCGCACCGCGCGCGCCTGCGCCCCGAAGCCGTTGGCGGCGAAATATTTGTCGTATTGCGCGATTGACGAGTAGAACGCGACCGTCGCACGCGCATCATCGATGGCGCGCTGCCGGTCCTTATTAATGGCGGTGTAAATCCACAGGTTCATCGTCACCTCCGCGCGCTTGCGATGGTACTGTGCCAGCGCCGCATCGAGGGTGCGCGAGACCTCGTTCGCGATCCATTGCGCGGACCACACCGGATGCCCCATCAATCCGTCCGCCACCTCGACGCCCATCCGAATCGTGTTCTCGAATAGCGGCGGCACCCAAATCGGGAGCCGATCGCGTACCGGTTTGGCGAAGCGCGTGTCGCGCAGATCGAGCGTATGGTACTTGCCCTCGATCTTGCCGAGCTTGCCCGTATGCCCTTCGGTCGTGATCGCACGAACCATCTGCACCACCTCGCGCAGATGCTCGACCGGCTTGCCATAAACCACGCCGTGGACGTTCTCGTTGAATGCGCGAATGCTGGTGCCGAGGCCGAGCACCGTACGACCGCCGCTGACGACATCGAGGTCGAGCGCATTCAGCGCGGTCTCGACCGGGCTGCGCGTAAATGCGAGCGCGATGCCGCTGCCGAGCTTGAGTCGCTTCGATGCCATCGCGGCGGCCGCGAGGGTCACGAAGGGCGGACTATAAAGTTGCGGCGCCCAGATTCCTTCGAGGCCGGCATCCTCAGCCTCGCCCACGATGCGCGCGAGGTCGGCGCCGGGAGCGGCAAAAATCACTTTCCAGTATTTGCGGGAATCACTCATTAAGACCCCTCCGAGAGCGCATCGCGCGGACCTTTTGCGATTGAAACTGTCTGTTAGACGATGATAAAGCCACTTTAAGAATCTCTAGACGACTATAAGCTAGCGCACGATCCGGCCTTAACAATGCTACAATTTGCCAGCTCAATGTCCTTCGGCATAATAGGAACCGTCCGTCACAGAGGCTAAGCGCTCATATGGCTGATCAGGCTGGGAACGGCGATCCGAGTTCACCCGCATCATCGTCGATGATCATGGCGCCGCGCAACGAGGCGAGCGCATCTTCATCGAGTATCGCATCGTCGGGAACGCTGCCAGCCGCGAATGGCACCAATGGCGGCGTGTTTGCCCTAAATGGCGATGGGCTCGATCCGGTCGCGGCGGCGGCAGCGCATTCGATCGCCGAGGCGCTGAATGCCCCCGGCCTCTACCTCAATCGCGAACTGACCTGGCTCTCCTTTAATGAGCGCGTCCTTGCCGAAGCCGAGGATGAGAGCAACCCGCTGCTGGAGCGCGCGAAGTTCCTCGCCATCGGATGCGCGACCATCGACGAATTTTTCATGAAGCGGATCGGCGGCCTCAAGCATCAGGTAGTGGCCGGCGTCCATGAGCTGACTCCCGACGGACGCACCCCGCAGCAGCAGATCGCCGAATGCTACGAGCGTCTGCGCGCGATCGAGGCGCGCCAGCGCAAGCTTTTGCCGGAGCTGGTCGAGGAGCTTGCCGAATGCAACATCGTGATCGATTCGTACCAGAGCCTGCGGCCTGAGCAGCAGCAGGATCTCCGCGACTACTACATCAAGAATGTTTTTCCGCTGGTCACGCCGCAGGCGCTCGACCCCGCGCATCCGTTTCCGTTCGTCTCCAACCTGTCGCTGAATCTGCTGGTCTCGGTGCGCTATCCGGGCGAGACCGAAACCATCATGGCGCGGGTCAAAGTGCCGATCGGACAAGGCATCTCACGGTTCCTGCGAGTCGGTACCGAAAATCGTTTCGTGCCCCTCGAGGATGTCATGGACGATAACCTCGATCTGCTCTTCCCCGGCATGGAAGTGACCTCGTGCGAATTTTTCCGCGTCACCCGCAACGCCAACACCGAGCGCGACGAGGAAGAAGCCGACGATTTGCTCGCGCTGATCGAATCCGAACTTCGCGATCGCCGCTTCTCGCCCATCGTGCGGATGGAAGTGGCCAAGGGCATGGACGCGACACATCGCGGGATGCTCGCCGCGGAGCTCGGCCTCGACGAGCGCGAGGACGTCTTCGAGACCGACGGCATGATGCAGATGCGCGATCTGATGGAGCTGGCCTTCATCGATGATCCCGCGCTGCACGACCCGCCGCATCATCCGGTCGATCATCCGCGGCTGCCCGCGCATCGCAGCATTTTTCATTCGATTCGCGATGCCGGCTCGATCCTGCTGATGCATCCCTACGAGTCGTTCTCGACCTCGGTCGCGCGCTTTCTGCGCGAGGCGAGCGAGGACCCCAAGGTGCGCGCCATCAAGATGACGCTCTATCGCACCTCGAGTGACGCCGAGATCATCGGCTACCTGTGCGATGCGGCCCGCAACGGCAAGCAGGTCGCCGTGGTCGTCGAGCTGAAGGCGCGCTTCGACGAAGCTGCTAACATCCAGTTCGCAGAGCAGCTCGAAGACTTCGGCATCCACGTGACCTACGGCGTGGTCGGGCTCAAGACGCATAGCAAGGTCATCCTGGTGGTGCGCCAGGACTACAACGGGCTGCGCCGTTACGCGCATATCGGCACCGGCAACTATCATCCCGGGACCGCGCGTCTCTACGCCGACTATGGCCTGCTCACCTGCGACGAGATCATCGGGCAGGACCTGACCCAGCTCTTCAACTACCTGACCACCGGCTACGCGCCCGGGCGCATCTATAAGAAGATATTGCCGGCGCCGACGTTTCTGAAAAAGTCGCTGCTCGCAAAAATCGATCGCGAGATCAAACTCCACTCGGCGTCATCGCCAGGCCTCATCCAGCTCAAATGCAACGCGCTGGAAGACATCGATGTGACGCGCGCGCTCTATCGCGCCTCGATGGCGGGGGTGAAGGTGGACCTGCTGGTGCGCGATACATGCAGACTGCGCCCCGGGATGCCTGGGATATCGGAAACCACGCGGGTGGTGAGCATCGTCGGGCGTTTCCTCGAGCACGGACGCATCTACTATTTCCGCAACGGCGGCGCCGAAGAATACTTCATCGGTTCCGCGGACCTGATGAAGCGTAACCTCGAAAGCCGAGTCGAGGTCATCACGCCGGTCGAAGATCCCGCCTTGCGCAAGGAGCTTCGCTCGATCCTCGACTGTCAGTTAGCGCCCAACGAATGTGCCTGGGAGATGCAGTCCGACGGCACCTACGTTCGGCATACGGAGAGCGACGCCAATTCGCAGGAATTCCTCATCGGCTATGTGGATCAGCAGCTCAAGGAAGCGGTCAAGCGTAAACGTCGCAAGGCCCGCGGCTTCGCGCGGCGCGCCACCCGCGCCCTCTCGCGCGACAACGAAGCCTGACGAATTTTCGGGATTTCATGCGCGATGTCGTGCGATGGCACTCATCAGCGCACGCTCCCACGTTTCGATTTGATAGATCGAATTCATTTCGGCGCGCCCCGCATGCGCGAGGGCGGCTGCTGATAGCTCCTCGTAGTGAGGCGGATCCTCCCATAACCTTCGGATCGCGGCACCCCATTCGGCAGCCGATTGATCGGGATCGAGGAGAATTCCGCCTGCGCCCACCGCTTCGGGCAAGCCACCTCGCGCGGATGCGACCACCGGGATGCCGTTGATTTGCGCCTCGGTTGCGACGCGGCCGTAGGCTTCTTCCCACATCGATGGCGCCAGCAGGATTTTGCACTTCCCGTAAATGGGGCGCATATCGGCCTGCGGCGGAACAAACGTCGCGTTGGGAAGGGCGTCGAGCTCGCGCATGAGCGCGCGGCGGTCGCCGTCGCCCAGCTTCCAGCCCTCGACAAACGTGAACGGAATATCCACACACAGTCGGGCAACCTCGAGCGCGAGGTCACGGCCTTTGATGCGAACTGGATTGATGAAGGTAACGTTCTCGCGGGTGGTCGCGACCTGGTATCTGTCGATGGCGATGTAGGGAATGATCACTTCCGAGTCGATTCCATAAGCGGCGCGATATTTTTCCGCGGTGAAATGCGAATTCGCAATCCACGGCACCTGACCTAAGTCGGCCAGCCGGCCACCGTGAGTGTGGAATTCAACATTCTGCAGAAGCATCAGAATTGGAATGCCGGTGCGCTGGGCGGCAAGCCCCATCCGAATCGGCTCGCCCACCATCACCACGATCAGCTCGGCCTTCTCGTTTGCCGCGACGCATGCGATCTCGTTCCATGGCGACCAGGCGCGCCAGACCGGATACCCAGACACAGAGTCGCGCGAGACTTCGCAATGGTAACGCCCTCGGTTGATGAGCATCTGCAGGCGCAATTTCCAATCAGATGGGTTCGTGGGAGTGAATCCGGCAAGGATCGCGACCTGATGTCCGCGCCGCATCAGGTCGACGCACAACTCGTCCGCGGACGACTTCATTCCTCCGCGCCGTTGCGGCAGATAGGGGCTGGCGGTCACGAACAGGATGCGCATCTTTTCATCACTCCGGGAACGCCTCATCATATGATGTTTCGAAAGCAGTCCGGCAGGGGGATTCGATGAGAGGCAACCGCAACGCGCGCGCAGGCGCGGGATTGGCCGTCATGATGCTGTCGCTGTGTGCGTGGGCACCGTCGGCGCGCGCCGCATGCCAACTGAACTCGGCGCAAAACGCCATCAAGCACGTGGTCTACATCCAGTTCGACAATGTCCACCTGACGCGCGACAACCCCAACGTCCCGTCCGATATGGAGCAGATGCCCGCGCTGCTCAACTTCATCGAGCACAACGGCACCATGGATAGCGGCGATCATACGGTGCTGATCTCGCATACCATCAATGGCATCCTCACCGCGCAGATTGGCGTTTATCCCGATCGCGATGGTATCCCGGTATCTAACAGCTATGGCGTCTTCGGTCCGGTCGACGCGCAGCTCGCGCCCAACGGAGTGTGGAACGTTTCGACATTTTTCTATTGGACCGATCTCGTTTCGGAAATCACGCCGGGTACCAGGGACTCGCTCTATTCGCTGCTGACGGAGACCGGGCAAAACATGCCGGCCTCATGGGCGCCGTTTACCAGGGCCGGATGCGACGTGGGCGGGTTCGGCATCGCGAGCATGGTGCTCGAACGCGCGCCACTCGATGTCATCAAGGTGTTCGGCGCGGATTCCCCACAGGCGAAAGATCCGCTGCAAACCACGCACTACATCGGCGAGGTGGTGCATTGCGCGAAGGGCAGCCCGATTTGCAGTCCCGCCAACACCGCGGTCGCCGATATTCTCCCCGATGAGCCCGGAGGCTATGCCAACTTCCAGGCGCTCTACGGCGGCCTCTATCTCAACCAGGCATTCGGGCCGCTGACGGATATCGACGGCCAAGTGCTGGTCGATTCGAAAGGCAATCCTGGATTTCCCGGCTTCAATCCGACCGCATCGCAGACCCTCGGGGTGATGGCGACGATGCTCGAGGGTGGCGTGCCGATCGTCTACGGTTACATCGCGGATTTGCACGACAATCAGGCGGCCGGCCTCACCGAGCTCGGCGACGACGATGACGACCCCGAAGGTAGCGCCGCCGGCACCTTCGGGCCCGGCCAGCCCGGCTATGTGGCCCAGGCCGCCGCGTACAATCGCGCGTTCGATCAGTTCTTCACGCGCCTCGCGAGCGACGGCATCGATAAGAGCAATACACTCTTTGTCATCACCCAGGATGAGGGCGATCATTTCATCGGCACGCCGCCGTCGCCGCCCAACTGCGATGGCGTCACGGTTCCATGCACCTATCCCAACGGACTCGGCGCGCTCGACGTCAACCTGGCGGCGGCCACCGCCAACGCGGGCAACCTGACGCCCTTCGACATTCATTGGGACATGGCGCCGACGATTTATGTCGCCGGCAAGCCGGGGCCGTCAGACCAGACTGCGCGTCAACTCGAGCGCACGATGGGCGGCCTGACCGCGCTCAATCCGTACACCGATCAGACCGATCATCTGATGGTGGCGATGGCTGATGAAGTCGGCGAGCGGATGCTCCACACGGTCACCGCCGATGCGGCGCGCACGCCGACCTTCACCTACTTCGGCAGTCCTGACTATTTTTTCCAGACCACCGGCTCGGCCGATCCGACGCCATTTCCCGGCTTCGCATGGAATCACGGCGGCATCCAATCGGAAATCGCGCGGACCTTCACCGGCGTGGTCGGCCCCGGCGTTGCCAATCGCGGTATCCTCGGTCCGGGATCATTCAAAGGAAGGACCGACAGCTTCTTTTCCGACCACGTCGATCTTCGGCCGACGATGATGACGCTGCTCGGCCTTCAGGATGCCTACGTTCATGACGGCCGCGTCATCAGCGAGGTCCTGACCAATCGGGCGATGCCTCACGCGATGCGGAAATATCCGCAACTGCTGAGGCGGCTGGGCCAGGCCTACAAGGCAATCAACGCGCCGTTCGGTCCGCTCGCGATGGCGTCGCTGACGCTATCGACCAAAGCGTTGCTCAGCGGCTCATTGATCGATGATCAGGAATATCTCGCGGCCGAGAATCAGATCCAAAGCTGGACTCAGCAGCGCGACTCGCTCGCGACCCGAATGCAATCGATGCTGGAGGGAGCGGCATTCAGCAATCAACCCATCCGTCCGTTGGAAGCCGCCCGGTTGATTCGCGCGTCGCAGAAGCTCATCGCCGAGGCGCAAGCCGCCGCGAGCCAGTAGCATGCGGGCTACTTCCCACCGCGACGGCCGAGGTAAATAATACCGTGTGGTAACAGGTGGTCGTCTCGATATCCCTCCCCCGTTGATCGAGGGAGGTCGCGCGGCGCGATTTTCGCGATGGCTTCGATGCGAAAATCGTGACGAGCGGGAGAGGGACCTCAGCGCCGGATTCTGCCTCCGAAACGCACAAACGAACCCACCGAGGGCCGACGGCAAATGAAATCGCGAAAACAAACCCACTTTAACCACACGGACGCTATGCTTTTTCTCGTAGGCCACGCGCAGACGGAATTTTGAACCTCGAGTTGCCCAGAACACTCCTGATGCCGGATTACACAAACGAACCCACCACCGCCGACGTGAAAATGCAGAAACAAACCCACTCACGAGGTCAAGCCGTCAAGCGCTATGTGCCCATGGCAAGTATACGCAGCTTAATACGCTATTTAATCGTCTAATACAGTCTATTCCGGCTTGAAGGGTTCCCGCGGCGGGCCTTCTTCGGACCCTGCTTCGCCGGACCCGGGATCCCCACCATTCGAAGCGGTGCCCGGCTCGCGACTTGCCCGGCGCGTCCATGGTGGGCGACGACGACCGCGACGCGCCCGGCGGCGATGAGGCCGCGCGGCATCACCCGATGGAACCGGGCGCTCGCTCTCGTATGCCTCGGGGTCGGCGACGAATCGCGAAAGCAGCGAGGGGTCCGCATCGTAGGTCGGCGCGGTAATCTCGAAGAAGCGCCGCGCATTCTCAAAGTATGGTCGCCGCACCAGTTTGCGCGTACGGCGCGAGGGTCGCATCAGGTGCGGAAACGCCTCGATGATGAGGCGCATGAATTCGGTGTCCGCGCGCGCGAACCCGCGTCGCCGCAGTTCGCCAATCAAATCGAACTGGCTGCCGTTGCGAATCGTGCTCACATGCGGTGGAACGTAGTTGCCCGGATTGCCCGCGGTCAGCAGGTCGAGGTACATCGCGGCCAGTACGATCTCATGCGGCGGCGCTGCGCCCGTCGAGATGGTCTCGCCCAGCGCCGCGAGGTTGCGCGTCGTGCGTGCATCTTCGAGTGGACGCGCCTCGGCCTTCAGATGTGCCGACAGCCACGGCATCAGTTGCTCGAGGAGTCCGAGTTCCTCCATCAGCACCAGCGCGCGCGCTGCGCCGGTCTGCCCGATGGTGCGATACGTCTCCTCGACCAGCCGCGGCATCGAGGCCTTTTTTAGATCGGATCGATGCTGCGCCATCGCGGCGAGCGTTGCGGGCTCGATGTCGAAGCCGAGCTTAGCGGCGAAGCGCACCGCACGCAGCATCCGCACCGGGTCCTCACGCATCCGCAGTTCCGGATCGCCGATGGTGCGGATCAGTCGCGCGCGCAAATCCTGCACCCCGCCCGCATAGTCGATGACGCGAAACGTCCGTGGATCATAGAAGAGCGAGTTGACCGTGAAGTCGCGGCGGAACGCGTCCTCCTCGGGCGTGCCGAAAGTGTTGTCGTGGCGAATCAGCGGATCGTCGACGGTGACGCCCTCGGCCTGCTTGCGGAAGGTCGCGACCTCGATGTTCTTGGGACCGAAGAAAACATGCACCAGGCGGAAGCGCCGTCCGATGAGCCGCGAGTTGCGAAACAGATCGCGCACCTGCTGCGGATGCGCATCGGTGGCGACGTCGAAATCCTTGGGCCGCCGCCCGAGCATCAGATCGCGCACGCTCCCGCCCACGAGGTAGGCGAGTTGTCCGGCAGTGATCAGCCGGTAGAGCACCTTCAGTACGTCGGGATCGATGTCCCGGCGCGAGATGGGATGCTCGGCGCGTTCGAGTATATGAGGTTCCAAATCTTCCGCGGCGCGCTTCGTACCTTGCGCGTCTGAGAGAACCTAGCACGCGGCTCGACCGCATTCACGACGGTTTTGGAGGTGAAAAGCGAATCGAAGATCAAGGGCCTGCGCTTATCGTGCCTCAACGCGCCAATGGGCTAGAATAAGCCGGTCACGAAAACCGTCCCTGCAATGGGCACTTGCCCTCAACCCAATCGAGGTATTCCAATGGATCCTTTTGTTTCTGACGTAAAAAAAATCCGTGAGCGCGCTAAAAAGCAAATCGAGAGCGGCGCCGTGACTGCCGGCTATCAGGGCGATGCCGAGCAGGTCTGCAAGGTCCTCAACGAGGCGCTTGCGACCGAGTTGGTTTGCGTCCTGCGTTACAAGGCGCATTACTATGCCGCGGTCGGGATCAACTCGGAGGGCGTCAAGGCCGAGTTCCTGCAGCATGCCAATGACGAGCAGCAGCACGCCGATCAGCTCTCCGAGCGCATCACCCAGCTCAACGGCACCCCGAACCTGAATCCCGAAGGCCTCGCGACTCGCAGTCATTCGCAGTACGAGACCAGCGACGACCTCGCCACCATGATCAAGGAAGACCTGGTGGCCGAGCGCATCGCGATCGATACCTACGCCGAAATAGTTCGCTGGCTGGGTGAAAAAGATCCGACCTCCCGCCGTCTAATGGAAAGCCTGCTGGAAAAGGAAGAAGAGCACGCCAACGACATGAATGACCTGCTGACCCGCTTCAAGTAGCCGTCGCGGCCTCGCTTCGCGAAGCGGTTTCCAGCCGCGATTTGACGAATCAGGCCCGAAGGGGGCGCGCAGCGCCGCGGCGCAGCCGCTTCCTCGGCGGAGCGAAGCGCAGTCGAGGAAAATTGTAAAGAGGGCCGGGTTGAGGGCCATCGACGCCTTATGACCCTGGCCGCTCACGAATGCAGCCCGCAATTAGGAAGCATCCGTGAGTGGCCGGGGATACCAGGGTAGCGACGCCCTCACCCCGGCCCTCTTTTTTTGCCGGCTCGCTTGAGAAGCTACGGAGTCCCCGCGGTGCTGATGCCGCGGCCGAAGGCGGCCACCTGGCTCTGCCATTGTTCGCCGAATGCTAACACCAGGACTTGCTGGTTGATGTGCGAGTCCTTGCTCAGACTGCGCATTGCGCCGCCACCCGCATTTGCGAGGACCTTAAATGACGCGCGGGTCTGCTGATAGAACTCGGGCAGCGGCGAAATCTTCGGCGGCTCCTCGCGATGCACCTTGAGCCAGAACTCGCGCTCGAAGCGCTCATGCTCCTCGGCCGCGACATCGACGGTGTTGAACGTTCCGTTGTTGCTCTTGAAGGAATGAATCTCGGCGATCAGTGGCTGGAAGTCATCTTTCTTCGGCGGCGAATCGCCGACCAGCACGATCACCTTCTTGGCGTATGGTTTCCAATCCATCTGATGGATCGCGGCATTGACCCCGCCGGCGAGGTCCTCTTCCCATTCGTCGCCGCCTTCGGCATGCACGCTGTTGAGAAAGTCGACCAGCTTTTGCGGATTGAGCGTGAGCGGCTGGATTTCCATCTTCTTGCCCTTGCCGCCGAACACCACCATCCCGACGCGCGCGATCGGCACCAGCCGATGAATCGCGTGAACCAGTTGCGCCATCTTGGCTTTGACATCGTCGATGATGAGCTGCATCGAGCCGGTACCATCGACGACGATGACCACATCGAGACCTTTGCGCCGCAGCTCGCCGATGAAGCCGCCGAAGCCCGAGCCGATCCCCTTGCCATAACCTGAGCCGACGCCGCCGCCGCGCCCGATGCCGATGCCACCGCCGCCTGCCGCGCGCACGTAGTCATTCGCGAGGCCGACCGCCTGCGAGGTATCGACCGCGACCGGCTGGTCCATCTGCTGCGGCGCCGTATCGGGCATCGGCACTTCCGGCATGTCGAGGTCGTTCATCTCGCTGCCGCCGCCTCCGCCGCCGCCGGCCTCGAGGTTGACCATGATCAGTTCGCGTCCGCGCTGCTCGTGCACGGTGATGATGAGGAACAGGATCAGCGCGACGTGGATGGTGACCGAGAGTGGAAAGGGTCCCATCATGAAGCGCATCGCGCTGCGGATGTTTTCGATGATCTCGCTGGTCGACTTGCGCAGCGCATGGTAGGTCGATTCGTCGTCTTCGCTGAGCGCCGCCAGCGTCGCAGCCTGCGCCGCGCGATCGCCCTATTCGCTCGATCGACAAACCGGTGCGCGCCAGCGCGGCGACGTCGCGCTGGCAGAGCGCGCATCCTGCCACGTGCGATTCCCAGTGACCGTGTTCCGGCGCGGACAGGCCATGCGACGCGAAGGCCGCCAGCACGTCCGCATCGGGACATCCGGCGGCCGAGTCGGTGATACTCATACCGAGTCCTCGCGCGATGAGCGCGTCAAAAGAATCCTTGCCGTTGCCGCCGGTCCCCATCACTTAGCCTGCGCCAGGACTTCCGCCAGGTTGAACGGCCAGTCCTCGGTTGCGTATTCGATGCACGAGCTTATCTGGTCGGCGCTCAGGTGATACTCGTCGCTGAGATTCTTCTCGACGGCCGCGCGGATGGTGATGCGGGTCTGCGCGAGCTTGCGCGAAATCGTCGATTCGTGTTCGCCCATCAGGGAGCCGATCTGCGCCAAGGTCAGCCCCTGCAGGTAGTAGTATGAGATCCTAAGACGGTCCGGGGGCGGAAGTTTTGCAATCGCGCGCTTGAGCGAATCGCACAGCATCGCGAGGTAACGCCCGCGCTGCGGATCGGTCGGCGCCTGCGGCTCGCACGCCGCATGATTGATGGAGCGCTCGGCGGCATCGTCCATCGGCTCGTGGATCCTGGTCGCGCGCCATACGTCGGCGGCGCGTCGCGCGATGACCGTTCGCAGCCATGCCGAAAGCGGGCTGCGGCCGTGGTAGCGATCGAGCGGAGAATTGCGCGCGCCGTTATTCTGCCGAAGCCCGTAAAGGTCCGCATAGAGCGAATCGGCCAGCTCGCGCGCCGCCGAGGCATCGGAAATCAGCGCGCGCGCCGCACCTTCGGCGACGCTGCGATAATTCGCGAGGAAATCGCGCCATGCGTTCTCGTTGCCCTCGCGACACGCGGCCGCCAACGCCAGATCATCGACAAACAACGAGTCAAGAAATGCGTCGATTTGTTCGGATGAGGCAAACTCCGGCCCAGCGTCGTGGCGGCGCGCATAGCTGCGATAGAGCGCATCGGCGAACGCGCTCTCCGCGAGTTTCCACGCCGTCGCGCCGCTCTGGCGGTAGAGCCGCTCGATGCTGCGGCTATGCGCGCGCCGAAACTGCTCGAGCGACTCGACGGTCATATGCAACGCCGGCCCTTCATTGGATGCCCCTATCCATTCTCGGACCGAAACCCGCCTGCGCACAAGCAGGCAATTATGTTTCCGTCCTAAGGACGGAGGGTAGCGCGGTTTCTTGCACAACTTGACGCGCAGGCATTGTCGAGTTACTCAGCGGACCGTATCCAACAAGACATATGTCGATATATACTCGGTAACACCTGTCGATATGGCACAAGTGGCGGGAGGAAACGGATGAAATCGCGCCAAGCGAGCGTGCGTAAAAAGAAACCGCTGGCAGCCCGCACCAGTCGAAAAGTCATTATCGATTTTCCGGCCTCTCTGTACGCGGAAACTGAAGCCGCGACGGCCGCGCTCTCCATCACTCGCAGCAGCCTCATACGGTCAGCGGTCGAGGACTATCTGCAAAAGTTGCGACGGACGAAATTGGAAAGGGATTTGGCCGAGGGCTACGCAGCGAATAGTGCGCAAGCTCAGGAGACGGCGAAGGAGTTTTCGCACGTCGACGCGGAGCTTCTTTAGTCCATGCCCGGGAGGTGCGTCAGAGGCGCGGTGGTCGAGGTCAACCTGGATCCCGTGGTCGGGAGCGAGGCCAATAAGATCCGCCGGTGCGTTGTGATTCAGAACGATATCGGAAACCGATTCTCTCCCATTATTATTGTCGCTGCCATAACTGGCGCCGAAAATGTTCCGCGCCAATACCCGGTCGACGTCCGCGTGCCTAAGGGCGAGGGCGGATTAACGAAAGATAGCGTTGTGCAATGCAACCAGATTCGGTCCATCGATGAGAAGCGTCTGATGAAAACACTGGGTCAACTCCGACCTTCGACCATGGCGCGAGTCGACACCGCTCTAAAGATCAGTCTGGCGCTTTAAATCTTGAACCGGATGTGGATGATGTCGCCGTCGCGCATGATGTAGTCGCGACCCTCGAGGCGCAACTTGCCCGCCTCCTTCACTTTCTGATCGGACTTGTGTTCCGCGAAGTCCTCGTAGCCCACCACCTCGGCGCGGATGAAGCCGCGCGCGATGTCGCTGTGAATCCTCGCCCGCCGCTTCGAGCGCGGAGGCGCCGCGCTCCAGTGACCATGCGTGCGCTTCCGGCTCTCCCGCAGTGTAAAACGTCATCAGCCCAAGATGATGATAGAGCGCCGTGATGAGGCGATCGCGCGCGGGCGCATCGAGGCCCGCCGCCTTGAGCATCTCAGTCTGGCCATCGGCGATCGAGTTCCCATAGCTCAGACTCGAACGCGGCGGCGAGGCGAAACACCTCGATGCCGTGGGCCTTCACCGCTTCATGCTCCTTCGCGCTGATATCGGCGGTCGCGCGATCCATCTCGCAGTTGATGACGACCAGCACCGGCTTGCGCGAGAGAAATCCGAAGCTTGAAAATGCCGCCTGCTCCTGCGCAGTAGATTCGAGCAATCGCAGCGGCTTGCCCTCCTCCAGCCACTTGATGAATTTCTCGAGGCCCGCACGCTCGAAGTCGCTCGGATTCTTTTCCTTCTTGAGCCGCTCCAGCCTCCGCTCGGCCTGATCGAAGTCGGAAAAAATCAGCTCACCCTCGATACTCTCGATCGCTGCAACCAGATCTTTTTCGTTGCCGGCGAACTGCGGAACGACCACCAGCAGCGCATCGAGATCGCGGGTCAGCGGCAGCAGGCTGGGGTCGAGCGCCGCGCCCTCCTTCTGCTCCTTGGGGTTGGGCGCGAAGTCCATCACGGTCAGCTCGACCGGAACTTTTTTCTTGGAGCCGTAAGTGGCCTCGAGGAAATCGAGGCGCGCATCGGCGACTTTGATTTGACCCGGGCGGCCGCGATTTTTTCCTTCGGCGGCGCCGGGAATCGGCGTCGAGCCCGGTCAGCGCGTGGAAGACGGTAGATTTTCCGGCGCCTCGCGCGCCGATGATTCCAGTTTTCACTGTGAAGAGTTAATCACAAAGCGGCGACTCCACTTAAGAGGATGCGCGAAATGAACCGCGGCCGCCTGTGACGACTCGCCGCCCTGTGCTATGCAGCGAATCGAACAAGGAGACCTCGACGATGCCGAAAGCTCCCGCCGACTATCAGATGCGCTATCCGATCGATTTCGCGGAGATCGGCCCGAACGTGCATAAGGTCGTGCAGTTGTATGCGCAGGACCTCGGCAAGTCGCGCGGCATTTTATGGATGCCGGCGCAGCGGCAAGCCGAAGACCTGCATCATCATGGCGCATCCGCGTGCGGAATTCGGCCAGCATTATTCGGTGCCGTTCTGGGTCGCAGGCGGGCTACGCGACCTTCGCGCATAACACCCGCTACCTGAACAACGACTCGACGATGATTCACGAGAGCATCCTGCTCGACCTCGCCGCGGCGATGAAATATCTGCGCGAGGAGGAGGGCTTCCAGCACATCGTCATGCTCGGGAACTCCGGCGGCGGCTCGCTGTTCTCCTACTACGATGCGCAGGCGCGCGCCGCAAAAGGAAGCCGCGTCGCATCGCCTCCGGGCGGCGGTCCTCCCGATCTCAACAAGTATGATTTTCCTACCGCCGACGGATTCATCGTGCTGGCGGCGCATCCGGGGCAGGGCATGGTGCTGATGAACTGCCTCGATGCCGCCGTGGTCGACGAAAACGATCCGTTCGCGAGCGACCCCGACCTCGACATGTACGACGAGCGCAACGGTTTCAAAACGCCTGCCCGCGGAGAGCCGCTACACGCCCGAGTTTCTCGCGAAGTATCGCGCCGCGCAGCGCGCGAGATGCGCACGCATCGATGCGATCGCGCGTCGCCACATCGCCGAGGCCAACGAGGCTCGCGCCGCGATGCGCATCGAAAGCTTCAAGAACGAGCCGCCCGCGACACGGCATTTCATCGAGCGTCGCGCGATGGCGCCGCGCATGATGTTCGTCTATCGCACGCAGGCGAATCCGAATTACCTCGATTTGTCGATCGATCCATCGGAGCGCGTGGTCGGTTCGATCATTTGCGCCGCGTCCGGACATGGCGAACTATGTGGTGTTCGGCCTCGGACGCATCGTCACGCCCGGATGCGTGGCTATCGACGTGGTCGGGGCTGTCGTCATACGCGCGCACGGCGGCGAATCTGCCGAAGGTGACGGTGCCGACGCTGGTGGTCGGCGCGAACGGCGACCAGGACATCTTCATTTCGGATGTGAAGGCGGAGTACGAGGCCTCGGGCGCGAAGGACAAGCAGCTCGCGTTCATCGAGGGCGCGGACCACTTCATGCGCGCGGGCGGGACCAAGGCGAACCTCGGAGATCCGCGGCCTCGATTGATGAAGGTGCTGGTGGAATGGACGCGCGAGCGCTTCGCCGGCATGATGCCTTTCGCGAGCGGATGAGGTCAGGTAATCTTCGAAATCTGCGCGATGGGATGCCACCCTAGCTCAGTTGGTAGAGCAGCTGATTCGTAATCAGCAGGTCGTCGGTTCGAATCCGACGGGTGGCTCCAAAAAATCCAGCTATACTGAACGAACTCTCCCGCCTTTGCGGTCGGCCTCAATTGGAGAACAGCAAATGCCATCAACCAAAGGCGATTTGCAAATCTATTATGAAACCCGCGGTTCGAGCGACGGTATCCCGATGCTGTTGGTTCAGGGTTTCACCTGGCAGTTGATCGGATGGCGCGAAGGCTTCTGTCAAACCTTGGTTGACCGCGGCGCCTTTGTCATCATCTATGACAATCGCGACGTGGGTCTCTCGCAGAAATTCGGCGGCCCGGACGACTACGACGGCGGCTATAGCCTCGCGGATATGGCGAGCGACGGCTTTGCGGTCCTCGATGACCTCGGGTTAGCAAGTGCGCATGTCGTCGGTGCCTCAATGGGAGGAATGATTGCGCAGACCATGGCGCTCTCGCAGCCCTCCCGCGTGAGGTCGCTCAACCTCATCTACACCGCGCCAAGCATCGACGCGCGGTACTTCGTCCAGCAGGATGCGCAGGTTGCCGCGCTTTCGGAAAAGCGCCTCGATCGCAAGGAGGCGCTAGAGGAATTCATTGAACGGGAGCGACTCTCCGCCTCGACCGCGTATCCCTACGACGAAGCATGGGTGCGAGACCTCGGCACCCGAATGTATGACCGCTGCTACGCGCCGGACGGCATCCTCCGTCAGCTCAGCGCGATGCTCCGATGGGCGCCCACACCCGAGGCGCTCGGCAGCCTCGACATGCCCTCCTCGATTATCCACGGGCGGGCCGACGGTCGTATCCGCGCCGAAGCAGCCCTGGACATCGGACGTGTGCTTAAAAACTCCGAGCTCCACATCTATCCGGGCCTGGGCCATGAGATCCCGCAGCCGCTGTGGAACGAGTTCGCGACGATTATCATGCGGACCGCGGCGCGCGCATAACGCCGATGGATCTCTCGCGCGCCACCCTTACCGATCTTCCCGCGATGATCGCGCGACCGCGCTTTGATCCCGCGAAAGTCAGCGGAGGGATCGTTCACCTCGGTTTCGGCGGCTTCCATCGCGCGCACATGGCGCGCTACACGCACGATCTGATGGAACGTCGCGATGATGCCATCCGGTGGGGCATCGTTGGGGTGGGATTGCTCCCGGCAGACCTCCGGGTGCGTGACGCGCTGGCGCCGCAGGACGCGCTTTACACCTTGGTCGAGCGGCAGGATGGAGACGAAGCCGCGACCGTGATCGGATCGGTCTGCGAGGTGATCTTCGCAGGCGAGTCCTCGCAGGCCGCGCTCGGAGCGATCGACGATTCATCGATTCGGATCGTGAGTCTGACCGTCACCGAGAACGGTTATTGCCGCAACGCCGCCACCAGAACGCTGGACCGTGAGCATCCATTCATCGTTCATGATCTCGCGCATCCGGCTACGCCACGCAGCGCGATCGGAATATTGGTCGAGGCCTATCGACAGCGGTTGGCCGCGCACGCGCCCGCTTTCACGGCGCTGACTTGCGACAACATCCAGCATAACGGTGTCGTGTTACGTGATGCGGTGCTCGCGCTAGCGGGTTGGCGCGACCCAGCGCTGGCTGAGTGGATAGCGGCCAACGCATCGTTTCCGAGCACGATGGTAGATCGCATCACCCCGGTCACCACGCCCGCGCAGGTCGAAGATTTCACCGGACGTTACGGCCTCGTCGATCGATGGCCAATTTTCTGCGAGCGCTTTCGACAATGGGTGATCGAGGACAGATTCGTGGCGGGGCGTCCGCCGTGGGAGGAAGTCGGCGCGCAGTTTGTGCCCGATGTCGCGCCGTACGAATTCATGAAGCTGCGGCTCCTCAACGCCAGCCATCTTGCGATCGCCGGACTCGGACGTCTTATGGGCTACGTCTACATCGACGAGACGATCCGCGACCCCGCGTTGCGCAGCTACATGCGTGCGCTGATGGATCGCGAAACCGGGCCGACGTTGCCGCCGGTGCCGGGGGTCGACCTCGAGGCGTACAAGGCTCAGCTAGTCGAGCGCTTCGGCAACGCGGCGATCAAGGACACCGTCGATCGGGTCAACGCTGACGCGCCGATAAACCTACTGCTCGAGCCGATTCGCGATCGCCTGGCTGCCGGCGCAAAGGTGGATCTGCTGGCCCTCGCGCTGGCCGCCTGGATGAGGCGCGCCACGGGCGTGGACGAGACTGGGAATCCTATCAACGTCGTCCATCCGCTGGCCGATCTTTTACGCGAGCGCGCCCTGGCCGGCGGTCCCGACCCGCTCCCGCTGCTGAGCATCCGCAAGGTCTTCGGCGACCTTAGCGATGATGGTGTGTTTGTGGCCACGCTCAAGCGATGGCTCACATCGCTTTATGCCGATGGCGCCGCGGCGAGCCTTGCCAGCGCCCGCGGCACGCTTAGCTTCTGAGCCCTGCTACTTCGCGCTGAGCAAATCGACATCGAACATCAGCGTAGCACCCGGCGGGATGACGCCGCCGGCGCCGCGCGCGCCATAGCCGAGGTCGGGAGGAATTATCAGCGTGCGCTGGCCGCCCACATGCATGGTGGCGACGCCTTCGTCCCAGCCTTTGATGACCTGGCCTTGGCCGAGCGTGAAGGAAAACGGCTCGTTCCGATCGAGTGAGCTGTCGAATTTCTTGCCCTTCTTGCCGTCGACGAACAGCCATCCGGTATAGTTGACCGTCACGGTCTGGCCGGCTTTCGGCATGGGTCCGGTGCCGGGCTTGACGTCGATAATGCGCAGACCGCTGGGCGTGG
Organism: uncultured delta proteobacterium; assembly: GCA_963848285.1. Classification (GTDB taxonomy): domain Bacteria; phylum Desulfobacterota; class Binatia; order Binatales; family Binataceae; genus DATGKG01. Next base: position 941,819 of record CAWKCZ010000003.1, on the reverse strand, counting down.
TAACCTCGCCGGCGGCCAGAGCCGATAGCGGCGCTATCGCGAGCACCAGCAGGATTGCGGACACGAATAGGTGCGGGGAATACATTCCAGGCCTCCTGAACTGAATGAACCAACTCCATGGCCGGCCACTGCCAGCCTCGATGACGCCCAGACACTAGCATCATCGCGCGGGTGCGCGACAGGATGCTGATGCGCACCGGGCGAATCGAAGCGTGAGCCTCGAATGGACTTCGGCGCGATCGTCATCAAAAGAAAACAATCTGGTTCGAGGTTGAAGCTCGAACCAGATCGGCCGCATTTTGCGACCCGCTGCGTGAGGCGCGATTGTCGTTCGATCTTTGTGTTACGGATCATTTCAGGTTTCGGAATTTTGCGCCGATGCGAGATCCAGGGCCGCTTTGGTGACCGCATATCCGTACAACGCATCGATGTAGGCGGCGTCGTCCTCGATGTAGAAGCGTTCGGCGTCGGTCAACTCGATGATATTGCCGAGACCGGCATCGTAGCGTTTGGTGGCTAGTTCGAGCTGCGCACGAGAGGCGGCCACGGTAGTTTCCATGCGTTGGATACGCTCCAGCGAGGCCTGCCAGTCGAGAAAGGCGCTCTTCACTTCGAGATAGATGCGCTGGCGCAAAGCCTCGATTTCGTGGCGCAGCGCATCGCGATGGAATTTCGCTTCACTGATCTGATGCTCGGTTTCGAAGCCGTTGAAGATCGGCCAGCTAATCAAAATTCCCGCATCGTAGTTGTTGGCAGCGGGCGAGCCGGTGCCGAGTGCATTGTAGCCCGCCACTGCATGTGCGTTGGGGAAGAAGTCGCTCCTGAATTCGGTGATCCGGGCGCCTTCGGCCCGCGCCTGGTTTTCGAGATCCATAAGATCCGGGCGCATCTTCAGGGCCAGCGCGTAGTAGGACGCAACCTCTCCGCCGATTGCGTGGTAGCCGAGCACACCTGCGAGCTTATAGGGCGGGGCATCGGCGCCGAGTCCCATTGCATTGTCGAGGGCAGCCTTGCTGGTCTGTTCGAGGTTTTGCGCATCCAGCAGTTGAACCTTGGCGCGTGCTAAGGCGGCGTCCGCGGTCGAGACGTCGATCTGTGGCACTAGCGCGGCCTTCGCCTTGACATCGGCAGCGTGGAAATCCTCGGTGCGTTGCGCGACCGCCGTCTCGTAGACCTTGACCTTCTGATGGGCCGCGAGAAAGGCGAAGTAGCGTTGCGTAACCTCATAGATAAGTTGCAGATCGGTAAACTTCGAGGCGGCACCTGCCGCGGCGCTTTCATATTCGCGTTGTTTTATGAGTCCGTGCATACGTCCGAAGTCGAACAGGTACTGCGAGGCGCCCAGCGCGCCCGCATAGTTGTTGGTCGGTACGAAGGTCTGACTCGCATCCGCGCTACGCGCATGATTGGTCCCCGAGATGCGCGGAATGTAGCCGGGATTGATGTAGTTGGTATCGCCAATCGCGTTATCAGTGGACCCCAGATATTGCGCCGAGCCATACACCTGCGGGAGCAACTGCGACCTTGCCTCGCCTATGCGCTCGCCGATCGAGGCGGCTTCGGAACGGGCGGCGAGCGATCGCGGATGGTTGGACAAGGTGAGCTGAATGGCCCTTTGCAACGTGAGGCGTTCGCCGGGCGCAATCGCCACCTGTGCGGATACCGGTTGTGCAAGTGCGATAAACGCGGCGAAGACCGCGACGAGCGAGCGAATTCTCAACATGGGGCGTCCTCGTGTCAGTGATTTTCCGCCAACGCCGCACCGCCTTGCGCGGGCCGTTCAAGGATCGGTTTAACCACTTCACCCTGAGTCAAACCGGGATCAAGGGCCGCCACCACTTCCTCGTTGCCCTTGAGCCCCGAGACCACCTCGACCGAGCTGCCGCTGCGAATGCCGGTGGTAATCGGTACCCGTTGGAGGACCCCGTCGTGAACCACGAAAACGTAACTCCCATCGGGAGCATTTCCAATCGCAGAGTCGCGAAGCTGGATCGCGTCGGAATGTTTTTCGAGTTGCAGAATCACATTCGCGTACATACCCGGATACAGCTCATGGTGGGGATTGTCGATGTCGACCTCGGTCAGCATCGTGCGGGTGGAAAGATCGAGCGAAGTCGCGAAACGTGTAACTGTTCCGCTGAATACGCGCCCCGGAAAATCCTGCACGGTGAGGCTGGCCGGCATGCCGCGATGAATCAGACCGATAACCCCTTGCGGCGCGTACACGTAGACCCGCAGCTTGTCGATCATCGCCTCGCTGAGGACGGGATTCGGCTGACCACTGCCGCCACCGTCGCCGTTTTGTCCAGCGCTGCCGCTAGCTCGGATAAGGGCGCCCGGATCGGCGAATCTCCCGGTTATCACGCCGTCGAAGGGAGCCACGATGCGGGTATAATCCACCAGCGCCTCGAGTTCATCGGCCTGCGCCTTGGCTTCGCGATACTTGCCGTTGGCCACATCGACATCCTGACGGGCGACCAGCTTGGGGTCGCTCTTCCAGACCTTTTCGAGACGCTCGTAGGTGACCTTTTGAACTTCCATATCGGCGCGCGCCCGTTCGAGGCGCTGTTGCAGCTCGGGAACCTCGATCTCGGCGAGCACCTGACCCGCCTTAACCCAATCACCCTTGTCGACGCTGATACTCTTCAAATAGCCGGTGACCTTCGCGTACAGCGGCGACTGATAGAAGCCAATCAAATCGCCCGGCAGCATGAGCGAGCGCGAAATGCTACCGCGTTGAGGCGTGGTCACTACCACCGCAGGCGCATAAGAAGATGCGGGAGACTTTGTATCGTGCTCACACGCAGTCAGGGAGCAACACCACAACATCACAACCAAAGTGTTCAGGACTTTCATCAAATGACCTGCCGGCGAGAGTAAAAGAGTTCGAAGAGGGCCGGCACCAAAACCAGCGTGAAGAGCGTCGATACGATCAGTCCCCCGACCGCCGCGCGCGCCAATGGCGCCGAGGCCTCCGAGCCAGCGCCGAGTTTGAGCGCCATCGGCATCAGGCCGACCACGGTTGCCATCGCGGTCATGATGATTGGGCGCATGCGTATTCGTGCTGCCCGTACAACGGCGTCGCGTAGAGCTTCCCCCTGGCGCAGCCGCTGGTTAGCAAAGTCGACCAGCAGAATCGCATTGGACACCACGATCCCGACCATCACGATGATCCCCATGAATGACTCGATGTTTAGCGTGGTGCCGGTGAGGAGCAGAGTCCAGATGACACCGATAAGTCCCATCGGAACCGCGAACATGATGATGAAGGGATCGAGGAACGATTTGAACTGCGCCACCATCACCAGGTAGAGCAGCACCACTGCCATCGAGAGACCGAAGCCGAAACTGGAAAAGGATTTCTGCATCGCGGAGACGGAGCCGCGCAGCGTGTAGTGGACATTGGGAGGAAGTTGCAACTTTTCGAGCGCGCGCTGGACAGCGGCCTGAGTGCCGCCGAGATCCTCGGTGCGTGGCGCAATCAACACATCGACCACGCGCTGGATGCTATAGTGGTCGGCCTCCGCGGGATGTTCCTCGCGCGTGATATCGGCGACATTGCGCAGCAGCAGCGCGTTGTGCGCCTGCTTGCCCGATTGCCCGCCGAGGACCGGAATGTTGCGCAAGGTTTCGACCGAATCGATGTCCTTCTCGAAATATTGCGCGGTCAGAAAATAATCGTTGCCGGATTTCGGATCGATCCAGATCGAGGGCGCGATCATCTGGTTCGAGGTCAACGCGGTAATAACGTTTCGGACCACGTCGCGCTGGTTGAGTCCGAGCCGCGCCGCCTTAACCCGATCCACGTTGATCTTGAGGGTCGGATAGTTGGACTCCTCAGGGATGAATGAGCCTGCAACCTCGCTCAGCGGCCGGATGACTTCATCGGCGGCGCGCGCAACCCGAAACAACTCCGAGTAATGCGGGCCCGAGAACTGCACGTCGATGGGTGCGGCGAGGCCGAAGTTCAGCACCGAATCGATGATGCTGCCCGACGAAAAGAAGGGTTCAACTTCGGGTACCTTCTCGGCCAAATCCACCTTGAGGCGCCGGATGTAGTCGAAGGTTGAAACGCGATGGTCCGGTTTCAGCGCGACCATCATGAAGCCGGAATCGCTCGCGGCGTTGGGCGAATAGATTGCCGAAAATCCCGCGGCGAGACCGATATTCGAAACGATGGTGGAAAGCTCCGAGGCCGGAACCACGCGCTTCACCTCGGCCTCGATCCGCTTGGTCAGGTCCTCCGTGATCTCGATGCGAGTCCCGAGTGGCGCGCGAAAGTTGATGATGAACTGACCTGAATCGGTCTGCGGAAACAGTTCAGTACCGATCATCGGGCGCGCAAAAGCATGCTGACGACGAACACCGCCGCGATCGCCCCTACCACCGGGAGCTTGTGATCGAGCGCCGCTCGCAGCCAACGCTCGTAACGCGCGGCGAAACGTTCATAACCGCGCATGAAGGCGCCGAGGATACCGCTATGTCCGGTCTCCTCTGCGCGCGCCTCCTCGGCGGTCAGGAAATTGCGCGCAGTAAAGCGGGATGATCGTCATCGAGACGACGTATGAAGCCGCCATCGAGAGTACGACTGCGAGGGCGAGCGCGCCGAACAGATAGCGCGCGACACCGAATAAAAACATCACCGGAAAAAACACGATGATGGTGGTGATGGTGGATGCCAGCACCGGCAAGGCGACCTCCTCGGCGCCGATGCGCGCGGCCGCGCGAGGTTCCTGTCCTTCGGCGAGATGGCGATTGATGTTTTCCAGCACCACCGTGGAGTCGTCGACCAGGCGTCCGATCGCGAGTGCGAAGCCACCCAGAGTCATGATGTTGATGGTCGAGCCATTCATCATCAGCCCGAACGCGCCGGCCAGGATGGAGAGCGGGATGGAGAGGAAAATCGCGAATGTCGAGCGGAAGCTGCCGAGGAAGATCAGGATCATCAGCGAGGCGAGCACGGCACCGGAAACCGCTTCATGCTCGAGGGCGTCGATGGCGTCGCGAATGTAGGTCGCTTGGCTGAAGATTGCTTTCAGCGCCATTCCTCGGGGAAGATCGGGAATCTTCTTCAGCACCGCCTCGACCCCGTCGACAATCGCGATGGTGTTGGCGCCGCCTTGTTTGAGCACCGGGATGTACACCGAGCGTTGGCCATTGATACGTACGACATTCTGTTGAATCTGTGCCGCATCTTTCGCGTGTCCCGACATCGCGCATGAAGACCGGGGCTTCGCCTTCGCCGACCTTGATCGGGACGTTGTTGATGTCATCGGGGTTCTCGATCATCGAGTTGCTGTAAACAAAGTAATCGGTCGAACCGATTTTCGCGTCGCCGGCTGGAATGATCAGATTGGCGGAGTTGAGCGCGCTGACCACGTCCATGGGAGTGAGACCGCGCGCCTGCAAGTGCGTCGCGGTCGAGGTAGGCCATGATTTGGCGATACTTGCCCCCGAACGGCGGCGGGACCGAGGCGCCCGGGATCGTGGCGATCCAATTGCGGATGTTGTACTGCGCCTGATCGCGAAGCTGCTTCTCGTCGTAGCCCTGGCCCGAGACCGTCACCAGCGTGACCGGCAGCGACGACGCGCCGGATTGCAAAACCAGTGGCGGCAGCGTGCCGGGCGGTAGATGGCGCAAGTCGGCCATCGCAAGGCTGGACAATTGCGACGCGGCCGACCCGAGATCGGTCCCGGGGTGAAAATAAACTTTGATGATGCTGACGCCCGGCAGCGATCGCGACTCGATGTGATCGATGCCGCTGCCGAGCGTGAAGAAGCGCTCGAAGCGAGTCGTAATGTCGGCCTCGATCTCGAGCGGCGGCATCCCCGGATAAAACGTCGCGACCACCACTGTGGGGATTTCGAGATTCGGAAACACATCGACCGGCATTCGGGTGAATGCGGTGACGCCCAGAATAGCGACGATCAGCGCTCCTACAATGATGGTGTAGGGATTGCGTAACGAGAAACCTGGCACGTGCGACCTCTGCTGATGGTGAGCTTTAGGATGAGGGGCCGCCGGGTTTGAGCCGCGCCCCTCTCGATCAATTCGACCGACTAGAGAGGATCCGCCGGCACATACAGCGCCTGCCTAATATCGGACCAGTGCACCGATTCGCCAAGTTGCAGATCCTTCGCGACAGCGCCGGCGCGTTCAGCCTGAAGGTCGAACTCAGTGCGCTCCATGGGTTCATCGTCATTCCAGTAAATCAGGATTTCCTGCTGCCGTTTTTCGTCGAGGGTCTTGGCTGACTGTAGTTGATGGATTAGCTCTACCCGCTTCTCCGGGGTTAGATGGCGCGGAGGAATGTCCAGCGCATCCTCGATTTTTGCCGGATCGACCGGGAAGCCATGCTGCAGTTCCTTGATGACGCGGTCAGCCTTGGCCGCCTGCACGGTGAAGTCTTCACGCCGTACCGACGACAGGTCGGGATCGATGGCGTCGCTTTCGTCGAGTTCCTTTGCCTTCGAAAGCCGCTTGATCAAATTCGCCGTTTGATCGCTCGAGGCGGTCTCATCAAGTGCGTAGGCCCTCCGTTGAGCCCCGAAGGATGCGGTATTTTGCTCGCATGCGGTAAGGGTGATCGCCATCGTGCCGATGGCCACGGCGATCCCGAGGTGACGCAAACCTACGATGCTCCTCATTATGAATGCCTCGTGCTTTTGGGGCCGGAAGATTCCCGGCAGCCTTGCGGATCGGCTCACACGACGGACCATGTCCATCGCGCGAGAAACCAATGACGCTACTTAGGCGACGAGGAGCAGCGGATCTTGCCCGCTTGAACCGGAGCGACCGAGCTTAAGACGGCTCAGCAGGCGAATGGCGGGAGCTTGGCAGCGAGAGTCGGATTGGTCTCGCTGGACGACGGCAGGGCGAGGTTCGACCGAGACTAAAAAGCTCGGCAACAGGATGCTGGGAGCAATGTGCTCGCCGGGCCGGTCATCGCTCTGCGCGACCGAAGTATGACGTTCGATCGAGCGCCGAACTGCCGGGGTCCGAAAATGCGTTCCGAAACTATGGACCCTGACCGCGGGGAGTGAAAGCAGCATCAGGACGCTGACAATGCATATCGCAACATGCAGGATGGCGGGGAGCGATCCCGGGCTTCGTGAAAGGTTCCTTTGCATTGCCAGTATCTTCACGTTATCCCCCTGTTGGCGTCCAATCAAGTTGCAGAAGCACCCTGGCGCAGACCATCCGGCTCGAATCGATAGCCGGCCCCGCGAACCGTCACGATGATGCGCGGACTGGCATCATCGGCTTCGATCTGGGTCCGCAGCCGTCGAATGTGGACGTCGACGGTGCGGGCCTCGATGTCGGCGTCGCGGCCCCAGACCAAGCGCAGCAACTGCTCCCGATTGTAAACTCGCATCGGGTTGCGCACGAAAAACGAGAGCAAATGGAACTCGCGAAGTTTCAGGTCGCATTCCTCGCCGTCGGCGAAAACCTTGTAAGCATCGAAGTCCACCCGCAGTCTTCCCTGATCGAAGGTCCCTTGCAGGCGCCCGCCTGACTCGAAGTGATGCGGTCCCGAGGTCCGACGCAGCAACGCCTTGATGCGTGCGGTGAGTTCGAGTTGCCCGAATGGCTTGGTGACATAGTCGTCGGCGCCCATGTTCAGGCCCAGCACCTTATCCGCCTCGCTTGCGGCCGAGCTGAGCATCAGCACCGGCAAGGTCGCAGTGCGGATGCAGGTGCGGATTTTCTGGCAGACTTCGAGTCCCGAGAGATCGGACAAAGCCGAATCGAGGACTACCAGGTCGGGACTTCTGTCGTTCAGTTTCTCGAGCGCGGCGCGACCTTGCTGGGCAATCTCGGTTTCGATTCCCTCCTGGTACAAATTGTAACGGACCATTTCACTGATCTCGGCATCCTCTTCCACCACCAGGACCCGATAACGATTTTCCGCAAAAGACATCATCGTTTGGTTCCCTCACCATAGGATCTCGACGGCGGCGCGGGTCAAACCAGGCCCGCGCCGCCGCTCGATGTTTAGTAGTTGAACTCCAGGTTCAGGAAGATCGAATGTCCGTCGCGGAGCACGGAATTCGGTACCGTACCCGCGGTTCCCGGAGGAGGCACCGCGGCAAAGGTGACCGGGGCAAACGACTTCGCTTCGGCCTGAGAGAACGCGAAATTGCTATGGTAGTACAGCATGTTCTGCGTATTGAGCGAGAAGCGCAGGAACTCGTTGTACTGATAACTTATCCCCGTAACCCAGCGCTGGAAGTCAAATGGATTCAGATTGACTTTGGTATTGGGCTGGAACCATTCGAACATTCCGAACAGGGTGAACGGCGTATTGGGAATGTGCAGATGGCCGAAGATGTCGTAGCCCTGCTCGACCGCGCGCCCGTTGTTCAGCAGCGCTTGCGCGAGAGTATTGTTGTTAGCGTATTTGCCCGCCGGAGTTACCGCCGAGAACATGTTGCCGGAGCCGAATGCGTTATGGCCCTGATCGTACTCGAAGGCCAACCCCCACAATTCGGTATTGTAGTGGACTAGACCGGCGATACGCGTGATGTGCGCCTTGGGCCCGTTAAAAAATGGGCTGGGAGCCGGACCGGGTGTATTGGTGTCGGGCGTCACGTTGCCGTAGCCATAGTCATAGAAGCCGGTAAAGCCGAGTCCCTGGAACCGCCATTTCGCGCCGAACGGATAGACCGAGACCCGCCCCATCACCTGTTTGGTGTTGGTGTTCTCGATGGCGTGAAAGCTGGAATTGTTGAAGACGCCGGCATCGTACTCCACGTACTGCAGTTCGTGAAATTTGATCGGACCTTGAATGGAAATTCCCTGTTGCGTCGAAGACAGACTTAGATAGTTCCAGGGAGTCAGGTTGACGTAGCGATACCCATACATCTGCTCTTCCCAGTCCACCAGTGGATTCTGGATTTGCCCGATGCTGACGGTGCCGCCCTTCAAGGGGTCGACGTGAAGCTTGTCCCACAACTTGCCGTACTGGAGATACGCGTATTTGAGGCGGAAAGTCAGATTGCCGTCGGCAGAGCTTGGATAGGTGCCATTGGCTCCCGCGCTATCCCCGGTAGTGCCGCCGAGTTGGCGATAGATGTTGGGGGTAACGCGCGCGGTCCAGTCATCGGTCGGAAAGAAGTAAAAATTCAGGTACGCGCGTGAAATATCGAACGAGTTGAAGCCGTTGTTGCCGATCCCGGGATTGTTGATCTGGGTGAGTTCCTGTGGCTGATAGGTTGTATGCGAATACATCCGCCAGTCAGCATAGATCAGCGTGCCGAGGCGGAACTTGTTCTTGAAGTTATCCATGTAGTCGGTCCAGGCAGGTTTGATCTCTGCGACCTGCTTGGACAGCTCCGCATTCTTTTGCAGCAGGGTCGTTCTGATTCTGCATGAACTCGGCGCGCAACTCCTCGTCATGCTTTTTGACCTCCTTCTGGACCTGCTCCTGCACCACCGCGGTGCTGGGGGGTGGCGCTCCGCCATCCAGGTACAGATTTCCAATCGCGATGCGGCCCTTGCCGGGTTTGCTATAGAATGCGCCGGTCCTGGCATCCTCGTACATCATGATGCCCTTGGCTGATTGCGCCATCGCGAGCAAAGGATAGGCGGTCATCGTGGCCAGCATCGTGGTCGCCATGACGGCGGCCAATCTTGATCTTCCATCTCCCGACCTTCATTCGATCTTCTCCCTGTTGGTTGGTCGCTCTATTTGCCCGACGCATACTTCTTTTCTTCGTCCATCCGGATCTTGGCGAGTTGGAATGAGGTATAAGTCTTGCCGTTGCAGACGTACTTCGTAGGGGAAGAAACGTTCATGATGAGGCAATCCTGAACCCGTGGAACTGGTGCGGCACCGGCGGTCTGGCCCGGTTTCCAGGCCGGGGTAAAGGTGCTTTGCATGGTTTCGCACCCGGCCACCGAGGTGATCATGACCGCTGATGCGATTATCAGCCGCCACGAGCAGAGTGGTTGCGTTCTTCTCATAGCTCCATCCTTTTGTTGTTCGAGAGTTTTAAGACCCTATCGACGCAGCCTGGGAACCCCTCCGATGGTTGCGACGAGAGAGAATGCGCCGTGGCGCGAGAATCGATCACTTCGCAAGTCGAGCACCGACGGCGCGACTCCTGATGCGAATCGATCGCTATGTGGGGCTAAGCGAGCGGGTCGGGACTACTGGCGCGGGAAAATCCGAGCTTAAGACGGCGTAGCAAACGAGCGAGTGGGATCTCAGTCCTGGAGTCAAATCTCACGAGTGGGCGCAGCGCAAGCAAGGCTTCGATCGGAACGAAAGGTGCCGGCCCCCCCATTTGATTTTGGAGCTGTTCGGCGGCCGAAACTTCGGGTTGGGCGACGGAGGTGTGCCGCATCGTCATTCTGCGGACGTCTGGACTTCGAAAATGGGGGGCGAAACTGTGCGCGCGAACGGCCGGCAACGAAACCATCATTAGAAGCGCGAGGACAGTCGCGAGAGCCCGAAAAGACGCGGCAACCGCGCGCGCAGGGAATTTCCCCTCGAGCACGGCTCCTATGATTCGCGGCCCGCGATGTCTGCACCCCTCCATTCGGGGCGATAATTGACACAGTACTGTTACCGGAGTGTTAGGCCGACACTACCGGTGCTTGAAAACGATGCGGGGTTCAGCCTTCATCGCACGCTCTCAAACCGAGTCATTTAGTCGAGCGGCGCATAAACCAGCTCCCCGCCATCCACGACGAAGTTCTGCCCGGTCGCATAGGCGCCGGCCGGACTCGCGAGGTATAGCGCAATCCCCGGCGATTTCGTTGGGTTCTCCGATGCGCTTAAGAGGATTGGGGTAGCGGCCGCTCTTTTCCACCATCTTGACCAAGTGCCTGGCCAACTCGGTCCGCACCAGGCCGGGCGCGATGCAATTGACCCGAATTCCATCGCCCGCCCATTCCTTGGCGCAGACCTGGGTCATCGTCACCATCGCACCTTTGCTGATGGAGTAGCTGCCAAGCCCAAACGACGGGCGCACGCACTCGTTCGAAGTAATATGGATGACCGACCCGCCGCCGCGGCTTTTCATATGCGGATGACAGAGCTTGGAAACCGTGAAGGCTCCCTTGAGGTTCACCCGCATCACCAAATCCCAGCCCTCGCTGGTGGACTGGGTTATGGGAGCATACTTCTCGGCCGTCGCGGCCCCGTAAACCAGGACGTCTACCCCGCCAAAGGTGGAAACGGTTTCTTCAACGATACGCGGCCACTCGTTTTCGCCGGCCATGTCGGCGCGAAGAGCGAGGCATCGGCGGCCGGTCGACTCGATCTCGCGGCGCGTGGCTTCGAGAGCCTCGCTCCCACGCGCGACAATCGCGACGTTGGCGCCGTGCTCGGCGAATGTGAGTGCGATTGAGCGGCCAATGCCCTTCGATCCGCCCGTGATGAGCGCGACCTTGCCGTCGAGCGAAAGATTTACCTCGGACATGAGAGCCTCCTGCGGAACGAATTTCGATTTCGGTGCGAGATCCGGCGGCCCTGAGCCTACCAATAATCATCGCGACTACGTTCCTTTTGATCCTCGCCTGGATGAGGAACGACCCTGAAATTCTCTTTAAGTCCGTTTCGGGACCGGCATTGAACATTGCTTTAACTGGATCAACCGATTCTATGTAGCAATTGCCACGGAGTTATTCTGCCGCCCAAACTACACTGGGCGCGTTTGCTCATATCGTCGCCGGGCGGACGGATCGGCTTCCGTCCTGGCGCGTCGGACGAAATCACGCGGGCTCAATACTTAATCGAGGGGAGAAGCAGTTGATGAAGAGAGTTAGCTCACGCTTTGCGCGCGGGGCGCTGGTTTTCGTGATGGTGGCGACGGCGGGATGCGCCACGATCACCCAAATGACGAGTTCAGGCGCGACCACGAAGGGCGCGACGGCATCGGTGCCGTACGTCGAAAACTGCGTCGAAGTCAGTGTCGGATCGCCGAGCAAATTCGTCTGCAACGGAAAATCCTACACTTCATTTCAACTGGCGAAGATCCGCGAAGACGAGGCCAGGAAGTACGCCTCCGGCAAATGAAAACCTCGCGGAGTCGCGGTCCACGAACAGGGAGGAGATTGATGAAGGTCCGGAGATGGAAACTCGCGGCGCTCGCCGCATTGATGGTAGCGATGCTCGGCGTCGCCGGTCTGCGGCCCTCGTTCGCGCAGTCGTCGCCGCACGGCATCACGCTTTATGAGGATACAAAAACCGGCGCCTTGTATCGTAAGCCCGGCAAGGGTCGCGTCGCGGTAACGCTCGGCTTCGACGAGCCTGCGCCGGCCGCCGTCGAACAGCAGGTCCAGAAGGAAGTCAAGAAGAGCAACGAGGAACTGCGCGCCGAGTTCATGGCCAACCAGCAGACTCTGATTCAAGAGAATGTCGCTTTAAAGGAGCGGGTCAACAAGATCGAGCCGGCGTGGAAAGACTATCTCGCCAACTTCCGCAACAAGTTCCGGGTGGGCGCGCTGCTCTATGCCGACTACTCGATGTATACCCACACCGGCTTCGGGCCGCAGTACCTGGAGAACGTCAATCCGCCGGGACCCGGCAACAATCTCTACAACTCGTTCGACGTCACTCGCGCTTATTTGAACTTCTATTTCAATCCGACGCCTGACTGGCAGCTTCGAATTACTCCCGACGTATCCAAGACCTTCGGCACCGCAACGCCGACCAGTACGAGTCACACCAGCGCGGTGAGCAGTAACCTTGCGGGCAATCTGAACTATCGCCTTAAGTACACCTACGCGGAATACAATCGCATCCTTGACTGGATAGGCCCTGAGACTAAAGGTTCCACCATCCAGTTGGGAGAGTTGCCCAATCCCTTCATTCCATGGGAAGAAGACTTGAGTGGCTTCCGCTATGTCACCCTGGTGCCGTGGAACTTCATGGGACTATCATCGGGTCAGTTCGGCTTGCAGGTCCAAGGTCCGATCAAATCCGGCGAGAAGACCTACATCGACTACGGGCTGGGTGTCTTCACCAATGCCAAATTCTCGCAGTTCGAACAAAGCAACACCAAGCAGTTCATGGGAAGAGCTACGATCTATCCGTTCGGTGCTAACTGGCGGTTTGAAGGCCTCGGCGCGACCATTTTCTACAACTACGCGTATGGCAACTCCGCGCCCGATAATCAATCAGTCAACAGCGGCTTTGGACCCTGTCCGACCTGCTTTGGTCATGTGAACAATGCCCATTTGATGCGCTTGGCGGCTCTGTTGCACTACACCGCTGAGGAATGGGGAATCGCAGGTGAATATGACCAGGGGCACAATGCCTTCAATGGTTCCAATCTGTTCTCGGCGACCGGACCCGCGGTGTTCTTCACTCCGCCTGCGAGTGCTTCGACGGCCGGTGGAACCTCGAGTCCTTATGGTGTTCAGTACTACAACTTCTCGGCGATGACTGCGGCATTGCAGAACAACAGCCGCACCGTGCAACAAGGTTTCGATTTCTTCGGACACGTGCATATTCCGCAGACCAGGTTCACGCTGCTCGGATTGTTCCAGATGTTGCAGCCCAATACGCATGTCAACACCAATCCGCTTGACTTCATGCGCTACATGCTGGGTGTCGAGTATCGCTTCAATGAGTTCGTCCGGATCGCAGTCGACTCCCAGAACACGCTTTTCTTCCACTCCCAGACTCCGTTCCCGACGGCCGAGGCGAACCACTTCGCCAACCTGTTTGTGCCGATCAAAAACACCAATGCCGGCGGCGCACCGTTCGCGCCTCCTACGAGCATTACGGATCCGGTTCCGCGCGATACACACAATGTCGAGTTGAACCTGGAATTCAGCTTCTAACTCGAAGCCCACCGGCTCGTAACCCGCGGCTCCGGTCAGGAATGGCAGGGGCCGCGTTCATTTCGCCGTCCCCGCTGAGGTTGCGAACCCCCCTCCTGCGGCGCTTTTCCGCGCGGACGGATCGATCTATAAGGATGTAACGATCAGACTGAACGATGGAGAGAAATGCCATGAGCGGTTACACCATCATCGATGCTGATACGCATGTGACTGAAACGCCGGACCTGTGGACCAGCCGCGCGCCCGCCAGCATGCGCGATCGCGTTCCCCACGTAGTGACGAGTTCCAGCGGTCGCCAGCGATGGCAGATTGGCGACGGCAAGCCACTGGCCAGCGTCGGCATGACTGCAACGGCCGGGCGCGGCAGCTTCAAGCATCCGCCGAAGAACTACGACGAGATGCATCCGGGGGCGTACGACGCGAAGGCACGCCTCAAGTACATGGATGACATGGGCATCTGGGCGATGGTGATGTACCCGAATGTCGGCGGCTTCGGCGCGCAGCAGTTCCTCAAGCTGAACGATCCGGAGCTGATGCTCACCTGCGTGCGCATCTACAATGACTGGCAGACTGAGTGGGCGTCGGCAGATTCGCGCCGGCTGCTGCCGATCACCTCGATACCGTTCTGGGACGTCAAGGAGGCGGTGAAGGAAATCGAGCGCTGCGCGCTCATGGGGCATAAGGGGATTCTCTTCACCGGCGAGCCGCAGTATTACGGCAAGCCGCTGCTGGGCGATCCGCACTGGAACCCGCTATGGGAGGTTGCGGTCGATTGCGATTTGCCGATCAGCTTCCACATCGGATCAGGTGACATGCAAGAGGGCCTCGCGAAAGCGCGCGTTGCGACCTACGGCAAGATGGCGGCATTCACCGAGCTGGCGGTGGACATCTTTCTACAGAACGCCATCCAGCTGAACGACCTGATGATGTCCGGCGTGCTGGTACGCAATCCGAAGATCAAATTTGTCTCGGTGGAAAGCGGCATCGGATGGATTCCGTTCGTCCTCGAAGCGATGGACTACCAGTTCAAAGGCAATAGCGTGCGAGAGGAACATCCGGAATATGACCTGCTGCCGTCGGAGTACTTCGCGCGCAATGTTTACGCCTGCTACTGGTTCGAGCAGACCGCGCCGCGCCGGCTAATCGACAAAGTCGGCATCGACAACATCCTGTTCGAGACCGATTTTCCACATCCGACGTCGCTCTATGGCGACGAGGTTCACGATCGCATCAAAGGTGGTTTGTCGGATTGCGAAGAATCGATCCGGCGCAAGATCCTGTGGGCCAATTCGGAGAAGCTCTACAAAGTGAGTCCACCGACTGCGGCCGACGAGGCCAAGCGCACCACCGCTGCTGCCGCCGCATAGATCGTTGCGCGGCATTTACTGCGGTGACGAGGGCGACTTTCATAATGGTCGCCCTCGTCTTTTCCCAGCTTACATTTCGACCTGGATTCCGATTTCGACCACTCGCTCCGGCGGGATATGAAAGTAGGCGGTTGCGCGCAGGGTATTGCGCGACATGAAGGCGAAGAGCCTCTCTCGCCAGAACCGCCATCCCCGGGTCGCTGGCACGAGGGATAAGCGTCTCGCGACTCAGGTAGTAGGTCGCTCGATCGAGATTCAGATCCAGGCCGAATCGTTCACAGAGTCCCAGTGCTGCCGGAAGGTTCGGGTTCTGCATAAATCCATAGCGCACGTCGATCTGAAAGAAGCCTTGATCCAACGGCTGGATACTTAATCGGTCAGTGGCAGGAACGCGCGGCGCATCGTCGATTGAAACATGCAGCAGTACCACCTGCTGATGCAAAACTTGGTTGCGTTCGATGTGATGGAGCAGCATGGTCGGCACGCCCTCCGACCTTCCGCTGAGAAAAATCGCGGTACCCGCTACGCGTACCACCGGTTTCTCGGAAAGGCTCCTGAGGAAACCCTCGATCGGCTGCATCCCGCGCGACAGCCGCTGGACGAGAACCGCGCGTCCGCGCTTCCAGGTGGACATGAGCAGGTAGCCTAGCTAGTCCGACAGTTAGCGGAAACCAGCCGCCATGAGGAATCTTGAAAGCGTTCGCTCCGAGAAACGAAAGGTCGACCACCAGGAATGGCGCACAAATCATTGCCGCCAAAGCGATCGACCATCGCCATCGCTCGATGGCGACAAAAAACAGCAGTACCGTCGTGATGGCCATCGTGCTTGCCACTCCGACGCCGTAAGCTCCCGCCAGCCGGTCCGCGGAGCCAAATCCGATGACCAAACCGACCGCCCCGAACAGAAATATCGCGTTGATGCCGGGGACGTACACCTGGCCTGCTTCCTCGGACGAAGTCTGCAGGACTCTCATTCGAGGCAGCTGGCCAAGATTTATCGCCTGCCGGGTGAGAGAGAAGGCTCCCGAGATCACTGCTTGGGATGCGATCACGGTGGCGCAAGCGGCGAGGAATATCATCGGATAGAGAGCCCATTGCGGAGCCAGATCGTAAAACGGATTACTTGAGTCGCCTCCATGATGCAGAATCAGCGCGCCCTGTCCGAAGTAGTTGAGAAGCAGCGCCGGCAAAACGACACACCACCAACTCACGCGCATCGGTCGGAGCGCCGAAATGCCCCATGTCGGCATAGAGCGCTTCTCCTCCGGTCACCACCAGAAACACCGCTCCCAGCACTCGAAAACCGAGCCCGCCGTTAGAGTGAAGAAACCTGATCGCATGAAGCGGATTGAGGGCGGTAATAACGATGGGATGGCGGAAAATCGACGCCGCTCCGATGAAAGCGATAGTCGCGAACCATAGCAACATAAAGGGCCGAAAGTTGCCCCCACCTTTCCGGTTCCGCGTTTCTGAAATGCAAAAAGCAGAATCAGTATCGTACATGCGATTGGCACCACGAAGGGACTGAAGATGCGGATTCGCTTTCTCCAACCCTTCGATCGCACTCAACACCGAAATCGCCGGTGTGATCAGACCATCGCCATAGAGTAGCGCCGCGCCGAACAGTCCGAGTCGCGATGAGAATCGGCCCTCCTGCGACTTGCCGAGCCGGAGCTCAGCAACGCAACCAGCGCTATGATGCCGCCGTCGCCCTTGTTGTCGGCTTGCACAACGATGCGCAGGTATTTGATTGAGATGACGATCATCAGAGCCCAGAAGATGAGAGAGAGGATGCCCAGCACATTGGCCGCGGTAGGGGCCACCCCCGAGCCTTCGTAGAAGCATTGCCGCAGTGCATAGAGCGGGCTGGTACCGATGTCCCCGTAAACGACCCCCAGGGCGGCAACACTTAGCGCGCGCAGATTTTTAGCTGACGGTTTCTTCGGCTCGAGCGCAAGATCCGGACCCGGCATTGCCAATCGCTCTGCTCCCCCTTCCAGATTCATCGCGCGATTATATGCCTGCTAGCGCGGCCGGAAAGACTTGGCGGGCAACCTCGCACGCTTCAAGCAGGTTGGAGGAAGCCGCGCGATTCGAGTAGACCTACAACCATGCTCAAAATCGCCATCCTTGATGACTATGCAAAGGTCGCACTTCAATCGGCCGACTGGTCTGTGCTTGCGGGCAAAGCCGAGATCACAGTTTTCGATCGGCACCTGTCCGAGGACGAGGCGGCGTCACTCCTCCATCCCTTCGATATTCTATGTACGGTTCGCGAGCGGATGAGTATGCCGCGCAGTTTGTTCGCACGGCTACCGAACCTCAAGCTTGTTACCATCATAGGAATGTCGCTGCCCAACCTGGATATGGCGGCGGCGACTGACCATGGCGTCATAGTCTCTCATTCTAACTTCGCGAATCCCATCTATACGGGAGTCTTCAATGCGACGCCCGAATTGACCTGGGGACTTATGATCGCGGTGGTTCGCCATTTCGACCTGGCGGCGCAGCGGATGCGCGCGGGTGGGTGGCAAAGCACCGTGGGCACGATCCTCGCGGGACGCACGCTAGGATTGTTGGGGCTGGGTCGCATCGGCAAGCGAATGGCCACCTATGCGCGCGCCTTCGACATGAACGTCATCGCGTGGAGTCAGAATCTAACCGCCGAAGCGGCTGCTGCAGCCGGTGCGCGCCGGGTCGAAAAGGATGAACTATTCCGCCTCTCCGATGTCCTCTCAATCCACGTAATACTCAGCGACCGAACCCGTGGCCTGGTGACCGCGCGTGAGTTAGGGCTGATGAAGCCGGAGTCGTACCTCATCAACACCTCGCGCGGGCCGATTGTGGTGGAAGCCGATCTGATCGCGGCGCTGCGCGAGCATCGCATCGCAGGCGCGGGCATCGACGTCTTCGATGTCGAGCCGCCTCCCACCGACCATCCGTTCCTCACGATGGACAACGTCACCGTCACACCGCATCTCGGCTACGTGACGCATGAGACGCTACGCGCGTTTTACAGCGACACCCTCGATGGAGTTGTGGCGTACGTCGAGGGCAAGCCGGTTCGGATTGCAAACCCCGACGCGCTCAAGCATCCGAAACAGCGGCGGCCGTAGAGCCGTCTAACTCCACTCCCTGGGGACCGCTTGCGCGCGTTGATGCGTCAGCAACTTGGCGCGGCGCGCCTGTTCTTCGGCGCTGACAGTCGCGGGATCCTCGCGATACTCGGGACCCGCCGCCATCGCTTTTTTCACTGCCGGTCGCTCGCCGATGCGCATCGAGCCATCGCCTTCACGTTGGGAAACTTCGTCGATTTCGAATGTTGCGGCCCTTCCAGATGCGTGGCCCACGGATAGCAAATCATATCGGCGATCGTGTACTGGCCGGCGGCGAGATACTCCTTTTTGTGCAGGCCGAGATTCATCACGCCATAGATGCGATGGACTTCATTATTGAAACGCAACACCGCATAGTCTGAGTCGCCGTTCTTCCGGCTCCTTGGAAGCGCGCGGTGAAGTGCCCTTGCTCGCCCATCTTCGGACCCTGGTTGCCCATCTGCCAGTACATCCACTGCAGGACTTCGGCCTTCTGATGCGGTTCCTGCGGGAAAAATTTTCCGACCTTCTCGGCGAGGTACTCCATGATGGCGCCGGACTCGAAAATGGTGACCGGCGCGCCGCCGCCTTTCGGCTCGGTATCGACGATCGCAGGCATCCGGCCATTGGGGGAATTTTGAGAAAGTCGGCGTTAGCTGATCGCCGCGTCCGATGTTGATCACCTTGATGGTGTAGGGAATCTCCGCTTCCTCGAGCAGGATGGTAACTTTTTTCCGTTCGGTGTCGGCCAGTAATATACGTCAATCATGTTGCTTGCTCCGTCGTCGATCTGGTGACTGCGCAGTCTAATCGATCAGTATCCCGCGAAGCCCATATCGGTGGTCGCCTGCGCTTCGGGATCGGTGCAGACGTTGACCAGCGCGGTCTTGCCGCTCTTGATTGCGCGCTCGATTGCGGGCCGGATCTCGTCGGGCTGTTCGACGAATTCGCCATAGCCGCCGAGGGCCTCGACCATCTTGTCATAGCGCTGGAAGCCGAGGTCGCGGCCGACGGTGCCGCCGGTCTTGCGCGAGGTGAATCCGCCGTTGTTGGACACCACCACCACGATCGGCAGCTTGTGGCGAATCGCGGTGTCCATCTCCATCCCGTTCCAGCCGAATGCGCCGTCGCCGCTGAGCACCACCACCGGGAGATCGGGGCGGGCGACCTGCGCGCCGATGCCGAACGGGATGCCGACGCCCATGCATCCGTGGGGGCCCGCATTGAGGCTGCATCGCGCCTGGTAGATGGGAATCGACTGGCGCGCGAAGTTCAGAATCTCGTGGCCGTCGACGACCAGGATGGTGTCGCGACTGATGACATCCTTGACCTCGTTGCACAGGCGCAGAGGATGAATCGGAACCGTGTTGGAATGCATCAGCGGTGCGGAGCGCTCCGAATTGGAGCGATGCTTGGCGGCGAGCTGCGAGACCCATTCGATCTCTTCTTTCGGATTGAACTTGCCCGGCCGCCTCGGCGGTAAGCTGATCGAGCACCAGCTTCGCATCGCCGATGATGCCGATGTCGGCGGCGCGATTGTGGCCGATCTCCTTGCCATCGAGATTCACGTTGATGAACTTCGCCGTCCGGCGAAAAACGCGGCGCGCGCAGGAATGACAGCATCGAGTTGGCGCGCGCGCCGATTACGCAGGACCACGTCGGCCTCGCGAAATGCGGTCGAGCGCGCGCCCGGGAACGAGCGCTGATGGTCCTCCGCGATGACGCCGCGGCCTTGCGGCGTGGTGTAGAACGGAATGCCGGTCGACATCGACGAACTTCTGCAATGTCGTCCTCGGCGTCCGACCACAGCACGCCACTGCCGGTGAGCACCATGGGCTTCTTCGCCTTCGCCAACAGTTCGACGGCCTTGCGAATCAGCACCGGATCGCCGGCCGGACGCGCATCGGTGCGCGAGTTGCCTTCGACCCAATGGATCTTCTCCTCTTCGACTTTGCCCGACAGCACGTCGCCCGGCAGGTCGAGGTAGATCGGGGCCGCGCTTGCCATCGAGCGCCTCCCGAAACGCGATGCTGATGTACTCGGGAATTCGGTAGCCGAGGTCGACCCGATACGCGCGCCTTGACGATCGGCTTCATCATCGGAACCTGATCCATCTCCTGGAAGGTATCGAGCGTGGTGCCGCGCATCGGTGCGGACCCGCCGATTGCGATGACCGGCGCCGCGTCCGCCCACGCGTTGCCGAGCCCGGTCATCAGGTTGACGACGCCGGGGCCCATCGGCGCGATGCAGATGCCGGGTTTGCCGGTCACGCGCGCATAGGCATGCGCCATCATCGCGGCGGCCTGCTCGTGGCGCACGTAAATTCCCTTCATGCCGAGGTCGAGGCATGCGCCGGCAGTGCCGCCGGTCGGCCCGCCCATCATGAAGAAGATGGTGTCGACGCCTTCACGCTTGAATGACTGCGCGATGATCTGCTCGCCGCGTAGAGTTGCCATGACGATCCTCCCGGATATTCCAGAGTGCGCCCCGAAGTGCGGTGGCGATGAGGCCAGACGAGCAATTCCGAAGCGCATCTGTCAAGCGAAGAATCTGCCTGCGGATTCCATCCGAGTTGCACACCATTTGGGCGAAGCCCAATTCATGGTCATCATGGCCGGCGGTCATCGGCGCCGGGTCCGGAAGCATTGACGAAATTTTGCAATCCGCGGCTCGCAAACCTCAACCATGGGCCGACGAAACGATGGGTTCGCCAAGCTTGCCAACCTGGCAACCATGGCACCGAACCTGCGTCGCCTGCTCTGACTCCAAGCTGACAGGAGGGTCACAGAATGGCGATTTACCTCAGTATGCAAAGGGTCCGTTTTTCCAGCCAGGATGGTTACGAGAAGTTCAAAACCGTCTTTGCCGATACGCGCAATCACCTGATGAAGTTGCCGGGATTCATGCATCTCACGTGGTGGCTCCACGCCGACGATCCCACCTGGTACAACGAGGTGAGCTTCTGGACCAGCAAGGAAGCGCTCGAAGACTGGCACATGAACACCTACCACAAGTACGCCAAGACCTGGGCCGCGCAGTCCGGTGCGATCATGGAAGACGTGATCACCAACTTCGAGTTGGCGAGCACCCGGCTCCTGAGAATCTGCCCGACTTGCGGGAAGTTCCAGGACAAGCCTTACGATCTCAAGAAAGAGCAGGCGGTGCTGGCGCAGCCGTGTCCACAGTGCGGTTACAATTTTCCTGTGCTCGGGACCACACCGAGCAGTTTCGCGGTGTTCAAGGACGTCGAATAGCTACCGGACCAGCTTTCACCCTTTGGCGCTCTGTTTCATGTGATGCTAAGATGTATCACATGAAACAGGCCAGCGTGCGTGACCTGCGCTACAACTTCCCCGCGGTCGAGCGGATGTTGCGGGCGGGCGAGAGTATCGAGATCACCAAGCGCAAGCGCGTCATTGGTACGCTCACGCCGGCGGCGCCGCCGGCCAAGGTGCAGATGCCGGATTTCATGGCGCGGCTTAAGCGTATCTACGGCAATCGGAAGCTCAAGGTAACCGTCGCACAACGGATCGCAGAGGAACGCGATCGCTATTGAGTGCCTACGCTGATACCAGCTTCATTGGCTCTCTCTACCTTTTGGATTCCAACTCCAACCTTGCCGCCGTGCGAACGGCCGAAGAGAAGCCGCCCATCTTGCTTTCATCGCTCGGCGAGCTGGAACTCATGAACGCGCTACAGCTTCATGTTTTCCGCAAGCAAATACGTGAATCCGATCTACACGCTGCAATCGCCTCATTTCGCGCGGACCTTGATTCGGGCCTACTTGTCATAGAGCAAATGTCTGAGGCGATGTACGTCGAAGCACTCCGGCTATCAACCCGCTTTAGCGGAAGGCTTGGAACCCGGTCCCTCGACATCTTGCAAGTGGCGTCCGCGATCGTTTTGGGAGCGGAGACCTTTCACACCTTCGATGATCGGCAGAAGAAGCTGGCGAGGGCCGCCGGCCTGGTTTGTCGATAGTCGCGCGCCCGAATCAACGCCTCTCCCATAGCCAAAAACGAAGCGGCGGAAGACCGCGAGGGTCATCCGCCGCCAAAGAACAACTCAGAGTTTTACCTAAGCTTGCATCGAGGCTGAGGTGCTCGCGCTCGCCGCAGGATTGAGGGCAGCGCAGGTCTCCGCGAGCCATCGCCCGCTCGAGAGTTCGTCCTCGCAGAACAGACGCACCGCTTCCTTGGTCATCATGTCTTCTTTGAGGCTCTCGCCGAACGCGCGGATCGGCGCGATCGCTGTTTCGGTGCTGCCGAAATTGGTAGTGATGTAGAGGAACTTCTTGTTGTCCGCCATGTCGCTCGAAAGCGCCTCGGTCAGCTTGCGTCCCTGCTCGGTGGTTCCCGCCTGCGCCATCCCACCGAGGTCACCGAGGCGCTTGGCGAAAATGCGCGAATGATAGGCCTCGCGTTCGGCAATCATCTGGATGCCCATGAAGATGCATTCGGTTTTGCAAGTCTTGACCCATCCGTTGAAAGCCTCGGCGCCGCCGGCCTCGCCCGCTCGCGCACGATCGAGGAATTCCAGCACGGCTTCCTTTTCCGAGCCGTAGGTCTTGCCGAAGGCGACGAACCCGCGATGCCCGTTGGTGCCGGCGCTGCCGTTTTCCAGGGCGCGCACTTCGGCTTCGAAAGTTGCTTCATCGATGATGCCGCCGCGATAAGCGCGGAGCAGTTGTTTGAATTCGAAATTGCGATTCATGGGAATTCCTCCTCTGCTGAACGATCGTTTAATTGGGGTTTAACTGGGGACGATAGAGCGGCCCATAGGAACAGTCAATCGCAAGATCGAGGGCGCGGAGAAGGCAGGGGCGCCTTTTCGTAGCGGGTTTTCGATTGAAAACGTCTAATGCGTGCAGATCGGTTTCCTCCGGTCGTTTACAGGGCGACATCGACCTAATCTCGTGAACTTTGGGCGTCTTTTGTCAACTAGACTAAAGATGCTATATTCACTCACATAATGATAAGAGATGATTAAATAAGCGATGGCAAAATAATTTTTTGACTCAAACCCGCAACTGTCTCATTTTTTATAGTGGAGCAGACGGGCTTCTGTATTCCATTGCGGCCTGTTTGCAGTTCAATACGGTGCCGCGCGTTTTCGTCCTTTGAGTGCGCTCGCAATGGAACGTCTATCGACGGTTTCCCGTTCTATTAAGTCGAGGGCGCCGATGCTACTTCGTGATCTGTTTATTCGCCGTTGCTTCGGAGGTGTGTTTTGGGGGCATTGAGCCGCTATTTTTTCGGTAGAGCGCAGCTTGGAGTCCTCGCCACGTTCGTTGGCGTTTTAAGCTTTTCTCTACTTTGGGTCGCATCATCTAACGTCCGCGCGCAAAACCCTGATGCTGCAACATCGAGGCGCCGGCTACCCGCCACTGGCGGCCAGTTCAGCAGCAGTCACATCCGCGCGCGCGATGACTACTACGCATCCAAGCACGGCCTCCAGTTCGGAGCGCCGAAGCATGCCCTCGCGCGCGCCGTCTCGAAGATGCGCGGAATGGAAGCGGCGATGCGCCATGTCCAGGGTGCCTCGAGCGCCGTGGCGGGCTCTACCACCTTAGTTGACCCAAGCGGCGAATTCGCGGGCGCATTGCCCTCGATAGCTTTCGCTACTCAATGGACGTTTATTGGTCCCCAGCCACTCTCTGAGAAGGCTAACTTTACTGGGACGCCGTTTGGCAGCAATGTTCCGATGACCGGCCGCGTCACTGGGGTGGCCGCCGATTCGAAGCATGTGATCGTGGTCGGCACCGCCTCGGGAGGAGTGTGGCTCAGCACCAACGATGGCACCAGCTTCGCCCCGGTGTTCGATAGCGGGCCGACCCAGGCCATCGGCGCCGTCGCGCTCGATACCAGCAGCCTGGTCAGTACCATCTATATCGCGACCGGCGAGGGCAACAGCTCGCTCGATTCCCTTTATGGGCAGGGGATTTTCAGATCCACCGACCTCGGAAACACCTGGACGCCGCTGGGCCCCGCGAACACCTTCGACCATGTTTCCTTCACCAGCATCGCGATTGACCCCACCAATCCGCAGCGAATATTTGCCGGCGCCACCAATGGTCTCAGTGCGAGCCGCGCCGATGCCGCCATCTTCGAGTCCGATGCCTCCAAGGCGGGTCTGTGGCGTTCCACCGATGGTGGCGCGAGCTGGACTCATTATGCGGAGCAGGTCTTTGGCGGATGCGACCTGGTTTCCAACGGTTCAGGGCAGGCGCCTTGCCCCATCGATGATGTGAAGATTGATCGAAGCAACTCCAACGTCATCTATGTCGCTGTCGACGGGAACGACATTTACTATTCCACCAACGGCGGCGATATCATCGCCAATTCCTGGCACGCGGCATTGCTGCCGGGCGTTGTTGATTCCACCAGTGCCACCTGCCCGGCCAGCGGATGTCCTTCGGTGGGACGCGAAAGCATTGCGATTGGTGCTCCGGCGGGCTTCGGGCAGGTCGGCGCAGTTTACGCGATGATTGGCGACGGTGAGGGCGAGGCCTACCTGGGGGCGTTCCTTTCCACCAGCAGTGGCAGCACCTGGAGCTTTCGTCCGGTGCCGCAATTCTTTTCGGCCACTGACAACCTTACCATCGATGGCGGCTCAACCGCGGCCAACACCTTTTCGCAATCCTTCTATGATCAGGCACTGGTGGTTTCTCCGACCGGGGCCGGCACGGTTTACTTCGGCGGAGTAGGGCTTTATCGCTCGACGAATTTCGGCAACACCTGGAGTTCAATAATCGGCAACGGCGGTATCCATGCCGACTTTCACGCGCTGGCGGCCAATCCGGTTAATGGCCAGATTCTCGCGGGTACCGATGGCGGCCTGTTCAGCTTCATCGAAGCGGCGAGTCCGAATTTTACTTCACTCAATCAAACCATCAGCGCCACCCAAATCCAGGGCATCGGACCGCATCCAACGATCACGAGCAAAGCCATCGCGGGATTTCAGAGCAACGGCACTCAGCTATATAACGGCGGCATCGGGACTTGGGTGGGACCTGACAGCGAGAATGGCGATGGCGGGTTCGCATTCTATGACCCCAACGATCCGCTGTTTGTTTACCATGATTTTTCCTTCGATGCGCAAAACCTGATCTCGGCCTCCAAAGATGGCGGCATGACCTGGTGTCAGGCCCCCGCCGCGAATCCCGCGGCATGCAACGTCGGCGACAGCGAATGGTCGCCCAACCTCAATGCGGCGCTGGCCTCTTCCAATGATCCCGGGCCGTCCTTCTATGCGCCAATTGCAGTCGATCCGCAGGTGCCGCATCGGGTCCTGTTTGGCGCGCATGGAGTCTATGTCTCCACTGATGGCATGGCGCATTGGACGCAGCAGACCGACTTTGATCTGACCAGCGGAGGAGCATTCGGGGGCGGAACCTGCGGCGATCAAACCTGCGCCTTGATCGATTTACAGTTCGCGCCTTCGGATCATACGCGCGCATGGGCGCTGGCCGGCAGCAGCCTCGATGGTACGGTGGCGTTTGCCCTCAACAACACCATCCAGGCGGACATCAACCAAATCGATTCGACCAACACGGATGGCGGAATCTGGAACGACGTTACCGGTAACCTCGCGGCGGCCTTCGCGCAGGGGCAGTCCGGCGTGAACGCGCTGGCGACCCAGGCCACCTCAATTGCGGTCGATCCGCATAATTCCAGCGTCGCGTACCTCGGGCTGTCAGGATTTACCAGCGACACCTCGGTCGGCCATATCTACCGAACGGTCGATTTTGGGCGGACCTGGACCGAAGCGGACGGCTCTTCGAGTAACGGGCAAGTCCCCGGGGCATCGGCGCTCCCCGACGTTCCGGTTCTGAAGGTGATGGTCGATGGGACCGATATGAGCGGAACCTGTGGCGCCAAAGCCTGCAGCAAGAGCATTTTCGCCGGCACCGACATCGGCGTTTTCCATAGCTCGGATGGCGGCGTGACCTGGCAGCCATTCAATCTCGGAGTGATCCCCGCGGTTCCGGTCTACGATTTGGCGCAGAACTCGACCGGCGCGGTGTTCGCGGGCACGCATGGGCGCGGCGCCTATCTGCTCAATCTGCTGACCGCGACCCCGACTCCAACTCATACGGCGACTGCTACGCGCACGGCGACGCCCACCGCCACCTTGACCCCGACCGCGACTCGGACAGCGACCGCGACGCGCACCGCAACCGCAACTGCCACTGCTACGGGAGGCACGCCGACGAGAACCGCGACGGTTACGGCAACCGCGACCGGAGGCGCCACGCCGACCAGGACCGCGACCCCGACCGCGACCTCGACTTCGGGAGGAACGCCGACCAAAACCGTAGCTCCAACGGCGACCCCGACGTCGGGCGGAACGCCGACCATAACCGCGACGCCGACCTCGGGTGGCACCTTCACCCCAACCTTGACCCCAACTGTAACTGCTACGCCTACCAGTCAACCGACGTCGGCGCCGAACGGAGCCAAGATTGTCATTCCGGCTGCGGTGACAGTGAAGCCGGTCGGTATCGGGCTCGGGGCTTCAGCGCCGAAGACCTTCAGCATCAAGAATAGCGGCAAGACCGGAGATCTTACCGGCCATATCGCGGTGGATCCTTCTTCCGGATTCGTGGTTGCTCCGGTCGACTTCGACTTGCCACCGAAAGGCTCCCAGGTGGTCACCGTGACGCTGACGCCGACCGGGCCCACGGCGCTTACGACTGCAATCGTTACCAGCACCGATGCGAAGCGGCCCACCCTCAATTTGACCCTCAAGGGTAAGGGCTTGCCCGGCAAGTTGTCGATCAAACCGTCATTCACTCTGAGTGGAACGACAGGTCAAACCATGGCGCTTATGTTGCCCTTCAAGAATGCAGGCAAAGGGGTCCTAAGTGGAAGCTGGCCGGGGCTGGCGACCGATACCTACGCCATCAGTCCCGGCACCTTCGGTCCACTGCAGCCGGGCGGGACAGGTGACATCGCGGTGAGCTTTAGTCCTGCGGCAAAGGGCAAAACCGCGGCGGCGACGATGCTGATTACCGTCGATGCTCCCGGCACCGGCGGCAGAACCATCACACTGAAGGGCGTCGGCAAATGAAACGAGGGGCTGGTTCGCACCTGAGGTGTGATCCAGCCCCCTCTCTTTGATAGCCCGAAGGTCGGCTTCAGGAACGGTCGTCGGGTACCGATTTCACGCTAATGTTGGTTCGATGTTGACTTAAGTCTGCGACGTGTGACGCGATGTCGCCACTCAATTTAGCGAGCGCGCTGCTCAGCGCTACCGACGCGCCAATGTCCCCGGGCGGTACTTGGCCGGTCAAGTTAGTTTCGGAAGCGTAGAGATCCTTGGCGGTCGCGCCATCCTTGATGATCCAACGGGCGCTGAGTTGGGACTGACCCTGGCGGGTAGTCTCGAACTTCAGCACATCGATTTCAATCTGATAGTCAATCTGAGTTCTGCGCGGCCATGGATACTTCTCAATCTTCCGCGTTCCCAACAACTGGGCGAGATTCTCGCTGAGAACGCGCGCAAAGTTCTTGTCCAGGGGTTCGCCCCAGCGCCGATGGTCGGAAAGATCGATCTGGTTGGGGGCGGTCAGAGTGACCACTTCGAGACGTCTTAAGTAGTCGGGAAAATCGATTGGACCCACTCCAATCGACACTCGCGAAGCGGCGGTGGTTGAGGTCGCAATCGGAGTCATGTCGGCGGGGCTCGCAACCGGGGTCAGGATAAAAAAATCCGATCGATCCGGGATCGGCGCGAGGGGTGAGCAGCCGGCAACAAGAAGGCCACAGCAAATCAAAAATTTTCTCTTAATAGTCATTTTGGGCCTACTTGTCTTTGCTGGAGTAGTACTTCCCGCGAATCAGGGCCGAGGGGTTACGCTGCAAAAAGTCAGTGAGCTCTCCCACCGAATGAGTGGTATCCGCCAGTTGGTCGAGCGATTCGTTTAGATGCACCATTAACTCAGAGTCTGGTGCGAGACTCGATTCCAGATTCACCAGGACCGCACGAGTCTGCAACATGGTCGCATTTGCTTCGTCCGAGTTCTTTCGTAAAGCCGCAATCAGGGGATCGATTTTCAAGCTGGTGGTATCGACCGCGCTACGGATCGAGATGACTGCCTTGTTCAGATTCGCGGTCGTCTCTTTCAGTGACTCCAGGGTCGCCTTCAGCGAAGGCGAGCCGGCCAGCTCATTGATCGAGCTCGCCGCCTGAGTAATCGAAGCGGCCATCGCCTGGAAGTCGATACGGTCGAACTTGTCCAGGGCTTTGTTAGCCTGATCCTGGATCTGTTCCAGTTGGGTCGGAACCGTTGGAATTTCTGGAAATGGGCCGCTGCCGGGCTCGATCGCAAGATCAATCGGGGTCCCCGGGTGCAGATCGAGATCGATGTAGAGAAGACCGGTGAGCAGACTCTCGGTGTGAAGTTGGGCGCGCAAACCGCGCTCGAAGAACGCCTTGTAGCCTTTTTCCTGGAGTGCTTCGCCACTGGCGCCGCGCGCCGTCAGCTCGGCAATATTGAGATCAATGACGACGGGCAGCCTGAGATCGGTGATTCCCGGACGCAACTGTCCTTCGCCCGGCTGCAGGCGCAGATTGATCGCAGAGACAGAGCCAATCTGCACGCCCCTGGCTTTGACCGGCGCCCCGACTTTGAGCCCATTCAGATCGCCGTGAAACATGCAGATGAACAAATGCGGTTTGCGAAACAGATCTCCCGAACCCGCCACGATGAGCGCGACGATCAAAACCGCAAGACTGGCGACCACGAATCCGCCAATCGCAGTGGGACTTATACGTTTAGCCATGAGTGGCGGCGCCGCCTCCTTCCTGTCCGCGAGTTAGAAACTTTCGCACCCGCATATCCTTGGAGTGCGCGAGCATGTCGTGAGGATCGCCCGTCGCAATCTGGGTGCGGGATTCGGCGTCAAGAAACACGCTGTTGTTGGCGATGGTAAAGATGCTCGCCAGTTCGTGAGTCACGACCACGATGGTCGCGCCGAGACTGTCGCGCAACTCGAGAATCAAATCGTCGAGCAGCCGCGAGCTGATCGGATCGAGGCCCGCGGAAGGTTCGTCGAAAAAGAGAATGTCCGGATCCAGCGCCATCGCACGTGCCAATGCCCGCGCGCTTCTGCATGCCGCCGCTGATCTGATTGGGATAAAAATCCTCGAAGCCTTTGAGACCGACCAGCGCCAGCTTCAGCGCAGCGATCTCGCGAATCTGCGCGGGATTCAGATCGGTGAATTCGCCCAGCGGCAAGCCCGACGTTCTCGGCCAGTGTCATCGAACTCCACAATGCGCCCGCTCTGGTAAAGGACGCCGAAGCGGCGCAGCAACTGTCTCACGACTTCCGCGCGGCGCCTGGTGAAGTTCACGTCGCCATAGATGATCTCACCGGTGGCCGGTTCCTTAAGGCCGATGAGATGGCGCAGGAGAGTGCTTTTGCCGCATCCGCTGCCGCCCATGATGATGAAAATGTCGCCGCGGCGAACCGTGAAATTCAGATCGCTCATCAGCACGAAACTGCCGTAGGCCATCGTCATGTTGCGCACGCACGATTTGCGCTGCGGCGGTCGCGCGATTCGGATGGATCGGTTGCTCATTCGATTGTCGCGCCTCAAATGTGCAGCAAGTTGAAGATAACCGCGAACATTCCGCAGGCTACCACGACCATCACGATCGACATCACCACTGCCTGCGTAGCCGCGTCGCCGACCGCCGAGGAGCTGTTGCCGCATTGAAAGCCGCGCAGGCATCCGGCGATCGCTATCAGGCATCCGTAAAAGGTGGCCTTGATGAGCCCGCCGAAGACATTGACGAAGGTAAGGGTTGAGATGGTTTCGCGCAGGTAATTACGCGCGGACAGATCGAGCATCGTTACGCCGACAAACATGCCGCCCAGAATTCCCGACCAAGTCGGCGCACAGACACAGCAACGGCATCATCAGGACCAGCGCCAGGACGCGCGGCAACACCAGGAATTCGAGCGGCGAGATGCCCATGGTGGTGAACGCGTCGATTTCCTGGGTCACCTTCATGGTGCCGAGCTTGGCGGCAAAGGCCGCGCCGGTGCGGCCCGACATGATGATCGCGGTCATCATCGCGCCCATCTCGCGCACCATGCCGATACCGACCAGGTCGGCGACGTAGATCGAGGCGCCGAACTGCGAAAGCTGCACCGCGCCCATGAAGGCCAGGATGACCCCGACCAGGAAGGCGATCAGACAGACGATGCCCGACCGCATTCGACCCCGCATTGCTGAATAGCTTCCAGAAGATCGACGGTTCGATAACGCGCCTTGCCGCGGATGAACTTCCCGAAAGCGCGGGTCAACTCGCCAAGGAATTCGAGAAACTCGCCAACCGAGGAGCCATAGCCGATGCTGGTATTGCCAACCCGGGTGAAGAACGAGACCTTCTTGACCTCGGCGCGGGTGCCTTTCTTTTCCGGCACCGCCTCGGCCAGTTCCAACATTCGCCGCAACCCGCGCGGCAATCCTTCGCGATCATCGACCAAGCCGCGAGTGCGGCAGATCTCGCTGGTCTGAACCAGGAAGGTGATAAGCCCGCTATCCCAATGGCTTAGCGACGAGGTCTCGAAGGCGATGCGCTTGGCGGGATGGCGATCGAGTTCCTGCGACAAACTGCCGGCCGACGGCACATTGCCGCTGAGATGCCACGGGCCGGACAGTCCAACCACCAGCGTCTCGCCGGTATGACTGTACGCTACCCGGCCCTGCTCCGGGTTTGAGTTGATCATTTCCATGTCAGCAATTACCAATCTTCGCAGCGCCCACTGCGAGTGGAAATCGGACCTTGGTCCTACTGCTTGGGGCCCGGGGCTTGAAAGTCCCGGTCAGGTCGAAGGAACGAGGCCTCTGGCGCGTGAAAAGTCGACCCCCGAAGGCCTCACACCGAGGGTCGCCGCCATCACCACCAGGTCGGCGAGCGACGCGGCTTCCATCTTCTGCATGATGCGGCCGCGATGCTGCTTGATGGTTTTTTCGGCGGCGCCCAACTCGGCGCCGATTTGTTTGTTGAGCAGTCCGGCCGCCACCAGCGCGAAGACCTCGCGCTCACGCGGAGTCAAGCGCGCATAGCGAGCTTTCAATCGGACGGCTTCCGCGCCGGCGATTTGGAGGCGCCGGGTCCTTTCGATAGCTTGCCGGACGGCATAAAGCAGGGCGGAACTTCTAATCGGCTTTTCGAGGAAATCGACGGCGCCGGCTTTCATCGCATGCACCGAGGCGGGAATGTCGCCGTGTCCGGTGATGAAAACGATGGAGAGATCCGGGCGTTTCGAGTTAAGTGCCTCCTGGAATTGCAGACCGTCGAACTCGGGCATCATAAGATCGGTTATCGCACACGACACCGTTTCGACTTCGGGACTGGCCAGGAATTCGTGAGCGGAAGCGAAGGTGCGCACCTCGAAGCCCTTGGAGCTCAGAAGCCGAGGCAGGGCACGTCGAATAGATTCATCGTCGTCGATAACCGCGACAATGTCCTTCTCGTTTCCGGCAATCACGATGATTCGCCCGCCTCGGCTATGCTGCCGCTGGTCCGGGAAGTCGAATCTCGAAGGCGGTTCCAGTGCCGAGTACCGATGAAACGCACAATTTGCCTCCATGCGCTTCGACGATAGAGCGTGAGATCGCGAGGCCCATACCCATCCCGCTAGGTTTGGTCGTATAGAAGGGGTCGAAAATCCGCGTCAGCGTATCCTCGGGAATTCCTTTTCCCGAATCACGCACCATGATTTGCACATGCCCCGATTCTGCCTGCGCCACCTGCAGCGCAACGGCTCGCGCGCCCGCTTGAATTTCCGCTACCGCATCGAATCCGTTGAGCACCAGATTCACGA
Source organism: uncultured delta proteobacterium (assembly GCA_963848285.1). Taxonomy (GTDB): domain Bacteria; phylum Desulfobacterota; class Binatia; order Binatales; family Binataceae; genus DATGKG01. The sequence goes on along the minus strand of CAWKCZ010000003.1, from coordinate 909,715 downwards.
TCGCTTGCTGCAATTGGACCCGATCGGCGAGGACGATCGGGCATCGCTCGATTTCGACTTTGAAAGAAACGTTGCGGATCAGGGCGTCGCTCTTGAGCATGCGACCTATTTCATTGATTACCGCGGGAAGCTCGAGGCGCGATTTACACAGCTCCTCGCGCTGAAAGAGCGAGCGCAGCTTCCGAATGATGTCGCCTGCGCGGACGTCATCCTCGATGATGTCGTGGATGGCGGATTTGATTTCGGCGACATCCGGGGTCTCGGTTTGCAGCATTCCTTCGATCGCTTCGGCATTGTTCAGGATGGCGGCCAAAGGCTGGTTGAGCTCGTGCGCAACGGCGGCCGCCAATTCGCCCATGGTGTTGATGCGGGAGACGTAAGTGAGTTCCTCGCGCAGCCGGCTCATTTCTTCGCTGGCGCGTTTTCTGGCGAAGGCATGCCCGAGAATCCCGGCCACCTGCTCCAGCCTTTGAACCACTTTCGGCGGCCATGAATACTCTTGCTTGAGAAACCCAAAACCTACCGCGGCGAGCAAAATACCATCGACCTGGATCGGGACCATGACGTTCGACTTGGGACCGTAGCGTTTGAAGGTCTCCCGATCGACGGCAGCCTCCGGCGGCAGGTCATCGAGGCTGGACATCACGACGGTTTCCCCCGCCGTCGTCATGATCTTGCTCCACGGCACCACGCTGTTCGCATCCAGCGATTGGCCGACGATCCGCAAGCCCGGGTCCCGCGACCATCCGTGACTGAAGAAGGCGGATCCATCGGGTCGATATTCGGCGACGGTGCTGCGATCGAGTCCGAGCGCGAGGCCAATCCGCTCCAGGGCGCGATTGATCTCATCGTCGATTTCATGAACCGGGACCCGCACGAAGGAAGAGGAAAGGTCAGCGATGAGTCGATACAACTTGCCGACGTTGGTAGTCGCCAGGGCTCGTTTGTGGTTGGACATTGGCTGGCGGGGTGGATTTGAATTCGCGCGCGGCATTTTTCGACCTTCCGCTCCTCCGCTCCTGATCCAGCGTTAAAGAAGGGTGGCTTGGGGTAATGCAGAGCTGACGATAGGTTTATTTAGCTAGCTTAAAATGAGGCGGCTGCACAGTATTTTCAATGCGCTCAGGAAATTATCGCGCAAAAGCATTCGAAAGCGCCTTTAACAGAGAATCACGGCTAAAGGGCTTATACAAGACCGCGACCGGATCGGCTCGGGAGGTGAGCTCGCGCGTGGCGCCATCCTGATGGGCCGTGATCATGATGGCGGGCAGTCGACATCCCGAAGCGGCCAGTTTCTCGCATAGTTCGACGCCATTCATCTCCGGCAAATGGACGTCAACCAGCAGGCAGGCATCGCAGACGGGGATCTGGCTTCCAAGGACTTCGCCGGGACGATCGAAGCTTCGCACCTCGAACCCTTCTGCCGTTATCAAGCGGCGCAGAGAGCGCAGGACGGAAAGATCGTCTTCGACAAGTACTACGACCCGCTTGTTCTGGTTGGTCATGATGCGAGCCCCTTGTGCGCAGGCTGCTCGATGGCTGCGCACCCATCTGAGATTGACCGGAACGAGGCTGGGTGAAAATCAGACCTTGGTCCGATTTTCTACACTTGCGGCGCTTTTCAGTTACCGACGCGTTTTTGAGCAGGCTCGCAACCCGGGTCGCATAGCGTTACAACCAAGCTCGATGGATGAACCGGGCTTCGACGGCATGAACCAACGCGACGGAACTCGCGGCGCGACGGAACGCTGGATCGCCTTGGGCGCAATCGGCCTGCTCGCCTTCGGATGTCTGCTGATTCTGTGGCCGTTCATTTCCTCCGCCCTGTGGGCTGCGATCCTATGCTTCACGACCTGGCCGCTCTTCATCCGGCTCGATGCGCAACTGCACGGCCGGCGCGGCCTCGCGGCTTCCATCGCTACTTTGCTTCTGACTGCGATCATCGTGGTGCCGATGGTGATTCTGGTCAGCCGGATTTCCGGCAGCGTCAGCGAGGTCATCAGCGCCACCACCAAGATGCTTCGTGAAGGTCCGCCACCGGCGCCGGCATGGGTGGCGTCGATCCCGCTGGCCGGCCCTTCGCTGGCGAGCCATTGGAACCTGTTTAGCGAGAGCAGCACGGACCGGGTGGCGGCCGTCGCGAAATGGCTTCCTTCGGCCAAGGACGCGGTCCTGGGCAGCGGCCGTGCGCTCGGTCAAGGCGTCTTCCAAATCATCTTAAGTCTTTTGATGGTCTTTGTTTTTTACAGCAACGGCGAAGAAGCCGCCCGTCGCCTCGACGCTACGATGCATCGCATTGGTGGCGCTGAGGGCACCCGTCTGCTGGAAATTGCCGGCACCACCATTCGGGCGGTCGTCTATGGGGTCCTCGGAACGGCGCTCCTCCAGGGAGTCCTGGCGGGGGTAGGATTCATGCTCGCGGGAGTTCCGGGGGCGGTGCTGTTGGGATTCGTAACCTTCGTAGTAGCCGCGATTCCCGGCGGCCCGCTGCTGGTGGGTGCGATCCCGATCCTATGGCTTTACCGCGGTGGTTCCATCGAATGGGCAATCTTCCTCGCGGTTTGGATTATCGTCGTAGGCAACCTCGACAACGTGGTGAGACCATTTCTGATCAGTCTCGGTGGCGGTGACATACCGTTGCTGCTGGTCGTACTGGGCGTCCTGGGAGGTGCGATGAGCTTCGGACTCATAGGACTATTCCTCGGACCTACGCTGCTGGCAGTCGGCTACGCGATCTTCGAAGAATGGTCCTCGAAACCCTCCGCTCACTAAGACTGCAAATAAGACCAAGGTCGCATTTAATGCTTCGCGGGTGCTTGCGATAGTCGATTCGCAATCCGACAACGTGAGGCAAATATCTATGCTGAGTCGATACTCGATTCGTGTCTTGAGCGTGCTCGCCGCTATTTCAGCGCCCGTTGCCTTTGGCCTCGGATCGACGCGCGCGCAAAGCAACGACATCTTCATCTATCCAGCCAAAGGGCAAAGTCAGGAAAAACAGGATCGCGACCGCTATGACTGTCATATGTGGGCAACCAAGCAGACCGGTTTCGATCCCACCAGGCCCTCGACCGCGTCAGCCTCGACGCTTCCCGCTTCCGAGCAGCCGCAGTCTCCACAGCAGCCCCACGTCCTGCGTGGCGGGGCGCGCGGCGCCGCGCTTGGAGCGGTCGGAGGCGCGATTGCGGGCGATGCAGGCAAGGGCGCGGCGGCGGGTGCTGCGATGGGCGGTCTGGCGGGCGGCTTCCGGCGCATGGATGATCGGCGTCAACAAGCGAACCAGCAGCAGGCGAGTACACAAAAAGTGCAGACCGCTCAGCAAGGTCAACAGCAAGCTTATCAGCGCGCGATGGCGGCCTGCCTCGAAGGTCGCGGCTACACGGTCAAGTAGATGCTTCGATCATTGATCCGCGAGTTGCTCGAGACGTCGAGTGATGGCAGCCGCTTCTGAGTTTTTACCCGACTTCTGCAGAAATATCGCCAGCGCCGATAGCGAGTCGCGATCATAGGGATGTAACTCGAGCGAGCGCTCCAATACCGCTATCGCTTTGTCAGTGTGGCCGGCGTCATTGAGCGCGACCGCATAGACATATGAGTATCTAGCCACCTTGGGATTGCTTCGCACCGCGGCGGCAAATAATTCCAGCGCGGTTGCGTGCTGCTGCTGGCGCACTTTCGAAAGGCCGAGCGCGTGCAGGAGCGATGCCTCCCTGGGCAGTCGCGCGAGCGCGCGGCGCAGCACTGCCTCACCTTCGGCCTCATGCCCGAGTGCGCGATCCAGATCGGCAAGATTGACCGCGCCGGGTGCAAAGGATGGATCGAGTGAAAGCGCGGTCTTCAACTCGGCCTCCGCGGAAGCCGGATCATTCTCGCGTTCGAACAGCGAAGCGAGATTCAAATGTGACTCCGGGCGATCATCGTTAAGATGTTGCGCGGCGACATATTCGTCGCGCGCAAGGCTGAAAGCGCTCAGCATATTTGGACTAAGCGACTTCGCAGGGGGACCAGCCAGCGCATAGGCAGTTTCCATACGGACCGAGCGGATCGGATCCTTAAGGAGTGGACCTATCGCATCTGAGAAGCCGGGCGCCTCGACCTCGGATGCTGCATGGGCGGCGGCTCTTCTGACCAGGGGCGAATCGTCCGTGATGCTTTTCCGCAGCGCCGCATCGGCGGGTGTGAGACCGTAGTTAGCTATCAGTGACATTGCGGTTGCCCGCGCGATCGCAGGCTGGCCGCTATCGTCGACCAGCGTATGTAGCAAGCGCGAGGCTCCGGGTGCTCCCTCATTGCCGGCATTAAGAGTTGTGGCGAAATGCTGAAATCCGGTGGGTGCGTGGCCATACCATTTCTGGATACGCTCCGATGCCCATGTCGCGGTCTGCCTGGTATGACAGTCGTTGCACGCGTTGGGGGTTCCAAGAGTGACCGATAGATCGGGGCGCGGAATACGAATGCTGTGGTCTCGCCGCGCATCGATGATCATGTAGATCCTCGAAGGCATATGGCAGTTGACGCACTTCGCACCCTCGGAGGCGGCCTTGTGAAAATGATGTGCGGGCGAATCGTACTTCTTTGCCAGGTGGCATCGTACGCACAAGTCATTGCCTTCCGCGCGAAGTTTAGCGCTGTGGGGATCATGGCAATCGCTGCAGGTTACCCCCGCATTGTACATGCGACTTTGAACAAATGATCCGTACTCGTAGTCTTCAGCTTTAATTTGACCGTCCGGGAAATAAAGATTTTCCTCCAGCAGTGCTACCTGGTAGTCATCGTCCACCGATTGACCATGGAGGTAGTCTTCATGAAGCTGAGCGCGATGTGAGTGGCATCGGGCGCAGGTCTGGATCTCTCGCTCGGAGGTTCGCGGCTTACTTCGGTAAGGATGTCCGGAAGCTTGATCCGTTATCCATGCTGCACCTTTTCGATCGTCGAGAGGGTTAGTAAGCCCTTGCGCATTTAGGTTCTTCCAATCGGCTTCCTTCCTGGCCCATGCGAGATGGTTAGAGCCGGGGCCATGGCAGGCTTCGCAGGCAACGTCGATCTCGGAGTAGGTAGTGGAATACGAACGATGTCCCAGGTCGTAGTTCTTGCGAACATTGGTCGAGTGGCAGTCCGCGCACATGTAGTTCCAGTTCTGATCGATGGCGGTCCAATGAAGTGAGTCGTCCGGCGTCGTCGATGGGCTCGGATAGAGCGCGAACCAGCGCTGACCACCTTGCGCGCGCGGGCGGCTGTCCCATCCAATACCGAACGCCTGAAGGCGTCCACCCGGAAGCTCGATAAGATACTGCTGCAGCGGGTAGACGCCGAAGGTGAACTTCATTTCATAGTCGTGCATCGCGCCATCCTGACCATCGCTATGCACGAAGTACTTTCCATCGCGCCGAAAGAAGGTCGAGGTAACGCCGCCGTTCTTGAAGCTCGCATTGGTGAAGTTTCCCAGCACCGTCCCTTCGAGGGCCGGCTGCATCGCGAGCTGATGATGGGATTTATTCCATAAGTTGAATTGTGTCTCATGGCAGGTCCCGCATGCCTTGGCCCCGACAAATGATGGTGTCGAGCTGGAGGCGCAGGAGGGCTGCGGCCAACCGAAAACCAAAGTGGCGATCAGAAGGATCGCGGAAACCATAAATCGGCCGCGTCGCGCAGCTTCATGACGCAACGAAAGCAACCGCTTCGTTTGGGAAGCGGCAGAATTGATAGAATGTCGCCTGGCGCTTAGAAACAAACCGACTGTGATCCTTGTGCGGAAATCCCGAACGTCGCGAGCTTACCAACTCGGGGTGCATTGCGCGATGCGGACGGATGAAAGAAGCGTCGAGGGGACTGACTCTCGCCGGGTTATGGACCGGTCAAAGTAGCCTCTGGGAAAAGTAACTGAAGCGTAACGGACAACTGCCAGTTCGGATCGAACTGGGGTTTTTCCGCAAAGTAAAAGGCCTGCAACTGCAGAACGAAGGAAGCCTGGTCGAACTCGGTTGCCTTGCCGAAACCACCACCGAATGGAAGTGTCCAGCGATTTGCAGTTGCGGAGTCCCAGTTGGCGGTGATGGTTGGGCCGGACGTGAGGTACCATCCGTCGTCGAAGGTATAAGTGATGCCCGGCTCCAGCGACAACTGGTTTCCTCCGCCATTTCCCCATCCCGCAAACGACCACTGGTTATCGGCAATGCCGCCGAGCACCCACGGGCCGCTGGAATACGACAGGCCAAACGCGGGGCCTGCACTCCATTCACCGGCGCCGAGACGCCGATCGCTGGCGGTTGGAAGAGTAAAGGTCGGACCGAATCCCCAAATCCACTCCGCGTTACTTTTCGGAGAGAAGAAAAAAGTCGGGTTGATATCTCCAAGCCCCGTGACTCCGCCCATTCCAGGAGCAAGCGCCGGAGCGCTTGCGAGCGGAACTATCGTGCGCGTTATGAGGTTCCAATCGTCGCCAAGATGGAAAGGAATGACTGGCTGGATGTTTAGAACATAGGCGGTCGCGCGGTTCTCGCCGGCATTGAAGTAGAAGTCATTTTCCAGCGGAACACTGACCAGGTCGGCGATTGGGTTGCGCGCCAATTTGGCGAGCTCGGACTGGCTGTCCTGTCCGGCAGCGATCGCGGCTGAAAGGATCAGCGATGCGGCCGTGGCTAAAATGACAATGGCGAAGCGAGCTGCCGGCGAAATGAAGTTTCGCTTCATCTTTCGGCAGCCTCGATCCGCCATTGTTGCCGGCGCGGATGACTCAGGCTCTCCCGTGAGCTAGGCCGGAGTTTTGCCCTGTTTTTCCAACAGCCGCTTGGTTATCAGCTCGGCCCAATAATCCATGGCGTTTTGAGAATCGCCCCACTTAAACGAGGCGGCACCCTTCAGGCCTGCGCCGCCCGCTCGCTTGTCCAGCGCGGCGGCGAGCAACTCACCCGTGGTTGAGTCGGTAGCCTTCATTTCTGCTTCGGCCGAGCCCACGAATGCATAACTGCCGGTCACCATCGACTGAGCAATATTGATGACCTTCAACTGTGGGACTATGACCGACACGCTGCGCAGCCCGGGGGTCGCAGTGGTGGCATCCATCAGCGCAACCCTCAGCGTCAGAGTATCGGGGCCCGGCTGATCGACGATGGCATAGTTTTTCGAAAGGTCCGTCTTCAGCGCATTATAAAAATAGGTCGTCAGCGTTTGCTGATCGGGGACCGATACGGTGGAGTCGGCGGAAGCCCAGAATTCGACCGGCATCAGTTGTATCTTGGTGTACTTGCTCCATTGTACGTTCGGGTTGACGTACACCAACGCCGCTCCGCCCTCGGGTCCCGGCACCAGCTTGGAGGCGTCGTCGCCGAGGAATTTTGTCACTGCGGGCGGCAGGCTTCCTCCCGCTTCGAATGTCTTGGCTGCTTCGGGTTTGCTCTCAACTGTGGTCGAGCATCCTGAAAGGATTAGCAGCGCTCCTAGCCCGATCGCACCAAGCGTCGCGCCTGCGGCTCTTGCCATGTATCTGGTCGTCATCCAATGCCTCCCCGGGGTCAGATCTATCGTGCCTACGACTCTCAGTCGAGACTCTATCCGTCTGGCCTTAAATACTCCAATTCTGCGCCGGGAAAACATTCAGACTTTGGTCCGATAGGCGGACCGCGATCGATCAGTTAATCAGCACCTAGTTCCGTGCATGCGCAAGGGGGCGGCGGTAAAACATTTCTGGTTCCACTCGCATTGCACTACAGAAGACCAGCGCATGAATTCATTCGTTACCGATTCCGAAGCTTCGACCGTCTCGCTGATTTTGGGAATCGCGATGATGGCTTCGTGGTGGATCGGCATCCGGATGGGACGTTCACTGGCGAAGCGAAATCCGCGGGCGCAGGCTTCCAAGTTCGACGATGTCACCACCGCAATGCTGGGTCTGCTGCTGGCGTTCACCTTCGGAATTTCCATCGAAAAGCACGACCAGCGGCGCCTGGCGGTGGTCGAGGATAGTAACGCAATCGGCGATTTCTACACCTGCGCCACGCTGTTGAAGGAACCTACCCGAACCGCACTGAGGCGGGTCATTCGCGACTATACGGAACTGCGCGCCGACCTGCCGCGCAAAAAGATTACCGATCCGATTTTGGACAACGCGCTAAAACAGTTCGGACAGATGCAATCCACCATGACCGACCTGGTCGCGCAGGCTCTGCGCGATGGCACCCCGATCGCAGTCTCGCTGACCAACACACTTAACGGCCTGACCAGCAACCATGCATCGCGCTTGGCAGCCATCCGGGATCGCTTGCCCGATAGTGTGCTGGCCCTGTTGTGGGTGGCATCGATCATCACTACGTTGCTTATCGGGCGCGAACAGGGGTTGGCCGGCGGTACTGAAATCGCCGGCACCATTTGTTTCATCGTGCTCGTGTGTTTCGCAATCTATACGACGCTGGATCTGAATCAGCCCGACCGGGGACTCATCACTATCAGTCAGGAACCGATGGTGCGCCTGCTTGCGTCGATGCCCAAGGAATAGTGCCGCAGACGGTCAGTCGATCCGGGTCAAGGTCAGGACCGGAATTCGGCGCCGGGTCTTGTCCTGATAGTCTCTAAAAAAAGGCATCAACTCTGACTGCGCGTCAAACAACCGATCGCGCTCGGCCTGGTGGACTTCCACAGCGCTCGCCTGAAACGTTTCGGCACCCACCTCGACGGTCACCATCGGATTCGCAATGAGGTTGAAATACCAGGGCGGGTTGCGCTCGGAGCCGCCGTAAGAAGCGATCACTACCAGGCGATCGCCGTCGCGCGAGTAGCATAACGGACGCACCAGGGTCCGGCCGGTTTTGGCACCCTTCATCGTCAGCAGCAAAATCGGCATCCCTTCTCTAGGCCCGCCGACCTTACCCTGGTTGGCCCGAAAGTCTTTGATGACCGCCTGATTTAGCTGGTCCATCGCGCGCGGGTCGCTGAGCAGTCGTTCGGTGTCGATTTTTTCCAGTGTGTTGGCCATAGGGTGCCCTTTTGCGCCAGCGAGATCCTCTATTGCATAACTCCAAGTCGAGGCCGCGTCCATTCCCGATTTAGTGGAAGGTTGATGATCAAGATTCCCGCGGGTGGTTGAGCCTGTCGCTATGAGTGCGCGATAAATAAGGCTGGAGGAGGAACGCGGCCGGTGCCGCGACCGGTCTTCAAAACCGGCTTGGCGGGCATTACGCTCGCCGGAGGGTTCGACTCCCTCCCACCTCCGCCAGCGCTGCCATCGATGCGCTGGATCGGCTCGGCGGCGAGACGCTAAAATCCTGCCCTTCAAACATTGTCGATGATTGTTTGGCTGGCGAGGAGTCGCGACCGTGATCCCGATTCGCTACAACTTGCGCAGCTTGATGGTGCGTCGCGCTACCAGCATCATGACCGCCGTCGTGGTCGCGCTGGTGGTGATGATCCTCTTCATCCTGTCGGGATTCGTCGCCGGATTGCGCGCGACCGTCTTGCGCAGCGCGGTCAGCGACAACTGGATCGTGCTCAGCCGCGGCACCACCAACGAAGGCGGCAGCTACATCACGCGCGACCAGTACGAGATCCTCAAGAGCCGGCCGCAAATCGCGACCACAGCCGACGGCGTCGCGCTGGTGTCACCCGAAGTGGTCACCGGGTTCAATCCCGCCGCCAACCAGCCCGGCGCGCGCGGCTTCGGCACCCTGCTGCGCGGGGTCTATCCGATCGCCAGGCAGGTCCACCGCAAGATGCGCATCGAGAGCGGACGCTGGATTGAACATGGCGCCGCGGAGATGGTGGTCGGGCCGCAAGCTCGCCGCGCGCTATCCCGTTCCTGACCGTCGGCAGCGATTTCAAATTCGGTCGGCGTACCTTCAAAATCGTCGGCATCTTTTCCGACGACGACAGCGCGCGCGAATCCGAAGTGCTGACCGACCTCGACGTCCTCACCCAGGACATCCATATGTCGAGCGGGTTCGCGGTGCTGCACGTCGTGCTGCGTCCCGGCATGGAGGACGACTTCACCAGCTCGCTCACCACCGATGCGCGGGTGAAGGTCGACGCGATGCCGGAGGCCGAGTTCTATGCGAAGCAGACCGGCTTCGTCGAACAGTTGCGCGCGCTGGGACTCGCGGTCGCACTGGTGCTCGCGATCGGCTCGATCTTCGGCGCAATGAACACGATGTATTCGGCGGTGGCGCGCCGCACCGGCGAAATCGGCGTGCTGCGCGTGCTCGGCTTCAGCCGCTTCAATGTGCTCACCAGCTTCGTGATGGAGAGCGTGCTGCTCGGGATCGCGGGCGCGGTCCTCGGCGAGATGCTCGGAATCATCGCGGCCTACGCCACCGGGCTGCACAGCCAGCTGATGAATGTGGGCGAGTTCATCTTTCGATTTCAGCTCACCGGCGGCGCGTTCATATCGGGTCTCGTCGCGGGAGCGCTGATTGGCGGGCTTGGCGGATTGCTGCCGGCATGGCGAGCCTCGCGGACCCGGGTCATCGACTCGCTGCGCGCGGTCTGAGGCGAATCATGTTCAACTGGATCAAGCTGATCGAACGCAACATGCGCCGCAACCTGCGGCGCACCATCCTGACGATGCTGACCATCGCGCTGGCGGCCTTCATCTATACGGTGCTGGTGTCGGTGCCGGCCTCGATGGATCGCGTCATCAAGGATGCCTCCGGGACGCTGCGGTCTGTTCATCGTCAATAAGACCGCGCCGTGGGAGGATCTGCCGGCGCGCTACTGCGACGAGATCGAGCAAGATGCCGGGCGTGGCCGCATGCGTCGGGATCACCGGATGGTTCGCGACCTGGCGCAACGTCAGCGACCCCATCCTCGCATTCGGCGCCGGGCCGGAAATCGCCGACGTATTTCCCGACTATCAGTTATCGCGTGAGAACCAGCTCCGTGGCCGCCAAGCGATCGCCGCTCCGCTACCGTCGGCACCGTGCTGATGAAGAAGAATGGGCTGGAAGGTCGGCGACCACATCACGCTGCGCGGCACCGACGCGGGCCACATGCAGATGGACTTCATCATCATCGGCACGATCGAGAACACAGCGCTACCCGAATACCTTCCTGTTCCGGCGCGACTACCTGATGGAATCGCGCAAGGCCAACGGACATGCCCGACGCAGACATCGCGTGGAACATCATCGTGCGCGCCGACAGCGCCGCCGACGCTGCAGCCGCTCGCGAAGAACATCGACGAGCATTTCACCAACTCCGATTACGAAACCCGCACGATGACTGAGAGTGATGCGCTCGCGTCGGGGCTTTCGGCGCTCGGCAACATCCGCGGCATCGTGTTCGCGCTATGCGCGGTGGTGGTGCTGACGGTGTTGCTGATCGCCGCCAACTCCACCGCGATGATGGTGCGCGAGCGCATCAGCGAGGTCGCGGTGATGCGCTCGCTCGGCTTCAGTCGCGGCGTCGATCTCGATGCTGCTGTTCGGCGAGTGCGGTTGATCGGCGCCGTCGGCGGAGCTCATCGGCGCGAGCATCGCGCTGTGGATGTTTCATGACGGGATGACGCTCGGCGCGGCGCTGGGCGGCAACGGCGCGCTGTGGGTGACGCCCGAGCAGGCGCTCAATGCGATCGTCGTGGCGGTGGCGGTCAGCCTCGTCAGCGGGCTGGTGCCGATCTTCGAGGCGCTGCGCATCTCACCCGCGATGGCTTTTCGCAAGGTGCATCCTTAGAGCTTCGATTTCCGTGGAAGCGAATATTTAGCGAAGAAGCCGGTGTCTCCTGCGTTATTTGGCTTCGTTTTGGTAATTTTCGGTTGACGCGCGCAATGGGTTTGTTTTTGCGCTTTCGCCCCATCTCACACCGGCGATTCCACTTTCAGTCGGGGTTCGCGCGAAGGCGGCAGGTGGTCGAGAAGGTCGGCAATCAGATCGGATTTGATCTTCGCATATCCCGCATCATCCCACAGATTGCGCCATTGCAGCGGATCCTCCTCGAGCTTGTAGAGCTCGCCTTCGGTGCCGTCGTAGCGGATGTCCGGCAGATGCGCGCGATTCGAGGTCGCCGCGCAGCCAGCATCGCCATGTCGAAGCCGAAATCGCGAGTAGTCTTTTCATACATCGTGCAGACCCAGCCGTCGCGATAGATGGTCCGCAGATGCATCCCGATCTGCGCGAACTGACTGTCCCATTCGGTGATGACGCGCTCGCGCCCCGAGCCCGCCGCGATCGGCAGCGGCTTGCCCTGCACCCATTCGGGAACCGGCACGCCGGCGATTTCGCAAAACGTCGGCGCGAGGTCGAGATGACCGACCGGCTCCTCGATTTCCGCGCGGGCGCAATTTTCGCCGACGGCGCCGGACGCCAAATCAGCGGCACTCGCATCAGCGCATCGACGTGATAGGGACCTTTGTAGATGAGGCCGAAGTCGCCCTGCAGCTCGCCATGGTCGGTGGTGAAGATGACGTCGGTGTCGGCGTCCCATCCGCGCTCGGCGATGCGTCTGAGCACGCGCCCGCAAGCCTCATCGATGAGTTCGTTCTCGACGTGGATCATCGCGCTGATTTCGCGCACCTGATCATGCGTAAGCTGGCACGGAACGAATGAGGCGGGACCGCCTTCATTGTTGCGGAAGCGGCCCTCGTACCAATCGAGCCAATGACGCGGTTTCTGCGCGAGGATCTTTTCGATCTTCTCGCGCGAGCCCGGATGCCCCGGCGGCAGCTCGAGGTCGCGCCACTTGATGCGACGTGTTTCGGCCGCGGGCGGATCCCACGGATGATGCGGATCGGGAAAGCTCATCCACACGAACCAGTCCTCGTCGGCGGCGAGCGAGTCGAGAAACGCGATGGTGCGATCCGCGACCCAATCGGTGTGGTAATGCTCGCGCGGGACCGGATTGTATTTCAGCTCGGGCGCGCCGGTCTCGCCGCCGCCGCTCGCATCGAGCATCGCGACGAAGCCGCCGACCTCGCCGGGAAAGTTCTCGCGAAACCAGCGCGGATAGTGCCAATCGCCCATCAGCCCGTGCATCGAAAGTTCCATCCGCTCGAAGCCGCGATACGGCCCGGTCGAGCCTTCGCGCGCCATCCGATTTTCGAAGTAGTTGTGGCCCATGTCGAACATCGGCTCGAAGTGCGCCTTGCCCAACAGCGCGGTGCGATAGCCCGCCTTCTCATGGAGATAGGCGGCGATGCTCGGCGCATCGGCCGGGAGTGGAATGCCATTGGCGATCACGCCATGAGTGCGCACGTGCTGCCCGGTCATCATGGTGGAGCGCGCGGGGGTGCATACGACGTTCTGGTTGTGCGCGCGACGGTAGTTGATTCCGGCTGGCGGCGAGCGCATCGGCGACCGGGGTCCGCGCGATTTTGCCGCCGTTGCATCCGAGCGCGTCGTAGCGCTGCTGATCGGTGGTGATAAAGAGGATCTTGCGTCCCATGGTGGCTTCTACTCGGGCGAAGGATTAGCGAAGGCGCTGGGAATCATTGGGTTATTTGGCTTCGTTTGGTAAATTTCAATCCGGCAGCATGTTGGTCGAGTGGGTTTGTTTTTGCGTTTTTGATTTTCCTATCCGCTCGCCTCGTCTCTATCAGCGGCCGCCCGCCGCATGGCAGGATCTGACGATCATACTCCGCAAAACTCCAACTGAGAATCCGACATCAACTTCAAATGAAGATCGCTGCACTCGCTTGTTGCTTCCGTAATTCTAATGCTGACATGTCTCCGCGACCGGCATCGGTGCCGATGCAACCCGCCGTTCTCACCGGCACGGCCGCCTTTGGCGACTGGACCACCGACGCGCCCGGGCGTGCGCCGCAAGATTACGGTCGGCGGATCTGCCGCCGCCCTTCGCGACCGCTCGGCCAACAATCTGCCTCATGTCGTTCGCGCCGCCGGCCGGTGCGATGCCCAAGGTTCCGCCCGGCTTTAAGGTCGAGCGACTTCGCCACCGGTCTGAACAATCCGCGCGCTGGTCCGCGTGGCGCCCAACGGCGACATCTTCATTGCGGAGAGCTACGCCGAATCGAATCCGCGTGTTGCGCGTGCCGGATGGCGCGAGCAAACCGGAGCGCAACGAGATTTTCGCCAATGGCCTCGACAAGCCGTTCGGGATCGCATTCTGGCCGCCCGGCCCGAATCCGAAGTTCGTCTATATCGGCAATACCGGTTCGGTGGTGCGATTTGCCTATCAGGCCGGCGATCTGCATGCGCGCGGGCCCGCCGAAACTGATCGTGCCGAAGATTCCCTGCGGCGGTCATCTCACCGGCGGAGGCCATTGGACGCGCGACGTGGTGTTCTCGCCCGACGGTGTCGAAGATGTTCGTCTCGGTCGGTTCGCATTCCAACGTGGCCGAGAAGCTGACCGAGTCTGATCTGCGTCCGAGGAGCGCCGGGCCGACGTGCTCGAGTTCAATCCCGACGGGAGCGCGGTGCGAATCTTTGCCAGCGGCATCCGCAACTGCGTCGGGATGGCGATAAATCCTACTACCGGTGATCTATGGTGCTCGACCAACGAGCGCGATGGGCTCGGCGACAATCTTGCCGCCCGACTACATCACGCATGTGCAGGACGGCGGTTTCTACGGATGGCCGTGGTACTACCTCGGCAATCACCAGGACCCGCGGCATAAGGGCGAGCATCCCGAGCTCGCCGACAAGGTCATCGTGCCCGACGTGCTGGTCGAAGCGCATTCGGCATCGCTCGAAATGACCTTCTACGACGGCAAGCAATTTCCCGAAGAGTATCGCGGCGATGCTTTCGCGGCCGAGCATGGCTCATGGAATCGCGAGCATCGCACCGGCTATAAAGTGATCCGCGTCATCATGCGCGACGGCAAACCGACCGGCGAGTACGAGGATTTCATGACCGGCTTCGTCACCCCCGATGGCAACGTGTGGGGCCGGCCGGTCGGGGTCGCGGTCGCGCACGACGGCTCGTTGATGGTCACCGAGGATGGCAACGGCACGGTGTGGCGGATTTCATACCACGGCGAGAAAGCCAAATAACCACCCAGAGTTATCAGAGCCGGAAGGACGCGGACGCGCTCGCGCGGCTCCAGGCCTCGATGCGCGGATGTTGCGATTGCGCGGCGCTGGTCAAATGCCGCTCCCGCGTGGTGCCCGGCGCCGGCGCGAGTCCCGCCCGCATAATGTTCGTCGGCATCGCCCCCGGACGCTTCGGCGGCGATCTCACCGGGATTCCATTTTCCGGCGATCGCTCCGGCGTGCTGCTACGCGCGATGCTGGCGCAGGTCGGAATTAGCGACGCTTTTATCACCAACCTGGTGCGCTGCAATCCACGCGATGCGAAGGGACGCAATCGCGATCCGCGCGCGGACGAAATCGACAATTGCCGACGTCATCTCGACGCGGAAATCGAAATGGTGCGCCCGCGGATCATCGTATGCCTCGGTGCGATGGCGTGGCGGAAGCTGACCGGCAGTGGAGCCGAATTCGATCCGGCGCATCCGAAGATCCTCATACGCGAGGGCGCAATTCTCTACCCGATGTATCATCCGGGATACGTCATCCGCGGTGCATATCAAGCGAGCAGGTACCTTCGCGATTTTCGCAGATTGGCGCGTCATCCCGCCCTGCGTTGACTTGGCGCGAGGCGCCCGCGATGCTCGTCGCAGTGGATATCACGCAGGAAGCGGTGCGCGCGGGCCTGCGCAGCGCCAACTACATCACCAACGAGCGCGTCGAGACCGCGATTTTTCTGGCGCTCGCCCTGGAAAAGCCGCTGCTCATCGAAGGTCCGGCCGGCTCGGGCAAAACCGAAGTCGCAAAAGTCATCGCCGAGATGCTCGGGACCGAACTGATTCGCCTGCAATGCTATGAGGGCCTCGACGAGGCGCGTGCGCTGTACGAATGGAACTATCAGAAGCAGTTACTGCGGCTGCAGGCCGATGAGCATCAGGGCGCGCGCTGGGAAGAAATTTCGGAGCATCTCTTCTCGCGCGAATATTTGCTGGAACGTCCGCTGCTGAAGGCGATTTCGGCGCCGCGCAAAGTCGTGTTGCTGATCGACGAGATCGACAAGGCCGATGAGGAATTCGAGGCTTTCCTGCTCGAGCTGCTGTCCGATTTTCAGGTCACGCGTTCCCGAGTTGGGAACCTTCGCGCGCGCGCGAAATTCCGGTCGTCGTCCTGACCTCGAATCGCGCTGCGCGAGTTGTCAGAAGCGCTGCGCCGACGATGCCTCCATCTGTTCATTGATTTTCCCGGCGCCGAGCAGGAACGACGCATCGTGCAGCTCAAAGTGCCGGGACTCGATGAGCGCCTCGCAGTCGAAGCGGCGCGTTTCGTCGGCGCGGTGCGCAAGCAAGGACTCGAAGAAGCCCCCGTCGATCGCGGAAACACTGGATTGGGCGCGCGCGCTGCAGCGGCTCGGCATCAAGGAGCTCAACAGCGACGCGATCAAATCCACGCTCGGCGTACTGCTCAAGCATGAGGACGACCGCGCCAAGGTCGAGAGCAAGGCGGGCGCACTTTCCGGCCGCTGCGCGATGACGACGCTGCGCGACGAGCTGCTGCGCTTCGTCAATCAGCTTCGCAGCGCCGGAGTTCGCATCTCGATTGCCGAAACTCTCGACGCGATGAATGCGATCGCGGCGGCCGGGTCTCGAACGCGCGCCGATGCGCGAGGCGCTCGCCGCCACCCTCATCAAGGATGAAGACGACCGGCACATCTTCGATGAGCTGTTCGTGCACTTTTTCGGGGGCGCGCGTCAATCCGACCGATGAGGGATGGCGCAAGCCGGGAAGCGAGTCGTCGATCGCGCCGGGAGCGGGACGTATCGAGAGCGAATCGATTCGCTCGGTTCGCAAGGACAAGAAGCCGTCGCCATCCGCCGTGCGCGCGAAAAGGCGAGCCGCGCGAGGAGTCGGAAACTGAATCCGAGCAAGAGTCCGAGGAGCCTCGCGAGGCAGAGTCCGAACCGCGAAGATTCGCAAGGAGAGGAAGATCGCGCCGGATGCAGGCGAGCGAAGGCGGTGAGCAGCCTGGCGGCTGCGTTCGTCCAGCGGGCAGGATGCGCGGCGGCGGAAAATCGAGCGGACCCCATTCGAGGACTACTCCGACCTGGAATTCGACGAGGCGCGCGATGCGCTCGCGCCGATTGCGCGGCGCTTTCGGGTCCGCCTCGGCACGCCGCATGCGGATGGCGAAGAGCCGGCCGCCTCGACTTTCGCCGCACCATCCGCGCCTCGATCCAGCGGGGCGGAGCGCTCTCAGACTTGCGCTTTCGCGCGCGCCGGCCGCGTCACATCGACCTCGTGATCCTCGCGGATATCTCGGGCTCGGTGCGATATTCCTCGACGCTGATGCTCGAGTTGATTGCGGGTGCGGCGAACTTTTTCCGGCGCGTGCGCAGTTTCGTTTTCATCGATCGCCTCGCGGAGGCCGAGTTCGAGCAGAAGCATCTGGTGATGACCCCGCCGCTCGATCTCTACGCGCGATCGGATTTCGGCCGCGTGCTCGGCGAGCTATGGGAGCGGCGCGGCGAGCTGCTCAACCGCGCGACGGTGCTGGTGATCATGGGCGACGGGCGCAACAATCGGCGTCCCGCGCGCGCCGATCTGCTGCGCGAGATGGGCCGGCATGTGCCGCGCCGTCATCTGGCTGATTCCCGAGGAGCGCGAGCGATGGGGTACCGGCGACAGCGCGATTTTTCAATACGCGCGCGAGGTTTCCGCGCTGGTGCCGTCGCGAGATCTGCGCGAACTCGAAGAGCGCGCTGTTGATAGATCGCCTGAGCTAGGACCGATGATCGAAAATCTGCCGCACCTTGGCGATCCACCAGTTGCGTCGCGCGATGATGCCGCCGCTGTCGGCTATCCTTGAGCAGCTTCTTTGCGTTCCGAGGCGCGGTTGGCGATGACCTCGCTGATCTGCTCGACCGCCTCCGGATGCTTTTTGAACAGTTCGGCGAATGACTCGCGATTGAGCTCCAGCACCTCGACATCGGTTTGCGCCTTGGAGGTGGCGTTGCGCGGCTCACCGGTCATCATCCCAGCCTCGCCGATTATCTGCGGGCGGCCCATCACCGCAATTTGCCGCGTGGCACCGTTGTCGGTGCGCCCCAGAACCTCGACCCTGCCGCGCCTGATGATGTACATCGTGTCGCCGGTATCGCCCTGGGTGACCAGGGTCTCGCCGGCGCCGAATTCGTGCACCTGCACGTTGGGGACCAGCAGACGCATTTCCGTCGCTCGGACATGTGGCGCAGAAAATCGATCTGGCGCAACTCGCGGATGATTTCGTTTTCGAACTCCGCCTGCGATCGATGCGAAACTTCGGGCGTGCGCACGTCGATGGTCTGAATCGGGTACGGAATCTCCATCGCGTGGCGGCGCAGCGCATACCACAAGCTGGTCACCAGCGAATTGCGGATCTGTTCCTGCAAGGCATAGTCGGGAATCCAGTATTTGATCCGATACTTGATCGCCGAGGTCGCCGATACTCCCACGCCAGCACTTCGGGCGAAGGATCCAGCAGCACGTGCGGCACATCGCCCATCACCTTGAGGATCACTTCGCGCACCCGGTTGGGCGGCTCGTTGTAGCTGATGCCGAGGGAAATTTCATCGCAACCGGAGGCGTGCCGTAGTTGGTCAGCGCTTCCTTGGCGATGGCGGAGTTGGGGATCTCGAGGCGCTCGTTGCGCGCGCGTGATGATGGTCGTCGAGCGCACCCCAACGCCCTGCACGCGGCCCAGGAACTGTCCGCTGCGGACCCAGTCGCCATGGTCGAAGGGACGCTGCAACTGCAAGGCGAGGCCGCTGAAGATATCGCCCAGGGTTTGCTGCACCGCGAAACCGATCACCACGCCGAGGACGCCGACCGACGCGACCAGCGAGTAGACATTGACCTGGAAGTCGGCCGCGAGCACGCCGACCAGTACCGCGGCATAGAGCTCAAAGCTGATCAGGTCGCGCAGGATGTTGGAAACTTCGCGCCGGCGCGGCGCGAGACGATAGTCGATCGCGTCCATCAGCAGCCGGACCACGCCCCAGAAGAACAGCAGCACCGCGGCGCCGCCCAAGCGCGGCGGCGACCTTGCGATTGGGGACCACGGACGCTGCCGACCAAATCGACCAGCATGCCCGACCCGAGCATGATGAAGGTGGGCGCGGTCAAGATCCGACGACGGCGGCGCAAGGCGATCGCCGCGGCAAAACACAACGAACGCGATCAACAACTCGATCGCGTCAGTGATAGCGATAAGGCAGGTAATCGAAGCCCAGCAGCGACTGCAGCGGAGTGAGCGGAAGCAGGGATCGACGGTCATGGTCTAGAGTCCCGCCTTTGCAGCGATCTCATCGAGCAGTTTGAGCGCATCGAAATATTCCGCGGCGATTTCGCGCGCCGCTTTCGCATGGCGCGGATAGTCAGAATTGATCTCGCGAATCGCATCGACCGCGCCATCCGCATCCTCGAAACCGAGGAGTCCAGTTCCCACTCGGAATATACTTTTCGAACCCGGTGAACTGGGTAATCACCGGCCGCCCCGCCGCGAGGTAACATACAGTCCGATCGCTGAACCATCCGGAGCGAGTGCGTACATACAAATCCTTCGATACGGTAAACTCTCCGCGCGATGAAGAGATATACTGGCGATAGTCATCGATATCCAAAGACATTGGAACGACGGGACGAAAGGTGAATCCTCCGGCGACCGCGCGATCATAGTCGGGCCCCGAATTGAGGTCGGTTGAGAGCTCGATCGGCTGTCCGGCGCGCCCCGCGACGTCGAGAACTTTGCGCGAAGTTTATGTGCTTCGACCAATAGTAAGTCGAGCCGCCGAACTCGATGTCTTTGCCGTTGTTGTGCCAGGTTCCGACGGTAGTAAAGGCCGACGGATTCGCGGGCCCGACTCCCGGATGCCATTCGTCGAGCAGCACCGGCGGCCGGGTCGGATGCCAGGTAACTCCGCCAGCGGGCACGCGGCAATCCGGCTGCCCGATATTGTGTGGCATAGGTGAAAAATAGCTTGTGCGCGGACAGCGTTCAGCATCGCGACTGGATCGCCGCGCTCGATGTTGACCTGGAACACGCCCGGGTCCGTCTCGAGGTATATCATCATGTGGGCTGGCGAAATGTTCCTCGCGTGGCTCGCTCGCGCCGCACAAATTGAGCACCGCGTCGGATTCGCGGATCAGCTTCGAGACATTTGTCCTTCGGCATTCCGACGTAATCTTGCGTGATCGGATCGAGAAAGCCCCAGCGTCCGGCGAAGCCGAAACGATCGAGCACGCCGCCGACGAGTTTGAGATTGTTGGTCGGAGTCCGGCGGTCAGGGTTTGCGCCGACCGCGTCGTAAACGTACGCGCCATGATCCTCGATGTAGTAGACGTCGAGGCCGAGCGCGCGCAATCCGATCAAATGGTGGAGCAACTGCCAGACGACGCCCGCGAACGGGTATCGAATCGCGAGATGGAGAACGACGATCCTGCCCTTGCGTTTCACCTCGGCCCAGCCTGCGATTCTATGTCGCGCGCCGCGGCTTAGGATAGGGAGTCCGCCGTCAAGGTGCGGCGACGTTTTGCAGGTCAGCCCGCGAAGCTTGAGCGAGGGCCTTTTTGCGCTGGCTGATGCGCGCTTCCTCCTCGTCGCCGAGCTCGCCGAGGTAAGCACGACCGCTCTGGGAGCCATAGCACGGCACGATAGGGAAACCCGGCGCGAACTTCGGGAAACGCGCGCGGCGCGATGAGCCCTTCGATGGCGTCTTCGGCGACGACCTCGCGCACCGCCGCCGTCATCATTATAGATGAGCGCGAGGGCAGCCCGAATCCTCGCGGTGCGGCGCGGCTTCTCGACGCCTTCCATCCGGCGAATGACTTCCTCGGCGAGCGCGCGATCGGTGCTTTCGCCTCAGGTCCGAGCCATCGATGCGACCTGACGCCGGGTGCGCCGCCGAGCGCGTCGACTTCGAGACCGCCATCATCGGCCAGAGTGGGAAGATTTGCTGCGCCGAAATAAAACCGCGCCTTCGCGAGGGCATTGTCGCGGAAAGTCGTCGCCGTTTTCCTCGGCCACCTCGGTGATGCCGGCCTCGCCGAGCGACATCGGTTCGAGGTCGATTCCCATCTGGCGCAGCAGGATACGATACTCCGCCAGCTTGGCCGGATTGGTGGTCGCGATGAGAAGGCGGTTCATCGTGACTTCGAATTGCGCTTCGGGTTGAAGCTGAACTTCAGCGCCGCGCGCTCGCGATGGTCTTCGAGCGCGAGTTCGATCAGTCGATCGATCAGCTTCGGCAGCGGCAGCCCCGAGGCCTCCCACAGCTTCGGGTACATGCTGATGGAGGTGAAGCCGGGAATGGTGTTGACCTCGTTGACGTAGATTTTCTTGAGGTCGCGGCGCGCGAGGAAATCCACCCGCGCCATCCCGCGTAGCGAGAGCGCCTTGAACGCCTCCACCGCCATCTTGCGAATCTGGTTGAGCGCTGCCTTGGGCAGCTTCGCAGGAATCCTCGTCTCCGAGCCCTTCTCATCGATGTACTTCGATTCGTAGCTGTAGAATTCGTGCCCGTGAGTTATCGACGAATCTCGCCCACCGTCGAAGCCTCGGGACGATCGTTGCCCGAGCACCGCGCATTCGAGCTCGCGACCTTCGCATGACTCCTCGATGAGCGCCTTGCGATCGTATTGAAACGCATCGGCGAGCGCGGCATCGAGATCGGCGGGCCGCTTCACCTTGCTGATGCCGATCGACGAGCCAAGCGCGTTGGGTTTGACGAACACCGGATAGCCGAGGTCGCGCGCAAACTTCTTCGCGAGCGCGGGATGCTCCTCGTGAGTCGGCGCGAATGATCGAATGATACTTCACCACCGGCACGCCGGCATCGCGCAGCACCCGCTTCTGGGTGTCCTTGTCCATGCCGATCGCGGAGCCGAGCACGCCCGCGCCGACATAAGGCACGCCCGCGAGTTCGAGCAGCCCTTGCACGGTGCCGTCCTCGCCGAAGGTGCCATGCAGCACCGGAAACACCACATCGAGTGGGCCGCCGAGACTTCGCCGCGCGAAGCCGCAACCTCGCCGCGTCTTGGAGGGCGTCGGAACCAGCGCGCGGCTGTCATTGTGCGGCAGCAACGTCACCGGAGTATCGCCTGCGCTCAGCGCGCCGAGGTCGGGAGTGGTCTGCGCGAGGACCTTGAGCGCGTTCTTTTCGAGGAACCAATGGCCTTCGTGATCGATGCCGATGGGACGATCTCGTAGCGCGCGGGATCCATCGCGGACATCACGGTGAGCGCGGAGCGCAGCGATATCTCATGCTCCCCGGAGCGCCCGCCGAACAAAACCCCGACTCTTATTTTGTGCTCCGCCATCCGCGCCTCACCGCCAAATCCAGGATCAGGAGAAGAATTAAACCACAAAGGCACAAAGACACTAAGGGTCAGACATCAGAGTACCACTCGCGTGATCCCGTGCTTTATTAAAGGAACGTTGAAGTTTATCAGAAGGCCAAGGCGCAGCCCCGTCAGCTTCAGATAAGACAACAATTGGGCTTCGAAGACCGGTTCCATTCGTTGCACTGATTTCAGTTCGACGATTATCGAATCTGCGACCAGCAGATCGAGGCGTAAACCGGCGTCGATGCGGAAACCCTTGTAGGTAATCGGCAACGCTACTTGCGCTGCGAAAGGAATTTTCCGAAGGGTCAATTCACGGCAAAGACATACCTCATAGATTGACTCGAGGAGGCCGGGTCCGAGTTCCTTGTGAACTGCGAAGGCCGCGTCTACCAGCGAGCTCGAAAGCTCATTGACGCTTTCCGGTATCGGTTCCGTTGTCTGACCCTTAGTGTCTTTGTGCCTTTGTGGTGGAACGCTTTCTCTTCACGCGCGGTAGTTGGGTGATTCCTTGGTGATGAACACATCGTGCACGTGGCTCTCGCGCTGGCCCGCTTCGCTCACCCGGATGAACTTCGCGCGACGCCTAAGCTCGTCAAGGTTGTGCGACCCGACGTATCCCATCCCGGCCTGCAATCCGCCGATAAGTTGATCCACGTTCGAGGCGAGCGTGCCGCGATACGGCACCCGCCCTTCGACGCCTTCGGGCACGATTTTGCCGTCGGTCACGTCCTGCTGCATGTAGCGATCGCGCACCCGCTCGCTCATCGCGCCGATCGAGCCCATCCCGCGATACTCCTTATATGTGCGTCCCTGGTAGAGCACCGTCTCGCCCGGGCTTTCCTCGGTGCCCGCGAAGAGCGATCCGATCATCACGCTCGAGGCTCCCGCAGCCAGCGCCTTTACGATGTCGCCCGAGAAGCGCACCCCGCCGTCCGCGATGATCGGGACATTGCGCGGCTCGCCCATCGCGACGCAATCCATCACCGCGGTCATCTGCGGAACGCCGACGCCCGAGACCACGCGCGTGGTGCAAATCGAGCCGGGCCCGATGCCGACCCGGAGCGCATCGGCGCCCGCATCGATCAGCGCCTTGGCGCCGTCGCCGGTGGCGACGTTGCCCGCGATCACCTCGATGTCGCCGGCTTCCTTTTTGGTCGCCCGCAACGCATCGATCACGTTTTGCGAATGACCATGGGCGGTGTCGATCAGGAGTACATCGACACCCGCGCGCAGCAACGCCGCGACCCGCTGATCGCGATCGGGACCTACGCCGACCGCGGCGCCGACGCGCAAACGTCCGAGCGAATCCTTGCTCGAATTCGGGTGCCGCGTGGCTTTGTCCATGTCCTTCACGGTGATGAGCCCGCGCAGGCGGCTATGCTCGTCGACCAGCGGCAGCTTCTCGATGCGATTTGCCTGCAGGATGGATTTTGCTTCTTCGAGGCTGATGCCGGGCCGCGCGGTAATCAGCCGCGTCGTCATGACCTCGCGCACCTGGCGATCGAGGCGTTTCTCGAAGCGCAAATCGCGATTGGTCAGGATGCCGACCAGGCGATGGCCCTCGACCACCACCGGCACGCCCGAAATGCGGAAGCGCTCCATGATCTTCAGCGCCTCGCCGATTTTCTGATCGGGATGCACGGTGACGGGATCGGAAATCATCCCGCTTTCATACTTTTTGACGGTCTCGACCTCGGCGGCCTGCTGCTCGACGGTCAGGTTGCGATGGATGATGCCGATGCCGCCGACCTGCGCGAGTGTGATCGCGGTGCGCGACTCGGTGACGGTGTCCATCGGGCTCGAAACCAACGGGATGTGGAGGCGGATTTTCGGCGTGAGCACCGTGGAGACGTCGCATTGCGAGGGCAGCACGTCGGAGGCCTGCGGCAACAACAGCACGTCATCATAAGTGAGACCTTCGCGAAGCTCCTGATGCGGCATACTCAAACCTCCATTTGGTTAAAAAAAAGCCCGCAGTCGTCCTGCGGGCTGGAGAGCCTAAAAAAAAACGCGGCCTGTTTAAGGGCTCGCTCCATAATCTTTGATATCAGACCCAGCGAGCTGAATCAATTCATTGAAAATAATCACGATGTCCTTCGCCCGCAGAGCTTACGGATTTGGCGCGGGCGGCACCGTTACGTCGGGAGGTGGAGGCGGCACCGGAGGCGCATTGGAGAGCGCGGCCTCGCGCTTGATTTCCTCGTAGAGGAGTACGAAGCCGGCCATGCCGGCCGCGCCAATGAAAATCGACGCCGGATAGTTCTGGTTCGCGGCGGCTGCGAAGACGGCGCCCGAGCCCGCGCCGATCACTCCCGCTACTGCGGCTGAGGTGAGCTCCTGCTCGAGGGTCATGGGCTGCGCGGAGCATCCGACCACGAGCAGCGCCGTCGCGAGGTACGACCATCGATAACGACGCCTCGAAGGGCGCGCGTGAGAATTTTTCATCGAAGGATTTTTGCGCATGGTAACTGCCGGATGCATCTTGGCATTGCCCTACTTGCCGCACCACACCGGCTTGCGCTTTTCGAGGAACGCCCCAATGCCCTCCTGCGCGTCGGCCGCCATCGCATTCCGACGCATGACCTCGGTCGTGTAGTCGTAAGCTTTTTCTTGATCCAGATCGATTTGCGCGTAAAAGGCCTGCTTGCCGATGGAAACGGTGAGCGAACTCGCGTCAGCAATCTGCATCGCGAGGTTGCGCGTCTCGGCGGACAGGTCGGTTGCGGCGACGACCCGATTGATGAGCCCCCATTCGGCCGCGGTCGCCGCCTCGATGGGCTGCCCCGAAAGAAGCATCTCCATCGCGCGCTTACGGCCGATCGCACGCGAGAGCGCCACCATCGGCGTCGAACAGAAGAGCCCGATTTTCACCCCGGGCGTCGCGAACTTCGCATGCTCGCTCGCGATCGCGAGATCGCAGGTCGCAACCAACTGGCATCCGGCGGCGGTGGCGATGCCGTGGACGCGTGCGATGACCGGCTGCGGAATCGTCTGCACCGTATGCATCAGACGAGTGCACAGGTCGAATTCCTCGCGATAGAAATCCAGATCGCGCCCGCGCATCTCGGCCAAATCGTGGCCCGCGCTGAAGGCGACACCCGCGCCCGCGAGGATGACCGCGCGTACCTCGCGCCGCGCGCCCAGCTTCTCGAAGGTCTCGATGAGCGCGGACATCATTGCGATGGAAAGCGGGTTGCGCTTCTCCCCGCGATTCATGGTGACGGTCGCGAGGCCTTCTTCCTCTTCGAGGATCACATACGGCTGTTCGGGCATGATTCGTCTCCTGCGGTTTCGCGCGCGCCGAGGTCCACGTATCTTAGCGAAGACCAAATGACGCTCGCCTTCATCTTATACCTCGCGATCATCGCCATCTGCTCGTTGGTCGGCGGGATGCTACCGCTAATCGCAACCTGGTCCAATCGCAGCCTGCTGCTGCCGGTCGCGTTTTCCGGCGGGGTGCTGCTCGGCGCCGCGTTCTTCGACATGATTCCCGAAAGCGCGATGCTGCTCGGCTCGCGGGTCGGCATGCCGCTGATGGTGGGCTTTCTGCTGATTTTCGTGCTCGAACATTTCCTCATCGTGCATCCGCATCCGGAGGAAGCCGCCGCGCACGGCCAGGCGCATCACATCCACCTCGGCGCGACCGCGTATGCAGGCCTGTCGTTTCACAGCCTTCTCGATGGCCTCGCGCTCAGTTCGACTTACACCAAGCCGGCGCTGGGCGGCGTGGTCACGCTCGCGATCGTGCTGCATACGATTCCCACGGCGTTCGCGCTGACGAGTTTGCTGCTGATGGATCGATGGTCGCGCACGGCGATCCTCGGATGGATGACGCTGTTCGCGTTTTCGATTCCGGTTGGCGCCATCGCGACCTGGTTCATCCTGGAGGGCACCACCGACAAAGTGATCGGCTTCGCGATTGCGCTGTCGGCCGGGACTTTCCTCGCGATCGCGACTTCCGACCTGTTGCCGCAGCTTCGGCATTCGGAGCACGCGCACAATCTGCCGCTGGCGTTTCTCTTCGCGGGACTGGCGCTCTGCTGGGTCTCCAGCCTGATGGCGTTCTGAGGCGCGCGCTATTCGTTCTTCCACTCCTCGGGAAAAAGGAGCAGCAGATCGCGTCCGAGCGAGCGCACCAGGAAACGCTGGGTCTCGTTAATGACGCGCTCCAGCGCGCGTCCGCCAATCAGCCAATGTCCACGGTTGGGGATTTTGGCGATCGGCGCGCCGATGCCGCGCGCGAACTCCTCGAGTTTTTCATACGGCGCGAACTTGTCCGCCTCACCCGCGACGATGACGCGCGGCGCGGTCTTCTCGTTCGCGAAGGAAACTTTTCCGTTGGCAACTTCGAGCGCGGCCATCGTCGGTCCCGGAATCAATCCTTTGATGATCTGCCCGCGCGAATGCACATCGGCATCGGCGATGAACTCGAACAGCGTGCGGCCCGTGGGAGGATTGAGCGGAAGGCTTTGCCATGCGGAGAAAAAATTCCAGCGGGGCATAAAGAGTGGCGTGCGAAAACCCGGCGCCAGCGGCGCGATCGCGACAGCAGCCTTGATGCCCGCGCGCTCGGCCAACTTCAGTGCGACCAGCCCGCCGATGCCGTGGCCTACCACGATCGCCTCGCGCCCGAGCGATGCGATCGCCTCGGCCGCGCGCTCGGTGAGCATCGCGAAGTCGACTTTTTCTAGCGGCGAATCGGTGACTCGCAGGTCGGGTGCGTAGACCTCCCATCCTATGGTCGCGAAGTAGCCGACCATCGCTGCAAGGTGATGCGAGGTCGCAAACAATTCGGGCAGCACCACGATGGGCCACGCGAACTTGAGCGGCTCGGGGATTTCGCCTAGCGCCGGAAAGCGTCCGAGGTTGGTTTCCATTCCAATTCAGGCGGCGGCGCGCGAGCGCGCCATTAGCTTCGCGAATCGAAACGACGGGAAGCGATTCTCGCCGTTGGCCAT
This sequence comes from uncultured delta proteobacterium, assembly GCA_963848285.1. GTDB lineage: Bacteria > Desulfobacterota > Binatia > Binatales > Binataceae > DATGKG01. Next base: position 882,472 of record CAWKCZ010000003.1, on the reverse strand, counting down.
CTGCGCAAAACGCACCATCTCGTCGGCCGCCCATTGCTCGCGATGCGCCGCAATGTGCGCGAGCATCGAGCCGGCATCGAGTCCGAGATGCTGCGAGACCTTGAGGCTGGCGTTGTAATACGGCATCAGCGCGGCGTCGCGACGGTGGGTGAATTCGGCCATCGCATCGCGCGCGATGGTGTTGCCGTGCGAGGCCTCGAACCACGTCGGCGCGAGCTCGCCGAGGATTTCCGCGCTGATGAGCGCGAATGAATGTCCCTGCCCGAACAGCGGATCGACGTGCAGCCCCGCATCGCCGAGGAGCATCGCGCCGTCGCAAATCGGATCGCGATAGGTATTCAGCAGCAAGCCCGAGGAGCGAATCTTCCCGACGATGCGTGCGCCATCGAGGATCTTGCCGAGCACCGAATCCTCGCCGAGGTATTCGAGGAAGTTCGCGGTCAAGTCGCTGCGGAAGTCGCGCATCTCACGCGCATCGAAGGCGACTGCCGCGACGACCAGGTCGCCGTTGCATCGGCACGCGAGAGTGGCGACTCCCGGACGCGTTTCGAATTCGGTGATGAGCGCGTCATCGAGCTGCGCGCGTGGCACATCCTCGAAGTAGGCGTAGTAGTAGGCGCGCGCGCACGGCACATCGGTGCGCGCGAAGGCGCCGAGCTTTTCGGACGCGATCTTTGCGACGCCGCTGCGCAGGCCATCGGCGCCAATGACGAGCGGCGCGCGGAACTCATGCGCACCCGATGAATCCTCGCCGCGGATGCCGACCACGACGCCACCGGCAGTCACCACATCGACGACGCGAAACTGCTCGCGCATCGCCACGCACTCGATGGCGCGGGCGGCGTCGAGCATCGCCGCATCCATCTTGTCGCGCGTCAGGCAAATCCCACGGATGTCATCGGAACCGTCGAGGCGTGCCGAGTAATCGAAGCCAGGACCGAGCGCGCGCATCGAGGAATATCGCACGCCGCCAAGGCCTTCGAGCGCATCGAGCATGCCGAGGCGTTCGCAGAACCTTCGTTCCACCCGCGAGCACGATGTGAGTCGAGATCGTATCGGAAGGAAACGCGTTCTTGTCGAGGAGCAACACTTTGAGTCGCCTGCGTCCCAGCATGATCGCGGCAGCGGAACCGGCGACGCGCGCGCCGACGATGATCGCATCGAAATGATTGGCGGAAGTCACGCGACGATTTTGCGGTGCATCGAGGTGCGCGCGCAAGGCGCGATAAAAGGAAAGAGCCCCCTCTTTCGAGGGGGCTCTCCCGTATTGCGAGACCATCGAGGCCTCGGCTTAATCCAGCAGCAGTTCCGGCATCTGGCCAGCCTCCGGAACGGTCATTCCGGAGGGAAATTTGTTAAAACTACTTCTTTTTGGTCTTTTTGGGGGCCGCTTTCTTCTTCATAGCGCTCTTTAACTTTGGTTTGGATTTGACCGCCTTTTTGGCGGTCTTCTTCTTTGCTACTGGCATAGACACCTCCTCATCTTTCTGGCTGCTGCTGGAGAAGCACCCAGTCTTATAAGATAGCCTTGGCTACCTTGGATGCGGACCACTATATAAATGCGTTATGCGGAACGCAATAGGCGCAGGGGTCAATATAGAAAGAAATTTTAAAGTGAAAACTATCCCGAGGAAGCCGAAGCTTTTCCCGATTCGGCCTCGTTTTATTCATAAGCATACTTGAACTAAGGGCGCGTGCTGCTTTACCATTACCGCGATGGTTCGCTTAAGCAGCTGGCTCCGGCGGCAGTGGCCTAACCTAATGCTAGGTTCCGTTCTCCTGGCTTTGCTCGGCAACGCTATGCTGGCCGCGATGGGCCCCCGCGACCTGCTCCTGCTGCGCCAGCGGAGGTCCGAACTGGAGGCCAAACGGACCGATCTGATGGTGCGCAAGACTCAACTCGAAACGAGCGTTCAGAACTTGCGTTCCAATGATCGCTACCTGGAACATCTGATCCGCAGCGAGCTCGGATACGCGCGTTCCGACGAGTTGGTCTACAAATTCCCCGCTCCCATCACGCCGGATGCGAGCAACGACGACGAAAATGCGCGCTCCAAGGCTCATCGGTCCGCGCTCGCCGGCCTTACCCTCGAATTGCTCTCCGAGTTGGGCATCGTCCACAAGTAGCTAGCACGCCTTCCGATTCTCCTAGAAAACCGATCGCGCGAGGATCCCGTAGTCGCGCGCCTCGCGTTCCAGTTGCTCGCGGAAATCCGGATGCGCCAATGCGATGAGCGCCTTCGCGCGCTCGCGAATCGACTTGCCTTTTAAATTCGTGATGCCGTACTCGGTCACCACGTACATCACATCGGTGCGCGGCGTGGTTACCACGTTGGACTCGTCGATGCGCGCGACGATGCGGCTGGCGCGTTTGCTGTTGCGCTCGTAGGTCGAGGCGAGACACAGAAACGCCTTGCCGCCGCGCGAGGCATACGCGCCGCGGATGAACTGGAGCTGCCCGCCGGTGCCGCTGATCTGACGCAGACCGGCAGTTTCCGAACACGCCTGCCCGAACAGGTCGATCTGCGCGGCATTACAAATGGCGACCGCGTTATCGTTCTGCATGATGTGATGCGGCAGGTTGGTGTAATCGACCGGGCCCGCGAAGCATGCGGTGTTGCGATCGAGGAATTCGTACATGCGCGAGGAGCCCGCGGCGAAGCAATACGCCATCTGGTAGCGATTCATCGCCTTGTGCGCGCCGGTGACTTTTCCGGCCTCGTACAAATCCACCAGCGAATCGACGAACATCTCGGTGTGGACGCCGAGGTCCTTGATCGAGGATTTCGTCAATAACTCACAGACTGCATTGGGCATTCCGCCGATGCCGATCTGGACGCATGCGCCGTCCTGGATTTCATTTGCAATGATCGCAGCGACCTTCTGATCGATTTCGGTGGCGGGCGGATTTTTCAGCTCGGGCAGCACGGTGGCGCCGCCGTTGATCACGAAATCGACATCACTTATATGGACGCCGTTCTCGACTCCGTAGACGTACGGCATCGCCTCGTCGGTCTCGATGATGAGAACTTTCGCGCGCTCGGTGATCGCTTTGTGATAGGTCACCGAGACGCCGAAGTTGAAGAAGCCGTGGGCGTCCATCGGCGCGGTTTTCAGCACCGCGAAATCGACATCGCAGAAACGGCGATAGTAGTCGGGCGCCTCGCCGAAGTTCATCGGGATGTGGCAGCAGAGCCCGCGGTCGTGCATTTTTCGTTCGAGGCCCGAGAAGTACCACGAATGATAGGTAGAGTGACGCGACTCGGGATCCGCTTCGATGACGGCGCGCGGCTTCATCGCGAGGCATCCGCGGATGCGCACGTCGTTGAGCTTCGCGATGCGCGAGGCCAGCGCGGCATCGAACAGGTCGGGCTGCGCGGCGCCGAAGCCGTAGTCGAGCCAGGTATCAGACTTGACCATCGAGGCGGCCTGCTCGGCGCCGATGCTCTTACGTTTTAGTTCCGCTTGATCCGAAAGTCCCATAAGTTATCTTCACTCCGTTCAAGGCTCGATGATCAACATCTAATGTCCAGTTTCGAAGCAAGCAGGCAAGTGTCCCCAGATACCCAAGTGCCGGCGTCGGCGCGGCTCATTTTATTTATCACCGTTTTCGTCGATCTGCTCGGATTCGGAATCGTGATTCCGCTGCTGCCGATGTTCGCGACGCGGCTGGGAATTTCGTTCGTCGGCATCGGCGCGATCATGGCGGTCTACTCGCTGGCGCAATTTATCTTCGCGCCGATCCTCGGACGCATTTCCGATCGGGTCGGACGCCGCCCGGTGATCATGCTCGGCCTGCTCGGCTCCTCGCTCGGCTACCTTATATACGGATTCGCGGGATCGTTCGCCGGGCTGTTTCTCTCGCGCGCGGTTCATGGCGCATGCGCCGCGACCGTCTCGACCGCGCAAGCCTACATCGCGGACACCACCGATGAATCGAATCGCGCGCGCGGGATGGGCATGATCGGTGCGGCGTTCGGGCTCGGCTTCGTGATCGGTCCCGCGATCGGCGGATTGCTCGGGCACAACGACTTGCGCATCCCGGGATTTTTCGCGGCGGCGCTGACCTTCGGCAATTTGATCTTCGCGGCGCTGCGGCTGCCCGAGTCGCACCAGCCCGAGCCGGACGCGCGCATCGATGCGTCGGTGATCGTCGCGCCGATTCGCGACCTGCCGTTGCAGCTCTTCACCCATCATCTGTCGAGGCTGTTCTCGGTCGCCTTCCTCACGACCTTCGCGCTGGCCGCATTCGAGACCACTTTCGCCATCATGATTCCCTATGTCTATGGCTACGGTCCGACCGGGATCGGAATCCTGCTCGCGTTCGCGGGATTGATGCAGGCGCTCGCGCAGGGATACCTGGTCGGCAAGCTGGTGAAGCGCTTCGGTGAGGTGAAGCTGCTCGCCGCCGGCATCATCATATTTGCGATCGGCCTCGCCCCGATGGCGAATCTTCCTACACCCGGTACGCTGCTGCTCGCGCTGGGCCTGCTGTCGCTCGGCTACGGATTCGCGAGCCCGACCATCGCGAGCCTGATTTCCAAGCGCACCGAGCGCGCGCTGGAGGGCGAGGCCCTCGGCATCAATCAGTCAGCCTCGTCGATGGCGCGCATCCTGGGTCCGCTCGCGGGCGGGATGGCTTACGCCGCGCTGGGAACTTCCGCGCCGTATGTGGGTGGTGCGATTATCGCAACCGTGGCATTTATACTTGCGCGCGGCATCGATGAGGCTACTGGCTAGGCCGCGAGGAGGCACATTGGGCAACCTTATCGGGTGGCTGCTGGTCTTTCATTTGTTCGGGATAATTTTCTGGGTCGGAAGCCTGCTTCTGATCACGAGCCTGCTCGCGATGGTCCCCGACGAGGTGGGCCTGCCGAAGGAACGCTTCATCATAATCGCGAGCCGGCTGTTCTACGGCGGATGCAACATCGGCGGCGCGGTCGCGATAACCTTCGGCATCTTCCTGATGATCGCGATGCCCGAGGTGCTGAAGCAGGGCTGGCTCCACGTCAAGCTCGGGCTGGTGTTCATCCTGCTGCTGGTGCATTTGCGGCTGCATCGGCGGATCGTCGCGCTCAGTGACAATCCGTCATCGGTGTCGACTTCGGAGTTCCGCGCGATTCATGGCGTCGTCAGCCTGTTGCTGCTGGCGATCCTGGTGATGGCGTTGCTGAAGCCATTCTGAGACCTCACCTCTAGCCCCTCTCCCCGAAAGGAGAGGGGAACCAGCCAACGCCAAAAGCCTCAAGCTCTTGACCACACTAGAGCAGGTCTCAGAAAATAATTAAGGAGGAGGTGTTGTTCTATAGCGACAACACCGAGTGTCATCATACTAAGGGGGAACAATGGACAATCGGTCTAACCGTCTAACTGATCTCGGCCTGAGGAAGCGAAATCTCCTGGGCTTGGGCTTGATGATGTTGGCCGCGCTGATGATCTTAGGGACGGCGCAAGCGTGGGCCGGTGCGGGAGGACCGATGCCGACCGTCCAGGAAGTGCTGCCTCCGACACCGCCAGGTACCCAGCCCGGCAGCCAAATGTTCTTGCAGGCGACGGTGATGGGTCCCGGCTCGACCGAGGTAATCTTCTATCTCAGTGAAAGCCCTGCGTTTGACAACCAGGCAGTGGAGATCGGCAGCACCACCACCTCCTCCGCCGGCACGATCGGCGTCGCCGGGGTGGTTCCGCAGGATGTGCCGCAGGGAACCTACTACGTGCTGGGCTGTATCGGTACCAACTGCGTCGCAAGCGAAGGAACCATACAGATCACAGGCCAAGCGCTGAGCGCCATTGACCAGAGCACGAATGCGACCGTCCATAAGCACGCCCAACACCCGGAGTATTTCCCTGAAAAGACCAGGGGCATGATGGTGGGCGATCCGTTTCCTTGCCCGATCTCAACTCACGGTCAGTATCCAAGCAGCTGTGTTTGGGTCAAGACTCAAGTCCAAAATGGGTCGAGAACCGGCAAAGCCTTGTGGTACTGCCCGACGACTAATCCTTATCCTTACCAGGTAGCAATCGGATTCGACCCCTTGTGGCAGGATCTCTCGTACGGATTTTTTCTGACCACGAGACCGGTCAGCTTTACCAAGTACAAAACCGACTTTTTCGGACCTTTCTCCTTCGCTGGAGAATCCGGCGGCCGGGGCTACGCGTTGTTTTCCTGGACTTCGAAAGAGAAAGTTCCCCGCGCCAAGAACCAGGTGCAGTACCTATGCACTGACCGGCGGAGTAACTCGGCCTATCCTTAGCCCAAGAAGTCGGTCATCGGTCTGTTGTTGCTCGCGATCCTGGTAGTGGCGCTGCTGCGACCGTTCTGACCTCACCCCTAACCCCTCTCCATGAAGGGAGAGGGGAAGCAGGCCAGGGATCGCCGTTCGAGCTTGATCGATCCGGACCGCAGAACTCGATATTTTCACGCCTGTGGTTTCTCGCCGGCCATATCGCGACGCCGCAGATTGGCACAGGATCTGCCCACTACTGGTCCAGGGTCGCCGGGCACAACGCCGCGTCTCCGCGTGGCCGAGGCGCTCGAAAAGTTTGCCCCTCGCACGTCGCGCAGCCCACGTCCCGTCCCGCGAATGACCGTGGGGGATTGACGGACAGTCATATCGGATCGCTACGCGGATCAGGATTGTAACGGGGCCGGTAGAATCCGAATCCGCGCAGCGGTCCGTATTGACCACCGAGGCTGCGAATTTGCGGTCGTGCTTCTAGGTCGCGGGTAATTTGGAGGCGAGGTTCAGCAGTTCCTGCAGGGTCTGGTTGTAGCGGTAGAACTTGTCCTCGCGAAGCTGGTCGCTGGATTCCAGCCACATATCTTCGCCGACCAGCGCCAGCGAACTCAGCGTGTGCCGTAGCGATGGCCGTCCCGATTGCACGATCTCATCGAGCATCCGATCCCAGGTCGAACGCTTACCGCAAATGACGAAATCTGCATCGAAAGAATCGATGTCATTGACCGCGGAGGCGCTGAGCATCCGGTAGCCGTCGATCGCGATGGCGATCAGCTTCTCGCCACCATTGGTGGATTCGTCAGGGATGACGCGCACGATGAAACGCGTCTCCGCGTAGCCGAGGCGTTCGAAAAGTTTGCCCTCGGCCTCCATCAGGCGGCCGAGGGCGAGAAACCATGCAGGCTCGGGAAATGACGCCATATTCAGGATGTTCAGTTAACGGCGGTTTCCTGCGGAGCCTCGAACAACTTGGAAAAATCGGTCGGCAGGAGGCATCGCGGACGCCGATCGAGGCCGGCCGAGTCGCAGCGCTGCAGGTACTCATGCACGATGCGCCGCCACAACTGCCCTTGCATCTCCATGCCCTTGTCGAAGTTTTTGATGCCACCGCCCATCAGGATGGCCATCGGCTCGACCTGCTCGGGAACGCTGAAAGTCTGGAGCAGGATGCGCTCGCCCTCGTCGAGCTCGCTATGAATTTCCTCCGCTACCGCAGGATTCGCTTTGAGCTGCGCGCGCAGATGCATGGTGCCGTAGCCGACGTGGCGCGATTCATCCTGCATGCAGCGGCGGAAGATTTCCTGATCGACGCGGCTCGGTGCGATGAACTCGCCCTGGCGGAACAGCGTCAGCACGAAGCCTTCGCCGAGCAGATGCAGTCTGCCGGTCTGGGCCGAAAAACTCGGCGCGTCGAAAATGCCTTTGAGTGAAAGCTCGCTCAGCACGCTCGCGGTTCCGAGGCCGCCGCCATTGGCAAGCGCGCGCTTGCGGAACACGTCGGTATGGCGCGCCTCGTCCATCGCCTGGGTGGCGAGAAACATCTTTACTTCGAAGAAGTCCTGGTTCATGTGGCTCATCCAGCGCGTGGGCGCGTCGGCCGCGATGAACTCGACTTCGGTCAGGAAGGTGCAGAGCTGGCACATCGCACGCTCGAGGTCGTCGGGCAGCGGCTTCAGCTCGGACCATGGAATGTCGCGGGCGGAACTCCATTGGCGCGCGACCGCTTCCTCATAAAGTTCGGCGGCATTCTCGGCCCATACTTCGGCCTTGTCGTTGAGGGTGAAGCCGAGTGACGGCAGGCCTTCGGGAATCACCGCGCCGCGCGGCGCCATCGAGCGATGCTCGCCGCCGTGATCGGGCACCACGCCGTAGGTCCCGATTGCGATGTCCTTGAGGCGCAGGCCGAGGTTGCCGGGCTTGGCCCGCGTACCCCATTCCGCCATGTTGCTCATCCAGCCCAAATCCGGAGTGCCGCTCTGGTAGAGCTTCTGCAGGTAGACCGAGGGTTCGAGCTTGAGCTTGGCCTCGGTGCCCACGCGCGCTTCATCTTTGATGTGGAAAGTTCCCATCGCCTGCCTCCAATGCGCCGCAGAAATCCCCTCACGCGACGCGCTATTGACTGGACTATCAAAGAGAATCAGACGCTGTCAAACAGCTTAGCTAATGCAGAAAATCTTTCGAGCGGTCCTCGGCGCAATCGCGAACCAGCACGGCCGGCATCGAGGTGGTTGGTTCGTCCGATCGCGCGCATCGGGGGATGTCAAATTTCGGAATTCAGGCACAACCTGGAAAACCGTTCCGTGTGACTTACCTCATCGAGCGATGCTAGAAGAGCGGGATTGTTGAATCCGCATGAGAATTCGCATCCCTCACTTCCTGATTCTGATTTTTGCGGTCTTTGCGTTTATCGGTTGGCCTCCGCGCGCTGCGGCGTCTGCCACGCGCGGGCCCATCGTCATCCTGATGGTGTGGGACGGGTTGCGGCCGGACTTCGTTACTAAACGCGACACGCCGAACCTCTACGATTTGGCGCATGACGGCACCCGCTTCGATCGCCATCATTCGATGTATCCCACGCTCACGATGGTGAATGCGGCCGCACTTGCGACCGGTGCCGCGCCGGGCGTCAACGGCATCGTCGCCAATACGATGTACCTCGCGCCGCTGCTCGGCGGAAAGGCGGCCCTCGATGCGACTCCGCTCGGCGCCGCGCTCGCCAAGCCGGTGATGCTGGAGAGCACTGCCATACTGACCGGCCTCAATAGTGCGGACGCCTTCGGCGGACATCTGCTCGGCCTCGATTCGATGGGGCAGCAACTTGCGCGCGAAGGCGGTTATCTTGCGGTGGTGGGTAAGCAGGGGCCGACGTTTCTTTTCGATGATCGGATCGAGACGCTCAAGGACGGCGTCGATTCGCTCGGCAATCCACATAAGGACTTCCTTTTCGTAACCGATGCCTTCGCGGCTCCCGCACTGCCCGATGGTGAGAAGGCACCCGCGGGCAATCGCGAGGGTGTTGCCGATTCTGCGCGCGACGTCTATTTCGCCAAGGCGGTTGCCGAGCGCGCCATTCCGGCCGCGAAAGCCGCTTCCGACGCGGGCCGCCCCTCGCTCATCGTGTTCTGGCAACACAATCCTGATTTGACGCAGCATCTGGCCGGCCTCGGCACCATGCCCGCGCTCGAGGCGCTCAGCGCCGCCGATCAGAACCTCGCCAGGGTGCGATCGGCGGTCGGTGCCAATGGCATCGAGGATCGCACCGATGTCATCGTGGTTTCGGACCACGGCTTCGCGACAGTTCGGATGACGATCGATTTGAATGCGCTGCTGGTCAGCGCCGGCCTCAAGAAGGAACTCGACAGCGATGATGTGGTGGTGGCGCGCAACGGCGGCAGCGACCTCATTTACCTTTCAAAGACGGCCTTCCCGACTGACGAAGCACGTCGCGTCGAGCTGCAAAAGATCGTCGACTTTGCCGAGGCGCAGGAATGGTGCGGGCCGATCTTCTCGCGTCAGCTTGCGCCCGCGCCAATCGAAGGCAAGCGCCGCCGCAAGCCGCCGCCGCAAAAGCCCTTTCTCGGATGGATCGATGGCACCTTTGCGCAGGAGGTGGTGGGCATCTTCAATGCGCAACGCTCGCCCGACCTGACCATCTCGTTTCGCGAGGTGTCCGACCAGGACAACGCGAAGCTCACCGGTCCCGACGTTCCCGCCTTCGCTATCGCGGCCAAAGGCCAGGCCCCGGTGAAGAATAACTCGAAGGCGCTGGTGCATCCGGTGCGCGGCATCATGTATGCCGACGTGCCCGCAGGTTTTACCACCGGCATGGGGATGCATGGCGCGGCGGGACAGCTCGAGTTGCACAACTTCGGCGCTGCGATCGGGCCGGATTTCAAGCGCGCATTCGTCGACGCCAATCCGACCGCCAACGTCGACATCGCGCCGACCATCACTGAGATTCTGCATCTGGCGCCCAATGTCGGCCCGGGCGGCGCGCACCCGACTGGACGCATCCTGACCGAGGCATTCCCGGGCGAGCGGCAGTGGGTCGGAACCGCGAAGCCCATCACGCTCAGCACCAAGTTGACGTTGCAGGGCGTCGAGGTAACCAACACCCTGCGCATCACGCGGCTGGGGGATCATGACTACCTCGACAATGCGACCGAGGCGCGCAATCCGCTCGGCAGCAGCCCCTAGCCGTTATGCCCGACGAACCTCGCGGCTAAGCCTTACCACGGAACGGTGCGCCCCTCACGGTCGAGAAATTGCAAACCGGGTTTGCCTTGCTGCGAGAGCAGCACGTCCACGACTTTCGGAATGGCCTCCTCGACACTGAACGGCGCGTCCGGTCCGCCAAGAGCGGTGCGGATCCAGCCCGGAGCCATCAACACCAGTGCGCGCGACTCTCCGACATGACGCGCTGCGTAGCACCGCATGAACTGGTTCAAAGCGGCCTTGCTGCCGCGATAGACCTCAGCCCCGCCCTTCTCGTTGTTGCTGATGCTCCCCTGTCCCGACGACATGATGCCGATCAGCCCGTCCGCAGGAACAAGGTCCTGTAATCCCACTACGACGCGCATCGGGCTCAGGGCATTGGTGACCATTACGCGAGCAAACTCGCTCCGTCGACACCTCCGCGACCGACTGGTGCGGGTTGGCGTCGGCGATCCCGGCGTTGATGAAACAGGATGTCGAAGCTACGGCCGGAGAGACGGTCGTGCAGCGCCGCGATCTGATCCGGCTCTGTAATGTCGAGGGACTCGATCTCGATACGGCCCGGATGTTGATCCGCCAGATCGTGCAACTCGGTTCTGCGCGCCGCCTTGCACCGTTCCAACGACGTTCCACCCCTTCTTCAGGAATTCAGCAGCCATCGCGAGGCCTAGCCCGCGTGACGCGCCGACCAGGAGTATGTGCTTATTGGTCATGGGCGCTTCCTTCGCCGCGCAGGGCAGGGAACAGATAAGACCGGAGAGTGCTCATGAGCCGATGGTAGCGACCTGGAATTGATTGCAACAGACGCACAGGATGCACTCTATAGTTGCATAGAACGCTATGTTAGAAAGAGAGAATGGCGCAAGGTTCGGCTATGGACCATGTGGACCTGAACCTTCTTTTGGCGTTGGATGCATTGCTTGCCGAAGGCGGCGTGACCGCGGCGGCTCGACGCCTCGGCTTGAGTCCTTCGGCCATGAGCCGGACGCTGACGCGCCTTCGGTCAGCAACCGGCGATCCGCTGCTCGTGCGTGCCGGACGCGGGCTCGTGCCTACACCCTACGCCGCTGAGCTACGCGAGCGCGTCCATGCGCTTAGCCGGGATGTGCTGATAGTCCTCCGCCCACACGTCAGCCAGTTGGACATCGCTTCGCTCGAACGGACCTTCACCATTCGGGCCAACGAAGGATTTGTCGCCGCCCTTTCCGCTTCGCTGGTCGCCGCAATCACCGAAGCTGCGCCGCGGGTCCGCCTGCGTTTCGCGCCGAAGCCCGAGAAGGATGCGCGCCCGCTTCGGGAGGGACAGATTGATTTGGAGATCGGCGTGCTAGGCGCCTTCGCGCCAGAAGTTCGCAGGCAGGCTTTATTTCGAGACAGATTCGTCGGGGTGGCTCGGATTGGGCATCCGCTTCTTTCCGGCACGGATATTACGCCCGAGAGATATGCCGCTTGCCATCATGTTGTTACGTCAAGGAAGGGGGAATTCACCGGACCAGTTGACGACGCTCTGGAAGAACTTGGGCTCCAACGCAGGATATCGGTTGTAGTGCCGGGATTTCCTGATGCTATGCGAATCGCTCGTCACTCGGATTTGGTCGCGCTCGTGCCGCACTCGTGCCTCGGCAATAGCCTGGAAAACCATCAAGCGGCGACAGCAGGACTTCAGAGCTTCGAGCTTCCGGTTCGCACGCCGGAGATCGTGATTTCGGCGATGTGGCATCCTCGGATGGACGCCGACCCTGCCCATCGCTGGCTTCGTGATACCGTGGTCTCAGTATGCCGGTCGGCGAATTCGCGACGCTGACGCCCAAACGCGGACGTTTTGAGGGGCCAGTGCCGTCGTTCAGCGGATGTGCTATGCTTGCTTGGCGGCGTCCCTCGGGGCGCCGCTTCTACGTGGTGGATGCATCGAAAAAAGTGTGGATTACCAAACGAAGCCAAATAATGCAGGAAAACAAAGGACTTTCGATTTTGGCTTTACCCTTTGAAAGCCAAATAAAGCCAAATTGATACACGAATCCTTGACTGGCGAGCGTCCTAACGATAACTACGACTCACTAAGTCGGAGTTATCGAATGGCAAAGAAAATCCTTATCGTAGGGTCGGGGTTCGCGGGTTTCTGGACGGCACTGGGAGCGGCACGCGCTCATCGACATGGCGGCCGCGACCGACATCGAAGTAACGCTGGTCGCGCCGGAGCCGGTGCTCGGAATGCGCCCGCGTTTTTATGAGGCCGACCCCGCTGCGATGAGTATCCCGATCGTCCCAGTCCTCGAAGCCGTGGGCGTCCGCTATGTCCAGGGTCTGGTGGAGCGCATTCATCCGCGCGAGCACGCGGTCGAGGCGGTCGATGCCAGCGGCAAGCATTTCGCGCTCGGCTACGATCGGATGGTCCTCGCCACCGGCAGTCGTCTCCACCGCCCGGAGATTCCGGGCTTGCGCGAGCACACCTTCAGCATCGACCAGCTCGAGGAGGCATGCGTGCTCGACCGGCATCTCACGAGCCTCGCCCACCTGCCGCCGACTCCTTCAAGGAACACGGTAGTCATCGTCGGCGGCGGCTTCACCGGTATCGAGATCGCTACCGAGCTGCCGCGCCGGCTGCACGCAGCATGGGGCGACGATGCCGCCATCAAGGTGATCCTCATCGAGCAGGCAGCCTCGATCGGCCCCGAGCTGGGCGCGGGTCCGCGTCCGCTGATCGAGCAGGCACTGCGCGAGATGAAGGTCGAATGCCGCCTGGGCACCGGCGTAGCGTCCATCGATGCCGATGGGCTGATGACTTCCAGTGGCGAGCGCATCGAGGCGAAAACGGTGATCTGGACGGCCGGGTTGCGCGCGAGCTCGCTGACCGAGCAGATCGATGCGCCGCGGGATCGACTCGGGCGGTTGCACGTCGATGATGATTTGCGCGTGACTGGCGTGCCCAGCATCTTCGCGACCGGCGACGTCGCTTTCGCACGCACCGACGACGACCATCATGCGCTGATGTCGTGCCAGCACGCGCTAACTATGGGTCGCTATTCGGGCCATAACGTCGCCGCCGATCTCCTCGGACGCCCGACAATTCCATATCGGCAGCCGCAGTATGTGACCTGTCTGGACCTCGGCGGATGGGGCGCGGTGCTGACTGACGGATGGCATCGCGAGGTGAAGCTCTCGGGCGCCGAGGCCAAAGACATCAAGCGGATGATCAATACCAAAATCATTTATCCACCTGCAGCCGATCGTGCGGCGCTGTTCGCGGCCGCCGATCCCGAGGCCAAGCTCGCCGTATGAGTGCGGCGCCCTGCTAACCGAGAGACTGCCATCGCACAGATCAGCACAGGGGTCGAGTATGGCCTCCATTGCCTGCTCTTCCTGGCCGACCCGCGCGAAGAGGCGCAGCAGGCTGGCGCGCGTGACCTCGCCGAGCTGCAGGGCGTGTCGCCGGAATACGTCGCCAAGCTGTTCACCAGGCTGCAGAAGGCGGGGCTGGTGATCGCGACCGAGGGCGCACGCGGCGGTTTTCGCCTCGCGCGTAAGCCCGAGGAGATCAGCGTCCTCGATGTCATCGTTGCCATCGACGGCGACAAGCCGCTCTTCGAATGCCGTGAGATTCGCGAACGCTGCGTGGTCGCGCAGGAACTCACTTCCTCGTCCGACAGGCCACTCGAAGTCTGCTCGATCCACGCCATCATGCTCGAAGCCGAGGCGCGCATGCGTGAAGTCCTGGCCTCGCACACGCTGGGCGAGATCGCGGCGACGGTCGCGGCCAAGGTTCCCGCGGCCTATACCGATGCCATCGCGAAGTGGCTCTCCGAGCGGCGCGGACAGCGCTAGAGGATTTCTCCTGGAGCGGATGTGTAACAAATTCATCCACTCCCCGTAGCGTTTTGGGTCACAGCGGCGGCGTCAATCGATAATTTGCGGGCGCGGCATTTGCTCCTCTTCGCCCGGTTATGAAGCATCGGGAACCCTCCGCTCGTTCCAAGCAGAGCGCGCCGCACGTGTCGGATATCGCAACGTTTTCAATCGTAAAGGGATCTCCACAACTCAGAGTCGCTTCGCATCACTACAATCTGGGCAACAAGTTTTTGGCCAAGGGTGACCTGGTCGAGGCTGATCGATCCTACAGACGAGCGGTCGCATTCGCTCCCGACGATGCGCGTGCGTGGTGCAATCTCGGCTGCACGCTTTGGAAAATGAGCCGCCTCGCCGATGCCGAGGCTGCCCTCCATCGCGCCATCGCGCTCAGGTCCAACTTTGCCGAGGCGCACAACAATCTTGCGGGCGTGATGGAAGCGTCCGGGCGCCTCGAGGCAGCCGCGCGCCAGTATCGGATTGCGATCGAGCACGATCCGTCGCAATCGCAACCGTTGTGCAACCTCGGAGCTGTGCTGCATCGCCTGGGCAGGTTCGAAGAGGCGATGATCGAATTTGCGCGCGCCCTGACGCTGCGGCCTGACTTCGCCGAGGCATGGTCCAATCTCGGCGCGGCGTTCCTGGCGCGGAAACAGTTCGGCGAGGCCGAAGCGTGCCTGCTGCGTGCGAAGGAACTCAGCCCCAACCATCGACAGGTGCTGAGCAACCTTGCCGATGTGTTGCGCATCCAGGGGAAATTTTTACCGGCGCTGGAAGCCTATCGCAGGGCGGTACGCGCCGATCGTAACGGCGTTCCACAAATGGTCAAACTCGCCCTCGCCCAGGAGGTCATCCTGCCGTCCCGCGAGAGCGCACTAGCACGGCGCGCCGAGGTGATGGAGTCGCTCACACTGCTCCTCGCACGCGGAGTGCAGCTCGACGATCCGCATCGCGAGGTGGGGATGACGAATTTCTACTTCGCGTACCAGGGCGTGAACGACCTCGAGCTGCAGTCCTTGACCGCGAAGTTCTACCTCAACGCATGCTCTGGACTCGACTGGACCGCGCCGCATTGCAGCGCGCCCCTCGCCTCCTCGCAACGGCGTCTGCGGATCGGTTTCGTATCGGCGAGCTTGTTCGAGCATACGATCGGAAAGTTTTATCGCGGGATCATTCAGCAGCTCTCGCGCAAGAAGTTCGAAGTGGTGGTGGCGCGGCCGCCGCAGGATCGCGATCCGATGGCCGATGCGATCAGGCGCGATGCCGACCGCGTTGTCGAGATCCCCTACGATTTGTACGGCGCACGCGAAATCCTCGCCGCCGAGCAGCTCGATGTCGTTTTCTATCCCGACCTCGGGATGACGCCGCTGACCTATTTCCTCGCGTTCGCACGGCTCGCGCCGGTGCAATGCGTTAGCTGGGGGCATCCGGTGACAACCGGGATTCCCGCGATCGACTATTTTATCTCGGCCAGGAGCATCGAACCTGGCGACGCGGACTCGCACTACTCCGAGCAACTGATCCGACTCGCTCGATTGCCCTCGTACTACTTCAAGCCGCATCACCAGGCGGCGCCGTTCACCCGCGCGGAATTCGGCTTTGGCGATGACGCGAAGCTCTACCTCTGTCCGCAAAGTCTCTTCAAGCTGCATCCCGATTTCGATGAGGTCCTCGCTACCGCTGCTGCGACGCGATCCGAAAGCGCGCCTGCTTTTGCTTTCGGGCGTGCATAAGCATTGGGATCGGCTCCTGGCCGCGCGCATCGCGAGGAATTTTCCCGATGTCGCCGAGCGCGTGATCTTTGTGCCGCGCATTCCGCAAGAACATTTCTTCCGCCTCCTGATGATGGCCGATGTGATTCTCGATCCGCCATTTTTCGGGGGCGGCAATACCAGTTACGAAGCCTTCGCTATCGGCTTGCCGATCGTCACCTGGCCGGGCGCGTTCATGCGCGGCCGCGTGACCGAGGGATGCTACCGGCAGATGGGCTTCACCGAGCTGATCGCCGACAGCATGGATTCATATGTTGAAATCGCGCTGCGGCTGGCCCACGACGAAGCCTGGCGTGCGCGAGCGAAAACTGAAATCGCGGCGCGCTCCTCGGCGCTGTACGAAGACACGCGCGTGATCGCCGAACTCGAAAATTTCCTGTGCGCGGCTGTCACAGCGCACCAGCACGGCGAACGCATCACCAATTGGGGGAACTCATGAGCTTTCGCATCGGTTGCGAGGACGTCTGTCAGTCGGTGTGTCCGGCGTGCGGATTTCAAATCGCGGCGCCATTTTTCAATGGCGGGGTGCAGCCGCTGGCGACCCTGGCCTGGCCCGCAAGCGACGAGGCGGCGCGCTCGATGGCGCGTCTGCCGGTGGATTTCGTGCGCTGCGTCGAATGCGGCCACGTCTACAATCCGGCGTTCGACTACGCGCAGGTGCCTTACAGCGACAAGCCCAACCTGATGTTTAATCGAGGCGCGCTATGGTCGGAGTTCCTGCGCGACACGATCGGGCAAATGCTGCATCAGCTTCCACCGCATCCAACCATCGTCGAGATCGGTCATGGCGACGGCAGCCTGCTTTCCGCGCTGGCGGCGGCGCGGCCACGCGGGCGCTGCGTCGGATTCGATCCGCATGGCGCGACCTGCCGCGAGGGCAACCTCGAGCTGCGGGCAGCGCTGTTCGAGCCGCAGGAGCATCTCGCGGAGTTGACGCCCGATCTCGTGGTGAGCCGTCATGTACTGGAGCATCTAAACAGTCCACTCGCGTTTCTCCAGCGCATCGCATTCGCGGCGGCGCGGTTGGGACGCGAACAGCTCGCTTATTTCGAGGTGCCATGCGTCGATCGCGCGCTCGCCACGGGACGCACGGTAGACTTTTACTACGAGCATAATTCGCAGTTCAGCACGCAGTCTTTTCGTAAGATGCTTTCGCGATGTGGCGCGACGATTAATCGCGTGGGCCACGGCTATGGCGGCGAGGTCATCTATGGATACGTAACTTTAGGTGGACAACAGCGACGGCTCGACATCGCCGATGAGTCGCGTCGCTTCCTTCGTGCGGCCGACGCCGGGCGAGAGCGGATTCAGCTTCAGCTCGAAGAGCTCGCGGTCTTGGGCGCGCGCGTCGCCGTCTGGGGCGGCACCGGCAAGTCCGCGGCCTTCATCAATCGCTACGGCCTCGATCGGGTGCGGTTTCCGCTGGTAGTCGATTCCGATGCGGCCAAAGTCGGCACCTTCGTGCCAGGGACCGGGCAGGAGATTCGCTTCCGCGATTGCCTCAAGGAGCATCCGGGCGCGGTCATCATAATTCCGCCGCAGTGGCGCGCGCTCGACATCGTGCTGGAAATGGAACGCGCCGGAATCTCTTATAAGGAAGTGCTCATCGAACACGAAGGGGCGCTGATCGACTATTTCCATGACACGCATCCGTATGATTTAGGCAAGTACGCGAGCCGCGCTTGTGAGATTGCCGCGAAGCCGAATCGCGAAGTCCAGGTGTGCATCGCCCCGATTCCTAATTGACTCGGTTCCGTCGATTTGTCACGACTGCGCGTCAGTCGTATCGAATCGAATATGGCCGCGGGCAAGCATCAACTTGATTCCAACTCCAACCTCGCCTCGACCTCGATTTGGCGTGAGCCGGCGCTGGTAGCGGTCACCTCGGTCGCGTTCGGATTCATCTTCTCCTATCCACTTTGGCCGCATTGGCACGATTTCAACACCTTCTGGGACTGGGACTTTATCCGGGTGCTGGCATGGGTCCCGTGGAAGACGGTCACCAGCTTTCATCAGTTTCCGGTATGGAATCCTTATCTATGCGGCGGGATTCCGATGCTGGGTGATCCGCAGGCGAGCTTTTTCACACCGCTCTTTCTGCTTCACCTGATTTTTGGCCCCATCGTCGGGTTGCATCTGGAGATTCCCGTTCACCTCGCGATCGGATGGGCCGGTGGCTACTACCTCGCGCGCGTGCTGCGACTCGGAACCCTCGCGGCCATTGGCTGC
Organism: uncultured delta proteobacterium; assembly: GCA_963848285.1. GTDB lineage: Bacteria > Desulfobacterota > Binatia > Binatales > Binataceae > DATGKG01. The sequence continues at coordinate 864,174 of CAWKCZ010000003.1, read as the reverse complement.
GCCACGATTTTTCCATCCAGCTCATGGCTCTTTCTGCACATCACAGTCGGTCACCATATTTTTCTCCCTGCGACCTATTGGCCACGGGTACTGGCCGCGACCCTGATAGCGCTGGAGCGGCGCAGCCTCGCGATGGCGTCGATCGCGGGTCTCCTGATGGCGTCGATCTTCCTTGAGGGCGCATCCTATCAGGAGAGCTATGTGGTCCTGCTGGTCGCGGCGATTCTGCTTCCGATCGGGATAGTGAGGCGCGAGGCGTGGCCGTTGGCAGTCTTCAGCATCATCCTGATGTTTGCGGCCGGATTCGCGGCGGTGAAACTGCTTCCGACGTACGCGTTCATCGGCCAGCACACGCGCCCCGCCTATTGGCGCGAACGTGTTTTGCCGAGCCACATCGCGATCGCGCTGTTCGATCGCCACCAGGATTGGAATCACTACGGCATCGCGGATTGGGGGTTCTTCGAGGCCGGCGCATACCTGAGTCCGTGCTTCTTTTTGCTGGTGCTGATCGGCGCGATCGCCCGCCGCCGCGACGCATGGCCATGGTTGGTGGCGGCGGCCGCGATGCTCGGACTCGCGTTGGGGAATTTCGCGCCGCTCGCGCCGTGGGCCTTGTTGGGGCATCTACCGGTCTATTCTTCGGAGCGGGTGGCGATCCGACTCCTGGTGCCGTTCATCCTTTGCGCCAGCGTGTTGGCGGCATATGGCGTGGAGTTTCTCATTCAATGGAAGCCTCCTTTAACGATGGCGCTGGCGGGGTTGCTGATCGTCGCGGGCACAATCGATTCGCTGATCGTAGGGCCGCATAATCTGAACGCGATCCAGACTTACGGCGAACCGTCGGTGCCTCCTGCTCCGAGCTTCACCCAGTTCAGCAACCCCGATGACAACGAATTCACGCTCAAGATGCTGCGCTTCAATCAGGCCAACATCGGAATGCTGCACTGTTACGAATTCACCGACATTCCAACCAATGCGGTGGGTTACAACCAAGCGGCCTACGAAGGCGAGCAGCATCTGAGCGGGCGTGGAGAAGTCACGCCGCTACGATGGACGCCGAATGCTTTAACCTACGAGGTCGATGCTCCGGCCCCCACGACTCTCGTCATCAACCAGAACTACGATCGCGGATGGCAATTGGTGCGCGGCTCAGGGCGAATCGTCTCGCACAACGGCCTGCTTGCGATCGAGGTACCGGCCGGGCATCAGCAACTGAAAGTGATGAATCTTGGAGACGGGATCATTACTGGAGCGTTGATCAGCCTGATTACCGCAATCGCCGCGCTGTTGCTATAGCGAAAGCGGCTGTGAGCTCTCGGCAAGATTAGCCTGCAGCATGGAACGTCGAAGCTGCGTGGCGGCCGCCATTCTGGAAGCTGCGCAGGATGTCGGTCTTGGTCACAATACCTGCCAGACGACCATTGTCGTCGGTGACCAGCAGCATCTGCTCGCCACCTTCCCGAACCAGCAGGCGCAACGCCTCGCCGAGTTCGCAATCGGGCGTCACGCGGCTGGTGTCGCGATTCACGCAAATCGCCAACCTTCGACGCATCCCAATTCGCCGGATCGGTTCGCGGCAGCACCACGGTTTCGATGGTGCCGATGAGCTTGTCGTGATCATAAACCGGGAACATGGTGTGGCGATGGCGCGCGGCAATGCTGGCGCGAAAGTCTCGGACGGTAGCGTCCGCCTGCACACTGATTACGTGGGTCTGCATCACATCGCGGACGGTGGCGCCATTCAGCTCGGCGATTTTCACCATCTCATGGAGGCGCTGGTCGCCCGAGACCGAGGCCTCGCCTGAGACCGCGTAGGCAACCGCCGCACCGATCAGGCTCGGGATCAGATAAGAATGACCGCCGGTGGTTTCTGCGACGAACACCACTGCGGTGAGCGGGGTTTTGTATCCGCCCGAAATAAAGGCGGCCATTCCCACCGCGGCATACAAGTCGACCGCGTTGCTATGCACGATAGATTGACCGAATGCATTCCCGATGCATCCGCCGGCCAGCAGCAAGCGGCACAAACATCGCGCTCACCCCGCCGGAGCCGAGCGAGCATATTGTCGCGGCGAGTTTGAAAACAGCGAAAACCAGGAGCATTTGCGACGGATGCGACTTTGCGAGGATTTCTCGCACCGCTTCGTAGTTGGGGCCGATCGGAATCAGTCGTGGTGTCGTAGATGCTGACGAAGAGCAGCCCGCATAATGCGGTACCCAGACCTCCGGTCACCAGCTTGGCTACATGTGGGATTTGCAGCGTTACAAAGAAGCGTCGCACGCGACGAAATGTAATGTCATAAACAATCGCGACTCCGCCGATGATCAGCGCCGAGCAGCGCCGACCAGAGCAGATCGCTTTCTGCGAAGCTGGTGCTGCCGGCAAATCCGAACAGCGGTTCCGAGCCGACGAACGCCACCAGCGTCGCATAGGAAACCACCGACGCGATCAGCGAGGGCAGCACCGCCTCGTGCGCGAGGTCGTCCTTGTACGGCATCTCGAGCGCGAAGACGAGTCCGGTCAGCGGTGCGCGAAACACCGCGGCCATGCCCGCGGCCGCTCCGCTGATCAGCATGATGCGGCGATCGCGCGGCTCCAGCCCGAAGCGCCGCAGCTTGATCCATAGCCAGGAGCCGATCGCGCCGCCGCCATAAATGCTGGGCCCTTCCAGCGCAGCGCTGCCCCCGGATCCAACGGTCGTCACCGCGGCGAGGATTTTCCACCAGAACGAACGCACGTCGATATCGCCCTGATGCTCGTGATAGGAGCGAATTATCTCCTCGGTGGAATGCTCATCGGGATCCGGGGTGCCGTACTGCATGATGAGGCCGGTGAACACGAATCCGATCAGCAATCCCGACCACGATGGCCCAATGATGTAACAAATAGTAGGGTAAGGACCCGGACCCAGATGGTATCGAGGATCAGCGTCGCGATGCCGGTGATGAACAGGCCGGTGATGACGCCGATGATTGGCGCGACCAGCAGCCACTTCTGGATATCGCGCGAATAGGTCGCGGTCAGGTCTTCATTGACCAGCGCGGTGTAACGCCGGATGCGAGGATGATTGAGCAGTTTGGACTGAAACAGGCGATTCAGGAAAGCCAATGCACCACTCCTTCCTTAGCTGACGGTCACTTTTGCTACGGTGACTGAAACATTCGCACGCGAGGGCGATGTTTCATTGTGGCACCTCGACTGCTGCAGATTGTCTCGATCGCGCTACTTTTGCCGTAACAGTGGGCCACTCAGATGCGCAGTCCGCGAAGACGAAAATCAAATGAATCTACACAGGAAATTTCATCCATTAGCGATGTTATCGGAGCAGTTACTCCGACTTGTCAAGCTGCTGGCACTATAGCGGCATAGGAGTCGTATCGAAACGAACGAACGCCTCATCGTCATGGCACGGCAATTGGATCATCTGATGCTACCAGCGCCACCACAGATTGATGCATGAGATTCTGGAGTCGGGGGCGAATCCTTCTCATGCACGCCATTCGTCTGATCACAGAGCGTCGGGTAAAAATGAAAGAAGAAATCCAGCGCATCGAGGAAAATCGAGGCTCCGGGCGATCCCATCGGGATTCGCATCCTGCTGGTCGAGGACAATCCCGACCATGCCTTCGTCGCGCTGACGGTCGCGCGCCAGGTGCTCGGCGAATGCATCGAGCTGATCCACGCGCAGAACGCCGACGAGGCGGTCGAGCTGATCGGGCATTTCACCTCCGAAGATCGTCCCGACCTTTTTATGGTCGATTTGCGTCTGCCCGACAATGGGGGTTTCTCGGTGCTCTCCGCCGTCCGCGGCAGCACGGCCTGCGAGAACGTGCCGCTATTCGTCATCACCAGCTCCGGCTACGACCGCGACATCGCCGAATGCTACCAGCTGGGAGCATCCGCAGTATTGTGCAAGCCGCTTTCGCGCGCCATCTTCCGCGAGGAAATCGCGCGCGTCGGACTGATTCCGGGCGCAGCCGGCAAAGCCGCTCTACCTCACCGTTCGCCAATAAATCGCATTGATGAGGATGCCGAGGACCGGGCGCTCATGCGCCGCCTCGGCGCCTTTGTTTTCACGTTCCGCAGTTCCTCTTCACTCGCATCGCTCGCGCGAGCGTAGGATTCTCGTGATCATTCCGGCGCCATTGCGCATGCGAGGATCTCATCGTGAAGCCGTATCAATTCACCCAGAGTGAAGCCCTGTTCGAACGCGCGAAGAAAGTCGTCCCCGGCGGCATCTATGGGCATCAGACGCCGCTGCTGCTCACTCCCGGTTCGTATCCGTCGTTCTTCGCGCGCGGCAAGGGCGCCCACATCTGGGATGTCGATGGCAACGAATACATCGACTACATGTGCTCCTACGGCCCCATCGTCGTCGGGCATCTGAATCAGCGCGTCGAGGAAGCGGTGCGCAAGCAAGCCGCCGAGGGCAACTGCTTCAACGCACCGACGCCGCGATGGGTCGAGCTCGCCGAGCGCCTCGTATCGATCACGCCCTTCGCCGATTGGGCGGCATTCGCGAAGAACGGCTCCGACGTATGCACCTGGGCGACCGAGGTCGCACGCCATGCGACTGGCCGGCCGAAAATCGCGATGGCCGAGGGCGCGTATCATGGCGCGCATGCGTGGGTGACGCCGGTTCCCAATGGCGTCACGCCCGAGGATCGCGCCAACATCGTGTACTTCCGCTACAACGACCTCGCGAGCCTGAAGCGCGTCGTCGAGGAGAATCGCGGCAAGCTGGCGGGGCTCATCATCTCGCCGTTTCGTCATGACGCGGGCCATGATTCGGAGCTGCCGGTCGAAGGATTCTTAAGCGGCGTGCGCAAACTATGTGACGACAACGGGATGGTTTTCATCCTCGATGATGTGCGCGCGGGCTTCCGCCTTCACATGGGCGGCTCGGGCGAAGTCTTCGGCGTGCGCCCGGATCTCTCGACCTACTGCAAGGCGATCGCCAATGGCTATCCGCTGTCGGCTTGCGTGGGAATCGACAGCCTGAAAAAGGCCGCGGCGGAAGTTTTCTTCACCGGATCGTATTTCACCAGCGCGGTGCCGATGGCGGCCAGCCTCGCGACGCTGGACGAACTCGAAGCGACCGGCGGCATCGAGAAGATGCGCACCCTCGGCGAGATGCTGCGCGACGGGATGCTGGCGCAGGCGCGCAGCCACGGCATCGAGGTGACGTGGTCTGGGCCGCCCGGCGCTGCCCTACATGAGCTTCAAGGCGGACGCAGACAAGCACTCGCGCAACAAGCTGTTCTGCGGCGAGGCCGCGAAGCATGGCGTCTATCTACATCCGCGCCACAACTGGTTTCTCTCGGCGGCGCACACCGAAGAGGACATCAAGCGCACCCTGGAGGTCACCAACGAGGCCTTCGCCGTGGTGAAGAAGCAATTCGGCCAGTAGGTTTCAAATCTCCGGCCACTTGTGTTCCAGGGGCGCGCCTGTTCGTAGGCGTACGAAGCCTGCAACACCAGATCGTCGCGATGACGCTCCGCTACAATCTGTAGGCCGCAGGGCATGCCACTGTCAGTGAGGCCCGCGCGCACCGAGGCCGCCGGATGCCCGCTCAGATTGATCGGATAGGTGAACACCACCGCCTCCAGCGGACTGGCGAGCTTCTTGCCATCGATCTCCGTGGGCATCGGTCCCTTGGCGGGAAATGCTTCCGTCGGTAGGGTCGGGGTCAGCAGGAGATCGAAGCGCTCGAAGATGCCGCGAATCCATTCGTTGAACTTAAGCCGCGTGCGATATGCCTCGCCGTAGTGGCGCCAGGTCAGATGCTTCGCCGCCTCGGTGCCGCTCAGAAATGCGCGGCCGAAATCGCTCCGATGCGGATCGATGTACTCCCACAGCATCGCGAGCGCCCTGCGACCGCCGCCGACGCGCTGCCATGCGTATGCCGGTCTCGGGCGGCGTATCGGTGATGACGTGACCTCATGCCCCATGTCCTTGAAACACACCGACCGCCTTTTCTACCTCGCGGCTCACGTCACGCTGCACGATGTGGCCGAAGTCGGGATGAAACGCGATGCGCAATTTTTTCGGCAGCCGATCCAGCATCGCGGCGTATGAGATCCCCGGATGCGGCAGCGAGTCGGGATCGACCGGATGATAGCCCATCGCGACGTCCATGAAGATCGCGGTATCGCGCACCGTGCGCGTCAGCGCGCCGACCACCGCGGTGTCGTTCCACTGCTGCATCTCCGAGCGAGGGATCCATTCGGGATGCGGCCGAACGACGGCTTGAGCCCGAAGCATCCGACGTAGCAGGCGGGGATGCGAATCGAGCCGCCGCCATCGGAGCCGGTCGCGAGCGGCACCACGCCGCCCGCGATCGCCGCCGAGCTTCCGCCCGATGATCCGCCGGGCGTGCGCTCGAGGTTCCACGGATTGCGCGTCGGGCCGAACAGCACGTTCTTGGTGAATGGCGGTGTAGCCGAATTCGGGCGCGTTGGTTTTGCCGATGACGATGGCGCCGGCCGCCTTGAGCCTCGCGACCTGCACCGAATCTTTCTTCGGCGATCAGATTCTTGAACGGCACCGAGCCATGCGTCGTCGGCAGGCCCGCCGCGTCTTCGAGGTCCTTCACTCCGAGCGGCAGACCAGCCAGCGGTCCGACTTCCTCCTTGCGCGCGATTTTCTCATCGAGTGCGCGCGCCTCGGCCATCGCCGGCATCGCTGCGCAACGCGACGAATGCGTTGAGCTTCGGATTGGTCTGCCTCGATGCGCTCGATGGTCGGCCGCCATCAGCTCGCTGGGCTTGAGCTCGCGCCGCCGAATCATCGCGGCAAGTTCGTAAGCCGGCTTGAAATGGAGATCGCTGGGCATCATGGTTGCCTCACAGAACGCTGATGTTGCGGAGTCTTACTACGAAGGCCAAAAAATTAGAACGGCTGCGCTTGCGACAGTCTCTTCGATGCGGAGAAATGGTTTGGTGAGCGTAAGTTGACCACCTAACGTCCGTTAGGTAGATTATCGCGAAGCGGAGTCGATGCCTCGAAGCATCCATAAAAGCTGCGCTCGTCGGCAAAATTGTCGAGATTCATCGGCCCGCCGGATACGCGCGACCGCGTTCTGGCGGTCGCGCAGGCGCTGTTCGCCGAGCACGGCTATCGCGGCACCAGTCTGCGCGATATCGCGCGGCGCATCGGAATCAAGGCGCCCTCGCTGCTGCATCATTTTCCTTCCAAGGAACAACTCTACATTGCGGTGCTGGATCAACATTTTCGAAGGGATGGAGGAATCCGCGCAGAAGTTTCTCTCCGGGTCGCGGCGGATACCACGAGGCCTGCCGCGCGGCGATCGTCGGCGCGATCGATTACATCGCGCGCGAGTCCCGACTCGATGCGCATCATCTGGCATGAGATGACCGAGGAGAGCGGGGTCGGGCGCCAGCTCCTCAAGCGGCGGGTGCCGCCGCTGTTCGCGATGGGCGTCAATTTCATTTTTCGCGGTCAGCGCGCCGGCGAGTTTCGCGAGGAAGTCGACCCGTTTCATTTTTTGCTCAGCCTCAATTCGATCACGATCGGATTTTTTACCACGGCGGCGATGGTGCGGCGGCTGTGGAATAACAATCTTGCTCGAGCCGGCGGTGATCGAACGGCGCAAGCGCGAAGTTATCGATATGGTCGAGCGGACCCTGTTCGTGCCGCGCAAGGATCTCGCACAACGACGAACCGCCCCTCGTCTAGGCGTCCGCTGACGATATTTCGCATCGCAACAGGAGATCCCACTCAGCGATGAAACTGGGAACATTCTATGAGCATCAACTACCGCGCCCGTGGAACGAGGGCGATGAGCTCAAACTTTTCCAGGATGCGCTCGATCAGGTTGAACTCGCCGATAAACTCGGCATCGATCACATGTGGGAAGTCGAGCATCACTTCCTCGAAGAGTATGCGCATTCGTCGGCGCCGGAAATTTTTCTCGCGGCGTGCAGCCAGCGCACCAAAAATATCCGCCTCGGCCACGGCATCGTGCTGCTGCCGCCCGGCTACAATCATCCCGCGCGCGTGGCGGAACGCATCGCGACGCTTGACCTGGTGAGCAACGGCCGAGTCGAGTTCGGCACCGGCGAATCATCGGCGGAACTGGAGCTGGGCGGTTTCGGCATTCCGCGCGCCGACAAGCGCGAGATGTGGATGGAATCGCTCGGCGCGATCGCGCGCATGTTGGTCGAGAATCCTTTCCTGGGTCATGACGGAAAATATTTCAACATGCCGGTGCGCAACGTGGTGCCGAAGCCGGTGCAGAAGCCGCATCCGCCACTGTGGGTGGCGTGCTCGCGGCGCGAAACCATCCACCTCGCGGCCAAGCTCGGCATCGGCGCGCTGACCTTCGCGTTCATCTCGCCCGAAGAAGCGAAGCAGTGGGTCAACGATTACTACACGACGCTGGCCAACGAATGTGAGCCGATCGGCTACGCCATTAACGCGAACATCGCGATCGTGACCGGCTTCATGTGCGATCAGGACGAGCAGCGCGCGCAGGCGATGGGCGAGGAGGGGCTGAACTTTTTCTCCTACGCGCTCGGACATCATTATTTCTTCGGTCAGCACGAAGTAGGAAAGACCAACATCTGGACGAATTTCAAGAACAACAAGTTCCAGATGCCGGGAATGGGCGGCGAAGCGGCGTGCGTCGGCACCCCGGACAAGATCCGCGCGAAGCTGCGCGAATACGAAGACGTCGGCGTCGATCAGGTGGTGTTCATTTCGCAGGCCGGCAAAAACAAGCATGAGGACATCTGCAGCTCGCTCAACCTGTTCGGCAAGGAAGTGCTGCCCGAATTCAAGGAGCGCGAGCAGTTAGAACGCGAAGAAGAAGGCCGAGCGCCTCGCACCCGATCATCGAGAGTGCGATGAAGCGCAAGCAGCAGCCGAAGCGTGCCGAAGCACGAGGGGCCGACCATCGTGACTGCGGCGCCGCTGCCGTAGCTTGACGCGGTTTTGTATTGAAGGGCCGGCTCGACCTCCGAGCCGGCCCTTTTTGTTTGTGGACTATGCTCCATATATGGAGGATGACATCCATAGATGAAGCATCGAGAAGCAGTTGCGCGGACCGCTCAATTCGAGGGTGGGAATCGCCAGGATCCGGTAGTTCGACGCAGATTGTCGGGTCCCGCAATGCGTGCGTTCTTCAACCTCGTCGCGAAGTGAGAACTAAGCGTTAATCAACAGCGCGGGCTGCTCGGATGGCCCGCGACCTCGACCTATCACAAATACAAAGCGGGCCAGGTCGGCGTGCTTGCCTACGACATGCTGACCCGGATCTCGTTGCTGCTCGGAATCTACAAGCGTTGCACATTCTCTACCCTCAAACGGAACTCGCGGACCAATGGATCAAGCTGCGCAACTCGAATCCGATCTTCGGCAGTAGGGCACCGCTCGACTTTATGATCGACGCCGGCATCGACGGCTTGTTCCAGGTCCGGCGGCTACTGGATGCGCGGCGCGGCGCGGCGGATGAAGATTGAATCCACCCCTTCATCATCTTCGGTGGCAAGGCGCACATCGCCTGATCCCCAGCCGGTTTCCATCGGTCGGAATCCTCGATCAGATCGGTGCGCCTGAAGACCTCGAAGCCATTTTCCAACTCGAAGGCTGGACCAACGATCGCATCAGCAACCAGCTTGGCATCCTGCACACGATTCCGCGCGAGGAATGGGTGATGGTCCAGCCGATGGCGACGGTCATTATGGGCGCGTTCCGTCATCGGCGGCCGGAGGGCGGGCGGTTCAATGATTCTGCTCGCGGCGCGTGGTATTGCAGCCTCGCGCTCAAGACCGCACACGCCGAAGCGATTTTCCATCGGACCGCGGAACTCGAGGAGATCGGCAGATGGTTCGACACTGCGACGCAGATGGCGGATTATCGCACCGACTTCACCGCCGATTTTCACGACCTCCGAGGGCGAGGGTTTGCACGTTACCTCGATCCCAATGGGTACCGCGCACCGCAGAAATTGGCGTGCGCGATCGCGATGGCGAGTGCCTCGCATGCTTTCGGCCGCGACTGGTAATGAAAGTGAAGTTGGCGGTGGCATTTGAATATCGATGGACGGGAAGCCCCACTCCGTCGATTCGTAAGTTGTGATACGCGTGTTTGACGACTGGCGCTCACGTCTCATCTATAATCTCGATCCGATGAAGATGGGAAAAACATTTGCGGCTATGACTCTGGCGTTCATCGCGGTCTCCTCCACCCTCGCGCGCGCCGACAGCGTAATGGATCAACTCGGCACGCCGGCTGACAACAAGACTGCGATGGTGCAGGCGGGCGATGTGCAAGCGGTCATCAAGCCGGCGGTTACGCAGGCCGAGCCCGGGCAGGAGGTCAAGGTAAGCGCGGATTTCACCATCGCACCGCCGTGGCACGTCTATGGGAAACCGATCGCGACCGATTACGTCGCTACGGATATCATCTTCGATAGCGGTGTGGTCGCGAAACAATCGATGGATTTTCCCAAACCCGAGATGGTGAAGTTCGAATCGCTGGGGCAGACCTTACCGGTTTACAAAGGCAGCGTGCACGCGTCCGGCGACATCAAGTTGCGCCCCGATCTGAAACCCGGCGACTACAAACTCAGCGGAAAAGTGACCTTTCAGGAGTGTAACGATACGATTTGTAAGATGCCGCAATCGCTGAAATTCGAAATTCCGATCACTATCGCATCATCCGCGAAGTAAAAAAGAAAAGAGACGGACCTTTCGATCCGTCCCTCAAAAGCCGCAAGTTCAGGCAGAATTAAAAAATCGCGATCGGATTCACCGGCGAGCCGGTTCCGCGCTCGAGAATCAGCGGCGCCATCGAGAACATGAACTCGTAGCGCGAATGCTTCTTGACATTTCTCCGCGAGCGAATCGAAGTCCGCATTGTCGATTAGATGAATGCCCATCATCACCAGGGTGCCGACGTGTACCGGCAGCATCAGCCCTCGTAGCCGCTCGGCATTACGTCGCTGACCGCGTCGGAGCCGAGCACCGCAACCTTGCGATCATGGAGCCATTGCAAGCAGCTCGCGTCGAGGCCGGGCAGTCCCTCGGCGGGGTCCCAGGCGCCCTTGGCTTTGCTTGATTGGCAGCGCGACCGGTCCGCACCAGCAGGATGTCGCCTTCCTCGACATGGATCTTGTGTTCTTTTTCGGCAGCATCGAGATCCTGCGGAAAAATCGCCTCGCCTTTTTCCAGCCAGTTGACTTTTTTAAGCTTGGGAATATCAAGCAGCACGCCGCGGCTGATGACGCCGGTGCGGGTCACGTCGATGGGGCATTTGCGCGCGCCGTGCGAACCGACCTCGCTCGCATCGAAGCCATTGTACATCTTCTTTTCCCAGAACACGTGGCAGAGCGCGTCGATATGGGTGGTCGCCATCCCGTGAAACGAAATCGCGAAATAATCGCCCGCATATGGCAGTGGCGTATGATGCGCATCGTGTCCCGCCTGCACCATCAGATGGGTTACGGGGGTGGGATTGTCGGCCGCGGGAGTGACCGGCAGTGGCAAGCGCGCATGACGCGGTTTCGCCCGATCTGCACCAGCTTGCCCGCCCGCGCGACCTGTTTGTCGGTGATGTAGTTCAGCGCTCCGCGCTGGTCGTCCTTACCCCATTTGCCCCAGTTGTTGCATTTTTCGAAGAGGCCTTTGACTTCGGCAGACGTCAGCCGTTGCGCCATGGTAATGTCTCCTTGCAGCGTCGATTTTTCCGTATAGCACGAACAACGCGACGCGGAACAACCCGGAAAATCGCATCATTGAACGATCGGTATGGGACAAGGCGAACGGAGCTCTGTGGGAAATTTCGACATACAAGCGGCGCGCGACTATCACGAGATCACCAAGCATTCGTACACCAGCGTGCGTGCCGGCGCGTACCCACTCGACTGGGACAATCGGCCGGGGCCTTACAAGATTTATCCCGCAGCCGGCACCATGTCTTTGCCGCGCGATCTCGACCTGCCGACGCTGCCGACGCTGGAAGCAATCGCGACTCCGGCGAGCGGAAGCAACGAACTCGACCTCGCGACCCTTACGCGGATCCTCTTCTGCGCCAATGGGTTGACGCGTCAGCGCAAAGTCGATGGCGACGACTATCATTTTCGCGCGTCGGCCTCGGCCGGCGCGCTCTATCCGATCGAAACGTACATCGCAGCGGCCGATATCGATGGGATGGAAACCGGGCTCTATCACTTCTCGCCTGCCGATCTAAAAGTGCGCGGGCTGCGCCGCGGCGACTGGCGCGAAGTTATCGCCACGCGCGACTGCGAGCCGTCCCTCGATCGCGAATGCGCGCGCGATTCTCATTATGAGCGCGATGTTCTGGCGCAGCGCATGGAAGTATCGCGCACGCGCCTATCGCTATTGCTTCTGGGATAGCGGAACTATCCTCGCCAACCTGCTTGCGGCGGCGGCGGCCGAGGGCATCAGCGCCGAGGTCATCTCGGCCTTTATCGATGCAGATATCGAGTCGCTGATCGGCTTGGACGGCGGGCAGCGAGGGCGCGATGTGCCTCGTTGCGCTTGGCTCAACGGAGAAGCGATGGCGCCATCGCCGCCGCTGACCAGCTGGAACTGGAATCGATCGAGCTATCGAAGGAAGTCGTATATCAGCCGCTCGTCAAGATGCATCGCGAGTCGCGACTTGCCTCTCCTGAGGAAGTCGCCAAGGTCGCCAGCGCCAAGGTTTCGATACCTCCCGCTATGACCACGGGTGAGCGATTCCACTTTGAGATGCATCGATCCTGCCGATGCGCGCGGGCTCGGCGACACGATCCTGCGCCGCGGCTCGACCCGCACCTTCGCACATGAGGCGATCGGCGCCGACGAGCTGACGACGATCCTTTCGGCCTCGAGTGGGCATACAAATGTCGATTTTCCGCGCTTTACGGATACCTACCTCATCGTCAATGCGGTGGACGACCTCAGCCCGGGCTCTTACTACTTCGACTCGCGAGGCGCAATCGTTCGAGTTGCTCAAGGCCGGCGACCTCCGCGCTCACGCGGGATACCTGTGCCTCGAGCAATTGCTTGGTTACGACTGCTCGGCGCTCCTCATCTACATGGCAGACCTCGAGCGGGCGCTGGAGGCGTGCGGAAATCGTGGCTATCGCGATGCCCACCTCGAGGCGGGCATTCTCGGGGGACGCGCCTACCTGGCGAGCTATGCGCTGGATCGAGGCGCCACTGGCCTAACCTTCTACGACGACGAAACAACGAAGTTCCTCTCACCACACGCTGCCGGAAAGAGCCCTCTGCTGATGGTAGCCATCGGAGTACCAAGAGTTCCGGTCGACTACGGCTTGAGAACTGCTCGTTTTCTGAGCGGCATCATCCATCGAAAAAAGGGATTTCGGCTCCATCTTAAGTTCTAGAACTTGATGCTTGTCGGATAGGCTGCTGCTTATCGACTGCGCATTTTGACGTATTGCGGTCCTGCAAATACGCAAGCATTATATTCTACTTTAGTGGCATTTTTCTTGCCCTAAGGCCCTGCTCCAAGCTGTCTCGGGTGGGAAGTTCTCGTCCCGAAAACAATCGACGGCTAAGGAGGAGAGATGGCTGAGCAAGAAGCGCCAAAGATGAAAGCGACGCTCGGGCTCACGGGGGTAACCGTGAACGCGATGGCGTTGATCGCGCCCGGCGCATTTTTATGGATCACGTTCTTTGTCCAGGCGAACCAGGCATACCCATCGGCGATCGCGATGTGGGCTGGAATCGTGGTCGCACTCGCGCTGGCCTACGCGACCGCGATCTCCTACTCGGAGCTGGCAAAGCTCTATCCCGGGGGCGGGAAGTTCGTACCTTGTTCGCGGAGCAGGCCTTTCTGAACACCACTACCGCCTACCGCTTCTCACGCATCGCGAAGTTCGTGATCGGATGGGCGTCGCATCTGTATTACTGGGTCTATCCGGGAGTGATGGTCGCGACGATGGGCGTATGAATCGGCTACATCGTCGGCACCTTGTCACCGGGTATCGATGAACGCCGGAATCCCCGGCCCGGTCTTCATGGCGCTGTCGCCATTATCTTCTCGTATGCTGTTTCCTACATCGCGTTTCGCGGTGTGAACGGCTCGACCGGCGTCAATGTCGCCATCAACGGCATACAGATCGTCGCGCTGCTGTTCTTCTCGGCGCTCGCGATCGCGTACCGACTCTCGCATCCCGAAGGCTCAATGGGCCTTGCGCTCGACCCCAATGGAAACACCATTCCGGCGACGCTCCACTACGCCCTGACCGGCGATCACCCGGCCCATGCCAACGCGTCTGTCGGTTATCCTGCCGCACGGCATCGGCAATGATGATGATGCAGGCGACGGTCGCAATCCTGCTGCTGGTCGGATTCGAATCGGTCACTGCGCTGGGCGAAGAATCCAAGAACCCCAAGAAAGACATCCCGCGCGGCGTGCTCCTTTCGCTCACCATCCAGGGGCTATTCTGCTACCTGATCGAATACTTCGCGGCTAACTACTTCCTGAGCAGTGCCTACAGCCTTGCGGAAGCCAAAGCTTCGGCGGCGCCGACTCGGCGATATGATGGTCATCCTCGGCAATGCGCTGATGGGCGGTCACGGCCAGGCCTTCATGCTGCTGGAAGCGTTCACCGTATTCCTCGCGCTGATCGGCACCACGCTAAGCTGCATCAACACCGGCGCGCGCGTGACCTATGCGATGGGCCGTGACGAGGAAGTTCCGGAACACTTCGGGATGCTGCACGGCGACAACCTGACCCCGCATCGCGCGATTTGGGTGCTGGCGACGATTTCGGCAGTGCGTCGGCGCGTATGGCGCTCTGTACTATCTTCGGCGGCGGCTCCGCGCCCGATGACAAGACCATCGCGCACGCTTCCGCATAACATCTGGTATTCAATCGGAATCGGCAGCAACGCGTATCTCGCGTCTTTGCCCAATGGTTTGTTGCTGGTCACGTTGCTCTCCAACTTCGGAACCTTCCTGCTCTACGGACTTACCAACATCATCTGCATCGTGGCCTTCAAGGAGCATCATGAGTTTTCCGGCTTCAAACACATGGTGGTGCCGATTTTCGGAGCGATCGCGAATTTCGCTTGCCTTGCCTTCTACATCATCGGACCATTCGATGGGGATTGGCAGCCCGAAAGAGCCGCTGATGGCATTCGGATCTGTCGATAATCTGGGGGCTCTATGGTGCGATCTACTTCGTGCGCAACTCGAAGAAAGAAGGGTAAAAGCACGATCATGGTCGCCAAGCCGGTGTGACGAAAATAACCGCGTCGATAAGCTCGGGGGCGAGCCGTCAATGCGGTTTCGCCCCCGCAGACATTTTCATCGCATGGGGCGGGTTGGAAGCTTTGGCGAAAGCTGACTACTGAGCAGGATGTCTCCGTTGAACCGATTCCCGCGACCTTCGAACTGGCGATGCTTTCGGACATCTGGAACCACCCGTTCCAACAACGAGGACTTCTGCGGGCAGCTTGTCGAAGCCCCTGATGCGGTCGTCTTTCGCAGTTGCCGATGGCGTAGGCGGCTACGAGGGCGGCGAGATCGCAAGCAAGATGGCGGTCGAGATCCTCCTCAGCGCGTATACGCGAAAGTCCGCGCGAATTGGGCGCGCAGCAAGCGGCTGCATCGCGCGATTCAGACGCGCCAACATCGAGGTTTACAACTTCGCCTTCACGGTTCCCGAATTGCGCCGGATGGCCACCACGCTGACCGCGGTCGCGATCGAAAATGGCGTGCTGCAACGCCGCCCACATCGGCGATTGCCGGCTCTTTCTGCTGCGCGGCGGCAAGCATCACGCAGATGAGCAAGGACCATACGATGGTCGGCGAGCGGGTGCGGATGGGTCTGATGAGCGAGGAGCGCGCCCGCAACTCATCCGGATCGCTCGGCGCTGCTGCGCAGCCTCGGCCGCGAGCTGATCGTATCGGTCGATCGCATCACGATGCCGCTGCGCAAGGGCGACGAGCTGATTCTGTGCAGCGACGGCCTCTACAACGTTCTCGAGGCCCACCGAGCTGATCATGTTGACGCGCGAGTTCTCCGCCGCCGACGCGATGCCAAAAGCTGATTCGCAACGCCAACGGTCGCGGCACCCACGATAACCTGACGGTGGCGATTTTCAAGCAGCTCGGCGGAAACGCCCGAGTCGCTCCGCCCGCGGGTCTGCTCGGCACGGATCAAAAACCTGTTCTGCGCCGCGGCTGAAGCACCCTCATTGATCCACGTCTTCGGCGCGGATGTTAACGTCCGCGCCCATGCGCCTACGGGAGCGGCGCCGATTCTCATGCGCGAGGTCAGCGTCGGCGAAAAGCTCGATCAGTACCAACTTACCGAGGTGATCGCGCGCAGCGGAATGGCGTCGATCTTCAAGGCGATCGATACGCGCACCGGCCAGACCGTCGCGATCAAGGTTCCCTACGTTCAGTTCGAAAGCGACGTGGTCTTCTATTCGCGCTTCCAGCGCGAAGAAGAGGTCGGCCGCCGCCTCAACAATCCGCACATCGTCAAGGTTCTGACCCCGGAAAAGAAAAGCCGGATGTACATCGCGATGGAGTACGTCGACGGCATCTCGCTGCGCGCGCTCATGCGCGATCAGCGCCCGATGGCGACCGAGAGGGCGCTCGAATTATGCGCGCCAGCTTTGCGACGCGCTGGTCTACATGCACAGCGAGAAAGTGGTGCATCGCGATCTGAAGCCGGAGAACGTGCTGGTCACCGAGGACGGCATTTTGAAAATCATGGACTTCGGCATCGCGCTGGATGAATCGGCGCGCCGCCTCACCTGGTCGGGGCTCTCCTCGACCATCGGGACGCCGGACTACATGGCGCCGGAGCAGGTCAGCGGCCGGCGCGGCGACGTGCGCACCGACATCTACGCAATAGGCACAATTCTCTACGAAATGTTGACCGGCGAACTGCCTTATGCCGGCGACCAACGTCTACGCGATGATGAAGGCCAAGACCGGCGAGGACCCGCAGCCGCCGACCCGCTTTCGCGCCGACCTCGATCCGCATCTCGAGGAAATCATTCTGCATGCGATCGAGCGCGCGCCCGCGCGATCGCTACCAGACCGCCGCCGAGATGCTGAAGGATCTGCGAGAATCCGTCGCAGGTCGCAGTGCACAATCGCGCGCAGGCGCTGCATCCGACCAGCCTGCAAGTGGCGGCGGCATTCGCACGCGCGATCGGAGTGGGGGCTTTCTTCGTCTCGCTGATCGCGGCGTTCCTGTTTCTGATTTGGCTGGCGAATCGATATCCGGCGCCGTCCGGGAGGCCGCACCGTTCGTATCGAGGCGAGGTGAGATGATGCGCTACCGCAGAGTCTGTTTCCGTGACCGATTGCCGCGGCTGCCATCGCGCTAGCTTCGCTTCCCTCGATCGCGCACGCGCAAAATGCCGGCGCGCCGTTCCCCCTCGATCAATCGCTCAACCTCGCGTGGGTGCTGGTGGCCGGCTTCCTCGTGATGTTCATGCAGGTCGGCTTCGCGATGCTGGAGACCGGCTTCACCCGCGCCAAGAACGCCGTCAACACGATGGCGATGAACTTCATCATCTATCCGATCGGCGTGGTGGGATTTTTTCTGACCGGCTACGGATTGATGATGGGCGGCGTCGGTCACTGGTCCTCGCTCGGCGCGACCGCGATTGGAGCATCGCGAGCTCTCAATCACTCTCGGCGGACATCTTTATGGGATTGCTCGGCGCGAGCAAGTTCGCGCTGCTCAACGTGAGTCACGATCCCTCGAGCCTCGCGATGTTTCTGTTCGCGGTGGTCTTTATGGATACCGCGGCGACGATCCCGACCGGCGCGATGGCGGAGCGCTGGAAATTTTCCGCCTTCGCGATCTACGGCCTCTTCATGTCGATGTTCCTCTATCCTCTGTATGGCAATTGGGTGTGGGGCGGCGGATGGCTTTCGCAACTCGGCGTCAACCTCGGACTCGGACATGGGCAGGTCGATTTCGCGGGCTCCTCGGTGGTGCATATGACCGGCGGGATAGCCGGCGCTCGCGGGCGCGATCATACTGGGACCGCGCATCGGCAAATTTCGCCGCGACGGCCAGATGGCGGCAATCCCGGGGCATAACATTCCGATGGCGATGCATCGGGACCTTGATCCTCGCGTTCGGATGGTTCGGCTTCAATGCCGGCTCGACGCTGGCGGCCTCCGATCCGCGCATCGGGCTGATCGCGGCCAATACCATGATCGCATCGGCGGGCGGGTGCGCTCTCCGCGCTGCTTCTATCTATGGTTTCGATTCCACAAGCCCGACGTCGCGATGGCGTGCAACGGACTGCTGGGCGGGCTGGTCGCGATCACCGGGTCGTGCGCATTCGTCACGCCCGCGGCGCGTTGCTGATCGGCGTCATCGCCGGCTTGCTGGTGGTCGCTTCGGTGTCATTGTGCTGGAGCGCCACTTCCGCATCGACGATCCGGTCGGCGCGATCGCGGTGCACGGCGTATGCGGCATCTGGGGCGCGCTCGCGGTCGGTATCTTCGCCGACGGCAGCTATGGCGACGGCTGGAACGCGGTCGCGGGACCCGTGCGCGGCATCCTGTATGGCGACGCGGGACAACTGATCGCACAGACTCATCGGCGTCAGCGTCAATATCGTGGTGGTATTCGGACTGGCGCTCTGCGTTCTTCATGATCGTCGAGCGCACTATCGGCAATCGGGTCATCCCGGAAGTCGAATGGAGCGGGCTGGACGCGCTCGAGATGGGCACCGACGCGTACACCAACGGGTAGCTCCCGACCTCGCTGCGACGCATCCGCGTGGTCGGATAGAATCAGGTCGTTCGTCTCAACTTCAACCTGCTCAGACGGAGGTCTGCCATGATTCTTGAGAGACGGAAGTTTCTCGGCCAGCTCGTGCAAGACCGCGCTCACGGTGGTCGGCGGATATGTGGTCGCGATCAACCCCGCCGCGGCCACCGAGGATGCGGGCGAAGCTGAGGGCGACGTCGGTCCCCTTGAAGATCTGATGCGCGAGCACGGCGTGATGCGTCGCGTGCTGCTGGTATATGAGGAAGGTTTGCGGCGCATCGCGGCGCACCAGGATTTCCCGGGCAATCCCTTCCTCACCGGCGCGCAACTCATCCGCAAATTCATCGAGGACTATCACGAGAAGAACGAGGAAAAGTTCATCTTCCCGAAGCTTCGCAACAACGCCGGCGAAGCCGGGACGCGACGTTCCGATTCTTCTCGAGCAGCATCAGGCAGGGCGCAAACTCACCGATGAGATCATTCGGGTCTCGACCACGAACGCGAAGGACACCCGCCTCGTCGATCCGGTCACCCAATTCATCCGGATGTATCGGCCGCATGCCGCGCGCGAAGACACCATCGTATTTCCCGCGTTTCATCGAGATGATGAGTGAAAAGGAATTCGACGCGGTGGGCGAGCAGATGGAAAAGCAGGAGCAAAAACTTTTCGGCGAAGGCGGCTTCGCGAAAATCGTCGAAGCGGTCGCCGAGGAAGAGCGCGCGCTTGGCATCTTCGAACTCGACAGCTTCACGCCCAAGATCGCGGCCAATTGAATCGCGCCGCGCCGTCGCGCATAAATAAGGCGTGATGGCGCGGGGGCGATGGTTGGCCAAAGCAATTGGTCATTTCGATGTTGCTGGTGGTGACGACAGCGATAAGCCTTCGCGCACAGACCGGCAAACGGATCTTTATCGAGCCGCTGGTGACCGAGGATGCCACGCCCGACAACGAGCTGGAGTTCGCGCCGGGCTGGAACCGCGAGTATCACGCGAGCGATTTCAACTTCGATGGCTCGATCGAAAAGCAGATTACCCAAGACATCAGTATCGAGGTCGGCCAGGCCTACGACAGCGTGTCACGCTCGCGCGAGCATTCGTCCGAAGGATTCGACGGCGTCGAGATTATGCCGAAATGGATGTTTTTCAGTTCCGCTCAGCATGAGACGTATTCGCGATTGCGGCCGACCTGTTGCCCTCCACCGGCGATCCCCTAAAGGGCGCGGAAACTCATTCGCGCGGCGGTCCGCGCCTATATGGGAGAAGGGGTTCGGCGATTTGCCCGATGCACTTGGATGGCGTGCGCCCGGTCGCGATCCAAAACGACATGGCATACCTGCCAAGCTGGGGAGGTCCCCAAGCGGACGAGATTTCCTTCAATCTGGCGCTCTCGTATTCGCTGCAGTACCTCGCCGCTTCCGGCCAACCGCTGCCGCTTGCCCGTCCGTGAGCGACGGCCTCTCGCCATTCGTGGAATTCAACTATGACCAGGTCGCGTTCGGACGCCGCGAGAACACTCCGCCCGATTTGCGCGTCACCCCCGGCCTCGCGTACCTGTTCGGCCCTTTTCAACTGAGTGTCGGAACACAGGTCGCGCTCAATCAAACCGCCAGCCATAATGTGCAAGCCGCGGTGCTGACCTTGTTGGTTATCGATCTCGACGAAATAATTCCCGGCGCCGGATGGATGCCTCTGTGATGGTCGCGAATTGATAATACAAATGCTGCGTCGCCTCTCCTTTGCGCTGCGCGATGCTTGGGGTATCCACGACTCGCGTTCGCCACCGACCAATGCACGCCATTTGGCGATGCGCCCGCGGCAGATCAATCACGGCCTGGTCGCGAATTCGGTCACCGCGCACAATCCGATCTGCTTCAGCGGCGCGTGTTTTGGGCCCGTGGAAGGACTCCGACGGCACCGATCGCTATGCCTGCATCTACGAACCCGAACAACACAGCCGCGACAATCCGCTGCCGCTGGTGGTGTTCGTGCACGGCTCCCTCGCCACCGCCGATTCCGTCAAGGTGACCGGCCTGGTCGGCGAAATCGGCAAGGCTGACCTTGGCGGTAAGAAGCTCGGTTTCATTCTGCTCGCGCCCGAGGGGCGCTACACCGCGCACTACTATCCGGGCCTCGATTCCAATGCGATGGGATGGGACAACTGGTATCGCCAGCTCATGTCCCGCGGGCGATGTGACTGTCGCTGGAACGACGTACAAGGAAAATGTCGATGCGGCGGCCATCGATCATTTCATTCAGGATGAAGTCGCGACCGGCGAGGTCGATCCCGCGCGCATCTATCTGACCGGATGGTCCAACGGCGCTGCGATGGCGCTGCTGTATGCGCTCGAGTCGCCAATCGGTCGCAGCCGCCGCGGTCTATTCGGCGCCCGATCCATTTGGCGCATTCAACGATCCATGCCCGCAGACGCCGGTGCCTCGCGCACCCACCTCCAATGCGCAGGTGCAAATCTTCAATCCCCATGTCCCCCTGATGCATGTGCGCAACAGTTGCGATATCGGCGGCATCTGCCCGAACGGCAATAACTTCGCGCAGCAGATGCGCTCGATCGGCATCAGCCTCGAGGACGTGATCCTCGATCCCGACGGCAACAGGTCTCCGCATGTGATGCCATCCTGCGGCACCAGCCCGATGGCTACCGGCGATGTCGGCAGCAGGCGGAACCGTGCGCGGCATCGCACATCACTTGCGTTGGCCCTCGGCAGTGGAATGCGCAGATGTTCGAATTCATGAAGCAACATCCGCTCGCTGCGGCGGCAAATAGGGTGAGGATTCATCCTCACGAATGCTTGCTTGACGTAACTTTTGCCTCTCTGCGAAGCTGAAATTACCGAAACGCCCGATCAGAATGCCGGGTCGCTTACGACTCGCGCGGGAGCATACGCCATGGCCTACAGCGAAATTCTGTTCGAAAAGCAAAACGCGATCGCGACCATCACCATCAACCGCCCGCATGCGATGAATGCGGGAACCATCAGGACCTGGGGCGAAATCGCCGATGCGTTTCATGATGCCGAGCGCGACAACGACGTCCGCGTCGTCGTACTGACCGGCGCGGGCCGCGCGTTTTGCGCCGGCGACGACGTTAAGGAAATTTTCCTCAACCCGGAATTTCGCGACGCCAAGCCAAACGCTGCGAAGGAAATCGAGGAGTGGCGTTCGCATGCGCCGGTCGCGCTGGATTTTCTCATCGAGTATCCCAAGCCGACCATCGCGTCGGTCAATGGCGCCGCGGTCGGCTACGGATGCGACATCGCGCTGATGTGCGACATGCGCGTGTGCTCCGACCAGGCGCGCTTCGGCGAGGTCTTCATCCGCCGCGGCCTGATTCCCGAGGCGGGCGGTCTGCTGGTGCTGCCGCGGCTGGTCGGACTGGCGCGCGCGTATGAGCTGATCCTCACCGGCGACATCATCGATGCGAAGGAAGCCGAGCGCATCGGCATGGTCAATCGCGTGGTGCCGCATGCGCAACTCGGCGAGGCGACCATGGCGCTCGCGAACAAGCTGGCGCAGCAGGCGCCGCTCGCCCAGCGCCTCGCGAAGGAAGCGCTTGCGGGTCGGGCTGAATCTCAATCTGCCGTACTTCTATGGCTACCAGCGCCACGGGCAGCATCTGATGTTCGGGACCAAGGATCATGTGGAGGGCGCGAAGTCATTCGTCGAGAAGCGACCCGCGAACTTCAAGGGCGAATGACGCGATCACAACCGCGCGCGAGACCTGCACCATGACTCGTACGATCTGGCTGGATCGCGAGCGGACTGCTGTGCGGCGCGCTGCTGATAGCGGCATTCGGCGCGTGCGCAGGATGCTGCGGCCGATGCATCGATACGGCGCCGGTCGGCACGCGCGCGAACTACTTCCTTGCGCCCTATCGCGACGGGTCGTTTCGCCATCATGGATCGCATCTTCCCATTCCATGTGGTTCATCGCGCGGGTGCCGTTTCGGAGTTGCCCGCGCCGAGATCACCAGCTGGGCAAAGTCACCTACCAATGGAACGGTCGCCCGCACACGCTCGATGAGCTGCTGCGCCAGACCAAGACCACCGGATTCCTCGTCATCAAGGACGGCAAGATCGTCGCACGAGCGCTACTTCGGCGGCGCCAGCGAAACCTCCACCTTCACCTCGATGTCGGTGGCGAAGTCGTTTACCTCGACGCTGGTCGGCCTCGCGCTGGCCGACGGCAAAATCAAAAGCCTCGATGATCCGATCACCGATTATGTGCCGGAGCTGAAAGGCAGCGGCTACGACAGGGGTGCCGATCAAAGCCATCCTCGAGATGTCATCGGGCGTGAGGTTCACCGAACGCTACATACTGGGGCAATTCTCGGACATGGACCTGATGTTCGAATACGGCATGATCGATGAGAGCGCGCCGCTCAACGACTACCTCAAGGACTGTCCGCGATCCTACCGCCGGGCACAAAATTCGCCTACAAGGGCGCCGACACGCAGGCGCTCGGATGGCTGGTACGCCATGTCACCGGCAAGTCGCTCGCCGACTATCTTTCGGAAAAAGTCTGGCAGCCGATGGGCATGGAGCACGACGCGTTCTGGAACGTCGATGCGCCCGGCCCGAACGGCATGGAGACGGCATTCAGTTGCCTCAATGCCACCCTGCGCGACTTCGGCCGCTTCGGTCTGATGTTTCTCAATCACGGCAAGTGGAACGGCAAGCAGATCGTTCCCGCCGAATGGATCGAGCATGCGACCACGCCCGATAGTCCGGCAGGTGCAGCCCGGAAAACTCT
Source organism: uncultured delta proteobacterium (assembly GCA_963848285.1). Classification (GTDB taxonomy): domain Bacteria; phylum Desulfobacterota; class Binatia; order Binatales; family Binataceae; genus DATGKG01. The sequence goes on along the minus strand of CAWKCZ010000003.1, from coordinate 840,648 downwards.
TTAAACGCTCGCCGCTCGGCTATGGCTATCAGTGGTGGACGTTTCCGGAAGACGGCGCCTATTCCGCGGAGGGAATCTACTTCCAGTTCATCTTCGTTAATCCTGCCGATGGAACCTCGTGATCGTGAAAACCAGCGCCTTCGATCGTCCTTGGGATCCGGACTTCGAAGCCCAGACCTACGCCGCTTTTGGGCGCAATCGGAGATGTCTCTGAACACTCGGCCCAGCGGCCGTCCATTGAGTTTAGGAACTTAGCCGCAAACGACGCGATCTGCCTCAATCTGAGGCAACTGCTTATCCAAGAGCCGTTCCTGCTGCCTGAAACTCGGCTCCCACCTTCTTAAAGCACAGTTGTCGAAGATAGAAACCTCGACAAATTCGCCTAGGATACGATTTTTACCTAAGAAAAGGTTGACACATCCCGCGATTAGTGAATAACTTCGGCGTCTCCGATCGAGGTTTTCCTTATGAAATTAGGCTCCGAAGCGCTCGAGCTCGATGCCATCGACCTGCAAATTCTGGAGACGCTCGCAGGAACAGGGGCGGATCCCGCTGGTCAAGCTCGGCGAGCAGGTCGGACTTTCCTCGCCGTCGGTGATCGATCGGGTAAAGAAACTCGAAGATAGCGGAATCATCACCGGCTACCAGGCCTCGGTCGACGCGCGCAAACTCGGCAAGGATGTCACCGCGTTCATCGGCGTTTCGATCGCGCATCCCAAGGCGATCGCGGCCTTCGAGCACACCGTCGCAATGCTCGACGATGTGCTCGAATGTCATCACGTCACTGGCGAACATACCTTTCTGCTGAAAATCAAAACTCACAACACTTCGTCGCTGGAGCGGCTCATCAGCACGATCCGCTCGATCGAGGGAGTGTCGCGAACGGAAACGATGGTGGTGCTGTCGACGCATACTGAGCGCGACGACCATCTCGGTGGGAGCGGAGGATGAGGTTGAGGTGGCGAGCAACGGTCACGCCGCGCAAGCATCGCCACGGCACGGTGAAAACGGTCATCGCGGACAGCAAGAGGATGTGACCATGCACGATCACAACAGCATACCGCCGGCACAGGGCCTGTAGAGCCCCGAGCATGAGCACGACGCATGCGGCGTCGGCTTCGTCGTCAACATCAAGGGCACGCGCTCGCACGACATCGTGCGCAAGGGCATCGAGGTGCTCAACAACCTGACCCATCGTGGCGCATGCGGATGCGATCCGCGCACCGGCGACGGCGCCGGCATGCTGCTGCAGATTCCGCATGAGTTCCTCAGCGCGAGGCGAAGAAGCTCGGCTTCGAGCTGCCCGCGCGCGGCGAGTACGGCGTCGGGATGCTGTTCCTTCCGCTCGATGACGACAAGCGCAAAGCGGCCGAGGCGATCGTCGAGCGCGTGGTGCGCGACGAAGGGCTCACCATTCTCGGATGGCGCGACATTCCGCACATCCCGAGCGCATGCGGCGATATCGCGCGGCGCGGGATGCCGGCGTTTCGGCAGGTCTTCATCGGCAAGCGGCGCCTCGACGCCCGATGCGGCCTGCGCTCGAGCGCAAGCTCTATGTCATCCGCAAACGCGCGACCAACGAAGCGCTCGCCTCGCTCGGGCTGCGCGATCCGGAGCTGTTCTACTTCTGCAGTCTGTCGTGCGATCACGATCGTATATAAAGGTCAGCTCATCTCGACCCAGATCCCCGAGTTCTTTCCCGACCTCATCGATCCCGAAGCTGGTCAGCGCGCTTGCGATGGTGCATCAGCGCTTCTCCACCAACACCTTCCCGAGCTGGGACCGCGCGCATCCGTATCGCTTCGTCGCGCACAACGGCGAAATCAACACGCTGCGCGGCAACATCAACTGGATGCATGCGCGCGAGAAGCTGTTCGCCTCGCCGCTGTTCGGCGACGACATCCACAAGCTCCATCCGATCATCGAGCCGACCGGCAGCGACACCGCGATGTTCGACAACTGCGTCGAGCTGCTGACTCGCACCGGCCGCTCGCTGCCACACGCAGTCATGATGATGATCCCCGAGGCATGGCAGAACGATCCGCAGATGAATCCGGCCAAGCGCGCGTTCTACGAGTTCCACTCCTGCATGATGGAGCCGTGGGACGGTCCCGCCTCGATCACGTTCACCGACGGCGTGCGGATCGGCGCGGTGCTCGATCGCAACGGCCTGCGCCCCTCGCGCTACCTGGTCACCAAGGACGGCTTCGTGGTGATGGCGTCGGAGACCGGCGTCCTCGACATCCCGCCTGACAACGTCGAGCAGAAGGGCCGCCTGCAGCCGGGCAAAATGTTCCTCGTCGATACCGAGCTCGGCCGCATCGTGCACGACGAGGAGATCAAGAGCGCGCTCTCGGCGCGCCAGCCGTATCGCGAATGGCTCAACGAAAACATCGTCGCGCTCGACAATCTTCCCGAGCCGCCGACCTCGCCGCCGATCGATCAATATCAAGGACCACGAGCTGCTCAAGCTCCAGCAGGCGTTCGGTTACACCGTCGAAGATTTGAAGATGCTGCTCGCGCCGATGGCGGTGAACGGGCAGGAGCCGGTTGGCTCGATGGGCACCGACACTCCACTCGCGGTGTTGTCGGATCGTCCGCAGCCGCTGTTCAACTACTTCAAGCAGCTGTTCGCGCAGGTCACCAATCCGCCCATCGATCCGATTCGCGAGGAGATGGTGACCTCGGCGGAGACCTCGCTCGGCGCGGAGCAGAATCTCTTCGAGGAGAGCCCGGTCCATTGCCGGCAACTCCAGGTCAAGCGCCCGATTCTCACCAACGCCGAGCTCGAAAAGATCCGCCGCCTCGACAAGCCGGGACTGCGCGCGAAAACCATCTCGACGCTGTATGCGGTGAATGACGGCGCGGCGGCGCTGAAGGCGTCGCTCGATCGCATCTGCCGCGAGGCCTCCGAAGCCATCGAGCAGGGCTACAGCATCCTGATCTTGTCCGATCGCGGCGTCGATGCCGACGCATGCGGCGATTCCCGTCGCTGCTCGCGTGCTCCGGCGTGCATCATCATCTGATTCGCGAAGGCACGCGCACGCGATGCGGCATCGTGGTCGAGTCGGGCGAGCCGCGCGAGGTGATGCACTTCTGCCTGCTGGTCGGCTACGGCGCCGCGGCGGTCAATCCGTACCTCGCGTTCGCGACCATGGCCGAGATGATTCGCGACGGGCGCATCCACGACGTCGAACCGGAAGACGCGGTCAAGAACATCATCAAGGCCGCCGGCAAGAGCATGATCAAAGTGGCGTCGAAGATGGGAATCTCGACGCTGCAGAGTTATCACGGCGCGCAGATCTTCGAGGCGATCGGGCTCAGCCGCGAAGTGGTCGACAAGTACTTCACCTGGACCGCGTCGCGCATCGGCGGCGTCGGCCTCGAGGAGATCGCGCGCGAGACCGGCGCGCGTCATCAGCATGCGTTCCAGATCGCCGCCAACCTCGACGGCGAACTCGACGTCGGCGGTCAGTATCAATGGCGTCGGCGCGGCGAGTTCCACATGTGGAACCCCAACACCATCGCGAAGCTTCAGCATTCGGCGCGCTCGGGCAACTACAATCTGTTCAAGCAATACACCGCCGCGGTCGATGACCACACTCGGCGCTTGTCGACGCTGCGCGGACTGTTCAAGTTCAAGCCCGATCGGCCGCCGGTCCCGCTCGAAGAGGTCGAGCCCGCGAGCGAGATCGTCAAGCGCTTCAAAACCGGCGCGATGTCGTTCGGATCGATCAGCAAGGAGGCGCACGAGAACCTCGCCATCGCGATGAATCGCATCGGCGGCAAGAGCAACACCGGCGAGGGCGGCGAGGACCCGGCGCGTTTCATTCGCGATGCGAACGGCGACTGGCGCCGTAGCGCGATCAAGCAGGTGGCCTCGGCGCGCTTCGGCGTCACCAGCAACTACCTCGTCAATGCCGACGAGTTGCAAATCAAAATGGCGCAGGGCGCGAAGCCCGGCGAAGGCGGCCAGCTCCCGGGTCATAAGGTCGACGACTTCATCGCGAAGATTCGCTACTCGGTGCCCGGCGTCGGGCTGATTTCGCCGCCGCCGCATCACGACATCTACTCGATCGAGGACCTCGCGCAGCTCATCCACGATCTGAAGAATTCCAACGACCGCGCGCGCATCAGCGTCAAGCTGGTGGCCGAGGTCGGCGTCGGCACCGTCGCCGCCGGAGTCTCGAAGGCCAAGGCCGACGTGGTGCTGATCAGCGGATACGATGGCGGCACCGGCGCCTCGCCGCTGCAATCGATCAAGCACGCCGGCGCGCCATGGGAACTGGGCCTCGCGGAGACGCAGCAGATCCTCGTGATGAACGATCTGCGCGGGCGCATCCGGGTCGAAGCTGACGGCCAGCTCAAGACCGGCCGCGACGTCGCGATCGCATGTCTGCTCGGCGCCGAGGAATTCGGTTTCGCGAGCGCCGCGCTGATCGCATCGGGATGCATCATGATGCGCGTCTGCCATCTCAACACCTGCCCGGTCGGTATCGCGACGCAGGATCCGAAGCTGCGCGAGAAGTTCGAGGGCAAGCCCGAGCACGTGGTGAACTTCATGATGTTCATCGCGAGCGAGTTGCGCGAATACATGGCGCAGTTGGGTTTCCGCACCGTCGATGAGATGGTCGGCCGCGTCGAATGCCTCGACACCAACGAGGCGATCAAGCATTGGAAGGCGAGCAACATCGACTTGAGCGCGATCCTCTACAAGCCGAGCGTCGGCCCCGATGTCGCGCTGCACAACATCCAGACGCAGGACCACGGCCTCGAAAACGCGCTCGATGTGCAACTGCATCGACCTCGCGAAGGACGCGCTGGAGCACAAGAAGCCGGTCGAGATTCATCTGCCGATTCGCAACTCCAATCGCACCGTCGGCACCATGCTGTCGGCGGAAGTGTCGCGGCGTCACGGCGCCGACGGCCTGCCGCCCTACACGATTCAATGCCACTTCAAAGGATCGGCGGGTCAGAGCTTCGGCTCGTGGCTCGCGCCGGGAGTCGCGGTCTATCTCGAAGGCGACGCGAACGACTACTGCGGCAAGGGACTGTCGGGCGGCTTCATCGCGGTGCGTCCGCCGCGCGAGGCGACCTTCAAGGCCGAGGAGAACATCCTCATCGGCAACGTCGCGCTGTATGGCGCGACCGGCGGCGAGGCGTTTTTCCGCGGCGTCGCGGGAGAGCGATTCGCGGTGCGCAACAGCGGCGCGACCGCGGTGGTCGAGGGCGTCGGCGATCACGGCTGCGAATACATGACGCGCGGTCTGGTGGTCGTGCTCGGCAAGACCGGGCGCAACTTCGCGGCGGGCATGAGCGGCGGCGTCGCCTACGTCTTCGATGAAGACGGCGACTTCGCATCGAAGTGCAACATGGGCATGGTCGAGCTGGGCCCGATCACGCATGGCGAGGAGATTAGTCAGCTTCACGCGCTGATCGTGCGGCATCATCAATATACGCAGAGCGCGGTCGCGCGCCGGATGCTCGATCACTGGGACGAGCACGTCAAGCAAATTCGTCAAGGTGCTTCCGACCGAATATCGGATGGTGCTCGAGCGGCAGCATCTCGGCGCGAACAACGACATGGCGAAACTGGCGGCGGTGTAGGCAGGAAGTGGAGGGCTATCGACAGATTTCAGGATTGGAGAGAATCGGGATTGAGATGGGCGAGGATCAGATGGGAAAGATAACGGGCTTCATGGAGATCAAGCGGGAAACGCCGTCGCGGCGTCCCGTGAAGGAGCGCCTGCAGGACTGGCGCGAGTATGACCTCAAGATGCCCGAGGACAAGCTGCGCGCGCAGGGTGCGCGCTGCATGGATTGCGGAATCCCCTTCTGCCACAAGGGTTGTCCGCTCGGCAACATCATTCCCGATTGGAACGACCTGATTTATCGCGGGCGCTGGAAGGACGCGATCGATCGCCTGCACTCGACCAACAATTTTCCCGAATTCACCGGCCGCGTGTGTCCGGCGCCGTGCGAAGAAGCCTGCGTGCTGAACATCAACAACGATCCCGTCACCATCAAGCTGATCGAAAAGAACATCATCGATCACGCGTGGGCCGAAGGATGGGTCGCGCCGCAGCCCGCGCCGCGCAGCACCGGCAAGCGCGTCGCGGTGGTCGGCTCGGGACCCGCGGGCCTCGCGTGCGCGCAGCAACTCGCGCGCGCCGGCCACGCCGTCACGCTGTATGAGCGCTCCGATCGCATCGGCGGCCTGCTGATGTACGGCATCCCCGATTTCAAGATGGAGAAGCATCTGGTCCATCGGCGCGTCGAGCAGATGAAGGCCGAGGGCGTCGAGTTCGTGACCAACTGTCGCGTCGGCACCGATATCACCGCCGATGAGCTGCGCGCGAAGTTCGATGCGATCGCGCTCACGATGGGCGCGACCAAGCCGCGCGATCTTCCGATTCCCGGCCGCGAGCTGAAGGGCATCCACTTCGCGATGGATTTTCTGCCGCAGCAGAACAAGCGCAACCAGGGCGACATCATTCCCGAGGACGTTTTCATCAGCGCGAAGGGCAAGCGCGTCGTGATCCTCGGCGGCGGCGACACCGGCTCCGATTGCCTCGGCACTTCGAATCGCCAGGGCGCAGTCAGCGTGCATCAGTTCGAGTTGCTGCCGATGCCGCCGGATTCGCGCACCGTCGAGATGCCGTGGCCCGACTGGCCGATGATCCTGCGCACCTCGACCTCGCACGAAGAGGGCGTCAATCGCGACTGGAGCATCAACACCAAAAAGTTTTCCGGCGAGAACGGCCAGGTCACGAAGCTGCACGGCATCCGGCTGAACTGGAAGACGCGCGACCGACGGCCGCATGGCGATGGAAGAAATTCGCCGGCAGCGACTTCGAGCTCGATTGCGACCTCGTGCTGCTGGCGCTGGGATTCCTCGGACCGGAGCCCGACGGAATCATTTCGCAGCTCGGGCTCAAGCTCGATCCGCGCAGCAACGTGCTGTGCGATAACTATCAGTCGAGCGTGCCGGGCGTCTTCGCGGCGGGCGACACGCGGCGCGGCCAGTCGCTGGTGGTGTGGGCGATCTGGGAAGGCCGCGAATGCGCGCGCGCCGTCGACGCCTACCTGATGGGCGAATCGTTCCTGCCCGCGAGCCCCGAGCTCTAGCCCTCGAGTGCTGCGGCTCTACGATTATCTGCCGTCGGGCAACGGCTACAAAGTCCGCCTGCTGCTGACGCAGCTCGGCGATTCCGTTCGAGCTGATCGAGCGCGACATCATGAAAGGCGAGACGCGCACGCCGGAATTCCTCGCGAAGTTTCCCAACGGAAGAATTCCCGCGGTCGAATTCGACGACGGCAAGTTACTCTTCGAGTCGAATGCCATCATCAGCTACTTCGCCGAGAATACTCAGTTCGTTCGCACAAAACAGATTTGAGCGCGCGCAGGTTCTGCAGTGGCTGTTCTTCGAGCAGTACAGTCACGAACCCTACATCGCGAGTGTGCGATACCTCGTGCATATCGGCCCCGAGGTTCCGGATCCTCGTCGCGCGATGCTCGACATGATGATCCGCCGCGGCTACGACGCGCTCGATGTGATGGAGAAGCATCTCGCCTCGCGCGAATGGTTCGTCGGCAACAGCTACTCGATCGCCGACATCGCGCTGTATGCCTACACGCACGTCGCCGATGAAGGCGGTTTCGATCTCGACAAGTATCCGGCGATTCGCGGATGGCTCGCAGCGCGTGAAATCGCAGCCGCGCCACATCGCGATCACCGAACGGCCCGGCTCAGCGGCGAAGGCCTAGCGCGTCGAGCTTTTTGATCACCCATTCGACGCGGTCCTCGCCCCAGAACGGCTCGCCCTCGACGATGAAAGTCGGAACGCCGAAAATCTGATCGCCCGCCGCTTCCTCGAAGCATGCGATTCAACTCGGCGCGCGCATCGGTTTCGACGTAGCGATGGAACTCGGCCACGTCGAGGCCGACTTCCTGTAGCACACCATCGATCGCGTCGGGCTTTTCGACATCGAGTTCATGCTTCCAGAAGCGCTCGAACACGCGATCGGAGTAATGGTAAAAGCGATCGTGCTTCGCGGCGAACTGGCCGCCATAGAACGCGAGGCGGCAGGAGAAAATCTTCTTCGGCGGATAGATGGTCAGGCCGCGCTCCTTCGCGATGCGCCGCGCGTCGAGATAGAGGTAGCGGACCTTGCGCCGCTCGACCGCCGGATCGTTCAGGTTGCCGTAGGTCTTGCAGATGTTTACGCCGTACGGGATGAAGCGCACCTTCACGCGATGTGTGCGCTCCAGATCGCGCGCCGGGCGCCCACGCCAGATATGTGAAGGGACTGGTGTAAGCGAAGTAAAATTTGATTTCGAGTTCGTTGCTCATCTTAGTAGTCATCCGGCAGCGCGAGGGCGACAAAATCCGCGAGGTGAATCACCCTGATGGGCGCGCCGCGCCGGCGCAGCTCGGCGGCGATCTGAAACTCGCATCCGGGATTCGACAGCACGACATAGTCGGCGCCGGTCGCGACGATGTTGTCGGCCTTGCGCTTCGCCAGCGCGCGCGCCATTTCCGGCTCGGTTAGATTGTAACTTCCCGCCGAGCCGCAACAGAGATCGGCTTCCGCGAGATCGATGAGGCGCACGCCCGGGAATCGATCGCAGCAGCTTGCGCGGGTTGTCGCGCACGCCGAGTCCATGCACGAGGTGACACGCGTCGTGGTAGGTCACGGTGCATTCGAGCTTGCGAAATTGCGGCATCCGCTCCAGCAGCAGCGCGCTGAGGTCGCGCACCTTGGATTGCATCTCGCGCGCGTCCGCCGCGGCGGGATCATTTTTCAGAATCGCGCCGTACTCGGCGATGGCAGTCGAGCATCCCGAGGCAGCCGAAACGATCGCATCGGGCGCGAGGGCTTTCGAGCGCGCGAACATTCGCGCGCGCGAAGTCGATCGCGCGCGAACGTCGTTGCCGGCGTGCAGATCGAGCGCGCCGCAGCATACGGTTTCGCGCATCTTGCAGGACGCGATATCCAGCCGCGGCGAGAAGTCTCTCGCTGTTGCGATTTTCCGAATCGGCGAGGACCTGCGCGACGCATCCATGATGCACGACGACGCGCGGCGCATCCGCAGCGACGTGGGAGTCTGCATGCGAAAGCGGCGCGAGGTTTGCGCCCGATGCACCAGCGGCGGAAGCAGTTCGACCCACTCCCGCAACGCCTTCGGCAGTATCGCCTCGATCGCACCGCGCAGATGCAGGCGCTCGGCGAGCGCGAGCGGCGCGAGCATCGCGCGCAGGCGATTCGGATACGGGAACATCGCGCTGATGAGCGCGCGCTTCGCCCGCGTCCAGCGGCCCACGCTGATGATGATGCTCGACGTACGCGCGCGCGTCCTCGATGAGCCGGCCGTAGTGGACGCCGGAGGGACACGCGGTTTCGCATCCGCGGCATCCGAGGCACAAATCGAGATGGCGCACCGCGTCGGCTGTCGAGTTCGAGGCGGCCCTCGGCTAGCGACTTCATCAGGTAGATGCGGCCGCGCGGCGAATCCATCTCGGCGCGCGTCACGATGTAGGTCGGGCACGCCTCGAGGCAGAGCCCGCAGTGTACGCAATCGAACAGCAGCTCGTAGTCGACGACGTTGCGCACGGGCTGCGCGGGAGCGGCTGGCGAGCTCGGCCATCAGAGCGCTCCGACGAAGCATCCGGGATTGAAAATGTTCGGCCGGATCGAACGTGCTCTTGAGCCGCTGCATCAGCTTGAGTGCGCCATGCATTGGGGCGATCGAAGAACTCAATTTGTGATCGAATCGATGCGGGCGCGCGATAGACGCGCAGATGGCCGCGCGCGGAATGCGCGATCTCGCGCCATTGCGCGACGATGCTGGGATCGTCCGCATGCGTCCACAGCTCCGCGATTCCCGATCCGACGTGCGCGACGAACTCCGCCGATGATCTCGCGAGCGCATCGCGCGAGCTCGTTCGGCAGCACCGCCATGCGCGCCGCGATGCGCATCGTCACCGAAGTGGAAATCGCGCAGTCGACGAATAGAGCTCACGTCGCGCGATCGCCTTCGAGCATTTCCACTCGCGGCAGGACGTTTCGCGATCACGTTCGCATCTGGTAGTTCGAGTTCGGAGCGGATGCCGCCGAACCCCGCGAGCACCAGGAAGCGACCGGCGCTGCCGAGCGCGGCGCTGGTGCCGCGGCTCGTCACTTCGAGATGAATCAGCGGGATCCGATCGTGGAGCTCGAGGCAGCCGCGAATGCGGCGTCTGATCATCGGGGAAGGCAGCCACCGCGAGCGTGTAGTTTTCCGGAATCGGGCGAACCTTGAAGGTCGCCTCGGTCACGATGCCGAGGGTGCCGAACGAGCCGGTCAGCACCTTCATGAGATCGTAGCCGGCGACGTTTTTGACCACGCGGCCGCCCGCGCGAACGATGCGCCCGCCGTGGCCGACATACTGAATGCCGATCAGCAGGTCGCGCACGGTTCCTTCCGACAGCCGCAGCGGACCGGCGTGCGCCGCGCGCGATCAGCGAGCCGAGCGTGGTCGCATCCGGATCGCGAGGATCGACCGGCAGCCGCTGTCCGCGCGTCGCTGAGCGTGGCATTCAGATCGCCGACGCGTGAGGCCCGCCTGCGCGACCACCGTCATGTCCTCGGGCTCGTACGCGACGATGTTCGCCATGCGCCGCAGCGAAATTCCGATCCGCACCGGAGCGCGGCGGATCTGGGCGAGCGTTCGCGCGGCGCCCATCGGCGCGAGGCTGATTTTGTCCGCCTCGCATTTGCGCACGATGGCCGCGACCTCCTCGGCGCTCTGCGGCTCGACGATCGTTTCGACCGCGACGCGCTCGATCGTCGCATTCGGACGCGTCGAGCTCGATCGGCGCGACTTCACGTGCTGATCGCGACTGCGCGATCGCTCACAGCGGAACTTGCCTTCGTGGCGAGGTGACTTCGACGCATGCGCCCGGGCGTGGGAATCACCTTGCGGGGATTGGAACGCTCCTCGGGATCGAAGACGCGGCGCAGCTCGGTCATCGCGATGAGATCGTCAGGCGAGAACAGCAGCGGCATCTCGCCCATCTTCTCGACGCCGATGCCATGCTCGCCGGTGAGGCTGCCGCCCATCTCGACGCATGCGGTAAGGATTTCGCGGCCGGCCTCGATCGCATGCTGCACCTGCCCGGGCGACGCGCTCGTCGTACAGCACGATCGGATGGATGTTGCCGTCGCCGGCGTGAAAAACGTTTCCGATCGCGAGGCCGTGGCGCTCGCTGACCGCGTTGATCGACGCGCAGGATGTCCGGCAATCGCGTGCGCGGAACCACCCCGTCCTGGGTCGCGTAATTCGGCGCGAGCCTGCCGACGGCTCCGAAAGCCCGTTTGCGCGCTTTCCATAAGCAGCGCGCGCTCGGCTTCGTCGCGCGCGAGTTTCGCCTCGCTGACTCCGCATGTGCGCATCAGCTCGATTGCAGCGGCAGCGCGCTCGTTGAGGCCGACTTCGAGGCCATCGAATCTCTACAATCAGTACGGCGCCGGCATCGGGAGAAAATCCGACATGGAATGCGGCCTCGACCGCTTTCAGGATGAGGCGATCCATCATCTCGATGGCGCCCGGAATCATTCCCGATGCGATGATTTTCGAGACCGCCGCGGTCGCGTTTTCAACGTCGGCGAACGTCGCGAGGATGGTGCGATGGCCCTCGGGCTCGCGCATCAACCGCAGCGTCGCGGCCGTGACGATGCCGCAAGTGCCTTCCGACCCGACCACCGCGCCGACCAGATCGTAGCCGCATCGCTCGTCGACCGGGCCGCCGAGCGCGACCACCTCGCCATCGGGGAGCACGAGCTCGAGGCCGAGGACATGATTGGTGGTGACGCCATATTTCAGCGTATGCGGACCGCCGGAATTTTCCGCGATGTTGCCGCCGATGGTGCATGCCATCTGCGAGGAAGGATCGGGCGGATAGTAATAACCATTCGGCCTTCACCGCGTTGGTAACATGCAGATTCACCACGCCGCTTTGCACCTCGACCCGACGATTCGCGAGATCGATCGCGAGGATGCGATTCATCTTCGAAGTGCAGATCATCACCGGCGCGAGCGGCAGCGCGCCGCCCGAAAGCCCGGTCCCCGCGCCGCGCGGCACGAAGGCAATACCGCGGCGATGAAGCGCGCGCAGGACAGCGCTGACCTCCTCGGTCGAATGCGGCATCACCAGCAAGTCGGGCGAGCTCTTCTCGATGGTCCAGCCGTCGCATTCGTAGACCTTGAGTTCGCTGGCGCGCGATACGATCGCGTTGTCGCCAACGATGGCGCGCAATTCGGATGCGACCGCCGCATCGAGTCCGGGCCGCGTCGAAGTTCCGTTCGCATTCACAGCGGAGAGTCTAGCATGTTCCATGATTCGCCTTGGTAGCGCGCAGGCGATTTTTCCGGCGTTTTGACGCGTGTCGGATGCCGACTAATATGAATCCCTCGATTTCGAAACTGAAAGAGGTGCTACCTTGGCAACTTCGGCAAATGATTTTCCCGAATTGCGGCCGCCCAGCCGCTTTCTGCTCGGACCTGGCCCCTCCAATGTGCATCCGCGTGTGATGAAGGCGATGCTTTCGCCGGTGCTCGGCCATCTCGATCCCGAGTTCGTCGGCATCATGGAAAACATCAAGAAGATGCTGCGGCTGGTCTTCCGCACCGACAACGAAATCACTTTTCCAGTTTCCGGCACCGGCTCGGCCGGCCTCGAATGCGTGATGGCTAACCTCATCGAGGAGGGCGACGAGGTGGTGGTCGGCGTCAACGGCGCATTCGGCGGACGGCTTGCCGAAGTGGCCACCCGGCTCGGCGCCAAGGTGCATAAGGTGGAAGCGGAATGGGGTCGCATCGTCGAGCCCGACCAGATCGCGCAGGCGTTGTCGAAAATCAGCAAGCCGAAGCTGGTCGCCGTAGTGCATTCGGAAACCTCGACCGGGATCCATCAGCCGCTCGACGAAATCGCAAAAATGACGCATCGCGCGGGCGCGCTGCTGGTCGTCGATGGCGTCACGTCGCTCGCGTGCGTTCCACTCGAAGTGGACAAATGGGGCATCGATGGATGCTACTCGTGTACCCAGAAGGGTCTCGGCGCGCCGCCGGGACTTTCGCCGGTGACGTTCAGTCCGCGCGCGATGGAAGCGATTCGCAATCGCAAGCACAAGTGCCGCTCGTGGTACCTCGACGTCGGCCTCATCGAGCAGTACTGGGGACCCGATCGCCTTTACCATCACACCGCGCCGATCACGATGAACTATGCGATTTATGAAGCCTTGCGCATCGTCCTCGAAGAGGGCCTCGAAGCGCGCTTCAAGCGCCACGCCGCCAACGCGACGGCGCTGGTCGCCGGCCTCAAAGGGATGGGCATCGCGCTGGCCGCGCAGGAGGGCCATCGCTTGCCGCAACTCACCGCGCTCACGATTCCGGAGGGCATTGCGGACGCCAAAGTGCGCGAGCGGCTGCTGAAGCTGTTCAACATCGAGATCGGCGCCGGGCTCGGGCCCTTTAAGGGTAAGATGTGGCGCATCGGTCTGATGGGGGAGGGCTCGCGGCGCGAAAACGTGATGCTCGTGCTCAACGCCCTGGAGGAAACCCTGGGCTCGTTAGGCATGGAACTGGTGCGCGGCAAGGCGTTGGCGGCAGCGGATAAGGCCTACGATTCGATGGGCCATGGGGTCGGCGAGCCGCAATAGATACTTGTTTGCCGCTTGTCGGTTATCTTACGATTTAACTGGCATTAGATGGCACCGTCGAGCCTGGTTTGCCGCGGCCACTTGGGCTGATGGGCGTGGGGATCGAAAGATTAAGCCCACAAGTCCAAACTTAGCTGTAAATCGAATATTTTGACGAAGATCGCATCTCTAAATCCGGTGGAATGTGAGCCGCCGGATTTTGGAGCCTGTTCGCGCCATCCTGCCGAATGCCTTCTCGAGGAGAGTCCCCAAACATGTCTGAGGAAACCAAAGATCCGCGAGGGATCCGGCCAGCCACCAGGCGACCTCCTATCGCAAGCGAAACCCGCCAGCCGGCGAGCTTTCCTCAAGAGCTTCGGTGCCGCGGCTATCGCGAGCGCGGTGCCCTCGATGGCGTCGGCGGCGCGCCACGCGATGCCCGATGTGATCTCGGATACTCATTCATCGCAATTGAACATCAAGTCGCGGCGCGGCCAGGCCTATCAGAAGCGGATGAAAGCCGCGGTCGCAGACCGCAAGATCAAGACTCCCGCTCATGCGAACAACGGCGACGAGGCGCTCTATCCCAACGGCATCGCCAACTTTACCAAGGGTTTCAAACACGACGACACGGGCATCGTGGACTCCGCCGCGTATGCGGCCTACCTCGGGGCGATCCGAAGCGGAAAGCGTGCCGATTTCGACGCACTCGTGATGGGCGGCAATATGCCGCTGGTCGATCCGCAGGCCGGACTCGCCTATGACCTCGAGACCTGCGACCCATCGCAAAATTCCATTCCGCCCTTCGATACGCTGAATAGTGCGGGCCTCGCGGCACAGATGATCGAGACCTACTGGATGGCGGCGGTGCGCGATGTGCCCTTTTCGCAATGGGGATCGGATGCGACGGTGGCCGCGGCAGCATCGGAACTCAACGCAAATTCCGCCTATTCGGGTCCGAAATTGAATGGCACCGTTTCGCCGCAGACACTCTTCAGGGGTTTGCCCAGCGATGTGGTCGGACCCTATATCTCGCAGTTTTTTCTACAACCTTTCACCTATGGAGTGATGCCGTTTGTCGGCTACCTGACCACCCTGCCGGGCGATTTCGGAATCGATCACAGTTCGTGGATCAACATCCAAAACGGCGCTCCGAGTGCGCTCGCCAGCTCCAATCCCGACCCGAGTCTGAAATACCTTGCGACCGGCCGCGACCTCGCCGAATACGTCCACAACGACGTGCTCTACCAGGAGTATCTCAATGCGGCTCTGATGCTGGCCAACATGCACGCGCCGCTCAATTCGGGAAATCCTTATGGCAAGCCGGCGCTCAAGTCGGAAACCGGCTTCATCACCTTCGGTCTTCAGATGGTGCAGGTGCTGGTCGCGGAAGTGATTTCGCGCGCGATCAAAAATGCCTGGTTCCAGAAGTGGTTCGTGCATCGGATGGCGCGGCCCGAAGAAACCGCCGGGCTGGTTCACTACACCAAGACCTCCGGCGCGGATTACCACCTTCACGCTAGCGTCCTGAATTCGCAGGCGGCGGCGACAATTTTCACGCGCAATGGCAACTACTTCATCCCGCTCTCGTATCCGGAGGGCTGCCCGTTGCATCCTTCCTATCCCTCGGGTCACGCGACGGCCGCAGGCGCCGCCGCCACCATTCTCAAATGGTTCTTCGACGATTCGACGCCGATTTCCCAACTCGCCACCCCGCTGATGACCACCGACGATGGTTCTAAACCGGTGGCCTACACCGGCGCGGACGCGGCACAGATGACCGTCGGTGGCGAGATCAACAAGTTGGGCGCCAACGTCGGCTTTGGTCGGGTGTTCTCAGGTATCCATTGGCGACAGGACATCGTCCAGGGAATGTTGTTGGGAGAGCAAATCGCCATCAACCTTCTGCAAGACCAGGCGCATCTATATAACGAGAACTACGTCGGCTTCACCTTCACCAAATTCGACGGAACTAAAGTCACGGTCTGATCGACTCAGCTATCGAACAAAGGCGGCGCGGGAACTTCGCGTCGCCTTTTCTTTTTCGTATGCTGCCCGAATGCCGTCCAAAGAAGTCACCCTCTACATTGATTACAAAAGTCCCTACGCCTATCTCGCTAAGGACCCGGCCTACGAACTGGAGCGCGAGCTCGATTTGCGCCTCAAATGGCTGCCCTACACTTTGTACATTCCGGACTTCCTCGGCAGCGTCGAGGAACGCAATCCGCATCAATGGCGCAGGGTCCGCTATAGCTATATGGATGCGCGCCGGCTGGCGAATCGGCGCAAGCTGACGCTGCGGGGCCCGCAGAAAATTTTCGATTCCTCGATCGCATCGATCGGGATGCTGTATGCGCAACATCACGGCGTCTTTCGCGCATACAACGACCTGGTGTTCGAGCGCTTCTGGAAACGTGAGCTGGAAATCGAGGATCCCGAAGTCATTGCGGGCGTGCTGAAAGAGAGCGGTGCCGATCCGAACGGCTTTCGCGATTTCCTCGCCGGCGAGGGACGCGCCGAGCACGATCGCATCGCGAAGGAGGCGGAGGAGATCGGCGTCTTCGGGGTGCCGATGTTCGTCTACGAGGGCGAACTATTCTGGGGCGGTGACCGGATGTGGATGCTGCGCGAACGCCTCGCTGGAAAATAGTTCGTGACCTAGGTCACGACGAAATCGCTTACATCATTCATCAATGCATCGAAGTTTGCCTCCGCGAGGCGGAAGATTTGCCATGGCTCGGCGTGGCGGAAACCGATGCGATGGTAAAAGCCTCGCGCGGGATTCCAATTGAGCACCGCCAGATCGATGCGCGCGCATCCGCGGGACTTCGCGATCTTCGCCACCGCCGCGATGAGTCTGCGTCCGATGCCGGTGCCGCGCGCCGCTTCCTCCACGAAGATATCTTCGATGTAGAACCCGGGCTTACCTTCCCAGGTCGAGTAGTTCGGAAAGAACAGCGCGAAGCCCATCGGCTTGCGATCAACCTCCGCTATCAACACTTCAAACCGGCGATTGGGGCCGAACCCGTCGCGGCGCACATCGGCCTCGGTGATGTGAACGTTCTCGACCGCTTCCCTCTCGAAGATCGCCAGCGCGCGAATATAGCGGACGATGAGCGCGGCGTCGTTTTCAGTCGCCCATCGGATTCGAGTCTCTACCATGCGCTTCCTCATCCACAGCAGACGCCCGATCGCGCGAGGTTTCAAGGACTGGCGCGCTGGTCTCCTCGGGAGAAATCGTTTCGAGTTCCAATCCCGCGGTTTCGGGAAAGAACAGCAGCATGATGATTCCCGGCACGAACCACGCGAGCGTCACGTATCGAATCGCCGTCCAATGCGATCCGGTCGAACGAAACAACACGCCCTCCAGGAAGAAACCGAGCGCGCCGCCGGTGGTTCCGGTAACTGCCAGCACGCTGCCGGCGGTGGAGCGGTAAGAAGTCGGGAAGAGCTCCGCGCTGTAGGCGGTTCCGATGGTGCTCGCGGCTACATCGAAGAAGAGCAGGAAGATCCAAATCGGGATGACCGCGCTGAACGAGGAACCGATTATCGGCAGGGTAAACTTCGCCGAGCTGTACGAGGAATACAGGAACAGCGCGAGTATCGGCGCCAGCAAGTAGAAAAATGCGCCCATCCGGCGGCGTCCGAAACGATCGCTCATCCGGCCCGACACGATATTGCCCATGATGCCGAGCGCGCCGCCGATGAAGTAAAGACTCGAGACGTTGCCCGGCGACCATCCATGCGCTTCCTGCAGATATTTCGAGAAGAAAAATCCCTGCGGGTTGCCGCCGAGGTTGCCCATGAACGACGCGGCGACCAACATCAGCAGGCGTCCGGGATAGGCACTGAAGAGCGCCTTCAACGGCACCAGGATGTTGCGCGGACCGGTGCCTTCGAGTTGCTCGCGCTCGAAGCGCGCGCTTTCGGGAAGCGCCTGGCGCAGCGGGATGATCAGCACCAGCGGGATCAGCGCGAGGGCGTACAAACCGCGCCATCCATAGGGCATCACGTTGATGCCGGCGAAGGCGAGCGCGGCGATCCCGAACCCGACCGAGGACAATGCGGCGAGCAATCCAATCGCCCATCCTCGCACGCCGGCGTCGACCTCTTCGGACAGGATTACCAGCGCGACGGTTCCCTCGGCACCGGCAAACACACGCGCGAACATTTGGCATGCGACGAAGACATTCGCATTGGGCGCGATCGCGGCGAGGCCGGTAAATAGCGTGTAGGCAACGACGGTGTAGAGCAGCAGCCGCCGCCGCCCGAAGACATCGGCGAGCGGGGTGACGACCAGCGATCCGATGTAGCCGAGGCGGATGAGCGTCAGCATGTTGCCGAGCGCGCGCTCGGAAATCTGCAAGCCTTTCTGAATCTGCTTGAGCGCCAGCGTCAGCAACGCCCGATCGTACTGGTCGAAAAATCCCGCGGTCGTCGCGATAAGGAAAACCCGGCGCTGCCGCTTGGTGAAGGGTGGCGTGCGGCCGAAGAAGCCGAGTGGAATGCCCCAGCGCTCCTCGTCATCGGGAAGTTGTGCACCGTTCGGTTCGGTTGGCTCGAGAGTCGGAAATGGCTCGCTCACATTTATTCCTGCGCTGAGTAAGTCTCAGAGTTGAATGCCTAGTCAATCGCCATCGGCAGCGACGCCAGTCCGCGCAAAAAATACGAACCTTTGTATTGAAGCTTCGCCTCGGGGTTGCGCAGGCGCAATTTGGGAAATCGCTCCAGCATCGAGGAAAACGCGACGTTCGCTTCCAGCCGCGCCAGCGGCGACCCGATGCAAAAATGAATGCCCTCGCCGAACGCGAGATGGTCATTGGGATCGCGCGTGATGTCGAAGCGATCGGGATCGGGAAATTGCGCCGGATCGCGATTGGCCGCCGCGAGGATCACGAAAATCGGAAATCTTGCGGGAAAAAAAGTTCCTCCCAGTTCGATATCGCTTCTGGTGAAGCGCGCAGTCGATTGCACCGGACCATCGTACCGCAGCATCTCCTCGATGGCGCGCGGCAGTAGCGACGCATCGCGTTGGAGCATCTTCATCTGCTCGGGATTGCGCCCCAGCGCCAGCATACCGTTGCCGATGAGGTTGGTGGTGGTTTCGTTGCCGGCGAGCAGCAGCAGGATGACGAAGGCCATCAGCTCGTCGGCAGCGAGCGCATCGGATTCGGTATGCGCGGCGACCAGCGCGCTGACGAGATCGGGACCGGGTGTCGTGCGCCGCTTTTTGATCTGCGCGGAGAAATACGCGCGCAACTCATCGACCGAGCTGGTGAACTCCGGAGGAAGTGGATTTCCGGGCAGCGTATTGTCGCCCGCGATGATCGCATCCG
Source organism: uncultured delta proteobacterium (assembly GCA_963848285.1). Lineage (GTDB taxonomy): Bacteria > Desulfobacterota > Binatia > Binatales > Binataceae > DATGKG01. Next base: position 821,630 of record CAWKCZ010000003.1, on the reverse strand, counting down.
ACCAATGCTTGAAGGTCGCGTACAGTTCGTGCTCGACCCCGAGCATCTCGGCGATGACCATGACCGGCAGTGGATTCGCGAGGTCGCGCATCACCTCGAAGTCGCCATTCTTCGCGGCCTTGTCCAGCAGCATGTTGGTAAGCTCGCGGATGCGTGGCTCCAGCTCGCGGATGCGCCGTGGGGTGAAATCACGGCTCACCAGCTTGCGCAGTCGCGTATGCACGGGAGGATCGGAAAACAGCATCGTGGTCGCGCCCTTGAACGGTCCCCGCTGCTCCATCCCATCGACATCTTTCGCCTGCGCCGGACGCGAGCTCGAAAAATGCTCGGGGTCGCGCAGGATGGCGAGGCAATCCTGATAGCGCGTCGCGAGCGCGGTCGGCAGCGGAATTTCCTTAACATCGGCGCCTTCCATACCGAACATTTTCAGCAGGTCCGGCGTCGCCGGAATCGTGATGTTGATGATGCGCGGCGGACCCGCGAGCATCGGCTTGTAGTGGGGATAGGGGTTGGCGCGAAACTCTGGGTCCCATTGGTTGAAGTAAATTTCCTGCGTCGATGTTTCAGACATAGCTACACCCACCTCTCACGCGGCCTCGATGCAGTGCGCGCACTGCGCAGCTCGAATGCGTTTGCGATGAAAAAGTCTATCCGTTTCGGCAATGCGACGCCTATGCAGCAATCGCAATGCCATCGGGTGCGTCGAGAGTGCCTGACAAATCGCTATGGAATCAGCAGCAGCTTTCCGGTCGAGCGGCGTGATTGCAGGAAGCGGACGGCGTCGGCGGCCTCGGCCAGCGGAAAGGTCTTGCCAATCGGAATCGTCAGCTTGCCCTCGCGCGATAACTTGAAGACTGCATCGAGGCCGCGCCGATGGATTTCATGCATCGCATAAACCATCGGCACCGCGAAGCCGCTGACCTTCTGCGCTTTCGGAAACAAGCGCGCGCGAACATCGATCGGATCCGGCGCGCCGCCCGCGCTTCCATACAGGATGAGATGTCCGAAGGGCGCGAGGCAGGTGAGGCCCTTTTCGAAGGTCGGCTTGCCCACCGCATCGAGGATTAGATCGAGGCCGCGACCGTTGGTAAGGCGCATCGCCTCGGCGGCGAAGTCATGCGTCTCGTAGTTGATGACTTCGTCCGCGCCGTGCTGCCGTACCAGCTCGGCCTTGTCGTCGCTCGATACGGTGCCGATGACCGTCGCGCCTGCCGCCTTCGCGATCTGCACCGCTGCGATGCCCACGCCACCCGCCGCCGAATGCACCAAGACTGTCTGACTGGCATCGGTGCGATGACACGAATGCAGTAGATGCCACGCCGTCAGCACGGCGATCGGGAACGCGGCGGCCTGCTCGAATGGGGTGCCCTCCGGAATCGGAATCACGCGCGAGGCACGCATCCGGTTGTACTCGGCATACGCACCCATGCCGATATAGGCGACGCGCATCCCGGGCGCGAGGTCTTTCACATCGGGCGCGACCGCATCGATGATGCCGGCGCCTTCCATTCCCGGAATATCGGGAAACACCGGCTTCACCAGGTAAGTGCCCTGGAGGAAAAACACATCGCCATAGTTCAGCGCGATGACGTGATTCCTGACGATGACGGTGCCGGGCTTCAGCTCGGGCTTCGGCACCTCGCGCAGCTGCATGACCTCGGGGCCGCCGAGGCGGTCGAATTGGATCGCTTTCATTTGCTCACCGCCGGTCAATAATGACGCGCTCTTTCGCGACCCACATCGCGGAGTTTTTGAAATCGATGAAGTTCGCTTCATCCTCGACCGCGAGCTCGCCGGCGCGCCGGGCTTCGGGATTCGAGGCGGTGTACGCGCGATCGATCCACGCCTCCGCATGGCCGGTGTAGGGGGCAACTTTGGTGGCCCGCGCCGCGCGCAGTTGCGCCTCGATCGGATCCTCGAAGCGATGAACCTGGAAATACTTCATCAGGCCGTTGCCCGATGCGAGCCCGCGAATGATGGGGCCGTGATTGGTGCGCCAGTAAAGCTGCGCCTGCTCCAGCGATTGATTGGGCGGATGGCGCAGCGGGAAGAAAATCTTCACCAGGCTGCTGCTCGGCCGCGCGACGATGAACTCCGACGGATTGATCTGCGGATACTCATAGGCGAGCCACAGCGGCGAATTCGGCAGGTCGATGAACTTCGCCTCGTCCTCGACCAGCTCCTGGCCGGCCGCCTGCCCCGCCGCGCTGGCGAAACTCGTCGCGAGGGCCTCGCGCGTCGGCCACCACAATTCCGCGACCCCGTCGTAGGGCGGCTCCATTCCACCGCGCGCCGCGGCCATCTGCTCGTTCATCGGATCGTCGAGCGTATGGTCCTGCAGATAGCGCAGGATGTTGAGATTGGTCGCGTGCTTGGCGACCAACGGCGCGTGAGCTTCAAACCAGTATTTCTGGAAATCGCTGCGCGACAATGACGGGCTTGCGGCGCAGAACAAAAATCAGGCGGATCATTTTGATCTCCTCGAGTGGCGATGTAGCCCCGTCACTAGCAGCAAAAGCGCCCGCGCATCAAAGTGTTCGCAGCCGCGAGGAATCGCGAGTTAGTATTGCTGCATCGAGGAGGTACCTCCGATGGATCGCAACGAAGAACTCGCAGATGTTTCGCACCGCGCTCGAGGTTGCCGGTCTGCCGCCGAACTCCGCGACGCTGCCCGCCGACCATCAGATCGATCATCGGCGCGATGCGGTTCCATCACCTCGATTGGGGCGGCTCCGGCACGCCGATTCTGTTTCTTCATGGCGGCGGCCTTACCGCGCATACCTGGGACTGCATGGCGACCATGCTGCGCGATCGCTTCCGCTGCGTCGCGCTCGATCAACGTGGGCATGGCGACAGCGAGTGGTCGCCGGTGATCGATTACCGGATCACATCGCATGTCGCGGATATCGAGGGTTTCGTCGCTGCGATGAAACTGGAGCGGCCGATTCTCATCGGGCAATCGATGGGTGGGCTGAACTCGATCGCGTATGCGATTCGGCATAGCGAGCAGATGCGCGCGATGGTGATCGTCGATGTGGCGCCGGAGATCAGCGCGCCGGGCGCCGATCGCATTCGCGATTTCGCCTCGACGCCGGAACTCGACTCGCCCGAGGCGTTCCTTGAGCGCGCGGTGAAGTTCAATCCGATCCGCAATCCGCGGTGCTGCGCCGCAGCCTTTACTACAACCTGCGCGAAACGCCGGCGGGCAAGTGGACCTTCAAACACGACCAGCGGCGCCGCGCCGATGATGCGATGAAATCGTTCCACGAGGATCGCCTTTCTCTCGCATCTCGAAGTATCGAAGATCAAATGCCCCACGCTCATCGTGCGCGGCGCGCTGAGTGATGTCCTTACCGATGCGTCCGCGGAGAAAGTTCGCGCGCTCGCTCCCGAATGGCCGCTGGGTGCGCATCGAGAAGTCGGGGCATAACGTGCAGGGCGACAATCCGCGCGCGTTCCTCGACGCGATGCAGACATTTTTCCGCGAAGTCGGCGTTTCCTGATCGTCACGTCGCACTTGATGCGCGACCTCTACTTCGAGTAGCGGATAGTTATATGAGCGACGGCACATCCAACGGCAGGCGCGCGCTCGAGGGCGTACGGGTAATAGATCTGACCTGGCTGCAGGTGGGGCCGCAGGCGACGCGGCTGCTCGCGACCTTCGGCGCGCAGGTGATTCGCGTCGAATGGCGCGAGCGCAAGGCGATCGACTTCATCCGCTATGTGCCGCCGTTCGCGCCCGATCACGCCACCGCCGATGGCGGCCGCAGCCAGGGCTTGACGCCGCGCGGTCGCGGCATCCAGCGGCAACTACGATCGCGCGCGGCTATTTCAACAACACCAATCCCGGCAAGTACGGCATCACGCTCAACCTCAATCATCCGAAGGGGCGCGACCTGCTGCGACGCGCTGGTGCGCGACGCCAACGTGATTTGCGAAAATTTCAGTCCCGGCCAGATGGACAAATGGGGCCTCGGCTACGAGGACCTGCGCAAGCTCAATCCGCGCATCATCTATATACAGACCACCGGGTCTGGGAAGGCGGGCGTCTACAAAGACTACGTCAGCTATGGTCCTACGGCGCAGGCGTTTTCGGGGCTGACCTATCTGTCGGGACTTCCCGAGCCGCGTCCGCCGGCAGGATGGGGCTATTCGTATCTCGATCATTCGCCGGGATACTTCGGCGCGATCATGCTGATGGCGGCGATTCGGCGGCAGCGCCAAAGCCGGCGTCGGATGCTACATCGACATGTCGCAGAGCGAGACCGGCCTGATGCTCTCGGGGACCTCGATGCTGGAGCATCAGCTGACCGGAAAGCCTACTGCGCGTTATGGAAACCGGATGCCCTTCGCTCGACTGGTCGCCGCACGGCGCGTATCGATGCGAGGGTGATGACAACTGGATAGCAGATTTCGATCCAGTCCGACGAGCAATGGCGTGCGCTTGTCGAAGAGATGGGCTCGCCTGAGTGGGCGCGTGACTCGCGGTTCGCAACCGCGGCCGCGCGCAAGCAGCATGAGGACGACCTCGATGCGAAGCTGACCGAGTTCACCAAAGCGCTGCGAGCGCTACGACCTGATGAATCGGCTGCAGGCGCGCGGCATTCGCGGCCGGGCGTCGTGCAGAAGGCGGACGATCGCTTCGACCACGATCCGCAACTCAAGGCGCGCGGCTACTACGTCGACCTGCCGCACAGCGATATCGGCACCTGGCCGATTGAAGGATTTCCCGCCAAGTTGTCAGCGCTCGCCCGCCGACGTCGGCGGACCCACCGGCCGCGCGGCTCCGAAAATGGGCGAAGACAACGACTTCGTGTACGGCAAGCTGGTCGGGCTCAGCGCCGCCGAAATGGCCGCGCTGCAAGAGGAAGAAGTCATTTGAACTCCGAGCTAAACCTCAGCAACTCGCTCGACGGCATTACGATTCTCGAAATCGGCGAGCAGCCCGGCGACTACGCCGCGATGCTGCTGGCCGGCCTCGGCGCCGAGGTCATCAAGCTCGAGCCGCCGCGAGGGTTCGCCTCGCGACGGATCGGTCCGTTCGCTTCGCGATGCTCACGATCCCGAGCAGAGCCTGTTCTTTTGGCGCTACAACCTGAACAAGAAGAGCGCCGTGCTCGATGTCGACGCATCCGGCTTCCGAGCCGACGCTCGCCGCGCTCGCTGCGAAGGCCGACATCGTGCTGCTCGCGGGCGAATATGAAACCGTCGCGCGACGCCTTGGGGCTGTGGCGCAAGCTCGCCGAGGAAAATCCGCGCACTCATCGTTTGCACCATCACGCCGTTCGGCCTCGATGGGCCCTATCGCGCGCTCAAGACCACCGACCTCGTGCAGATGGCGATGGGCGGCATCATGGCGGTATGCGGCTACGACCCCGACGAGGACGGCGCTTACGACACGCCGCCGATCGCGCCCGCGATGTGGCATTCGTTTCACCTCGGCGGCGAGTATGCGGCGGTCGCGATGATGGCGGCGATCAACTTTCGCGAGCTCAGCGGCGAGGGCCAGTTCATCGACGTATCGGTGCACGAGGCCGTCAACACCTGCACCGAAGTCGCAATTCCCTCCTACGTGTATGCAGGCCAGGTGGTGAAGCGGCAGACTGCGCGCCACGCGGCCCCGAGCATCACGCATGCGCGGCTCAGCAAAAGTTCGGACGGCATCTTCATGCTCGCAAGCCTGAGTCCCTTCGAGCGCGAGATGCGGGCGCTGGCGCAGTTGGCCGACGACGTTGGAATCACGCACGTGCTGGGCACGCCGGAATTTGCGCAACTGGAAAAAGACGATCACGTGGCGGCGGCGATCTATCGGCAGGATTTGCTGGAGCAGTTAGTCGAGAGCCTGCCCGCCGATGAGCTGTTTCCATCGTGCGCAGAAGGTCGGGCTGGCATGGTCACCGATTCGCCGCCCGGAACAGAACCTCGATGATCCGCATTTCGCCGCGCGCCACAGCTTCGCGACGATCCATCATCCGGAGCTGGGCCGCGACCTGAAGTATCCCGGGCACGGTCGCGAGCGACGGCACCGCGCCGCATTTTTCCTACACGCGCCGCGCCCCCCGCTTGGGCGAGCATACGGAGGAAGTGTTGAAGCGCGCGCGGCAATCATGAAGCGGGACTTCGCCCTTCGAGTCGACTCGCTCCTTTCCGGGGTTCGCGCCAGCCTCGATTCGATCGCCAGCTATATGAAGAACAATATTGAGAGCGGTTCGATTTCAGAGGATGAGTTCAAAGAATTCGTCGGACTGATCGGAAGCAGCATGGGCGAAACGATCAAGATTTCAAACAAGCTCTACGCGCTCTTCCCCGACGTTATGCCGGACGAATTGAAAAGCTCTCGCGACGAGGATTGACGCGGGAGCGGATTCGCCTTATCGGCGCATTGCGGAGAGTTCACGCAGCGCGCTAGCCCCGTCGACGGAACCGGAGTTGGCGGCCCGCGGCAAGGAACCTGGCCCAGGCAGCGTCTGATTCATCGTCAAAATGCGAATCGTTTGAGTCCTTGGTCCGTCCCTGGGGGCGTCCGCAGCCTTTCGTGTCATGGAGCCCTTCACCAACGCAGCGGATTTTTTGACGCGAGGTCTCATACGGCTTCACTATCTGCGTAACTCTTGAAAGGAATTCAAGATTGCGCCAGACCTGTGCGTCGCTGAGTCAATGCTCACCCGTGGGGCTTCGCAGTTCCCGAAGACACAGGCTGAAGCCTGTGCTACTGGAAAAAGACTCACGCGCCGCCGCCCGCGGAGGCGATTGATTCCGCTTGCGATGATACCGAAGCGGCTGCCGCGAAAGGTGCATCGATAGGTGCAGGCTTCGAGGTCTGTGGAACGGGAGTCGGCGCGCGGAACTCCTGCAACCGGCCCGCCGAGCGCGAAACGAACAGCATCGGGACTTCGAGGAGAAACGGTATCAGATCATCTGAGGCCAGCACCGCAAACTCGAGCGGCAAGCGCAACGAGCGCACATACGAACCCACCGACAGCTTGCCGCGCAGGATTTCGCGGATCGCGGCTGGGGCGTCCGTGGTGAGCCGCATCCATCGATAGCCCGCGTCCACCCGGATTTCCGGAACCGGCAGATGCTGCGCGAGACGCCACAGGAAGTAGGGAAAATCTACTCCACCCTGGCGCGACAGTGTGTTCCAACCCCATACGCGGGGATTGAGATCGAGGAGTTTGTAGCGCCCGTCGCGGGCGTCGTACTTGAACTCCGCTTCCATCAGTCCGGTGTAGTTCAGACTCGCGAGGAGACGTTTTCCCGCTTGCTCGACCGCGGGCACGTCGACGCTTTCCACGAATGAACTGGAGCGTCCGAAATCGATCGGATACTGGCGGGCGCGACGCGCCACGATCGAGGCGAGCGAGCGGCCTCTGTCGCAGATCGCGCCGTAGGAGAACTGCGACTCGCCGTTTCCCGCGATCAATTCCTGGATCATGATGAGGTCGCGATCGAGCATCGTGCAGGCGAGGTCATAGGTGGCCAACAGCGATGCATGGTCCGCGATCGGCCAGGCTTTCTCGCGGGTAAAGCGATTGGCCACTTCCTTGATGGCCGGCTTCAAGATGACCGGGAACGAGCAGCGCAGATTTTCGACCTCGCGCCGATCGCGCGGGTAGTATGTCATCGGGCAATCGACGCCGAGACTCTCCGCAACCCGATAGGTTGACCGCTTGTCGTATGCCACCTGCACCGTTTCCCATGGCGCGGTGGCGAGTCTGAAGCGTGTCGCCAGCGTCGCCTCATGACGCGCGAGCAGCGCAGCGTGGGTATCCTCGGTCGGAATCAGCACCCATCCGTCGAGGCCGTGCTGCTGTCCGAGGCGGAGGATGAAATCGACCTGCCCCGCTTCATCAGCATGGGGCAATGGAAATTGCCGTAGCGCATAACGCGACTTGGTCGCGATCTTCTGCTGCTCGGGAAGGACCCAAACCGGAACGCCATGGCGCCCGAGGCTGCGCACGACTGTCAGCGCACGGTAGTCGCCCCCGAGAACTACCGCGCCAACCTTTCCGTTGGTCGAGGCGCCCCGGCCATTGAGATTTTGCTTCATCGCTAGCCCCTGCGTGAGCCGCGAAGGATGGCCTCGGTCAATGCGCGCGCGCTATACCCGGTGCCGGAAACGAAGCGGGTCAGAGGACCCATGCTCCGCGCCGCGGGAGCGCCCATAAAGTGAAGTCCCGGGATCGAGGATTCGAGACCCAGCGAGAGCCTCGGATAGCCCTGGTCGATGCGAAGTTTCTCGAGCAGCTTGTGCCCGATGAAGTCATAGCGCGAGACATCGACGCGATATCCGGTGCCGAGGAGCACGTGATCGACTTCGCGCATCGAGCCGTCATCGAGGTCGACGCGCGCCACATCGCCGCATGCGACCGCCTGCACGACACTGCGGCCGGTGGTGATACGAACGTCGTCCACGCGATTGCGCAACCAGGTCGAGGCAGCAGGACGAATCGCGCGGTAGGCCCACTTGGTCTGCAGCCGACGCGGCAACCATCGAAAGAAATGCGGCCTCGCGATGAGCTGATTGAGTCCCGGAGGTCCGACATCCGTGGGCGGGTAGAGCAGCCGTCGCATCGCGCCGAGCTTGGTGCGGAAATGCACGCTTCCATGAAGCCATCTAACTTCCGGCGCGCGCATCACCAGTTCGACCTCGGCGCCGTTCTCGCTGAGGATGGCGGCGGATTCGAAGGCGCTCTGACCGCCGCCGACGACCAGGATTCGCTGCCCGCGAAACTGACCGAGGTCTCGATGCTCGCTGGTATGCGAGGCCATCTTGCGCGGCAGGTTGAAGAACTCCGGCGGGCGATGAGAAAAGCGCGAGATCCCGGCAGCAACGACTACCCGTTTCGCGTGGAGCGTGTCGCCATCGCCGAGCGATAATTTGAAGCTTCCATTCTTCTCGATGCTCGCTACCCGGCGGCTATCGAGATCGGGGACGATTTGCTGCTGAAACCATTTGCCATAGTTGACGAATGACTCCAGGGGAACCAGGTGCGGAGAATGCCTGCTTCTCGCGCTCCTTGAAGCTATCGAGGCTGAAGCGGCCGCTCGGCTCCGAGATGTCCGAGGCGTACCAGGCGGAGCGCAGGAACATGCCCTTCGGCATTTGCTTTTCCCAGAATTCCATCGGCTGTCCGAAGACGACGGTTTCCATGCCGGAGGCGCGCAGATGCGCGGCCGCCGCAAGCCCATAGGGTCCGGCTCCAATGACTGCGACTTGAGTGGTTTGAGAAGGCATCTTAATTTCCCCGGCCGTTTGATCGCTTCTTTTATACTTTGCTGCGCTAACGCGATCGGCTGAGAGAGAAATACCAAAGCCGAAAGAAACAGTCAAGTCTGTTTGTTTCAATTTGGCACAACATCATCAGCACACGGGAAGACCGGTGCACAGAAAGACCAGCACCCAGCGCTACGGAGCAAACCCACTCGGAACAAGCGGGGCTGCGACGACGGACGGGTTGTGCTACGATGTTGTAGGCGGCACCCGATTGGGTGCCGTGTTCATTTGAGGCGAACGATCAGGAGATTGTAAAAGTGAAAAAACAAACCCACTAAGGCCTTATTATTCAAGCCTTTTCGTATTTTATTCGCCTTGGTTTTAAGGGAGGGTACTTGGCCCGCTTGGGAGCAACTTGAACTATTCGACCGCGTGCGAGGCGGGGAGGTTGCGGCGGTCGCGCTGCAGGAACATGAAGGTCGGCACCATCAGCAGCATCAGCACCGCCAGCATCCGATAGATGTCGTTGAAGGAGAGCATCATCGCCTGCTTTTGGACCATCCCATAAACCATCATCAGACCTTCGCGATGGCCACTCGCCATCTGCTGGCCGAGGCTCATTCCTCCCGGCATCCGCAGGTGGGGCAATGTGAATGCCGAGACATGCTCGGTCAAGTAGCTCTGGTTCACCTGCTGCCGGCGAATCAGCAGCGTAGTGAGATACGAGGTCCCGATTGCAGCGCCGAGGTTGCGGGTGACCGAATAGAGGCTGGCGGCGCGCTGCATCTTCTGGCGATGCATCGAGGCGAGCGCGGCCGCCGACAATCCCGGAAACACCAAGCCTGTCCCGATACCTTGCAGGATGGTGGGCCAGATGATGCGGAAGGTATCGGACTGCAAGTTGAGACCCGACATCGCCCACATCGCGTATGAGACAAAGCAGAAGCCGATCCCAATCAGAATGCGGGTGTCGAAGCCGCGCCGCGCGAGTGACCCGAGGATGAGCATTGCGAACATGGTGCCGAAGCCTCGGGGCGCCATCACCACGCCTGCCTTCGATGCGGTATAGCCGAGTAGCTCCTGCATGAAGATGGGATTCAGGATTCCGGTGCCGTAGAGGGTAAAGGTGAGGAAGATCACCAGCGTGACCGGCAGGGTGAAGCGCCGATCGGCGAGAATGGTCAGATCGACGATCGGGTCTTCGCGATGCAGCTCGTTGTAAATCAGCAGCGCCAGCGCCGACAGCGCGAGCAGGGTGCTGTAGCAGACCCAGGGTGCCTGGAACCAATCCGATCGCTCGCCGCGCTCGATGACGATTTCGCCCACGCCCAACGCGATGATCAGGCATATGATGCCGATCCAGTCGATACGGCCACCCTTGCGATGCACCCGCATGTAGGGCGGATCCTCGAGGAAGCGGTACGCCATGAAAATGCCGAGCGATCCGATCGGCACATTGATGTAGAAATTCCAGCGCCAGCTCCACGCATCGGTGATGTAACCGCCGATAGTGGGGCCCATGATGGGGGCGACCATCATGCCGATGCCCCATACCGCCATCGCCATCATCTGCTCGCGCGGCGGGAAGGTTTCCATCAGCACCGCCTGCGAGATCGGCATCATCGCGGCGCCGGCTGCTCCCTGCAGCAACCGGAAGAACACGATCTGGTCGAGCGATTGCGCGACGCCGCACAGCGCCGACGACGCCACGAACATCGTGACCGAGGCCATGAAGTAGCGCTTGCGCCCGAAGCGCTCGGCGATCCATCCGGTCATCGGAATCATGATGCCGGCGGCGACCAGGTAGCTGGTGACGACCCATGCGATCTCGTCGACGCTCGCGGAGAAGCTGCCCTGCATATGTGGCAGCGAGACGTTGACGATCGAGCTGTCGAGGACTTCGAGGATGGTGCCAAGCATCACCGAGAAGGCGATGATCCATTTGCGCGTGGACGAGTACTCGTAATGTTCGAGCGATGGATGTGCGGCTTCAACCGCGGGTTTCGGCGTGGCAGCCATATGGCGAGGCTAGAGGCTAATTGATCGAGGCCGAATGGGCAAAACAATCCGCTAGCCTGAAGTATCCCATCTGGTCAGTGCAACTGAACGAGACGACCTCGTTTAGATTCAAATTTGGTACTCTGACGCTGCCCCGATTAGTTTCTCGTTGTCGGGGCGAGTTCGGATGCCGATCCGGTAGAGTCCTGGACCACATCCCGGCAATGCCTGGAGGTCGCGGACCACGATGCCGCGCTGCCGAGTGTGACGTGCGAAGTCGCCTGGGACGGCTTCGCCTACCACCTCCAGCATGATGAAGTTGGCGGCCGTCGGAAAAAGCCGAACCCTCGGCATCCGGCCCAATTCGGCTTCGATCCAGCGCCGTTCTGTCGCGACCAGATCGAGCGTCGCCTCGATGAAGCGCGCCGATGAGCTGATACAAGCGCCTGCGACGGACGTTGCCACAACGTTGACTGACCACGGCTCGATTGCCTCGCGGAATAACTGAACATTGTTTAGATGGTGACGAGGTAGCCCAATCGCAGGCCCGGAATGGCGAAAATTTTGGTCAGCGACCGAAGTACGATCAGCTTCGGAAAATCGGCGCGCAGTTCGATGGCTGAATGGGCATCGCCGGCAAATTCGATGAACGCCTCGTCGAATACGCACCATGCTCCATGGCGCTGACACTCAGTGGCGATTGCGAGGGCATCATCGAAGCTGAGCAGGTTGCCGGTCGGGCTGTTCGGCCGTCCGAGGAAGATGCCATCGGCGCCATTTTCGAGAGCGGCCGCGACCTCATCAAGGCCAAGATGGAAGTTGTCCCGCGCCACGGTTTCGATGGGCAACGGTCGCGAACCGGATGCGATCAACGCATTAGCGATTTCGCTGAAGGTCGGAATCGCCACCCGGGGTGAACGCAACTTTAGAACCCGCGCCAACACATAGATCAGCTGCGTGCTGCCGTTGCCAGCCAGCACGAATTGCGGATCGATCCCCAGCCACTCCGCAATTTGAGCTTCGAGCCGATGCGGATACGGCGGTGGATATCAGAGAAATATCGGCCACCGCCTGATGGTATGCCTCGATCGCCTGCGGCGGCGGGCCGAGAGGATTGAGGTTGGTGCTGAAGTCGATCAGCTCGGCAGCATTGGCCGGTTCATCCGAGCCACCATGAGTCCGATCAATTGGTAGTGGCCTTATTGAATGCGTCATCTCCGAGACTCGCGCGTCATGCTCGCAGGATAGCCGCTCGCAGAATGAGTATCGCGAGCGTCGCAATCGCGTCTGCCGACCAGACCAGCATCCGCGCCGAATGGAGCGTCCTGAGTTCGATCGATACTTCACCGTTTCCAAGGCGAGGCCGGTGCTCCAGTTCGCCCGCGTAAAAGGCATCGCCGCCCAATTCGATGCCGAGCGCCCCTGCCATTGCAGCCTCGGGGTAACCGGCGTTGGGGCTCGCGTGCTTCCACGCGTCCCTCATGCAGATACGGGCGCTCTCCAATCCTCGCCCGGTAACGAGGGAAGCGGCAAGTGCGATGCTCGCGGCGGTCAATCGGGCCGGCAGGAGATTTACCAGGTCATCGAGCCTTGCCGCGACTCGGCCGAAATACAGATAGCGATCGTCGCGATAACCGATCATCGAATCAAGGGTGTTAATCGCCTTGTAAGAAATTGCGCCAACCGGGCCGGCCACCACGAGGAATAGTAGGGGCGCGACAAAACCATCGCTGCAATTCTCCGCCAGCGATTCGATGGCCGCCCCGATGAGCCCGCGACGGTCCAGCCTCTCAGGATCGCGTCCGACCAGGGCGCGGATGGCCTGCCGAGCCGAGCCGTCGTCCTCAGCCTGCAAATGGCGTTCGACATTATGCGCCGCCTGATCGAGTCCGCGCGCAGCAAGCGTGGTCCATGCGATCAGGATCGCGGCCAACGCGCCGGCATACGAATTAACTCTTTCGAGGAGCGCAATCAGCGTCCAGCTTGTAAGAGCAGACACCCCAATGACGCCCATCGAGACCAAGGCACCGCCCATCAAATCGGTTCGAGGTTGACCGGTATGGAAACGCCGGTCCGCCACCGCGATTGCCTGGCCGATGAGTCGCACCGGATGCGGAAGCCAATCGGGATCGCCGCAAGTCACATCCAGAGCGACCGCGGCGAGGATCATCGGCGCCGGGAGGTAAAACGCATAGCTCAAGGACCGAGACGCTCGGGATACCCGCCGCAGCTGAAGCCTCCTTGGAAGGCCCGCATCGCCTGATCGGCAACTAATCTGCAAAAAAGATTGACGCCACCCAATGACCGATCGAGGAGCTCGCGACGGCGCAAAGTCTGCTCCTTCAACTGGTGCGAGGCCAGGTCGCCGACCCAACGCATTCGAGGCCCGCCGGCGTTGCACACCGCGCCTGCGAGCCCGCCCGATGCGACAAACCCCATGCCCGCTTGCACGATTGGATATTTGATTCCAAGGTGTTCACAAATGGGCGCTGCGAACGGTGACTCGAAGTTCATAAGACTAGCTCATGGACATCCATTCGACGTATTAACCGTCCCGAGGGTCGGCGGGAGATCAACGGCATGTGGCAATTTCAATGTCAAGTTAGTGAAGTCCAATTAATCGATCGTTCAATTATTGCTCCAGTTCTATGAGCGCGCTAAACAAGTTAACGGTTCGTAGCAAGGTTTGGCCGAAGTCCGGTAACAGCGCAGGGTGTCCCACGGGGAACAGAGCTGCGCCTAAACCATCGATGCTGCTGCTTGGTTGGATGTTGTGGGGCGCGAGCGGGGCGAGATGCTAAGCGGGCTGATGGGCTGATGGAACGAGTTATAGCGCATGGCCCGAATGAGTTGCGGCGCTTCGTCGATAACCGGCCCCAAGGCCGAACACGCTACCTATCATCACATCCTGATGGTACACAGCGCGCCGAGTTTTCATGGTCAAAGCTCGGCGCGTTTTGTTTTTGGTTCTGGTGAGTTCTCAAGCCGGGTAGCACCCCGGATTCGCGAAACATACGCATCTGACCGGCGGCTGGCTGGAGCATGGCGCGGCATCGATCTTTCCGGGGGGCGGAAGAACGATGCGGACCATAGGCTCCTCTTGGTTCAGACCTATGGAGGATAGCACTTGCGAAACGGCCCCTTGGTTCACAGAAACGCCCAGGTCTCACGCGCTAATGCGGGTGCACCGTCCCCGCTGGAACGACTCGCCGCCCTAAGCGCGCTGGCCGATCGACGACCGACCCGGGCGCCCACGGCGGGGCCGCTCTGGGAATCATCGCGGCTCTACCTCGGTAGCCGCCTGCCCATCAACCTACGCCACTTTTTGTCCGAGCAGCTCGGACCCTCGATACGGGTCGAGACTGACAGTATCGTCGCGGTGAAGCAGCGTACCGGTGCCGCGATGATGCGCGACCTGGCCCGCGCCATCCGCCGCTACTCGGCCGAGCGCGCCCGCCAGGTCTGGTCAGAATGCGCCATCGGCACCTCCAGGATGCAGGCCGAGTTCTTCGGCGCGTCTGCCGATGAGCGATGTCCCGTGGTCCTTTGTCTTCGCTGCGCCTGTATCGGGGCGGGTCCACTCGATGAGCATGGCGGGCGCAACTGCCTGCCGGTCAATCTGGACTCCGCGATCAAGGATTTCGCCGCCGCCCGATGCTCCGAACGTCCCAACGCCGCACCCGACGCAATTTTACAAGCAATCGAAAACTTCCGCATGGCCCGCGAGGCCGCGCAGATGCCGCATCAGGATCTGGACTGCTTCGTTTCCAACGGGCAGTTGGTCTTCACCTGGCGACCGTTACCCGACGGCCCGGTACTTTGACCGCGCTCCGCGACTTCCTTTGTCATTCTGAAGCAAGCCGCTTCGCGGCGTAGCTGAAGAACCTCGACACGCAAAAGGCCACGGCGCTCCTAACGAATACGGCGGCGGCGCGCTCGCACGGGCGCGGCCGCTTCCGAACCGGAGCGCCATGGAATCCCATGTTTCGAGATTCTTCAGCAACGCCCCAAGGCGTTTCGCTTCAGAATGACAATTTGGCTGAAAAGCGGGAAGGAAAACTACATCGCGGAAGCGCGGCGGCGACGCTGCTCTTTGCGGCGGCGACGTTGAGCCTCGGAGCGCTTGCGCTTGCGGCGGACGCTGGGCTTCTCGTAAAAAGCCCGCTTCTTCATTTCCTTGAACACGCCCTCTTTCGCAAGCTTGCGCTTGAGCACGCGCATCGCCTGGTCGAGCGAACCGTCTACACGAATCTCCATAGGCCTCCGAAGCAGGTGGTATAGCCCTCCGACATTAAGGCGGCATTGGTTTGTAGTCAACCGCGCATACGATGATTGAAGCTGGCGTCGAAATCGCTGTAATTCTAATTGGATGAAGTTTCCCCACAATGGCGCCCTGGCCCTCATCGGCTGGTACCTGATGATGCCGCCGTCCTCGCATACGCTGCGTACTCTCCATACTGCGAATTTATCGACGTGGAAGATCGAGGCGACCTACGCCTCGGCCTCCGAATGCGAGCAGGCGCGGCAGACATCCACTTCGCACGGGCGGCCAAATCTGCGTAACGCCAAGCAGCAATACCTCGCGCATCGCGGCGAATGCATCGCGAGCGACGACCCTCGCCTGAAGTCTCAATAGAGGATACGAACGACATTGGGGGGATTCACAGTATTTCTACTGATCAGCGGCAGGTTCGGCGAGTGAATCGCGAGAATTCCGATCGAATGCAACCGGGCGCATCCGGCACTGGAGACCCCGTAAGTAGCTCCAAGCCGCTGGTCAGCGCGGTCATCGCGACGTACAACTACGGCCATTTTCTCGGTCGTGCCTTAGATTCGATTTTAGCCCTGGAAGGGATCGGTGAGCAGTTCGAGGTCGAGATCATCGTGGTTGACGATGCTTCGACTGATGCGACGTCGGAGCTCATCCAGCAATATCCTCAGGCGCGCTACCTCCGTCTGCCCCACCGGCAAGGTGCCGCGGCCGCGAGAAATGCCGGCATCCACGCAAGTACCGGACAGTTCATCTCATTCCTCGACGCCGACGACGTCTGGCTGCCGCGCAAGCTGCTAATCCAGATCCCTCGACTTTTGGCGAATCCGAATGTCGGGGTGGTTTACAGCCAAGGTATCCGGCGAGGCGGCGGGGTGGAGCAGATATTTCCCTATCCATCGCATGCGCCGTCGGGGCGCGTATATGAAGCAATGCTCACCTACAGCTTCGCCGTCCACGGCGCCTGCCTCCTCATCCGTCGTGAAGCTTTCGACGTGGCGGGCTACTTCGACGAGAGCCTTTCCACCGCCGAAGACCTCGACCTGTCATTTCGCCTTGCCTACCACTTTCAGTTCCTGTTCGAGCCCGAGCCCGTGATGATCTACAACGTCTCCCCCAATGGGCTATGGCTCACCAGCTCCGCTCAAGGCGGCGCGTCCATTAATCATACCCAGGTAATGGAGCGAGCCCTGTCCAGGCTTCCCGATACGCCACCATATCGGGCGATGCGCGCGGAGGCGCCGCTTCAGGCCGCATTTCACACGATGCTGCCTTTTGTCCTGATTGGCGATTTCACAATTGCGCGAGCGAAGTTTCTGGAAGCGTTGCGAAAGTACCCTTCCAGTGGCCGCTATCCATGGGCGAGGGAACGCATCAAATGGTTGACCCACAAGCTTCTGCTGGCCGCAAGTTCACCGCTTTCGGAAGCTCGGATGCTTTCGAAACAGATAGTCGACGCTACGCGGGGAGGCGGTTTCAAGGACCGACTGTACATACGATGGGTCCTGGCCGAAATTTGGGCCGACCTCGTCTTGTCCGGACCGCTGCGCAATCGCATCAGTCCCGGCGCGGTCGCCTATGCGGCAGCTCGCGCGGCCATTTACGCGCCATCGCATGTGTCACTCCCGAAGATAGCTTACTGCCTTTCAGTAAAGGTCAAAGACCACTTTCTTCCCCCAAGTTCGAGCCCGCATTAAAGCCACTCCTTCGGAATTCCTTCTTCATCCGCCGAGCGATCCAATGACGCGCCCCGGGTGACTATGGACCTACGAAAGGCGGACGCGCTAATCGTCCTCCTGGCCTTCAAACCATAGACCGAGAAAGCTGATCGCACGGGGTAACGCCACTGCGGGATCCAGACCGTAAAGACAAGCCGCTGGTCAGTGCGATCATCCCGGCCTTTAACTCCAGCCGATGCGTCAGCCATGCCTTGGATTCGATTCTAGCGCAGGAAGGACTTGGCAAGCTGTTTGAGGTCGAGATCATTGTGGTTGATGACGCATCGACGGATGCGACGCCCGAAGTGGTCGAACGATATCCTCAGGTTCGCTACCTGAGACTTGCGCATCGACAAGGTGTTTCGGCCGCAAGAAATGCCGGGATTTACGCCAGCACCGGCGCGTACATAACCTTCCTCGACGCCGACGACACCTGGCTTCCTCGTAAGCTGGCAATCCAGGTCCCTCCACTTTCGGCAAATCCAGAGGTCGCTGTGATTTACAGCCAGGGCATCCGGCGCGGCGGCGCGGGTGGGGAGCAGATATTTCCAGAAGCATCACGCGCGCCCTCAGGCCGCGTGTTCGAGGAGTTGCTGGTCTACCATTTTGCCGTTCATGCAGCCTGCCTCCTCATCCGCCGGGAAGCCTTCGAGGTAGCCGGCCACTTCGACGAAGGCCTGGCCACTGCCGAAGACCTCGACCTCTCATTGCGTCTCGCTTTCCACTTTCAGTTGCTGTTCGCGCCGGGGCTGGTGATGGTCTACAACATCTCGCCGCATGGTTTGTGGCTTACCAGCGCCGCCACCGGCGGTGCCTCAAGCGATCACGGTCGTGTAATTGAGCGAGCCTTGCGCATGCTTCCGGATTCGCCTCGATACCGGAATCTGCGCGAAGAATTGCCGGTCCGAATCGCATTCCACGCGATGCTACCGTTCATCCTCATCGGCCAATTCAAGGAGGCGCGGACCAGCTTGCTGGAAGCCCTACGCGCACATCCTTTGTGTGGCCGCTTTCCATGGATCAGGGGGCGCGTGAAATGGGCGACCTACAAACTACTCGTCAATGCACCTTCGCCGCTGGCGGAGGCGCGCGAACTTTGTACGCAGATCGAAGCCGCAACCTTTGTCGGCAGCTTCAAGGAGCGTTGTTACGCAAGGTGGATGCTCGCTGAAATTTGGGCCGACATCATTTTGTCCAACGAGCTACGCAGGCGAGTCGGTCTGCCGGCGGCGCTATACGCGGGATTCCGCGCCGTCGCGTATGCGCCGGTGCATGTCCGCTTGCTGTCTCGGCTATGTCGGGGGCTTCAGATTAGGGCATCGAAGTGGTTTCGCACCCGACGTGAGCGCATCCACTGAAGCAAGTGCCGGTCAATTTCAGGACCGATTGAATGGTGGAGGATCCCGTTCGAATGCCGTAAATCTTAGGCAAGCTCAGTGCGGAGAACAAAAAAATGGACCTCGGACTCAAAGGCAAAGTGGCGATGATCACCGGCGCGAGCAAAGGGCTGGGGCGCGCGATGGCGAAGGCATTCGGCGACGAAGGCGTCAAGCTCAGCATCTGCGCGCGGGGCGAGGCGGACCTGAAAGATGCGGCGGCGGAATTTCAGAAGTCCGGCTTCGAGGTCCTGTCGATGGCGGCCGACGTCACCAAAGCTTCCGACATGACCAAGTGGGTGAATGACACCATCAGTCGCTTCGGCGGGGTCGATGTCCTGGTCAACAACGCGGGCGGCGCCAGCCCTGGCGCGCTCAGCGAAGTATCGGAAGAGGCGTGGCGGCAAACCTTCGAGCTCAATTTCTTCTCCGCGGTGCGGCTCGCCCGAATGACGGCCGAGCAGATGCAGCAGCGCGGCGGCGTCATCATCAACATTAGCTCGATCTATGGCCGCGAATCGGGCGGTCCGCTGACGTACAATTCATCGAAGGCCGCGATGATCTCGTTTACCAAGATGCTGGCGCGTGAAATGGCCGCGAAGAACATTAGGATCAATTCGATAGCGCCGGGCTCGATTCAGTATCCGGGCGGAAGCTGGGAGCGCCGTTTCAAGGAGAACCCGGCCTTCGAGAAGGATTTCATTTCGCATGAGACGCCGGCCGGACGCCTCGGACGTCCCGAGGAAGTTGCCTATGCCGTCGTGATGATGGCGTCGCCGCGCGCGAGCTGGATCAACGGCACCATCCTTCCCGTCGATGGCGCGCAAGGCCGCTCACTGATTTGAGCAAATGCTTCGTGAGGTGAATTTTCCCGCTGCCTGAATAGTCCAAAGATACATCCACCGCCTCGGACACTGTCGCCAATCGCGTGGAGTTCAAGTTCCTCAAAAAACTAACCTCGCTGTCACAGCGTCAACGCCGCACCTTCGCGGTCGTCAGCGCCGCCGGCTTTTTCAACAATTACGATGGCGCGCTGCTGAGCCTGGCCATCAAACAGATTCAGCGCGGCCTCGCGGTCGGCGAAAAGACGCTGGGGCAGATGGCGTCGATCATCACGCTCGGCAGCTTGCTCGCGCCCATCATCACCTCGCAGGCCGATCGGCGCGGACGCCGCAAGCTGCTGGTCGCAACGATTGCGATGTTCAGCCTGCTCAGCGGTCTCACCGCGTTTGCTTGGAGCGCGACGAGCTTCGTCATCCTGAAGTTCTTCACCATCACATTTTCTTCGGCGGAGGGCGCCATCGCGCTCGTCATCCTGGTCGAGGAAATGAATGCCGACGTGCGCGGGCTTGCAGTCGGATTGTTGGGCGCCATCGCGGCCGGAGGGTTCGCACTCGCTGCCATCGGCTTTGCGATGATCGAGGTGGTTCCTTACGGATGGCGTGGCTTGTTCGCGATCGCATTCATTCCGATCCTGCTGGTCATCCCGCTATGGAAGCTGCTGCCGGAAAGCAATCGTTATGAGAGCACCACCAAAGCGATGGCGCCGGGAAGCTTCTTCGATCCGTTTCGCGCGCTGCTGTCCTCGTATCCCGAGCGTTTCGCGATGGTGGCGGGCGTCATGTTTCTCAATGCGATGGGCGGCACCCCGGCGGGATTGCTGCAGGCGAAATTTCTGCAAGAGGCGCGTGCGTGGACGCCGATGAACGTGTCGACGCTGATCTTCCTCGGCGGCGGCATCGGCATTCTTGGCAACGTCGTCGCCGGTTATCTGAGCGACAATATTGGCCGCCGCGTCCTCGGCACAGTTGCGCTGCTCGCGGCGCCCGCGATGTGGGCGCTGTTCTTCCACAGCACCGGACGCCTCATGGTGGCGGCGTGGGTGATGAGTCTGTTCGCGCAGACCTCCGCCTCCACCATCCTCAATGCGTTCAGCGCCGAGTTGTTCCCGACCTCGCATCGCTCGACTGCGGAAAGCGCAGTCGCGATTGCGGGCACCTTGGGCGGTTCAGCCGGATTGCTGATCGAATCGATGCTGTTCGGCTTGCTCGGGAGCCATTGGCGCGCGGTGACCTTCCTGATGTCGGCCTCCGTGGGGGCCGCGATCATCGTGGCAATCTTCTTCCCCGAAACTGCCGGCAGCGAACTCGAGTCGATATCCCCCGAACGCACCCGTCTGTCGCGTCGCTATCAAAAGGGCGCGCGCACCCGAAAAGCGACCGCATGACGCATTAGTTAATGCCCCTCCGCTGTTGCAAGCGGGCTAATTTTTGTTACAAGTCGTTCAGGGCTCTAACCACCAAATTTCAACGCCACGGTCCTTACCGATCGAGGAGGGAAACTCAGATGGCCGATTTCGACATTCAAATCAAAGGCGGCACCATCGTCGACGGAACCCGCGTCCCGCGCTATCGCGGCGACGTCTGGATCAAGGACGGCAAGGTCGCGCAGATTGGCGGCCGCGCGCCGGGCTTCGCCAAAAAAGTCATCGATGCCGACGGCCTGATCGTCGCGCCGGGCTTCGTCGATCTGCACACCCATTACGATGCGCAGATCCGCTGGGATCCCTACTGCACCATCTCCGGATGGCACGGCGTCACCTCGCTGGTGCTCGGCAACTGCGGCTTCGGCTTCGCCCCGTGCAAGCCGGATTTCCGCGATCGCTCGATGCTCACGATGACGCGCACCGAGGCGATTCCCGTACGCCTCGATGAAGGCCGGCATGAACTGGGATTGGGAGACCATCCCGCAGTACCTGGATTCGCTCGATCGCGCGCCCAAGGGCGTCAACTGCATCCAGTACATGCCGACCGCATCGCTGATGACCTACGTGATGGGCCTCGAGGCCGCCAAGACCCGCGTCCTGCGACCGAGAAGCGAACGCGCCGAGATGGCGCGCCTGCTCGACGAAGGCATGGACGCCGGCCTGTGCGGCTTTTCGATTCAGCGCCTCGGACCGAACTCGGTGCAGGCCGACTTCGACGGCTCGCCGATGGTCACCGATACGATGTGCGACGAGGACATCCTGAACCTCGCGCGCGTGCTGCGCGGCGCGACGAAGGCTTCATGGAAATCACCCAGGGCACCGGCGACGCGCAAGGTCGACCTCGGCTTCGTCGAGAAGCTCGCCGACGAATGCGCAGCGCCCGATCCTGTGGCAGGCGATCATTCCGACCCGCAACAATCCCGAGATCCATCGCCGCAGCATGCGCTTCATCGAACGCAATCGCGCGAAGGGCCGCCGATCTTCGGCCAGGCCGGCACCGTGCGCAGCGGCTTCGCCTTCACGCTCGAGAACTGGAACCTCTACGACACGCTGCCCGAATGGCGCGTGCTGACCACCGGCACCAAGGAAGAGAAGCTCGCCAAGATGCAGGATCCGGCGCTGCGCGCGGCCGTGATCCACGCCAACGACAACTGCGACAACAACTTCAAGGCGATCCAGGCCGGCGTCGGCGGCAACCCGCAGCATCTGATCGTGCAGTGGGTCGAGAATCACGAAGAGCTCGAGAAGTACGTCGGCAAGTCGCTCGGCCAAATCGGCATGGAAGAAGGCAAGCATCCGATCGAAGCGATGCTCGATCTCGCGGTGGCGACCGACCTGAAGGCGGAGTTCCTCGGTCCCAATCGCGGCTTCAACGCCGACTACATGGCCGAGATCATCAACAACTCGCAGTTCACCTTCCCCGGCGTTTCCGACGGCGGCGCGCATACCAAGTTCTTCACCGGCGGCGCCTTCACCACCGACTTCCTGCGCTGGCTGGTGCGCGACGAGCAGAAGATCACGCTGGAAGAGGCGCACTATCGCTTGTCGGCGCTGCCGGCGCATGCGGCGGGCTTCAAGCGATCGCGGCATGCTGCGCGAAGGCGCGGCGGCCGACGTCGTGGTCTACGACCTCAAGCGGCCTCGGCGTCGAGCCCGACTGGGTCGGCGAGATCGTGCATGACCTGCCGGGCGGCGAATGGCGCCGGGTGCAGCGTCCGCAAGGGCTATCGCTCGATCATCGTGAACGGCGTGGAGACCTTCGACGAGGGCAACTGCACCGGCGCGACGCCGGGCAAGCTGCTGCGCCACGGCCACGCCTAAACGAGACTGACAGTCACTAACGACCGATATGGAGGCGGCGCGACTACGCGCCGCCTCCTTCATTTGTAGAATCCGGGAGTCACCAGGAACGGTCGCCACGCACCATGCACTCGAAGCCGCCATCGGCAAAGAGGATTTGGCCGGTCAGCAGCGAATTTTCCTCGCTTACGCACCAGGCCAGGATGGCGGCCATCGCCTCAGGAGGGCCCGGATATGCTCCGCGCAATGGAACCATTTGGCCCGCCGCTGCGCGCCGCTCGGGATCGGACAGGATGTACGAGGCCGCGGGAGTGTCGATAAAGCCGGGGGCGACCACATTGAGTGGAATTCCCGCGCCCGCCCATTGCGGTTGGCTCGCGACCCTTCGGCACCAACTGTTGAGCGCATACTTGGCGTTGCCGTAGAGATCCAACGGACCTTTTCCGGCTGCAATCGCGTCCGCGCCGGCGGCGATTGCCGCGGGTTCGTCCATCCCCAAACATGCTTCCACGATTCGCGAATCGGTCGGACTCAACGAAGCGATCGAAGACACCATCACGGCGCGAGGCGCCGCGCTACCCTCGAGGAGAGGACGCAAACCTTCGAGCGTCGCGACCGTGCCGAAGAAGTTCAACGCGAGCATGGTCTCCGCAGGACCGCCGCCTGCATTTGCGACGATGGCATCGATCTTCCCGCCGGACAGTTGGGTGACGCGCTCGACCAACTCAGCGCGTCCTGCGTTGGTCGCCAGATCCGCGATGACATCCACATCCCGTAGATCGCACGCAATGACGCGGCTACCTCGTTCTCGGAGGTAACGCGCGGTCGCCGCTCCGATTCCGGAGGCAGCACCGGTTACAACATAAGTTCGATCCATGGCTAGCCCACTCAGATTATGTTCGCCGCAAGGCGAGAATGGTTCCTTCGCTGTCGGCGGATACGAAGATCGTGCCGTCGTGTGACTGTGTGATCCCCGCAAAGGAAGTCAGCGGTCCGGGCAACAATCCAGGGATGCCTGACAGCACGTGTGGCACCACTCCCAGTGGCGCGCCCACCGGCAAGTTGCTGGCGATGGTCGTGCGCTTGCGCGTTTTAGTGGAGAAACAAACCAGCTCGCGCGTGCCCGCATCGACGATGTAAAGATCATCGCCCGACAGCATCAGGCCTTGGGGCTCATCGAAGCCGCCAGCCGCCACACTGACGCCTCCATTGACGTGTGCGATCGTTCCTTTACCTGACTCGGAGACATAGCAAGAGCCGTCGGGCGCGATGGCGATTCCGGTCGGACGTGACAGTCCGCTAGCAGCGGTTTTGACTTCCTTGCCCGCGATGACGAGGACGCGGCCCGCGCCACTTTCCGCGACGACAATCGATCCTCCCGATCCCATCGCGACGCCATGCGCCTCGTTGAGGCCTTTTGCGTGTTCGGTCATCTGATGGGAGTCGGATGATAGGTCACGACATCGCCGGTCGCCGTGGTGACAATCACGTTGCCGCCCGCTGCCCGCATCGATGCCGCGCACGAAGCCTGGAAACTCCCCGTCAAACAGCATCCCGACCCGCCGCTGCGACCCATCGAGGTTGACGGCCGCCATGCTGATTCCGTCGCATGCGTAGAGTACACCATCGCTGCTGAAGGTGATCCCGAACGGACCGCAAAACCCAGGCTGAACCAGCCGCCGTTCGCTACCGTCGGGCATGATTTCCGCGACTCCACCATCAGTGAAATGCGAAATGAAGACGCGGTCGTCGTCAGTCAGCGCGAGGTTATCGAGCCCGGGACGAACCTTGGCGAGCACCTTCTTCGAGGCGCTCTGAATATCAATCGCGAGAATCTCGCCGGTGCGGCCCTGCGTCGAGATGACTTGCCCCTTGCTGTTGATCTTCACTGCGGTGGGAAGTCCGAGGTCCTTGATGAACGGCTCAGGACGCCCGCCGCCGACGGGGATGCGCCAAATCTCGTTGGCGCCGAGCAGCGGAAAATAAATGTTGCCGTCGGGCCCGAGCTGCAACGCATTGGGCAGCGGAAGATTGTCGGCGAGCATCCGCGGCGCGCGGCCATCGGCGAAGAGCTCCCACATGCGCCCGCCCGGACGGCATTCGTCCATGAAGATGCGATCCTGATGGATCGTCACCCCATTCGCGGCCACCATCCCATCGGCGATGATGCGAACCTCGCCATTGGGAGAGCGCGCGCACACGCGTTCGCTCATGACTTCGGTCGCGTAGAGCGTGCCCTTCGAATCGAACGCGAGATCATCCGGCGCGACGATCGGCCCGCCTTTGGGGCTGATGACTGAGACCGCGCCGCTGACGGTATCGATAGCGCTGATCTGGCTGCCGAATGCCTGCGCGACGTAGAGCCTGCCGTCCGGCCCGATGCGCATGCCGTTGGCGCCGAATAGAGCGCTGGGCGGAGTGACGCGCGTGCATTGCCATCCGGCGGCGACATTGACGGTGGGACCGGAGTATCGAGTAGCATTTTGCGCCATGAGGTTCTCCTTCGAGTCCGCCGGCCTGGTCGCGGATGTCTCTGAGAGTTCGCTAGCGCGGATCGAAACTGATCGTCAAGGTTGACACCCGGTAAGAAAAAGCGCCGCCTCCGGATGGAAGCGGCGCCTGTACCGAACATCGGGAAACGATCAGCCTAACTTCGAGGCCTTCGAGGTCGCCCTTCTCGCGCCACTTCGCCATCAGCGCGTTAAAGGCGTTGATGCCGGGCGCATACGACATTGGCGCCGAAGCCGTCGGACCCCGCCTCGAAATGGCCTTCGTTGTTGTAGTAGCCGGGCGTGCAGTTCGTGAGGAAGCGTGCCGCCACCACCGCGAGTCGCTTGATTTCCGCGACCCATTCCTCTTCGGCTTTCTTGGTCGGCTGCGAGTAGCGAAGCCCTCGGTCCATCACCTGCTTGATGATGTAGCCGATGTGCTGCGCCTGGTCGTCCAGCACCGAGGTCAGGTTCACCGAAGCGCCGTTCTGCGACATCCCCAGGATGAAGCAGTTGGGGAAGCCGTGGCTCGAGAACCCGTGATAGGTCTTCATCCCGTCGCCCAGTAATCCGTCAAGGTGACGCCGTCCTTGCCGATGATCTCGTAGCCCGCGCGCCGCGTCCACGCGGTGCCGACCTCGAAGCCGGTGGCGAAGATGATGCAGTCGACCGGATACTCGACGCCGTTGGCGACCACGCCGTTCTTCGTGATCCGCTCGACGCCCTGATTCGCGCTGGTGTCGATCAGCTTGACATTTGGTCGGTTGAAGGTCGGCAAATAATCGTCGTTGAAGGTCGGCCGCTTGCAGAACTGGCGATACCAGGGCTTCAGCGCTCGGCAGTGTGTCGGATCGCTGACGGTCTGGTCGACGCGCGCGCGGACACCGTTCATCTTCTGGAAGTCGGCGATCTCCATCAGCATCGCCGTCTGCCGCTGCGAAAGTTCGTGCCGCGCTGGCGGTCTTCTTCGCCGCGATGCCGAGGTTGCGGAAGATGTCGGTCCAGCCGTCAGCTGACCAGGTCCTTCTCGACCGGCACGCCGATGACGAGGTTGTTGAAGTTCTCGCGCCGCTCGCGCTGCCATCCGGGCTGCAGGCGTCTTGGCCCATTCGGGATCGGTCGGTTTGTTCCCGCGCACATCGACCGACGACGGCGTGCGCTGGAAGACGTAGAGCTGCTTGGCATGCTTGCCGACGAACGGCACGCATTGGATGGCGGTGGCGCCGGTGCCGATGACCGCGACGCGCTTGTCCGCCAGCTTGGTCAGGCCGCCCGAATGGTCGCCGCCGGTGTAGTCGTAGTCCCAGCGGCTGGTGTGAAAAGTGTGGCCCTCGAACTCCTCGATGCCGGGGATGGCCGGCAACTTCGGACGATTGAGCGGACCGGTCGCCATGACCACGAAACGCGCGCGCATCTCGTCGCCGCGATCGGTCGAGACGATCCAGCGCGCGGCTTCCTCGTCCCAGCGCAGCTCCGTGACACGTTGGTCTGGAAGAGCGCATTTTTATAGAGGTTGTAGTGCTTCGCGATGCGCCGCGAATGCTCGTAGATCTCCGGCGCGAAGGAATACTTCTCCTTCGGCATGTAGCCGAGCTCTTCGACCAGCGGCAGGTAGCAGTAGCTTTCGATATCGCATTGCGCGCCGGGATAGCGGTTCCAATACCAGGTGCCGCCGAAATCGCCGCCCGACTCGATGATGTGGACGTCCTTGATGCCGGCCTCGTGAAAGCGCGCGCCGGCGAGCAATCCGCCGAAGCCGCCGCCGATGACGACGACGTTGACTTCGTCTGCTTGAGCGGCTCGCGGATCGATCGGCTTGACGTACGGATCGTCGAGGTAGTGGGCGAACTTGCCCGTCACTTCGACGTATTGCTCGTTGCCGTCGGTGCGGATGCGCTTGTCGCGCTCCTGGTTGTACTTCTCCCGCAGCGCATCGGGATCGAAATCGAGTTTCAAATCGGCGATAAAGCTTTTGTCGTCCATGAGTCCTTCCCGCGGTCCGGTTCAGATTGACATTTTTTATAGTACACAATGTAGCGAGCATCAAAATTGATGTCTGCACTGAAGAGCGATAATCAGTCAGTCGCGTTCAGCCCAAATTCACTTCGAGGCTTTCGATGCTCAGGCCGCTGCGATCGAAGATGATCACCATCTGAAGCTGGTCGGTTTTCAAGGTCATCGCGTAAGAGCCGGGCGCGCGCAGCGTCGTCGATATCTGTTCGATGGTGTGGCCCTTGACCTTCTCCAGCGCCGCGTTGATTGCGCTGATCGATTCGGAGATTGCCTTGCCCTGCGGCAGCTTCTGGAATAGCGCCACCATCGATTGCTGAACGCCCGCGCCGAAACGTTTCGCATTGCCGCTGAGGATCGAGCTTTCGATCATCATGCCTAGATAGGGGGCAAGTTCCGAGGGAATTTCGGTGCCCGCCTCGACAGCTAGTCGTAGACGCTGGTAGGTCTCGCGGGCTTCGTCGGCGAGCGGCCGGGCGAGCATGTTGCCGATCTCGCCGAGCAGCACCTCGCGCTGAATCGAGTCGATCCTGACGCTCTCGGCGATCAGATTCCGCTCCCATTGGTATTGAGCAGGGCAGCCAACTCATGCTCGAAGCCGCCGGTTTCGATGGAGCAGTGCATGCCGCATTCTTTGGGCGCGCCGGTTTCCCACCACCAGCGCCCGGAGCGCGGGTCCGCGCCTTCGACGACGGGTCGCGTGCAGGGCGCGCATCCGATTGACTGGTAGCCTTTGTCGTACAGCTCGTTGTAAGGGACGTCGTTTACCTTGATATAGTCCCAGACTTCGTCTTCGGTCCAATCCGCCAGCGGCGCGAGCTTCACGATGCCGCCATGGTCATGATCGATTTCGACTTTACGAATGTTGGAACGCGTCGCCCACTGATCGCGTCGCAGACCGGTGACCCACGCGCTGTAGTTCATCAGCGCCTTGCGCAGGGGCAGCACCTTGCGCACCTGGCAGCAGAGCAGGCGCAGGTTGAGATCGCGATAGAAGAGATTGTTGCCGTGGCGCGTGACCATCTGCTGGATGATGGTGCTGTCGGGCAGAAAAATCTCGACCTTGATGCCGTAGCGATCGCGAATCTTGTCGATGAGGTTGTAGGTCTCCTGCGGCTGGCGTCCGGTGTCGATGGTGAACACGCGGATGTTGGGATCGATCTTGTGCGCCATGTCGATCAGCAGGCATCCCTCGGCCTGGAAACTCGAGCAGATGCCGAGCTCGTTGCCGAAGCGATCGATGGACCACGCGAGGACCTCCTGCGGCTCCTTGTCATCGAGCTCGACCGCAACTTCGCCGGCTTCGAGTTCGTCCATCACGTGGATCAAATTGGGGGCGTCGGTTTGCTGATGCGTCGACATGCTTCTCTCGCTGAGGTTTTCCTCTGACGTTAAGCCGCGGCCTGGGCGGAAGCGCCCTGCGCGATCGCTATCAAATCGGCGTCCGGAGTGCGGACGCAAAATTTCGTGAAGGTTTCTTCGCCGTCCCGCTTCGCGAGGTATCCGGCGAACAGCCGCGAGACGTAGTCCTCGACATTGCGGCGATGGGATGCGGCGCAGAACCGGCTTGCCGATTGCCGCATCCTTGCCGAGGCCGCCGCGCAAGATGATGTCGAATGATTCGAGCGGCTCGCCATTGGGACCGCGCGAGGTCGTACCCTGCAAGCCGATGTCGCCGGTCCAGTGCTGCGCGCACGCATGCGGGCATCCGTCGAGATTAAGCTTGAGTCCCGCGACCTTGTCGCCGAAGTCATTCACCAGCCGCTCGATGATGGTGGCGAGCTTGGTCTTGGTCGGCGTGACGGCGTAGTTGCAATGCGGATCGCCGATGCATCCGATCGAGGAGGCATAGAGTCCGTTGGCCTCGAGCGGGAATCCGACCTTGCCGATTTCCGCGATGACCTGTTCAAGGTGTTCTTTCGGAATTCCAGTAAGGATGAAATTCTGCCGCCGAGTTAACCGAATGTCACCACCGTAGCTCGCGACGACCGCCGCGATCTCGCGCATCTGGCGACCCGTCATGGTGCCGAGGTAAACCGGGAATCCCACCGAGTAGAAGCCGGGCTGCTTCTGCTCATGGATTCCCATGTGGTCGCTTTCCTCATCGGGCAGAGGGGTTTCCGCGAGGTCTTCGAGCGCGAAGCCGAGCCGCGCCTCGACCAGCTTGCGAAATTCCTCGGGGCCGTAGTCATCGATCATGAACTTGAGGCGCGCCTTAACCCGCGAGATGCGATACTCGGTGGTTGACTGCCAGGTATCGATGATGGCGCGCATCACCGCGATCGCCTGCTCGCGCGTGATGAAAACTCCCAGATGGCGCGCCAGCCGCGGAGTCGAGGATTGCCCGCCGCCGACGCGTACCGCGAAGCCCTCGCGTCCGTCCTTGACCATGCCGATGAGCGCGATGCAGTTAATCTCGGGCGCATTGCAGTGGTACTTGCACGCCGCGATGGTGATTTTGTGTTTGCGCGGCAGATCGGAGTATTCGCGATTGCCGTAAAAGAACTTCGCCGTCTCGCTGATGAGCCCGGTCACATCGAAGAGCTCATCGTGATCGACGCCCGCCACCGGGCATCCGGTGATGTTGCGCACGACGTCGCCGCATCCACCCATCGTGGTGAGGCCCGACGTTTTCAGCTTCTCGAAAATCTCGGGGAACTTGTCGAGCGTAATGTAATGAAGCTGGATGTTTTGGCGCGTGGTCAGTTCGCCCTGGTCGCGCCCGTACTCCTCGGAGATTTCGCCGATGGTGCGCAGGCCCTCGGCGCTCAGGATGCCGCTGGGAATCTTGACCCGCATCATGAAGGTGCCGACCTTGGGCTTGTCGTGGTACATCCCGTACCACTGGAGCCGCACGATGTCTTCCTCGGGCAGCTTCTCGTAGGAGGTCGTCGCCAACCGATCCCATTGTCCCCACAATTCGGTCGGGAACAGATCGGCCTTGAGGCGCTCGACGGAGTTGCGCTTGAGGACCAGTTCGCGCGAGGGAGGTTCACGTTTACCGCAAGTTCACTCATCTCCTAATGACAAAAGATAACTTCGATGAGTAACTTAGTCAATTAAATAGATGACTTGATAAGTTAGCTATTCCCTCTATTCTGCCCGTCGTGCTAATTTTCCCTTTAAGTTTCTATGAAATTTGGCGTCGGTGTCGATTATTCCCTGAAGGCTCTCCTCGCCTTGGCCGAGCGATACCCATCGCCCGAGCCCCTCCGCGTCGAGGAAATCGCCGCATCCCAAAGCATCCCCGAAAACTACCTCCGACGCCTCCTCATCGAGCTGAAACGCGGCGGCCTCGTCGCCAGCCAGAAGGGTCCCAGCGGAGGCTACATGCTCGCCCGCCATCCCGCCCGCATCACGATGGCCGATGTGGTCGCGATCATCGAGGGCGACTACAACCCGGTCGATTGCCTCGACGAGGGTACCAACTCGCCATGCCCTCGCGATCAAGCCTGTCCCGATGCGCGATGTATGGCGTGAGGTGCGCGATTCGGTGATCGCGGTGCTTGCGCGCACCACTTTGCAGATGCTGTCCGAGCGCCGCCGTACGGCACTGACTTTTAATATATAGACGCGCGACGCCGGCCCCGGTATTTAGCCCACCTACACTGATTGACTCAGGAAGTTACTCTTTTTCATTTGAACATTCGTTCCGTTTGGAGAATAGTCGATCTTAGCGGGAAGAGGTTGCGGCGGCAGGCGGCTCCCATCGCTCCAAATCAAATATCAGCACCTGCCACGGCGTCTCTTCCGTAGAGGTCCAATGCGGTCCGAAAAAACGGTTGATGCCATCGAAGCTGCTCGCTACTCCCAGCGCCCTTCGCTTCTCCATTCGCTGTTCGAACTTCGCTTCCCGATGGAAGCCGCAATGTTCTGGGTCCATGGGATCCACCATTCCTGGCCGCATGTCTCCCGTCATGGCAATCGCAAATCGGTAATGCTGATCCCCGGCTTCATGGCCGGTGACATGACCCTCGCGCCGCTGGCCGGGCTATGCAGATGGCTCGGGCACAAAACTTTTTTCACCGGCATCCGCTCCAACTCGAACTGTCCACGCCAGACCCTGATGCACCTCGAGCATCATCTCGAGCGCATTCATGGCGATGAGGGCCGCGTCGTCATCGTTGGGCAAAGCCTCGGTGGCGTTTATGCGCGCGAAATCGCGGCGCGCCGTCCCGAGCTGATCGAGCGCGTCATCACGCTCGGCTCTCCGGTCCGCCTGGTCGAGGATTCCGCCAACGCGCTGGTGATCACGATGGCGCGGATGGTTTCGCGCCTTCGCAACATGGACGACGGATGCCTCACCGCCTCCTGCTCCTGCGGCATGATGCTGATGGAACGGCATCCGGGCGAAATCCCGACCACCGCGATCTACTCGAAGACCGATGGCGTGGTGCATTGGGACAGTTGCATCGATCGATCGGGCGCGGAGACGGTCGAGAACATCGAGGTGAAGGCGAGCCACGTCGGGATGGGCCTCAACACCGAGGTGTTCAAGATCGTGGCCGATCGCCTGGCGACCGCGGCACGCCCGAGGACCTCGCGCCCCGACCCCTCGAAGCTCCGCCGCCGCGAAGCCTCGCAACTGTCGTAAGATGATTGATTCGCGGTTCACCTCAGCGCGCCGCGGACGATTTGTTGGATCTCGGTTTTGAAGCGCGCGACGGTGAAAAGGCCGTGGCGGAGAGCCAGCATTTCCTGCACCGAATGCCGTAGTTCCGCATCGGATAAAAGTCGATCTATCTTTTGAATTGCGTCCTCCCGGTCGGAGAAACATAACCGGGAGTCATGCCCGACGATTTCCACCTGGCCGCCGCTGTCGTGCACCAGCGGGATGCATCCTGCGAGCAAAGCCTCGGCCGGCGCGATGCCGAAGTGCTCATCTTCCTTGGCGTGGATCGCATATTTAACCCGGCCTAGCAGCTTCAGCAGTTCGGTGCGGGAAAGGTCTTCGTGAAGGGTCAGCCAGGTTGAGCGCGCGCGAACTTGCCGAACCAGCGAATGATAGTACGCGTCGGCTTCCGGCCCGCTGTCGCGAGTCCCCACCATGTGTAGTCCAAGAGTGGAATGGCGCTGGCGAACATTATCGAGCACGTCGATGATCCAATCGAAGCGCTTGAGGTGATTGAGCCGGCCGACGACGACAAAGCTGTCCTCGCGGAGATGCCATGGCAGTTGGTCTGGAGCGGCTGTGACCGGCGGATAGACAGTCTGTGAAGGAACACCATAGCATTCGCGAATGCGCGCGGCGGTCCAATCGGAATTCGTCAGCATGCGGCAGCGCTTCATCCGCTCGACTGAATAGCGCGATACGAATACCCACGGTCGTAACTTACCCCGCATCAGCAAGGACAGTCGTTGTAGGAGTGGCCGGTCGCCCCAATCCATCAGGGAGGTCCAGTGCTGGGCGAGGCTGGGATAGTGAACGTAGAGGATGCCATCACCGCCGAGGTCTGCCTCTTCGGTGGCTGCGCAAATCACCAGATCGAATTGATGCCGAATTCTCCTGCAGACCCGCATCAGATAGGCGACCGGCTGAATGCTTCCGGGATCCGGGTCGAGCCGCAAAAAATATCGTAGCGGAGCCGGGGTGGTCTTTACCGCAACGTCGTTCTCCTCAATCCAGGTTCCGAACAATCGGTTGACCAGCTTGAAGTCGACCGGAGTCGCGCTCAGCAGGGTAATCTCATAGTCATCTTTCAGCGCTTCGAGCATCCAGGCCGCCACCGCGGTGGCTCCGCCGTGGTCCATGCT
Source organism: uncultured delta proteobacterium (assembly GCA_963848285.1). Lineage (GTDB taxonomy): Bacteria > Desulfobacterota > Binatia > Binatales > Binataceae > DATGKG01. Next base: position 788,732 of record CAWKCZ010000003.1, on the reverse strand, counting down.
GGTTTGGAGGAAAAGAATCTTTCGGCGGGGTGACGTCATGGTGGTGGGCCGGCCGGGCGAGATCGCAGGCTCATCCAGCGGACTTCGCGTCGCGGTTGCTTGACGGACTTCGCGCTGCCAGTGCGCGGTAAGTATCCAGCAGCTTGGGTGCGATTACTCCCCAGTCATAGCGCCGTTCAACCAATCGTCGACCCGCCGTGCTCATCCGTTCGGATAATTCAGGATGATGCAGCAAGTTGATCACGTTTTCCGAAAAAGCTTCTGCCGTATCGCCAATCAGGAGATGTTCCCCATCGACGACTTCAAGTCCCTCGCAACCAATCGAGGTCGTCACCACCGGCCGTCCGAAAGCCATCGCTTCGAGGATCTTTAGCCGTGTGCCGCCTCCAGCGCGCAGCGAAACCACGCATGCGCGGCACTGTTGATAGTAAGGCGCCGGATCTTCAACCGCGCCAGTCACAATCACGGCCGAACTGGCGAGCCTGCGGACCTCCGGCGGCGGGGCCTGGCCGACCACTATCAGTCTAGCATCCGGTAAAACGGAACGGATGCGCGGCAATATCGACTTGCAAAAATAGACCACCGCATCCGCATTGGGTGGATAACCGATGACGCCGATAAAGAGCAAATCGTTGCCGGTAGCAGGTAGCGGCAGCGGTCGGATGGTTGCGCAGTCGACGCCGTTTTCCACCACCGAAATCTTCGCCTTCGGCGCGACGACCTTCAGCAGACGGGCTTCCTCGGGCGATACGACCGTGCAGTGATCAAATTGCGCGGCGTTGCCGGCCTCCATTCGGTTTATAAGAAAAGACTTCAGCCAATACGAAATCCGAGCCTGGGGCGAGCGCTGGGTTTTTGCAATACGTAGATACTGACGCGATCCGACATTATGCATCGAAAGTATGGTTAGGCATCGCGACGAGGCTGGAATGGCCTTTCGGTAAGCCACGAGGAACGAGTGTTCGACTTGCAATATGTCGATGCTTTCTTCGGTAACGAGCGCTCGAATCTCGCGCGCCAGCTCCGGGTAAAAGAATTGATGACTGGCGAGTTGGTAACCTGCTCTCCAGCAGCGCATCGAGTTGGCGAGAATCTGGAAAGGCCTCCTGGCGCGGGTAGGGACGACGATGACTTTGGCACAGAATGCCTGGAGCTCGGACAGGTCGGGAAGTGAACTTTCAGTGGCCAGAATGCAAAGGTACAGATTCACCGAGCGCGAGATTCGTTTCAGCAGATTATAATCGCGAATGCTCACGCCGGAGCGGGGCGGATAGGGGGTACCGTAGGTAACGACCAGGACTTTCAACCGTTCAGGCATCGAGGTCTTGATTTTCTGCCGTCCACAAAGAGTCCGAACTAGCGGCGAAAACCCCATACGACGCCATTGCCGCAAAGTCCACTTTCGGAATCATGCCCGCGATACTCGCTTACCGGAACCAGATCCCACCCGCAGTTACCAAGACGACGCGCAAGTTCCAGGTCCGCATTCGGATGTTGCGGAGTCAGATGCCACTCCATCACCAGCACGCGAAGGTTGAGGCTTTCGAAGCGTGAGTCCATGAGCAAATCGTATTCGCCGCCCTCGCAATCGAGTTTCAACAAATCGATTTGCGCGCTCCCCACGGTCTCGAAAAAATCCGCCACCTCGATCGGCAGAAGCCCGACTTCGGAATCATCCGGGACAACATGGGAACGTGCGCTGCGATCGGTAAGGTAGGCGGTTGCGCGCCTCACCCCGGCGGCGGAGACGTGCAAGTCGACTCGATCCTGAAGATGGTTCGCACGGATGTTGGTGACCGCCTGTTGCGCGTTGGCTGGATGCGGTTCGAACGCCACGATCCGGGCCTTAGGGAATTCTCGCGCGAGAAACGCCAGCGAGCATCCAACGTTGGCTCCTACATCAACCACCAACCTGACCGAGCTGAGTGGCCGTGGTGACAAGTACTGTTTACTTACGAACACTTCGAAGGCGACCTCCAGGTCAAAATCCGGCGGTCGCCGGACCGTGATAGTTTCGCCCGTGTATAGTCTGATGGTTATGGACTTCCTCGCCGGGATGATTCGCCACAGGACGTAGGGAATCCTGCTCGATAGAGGCATGAGGTTGCGCAACAGTCCACTCATCGTTCACGACTCCTGGCCGTCGGAATGATGCGCCCAGTCGGTCGCACCGCGCAATATCGAGGTTCCCGTCTTTAGGTCCGGGGCTGCGAAAACAGGAGAACGGTCTCGCGGCTGGCCACATACTTCCGCAACTTCCGCCAGGACCATGCCGCGGGGACATCAAACGAAAACACCGCGGGAACATCGTATCCGTAGGGTGCGCGACGAAGATCCAGCGCACACCACTCTCCCAGTGCTATCTCCGAGTTTAAGGTGTGGCTCGGTTCGACCGAGTTTGTAATTAACGCGGACCGAAATTTCGGAACTACCTCGACTATGAAGTCTTGGACCAAGCGCGTCGGCCAATGCTGCAGGACGTGTTTGACCAGTAGAAGGTCGGCGCGAGGCACCTCGGCGAGCCGATCCGGCGACGGCGCGAATGCGATCCCTGGTCTTCCGTACCGCGCCTGATTGCGGCGGACCAACTCAGGAACAACTTCCAGTCCGAGGTAGTCGGCGCCCGTCCAATCGATCAGGCGCGAGCACTGCCAGTCTCCGCAACCAAAATCCACCACGCTGGTAACGGCGTTTTCGCGAATGAAATTCTCTACGAACGCGCGATACCCTTTGGTGACACGCGGTCGCGCCCCGTGTCCGGAACCGAATCCCCATAGATTGCGCTGGTAGATCCGTTGAAACACCGCGGACGCCGCGGCCATCAGCTATGGACCATCGTAACCGCCGGTGAAAACGGTTACGCCTTGCCGTAGACCGGGACCACCGCACCCGAGGTCACGCGATTTTCCTCCGAACACAGGAACCCGATCGTGCGCGCGATATCGTCCGGCTTCACCCAGTTCTCGTGCTTCGCCTTCGGCATCGCGGCGCGATTCGCCTCGGTATCGATGGTGCTCGGCGCGATCGCATTGACCAGGATGCCGTCGGGCAGAACTTCCTCGGCCAGCGAGGCGGTGAAGGTCGCGATGGCGCCCTTCGCGATCGCATACGCTGCGAAATCGCCCGCGCCCATCAGGCCGCTGCGCGAGCTCACCGACACGATGCGCCCGTAGCTGCCCTTCTTCATCGCGGGCACCGCGACGCGGCAGCATAGGAAGGTCGGCTTGAGGTTGATGTCGAACATCGATTGCCATTCGGCCATCGAGGTTTCGGCGATCGACTTGCCGCCCCAGAATCCACCGACCAGGTTCACCAGGATGTCGAGCTTGCCGAACTTGCCTGCGACGTCATTCACGAAGCCGGCGATCTGTGCTTCGTCACCGACATCGGCGCGCTTGAGAAAAACGTTGGCATCGGTGCATCGCGCGCCGAGGCGCTTCTGGAGCATCGGCACTTCGGGCTCGACTACCCATGGGATGGCGACGCGCGCGCCGGCATCGACGAAGTACTCCGCCACCGCGCGTCCGAGCGCGCCCGTTCCCCCGGTGATGATCGCGACGCGATTTTCCAGAAGTTTCATAAGAGTGTCTCCTTAAATATTCCTCGGACTACGCTGCGCTCCGCCCTCGGAGCCGCTGCGCGGCGGCTGCGCCCGCTTCGCGTCTCTCCCGGTAGAGTCTGGCTAGTACCAATTATTCGAGCTGTTCGCTATTCCTCGGACTACGCTGCGCTCCGCCCCCGTTGATTCGCCTCGAACTCCGCTTGTGCTCCGCCTCGGCGGCTGCGCCCGCTTCGCGTTCCTGTTCCGCGATCCGTGCCGAGTTCCAACGGCAATCCTAGCGCGGATTTTCGGAATGTCACACTAGAATGAAGCCCCCCTTTTGACCCGCCGCCGCTAGGGCTTCTTCTGATGCGGCGTGCCGAGGTATGGGAACTCCTTGAGCACGTCGGTATGCGGCTTGAGGCCGGTCGGCGGACATTGGCCCTTGGTCAGAAACGCGATGCGGTAATCGATCACGTCGTCAAGAAAAGAACGGCCGTTGGGATATTTCGCCGGCTTCGACGGATCGAAAGTCAGCACGTCGGGCAGCGTGCGCTCCTTGTCGATGGCGGCAATCGCTTCGTCGCGCGTGTAATTTCCGGTATGGCCCATCAGATGCACGAACAGATTGAGCCATCGCGTGCGATCGTTCACCGGCTCGCTGGCGTTGTATTCCAACTTGGTGTCATCGGTGTTGAAGAAGCTGCTCACACTTGGATGCCCCGCGCGATCAGCGTGGACCAACTTGCCGTCCTGCCGCACGCTGCATCGCCCCCAGATGCGTACTTCGGGCTTGGGCGCCAATTCGCTCGTGGGCATTTCGACCACGGTCGAGAAGACGTTCGCCTGGGTGTTGGAATCGACCCCGGTCCATGGCGACTTGCCGCCGAGGTGAGGTTCGGTAAAGTTCCGTTTGCCCCTGATGTCGAACAGATTCTTGATTCCGTCGAAGTCGAAAAAGAATGCGTCGCTGCGACTGCCTGCGAAAAACGTGTAGTTGCCGGCCTTGACGATGTTGGGTTGAGGGCCGAACGAGACCTCGGCATCGGTGACGATTTTCTTGCCGACCGCTTCGACCGAGCGCGACTCCGCGCCGGTAGCCATAAATACGCTGAAAGTCTGCTTGCCGTTTTGCGGCTTCGAAAACACGTAGCTGAATGCGATATCGGTCAGCAAATCGCCGTCGGTGTCGAGGTTGAGCCGGTAGATGGCCTCGGGATGGAGCGCGTCGGCATTCGGATTTGCATTGAGGATGATCGCGGTCCGTGTCGGGTCAGTGGGCGACTGGAACGCATAGAGATCGCAGAGGTCGAGTCGTTGGTCGCCAAGTGGGGGGCCAAGGCTGAGGCCGGTAAAGTGGTTCGACATTTTTCTCTCCTTTTTGTAGGTAGCTCAAAAAATGGTGCTCTCAGCCTAGATCGCGGGGGAAAATACGGCTAGCGCTGCTGTATAAAGAAAAGCGCCGGACCATCGAGGGTCCGGCGCTCTCGTCTCAATCGAGATCCTTCGCGCAGCGCTCAGGATGAAGTAACGACGATGTCGTTACTTCAGGTTCTGATTCACGAAGTCCCAGTTCACCAGGTTCCAGAACGCCTCGATGTATTTGGGGCGCGCGTTGCGATAGTCGATGTAGTACGCATGCTCCCATACGTCGCAGGTGAGCAGCGGATGCTGGTCGTGCTTGATGGGCGTGTCCGCATCATGAGTGCCGACGACTTTCAGTGAGCCGTCCTTATCGCGAATCAGCCAGGCCCATCCGGAACCGAAGTGGCCCGCCGCGATGTCGCTGAACGCCTTCTTGAAGGCCGCAAAATCGCCGAACGACTTCTTGATCGCATCGGCAACCGGACCGCTCGGCTCCCCACCCGCCTTGGGCGCAAGGCTCTTCCAGTAGAAGCTGTGATTGAAATGCTGGCCGGCCTGGTTGAACAGCACGCCGGTCGCCGTCTTGATGATCTGCTCGAGCGACTGGCTCTCTTCGGGCTTGCCCTTGATCAACTCGTTGAGGCGGTTGACGTAGGCCGCATGATGCTTGTCGTGATGGAACTCGAGGGTTTCCTTGGAAATGTTGGGCGCCAATGCGTCATAGGCGTAGGGAAGAGCGGGAAGTTCAAATGCCATAGCAACCGTCCTTTCGGGAGATGAGCCGTGAGCGCTGTGCGCGTAGGCTGATGGTTAAAGTTTGCGACGACCGTTACGAGGATCACAGCATGGATGGCGCGGGTATTTCAACCTACGCCGAGACCGCTTCACGGCGATTGCGGCTGCTTCGCGGCAGCGAGGAACGCCACGAGGTTGTCGATCTCGGGCGCGAGGGTCGGGATCGCGCGCATGTTGTGGGTGTTCCGCTTCGGGCGGTAGCCGGGCGGATAGGTCAGATGCAGAACCCGGTCCTCGACCAGCGTCCTCGAAGATCCGGCGATCGGCGGCCCCTCGCTGCCGGGCAGGTTGGGATCTGCGTTATGGCAGACCACGCAGTTGGCCGTATAGATGATGCGGCCGCGCTCGACCGGCGAGACTTTTTTGGCCTCGCATGCGGACGCGAGGAGCATTGCGCATAGCACGAGAGGAGCAGTCGCCGGTCCCGGAATGCGCATCGCTGCGCAAGGCTAACAAAGCTAGATGACTTTGCGAAACGCGAGCGCGGGACTGATGTTGATCGCCTGGATCACGGGCACAATCGCCGCCGCGAGGCTGACCGTGAAAATCGCAAAGGTCGCCGCCAGCGCGAGGTCGGGCGTCACCTGCATGTAGCCGAATCCTCCCACCACGGCGCCCATCGTGACGCCGCTCCCGAACAGCGCCAGCGCGAGCCACTGCCGGCGCGCGCCGCCGATGAGTCCCATCAGAGCCGGCCTCGCCAAACAGCATCATCGCGACTTGCGCGCGCTCGAAACCCAAGCGCGCGAATGATGGCGACCTCGGAGATGCGCTCGCGCACGTTGATAGCCATCGAGTTGGCGGCGATCAGCAGCACCGTGATGACGACCACCGCGCATAGGCTGAAGATGATGGTGCTCAAATCCGCGATGGCGGAGACGCTGTTGGTGATGGCGTCGCTCTCGGCGATGGTGCTGGTTTCGTATTCGGAATTGTGAAACCGCGCGTCGATCTCCTCGATCACCTTGGGGATGTGGGGCGTTCGACGACCCGCACCGAGATGAAACTGACGCGGCATCGCTGATATCGACGCCGAAGTCTTTCTTCACCGCCTGATCGAAATAGCTCGCGCAGGAAGATGAAGCTGTTCTGACTGAGCTTGGCCTGCAGTAACCGCGACGAAATAAAAGTCCAGCGACAGCCTGCCGTTGACATTCTTCAGCGTGACGGGCTGCCCGATGCGCCAGTTGTATTCTTCATCAGGATGTCGCCGACCACGGCGAACGTCGCTCGCGGATGAGTCTGCCCGACTTTCGTCGGGAGTAGATTGTCCTCGGGATAAACCTTGACTGGATGTCTGGGTCCACGCCGAACGCGACGATCGGCTGGCGCGGATCGTTCTGTAGATGCCCGCCCCATTGGCGCTCGGCGCTCGCCGCCGAGCACATCCGGCATCTTCTTGATCGATGTCGCGATACGAGATTGGCAGCATGTACGCGTTCGGCGCCGTTACGATGACACGCAGCCCGCGCGAGGCGGCGCTGACGACGCGATCGATGGTGAGCCGGCACCGCGATCAGGACCGTCAACAGGAACGCCGCGATGAACAGCGTGAAGATGCTGAGCATCGTCCGCAGCATCCTGCGACTGAGATTGCGAAACACTAGTAAGAGCAGTTTTCACTCGACCACGCCTCACGCAACGCCTCGTTGATGCCGATGCCGAGCCGCGCGCCACGCCGGCAGGATTCCGCCGATGATTCCGATCAGCACGCCCGCGACGATTCCGGACGAAAATGCGCGCAGCCCAGATGAAACGAAAATACGAACAACCCCACGTTCATCAGCTTGCTGTTGAGTCCGGTCGCATCGGCAACCAGGACGCCGAGCGCTTCGCCGACGATGGCGCCCGCCAAACCCAGCATCGCGCTCTCGGCGACGAAGCTCGTCAGGATGTTCCGGAGCGGAACCCCAGGGCGCGGAGTACGCCGATTTCGCGCGGCGCCGCATCACTGCCGCATACATCGTGTTCATGCCGCCGAAGATCGCGCCGATCGCGAGGATCGAGGCGAGCAGCATCCCGTAGGCTTGATACTGATCGGCGAGCTGGTTTTGCGTCGCGTAAAATTCCTTCGCTCGATCCCACTGAGTGGCATGCGCGGATCTTTGCGAGCTTTGCGACGGGCGACCGCCTTCACCCGGCTTGATCGATCGCGTGCATCACGTTGGCGATGACCGTCGCGATTCCTGTGCTGACTCGTCGAACAGGTCGTCGTTATTGCACCAGATTTCCGATTCGCGCGCGCTGTCGTTATCGGCGAATACTCCCACGATATTCCAGTTGCGTCGTCCGAAGTGGAAGCTTTTGCCCAGATCGAGCTGCGGAAACTTCGCGGCGAGCTTCTGTCCCCACCGCCCATTCACCGGCGCCGGGCGTCGGCCAATGACCAGCTACTCAGCTTCATCCGGCGATGAACCTGATACGCGATCGGCTTGACCCCACGAATGTACGCGAACATGGTTCTTCGGATGACCGGGGTTCACGTTAAGCCCATTCACGATTTCCGGCGAGATGAACGCCACGCCCGCAGAGTCGGTCGCGAACTCCGGCATGACTCTCAGCAAATCGAAGTGCGGCTGGGTTATCACGCTCTTGGGCTCGGCTCGGCGCCCGTGGACAGCATGATCTAGTTGCCGGCTTTCGGCGGGACCCTTACCGTGCGCCGCATCCCGTCAACGAATCCGAACAGGATGAACAGGATCATCACGATCAGGGCAATGCCGGGCCAGCCATCATCGAGGATGACCAGCGGACCGCCAGACTGCGCGCGTTGTAACTGAACGGAATCAAGAGTTCTCCCCCGGCGCGATGAATTCAGATCGATTTACGCGCGAATTCGTCAGTCGCGCGAATCAACTCACAGGCTATGTTGTATTTGAAACATCGTGACGCGCGGCCTCGATAATTACAAGTCGGGCTTTTGGCCACATCCTGTCAAGATTGGCGTACCGGGCCGATTGGGGGCGGTCGCGTCAACCCGGTCGAACCGTAGGGGGCGGTTGTACGGCCCCGTTAGATTCCTGATCCGCGCAGCGTTCCTTTTTTCTAATCCGTGTGCCCGGCGCCGGAGCCACGATGAAGTTCGGCCCACGCCGCGATCAGGCGGTCGGCCTCTTCGGGCTTCAGCGTGCCCTCACGCACCGCGTTGAGGATTTTCAGCATTGCGGCATCGCGGGTCCCTTCGGAGCCGGGGATCGAGGATTCCTCGGACGGTTTTGCGTCCGACGCGGAGGACTCAGGAGCCGCTTCGTCGCGGGTACGGCGCCAGTCCCGACGGCGTTCGCGGGCCTCATCGACAGCACGCTCGACGGCATCGGAAATTTTGCGTCCCAGGCGCGACAGCTTGTCGCCTACATCATGGGGGACTTTTTCGTCGAGGTCGGTGATGGTGCGTTCGACTTCGCGCAAGGCGTCGCCGACGCTGCGAGTGACTTCGCGTGCGATTCCGCCGCTGAACTTGCCACTCTCGGAAACGATGCGGCCGGCGGCGCCAAGGATCTCGCCGACGAATTCCGGAATGTCTTCGCGCAGGTCGTCTGCAAAACTTTGGGCAAAATTTTCGAAGGGCGCCGTGAACCGACTTCCGAAGTGAGATTCGCTGGAGCGCCGACGCCCGTCGTAGTCGCGTGAATGGGCATCGTCGGCGAACAAAATGATGTCGGCATCGCGGGCTTGCAAACTAATATCGAGCCCGCCCTCGCCCAGGGAACCCTCAACCTGGTCGCGTCCACTGCGGGTGAAACTCTCTTCCGGGACTCCATACAGGCGTACTCGCCCACCCTGCGCATGCGCGGTGAACTTGGCCGAGGTTTCGGGTGCGACCTCGACGCTGATTCTGCCGCGGCTGACGATTTTCCAAATACCCTGGGCTGGCAAGGTGCCCAGCAAGTCGACCGCGCCACCGACTTCCGGTAGCGCGACCGCGCCGCGAACGCCGCGCAGGCCGACGTGTCCGCCGACGTTTTCGACCGACACGCTTCCCGCGATGTCATCGCAATTAAGCCGTCCTCCCACCTTGCCGAGCATCACATCACCCGCGACCTCGATCGCTTTCACTTTGCTGGCGACGCTATCTGCTTTCAGCGACGAGACGCCCTGGACTTCGAGCTTGCCGCCAACGCGACGCGCGATTACGGGGCCGGCGACCGAGACGCGCAGGCGTCCACGCACCTCCGCGAAGTTGACTTCGTTTTCGATCGTGCCGCATTCGACGTTGCCATTGACCTGGCGAAACTTGATCGATTGCGCGCCCTCGATACGCAGGTTGCCGTTGACCTGCTCGGCTTCCAGCGCGCGCGCATCCTCGAGGCTCATGTTGCCGCCGACTTCGCCGCGCAGAACGACGGACCCGATCCGGCGCAGGCGCAGATTACCGCGCACCCGGCCCAGTGACAGCGGAGTGCTGACATCTTCGATATCGAGGTTACCGGCGCATTCGAGGATCTCGAAGGTGACGCCGGGCGCGACTTCGAGTTCCGCATTACTGGAGAGCAAAATCTCCGCCCGATTTTCGAGGCGGCGAATCTGCGGCTCGCTGTCCGTTCGAACCAGGGTGTCGCCCGAGGTTATGCCACGCACGCGCAGGTTGCCCGCTGCATGCATCACGCGAATCGTCTCGACATCGCTAAGGCGGAAATTATCCATGGTCGGGTTCCTCCCGTTCAGGTTTTTCTTTGCTGCGAATCGGCGGTCTTCCCGCGCTGCCGAGCGCGCGCATCGCTTCTTCAGGCGTGAGTTTGCCGGCGCTCAACTGATCGAGGACGGTACGACGAGTGGCGCCATCGTCGCGGCGCTCGGGCACGGCTTCAGCGGCGAGGTTAAGTCCGACCGCGTCGAGAACCTCGTCGAGGCGCGCGCGCACGGTTGGATAGGACACGCCAAGCTCGCGTTCGACTTCGCGGATGTTGCCGCGGTTTTTCAGGAACACCTCGACAAAATCGAGCTGGGAGCGATTGAGCCGGAAGAGCGCCGGGGGTGCGAAGTCACCTTCGATGGAGATATCGCAGGAATGGCAATGGAGTTTCGCGACGGCCAAATCGCCATTGCACGACGGGCATTTGAGAAGCATCGGCCGCATCCTTTGAAATTATTGAATAAGATATTAAATATGTCAAGTTCTCAATTGAATATAATAAGATTGCTTTGAGAAGGTCTAGATGCATCGCGCATTGATGGCAAAAAAAGAACCGCCCGAAGACGACTCCAATCAGGTGGCGCGAGTCGCACACTGATCGAAAGGCTTTCTGTAGCCTCAACGGGCAAAACTGAGATGAACCGCATCGCGGCGGCTCATCTCAATTCTGGGGGGAAGGTATCGAAGCAGAAGAAATTTAGGGGGGTCGAGGTCGAGGCGTGGGGGGAAGTTACGCCTCGACCTCGTTACGAGACTGCATCAAGAGCAGAGCAAACTTTGGGGATCGGTTTCTGCGCGCCAGATATGGCAGCGCCGGACTCGGATACTCTTATCGGGGGGGGTTGCCGATGATTGCACCCGAGCCGGCGCCGACACTGTCGCCAAGAAAAGTTCCCCTTTTCCCAAGGCTATGTGGGCGGTATGAAGCGAGCCGCCAAGAAGAGCACCGCGCCAAGCGCGGCGAAGTATTTGCGATGATGCCCTTCTTCATGGTTCGCGTTTACCGAGGACTTGGTAATACACTTCCCGTGCCGAGCGAAAAGTTCTTTGTTCTAGGTAGTTTTTTGAAAATGCGGCATCACAGAGGGTTTGTAAATTTACCTTTTTACATGGTGGTATATGTAAAATTTACAAAATTTCGGCTCCCTAAGTACGGGACAGCAAAATAAAGTCTAAGCCTGCGGGATCGGATGCTGTTGGGTCAGGCAGTGCATAGCTCCGAGTCCCCAAACCAAATCAATCGATGGTACGCCAATTACACGTCGACTCGGGAAGAGATGGCGCAACTTCTGTATCGCCATCGCATCGGCTGGACAGTCGAAAGTCGGCACGACTATGCCGCCATTGGCGATATAAAAATTGGCGTACGATGCCGGCAAGCGGGTGCCGTCGTATACCACCGGCGTCGGCATCGGCAATGTCTCGATGCGAAATGGCCGGCGATGCTCATCGTGCATCGCGTGGAGCCGCTTCAGGTTGTCTTGAAGAACATGGTAGTTGGCGTCCGCCGGATCTTCCTCGACGACCGTCACGATGGAATGCGGCGTGACGAACCGCGCGAGGTCATCGATATGCCCATCGGTGTCGTCGCCCTTGATGCCATCGCCAAGCCATAGTACGTGCGTCACTCCGAGGTACGTCATCAAGTACTCCTCGATGGCGGCCCGGCTCAGATGCGGATTGCGATTCTTGTTCAGCAGGCACGCCTCGGTCGTGAGGAGCAGCCCCTCGCCATTAACCTCGATGGAGCCGCCTTCGAGCACCATGCCGGGCTCCACGACCTCAAAGCCGTAGCGCGCGCCGAGCTTGTGCGGAATCGCATCATCGAGATCGTAGGCGCCGTACTTCTCGCCCCATGAATTGAAGATCCAATCGAGCGCGATCTGGTCGGGACCTTCATTTCCAGCAATTCGATTGACGAAGATCGGCCCATGGTCGCGTATCCATGAGTCATTGGTCGGCTCGACGATCAACTCGACGCGATTCATCAGCTCGGGCGTGCTCAGGCTGGTGCGGATAAGTTCGCGCGCAAATTCGACCGCCTCGACGTTTTTGACCAGCACGCGAATCGGCTCGAACTCGGCGATCGCAGCCGCCATCCTCGCATAGGCCGGCAGGACCGGCTCAAACTTGCCCGGCCACGTATCGAGGTTATGCGGCCACACAAGATACGTCGCGAGATGCGGCGCCCATTCGGCCGGCATCCGATAGTTGCGCATCCGCGCATGTTCGGCGGCAGGTTTAGTGGCCAGAGTTGCCATGCTTCAGCTGCGTTTCAGGCCGTCGCGCCATGCGATGACTTCGAGTTCGGCGCGGACCGCATCCTCGATGGGGATCACCGTGCGCGCTTGCATTTCAAACGCGGGCAACATCGAGCAGAACTTGTGTACGGCGAGGGGATCGTCGCAGTCCACCAACATATGCCCACCCCATTCACCGACGCGTATCACGAACATCTCGATCTTGAAATTGGCGGGCGCCTTCCATTGCGTGAAGACCTCGAGGATCCGCTTTTGGACATTCTCGTACTCCATCGGCGAGCCTTGAGGACGCTCGAACCAGCTAATCATGTACTTCATTGTTTTTCCCCAGGCCGAGAATCAGAGTTTGTACTTCAACTGCGATAGCGCCGGGTCAGGTCCTGGTAGGCGTCGATGCGGCGGTCGCGCAGGAACGGCCAGTTGCGCCGGGTACGCTCGATCTTGCCGAGGTCGCATTCGACAATGAGAGTATCTTCGGATTTCGCATCGGCCTGCGCTACGATTTCGCCGAACGGATCGGCAACGAACGAGTTGCCCCAGAACTCGAGGTCATCCTCGATGCCGACGCGATTGGTGACCGCGACGAACACGCCATTGGCAATCGCGTGGCTGCGCTGGATCGTGATCCACGCGTCGAGCATCTTCTTGCGATCCTCGGCGGTCTCGCCATGCCACCATCCGATTGCGGTGGGATAGAAGAGCACCTGCGCCCCTGCCATCGCGGTCAGCCTTGCGGCCTCGGGAAACCATTGATCCCAGCATACGAGGACGCCCATGCGGCCCTTCGCCGTCGGATGGGAAACGAAATCGAGGTCACCGGGCGTAAAATAAAACTTTTCGTAGTAGCGCGGATCGTCGGGGATATGCATCTTGCGATACTTGCCGGCGATCTTCCCGTCCGCATCGATGACGACCGCGGTGTTGTGGTAGATGCCCTCAGTGCGCTTTTCGAACAGCGACGCGATCACGACGACCTTGCGCGCCGCCGCCACCTTGCAGAGTTCTTCGCTGCTCGGGCCGGGAATCGTCTCGGCCAGATCGAAGCGGCTATTTTCCTCGACCTGGCAAAAATACTGCGAGCGAAAGAGTTCCTGGAGGCATACCGTATCCGCGCCGCGCCGCGCTGCATCCTCGATGCGGGAAATCGCCTTCGCCAGGTTCTGTTTCGGATCCGGCGCACAGCTCATCTGAATGAGGCCGAGCGTCAGCCGATCTTTTGCTGAATGCGGCATGTTCTAAATTTAGATATCAGCGCCGCCGAAGTGGCGCTATCAAATCACAAAAATTTCACGCCAAATTTCATGAATGATCTAACGCTCGAGGTCCTGTTGCGACCGCATCGTGACCTCGAGATCCTTCACCAGCCCATTGGCCAGCGAGTAGACCCAGCCATGGACGCTAACCTGCTGGCCACGCGCCCACGCCTCGCGCAGGATGATGTCGGACGCCACGTTCCTGACCTGCCGGATGACATTGAGTTCGCATAGCCGTTCGAGCCGCGCGCGCTCGTCCGCTATCGCCTCAAGCTCGCGGCGATTCTCGCGCGCTACCTCGCGGATGGGATGCAGCCAATGATCGACGAGCCCGCGCCGCTTGCCATCGATCGCGGCACTCACGCCTCCGCATCCATAATGACCAACCACGATAATATGCCGCACCTTTAACGCGTCGACGGCGTATTGCAGCACCGAGAGATAGTTGGCGTCCTGCGGCGGCGCGAGGTTGGCGACATTGCGATGCACGAACAACTCGCCCGGCGCGAGGTCGACGATCTCGTTGGCAGGCACGCGGCTATCGGAGCATCCGATCCAGAGATACTCGGGGGCCTGCTGCCGTTCGAGGCGCCGAAAAAACTCGCCATCTGAGGAAACCATCCTCGCCGCCCACGCCCGATTGTTTGCTTTGAGATGATCCAACATTGTTTCGATGTTCTTTTTGAAGGTGTCGAAACTAAAGTATCTATCGGTCCTCGACCCGGCTCAGCCAATACAGAGGTCTGCGGCGCACGTGTGCTACTGCCAGAATAACCATTTTGCCGCCGGAGACCTGGTAGGCAATCGCAAAAGGAAATCGCGGCATGACGAAGCGCCGGATTTCGTGGCGCGAACTCTCAGCCGTCCAGATGGGCCAAGCTTCGGGTCTCATTAAGATGGTCTCGAAGCTACGCTTCAATTCTTGAATGAATTCGGAGCCGAGGGAAAGCCGTTGGGAGTCATACCAGTCTTCTGCGGCTTCGACCTCGAGAACCGCCTCTGGGTGAAGTTCGAGCCTCAGCCGTGACGCGCCCGTTGCTTTGCCTCGATGCGTTTGCGCACCTTCGTCCAACTCTCGAGTTTCACTGACCCGGAGCTGACTTCCTCGGCGCGACGCTCAACCTCAGCGAGCCACGCCTCTGACGCGCCACTATCGACGTCTTGGTCGAGGCTGTGAATCAGTACGGTCGCGATTTCGGCCCTGTCTGACGAGGGAAGCTTGAGAAGCTTCGAAAGAATTTGCTTTCCCGTTCGCATCAATTTGATCTTAGTCGGGTTCTTCGGTCAGTGCGAGCTTCATTCATCCACACTTTCGATGCGGCGTGAGGTTGCAACCGCCCCGCTGTGATAATTTAATTGGCCGGCACTCAATATCGAGTCGCGCGCGAGGTCGTCCGTCGCTCGGTCTGGCCTGCCGCTGATAGCCGGGTCCTGCGCAAGGGAGCGCCGCGAACCCCGCCAGGTCCGGAAGGAAGCAACGGTACCGGCCAACTTTCTGTGCCGCAGGGGTGCCTGGCTATCATCGACGAGCCTGATCCAGCGCCGGGCATGACCTCGCGCGCGACTTGTTGTACTAAGTAGACTCAATGGCCGAAGCCGCTTCATCACATCTGGTGCTCGCGCGCAAATGGCGTCCCGATCGCTTCGGCGAACTGGTCGGCCAGGAGCATGTCACCAGAACTCTGAGCGAGGCGCTCAAGCGCGGCCGCATCGCGCATGCGTTCCTGTTCACCGGCATCCGCGGCGTCGGCAAAACCACCGCGGCCCGCATCCTCGCGCGATGCCTCAACTGCGAGAAAGGTCCCACGCCCGAGCCCTGCGGCGAATGTGCCGCCTGCGTCGAGATTCGCGCCGGACGCGCACTCGATGTTTCCGAAATCGACGGCGCGACCTATCGCAAGATCGATGACGCCCGCGCGATCATCGAAAATCTCAGCTACCGGCCCGCGCGCGATCGCTTCAAGATTTACATTATCGACGAGGCCCACCAGCTCACCGACCAGGCCTTCAACGCGCTGCTGAAAACCCTCGAAGAGCCTCCACCGCATGTCAAGTTCATCCTCGCGACGACCGAGCCGCAGAAGATGCCCGAGACGATTCTCTCGCGGTTGCAGCGCTACGATTTTCGGCGCATCGCGCTGCAGGTCATCTTCGCGCGGCTGAAGGAACTGTCCTCGCGCGAGGGCGTCAAGGTCGAGGAATCCGCGCTGTTGCTGCTCGCGCGCGAAGCCGGCGGTAGCATGCGCGATGCGGAGCGGATGCTGGAAACCTCGATCGCGTGCGCCTCCAGCGAGGTGGTCAGCGAAGCCGAAGTTGCGGCAACCCTCGGCGTCGCGAGCCGCAGCGTCGTGTATGCGCTGTGCGACGCGATTATCAGCAAGGATGCCGCGAGCGCACTGCGCAAAGTCCGCGAGCTGCATTCGCGCGGCGCTAACCTCGAGTCGCTGGGCCGCGACGTTCTCGAAGCGTTGCGCAATATCGCGGTCGCCAAGCTTCCTTCCAATGATTCGATGAGTCCGCTCGCGGATCTTCCCGATCACGAAGCCGTCGAGCTGAAGCGCCTGGCCGAGCGCGCGAGCAATCGCGACGTGATGCGGCTGTTCCGCCTGATGTCGGAATCGCAGGAGGAACTGCTCAAGTCGCCGTACCCCGACCTGCTGATGGAGATGGCCGTCATCCGGATGGCCTCGCTCGCGCCGGTGATGGATGCCGACGAGTTGCTCCGCGCGATCGGCAACGGCGGCGGCGCTGGTCCGGCATCATCGGGATCGAGCGGAGGCGCACCGCCGTCGAGTGGATCATCTGGACGTTCCGCGGAACCGGTCGGCACGCGGCGCATGAAAGTGGAAGGCGAGGTCAACGCGACCGCACCCGCGCGCGCGTCATCGCCACCTCCGGTCTCGTCGTTAAGTCGACCGGCAACTCCGCCGCCTGTGCCTGCGCGAACAACCGCACCGCTCAATCCCGCATCGCGCAAGGTCCGTTGAAACCTGATCTGCCCGAGTTGCGCGATTTCATTCGCACACGGCGCGCGGCGCTCGCGGGTTTCATGGAGCAGGGCGCATCGCTCGCGCTGACCGATGATGTTCTCACCGTCAACGCGCGCAACGACATCTACATTCGATACCTGAGCGACAATCGCGCGACCATCGCGGAGCTGGCCGGAGAATTTTTCGCGCGCCCAATCAAAGTCGAAGTGTCGTCGAATGGAACCGTCGTCAGCACCGCAGCGGGTAAGGCGCCGAGCGCGAATGCTGCGCCTCCGCCATCCAATGGTGCGGCAAAGCCCGCTCCGGAAGTTCCCAAAATAGATGCCCCACCGCCGCTGGAAGTGGAACCGAAACTGACAGTCGTTCGTGATGCGCTGCCGCCTCCATCCGCACCTCCGGCGCCTGCGACGGCCGTCGCCAATGCCGCACCCAAATCGCGCGCGGGCGGTCCCGAAGATCGCCAGGCGGTACTGCAGGATCCCGAGATGCGCCGCATTTTCGACGAACTCGAAGCGCGCCTGGTCGAAGTGCGCGTTCAGCCCGAAACCGAGCCGACCGAAAAGGACGCCGACGCGCCCGGGAAACAGTAGCATCGTGTCGAGGAGTAACCGCCGTGGCCGAATTCAACATCAGCGAACTTTTTCAGCAGGCGCAGCAACTGCAGGAGAAACTCAAAACCGTCCAGGAAGAGGCGGCCAATAAAACCGTCGAGGCCGCGTCCGGCGGTGGCATGGTCAAAGTGATCGCGGATGGCTCGATGCGCATCCGGCGCATCACAGTCGAAGACTCGCTGCTCGCCGCGAACGACAAATCGATGCTCGAAGATCTCATCGTGGTCGCCGTCAATGACGCGCTCGCCCGCGGGCAACAACTCATGCAGGAAGCGATGGGCAAGCTCGGGCCGATGGGCGGCCTCAAGATTCCCGGGATGGGTGGGGACTAGTTTTTCTTGGCTGATCCTCTCAAGCGACAGGATGGACTCCCGCCCGCGATGACGCGGCTGGTCAAGGAACTGTCGCGCCTGCCCGGCATCGGCGAGAAAACTGCCTCGCGCCTCGCGTTCAATCTGCTCAATCGCCCGCGCGACGAGGTGATCGCGCTCGCCGAAGCGCTGCTCGAAATGAAGGAGCGCGTCGGTTTGTGCTCCGAATGCTACGGATTGTCGGATCGTCCGCAATGCCAGATCTGCGAGAGCGAGGCCCGCGAGCATGACCTGATTTGCGTCGTCGAAGGCCCCGCCGATCTGATGGCTATCGAGCGCGCGCGCAGCTTCAATGGCGTCTTCCATGTTCTTCATGGCGCGTTGGCGCCGCTCGACGGTATCGGTCCCGATGACTTGAAGATGAAGGAACTGCTCGGACGCATCGGCGATCCGCCACGGATTCGCGAGCTGATCATCGCCACCAATGCGACGGTGGAAGGCGAAGCGACCGCCCTCTACATCGCCCGGATGCTGAAACCACTCGGCGTCAAGACCACGCGCCTCGCGCGCGGCCTGCCGGCCGGCGGCGACCTCGAATACAGCGATGCCGCGACGCTCGCCTCCGCGCTGACCGGCCGCCGCGAACTATAGAGTCGACGCTGCTTAACTCGTCTTCGGCGCCGGCGGCGGATGCTTGGTGTTGCGGATGGCATCCGCGAGTTCTGTGCTTACCGCGCCCAGAGCGCGACTGAGAGTCGCCGCATGCGTTTCACCTGCCAACGCCGATTCGGTTTGACCAATCTGACCTGATTTAAGCAGCTCGCCGGTGTTCGGATCCTTGATCTCCCAGCGCCCGTTGAGCACCGCGTTGCCCTTGGTATCGGTATCGAACTGGGTGATGTCGACCGTCACCTGGTAGTCGAGGTTGGTGGGACGATACCACGGGAATGTCACGATATGCGCGCCGAGCTGGACCATCAGGTCCTGCGCGAGCACGCTGACAAAATCCTTTTGCAATGGCTCGGCCCAGCGATTGATGGGCGAGAGTTCGACCTGAGTCGGCGAACTTCGGGTGACCATTTCGGGCCGTTCGAGATAGGCGGGAAACTTCACCGGCCCCAGTCCGATTTCGAGCGGTCGACTGACTCCGCCGCTGCTGTAAGTGATCGGAACCCCGCGCGAAGCCGTGTCGGCCGGCGAGAGAACGAAGAATTTCGAGGGATCGGCGGTCGGCTCTAAAACCGTTCCGAGAGAGCAGGATGCCGCGCAGAAAATCGCAAGACCCATCAACACGCCTCCGATCCGCATCATCATTTGGCTCCCGGAATGAAGCGCCCGCGCACCAATGCGGCGGGATTTCGCTGCAACATGTCGGCGAGTTCATGCACCGCATCGGCGGCGGACGACAAATCTTTCAACGTCTGCATCAATTGGTAGTTGAGCGGCGATTCCGGCTCGACCGCATGCTGCAATCGACCCAGCGTGACCTGCATTTGTTTCAATGCCTCGCCCGCCGCTTTTGAACTCATAGTCAAACTGTCCCCGAGCGGCCCGACCTCCTTGCCGACGCGGTTGGCAAGCGTGCTAATGCTCACCGAGGCTTGCGACAGATTCTTCGCCGCCAACCCGAGCTGGTCGACGCTGTTTTTGAGGTCATTGGAATTGACAAAGTTGTTGACCCCTTGCGCAGTTTGACTGAGAGACTTGATAAGTCCGGGAATGTCCGCTTTGCCAAGTTCCTCGACCACCTTGGTCAGGGTTTCCTGCGCCTGTTCCAGCGCGGTAGGCAGGACGGGAATTTCCTGGATGCCGCGGTAGCTCTCCCGCTGATCGACGGAGTTCATCGAAAAAGTCGCCTGGGTCCCCGGATGCATGTCCAGATCAATGTAGAGGATTCCGGTGACGAAACTTTGCATGTGCAACTCGGCACGCAGGCCGAGCGCGATCGCATGGCGCATGACGGCCGGGTCGCTCAGATCATCCTTGGCGCCGCGACTTTCGATTTTTTTTGCGTCGACGTCAATGACCACCGGAATTTTGACATCGGGCGCGGCGCCCTTGTTCTCGTCGATACCGCTCAGGCTCAGCAAAATTGCATCGACGGTGCCGATATCGACCCCACGAAACTTTACCGGCGCGCCGACCCGCAAACCGTTCACATCGCGATCGAAGTAGAGGACATAGCTGGTCTTGCCGGTGAAATAGTGCCCCGACCCCAAAATCACCAGCGCTATGATGCCGAGGGTTATCGCGCCGAGCACAAATCCTCCCACCATGGTGGGGCTGAATCGTTTACCCATTGGACCTCCCCGAAGAGGACGCCGTTTTTTCCGGGGCGTCCGGATTATCGCTGGCCGCGATCGTATCGGAGCTCTCCGGCTCGCCACGACTCAGGAAGGTGCGCACCCGGGGATTGCTTGAATGATCAAGGAGTTCCTTGGGATTGCCCAGCGCGCCGATGGTGCGAATTTTCGGATCGAGAAAAATGCTGTTGTCTCCGATGGCAAAGATACTCGCCAGCTCGTGGCTCACCACCACCACCGTCGCACCGAGGTTGTCGCGCAACTGCAAAATCAAATCGTCGAGCAGCCGCGAGCTGGTCGGGTCGAGGCCCGCCGACGGCTCATCGAAGAACAGCACATCCGGGTCGAGCGCGATCGCGCGCGCGAGGCCGGCGCGCTTCTGCATCCCACCGCTGATCTGACTCGGATAGTAATTCTCGAAGCCTTTGAGGCCGACCAGTGCCAGCTTGAGCGAGGCCAGCTCCTCAATTTGATCGGGCGGCAGGTCAGTGAATTCCTCGAGCGGCAACCCGATGTTCTCCGCCAACGTCATCGAGGACCAGAGCGCGCCGCTCTGGTAGAGCACCCCGAAATTGCGCACCATCCGCCGCCGCGCAACCGGGTCCGCGCGGGTGAAATTGACGTCGTCATACCAGACCTCGCCGGCGGCCGGCTCGTTGAGCCCGATGAGGTGGCGCAGCAGGGTGCTCTTTCCGCTTCCGCTCGGGCCCATGATGATGAACACTTCGCCGCGCCGCACGGTGAAGTTCAAATCGCGCATTACCACGTAATCGCCGTACGTCATCGTGAGATTTTTCACCACGATGTGGGGTTCGGCGCTTTGGCTGGCTGATCGATTGGGCAAGGTTTCTTTCAAGACTCAGATGTAGAGGATGTGAAATATCACCGCAAAAATCCCGCATGCGACCACGATGTAAACAATGCCGGTAACTACCGCCGCGGTGGCCGCATCGCCAACCGCCGACGAGCTGTTACCGCATTGCATCCCGCGCAGGCATCCAGCCACCGCGACAATCACACCATAGGCGGTGGCCTTGATGATGCCGCCGATCGCGCCTCCCAGGGTGAGCGCATGGGTCGCCTCCTGGAGAAAGGATTTCATCGTGATTCCGAGCATCCCGGCGCCGACCGCGGCGCCGCCGAGGATGCCTACAAAGTCCGAGTAGATGCAGAGCAGCGGCATCATCAGGAACAACGCCACTACGCGCGGGAGAACCAGAAATTCGATCGGCGAAATGCCCATCGTGGTCAAGGCATCGATTTCCTGGGTAACCTTCATGGTGCCGAGTTGGGCGGCGAATGCGGCGCCAGTGCGCCCCGCCATGATGATCGCGGTCATCATGGCGCCCATATCGCGCACCATCCCGATGCCGACGAGATCGGCGACATAAATCGCGGCGCCGAATTGTTCGAGCTGGACCGCGCCCATGAACGCGAGAATCACGCCGACGAGGAAACTAATCAGCGAGACGATCCCAAAGGCCCTCACCCCGCAATCCTGGATCGCGATGGCGAAATCGACACCTCGAAAGCGCGCCCGGCCACGAAGGAACCTGCCCAGCGCGATCGCGATCTCCCCGAAGAACGCGAGGAAATCTACGAACCCGGCGAGGAATCCGAGGAACTGACGGCCGAGTTGCGTGACGAAGCCGCTGGCAGCCGGCTGCGCGCGCGCGCCTTCGTTGTCCGGCACGGCCTCCGAAAGTTTCATCAGCGCGCGGACGCCCTCAGGCAATCCGGCGCGGTCTTCTTCGATCTTCAGTTGCCTGCAGCGCTGGCTGATTTTGTCGATCAGCGCGAGCAGACTGGAATCCCATCCGGTTACCCCAACGCTGTCGTAGACAACCGTGCGCGGCCGCGCGGATTCCAGTTCGTCGAGGATGGGCGCGACCAGCGGATGGTCGCGGCTCAAGCGCCATTCGCCGCTTAAATGAACTACCAGTCCCGACGGCTTCCGCTCGGCTCTAAGTCGCGGTGGTTCACCGGAGAGTTCAGTTTTGCTTCGAAGCGCTTGCGACATGCGGCGGGCGCCTGAGGCCCATCTGACAAGCTACTGGCACGATAGGATGCGGGCAACGCCGCGCTAGGGTTTGTGGTCGAGGGGCGCTCAGGCGGTGCCGGAAGATTTGCGCTCCGCGAGGATTTTCCTCGCGATGCGAAACGCGCCGACTCCCGCCGGCATCCCGCAGTAGACCGCGATTTGCAGCAGCGTCTCCTTCAACTCGTCGAGCGTGCATCCATTGTTCAAGGCGCCGCGGAAGTGCAACTCGAACTCCTCGGGACGATTCAAGGCCGCCAGCATCGCGAGGTTGATGAGGCTGCGCTGCTTCTTCGCAAGGCCGGGCCGGGCCCAAATCCCACCCCACGCGTGCTCGGTGACCATCTGCTGGAAGTCGCGACTGAAGTCGTCGATGCCGGCCAGCGCGCGATCGACATATTCATCGCCAAGCACCTCGCGCCGAATCTTCATGCCCTTGTCGTAAAGCTCGGAGGCCATTTGAAACTCCTATGGAATGAACGACGGGCTTCCGGTCTTCGCGGTTTGTCCACCATCAGCCACGAACGCCGAGCCGGTGACGAACGAGGCAAGGTCCGAGCCGAGAAAGAGCACCACGTTTGCCATTTCCTCGGGTCGTCCGAGGCGTCCGAGCGGGATGGTCTGGAGGAATCCTTCCTTCATGCGCGGATCGACCAGCGCACCCTCCAGCAGCGGCGTATGAATCGCGCCGGGGCACACGCAGTTGCAGCGAATGCCGTCGCGCGCGTACTCAATCGCTACCACGCGGGTCAGATTGATGATGCCGGCCTTGGCCGCGTTGTAAGCGACGATGCCGTAGTCGGCGTAAAGCCCGGAAATCGAGGCGGTGTTGACGATCGCGCCGCCGCCCTGCGCCTTCATCATCGGAATCGCTTTCTTGATGGTGCGAAACACGGCGCTGAGCCCGACATCGAGAGTCTTATCCCACACCGAGTCAGGAACGTCGGCGGTGCGGGTAACCGCTTGCTCGTTTTCCGGCGCGGGCGGAAGTCCAAACGCGTTGTTGTGCAGAAAATCGAGGCGGCCGAATTGTTTGGTGGCGAGCGTTAGCATCGCTTCGACGTCGGCCTCGCGCGTCACATCTGCGCCGATGGCGACCGCTTTGCCGCCGTTGCGGGTAATCTCGCGCGCCACCGAACTCGCAGTCTCCTCGTTGATGTCGGCTACCACCACCGCGCCGCCACGCTTCGCAAATTCCATCGCGGTCGCGCGCCCGATGCCGGATCCCGAGCCCGTCACGACTCCCGCCTTGTTGTCGAATTTCATGATGCACCTCGCCGCATTGAATCGGGCAGTATCAGACCGGTGCGCGCGCGGTCAAATCAACTGGCCTTCGGTTGGAAGAGACGCTATAGCAGCCGTACGATAGGATGAAGAGAAATCCCCGCCCGAGGAGGATCGCAGCATGGCCAAACACGGACGCCTGACCCTCAAAAATGCCGGCTACTCGATGCCTGCGGACGCCGCCGCATACCAGAGCCCGCCCTTTTACTATCGCGGAACACGATCGATCTCGGTCGCGTTCGAAACCGACCTGGATGCCGCCCTCGAAGCGCTGCCGGCGGCGCTTTCAGTCCCCGAGCCTGCAATTGCGGTGCTGTCCTTCTTCGACTATCCGTGGACGACCTTCGGACCTTACAACGAAGTCATTCTCTCCCTGCGGGTTGAGCATCGCAGTCGTCCGATGAACTACGTCATGCACATCGCGGTGAACACTGACCCGCCGATGCTCGCTGGGCGCGAAATCTGGGGTTTTCCGAAAAAGCTCGCGCACATCGAATTCAGGAGCGAGCGCGACATGCTCTACGGCACCCTCGAACGGCCGGCCGGGGTTCGGCTTGCCAGCGCGATCGTGCGCCCCGAGCGTCCCGCGCCCAAGGGCCCGTCCTCGGCGCCACCGGCAGTTAGCATGCGGCTGATTCCATCAGTCGAGGAAAACGGCAAGCCGGTATGCGCAGAGATCATCGAGACATTCACCGAGGTGAAGGTCCATGAGTCATGGTCCGGTACCGGTTCGATTGCCTTTGCGGAAGCCTCGCGCCTGGATCCGTGGAGTCGGATGCCGGTCCGGAAAATCCTCCACGCCAATTATGTGCTCAGCGACATGACGCTAGGCTTCGGGAAGGTGATCGATCGCCTCGAGTAGAGTTGGACGCATAAGTTTTCCCGCGCCGCAGCAAAATCAAGTGGCGGTTGCCATGATGCGATTCCAACACCGGCTCGAGGTCCAGCGCCTCGCCTCGTTTCCTCGCCCATACTCCGGCGGGCACGATGATGTATCCGGGCGGCGCGTCGCCGAGTTTGCCCTCCATTCGGGGCGCTTCGCGATCGAGGTAGAACAGCAGCGGCGCAACTTCCTCGTTGAATCCGTACAGATAGAGCGGCTCGCCGGACGGCGACGACTTTCGCGATCTCATTTGCGGCGGGCCGAAATGAATCGCCGCCGCATTCGCGCGCCTCGCTGCGCGGGATGACGATCAAATTCACGACGATCAGACTATGCACATCGCCGCGTATGCGCGCCTTCAATGCACGCCCGCCGATGCGCTCCGAGGTGACGGTGACCATCCACGCCAGCATCACCGCAGAGGGCGGCCACAGCGGAAGCAGATAGGCGCGGCGCTTGTATGCGGCGATCGAAAAGAACACCACCGTGACGATCCAGAAGATCGCGAACAGCCGCACCGCCTCGACGCGGAGCCGCGGCGGCGGAGTTGCGATCCTCCTCGCTCGCGCGACGGATGCGCGAGCGGAGCGCCATCACCACCGCGATCGGAACCAGCAGGCTCAGCGGCCCGGAGTTGAGGAGCAACGGAACGACGTAATAGAGCGGCGACATGGTGCCGAGCGCGCCGAAAAATCGCCCGACGTTCTCGCTGCCGAGCTGGCGATTGAGAAATCCATATTCCGCGCCCACCCAACATGCGATGTACCAGCTCGAGCCGAGCAGAATCGCAAAGATTATCGCGAAGCAGCGAGATGCGATGGAATGCCTCGCGCAGCCGCCTTCGAGGAGCAGGAAAATTCCCATCGCGGCGAGCGGAAGCATCGCGCCGACCGGCCCTTTTGCCAGCACCGCGAGTCCGAGCGCGATCGCGAGGAGATACTGCATCGCCTCGCTGACGGTCTCCTGCGCGAACGATGGATGCTCGGTCGGCTTCGGACCGATCCACCAGAAGAACGCGAACAACGACGAGCGCCTCGAAGAATGCGAGCGTCATGTCGACGCGGCCGAATCGACCGAGCGTGATGTATTGAAATGCGCCTGCGAGTGTCAGTCCCGCGAGGACCGCGCGCTTCGAGCCCGAGGAGGCCGTACGCGAACAGCATCGTGAGGATGACGCCGGCGACCGCATAAAGCGCCGACGGCAAGCCGCAGGTTGAACGCGGTGACCTCTTTTGGTATCGTCGCGAGGTCGAGCGCGGTCGCGGTCCAATGAAACAGCGGCGGCTTGTACATCGGCACGCGGCCGTTTTCGAGCGGGAACAGAAGCTTCGCCGTGCTCGACCATCTGCTGCACGAACACGCCCTCGACCGCTTCATTGCCGCTGCAAACGTCGCGCACGCCGAGGCGATAGGTGGTAAGCACGAAGCGTGATGCTCGCGATCAGCGATATCGCAACCAGACATCCGCCTGTTCCGAGCGAAACGTCGCGGGAACTTCGCGAGAGCCGGAGGAAGGAATGTTTCAGCCACGCAGCACCTCCATCACGAGCCATTACATCAGATCGAGGCGGAAAATGCTGATGCGCTCGATGCGCTTCGAATCATAGCCGCGCCATTTGAGCGGGGTCACCTGCTCGGGTTCGACGCGGCGAAATTTGAGCTTCGAAAAAAATCGCGCGGCGCGTTCCTCGCTGGTGCAGGCGAAAACGTATTTGAGTTTGCGCGCCTTCGCCTCCTTGATGATCGCTTTGATCAGTTCGGCCGCGACGCCTTCGCCCTGGAATCGCGTCAGAGTATAGAGCGCGGTGATCTCGCCGGTGCGATCGCGCCGATACGGATCGGTCAGCAGCGAGCAGATGCCGGCCAGATGCTCGTCGCCGACGTGATAGCCGAAGCACGAAGGCAGGATGCCCTCGATTTGGCCGGGCGAGCGCGGCAGCAGAAAGCCCGCGTCCTGCGCGCGCACGATCAGCGCCTCGACCTCTTCGAAATCGTCGATCGAAATCGGCGAGACGGTGCCGTACTCGGCCGGAGTAAAGAGCGTGCCCAACCCGGTGAAGCTGAACAGCTCCTCGTAAACCCATCGCGGCGAGACCAGGTTCACGGTGCCGACGCCGTCGCGAATCGCGTCGGAAGCGAGCCGCACCATTTTGCGGCGCAGCTTGGTGGCCGCGCGGCGTTGCGCGCGCGCACCGCGCTTGGCCTCGACGAATGACATCCGCTCGCCGTTTTCCTCGACCAGGCCGCCGCCGCGATCGAGCAGGATCAGTTTGAAGACGCGCAGTCGCGATGCGAGTTCCTGCGCGAACACCGCCAGGTCCTCGGGATCATCGGTGCTGGTCGAGGCGACCACGATCGAGCCGGCGCGCAGCGCGTGCCAGATTTTCGCGACCGCAGAGTCGGGAGGATATGGGCGCGTGCGCAACCCGAAGGTCGGATTGAAAATCGGCGGCGCCTCCGGAGGCGCCATCTTGCCGAGCCGCCGCATCACCCGCGCGAGCGCGCTCGGCGACACGATAACCACGCATCGGGTCTGATTGCGCCGCAACTCGCGCAGGGTTTTCACCAGCGAATCGAAGTCGCTCATCCGCTGGCCGACCGGAGGAACCAGCGCGAAGAGCAGGCTCTTGCCGTAAAACTCTTCGAGGTAAAAGGCCTTCTCGGTGAAGACCTGTTCCGGTCGCTTGCGGAGCTCGGCGCGCCGGCTGCTCTCGGGGCTCATCGATGCGGGCGATCGCAGCGGACGTGCGATGGGCGAGGCTGCGGAGTTCAAGCGGTGTGCAATGCGATCGGTCGAGGGCTACTTGTGCGCAGCAGCGATCGTGCGCGGAAGGAATTTCGGGGAAACCGGTGGTCATCGCGCGTCGAGGCGATCTCCTGTAGCGAGGTGTCGGAAAATACTTCCAAAAGTACGCGCTGGCCTTTTTCCCAGACGCGATACATGCGGCAGGTCGGCTGCAGCGCGCAGGAACTCGATCCGTCGGTGCATACGTTGAGCGTGATGGGGCCCTCGACCGCCTCGATGATATCGCGAAAGGAAATGTTCGAGGCCGGGCGCGCCAGTTGATAGCCGCCGCCGGGACCGCGCCGCGCATGCACCAGACCGCGATGCATCAGGTCGCGAATCACCTTCTCGAGGTAATACTTCGGGATCTGCTCGTGGCGCGCGATTTCGCTTCCGCGCGCGACGCCGTCGGGACGATCCGCGAGATAAATCATGGCCCGCAGCGCGTACTCGATCTTGCGCGGGATCTGCATCAGGCTCATGAGTTCCTCTTGGACGCGAGATCGATATACGCGACCATGCGAGCGCGTTCGCATCATGATGCGGCCGCCGCGGCCATCGCGCCGCGTCCGCTCAAAATCCGCTCGACGTACTTCGCCATCATGTCGCTTTCGATATTCACCTTGTCGCCAGGCTTGCGAATACCCATCGTGGTGACTTTGAGCGTATGCGGTATCAGCGCGCAACTGAAACGCCGTCCGCGAATCGCAAATACCGTGAGCGAGATGCCGTCGATCGCGACCGAACCCTTCTCGACCAGATAGCGCGCCTCGTTCGCGGGAACTTCGAAGGTGTAGAGCTTCGAGTCACCCTCCGGCTTGATCGAAACGACGCGGCCGACGCTGTCGACGTGGCCCTGCACGATGTGGCCATTGAGTAGCGTATTCAGCGTGAGGCATCGCTCGAGGTTGACGGGATCGCCGGCCTTCAAATCACCGAGGCTGGTGCGGCGCAGCGTCTCCGCCGAGACATCCATTTTCACGGTGCCGCGTCCCTTCGCGACCACGGTGAGGCACGCGCCATTGACCGCAATCGAATCGCCGATTTTTATTTTCGCGATCGGCATCGCCGGTGCGCAGCGTCAACGTTCGCGCCCTCGTCGCTCTGCTGTGATATCGGCGACCTTGCCCAAATCCTCGATGATCCCGCTGAACATGATTTCCTGATTTCGAAAGAAAAATCCTGAAAAATCATATCTTTTTATCCCTCGACGCCGCAACCATGCATCGCGAGGCTCGGTGGTGAGATCGCGCGAAACGTTGAATATGAGAACGCCCGCAGAATCCGATGCACCATCAAGCAATGGCATCGCACAAGCACTCCCGAAAGCCAAAGTGAGCGCACTGCTGTTCGATTTTGGCGGTACGCTCGCTTTTCTCGATTTCGAGGCTGCTCGCGGCCGAATTTTCCCGCCCGGGCCGCAAACTCGAGGCGCTGAAGCTGGAGCATGCGGAATACGCGGGCCGCGCCGCGCTCGATCATCATTTGATGTCGGAGAAAAGCCGCGACCCGAATGCCGCATACGAGGATTTCTTTCGCGCCTGGATGGATGCGGCGGGAATTCCGCGAAAAGGAGTTCGCCGATATCTCGACGCGGTTCCGCGCGATGCATGCCGAGGCCATGCATGTGGCGCATCGTGCGCGACGGCACCCATGAAGCGCTCGAACGGCTCAAGTCGGCGGGCTTCAAACTGGGCATCGTCTCGAATGCCGACGGCCGGGTCGCCGGCGATGCGAAGCGGCTCGGGCCTCGCGAAATTTCTTCGACGTCATCATCGACTCGCAAGTGGTCGGCGTCGAGAAACCGAATCCGAAAATTTTCCAGCTCGCGCTCGACGCGCTTGAAGTGCCGCCCGAGGAAGCGCTGTACGCCGGCGACATCTACGCGATCGATATGCTCGGCGCGCGCGCGGCCGGAATCGCGGGCAAGCTCATCGATCAGCACGCGATGTATCATTGGATCGAACATCCGAAGATCCGTCACGTCGGCGAGCTTCACCATTCAATAGCCTTGTCGATCCTGAACCTGCCCGCGCCGACTAGCGCTTGCGATATCGAACGCAACACGCGAGGGCACTGCTATGGGTTCAATTCGCGAGACCGCGGACAAACTTTTCGCCGGCGAACTTCCGATCCGCGAGCATCATCCGCTCGGCTTCACCGGCGAATCCGAGGAAGTTGCCGACGGCGTGATGTTCTGCCGATGGTTCGCGAACGTGAGCGCGATCAAAACCTGCCGAAGGCCTCGTGCTCATCGATACCGGCGCCTACTTCAATCAGCGCAACACGCTGGAGATGATTCGCCGCTACTCGCGCGACCGCATCAACGCGGCGATCTATACGCATGGCCACGTCGATCATGCCTGCGGAATGCCGGCGATCGTCGAAGAGGCCGGAAAGAATCACGTCGCGCGCCCTCGCGTGGTGGGACATCGCGCGGTCGCCGCTCGCTTTGATCGATACAAGCGCACCGTCGGCTACAACAGCGTCGCGAACACGCGGCAATTCAATCGGCCGTCGGTGTGGCCGACCGAGTATGTTTATCCCGACACTTACTTCGACCATCAACTCAACGTCGCGGCGGGCGAGCACAAGTTCGAATGCCATCATGCGCGCGGCGAGACCGACGATCATTGCTGGGTGTACTTCGCGGCGCAGAAGGTTCTCTTCACCGGCGACTTGATCATCTGGGCGGCGCCCAATGCGGGCAATCCGCAGAAGGCGCAGCGCTATGCGCGCGAATGGGCCGAGGCGCTGCGCGCGATGGCGAAGCTGGGCGCCAACGTCCTCGTGCCCGGACATGGCTATCCGGTGTTTGGCGGCGATCAAAGTGCGGCAGGTTCTGAACGACACCGCCGAGTACCTGGAGAGCCTCTATCAGCAGACCCTCGCGATGATGAACGACGGCGCCTCGCTCGACGCCATCATTCATAGCGTCAAGCCGCCCGAGAAATTCGCCGACAAAGCCCTACCTGCAGGCGATTTATGACGAGCCGGAATTTATCGTGCGCAACATCTGGCGGCTCGAAGGCGGATGGCACGACAGCATCCCGTCGCATCTCAAGCCGGCATCGGAGGCGGAGCAGGCGCGCGAAATCGCGGACCTCGCGGGCGGCGTCGGCAACGTCGTCGCGCGGGCGATGCAGAAACTCGAATCAGGCGATGTGCAGCTGGCGTGTCATCTGATCGATTGGGCAGTCGGCGGCGGAGCCCGACAACCAATCGGCGCATGAAGCGCGAGTGCGGATTTTCGACCAAGCGCGCGATGATTCCGACTCGACGATGAGTCACGGAATTTTCCGCGCGGCGGTCCTCGAGTCGGCGCAAAAGGCCGGCATCACTGCCGCCGGACGATCCGCGCAGCTACTAACTCGCGCGGAGTTGGTGGGAGCGTCAGCTTGCCGAGGATGGCGGGAGCGCGCGCGCCGGTGACGCTGGGGATGTTGCCCTGGCGGCCGCGCAGCATCTGGTAGCCGAGGATCGCGAACGCCACGACCTCGAGTGAATCGCCATCGACGCCAACTGCCTTTGGCCGTCAGCACTTCGACCTCGGGCAGGTAGTTATGAATCATTCGGCAGCAAGCGTCGGATTGTGCGCTCCGCCTCCGGTCGCGATGAGCTGATCGACGCGCCCGAGTGGCATGATGAATCGGCGGACCGCATCAGCAATCGAGTGAGCGGTGAGCGCCGTGATCGTCGCAACCAGATCGTCTCCTCGCTACGCCCGCCGCGGATGCGCGCGGCTCAATCTTCCGTCGAGGTAATGCAGCTCCGAATTCCTCACGCCCGGTGGACTTCGGCGGGCGGCGGCGAAAGTAAGGATGGCGCATCAAGTCCGCGAGTAGCGCTTCGTTCACGTGCCCGCGTGCGGCGATGCTGCCGTCGCGATCCATCTTCGAGGAACCGCTCGAATACTTCGTTGACGAGCGCGTCGATGAGCATGCCGCCCGGACCGGTATCGAAAGCGATCAGCGTGGGGTCATTCGAGCGCTCGCGCCGGGCTTCAGGTACGTGGCGTTGCCGATGCCGCCGATGTTCTGGATGACGCGGCTGAGTCTTGCGATCGCCGAACAGCCACAGATGGGCCAGCGGCGCGAGCGGCGCGCCCTCGCCGCCGAGCGCGAGATCCATTGGGCGGAAGTCGGCGACCACCGGCAGCCCGGTCATCGCGGCGATCACTGCGGACTCGCCAATCTGCATCGTCGAGGGAGTTTGTCCTCGCAAGGCGGTGCGCGGGGGCAAATGAAAAATCGTATGCCCATGCGATCCGATGAATGAGATCTGCTCCAAGCGGAACTTTGGCGATATGCGCGATCTTGAGCGCGGCGTTCGCCGAAGATTTTCCCGAGCTCGAAATTGATCGACGAGACCGCGGGCGCGCCGACCTCGTGCATCGAGGCCAGCTCGAGCAGCCGCGCGCGAAATTTCGGCGGATAGGGAAAGGTGCGGAAGGCGAGAGCCTCGGCGCGCGGCACCGCACGCTCATCGAGGCGCACCACCGCGGCGCTCACCCCATCGTGCGAGGTCCCGGACATCAGCCCAATTGCGAGATGACTTCCGCGCGTGAGTTTAACGCGCGCCTTATCGCTTGTTTTCATCGTCGCGCTGCTCGTCCTCATCCTCATCTTCTTGTTCACTGCGCGTCAGCTTGAATCGCTGGAACGAAGCCAGAATCAGTTGCCATCCGGTGGGAAACTCCAACGCGCCGGTTTCGACATGCGCCTCGGGATCGATCACCATCTTGCTGGCCGCCATGCCACTGCACCAGTAGCACGCGATGGCCGATCTGCCTGCCGGTCACGCGATCGATCGAGAAGTCGCCGAAAAATGTGGTGGTGCGAAGATCCGAAAAAGCCTCGCGAATTTTCGTCGCGTCGAGGCTCTGAGCATTTTCGATCGCGGCTTTGGTCAGCAGCGCCGCCGCGTATGCCTGCGCGGCCGGATAATCGCACGGGACATTCGGAGTTTGCGCGCGCATCGCGCGAACGAAATCGCGCGGTGTCGGTCCGAGCTCGGGACGGAACTGTAGTTGATCCTCCCACTGGCTCGGCCCGACCAGACCCTCGGCATCCTCGCCCAGATCGATGCGAAATTTCTCGACGCCCGCCGGCTACGCATCCGAGAACCGGGATATTCAAAGGCGACCTGGTCACCGCACCCATCACCGCGAGGTCGTGCTCGTAGCTGCCGGCGCTGACGAGAGCATTGACGCGATTTCGCTGTGAGCGCAGGAAACAGTTTCGCGGCGTCGATTCGGGATCGAACTTGCCCGCGAACTTCACGCGAATCCGCACGCCCTTGCGCCGCGCATATCGCTGCTTGCACTCGCGCTCGATGCCCTCGGCGATCGCTTCGGCGAAGCCGCTGGTCGAGCGAACGATGGCGATGCGCTTGCGCCACAACTTCATTCCCGCGACGAGTCGCACGAAGCCGTTGAAGTAGTCGCTCGCCGGACTCAGCACCCCGACGATGAGCCGATGATGCTGCGAGAAAATGTCGTCGTCGGCGCCGCCGTGATTCACCAGCAGCATGCCGGCCTGCTCCGCGATCGGCGCGGCGACGCGGGTCAATCCGCTGGAATATGGACCGAGCAGGAGATCGACGCGATGATCGCCGCAAAATGCTCGATAGATATCGGCGCATCGCTCCGAATTCGCTCGCGTCGTCGACGCATTGGAGTTCGACCTCGCGCGGTTCGCCGCCGAGACGGATTCCGCCGCCGGAATTGGTGTCCGAAACGAACAGCGCGAGCGCCGCTTCAGCCTGCCGACCCATCGTCGCATACGCGCCGGAGAGCGAGAGTGACAGGCCGATGCGAATTTTGTCGGGCAAGAATTCTCAGCCGGCGACTTCGGCAAGGCCGCCGCGAATGACCGCGCGTCCGTCGGGGTTCACGGTTTCGAACGCGAAAATTTTTCGCCCGTCGCGTTCGCCATCGGGCCACACTCTGGTCGTGATGATTTGGCCGGGCAACACCGGCCGCGTGAAGCGCACTCGCAGGCGCTTGAGCTTGACCGGATCGCCGCCGCACAGTTTGTCGATCATGACCTTGGAGGTAAACGCCATCGTGCACAGCCCATGGACGATGATTCCCGGCAGCCCCGCCATTTTGGCGAAATTCTCGTCTACATGAATCGGATTGAAATCGCCCGAGGCTTCCTTGTAGCGATAGGTCTGATCCTTGTCGACCTGCTGCGCCATCGTGACGATCGGCTCGCCGCGCTGCGGCTCGGCGACCCTCGCATCGGTGCCGCCCTTGCCGCCGCCACGGATGAATGCGTTGAACAGCGTGCGATTCACGTTTTCGCCGGCCTGATTTGTCGCGTTGATTTCGATGACGAGGGTCTCCCCGCTGGCCTTGGTTTCGATCGATGCGACTTTCGCGACTGCGGTGATCTTGTCGCCCGGGTGGATCGGGCGGAGGAACTCCATGTCCTGCTCGCCGTGCAGCAAGCGGATGACGTCGACCTTCAAATCGGGATCGCCGACCACCGCCATGATCGACGACCATAGCGCCACCGACCGCGAACATCGGAGGCGCGACGATGCCGCCGGCGCGCGCACGCGTCGAAGAATGCGGGATTGTCGTCGTTGTACGCGCGCGCGTAATTCTGCATCGCGTCGAGGGTCGCCTCGGTGGTGGCTCGGCGCGTATTCCTTGCCGACGAGTGTCTTTGTTCAGCGGCATCGAGATGCTCCGTCGATTCGTTTGCGATGCGCGCGCTCAGTTCAGTTCGCGGCCCGCGAGGAAAACCGCTTTCAACTCGAGCGCATCGTTAAGCACGATAATATCCGAGACTCGCGCCAGGCTGAAGCCTCCCGGTTCGACGGTCCCCGACAACGGTCGCGGGATTCGCCGCCCCCATCAGTTGCGACCTCGCCGATTCCTGCGCCGACTTTCTCAGTCATCAAGCGCGCGCCCTCGAGCATCGAGATGATCGCGCCGGCGAGAGTGCCATCGCGCAAGCCGCGCCGCACCGTTTTCGATGCGCGCGCGATCGCGCCCGACGTCATCGAGGATTCGGCCGCAGTTCCCGCGAGCGAAACCTTGTCGGTCGTGAGAATCATTCGCTTTGCGCCGCGCGCCATATAGATGAGGCGCAGAATTTCCGGCAGCGACATGGACGCCGTCGGGAATCACCGCCGGCATCGCAACTTCATTCGTCAGCGCTGCCGCGATGACGCCCGGATCGCGATGATTGAGCGGCCGCATCGCATTGAACAGATGGGTAAACATCCGCGCGCCCGCCGCGACGCCCGCCGATGCTTCCTCGAAGGTCGCGTTGGTATGCCCGATCGACACCGACGACGCCGCGCGCGGTCAGCCGGCGAATCGCATCAAGCGCTCCCGGCAATTCGGGCGCGAGGGTCACCAGCTTCAGATGCTCCAGCGCCATCACGCGCTCGAATGCCTCCCCTCGCGGTTCGAGGTTGAGCTTCGGATGCGCACCGAGCCGCATCGGCGAGATGAACGGACCCTCCAGATGCATCCCGAGAATCCGCGCGCCCGACCGAATCTTCGCGCTGCTGAAGCATCGATCGCCTCGGCAATCGCGCGATGAACCTTCTCGATGTGATCGATCGGCGAAGTTATCGCCGTCGGCAGCCACGCCGTGGTGCCCTCGCGCGCGAGCTTTCCGCGAAATTTCGATGAGGTCGGCGGCCGATGCGGTCATCACATCGCAGCCCGTGGGAGCCATTCACCTGCAAGATCGACGAAGCCCGGAAGGATGTAGTCCGACGAAGCCTCGGATCGCCTCGATCGAATAAATCGTCGCGTCGAAACGAATCGCCCCACGACGATCGAGCCATCGGGTGAGCACGATTCGGCCGGAAAGCGTTCGCATCAAAATGGGGTCAGCCGCGACTAGTTGGCGCCGTATCGCTCCGCCAGCAGGCGCGAAAAGCGCGGCATATAGATGATGTCGAAGGTCTCTTCTTTGCCCGGGAACATCGCGACCGCCGCACCCTTGAGCGCCAGCACGTGCTCCCATGCCTGCTCCAGAGTGAGCGAATCATCCTGCGCGATGGTGGCGAAGGTCAGATTGACCAGGAAGCGAAGCCGCCGGATCATCTTATCTTCCAACTCGATCTGGGCTTTGCGCTCGCGATCCTCCATGCCAGACTCCAGGATAGCGATGAACGAAACGTGTATATCGCAGCGAACCGCGAGGCGCTAGACGGCATTGCGCGCCAACCGGGGTATCGCCAGTCTTTTTTGCGCAGCACTTGTTTCGTCCTACCCGCGATGCCAACCTCGATTGTCACAGTGGCACCGGCACGTCTCAGAAGCAGTTTCATTTACCTGGCGAACGCGGTTAACGACCTGAGCGGCGATTGGACGGTCCTCGCGATGGTGCTCGCGCCGCTGATTCTGGCCGCCTCGCTATGCCTGCTTCCTGATGCGCTCAACATCCAGCATCGCGTCGCGCACTACTTTCGAATCCGGCGACACCACAGCGTGAACGTGATGCTGCATCGCGTCGATCTGCAGCAGGCTCAGACGCCGTATCATCCGCGAAACGAATCCGTCGCCGTCGGCAGATCTCTATCCTGACTGGATGATCGTGCGCTGTCTGCACCTGATTCTGCTGCTGATCCTGCTGATGGTGGTCCTGGTGGTGCTGTGCGGGCTGGTTCGCAAGTATTCGCAGCCGCGCGCGCCGACACCGATGGCGGAAGCGATCGAGATTTACAAGCGCGTGATGCGGACCGCGCCCGCCTTCCTGTGGGTTTCGTTCCTGCAGTTCCTGGTGATAGCGGCGGCATGCGCGATCTTCGCGATCCCACTGATGCTGCTGCACATCCTGTTTTTCGGCAACATCGCGATCGATCCGTATATCAAGGTGCCGCTGCTGATTCCCGGGCTGCTGGTGAGTCATCGTGCTGCATTTTTCCAAGATCGCGCTGGTCTTCGATGGGATCCACAGCTGGCACGCATTGCTGCATAGCCGCGAACTGGAGCGCGGCCGCTTCCTGAAAGTGGCGATGCGGATTGTGGTTTTCCTGGCGATGTTGTCGGGCTACAACTCGTGGGCTTCCGGCGCGTTTCTGGTCGCCAGTGTCCTGCTTGGGCCGGTGGGCGCCGCTGACCGGATACATCTGGAGCCTGGTGTTCGTGCTCGATTTGCTATCGGTCGGAGTCGCCTTACTTCACCACTGGCGTTTTTCGTCGCCGCGAGTGTGCGGCTCTACCAGGACCTGGCAGCGCTGCGCGAGGAACAAAGTGTCCCGGCGACCGCTCCGGTCACCACTCCACTCGTGCCATTACCCATAGCGCTGCAGCGGCGTTCCTAAGTTCTCTTCCGCCAGGCGCGAGATCGATCGCACCACGACCTGGAGCGCCGGCGAGCGAAATCGCCGGCGTGCTCTTCATTTCCGCGATCAAACGGATGGCTTCGGCGAATTCGCGCGGCCGTTCGTTCTTGAAATGCTCAATCAGGCGCTTCGCCGCTTCGCGATCCAGCAGTTGTTCGGGTCAAGCTTGATTCTCGCGCTAGCCCAGCTCCTCGGCCAATTCGCGTGCCGGCGCGCCGTTCCCAATGATCCTCTGATGAAATGTTCGCCAGCGCCGCCTTCCAGAGTCGCGAAATCGATCACCTCGCACAGCCCGAAGTAAGCCTGCGCGGTTTTTTGAATCGCGCCTTCGTGCTCGAGGCTCAAGCCGATGATGCTCAACAAATGATCGGCGAAGGCGAGGCGCGCGAGTCCGTGTGCGAGTTGCTCCTCGTTCACGCTGCGCACGCAGCTCCCGATAGATGCGCTCGAAGCGATCGCGCTCGGTCGCTAACAGCATCGGTTCAAACTCGCCGCTCAGGCTCTGAAACAGGGGTCGGAATTTTTCCACCGCGTCGCCGATCGCGACTTCGACTTTGCAGTATTGAAGCGCCCAGTCCTCGGCGCTGCGGTGGCGCGCGCGAGCGCGAGAAACGCCTCGACTTCCGCCTCCGCAGTCATGAGATAGGCGTGGGCGCGCAAGATCTCGGCGCGCGAATGAAGGTCGAGAATGTCGCCGGCAATGATCCATGCGCGGATCGCTTCGGGTGCCTGCACACCGTGGTCACGCACCATCGTGAAAATGAACAGTCGACCCCATCACGTCCACCAACTCGTTCACCAGGCGGGTGGCAACCAGCTCGCGGCGCAGCCGATGATGTGCAATCTCATCGCGAGAAACGTTCGACGATAGAGGGTGGAAAATATGGCTTGCAAAAAACGATCGACGAGGTACGCATCGTCTACCAGTTCGGCGCTCTCTCGAGCCGCCTGGACAAATTGATCTTGGTGAAGGCGGTGACCAGCGCACAGCTCCGGGCGCGTCAGGCCCGGATATCGCGAGCGCCGCTCGTTCAACTCCTCATGAGTCGGGCAGCGGTATCTTCACCGCTGCCGCACCAGGCCGCGCTCCTCGATCGCCTGCATCAGCTCGCAGAACGTGTATGCGTCGAGGCGCGAGCGCCGCTGCTCGAGGCTCAGCGATCAGCGCCTGATCGCGATTGTCGCGCAGGACGCGTGCGGCGACTTCGTCGCTATACGACGCGAGCGTACCTCGTTGCGCTCGCGAAACGGCAGCGCGCCGCGCTTCACCGGACCGGCTCGAGCAGAATCTTGAGGTTGACCTCGTGGTCCGAATATCGACGCCGGCGGAATTGTCGATCGCATCGGTGTTGATCATCCCGCCGCCGAGCGCGTACTCGATGCGCGCGCGCTAGGTGAAGCCGAGATTGCCGCCTTCGACGACGATTTTCACGCGCAACTCCTTCGCCGCGATCCGGCACGCGTCGTTGGTATGGTCGCCCACGTCGGCGTCGGTCTCGTCGCTCGCGCGCACATAAGTGCCGATGCCGCCGTTGTAAAGCATCTCGACTGGAGCGCGCAGAATCGCCCGAATCAGGTTCTCGCTATCGAGCGCATCGGCATCGGTACCCAGCGCGGCGCGGATTTCCGGACTCAGCTCGATGCGCTTTAGGCCGCGCTTGAAAACGCCGCCGCCCTTGCTGATCAACGCCGGGTTGTAGTCGGCCCAACTCGAGCGCGGAAGCTCGAACAGTCGCTTGCGTTCCTCGAAGCTGACCGCGGGATCGGGATCAGGATCGATGAAGACGTGGCGATGATCGAAGGCGGCGATCAATTTCAGATTGTTGGAGTAGATGAGCCCGTTGCCGAACACGTCGCCCGACATGTCGCCGATGCCAATCAGCGTGACCGGCTTCCCGCGCATCGGATCGCGGCCGATCTCGCGCAGATGGCGCTTGGCGGATTCCCATGCGCCGCGCGCCGTGATGCCCATTTTCTTGTGGTCGTAGCCGTGCTCACCGCCAGACGCGAAAGCGTCGCCGAGCCAGAAGCCGCGCGTCATCGCGATACCATTGGCGATATCTGAAAAACTCGCGGTGCCTTTGTCCGCAGCCACCACCAGGTACGCGCCGTCATCGTCGAGAACCTTCACTCCGCCGGATGCACGATGCCGCCGATCAGTGAGGTTGTCAGTGATCTCGAGCATCGCGTTGATGAGCGTCTTGTACGCCTCGACGCCATCGCTGGGGGGCGGCCCGGCCGCGCCTCTTCACGATAAAGCCGCCCTTGGCGCCGGTCGGAACGATCACCGCATTCTTGACGGTCTGAGTTTTCATCAGGCTCAGAATCTCGGTGCGGAAATCGTCGGGACGATCGCTGAAGCGAATTCCTCCGCGCGCCACGCGGCCTGCGCGCAGATGGCATCCCTCCATGCGCGGGCTGTTAACGTGGATCTCGTACAATGGCGCGAGTGTCCGGCAGGCCGAGAATTTTTGCGCTCTCGAATTTGAGCGTGATGTATGGAGTGCGGCTGGCGGCGCGGCAGGAAATAGTTGGTCCGCACCGTCGCCTCGACCATCGAGAGTACCGCGCGGGCTGTGCGATCGTCGGCGATGTTTTCGACTTCGGCGAGCTGTTCGAGATAGCTGGCTTTGAGCTGCTCGGTGGGATCAACAGTGTGCGGTATCACGCGTCGATTTCGGCGCAGACCTCGGATCGAGTCGCGCGCAAAACAAATCGACCAGGATTCGCGCCAACTCCGGATGCGCCAGGAACACGCGCCGCAGCGCGGGTCGCGAGGGCGCCAGTCGCATCTGAAATGCGGCGCTGAGATACGCGCGCACCAGCGCGACCTCGCGCCACCTGAAGCCCCGCGGTCAACGTCAAAGCATTGAGCGGATCGTTCTCGGCCTTGTCGTCGCGCACCGCAGCGATCGCGTCGGCGAGCATCGCGACGCCGGGCATCGCGCCAAGCGGACCGCCGTCGGGTCCCTGGACCAGAAACGATTCGATCGTTGCTCGGTCGGCTTGCCGTCGAGCAGCGGCGACAACTGGTGCGCATCTTCCGATAGCACGCGGATGCCGAAATTTTGCAGCGTCGGCATCAGCTCGGAAAGAATCGGCGCGTCGCCAATTGCGTACATCCTCAGTTCGCTTGCTTCCGCGGGGCCGTTCTGCGGACCCTCGTTGAGTTCGACCTCGAAACCGCCGCCGGCGAGAAGGCGCTCGATATGCTGCGGCATCGGAGGCAGCGCGCTCAACTTCGAAGGCGGCTTTGTATTCGGGAGTGAACGCGAGGCCCCATCGTGCGAGCATTTCGTGCGCGCGCGCCGGCGCCGAATTGCTTGTCCGAACAGCTCGCGCAAGCGATCGTCCCAGGTGCGGGCGAGCGCCGCGATTTCCGATTCGATCTTGCGCACCAGCGCGGCGGACGGGCGGTTGCGCATAAAACGCGAAATGCAGCCGCGCGGTGTAACCTTCGCCAAGCGCGAGATAGTAGTAGAGCAGCTTGCCTTTGAGGCCGGCTCTCCAGCGTGTTCTGAATCCGTAGCGGACCTCCGCCGAGAACGCCTCGCGCGGCATCAGCACCAACGCCACGACCTGCTGGCGACTGGGATCCGAAAGCACGCTGAGGCGGACAGTGCGTCGGACTTGGTTATCGATCAAAAGGCGGATCTGGTTGCGAATCTCCTCGATCGAGGCGCGAAACAATTCTTCCTTGGGAAAGCTGTTGAACGCGGCGACAATTTCCTTGTAGTCGTGCGAGCCGGCAGTCGCGCTCTTCGGCCTTGAGCACCTCATTCAGCTTGGCGCGCAAAATCGGAATGTGTTCGGCCTCTTCGGCAAACGCCTTGGAAGTGAACATGCCGACGAAACGATCGAAGCCGCTAACTTTTCCGGTCGGCGCCTCGCGGCGAATCATGATGCTGTCCATCGCGCGCCGCCGATGCACATGCGACTCGAGGTTGGTCTTGGTGATCGTCAGCGGCGGACCCTCGAAGAGCAGGCCCAGTTCGCCGCCGCTGAATTCGTCGATCGCGCCGGGAGGCGCGAAGCGAGAACCGGGATAATCGCCGAGAATCCCCAAACCGGTTTCGAGTTCCGCCGAGAGCGCGCGGGCGCCATTGCGCGGCTCGACCCGATAGCGCCGATAGCCGAGGAAGACGAACCCGCCGCGCACCAGCCAGCGGAGAAATTCGCGCATCTCGACCAGGCCTCGCACCGCCGCGGTTTCATCGCAGATCTGCAGCGCGCGCTCGGTCATCCGCTCGAAGTCGTCTGCGGCGCTGCGGACCTCGGTTAGGACGCTGCGGATCTCGGCCGCCATCTCCTCAGCGCGTTGCAGGCGTCGGTTTGATCGCCTAGTTCGGCATGGACGAAGGATTCGGCGCGTTCGCGCGCGCCGGCAGTCTCGAACGACTCGATATTTCCTGAATTGTCGCGCGCGACCCGAAACACCGGATGCAACATTTCGCGCGACCGGCGCACCGATGGCGCGAAAATATTCGAGCAGGCTGTCCACGATGAACGCGCAATCGGGAGTGACGGTTTCGATCACCGTCAAATCGCCTGCGCTGGTCACGCTGAATCGCGATTCTTCCGCGCGCTGGCTGAAGAACTCCAGTCCGTGCCGAGCTATCGCGAGCTGCTGCTCGGGGGAAGTTTGCCGCAGGATATTCCGGCGTGGCGCGCGCAAAAAGGCGCTCGGCGAAAATCGCGAGGCGCCGCGCATCCTCGCTCGGAGCGCGCGCTTCGAGTCAGCTGATTCAGGTCAGGTCCGGTCGACACTTGCAAGTAACCTCTCTATCCGCTGATTCCTCGCACCCAATAAACTAGGTCGAAGGACGCTCCTTTGAAATGCCTGAAATCGAAGTGAGCGCGATGACCTTCGGGCCCTATGCCGTCGCGCGTCTCGATGGGCTTACGGTGATGGTGCCGAATGCCGCGCCCGGCGACCGCCTCGAGGTCAGCATCGCGTCGCGCCGGCGCGATTTTTCGATCGCGAACATCGACCGCATCATCACGCGCGGACCCGATCGTCGCGTGCCGCCCTGCCCCTTCCTCCCGCGATGTGGCGGATGCGACTGGCAGCATCTCAACTATGCCGCGCAACTTCGCGCCAAGGCCGAACTGATCGCGGCCGGGCTGCGGCGCGCGAACATCGATGTTAGCGCGCGAAAACCTCATCGAGCCCGCGCCGGAGGAATTCGGCTATCGCTCGCGCATCCGGCTGAAGGTTGGGCGCGACGGCAAACTGGGATTCTTTCAGCTCGGCAGCAACGAGCTGGTGGAAATCGATCGATGCCTCGTCGCGGCGCACGGGCTGCGCCTGCCGCATGCGCTTCGCGTCGGCGCTATGGCGGAACCTCGACGAGATTGAGGTCGTCGCGAGCGGCGAGCGCGAGGTCATCGTCGCGATGATGCGCAAGCCTGCCGTCGCCTGCCGGAGATTCGATGGCGCGCGACAGATCGCTCGCGGCACGGACTGCGACGATCCAGGGAATCATTCTGCGGAGCGGCCGCGCGCGCGAGGTCCTTGGCGATCCCGCTATCAGCATCAACGTCGAAGAGCGGGCTCGATCTCGTGGTCGATGCGGATCTCTTCAGCCAGGTGAATCACGCGCAGAATCGCAAGTTGGTCGCGACCGTGATGGAGATGGCGTCGATCGATCGCGGCATGCGGCGTGCTCGATGTTTTCTGCGGCGCGGGAAATCTGAGCCTGCCGGCGGCGCGTCGCGGCGCGATCGTCAACGGCATCGATGCTGATGAGCTCGCGATTGCCGCGGCGACCAAAAATGCGCAGCGCCTCGGCTTTCGCGGAGACCAAATTCATCGCGGGCAAGGCGCGTCGAGGCGGTCAATTTTCTGCATTCGCGCGAAGTATCGGCCCGCAGGTCGTGATCCTCGATCCTCCGCGCACCGGCGCGATCGAGCTGATGGAACCCATCATCAAAATGCGTCCGCGATCGATCATCTATGTCTCATGCGATGTCTCGACGCTCGCGCGCGATTTGCGCATTTTGATCGATGCGGGCTATCGCGCGACGCGAATTCGCGGCGTTCGATTTCTTTCCGAATACGCATCATGCGGAGATCGCAGCGCACCTGCTATTGACTTAGTCAGCGGGGCGTTCTTAATGTAAGTGCAGGTCGCTCCCGTGACCTTCCCGCCAGAGGGTAAAATCAAAGCGATGCCCAAACAGGAAAAGGAAAAGCTCACCCGTCCGAAGATCACGATCATTCCTGGCCGGGGAGTAGCGCAGACCATCAATTATCTGCTTGAAGATCGCGACGATCTCGAATGGATTATCGCGGTCGGCCGCACCAAGAACGGCGAACTGTTCTTCTATGACACCGGCGGCGACATCGTCGAGGATCTTGGGCACGCTCGAATACCTGAAGGCCCGAATCGTGCGCGCGCACTTCGGCGACGAATACGAATAAGCCCGCGCGTCGCTCTCAGCTAAATTCCGTCGTCCGCGAATTCCTCCTGAGGAGGACTCGCGTAAATGATGTCGTCCTTGATCTCGAGCGGCACCCGATAGAGAAACTTTCCGCACGCGCTCGCCGGCCCCGCGATACATTCGCCGCTGCCGGGTTCGTAGTATGCGTTGTGGGTCTGGCACATCAGGTAGCGGCCCTCTTCGGCGAAAAATTGATTGTCGACCCAGTCCATCGGCATCGGCACGTGGCGGCATCGATTGACGTAGGCATGCAGCTCGCCGTTGAAGTTGATGAGAAGCATTCCTCGTCGGCGCCGCGAATCGGCAGCAGGAACTTCATCGATTCTCCCGGGCTTCAGGTCGCCGACGCGCGCGACTTTGAAGCGT
Source organism: uncultured delta proteobacterium (assembly GCA_963848285.1). Classification (GTDB taxonomy): domain Bacteria; phylum Desulfobacterota; class Binatia; order Binatales; family Binataceae; genus DATGKG01. The sequence goes on along the minus strand of CAWKCZ010000003.1, from coordinate 745,551 downwards.
GAGGCAGCCGGCGCTTTGCGCGATGCGCTCGCGCGAACCGGTCAGCGCGGCGCGGCGACGAGTTTTTTCAGGCATTCGATTTTCTCTGGCGAACGAACTCAGGTTGCCGGAGTTTCGCAAAGCCCATAGCATCTGTAAACGCAGGGACTTATGGAAAAGCCGCGAATTCGCCCAGTCGAAGCATTTCCGATCGAACAGCAGGAACAGACCTATATCTGTCTGCGCGATCCGACCGGCCTCGCGCCGGAACCGATTCTGCTCGGGATGGGCGCGTACTTCATCGTCACGCTGTTCGACGGGCGCAACGATGCGCGCGACATCCAAGGCGGCGTTCACCAAGCGCTTCGGCGAGAATCTTCCGGCCGACAAACTCGAACGATCTGATCGCGACGCTCGACAAGTCCTACTTCCTCGATTCGCCGAGATTCGCCGATCGCGTGCGGCAGGTGCGCGAGGATTTTCTGTCGAGCCCCGATCGTCCCGCGGTCCATGCCGGTGCCTGCTATGCGAAAGAGCCGGCGCCGCTGAAAAAGGAAATCGAGGGATTTTTCGCCGGCGCCCGAAGGCCCCGGCACCACGGAGGCCGCCGCGTCGCGAGGGCGCGCTTGCGGGACTCATCGCACCGCACATCGATCCGCGCCGAGGCGCCGCCGCCTACGCGCATGCGTATGGGCATCTGAAGGCGTACGACGCGCCCGAGTTGGTGATCATCCTCGGCACCTCGCACTATGGCTCGGCGGACCCGAGCTGTTCAGCGCGACCAAAAAAAATTACGCGACGCCATTCGGCGCGGTGAAGACCGACGCGGATTTCATTGATCGGATGTCATCGCACTATCGCGGCGATCTATTTGCCGATGAGCTGCTGCATCGCAATGAGCATTCGATCGAGTTCCAGGCGCTGTTCCTGAAATGGGCGCTCGGCAATCGCGATTTCACGGTAGTGCCGATCCTCGTCAGCTCCTTTCACGAGATGGTTCTCAAGCGGCACGCTGCCCGGCAATGATCCGCGCGTCGCATCATTCGTCGAGGCGGTGCGCGAGGCGCTCGCGAACGAGAAGCGCCGCACACTGATTGTGGCGGGCGTGGATTTCGCGCACATCGGGCGCAAGTTCGGCGATGCTTTCACCGCCGATGAGGCGGTTGCCGAGCGCGTCAAGGCCGAGGACATGGCGCTGATCGAATTCATCAAGCGCGGCGACCCCGCGGGCTTTTTTCGGCGACATTCTCAAGGATCGCGATGCGCGACGAATTTGCGGTCTCTCGCCGATGTACACTCAGCTCGAACTGCTGCGGGGACATCGCGCGAACCTGCTCAAGTACGGCATCGCGATGGAACCCGACACGGGCTCGGCGGTTTCGTTTGCAAGTCTTGCAATAGAATAGCGCGATACGCCCCCATTGCCCGGTCTGTCACAAACATGACCTAAAGATTTTCTGCTGCGGGTTCGTCTACTTGGTTGGAGTATCCAACATGACAAATCTGCAATCCGTAAATGTACGACCACACAATGACTCACAATTCGTTCGCACCTGTCGTTACATCGCAGGCGCCCTTATCATAGCCATAACACTCTCAGTGGCAGGATGCTCGGGCGAGCCGCTTTCGACACGCGAAAAAGGCACCTTGATAGGAGGCGCAGCCGGCGCGGGTGGCGGCGCCCTCATCGGCTCGACGGTTGGAGCTCCGGGGGCGGGCGCGGCGATTGGTGGCGTCGCCGGCGCCGGCGCAGGGTACCTGATTGGTAACCACGAGCAGAACCAGGAAGATCGGCGCTATCACGACGGTTACTAGAAGAACTACTTCTGCCCGTATACCGGATGTACGACCTCGCCATCTTCGGCAGCCTGGCCGACGTTCAAAGCAACCAGGTCGTGAATCTGGACGTCGCCCTCGACAACCACCGTCTGTCCATTGTCATAACCCAAAGTCACGGGGACCAGATGAAGATGATTGTCGCGGACCACCGGGACGAGCACCTTACCATCGCGGAAGACCAGTGCGTCATCGCGGACCATGGTGCCTGAAGCAGCCGCGTCCACGGTGATGTTGAGCTTGGCGTACATGCCGGGCAGCAGCGCGCGATCTTTGTTGGGAAGATCCAACTCCACCAGCATGGTACGGCTTGCGCTGTTGAGGGCCTCCGGATGCCGGATGATGGTTCCCTTGAATTGTCTTGCCCTGCACTTCGTAGGCCTTGATAGTTGCCGCGTCGCCGTTCTTAACCGAGAGGGCGAGGCTCTGCGGAACGTCAGCATAGACTCGCAGTGGAGAAACCGTAGCCACCGAGACAATCGGAATGCCGTTGGCCGATGCGGTCGCCTGGGGAATCAACGCCCCAGGGTCAACATAGCGTGCCGTTACAATACCATCGAAAGGAGCGATTATTTCCTTGTAGCCCTGCTCAGCCAACAGTTGTTGATAGGTCGCCTTGGCCTGCTCCATGGTGGCGGTGGCGGTATCCGCTTCCTGCTGGGCAATGACGCCCTGTCGGAGCAACATCTGCTCGCGCTTATCGGTTACCGATTGCAGCCAGTAGCTCGCCTTGGCGTCTGCTACCTGTTTGTCTAGGTCGGGGGTGTCGAGCACCGCGATGACCTGCCCTTGCTGGACGCGATCGCCTTTGTCGATGTCGATGGTTTTGAGATAGCCGGACACCTTGGCATAGATGGCGGCCTCGGTGTAGCCGTGAATCGTGGCGGGGAGTTCGAGGGTGCGCGAGGCCGGCTGCTGGAAGACCTTGGCGACCAGCACATTGCGCCCTTGTTCGGCGCGCTGCGCCAGCTCCGAGGTTTGGCGCTTGACGATCATCTCGTGACCCAACACCAGACCACCGGTGAGCGCGACAATCGCGATCACCGCGATGATGAGGCCGATGGCGAAGAATTTTCCTGGGCGCGGACCTTGGTATTTTCGTGGATCGTCGTGATGATTGGTTTCTTCGTTCATGGAACTCCTCAGGCGCCCGGCATCGTGACCGATTCGATCTCCTCGTCACGTTCCTTCTTGCCCTTCAACGTTCGACTGAAAATCGAATAGACTGCGGGCACCACGAACAGCGTCATCGCGGTCGCCGCAATCAATCCTCCGATCACGGCGCGACCCAGCGGCGCGTTCAGCTCCGCGCCCTCGCCCAACGCCAACGCCATCGGCAGCATTCCAAGTATCATCGCAAGCGCCGTCATCAGGATCGGACGCAACCGAATGCGGCCTGCTTCGATTGCGGCCTCGACCGGACCGTAGCCTTCCTCGCGCAGTTCGTTGGCGAAAGTGATCAGCAGATTGCCGTTGGCAACCGCGACACCGATAGCCATGATCGCGCCCATCAGCGATTCGACGTTGATGGTGGTGCGGGTGATGACCAGCATCCAGAGCACGCCCGCAAGTGCGCCCGGCACCGCCATCATGATGATGAACGGCTCCAGCCAGGACTGAAAATTCGCCGCCATCAGCAGGTAGACCAGCAGCACGGCAAGCAGGATCCCCAGCTCCAGCGTCTCAAACGATTGCTTCATCGCCTGGCTCTGCCCGCGCACGGCTATTTGCGTTCCGGGCGGTAGTTTGCCGAGGTGCTCGATTTCGCGCTGGACGGCATTGCTTACGCTGCCGAGGTCGCGGCCCGATACCGCGCCGTTCACATCCATCACGCGCTGCACGGTGTAATGCGCGATGACCGAGGGATCCACATCGTGCTCGATGGTTGCGACATTGCCAAGCACCTGGCTGGGCGGCATTACGGCGTCGGCCGGAGCGATGGTACTGGTTGGCGCAGTAGTGTTCGTCGAAGGATCGAGCGCGCCGGTTCCCGAGCTCGTTTGGGAGATTCCCAGAATCGGAATGTTGGCCAGCGCCGCGACCGAATCGATAAAATGCTGCGGTGACTGAGAGACTACGTTGTAGTTGACGCCGCTTTTGGGATCGAGCCAGTAGTCGGGCTGCAGCAAACTGTTGCCGCTCAGCGAGGTCAGCATGCTGGATGCGACTGCCTGCTCGGTCACGCCGAGTTCCAGCGCGCGGTCGCGATCGACATTGACCTTGAAGGTCGGGTAATCGAGTGGCTCGGCAATACGCACGTCGACCAGGCCGGGAATGAGCTGCATCCGCTTTTTCAGGCGCGATGCTATCCGGTAGTCACTTTGCAAATCGTTGCCTGTGATCTGCGTATCGATCGCGGCGGGCAAACCGAAGTTCAAGACCTGGCTGACGATGTCGGCGGCCTGGAAATATCCGGTGACCTCGGGAAAATCGCGCGCAAGTAAGCCGCGAATCTTGTTCTCGTAGAGCGCGGTCGGCTGATGGTTGGGTTTAAGTTGAATGAGCACATCGGCATCCTGCGGACCGGTGCTGTCGGTCTGATAATACGCGAGGTCATAGGAAATCGGCAGCCCGATATTGTCGCTGATGGCGTCCAGCTCCGGCGCGGGAACTACGGTGCGAATATCTTTTTCGAGCCGGGAGACCACATATTCGGTGTGCTCGATGCGAGTGCCGCTCGGCATCTTGACATGGAGTCGCATCATGCCCGAATCGACCGCGGGGAAAAAATCCTCGCCTGCGACCGGCGCAAGAAACATCGAAGCGACTACCATGATCGCGACCGCGATGAGTCCGAAGGTGCGGCGCGCAATGAACATTGCGAGCAGTGCGCGGTAGCGCTCGCGGAAATTTTCAAATTTAGCATTGAACCATCGCACGAAACGGTCCCAGCGGCCGGGACCCTGATGCTCCTCGGATTCGCTGGCGAGCAGATGATGCGCCATGGTGGTGACCAGCGTGCGCGAGAGCAGGTACGAGGTGAGCATCGCGTAGACGACCGCGAAAGCGAGCGGCGTGAAGAGAAATTTCGCGACTCCGGAAAGCAGTGCAACCGGAAAAAATACGATGCAGATCGACAGCGTGCCGACCAGGGTGGGCGTCGCGATCTGGCTGGCGCCGTCGAGGATCGCGACCAGCAGCGGTTTGCCCATCGCGTGATTGCGATGGATGTTCTCGACCTCGACGGTGGCGTCATCGACCAGCATCCCGACGGCAAGCGCGAGGCCACCGAGAGTCATGATGTTGAGGGTCTGGCCGGTGAGCTTGAGGAAGACGATCGCGGTGAGAATCGAGAGCGGTATCGAGGTGATGACGATGAGGGTGCTGCGCGGCGAGCCGATGAAAACCAGCACCATCAGTGCGACCAACACCGCGGCGATGACAGATTCGCGAACCACCTCCCATAGGGCGCCGCGGACGAAGGTGGACTGGTCGAAGGTCATCGACATCTGGAGGCCCTTGGGCGCGGAGGCAAGGATCTGGGGCAGCTTTTTCTTGACCGCGTCGACGACCGTCAGCGTTGAGGCATCCGCGTGTTTGATGACCATTAGATATGTTCCGCGGTTACCATTGACGCGTACAACGTTGGTTTGCGGCTGATGCGTGTCGGAAACCGGCGCGACATCGCCGACATGAATCGGTGTGCCATTGGTGATCTTGATCGGAAGCTGGTTAAACTCCGGCACCGTGTTGGGACTCATGTTGAGGTCGACGTCGTATTCGTAGTTGCCCATCTTGGCGGTGCCCGAGGGAATCACGACGTTAGCGGCGGCGAGCGCGTTGCCGACATCAGCGGGGGACAATCCATTCGCATACAGAGTGGTTGGATCGAGGTTCACCATTACCGCGCGCTGCACGCCACCGAGCGGGGCAGGACTTGAAAATCCGGGGATCGTAAAGAGCTGGATGCGGATGAAGTTCAGGCCGTAATCGAAAAGCTGCGGCTCTGTGAGGGTGTCGCTGAAAATGTTGAGCTGGGCGACCGGCACGTTCGCCGCGTCATACGAAATGACCTGGGGCGGCACGGTTCCCCGCGGCAGCTGAGAGAGAATCGACTCCGCAACGCTGCTGATTTGCGCGACGGCGCCGCCGATATCGGAGCCCGGATAGAAGTAAATTTTGAGAATACCGAGACCATTCATCGAGGCAGAATCGATATGTTCGATTCCATTCACCGTGGTGGATGCGGCGCGCTCGCTGATCCAAACCATCCGACGTTCGATCTGGAGCGCCGAAAGTCCCGGGTAATTCCACACCTCGAGGACCACCGGCAAGTTGATAGCTGGAAAGATGTCGACGTTCATCAGCTCGAATGACAACACGCCAAGAACGAGCATCAGGAGCGCCATGACAGCCACGGATATCGGTCGGCGAAGAGCAAGACGAACTAGCGCCATCATGAGGAAAAAACTCCGCGCGAAAGCCGCCTGTCGCGGCAAAGAAAAAACGAAGCAGCCAAGATCGGATGAATGGATCCGAAGTTTCCTAATTAGACGAGTTGCCGGTCAGGTAATTCTGGACTGACAAGTCCGAAAATGCTCAAGCGAGAAGTGTGCCGCCACGAACTGTCTTCTGTTTGTTGATTTTTGGAGTGTCTTGGGTCGCAAAATGCGAATGATTACTCGATTTGCAAGGGCAAAGGCTGCGACTACTAATTCATCTCCATGGCGGATAACCAACTCCCTGCACGCATTTGTTACTTAGACCGCAAGGTATCTCGTTATTGCAGCTAGAATTCCTCTTTGATGTTATGGGTAGTATCCCGGCCATAAGGCACAAATTTCGCGTAGGGTCGACGTGACTATGGAAAACGTCCCTTTTGTCTTCGGAGAACCTCGATGATCGACTTGTACACCTGGACCACGCCCAACGGCCGCAAAATTTCCGTTATGCTCGAGGAATGTGGTTTTGCCTACACCGTATACCCAGTGAACATTGGGCAGAATGAACAGTTCAAGCCCGAGTTCGTGAAGATCTGTCCGAACAGCAAAATTCCCGCGATCGTCGATCGTGATGCGAACATTTCAGTCTTTGAATCAGGTGCTATCCTGATTCATCTCGCGGAAAAGTCCGGCAAGTTCTTTCCCTCCATCAATCCGGGGCGCGCCAAGGTCCTCGAATGGCTGATGTTCCAGATGGCGAATATCGGGCCGATGATCGGTCAGGCCAATCATTTCGCCAATGTTGCGAAGGACAAGATTCCCTATGCGATCGATCGCTATCTAACCGAGTCCGCGCGCCTTATCAAAGTCCTGGACGACCAACTCGCGCGCTCCGAATATGTCGCGGGAGACTATTCCATCGCCGACATTGCTAACTATCCGTGGGTCTCGGCCGCGTTCAGCTTCATCAAGGCTGCCAAGCCCGAGGTGATCGGCGAAGGCGCCAGCGTCGCGCGTTGGATAGATGCGATCGGCGCGCGGCCCGCGGTGCAGAAGGGAATGGCCGTCCCGAAGGTCTAAAACCGTTAGTCAAGCCGTAGCGCGATCGAGGAACGCAAGCACGGCTTTGTTGAACGCCGCAGGCTGGTCGATGTTGGCCGCGTGCCCAGCATCATCGAGGATCACTTTTTCCGCGCCGGGAATTTTAGCGGCCATATAGTCGGTGGCCGCAAGGAACTGTACGTCTTTGGCACCCGCGACCACCAGGGTCGGCACTCTGATCGATGGCAGTGACTCGATGACTTTTCCGTCGGACTGCGCCAGAATTCCGCGCGCTGCATGGGCAAGACCTTGCGCGCTGCGATGCTGCGCGAGCGTGACCTCGGCACTCGCCCCGAGGGCGGTGAGGCCTTTGGTTTCGAGCGCCCTCGCCATCGAGCCGGTCATCCTATTCCATTCCTGGCGTGGGCCGTCTTTTTTGTAGCCCGGGCCGGTGTCAAACAGCATCAGCGCGGCAACCCGTTCCGGCTGTGCGAGGTTGAACGCCAGCGACATAAATCCGCCGAGCGACAATCCTCCGATGACGGCGCGCGTCGCGCCGCAGGCGTCGAGAATAGCCGCCATATCCGCCACTGTGAGCTCATGCGAATAGAGCGCGGGGTTATCGGGAGAATCGGAACGATCGTGACCGCGCATGTCCCATGCGATCATGTGATAACGATCCGAAAGCGCCTCGATCTGCCCGGACCACATCCGAGCGCTGGCGCTGTAGCCATGGGAGAGGAGCACTGCGGGCCCTTTGCCGCGCTCTTCATAGTAAATGTCAACCCCGGCGCGATTTATATATGGCATAGGTCTCTTTGGCCGTATCCAGTGTTTCGTGCTCAGGCGCGCTTGCCCGCGACCGCATGATAGATCACCAGCACCACTATGCCGCCGATGAAGGCGACGAAGATGCTGTAAATGTTAATTCCGGAGACGCCTTCCTTTCCAATCGATTGAAAAATCCATCCGCCCACGACGGCGCCGACTATGCCCAGCAGGACGTCACGCATAAAGCCTTCGCCGCTGCGATTGACGACCTTGCTGGCGAGGAAGCCTGCGATGAGACCAACAATAATCCATGCGACGATGCCCATCTATTGTCTCCTTTGGAAATGACTGCGCCCATCGGCGCTTTGCGAAACTCGCGCGCGCTCAGTATGTTCTCTTTTTCAACTCGTCGTCTATAAGACGAGTGCGCGACGGGAGGGCACTTAAATGGCTGAACTAAAGAATCGGCAATGGCTGCTAGCGGCACGTCCGCAGGGGCTCATCAAGGAAAGTGATTTTCGCTGGAACGAAACTACGGTTCCCGCGCTCAAGGATGGCGAGGTCCTGGTCCGCAACCTCGCCTACTCGTTCGATCCCACCCAGCGCGGCTGGATGTCGATGGATACCTACATCAAGGCGATCCCGGTCGGGAACGTGATGCTCGCGGGAACGGTCGCACAGGTGGTCGATTCCAAGCGCCAGGGTATCGCCAAAGGCGATCTGGTACAGGGACTTTTCGGATGGGAGGACTACACCATCAGCGACGGCAAGGGGCTGATGGGTCTGCAGAAGCTTCCGGCCGGAACCGATCCGCTGCTGGCGCTGTCACTGCTCGGCACCACCGGACTTACCGCTTACTTCGGAACGCTCTCGGTAGGAAGCATCAAGGCCGGTGAGACCTTTGTGGTATCGGGTGCGGCCGGAGCTACAGGCTCGGTGGCGGGCATGATCGCGAAGATCAAAGGATGCCGTGTGATTGGCATCGCGGGCGGGCGCGACAAGTGCGAGTGGCTGACCAAAGAGGCGGGCTTCGATGCCGCCATCGATTATAAAAATGAAAAGGTTGGAGAGGCGCTCTCGAAGCACTGCCCCGGCGGTATCGACGTCTACTTCGATAATGTCGGCGGCGAGATCCTCGACGACGTTCTGGCGCGCATTCGCGACGGCGCACGCATCGTGCTGTGCGGTGCGATCTCGCGGTACAACGAAACCGGAATGACCGGCCCGGGACCGCGGAACTATTTCAATCTGATTTTGCACGGCGCGCGAATGGAAGGTTTCCTCGTATTCCATTTCCTGAAGCACTATCCGGAAGCGATCGGCGAAATGAGCGCCTGGTTCGGGCAAGGCAAGCTGAAAAACCAAATCGACTTACAAACTGGTCTGGAGAATTGCCCCAAGACGATCATCCGGCTTTTCACCGGCGCGAACTTCGGCAAGCAACTATTGAAGGTATCCGATCCGCAATAACACAGACGTAGGAGCAGATTTTCAGCGCCGCAAATAAGTAGCCTGTCTGTCTAGGACCAGCGCGCACCCAGAATACCGCCCGCGCGATCGGCGACCGCCATGATAGTGCCCACCGGATGTCCCGGCACTATCGAAGGAATCAAGGAGGCATCGACCACTGCTACGTTCTTGGTACCTCGCAGTATGAGCGTCCGAGGGTTAACACCTGCCGGACCATCGCTAAGCGCTGCGGTGCCTCCGTAGTGATTGATGATCAACCGATTGAAATGGACGTCATCGACCGGCGACGGTCCCGTTACATAGGTGCGAACGTCGTTGAGAGAGTCCGGATTCAGATTCGGATGACTTATACCGCCGGGGCCGAACAGGACCTTGAGTCCCGGGTCCTTCTTGAAAAGCTGGAGCATGTCGAAGACCGCTTGGGCCATCAAGGTTGTATCGTCGGCTCCTTCCGGTGTGTTAGGCAGATAGATATTCGGGAAGTTCACATTGCCATTGGCGTCGAGCGTGACCAGGCCTCGCGCTTTCGGATTAAGCAGCATCAAGAAGGCAGAAAATGAGTTCGGGACGTAGTACTTGCCGGTAACCGGCCCCGCGCCGTTGGGATTGAGAAAGATCTCGACGTTCGGAATGGTGCCCTCGGTAGCAAAGTTCAGAATTGAAACGGGCTGATACTGGGCGTAGGGTCCGCTGCCATTGCGCAGGTAATTCCCCAAGTCGCTCACGTTTCCCGCGTAATCACCATAGTTGTACGCGCGATAGGGTACCGGGCCATCATAGGTGTAGCTGACCAGAGACATGACATGATCGTACAGCCCTACACCTACCAGCTGATTGTCGATCGCAAATGGTGCGGGTGACTGGCCCGGGAAAAATTCGTCCTCGCGCCCTTGCGGACCCACTCCGCTGAGGAGCAGAAGACGGGGAGTTACCAAGGCTCCCGCCGCCATCACAACTATTCCGCCGGCCTTAAGCTTCGCGATGCCGGGCGTGCCAGGTAGCGACTGGTCAAGGCCGCGGCGAATGCTGTATTGAACCGCACGCGCGCGGCCGGTGTCATCGAACACGATGCGATCGGCCTTTGCGAACTGGAGGATATCGACGGCCGGGACTGGCACGCCAAAACGATCGACTTCTTCGAAGTATCCCGAGATAGAATTGGCGCGTCGTCCTTCAGTCGCGGCGACATAGGGCCGACTGTAGTAACCGGGAGCGTTGAAGGGTTCGCTCGTGTCAGCCTCCACCCATCCATTGGCCGCGTATAAAGGATGCGCGATCATCGCCGGACCGGTGTTCTGCGGGACGCCATCGGAGGATGGAGTGTTAGTGACGGGAATCCTGCGTCGCACGCGCTGGAAGTAAGGCTTGATCTTCGGCCAGTGCCAACTCGGCGGCCATTGCGTATTAAAAAAATCCGGGGGCGCAGTCTGAAAGAGCATCCCATTGAAGGCGGAATTGCCACCCAAGCCAATGCCCTGGTAGGTGAAGCCAGTCTCCGTCAGTTGATAGGGTGCTCCCAGCGGCATAAAGGCCATCTGGGAGTAGAGGCCCGGCACATCGAAGATGGTGAGGTCACCACGATTGGGCGGAAGAAATGGCGCGAGGTCGATGCCGCCGATCGATGCCGCAGTAGGTCCTCCAGCTTCAATGATCAGGATTCGTTTGCGTCCACCGCCCGCGCGCCGAAGCTTGGCCGCCACGATGGTGCCTGCGGTACCGCCTCCGATGATGATTGCGTCATAGACGGTATTGGTTTGCCCGATGCCTCGTCCTAAACCCGCGAGGCCACCTAAGCCGGGCGTGATACCCATCGCGAGGCTTGCACCGGCCGCCTGCCGCAAAAACTCGCGACGGCTGATGCGCGTCGAACGTCGCTGGGCGCCGGAGCCATCACGCGAGCTCTTCTTCTCAATGCTCATGATTCCCCCCCGGGAGGTTCTTAGTCTGAGTGTTAGTCTAACCCTGCGCACAAAAAAAGAGGCCCGCGCGATGCGCGAGCCTCTCGATTTCCAAATTGGTGTGTGGTGGCCTTATTTCTCGCTCGCCAGTGACCGCAACTGCCGGAAGTCACGGACATCACTCGCGAGGCCGATCTTTTCGAGCCCCCGAATAAACAAGTAGCCGATGTCGACCTGGTACCATTTCCATCCCAGGCGCGCGAGCCCGGGGCGCGAATGGTGATTGCGATGCCAGTTCTCGCCCTGAAAGAACTGCATCATGCCGAGCCATCGCACATTGCGGCTCGAATCCTGACCGGTCTCTGTCGCGCCTTCCTGGGTATGGCAGATGCTGTTCACAAAGCATTGCGCATGCAGTGAGAACACCAGCCGGATCGCGCCGAGCCAGAAGAACGCCGCAAGCCCGAAATACAGTCCGCCGAAAAATGCCAGCATCAGAATCGGCACTTGCAGATAGGTCCATGCATTGTAGGAAAAGCGATTGAGGTCCGGGACGTACCGCTCTGCCGACGGCTGCTCGGCCTGCCACAGCCACTTCAGATGCGCCCACCAGAATCCCTGGCGCGGACTCGAGATATCGTCTTCGGTATCCGCCGACGCGTGATGCAGCCGATGATTCGACGCCCAGCTAACCGGCGCGCCCGAGCCATTGAACATCGCGAAGAAGATGAGGACCGCGCGCACCACCGGGTTCAGCTTCAGCGCGCGATGCGCGATGGTGCGATGGTAACCGACTGTCGTGCCCAGGCCCCCGAGCCATGCGAGCCCGAGCGCGGTGAGAAACAACGGCCATCCGGGCAAAGGAAACAGAATCAGGCCGACCAGCGCGGTCGCATGGATCAGCATGACCCATCCGAAGGTCCCGGAGTGACGCCAGGTGGTATGCCACCATGGCCATTGCCACGGAGGTAAAGGTTTCCGCTCGGAAGATTCGAGGTTGAACGGGGTTGTAGTTAACGGCGCGCTCGCTGCCACCTAAGCCCACCGTGCGCGGGGGCGGCTGCGACGGGAGTTTTTGCTCGAGCGGAAAATCGTCACCGGTTTGGGCGCCGTTATCTGCGGGGCTTCGAAGCCCTCGACCGTCTCGCGATCCAATTGCTTACCCAACGTCCTCTCCAATCTCCCCAGGGTTGCGCGTTCCTCGGGAGTGACGAGGCTCAGCGCCTCGCCCGATTTGCCCATGCGGGCGGTTCTGCCGATGCGATGGATGTAGTTTTCGGATTCGTCCGGCAGGTCGTAGTTGATTACGTGCGATACATCAGGGATGTCGAGCCCTCGGGCCGCGACGTCGGTGGCTACCAGGACGCGATAGGTTCGGTTGCGAAATCCTGCCAATGCCGCATTGCGCTGGCTCTGGGAGCGGTCGCCATGAATCGCGACCGCCTTGATGCCGCTACGCGCCAGCATCCTTGATACGCGATCGGCCCGTGAGCGAGTGCGGGTGAACACGATTGCGCTTTCGACGTCATCGCGCTTGAGGATCTCGATAAGCATCGGACCCTTGTTGTCGTTGGTCACCGGATAGATGGTCTGATGGATGCTCGGTGGCGGCGCCGACTTATCATTGACGGCGACATGCTCCGGGTCCTTCAGGAATTCGCGCGCGACTTGCGCCACGCCGGAACCCATGGTCGCCGAGAACATCAGCGTCTGGCGCCTGGCCGGTACCGTTTTCATGATGCGCCGGATCTGCGGCAGGAAGCCCATATCAAGCATGCGGTCGGCTTCGTCGAGCACCGCGATCTCGAGGTTCACCAACTTCACGGTGCCGCGCTCGATGTGATCATTGAGGCGTCCGGGGCACGCGACCAGCACGCCCGCGCCATTGCGCAGTTCATGCAGCTGGCGATTCATCGAGTCGCCACCGACGATCAGCGCGGCCTTCAGTCGCGTGTTCCTTGCCAGGATGCTGAACTCCTTGGCCACCTGTGCCGCGAGTTCTCGCGTCGGCACCAGCACTATCGCGCGGACGCCTGGGGCATGATGGCGCCCATGATGATGGCCCTCGGACTGCGGGCGGCCATCTTCATGCTGCGCCGGCTGAGGCTGCTCACTCACAGTGCGCCCGAGCAGCTTCTCGATAAGCGGGATGAGGTACGCGGCGGTCTTTCCACTGCCGGTCTCGGCGGTCGCGATCAAATCGCGGCCTCGCATCGCGACTGGAATCGCGCCGGTTTGAATCGGGGTCGGCTGATGGTGGCCGCGGTCTTTGATTGAGCGAGCTAGTTCTGGGGATAGTGAAAAATCAGCGAATGACAAAATGCCTCTCGGTCCAGATCCAGCGGATTCCCGTTGGCTCTTGGCCGAACGAATGGTCTGTATTGGTTGGAAGGTTGGCGGTCGCGGAATCCGGACGCGCGCTTAGCCTTTATTGGCTGGTGAGAGCCAGAGTACGGACCTCAGGGTGATGAGTCAATCGGGTCGAAGCGATGGCGAATTTGAACGAATTTGACCGGGGTCAGAAATTACGCTAAATCCCGCCCATCACCCGGGGCTGCCGATGCCGCCCGCGAGGAGGTTCCCGAGGAGGTTACAATGTTCCTGCGTAATTGCTGGTATGCCGCCGGTTGGAGCCGCGACTTCGCTCCCGACGCGCTCTCGGCCGTCACCATCCTCAACGAGCCGATTGCCATCTATCGTAAGACTGACGGTGGAATCGTCGCACTGGAGGATCGCTGTTGCCATCGCTTCGCGCCGCTCTCCCAGGGACGCATCGAAGGCGACGACCTCCGCTGCATGTACCATGGACTGAAGTTTGCGCCGTCCGGAAAATGCATCGAGATTCCGGGCCAACCGAAGATTCCTCCGCAGGCGTACGTCCAGCGGTATCCCATGGTGGACAAATACTCGATCGCGTGGATATGGATGGGCGATGCGGACCGTGCTGACGAAGCGCTGATCCCGGAGTTCATCGGCGTTGACGACCCGGCGTGGGCGATGCTGCCCGGCCGCATGGACTACAACGCCAACTACGTCCTCATCAATGACAACCTGCTTGACCTTTCGCACATCGCGTTTCTGCATCGGAACAGTCTCGGCGCCAGCTTCAAGCCGGAGGGCGTTTCGCGTCCGACCATCACCAAAAAGGAACGCGGCGTTCTCGTCTCGAACTGGATTGATAGCGGACCGTCCCAGATGTCGGAGACTTTGAGCAAGGGACGCATCGATATCTGGCAGACTTACGAGTTCGTGATTCCCGGCATTTTCCTGCTGCATGCCGATTTCTATCCTTCCGGTACCGCGGCGAAATTTCCGGGACGCGCGCCGGTGGGCGTCGAGCCGAAGCACATGCAGTACACTTGTCAGGCAGTCACTCCCCTCACCGACGACAAGAGCTGTTACTTTTTCGCCTACGGCCCGTGGTCGAAGGAACCGAAGCACGCCGAGACGCTCTACCAGCTCGGGCTCAAGGCTTTTAACGAAGACCGCGTGATGATCGAGGCGCAGCAGCGCAACATCAATCGGTCGCCCGACGCGAAGATGATGACCATCGCGATCGACAGCGGCGTCGCGCAGTTTCGGCGCATGATGGACGACGCGATGGAGGCCGAGCGGCAAACCGAAGGCGCCAGCGCGGCGGCCGGCCGTTAGGAAAGTATCGATGGCATCCTCGGCGGCGGTGGTTGAAATCGGGCGGGCGGAGCGCAACAAGCGCGACAAGCGCGAACGGCTGATTCGCGCCGCGCGCGAGTTGTTCCGGACCAAGGGTTTCGAGGCCACTACGACCAGCGAAATCGCCGCACGCGCCGAGGTCGCGAAGGGCACGCTGTTTTTTCACGCGAAGTCGAAGGAAGCGCTGCTGGTGATGATGTTCCAGGAAGAAGTCGGCGACGCGATCGAGCGCGCGTTCGAGAAGGTGCCGGACGCGCCGTTTATCGATCAGATCATGCACGTGTTCGAAATCATGCTGCGGCAGAATGAGCGCGACCTCGGCCTCGCGAGGGTGTTCGTCAAGGAGCTCGCGTTTGTGCGCGGCGAGCGCCACGGCATCGACCTTGTAATGGAAGGTCTGTTCGACAAACTCCGCGGCCTCATCGAGCGCGCGAAGGATCGCGGCGAAATCGCGCGCGAGGTTGATTCCTCGCTGCTCAGCCACAACCTGTTCGCCTTGTATTTCGTGTTCCTGATGCTATGGCTTGGCGAAGATGCGCCGGAAGCGCGGCGGCGTCCTGCGCTACGAAAGATACTCGAATTGCAGCTCAGCGGCGTATTGGATTCCGCCCTCAAACGGCGGCCGGCGACGAAACCAATTTCATCGAATCAATAAAGAGGTCCTCCTCATGGCATCCACCAAAGTTGCGGGCGTCAACGTCTCGACCGATAACTTCATCGACGGCAAGCGGGTCGAGTCCAAACGAAAGTTTGCTAACTGCTCGCCAATCGACGGCAAGCATCTGGCGGATATGAGCGCGGCCGGCGCCGAAGAAGTCGATGCCGCGGTCGCAGCGGCGCGCCGCGCGTATCCCAAGTGGGCCGCGCTCGGCCCCGAAGGTCGCCATCCGATTTTGAAGCGCTTCGCGCAGGCCATCCTCGATCACGGCAAGGAGATCGCCGCGGTCGAGACCGAGGACAACGGCTCGCTGCTGATCGGCAATTCGATGCGCATGGTTCCGCGTGCCGCGCTCAACATTAATTTCTTCGCCGATCGCGCGCTGCATCTTAATGATGAAAAAATCGACTCGCCCGAAGTGGTGAATCATGTCCGCTTCGATCCGGCCGGCGTCGCCGCGCTCATCACGCCATGGAACGGGCCCTTCATGCTCACCACCTGGAAAGTCGGGCCGTGCCTCGCCGCCGGCGACACCGCGGTGGTCAAGCCGCCGGAGTGGGCGCCGCTGACCTGCTCACTGATGGGCGATCTCGCGAACGAAGCGGGGCTGCCTCCGGGAGTGCTCAACATCGTGCAGGGCATCGGCGAGGAAGCGGGCGCCGCGCTCGCCGCTCATCAGGATATCGATCGCCTCAGCTTCACCGGCTCGACTGACACCGCGAAGTTGATTGGCGCCTCGACCGCGCGATCGATCACGGCGGCCAGCTTCGAGCTCGGCGGCAAATCGCCGTTCATCGTATGTGCCGATGCCGACCTCGATGCGGCGGCGAAAACCGCGGCGGGTCAGTACTTCAACGCCGGCCAGGTCTGCCTCGCGGGGACCCGCATACTGGCGGAAGCAAAAATCGCCGAGGAGTTTTTAGGGAAGTTCCGCGCCGAGGCCGCCAAAATGCGCGGTCGGCGATCCGCGCGAAAAGACCACCCAGGTCGGACCGCTCATCACCCCGGAGCATTACAAACGGGTCGAGGGCTTCGTCGAGCGCGCCTACAAGGCGGGCGTGAAACCGATGTGGGGCGGGCATCGCGACAAGGCCGGCGAGCTGTACTTCGAGCCGACGCTGATGGATGGCGTCGCGCAGGACATGGAAATCGTCCAGAAGGAAGTCTTCGGCCCGGTCCTCACCTGGCAGACCTGGCGCGACGAAGACGAGCTGATCAAGCTGGCCAATGGCACCGACTACGGCCTCGCGGCGGTAATCTTCAGCAAGAACGAAGAGCATGCGATGCGCCTGGCGCGCCAGGTCGTCGCGGGCACGGTATGGGTGAACTGCTTCTTCGTGCGCGAGTTGGCGGCGCCCTTCGGCGGCAGCCGCAACTCAGGCATCGGTCGCGAGGGCGGCAACTGGAGCTTCGACTTTTACTGCGACATCAAAAACATCGCGGCACTGAAGGGGTCATTCGCGAGCTAGCGGGGGGAGCGACGCTTCCTGACAAGCGACATCGCCGTACATGATCCGAACGGTCACGGCGGCAGTGGCCTGCGACGATGGCAGCGCACCCTCCGACGACCGACTACGAGACCAGCTGCTGGAAAGAAACGACCGCGTCTGCCGGTTCTATCTAGGGGTCATCAGGCATTGATTCGCCAAGGTCGCACCTGATTTCTCACTACCGAAACAACAGCATTCGTCCTTAGACGAGCAATAGGCCGCGGGTCGCGACGGCTCGTCTCGGGATTCACTCGGTCGGGGGAGATTCATCGTGGCAAAAGGTTGAGCTGCGCCATTTCGCGCGACTCCGTCTTTTCTCGCGTCTGTCTTAGCAAACGCAGGCGCTCAACAATTCGCTAGGATTTTGCTACGGTGTCGCCGTGGCGATCAAATGGCGAAGTCTGATAGAACAGCCTGATCGTTTGACCAAAGGTTCACCATCGGATTGAATCCGTTCTCACGGATGCCTGACTATATCGACGACCCGGAGATTGCGCGATTGATCTCTGTTCCGAAGCCTCTACCTGAGACATGGGAAGTGCGCCTGAGGACCCGACCAAGGCCTGAAGTGTCACAAAAACGGGCCAATCTTGAAATTCAGACTACTGCGGGCCTCTTTACGATAATGATCCGTGAAAGCACCATCAATGTCCTAGATTTTTCTGTGATTCTGGCCTTTTCGCGACCGAATGGCGAACTGTTTCGGCTCCGGCGATATAACGGTCTTCATGGTAGCCACGTCAATCATATAGAGCGGCAATCTATTAAGGGCTATCACGTCCACATGGCGACAGCTCGCTACCAAATCGCTGGCTACAGCGAAGATGCGTACGCCATCGTATCGCAGGGATTTGTAGATATAGCCTCAGCGCTCCGTCTAATGTTTGCGGAATGTGCTTTTCAATTGCCTATATCCAAAATCGCGCCTGATGATGGTCCGCAACTCCCGCTTTTACCAAGGAAATGAATGCCTGACACCGATAACATTGAACGGGATTTTAAGCGGAAGGTGTGCAACGAACTATACATCGAACAAGAGGGGCTTGACCGCTATATTGTCAGTACACCCCTTACCTTCGATGACGGGGACAGGCTCCCAATTGTCCTAAAACGAGAAGAGGATAAATGGATTCTAACCGATGAAGGACATACCTTCCTTCAACTCACCTACGACCTTGATGACACTGACTTACAAAGCGGCAATCGTCGAGAGATTATTGAGCGCACTTTGTTGTCGTGTGGATTGAGAAATCGTCAGGGAGAGTTGCTACTGCCCATTGAGGGACAGCGATACGGAGATTCGCTCTATAGCTTTATACAAGCACTGATCAAAATAGATGACATCAGGTATCTTTCACGCGAACGCGTGCGTTCAACATTTGTTGAAGATCCTGAAGACGTTCGTCGAAAGAGTGATACCTGCGACACGGCGTGCGTATAAATGGCACGACGCTCAGAAAGACCCGCCCGGTAACTATGAGGCTGACTATCGATTGAATGGTACAGATACGCCCTTGTTTGTCTTCGCGCTTGATTCTGAAGTAAAAGTTCGAGACGCAACAATTACCCTTGGTCAATACGAAAGATGGGGCCTTAGGTTCGACAGTCTTGGCATTTTTGAAGACCAGGAATCGATCAATAGAAAGGTTCTCGCTCGCTTCTTAGACATATGCGGCAAGTCGTTCTCTAACCTGTCTGCCGCCAAAGAACGGTTTGAGAAGACCTATTCGGAGTATATCAAGGAGAAGGAAGTCGAGGACGCGCGCTCTTAAGCCACTGCCGCTGGTAACGCCGCTGGGCATCCCCGTTGGTGGGCGCACACGCTTCAACCCCTATTTGAACAGTGCTGGGAAAGTCGCAACACGGCCCAGTCCGAGACGGCGCAATTTATGCGCGGCGAGAGACGGCGATCGCGATATGAGAACACTGCCGGAATATTTTAGTAGATGCGGTCTACCAAATAGCCTTCCCCTTTTCGCTATTGCATCTGTGTTCGACCACCCTAGGTCATGGAGGTCTCGGCGCCACCCAAGCACGCTATCTCTTGGCGGCTTCGCGGAGGGCGGCGCGCGCGAGGAGTCGGGTCGAATCGAGAATCGGCAGCGAGGAGTCTTGCTCGCTGATGACCAAGGGATCTCGTACACGACAGCGCGACTGCGTCGCAGCCGCGATCCTTCAGCCTCGCGATGGCTTCGCGAAAAAATTGCCGCGCGGGTTCCTCGAAACGTCCGTAGACCAACTCGTCGAAGATGATCTGGTTGATACGCTCGCGATCTTGTGCGGACGGAATTTCGTGCGCCAGGCCCGCCGCGGAAAGCTTCGGCGGATAGACCGGACCTTCCATCAGGTATTTGGTTCCGAGTACGCCGACGCGATGGTATCCGCTCGACTTGGCAGCAGATGCGACCTCGCTCGCGATATGCAGCCACGGCAGCGGCGACTTATCGATAATGAGATCGATCGACTGATGCGCAGTATTGTCGGGACAAATCAGAAAATCGGCGCCGACCTGTGCCAGCTTGCGCGCCGAGCGCAACATCAATTCTCCGCTCCCGGCCCAATCGCCCGCGTATATGCGATCCATATACTGCGCGAGCGGAATCGTATGCATCGTGACTTCGGGATGATTGTGCGGACCGAAAGTCGCCGCACCCTCGACGCAGATGGTCCGGTAGCACAACGCCGCGCCTTCCGCGCTAACCGCGACGATTCCGATGTGCTTCGCCACGGAACGATTCTAGCCCGAATTGGGTTGGGCCTACGAGGAATCATTGTCTTTCGGTCAGCGTACCTGTTCCGGATCTTCGACGGCTGGTCGCGTCCGACAGTTATGCAGCTTCGATCGCGTTGAGATCAGTCCAAAGTTGACTCAGCGCAAGGTTAACCGAATCGGCCCTGAGAGCGATTAAACGCGCATCTTTGCGAAGGGTCCTGGCGAGCGCCACAAGTTGTGGATGTTCGCTTTGGTATTTCGTGACGACACTGCCAGTCGGCTTATGCTCCAGAAACCAAAGCAGGGGAAGCAATTCACACAAGACCGACACGGCGCCGCCGAGGGGTCCGCGCCGAACAGGCCAACGGCTTGCGATGAATTCGTTGAGTTCGGTGAGCCTGGTAATTCCGTGCCAGAGCCGGTCGCTTGCTGCGAAATGAACGTTCCCGACGTTGCTCGTGACAATGGCCATGGAACATAGCGGGCAGGGTTCTAGTGTGGTCCACAAAGTGTGGCCTCGATAGTCGCCCGGCCTCAATTGCCCAAGGACATCGAGTTCGGCGTGGGCGATGGGTGTCAGTCGAAGCCTTCCTGGGGGTGCTTCCGCGTCCGAGCCGCGATTTCGTCCAACCGCCACGACCACTCCGCGAAGATCAGTCAGAACTGCGCCGACTCCTACGTTGCCCCCGACATAAGCCTCCCACGCGAGTGTGACTGCCGTCCTCCACGGCTCTTCCAGCGCTAACCAGTAGTCGTCTGCGGTCACGATCAACTAGCCTTTTTTATCACCTTACCGAGCAGCCTCGCCGATGATTCAGGATCAGCCTGCAGCTCGGCGCCATGCAATAATCTCGGCGGCGGCCGACGCCGCGGCGAGACCCTTGTTGAACTCGTCCTTGCCCGCTCGCTCGATAGCGTGACGGAGCTCGAGCACCGGCAGGATCTCGACCAGGATCGGAATGTCGATTTCGAGGCTGAGCCGCGCGAGACCGGCGAACACCTCCGGGGTGATCACTTCAAAGTGTAAGGTATCGCCTTTCACGATGACGCCCAAGCAGATGATGGCATCGAAGCGTTGGCCGAGGTTTCGGACGAGATGATGCACGGCGAACGGCAATTCGAACGCGCCGGGCAGCGTATGCTCGGACGCCGATGAACAGCCCGCCTTCGCCAGCGCGGTTCGGCAGGCATCCGCAAGCGAGTCGACGATGTCCGGATACCAGCGGGACTTGAGGATCGCGATCTTCGCGCCCTCAATCCGCGGTATTTTCGTTTCGTCGATGCCTTGCTGCATGAGTTCGCTTTTAGCGGATTTCGCGGTGGCGGAAGCAGTCCACCAGGTGATCGTTCACCATGCCGACTGCCTGCATGAAAGCGTAACAGATTGTCGGGCCGACGAAGTTGAAGCCGCGCTTGCGCAGGTCCTTGCTCATCGCGACCGCTTGTGGAGTCTCGGCCGGAACTTCCTTGTCGGTCTTCCAGGTATTGCGCTTCGGCGCGCCATCGACGAATCCCCAGAGGTATTTGTCGAAGGTGCCGAACTCGTCGGTGACCCTGAGAAATGCGTGGCGTTGCTGAATTGCCGAGGCGATCTTCAAGCGGTTGCGCACGATGCCCGCGTTCTTCAGCAGCCGCTCGACGCGGCGCGCATCGTAACGCGCAACCTTCGCGGGATCGAAATTGTCGAATGCCTCGCGATAGTTGTCGCGCTTGCGCAGGATCGTATCCCAGCTGAGGCCCGCCTGCGCGCCCTCCAGCACGATGAACTCGAACAGCCGATGGTCGTCGTGCAGCGGCACGCCCCACTCTTCGTCATGGTAGCGACGCGCGAGGTCGTCGCGCGCCCACGAGCATCGCGTCAGCGAGTCCGGCGCGGTCGCTTCTTTCACCTTGGCGGCCAGCTCACGCTCCTCCCGCCGCGGCTGACGACGGGTTAGCAGCCATCGCGGCCGCTTCCTTTTCGGCATGCGCCGCCTGGGCGCGATCCTTCAGCTCGGAGAAAACTTCATCGACGAAAAACTTCATCAGCGAAACGTCGGGCATCAGGTTCGGATCCGCGCTCATGCCGAAACATAGCGTCGAGTTGTAACTGAGGATGGCGACGCCGTAGCCGAGGGTCGCGCCGCACGGTACCAGCGGTACCTGTTCGAGGCATTTGTGCCCGAACAAATACTGCGGCACCTGCACGCCGGGGACGTTGGTCGCGATGAAGTTGATGCCCATCGTCGGCAGCAGGAAGCCGTCCGGCCGCGGCTTGTATCCCGAAAGCTTGAACAGCGTGGAGGCCGCGTTGAGCGCCATCGTGCTGAGGCGCGAGCCCACGCCCATCAAGCTGGCGGGAATGCTTTCGGCCATCGACATCATGCCGCTCCAGCGACTGCGGCAGCTGCGCATCCTTGATGCTTTCGGTTTCGGCGTTGACGTAACGAGCCGCTCGACCACGTCCATCGGTTCGGCCGGAAGCATCGGGAACATCATCGAGACGCGATTGCCGAGCGCGGTCGCTTCGTCCTTATGCCGCACGTTGACCGGACATCCGATGCACAGCTGGCCGTTCGGCCGCGTATCCATGATGCTGCAGATAGCGCGCCGCCGCCTCGCTCAGGATCGTCAGCACCACATCGTTGATCGATCCCCCGAATGCGTTGCGGATGCGGCGAAAATCGCCGAACGACATGGTTGACCACGCGAGCGAGCGCCGCGCGCCGACCAGCCCCGAATTCCACGGCGTCGACACGATGCGACGGGTGGTGACCTGCGTCATTTGCTGGAGCCGTCGGTGAAGGTCCGCGCCTCATCCGCCAAGCGTCTCGGGGTCGCGCATCAGCTCACGTGACGTTTCGATTGCGGATTTGACCGGACCGCTGGCGGCCTCGCGCGCGGCCTCGAAGAAGTCGACCGATCGCGGTCGACGGCTCCTCGGGCTGCCACGGCTCGGCGGGCGGCTCGATCGGATCCGGATGCTGCTTGAGGTCGAACATCACCTTGAGCAGCTCGACCCCCGATACGCCGTCGACCAGCGCATGATGCACCTTGGAAATGATCGCGGTGCGCGCGCCCTCGAGGTTCTCGAACGAATGCATCTCCCATAGCGGTCGGCTGTAGTCGAGCATGGGCTCGTAATGCCGCAGCATCTCATCGATGGCCTCGGCCTGGCTCATGCCCGGGCCGCAGCAGATGGCGAATGACGTGATTCTCGATGCGAAAGTTGGGGTCGTCCTCGAGCACCGCGTGCCCGAGGTTGAACGGCACCTGCATCATGCGCTGGCGATAGCGCGGAACCAGGTGCAGGCGGCTTTCGACATGCTGCACGAAGTCATCGAAATCGATCTTGCCCTCGAACATCAGTATCGACCCGATGTGCAGTGGGCTGTTGGGAGTTTCGGCGTATATAAATGTCGCGTCCTGCGTGGAAAGACGATATCTGCGGGAGGTGGTGTCCTTGCCGGCCATGATCGGACCTCCTGGTGAACGAGTATCAGCAAGTAGGCGCGAAAAGTATCTCCCGATGGATTTTCTGCCGCAACGTGATAGCGGCGCTAATGACCACGGGCCCAATCGCGTCCAAAACCGAGCTTAGGACAGTGCCCTCGCGACTCCAACCTCGAAAACGCTTGCGAGGTGGGCGTCGATGTTCGTACGATGGCGACCCGTACTAGAGGAGATCCTCGATGGCGGACAAAGGCAGCATTCGCACGAGCCATTTCCCAAGCAAATCAAGCTCAGCGACGGCACCGAAGTGACCATCCGCCGCATGGAGCCCGACGATCAGGAAAAGATCCTCGCCTTCGCCGCCAAGCTGCCCGAGCAAGACCTGCTCTTCCTGCGCACCGACATCACCGATCGGCCACGTCGGTCAAGCTAGTGGGCCGACAACGTCAAACACGGACAATACCGTCACCTTGCTCGCCGAGGTCGGGGCGAAGTCGCCGCCTACGCCAGCGTCCATCTGGAGCAGGCGCGTTGGACCCGGCGCGTCGGTGAAATTCGCGTCAACGGCAGCCCGCGCTTTCGCGGACGCGGGCTCGGCAAGCGGCTGACCGGCGGAAATCTTCGAGCTCGCCAAGTCGCTGGGCCTCAAGAAGCTCTCCGCGATGATGACGCCCGATCAGGTCGCCGCGCGCGCCGCCTTCGAGCGGCTGGGCTTTCGCGTCGAGGCGATCCTCGCGGACTGGGTCGAGGATCGCAGCGGCCATGTGCGCGATATGTTGATCATGACTCTACGACCTCGATGGCTTTAGCGATCAGGTCGTCGCGCATTCCTAGTCATCGCGGTCGCGCAGGCTCGATTCTCAGCGCCAAGGTGGCAGCCGCCGCACCTTCTCTTCAAAATTCCTTTAGCGCGAGGTACTCGTTGCCAATCGGCGAGCGAATCCGAGTTTGGAGGAACATCATGGCGCAGCTCACCGGCCAACTGTCAAAAAGATCGCGCGGGAAATCTTCGACTACGAAATCTCCGACCATGATGCGCATTCGGTCGCCAATACCGACGGCGCGATGCTGACGCTGGCGCGCCAGCTCGGCGCGCTACCGCTTTCCGGCATCGGTCCGGCCTTCGGCTACGCGAATCTCAATGCCGAAGCCGCGCACCTCAATTCCAAAAAGGCTTGACCGGAAGGGCGCATCGTCATGGCAAACAATGAAATTCTCGACCTCGATGTCGCCGCGCTGTCCGAGCAATCTGCGCGCCAAAAAACTCTCGCCAGTCGAGGTCACGCAAGGCCTACCTCGATCGGATTGCCCGCGTCGACGAAAAAATCCGCGCCTACATCACCGTCACGGCCGACGACGCGCTCGCGGCCGCAAAAAAAGCCGAGAGCGAAATCACCGCCGGAAACTGGCGCGGCACCGTTTCATGGCGTCCCGGTCGGACTGAAGGATCTGCTCTATACCAAAGGCGTGCTGACCACCGGCGGGCTCGAAAATCCTCGCCGATTTTCGCCCCGACTTCGATGCGACTTCGTGGGCGCGGCTCAAAGCGCAGGGCGCGGTGATGCTCGGCAAGCTCAACCTGCACGAGTTCGCGTATGGCATCACCTCGTCGAATCCGCATTGGGGCGTATGCCGCAATCCGTATGCGCTCGATCGCATTCCCGGCGGCTCCAGCGGCGGCTCGGCGGCGGCGATCGTAGCGCGCACCGCCGCCGCGACCATCGGCACCGATACCGGCGGCTCGATTCGGATCCCCGCCTCGCTCTGCGGATGCGTCGGGCTCAAGCCGACCTGGAGCCGCGTCAGCCGCTACGGCGTTATTCCGCTCGCCTACACGATGGACCACGTCGGCCCCATCACGCGCACCGTGCGCGATGCCGCGCTGATGCTCAATGTCATCGCGGGCCACGACCCCAACGATTCCACCTCGAGCCGCGAGCCGGTCCCCGATTACACCGCGACGCTGAATGCGGGAGTGAAAGGAATGCGCATCGGCGTCATCCGCGAGCTGATGGATGGACTCTCCGCGATGTCGCAAAATCCTTCAAGGCGGCGATGAAGCAACTCGCCGACCTTGGCGCCTCGGTCGATGAAGTCTCGATCCCGACGCTGCCGAGCGCGAACGTCATCAACAGCATCGCGACGTTTACCGAGGCGCTGGAGTATCACGAGGAATGGATGCGCACGCGCCCGGCGACTACGGCACCGATGTCCGCCGCCTGCTCGAATCGGGCATGGCGATTACGGCGTCGCGTATGTTCGTGCGCAACGCGCGCGCGCCAAAATCCTCGCCGATGCGCTCGCCGCGATGGAGAAGCTCACGTCCTCGCGGCGCCGGGCAGCGCCATCACCGCGCCGAAGATCGGCGAGAGCCGGCTCATCGGCGAGGACGAGCAGCGGGTCGATGTGGTCGACAAGATCCTGCGCTTCACCGCGCCGTTCGATTGCACCGGTCAGCCCGCGCTCGCGATTCCGACCGGGCTCGGCAGCGACGGCTTGCCGCTTTCGATGCAAATCATCGGACGGCCCTTCGATGAGCCGTCGGTGTTGCGGGTCTCGTCGGCATACGAGGCGGCGCGCGGCGCGATCCCACCGCCATCGATCTGACGAGTGCCGTCGCCGCTCGACAAACTATCGAGGTCGAAGCGCGCGGAGCTGCTGGAGAACATCTACTACCTGAACCTGCAGGAGCTGCGCGGCTTCTGCGACGCGCATGCTATCCCGTATGTGATCTATTTTGAGCGCGAGGATGGCCGCATCCGCAGGTCGCGCGACGCCGATCGCAAGGGCATCGTCATCGATCGCGTGGTGCATTTCCTCGGGACCGGCAGCATCAAACCTCGAACGGTTTTGCGAAAGGCGTGGTGCGCCTGGAGCCGATGCCTTCGACGCTGACTGAAAGTGATCGCATTTTCTACGGCCAATACAAAGATTCGAATCCCAACCTGCTTAAGCTGATGACGCAGCTTACCGATGGCGCATTCGAGGCCGGCGCCATCTCGCAAGAAGTCCTTCGCGCATGCTGGACGCGTGGCGAGGCGCCGACCTATCGCGACTTCGCGAAGCTGTGGCTAAAGGCGCGCGAGGATCACCTCAAGCCCAATCCGGAGTGGGCATTCCTCACCGATCGCGCCAAAGGCATCGCCGGCAAGGACTGGAAGCAGCTTCAATCAGGAAGGCCTCCGCCGCTTTGGCTCTCTTGAAACGGATTACGTTTCCTGAGTGATCCGATTGATCGAGTAGGGACGATTGCGCATGCCCCTGACAATGCCGATTGCGATCGTAAATTTCGTGGAGGCTCTTCGAACGATGCGATCGTTTTTCATCGGCCGCGATCATCGCGGCCATCGCTTCGGTGACGATGTTAGCCACCTGGCTGCGTGTCGTGAGCATCGCGGGCCTCCGGGCTTGGAACGTCTCATCCGGTGAATATCGTCCTTAGTTCCGGCGCGAAATTGAATCCGATGGTCTCGCAGTAGTCTAGAATATCGCGAACGGCCCCTACTTCCGCGATCGTCAGACTCACGCTCTTCGCGGGCGCTTGATCAGCAGGCCTTCCATTATCCCGCCTGAGCTCGCGCCAACTTCAGGCGCGCGCGGCGGTTTTGTCGGGCGCATGCGCTATCAGCAATGCCGCCTCGTTCAGCGCGCCAGTCAGTATGTGCGCAAGCGGATCGGCCGGCTGCGGCGCGATGAAGCCGTCGTCGATCAGGCTTTGGACCGCAACCCGCATGCTTCCAATCCCATACTTCTCGTCCATCTCGCGCCACGCTTCGCGGCCCAGCACCGAAGGCGCGTCGACCAGCATGATCCGATTCATTGCGGGATCCAGGCACGCGTCGAGAAACGCCTCATAGCCGAACTGAAAACGCTCCCAGGCACCGCGTCCGCGCAGTGACGCCGCGCCGATTCCGGCCAGGAGCTTTAACTCCTCCTCCTCAAGCACCGCCTTGAACAGCGCGAGTTTGTCCTCGAAATGATGATAGAGCGCGCCGCGGGTGACCCGCGCGCGGCGCACCACCTCCTCGGTCGCGGTGTCGGCAAAGCCGCGCTCGGCGAACAGCTTGCGTGCGGTCTTGAGCAGGGCCGCACGGGTGGCGGCGGCCTGCTCTTCTTTGCGGCTCTTGACATTCATACTGTATGTATGTGAGATACAGAGTGTATGTATCGTCACACCACGGAGGAAGTTTAACATGAATGCGGTAGAGTTCCATCAAAGTCGCAAATTCGCGGACACCCCGCTCGGCCGGATCGCATACGTCGAGCATGGCGCCGGTCCCGCTGCGCTCTTCATCCACGGATTCCCACTCAACGGCTTTCAATGGCGCGATATCGCCGATGACCTGCAGAACGATCGCCGCTGCCTGATGCCGGACCTGATGGGGCAGGGTCACACCGAGAGCGCCGCTGGCGCGGATCGCTCCTTCGCCGGGCAGGCGCGGATGCTGGCTGCGTTTCTCGATAGCGTCAAGGCCGACACCGTCGACCTCATCGGTAATGATACCGGCGCAGGTATCAGCCAGATGTTCGCGACGCTCTATCCGGCGCGGATGCGCACCTGGACGCTGACTAATTGCGAGGTCCACGACCTGTGGCCGAATGCGATGCTGGAGCCGCTGCTTGACGCCTTCGAGAGCGGCGCCGCGTTCGCGGGCTTACAGATGATGCTCGACGATATCAATATCGCGCGGCAGCAGTTCGCCTCGGCGTACGAGAATCAGGCCTCGATCACCGAAGAATCGGTAAGGACCTATCTGGAGCCGCTGCTGAAGGGTGACTCGCAGGCGAAAACCGGCTACGGATGGCGCGCGAATCGCGAGCAACTGGTGTCGATCGCACCGAAGCTGCGCGCCAACAAATTCCGGTTCAGGTCCTGTGGGCCGAGGCCGACACCGCGTTCGATCGGGACGCATCGCTCGCCTGGCTGCGCGAGAATCTTGGCGGGCTGAAGAAGATCACGCTGGTGCCGCGCGCGAAGTTATTCTTTCCCGAAGAGCATCCGAAGCTGGTGAGCGTGATGCTGCGGGAGTTCTGGAAAACCGCGGCCTAGCAACACTCATTCAAATGATTTGCAGATAGTCGCGCGACGGCAACGTCGGAAACGGCGCGGCCGGCAGCGTCTGATACCAATACGCCACCGATGCGATGTCATCCTGCAGCGGCAAATAGCGCGCGCCCTTGCGCGGATCGCCGCGCCATCCGAGCGCCTGGATCGTCACCCGCAAATCGCTCTTGAAGCGAATCGGATCCATGATGTGCCATCGATACATCCCGAAGCGCTGCTGCGACTGATAGAGCCCGTCGGGCCGGATCACCTGCGCCAGCCCCGCATAGGGCGTGGTGAATTCGCGATAGCCGCCGTTCTCCTTGCCGACATCGAAGTTGTAGGAGCCGCAGAAATAATCCTCGGTGCCGGTGCCGCAGATGGTCGGGAACTCGCGGTCGCCGTCGAGGTAAGAATTTCACCTCGCCCTCGCCCCACCATCCGGTGTTGTTCACGCCCCACGCCATGTAGGTGCCGACGTAGTGGCCGCGCCCGCGAACGCCATCGAGGATGGTGTAGACCTCGCCATAGGGGAGCGGATTGACGCGGCGGAACTGCGCGTGAAAGTAGGCGGCGTCGCTCGGGCACCTCGGTCAGCGTGTAGTTGATTTGATAGTAGAGGATCATCGGCGCCTCGGCGCGATTGGTCATCGTGATGCGGCATGATTTGCGAAACGGCATCTCCCAGTAGCAGTTGAACGCGCTGCCCGGATTGACGCATACCGCGAGCGAGGAAACCTGCGCGTACTTGTTCCATCCGCAGGCGAAGAAATCGCCGACCGGGCATTCGACCGAGGGCGCGTCGGCGCCGTCCCAGTAAAATCGCAGGATGCTGTCGCGCCACGCGCCGGTCGGCGTCATCCAGATTTGCTGGATGGCGCCGGAGCCCGCGATGTCGGCCAGCGTCGCTGGTCTCGCCCGCCTTGATGATGATGTAGGGCGAGACCTTCCATCCCTGGCCCGAGCTCGCGCGCGGGACTGGTCGCGGGAATCGGGAATCGCCATCGCGCCCTTGCCGCGCTCGCCGGTCGGATTTTCCGGGCTGATGGAGCGGCTTTCCGCATCCGACAGGCGCGAGAGATTTCCCAGATGAAGTCCCAGTCCATTAAACGCCATCGATGATTCTCCTTTGAAAACGCGCACCCTGTGCCGCTTGGGACGGAGCGGATTCTAGACGAGCGCGCGGAGGAAGCGGAGAGCCTAGATCGCAACATCAACGGCGATGAAATCGTGGTCGGAAACGCGCGCGCTGAAGAAGCTGGGGCGGGCGGGAATCACTTTCGCAGACCCATCCACGGGCGACAGACCGCGCAAGGCTATCCAATCGAGCTTGGGGCGCATCCATGGGGGGATGGCGCGGATAAATGTAAAGGTAGGACGGCCATGCGAATTGGCGCCGCCTAGCTCGAACCCGGCGGCGGTAAGCCTCGCGAGCAGGGGCTCGTAGGCGAACGGATCACGAAACCGTTTCCCATGAAACATCATTTGGCCCACAACTCTCCGCGCGCTCTTCGGTTCACTTAGGTCAACTGTAGTCGTATTGAGATCCCCGCCGAAAATCATCCGACCATCGGCAGGAAAACCCTCCAACATCATGGAGACCTGATGATCGCGGCCGCTCGGATGCGCGCGGCTATCCAGATGAGCCACCGACAAATACACCGGATTGCCGCGCACCTCGACTGAGGCAACGATTGCGACTTGCGCGCCTTCGCGGCGGACTGGGCCAAGTGAACGTGGAATTCCAGGTATCCGGACGCTCACCCTGGGAAGAGGAATCGCTCGCACATCCTTCATCGGGACCCGCGCCAGGATCGCGTTACCAAGGTAAGCGCGGATCGTTCCGTCCGGTCCCATCAGCCCGAACTCCGGCACGTAGGCGCAACTCATTCCCAGCTCTCGCGCCAGTTCGCTTGCGACCTTGCGCCCCCCGCTGCGCCGAGTCCCGATGTCAACCTCGCTCAGAAGTACGATATCTGCGCTGCGCAGGGGCTCGTGCGCGAAGCATTGCAAAATGTCGTTGAATTTCCGGCCTCCTTGCGCGTTGAAAGCGATCACTCGCAGTCTATTGGCGTGAAGGCTGGCTGGGCGGTTCTCCACGACCGGCAGGTACCGATGAATGCGGCCCGAATCATCCGGAATGTGACGAGCAAACGTCATTGCAGATGACAATCGATCCTATTGCGTCGGGCATTTGGCAGGATCAAATGAAGCGACCAGGATTTGCACGCGATCCTGAATCTGGTGGGCATTGTTGATGTAATCGGCTGCGAGCGCATCGGTCTGTGCCTTGTTCACCTGGTACGTATGATCCGAGAGCATCGTTAGCCGATCGTCAAGATACTCCTTGGGCATCTCGCTCAAGGTCACCATGCTGACCGGCCAGGAATTGAGCTGCTGCTTGGAAGCTCCAAAGCCGAACCAGCTTCGATACTCGAGGGATTGTGCATCCAGACCCGCGTCCGCAGCCTTGGACTTTTCGACACGGCCGGTAAACGTCCAACTTTTGTTTGCGGCCGGGGTGGGCACCAGAAAGGGAGGATCCGCAGTGCGAAAATCACATTGGGACTGCACGATAATCCGATCGAGCGAGGTGCTACCATCGAGCAGAGCGGCGGGCGAGAACATCGCGAGCTTGGTCGAGGGCTCTACCTGATCGAGCGTCGAGGGTACCGATACCGTGGCAGCTCCAGCGGCGGGTGTTACCGATGTTGGGGACGTGCTGCCGCTGCTTCCGCCCGGGATCAATCCGGCCAATGCAGCACATCCGCTGCACGCGACGAGCGTCGAGAGAGTTAAGGCCAGTTTCAAGAATTTGGGCACCATGACACCTCCGAGGTTCTAAAAATGGGAAGTGCTCTGGCCCACCGACTACCCGCGAATCTCCGCCTCCAGGTTCTTGTACGAAGTCAGCGGCATCGAACACGTCCGCTCGCGGCATATGTAGGCGGTCAACCTTCCGTCGACCTGCTCTTTACCCCGCGCCTGATCTGGGACGAAATCGGACGCAGGGTTTTTCGAATCGACGACATATAGCGCCAAATTGGGGACATAAAGCAGACCGATGCGGTCGACCCATTCGCGAAAGTCCGGCGAAGAACGATCCCCTACGATCACCACTTCGACTGGACCGCGCAGATAAAGATCAACCGCTTCGAGCAGATGCGAGAATGCGAACGGCTGCTTCTCCATGAACTCGCGGAACAACTTGATGGTGCGTTCGGCCTCGCGGAAGTAACGCTCTTCGCCGGTGTAGCCGTGCAGTCGCAACAGCGCCATCACCGCCGCGCTATTGCCCGAAGGCGTGGAGCCATCGAAGGCGCCCTTAAATCGGGTGATGAGCTCCTCGTGATCCTCGGAGGTGAAGAAAAATCCGCCGCGCTCTTTATCGAGAAAGCGCTCGAGAATCACATCGGCCAGCGTCCGCGCGTGTGCGAGATACTTTGGATCGAGCGAGGCCTGGTAAGTATCAAGCATCGCGTTGGCGAGGATGGCGTAGTCCTCCAGGTAGGCGTTGAAGCGCGCGAGGCCGTCTTTGAAGGAACGTCGCAATGCGCGCCCGTCCCACAGTCTGGTCATGACGAATTCGATCGCGCGCTCGGCGGCCTCCAGGTAACGGGGATCATGCAACGCGCGATATCCCTCGGCAAAAGCGGAAATCATCATGCCGTTCCAGGCGGCTAGGACTTTTTCGTCGCGGCCGGGCTTGATGCGTTTCTCGCGCGCTTCGAACAGTTTAGTTTTGATGGAATCAACGGCGTCAGCGATTTCCTCGGGCGTGGTTTTGAACTGCTTGGCCAGGTCCGCGATTCGATGGTGCGATGCAGGATGTTGCTGCCTTCGAAATTGCCTTGCTCGCTGATGTCGAAATATCTTTCCGCGATCGCGCCCAGTTTCTCCCCGAGGATCGATTCGACTTCGGCGGGCGTCCAGATGAAGAACTTTCCTTCCTCGCCTTCGCTATCGGCGTCCTGCGTCGAATAGAAACCGTGCTCGAGGCTGGTCATCTCGCGTAGAACGTAGTCGAGGATTGCGCGCGCGACGTTCAAAAATTCGGGCTCGTTAAGCGCGCGCCCGGCATCGAGGTAAAGCCGGCCCAGCAGCGCGTTGTCGTAAAGCATCTTCTCGAAATGCGGGACCAGCCATCGGTCATCGACGCTATAGCGATGAAACCCGCCGCCGATTTGATCATAGATGCCACCCTTCGCCATCTTGACGAGGGTGTCCCGCACCATCGTCGCGAAGTTGGGATCGTCATCAGCGTCGTAGGCGCGCAGGAACAGCGAGAACACGAATGAGTTGGGAAATTTCGGCGCGTTGCCGAGGCCGCCGTTAACGTTGTCGTACGAGCGCGCCAACTGTTGCGCCGCGACAATCGGGAGATCGCGCTGGACCTCACCAGCTTCAGCGGTATAGGTGCCGAGGGCTCCCAGCGCCTCAGTCAGCTTTTCGACATTGTGCTGAACTTCGTGAGCGCCGCGTTTGTAGGCGTCCGCCGCGGCCATCAGGATACGCGGAAATCCGGTCATCCCCTGGCGATCGACCGGAGGAAAATAGGTGCCGCCAAAAAACGGCTTGGCGTCCGGCGTGAGGAACATCGTCAGCGGCCACCCGCCGCGCCCGGTGATCATCTGCACCGCTTCCATGTAAATCTGGTCGAGGTCGGGGCGCTCCTCGCGATCGACCTTGATGGCGACGAAGTTTTCGTTCATCAGTCGTGCGATGCCCTCGTTTTCGAACGACTCGCGCTCCATCACGTGACACCAATGGCAGGCCGAATATCCGATCGACAGCAGGATGGGTTTGTTTTCCGCTTTCGCGCGCGCCAGCGCCTCGTCACCCCACGCATACCAATCGACCGGGTTGTAGGCATGCTGGCGCAGGTACGGGCTCTGCTCGTTGATCAACCGATTGGGCTTGCGATCGGGAGTGCTGGTCGCTCATGAGGCTCTTCGCAATGAGGAGTTGGGGATGTGACGCGGCTACTCGCCCACGCCGTCCTTCGACGGTAGCATGAGCGGAAATGCATCGAAACCAAGTGGCTGGCGAGGCTGGTTTGCGCGAAGCTTCCGCCGATTCGCCGGCTGAGACTTCCCTCGATTGGCGGCTCGCCGGATGGGGCGTGATCGCGTTGACCGCCATCCTGTACTTCACGCGGCTCGGATCGCGCGCCTTATGGTCATCGGAATTTCGCTGGGCGGAAATCTCACGCGAGATGATTCGCACCGGCAACTATTTCTGGCCCACCATCAACGGCCATCTCTACTATGACAAACCGCTCGGCTCGTACTGGCTGGTGCTCGCATCGACCTGGGTCACAGGAGGCCTCAACGAGACCGCCGCGCGGCTGCCCTGCGCGATTGCGGGGCTGCTCGCGGTCGGATTGCTGATTCTCCTCGCGCGACGGCTGTATGACCTTCGCACTGGCGTCATCGCGGGATTTATCCTCGCGACGAGTTTCAGCTTCGTATTCTTTTCGCGTCATGCGTCAGCGGACGTCGAAACCATTACCGGCGAGCTCGCGGCATTGTTGCTATTCCTGAAGCATGAAGACCGCCCGGTCGGATGGTGGGTTGTATGGCTCTGGATCATCATGGCGCTCACGTCCCTGACCAAGGGCCTGCTCGGTTTCGTGCTGCCGATCATGGTGATGGGCCTCTATGCGACGCTCTCCGATGGATGGGCGCTGTTTGGCGCGGAGATTCTCCATGGCCCGGTGATAGAGCGCGGCCGCTGGATCATCAAGCGCAATCGATGGTTGTTCGATTGGCGCTCATTGATCGCGGTTCCGATCGGGATCGCGATTTACATGGCGCCCTTTCGAATTTCGCGCGCGTTGATGGGTTCGGGCGCAGGCCTCGATATGGTCTTTCGGGAGAATGTGGTGCGCTTCTTTCAACCGTTCGACCATCGCGGGCCGATATATCTGTACCTCTATGTGATCTTCGCACTGATGGCGCCGTGGGCGATAATCCTGCCGGCAGGCCTCGTTCAAATGCATCATCAGCGCAGCATCGAGGCCGAGCCCGCGCGCAGCGATCGCTTCACGCTGATATTTTTCTGGTCGACGTTCGCGTTTTTCACGCTCTCAGGCTCACGCCGCAGCTATTACATTCTGCCGATACTGCCACCCGCCGCGATCACGATCGCGCGAATGTTGAGCTCCAGATGGGACGATTTTTCGGTGTGGGCGAGGAGGCTGTTGCTTCTTGGCTATGGAGTCTTCGCGTTTGCCGTCTTCTTCGGCGTGGTGCTTCTGCTTCCGCCCTCGGCGATACTTCCGGGTCTGCTCGCGAAGCTTCCGGCCGCGCCCGCTCGACCCGTCTTTGCAGCGATGTGGCTGGCGGTAATCGTCATGATCATTTACGCAGTGCGAAGTTTTCGCCTCGACCGCGTTGCCATTTCGATGGGGGTGGCTGCGTATGCAGCGATGGTTTACATCTACATATTCGCGATGCCGACGGCCGAGGCATACCGAGGGGAAAAGCCGTTCGCCTATGCGGTTCGAGATCAAGTTGGCGCGCAAACGTCCGCGCTTGGCCTTTATCGAACCATCGGGCCGCTGTTTTACCTGGACACCGGAAAGCCTTTGGCGGAATTCGACAAGCCGAGGGATCTCGCTAATTCCGTTGCCAATGGAAAGATAGAATGGGTCATCGTGCGACGGCGCGATCTACCGAGCATTACAGTGCCCTCGGAGATCCTCGCCGAGGAAGCATCGTATCCATGGGAATCCGAATACCAGCATCGCAACAAGGTGGTACTGGTCAAGCTCGGTCAGTGATCTGCGGTGCTGTCGCGCTCGGTGGCGTGCGACTCAATACATCCGGAATGACCGCAATGGCATTCGGTGGCGCCTTCGTCACGCAGTGACGACTCGCACTCGGGCGAGCAGTACGACTGATGCGGCGCGGCTTCGCAGTTGCAATGTTGATGTCTACACTTCATCGGGAAATCTCACTTTACAGGCGCATCGGCATCACGACGTAGCTGAATTCGCTATCCGATGGTGTACGAAGCAATCCCGGACTGGCCTCATCCGAGAGGCCCAAGTCGATCTCGCTTTCGCCGGGAATTACCGCCAGCGCCTGCAACAGATAAGACGCATTGAAGCCCACCGCAAATTCATCGCCAAGATAGTCGACATCGATGGTCTCGCTGGCCTCACCCATCTCGGGGCTGGTCGATGACACGGTGAGCGCGCCGGCGGAAAGGCCCAGCTTCACGCCGTGATAGCGTTCGTTCGAGAAGATTGCGGCGCGCTTAATCGACGCCAAAAGCGCATCGCGCCCCACCTTGATGTGATGCTTGGTCTGCTTGGGAACGACACCGCGATAGTCGGGAAATTCGCCTTCCACCAGCCGCATCGATACTTCGGTGGTACCGCGTTTGAGGGAAGCGAGTTGTCCGTCGAGCAGGAGCTTTACTTCCGCGTCGCCGCCCTGATCGAGCAGTTTGCGCAGCTCGGTGAGGCCTTTGCGAGGAATAATGGTGCCGCCTTCCATCGCGAATCCGGGCACCGTGCGATCGATCATCGAGAGTCGATGACCGTCGGTGGCGACCATGCGCGCTTTACCGGCATCGTGCGCTTCGAGATAAACCCCGCTCAGGTTGTATCGGGCTTCATCGGGACTGACCGCGAAGATGGTTTTGTCGATCATCGTCGCGAGGACGGCAGCACTTACCGTAAGCGACGCCTTGACCGACTTCTTGGGGCCGTCGGCTTTGGTCGATTGGCTCGGCATCGCGGGAAAACTGCGCGGATCGAGACCCATCATTTTGAACCGCGAGCGACCGCATTTCAGCTCAACCCAGTCGTTATCAAGCGAGGTGATCGAGAACTCCTCGCCCTCGGTCTCGCGCACGATCTCGAAAAGTTTGCGCGCGTTGAGCGTCAGGCTTTTTTCCTTGACGGATTTGCATGCCACCTGGGTGCTGATGCCAACCTCGAGGTCGGTGGCCGCAAGCCGAATGGTTTGAGCGTCCGGCTCGATCAGCACGTGGCCAAGGATCGGCACGGTGTTCCGGCGTTCGACGATGCCCTGGACCAACGAAAGGCCGTTCATGAGCGATTGGCGTTCGACAACAATTCCCATAGTGCGAGGACCGATCCTGATACTCCTATATTATTTCTTTCTTAAGAAAAGTCAGAAGTAATAGTAGGGGTTGTGCATTTGTTGATTGTGCCTTGAACGGCACGGAAACAAAAGAAAATCCCGCTCCGCAAAGCTGTCGATAGATCGCGCTGTGCGTCAGCATGATCCAGTCCGGCCGCGTAAGCGCTGTCGATACGCCGGCACTTTTCCACGGGCTGTGAACATGATTGTCACCGCATCCATGTCGTCACACCACATCACTTCAGGCTGCGTTACGGATCGCTTTTAGTTCGCGTTCAATCTTTTCGATCGACATCCGAAAGGCCGAGTCATTGCTCATCCGCCGGGCGATAAGATTGTAGGCATGAATGACGGTCGAGTGGTCGCGCCCGAATGCCTCACCGATGCATGGAAATGACGAATCGGTGAGTTTGCGGCATAGGTACATCGCGACCTGGCGGCAGAATGCGATGTGCTGGGTGCGCTTCTTCGATTTCAAATCGGCGAGCCGCACATGAAAAGAATCAGATACGGTGCGCTGGATCGCTTCGACATCCGGCTTTTGTTCCTGACGCCGAATCAGATCGTGCAAGGCGTGGCGCGCGAATTCCAGCGTGATCTCGGAATTGTTGAGCGATGCGAGGGCGGCCAGCCGGGTCAGGCAGCCTTCGAGCTCGCGAACATTGGTCGAAACATTCTGCGCGATGTAGAGGCCGACGTCGGACGGAAGGCGCAAGCGATCGGCGGCGGCTTTTTTCTGGATGATCGCGATGCGCGTTTCGAGATCCGGCGGCGCGATATCGGCGATCAGTCCCGACTCGAAACGATTGCGCAAACGATCTTCGAGGCCGGGAATGTCCTTCGGCACTTTATCGGAGGTCAGAACGATCTGATGCCGTTCGGAATGAAGCGAGTTGAAGGTATGGAAAAATTCTTCCTGGGTGCGATCGCGACCGGCGAGGAATTGCACATCGTCGAGGATGAGAGCATCGACGCGGCGGAACTTGTCGCGAAATTCGGTAGTTTTGTCGCGCCGAATCGAATTGATCAACTCGTTCATGAACACTTCTGCCGACATGAAGAGAACTTTTTTGTTGCGATCGCCCTGCAGCCAGATTTGATGACCGATGGCATTAACCAGATGGGTCTTGCCCAATCCGACGCCGCCGTAGATGAAAAGCGGGTTGTATTTTTCACCTGGCTGGTTGGCAACCGCCAGCGCGGCCGCGTGAGCGAATTGGTTGCCAGAGCCGACCACGAATTCCGCGAAGGTATAACGGGGGTTGAGCTGAGGATGGCGATCGCGTTGCGGTATTTCTGTGCGCGAGGTCATGGGTGGCAGAGCGTACCGTGAGTTTCCGTTGTGATGTCCATTGCCGTTGGTGGGCTTGAGTACCACCGTGCCGTTTTCGCCTAGGGTGAGTTTGACTTCGATCGGTTCGCCGATCTCAGCAGAAAGCGATTGCCGCAGCAGTTGGAGATAGCGCTCGTTGACCCAATCCTTAAAAAATCGATTGGGCGCTTCGATGGTCGCGGTCCCTCCTACCAGCCCCATAAAATTCAGCGGGCCGATCCAGGTTTCAAAGCCGACTTGGCCGAGCTGGTCGCGCATGCGATCAGCGGCGCGTTCCCATAAACCATCCATTGGTCCCCTCCAGAGGCCAGGCAAACCCCCGTGCCTGGTTGCGGGTCTGAAACAAAAGAACGATTAATTACGCACAGTCTTGTCCACAGCTGTGGATAAGCGACTTTTCCTTCGACAGGGACAGCGACTGCGGAGCCCGACTCGAAGAACTATCAACTCATGAGCATACGAACCGGAGTAGTGCGCCTTAGATTCCAATGGAGCAGCGTTGATCGAAACGCGCATTGGGCCCATAACTTTAGCGCACGAAATCGACCCGTTTCCGGAGTCAGGCTGTAGGTTTAAAAAAGTTCGACGGCCAATCGAAGGTGATAATGGCTTTCGAAGGTTGTCTCAAGCGAGCGAATCAACATTTTGGAGAAGAGCGCGATTTTGAAAGAGAATCCCGCACGGATTTGCATGATCGCACGATGACGCAAATCGATCGCGATTTTCGCGTGACGTTTGCCTGTCTTCGCTCGTTGGCTTCCAAAGCCGACCAGAGCGATCGCGAAATCTCCATCTGAAAAAATCAAAATTAAGATCTGATGAATTAAAAATTCAACCGTCTGTCTTGGCGATGTTTGCGAGAGGCTCATCAGGATGCAGTTACGGAACAAAAGGTCGCGTGAACTTCTTCAACGCGCGCTGAAAAAAATTCCCGGCGCGGTAAATTCTCCGGTCCGCGCGTGGTCCGCAGTCAAAGGCGCGACGCTTTTTATCGAACACGCGAGTGGAGCTTATGTCTTCGATGCCGACCAAAACCGCTTCATAGATTACGTCGGCTCTTATGGTCCTGCCATCCTCGGCCATTGCGATCCCCGTGTTGCAGAAGCGGTTTCGGAACAGGCACACCGCGGATTCAGTTTTGGCGCACCGACCGAACTCGAAGTAGAACTTGCGGAAATCATTGGTGGCGCGATCGCCGCGGCGGAAAAAATCCGCCTGGTAAATTCCGGCACTGAGGCGGGCATGACCGCGATAAGGATTGCACGCGCCGCCACCGGTCGCGACAAGATCATCAAGTTCGATGGATGCTATCACGGCCACAGCGATGGACTGCTCGTGCGTGCTGGTTCGGGGGGCATGACGCTCGGAATTCCCGACAGCGGCGGTGTGCCGAACACATTGGCGGCGATGACGCTGGTCGCTCGCTACAACTCGCTGGAGAGTGTTGCCGGATGTTTTCAGGCTGAACCCGATCGTATCGCCGCAGTAATCGTCGAGCCGGTCGCCGCGAATATGGGCGTCGTAGCACCGCTGCAACAGTTTCTTCCGGAGCTCGCCGCGCTAGCTAAGAGTCATGGCGCATTGCTCATCTGCGATGAAGTCATTACCGGCTTTCGCCTTCGCTACGGTTCCGATCGCCGAAGCGATGGGCGTCACGCCGGATTTGATCATGCTCGGGAAAATCATTGGCGGTGGAATGCCGATTGGTGCGGTAGTCGGGCGCGCCGAATTGCTGGACCTCCTCGCGCCGTCGGGGCCGGTCTATCAGGCGGGCACACTGTCGGGGAATCCTATGTCAGTGCGCGCTGGATTGGAGAC
Organism: uncultured delta proteobacterium; assembly: GCA_963848285.1. Taxonomy (GTDB): domain Bacteria; phylum Desulfobacterota; class Binatia; order Binatales; family Binataceae; genus DATGKG01. The sequence goes on along the minus strand of CAWKCZ010000003.1, from coordinate 705,897 downwards.
GCTCAGAATTCTTGCGCAACCGGGAGTTTACCAGGCACTGGAAAAATCCGGCGAGAGTTTGGCGAAGGGCCTTGCCGATGCGATGCGCTCGGCGGGCGAAAAGGGATGCGTCAATCGCATCGGATCGCTGGTCACCATGTTCCTCGGGCGTGATTCGGTTGCCGATGCTGACGAAGCACGGCGTTGCGACACCGCAAAGTTCGCAACCTATTTCCATCGGATGCTGGAGCGCGGCATCTATCTGCCACCGTCGCAGTTTGAAGCGATGTTCATTTCGCTCGCGCATAGTGTCGCTGATATCGAAGCGACCGTGAACGCCGCGCGCGAGTCATTGCGCGATCTCGCGTCAGCCTGAGAAAATTTTTCAGATGCCCGATGATGGAGAAAAGCGTAGTGGCGGTACCTGGCTATACCTGGCCGCCGCGATGCAGTTCACGACCTCGCCGATCGCCGGTGGGTTCGTCGGCTACCTGGCGGATCAATATTTTCGCCCGCACGCGCACACCCCGATTTTTGCGCTGCTCGGATTTCTGCTCGGATTCATCGGCGGGACCCTGAATTTGGTAAGGCTGCTCAAGGCGCCCGGCAAGACGCCATAGTCGATGCCCACCATCCGTTCGATCCAACTCACGAATCTCGCGCTGGTTTTCATCAGCGCCGGTGTGATGGCGTATTTCGTTTCCAGTGCCGCGGCGATAGGATGCTTGATCGGCGGCGGCATTGTAGTCGCCAATATGTTTCTGCTCGCCGTGCTGGGCCGCTTCGCATTGGCGGCGGCGCGGCAGAGCGGGGGAGTCAGCAGAATCGGGCTTGCCGCGTTGCCGCTCAAGGTAGCCTTGGTGGCGGGTCTGATCTACGCAGTCTTCGCACGAGTCCACATCGATGGGTTGGGCTTTGCGACGGGCGTCTTGACTCAGGTAATCGCGATTATTATTGAAACCGGGCGCACTTCGATGCGCCGAAATCGGACTGAATCCGGAATTCCGGAGGAACTTTGAAGCCTGTAAATTTTCTCGAGATGTTGGGGGGCGGAAAAATCCCCGAGGTGCTCCTCGGCACCTGGATCGTGATGGGCATTCTGCTCGTGTTCGGATATTTCGCCGGCGCGGCGTTGAAACGCGCGGCCGATCCCGTTGTGCCCGATGAAGGAGGATCGCTGCGTGCGGTCGGCGAAGCGATCGTGGAATTCGTCGACAGCAGCGTGCACGGCGTGATCGAGGACCATCACTATCGCGCGCTGGTCCCGTTTTTCGGCTGTCTGTTCCTGTTCATCGCGACGGCTAACTACTTCGGCCTCATACCCGGGATGGAGCCGCCGACCTCGGATAGCGATTTGACCTTCGCGCTGGGAGCGATCTGCTTTGCCTTCTACGTTGTGCAGGGTTTCCGCGCTAACGGCGTCGGCTATCTACGCAGTTTCCTCGGACCAGTGCTTTTCCTGGCGCCCCTGATGTTGCCCATCGAGTTGGCGGACAATCTGTTTCGCCCGTTTTCGCTCGGCGTTCGTCTTTACGCCAACATGTTTGCCGATCACACAGTGTTGAGCATTTTCACCGGGCTGACATATCTGATACTGCCGCTGGCGTTTTATGCGCTGGGGGCAATCGTGTGCGTCGTCCAGGCGCTGATTTTTATGATTCTTTCACTGAGCTACGTGAGGCTCGCATCAAGTCACGATCATTGATGCGGTATTAGATTCGGATTTTTCGCGACGTTCGCGCGCAGCTTGAGCAATGGTGGTGGTAGAGGAAGAGGAGAAGGGCTGCGGTTGGCGTGGGAACGCGCGATCAACGAGGAGGATAGTCATGGTGCGTAAACTTTCAACGGTGATGGGCACGGTCGCGATGCTGGTGCTGGCGTCGCCTCTGCTTGCGATGGCGCAAGAGGGTGCGGCTGCCGGGCACGCCGAGACCGCCGGTCTCATCGCATTGGCCGCGAACATCGGTATCGGTATCGCCGCGTTCGGCAGCGCGCTCGGACAGGGCCGCGTCGGCGCCGCCGCGATGGAATCGATCGGGCGCAACCCCAACAGCACGGGTCAGCTTTTCACCCCGATGATCATCGCGCTGGCCTTCATCGAAGCATTGACCCTGTACGCCTTCGTCGTCGCCTTCCTGCTGCAGGGCAAGATCTAAGCGATCGTCGATAGCTGTCTGCTTCCGACGGGGTCCCTCGATGGGGCCCCGTTGCTTTTCTCAAACCGGCAAAAAGCTCCTAGACAACGACCGTGCGGCCATTGCCGGCCTTCACGTGAATCTCGACATCCCTCCCGAGCGCATTCAGATATTTGGCCAGCCGGTCAATGGTAAAACCGCTCACCCGGCCCCTGTATATGTCCGAAACATTGGGCTGAGTTGCTCCCATTCGTGCTGCTGCTCGAGCTTGAGTCAATTTGTTTTTCTCGATCGCGGTGATGATGTAGTGCGCCAGGATGGCTTTTGCCTGTAGCGCGTCGGCATCCGGGAGACCTAAATCTCGAAAGGCATTGCGCGAACCAATCCGAATTCCTGCCATAATGCTGTTCCCTCAGATCTTCCTTAGAGACCCTTGTAATCTTCCTCCACCAACCGCAACCGAAGTTTGATCAGATCCCTCTCGCTCTTTGGCGTTTCAGTCCCTTTTTTGGACTTCTTTTGAAAGGCATGCAGAACGTAGACGATCTCTGCAATACGAACCGTATAGACGGCGCGATAGGTATCGCCGTCGTAGTCGTCGACGATTTCCAGCACCCCGCGCCCTTGAAGCCTTTCAGGGGTTTTGCCGCAGGATGCTTGCCGCCTAATTGGGCTGAGGTTAGAGCGGACCCGATGGCGTTCTTAACCTCTTTCGGGATGCCCGTAAATCTTCCCGCGAGGTGCCCGCCCATCTGATCGGCTTCAAATCCTTCGCCGTCTTCATGGACACTCATGTATACTGTATTCGGTATATATCGTCAACGGTATAAAATAAGGACCCACAGTGCGCCAATGATTGGCCGGCAACCGTTCACTTAGTGGCGGAACATTTGAACGAGAATCGTTACGACTAGGCCGATCAACAAAATCCAAATCGGAAAGACCATAAAGATGACTTCGCGTCGAAAGTGATTCTTTATTGAAACCCACTCCCTGGTCCTTTTTCCCATAGGTAGTCCGCCTTTCAATCGCGGCGTTTGGCGCCTTGCAGCACGTCGAAGGGCGACGCGGCGGCGATCGCGACGGAGCAGGACGTACATCGCGCCCGCGCCTCCGTCCTGGGCCTTGGCCGTCGCGAAGGCGTGGACGTGCGCGCCGATCTCGCCATGCGACAGCCATTGCGCCGTAGCATGCTTTAAGACCGGGCGTCCGCCGGGCGACCCGAGGCCGCGGCCATGCACCACAAGCACGGTGCGCATCCCCTTGCCCACCGACTTGATGATGAAGTCGCGCAGCGCCTGTTTCGCATCGGGTTGAATCATCCCGTGCAAGATCGAGATGGCCCTGGATCGCGAACTCGCCACGCCGCAGGCGGCTCACCAACCGAGGATCGAGGCCGACCCGCGCGCCTTCGATGTATTCCTCGGTCTCGGTGAGGTCGAACGCGCCAACGCCCGACACGAGGTCCGACAAGGCCGCGAGAACCTCGGCCTCCTCGCTGACGATGGTGTGATGCACTTCCGGAACCACCGGCATCCGATGGCCGCCGTTGTTGTCGAAGCGAGCGGACGCCCCGGCATAGGCCTCGCGCAGGATGGAATCCTCGTCCACAACCGGTGGCGTCGGGCCGGGCGCGAGGGGTTTCGGAATCGGTTTGGCGATGACCGGCCGGGCCGGCGCCGCGGGTGGCGCTGCCTCAAGGCCGCGCTCGGCGAGCATTTTCTTGAGGTCTTTGAAGGGCGAGAAAGTTACCGGCTTTTGCGGCGGCACCCGATCCGCATCATCGTCGCGCGGGCGCGCAGATTTCTTCTTCTTCGCCATTTCAAATACCGAACAATTGAATTGTAACCGAAAACGCGTGTGATTGGGACGCCATTCGATTAAACTCCAGCGCGGTGGATGCGATTTCCTCCTCAACTTCGGAGCGCGCATGAGAAAGGCCGCAATGATTGTCGGCGCCGTCGTCGCGGTGCTGGGCATCGTCATCGCCGCAGTCCTGGTTTATGCGGCACGCAACCTCAATTCGATCATCGCCGAGCGCCAGCCCTTCATTCTCCAGAAAGTCAGCGACTCGCTGGGGCGCAACGTCGAGGTGGGCAGCATCAAGGCCAGCCTCGGATGGGGTCTGGTCGCGCAAGTCACCGGCCTGAAAATCCAGGACGATCCGGCGTTGTCGGATCGGCCGTTCGTCGAGGCCAGCGACGCGTATGCGCGAGGTGGATCTCCTGCCGTTGCTCACCGCGCCAAATCCACGTGACCGAGGTGACGCTCAAAAATCCCCAGTGTTCACATCATTCGCACCGAGCAGGGCGAGCTGAACGTCTCGACCATCGGGAAGGGCAAGGCGGCCAGCGGGCAAGACGAAAAAACCCCCTCGAATCCGCCCACCACCGGTAGTGAGCAAGCGCCGCTCACCGCCGGTCAGGAGGTCACTGCTAAGCCGAAGCCGCCGAGCAGCGAAAACCTCGCGGCGATTTTCGTAAAGCGCCTGCAAGTCGAAGACGGCATCATCACGTACGAGGAACGGGGCGCCAACAATCAGACTGTCAGATCTCGCAGGTTGATCTTTCGGTCACCGGGTTCAGCGTCGCGCGCACCTTCGACTTCTCCCTCAAGCTTGCCGCGCTTTCCGACAAGCAGAATGTCGATATTTCCGGAACCGCGGGACCGCTCGCCTCGGATGGAGTGATCGATCCGAATAAGGCGCATTTCACCATCGAAGCCAAAATCGGTCCGCTCGATGTGGCGCGGCTGCGCGCGATCGGCTCGATCGGCAAATCGATTCCTGAAGCGCTCTCGGTGCCCGATCCGGTTTCGTTCGACCGCCACTGCCGAGGGCACGTCCGGCCGCGGTCAAGTTTCATGTCGAAAGCGATCTCACCGGTAATCGCATCGCGTGGGCGACGTCTCTTCGATAAGCCCGCGTCGGTACCGTTCAAACTCAGCGCCGATGGCTCCCGAACCGACACGAATCTCGAAGTTGCGCAGGCGAATGTGCAACTGGGCGACCTCGAGGCGAAGGCCTCCAACATCAAGATTCGATGGCAGCAACATGAGCGCGCGCATCGACACCAATCGATTCGATATCGGCGCGCTGGCGAAGATGGTGCCGGCGATGCAGAAGTACGACGCCTCCGGTCGTCTCGAAGCGCACTCAACCTGTGCAGATGGCCGATCAAGCAGCCCAGCGCGCAAGGCACCATCACACTGTCCGAGATTGCGGTTCGCACAGGCGGGCGCGAAAAAAGCGCTCGTCAAGCAATCTGAATGGCGACATCAAGCTCGACGGCAATGCGGCAAATGTCGGCCCGCTCAAGTTCGACATCGGCGATGGGCATGCGACGATCGACGCTCAACCTCGAGTTCGCTGCAGCCGCCGAAAGGTAGCTACGATTTTTCCGTCGATCAAGTTTAAACCGTCCGACATCATTCCGGACCGGCCCGACACTGAGTTTATCCGCGCGCTGTCATCGCGACGCGGCACCATCACGCAGTCGGCGCCATTTCCGACTGCCACCCGATTTCACCGCCAAGGCCTCGGTCGCGGAGGGCAATATCGCGAATGCCGGTTTCAAGGACTTCAGCGCTGCGCGCCGTGACTGGACGGGCAAGCGGCTCGACATCCAATCGTTCAAGGTCGCGGTGTTCAATGGCAACGTCGCGGGCAGCGGAACTGTGATGCTCGAAAAGCCGCCGCAGTTCTCCCTGACCTCAATGCCAACAATGTCGACATCCAGCAGGCGCTGACGGTTCAGGATCCCGAAGACGGCGGCGATGTTGCGCGGCAACGTCGATGCGCAATTCCAGGTTTCGGGACGCGGAACGAAGTTCGACGACATCAAGCCTACTCTCAAGGGCAGCGGAAACGCCGCGGTCCGCGATGGCAAACTGGTTGGCGTGAACCTGGTCGCATCGCGCTCGCCAAGACCAAGGGGATTCCGGAGATCGGCGATTTGATTCCTCCCGGCGTCATGAAGCGGCATCCCGAGCTATTCAACAATCCCGATACCGACATCACACGCGCCAGCCTGACCTTCACCCTCGACGGCATTCGCATCAGCACTCGCGACCTGGTGGTGCAGGCGGTGGATTACGGGATGAAGGCCGCGGGATGGTTCGACATGGACAAGAATGTCGATTTGAGCGGGCATGCGTTGCTCACGCGCAAGTTCAGCCAGGAAATCATCGACGAGAAGCACAACGTCGTCTACATCACCAACGAGGATGGGCAGGTGGATATTCCGCTGCGCATCCAGGGCAAGTTGCCCAAGCCGAACGTATCCCCGGACCTCGCGACGATGGCGCAGTACGCCACCAGCCATCTCGTGCGTCAAACCGGCAAGGATGTAGTTGACAAGCTCTTCGGCAACAAGAAGAACGGCAAGAACAACAATCCGCTCGATCAGCTGAAGGGACTGTTCAATGAGATCTACAGATTGAGCTGGACGACGGTGGCGCCGGCGCCACCGTGATGCGGTTCCGCCTCATGATATTCCGAGCTGTAGGGCGATGTGCTGAGGTATTCCTGACACCGCCTTGCGCAGCGCTCCCGACCCGATGCCGTGGATGATGCGCACTTCTTTCCGATTGGTGAGGTATGCCTGATCGAGGAACTCCTCGAGCTTGCGCAGCGCCTCGGTGGTGCGCATGCCGATGAGATTCAGCTCCTCGCGCTCGCTGGCGCCTGAGCTCACCGTCACCGAGGGCATGGCTCTGCGCTCGCGCGCATCGGCGGCTATCGATTCGGCCTTCGCGTGGCGCAGACCGCTCCGGCGACACCTCGATGCGGAATCCGCCGCGGCTGACGACCGCCTTGCCCGGCTCCATCACCACCAGCTCGCCGCGGATGCCACCCAACTCGACCGTGTCGCCGACTTTCAGTGGCGACTCGGATCGGAATCAGCGTTCCTCATCATGAGGAATAGGCGCCGCGGCTTCGAGTCGTTCGGCGATCCGCGCCTGGAACTGGCCTGAGGTCGCGGCGTGATTTGGCGCCGCTGCGAATCTCCTTCAGGAGTTCATCGCCCTCGCGCCGAAAATCCGTCATGAGGTCGGTGACCTCCTCGCCGCAGCCGCTTGCGCTCGCGTTCGAAGTGCTCCCGCGCGCGCTCCTCGGTCGACGGCGGCCTCGCGCTGGCGTTCGGCGAGTTCGAGGGATCGTTCGCGCACGCGCGCCAGCTCCTTCTTCGAGGCTGGTGCGTTGCTGTTCGAGGCGTTCGATGGCGGTTTCCAGCTCGATGGTGCTTTCGCCCATCGCGGCCTGCGCACCTTTGATGATTTCCTCGGGCAGGCCGAGGCGTCGCGCCACCACCAGTCCATAGCTTTGTCCGATGGTATGCGGCTTGAGGCGATAGAGCGGCACGAGGCGGTCCGGATCGAAGTCCACCGCCGCGACTTCGAAGTCCGATCGCGAGTAGGCGTACAGCTTCACGGCAGTTGAATGGGTCGCGACCGCGACCAGGCATCGTCGCGCAGCCAGATGATTGATGAGTCCGATCGCCAGTGCCGCACCCTCGGCGGGATCGGTTCCCGCGCCCGGCTCATCGAGGATCACCAGCGCTGGCTCGGCGAGCGAGCGCACGATTTCCGAAAGATTCGCGATGTGCGCCGAGAACGTCGAGAGGCTGGTTTCGATCGATTGCTCATCGCCGATGTCGGCGAACACGCTGCGAAACACCGCGAGCTTGCTGCCCGTGCGCGCCGGAACCAGAAGACCGGCCTGCGCCATCAATGCGAGGACAGGCCCAGCGTTTTCAGCGCAGACGGTTTTGCCGCCGGTGTTAGGACCCGAAATCACGATGCCCTTATGATCGGCGGGGATGCGCAAATCGATCGGCACCACATCGCGGACCGCGACCGTCGAGCAGCGGATGCCGCGCTTCGAGCAGTTCGATCTCGCCCTCGCTGATCGCGGGCTCGCTGCACTCGAATCGCTCGGCGAAAACCGCGCGCGCGTTGAGCGCATCGAGCGCGACCATCGCATCGAAGGTGAGATGCAGCTCGTTGGAGTATCCGCGCACCATCGCGGAAAGCTGCATCAGGATGCGATGCTCCTCGGCCTCGACCTCGCTTTCCAGCATCATCAGGCGATTGTTCAGCTCGACCGCCCACATCGGCTCGACGAACAGCGTCTCGCCCGAGACCGAACGATCCTGCACGATGCCGGCGAGCTTCTCGGTGTAGTTCAGCTTGAGCGGCAGCACGAAGCGGTGGTTGCGCAGCGTGACCATGTGGTCGGAGATGAACGCCTCCATGCCCGGCTGATTGAGCGAGCGCAGCAGGCGCGCTTCGAGCTCGACGCGTTCCGCGCGCAGGCGATTGCGCAGGCGGTTCAGAGCGGGCTCGCATCGTCGAGGAGCTGCCCGTCATCGGCGAGCGCTTTCAGCAACGCATCGGCGAGTTCCTTGGGCGCGAGGAGATTGGCCGCGATCGCGGCGACATGCGGAAACGGCTCGACCCGCGAGCGGATGAAGCTTTGCACGTGACGCGAGGACAACACGAAGTCGCGAATCTTCACCAGCGATTCGCCGTCGAGAATCGCGCCGTCGCGCGCGGCGGCGAGAAACAAACCGCGCAGGTCGGAAAACTCCTGAATTGGAATCGAGCCGGTATGCTGGCGCAACTCCGCCATCTCGGCGGTCGCGCGCAGTCGATCACGCACGATGTCGGTATCGATGGCGGGACGCACGCGCGCCAGCACCTCGCGCGCCGGTTCGGACGCAGCCATGCCCATGACCAGCGTCATCACCTTGTCGAACTCGAGAGCTTTGAGATCGCGTTCCCGCATCGCGTGCTGATTATTTCATTGAAGCCAATCGCGCGCGCGAGTCCAACCCAGGACGCTTTTCCGAATTACTGGGAAGGAAGTCCCAGGCCAGAATGCCGAGGGTCGAGAAATAAGCCGCCGGCACCAGCCATCGCGAGATGCGGCGGATCCGCTTGCTGAGTTCGGGGCCCCCGCGACGGTGCGCGGTGTGCACCGTCATCAGCTCGACCACCGAGATGAAAACGAACACATAGCAAGTCAGGAAAAACGCATCGATGCAGGTGACGTAGGGAACCCGCGGCATCGTCGCGGAGATCGCGAACGCGAATGCGATGACCGTCAAAATCGTGGTCACCGCGATCTGTACCTGATTCGACAAATCGAACGGATCGACCCAAAACACCGCCCACGACAGAAACACCATCAGCACCAGCGGCACGAACACCTTCCAGATGTAGAAGCCATAGTGCCGCGTGACGTGGATGCTGAACACCAATTCCGTAGCGTTCTTACCGAATTGGTGAACCGTTCCGCTGCGGGCGCTGATCTCACCGACTTCCCACTGGGCCAGTGAGTTGTAGGCTTTTTCTTCTCCGCGTACGGCGCTGCGGCCGGGCGCGAGCGCGAGCGTTTCGACATTGAGGTCATCGATGAAGGGACTCAGGTGAATGTTGAGCGACTGACTATCGAACGGGAAACGCCGCAGCATGAAAACGCGACGACAATTCGGCGTGAAAACGCTCGGCATACTGAACCGTGCCATCGGGCGAGACCGTGAGTGTCTGGTAGCGCTTGTCGCGTGGAGTCACCGCGTTGATCATGTCGATCGAGGGCATCCAGATGCTGCCGATCTGGTAGATCTTGTCGGGATCGGCGGGATGGTCCTGTTGATAAGCCAGGCGCGGATCGTTCCACGATGCGGCAGAACGCCGTCGACAGCGAATTGTTCCGCGACCTCATTGATCTCGGGAATGTTTTCGATTTCGAGCGCGATCGCGACCGGGACCGGCTTGTCCGGATCATCCGGCGAATAGAGCAGCGGGTCCGCCGAGGGCGCTGCGAATGCGCATCGATCGACGCCGAGTAGCGAAATCGCGACAATCAGTAAGACCACCGCGATTGCTCGCGAAGAAATCCCCTTTTGCGGCCTCCCCACCAAAGCCCTCCAGGGGCATGGTAACCTCGCCCCGCCGCGAATTATGCCTCATCCCTCCGGGCCAAGCATCTTCTCGGGACGCACCAGGCGATCGAAATCCGCCGCCGACAGATAGCCAAGCGCGACGGCCGCTTCGCGCAAGGTGGTGCCATCGAGGTGCGCCTGCTTCGCCACCTTCGCCGCCTTGTCGTAGCCGATGTGCGGACTCAGCGCCGTCACCAGCATCAGCGAACGGTCGACGTACTCGGCGATCTTCTCGCGATTGGGAAGGATGCCCTCGACGCAGTAGCGGCGGAAACCATCGCAGGCGTGCGCGAGCAGCACGGTAGAATGCAGGAAGTTGTGAATGATGATGGGCTTGAAGACGTTGAGCTCGAAGTTGCCCTGCGAGCCCGCCACTGAAATCGCGGTGTCATTGCCGATGACCTGGATGCATACCATCGTCATCGCCTCGCTCTGAGTGGGATTCACCTTGCCGGGCATGATCGAGGATCCCGGCTCGTTCTCGGGCAGGCTCAGCTCGCCCAAGCCGCAGCGCGGACCCGAGCCCATCCAGCGGATGTCGTTGGCGATCTTCATCAGCGAGGCGGCCAGTGTCTTGAGCGCGCCGGACGCGAACACCAGCGCATCGTGGGAGGCGAGTGCGGCGAATTTGTTGGGCGCCGATTTGAAGGGCAGCCCGGTCAGCTGGGCGATGCGCGCGGAGACTTTCTCGGCGAATTGCGGATAGGTGTTGAGTCCGGTGCCGACCGCGGTGCCGCCGATCGCGAGCTCGTAGATGTCGGGAAGCACCGCCTCGATGCGACGCAGGTCATATTCGAGCTGCGCGACGTAGCCGGAGAACTCCTGGCCGAGCGTCAGCGGGACCGCATCCATTAGATGAGTGCGCCCGATCTTTATAATGGATTCGAATTCCGCGGTCTTCGCCCGCAGCGCATCGATGAGCTTCTTGAGCGACGGGAGCAGTTGCGAGTTGATCTCTTCGGCCGCAGCGATGTGCATCGCGGTCGGAAACGTATCATTAGAAGATTGCGCCATGTTGACGTCGTCGTTGGGATGAACCGGCTTCTTGGATCCCATCGCACCGCCGGCCAGTTCGATCGCGCGATTTGAAATGACCTCGTTCGCGTTCATGTTGGTTTGAGTGCCGGAGCCGGTCTGCCAGATGCGCAAGGGAAAATGATCGTCGAGCTTGCCTTCGATCACTTCCTCGGCCGCTTGCACCATCAGCTTGGCTTTCTCCGGAGCAAGCTTGCCGAGTTCCTGGTTCACTTCCGCGCAGGCGCGCTTGAGCAAACCGAACGCGCGAATGACTGATCGCGGCATGCGGTCGAAACCGATCGCGAAGTGCAGCAGCGAACGCTCGGTCTGCGCGCCCCAGTAGCGATCGGCGGGAACCTCGATGGCGCCCATGCTGTCGGATTCGGTGCGGTGCGGACCGCGGCGCTGCTGCTCACTCATGATGCGAACTCCTTGGCAATGAGATCTCGTTCGGCGCCTCTTCCATGGGCCCAAACCGTCCCTATTGTACTTGAGGTTTTGGCTGCGGAAAGGGATATTTGGCGCGGAACTTTTCAACCTGAGCGCTCCATATAAGTTAGAAAAACACGCCCCACAAGAGAGGATACTAACCCATGCCGTGGACGATTACCCGACTTTGCATTGATTGCGTCGATACCGGATGTGTGAGTGTTTGCCCCGTCGATTGCATCTACGAATACGCTGGTTCCGACAAAGAGAAATTCCCCAACATGCTCTACATCGATCCCGATGAATGCATCGATTGCGGAGCGTGCGAACCGGAATGCCCCTGGCAGGCGATCTTCGAAGAGCCGGCGGTACCGGAGGTCTTCAAATCCGACATCGATCTGAATCACGCGCTGCTGGAATTGAAAGATCAATTCAAGGTCAAAGCATTTGTGCAGGGCAAACATCCCAATGCTGATGAAGTCGCGGCGAACAAAAAGAAGTGGGGCTTGGATCCTAACGCATAGTTAACTAATAGCTGAAATTCAGCTAGCGACCGGCTCATCGCAATAGCGATGGGCCGGTTTTGTTTGTTGAGAATGTTGTGCGAAACGAATCAGGTGTACTGAAAAGACAAAAAATTGACGCCGAAATCAGCATTAAAAATTCAGATGACAACCTTGGTACGCACTTATGTGCAATGCGCGATCTGTCATATAAGACGCGGTTTTTTGTGCTAGTTGTAGCACATCGACACATTAGCAATTGAACGCATGGTATGGGGTTTTGCGAATTCCACATTGACTTGAAACACAGGTCATCTTTAACCTCCATGCTACGTCAACATGCGGACTTGTCTCACAAGCCGCCAGTTCCACATCGGGAGAATCAGGGAGAGTATGCGAAGGCAGAAAGGATTGTCGTCTCTTCTCAATGGCGACTGCCGCAGCCTTGGTATTATCGGCGCTCGCGCTTATGAGCGGACCAAGCTACGCGCAAGTCAAACCCGGCGATATGATCGGCGCCGACAACGCGGCCAAGGTGAAGGACATGGTATCACCTGGGGTCTATTACAAAGTAAGCGCACGGGATGCAGCTGAAGATCACGCCGACTCAGCGCGTCGACTGGCCACCTCCATATAAGGATGCGACGGAAAAGTATTCCGCACAGGTCCGCCTGAGCCAGGATCATCAAGCAGCATCGTTGGCTATGTCGCGGGTCAGCCGTTCCCGCTGATCGATCCTAACGATCCCGAGGTCGCCAACAAGATCGTGTGGAACAACGTGTTCCGCCCCATCACCACTGACGATTACGATCTGCGCTTCTATGACTGCGATTCTTCCTTCCAGCAGCACGGCCCCCAGACCAAGCAGATCGAGTACTTCCAGATCGGCCACTACGCCGGTTATGACCTCGTCGGTCGTACCGAAGTGGAGCCGCTCCCGACCGATCCTGATTTCAAGACCACCGGTCGCTACTGGCTGTTCGCGCTCTATCCTTTGCTGGCGCCTCAGGAAATTCGTGGAACCGGCTTCATCCGCTGGCGCTATGCTGATCCCAAGAAGGGCGACGACACCTGGAGCCTCGGCGCCGGCGCACGTCGCGTTCGCCGCGTTGACGAGTCGATCCTGAGCTCCTCGACCACCGCGGGCGGAACGTCAGCGCATTCGTGGGATCCTGATCACTATTCGGGCTTCAATCCCAAGACCGAGCAGTACGACTATAAGTTCCTGGGCGAGAAGAACATGCTCGGAACCGTGCATGCGGAGCATTCGCCGGAGCAGCGCTGCGCCGACCGATGGTGGCACCAGCGCGTGTCCCGAGGCATGGGAAATGCGCCACATGTACCTGATCGAGGCGATGCCGAATCGTAAGCAAAGTTAACGCGCTCGATTCCCGCACCGTTATCTATATGGATAGCGAAATGTGGTTCGAGCCGTACATCGATACTTATGATCGCGATGGCAAGCTTTTCCGTAACCACATCTACTGGCTCGCGACGCGCGATCGTCCGGTGCCCGATGCGAAAGTAGCTATCTATCCGTTCAAGCGTTCGTTCGTCGTAGGCGCGGTTTCGACTGATGTGCAGTCGGGCCTCGCGACGATGTGCTACCTGCCCGGCACGGAAACGCCGGAGCACGAATGCTGGTACATCAACATGGGCGCGGTGGATAAGCAATTCTTCACCACCGATGCGATGGTGCGCGCGGCGAGCTTCTAAGCCCCGGGCATCAGAAAAACCCGTTAACGCAAAGGGCGCGGCCTCTTCGGAGGTCGCGCCCTTTTTTGTTTGTCAGTATCTGTACTAATACCAACTTAAACCAATTCTAATATGGCTAAAGAGCGGCCTGATCGCTAGCTGAAAGAAGTTGCGTTGACATTCAGATTTTTGCCCCCTAATGTCGCGAAAGATGGAACTTAAATCTGATCGGAGGTCTGCTTATGCGGTTTGATTTAGCAAAGGGCGTCAAGCGCAAAATGACTGCGCTCCTCGCCTTGTCGGTCTCGCTCCTTTTGGGGACCTCGGCATTTGCCCAGGTCAAGCCCGGGGATTTCATCACTCCGGAAAACGCACCCAAGGTGAAGGACATCGTTTCGCCGGGCGTCGTATTACAAAGTCGAACACGGGATGACGATGAAGATCGTCCCGACCACGCGTATCGACTGGCCGCCGCCGTACAAAGATGCGACGGAAAAATATTCCGCGCAGGTGCGGCTCAGCAATGATCACCGCAGCATCGTGGGATTACGTCGCCGGGCAGCCCTTCCCGCTAATCGATCCTAATGACCCCTGGGTCGCGACCAAGGTCATCTGGAACAACGTGTTCCGTCCGATCACTAGCGACGATTACGATCTGCGCTTCTACGATTGCGACTCTGCTTTTTCGACCCGCGGACCTCAGACCAAGCAGATCGAGTATTTCCAGATCGGACACTATGCTGGTTACGATCTGGTCGGACGCACCGAAGTCGAGCCGCTCCCGACCGATCCGGATTTCAAGACCACCGGCCGCTACTGGGTGTTTGGTCTCTATCCGATTCTCGCGCCGCAGGAAATTCGGGAACCGGTTTCATTCGCTGGCGTTATGCTGATCCCGGCCGTGGCGACGACATCTGGGCGCTCAACACTGGTTCACGCCGCGTTCGCCGCATCAATGAGTCGATCATGAGCTCCTCGACCACCTCCGGAACCTCCGCGCATTCGTGGGATCCCGATCACTATTCGGGCTTCAATCCCAAGACCGAGCAGTACACCTATAAGTTCCTGGGCGAGAAGAACATGCTGGGATGCGCTCATGCGGAGCACTCTCCGGAACAGCGCTGCGCCACCGACGGCGGCACCAGCGCGTGCCCCGAAGCGTGGGAAATGCGCCATATGTACGTGATCGAAGCGCTTCCCGATCGCAGCAGGATCAACGCACTCGACGGCGCACCCTGGTCTACCTCGACAGCGAAATGTGGTTTGAGCCCTACATCGATACCTATGATCGTCAGGGCAAGCTGTTCCGCAACCACATCTACTGGCTGGCGACGCGTGACCGTCCGGTGCCGGATGCCAAAGTCGCCATCTATCCGTTCAAGCGCTCATTCGTCGTCGGCGCGGTTTCGACTGACGTGCAGTCCGGCCTCGGCACGATGTGCTACCTGCCGGGCGTTGAGACGCCGGAGCGCGAGTGCTGGTACATCAACATGGGCGCGGTGGATAAGAGCTTCTTCACCACCGACGCGATGGTACGCGCGGCGAACTTCTAAGCATCCCGCGACCAACCTGCTAACCAAACTGGCGCGACCCCAAAAGGTCGCGCCAGTTTCATTTCGACCGATGTTGGCATTGGCAAATAGTGCAATTTTCGGCGAAATGCGTAATTGATTGAATCGCGCGGAACCCTCCAACGTCTAGAGTTGCAAGCTTGGTCGCCGGTTTGCCCGCTAAAGCGGGTAACTTCGGAACCTCTTCCTACATCTAACCTGGAGCCTGGACCATGAAGAAAGATCGTTTCGGCAGATATCTCCCAATAATGACTGCGGTTACGGCCATGGCGCTTTATCCGGCGGTCTCCAATGCACAATCGATGACCGACAAAGCGAAGTCGGTGCTCAGCGATACTGCCGAAAAGACCAAGACGTTGGTCGCGGGAGCTCCTGCCGGCACCCCGGCGGATGTTCTTTCGCAAATTCATGAGACCGACCAGGCCGAGGTCGAGGTTGGGAAGCTTGCCGAGCAAAAAGGATCGACCGCGGGCGTACGAAACTTCGGAAAGACACTCGCACATGACCATAGTGCGGCCGATCGCAAAGTGACCGCGCTCGCGCGCGAGATGGACGTACAACTGTCGCCGCCCGCCAAGCCAAGC
Source organism: uncultured delta proteobacterium (assembly GCA_963848285.1). Taxonomy (GTDB): domain Bacteria; phylum Desulfobacterota; class Binatia; order Binatales; family Binataceae; genus DATGKG01. The sequence goes on along the minus strand of CAWKCZ010000003.1, from coordinate 690,038 downwards.
GGCGACCTTGAGAAAAAGCAGAATCACGATGGCGCAGTGAAAGAAATGCTGTCCAATGTGAGCGGAAACACCTTCGATCGAGACTTCCTCGAGGCGATGAGCAAGGACCATCAGGAAGACATCGCGAAGCTCACCGACGTGATGAACACGACCAGCGACCCCAAGATCAAAAATTTGATCGCGGAACTGCTGCCCAAACTGAAGCATCACCAGGAGATCGCAGAAAAGCTGCTGGCGCAGTCCAAGTCCGCTTCCTGATCGAAACAGGGCATAGCTATTCTCGAACCGGCGCTACTTCGGAAGGTGGCGCCGGTTTTTTTCGCGGCGATGATCCCGGATCGCGTTACGGATACACTCGCGAAATGTTTTGGTCCCGCCGATTTGCCGCAGTCCTCGCCGCCACCACCCTGTGGCTCGGTTTGATCAATGGTCGTGCGCAACCTGCTTCGAGGATCGAACCGGTGCGTGGACAGTTCTTTTCCGGCGCCTCAACCATCGTCGAGTTCCATTGCGTTCCAAAAAGCAGCGACAAAGCGCCGGTGGTATTGCTGCTTCATGGATGCGCTCCTAAAGATTTTGGCGCGAGTGATTTCCGACGTATGTGTGTTGGCTTGGCGGAACACGGCTACTACGCAATGTTCGTCGAATACTACGGACCGGCCGGAGCGCCGAATTGCCAAAGCCTGGCGATGACGCCAACGTTCAGTCTCGCGCCCGAGGTCCCGCTCCCCGACGACACCTGGATGCGCGAGGTGCTTTCGGCGCGAAGTTCCCTGGCTGCCAATCCGAAAGCCGATACCTCGCGCTTTGGAGTTATCGGGTTTTCGTTTGGAGGCACACTGGCGGTCATCACGGCGGCCCTGAATCCGAACGTGATCAATGCGATCGTCGACTATTATGGGTTCTCCAACTCCAAAGTAGAGGAGGCGGTCGGGCAGCTTGCAAATTTTCCTCCGACTCTTATTCTGCAAGGCGATTCGGATAGCCGAGCGCACGTCGCCGATTCAATCCATCTGCACAAGGCCATTTCGAAGCACCAGAAGGGGAGCGAGATTCGCGTCTATCCGGGCGTCGAGCATGCATTCAATTTTCACGGCGCCCTTGGCTACGACGACGAAGCCTCCGAGGATGCGTGGGCGCGCACGCTCTCTTTCCTCGATCGATACCTGAAGTAAGATGCCGACTGCTAAGGCTGGCAGTTCGCGGCGGTCAGGTGATATTGCCCCACGCGCTGAGCACCGTAGGCAGGATCGAGCAGTCGAAGATCAAACGACTGATCGGAAGCGAGCGCGCCGCTGCGCGGAGTCGCGCCACCGCGATGATGCAGCATCACGCAAACGTATTGGCGCTGGCCGGCAGTGACCGAAACCTTGATGGGTTGCGCCTTGCGTTGCGCAAGACCCAAGACATATTCGCCCGGTGCAAGGTCGCAATAGATGCCGTTTCCAGGCGTGATCTTTTGAATGGAAGTACCATTGACAGTCACGGAGTCATCGATTTGAGCTCCATAAGAACGCACCATCCGGAAAATATAGAGTCTGCCTTTTGGCGCAGGAGCGGCGGGCATCGCCGCAAACACTCTGTTGGCAAATCGCGGCATGCTCGATACGAGCACTATCCCCAATAGAGCTGGTGCGACGATATAGGATAGTCGGCGAGTCATGGTTTGTTGTCAGAACAACATCTGTAGCTGAATGCCCGGCACCGCCGCATTTCTGCTCCCGGCATTTCCAGTTGGATTAAAGACGTACTGAAAGTCGGGCGTGATGCCGAGCCATGGCGTAGCCCAGTAAGTATAGGCGAGTTCCAGCACCTTCTCGTTATTGGTCGCACTACTCGGAATCGAGGAAATCACCGAGCTTGGCACCGGCCCCAGCGAAGATGTGTTGATCTTCCCATAGTAAAATGCCGCCGCAGCGCTATCGTCTCCTCGGCCGGGGATCAGACCACTATACGCGGCTCCGATCATGACTAACAGTGGAAGGGAATTGATGTTCTGCTGCGGATTGTAGGTAACTGTGAACCAGGGAGTAAGGCCGACATCGCTGCCGGGCCCGCCGTAGCGATAAATCATTTGTTGCGCTTCGAAATAGAAGCCGTAATTCCCGCGCCTGGTCGTCGCATTGGAAAGGACCTGGTAGTCCGCTCCCGAGTAGAAGGCGCCGATATCGTAAATTCCTGGGAGGCCTCTATCGTCAGAACCTCGATTGAGATCATAGGTGAGTTGCCCCACTTCCATCGGACCGCCATTACCTTTGAACGAGAAATCGATTCCGTTGCGAGACCCGACCGGTAGCGCCGAGGTCGTATTGGTATCGTAGATGCCGGCGGCGAAAGAGACCGAATCGATCGGAGTAATGGTTCCCACCGCCGCCCACGTCACGCTGGGAAGACTGGTGAAGTAGAGCGTGTTGTTGGTCAGAGTTATCGGAATCGGATTTTCCGTGAACGAAACGTAGTCGTTGAAAATCGGCAAACTGGCGAAGTTGTTGGCGGTCGTCATGCGCCCGGCCTGCAACGTCAGCTTGTCATCGAACAGCTTCTGCTGAGCGTACATCTGACCCAGATAGTAGCCCGGCTCCGAGAACGCCGTGGCCACCTGCAAGCTGTTGCCGAGGCTTTTGGTCGAAAGATTTTCGCCCGCCACCGAAGTGAATTCGACGTGAAAAAGCAGGCCCTGAAGCTGCGCGAATCGATCGAGATCGGCGTCGATGGCAACCACCGAAGCATCGACCGGCGCGAAGGCGCGGCGATTTCCACCCGAGACGTTGCCCTGAAAGTCCGCGACTGTGATCCCCGAGAAGACGAAGCCGCGGTCAGCAAGCAAGTTGCGATAGCCGCCCCAATCGCCATCGACAGTCGACCACGTCCACCACGGCCCGTGATTCTGCGCGCTGGCTGCTTTATCGATCGCTAACAATGCGACAAGGCACAGCGTGAGCGCGCGCGCGATCGTGCCAGGGCTGCTCAAGTCGCGTCTCGAAGAAGACCTACAGGATCAGGAAATTTTTGATCATCGCAGAGTCTTCGTGCGGCAGGACGTGGCAATGATAAACCGTTTTACCAGCCCAGGTCCGGAACCGCGTGCGCATCGTGATGCTCGAAAAGGGAGGCAGCCAGATGGTGTCGTGAAAGCGGTGGTAGTTAGGATCGTGAGGCAGGCCCATCACTTCAAACGAGTTGACGTGGATATGAAAGGGATGGATGCCGTCGGAGTTGTTGACGATCTTCCACTCTTCCGCGGTTGCGCGCTTCACCGTCGGATCCACCACTTTTTCCCGGTACAGATCGCCGTCGACGCGGTATTCGAAGCCGTCGAGGATGCGCTTGCTCCCGGTCGTCATCGTGAAGGTGACGGTACGCCGCACCGATATCTCGGAGTCACTGATGAGTGGATATTCGCGGGTCGGGGTGGGAAGCGTCGCGGGAATCGCCATCGGTTTGGGCGGTCCCGCAACCTCGAACTGCGCGATGGCGATCTCCGGCGCCGACATCATTTCGCCCATCGTCTCGCTAAGAAAATTGCGAGACATCGGCATCTGCGCGAGCGCGCGCAAGGTTCCCTTAGTCGGATTCATCGGCGCTTTGATCAGAATTTCGTTGCGATTGCCGGGGGCCATCCGGATCGCCGAATTCATATCCGCGCCGGCTTTATCCGGCTTGAGTAAATTGATGCCATCCTGCCCGATGACGTAAACCTCGAATCCTGGCAACGTTAGCGGCAGAAAAATTCCGTCAGTGCCGTTGAGGATGCGCAGCCGCAGCACCTCACCGGGCTGCATCTTGTAGACTGGAAGCGATTGAGGAGTCGCGACCGGCTTCGCCCCGCGCCGATCGATGATCATCACCGGCTTGCCATTGGCGGTTATCAATTCAACTTGAGTAACTGGCGAATAGCCGCCCAGGCCGGGCGGTTTGTAGGCGAGGGGTTCAAGCCCCCATACGTTCTTATCCGGGTAGACTAGATTGAGTTTGAGATTCTGGATCGCGAGCAACTCGTCGCGCGCCGCAGCGATTTCGGGAACCTCGTCAATCGGTCCTTTGACGAGGATCAGTCCGGCCATTCCATTGACGACCTGCACCCCGGCCGATCCGTGATAGTGCGGATGGTACCAGTACAGACCCGAAGGATGATTTTCTGGAAGGAAGAATTCATAGGTATGGCCTCCTCGCGAGCGTACTGCGATGAGAGGTGCTGCCGGATTGAGCGTGCCAACCGGCTTGAACAGATGCGGGATTACCTGCATTCCATGGAGATGAAGATTGGTCGTATTGAACGCATGCGGATTGTTGAGCGGATCGATACCAGGCGGAACCGTCGCGGGAGGGTCTTTGGGTAGGTTGTTGCTTAAACGTACCCGCAGGATGCGCCCCGGACGTGTGATCATCAGAGGTCCGGGCAGTTCCGAATTGTAAGTGCGAGTGCGAATGGAAAACGGTCCGAGCTCGCGCCTGGAATACTCGACGCTCAGGGCATATTCGTCGACGGGTTCCGCTTCCGCAGCAAATACACGGTGAGGACTGCCGATCAGCCCCAATGCTGCCGCCGCGCCACCTGCGGCCAGAAATTCTCGTCGTGTCAGAGACCCTTGCTCGCGCATTCCTCTCGTCCACTCTGTGCGTGTGGTTTATGCTGGGGGCTAAATTACCCGCAGGATCGCCATCTGCGCCAGATGTCGAAAGATGCTGATCTAAAACAGGCGTTTTTGTCCGTGCTTGAAGCCGCCTTGCTCGCCGATCGGTGATTGTCCCGAGGGCCGCTCGCGTTCCTTCTCGCGCTCCCGAGGACGCTCCTGCTGGCGTTCCTGCGGGCGCTCGCGATCCCGCTCGCGACGGCCACCGCCGCCACCGCGTCGTTCGCGTTGCCCGTCGACCGGTACAATCTCGACCGCGCGCAAAAAACCCTCGCCCGCGGAGCGCGTGGTGATCATCGGGTCGTCCTTGAGCGCGAGATGCACGATGCGTCGATCGCGCGGCGGCATCGGATCGAGCTTCACCGCTGAATGCTCACGCTTGGCGCGCTCGCCCATCGACAGCGCCATCCGATGGAGTTGCTGGCGGCGTCGCGCCCGATACGACTCGGTGTCGAGCATGATCGGAATCGCGTCTTTGATGCGGCGCGCGATGATGCGGTTGAGCAGGTACTCGAGTGCATCGAGGGTCTGGCCATGGCGTCCGATGAGGATGCCCGAACCGTCGCCCTTGACCTCGAGCTCGAGCGATTCGCCGTCGCCTTCACCGCGACGAATCTCCGACTTCTCGTTCATCAACTCGAGGATTTGTCCGAGGAGTTCCGATGCCTCCCGAACCTGTTCGTCAACGTTGGCGGTCGGCCGAGAGGCGTCGCCGGCATCATCCAGCGCCGAGTCAGCCGAAAGATCATCGGTATCGTCATGCGGCGGTCGTTCTTGCCGAGGCGGCCGCGAGCGCGGCTGCTCGCGCTCCGGACGCGGAGGGCGTTGCGGTTGCTGCTGCGCCTGCACTGGACGTGGTGCGGCCGCTTCCGTTTTGGCCGTTGGTTGCGCCTCACGCCGAGGCGGAGGTTGCACCCGCTGCTGGATGGGTGGAGGCTCGCGACGTTGCGGGGGCGGCGCGGGAGGAGGAGCCGTCACGCCACTGGTGGCAGCGCCATCGGCACGGCGTGACACGCGCACGCGCGCATCGCGCGCGCCGAGCCCGAGGAGCCCTGCGCGTGGCGTGGCGAGGACCTCGATGACGACATCGTCTTCGGCGGCGCCGAGTTGCTTCAACGCCTCGGAGATCGCCTGCTCGACAGTTGCGGCAGAAATTTCGATTGAATCGTTGTTGCTCATGATGCGGGGGCAGCTTGTTTGAACTCGCGATTGAGCACGAACTGCTGAATCACTCCGAGAATGTTGGAAGCAAAATAGTACAGCGACAATCCGGCCGGGAAATTGACGAAGAAAATCGTGAAAATGATCGGCGACAGCATCATCATGCGTTGCTGGTTGGGATCCGGCTGCGTCGGCGTCATCGCCTGCTGGAGGTATGCGCTTACGCCCATCAGCAGCACCAGCACCGGGATGCCATGGCAATGCATAATCGGCAGCTTCGGCATCCATGCGATCGGAAAACAGTCCGGCGCCGACAGATCCTGCATCCACCAGATGAACGGCGAATGGCGCAGGTCGACCGCGTTCAGCAACGCCTCGTACAGCCCGATGAACACCGGAAGTTGGATGATCATCGGAGCGCATCCGCCGACCGGGTTGACGTGGTTGCGCTTGTAAAGGTCGACCATCTCCTTGTTGAGGCGCTCGGAATCGTCCTTGAACTGCGCGCGCAACCGCTCCATCTGCGGTTGCAGACGCTGCATCTTGATCATCGAGCGCTGGCCCTTAATCGACATCGGCAGCATCAGGATACGGAGCGCGAGCGTCATCAGAATGATGTCCCATCCCCAATTCGGGACGAACATGTGAAATACCTTGAGGACGCGAAGGAACGCGAGCGCGAGGATGCTTGCCCACCCGAAGTTGATGGACTTCGTCAGCGTCGGGCTAACCGCTTCCAATGCCTCCAGCTTCTTCGGCCCCATGTAGATGCGGGTCTTCACACTCGAGGTATTCGCAAACACCAGCCGCGCACTCGCCTCAGTGCCGAGGAATTCCATCGCCAGGGTGCCGACGGCCGGGCTCTGCGGAAGGTAGGCATTGAGGAAGTAGCGATCGCCGAAGCCGACGAACGCGATGCGTCCCGACAGCGGCGCGATGCCTTTCTTCAGCGACTTCTCGTTCTCATTGAGAACTTTGTCCGCGACGTCCGCCTGTAGCGCCGGGATGTCGTAGTACCCTTCGCCGCGCTCGCTCAACGGCTCCATCATCGCGAGGCCGACGCTTGCAGGAGGCTTCGGCGCATTGACCGCGACGTTCATGTCGAAGGCGTATTTGTCGCCGTCGAAGGCGAAGGTTTTTTCGAGTTTCGCGCCGTCTGTGGTCTGCGCCTCCATCGTGATGCTCGCATGCTGGCTGTCGCGGACCTCGACGTGGTCGGGCCCGTTGACGGCGTAATCAAGGTCGCGATCGTCGGCCGCCTTGCCGTCCTTGTCGAGCATCACACCGAGTGGAAGTTCATCCGCCGGCGCCGACCGCACCATCTCGTAGAGAGGGCTGTCCGATGCGGAAGTCTCCTTGTACTGCTTGAGCCGCAGCGACTTCAGCCGTCCGCCATGTGAAGTGAAGATCGCATGAAAGAGCTCGGTATCGACCTCGACGGTTTTCTCGGGACCCTTCGATGCGCCCGCGAGGGCCGCCGCGAGCGGGGCAACGACGGCCGGAGTTACGGGTGTCGTCGAGTTTGCGGGTGTCGTCGAGTCCGAGGCCGATGGATTTGCAACCTGCTCGCTGGCTGGGTGGGGCCGGGGCGGATTCATCCGCTTGAGCACCAACTCCTGGTAAACGAAAACCAGGGCTAGTGAGAGAAGGATCGCGAGCAGGAGTCTGCTGGTATCCAAACGATGCTGTCCCCCTATTACTCGCGTCCCGTATGTGGATGAGCTGGCACCGGGTCGTGCCCATGGCCACCGAACGGATGGCATCTGGCGAGCCGTCGCGCCGCCATCGCAGTCCCGCGCATCACACCGTAAGTTGCAATCGCCTGATGTGCATATTCCGAGCAACTCGGCTCGAAGCGGCAGGCCGGTCCGTAGATTCCGAGAATCATCGGCGACAGGATCGCGCGATAGACACGCAGCATCGCGAGCGCGATGTTCGTCGCTATGCCCGGATGCTGACTAGCCGATGCGGATGAATTCGTCATAGCCGCTGCGCGAGCGTGATGGTTGCCGCCTTGAGTTCGCCATTGATCATCTCGGAGGTCAACTCGCTCGCCCCGGAGCGCGCGATCACGACCAGCGAAATTCCGGGCTTGAGCATATCACGCAGCATCAGCCGGTAAGCCTCGCGCACACGCCGCTTGATGCGATTTCTGATGACGGCAATTCCGATCCGTTTGGAAACCGTGACCCCGAGGCGCGACTTCGCATCTCCCGGAAAGCGGCCCGCATAAATCACAAAATGATTGCTCTGGGCGCGCGCGCCATGACGCTGCAGGTGGCGAAACTCGGCGCTGTTGTGGAGGCGGTCGGCGGGCGAGAAGCTCGCGGCCCCACGAGTTCGCGTCAACCGGGCTGTTTGGCCGGGATGTCGATCGCCAGGCGATGGCGTCCTTTGGCGCGCCGCCGCTTGAGGATGTTGCGTCCGCCGGGGGTAGCCATGCGGGCCATGAAGCCGTGGGTCCGCTTGCGGCGGCGATTGTGGGGTTGGTAAGTCCTTTTCATCGTTCCTGACCAATTTTAGCGATACTCGGGGCCGTGGTTGCGGCCCGGAAATTTAGCGATATTTGCAGGGATGATTCTGTATGAAATGAACTGACAATGGAACCACACAACAGCCATCGGAGCAAGCGACAACGTGCGATAAATGTCCGCCAACCTCCGGCTCAACTGGTCATTTCATCTTGAGCCGGGGATCGTCCGCCGATATGCATTGGGCCTGCTTGTAATACCTGACCGCGACCTGCTTGTTCTTTGCGTTGGTCAGGCGCCGATGCCGATCGATGACGTGCTCGCATTCTTCCTTGTCTCGATAGGTGGTCGGCCGCTTGTGCCATTGGGTAAGGGGCGCATCGACATTGCCCATCGGGAAGTCGCGGCTGGTCGGCGGCATCAGGAGATACCATCCGACTAACGCGAGGGCGGCGGCGTGGCGAAAGTTCATTTCCATTTGATGTGGAACCAGTTGATTCGAGGATCATCCGCCGCGACGCATACCGTCGAGGCTGCGAGGCGCTGACTCATTCGAACCGAATCCATGGAAGTCGTTGCGGCGACATGAACGTACGCGGCGTAGGCGGAGAGGCCTTGCTCGCGGGCAGCATCGCATTCCGACGCATGCTCGAAATACGCGATGACCTGCCAATCCGCCAACTGCGCGGCAGGCTCCGGGTCTCCATGCCGCACCGGAGGTTGCATCAAATACCAGCCGGTCTGCGCGGTGGCATGCATCTTTTGCGAACCGTCAGCGTTGGCGCCGAAACCGGCCGCAGGCTTTTGCGATGCGCATGCTGAGAGACTCATAGAAAAAGCAAGAATGGCGATTAGTCGATGCATCGTGAATGCGCTTCTCGCACAGGCTTTCTTGGACAACTAGTGCTGTGCGCGCTGATTGTGGCTCGCCGATCACGATGCGAGCAAGGCGAACCTCCAAATAGCCTCCGATGGTCACGAGACTGTTCGAAGCTCTAGCCGATCGTGACAAACGCATCGAGCTTTGCGCGCACCAGTTGCGCAACATCGCGAGGAACAGACGCACCGGCAATTCGAATGCGGCGCGCAGCGATGTCGATGCTCCGAAGATGGCTAACCAATATCTCCCCAGCGATCGGGAGATTAGAGGGCAGAACAACACTGGTAGGAAAGGGGCGGATGTGCGAGGTGATCGGACAGCCGACGGCCAGTCCAGTGTTGCGCGTGAACACCGCCGAAGAGATAACCAGAGCCGGGCGCTTACCGGCTTGTTCTCTTCCTCGGGTCGGATCGAAGTCGGTCCATATCAGATCGCCGACCCCGGGGATGTAGTTCGAAGTCGTCCTCATTTTTCGACGACTTCCGCTCCCAGATCAGGACCCCAATCGAAGGCTCTCGCGTATGCCCTTCGCCATTCCTGCTCCGACTTGCCCGTGAAGAGCTCCTCTAAGGTAACCTGCGAGGTCGGTCTTTGAATGATTATTTGTCCGTTGCGGGATTCGATATCGACTGATTCGCCTTCACTCAAACCTGCGGCCTTCGCCATTCGATTCGGCACCCGCACTGCCAAACTCTTTCCCAAGGTCCCTATTTTGACGCGAGCCATATGAGATCCTCTTCCCCAAAAGACACTGGTAGCATATCGCTAAGGTTCTTGCGCGTAGCATAGGAGTATCCGAGCGATTCGAAGGAGCATCCAACCATCTATGAAGGTTGGAAAGATTTTCCCGATCGTCGCGCGATGGCGGGATTGGACGGGCGAGGGACTCGAGCATGTCGTTCTTCGAGAAGGGCCGACCGGCATCGTTGCGGAATCTGTTGTTCTCGCGACCGTCGAGGGCGAGGCCATCGCGGCCAGATATCGCATCGAATGCGATCCGTCGTGGCGCGTTCGGCGTGCATCGATTTCGCGAATCGGCGATGATGACTCGATCGAGCTACTCGCCGATGGCGTGGGTAATTGGCACGATGGCAAGGGCGTCGCGCTGTCCCAGCTCGCCGGCGCTATCGATATCGATATATCAGTGACTCCCTTCACCAATACGTTGCCGATTCGGCGCTTGAACCTGGGCACGGGCGAAGCGGCGGAAATCGTGACCGTTTATGTTCCGGTGCCCAGCCTTACGATCATGACCGACCGGCAGCGGTACACCCGCCTCGACGAGCATCGCTATCGATATGAGTCCATCGATAGCGACTTCACCCGCGATATCGAGGTCGATGACCACGGCCTCATGACTATCTATCCCGGCCTGTTCAGGCGCACCCCGTAGTTTGTAACTCGCCATGTACGTTGAAGACACTATCGTCGCGGCTGCCACCCCGCCCGGTGCGGGAGGCGTCGCGATAGTTCGATTGTCAGGTCCGGCGAGTTTTCAAATCCTTCGGCAGATGTGGCATGGGCAAAAGGGCGACAACTTGAAGCCTCGAAAGCTCTATCTTGGCGACATCGTCGATCCAGGAACCCATGAGCATTTGGATCGCGCGATGGCAGTGATATTTTCGCGACCGCATAGCTTCACTGGCGAGGATGTTGCCGAAATGCACTGCCACGGTGGAACCTACCTGGTTCGCCGAATCGTTGGGCTCGCGATGCGCCTGGGCGCTCGAATGGCGGAGCCGGGTGAATTCTCGCGCCGTGCCTTCATCAACGGCCGGATGGACCTCACCGAGGCCGAGGCAATTGCAGATCTGGTCGCGGCGCGGAGCGATACTGCTTTAAGACAGGCGATTTCTCAATTAACCGGTGTGCTTCATGAGAAAATCGGGCGATGGAGGCATGAGCTGATTTCCATTCAAGCTCATCTCGAAGCGGAGATCGATTTTTCCGACGAAGGTATCTCCCTGCCTTCTCGTAGCGAAATCGCATCATCTATAGAGAAGCTCCTGACCGATGTCGTGATTTTGCATGACAGCTACGCACGAGGGCGCCTGATCCGTGAAGGTCCCCGTCTTGCCATCGTTGGCAAGCCGAATGTCGGCAAGTCCAGCATTCTCAACCTGCTTCTCGGTACGGACCGGGCGATCGTTACTCCGGTTCCCGGAACGACCCGCGACATCGTTGAGGAATCTCTTCAGTTGGGGGCCTACTCGCTGGTAATTCAGGATACGGCCGGCATCCGCAAGGGTTTGGATGAAGTCGAGAAGATCGGTATCGAACGAAGCCGCGGCGTGCTCGCCGAGGCTGACCTGGTACTGGCCGTTTTCGATGCTTCGGCACCGCTTACACCCGAGGACTCCGCCGTCGTCGAGCTGGTCGATGCACGTCCGGGAGTCGTCCTGCTCAACAAGAGCGACCTTCCGCCCAGGGCCTTTGTCGAAGACCTGCGCGCCTGCGGTGTGACGATGCCGATACTATCGTTCTCCGCGATACAGGCTGAAGGGCTCGAACTGCTGAAATCCCAGTTGACTCAGGCAATCGAGGCGTTGAGCGCTCCGGGAGGCAGTAACGAAGTGGCGATTTCGCACGAACGCCATCGCGAGGCGCTCGCCCGCGCGATCGGGGCTTTGACTGCGGCGAGGCTCGCCGCCATCCGATCAATGCCTCCCGAGATCATCGCGGTGGACGTCACCTTGGCAGCCGATGCGCTCGGCCAGATCACCGGTGAGATTCAAACCGAAGACATTCTCGATGCGGTGTTCCGCGAGTTTTGTATCGGCAAGTAATTCTTTCTTTCTCAAGGCGAGAATTCCTGCCAGACGCTTTTTACTTGTGACGCTTGGCTATCCCGTCTTATTACCTCTCGTGAGCTTCGCCCTTGTTCGTCGTGAGAGACAACCATGCGTACTTCCCGCCTTCGTTCGACGTTAGTTGCCGCCGCCGCCCTCCTTCTTTATGCCTCTTCCGCGCTCGCCTTGCCGATGGCGCTTACTGGCCGTGGCTCCGGTACTGAAACCGGCGCGTCCGGAACCTGCAACAATGCCTCGACCAATGGCTGCACTGGCACCAACTGCAATTGCTATCAATTCACCGGTACCGGCACTGCCACCGCCGGCGTTGGCGCGGTGAACATAACGACGGACTTTATCCTCTTCAACAACGCCACCGTGAACGGACTCGCGTGCGAGGCTGCCTCAGGGGTGCTGCTGCTCACTCAGAAATCGAAGAGCGCCAATGTCCTCGCGCTCGATTATGTGGGCGCCTCCTGCCTGGCGAACGACACGAGCACGCAGATTGTCTTCAACGGTTCTTACGCGGTGAATGGCACTTCGTCGCTCGGCAAGTTTGCCGGTGCCTCGGGATCCGGAACTTTCACCGCCAGTGTCGACGTGACCGGAACCGCGACGCTAGGCAACCTCAACGGGACGTTACAGCTCTCGACCAGCCATTAACCTCCCGGCCTCAATTCTTTATCCGCGCGCGATCTGCTAGGATGGCGGCGGATTCGCGGCCACGATTTCGCACTGCCCGCGGCCGCGCTCCAACCAAATTCAGATGCTCTATGACGTCATCATCGTAGGTGCCGGGCACGCCGGCATCGAGGCGGCGCTCGCGGCCGCGCGCATGGGCGCGAAGACGCTCATGTTGACGCTGAATCTCGACCACATCGGCCAGATGTCGTGCAATCCCGCGATCGGCGGCATCGGCAAGGGCCATCTGGTCCGCGAGATCGATGCGCTCGGTGGCGAGATGGGCGTCGCCATCGACGAGACCGGGATCCAGTTCCGCTTCCTCAATACCAGCAAGGGCCCCGCCGTTCGCGCGCGTCGTGCGCAGGCCGACAAGGCCGCCTATCGCGCACGGATGAAGCGCGTCCTCGAGGCGACGCCGAACCTCCAGATTCGCCAGGCCAGTGTCGAGCGCTTGATCGTCGAGGACGGTGCGGTGCGTGGCGTCGAGTCGCAGATTGGCGAAGTCTTCGAGGCCGCGACGGTGATGCTCACCACGGGTACTTTTCTCAAAGGCCTGGTCCATGTCGGCGAGAAGCACTTCTCGGCGGGACGCGTCGGCGACTTCGCCGCGATGGGCCTCAGCGATCATCTGCGCGAGCTCGGCTTTCGCGTCGGACGGCTCAAGACCGGCACTTGCCCGCGCCTCGACGGCCGCACCATCGACTACTCGCGCCTCGAGATGCAGCCGGGCGACGAGCCGCCTCCACCGTTTTCGTTTCGCACCAGTCGCATTGAACAGGCGCAGCTCCCCTGCCACCTCACCTATCACCAACGCCCGCACGCATGACGTGATTCGCGCGAACATCGGGCGCTCGCCGATGTACTCAGGCACCATCCAGAGCCGCGGACCGCGCTACTGCCCGTCGGTCGAGGACAAGGTGATGCGCTTCGCGGACAAGGAGCGCCATCAGATTTTCCTCGAGCCCGAGGGCCGCGACACCGTCGAGGTTTATCCCAACGGCCTTTCGACCAGCCTGCCCTCGGATGTCCAAATCGCGATGGTGCGGTCTATTGAGGGCCTTGAGCATGCCGAGATCATGCGTCACGGCTACGCGATCGAGTACGACTTCTCGGACCCGACGCAGCTTCAGCCATCGCTGGAAACCAAGCTGGTGCGTGGGCTTTACTTCGCCGGGCAGATCAACGGCACCACGGGATACGAGGAGGCAGGCGCGCAAGGGCTGATGGCCGGCATCAACGCCGCGCTGCAGGTACGCAGCGAGCCGCCGCTCATCCTGCGCCGCGATGAAGCCTACATCGGGGTGATGATCGATGACCTCGTGACTCGCGGTATCGGTGGCGAGCCGTATCGCATGTTCACCTCGCGGGCCGAGTATCGGCTGCTGCTGCGCGAGGACAACGCCGATCGCAGGCTGTCGCCGAGCGGGGAAAAACTGGGGCTTCTTGGCCGCGAACCCCTGTTACGGATGCGCGAAAAGGAAAAAAAGGTGGCCGACGAGGGCCAGCGGCTCTCTACTACTGTAGTTGACTTAAGCGAGATAAACCTTCAAACTCTGGAAATGGCCGGATCTTCACCTATCAGTCAGTCGGTTCGTGCGAGTGAGCTCCTCAAGCGCCCGGAACTCTCCTATGCGACGGTATTGCAGCTTGCGCGGCTTGATCCGCTCCTCGGACCCGATGAAGCCGCAGCGTTGGAGATCGAGGTCAAATACGCCGGCTACGTGAAGCGCCAAAGCGATGCGATAGAGAGGTTTCGCAACCTGGAAGAAGCGGCGATTCCCGACTGGGTGGATTTCGCGTCGGTGTCCGGCCTCTCGATCGAGGTCAAGGAGCGGTTCGCCAAGGTACGCCCTCGCTCGCTCGGGCAGGCCGCACGCATGCCCGGGATTACCCCGGCGGCCGTTTCGCTGCTCGCTGTTCACATCAAATCGCGACGCAACCGCTCGACCGCCTTCTAGACGTTTCACGTGAAACATTCGAGTGCGAGCGACCGCCTCGAGCCGGAGCAAATCGGCATCGAGGTGCGCCGCATCGTCGATGCGTTTTTGCACGGGACTCCGCACGGGACTCCGAATGTCGCCGTAGGGTTCTCCCATCGAACAGAGAAGCTCGCGACCGAGATCGCGCGATGGGGCGCAAAGACCAACCTCACAGCGCATCCCGGCGACCCCGAGGAAATCGCCTTCCATATTGTCGACAGCCTCGCACCGCTAGTTCAGGCCTCATCGGGACTGGCGCCGATTGGATTTGGCAAAGAACAGCGCATTCTCGACCTCGGTAGCGGCGCGGGCTTTCCGGGCCTGATTCTGGCCGCCGCGTGCGATGCGCAATTCACCCTGATCGAGGTACGCCGCAAGCGCGCGAGCTTTCTCCAAGTCGTCGCAGCCGCGATGCAGCTATGCAACGTTAAGGTTGAGAGCCGTCGAGCGGAAGTGGTAGTTGGCGAGTCGCAGTTCGACCTCGTGACCGCTCGCGCATTTGGCAAACTTGACGATTTCCTTTTGCTCGCTGGTAAGGCGCTAAAACCATCCGGCGTTGCTATTCTCTATGCGAACCCCGGTCAGGCGCTTTCCTCCGAAATCGCCACTGAAGCAGGCCTGACAAATCTGCGACGCGTTGAGTACCACATCGACCGCGCACAACGGGAATGTTCAACGCATCCTCGCGATGTGGACCCGCGCATAGATCCACAGGATGTGGATGATCGAATGATGCGGAATTGCTTTCCGCGTATGCGAGGGACATGATGTGAGTTACGCGATGTTTCACGTGAAACATTGCGACTACCGCCAGGCGATGAGGTGTGGATGTGGGGCGGGTAATCACAGTTGCGAATCAGAAAGGCGGCGTAGGCAAAACTACCACCGCGATTAATCTGGCCTACGCTCTCTCCCAATCCGGGCAGCGCATCCTCTTGATCGATCTCGATCCCCAGGGGAACGCCACTTCCGGGCTCGCCTGTTCCGATGAAATCCGTACCGCGCTCGCTTCCGGACGCACCATTTACGAAGCGCTCGTGTCGGGCGGCAGCATCCAGGACATCGTGCATCAGGTGCGGCCCAATCTTTTTCTCGCCGGCACCGGCACCGACCTGGTTGGTGCCGAAATCGAGATGGCGACGATGGCGGGGCGGGAGCGGCGTCTGCGCGCGCTGCTCTACGGGATTCGCGAGGAATATAACTTTGTTCTAATTGATACGCCGCCGTCACTCGGACTGCTTACTCTCAATGCCCTCGTCGCTTCCGACACCGTGCTGGTCCCGATGCAATGCGAGTATTACGCGCTCGAGGGGCTGAGTTCGTTGCTCGGCACCATCAAGCGGGTCAAGGAGCAGCTTCGTCCCGCGCTCGAAATCGAAGGCTTGGTGCTGACGATGTTCGATTCGCGCAATCGCCTCAGCCACGAGATCGCGCGCGAGGTCCGCGAGCACTTCGCCGACAAGGTTTTCAAATCGATCATCCCGCGCAACGTGCGCCTGTCGGAAAGCCCCAGTCATGGGCTGTCGGTCTTCGAGTACGAGGCCAAGTCGGCGGGCGCCGAGGGCTATCGCGAGCTGGCCGCGGAAATTCTCTCTCGCGAGGCGTCTCGGCACAGCGCCTCCCCCGAAACAAAGAGTCATCGCTCATCAACGAGGAGTCAGCAAAATGATTCGCAAACCTTTGGGCCGCGGCCTCGGCGCATTGATCGAAAGCACTTCGTTCGAAAGCAGCGCACCCCGCTCGACCACGCAGCGCGAGAACTCCTCGATAACGATGGCGCCGGCCGCGCGTATTTCCGCAGGCCAGTTCCAGCCCCGCCAGCATTTCGATGCCGAGCGGCTATCCGAGTTGACCCGCGCGATTCAGAGCCAGGGAATTATCGAGCCACTGATAGTCAGGATCGTCGGCAATCCCGACGACTTCGAGGGTCCGCGCTATGAGTTGATCGCCGGCGAACGCCGTCTGCGCGCCGCCCGTGCCGCCGGACTTGCAACGGTCCCGGTCATCGTGCGCGACCTCGACGATCGCGCCGCACTCGAAATGTCGCTGGTAGAAAACCTCGCGCGCGAGGAGCTCAACGCGGTCGAGGAGGGACGCGCTTTCGCGCGGCTCAGCCGCGAGTTTTCCTTGAGCCACGACGACATCGCAAATCGCATCGGCAAGAGCCGTCCCTACGTGAGCAATGCGATCCGGTTGCTGGATCTTCCCGAAGTGGTTCTAGAGATGATCGCGCAGGGGCAACTGAGCGCCGGCCAGGCGCGGCCGCTGCTCGCACTCGCGTCCGCGGAAGCCAGGATGGAGGCCGCGCACAAAATCGTCGCGGGCGGAATCACGGCGCGTGGCGCCGAAGCGATCGCCGCAACCCACCGCAAGAGTTCCACCGATGGTGGATCGTCGAAGGCGCACGCCAATGGCCATTCCGATCCGAATCTGAATGCGCTCATCGAGGCGATGCAGCATGCGCTCAAGCGCAAGGTGCGGGTGGTACGTCGGCGCGGCAAGAGTCCCGGCCGCATCGAGATCGACTACTATGATGAGAGCGATCTGACCGCGCTGGCCGCGACGCTGACTGCGCCATCGCGCCAAGCTTCCGCGCACGCCTGAACGCTTTGCCCGACTGATGTCGTCCTGGCGGAAACGGGTCTCCTTTCGTCATCCTGACGCCAGCGAAGCGCAGCGGAAGGATCTCAAAACGCGGAGCCCCACTTTCAGTGGACCTCGGCGCGGGCGTTGGGAGGTGGTCGTATTCGATTCGGGGCGTAACGGATTTCACTATTCGAGGTTCTTCAGCTACGCCGCTACGCGGCTCGCTTCAGAATGACATGGAGCGGCGGCACACGCCGATGAGTGCTCGGCTCAGAAATCTTCCGAGGTCGGGTAGTACTTCCCCTCGCCCAGCGCGTCGACCGCGGCCCAGAATTCCGGTCCGCCCGCCTTCGCCGGATCCTCCAGTGCCCACGCCTGACGCTTGTAGTTCCAGCTCTCGGGACGCAGCCGCTTCGCTTCCGCGAAATATTTCTGCGCGTCTTTCGGATGGCCCATCTCGACGAGGTACTCGCCGAGGCGGAAGTTGGCCGCCGCGAGAACATGATCGTCGCTCGGCGTATGCATCCGGCGCAGCACTTCCTTTTCATCGAGCGCGAACTTGCTCGCGGGGCCGTTGGCGACCCAGTCGCGAATCGCATTGAGGTATGCGTTACGGGTCGCCTGCAAATCGGCGAGCGCATCGGGAGGAATCGCAAACGTCGTATGATCCATTTTCCGAAACGCGTCGTTGGACCCCGCCGGTTCCGAGGGCCGCACGATCTTTCCCGCCTCATCAATCCACACGGAGTTGGGGACATTCACCATGTCGAAAAGTTCCGCGACGATATGCCGCCGATCGACGACGCACGGATAGGTGGGATTCGCCGCCTGAATCCACGGCGCCGCGGCCTCGTTGCCGGCACTATCGAAGGCGACCGCGATCGGAACGAATCCTTTCGGGGCGAGTTCAGTGTAAAGGGCCTGCCACACGGGCAGGTCAAAGCGGCATCCTCACCACGACGCCCATGAGACGAGGAGCACCTTCTTGCCGCGATGCTCCGACAGCGAATGCATCCGGCCGTCGAGGTCGGGGAGCGCGAAGTCCGGCGCCTCGAGCGAGGTCAGTGCGCGCTTGCGATTTTGCGCGGCCTCGCCGAAGCACCACACCTGGTGAGCATCGTCGGCGACCATCGGCTGGCCAATCAACTCGGCGAGTGCCGCGAGGTTGTAGCGTCCCGCGTTTTCGAATTCGGCCTTGCGCGCGGGAGGAACCGGATAGCATTGCTCGCCCTTGCAGAAACCCTCGGGCTTGAGCTCGAAGCCCGAAACGCGCTTGAAGTCATCGGCGCCGAGCCATAACCCATTGTGAGCATCGGCCCTGACGCCCCGCGTGACATTCTCGCTATAGATGATGTCGATTGCCATAGCGCGATGCTATTTGTCCGCCGCGCATCAGAGAAGAGGAATGCGGAGCGCGTTCGAATCCTCGACCTTGGAACTTGCCAAAAACCGTCGAACCGTGGGGGCGTTCGTGAACGCCCCCTACGGTTCCACGGAGTTGCTCTTCGAATTGAACACCGCGAAAATCCTAGATCCAGAACAGGATGCCGCGCGTCGGCAGGCCACTCGCGCGCGCGATGCCGCGGGCATAGAGCGCAATCTGCGCGCGGTACTCCTCGAGGCGCGAGGCGATCGCCACGTCGGTTTTGAAATCGACAATGTTCCAGATCGTCTTGCCGTTCGAACTCTCGGCGAATGCGAGGTCCGCGATGCCCTCGACGATCGCGCCGTCAGCGAGTTTCAGCAGCACCGGGCATTCGCGCCGGAGGTCGGAACTCGCGCGCACCCGCGCCATCAGCGGCGCCTTCAGTGCGACCGCCACGGCCTTCGCGGCCGCCGCGATTTCCGCATCATCGGCACCGAGCATCCGTCCTTCGGCTGCAACTGCCACGCGGATCGCATTGTCGGATGCGTCCAGGTTCACCCGCAGCATCGCCAGATGCACCAGGCTGCCGAAGCGCGGACCATGCGGACGTTTCGCATCGCGCGCCGTCTCGATGACCTCGATGTCCACCTCCAGTGGCTCGGCAGATGGCTCCTTCGAAAGCTCGGTCGCCGTTTTTACGACGATGGTTTCCTTCTCGCCGGTCGCCAGCAGCTTCGCACGCGCCGCGTTCCATGAATTCCACTGCTCGATGCCGCGGGTTGAGCGCTCCTTCTTCTCATCCTGTTCGAGCAGCCGGATTTGCCGCAGCCCCATCGTCTCGCGCACGTCGAGTTCGAGCCGCGCCGGATCCCACCACACGATGCGATGCGACCCGACGCGCGCGTTATGCATCCCGGGCATCACCGAACGTTCCTTGCCCGCGGCGCCGTAACCGTTGACGCGGACGCGCACGCTGTCGTCGCCGAATTCCGGAACGCCCGGCGGCGTACGCGTGATCGGCCCGCGCCGTTTTTTCGGCTCAGGAAAAATCGCCGGATTCAGCCGCTGCAGCCAGCCCTCGCGCTCCTCGTCGCCGACCGCCGGGACGACGAGCAGATCGCGCGCGCGAGTCGCTGCTACATAGAGCACCCGCACCGCCTCCTCCTGCTCACGCCGAGTCTCATCTTCGGAATTTCGCAGCAGCTCGACCGGCGCATATCCGGCGAGCCGCTGCGCGCAGAGCTTTTTCGACGGATTCACGTGCCGCGAAGGATCGCGCGTTTCGCGGCAGGTCAGATCGGCGAGCACGACGACCGGAAACTCCAGCCCCTTCGCGCGATGCACCGTCATGATGCGCACGCCCTCGGTGCCCTCCTCGACCACCGGCACCTCGCTCGCTTCGTCGCGCTCGGCGCGCGCTTCGAGTTCGTCCACGAAGCCGCGAAACGATGTGCCGCCGCCGCGCGCCTCGTAGCGCCGCGCCATGTCCATCAGGCGCATCACGTTGGCGAGCGCCTGCTCGCCGGTCGGCCAGATCGCGAAGCCCGCGTGCGCGCGGGTCTGGTTGAGCACGCGCGAAATCGTATCCGCGATGGGCCGGCGATTGCGCCCGCGATGAAGATCGCGCAGCATCGCGAGCGCGCCGGCGACCTGGCGGACGTCATCGGAAGCGTCATCTGGGATTTTTCGAAATGGATGAAGGCTGCCCTTAAGGTCTCGCGATATTCGAGCAGCGCGCCATCCGAAAGCGCGAACACCGGGCCGCGCAGCGCCGCGAACACCACCAGCTCGTCGTCGGGCCGCTCGATGGCGCCGAGCAGGTTGCGAATCGCCTCGACCTCCTCGCGCTCGTTGAACGAGCCGCCCTTGACCAGCACGTGCGGCAGATGACGTGCCTCGAGCGCGCGGATGTAAGGGCGCGTGACGTCGTCGCCGAAGCTGTTCAGCCGTCGAAACAAAATGCATACGTGGCGCGGCTCGATCGGCACCCGCCGCTCCGGCGCCTCACGCTCGGTCACTGTCCACCCGCTGTGGCGAACCAGCCAATCGACATAAGCGGCGGTCGCGTCGGGCAGCGACTCGTCGATTTTCCATTGGCGGATATAGCGGCCGTCGTCGGAATACGGCGCCGGGACCGGAAGCACGACGATCGCGGGCTGCGATTCGACGCCGGCGCGAAATTTCTGCAGCGGCACGTAAGCGGGCTGGGTTTCCGATTCCTCGGGCATCAGCGGCGCCATCGCGGCGTTGACGAATTCCTGGATTTCCGCGCTCGCCCGGAAGCTGACTGTGAGATGCTCCAATGCGGCGCCGCGCGCGAGCAGCCGGTTCTTCAGCCCCTGGTAAAGCGCAACGTCGGCGCGCCGGAAGCGATAGATCGATTGCTTCGGGTCGCCGACGATGAACAACTTCCCCGGCGTCGGGCGCACGTTTTCCCAATTCGCCTCGGAAGGATCGTCGGCCGAAAGTAGCAAAAGGATCTCCGCCTGTAGCGGATCGGTGTCCTGAAACTCGTCGATGAAAATGTGCGTGAAGCGGTGCTGCAAATCGACGCGCACGTCCGCGTTGTCGCGCACCAAATCGCGCGCCACCAGCAGCAGATCGAGGAAGTCGAGCACGCCGGCGCGCTGTTTGAGGTCCTCGTAGTATTTGGTGACCGGGCGCATCTCCTCGCGCAGCAGCGGCGCGAGATCCTTGCCCGCGGCTTCGCGAAATTCGATGAGTCGCGTGTGCAGCGCGCTGCGCAGCGTCAGTACCTCGGCGCGCGGACGCTCGCCGAACATCTCGCCGCGACTGCCCCAGTTGAATTTGTTCTGGTTGCGGATGAGCAAGGTCAGCACGTGCTCGAGCGCATCGTAGTCGCGGTCGCGCTGCGGACCTTCGAGGCGTGTGGCCTCGGCCACCGGGCGGCAAATTTCGTCGAGCGAGCGGCGCAACCAATCGTCGGGACGGCCACCTTCGGCCATGCGCGCGAGCTTCTCGATGTCGTCGACAAGGTGATCGATCTCGCGATCGCGATCGAACGCAACGTGTTCCCACTGTGAGTCGAAGTCGCGCCACTCGCGCAGCGCGTTGGCGGCCCCGCGCGCGATCGGCCGCGGACCCTCGCCCTGGATCGCATCGCGCCGCCGCAGTAGCCGCCGCATCCCGGGGCCGGGATTCTTCAGCGTCTCCTCGAACCAGCGCTCGAACGCGCTTTCGAACAGCGCCGTCGCGACGTCTTCAGGCGCGACCTCGAACGCAGGATCGACGCGCGCCTCGACCGGGCGCTCGCGCAACAGGTCGGCGCAAAACGAGTGGATGGTGCCGATGCGGGTCTCTTCGAGATCTTCGAGCGCGCCAAGCAGATGCGCCTGTTCGGATTTGCTGAACGATTTGTCGCGGCACGCGCGATCGATTTCCTCGCGCAGCCGCAGCTTCAACTCGCCCGCGGCTTTCTCGGTAAACGTCACGGCAACAACTTCGCGCAGCCGCGCGCGCCCCGCCGCAATCACCGCGATGATGCGGTTGACCAGCTCGGTGGTCTTGCCGGTGCCGGCTGCCGCCTCGATGACGAGCGTGGTATCGAGGTCGCGCCGGATGCGATCGCGCACCCGCTGGTCGGCCGGCGTCACGGCTTGCCCCGCAGCGTCCACAACGGAGCGATGCGCTGCGCCTCTTTGCTTTTGGTGATGATGCCGCTCGGCGCGGTGCCGCCCGACTTGATGCGCATCCGCTGCTCTTCGTAGGGCCCGCACACGCGGCGGAAGTTGCACCATACGCATTCGCGCGGCTCCGGCACCGCCGGCAGAAAACCCTTCGCCAGCGCATCTTTCAGCGTGGTGACGAAGTCCAGCGCCGCCGCGCGCGCGGTCTCATCGATCTCGACGATGCGCTCCTCGTAGTTGCCGGTCGCGGTGCAGTAGTAGAGGCGTCCGCTGCGCACCGGCTCGGCGAGCAGCCGTTCTGCCGCGAGTGCGTACAAAACTGGTTGTAGGGTTTTGCCCCCCGCGATGATGAAGTTTTTCTGCGCGCGCACCTTGCCGGTCTTGTGATCGGTGACCCGCAGCACCCCGTCGGCGGAGCGCTCGACTAGATCGATGGAGCCGCGCAGCTTCATGCCGCCTGCGATTTCGATGGGATCGGGCGAGCTCGCAGGATCGGCATGCTCGCGATCCTTGAGCCCGAAGGCCAGCTCGAAGCGCTCCGGACGAAACTTGAGCGGGTCCTGCGACGCGCGCCGCATCCACTCGCGCAGGTCGGCGCGAATCGAGTCGATGCCGTCCTTCCATACGCGCTCGATGGCAGGCGCGAGCTGGTCGCGCCATCGCTCGGCGACATTCTCGACCAGGTCTTCGAGCTCGGCCTGCGCGGCTGCGAGGTTGGCGGGGGTGACCGGCAGCAGCTTCTTCTCGCGCAGCAGGCTCAGGACCTCGAACTGGATCTCATGGGTCAGGCTGCCGCGAGTGAGCGGATCGATCGCTTCAAGCGCCTCGGATTCGTCGCGCGGCTGGAGGCGGAAGATCGCCTGCAGCACGAACTTGTACGGGCACTTCGCGAAATTCTCGAGCGCGGTCGGCGAGTAGGCGCGCACGTTGGCGGCCGCGGAAATCTGATGGCGTTCGAGCGCGCGCATCGCGCCCGGACCCGGATCGACCAGCCCGTCGGCACTGGTCCACTTCGGGCGCCAGCGCCGGGCACGCGCGCGCAAGGCCCGCGGCAGATGCGGGTTGGATTCCTCATTCAACAGGTAGTGAGCAGCGCCGATGGTTTCCTCAGGATCCTTGCCGACCAGCTTGTTCAGCACCGCGAGGTCGAATTCCGCGGTGTCGATGGCGACGTTTTCATTTTCCGGCGCAGGCCAGCCCAGGCGCGTCGCCTGCTCGCATGCGGCACGGCGCGCGAGCTCGGCAAATCCGGGCAGGCGGCCCTCGGCAGCGCGCATCAGCTCCAATGTATAAAAGGATGGAACGCGGGGACGGCCCTGATCGAGATCGACGCGCGGATACGAAAACATCGCGGCGCGCGTGGCGGCGCCGGCAACCAACCGCAGCGCGAGGCGCTCCGATTCCGATCGCGCCGACTGAGTTTTCAAAGCGGGACTGACGTTGCGGCGGATCGCATCAGAGAGGATCGGATCCTCGGTAAGCTTTTTGGGAAACATCCGTTCGGCGAGACCGGGAACGATGACGATGTCGAATTGCATTCCGCGCGCATACGCAGGCGGCGCAACGAACACACATCCGTAGCGACGCCGAGGCGGACGCGCCTCCAACCGACCCAGACGCTCTGTCAAAACCGTGCGGACCTCACTCAGGCCGAGCGGGCCGACCGGCGCCATCGGCTGCAACTCGGCGAGCGCCTTGAGGACCGGGGCGGAGTCGCGCACCGCGAGGACTGTCACCTCGCGCAGGTACTGGAGCCATTCGCGCCAGGTCGCGCTGGTCGGATGGGCCGCGAGTTTGTCGATGATCGGCATCGCGACGGTATTAAGATGATCGAGGTCGACGAGCTGCCGATCGATCCAGCCGGTTTCTTCTTCGAGCAACTCGCCGCGCTTGCGCCGCAGCTCATTCTCGACACCCGCGAGACGGCGCTGCCACCGATCGCGCCCGCCGATGACCGCGGATTCCACCAGCAGTTTCTCCCATCGCCAGGGCGCCTTGAGCGTACCCTCGACGACGGGAACCGGGCTGACCTCGGGAGGCTCGGTTTCGGGAACCGCAGGCGGCAATTCGAGGTCGGCCGCCAGCGGCGCGGAAAAAACTTCCTCTTCAGGCAGCACGAACGTTTCGCTCGCCGCGATCTTCGCGTCGGGGTCGGGCACTTGCGCGAGCGAGAGATATTCGGCGAAGCATTTCGCGGAGAGATTTTCTGCCGCGCAGGCGAGCAGTTGCAGGAGCGCGCGGCCCCCCGGCTCGGGACGTCGCGTGCCGCGCGCGAAGTAGGCCGGAATGCCCGCCCGCGCCAGCGCCTCCTCGAGATAGGGGCCGTAGCGCTCGCCGACGTGGGTCAGCACCGCGATGCGATCGAAGGCGACCCCGCGGCGCGCCTCGTCCTGGATGCGCCGCGCGATCTCGACCGCCTCATGCATTTCGCCCGAGGCCGAAACGATCGTCACGGTATGGTCGAGATCCGATTCCTTCGGGGCATCGCCGAAAAGATGATCCTGCAATTTTCTTAACGAGGTTTCGGCAGCCTGGTTGCGACCCAGTTCAATCGTCTCGGTCTGGAGCGCCTTCGCGAGATGTTCCTTCGTGATCGAATCACCGGTGGGCATGGTCGCGAGAAAGGCTGGAGCCTGCGAACAGAGCGCCGCGATCAGCGCGGCCTCCAGCGCGGCCTCGAGCGGGACATCGAGCATGACGCACGGAATGCCGGCGAAACGCGGAGCGTCCCTGGAGCGCAACGCGTCCGTCGCGGCAAGCAAAATCCTCGCGCGGTCGGCGAGGCCGGCGTTTTTCAATTCAACGTCGAATTCATCGAGGGCGTTAGCGAGTGCATCCGCAGCGCCGCCCTTCCCGCGTAGCGTGACCGGAAGAATCGCGTTGAGGCGAAGTTCGGAAATCGTGCGCGACAGCGCGCGGGGAAATCCCGGACGATCGATCACCGGCTCGAAGTAAGCGAGCGCGCCGGTCCCACGCATATGATGCACGACGCGCGCGGTGACCGCCTCGTTCGCAAGCCCGGCGGCAGGCGCGAGGCCCTGGCCGCTCAGACGATCGCTCGCGAGCAGGCCTGCGAGACGACTGAGAGTCAACCGATGGATGCCGAAGGTCGAGCCACGGCGCAGGGAAATGTCGCGCACCAGGTCGTCGCCGGCCTCGCGGCTGGCCGCAATCACGAGGGCCTCGGTCCCGACTGGAAGCGTCTCAAGGAAAGCGGCAGCGGCGCGGATGCGCTCGGAGGCGCGCGGGGAGCTGACGATCTCGCAAGGCCTATGCTTCATTCGTTGGGTGCGTGGGCGGCGCAAACGCGACTGTCATCAATCGTCCATCGCCGAGGAAAACTCCGCAAGGGGGTTGCGCGAGGCTTTCCACATCCTTTTCGATTTATGCGACCGTGTTAAAATTGTGCGATGCGCATGGTGCTGACAACCGCGATGTTGATGGCGCTCGCGACCTTTGCGCTAGCGGCCGGCTCTGCTGCGCCCGGCGAATTCGGCGGCGTGACGCTCGGCGCATCGCTGCACGAGATGAAGTCGCATTATCCCGATGCGTCGCGCAATCCCGACAGCGATCGGCAGTACCAGGTTTACCAGGTGGCCGCGCTGCACGGCGCGAGCATCAAATCGCCGGGCGCGTTTCAGATTTACCAGGGGCGCGTGGTCGGCGGGCAAATTCTGCTCGATACGCATAACGCGCAATACTGGTTCGACGCCATGGCCGCACGCTATGGCCAGCCCGATAGCTGCAAGTTTTGCGGCGACGCGGAACTCACCACCGCGGTGTGGCATTGGGAAAACGGCACCACATTGAAAATCGAGGGCGAGATGCTCACCGAGATTACCCGCGAGGGCGCGGAGCAGCGTTCGGCGTGGATGGCGCGGGCGTCGAGTGACAATGAGCTAGCGGACAACGGCGATGAACTCAGCGACGAGGGCGAGGCGCACGGCGCAGCGGGCACGACCTCGCACAAGCATCGGCAAATCGGGGGCCACGCGGCATCGTCGGCCACGTCCCCGGAGAATCATCCGCAGCGTCCCGCCGGATGGCGCGGCTACTACGACAACATGAACTCGCGCCTCGAGCATTGGCTCGGCTGGAGCAAGTAGTAGGCTCGCGGTTGTCAGCCTGATCGCAGCGCGGTAAGCCTCAGCCGTGCAATGGACCCGCGCTCAAGCTTCGGTGCTGCCGCCCGGCCCGGGCTTCCTCGAAACCTTCAATTTCGTGCGCAAGCCGTTCGCCTTCATGGACGATTGCGCGCGACGGTTCGGCGACTGGTTCACGGTGCGGGTTCCCGGCGTGTCGCCATTCGTCTTCACCAGCGACCCGACCGCGGTGCGCGAGGTTTTCCTCGGTGACACCGAGGTGCTGCACGCGGGCAAGGCGAACCGGCCACTCGGCGCGTTCATGGGCGAGAAGTCGGTGCTCTTCCTCGACGGCGCGGCGCATCTGCACGAGCGACGCCTGATCCTGCCGGCGTTCCAGGGCGAGCGGATGAAGGCCTACGGCGCAATGATGCGATCCGTCGCGCGTGAGGCGTTTGTGAAACTCCCTGTGGGCGAGACCTTCGCGATTCATCCGCGGATGCGCGCCATCACCTTCGAGGTCATCATGCGCGCGGTGTTCGGGCTCGACGATTCGACGGGCGCCGCACAACTGAAGGATGCCATCCGAAGGTTCTTCGATGTCTCGACCGGACGCTTCGGATCGCTGCTGCAGCTACCCGCTATGCAGATTGACCTGGGGTCGTGGAGTCCGTGGGGCAAACTGGTACGCATCAATCGCGAGGTCGAGGCGCTGCTGTTCGCGGAGTTCGCGCGCCGTCGCGAGGAAAATCGCTCGGGCCGCGAGGACATTCTTTCGATGCTGCTGGCGCGCGACGGGAACGGCACGCCGATGACCGACGGCGTTTTGCGCGACGAGATGATGACGTTGATCCTCGCGGGGCATGAGACGACCGCGGCCTCGCTCGCGTGGGCGGTCAATCGTTTGGTGACGAATCCTGAAGTGATGGAAACCACGAAGGCGGAAGCGACCTCCATGGTTGACGACAATTCGCTGAAGTACCTGGACGCCGTCATCAACGAAACGATGCGCCTCGATACGGTGGTGCCTAATGTCGGGCGCGAGCTGCAGGCGCCGATGAAGATCGCCGGACGCGATCTCCCGAAGGGCGTGGTGCTCGCGCCATGCATCTACCTGACGCATCGGCGCGCCGACTTGTGGCCGGAGCCCGAGAAGTTCGAGCCGTCACGTTTCCTCGACACGCGCCCGAATCCATATGCGTTTTTTCCGTTCGGCGGCGGCACCCGACGATGTATCGGCGCCGCATTCGCAACCTATCAAATGAAGGTGGTTTTGTCGGAGCTGCTACGGAGCGTAGAGCTTGCGCCGGCGCCCGGCTACGTTGCGAGGCCAGTTCGTTCGAGCATCGCGCTAGCGCCATCGGAGGGAATGCCGGTGCGGGTCAGCCGCCTCGTTTCGGGCGGTTTGTCATCCTGACGCGAGCTTGCGCAGCGGAAGGATCTCGAAACGCCAAGGTGCCCCAGCGATTCGACCTCGGCAAGGGCCTCGATGATGCGCCACAGGAAAGTCGTGGTGGTATCCGATGAGGAGGGCCGGTGGTGCCTCAAGATCCGAGATCCTTCCGCGGCGCAAGCTTGCGTCAGGATGACATGGGGCGAGAGGCGCTTCGCTCCCAAATTTTCACGACCTCCTCGTGTTCGATGACGTCGCCGCGTTTAACATCGCGCAGTCCGAGGTCGACCTGCCGAATGAACCATTCGTCGCAGGTTTCGTCGCCCCTACGCCGAGCGGGAGATTTTGGAGGAGACCGCATCGTCGAAGAAAGAAGCCCTACACCTTGGGCCATTCGCCGGTGGGGCGGGTTTCGCAGCGGCAGCCGCGCGCCGCGCAACTCACGCCGCCGTTGGGATGCTGGATGTGGACGTTGAGCTTGTGCTGGCAGATCGGACATTCGCCGATGCCGGGTTTCGGCTCCAGGCGCAATCCGTTGCGCTTCGGTTTGAAGGGAAGAACTTTACCCAAGATAGTTCACTCAGATGTCTACTTACTCTCGCGCTCGACTTTTGCCAAAGCGCGCAGCCGCATTCCCGACAGCCGAATGAAGCCCTCCGCGTCGGCCTGCTGATAACCGCCGGCTTCCTCGAAGCTCGCGATCTTCGCATCATAGAGTGAGCGCGGCGATTTGCGCCCCGCGATGGTGGCGGCGCCCTTGAACAGCTTGATGCGCGCGACCCCTTCGACATTGCGCTGCGCATCATCGATCAGCGCCTGCAGCGACTCGCGTTCGGGCGCGAACCAGAAGCCGTTGTACACCATCTCGGAGTAGCGCGGGATGAACGAGTCGCGCAGATGCAACACCTCGCGATCGAGGGTGAGTTGCTCGACCGCGCGATGCCCATGCATCAGGATCGTCACGCCCGGCGTCTCGTACACGCCGCGCGATTTGATCCCGACGTAGCGATTCTCCACCATGTCGACGCGACCGATGCCGTGGCGCCCGCCGATTTGATTGGCGCGCTCGATGATCGCCGCGGGACCGAGCCGCTCGCCGTTGATGGCGACCGGATTGCCCTTCGCGTACTCGATCTCGACATACTCGGGTTCGTTCGGCGCGTCCTTGGGCGACAACGGTGAGGCGGAACATATCTTCGTACGGCTCGCGCCACGGATCCTCGAGGATGCCGCCCTCGTAGCTGATGTGCACCAGGTTGCGATCCATCGAGTAGAGTTTCTCGCCGGTGACGGGCACCGGAATTTTTTTCTCGATCGCATACGCGAGCATGTCGGAGCGTCCCGTAAACGGCCATTCGGGACGACGCCAGGGAGCGATCACGCGTAGCTCCGGCGCGAGTCGCGCGAAAGTCATTTCGAAGCGCACCTGATCGTTGCCCTTGCCGGTCGAGCCATGCCCGACGGCGTCGGCGCCTTCAGCGCGCGCGATATCAACCTGCTTCTTCGCGATCACGGGGCGCGCGATCGAGGTGCCGAGGAGATAGTAACCCTCGTACACGGCGTTGGCGCGAATCAGCGGAAAAACGAAATCGCGCGCGAACTCCTCGCGCAAATCGATCAGATGAAATTTGCTCGCGCCGGTCTTGAGCGCCTTTTCTTCGAGGCCGACGGTTTCTTCGGCCTGCCCGACTTCGGCGCAAAACGCGATGATCTCGCATCCGAACTCGTCCTTGATCCAGCGCAGGATCACCGAGGTATCGAGCCCGCCGGAATAGGCGAGCACCATTTTTTTGATCGCTTGAGTTGCCATTTCAGTTTCCCGCGTGCGGAGCGACGAGCTGCATGATTTCCGGGCGCAGCAGCCATACCATCACGGCCTTTTGCGCATGAAGACGATTCTCGGCCTGGTCGAGCACCACTGATTGTGGACCGTCGATGACCTCGTCGGTGATTTCCTCGCCGCGATGGGCCGGCAGGCAATGCATTACGAGCGCATCGCGCGAGGCGCGTTTGAGCATCGCCTTGTTCACCTGGAATTCCTTGAAGTCGCGCCGTCGCTTGGCTGCCTCCTTCTCCTGCCCCATCGAGGTCCAGGTGTCGGTGTAGACGACGTCGGCATCCTTGATTGCCTCGGCGGGATCGTTGGTGATGACGCCCAGTTCCTCGCGCCGCATGCGATCGACGAACGCTTTTTGCGGCTCGTACCCTGACGGGCATGCGACGCGCAGCTCGAAACCGCCGAGCGCCGCGGCCTCGATCCAGCTCTGCGCCATGTTGAAACCATCGCCGAGGAATGCGACTCGGAGTTTACTCATATCGGCGCCGTAGCGTTCCTGCATCGTCTGTAAATCGGCGAGCAACTGGCAGGGATGCAGCAAGTCGCTCAGCCCGTTGATGACCGGCACGCTCGACTCGTGCGCCATTTCGACCGCAGTCTGATGCGCGAAGGTGCGAATCATAATGAGGTTGACGGCGCGCGACAGCGTGCGCGCGACATCCTTCACCGACTCGCGCTCGCCGATTCCGATGTCGCCGGCCGCGAGATAAATCGCATGACCGCCGAGTTGCGCCATGCCGGTTTCGAAGGTGATGCGCGTACGCAACGAGGGCTTCTGGAAAACCATCGCGAGAGTTTTGCCGCGCAGATGCGGATGCTCGACGCCGATTTTCAGCTCGGCCTTGAGGCGCGCGGCGAGCGTCAGGAGTCCGTGAAATTCGTCGGAGCTGAGCGACGATAGATCGAGAAAGTCGCGTTTCATGGCGGATCTCGCTACTTTCCGGCAACTTTTGGAAGCGGCGCTTCCTTCAGCGCGCGTTCGATAATCGCGAGGCCCGCGTCGGCATCGGTGCGCGAGAGATTCAGCGGCGGCAGCAAGCGCAGCACGGTCCCGCCGGTGCCGTTCACGATGAGACGCTCCTTGAGGCATGCGTCGACGACCGGCTTCGGATCGTGCTTGAGCACCACGCCCATGATCATGCCGAGGCCGCGCACTTCCGCGACGCGATCCATCTTCGCGGTGATTTCGTTGAGGCGCTTCAGCATGTAGGCGCCGACCTCGGCCGCGTTCGCCATCACGCCTTCTTTATCGAGCGCGTCGTTGACTGCGAGTGAAGCCGCGCAGGCGACCGGATTGCCGCCGAAGGTCGTGCCATGACTACCCGGCGTCAGTGCGCTCGCGATCTCCGGCTTGGCGATCATTGCGCCAATCGGTAGGCCGCCGCCGAGCGCCTTCGCCAGGGTGACGATATCTGGCTTGATGGCGGTGTGTTCGTAGCAAAAAAACTTGCCGGTGCGGCCGGTGCCGGTCTGCACTTCGTCGAGGATTAGAAGGAGGTTGGCGCGATCGCATAACTCGCGCAGCCGCTTCAGGTAGTCGGGCGCGGGAACCACCACGCCGCCCTCGCCCTGGATCGGCTCGACCATGATGGCAACGGTCTGATCGGTGAGCGCCTTTTCCAGCGCGCCGACATCGTTGTAGTTGACTAACTTGAAGCCTGGGACCAGCGGCAAAAATCCCTGGTGATATTTTTCCTGGCCAGTGGCGCTGAGCGTCGCCATCGTGCGGCCGTGGAATGATCCGAGCGTCGCGAGAATTTCGAAGCGGCCCTTGCCGTCCTTGTGGCCCCACTTGCGTGCGAGCTTGATCGCCGCCTCGTTCGCCTCGGCGCCCGAGTTGCCGAGGAAGACCTTGCCGTCGCCACCGAAGCGCTTCGAGAGACGCTCGACGAGACGCGCGCCGGGCTCGGTATGAAACACATTCGAGACGTGGATTAGCTTCTCGGCCTGCTCCTGGATCGCATGCACCACGCCCGGATGCTTATGGCCGAGGCTGGTGACTGCGAGTCCGCAGAAAAAATCCAGGTAGCGGTTGCCTTCGGCATCGTAGAGCCAGGAGCCCTCGCCGCGAACGAACGCGAGCGGCAGGCATCCGTAGATATCGACCATGTGTGCGTGGGTAAGTTCGACTATTTGAGCGCTGTTCATTGCCTTTTGTTCGAGGGCCTCTCCTGGCTAATTCTGCCTTCTATTGTGCTAACTGGTTGCTATCGCTTCGCCAATCATTTGCCCGGCTCCGGTACTGAAAGTCGTCGGAAGATCTTGCTTGCCAGTTTATTTGAGATCTCCATATGCCGCGGCACCGCCTCAACTACTCCAGTCCCAGAATTGCACCACAGCGAGTGCGCACTCCCCTCGCGTTTAAGGTAACAACCGTGTCGCCGGAGATGCCGTAAAAGGTCGCCACGTTTCACTTTACAATGACGGTCTCGCGAACGGCATCTGAGGGCAGACCACGTAAGGCGTCTTCCCGACGGTCCTCAAGGAGTAACTTGATCGCTTCCCCCAGGTCAGCGACCGCCGCTTCTTTGGTGCGTCCTTGCCCGTTCGCGCCCGGCAGCTCCGCGCAGTAGGCGACAAACCAATCGCCGTCGCGTTCGACAATGGCGGTAAATTCGTTCTCCATGGTGAAACTCCTCGGCAAAGACGTTTCAAACTATTGGCGTGCACTGCGGGTGCGGCCGTTCAGCTCCGCGGCCTTGGCGCTCGCGGGAGTCACCTCGGTGCCGACGCCACTGTGAGTGAATGTCTCGAGCAACACCGCGTGGCGTACCCGCCCATCGAGGATGTGCGTTTTCGCAACGCCCTCGCGCAGCGCATCGATGCAGCATTCCACCTTGGGAATCATGCCCTCGTGAATCACGCCGCGCGCGATGAGCTTCTTGGCCTGCGCCGGGTCGAGCGTCGCGATGAGGTTGCCGTCTTTATCCTTCACGCCCTCAACGTCGCTGAGCAGAATGAGCTTTTCGGCTTTTAGCGCGCCCGCGATTTTTCCCGCCGCGATATCTGCGTTGATGTTGTAAGTCTGGCCTTCGCGATCGAAACCCGTCGGCGCGATTACCGGAATGAATCCGGCGCCATCGAGCGTGCGCAGAATGTCGACGTTCACTTCCACCACATCGCCGACGAGGCCGACATCGACTTTGCTCTTGCGGCCCGACGCATCGCTGACGACCATCTGCATCTTGCGCGCGGCTATCATGTCGGCGTCTTTGCCCGAGAGCCCGACCGCGCGGCCGCCCTGGCGCGAGATCGATTGCACGAGGTCCTTGTTGATCCGTTGCAACACCATCTCGGCGGCTTCCATCGTAGGCGCATCGGTCACGCGCATCCCGCGCACAAAGGTCGACTTGAGTCCGAGCTTGTCGATGAGCTGCGTAATCTGCGGACCGCCGCCGTGCACGACGACCGGATTGATGCCGACCAAATCGAGCAGCACGATGTCCTGCGCGAAGGCCTCGGCAAGCTCAGGCGAGCCCATCGCATGGCCGCCGTACTTGATGACGAAGGTCTTGCCGCGGAAGCGCCTTATATAAGGTAGCGCCTCGGCCAGAATTTGCGCCCTATCCAAAAGATCTTGCACTCGTCTGCACCCTCACCTGCTCGGCGACGGCAACGTCGCCTCGCTTCCTCTCCCAGCAATCGCCTGTTGCAGCCAACAGGCTCGGGAGAGGGAATTACGCTGACCGGGCCATCGCTTTGCCCGGCGTCAGTTGGCATTCGACGAACTTGCCGCCCTTCATGATGACATCGAGCTTCGCGCGATCGGCCAGCAGCGCGATGTCACTCGACGGGTCGCCGTTGACGACCAGCAGATCGGCCAGCTTGCCCTTCTCGATGGTGCCGAGGTCGTCCTTCATGCCGAGCAGCTCGGCGCCGTTGCGCGTCGCCCATCCGATCACGTCGATGGCCGGGATGCCGGCGCCTTTGACGTATGCCTGCAGCTCCTTCGCGTAGTCGCCGTGCGGCAGCCCCTCGATGCCGAAGTCGTCGCCGATGACCAGCTTGACCCCGGCCGCGTTCGCCTTGGGTAACATTTTGTAGGAATGTTCGAGGCCGCGCTCCAGCGCATCGACGCCGGGCATCGCCGCGCTTCCGGTCTGCCGCTTCTGCTCGGTCATCATGTAGGGAAAATAGAGACTCGGAGTCACGAAGGTGCCCTGCTCGACCAGCCGCTCGATGATTTCTTCGTCCATCATGTCGCAGTGATCGATGACGTCGTACTTCGCGTCGAGCGCGGCGACGATCCCGCGCCTTGAAATGATGTGTCCGCGGATTTTTCGGCCGCGCTCGTGCGCCGCATCGGCGGCCGCCTGCATTTCCTCGACCGTCATCGTCATCACGTCGGCGGAAAACGACAGACCGTGACCGCCGGTCGGATAAGTCTTGATGATTTCCACGCCCTGCTTGATCTCGTTGCGCACGGCTTTGCGGAACTCATCGGGGCCATCGCAGACCAGCGCGAGGCCGTCCATCTGCAACTTCCACCAGCTCGGATGCACATCGACCGAATCGCCGGTGGTGATGACGTCGCGTCCGCAGGTCATGAAGCGTGGGCCGGGAATCATGCCGGCTTCGATCGCGTGCTTCAGCGTCACGTCGATGTTGTGCAGCGTGCCCGCGCCGACTGCGCCGGTGAAACCCGAGCGCAACAGCAATTCGGCATTCTTCGCGGCGATCAGGGCGAGCATGGTGGGCGGATGCTTCAGGTCGATCTGCTCGAGGTCGCGGACGTTGTCGTAGGCGACGTGGTAGTGGCACTGCACCATGGTGGGCATGAGCGAGCGGCCGGCGAGATCGTAGACCACGTCGTTGGGCGTTGCCTTGGGAGCGTCGCCGTTGGTCGCGACCGCGGTGATGCGATCATTCTCGACCACGACGGTCGCGTTCTTTTTTCGCGGGTTGCGTCCGTCGATCAGATTCGCGCGCTGAAAGAAAATCCGTCCCATAGTTTTACCCTCCATGCCGTCGGCTTCGCGTGCATCGGTAATCAGGCGAATATCGCTCTTTTCGGCCTCAAACCAAAATGCATCGCGGCGTCGCATTTTCGGCCTGCGACGCTTCCAACTTCCTATAGCCCACGATTGTTACAGGATGTAGCGCGACAGGTCCTCATTTTTGAGGATTGGATCCAGACGGCGATGCACGTATTCGCCGTCAATCCGGATGTCGCGTTCTTTGAGTTCAGGTGCGCTGAAGGAAATTTCTTCGAGGAGCCGCTCCAGCACCGTATGCAGCCGGCGCGCGCCGATATTTTCCGAACGCGCGTTCACCTGCGCCGCGATTTCCGCCAGCGCGGCCACCGCATCATCGGTGAAAGTCAGGTTGAGATTTTCGGTTTCCATCAACGCCACATACTGCCTGGTCAGCGCATTTTCGGGTTCGGTTAGAATCCGGATAAAGTCCTCGCGAGTCAAGGCGCTCAGCTCGACGCGGATCGGAAACCGGCCCTGGAATTCGGGAATCAGGTCGGACGGCTTGGAGGTGTGAAAGGCGCCCGAGGCCACGAACAGAATGTGGTCGGTTTTCACGACGCCGTACTTGGTGTTGACGCTGGAACCTTCGACGATCGGCAGCATGTCGCGCTGCACGCCCTCGCGCGAGACATCGGGACCGCCGGCACCCTGGCGCCCCGCGATCTTGTCGATCTCATCTATAAAGATGATGCCGCTCTGCTCGGTGCGCACCACCGCCTCGCGCGCGACGTTTTCCATGTCGACCAGCTTGGCGGCTTCTTCCTGCGAGAGCAGCTCGAGCGCCTCGGGAATCTTGACCTTACGATTGCGCGTCTTCTTCGGCATGATCTGGCTCATGAGGTCCTTGATATTGAACCCCATCTCCTCCATGCCCTGAGGCGTGAAGACCTCGACCGTCGGCGTCGATTGCGCGCTGACTTCGATTTCCACCTCGCGATCGTCGAGGTTGCCGTTGCGCAGCAGCTTGCGCAGCTTCTCGCGCGTATCGGTGCGCGAAGAATCCTCGACCTCGATGGTGCCCTCCGGCGTGATCCCCATCGGGCGGCGCACCTTGGTCGGCGAAGGAAACAGAATGTCGAGGAGCTTTTCTTCGGCGTTTTCGCGCGCACGAACCTCGACGCCGCGCTGCGCCTCCTCGCGGACCATCTTCACCGCGAGCTCGGTCAGATCGCGAATCATCGATTCGACATCGCGACCAACGTAGCCGACCTCGGTGTAGCGGGAAGCCTCAACCTTTATAAAGGGCGCCGCGGCGAGGCGCGCGAGACGTCGTGCGATTTCGGTTTTGCCGACCCCGGTAGGCCCGATCATCAGGATGTTCTTCGGTGCGATTTCATCGCGCAGCTCGGGGGCGACTTTTTGCCGGCGCCATCGATTGCGCAACGCGATCGCGACGGCGCGCTTCGCGTCATGCTGCCCGACGATGTAGCGATCGAGCTCGGAAACGATTTCGCGCGGCGTCATCACCGCAGGCGGAGCGAGTAGTTCGGGCATCGCTAATAATTAACCACGATCATCACGGTGCGGGAATCACGCGCGGACGGCTCAAATCTCTTCGATGACAAACTGGTCGTTGGTGTAGACGCAAATCTCCGACGCCACTTTCATCGCGCCCTCGGCAATCTCGCGCGCGCTCATCTGCGGCGCATGCCGAATCAGCGCGCGCGCGGCCGACAGCGCATAGTTGCCGCCCGATCCGATGGCGAGGACGCCGTCGTCGGGTTCGATCAGCTCGCCAGTGCCGGAAATCATCAAGGAAGTTTCGCGATCGGCGACCACCAGCAGCGCCTCGAGGCGGCGCAGGATGCGATCGGTGCGCCAATCCTTCGCGAGCTCGACCGCCGCGCGACGCAGGACGCCATTGTACTCCTGCAGCTTGCCCTCGAATTTGTCGAACAGCGCGACGCTGTCGGCGACGGCCCCCGCAAAGCCGGCGAGCACCTGGTTGTTGTGCAGACGGCGCACTTTCTTGGCGGTCTTCTTCATGATGGTTGCGTTGCCCATCGTGACCTGGCCGTCGCCCGCGACCACCACATGACCCGCGTGTCGCACCGAAATTATTGTCGTCCCGTGAAATTCCATTTCGATCCCATTTTAAGCCCGCGGATGCGCGCGGCGATACACCTCCTTCAGCCGATTAACGCTCACGTGAGTATAGCGCTGAGTGGTGGCGAGGCTCGCGTGGCCCAGCATCTCCTGGATCGAGCGCAAGTCGGCCCCCGCGTTGAGCAGATGCGTCGCGAATGAATGGCGCAGGCCATGCGGCGTGACGCTGGATGTCAGGCCGGCATCCTGGATGCGCTGCGCCACGATATTCTCGACACTGCGAGTGGTCAGCCGCGTGCCGCGCAGATTGGTGATTACGGGGGCATTCGGGTCGGCGGGAATCGGCATCACGATGCGCCACGCCTTGAGCGCATCGAGGGCGGGCTCGCCGATCGGGACGACGCGATCCTTGGCACCCTTGCCGGCGCGCACGGTGAGCATGCCGAGCTCATCATCTATATCGCGCCAGTCGAGCCCGACGAGCTCGCTCACGCGCAGGCCCGAGGAATACAGCACCTCGAGGATCGCGCGGTTGCGCGCCGCCGCGGGCGTACTCGACGCTTCGGGCTTATGCTCGACGAGCCGCTTGCGCCTCGGTCTCCTCGAGAATCGACGGCAGATGGCGCTGCGATTTCGGCGATCGCAACGAGCGAACCGGACTGGTCGCGCCGCCACTCGCCTCGCGGTAGCGGAAAAATGCCTTGATGGCGGCCAGCCGGCGCTGCACGGTGGCGCGCGCGGCCGAATTGCGCATCAGCTCGGCAAGGTACTGGCGAACGTGGTCGGCCGTGATCGCATCGACGGTGACCTCGCCATTCGCATCGACGAGGCGTGCCGCGCTCGAGCAGAAACGCGCGCAACGACATCAGGTCGCGGCGATAGTTGTCCGACCGTATGTCGCGAGGCGCGCGCCGCTTTCGCCAGCGAGCGTCGCAAACGCTTCGATGTCGTTGCAGCATCCTGCGGTCATGCTACCAATCGAATCGCAGCTGCTAAAGTGCCTCGCACAGATGGGGCGGCGTCGCTATCCTGATAAATGGCTATGAAGTGCTGGCATTGCGGCAGAGCGACCGAGGTCGTCGAGCGGGTGGGATTTCGCGACGAATGCGAAGGATGCGGCCGTGCGCTGCACGTCTGCCGCAACTGCAACTTCTTCGATACCTCGTACAACAACGCATGCCGGGAGAATCAGGCCGAGCGGGTGGTCGACAAGGAGCGCTTCAATTTTTGCGAATACTTCGCACCGGGCGGCGGCAAAGGTGCGGCAGTGGGTGCGTCGTCGAAGTCGGCGGCGCAAGAAAAGCTGGAGGCACTATTCAAAAAACGATGAGTTACCACCTCTGGTTCCCGTCTCCTGCAGGGAGAGGGGTTAGGGGAGAGGTTTACGGATTCCTCCTCCCCATCCTACTTCTTTGCGTTGATCGCCGGATGCACGCCGCCCAACAGCGCGCGCGGCGTCGTCGATCGCTTCATCGAGGCCCGCTACATCCTCATCGATCAGAACGAGATGCAGGAGCTGACCACCGGGCTCGCGCTCGAAAAGATACATCAGGAGATGAAGCTGACTGAGGGTCAGCACATCGATGTGTCGACGCGCAAACCGGTGATTCACTACTCGCTGGAAAAAACCCGCACCGATGGCGAGAAGGCGACGTTCCTGTTCAAGGCGCGTATCGATGTGCCCGAAGGCGGGACCTTTCGCAAGTTCTGGATGATCACGGCGAAGAAGGACGGCGACACCTGGAAGGTATCGAATTATTCGGAGTATGACTGACAGTCTGATCTCCTGTGTTGCTATTCCTCCCCCATTGATTGGGGGAGGTGCCCGGCGCAGTTCGTGCGATGGCTGCGCGGCATGAACTGTGACGGGCGGGAGAGGGACCTTAGCGCCGGATTCTGCCTCTGCTCTTTGCCGCACTCCCTTCAACATGAAATAGAAGCAAGAATCCCCTCCGACGGATTTTCTGTTCCCCTTCGCTCAAGGGAAGGGGTCAGGGGTTAGGTCTGCGATGCCCGAATTCGCCGCCATCATCCTCGCCGCCGGACTCGGCACCCGGATGCGCTCCGAGCGCGCCAAGGTGCTGCATGAACTCGGCGGCGAGCCGATGCTTCTGCGCGCGATGCGCGCCGTCGCCGCGCTCGCCCCGACGCCACTGTGTGTCGTCGTCGGCCACCAGGCGCGCGAGGTCGAGGCCATCGCGCGCGCGGCTTTCCCGGCAGCCGCGAAGCTCGCAGTTCGCGCTCCAGGCCGGAGCAGCGCGGGACCGGCCACGCCGCGCGATGTGGCATGGCGGCCATCCCGCGCGATTTCGCCGGCGACATCCTCATCACCTACGGCGATCTTGCCGATGCTCTCGCCCGCGACGCTGACGGCGTTTCGTGCGGCGCATCGTGCTGCCGCATCGAGCTTGTCGTTCATCACCGTGACGCCTCGATGACCCCGCATCCTATGGCCGCGTGATTCGCGATGCTTCCGGCGACGTGACCGCGATCGTCGAGGCGCGCGATGCGACGCCCGAGCAGCGCGCCATCACCGAAATCAACACCGGCGTGTACCTCGTCGATGCCGCCTTTCTGCGCGAGGCCCTCGACGAGCTCGCGCCCAACAACGCGCAGGGCGAGTACTACCTGACCGATATCGTCGGAATCGCGCGCGCTCGCGGGATGCGCATCCTCGGATGGCGCGCCGCCGACGCGACCGAATTTGCCGGAATCAATTCACGAGAGGAGCTTGCAACGATGGAAGCCGACATTCGCGACAAGACGAACCGCAAGCTGATGGCCGCCGGTGTGACGTTCATCGATCCCGCTACGGCCTACATCGCGCCGACTGCGCGAGATCGGCGCCGACACCGTCATCGGTCCCAACGTGCAGATTCTCGGCGCGAGCAAAATCGGGCGCGGCGTGCGCATCGAGGGCACCGCATGGCTCTCGAATGTCACTATCGGCGATCGATGCCATCTGAAGCTGGGCGTGCGCGCCGAGGAATGCCACATCGGCGCCGATTCCGAAATCGGGCCGTTTGCGCATCTGCGCGCCGGCACCGAGCTGGCGGGGCATAATCGCATCGGCAACTTCGTCGAGACCAAGAAGGCGCGCTTCGGCATCGGCAGCAAGGCGAGTCATCTGAGCTACCTCGGCGATGCGGTGATTGGCGCGGGCACCAACATCGGATGCGGCGTCATCACGGTGAATTACGACGGCTACGATAAATTCGTCACCGAGATCGGCGACCATTGCATGGTCGGATGTGACACGCAGTTAGTGGCGCCGGTCAAGCTCGGCAACGACGTGTATGTAGCCTCGGGCACGACTATCGTGCGCGAGGTTCCCGATGGCGTCGCTGGTGCTGTCGCATCATCCGCAGCGCGAGAAATCCGGCTGGACGGCGGAGTTCCACAAGCGTCACGCAGGCCGGCGTCCGTGGTGGGTCGAGAAGTAGGCCCTCCCCCATGCTGCATGGGGGAGGTTCAAGGAGGGGGTGCAGTCGCGTGCGCCAGCCGCAGATGCATGCATCCTCCGAGGTTGCCGCCAGTGACCATCCGATGGATCGCGTTGATGGTGCGCGACAGCCGATGCATCGCGCCCGCGAACTGGTCTGAGTCCTCGAGGATTTCGAGGCGCGGCTCGATCGCCATCAACTCGCGCGGCTGTTTCAACGTCCAGTCGTAGCGGCTGCCGAACTGCCGATGCGCGGGATGGCGCTCGAGGTAGCGCGCCGCCAGCGGGCTCGCATAGTCGAATAGCATCTCCATCGGTGCGGATCGCTTATCGGCGGCGCGTACCGCTCCGCGGAGGAATGCCGCAACCGCGGCGGGCCGCAGGTAGTAGAGTAATCCCTCGGCGTTCACCAGCGCCGGCTGCCCGGATCGCCATGGTGCCTGGTCGAACGGATCGCGAGTAGCATCGCCGATCACCATCCGGCGTCGCGCGCAGTCGGCAAAGAATTTTCCGCGCAGGGCGATCACCGGCGCGAGGTCGAAGTCGAACCAACTGAAGCGGCCACCGGCGGCATCGGCCACCTGCTCGTAGCTCGCAGTCAAGCCGCATCCGAAGTTGAGCGCGACGCCGTCGGGATAGCGCTCGAAGAATTCGCGCTGCCGATCGGCAAACCACTGCGCACGTAAGACGACGGTGATCGCCTCGCGCCGATTGAGATGGAAATCATGGGGGTCGAGATGCATCTCGTGCAGGATGCGTTCAGCGGCAGGATCGTTGAATTTCAGCTCGGGCGCGTCGAGTCGGGCCAGCGCGCGCGCCGCCAGCACCAACAGCAGCGTGGCCGAAGCGCCTTCAAGCCCATGCGTCGGGGCAGGCATCGGATACCCTTGCGGGCGACGATCTTGGTTTGCGTGTCGACATTGATCCGTGACGGCAGACGTAGCAATGCCGCAGTGCCGCAACTATCGCAAGCGCTCGCGATTTAAAAGGGAGCGCCTAGGGACGCGATGCCGTGGCGGCCTCGCGCTCGGGCTCGATCCATTGGCCGATCGCACGCGCCAGGTCGTCCGGATTGTCGAACATCAACCAATGATTCGAGCTCAGCACCACGCACCCCGCGCGAGGCAGCAGCGCGATGTTCGTGACTTCCTGCCATCCGAGGCTCTGATCGGCGACGACCAACAGTGTCGGACAATCGATCGTGCGAATCAGCGTCGAGTGATCTTTGCCGAGCGCCGCGCAGATGGCGACCATCGCCTCGCGCGAGGCGACCGCACGCCACAGGCCGTTAGCATCACGGCTCAGGCCACGGCGAAACGCGCGCTCACGGTCGGCGTCCCAGTTGGCATATTGCGGGAGATGGCGGACCGCATCGCAAGCTGCCTCAAGGGTATCCCAGGGGCCGAGTTCGGCGCTGAACGTCATATCGACCGCGAGCTCAGGCGGAAGCGCAATCTCGCCGGCGGGACTCGGATCGAGCAGGATTAGCGACTCGACCGCGTGTGGATTCTGTGCGGCCACGATGGCGGCGACTTTGCCGCCCCAGGAATGTCCGCACCAGATGGCGCGCCGCCCTAAATGCGCATCGACAGCGTCGAAAATCAGCCTCGCGAGGTCGGGCAGTTCCAGGCTCGGCACCGCGCCGCTGTGACCATGCATCGGCATGTCGATGGCAATCACATGGCGACCGGGCAGACTCTCGATGAGTGTCTGGAATGACAGGGCATTGCCGCCGAGGCCATGCAGCATGACCAGCGGCGTGCCTCGCCCGAGCAGTTCCAGTGCGGTGAGAGAAATTTCTCCGGATGTGAGTGCGATGCTCCCCGGCTCGCTCATTCCAGGCCCCTTTTAGTAGTGCAATCCGTCTTTTAGTAGGCTTGCATGGGCTCTTAAGCGAAGCAAATCACAAAGTAACACAATCCGACGTTTAGTAGCGGGTAGACACGAGCCTCCGGGCGTCGGTCTAAAAATTTAACGCGCACTAACCTGGGTAGCTACCGGCGCGGCGCGCGCGCTCGCGCGTGAGCGCAAGAATCGCACGGCACATCGGCATCTGGTGGCCGGTCAGAGTGCCGAGTTCAACCACGGCACCCAGTAACGCATCAATTTCGATGGGACGCCCGCGCTCGAGGTCCTGCAGCATCGAGGTCTTATGCGCACCGACTTCCAGCGCGCCGTCGATGCGCCTTTCCAGGTCGACGCCAAATTTCACCCCGAGCGCTTCGGCGACCATTTGTGCCTCGCGCATCATGGTGCGGCTGACGTCGCGCAGGTCGGATTCGCCGGCAAGGCGATCGAGAGTCGAGGTTGTCAAAGCTGACAGCGGGTTGAGGCATAGATTGCCCCACAGCTTGACCCACAATTCGTCGCGCAGGTTGGATCTGATCGGAGCCTTCAGGCCGGCTGCGATCAATTGTTTCGCCAGCGTATCGACCCGCCCGCTTTTCGATCCGTCGGGCTCGCCCAACGAGAAGCGATTCCCGTAGGTGTGCTCGATGACGCCGGGCTCGATAACTTCGGCGGCCGGATAAACCACGCATCCGATCACGCGAGAAGGCGGTAGAGTGCGCCATACGATGCCGCCGGGATCGACGCTCTCGACGTTGCGATCGCGCCACCTACAGTCGAGACCGTAGAAATACCAGTAAGGGATGCCGTTGACGCCGACCACCAGCGCGGTATCGGGTGCGAGGAGTTTCGCGATATGAGGCGCAGCAGCGGGCAGCGAATGCGCCTTGAGCGTCACGAAGACGTAGTCCTGCGGGCCGATCGCGTCGGAGTCCGACGCGCAATTTGCCTTCACCGTGACGCGCTTGCCTTCGCTGATAAGGGTGATGCCGTTGGTGCGCATCGCCTCGAGATGCGGGCCGCGCGCGATGAACGTCACCTCGGCGCCCACCTGCACCAGCTTAACACCGATCAAGCCACCGATCGCACCGGCGCCGAAGATGGCGATCCTCACGATTCCAAACCGAGAACTTTTGCGAGGCCGATGCGTTGCGGTTTGCCGGTCGGTCCTTTCGGGATCGCCGCGAGGAAGATGATTTTGCGCGGGACCTTGAACTGCGCAAGGCGGGCCGCCACGAATTCCCGCAGCTCGTGTTCATCGCCGCCCTGCATACCGTCGCGCAATACGACCGCTGCTGCGACTTCCTCGCCGAGCATCGGATGCGCCATTGCGAATGCCACCGCTTGCGCCACCGAGGGATGACCCAGCAGCGCGGTCTCGACCTCGACCGGGCTGATTTTTTCGCCGCCGCGGTTGATGAGTTCCTTGAGACGCCCGGTGAGCCGGAGATATCCCGCGTCGTCGAGGTATCCTTGATCGCCGGTGCGGAACCACCCGTTGCTCCACGCCATGGCATTCGCCTCGGGATTGTTTTCGTAGCCCGCAAACACGTTGCGGCCGCGAATCACCACCTCGCCGATGTCATTGGCCGTCAGGAGATGGCCGGAATCATTCATGATCGCGATTTCGGGACCGGACGCGATCCCGACGCTGCCCGCAAAGCGTTTCGCGGGAGGCAACGGATTGGACGCCATTTGATGTGCAGCCTCGGTCATGCCGTACGATTCGAGGACCGGCACGCCGAACACTTTCTCAAGTTCCTCCATTACCGGCGGCGGCAGCGACGACGATGACGATCGAAGCAAGCGCAGACGTCCGGCCGCCGATGACTGCGGAATTGCGCACGGCGCGCCCCAGGATTGCCTGATGCATAGTAGGCACCGCGGTGTACCAGGTGGGATTGGTTTCGGCGAACCAACGAAAAAATTTCAGCGCATCGAAGCTGGGTGCACACGCGATAGATGCGCCCGCCGCGATGCTCGACAGTACCGCACCGATCAGGCCATGGATGTGAAACAGCGGCATGATGTTGAGGCAGACGTCCTCGCGCCGGAGATGTAGCGTCGTGCCGATGTTGACCGCCGATGCCGCGACATTGCGATGCGAGAGCGGAACGATCTTCGGTCGGGAGGTAGTCCCGGAAGTATGCAGAACCAGCGCGATGTCATCCGGCGCGGCATCGCGCGTGGATGATAATCGCGGCAGCGACGCCGAGGCGAAAGGCTTCAGGGTAAATTCGCCCGCAGGCTTCGACGCATCCACTTCGAGCTCGACTATTGGAATGCCGCGCGCTTTCGCGATCGCCCGCGAGGGACTGTCCATGCCCTCGAGAATCAGCAGCGCTTTTGCGTTCAGGTCCGCGAGATAGAACTCGAATTCGCTT
This sequence comes from uncultured delta proteobacterium, assembly GCA_963848285.1. GTDB lineage: Bacteria > Desulfobacterota > Binatia > Binatales > Binataceae > DATGKG01. Next base: position 645,833 of record CAWKCZ010000003.1, on the reverse strand, counting down.
TCGCGGTAGCCGGGATTGAGCGGCGCCGCGGTCGCGATACTCGCCACGGTGAGAAACGCGCTGGCCATTTCGGGACCATTGGGCAGGACGATCGCGACGCGATCGCCCGCGCCGATTCCCATCGCATTGAGCGTGTGCGCGGTTTGTGCGATGAGCGCGCGCAACCCCTGATAGCTCAGCGCCTGGCGGCCGGGGGCGGCGAGCGCGGGGTCCGGCGCCGCAGCGCGTTCGAGCAGCTTCGCAATAGTATCGGCTTCGTACACAGGCGCTGATTATCGCGCCGGATTGCAGTCGCCAGCAATCTTCAGGCACCGGTCGCGATACGCATCCTTTGTAGTTGATACGATCGCGCGGCGCGGGTAGGTGTGGAGGAGGCCGGAATCCAGGGTCATCAGCACCGGCTCCCAACCCAATTCTGCGAAAGGTTTGCGACGTGGTATCAACTCCATCTGAATCGGCAAAGCGCGGCGAAGTTGCCATCGTCGTTCCCACTCGCGAACCCGGCGGCGCCTCCAACGGTCGCGGCGTGGCGAGCGCGCGCCGCAGCCTGCGCAGGATCAGCGGCGATTTCTATATCCTCGCCTCCGCGATGGCGTCGCGGCGCACCACCCGGGTGCTCGCGCATGACGAAACCTTTGCCATCTTCGAGACCACCGGCGACATCCTGGAGTCGCCGCTCGAGGCGCTGGGATTTTTCTATCGCGACACCCGCCACCTGAGTTGCTTCGAGATTCGCATTGCCGGCGAGGTCCCGCACTTTCTAAATTCCTACGTAAGCGATGACAACGCGGAAGTTCGTGCAAATCTCACCAACCCGGACCTCGGCGGGGTCGGCGATGCGAGCCTGTTACCGCGCGATTTGATCCAGATTCAGCGCAGTTGGGTCTTGAGTGGCACCGGTCTCATCCAGCGAATCGCGCTGCGCAACTATGCGTCGGCCACGGTCAAAATCGAATTGGATTTCGCGCTCGGCGCCGACTTCCGCGACATGTTCGAGGTGCGAGGGCTGTCGCGCCGCAATCGCGGCGAAACCGCTCCGGCAAGAGTGGGAAAATCCTCAGTCGAGTTTCGCTACCGCGGATTGGATCGAATCAATCGTGCGACGCTGCTGGAGTTCAGTCGCAAACCGACGACGCTGACTGATTCCAACGCGTCTTTTATGTTGTCGCTCAAGCGCGACGCCACCATGGAAATGGAAATCGGCATCGAAGCGCGCCAGGAAGTTGCCGCCTCGAACGGCAAAATCTCGGTGCCACGGACTTTCGCCAACGCGTTGGAGCGCCGCCGCCATGAGGTTGCGGAGGTTACTGCGGGATTCACCCGCATCACCACCAGCAATCAGATCGCGAACTCGTTGATCGATAAGTCTTTGGGCGACCTCGCTGCTTTGACTACCGCCAGTGCCGGTGGCCATAGCATCATGGCCGGGATTCCGTGGTTTGCGACACTCTTCGGGCGCGACAGCATCATCACGGCGCTCTCGGTGCTGCCGTTTTTTCCCGAGCTCGGCGCGGGAGTGTTGCGCAAGCTCGCAGCGCTCCAAGGAAGCGAAAGCAACGAGGCGCGCGACGAGCAGCCCGGCAAGATCATCCACGAGCTGCGTGCCTGCGAGATGGCCAACACCGGTGAAATTCCGTTCGGACGCTACTACGGCAGCGTCGATTCGACCCCGCTGTTTCTATGGTTGATGGGGCGCTACGTCGCCACCACCGGAGATCTGCAGCTCGCCGAGGAGCTATGGCCGAATGCCGAGCGCGCACTCGACTGGATTGGTAACTACGGCGATCGCGACGGCGACGGTTACATCGAGTATCAGCGCGAGACGCCGCGCGGCCTTGCTAACCAGGGGTGGAAGGACTCCCTCGATTCGATATCGCACGCCGACGGTACGCTCGCCAAACCTCCGATCGCGCTCGCCGAGGTCCAGGGCTACCTTTACGCCGCGTATGCGTCCCTAGCCGAGGCCGCCGGCCGCATGAACAAGCACGAGTTGCGTGACCATCTGCGCGAGGAAGCGCGCACCCTCAAGACCAACTTCGAGCGCGACTTCTGGCTGAAAAAAGAAAAGCTGCTCGCGCTCGCACTCGACGGCGAAAAACGGCCGTGCGCGGTGATGGCATCCAACGGCGCCCATTGCCTCGCGGCCGGCCTCCTCGAGGGCGAGCACGCCGCGGAGTTATCCGAGCGTCTGCTCGCGGAGGACATGTTTTCCGGATGGGGTGTGCGCACGTTGTCGAGCGCCGAACGCCGCTACAATCCGATGAGCTACCACAACGGCTCGGTGTGGCCGCACGACAATGCGATGGCGGCGTGGGGATTGGCGGTCGCCGGTCGCACCGATGGCGCGGTAAAAATCATGACCGGACTCTTCGACGCTGCGATGGGTCTCAACAACGAAAGCCTGCCTGAGTTGTTCTGCGGATTTTCGCGGGAACCCAGCCTCGGTCCGGTGCCGTACCCGGTGGCGTGCCATCCGCAGGCATGGTCGGCGGCGAGTGTGTTTCTGCTTCTCCAATCGATCCTTGGAATCGAAGTGCGAGGCGCTGACCGCGCACTGATGATGCGCGCTCCGATGATTCCCGAATGGCTGGACTGGATTCGCTTCGACGATTTGCGGCTGGGTAAATCCTCGGTTTCGTTCATCGCCCGGCGCGGACGGCGCGGCGCTTCGATCGAGGTACTCGAGAAACACGGTCCGGCCGGTGTGGAAGTCCACAAATGACTCAGCCACCTGGTGCGCTGTCGCTGATCGAGCGTTATCGCGCCGGCGGAAGTGTCGCGCCGATGCGAAGCTTCATCCGGCGTGGTAGTGCTTGCCCTTGACCATCCGCAGGGGGGTGTAGATCAGGACCACGGTGCCGTCCTGCTTTACGATCTGATTGCGGGTGCGCACCAGGCCGAGGCCGGGCCGCTTCTTGCTCTCGGTGCACTCGATGACCTCGCATTCGACGTGGATGGTATCACCCACGAAAGTCGGCGCCTTCACGTCGAGTTCCATGTTGAGGAACGCGAGCCCGACGCCCTGCAAGATCGACTGGATGAGCAAGCCCTCGGCGATGGTGTAGGCGAGCGCGCCGGGAACCACGCGCCCCTTGATTGCGGATTCCTTCGCGATGAATTCGGTGTTGGTGAAGAGTACCTCGAGCATCCCGGTCAGGGTGATGAAGTTGACCAGGTCGGTCTCGGTGATGGTACGGCCGACGGTTTTGAATTTGCGTCCGACCGGCAAGTCCTCCCAGTGAATGCCGAGGCCGACGGTTTCGAGGTCCATCGCGTTGCTCACTTGCGGTCAGTCGCGACCGCGACTCCCGACGCAAGGAGATTGTCGATCTCGCTCGCCGAAAGCCCCGCTTCCTTTAAGATCGCATGCGTATGCGCACCGTACTCGGGCGGCATTTGCGGCTTGCGTTTGGGGCTGCCGGCGACGAAGAGCGGGCTATTCACCGTTTCCATCGAATGTCCGGCGTAATCGACCGGAATGATCGCACCGCAATCGCGCATCTGCGGATCGTTTACCGCTTCCTCGAGTGAGGGTAGCGGCGACCATTTGATATCGAAGGTGCGAAACTTCTCGCGCCAATGACTGAGGGGCTTGGTCTCGAACTGTGACAGCAGGATCGCGTGCAACTCGGCGGCGTTTTCCTGTCTCGCGGCGTGATTCTCGAAGAGCGGGCTGGTCGCGAGGTCGGCCTCGCCCAGTGCCTCGCACAGGCGCGAAAATTCGCGCTCCGGATCGAGCAGCGCGATGATCATCGCATGCTGATCGCTGCTGAGGTACGCGGCGATGAGCGGGTTGAGCGGACGCGCGCCCGCTTTGCGCTCGGGGAAATGCGCAGAGCACAGCTTGGCCTGAATATCGACGCTGTTGGCCCACGCGCCGGCTGCCATCAGCGAAGTGCTGACCTTGGAACCCTCGTTAGTGCGCTCGCGGCGATACAGCCCGAGCATAATCGCGGCGAATAGAGTCGCTGCGGTCGGATGATCCCCCATCGCTGGACGTGCGCCTGCCGGAGTGCCATCGGCGCCGGTCACGGTTGTCATCAGGCCCGAGCGCGCCCAATACGCGAGGCCGTCGTAGGCGGGCGAATCCGCATCCTCGCCCTTTTCGCCATAGCCGGTGATGTGGGCATAGACGAGGCGCTGGTTGACGGGCTGCAAATCTTCCCAGCGGAGGCGGAACTTGTCGAGCAACGATTGCTGGAAGTTGGTCACGAAGACGTCGGCGCCGGCAGCGAGCTTGAGCAGAGTATCGCGACCGGCCGGTTTGGTGAGGTCGAGCACGATGCTGCGCTTGTTGCGGCTGGTCAGGAGCCAGGTGTAAGTGAAGTCCGAGCTGGCGTAGCCGGGCACCGAGGAAAAATGCCGCCACAGGTCGCCGTCGGGCGGGCGCTCGATTTTGATCACATCGGCGCCGAAGTCGGAGAGAATCGTTGCCGCCGCCGGTCCCGCGACGTAGGTGGCGCAATCGATTACTTTGAGCCCGCTCAGCACTCCATCATTTCCACTCATAGACATCACTCCAGGGGTAATTGCCGAAATCTTTCAGCGGCCCATCTTCAGCAGATCGTCGCCGGCCCATCCTTCCTTCAAAGGCACCATGAAAAACGGCGTCAGGCTCATCTTGCTGAAGCGCCACTGTCCGTCGCGTTTCACGTACTCGTCGTTGTAGCGCGCCGCGACCACATAACTCTCCCCATTGTAAACCGGCTTGGCCTCCAGATAGGCATAGCCCTCGGCGCGATCGCCATGGACCTTCAGGACGTGGTTATGGATGAACTGTTTGACGCGATAAAGCCCGCGCCGCCTGGAACCGTCGGGCGCGGTGCGATCGCCGCTCAGCCCGGAGAAAAATGCGTTGATCTGGGCACGGCCCTTGGCTTTGCCGAGATGGCCGAACTCGAGTTCGCCATCATCGGTGAAGAGGTCGGGAATCGCCGCCATCTGTGCCTCGTTGATGCATTCATGATAACGGAAGCGCAGGTCGCGAATCGCCTCGCGATCGTAAAGCTCTGCGACCTTCGCTTCCAGCGCGCGGACTTTCTCTTCGAGGTCAACTGCCATGATGCCGCCTCCTTGCGAACTTCGGCAAATTCCGACTCGGCAGAGCATCGCTCCATCGGGTCGATCAGCGCAAGCGCAAGGCAGGGCGGCGCGCTATAGAAACCATCGCGCGAAAATCGCTCACGATCTTGCTGGCGGCGGCGACGATCACTTAGGTTCCACATGGCGGTGCTTCAATTTGGAGTTTACTAGATGGACAACGCGACACTGATTGACAAAATCGAGATCCAGGTTCTGGTCGACAATGCGACTGACAGCTTGTCCAGCATTCCTGCGCATGCGGAATCGGAGTTCGCATACCTGGATCGGCATGGAATGCGCGAGTTATCCGGCGATGCGCTCTGCTGCGCATGTCACGGCTTTTCACTCCTGATCACCGCAATCCGCGGCGATGCGCGGCATACAATTCTCTTCGACAGCGGCCCCGAGGAGTACGCGTTTGAGCGCAACACTATGCGACTTAGTCGCGACCTCGGCGAGGTTGAAGCGATCGTATTGTCTCATGGACATTGGGATCATGCCGGCGGGATGCTGAAGGCGCTGGACCTCGTTCGCGCGCGCAACCATGGCCGCCCGGTGCCGTACTACGCGCATCCCGGGATGTTCCGTTCGCGAGCGCGGCGGTCGGCTAAGGGCGAGATTCTGCCGATGAAAGATGTTCCCTCCATCGATGCGCTGACCGCACGCGGCGCGCAGGTAATCAGCACCCGGGAGCCGCAGGTTCTCCTCGACGGCATGTTCTTTCTGAGTGGCGAGATCCCGCGCGTAACGCCGTTCGAGCGCGGCCTACCCGGGCATCTTCAGATGGCGGAAGATGGAACCTGGCAGCCCGATCCGTTGCTGATCGACGAGCGCTTCCTGATGGCGAACGTCGCGGGAAAGGGCGCGGTGGTATTCACCGCGTGTTCGCACGCCGGGGTCGTGAACGTTCTCAAGCATGCGCGCGCCTGCGCGAACAACGTACCGATCCATGCAGTTATGGGCGGGTTTCATCTTGCCGGCGTCAACGAGCAGATTATTCCTGAGACGGTTGCCGAATTGATGGAGATTGGACCGCATACGATCGCGGCGGGCCACTGCACCGGATGGCGCGCGCTCAACGCATTGGCCAACGCCTTTGACGATGGGGTGCTGGATCCCTCGGTTGTCGGCAAGCGCTATATCTTCTAAGGATAGCGGACGCTCATCGACGGGCGTGGAGAATAAAATGGCGGAACAAACTCTGGCACACCCCGAGGCGCTGGTTCAGACCGAGTGGCTGGCCTCGCATCTCAATGATCCCGATCTGAGGATTTTCGATTGCACGACGCATCTTCGCCCGGCGCAGCCCGGAATCGATTCGCCGTATGTGATCGTCAGCGGCAAAGCCGACTATGATGCGGCGCATATTCCGGGCGCGGGTTTCCTCGACATCCAGGGTGAGCTTTCGGACAACAGCACCAAGCTTCGTTTCACGCTGCCCTCAGCCGAGGATTTTGCCGCGGCGATGTCGCGCCACGGGATCGGCGATCGTTCGCGGGTCATCTTATACAGCGCGGGCGGCATCATGTGGGCAACGCGGGTGTGGTGGATGCTGCACGAGTTCGGCTTCGAAAATGCAGCGGTTCTCGATGGCGGTTGGGGGAAATGGAAGGCCGAAGGGCTGCCGGTTTCGAGCGAGCCCTGCCATTATCCGCCAGCCGTATTTACGCCCCGAACCGCCGCGGGCCGGGTCATCGGTAAAAAAGCTGTCGCCGCGGCCCTCGGAGATCCGGGGCAGGTCGTCGTCAACGCATTGACGCCGGAAATGCATAGCGGCCAGGGCCCCAGCCCCTACGGACGTCCGGGACGCATCCGCGGCAGCGTCAATGTGCCCGCATGGTCGCTTACCGATCCGAAAACGAAGGCATTCGTGCCGATGCCGACGGCGGGGGCAAACTTCGAGGCGGCCGGGGTAAAGAAATCTCAAAACGTGATCTGCTATTGCGGCGGAGGAATTGCGGCCACCGTCGATCTGTTCGTGCTGCATCAACTGGGTTACGAAAACCTCGGGCTGTATGACGGATCGCTTGGCGAGTGGGCCAAGGACGAGTCGCTCCCGATGGAAACCGACTAGTCGATAGCGGCGCCAACCGGATGAGACCAAGTCTTTGAATGATATTGCCGAGAGAAATTCGTTCCTCGCGCTGACGCGAGGCTTTGCGGAAAACCTCTATCATTGTTCGCGATGCAATTACTGCGTCGAGATGGCGTGGGAAGAGCGCGGAATCAATCACGTCTGTCCGACCCTGCTCCATCACAACGCCGCGCCGAGTTATTCGGGCAAGGGCTACCTAGCGGTGGCGCGGGCGCTCGCCGATGGCGAGGAAATTTCGCGCTCCACGCTGGCCGATCGGTTGTTCGCGTGCACGACGTGCGGCAATTGCGAACAAGTCTGCCCCATCGGACTCAAGCCAGCGCAACTGGTGCGCGCGCTGCGTGCCGATTTGGTCGCTGATGGCATGGCGCCTCCGGAGGTGATGGCCCTGGCCGACCGCATCGCGACGTCGCAGAATCCTTCGGGCATGCCGCAAGCGGATCGCTATCGATGGCGCGAGACCGAGAGCATTGCGCCGATCGAATCCTCCGATGCGCTCTATCTGCCCGGATGCTCAGCCTGCTACGAGGCTGCTCCGGAAGCGGCCGCGACATGGCGGGTGCTTGCGAAGCTTGGACTTAAGCTGCACACGGTTAGCGCTGGCGAGGATCGATGCTGCGGCGCAGTGTTGTTCGAAACCGGCCACCTCGAGGCGGGCCGGCATCAGGGAACGGCCTTGCTCGATTTGATCGATGTATCCGGTGCGAAGGTCGTAGTGACTTCGGGTGCGGAATGCCTCGAGGCGTTGCGCTCTCATTATCCCGCGCAACTCGGTCGCGAAGCGAAAGTTCCGGTGCGGCATGCACTAGAGCTGCTACATCAGGAGTTGTGTAAAAAGGGCGGCCCGCGATGGACCGCTCGCGCGGATACTCCTGGCATCGTTGCGCTGATGGACAGTTGTCATCTGAGTAAAAAGTCCCATGGCTCGCTCAGCGAAGCCGGATACCCGCGGATGACTCGCGAGCTGCTGATGACTCTCGGTTGCAAAGTCGTTCCGGACGAAACGGCCGCTGCCTACGCGCTCTGTTGCGGCGCGGCCGGTGGAATGCCGCAACTCCATCCCGAGTCGAGTCGACGGATGGCGCAAGGCAAACTGCACGAACTCGCCGAAACGAGAGCCCAAGCCATCGTGTCCGCCAGCCCGCTCTGCACCGGCCAGCTTCGCCATGCGGAAAAGCCCGTGCTTCCGGTATACGGCCTGTTCGAGTTCATCGACCGATTTTTCGGTTCGACTAACGGAGGCGTCCGATGAAGGACTCGCAGCTCGGACCCGAGTTCCATGAACCTCAGTCGGCGCGCCTGCTGGAGGAGCAGATCGATCTCATCAACTATCGGCGCGACGCTTCGATCCATCCCGCCGGGCGCCCGCAGGCCGCGTTTCGCGCGGTCAGCACCGAGGAAGTGGTGCGCGTCCTTCAAATCGCAATGGGCCGCAAACTACCGGTCTATGTGTGGGGCGCCGGCTCGACCTACGCGGGCGGAGTGAACCCGTCGGCGGGCGGCATCGCGCTCGATGTTTCCCCGATGAATCGCGTCATCGAAATCGATCAGACCCGCGGAATCGTCGTGATCGAACCCGGCGTAACCTATGGAGCATTGCTCGAAGCATTGCGGCCGCATGGTCTGACGATCGGAATCGTGCCGCTGACGGGAGCGGCCGGAACCGTCGGAGGCGCCGTGTCGTCGCATGGCCTTGGAACCGGCTCGCCGAAGTTTCAAGGTACCGGCGACGAGGTAGCAGGCCTAGAAGTGGTACTCGCAAACGGTGAGGTCTTGCGCACTGGCAGCGCGATTCTCGAAGGCGCGGGCTTCTTTCAGCGATACGCGGTCGGCCCCGATTTGACCGGCCTCTTTTTGGGCGCTAACGGCTCATTCGGCGTCATCACCAAAATCGCGCTGTGGACGCATCCGCTGCCGCCGCATCAGGAGACGATGTCGCTGGGTTTCCCCGACTATTCGGCGGGCGCGGAGTTTGTCGCGCAGGCGCAGGCGCGGGAGCTTTTTCGCAGCACGTGGTATGGCGCGGGGTACGAGCAGAAAGCCGTCGCAGCGCGTGTCGGGGCCGGAATTTCCGCGCCTGGGTTCTGCCTCGGCATCGATTTGCGCGGCGAACCCGACGAAGTCGTCAACGATCGGCGGCGCCTCGTGGAGGCGGCACAGAAATGCGGCGGTAGCGAGTTCGCCATTTTCGACGAAGTCTTCTTCAGCAAGCTGAGGCGCGATTTTTCCTTCTGGTATGGATACGCCGGCTACTTCAGCCGCTCGATGTGCGCCTTGCTGATGACCTCGATGGCGAGCACGACGATGCCGCGGTTCTTCGACCTGGTCGAGAAATTTCGCCGCGACCATCCGGAGTTCGTATGGGGCGCCGGCACCGTGCTGTGCAAGCGCGGCCTCCATGGCGCGGTCATCCTGTTCTATGATGAAGCGAGCCAGTGGGAAGCGGCGCAAAGCGTCAGTGCGGAATCTTGCGAACGCCTGCTCGAGATTGGATGTGTACCCTACAAAACAGGCAAGGTCTGGGCGCCCCTGATGGAAAGCTTTCCTGCCTACTACAAAGCTTTGCAAACCCTCAAGGAGGCCTTCGATCCAAACCGCCTGCTCGGGCCGGGCAATCTCGGGTTGTAGCGACCCGGAGCCTTCAAGAATGGGGCTGGGGCGCTTCACTTCTGGCAGTTAGCAGCGGCGGCAGCGAGGGCCGCGACCGGATTTCCCTGGGCGCATCAGCCCGGTCCCTTTCAAGAAAGAACGATGACCTGAGCGATCTCGGGAGGGTTTGCGTGCGGTCGCGTCAGATTGGTGAGCATGAAAAATACTTACCTCATTACTGCGATCTTTTTTCCTTGCTGCGACGCAATATAACGATTCGAATGCGCTAGTATTCCGCTCAGAATTCTCGGAAGTTGTCCGGCATCTCGTCGCAACTCCATACCAATTCGCGAGTTATCAATGGCTGAACGTCTGGTTCATCGAATCGTCCGCTTTACCTTGACCTACCGATGGTTCTCGCTCGCGTGGCTCGTAGCGATGACGGGTTTTTTCGCTTACCACACCCTTTCCGTCCAGATGTACAGCCAATTCAACGACTTGCTTCCGCAGGCGCATCCGTACATCAAAGCGTACAACCACTTCAGCAATATTTTCGGCAGTGCCAACGTCATGACGCTCGATCTCGAGGTCAAGCACGGCGACATCTTTAACGCCGAAACTCTCAACAAGATCCGCTACATCACTGCCGAGATGGATTTGATCGACGGCATCGATCACAACTCGCTCACCTCCATCACCGATGTGAAAGTCCGCAAAGTCGTCGCGACCAGCGGAGGATTGATCAAATCGCGGCCGCTGCTTCCCAATGACATCCCAACCGGCGCCGCCGAACTTCGCCAATTGAAAGACGACGTGCTGCATAGTCTGAGCTACGGGGTACTGGTTTCGCCCGACGCCAAGAGTGCAAAAATTTCCGCCAGCTTCAACGAAAAGCGGATCAACTACGGCGAGATGCATCAGCATCTCATGAAGATCAGGCGTCACGTCCAGGACTCGAACACGGTGCTGTACGCCAGTGGCGAGCCGGTCCTGAAAGCCTGGTGCTGGTATTACAAAGGCGAGCTCGCAAAAATCTTCGGGGTCACGGGCCTCTTCATCGTCGTTTCGCTGGTGCTCTATTTCCGACGCACCTATGGCGTCCTGCTGCCGCTCATCGGTGCGCTCGCGCAGGGGATATGGGGCCTCGGCTATCTCGGAATTCTTGGCTACAACCTCGATGTCCTGGTTCTGATCATCCCGCTGCTGGTGACCGCGCGCGCGGCCAGTCACGGCGTCCAGATGATCGAGCGCTACTTCGAAGAGCTCGAGCTTTGCGGCGATCGTCATCAGGCGGTTTTCAACGCGATGAACGAGCTGTTCCTCCCGGGCGCGATTGGCGTGCTGGCCGACGCCGCGGGAATTCTCATCCTCGGCGTAGCGACCATTCCATTGGTGCGTAAGGTCGCCTTCTTCGCGAGCTTCTGGGGCTTCTCCAATATCTTCACGATTCTAATTCTGATCCCGCTACTGCTCGATGTGATGCCGACCCCGCGCTCCACCTCGCATTACGTGCCGCACTGGTTGGCGGCCACCCTTCACTGGGTTGGCTCGGCCTGCACCGGGCGGCGCGGGCGATGGGTCGTCGTAGGTATCTCGGCAGTGATCGTGGTGCTCGGGATCCAGCAGGCACTGAAACTTCCCATCGGTTATACCGAGCCGGGGTCACCGCTGCTCTGGCAGAATTCCGACTTCAATGTCTCTTCGCGGCACATCAACGATTCCTACGGCGGCGACAATGAGTTAGCGATTTATCTGCAAGGCGATCACGAAGATGCGATGAAGGATCCTGCGCTGCTCGCGACCCTGGACGACTTCAGCCACTTTATGCTCGAGCAACCGCAGGCAAGTGGTACTCGCAATACTGCTTCGCTGGTTCGCGGGCTGACCAGCCTCTATCACTACAATGATCCCAGTTGGCAGGTTTATCCCGACACCGCGATAGGCATCGGTCAGATGCTCTTTATGTACGAAGCCGGCGCGCCCACCCCCGGTGTCATTCTGCAGTTCATGGACTACCGGGCGAAGGATGGACAGTTCGTCGTTTACTACAAGGACACCGAAGGCGCGACGGTGCTCGAAGCGATCGCAAGGGCCAAGGCTTTCATCGCGGCGCATCCATTGCCGCATGTGAAATTCATCCTGGCCGGAGGTAGTATCGGTATCACCGCTGCCCTCAATGACGAGATTGCCTATTCCGATCGCGTCAGTACTCTGCTGATCCTGTTGGTCGTCTTCGCGCTGGTGACCGTTAGTTACATGTCCTTCGTAGCCGGCGCGATGGTCCTCACGACCTTGATCGCGGCCGGAGTAGTCAGCTTCCTGTACATCGGACTCAAGGGCATGGGGATCAATATCAATACGCTGCCGGTGACGGCGGTCGGCATGGGAATCGGCGTCGATTACATTCTGTACGTCGTGGATCGGATCAAGCGAGAATATCAGCGCCTGGGCGACTACGATCAGGCCATCCGGCGCGCGATCGACACCTCGGGAATGGCGGTGACATTCACCGCAACCACTCTGGTGGGCGGAATTCTCCCCTGGTACTGGATGTCGAGTTTACGCTTCTCTGCTGAGATGGCGTTGCTGCTGGCGCTTCTGATGATCACGCACTGGCTGGCCGCAATCGCGTTGGTGCCCTCGATCTTCTCAATCGTACGGCCGAAGTTCGTCCAGTTGGCCGCCGAGGCTAACACCACTCGAGAGTCACTTGCTGACGAGTCCCTACCTGAACCAGCTTTGGCGTCGAAAGTCGTCCAAAGCGGTTCCGCGTGAATGTCCTGAACCATTTTCGGCAGTGCCAACGTGATGACCCTCGATCTGGGGGTCAAGCACGGCGACAGCCTTACCGCCAAAACTCTCCATAAGATCCGCGACATCACTTCGGAGATGGATCTGATCGACGGCGTCGATCACGACTCCCGTTGGTGCTCGCTCGGTCGTAACCTTCCTTCGATAAAAACGCGAGCAGTCGCTTCCAGCAGAGCCTCGACGGTTGAACGCGATCGCTCCTTAGAGGCCGATTTGCGGGCATTTCTTTGCGGGTTTCGCGCCATATGCATGCGTCAGAAACGCGAGTTTCAATTACGAGCTAATGCTTATATTGTCGGCGGCGGAAACGAGGCGTGGCTAGCGCGTCCGATTGAATAGCCGCGCCAGCGGCGGACCCGCACGCGTGGTGAAGTTCGTCGATTTAAACGGTCTTAACCATCCAGAGAGCCGAGGTCACTGCATCGACGAAAGGGAAGATTAATGGATACCAAAAACATCACTCCAGGATTCGATGAGAAACGGCTCGCGCGTGTTGGGGAGACGATCAGGCGCGATATCGAGGACGGAAAGTGCCACGGGGCAGCATTGCGCGTGGCGAGCAAGGACGGTGTGATTCTCGATCTGATCGAGGGTCATGCGGACCGCGAGGCGGGACGGCGGCTCTCGCAAGAGTCCGTATTTTGCACACTTTCGGTCGCAAAACAGTTCACAAATGTACTTGCGCTTTCGCTGGTCGAACGGGGATTGCTGCGGCTCCACGCACCGATAGCGGAACTGCTTCCTCAGTTCCGCGCGCTAGGTCACGAGAAGATCAACCTTTGGCATCTTTTGACCCACACCAGCGGGATCTGCTCCGCATTTCCGAGGGTCCCGCCGGAGGTCGTATGCAGCATCGAACAACTTACCAACTTCGCCGCCGCTCAGCAGCTCGAGTCGCTTCCGGGCGAGCGGGTAAACTACTCGATCTGCGTAGTCCATTCGATCATTGCAGCGCTCTGCCTGCGCGCCGACAGCCGCGGCCGTACCTACTCACAGATGCTCGAGGAGGAACTATTCGCCCCTCTCAAGATGCGTGACACCAGCCTTGGGTTAAGAAAGGACTTGGAAGGCCGATACTGTCCGATCAAGGCAGCGTGGAGCGGGGGTGGTGCCCTGCCTCCGGAAACCGTCGAAGGAATGAATCTTCTCATGCGGGTGCCGGGGTCCGAAATCCCGGGCGGCGGCGCAGTTTCCACCCTCGAGGACCTGTTTCGCTTCGTGGAAATGTTGCGCAACGGCGGCGAACTGGACGGGGCCCGCATCCTCTCGCCCGCGATGATCGAATACGCGTCGCGCAACCAGACCGGCGATCTTCGCATGGTGCTCATGGATCCGCTCCTGAGTTCCCGCAATTGGTTGCCCACGCCCGCTAATATCGGGCTCGGCTTCTTCGTCCGCGGCGAAGGAATCATACCGGGACCATTTGGAGTACTGAACTCGCCCCACAGCATTGCCGGCCTGGGTGCCGGCGCGACCGCATTCTGGGTCGATCCACAGAGGAATTTGTCGTTTACGTTTCTTTCCACTGGCCTCATGGAAGCGAGCCGTAATCAGGAACGCCTGGGGATTCTTTCCGATTTGGTGCTGGCCGCCATCGTCTAGATCGGAAAAGTTAGGGCTCCGACGGCGCGCCGATGAGAGGGACATGAATGAAGAGAGCAATAACTACCCTCGCAGTTGTTTTTGCGCTCGTTGCAGGACTGGTTGCCGTGGAATGGACGCCGGACCGATCCCTTGATTCGCTCCGAGCGCGCTGGGCTCCGGCACCCTCCAAATTCGTGATGATTGATGGAGTATCGGTTCACCTGCGCGATCAAGGACCGGGCAACGATCCGCATCCCATCGTCCTCATCCATGGCACGGCATCCAGCCTTCACACTTGGGAGGGATGGGTTGCAGCGCTCACGAGTGAGCATCGTGTGGTCAGTTTGGATTTGCCCGGCATCGGACTTAGCGGCCAGTTCCGTGACCGCGATTACCGGATCGAACACTACACGCGCTTTATCGAAGACGTCCTCAACCAGCGCGGCATCAAAAACGCCATCCTGGTTGGCAGCTCACTGGGTGGCCGCATCGCGTGGGAAGCCGCGGTCGCCAGGCCCGACCTCGTCCACCGGCTGGTCCTGCTCGACTCTACCGGCTACCCCGATGAAGGAGACTCGCCTCCTATCGTCTTTCAAATGGCGAAGCTTTCCGTCTTCCGTTGGGTGATCGAGCATGTCACACCACGAAGCTTCATTAAGAAGAACCTGCTCAAAGCGTACGGCGATCCGCGCAAGCTGACGGCGGATCTGGTGGATCGCTACTATGAATTGTTCCTACGCGCCGGAAACCGGCGGGCGTTTATTCTCCAGTTCGAGCAAGAACCGGATACCGACCCGGACCGTATCAGGACGATCGCAATCCCAACCCTGATCCTGTGGGGCGGGCTTGATCACGTCGTGCCCCTATCGGATGCGGAGCGTTTCCACCACGACATCGTCAACAGCCAGCTCGTCGTCTTCGGCCAACTCGGTCACATGCCGCAGGAGGAGGGGCCTGCGGAAACCGCCAAGGTGATGGAAGACTTTCTGGTTCGTTGAGGCTGGATGGAACGCTCGGAAGCGAAGATGCGTCAAATTTCTCGTGGAGGGCTGGGAACATCCGCCAGATACTCATTCAGCTCGGAAAATAGAAACTCAAGTCGTCGCATCGACTGCAGTTCTGCCATCATCGTGCGGCGCGGTTCGAGCGGCCAGGCGGCCAGTCGCGCGAACCCTCCCTCCTCCAGGCGTGAACTGAACTCGTTGAGGGGTCCCGCCAGCTCATCGGCAGAGTGTTTCTGCGCCATCGCACGGGCGGCCACGGCATTGAAGCATTCCGCGCCGCTGAAAAAATCCAGCCACGACTTAAGCTGCCGACCAATCGCAGCGAAGACGCCCTCGCGCGCAGACTCCGTTAATGGGTCGAGTTGCGGCGATTGAATAAGGACGCGCGCGGTCGCGATCGAGGAGAGCCGGTTCGCAATCCGGCGCAAAGTCCCGGCCGCTTCGACGACCCCATTGTGGTAGACGGCACAAGTGCGTCCTTCCATCCGCGCGTCATCGGCGATTTCGAGGAATTCGGTCAGCACGCGCATCGTTTCCCAGTTCGTCTTCAGGATTTGATCCTCGCTGTTCGAAGCCGAGCCGCCGGGCGTCGGCGCGAGCGTATTGGCCGTCAGCGCGAGCGTGTTAGCAAGAACTCGCTTGAGTCTGGGCAAGAGGGAATCACCGGCGTATTCCGGCCACAGGGTAAAGAACACCGTCGCCACGACAAAATCACCAAGCAGGACGCCCCAGATGCGCCACAGGGGTTCGTAGATATTGACTGATGGACTTAGTCCGATGAACACCAACGAAAAAATGATGCCCATCTGTTTGCCTGCGAAGGACATCCGCGCATTGCCGACCGAAGCGTATGCGGCCGCATAGAAAACCGCGAAGGTCGCCAGCATATAGACCGGGAGTGTGTCGAAGTTAGGCGACACGACGATGATAGCGAGCAGAGAGGCCGCCCCGCCGATTATAGCTCCGATGATCCGGAGGTACATCTTGTGCAAGGTTGCGCCGTAAGTGGGAGTTGCAGTGGTTATTACAGTCACGAGGATAATAAATAAGTCCGCACGCTGGGTAATTAAGCCGACTAGATAGCCGACCGCGGTGCAGAGGCCGACTTTCAGGCAATATCGCACCAGTGCGGGATCCGGAGCAGTGGTGGGACGAGCAGCAGCATGGCTCGATGGAGCCGCGGTCGATGGTCGCGGAGGTTCATCGAGGGGGCGTTCGACGTGCCTGCTCAGCACCGCCAGCGAATCGATGAATTCCGCGAAATTTTCGATTTCCGCGGAGCTGGCTTTGCCGATATAGGCCGGCCTTACCTCAACGACGCGCGCCGCCAGATTTTCCATCGCCACGCGCAGATGGGTCCGCGTTGCAGGAGCTTGCTCGTCCGCGCCTGCACCAATGCGCGCCGACAGTTTGCGAGAGATCTCGTCAAGCGCGGCGGCGACCGCATATACCGCTGCTTCAATTTCCCCCCGGACCATCGTGCGAATTTCGCGCGGCAGATTCTCGCGCGCCGCCGTGACCAGGCGATCTACTTCGAGACTGATGCGAGCAGAACGCGTGATCGCAGCGAGCAGGATTGCCCTGCGATGCTCGTCCGCGCCCTCGGCCATCGCCTGATCAAGCAGCGCCATGTGCGCAGGTAAATCGGAAGTAGGTGCCGGCAAGGGCGGGCGAGGTTCGCGTCTCTCGAGAAAAAAGTTCGCCGCCCCGAGGAGCTGCGAACGGGCGCGCACGACGCTCGCTCCTAGCGACTCCAGCAGGATCGGCTCCCCGGGGTCCGGCCACAACCAGTTGTCGAACAGCACGATCACGCCCAGCGCGATCGCGCTGCCGTCGAACGCAGCGGCGGCGTTCCAACCGATTTGTTGAGGCGCAAATACGACGCCATAAAATGTGATGAGGCAGAGTACCTGTATAACGACCATGCCCACGCCGAGCTTACGGGTCGCTCCCAGGTAGGTTGAAAAGGAAATCGATGCGGCGACCAATGGCAGCATCAACCACGGGGTTTCCGCAAATGCGCGCGCCATCACCACCGACATGATTACCGCGAGCATCACGGCGATCTGCCATGCCAGGGCCCTGCGAAGGGACATCATCGGTCCCGCGCCCGCCAACAGCCATACTACTACCGCACCCAACTGACTGTTGACGTGACAACTTGCGTCGAGTCCTACTGCGATTGTCACTATCGTGGCGATGCGCAGGGCGGTGCGGATCTTTCGAGAGCTGGGAGCAAGTTCGCGTGCGACCAGCGCTTCGATACGATCCAACCAGGCGAGTGGCGGTTGGATGCGAAACCTTTGCTCTAGGAATCCCGCCATGAGCTTCGCTCAACGACTACCGGGAGTCGCGCGGCCCAGATGCTGCGTTCATGTTCAGGTAGCTTTGACTTCTCGTAGTCTTCCCGTGTTCACGTCGAAAATGGCGCCGCGCACTGGGACTTCTTTGGCAATCCAAGGATGCGCCCTGACCTTCCTGATCTGCTCGCGGGTATTTTGCTCGGGGTCCTTATAGGAGAAGAAGCGCATTGGAGCCGGCGAAGCATCCCCAGTCGAGGCGCTCAGCTTCGCATTCAACTCGTCATCGGTGAATGTGGTGAATCCACAGCCGGTGTGATTGAGAAGCAGTATCTCTGTGGTTCCGATTATGCGATTGGAGACCACCAGTTCACCGAGCACGTCTTCGGTCACCGCCGGCCCGCCGGTTCGGATAACGTCGAGATCGGCCTGCGGCAGACCCAGGATTCCCGGCAGGTCTGAGAGCCGTGGATCCATGCAGGTTACCACCGCGAGTTTGGGAGCCGGACGCCCACCCAGCTTGGGATCGTAACTTTTTGCGTAGTTGAGGTTTGCTTCGAGCGCCTTGTCGACAATGCTCATTGGTTTCCTCCTGATGGGCGTGCGGTCTGGCGCAGCCCATCTTTAGAGTGACGCTGTTGGGACCGAATCGGTTACGAGGAATCCTACACCCGCAGCGCTCCGCTGAGTCAATTGTTAGCCCTTTGCCGACATATGAATTCCGGAGCGGTCCCTTAGTTCGCGCCGTGTCGGGATTCAGGTTTAGTCCCTTCACCCCATAACGTGCGTGCCGGAGTCGATAAAAGTGATATTGCCGGTGATGTGGCGTGCGGCGTCGCTGACCAGAAAGGCCGCCATCGCGCCGACATCGGCGATGTCCGGCGTTTCGTGCAGCGGTGACTTGCGCTGCGCCTCGCGCAGCACCTCTTCGAAGTCCGCCAGCCCACCCGCTGCCCGCGTCAGGATCGGCCCCGGCGATAGGGCATTGACTCGGATGCGGCTCTTGCCCATTTCCACCGCGAGATACTTGACCACCCCTTCCAGCGCGGATTTCACCGGACCCATTATGTTGTAATGCTCGACGACTTGTTCGCCGCCATAGTTGGTGGTGGTGAGCAGGCAACCGCCTGCCGTCATCAGCGGCTCGGCGAAGTGCGCCATGCGGATAAAGGAATAGCAGGAAATTTCCATCGCGGTCAGAAACCCCTGCCGTGAACAGTCTGTCACGCGGCCCAGCAAATCCTCTTTCGACGCGAAGGCAATCGCATGGAGCAGAAAATCGAGCTTCCCCCACCTGGCTTTGATGGCATCGAACACGGCTACCATCTCCGCGTCATCGCGCACGTCCAGCGGGAGAATGACCGAGGCTTTTACCTGCTCCGCTAGCGGGCGCACATAGGGTTCCGCTTTCACATTCAGATAAGTGACGGCCAGTTCCGCGCCCTCGGTCTGAAATGCTTTCGCACAGCCCCACGCGATCGAATGCTCATTGGCGATGCCGACGATCAACCCTTTTTTGCCCGCGAGCGTCTGGCTCATGTGAACTCTCCTGACCACTCGGCATAGTATGGGAGAGGCGCCCCGAGGACCAAAGGGTCACAGATCCGGCGCGCGAACACTTTTCGACCGTTACCCTCCTTCCTCAACCGGCGACTGTGAACTGTGCTGAGGTCGTCGGCCGGCAACCATTGGTCATTACTCAGGCAGGGTTGTTACAGTCGAATCCGAATGCGATCGTCACAGGAGTGATGATTTTATGAGTGACGCCAACGGCCTTCGCTTTAGAAAGATCCCGCTCAATAACGGCTCCGATGAGATTCCGGCCCTCGGATTTGGAACATTGATTCCGGATCCGGTCAAAACCAAAGAGGCGGTCAGGATCGCTCTGGAGGTCGGCTTTCGCCAATTCGATTGCGCCGAGCGCTACCGAAATGAAGAACAAGTGGGCGAAGGGATGCGGGCGGTGTTCCAGCAGGGCAAGGTCAAACGGGCGGACGTGTTCATTGGTACCAAGCTATGGAACAACAATCATCGCCCTGAGCGCGTGAGACCCGCCCTCGAGGCAAGTCTGCGCAGACTGCAAGTGGATTACGTCGATCTGTACAGCACCCATACTCCATTCGCTTTCAAACCCGGTGACGAGCAAGACCCGCGCGACCAGAACGGCAATGTGATCTATGACGATGGCGTTACACTGACCGATACCTGGAAGGCTTTGGAGAGCCTGGTCGACGCAGGCAGGTGCAGGGCGATCGGCTTATCGAACGTCGGTTTGGAACAACTCAAAGCAGTGTTTGATGCCGCGCGGATAAAGCCGGCCGTGGTTCAAGTCGAATCTCATCCGTATCTCCCCGAATGGGAACTACTCGATTATTGCAAGAGCAATGGCATCGTGCTGCAAGCCTTCGCGGCTTTGGGTCATGGGATCGAACCCAAGCTGACCGACGATCCTGTCATCGCCGCCATTGCGAAGCGGGTCAACAAAACTCCCGCGCAAGTCTTGCTGGCGTGGGCGCTACAGCGCGGTACGGCCCCTCTCACCACAGCGACGAGCCTCGGCCACAGCGAGGAAAATTTCGCAGTCTCGGCGCTTCCCGATGCTGCCATCGAAGAGATCACCCGCGGCATCACCACGCGAGTCCGACTCAATTCGGTGGTCAAGACAGGCATCCCGGGCTTCATTCCCAGGGAACGCTGAACGCTTCACCAAAGTCCCGCACCGCGTATCATTGACGGGTAGCCGGCAAAGCTCGCTGGATGAGATGGTGGAGGCGGGGGGAATTGAACCCCCGTCCGAAGACCTTCCGACATCGGCCACTACACGCTTATTCCGCAATTTGATCTCGTCTCCGGGACGCCCACGGACAGGCTGCCCTTCGACCAGCTGCTTGAAATTTCGGAGCGCCGCTCAAGCGGCGAACCGCGAGCTCCTAGCCCACTAAATGACGTTTCGACCCCCCGCCATGGGCGAGCGGAGGCGAAACGCTAGCGGCCCTTAGGCCGCGAGAGCGTAGCCGTTATTGTCTGCGGGTAAATTTCGCAGTTTGTCTGGTTTGCGGGCCGACAACGCCCGGCGTGCGACCAATGCCCTCGTGACTCCGTCGAACCCATTTCGCCCCCATAGGAGGAAAGATCGTTGGACCATAAAGGACGGTCGGAACGGCTACGCAGTTCTAATCTAAGGCTTAACGGCGCCCGAGTCGAGTTTCGTAGATTTTTCGCTTTGACGAAAACGGTTCACTCTCAATCCGTCTGCCTGGTCTGGGTCTCCCTCGATCGACGGGCGTGTTTACAACTCACTGATTGTCCAACTTCAGCCCAGACGTGAACCGTCTCTAATGCCTAATAGCTTTCTTAAATAGTCGTCATACTAGTGAGGCTGGTGACCAGTGCTACCGCTTGCCGATGCGTGACTGGAGGAACCAACTCCTCCGCCGCTGTGGGTGGAACCATGGGCACTGCTTATGGAAGACGGATTGATAGACGCGGATTGGTTGGAGTGACCGGAGCTCGAGTAACCTTGATGCCCCGAGTAAGGAGACGGGCTCGCGCTCCCAGGGTATGAGTGAATACCCATGGAGCGGTTCTGACTGTTGTTCGCGGACAAATTCGACGGTTGCTGCTGTGAAGACTTGTAGTCTGGTGAGCGCGCGCGCTCATTCATTCTTTCGGCTTTAAGCGTGTCGGCCTCAACGCTCCGCTCCGCCATCCGATGCTGCTCCTCGTAGAGATGGTTCCAGTCGTGACGATGTTCGTCCCAGTAATGCGACCGAAACCATTCAGCATGCCGCTCGTGGTCGGCGCGCATCCATCCCGGATGAGCTTCCGCCCACTCGGGATGATGGGCATAAAACCAGCTCGCGTTGCGCTCATGCCACCAGCCGGCCGAACGCCATTCGTGATGTTCGTCGTAGGCGCCATAGCTCCACACCGGGTACTCGCGCCAATACGGATTACCGAACCATTCCGGATGATGCTCGTGGTCCATGCGCCACCACTCCTCGCGCTCGAGCGCCCAATCCGGATGGTACTTGTAGACCCATTCCGGATGATGCTCATGCCAGTACTCGGAGTTGCGCCAAATTCCGTGCTTGTCATTCAATCCGTTCTCGCCGGCCAGTGCCGCCGCTGCGACGAGGACAACCGCTGCGCATAGAATCAGACCGAGCTCCACTCTTGACTGTTTCATGGGCTTTCCCCGGCTATTGATTTCATGACGGTGGCTGATCGGGCCCCTCACTCGGATTGTCAGCCGCATGTCCCTGAGACGTTGCCCCAGTTCCTCCAGACTCCGTGCAATCGTGAACACAATGTGCTTTTTGGTTCTCGCAATCATCGGCGCATTGTTTGTTTTGCGGAACACCTTGCAAAAATCCACGTAGCATATTGCCAAGCCCGGCCGACGGATCCGCGGAAGCGGGGTTTGCTGCCTGGTTTAGGCAAGTCTTCCGGCAATGGTCTTCATCGGCCAAGCATAAGCAGGGGTCGGTTTGGGCTTGAGCCGGAGCGCCGGCAGAAGGCGGCGGTTCTGCACTACCTGAGGATGATGGTGCCGACGCGATTCTCGCCAAATCGGGGTCGACTTCAATATGATTGTCGACCCGAAGCCCGGTCGGATTACTCAGATAGTCCAGGGCCTTTTGTTGGGCATCGGACTTGCCATGGTCGGTTCGAACAGCACCAGAAAGTTCGACTTGGCGAGGGTCTCCGGAAGCGCTTCCGAAGACAATTGCGTCAACATGCGGGAGCCGATGGCGGTGCAGGTACTCGGTTAGCTCGTCGCTCAGCTGCTTTATTATTTGCCTAGATTTGCTCTTGTGCGGAATTGGCGTCGCAGACGTTTCGGCTTCCGGTGGCTCGTTTTGTGGCGACACGACGTGGGATTGTGGTTCAGCCCACGACTTCGACACGCCCGAACATGTAAGGGTGAGGGTGGCCGCTACAAGAGCGGCGAGCGTCAATGCTCTCTTTCTACGCCCGACACAGGTGGCATGAGGTCCTAATGCAAGTCTTGCTTCGCGCATATTTAGGCAGACTACTTGTTAACGGAATATGCCGATTAAAAGCAAAACTAGCGCAGCCTGTCAACAACTGGGTCGTTTGTGGCGAATTAAATTCGCCTTGTCGGTTTAAATCGTTTCGAAGAATAAGTGAGGGGTCGTTAGTGAAGAGAACGCTCCCTAAGCCTCGTTTTCAGTTCTTTAGAAGCTCTGAATCGCTCTTCATTGGCAACTCGGGCGGTAAGGGCTGGTTACCTGATGATTGTAACAGTTGACCAGATAGTTGCGCATGCTCGTCGCATGTTCGAAGCACGCACTCGCAATTTGCCTACTCCGCACTAAAGGCTTCGCGCGAGTGGTCCCATAAGCCCTTAGGTGACAGCACTGTCAGATCGACCTATTCGCGACGTTATCTGTGCACCTACCCCATGATCTCATCGAGCGCCGGTTTCACCTTGCTCATGAAGGCTTCGAGGTTTGCGATGACCTCTTCCTTGGGCATCTGCGCGTAATGGTAGATGAGGCACAGGTACTCGGAGGGAAATTCCTTCCATTGCTCCACTAGCTGTTTGCGCACGTCGTCGGCGGTGCCGAAGGACCAGAGGCCGTACTTGCGTGACCGCGCCGAGGACTTCGGCGGGCGCGAGCTTTTTGCCGGCCAGCGCGGTGTAGAAGTTGCGGAAGATGTCGGAGTCGCATCGCATGACCGCGTCTTCGGCGGCCGCCTTGCTCTGCGCGATGTGCGTGATGCGCACCATCGCCTGGTTCTGCCCGAACTTGATCTTGCTGCCCGAGGCTTCGGCGGTCTCCTGGTAGGCCTCGCCCAGCGTCATCGCCACTGAGAGTGGAGTGAAATAGAGCGGGATGAAGCCGCGCGCGGCCGCGTACTTGGCGCTCTCGGGCGAGCCGCTGGTGGCGACGAACACCGGAGGATGGGGGCGCGTGTACGGCGACGGCACCACGCTGATTCTGCGGATGTTGCCCTGCTCGTCGACCTCGCCATGCGCACCGAAGCGGCCGGTCACGCCCATCTTCGCTAACATCCAGTCATCGACGCCGCGCTCGAACGGAAACGGAATCTGCCAGGTCTTGCCGTTATGCTCGATGCTCTCCTCGGTCCACGCCTTCAGCACGATGTCGATTTCTTCCTCGAAGATGCGCCGGTTCACTTCATCATCGGCAAGGTCCTTCTGCTCGATCTTCTTGCCGAAGAGGCTGGCCTCCGACGCGCCCGGCGAGGTCGTCGCGCGAGTCCCCAGATGCTGCCCGACGACGTTGGTCCATCGCGATTGATAACCGCGCGCGAAGCCGACGAAGCATCGCCCCTGCGTCAGATGGTCGATGATCGCGGTCTCCTCGGCGACCCGAATCGGATGCTGGGTGCTCATCACGTAGCCGAGTTGACCGACGCGAATGTTCTTGGTGATGGCGGCCCAGTACGCGTCGAGCAGCCCCGGATGCGGCCCGACCTCGTAGCCTTCGGACCAGAAATGATGCTCGATGCTGGCGACGCCCCATACGCCGAGGCGATCTGCGGCCTTCACGATCTCATGCATCCCGAGGAGGGTTTCCTGATAGCGCTCGCGGTTGCGACCGATGGGGCGCAGGCGCTCGCGCTCCTCCTCGTTGGCGGCGTGAATCATCGGATAGAGCTGCAGGATGACCTTCATGATGGGTGGCCTCCGACCGGGTGTTGCCGTCTAGCTTAGTCAAACCAGCGGCGGGCACGCCAACGTTATCGGCGTTTCGGGACGCAGGTTTGACATCAATCGAAACGGCTCCATAGGATGATGCCCATTCCGATGAGGTGAAAGTTTTGTAGCTTGCCTTCCGCAGTTTGGGTTGAGGCAGGCATCCAGAGGGGGTTTCCAAAGTGACAAAGCCTGGTCAGCTTTTGATGCTGATGTTTCTTGGTCTGACGGTCGTCGCGTCCGCCTGTGGAGGTGGTTCGAGCGGCTCGTCGAGCGGCGGCTCATCGAATCCTGCTCCGTTCAAGTCCAGCAAAGGCGAAGGCAAGCCATCGAAGGCGCTGACGCTTACGGTTACGACCTATTCCACTGGCGCTATCTCGGCCAACGCGCGCGAGGAAGTCGGGTTGAATCCCGCGCTCGACACTTATTATCAGCAGAGCATCTGCCCTAGCGCCCTCAATCAAACCGAATGCATGCAGAATGAGACGAACCTCAACACTGCGGATTTCGGCAACTTCGATGTGACCGCCGACCCGATCGCCAACAATCCACTCGGCATCAAACTGGTCGATGCGATCAAGATCACCTACGGCGCGATCAACGTAAACGGCGCCGCGGTCACAGTGTCGGGCGGGATCGTGATCCCGGAGCTGGCGCCGGCTTCGATCAAGGGCATCGTGCTGTTCTTTCATGGTACGACCATTCAGCGCAGCGCCGTGCCGTCGAATTTCATTACCGGCGACAATCCCGACGGCAACTACTACGGCATCCTGCTGGCAGCGCTATGGGCCTCGCAGGGCTACGTCGTGGTGATGCCGGATTACATCGGGCTCGGAGTCGATACGACCGAACCGCATCCATATGTCGTCTATCCGCAAGTGGATGCGCAGAGCGGTCTTGCGATGGTTAATGCGGCGCGACTTTACCTCGGGAAAGCCGTTCCCGGCCTCCAGCCGTTGTACATCAGCGGCTATTCCGAAGGCGGAGCATATGCGCTGACCGCGGCGCGTCTGATGCAAAACAACCCGCGCTACTCGTCCACGCTAAACGCCGACTTGAAGGTGGCGGTGCCGATGTCGGGGGTGTTCGATTTGACCGGCACGATGCTGCCCTATCTCTTCGACAATGTCTCATCGAACAACAATCAGTGGCTGTTGCTCGATCCGACCACTTCCGCCCTCTCGAAGCCGTACCTGAGCGCCAACCTGGCACTCAGCTTCGCGAGCTATTCCAACATCGCGCCCACCGACATCATGGATACCAACTTCTATACGTGTCCGCCCAACACGCCGTCATGCGGTACCAGCGACAATCTCAACGGCCTCTACTACCAGGCAGACATTAGCGACACCCTGGCGGTAATCGATGTGGCCGGCCAGGCGACCACCACCGCGTGGGCGATTTCCAACAATTCGGTCGCCCCCTTGCTGACCACGACGTACGCGAATCAACTGATGCAGCGCGACCCCAGCAATCCTCTCTATGCGCAACTGCTGAGCGCCGACACCTACCAGTTCACGCCGCAGTTCCCCCTCACGCTGGTTTCATTGGCGATGGATTCCGTGGTCACACCGATCAACACAAAGACCGCCTTCACCTACATAACCGGCCAAAATCCGTCGGGTCCGTATCAGGAGTTCCTCGTCGACAATGCCAACTTCCTGGTCCCGGGGCTATTGTTCGGCACTGACGAAGTTGACCACCTCACCGAGATGCCGTTTCTCGCCGTGCTGGCGCTGAACCAGTTCGAGCTTCATCCCTAGGCGGCTGCCAACGAGGCCCGGTTGGGGTATGATGGATGTGGGCGGGGGAATGACGGCTTGCACGCATCGGAGAATGCAGAAACAAACCCATTCGGGCCTCGGGCGAAACCTGGAATGACCAAACGAAGCCAAATCATCGAGCAAAATTGAAGCATTTGTTTGGAGAGCATTAAAAATCGGATGCGATGGCGGCACAAAAACAAACCCACTTCACGGCCTCGCTGAGAAGTGTCGTGAACGCTTCGCGAAGGACCTCGGGCACCACGACTACGTTCGATGAAAGCGAAAAAACAAAGCCACTAAATGCAGTGAATTCGAGGCCCTTCGTCATTTGTTCGCCTTGATATATTCTCCTGTGACTCAATGTCGGTAAACCGCACACTGCTGGTCGTCGGCTATGGTTCCCTCCTGAGCGGATATGGCCTGACGGCCGAGCGTCGCGGCGGAGGAAGCAAGCTCCTCGCGCGCGAGGCCCATCCGGTCATCATCGAGAACGCGGCACGCGGATTGGCCAAACCATCGAGCCATGGTCAATACCTCGCGATGGATTTGGAGCCCATCGATCCTACCGAGCCGATCAAAGTTCGTATCGCGCGAGGCCAGGGCGGCCCGCGCGAAGTCGGCGGCCTGCTCCTCGAGTTCGATGCCGAATGGGCGGCGCGCATCTCCACCCGCGAGGAGTACGACTCGGACTACTTCCTGCGCCTGCTCGACATCGCGGAGCGCGCGGGCAAGCCCTTCGGCGAATATCTCCTTGCCATCGCGCAGGAGGTGGCCTTCAACCTCGACGCCTATCGCCGCGAACTCTACGCGATCCTCGGCTACACCTCGCATGGCTACATCTTCCATCCGATTCCGCTCGAGGACGGCCGCGTGGCGATCGCCGCGATTGGCTCCGGCTTCCATTTCAGCGGGCACGATGACGTCATCTCGAAGCGCCGCGAATTCGGCATGGAGAAGCTCCTGACCTGCCCGCAGGCGCTCGCCTTGTCGCATCTCCCGATGGATCGCGAGGGGCAGATCGGCTACTTCGCCGAATGCCTGCTCGGCGGCGTGCATGGGGTCGCGGTTGGCGATTTGATGGCGAGCTTCGATGCCGGTGCGCCGTGGGCAGCGGACCTCGCGCGCCACTTCCGCAAGGCGTCGCAAGGCGAGCGCGAGCGCTTCCTGCGCGCGACCTCGCTCGACGAGCATAGCTACGTCGAACGCTTCGGTGATTCTCCGGCGCCCTCGCTGGCACCGCTTCTCAAGCTCGCATCCGATGCGCAATGATGAAGCCCTGGAACGCGCAGCGTAATAAAAAAGTGAAGTCCGAATTTGCCATTCACGTTGCCAAGGAGAATCTGAAATTCTCGGCCGCGCATTTCATCGCGTATCCGGGCTTCCGCGAGCCGTTGCACGGACACAACTACCAGGTCGGCGTCCGCGTCGAAGGCAAGCTTGCGCCGACGGGCTATGTCATCGACTTCGGGCTGATCAAGAAGATCGTCAAGACTATTGTCGACGGCATTGACGAACACACCATCGTGCCCGCACAGAGCGATTGCCTGAAAATCGATCGCCCCAACGATCGCCAGGTGCGCATCCGCTACGAAGCTGACGAATTTATCCTGCCCGCTGCTGACGTGGCGCTGCTGCCGATCATGCACAGCTCGGCCGAGGAACTCGCGCGCTACATCTGGACCGAGCTGGTGGCGGGTCTGAAGTTGCGCAACGCGGCTACGGAGGCCGAGGTGATCGAGATTTCTGTCGCAGAGGGTCCGGGCCAGGCAGCGATCTATCGCCACTCGGTTGTGTAACATCCGGCGACGCGGGGCAACGTTTCTCCATTCATCGCGTTCGGCAATTCATTGGCGCAGCCGTGCGCGATGAAGACTAGCGATCGGTTTATTCAGCCTGTTTCTGGAAATTTTGTATCATCATGTCGTTTTCCCTGTAACATTCTGTGAACTCGCGATATGATTCCCTCGCGGTTAACGTCGGGGGCGTCTGAAAATGAATTGGCCACGGTTGGCGTCGGAAGTTAAAGGCATTAACGCAGACTTTGCGTACAACTTGGAAGCCGCCCTGATCGGGCAGCATCCGACCATCGTAAAACTGCGCCAGTTGGTCGAACGGGTCGCGAGAACCGAAGCAACAGTTTTGATCTGCGGTGAAAGCGGCACCGGCAAAGAAGTTGTCGCGCGCTCGATTCACCTGCTATCGGGCCGGCGCGGACACACATTCGTGCCGGTGAACTGCGCGGCGATTCCCCACGACCTGCTCGAATCGGAAATGTTCGGCCACGAGCGCGGCGCTTTCACCGGCGCCTCGGGCCATCGCCAGGGACTCTTCGCGATGGCTAATGGAGGCACGCTGTTCCTCGATGAGATCGGTGAGATGCCGCCGCTGCTGCAGGCGAAATTGCTGCGCGTGCTCGAGGACGGCGTGGTGCGCCCGGTCGGCTCCGATCGCGGCTTCCAGGTTAATGCGCGGGTGATCGCGGCGAGCAATACCGATCTTGCGCTAGCGGTCAAGCGCGGGGCCTTTCGCGAGGACCTCTACTATCGCATCCAGGTGATTCCGATGACGCTGGCGCCGCTGCGCGAACGGCGCTCCGATATTGCGATTCTCATCGAGCATTTTTTACAGAAGGCTCACGAGCGGATGCCCAGTGACATCACCATCTCGCGCGAGGCAATGGTCCATCTGTGGTCGTACGATTGGCCCGGCAACGTGCGCGAGCTCGAAAACATGATCGAGCGGCTGCTTATCACCTGCACCGAAAACGTGATCGATACTCCCGACCTTCCGCCCAACCTGGTTTCCCCCAACCGTACGGTCGAGGCGCAAATTCCCGAACAACTCACTGATGCCGGCCTCGACCTCAACGCGCTGGTGCGCGAGCTGGAGGGCAAGCTTATCAACGAGGCGCTCAAGCAGACCGGGGGTAACAAGCAGGCCGCGGCGAAGCTGCTGGGACTGAAGCGCACCACCTTCGCTGCCAAGCTGCGCCGCTGTGGGGTGCTTAATTCCGCGCATAACGGAACTGGACCGGAGAATTAGAAACGCGATGAACATCCACGCGACCAGCGGCATCGCTCGCATCATGGTGGTCGACGACGACCCGGACACCGTTACCGTGCTCTCGCGCTACCTCCAGCGCGAAGGCTTCGCTACCGTGGAGGCGCTGTCAGGCGCGCAATGCCTGAAGTTGGTGGCCGACCATCATATCGATGTGATCCTGCTCGATCTGATGATGCCCGAGATGGACGGCTTCCAGGTGGCGCGCGCACTCAAGAACAATCCGCTAACCGCCGAGATTCCGATCATCATGGTCACCGCCCGTGACGACATCGAATCGCGCTCCGAAGGGATGCGAGTCGGGGTCAGCGACTTCCTCGCCAAGCCGGTCTTCCGCCGGCAACTCGCCCACCGCATCCGTGCACAGCTCGACACTATCGCGACCGCGCGCTCGATTGATGACGCGCTGAGCCGCATCGAAGAGGCCGGCTCCAGCGCCGACAAGAAGTAGCCGCGCTTTGAACGTAGCGCAGCGTTCGCGCGGCATTGCCTCGCACGGCTGCCATCGACTACAGATATCGGGACTTCCCGGTAAAGCCGGGATCGGGTCGAGGAGGCGCGTGATGAACGGCGACACCCTACGGGGACCATCGCAACCGATTGCGGCGTTGACCTACCTGTTGGGGTTCGTTACCGGGATAATCTTTTTGTACCTGGAACCCTACAACCAGGATGAGTTCGTCCGCTTCCATGCGCGCCAATCGATCGGGTTCTCAGTGGCCTGGTTCGCCGTCAACGTCGTCTTCGGAGTGTTCGTCGCGGTCCTGCCGTACCAAATCGGTGGGCTCTTTAGATTTTTGCAGGGACTTATCAATTTAGCTTCTGCCATCTTCTGGCTCTTCCTCATGTACAAGGCGTACTCCGGTGAGCGTTACCGGATTCCGGAACTTTCCAACGTCATCGATCAGGTGGCGGGCCCCAATCATTAGATTGCCGGTTTTTTCCGAAACATTTTGTTGCGGAAAAGTTTACAGACTCTTAACTTGATCGTACGCAACTCTTCCTCGATCATGCGCGTCGTAATCCGCATCTTCCGAGGAGGAAAATCCGTCAGTGAAAAGAGTTGTCGTACAATTTGTTTTGTCTGCCTTGGTGCTGGGATTGCTGGCCGCTACGCAGTGCCGGGCGCAGACGCTGGAACTGCTCGCGATTGGTAACCTGGATTCCTCGCGCGCCGGATCCTTCACCGACCTTTCCGGCCTGAAATACAATCTGGAAAATGGCGTTCCCGCCAACTTGCTCGGAGGTTTAGGGTCCGCGATTACCTATGCCTCGGGCAATACTTTCCTCGCCCTGCCGGATCGAGGCCCCAACGCGGTTGAATTCGACGACGCCATCGACAACACCGCCAGCTACATCAATCGATTCCACACCATCACGATGGATCTGGAACCCAACACCACCGCCGGTCTGCCGTTCACGCTGACGCCGAAGTTGAAGGCGACAACCCTGCTCTGGAGCCTCACTCCGCTCACCTACGGCTCCGGCGCCGGCTTAGGCGTAGGATCGGGCGTCCCGCCAATCAACAATTTCTTTTTTCATTTCTTCACCGGGCGCTCGGACAACTTCAATCCGGCCAAAAACTCCGGCAATCCCAACGATGCACGTTTCGACACCGAAGGCATCCGGTTGTCGAACGACGGCCTGCGGGTCTACATCTCCGATGAGTACGGACCTTACGTCTACGAATTCGACCGGCTCACCGGCGTTCGCCTCCGGTCCTTCCAATTGCCCGCGTCCTTCGATGTGACCAATCTGAGCCCGGTCGGAAACACTGAGATTGCGAACAACACCGCTGGGCGTACCGCCAACAAGGGCATGGAAGGTCTCGCCATCACGCCGGATGGGCGCACGTTGGTCGGCATCATGCAGAATGCTCTGCTTCAGGATGCGGCCCAGGGCGGTGCCGCGGTCAATCTGCTTCGCCTCGTCACCATCGATCTGTTCTCAGGCAAGGTGACCCATCAATACGCGTATCTGCTCACGACCGGGTCGGGCGTCAGCGAGATCGTCGCATTAAACAACCATGAGTTCCTGGTCGACGAGCGCGACGGCAAGGGCCGTGGCGATCAGAGCAAGGCCAAGATTAAGGAGCTGTTCAAGATCGATCTTACGGGCGCGGTCGACGTCAGCGCGCTCGATGGCTTGACCGCGGCTACTCACGCGGTCGCCAAGACTCCGTTCCTCGATATCGTGGCGTCGCTCAAGAGCAACGGCATCGACGTTGGTTTGATTCCGGCGAAGATCGAAGGCGTCGCGTTCGGTCCCGACGTGAAGCAGGGATCGAGCACTCTCCACACCTTGTGGATCGCGAACGACAACGACTTCCTGTCGACGGTGGCGGACAACAACACTCCCCCGAACATCGTGCCGAATTCCAACCAGTTCTTCGTCTTCGGTTTCACTGACGCCGACCTGGGCGGTTCCACCTTCGTGCCGCAGGATTTCAGACACATCCTCTGGTAAATCCCTGTGCGATGGGCGCGGACTGTCACCGGTCCGCGTCCCTCTTCTACTTCGCCGCTTTGCTCTCGCTCGCGCCGTTTTCCGATTCTTGCGCAGGCGGTTCCTCCGGCGGAATTAGAGCCGGCTGGATGTTGGCGACGCCGGAAGACACCAGCTTCAGTCCGGGCTCCCGTGCGATCGCATCGAGCAGGCGGCGCGAAACCGCATCGGCGGTCTGGACTGCGCTGCGAGTCTCGGCGGGATAGCGAATGGTGATTTGCAGTCCATTGGTCGTGAGTTGGATTCGTGATTGCGGCTTCGGCGAATCGATCGCCATGTTCAACTGATGCTCGGCCTCGATGTACTGGCGCTGGATCGCCTCGCGATACCGTCCGAATACCTCATCGATCGCTTCGAGCAGTCGCTTCTCGATCAACCGATAGTCACATTCGGGCGCCAGCGTAAGCGAGATTTCATTCCATACGAAGCTGGTACCGGGAATCTGCTTGAAGAAATTCCCCGTGGGTTGAAACACGATCGCATTGGAGAACACCACCACGCGTCCGGTCGGCTGCCGATCGTTGCCGTTGCCACCCAGCTCCATCAGCGACAGCTTCACCAGCCCAAGGTCGACCACATCCCCAGTTACGCCCGACACCTGCACGCGATCACCCACCTTGATGCCGAATCTCCCGATGAGAAAAAAGTATCCGGCCAGCGAGAGGATGACATTTTGGAGGGCCACCGCGATGCCCGCCGCCGCGAAGCCCATCACTGTCGCCAGCGCACCGATCTCATTGGCGAAGTTGAACAAGATGACCAACGTCACCACGATCGCCAGCACGATGCGCCGGGCCTGCAGGAACTGGTAGCGCCGTCGCGTCTCCTGGACGTAGCGGAAGGTGAAGCGTCTCCACAGCGCGGCCGCCCCGAAAATCGCCGCCAGCAGCGCGACGAGGACCGCGAGGCGAATCAGCAGATGGCGCAGCGTCAGACTGGCTTGCCGCTCGATGGTCGCGCGCCAGCGCCGCAAATTCGAAACATACAGCGTGAGGATGACGCGTTCCTTGCGCAGCGGGATGCCCGCCGCCGAGACCAGCTTGTGGCGCTCGATGAGCTTCTGGAAGGCATCCTTGCGAGAGCGCAACGCGGCGACATCGCCCGCGCTCGCCTTTGCCAGAGCGTCGCCCTGCAAATCGATCTGACGTAACTCGTCGAGCAATGGGGCTCGCATCCCTTCTAGCGCCTGCACCAGACCGTTAGTCAACTCGATGGTGTCGTCGAGGGTGCCCATGTTGCGATTAAGCGTCAGCAGCTCCTCGAAGATTCCCGCCAGCCCGGCTGGCGGAGCTGGTTGCGGAGGCGGCGACGCGGCCGCTGCGGGTTTGGCATTGCGCTCGGCCTCCGGAATCGATTTCTCGAGTTCCTCGATCTGGCCCGCCAAACCGGCGCTGGCCTGGCCTACATCCTGGCGGAAATTGCCGCTTTCGAATTGCAGGATGGTGTGGAGCGCCTCGCCGCGCGCCTCCGCGAGGTCCAGTTCGCTCTGCGCTGCCGCGATTTGCGAGGTCAGTTCACGACGTTGTTTGCTGCCCGCATTGGCGAGTTGATCCTGCAGCGCCTTGATCCGATCCTGCGCGGCCTTGATGTCGGCATCCGCCTTGGCGACGCCCGCAACAAGGTCCTCGGTGCCGGCCGCCACGCGATGCTTGCTCGCATCGACAGGCGCGTTGCTCGAGGTCGCGGCCAGCAACGCCGCCTGCGCTTTGGCGAACTCGAAGGAGAGGTCCAGCACCTCGTCGGCCATCTGTCGATCGTCGGCGACAAACAGCAGCTCGGCGGGGTCGCTCGCAAGGCGCTGCTCCACCGGCAGATGCCGATACCATCCAATGACCTTGCTGAGGAACTCGATGAGCGCAGGACCGTCTGGGAGATGCGACGTCGCGGCACCCGTCGCCACCGGCGTGGGCACTTGGGACGGCACCGGCGAAGGCGACGCACCCATCGCGGCCGCGCTGAGGAAAAATATCAGCCCGATAAGGACCGCGGTCGATTGAAAAAGACGCATGGCTCGACAGCGAACTTTATCACTTGCGGATCGCGTTTTCCGCCCAAGCGGAGCGTTTCAGCTACGACGCCTTCTTCGCGGTCTTGTTGCCAAATGCCGCGATGCGTTCGCGCATGTCCGGGCCGACGCCGGGATTTTTGTAGACCTCGTAAGAGAGACCGGCATCCAGCGGCATGCCATCGGTCTCGATGAGCAGGCGTTTGTTCGCGCGATGGCTGAACCACGAATTCGCGAGGATCATGTCGGCCAGCGCGCGCAACTCCTGGTCGAAGGTTTCATCGGGATAGCAAACATTCGCGAGGCCCATCGCAACCGCCTCGGCGCCCGAGTAGGTCCGGCAGGTCAGCATCATCTCGCGCGCCTTCGGCAGCCCGACGCGTCGCGGCAGGCGCTGGCTCATCCCCCAAATCGGTGTGAGTGCCCATCGCGCATGGGTATCGGCAAACTTCGCCGAGGCCGCCGCGACAATCAGATCGCCCGCGAGCGCGAGTTCGAGCGCGCCCGTATAGCAATGCCCATGGACTGCCGAGATGACTGGCTGTGGCAGATCCGCGAGCCGCTCGACGGTCTCGGACTGGAAGTTCGGTCGCGGCGGACGCTCGCCTTTGCCGATATCAACGAGATCGTGGCCCGCGGAAAAACATTTGCCGGCGCCGCGCACCACCACCAGACCGACGCGGTCGGTCTCCTTCGCGATCGCATCGATATGCGCACGTAGGTCGATGAACATTTCGACGTTGATCGAGTTGAGCTTGTCGGGGCGATTGAGCGTCAGCGTCGCGAGCCCGTCTTTATCTTCGCGCAGAACCAGACCTGCCATGGTTTTTCCTCCGGGGTAAATCGCACGTGATGTTATCATCAAGCGCGCGGACTCCCCCAAGCGTCGCGATACCCACTTGCGGCGCAAGATCGGTCACGATATCCGTGTCACAGGAGCATTGGTGGGGAAGGCGAAAATTTCACAGCCTCGCGAATCGATGGCGCAGCCCGAGCGGCCCGCGGCCTATTTCATTTCCGACGCGGGCGATTTCGTTCTCTACCACGGCGACTCGCTCGAGGTACTACCGAAAGTCACCGAGGCCTCGGTCGATTTGATTTTCGCGGACCCGCCCTATTTCCTTTCCAACGGCGGCGTCACCTGCCAATCCGGCAAGAGGGTGTCCGTCAACAAGGGCGGATGGGACCAGATCGAATCGGTCGCGGCGATGCATGAATTCAATCGCGCGTGGCTCACAGCGTGCCGCGCCGCTCTGCAAGCCGACGGCGTGATTTGGGTCTCGGGCACGCGCCACGTCATCTATTCGGTCGGCTTCGCGATGCAGCAACTCGGCTACAAGCTGCTCAACGAAATCACTTGGGAAAAACCCAATCCGCCGCCCAATCTTAGCTGCCGATACTTCACCCATTCGACGGAAACGATTCTGTGGGCGGCGCGCGAGCCAAAGAGCAAACATAAATTCAACTACCAACTGATGCGCAGTCACAACGGCGACCGGCAGATGAAATCGGTGTGGCGCTTCACCGCGCCGACTGGCGCCGAAAAGCAATTCGGCGCGCATCCGACCCAGAAGCCGCTCGCGCTACTGGAGCGCATCATCCTCGCCTCGAGCGACGAGGGCGATCTCGTCGTCGATCCTTTTGTAGGAAGCGGCACTACCGGGCTCGCAGCGGCGCGCCACGGACGCCGTTTCATCGGCATCGACACGGAAGCGAAGTTCCTCGACCTCGCGATCGAGCGCTACCAGGCGTCGCTGGTTCAGCCGCAGGAAGCAATCAAGTAGCGATGCGGATGCTGCGCGCTTTCATTTTGATGCTGGCGGTCAGCATCGTCGGCGGTTGCGGCGGGTCGCTGCCGAGCACCGATTTACCCAGCGGGCGCGAGGTCGCGCCAGCCCTGGAATTTCCGCAACTGCGCGACTACCGCGGCATCGTTGACTGCAAGATGCGCGCGTCCGGATACGACCAGGGCAAGCTCGCGGAACTCGCGGTCGTCTCGCAGCTCGATTTCATTTTCCTCGGCGACTATGCGGACAAGAACTCGACCGATTTCGGCGTCGGCGGCTTCACCAGCAATGTGCTGTTCTTCCCTGGCGCGGCCTACAAAATCGGCAACGACGGCGCGGAGATCGTCGCGCTCAACCTCCAGCATCCCATCGATGAGTCCAAGGACATCTTTCGGCAGATTCACGACCAGCAGGCGCTCGCGCTGGCGGCCAACCTCGGTGCGTTCAGCTCGCCGGATCAGTATGCGCTCGCCGATGTCGCGGAGATCTACAACCTCGATCGCGCGTGGCATTCGCGCAACTCGCTGTCACTTTACCTGAAGGCGGTATTCTTCGGCGCGGACCATTTCTTCGCGAACCTCGATACGCTCCCCGACGATGTCGCCGTCTATGATCGCATCGCGGGCGCGCGCGTCGCGCTGGTTGCGGGCGCCGGCGCCGCTCCGAACATGAACGTGATGGGCGCACACGTCGGCACCTTCGAGCAGATTTTCCAGCTCTACACGACCCACATCATCGCCACCGAGCGCCAGGCCGAGCCGATCCTCGATGCGCTCAAGCACGGCCACGCGTACGTGAGTTTCGATTTCCTCGGCTATGTGCCGAATTTCATGTTTTATGCGCAGTCCGGCGATCACAAAGTGATGATGGGCGACGAGATCACGATGGCGCCCGGCCTGAAACTCAAAGTGGCGATGCCGCTGGAAGCCGACAAGGTCGTGATCCTGGGCAACGGCAGCGAGTTCGCTTCCGGCACGCATGTTTCGACCTTCGAGTTCGAGGTCGCGGGAGCGGGCGTGTACCGCGTCGAGGCCTACCGCAACGGCCATCCGTGGATCTATTCGAATCCGATCTACGTGCGCTGACTACGCCACTGTCATCTCTCAACTTGACCGAGGTCGCTGCGGCAAAAAAGGAATCTTTCCGCCGTATGTTCTACGAGCATCTTCTTTTCTCTTCAAAGGGGGCCCAAGAGGGATAGCACGTCACTTCGAGCCTTGCGTCGTAAGCATCGACGAGCTTCATCGCGCTACGCGGGATACTGGCACTCGCGTTGACCGTATCGAAGAAAATTGCGACGTCCACCCATACGTCACAATCCGCTGGTAATACTGCTCGTAGTTCCGCTGGAGGAAGATGAGCCGCCAGATCATCAAGATGATCCTGGAGTGCCGCCTCTTCATGTGCATCCGAATCGAATCGCCATCTAGTCTCCGCTGCTGGGGGCCGTCCCTTTAAGGTATGAGCCTGGCCCTTCGTATACGAACCCGACGAATGAGGGCGACCAAGTTTCGACGACAATTCATCAAGGGTTAGTGACGGACTGTGGACCAAAAGCGAAACGCTGAATGTCTTCATCAGGGATCATTATCGATCCATTTCGGCTGCCGCTCACAACGCGACTGGATTCTCTGTTTACCTTTCGCGGTGATCGTCTTGGAGCGGTGTACAGACTTCCCGCAACGACCCTCAACAGAAGCAGATTTGGATAATCGCGCGCGGACGCGCTGAATGAGGTCCCACTCCAGCCCCCTCGCAAAGCCTCGCGGGCTACCTCGCCCATCGGGCGAGGGTTAAGAGGCTCCATTCGCAAGCGTATAGTTCTTTTGACAGAAAGTGTCTGTCGCTTAGGTCGCTCTCCCGGTGGGAGAGGCCGGCCGCGAGGCTGCGAAGCCGCTGAGGCGGAGCGCAGCGGAGCCCGAAGCGAAATTAAAAGTCGAGCGGTCAGGCGAGGGACCTTATTCAGCGCGTCCTCGCGCGATTCAGGAATTCTTTCTGCTGCTGGGGTGATTCCTGGAATGAGGCAACATTGCGATTTCGCGCAGATCAGATTTCCACAATCGCGCGCGGACGCGCTGAATGAGGTCCCGCTCCAGCCCACTCGCAAAGCCTCGTGGGTTACCTCGCCCATCGGGCGAGGGTGAAGAGCGACTCGCTAGAATTTCTCTAAAGCGCAGGTCAGAGAGTGGCCGGTCGCGGAGAGGACGCGGACCATCGCGAGGTCGCCGGCATTGATGCCGGGGGCTGCGGGAAACGCGGCGGTTTTGAATTGAGGAGTTTTGCCCGCGAGCATCCCCTCGCCGCGACGCGCGGTGCCTTCGACGAGCACCGGAAAGGTCTGCCCGATCAGCGCGAGGTTGCGCGCGAGCGAGGTTTCTTCCTGTAAGGTGATCACTTCGTTCAAGCGGTGCTGTTTTTCGTCCTCGGAAACCGTGTCGCCGAGTTTGTAAGCGCGGGTGTTTTCGCGAATCGAATACTTGAAGGTATAGGCGCTGTCGTAGCTTATCGCGCGCATGACCTCGAGCGTCGCGCGGAAGTCGGAATCCTCCTCGCCATGAAACCCGACGATGATGTCGGTCGACATCGCGAGGCCCGGGATCGCCGCGCGCAGCTTCGCGACCAGCGCGAGGTATTCGTCGACGGTGTAGCCGCGTTCCATCGCCGTCAGCACGCGATCCGATCCCGATTGCAGCGGCAGATGCACGTAGGGCTGCACCTTCGGCTCGGTCGCCATCGCGTCGATGACGCTGTCGCTCATGTCGCTGGGATGCGGCGAGGTGAAGCGAATCCGCTCGATGCCATCGACGCGCGCGATCATCCGCAGCAGCGCGCCGAAGTCGACATCTTCAAAGTGATACGCGTTCACGGTCTGCCCGAGCAGCATTACTTCGCGGACGCCTTTGTCTGCCAGGCCGCGAACCTCGCGCAGCAAATCATCCGGCGGCACGCTGCGCTCGCGTCCGCGCACGTATGGGACGACGCAGAAGGCGCAGAACTTGTCGCATCCGCGCATCGCGGTGACGTATGCGCGCACGCCTTCGGCATGCGCCGAGGAAATATCGGCGTAGGTCTCGGCGCGATCGAGGCGCACGTCGACCTGCGGATCGAATGCAGCATTGCCGATCATTTCGGGCAGCCGCCGATACGCATCGGGGCCGGCCACGAGGTCCAGGTACCATGCCTTCTCGACCAGTGCGGCGCGATTGTGTTGCGCCATGCATCCGAGCAGGCCGAGGCGAACTTCGGGCCGCGCGGATTTGAAGCGATAGAGGTAGCTCAGGCGCCCGAGCACGCGCTCCTCGGCATGCTCGCGGATGGCGCAAGTGTTGAGCAGGATGACGTCGGCATCGTCGGGGCGCTCGGCGCTGGCGTATCCGGCGCGGCGCAAGACGGCGGTGACCAATTCGGAATCGGCCACATTCATCTGGCATCCGTAGGTCTCGAGGTAGACCCGCGGCGCGCGCATCGCTTGTGCTTCGGTACTCACGTGGAAGGGAAATCTTAAGCTACACCCGCACGGCGAAACAATCGCTTGCCGGAGCGTGAAGGATGGTTATCCTTTTGGACGATGGCACCGGAACGCAAACCCGCATTCGAGCGGATGGAAGCATCGTTGCTGGCGTGCCCCAAATGCCGCGTCGCGGTGGCGGTGCGCAAGCGGTTGTTGCTGATCCTGCCTGAGGGCGACAAATACGAATATGTATGCCCGCACTGCGGCTCGACGTGTGGTGACACGATCATCAAAAGTAACCCCACGTCGGGGTCGTTCCACTAAATCGTGAAATCGCAAAAACAAACCTGCCAGACGGTACAGACGAGTTGGCAGGAGTTCGAAAAGTCGCCTCGGTCAGAATTCCATAGTCGCGCGAGGACGCGCTGGATAAGGTCCCACTCCACCGGCCGCGATAGGAATCGCGTCCGCCTCGCCCATCGGGCGAGGGGTTTAGGAGGAATCGACTCTGCTTAGAGACTCAGTTGCTGACCCACCAGATGCGCGTACAAGCCCGCTTTTTCTAGTAGCTCGGCATGACTCCCGGACTCTACGATCGCGCCCTTATCGATGACGATGATTCGGTCCGCGTTGCGGACCGTCGAGAGCCGATGCGCGATGACGATGGTCGTGCGGCCGCGGCTGGCGCCGTCGAGGTTGGCCTGAATCGAGCGCTCCGACTCGACATCGAGGGCGCTGGTCGCCTCATCGAGGACGAGCACGTCCGGATCTCGCAGCAGCGCGCGTGCTAAGGCAATCCGTTGCCGCTGACCGCCCGAGACGCTCATCCCGCGCTCGCCCACCTTGGTGTCATAGCCGAGGGCCATCTCGCTGATGAAGTCATGCGCACCCGCCATCCGCGCCGCCGCGACGACGCGTTCAAAGGAGGTATCGGGATCGCCGAGTGCGATGTTCTCGCGCACCGTGCCGCTGAAGAGGAACACATCCTGTGGAACGACGCCGATGCGGCGGCGCAGGTTGCGGCGCGAGATCGCCTTGATGTCGTGGCCGTCGATGAAGACTCTCCCCTCTGACGGGAAGTAGAGCCCGAGGATCAGCTTAGCCAGCGTGGTCTTGCCCGAACCGGATCGGCCGACCACCGCGATTTTCTCGCCCGGCCGAATCTCGAATGAGAGGTTCGCGAGCGTCGGCCGATCCTGCCCGGCGGTATAGCGGAAGGAGACGTTCTCGAAATGGATGGCACCCTCGAGGCGCGGCAGGATGAGCATGGTGCGCGAGTCGCTATCCTCGGGACTGGTGTCGAAGATGTCATTAAGGCGCTGCACCGAATTGCGCACATCCTGTAACTCAGACCATGACTCACTCAGGCGCAGGATCGGCTGGATCAGGTTGGCTGCCAGCGCGGTGAACGCGATGAGCTGACCGATAGTCATCTGATCGGCGAGCACCAGCCGCGCTCCGTACCACAGCATCAGCACCGAAGCCAAAGTCGTCAGCAGGTTGGAGGCGGTCGAGTAGGCATTCTCGAGATGCGCCTCGCGCCGCCCAAAGATGACCGAATCGACGAACAGGCTTTCCCAACGCCATCGCACCTGCGATTCGACGGCCATGGTCTTTACAGTTGCGATGCCGGTGATCGACTCGATTAGATACGACCATTGCTCGGCGTGCTTGGCGAACCATTCCTTGCGGTTGCGACGAATCGAAGGAGTGAAGGCAACCGTCAGCACCGCAAAGATCGGGAGCGTCGCGGCCACGATGATCGTCAGCTGCGGATTGTAGAAAGCAAGGAAGCCGAGGTATCCGAACGCGAGCGTAACGTCGAGGACCAGGCCCGGAATGGTGCCGACCAGCGCGGTACGGATCTTTTCGTTCTCATCAACGCGCGAGATCACA
Source organism: uncultured delta proteobacterium (assembly GCA_963848285.1). Classification (GTDB taxonomy): domain Bacteria; phylum Desulfobacterota; class Binatia; order Binatales; family Binataceae; genus DATGKG01. The sequence goes on along the minus strand of CAWKCZ010000003.1, from coordinate 605,207 downwards.
TCGCCGACGCGGCGCAGATCGAAGAATCGCATCGGCAGACTCATCACGTGGCGCAGGAAATCAGAGAGCAGGCGTACATCGGCATGGGTTGCGATGTGGATCACCAGCAAGCGTCGAATGCCGTTGCTGGCGGCCTGAAACACCGCAACGAACAGCATGCCGGCCAGCAGCATGTTGAGCAGATCGGCCGCATGCAGTCCGACCACGCGGTCGATGATGATCTGGGTGAAGAGCGGAATCGCGAGGCCGAACAGGTTAAGCAGCATCGAGGCGCCGAAGACCTCGGCCATCAGCGTGCGATAGGGACGCAGGACCTCAAGATAGCGGCGATACGAATGCCGCGCCGGGCGGGTGCGTTTGAGGCGCTCGGTCGGAGTCAGCTCCAGCGCACGTCCGCTCCACTTGCGGCGGAATTCGTCGAGCGGGATTTTGCGGATGCCGATTCCCGGGTCGCCCACGGTCACGTGGCGGGGTCCGGTTTCATACACCACGATGTAGTGAAAGCCTTCCCAGAGTACGATCGCGGGGGTAAGCAGCCCGGTGAGCGCCTCGTAGGAAAGCTGCAGGCCGCGGGCATGAAAACCCAGGTTCTCGGCCGCCTGCGCCATCGACCACATCGAGGCGCCGTCCTGATCGGTGTTGGCGAGGTCACGCAGACGCGCGACGCCGACCGGGAAGCCATAGAACTTCGTGACCATCGCGAGGCATGCGGCGCCACAATCGGTCTCGTCATGCTGCTCGACGAAGGGATAGGCCCGCAGAAAGCGACGCCATCCGGGTTGCGGCGTGGCGAGCCGCGCGGTCGGATCTTCCTCCGCGGCAGTTTCGTCGGAGGCATGCTTCGCGACGGCGCCATTGGTCGATGCGGGCGGACCTGCAGCCTCCACATCGCGGCGCGCATACGAGGCGGCGACGTGCTCGAGGCGCGTGCGAAACTCCGGCGACCCCTCGACGATTTTGTCGAAGGCCTGACGCGAGAGCGCATAGAGCTTGGTCGGCGAGCGTGCGATCACGGTCGCGGCGCGCGCCGATCCATTCATCAGCGCCAACTCGCCGAAGAATTCGCCAGGCCCGATGGTGCTCATCACGCGCTCGGTGCCGTTCTCGCCGCTGACCGCTTGCAGCATCCCCTCGCGCACGATGTAGAAGTAGTCGGGCGGGTCGCCTTGGCGGACCACGATGGTGCCGGGCGCGACGCTTCGCTCCTCGAGCTGCTCGATGACCTGGCGCAGCAGCGCGGCCGGGACCGCCGACATCGCGGTAAACTGGCGCAGGAAATCGCGGGTGCTGAAGTCCTTGAGGAAGCGCTCGAGCGCGATGCGGACGTGGGGATGCTCGCCGAGGAAGGCCAGGAAGTCGTTGCGGTCGAGGCGCAGCACCACGAGATCCTCGGCGGCGCGGACGGTCGCGGTGCGGGGAACATCGGAAAGGAGAGCGATATCGCCAAAATGCTCGCCACGCTTGAGCACTGCGAGAGAGATCTCGCGACCGGAGGAGTCGTTACCGATGACGCGGGCGCGGCCGGAGGCGACGACATAGAGGGCGTCGCCGGGGTCACCTCGCTCAAAGAGGGTGTCACCGGTGCGGAGGAAGCACTCGGTCATCTTCGCGGCAAGACGTTCCTGTTCCTTCGAATTAAGCAGGGCGAACGGACTCGCGAGCTGAAGGATCGAGCACCGCTGATCAATATCCACTACAATTCACTTGTGCCTGAGAGGCCCATATTCGTCAAATCGATGCTGAAAGACTATATCTTTTGTTAATGGGTGTCCCTTAGCGGATATTCGGCCAGAAAATGCCAAACGAAGCAAAAAAAGCGCAGACGGAATGGCTTAAGGGCGGCGGCGTCAGCCTCGCCGATGAGGCCTTTCTGTTGGAGTTGAAGCTGGGCGCCGCCCCTGAGTTCCTCGGAGGCCTGCTCGCACGCAAGGTCGCGGCAAGATTAGCTGCCAAGCGACAGATCGAGCTCTCGGCCGATGAGTTGGACGACACGGTGGCCGCCTTTTATGCCGACCGCGACCTCTTCGAAGAGGAACAAATCTCGACCTGGCTCAAGGCTACCGGAGTCACCGCGGAGGCAGTCCGCGAGCGCGTCCGCGAGATGGCGTTGGTCGAGCGCGCCAAGGCGGAGCTGATCACGGAGCAGGCCGTCACTGACAGATTCTCATCCGAGCGGTATGACTATGCCTCGGCGGAAGTCGAAGTGTTCAGCTTCGCCAGCGCCGGCGAGGCCAAGGAATTCCTTCTGGCGGTGCGCGAGAAGGAAGCGCGAAGCGGGCGCGGGCGAGCACCGTCAGCTCATCACGACGTGAGGCGCCCGAGGAAATCGCGGCGACGCTGTTTTCATGCGAGCCCGGCGACCTGGTAGGTCCCGTCGAGAACGATGACGGCGAGCATGAGGTCTTTCGGCTCGTCATTCGTACGCGAGGCGGAGCTTGATGATGACTTGCGCGCGCAGGATCCGCGAGCAAATGTTTCGCCAACTCATCGAGGCCGAGTTGATTCGCGATCCGATGAAATTCCTGAAATAGCCGCGCGGGAGCGAATCTCATTCCGCAATCGAAAAGCCCCGCCGGACCTTCCGGATCGGATCGAGAACCACCTCGAGGATGGTGCGCTTGTCGACGACGATTTCCGCACTGAGTGCGAGACCTGGTCCGAGCGTCTCAGAACCATGCGCACCCCTTAGCGTAAGCCGCTCCGGTTTGATCCACGCGCGATAGTTACCCGATTGGTCCGCATCGGGATCGACGGAAATCAGCGTCCCCGGCAGCATTCCATATTGCTGGTACGGAAAGGCCTTCAGCTTCATGCGTACCGAAAGGCCCGGCTTTACCCGCCGCATCGATTCGTTGGGAATCCAGATCTCCGCCAGCAGCGGCTCGTCGGTGGGATTGATGGTCGCGGCAACATCGTTGGCGGCGAGATAACGGCCCGGCCGCAGCGACGACATCGAGGTGACAATCCCCGCCGTCGGCGCCGCGAGCACGGTCTTCTTCTTAACCTCGACGTCGCGGGACAGCTTGACCTCGAGCGCCTTGATCTTCTGCGCGGTCTCGGCTTCCATGCGGCGATCCTGGCGGCTCTCGGCTTCCGACCGCGTGAGGTCCGAGGTGAACTGCGCGATCTTGGCCTCGGTCTCGGCGACCTCACGCTCCTTGGCCTGCACCTCGAAGAGCGACACGGCGCCGCCCTCGTAGCCCTCGTGCATCTCCTTGGCTTCAGCGGTCATCAGCTTGAAGACTTGACGCTCACTTTCCAGCGCCTGTCCGATGTTCACTGTAGCTGACTCAAGCATCCGGGCGTTTTCGCTATAGCGCGCTGATTCGGCTCTTGCCTGCTCAAGCTCGTGGCGCGAGGTGGTCGCATCCGCGGCTTCCCGAAACGGATCTATCTCCAGGATCGGCTGCCCCGCCGCTACCTTGCGCGCCGACCTCGACCAGCACCTTCGACACGATGCCGCCATTCGGCACCGATAGCCGGATCGGCTCGGATTGCGGCACCAGGCGTCCTTCCGCTCGAACGACCATGTTAACCCGCGTGCTGGATGCCCATAGCAAGCCCGCCAGCAATACGGTGGCTATAAGGTAAAGTAGCCCACGTGAGACCAGTATCCCGGCGCGCGGCAAAACACGGTCATATGAGGCTGCGGCGACATCCATAACTATCGATTAGCCAATCGAAGCACATTGGCGCCGTCGATGCGATTCCTCCATCCTTGGCATCCATCCCCCGCGATGCAATCATCCGGTCAATGGAATTTGCCGATCGACTCGCCGAAGCTTCCCGCGCCAAAAAAAGCGTCGCCATCCTCGGGGTCGATCCCCAGCTCGACGCCCCCGGCGTTCCCGGCATCCCCGCCGGCTACACCCTGACTAGCTTCTGCTGCGAGATAATCGAGGCCTGCGAAAAATCGATCGTCGCGGTCAAGCCGCAGCTCGCGTTCTTCGAGGCCCGCGGCATCGACGGGATGCGCGCCCTGGCCGAGGTCCTGCGCTTCGCGCGCGGGCGCGGCCTCATTACCATCGCCGACGCCAAGCGCGGTGACATCGGGTCTACCTCGGCCGCCTACGCCGAGGCCTTCCTTGGCGATGGCGATTTCTCTTCCGACGCGATCACCATCAACCCGTATCTCGGCGCCGATGCGATCATGCCGTTCGTTAATCGCATCAAGGCCGGTCGCGGCGCTGCTGGTGCTGGTGAAAACTTCCAACCCCTCATCGGGCGAGTTCCAGGATCTCGAGGCCTCGGGCAAGCCGTTGTGGGAAGCCGTCGCCGGGCGCGTGCGCGGATGGGGCGACGATTACATCGGCGCCAGCCGGATTGAGTTCGATCGGCGCGGTCGTCGGCGCGACTTATCCGAAGCATTTGAAGCGCGCGCGCGAGCTGATGCCGAACGCATCATTCTGGTTCCGGGCTATGGCACGCAGGGCGGTACCGCGCAGGATGCGGCGTTGGCGGCGCGCGCCGATGGTTCCGGCATCATCGTGAATTCGAGCCGCGGTCTGATGTACGCGTTTCTCAAGAAGCCGGGCTCAACTCCCGGCGCCGCCGGCGGCCGAAGCTGCCGAATCGATGCGCCTCGCGCTCAACGCCGCGTTGCAATCGCGCTGAGAGCGAAGCAGACTCCCTGTCACTTCGATTGCGAAGATATTTTCGATTAGGCTTGCGAAGAGGTTTCCACTTCGACCCCAGCGTCGCATGAGAAAGCAGCCCTCGAGCGGTATGCCCTCCCCACAGGGGGCGCCGCCGCATCTCTCGCTTGCGAATGATCTCAGGGATTCACAGGGTGGTCAGAATCTCGATCGCTGCGCGGATCAGGAATCTAACGGGGTGGTAGAACCGCCCCCTACGGCTTTGATGAACGCGGCCTGGCATCGAGGGCTTGGTTCGTCGAAAAAAGCGCATCGGGCGCGTCAAAGTAAGGAACTCAGGCACCATCGCTAGAACCGTAGGGGGTGGTTCTACCGCCCCGTTGGAATCCTGGATGGCCAGGGTCCAAAAATCGGAATGCCTCGCATCACCGAGGTTTCCGGCTCGCCCCTCCGGGAGACTAGTAATGAAGCAGCCAGTGACGGTGGAAGAACTCGAGTGGCTACATGACGCGGTTCTGCTGCATGCGACTTACGATGCATCGAGTGATGCTGGCCGGTCGATAAAGTTGGCAATATCTTGTGATCCTGAATGCGGCTACGCGCCCTGGGAGGGGAAGGACTTAGTGCTTATCGCTGTCGATATAGCGGTGAGTAAACACCTTGCGTGGGGTTGGGTCACCGCACCTGAGACAATTGATTCGGTTCGCCCCGGTATATCTACCGAGCTACAAGAGAGCACAATGAAAGCGAGGAAAATGGAACGCACTTTCCGACCCTGGACTTTACGATCTCGTTTCACAGCGGCTCCACGCTCGAGATCATCTGTCGGGAACTTCAAGTTGACACTTGGTCGTGACTGCCGGAACGTGCCATCAATGCGCCGCAACCCGAGTCGGCGACTTACACAGCGAACGATCAGATCTTGAACTGGAACGGCACGAATGTGACTTATGAGACAGTCGCAGGCAATACCGCCCAAAACATCAAGACGGATCCCAGCACCGGTCTTACTTACACCTGGGACGCGCGCAATCAGCTAAAGACCCTGGCAAACTCGTCATGGAATCTCTCGAATTTCTTTGATCCGCTGGGGCGGCGGGCAAGTCTGACCAGCAGCGCATACGTCGGCTTACCGCAATACTTCCTCCACGATGGCAGCGCGGTTATCTGGGCTTTACTGTATGCAAACGAGGTCGTCGAGTTTTCTGCCGCCTCCGGGCGGAGGCGCCCCGGCGTCCATGTGGTACACCTATCCGGGAACCACCGGTATAAATGTACCCCTCTACGATATTTTTGGGTCGACCATCGCAATGGTGGATGCCATCAACAATCCTAACGTGCCGTTTACAAATTATACCTACGATCCGTATGGCATGGTGACCACTGACCACAACGGTCAGCGTCCTCCGTGGCCGTTCCTGTACCATGGAATGGAGCAGGAGTATCCCGACTCCTGGAAGCTTGTACTGGGAGGGTGATGGGAATGTTTATAATCCGGATCCGTTTCAGCTCTCGCTTGATGGCCCGCAAGGCCTGGGCGGCGGTGGCGCGAGTCCACGAGGGATTGGCGGCGGGGGCGATAGCTTTGGAGGACCACCGCTCGCTGGTCAAACTGCTCTAAATATGTCAGGCGCCCTTGTTTCAGAGATATCGGTAAGTTTATACGACACCCCAGCATTTCCAGTTGCATTGGGCGTGCAGGCTTTCGCGTATTTCTTTCCGGATTTCTTCGGCCATGGGCCCTCCGGACCGCCGTACTACGACCATATGCACACCCTGCGCGGCGCCCACGCCGTCGCTTACGGCGGGATTCAGAATATTGTGGATCAGTCGCCCTCGGCCAATGAGCCGGATGGCAACCCCGGACGCCCGTTGAGCGCCTGTGAGAAATGTGAGCTCTCGGGTTACAACATTCCCGCAGAAGACCTAGATAACGCGCGCATCCATGAGAACGGGTTAACAACTAGCGGACTCCCGTCGTTAGCAGCTCCAGTTGGAAACATGTTTGGTTTTACAGTTAACGGAGTGACTGTAGGTAACGATATCTATCTAAGATATGGTGCCTACAAACCTGGAACAGCTACCGGACTCGGATTGTTAGCTCACGAACTAGTTCACGTGGGGCAGTATAGAGCGGGAATGACCGTCCCATCGTACTTAGTTACCTTCTACTGGAAGGAGAAGGCCGCATATGCCAAGGGCGAAGAGGTAGAAGATGGGATAGGTGCTGGAGGACTGAAATGTTCTTGCCGTTAGCCCGCAAGCTAGGAATTTATTCTGTATGGTTCGTGTTGTCCTTATCCGCATGTACCTGTGAAGGTGTTCCCAAAGGGTTTTTTGAGCAGCCGCCGGACCGACAAAGAGCTCAATTCGCAAAATATGACTTCGAAGCGCAATACAAAATATATATATGTGGAAACCAGTCCGTAGAGCCTCCGGAGATGTTCTTGGCCTCGCAATTCGCGCGCGAAGGAGACTCGATCGTAAAGCCCCTACGACAAAAGCTAGAAGAAACCAAAAAAGACAAGGACGTTCGCGACATAGTTCGTTTGTTTAGAGTGATGACCGACCTGAAAACCTACAATGTTGCAGCCGATACACCGCTTATGGAGGAACTGCGGGCTAAAGTAAACGCCATGCGCGATGAGTTTTGGAGGAACATTGCCCAAGGAAACTTGGCGGCGATCGTGAAGGCCGGCGAAGGAAAAGAACCTTCTAGATCTTCCTAAGAGAGCCTCGGCCCAGCTCGCGTCTGAAGATCAGAGGAAACGCTTCCCGAAGTTAATACAGCGATCTGAGTTGCTCGCGCTGGCCCCCTAACCAAAACCGCGTCGATGGCGACTCCAAGGTCAAAAAGCACGAAAGCTTCGCCACCACTTGTCTCGGGCCACACCTCACCCCGCTGGTTAGATTGGAAGCGCGCTGATGTCATCTCCCATCTGAGATGCGCTGATGTCCGGTTCCTCATTCGACGAGGTCTTCGCTCAACTCCGCGAAGGCGAAGCGGTCGCCGACGTCCGTGCTAGGTCATCGAGGGCGCGAACACCACCAGCAGCACCAGGTCCTGCGTGATGCCGTGGAAGCGATGCTCCTCGTGCGCCGCGACGAAGAAGATATCGGCCGAGTCGATGCACGTCGCGCTCAACGCCGCGCTGGAATCCCAATAGCTGCGCGCGCTCAACTCGATTCGGAAGATGATTCCACTTCCGCCAGGCGCCGCATGAGGAAGCGGCGATCGGGAGAGCTGCTCACCACCTCCAGTGCGCGGCGGTATGCCACAGCCGCCTCGAGGAGGTTTCCATTCCGGCGCAGCAGATCGCCCTTCGCGGCCCACATCAGGTAGTAGTCGTTCAACTCGCCGGATGCCTCCAGTTCCGCGATCAGCGCCAGCCCGTCCTCAGGTCCTCGCGCCATCGCAACCGCAACGGCGTGATTGAGCGCGATGATCGGTGAGGGCCGCATCTCCAGCAGCATCGCATATAACTGCGCGATGCGATTCCAGTCGGTCTGGGCGTAACTTTTCGCGCGCGCGTGTTCCGCCGCGATCGCGGCCTGAATCGCATAGGGTCCTGGCGCATCGCCACTCATGGCTTCCACGGTCAGGCTAAGGCCCTCGGCGATCTGTCGATGATCCCATCGGGTACGATCCTGATTTTCCAACAGCACCAGATCGCCGTTGGAGTCGGCGCGCGTCTCGCGTCGCGAATCATGGAGCAGCATCAGGGCAAGCAGGCCGCGGGTCTCGGGCTGATTCGGGAGCAGCGCCACCAGAATTCGCGCCAGGCGGATGGCTTCGGCGCAGAGATCCTTGCGCACCAGCTCGTGACCCGAGCTCGCGAGGTAACCCTCGTTAAAGACGAGGTAGATGACCGCCATCACGGATTCGAGGCGTTCCGGCGAGCGCCTCGCCCGAAGGAACTTCGTACGGAATGCCGGCCGCGCTGATCTTGCGCTGCGCGCGCACGATGCGCTGCGCCATGGTGGCGGTGGGAATCACGAATGCGCGCGCAACCTCCTCGGTGGTCAGGCCGCACAGCGTGCGCATCGAGAGCGCGATCTGCGCCTCGCGATTGATGGCGGGATGACAGCAGGTGAAGATCAGGCGCAGCCGCTCATCGGGAAACGAATCGGTTTCGTCCTCCGGCTCGGATGACATTTCGAACTCGATGAGTCGCGCAATCTCTTCGCGACGCTCGCTGAACCAGCTCTGCCGCCGCGCCTTGTCGATGGCCTTATGCCGCGCGGTCGAGGCGATCCATCCCGCGGGATTGTTCGGCATCCCCTCGCGTGGCCACTGCTCGACTGCCGCGGCGAAAGCATCCTGCAATGCATCCTCGGCGAGCTCGAAGCTGCCCAGCGCGCGAATCAACGAGGCGAGGATACGCCCGTAGTGCTCGCGATAGAGGCTGGTGATTCCCGCGGTGGACATTCTGGGTTCCGCATCAAGCAGCGTATTCCGGGCGGCGCGTCGGATTCCATAGGCGCCGAAATCGGGTCCGTCGAAGATTGTGGATCCGGGCAATCGAGATATACGATGACAATTGGTTGAATCCAAATTGTCTGAAATGCGTCTTAGCTACTTCAACGTTCTAGTTCCTCTGGAGGAATCAATGTCCGTACGAGTCAGGCTGCTTGTTGCCGTTTTGATGATTCTGTGTATTCCGCGCTTTGCGCGCGCCGCGACGCTATGCGTCACCACCGCATCCAAGAGCGATTGCCCGCCGGAGCAAACCTTCGCAACCATCGGCGCCGCGCTGCTGGCGTCTTCCGCCAACGATACCATCCAGGTCGCCAAGGGCACCTATGCTGAAGGCGTGATCATCGGCAAGCCGCTTTCGATCGTCGGCGCCAATCCCAAAAACACCATCATCGATGCCACCGACAAGCCTAACGGCTTCTTCGTTGACGGCATCGATGTCCCGGGCTTGAACAATGTAACGGTGAGCGGCTTCACCGTGAAGAATGCGAATTTCGAGGGCATCCTGGTCGCCAACGCATCATCGGTGACCGTTTCCGGGAACATCGTCACCGATAACGACAAGGCACTGGTGACCTCGTCAGGCACGTGCCCGGGGCTGCCCGCATTCGAAACTGAAGAGGCCGAAGATTGCGGCGAAGGGCTGCATCTACTCGGGGCGGATCACTCGATCGTCGCGAACAACGTGGTGGAAAATAATTCGGGCGGAATCCTCCTCAGTGACGATACCGGGCCGACCAGCCACAACTTCGTGACCGGCAATACGGTGCGCAAGAATCCATTCGATTGCGGCATCACGCTCGCCTCGCATCCTCCGGCAGGGATTTCCGGATCGGGTACTCCACTCGGTGTCACCGACAACACGATCTCGGGAAATACCTCCACTCAGAACGGATTGGGCGCTCCGGGCGCCGGCGCAGGCGTTGGAATCTTTGACGGCGCCGCGGGTGGCATCGCGTCGGGTAACGTGGTGGTCAACAACACGCTCACCAAGAACGGACTGCCGGGCGTTACGATGCATAGTCATGCACCGGGACAGAACCTGACCAACAATGTGATCGTCGACAACACCATCTCGGGCAACGCGGCCGACACCGACGATGCGGCGACCTCGGGCACTACCGGAATCAACGTTTTCGGCGTATCACCGGCGACCGGCACCATCATCTCGGGCAACACCATCAACAACGAGGCAGCTGGACGTCGTGGTCAATACACCGACCAGTGTCGATGTGAACCTCAATAACCTGCTCGGCAAGGGCGTCGGCGTGCAGCAGTCAAATCGGCAGCGTCAACGCGACGCTGAACTTCTGGGGATGCGCAAAAGGTCCAGGCGCCAAGGGATGCACCACGGTTAGCGGCGCCGACGTGATCTCGACGCCATTCGCCAGCAAGAAATTCTAACTCGGGAAGAGGCGCTCGCCGATCGCGATGGTCGGCGAGCGCTCGCATCGGTCCAGCCTACATATTCATCTTCATGATGGGGCGCACTTCGACGCATCCGTGGCTGGGCGCCGGGGATCTTGCGCCGCGATCGCGATCGCGTCGTCGAGGTCCTTCGCATCGACGAGGTAGAAACCGCCGAGTTGCTCCTTGGTCTCGGCGAAGGGACCATCGGTGGTCGTGGTCTTGCCGTTGCGCACGCGAACGGTGGTCGCGTTGGCGGTTTTCTCCAGCGGCTCGCCGCCCTTGGACTTGCCGGATTGGTTAAGCCACTGGGTGAATTCCATGTAGCCCTTAAACATCGCCTGCCCGTCGGCCGGGGTCATCTTCGCCGCGTCGGCTTCGCTGCCGTAAATCAAAAGCGCGTACTGCATCGTCGTATCTCCTTGTAGGTGAATTGCGTTCTTTCCCTGATAGTCGAACGGGACATCGCGAATTCGACATCCGCCTGATTGGTCGGATACCATCGGAGCACGTCGAGCGTGAACACCGCTAATCGTTAAATGTGATCGGCGCCGGGCTCGCCGGGAGCGAGGCTGCATGGCAGCTCGCGCGCCGCGGTATGCGCGTGCGGCTTCATGAGATGCGGCCGGTGCGCATGACCGAGGCGCATCAGACGCCGATGTTCGCCGAGCTGGTGTGCTCGAACTCGTTGCGCGGCGCGTCGCTGGAAACCGCGGTGGGCGTGCTGAAAGAGGAGATGCGCCGGCTCGGCTCGCTGATCATCGCGGCGGCCGACAAGGCGCGGGTTCCCGCGGGCGGCGCGCTAGCCGTCGATCGCGAGGGGTTCTCGCGCGCCATCACCGACACGCTCTCGACGCATCCGCTTATCGAGGTGATGCGCGAGCGAAGTCACGGAGATTCCCGACTGGCCCGACCATCATCGCGACCGGGCCGCTCACCAGCGCGACGCTCGGCGAGCAGCTCAACCAACTCATCGGACCGCGCAATCTGTATTTCTATGATGCGATCGCGCCGATCATCGCGCGCGACTCCATCGACATGGATAAGGCGTTCCTCGCGTCGCGCTACGAGCAAGGGCGGCGACGACTACATCAACTGCCCGATGACCGAGGCCGAGTACGAGGCCTTCATCGAGGCGGTTATCGCGGCGGAAAAGATGGCGCTGCATCCGTTCGAGAAGCCGGTTTATTTCGAAGGATGCATGCCGATCGAGGAGATGGCGCGCCGCGGCCGGCAGACGCTCTCGTTCGGCCCGATGAAGCCGGTCGGAATCATCGATCCTCGCACCGGGCAGCGTCCGTTTGCGGTGGTGCAGCTTCGCCAGGATGATCGCGAGGGCCGCCTCTACAATATGGTCGGTTTTCAAACCAAGATGACGTACCCGGCGCAGCGCCAGGTGCTGCGGATGATCCCCGGCCTCGAGCGCGCGGAGTTCGTGCGGCTCGGATCGCTGCATCGCAACACTTTCATCGATTCGCCGCGCCTGCTGCGTCCGACGCTTGCAGCTCAAATCGCGCGACGATCTGTTCATGGCCGGGCAGATGATCGGCGTCGAGGGCTATGTCGAATCCGCGGCGGCCGGACTCCTCGCGGCGATCAACGCTGGCGCGCCTCGCGCGGCGGCAATGACGCGGTTTTTCCTCCGCCGGAAACCGCGCTCGGATCGCTGGTGGCATATATCACCGATTCGCACGCGGCGCGATTTTCAGCCGATGAACGCGAACTACGGATTGATGCCGGACCTGCCGGCGCGCGTGCGCGGGCGCGAAAAGAAAATCCAGATGGGCCATCGCGCGCTGAAGCAGATGGACCGAATGGATCGCGGCGAATTCTATCGAACCGGCTCGCCGGAAACCGCTGTGGCCGTAGGATAATCCATGAAGCTCGCAACCTTCGACGTCGGCACCAACACCGTGCTGATGCTGCTGGTCGAATCGCAAGGCGACGACAAATTGAAGCCGATCCTCGAACGCTCGCGCATCACGCGGCTCGGAAAGGGCGTCGATCGCACCGGCAAGCTCGACCCGAAGAGCTCGCAGCGCACGCTCGATACCATCGCCGAGTTTGCCGAAGAAGCGCGAGCGGCGGGCGCCGAGAAAATCATCGCGGTCGCGACCAGCGCATTGCGCGATGCGAGCGACGGCGCCGATTTTATCCGGCGCGTGAAAGAAGAAGGCCGGCGTCGAGCTGCAAATTGATTCCCGGCCTCGAGGAGGCCGAGCTGTCGCGCCTCGCAGTCAAGCGCTCGCTCAACCTCAGTTCCGATCTGCGTCTGCTGATCGCCGATATCGGCGGCGGCTCGACCGAACTGATTCGCTCCGAGCCGGGCCGCGACCTCGCCAGCGTGAGCCTTCAGATCGGATCGGTGCGGCTGACCGAAAGAATCATCGAGCACGATCCTCCCTCGAAGGAGGAAATCGAAAAGCTCACCGCTACTCATCGATGAGCAACTGGAAAACTTGGATGGTCGTTTCGTCCCGACGTGCTGGTTGGAATCGCGGGCACCGTGACGACGATTGCCGCGGTCGCGCTTGAGAATGACGCGATACGACGCCTCGCGGGTACATAGGCTACGTGCTCAGGCGCGACGAGGTCTCAGCAATCGTCAAAGCGCTTTGGCGAAGTCACACTGGCCGAGCGCAAGAAAATTCCCGGCGTGCTCGAGGCGCGCGCTGACGTGATTTTCGCGGGCTCGCTGATCCTCGAGCGGATCATGCAGCGTTTCGGCGTCGAGCGCGTAATCGTCAGCGATCAGGGCGTGCGATGGGGCCTCGCGTGGCGCGAACTCGAACGCGCCTCAGCTTCGCAAAGTTGAGCGGCGCGCGAATGCACAGTCTTGCGCGTGATCGCACGGCCGGGCCTAAGAAAGCGCTCATGACCAAGGCGGAGCTCATCGAAGCAGTCGCGAAAGAAATCGGTCAGCCGAAAAAAACCGTGGCGCCATCATCGACGAAGCCTTCGATCAGATCGCGCGCTCGATCAAAAAAGAAAAGCGCTTCTGGGTTCCCGGCTTCGGCACTTTTTCGGTGCGTCGGCGCAAGGCGCGGAGGGTTTCAATCCGCGCACCAACACGCCGATGACGATTCCTGCCGCACGCAGCGTCGGCTTTCGCGCGGCGCCCGAACTCAAGAAGGGACTCTAGAGGCGTGCCGCAGCGCCCGCAAGAAGCCTCGCGCGATGAGCCGGCTCGCGCTGGTCGTCGTTATCATCGCGCTGCTCGCTGGGCGCAGTGCTGCGATTCGACGATCTCGGCGCGTTGCAGATGTCCGCCGACGAAGGCGCGACCTGGGCGGCTGCCGGCGCGCCCTCGATTCAGCGATGTCATCGCGATTCAGCAGGTACGCACAACGCCGGCAAGCTTGCCGCTGCACGATCTCGTGCTGCACGGATGGATCGCGATTTTCGGCGATGGGCTGGTCGCGATGCGTTCGCTCTCGGCGCTGTTCGGCCTCGCGACGATCCTCCTGATGGTTCCGCTGACGCGCGAGATTTTTCGCATCCGGATTCGAGCGATGATGCGACCGCAGTTGCCGAGGAGTCGAGGTCGACATGATCGCGGCGCTTGCAGCGCTCATCTGCGCGGTCAGCCTGGTGACGATCAAGTATCGAGCGCGAGGCGCGGATGTACGGCTCTGATGCTCGCGCTTGCGGTCGCGCAATCTGTGGTATCTTCCTGCGCGCGCTGCGCCGCCAATCGAGCAATCGACTATGTAGTCCTCGCGACTACTCACTTCGGCACTTGTCGCAGTCAACCTGGTTACTATTGTCGATGCTGGTGGTCGAGGGAATCTGGCTGTTCATGATCCTCGTCGGACCGACGATTGACTATCGCAATCGATTCCGCCCAGTATGCCTTGCGGCGATAGCCATGCTGGCCGGAATAGCCATTCTCGCGCCCGCTTTGTACGTGTTGCTGACCATCGGGCGCGAGGCGATCGGCGCCGGAAAGTTCGACTGGCTGGTCCGACCGCCGTGGTGGGAGCCCCTCGCGTTTTTTAACAAAGCCACTGGCAGCGTTGCGTTTCCCGTATTGTTCGCGCTCGCCGCGTGGGGTGTCTGGCGCGCATGGCGCAACGTGCGCGAGGCGCAATCACGTTCACGCTGCTGGTGATGTGGGCCGCCGCCGCTGCTCCTAGTCGCCGGCTCCTTGCTCTGGCGTCCGATGTTCATGGAGCGCTACGCAATATACTCATTCCCCGCATTTTTTATTCTGATCGCATTAGGCATTTGGGAACTTGTAACAATCCGCGCGATTCGGATCGTCGCGGCCACTGCAGTAGTAGTCTTGCCCTTGGGCATGTCTACTCTTACTCGCGCAAGGACTCACGACGTGGACTGGCGGGAGGCGGCGCGCGTCGCACAGGCGAGCCTGCGCCCCGGCCAAACGGTAGCGGTCGCCCGCGATACGCGGTCGAGGTGGTGCGGTATTACATGAATCCGCCGCTTCGCGATCGCGCGGTCGGCTACGATCCGGCTAACTCGAGTTCCGCAGTCGCGATCCTCTGCCGACAACGGCATGAATGCGGCTTGCATCGCGCGGGACAGCGCGAGTATCCGCACGCACTGCTGCGTGCGCGCGGGGTTGTGGTTCTTTCCCGCTGATGACTAAGTCTCTGGCATTCGAGGTGACCACCATGAGCAGCCAGACTTTCGATGTCGAAAAGTTCAAGCGCGATTCGCAGTCGAGTTGGAACGCCGCCGCCGCGGGATGGGAAAAATGGTGGCCGCTGTTCGAGCTGCGCGCAGAAGGTCAGCGATCGCCTCGTCGAGCTGGCGAAGATCAAGGCCGGCGATCGCGTCCTCGACATCGCGACCGGCACCGGCGAGCCCGCCATCACCGCGGCGCGCAAGGTCGGCCCGAACGGCCGCGTCATCGGCACCGATCATTCACCCGGCATGCTCGAGGTTGCGCGCCGCCGTGCCGCATCGCTGGGCCTTACCAATGTCGAATATCGCGCAGGATGACGCCGCCACCGCTGAAGCGAGCCGGCGGCGTCGTTCGATGCGGTCGTCTGCCGATGGGGGCTGATGTTCGTGCCCGACCTGGCGGCCGCAGCGCGCGGTATCCACGGCATGCTCAAGCCCGGCGGACGTCTCGCGACCGCGGTCTGGGATACCGGTGACAAGGTGCCGATGATCACGCATCGCGGGTCCGCAGGTCCGCGCGATGCTCGGGATCGCGCCGCCTCCGCCGGGGACGCCGAATCCGATGAGCCTGGCGGATACCAGCATCCTCGAGCGCGCGCTGACCGGCGCAGGATTTCGCGATTTCAAAGTCGAGCCGATGAACGTGGTCTTCGAGTTCGAGTCGCCGCAGAAATTCCTCGAATCGCGCAAAGACATCTCGTACGACTTCCGCACCGCGATGGCGTCGCAGCCTCCCGAGATGCAGCGCAAGCTCGAGGAGGTCGTCATCAGGGAGGCGCAGCCCTATGTCGGCGCCGACGGCAAGATGCGCTGCAACAATCAGACGCTTCCTGATTTCCGCGCATACCTGAAATTTGTGATTGACCAGTAGTCTCATCAACTAAAACAGCCTGATAAGGTGCGCGCCGGAGGCGCATCTTATTCAAGTGAGCATCGAAGCGAGCGCGCGAAAGTCGCTGCTGCGAAATTCGCCCGCGCTCATTCTACTGATAGTCGCGATTGCCGACATTCAGCGTTGGGCCGATCCCGATTTGTGGGGGCACGTCGCATTCGGCCGCGCGATGCTCGCGATGGGCCACCTCACGTTTCATGATCCCTATTCGTACTCGGCGCCCGGACATCTGTGGCTCAACCACGAATGGCTGAGCGAGCTGCTGATGGGCGCGATCTACAACTTCGGCGGCGTGATTGGATTGAAGCTGATGAAGTTCACGTGCTGCGCCGCACTCATCGTCGCGATCACGATCAGCCTTGCGGAAGTCGATTCACCGCCTCGCTTGCAGGTCTGGCTGCTGCTGGTCGCGAGTATCTCGATAGCCCCGCAAATCCAGTTTCGCCCGCAGCTGTTCAGCTTCGCCGCATGGGCCGTCCTGCTCGCGATCCTGACGAAGTTCACCTATCGAGGTCGCGCCCCGCTCCTTGCCGTAGTTCCATTGCTGTGCCTGTGGGCCAACTTACATGGCAGTTTTATCATTGGACTCGCAGTGCTGGGGATCTTCACCGCGATGAGGATGACAACTGACCTTCTCGGAGGGCGAGGCCCCCGAGTTGGCATGAAGTTGCTCGCAATCCTGGTGGCGTCGACGTTGATAACGATCGTGACACCTTACGGATTCGGGACCTGGCATGCGGTCGCTCATGCGATGGTCAATCCTCATACGCGCGCGGTCATCAATGACTGGCAGTCATTGCCGCAATGGATGCTGGCGATGTGGCGCGAGAACCATATCGGTGTGATTCCCGGTAGCCTCGCGATTGCCATGTTCTTGACGCTGGCGGTGAGCCTGATCCTGAATCCGCGCGCCGGCGATTCGGCACTCGTCGCGATCGCGGTTCTCATGATCGCCGCCGCAATCATCGCGATGCGTAACCTTCCGTTCGCGGTGATTGCAACGGCAATCGCTCTCGCACGCCATTCTTCGCCGCTCGCGCGCACCATCCAGACGTATCCAACCTCGCGGTTCGCTCAGCCTATCGTCGGCATGGTCGCGATCGGGATTCTGGTTGGCTCCGGACTGCTGTCTACCGCCCTTCGCGCCGGAAGTCCCAAACCGAATGGCGCAATTCGCTTCATTTTGACGCATCGATTGAGAGGCAACGTCCTGAGCAGCTTCGACTGGGGCGAGTATCTCATTTGGCAGATAGCGCCCGCGAGCAAGGTCTTCATCGATGGACGCTACGACACCGTCTATCCGCCGTCATGTGATCGACGACTATCTGGCGTTTCATTTCGACCAACCCGGCGCGCAGCAGGTTTTACGAAAGTATCCTCATGACTTCATCCTGCTGGGGCATAAGGACAAAAGCGCACTCGCCGTGGTGGCTGCAGCGTCCGAATGGAAGCCGATTTATCGCGACGGGACCTGCATTCTCTTCGCGCGCGCCGATTCCGAGGCCGCCAAAATTCCCGCGATGGTTGTCCCCTCGACTCAAACTCCGCCCAGCTACTTCCCCTGAATCACGCGCTGGCAATGCGCCAGCAGTGTGGTAGTAAAGAATGTTCGATGACGAAGGCCGGCGACGGCCGCCGTGCACCCTCGCCCATAAATCGCAAAGGAGCAACTCAATGAAAGCCGCCATTTTCCATGGCCCCAATCAACCTCTGACCATCGAGGACGTTGAGGTCGACAAGCCGCAAGACCACGAAGTTCTCATCAAGACGGCGCATAGCGGCGTGTGCCACAGCGACCTGCATTTCGTCGATGGATTTTATCCGTATCCCGGCGCCCGCGATCCTCGGGCCACGAGGCCGCGGGCATCGTCGAGGAAGTCGGCAAGCAGGTGACCTACGTGAAACCGGGCGACCACGTCATCGCGTGCCTGTCGGTGTTTTGCGGATATTGCACCGAGTGTATGTCGGGGCATCCGAATCGATGCGCGAACAAGTCGGCGACCCAGCGCGCCGCGAACGACAAGCCGCGCCTCTCGCAGAAGGGCAAGCCCATCAACCAGTTCCTCGACGTTTCGTCCTACTGCGAGAAGATGTTGCTGCATGAGAACGCGATCGTGAAAATTCGCGAGGACATCCCGCTCGATCGCGCCGCGCTGATCGGATGCGGCGTCACCACCGGCGTCGGCGCGGTGCTGCGCACCGCGAAGGTCGAGCCGGGCTCGACGGTTGCGGTGTTCGGCGCGGGCGGCGTCGGCCTCGCGGCGATCCAGGGCGCGAAGATCGCGGGCGCGCGGCAGATCATCGCGGTCGACAAATTCGAGGGCAAGCTCGCGATGGCGAAGCGCCTCGGCGCGACGCATACCGTTGATGCGTCTTCGAGCGATCCGGTCGAGGAAATCAAAAAGCTCACCGGCGATGGCGGCGTCGATTATTCCTTCGAGGCGATCGGACTCAAGGTCGCGGCCGAGCAGGCGTTTTACTCGGTGAAGCCGGGCGGCACCGCGACCGTCATCGGCATGATCCCGGTCGGGCAGAAAGTCGAGCTCGACGGCTACATGTTCCTGACCGAGCGCAAGCTGCAGGGCAGCAACATGGGTTCGAATCGCTTCCGCATCGACATGCCGCAATACATCGATTTCTACCTGCAGGGGCGGCTCAACCTCGACGACATGATCAGCAAGCACGACAAGCTCGAAAACGTGAACGATGCGTTCCGCGCGATGAAGGCGGGCGAGGTCGCGCGCACCGTCATCGATTTCAAATAGAACGCGCCCTAGGCAGACTGAGACGAAATTCGAATGAGGCGCGAAGCGGGCGAAGCCGCGCCGCAGGCGCTCCGAGGGCGGAGCGCAGCGGAGTCCGAGGACAAATTGCAAAGGAGCATCAAGATGAAAGCAGCAATCTTCAACGGACCCAATCAGCCGCTGAAAATCGAAAATGTCGATATCGATGAGCCGCAGGATCGCGAGGTCCGCGTGAAGGTCGTCGCCAGCGGCGTATGTCATAGCGATCTACATTTTGTAGATGGGCTGTACATGTGGCCCGCGCCGGCGATCCTCGGGCACGAGGCCGCGGGCATCGTCGAGAAAGTCGGCAAGCAGGTGACCTACGTGAAGCCCGGCGACCACGTCATCGCGTGCCTGTCGGTGTTTTGCGGATATTGTCCCGAGTGCATGTCGGGGCATCCGAACCTGTGCTCGAATACCGCGCGCCACGCAGCGCGCGGGCACCGACAAGCCGCGCCTCGCGATGGGCGGGAAGCCGGTCAACCAGTTCGCCAACCTGTCGTCATATGCCGAGCAGATGCTGGTGCATGAGAACGCGCTGGTGAAAATCAAGGAGAGCTTTCCGCTCGATCGCGCCGCGCTC
This sequence comes from uncultured delta proteobacterium, assembly GCA_963848285.1. Lineage (GTDB taxonomy): Bacteria > Desulfobacterota > Binatia > Binatales > Binataceae > DATGKG01. Next base: position 585,820 of record CAWKCZ010000003.1, on the reverse strand, counting down.
ATCGGATGCGGCGTCATCACCGGCGTCGGCGCGGCGATCAACACGGCGAAGGTCACACCCGGCTCGACGGTCGCGGTATGGGGCGCGGGCGGCGTCGGCCTCGCGGTGATCCAGGGCGCGCGCATCGCGGGTGCGCGGCAGATCATCGTGGTGGACAAATTCGAGCAGAAGATCGCGCTCGCGAAGAAGCTCGGCGCGACTCACGGCGTCGATGCCTCGGCGGGCGATCCGGTCGAGGCGGTCCGCTCGCTCACTGACGGTGGCGTCGAGTTTTCCTTCGAAGCGATCGGCCTCAAGAAGGCGGCCGAGCAGGCCTACGAGGCGCTCGCTCCCGGCGGCACCGCCACCATCGTCGGGATGGTGCCGCTCGGACAGAAGGTGGACATCGACGGCTTCTCGCTGCTGTTCGAGAAGCGCATCCAGGGATGCTTCATGGGCTCCAACCGCTTCCGCATCGACATGCCGCGGCTTATCGAGTTCTACGAGCAGGGACGGCTCAACCTCGACGACATGATCAGCAAGCGCGGCAAGCTGGAGGACGTCAACGAGGCGTTCCGCGCGATGAAAGCGGGCGAGGTCGCACGCACGGTGCTGATGTTCGATTAGATTCTCCGAGTCAGATTCAAAAGGGCCGGATGGCATCGCCATCCGGCCTTTTCATTTGTGTCTTTACCCAGCGAAGCCGCTTTCATCAGATCAGCTTCATTTCCTTCATCGCCGCTTTCAGCTTTTCGGCGGCGGGAGCGGACATCGGGCACAGCGGCATGCGAAGTTCGTTGGCGCAGCGGCCCATGAACGCCAGCGCCTGCTTGACGCGGAATCGGATTGGTCTCGATGAACAGACGTACGCATCAGCGGCATCATCTTGTAGTGGATTTCGCGCGCGCGCGCGAAGTCTCCCGCCAGCCCCGCCGCCGCGAGGTCGTGCATCTCGCGCGGCATCACGTTGGAAATCGTCGCGATGACGCCCTTGCCGCCCAGCGCCATGATCGGCACCGTCAGCGAGTCGTCGCCGGAGAGAATCGTCAGTCGATCGCCGCACAGCCGGCGGATATCGGAGATCTGATCCATCGAGCCCGAGGCTTCCTTGATGCCGACGATGTTGCGAATCTCGCACAGCCGCGCGAAGGTCTCGGGCGCGATGTTCGAGGCGGTGCGGCCCGGAATGTTGTACACGATCAGTGGGCAGGTCGACCGCTGCCGCGATCATCTTGTAGTGGCGAAAAATCCCTTCCTGGGTTGGCTTGTTGTAGTAGGGCGAGATCATCAGCGCGCCGTCGGCGCCCATCTCGCGCGCCGCGGTCGTTAGCCGAATCGCCTCGGCGGTGGAGTTCGAGCCGGTGCCCGCGACGACCGGAACGCGCCGGCGGGTCTGCTCGATGGTGATCTTGATGACGCGATCGTGTTCGGCATGCGTGAGCGTCGCGGATTCTCCGGTCGAGCCGCACGGCACGATGCCGTCGACGCCGCTCTGGATTTGCCACTCGATGTGGTCGCGCAGCGCGCGTTCGTCGACCTCGCCGTCGCGAAACGGCGTGACGATTGCCGATAAAGCACCGTTGAACATTTGATCCTCCGCGGACTAGACCGCGACCAATTCGTCGGCGCCGACTTCCACCTCGCCGCGAAAAACTTCGACCGCCTCTCCAGTCATGAAAACATGATTGGCACGCTCGCCGCTCTCGCGCCATTCGATTTCGAGGTTGCCGCCGCGCAGCTCGACCGTCGCCTTGCGATCCGCGCGCCCGGTCAACACCGCCGGCGACCACCGCCGCGCAGGCGCCGGTGCCGCACGCCAGCGTTTCGCCGGAACCGCGCTCCCACACCCGCATCTTCAGATGATTGCGCGAAATCGGCAGGATGAATTCGGTGTTGACGCGTTTCGGGAAAAACTTGTGATGCTCGAACTGCCGTCCCAGCCGCGCGAATTCGTACACGTCGAGCTTCCAGATCGAGTCGTCGTTGAGAAAGGCGACGCAATGCGGATTGCCCATCGAGACCGCAGTTATCTTGGCGCTGCGTCCACCGACCTCGAGCGTATGGTCGATGATTTTGCCGTCGGCATCGACCGGGATTTCGCGCCCCTCGAGAATCGGCTCGCCCATGTCGACCGTCGCGCCATCGACCTTGCCGTTGCTGAATGTCAGCGCGACGCTTTTTGATCCCGCAGTCGGTCTCGACCTCGATGGGATTTTTGCGCGCGATGCCGCTCTCATAGGCCAGCCGCGCGAGGCATCGGATTCCGTTGCCGCACATCTCGCCGCGCGAGCCGTCGGCGTTGTACATCTCCATCCGAATGTCGGCCGTGCGTCGACGGCGTGAGCATGATGAGGCCGTCGCCGCCGATGCCGAAGCGCCGATCCGACAGCTTTATCCGATAGCTTGCCCGGATCGGCGGGTCGCTCGTTTGGTCGCGACGACGTAGACATAGTCGTTGCCGCATCCCTGCATTTTGGTGAACTCAAGTTTGGCCATCTATCACCTGCGCCTTGAGCTCGACGATTTTCTCGCCGCGGATGATGTCCTCGAAGGTGTCGCGCTCGCGAATCACGTGCGCATCGGCGCCATCGACGAGGATCTCCGGCACGCGCGGGCGGCTGTTGTAGTTCGATGCCATCACCGCGCCGTACGCGCCCGCGCTCATCACCGCGAGCAAGTCGCCCTGCGCCGGCTCCGGCATCTCGCGATGCTGCGCGAGGAAATCGCCGCTCTCGCAAACCGGCCCGACGACATCGGCGGTGACGATTTTCGGCGCGGCGGTTTCTTGACCGGCTGAATGTTGTGATACGCCTCGTACAGCACCGGCCGAATGAGATCGTTCATCGCGGCGTCGACGATGATGAAGCGCTTAACGTCGGTTTCCTTGTTGTAGAGCACCTTGGTGACCAGCACGCCCGCATTGCCGACCATCACGCGACCGGGCTCCGCGATAATCTTCAACCCGAGTTTCGCGATCGGAGGAAGCACTGCCTTGCCATACTCTCGACGGAGACGGAGGCTCCTCCTGGTATGGAATTCCGAGCCCGCCGCCGATGTCGAGGTATTTGAGCGCGATGCCTGCGCCGCGCAGCCGCCCGACGATCGCGGCAAGCTTGTTGCCCTCCTCGGTGAACGGCGCGGTATCGGTGATTTGCGATCCGATATGGGTGCTGAGGCCGACCAACTCCAGATTGGGCAGATTTCTCGCCTCGGCGTAGTACTCATCGACCTGCGACAAGCGGGATGCCGAACTTGCTGTCGCGATGCCCGGTCGAAATGTGCGGATGGGTTCCGGGGTCGAGGTCGGGATTGACGCGCAGGGTGACCGGCGCGCGCTTTCTTCATGCGCCCCGCGACTTCGGAGATGCGATGCAGCTCGCCGCGCGATTCGACGTTGATCATCAGAATGTCCGGCGTCGAGCGCGGCGGCGATTTCCTCGTCGGTCTTGCCGACGCCCGAAAAAACGATCTTGCTGCGGATCGGCGCCCGCGCGCAGGCAGCGCATCATCTCGCCGACCGAAACGATGTCGAAGCCCGGAGCCCATGGAGGCGAACAGCTTCAGGATGCTGAGGTTCGAAAGCGCCTTCATCGCGTAGCAGATCAGATGATCGGTGCCGGCGAAGGCCTCATCGAAGACGCGAAAGTGGCGGCGCAGAGTGCGCGCGCTGTAGACGTAAAATGGGGTGCCGAAGCGGCGCGCGAGTTCGCGCATCGGCACGTCTTCGGCGTACAGCTCGTCGTTTCTATATTCGAAATAGTGCATGGGTAAAGGTCGTTTTTATCACAGCGTCAAACGTGATATCACGGCAGCGGCTTGGGCTGCGGGAACGACGAAATTTTCCGGGATTCGGCGGCGGCTTGGGCAGCTGGTAGGTGATCTCGGCCTCGTTGGAGGGGTCGCTGCGGTACGTCGTCGAGGGTCGAGGAAATCACCTGGTAGCGATAGTGATGGCCGACCTCGGCGGCTGGTATCGAGATAGGTGAATTTGCGCTGCTGCTGAAAGCGATCCTGGTCGGTGACCGGAATCTCGGTGAGCGGCTGAAACGTCACCGGTGTCATCTGCGCGTTCGACGTCGAAGCTGCCGAGGTCGCGCAGCTTGCCACCTCCCGCGGTCCGGTCCGGCCGCTCCCACGACAGCATGCACGCCATTTTTGCGCTGAGCCGGCCTCGAGTCCGACGATGCGCTCCGGCATCGCCTGCTGCGGCGGCGATCGGTTGCGACTTGACCCCGCATCCGGTCGCGAAGAGCGAGCCCAGCAGCGCCGCGCCGATCGATTTCGATGCAAACAGTATGCTCTCATCCGCGCAGCCTCTTGATGCGCTCGCGAACCATGCCCGGCGACGGGCCCGCCGATCACCGAGCGGACCTTGATGGAGTTTTCGGGGTCGAGCATTTCCAGCACGTCAGTGTCGAAGCTGCGGCGAATGACGGCGGAAATCCTCGAGGCTCAAATCCTCGAGCGCTCTTCCCGCCGCGATCGTATCGCGCACCAGCGAGCCGATGATCTCGTGCGCCTCGCGAAACGGCATCCCGCGTTCGACCAGGTATTCGGCGAGATCGGTGGCGAGCGCGAACCCGCCCGCCGCCGCGCGCATCGTGTCGAGGTTGAAACTCGATGCGCGGCCACAGCTTCGCGACCACATCGAGCGCGGGCTTGATGGTATCGAGCGCGTCGAACACGCGCTCCTTGTCTTCCTGCAAATCGGAATTGTAGGTCAGCGGCAGCCCTTTGAGGATGGTGAGCATCGCCATCAGGTCGCCGATCACGCGCCCGCTCTTGCCGCGAATCAGTTCGAGCAGGTCGGGATTTTTCTTCTGCGGCATCATCGAGCTGCCGGTGGAAAATTCGTCGGGCAGCGTCGCGAAACCGAACTCCGAAGTCGTCCACAAAATGATTTCCTCGCTCATGCGCGAAAGATGCACCGCGAGCAGCGCCGCTGCGGAAAGAAAGTCCACCGCGAAATCGCGATCGGATACCGCATCCATGCTGTTCTCGACGATGCGCGCGAACCCCAACTCCTGCGGCGACCGCCTCGCGATCGATCTGCAGCGTGGTGCCCGCGAGCGCGCCGGCGCCCAGCGGCATCACATCGGTGCGCGCGAGGGCCTGCGCGAAGCGCTCGCGATCGCGATCGAGCATGTCGACATACGCGAGAATATGATGCGCAAGCGACACCGGCTGCGCGCGCTGCATATGGGTGTAGCCGGGCATCACAGTATCGGCGTGCTCGCTCGCGACACTCGAGTAGCGCATCGCGCAAGGCTTCGATCAGCTCGATGACGGTCGGGAATCTCATCCTTCAGAAAGAGCCGGAAATCCAGCGCGACCTGATCATTGCGCGAGCGCGCAGTGTGCACCTTGCGGCCGGCGTCGCCGGCCAGCTCGATCAGTCGGCGTTCGATCGCGATATGGATGTCTTCGTCGGCGATGTCGAACTTGAACTTCGCCGCATTTCGATCTCGTGTCTCGATCGTGCGCAAGCCCTTTACGATTTGCACGGCCTCGGCGCGCGAGATCAGCTTCACCTTCGCGAGCATGTTGGCATGCGCGATCGAGCCGCGGATGTCGTGGCGAAACAGTCCGCCGGTCAAACGGCAACGAGGCGGTGAACGCCTCGACCTCGGGCAGGCGGCCCTTGGCGAATCGCCCTCGCAGGATATTGCCCGCGCGCTGCTTTCGTCAGCTGGTTTTCTGCGCAGCGGCCATCTAGGAAGAGTAATTTCATTTGACGAGGTACACCGCGTCGCCGAGGTGAACGCGGCCGTCGCCCTCGATCGAGGTGAACGCGCCGAGGTTCGCCTGATGGCGCTGTACCGTGGTGCGCAAAATCGCGAGGTCGCGCGGCAGGTCCTGCTGCGCGTGCGTGGTCATGACGCATCGCAGCGCCGGCTGGATCGAGGTCACCTTCACGCCGTCGCCGATTTCGAGCACGCCGCCTACCCATTCGTCCTCGACAAAGCCGCTCGCATCGGCGCCGGTGTCCACCAGCAGATTCGCGCGGAAGCGGCGATAGTCGAAATCGGAATTGCCCTCGGTCAGCCCGCGCATATGCGCGAGGGTTCCGGTTGCGATCAGATGAAAGCGTCGCGGAGTCGAGATAAGTCCCTTTGTGGAGCGCAAAATAGTCCGGCATCGGATTCGCCGCCAAGTGCCGGAATGACATCGCCCGCCTGGTTGTCGGCGAAGATGGTTGCCGGATCGATGCCGGCGCGCTCGCCCGTCGGATTGCGGGCTGTGTTCCAGGTGGAAGCCGTGGCCGAGCGCCTCCGAAATCGCCTCGGAGGCGTTCGGCATCGTCAGCATGAATGCTCGCGGCCGTCAGGCAGCGTGATCTTTCACCGGCGGCAAGCTTATCCGCGTTCGGCGTGCCTTCGTATTTCGCATGGAACTTGAGCAGGCCGACGAATTTCTTCGCGCTCGCGATGCGCATGTTCTCGAGTCGCGCAGTGCCCACGCGCGATCGCCGACCACGCCGCGCGTCGGTGATGTGCAGTTCGTCGAGCTGCTCACCCTGCATCGATTTCACGGGAAACGCCAGAGCGCCTTTACGGTGCCGACTTTTGTTCGCGGCATGGCAAATCCTCCTAGAGCCCTTCGCGAACTTTTGGTCCCGATGATTTCTTCGCGCCGTTGTCCTCGCGCGGATGAGCCGCGTTGAAATCGCGGATCGCTTTGAGCACCGCGCCGCTCGCCGCCTGCATCAGCTCGCCCTTGCGCGCCATGACGCGCTCCGCCGATCGCTCGATGGGACGGATGAGGCCATTGACCCGCGGCATCACGTAGCGCGCGATCATTTCATAGCTGCGCAGCTGCTGCTCGCGATTGGTCCAGTCGTGGCCGAACGACAGGATGGTGCCGAAGCCACCCGACAGTTCCTGCAGCTGTGGCGATTTTCTCGACCGCGTCATCGGGCGTGCCGATGATCGCGCCGCCGAACTCGGTCATGCGCTTTGCGGCCTCGTAGCCGTCGCTGAAGGGATGGCGCTGCGGGCTGCCGAGGATGCCGACGATGTACTCGTTCTGCCATTTCTTGAGGCCGTCGGCGACTTCGCGCAGCGCCTGTTCTTTCGAATCCGCGATATGGAACGGGATCACGATGCGCCATTCCTTGCGATCGATGGTGTGCCCGAACTCTTTCGCCGAAACTTCGCCGAAGTGCCACTGGGTCGGCAGCGCCTGCAAACCTTCTTCCGAGTACGAGGCGATCGAGAGCACGCCGACGCCATACTTTCCGGCGCATTTCATGCCCGACGGTGAAATCGTCGAGGCGCATGCGACCGGAATCTGTCCTGCAGTGGACGAATCTGCAGCGCCGCATCGTGCAGCTCGAAGAACGATCCCTTCATGGTGAACGGCTCGTCTTCGTTGAGCAGCCGCATGATCGCGCCGAGGCCTTCATCCATCCGATCGCGCTGCGTATTCGGATCGATGCCGAGCATGAACGCGTCGGACGGCAGCGCGCCCGGGCCAACCCCGAGCATCGCGCGCCCGCGGCTCATATGGTCGAGCTGAACGATGCGCTGCGCGACATTGAACGGATGATGATACGGAATCGAAACCACGCCGGTGCCGAGCCGGATGCGCTTGGTGCGCATCGCGGCGCCCGCCAGGAACATCTCGGGCGACCCGATCGTCTCCCATCCGGCGGAATGATGCTCGCCGACCCAGAACTCGTCGTAGCTGTAGCTCGTCGAGCCATTCGGCCAACTCCAGGTCGCGCTCCAACTGCAGGGTGGGATGCTCGCCGATCGGATGATGGGGCGCGAGAAACACCCCGAAGCCGAGACGATTGTTCATGGCGTAACTCCTTCGCGATCGAAAGTCGCGGATGCCGTCGGGCTCGATAGCCGATCGCGTGGCTTATCGGCTGGTAAAGACGGCAGTTTGCGCCGAATCGAGGTATTCGTCGAGGCGCGTGATGTGGCCGTCCTCGACCGTCGCGACGATGCAGGCCGGCAGCGCGACGTCCTTATCCTTGAAACGTCCCCGCAGCACGTGCTGCTGCACGAATCCGGTCGGCGTCGGCTGGCGGCGCACCTCGGTATACTTCACGTTCTTGATGTTGGCGATGACCCACTTGAGCACCGCGAGATTCTGCTCGACGCTCTGCGCGATACCGTCGTTGTTGTGCCAGATCATCGTCTGCGGCGTATAGATGTTGCGGATTGCCTCGACATCGCCATTTTCGATCGCGCGGAAGAGTTTTCCAGCGGTCTGCATCGCTGGATCGTTCATTGATGATGGGGTCCTCCTCAGTGAGTCGGTAGCGGCGAGGCGCGGCGGTCGGTATCGGGGTCTGCGTCGGCACGACAGTAGCGGTACCGGCGTGAAGACCATCGGGGTCGGGGTGCCGTCGGAACGCTTACCGTCGGTAACGCAGAGTTGGGGACGGCAGCAGGTGGTGGCGTCGGCGTTTCGAGCGGGCTCAGGAGCCGGGCCCATCAATGCGGTTCCAACTCCATATTCATAAACCAGCTTGCCGCCCAGTGATCCGATGTAGAGCAGCACTCCGGCCGCGATCGATCGCCACGATCAAATAAATCGATCGCGAGCCCGCGAAGAAGTCGACTCGCCTGTATTAAAATCCGCCAGACCGCAAGCACGCCGAAGACGACGGCCATGTACGTGCCGAGCTTCGCGTGCCGCCCGAAGTCTCGCTTGGCCGGTTCCGACATCGCGTCGAAGACGCGATTGGCTTCGAGACCACCGGTGAAATACGACGCGCCCGCCGCGATCGCGCCGAGGATCATCAGCAGTCAGCGCGGTGTAACGCAGCCAGATGCGCGTCGGCGCCAGTGCTGGCGACCAAATCGATGAGCACGCCGACGATCAGCAGGCTGATAGTGAAATGATCGACGACCGGGTGCAGGTCCCATCGTTGCAAGGATGCGAGGATAGCTTGCGTCGACAATCGATACTCCTGGGTTTTGGGATCGCGCTTACGCGCGAACATTGCATCCTATAATGAGCGCGCGCGGCGGAGAAAGCGGCATCATGGGGCCGCGGTCGGCATCGGTGAAGCGACCGTCGTCGGCACTTCCGATGGCTCGGGGTTGGCGCGGGCGTCGCGGTCGGCGCGGCCGATGGCAGTCGCGGTGGCCCCGGCGTCGGTCGGAGTCGCGCTGACGGTGGCCGAGGGCCTCCGCAGTCGCCGTCGCGCGATAGGTCTCGGCAGTCGGGATTCCGACGCTATCGGGAGCCGCAGTCGGCGACGGGCGCTGGAGGTTTGACGGCGTCGGCGCCGCGCACTTCGACGCGAACCTCGGTGCCGGTCACCTCGCTCCAGGCGCGTTGGGTGAAGAAATATCGCAAGGCGCTCGCGCCGCTCAGACCGGCGAGGTTCGGACTCCATTTTTCATCGAGGGTGAAGTCCGAGCTTTCGAGCAAATTGGCCTGCTTCTCGGTCGAGGCGGGGGCGACCAACAGATCGGCGTTCGCAGCGGCATCGGCGGGCTTCAGGCTCGCGCAGGTACCATCGCGCGACCGGATTGTCCTCGGAGAAGAAAACCGTTCCGCGATCGCTGACCGCGCGCTCGGCATGGCTAAACTCCTCCTCCGCCAGCGAGGTGGTCGCAGGCTCGGTCCAGTAAAGCAGCATGTGATGCGCCCATGATGCTTCGCTGGGGTCGGGCGCAAAGTGCACGAAGTTGATCGCAAGCTGCACATAGATCGTGAGCAGCGCCAGCACGGCGACCGGATACCGGATGATCGTCCATGCATCGGTATGATGAATCGCGATCGATGAGCGCCGCGCCCATCAAGCGCGGCGGGCACGATCATCATCACCAGCCAGTCCTGGCTGACGCACCGGATCGGCGAGGAAAAACGCCGACCGAAAAAATCGTCCACAGGAAGGCGACCGCCGCGATTCGCGAGCGGAGCTGCATCGCGAGAAAAGCGAGCAGGCCGAGCACACCGAAAATCGCGATCGCGAACTCATAAAATGCGATGGCGGGAAGATAAAAATTGAGGCCGCTCGCGCAGCGCCGGATGCAGCACCGGCAGCCATTCGCTGCATCGCGCCGAATAGACGATCGGCAGCATCGAGATTGCGCCGTCCCAACGCCGATTCGAACGCGACGAACACGCCGATTGCGATCGCCACGCCGAAAATCAGATGCGCCGAGCGCCGCTCCCACCACACCCGCAACCGGATCATCGAGTTGCGGCGGAAGATCAGTTCGTAGAGCCCCATCAGGATGAGAATCGCGACGAAGATGGCGGCGATCGGGAACACCATCGGATCGGCGGTGAGCGCGAGTGCGATCGCGATCGCGAGACCGGCCACTTTCAGCGTGTCGCTCGCGCCGATGAGCGCGAACACCAGCGCGATCGCGAGGAGGACCATCGCAATGGCGGGAATCGTCGCCGAGGTGGAACGCGAAAACCAGGTGATGGTCGGCGAGAGCGTCAGCATCGTGGCGAAGGCGAGGGCGCCCGCGCGTCCGAGTTGACGGCGCATCGCGAAGGCCACCGCGATCAGTACCAGGCCGAACACCGCCGCGATGATCCTCGCGCCGAAGTCGCCGGAACCGAATGCGAGGAAGACGCCCGCGCGCAATCGGATCGAGCCATCCCGAGGCGGGAGGGTTGAGCGATAGCACCCCGAGGCCGCGGCTTGCCAGGTCGCGTGCGAACAGCGCATCGGACGCCTCGATGGCGCTGAGCGGGCGCATCCCGAGCGCGCCGAGCCGGGTGAGCAGCGCATACAACGCGATGAGCGCCCAGCCCAGATGCTCGACGGTGAGGACATATAGAGGAGCGTCGAGGCGCTCGGCGCTGAGGTCGACGTGCGCGGCGGCTTCAGGCGCGGGCGGCGGCTCGCGGAGGATGATGCGCCTCGGCCGGGTTCGAGGCCGAGACGCCATTCGTCGATGTCGCGCCGATTCTGATCAGGCATTGGTGAGGATCTAAGTTTACGGGCATGTAAAATATTAGCCAAACCGCCGCCGGCGAATCTTGAGCATTCGCGACTGAGAGTTCATTGTTAAGAGTCTTTGCCCGCAATCTTTTCATTACCGATCGACAAGCTGCGAGCAGATGGCCGAGCGGAAGCCACAATACCCGTCGCACCATAAACGGCATTCTGTCGTTTATCGCACTGGCGGCGATACTCGCGCTGTTCTTCCAATATCGCCACCAGGTTTCGATTAAGTCTCCGCCGCGCTTCGCGTTTCGCTGCGCCATCTTCCCTACTATGCGTTCTGTTCCTTCTACCGGATGTTGGCCGCGTACATCATCTCGCTGATCTTTTCGATTATCTACGGACTGGCGGCGACGCGCGGACGGATCTGGGAACGCGTGCATGATCCCCGCGGTCGATATCGCGCAATCGGTGCCGGTGGTGGGATTTTTTCCCGCCGCGGTGTTTTTCTTCGTCGCCCTCGCGCATGGCAGCCGCCTCGGCGTCGAGATGGCCGCGATGTTTCTCATTTTCACCAGCCAGGCGTGGAATATGACGCTCGGGCGTGTTCGAGGCGATACGCACCATCCCGAACGATTCGCTCGAAGTCGCTGCAGGCGTTTGGCGTGCGCGGATGGCTGCGGCTGCGCCGCCTCTATCTTCCCGCGATGGTGCCGAAGCTGGTGTACAACTCGATCCTGTCGTGGGTCGCGGGATGGTACTTCCTGATCGCGTGCGAAATCATCACGGTCGGTCCCGCGACACTATCGGCTTCCGGGCCTCGGCAGTTTTCTGATGGAAGCCGCCGATCGCGGGCAGAACTTTGACCTCGTCAGCGGACTGATCACGCTGCTCATCATCATTACGCTGATGGATATCGTGGTATGGCAGCCGCTGACGGCATGGTCGGAAAAATTCCGCTACGAATTCGCCGCCTCGCCGCAAACGGCCGGCATCTCGTTCGGCATGACCGAGGTTTTCAAAGCGATCGGGCCAGGCGTCACACGCGCGGTGCGCAACACGATGCGTCCGGTGTCGCCACGCATTCTGGCAATTCACCGCGAGCCTTCCGCCGACTCCCTCGGCCGCAGGAAATTCCCGCGATTGGCGCAAATATCAGCGACGTGCTGAGAGTAGGCGCGATTGTCGGCATCGTGGGTCTTTTCACCTACGGGGTGGCCGAGGGCGTCGTCGCGTTGATCCATACGCTCGCGCAGCCATGGCCACCGCAAGTCAAGCTGCTCCCGCTTGCGACGCTATATTCTGCGACTACGGATGATCGTCGCCTACGCGATCTCGCTCGCGTGGACGCTGCCGGTCGCGCTCGCCGCGAGTGACAACCCGCGCTTCAAGCGCGTCATCGCGCCGATCGCAGAGATCGTCGGCTCGCTGCCGGCGACCGCGCTGTTTCCGGTCATCGTGGTATTCGTCATCAAGGTGACCGGCGGAATGAATCTCGCCTCGATCCTGCTGATCCTCACCGGGATGCAATGGTACCTGATGTTCAACCTGCTTTCGGGCGTGAACCAGGTGCCGGAGGATTTGAAGGAAGCGGCGCGCGCGTTCGGACTTTCGCGGGTCGCGACCTGGCGCAAGCTCACGATTCCCGCGCTGACGCCCTCGCTCATTACCGGCAGCATCACCGCATGGGGCGGCGGCTGGAACGCGCTGATCCTCTCCGAGTACTTCATCTATCGAAATCACACCTACCAGGTGACCGGCCTCGGCCAACTGCTCGATGTCGCGACCTACGAAACCGGCAACGGCGTGATGATCCTGCTCAGCCTGTTATCGATGGTGGCCATCGTACTAATCTTGAACCACTTCATCTGGCGACGACTTTATGACATCGCCGCCGAACGTTTTCGGATTGACTACTGAAGGCGACACAACAATCAACATGAAGGCAAAGGATTCGGAACCTCCACCATGGCCCTGCTCGACCTTAAGCACGTCTCCAAGGCCTATCCGCATAGCAAGGGTGTTCTGCCGGTGCTCGCCGACGTTTCATTTACCGTCGAGCAGGGCGAGTTTATCGCGATCGTCGGGCCCTCGGGATGCGGCAAGTCGACCATGGTGCGGATCATCAACGGCATCGTGCCGGCCACCAGCGGGCAGGTGCTTTATAACGGACGCCAGGTCGACGGCATCAACCTCGAATGCGCGCTGGTGTTTCAGTCATTCGCATTGCTGCCGTGGATGACGGTCAAGGCGAATGTGGAGATGGGACTGGAAGCGCGCGGCGTCAGTCCGGAAGAGCGCGAGCGGATCGCGGGAATCTATATCGATAAGGTCGGCCTCGACGGTTTCGAAGAAGCGTATCCGCGCGAGCTTGTCGGGCGGCATGAAGCAGCGAGTCGGTTTCGCGCGCGCGCTCGCGGTCGAGCCCAAAGTTCTGCTGATGGACGAGCCGTTTTCCGCGCTCGATGCATTGACGGCGATCACGCTGCGCGAGGAACTCCTCGATATCTGGCATTCGCCGGACATGTCGGTGCATACGCTGGTGATCGTCACCCACATCATCGAGGAGGCGGTGGAGCTCGCCGATCGCATCATCGTGATGTCGTCGCATCCGGGACGCATCGCGGCGGATATCAAGCGTGGAGATTCCGCGCCCGCGCGACCGGCGCACCGACGTGTTCAATCTGCTGGTCGACAAGGTCTTCTCGCTGATCGAGGAGCGCACCTGATGGCTGAGCGCATCAATCCCATTCCGGATTGCCAGCTCACCTGGGTATTCGGCCTGCTGGAGACGCTGGAGGATCGCGGCGGGCGCGACGACGGGTATCGCATCGCGCGCGATCTGCAGTTCAATTTTTCCGATTTGCTCAAGGTGATGAAAGCGGCCGAGATTTTCGGCTTCGTCAGTACGCCCTCCGGCGATGTGGTACTGGAAACCGCTCGGCAAACAATTCCTCGAGCTCGACATCAATCAGCGCAAGCTGATGCTGCGGGAGCAGCTCAAGAAGCTTTCGCTGTTCGCGTATTTCGTCCGGCTGCTGCGCGGACAGCCGGATCATTCGCTGCCGAAGGAAATTATCCTCGAACATCTCGCGATGCTGCTTCCCAATGAATCGCCGCAAAAGCAGTTCAACACCGTCGTGAATTGGGGTCGCTATGCGGAACTTTTCGGCTATAACAAGGACGAGGATCGCTTTTATCTCGATCAGGAATAGCGCTACTACCCAATCTGAGGGAGGGGAGACGGAGCTGCAGGAGGATCACATCATGGCAAGCGAAGCGGAAAAAATTGTTCACGACTTTTGCAAAGCGTTCGAGAGCAAGAACCTCGAAGCGATTATGGCGTTCTTCACCGACGATGCCGTCTATCACAACATGCCGATGAAGCCGGTCAGCGGTAAGGCCGCGATTCGCACGACCATCCAGTCCGTTCATGCCCAAATCCGACAAGGACACCATCACCTTTAAAATCTTGCATACCAGCTCCGACCGGCAATGTGGTTTTCAACGAGCGCGTGGATGCGTTCGACACCAACGGCAAACACGTCGAGCTTCCGGTCGCGGGCGTGTTCGAAATCCAGCGGCGGCAAAATTGCGAAGTGGCGCGACTATTTCGACCTGCAGAGCTTCACCAAGCAAATGGCGTAACGGAGCAGTTGAGCAGCATGGCTACTGAAGCAGAAAAAATCGTCGCCGACTTTTGCAAGTGTTGGGAACGCAAGAATATCGACGAGATCATGGGCTACTTCGCCGACGACGCGGTCTACCACAACATGCCGATGGAGCCCGCCAAGGGTAAGGACGCGATTCGCGCGACCATCAATTCGTTCCTGCCGGGGTCGGATCGGATCGAGTTCAAGATTCTCCACACCGCGTCGAACAATAATATCGTGTTTAATGAACGGATGGACATGTTCGATATGGGCGAGAAGCGGGTCGAGGTTCCGGTCGCCGGCATCTTCGAAGTGCGCGACGGCAAAATCACGCTGTGGCGCGATTACTTCGATCTGCCGACCTATACCAAACAGCTCGCCTAGCAGGTGCCCCCGTCGGCAGCGGAGATTGTGGCGTCGCAAGTCACTCACGCGATCATCGGGACTGCCGGTCACATCGACCATGGCAAGACCGCGCTCATCAAGGCGCTGACGGGGCACGACACCGACCGCCTGAAGGAAGAGAAGGAGCGCGGGATCTCGATCGATCTCGGCTTCGCGTATTTCACCCTGCCCGACGGCACCCGCGCCGGTATCGTCGACGTCCCGGGCCATGAGCGCTTCATCCGCAACATGCTGGCGGGCGCGCATGGCATCGACCTGGTGCTGTTCACCATCGCGGCCGATGACGGCGTGATGCCGCAGAGCGAGGAGCACCTCGACATCCTGCATCTGCTCGGGACGCGGCGCGGAATTTTTCTCATCACCAAGGCGGACCTCGTCGATGCGGCGCGGATTGCAGAAGTCCGCGACGAGATCGAGCTCCTCGCCGATGGCACCACGCTCGAAGGCTCGCCGGTGATTCCGATTTCTTCGATCACCGGCATGGGGCTCGACGAGCTTCGCGCCGAGATGATCCGGCAGCTCGAGGGCTTCGAAGGGCGCCGCGCGACCGGAATTTTCCGGCTGCCGCTGGATCGCGCCTTCGTCATCAAGGGGCATGGCACAGTCGTGACCGGAACCGCGATGGGCGCCACCGTGGCGGTCGGACAGAAGCTGCGCGTTCTGCCGGCCGGCGCTGAGGTGCGGGTGCGCTCGATCCAAGTGCATAACGAATCGGTCGAGCGCGCGGGGCTCTGCCAGCGGGTCGCGCTGAATCTTACCGGCGCGGAAAAAATCGAGCTGAAGCGCGGCGATGTGCTCGCCGACGATCGCCTCGAAATCACCACCGAGCGTTTCGATGCGACGCTGGAAATTCGGCCGTCGGCGAAGCGCCCGCTCAAGAACAACGAACGCGTGCGCATCTTCATCGGCACCGCGGAGGTTCTGGCGCGCGTGATGATTCTGGAAGAGGCTGGCACGATCGCGCCGAAGATCGCGCGGGCTGGTGCAGACTGGTCCTTGATGAGCCGGTCGGTCGCGCTTTCGGGCGATCGTTTCGTCATCCGCGATCAGACCAACGTGCGCACGCTGGGCGGCGGAGTGGTGCTCAATCCGCTCGGGCGCAGAGATCCGCAAGCCACTCGACGCCTATCGAAGGAGCCTGACGCGCTGACCGCGGCGTCGGGACGCGGATCGCATCGAGGCGCTTGCTCAATCTGCAGGAGGCGCTCGCGCTCACTCCCAGTCGCATCGCGCAACTGCTGAATCTTCCAATCGCCGAAATTAATCTGCTGCTGAAAGACGCGCGCTTCGTGAAGCTCTCGATGGGCGATGAGGAGGGCTATACCACCGCGAGCAAATGGTCGGAGCTGAAGAGCTTTCGCGCTGGCGGCGCTGACGAAGCATCACGCGGCGCGAGCCGCTCTCGCCGGGCCTCGAGATGGAGGCGCTGCGCACGCGCCTGCCTTACGAAATCGGCGCGCGTAACTATCGCGCGTTGGCGGACCGCCTCGCGCGCGAGACCGACATCGTGCGCGAGGAAAGCACGCTGCGGCTCAAGTCGCATCGCGTGAAGCTCGGCGAGAGCGACGGCAAGCTGGTCACGCGCATCGAGGACGAATTGCGCAAGGCCGGCTTCCAGCCTCCCGAGCTGAAGCTGCTGGCCGAGGCGCTGAAGTTGCCCGCCGGCGAGGTTGCCAAACTTCGCAGCGTGCTGTCGGCGCTCGAGCGCGAGGGTAAAGTCGTCAAGATTGCCACCGATCTCTATTTCGCGCGCGCCTCGATCGATGCGGCCCGCGCGCATCTCACCGAGTATCTGCAGACAACATCCCGAGATAACTGCAGCGGCGTATCGCGACCTGCTCGGCGCGTCGCGCAAGTTTGCGATCGCGCTGCTCGATTACTTCGATCATTCGGGCGTGACCACGCGCGTCGGCGACGCGCGCAAGCTCCGCGCAAAAGCATCCTGATCTCGCCATGGCCGCGAATTCGCCGTTGAAGCCTCACTGCCAGCGGCATACTTTAGAAATCGCCTATGGCGGAGAAGGAAAATAGCAACGCGGCCGGAGCGAACTGATTCGCCTGACCGCGCGCTGCAAAGCCGCGGGTTGAGCCGGCAAGTTAGGTCCGGAGGACCTGTCGGCGGTTCTGGCGCGGCTGGATTTGGGCAGCGACCCAAATTTGCTCGTCGGAATTTCCACCGGCGACGACGCGGGCGTGTATCGTGTGCGCGACGATCTCGCGATCGTCAGCACGGTGGATTTTTTCACCCCGGTCGTCGACGACCCATTCACCTATGGGCAGATCGCCGCCGCCAATGCGTTCTCCGACGTCTATGCCATGGGCGGTCGGCCGATCACCGCGCTCAACCTGGTATGCTGGCCGCAGTCGGGGCTTCCGCGCGAGATGCTGCATGAAATCCTGCGCGGCGGCTCCGAGAAAGCGAAAGAGGCGGGCGCGTTGATCGTCGGGGGCCATAGCGTCGCCGATGAGGAAGTGAAATACGGCATGGCGGTTACCGGCGTCATCGATCCGCGACGCGTGATTCGCAACGTCGGCGCGCAAGATCGGCGACGCGCTCATCCTCACCAAGCCGCTGGGCACCGGCGTGCTGATGACGGCATTCAAGCGCGATCGCCTTGCGCCCGAGTACTACGATTCCGCGGTCGCGACGATGATGCAGCTGAACGCGCGCGCCGCCGAAGTGATGCTGCGATTCGAGGTGCACGCCGCCACCGACATCACCGGCTTCGGCCTGGTAGGACATTCCTCCAAAATGGCGGATGGAAGCGGCGTCACCATCACTGTTCGAGGAATCCGATTTGCCGCTGCTGCCGGGCGCGCTGGAGTGTTGCCGCGAAGGCCTCATTCCCGGTGGCGGCGCTCGCAATCGCGAGTTCTACGGCTCTCGCGTGCAAAATTTCCGAGGAAGTCTCCGACGAGATGGCCGCGATCGCATTCGATCCGCAAACCTCGGGCGGCCTTTTGATCGCGGTGCCGCGAGCGCGAGGCGATAAGACTGGTCGCCGCGCTCCACGGCGCCGGCGTTGTCGAGGCCTGCATCGTCGGCCGTAGTCGCCGACGCGCTCCGGATTCGCAATCGAACTGGTGTAAAGACAGTCCGGCTACGCGGCGCAACAGCGGAATGACTTCCTTCGCGAACTGCTCCAGTTGCGCGCTTCGCTCGGAGCGGCGGCAAATCAGATCGACGCCGATATCGCGCGCGCCTGCCTTGATGTAGGCGCCGATCTGCTCCGCGATGTCCGCCGGCCTTCCCACTGCCGCGTAGCGTTTGGTGGCCTCGCGAAAATCCATCGCGTAGCGCTTGCTTAGCCGCTCGGATGCGACCTCGAGGCCTTTCTCATATGAATCCGCGATCGTGACGAAGAGCTGCGCCGCGGTGCCGAAGCTTTCGAATTCTGCGATGCGCCTGCTCCGCCTCGCGCGCGATGAATTCCAGTCCCTGCGCGAAGCGCTCGCGCCGTAATCACATACGGCATCCATCCGTCGCCGAGTCGCGCGGCGCGCTTCAACGCGGCATCGGCGCGGCCGCCGATCCAGATCGGAGGACCACCCGGAGTGGCGGGTTTCGGCAGCATCGTGATTTTGCCGAAGCTGAAATATTTCCCGCGATGCTCGACCGGCTCGCCGGTCCATAGCCGCCGCATGATCTCGATCGATTCATTGGTGCGCCCGCCGCGCTCCTTCACCGGAACTCCGCAGGCCTCGTACTCCGCGGGAAATTCGCCGCCCACTCCGATGCCGAAAATGAAGTGCCCCGCGCCCAGCAGGCGATCCACCGTCGCGACCACCTTCGCGACGGTGACCGGATTGCGCAGCGGCAACAGATAGACGCCGGTGCCGTAGATGAGATTCGGCTGGAGCGCGGAGAAATATGTGAGCTGCGCGAATGGATCGCTGACCGGGCCGGTGAAGGCGACATGATCGGGCATCCAGATGATGTCGTAACCCCACGCGGCCAGCGAGTTTATCCCTTCGATCGCGGCCTCGCGATTGCGGCCGCGATTCCCGCGCCGAAGCGGATTCGATTACTCAGTGGAAGCGTCGCGGTCATCCGTTGATCATCCTCGCGGGCTTGCGGTTCGGATGATTAGCAATACCACTTCATACGGTGTGCCCGCATCGGTACTCGCGACACTGTTCGTTGCGAGCGATAACGCAAACGCAAGAAGCGTGGGTGACCGAGTATATTTTCGAAAAGATCGCCCTGTCGTGACGGGTGAAGAACTCGCTAGGCACGCATCACATTGGCGGCCTGCAACCCCTTGGGCCCCTGGGACACTTCGAATTGGACGCGCTCGCCCTGTTCGAGGGAACGAAACCCGTTACCATCGATGGCGGAATAATGGACGAAGACTTCCTGTCCATCTTCCATAGTGATGAACCCGTATCCTTTCTTCGGGCTGAACCATTTGACCGTGCCGGTAGTAGCCATTTCCCCCGAACCTCCCTGAAGAGACCTTCGCTGCTGGTCCCGCGGTCACCGTAACTACACCCGCCGCCACGGCGGGAATACAGGTAACGCCCGCGCATATACCATATGCGCCAGGGAAAACAAAACAATCGTTCCAAATTGATTCAACTAGTCACTCATTTGGCCGGACGAATGACTATTGGATATTCACAGCAATCACGCCAATAGCAATCGGTAGATGTTTCCTTATGTCTCCAAATGCAGCTACCAAGTGAAAAGAGGCTTTGACGCTCCGGCAGATGAGAAGACGACTGACTAATGGATTCGCGGCTTCAATCAGGTGGCCCAACGCCGGATGGGGCGCGCGTGAATATGGCAATGGTCCGGTATCTGCCGCATTACGTCGTCGATGATGAAGTCACTATTGCCAAATTTCTTTCGCGCGACGAGTGAAAGCGCCTCGACCATGAAAGCCTTTTCCTCCTCAGTGGGCGCGACCCGGTGGTCGCCGAGGACCGCCATCGGCGTATCGCAGGAGTCACAGTCGAGAATCGCGAACTTGAACGGAGTTTCGTACTGGCAATACCATGGAGTGTAGTGTTTGAGTTCGCATAGATCGCATTTGGCCATTACTCACTAACCTCGAATCCCTTATAGCGAAAAGCCTCGTGCGCATCATGCGCACGAGGCTGGTTTTTGCCCGCATTTGAGAAGGGCTACGGCTTGGCCGGCGCCGGGGAAGCTGCCGGCTTGGCAGCGGGCTCATTGCCCGCCTTGGCCCCGGTCTTCGCAGCAGCCATTTCCTTCTTCTTGCAGTGATAGACGCTGCTGGTGGAGATACTCATGTCCTTGGCAACTTCCTTGGCTTTCTTGCCGCCGTTGAGTTGTTGCATCACAGCATCGCAATCGATTTTGGATTTCCGCGCGGCATTGGCGGACGGAATACTGATCGTTGTACTGATAGCAACTGCAGCCGCAGCAGCCGTCAGCGTGATCATAAATGGCTTCATACTAATTAACTCCTGGATAGTGGATTTTGATTTCTCAGCGAAACACTATTCCAAAATCCAGCCTCTGAAGAAAGCTTCGTACACAAACTGTTACTACGATCATCGGTAGAGTTTATCCATTGCCTGGGAATTTTGGCTGGCGCCGCTCCTTGACCGCGCTGACGCCCTCGACAACATCGGCGCCGAAGAATCCGAGCATCTCCAGCGCGAGCGACGCATCGAAGGCGGGGCCGAACATCCTGATCCAGTTGTTGAGCGCGCGCTTGGTGAAACGCGTCGCCTGCTGCGGGCCGTTGGCGATCTTGCGCGCGACCTCGAACGCCTTGTCCATCAGCTTGTCGGCCGGAGTGCATAGCGCGACGAGGCCGATGCGCTCCGCCTCCTTGCCGTCGATGAAATCCGCGGTGAGGAGGTAATACTTCGCCTTCGCCATGCCGCACAGCAGCGGCCACAGGATGACCGCATGATCGCCGGCCGCGACGCCGAGCCGGATGTGACCATCGGTGATGCGCATCGTTTCCGACGCGATCGGAATATCCGCCATGAACGCGACCGCGAGGCCCGCGCCGACCGCGACGCCGTTGATCGCCGAGATGATCGGCTTCTCGCAGTTGATCATGTTGTAAACGATGTCGCCGGCCTCCTTCAGCATGCTCGCCGATGACCTTCGCGTTGCCCTTCATGTCCTCGATCATGTCGAGGTCGCCGCCGGCCGAAAACGCGCGCCCGGCGCCGGTGATGATCACGACGTTGGTCTTGTCGTCCTCGGCGACATCGAGCCATACGCGGCTGAGTTCCCAATGGAGCCGGCGGTTGGTGGCATTGAGAACATCGGGGCGATTGATGGTGATGAGCAGGATGCCGGGCTCGAAGCGCTCGAACAGAAGATGCTGGTATTCGCTGTAATCCATGATGGACCTCTTGATGCGTGCCGGATTGATTGCGGATACCCTACGATCGTCGAGGCGTCGTTCACAAACGACAACGCGAGGCCGAATCGGTTCAGGTCAGTCGCTTCAGATAAATCTCGACGGTGTTGGTGATCCAGGTCGCGATGCCGCATCCGAAGAAATCGCGATCCTCGGTCCAGATGGGTAGATCGAGAGCGAGTGCCGTCGCGACGATCGGCCAATCATCGGGGTCGCGTGGAATCCGTTCGCGCGCTCCTGTTCCCATAGGGCCAAGTCTGCAGTTCCACGAACTCGACGATCTTCTCGAGATAACTCAGAACCTTGAATGCTTGGTTCTGATCCAAGCCGTGCTTCCAACAAATTGCGGGAATTTTCTTTCGGGCGTCAGTCAGGCAAACATCGGGAGCGGAGAAGGTGGTTCTGCGATGGAATCCCTCTAAAATGGCGCGAATTCGCGACCCCAACGCTGCGCGAACCAAGATGTTGGCATCAACTGTCAGGCCCTTAACCGGTCGATCCATGGGATGATGTCATAGCAGATGATGCGATCGCAAAGTAACTATTCGTCGTGTATCATCGACTTCGCGTTTCGCTCGAGCTTTGCGTTCGCGCTCGTATTCTTCGACAATCTGGTCGCCATCGAGTCCCTTCTCTGCTAGCATTTTCTGAACTCGGTCGCCTGCTTCCTTAAAGGCTTTCAGCTCCTCATCGGAGAGCTTCGGTTTGCGCAGCGGGATGAAGTATCCGACCTCGTCGCCGTGGCGCGTCAGCACGATGGGCGCATCGCTCTCCAGGACGTACTTCGCGATGTTCTGACGGAACTCGCGAATTCCCACGCGTTCGGCTTCTTTCGGGGTCTGCTTCGGTAGGCTGGCCATTTGTGTACACCTGCGTACACTCTAGCCGATTCCGTGCGATCAAAAAACGGGGACCGCGATGCGGTCCCCGTCGAGTCATTCGACCGTCGACTTTCGCTCAGCCGACCTGGCTGCCGACCACCGAGACGAAGCTGACGCAGCGGCCGGGCGCGCCGCCGAGGTTGTGGGTCAGTCCCAGCTTCGGATTCTTGATCTGACGCGGTCCGGCTTCGCCGCGGAGCTGCAGCCACATCTCGTACATCATGCGCAGGCCCGAGGCGCCGATCGGATGCCCGAACGACTTCAGCCCGCCGTCCGGATTGACCGGCAGCTTGCCATCGAGGTCGAAGTATCCGTCGAGGACGTCCTGCCACGCGGTGCCGCGCTTGCTGAAGCCGAGGTCTTCCATCAGCACCAGCTCGGTCGGGGTGAAGCAGTCGTGCACTTCCGCCATGCTGAGCTGTTCGCGCGGATTGGTGATGCCGGCCTGGTTGTAGGCATCTTTCGCCGAGGCCACGACCTCACGGAAAGTAGTGAAATCATACTCCTGCGAGAGAGGTCCTTCGGCAGGTCCGGCGACGAACGACAGCGCCTTCAAGTAGATGGGATTCTTGCAGTACTTGTGCGCGTCCTCGGCGCGAACGACGATCGCGGCCGCCGATCCGTCCGACACGCCCGAGCAATCCATGATGCCGAGTGGATCCGCGATCTTCGGCGAATTCCTGATGGTCTCCATCGAGACTTCTTTCTGGAACTGCGCCTTGGAATTCTTCGCGCCGTTTTTGTGATTCTTCCACGCGATGCGCGACAGCACTTCCTTGCCCTTGTCGGGATCGAGGCCGTACTTCTTGAAGTACGCGGGCGCCAGCAGCGAGAACGACGCCGGCGCGGTCATGCTGCCCTCGGTGCCGTCATTGGGCGGCACGTTGCCGACGAGGCCCGAGTAGCCCGAGTCCTTCAGCTTCTCGACGCCGATCGCCATCGCCATGTCGAAGGCGCCCGACGCGACCGCATAGGCGGCCTGGCGCAGCGCTTCCGATCCGGTCGCGCACATATTCTCGACGCGGGTGACGGGCTTGAACTGAATCTTGAGCGGCTCCGACAGCGTGAGGCCGGAGATTCCCGAGCCCATGGTGCCGAGCCAGTATGCGTCGACATCGTCGGGAGTGACGCCCGCCGATTCGTATGCATCGTAGGCGGCCTCGACCAGCAAATCCTCGGGGCCTTTGTCCCAATGCTCACCGAACTTGGTGCAGCCCATTCCGATGATAGCGACGCGGTCTTTGATGCCTCTGCTTGCCATTAGTCCCTCCTGGGATTCTGCTAAAAATTGGCCTTTTTCCCTCAGTTCTCCCCCTCTGGGGGAGACTACAGTGGGGATAGCTCGCTGTGAAAATCCTTTTCAACAGCGTGCTAGCGCTTGGGTCGCGCCTTCCAAAAATAGTTGTGCACGCCTCCGGCCGTAAACAAGCGACGGAAGGTCATTTCCACTTCATCGCCGATCGCGACCTTGTCGGGCTCGCAGTCGGTCATCTCACCTAAAAAGCGTCCTCCGCCCTCAAAATCTATCACAACATTGATGGTTGGGGGATTGAGCGAATAGGCCAATCTGTCGATGGCGTAAGTCGCGATTCTGGCGGTCCGATCCGCAAACGAATACGGCTCCATGTCGCGGCTCTGGCATTTCACGCATACCAACTGCGGCGGAAGCTGCGGCGTTCCGCATTTCTTGCACTTGCTGACCGATGAAGCCGTACTTCCAGCGCTCGCTGCGCAGCATCGGCGGCCCGGCGGGACGATCCGGATCGGGACGGCGCGGCGGCTCGGTCGGAAGAATCTCGCGCCACTTCAGATAATTGCCATAGGTGACATCGCCCTTGGATTCGATCTGCTGACCGACCGAGCGCGTCGGCTTGAAACTCGCGACCGCGGGCGTGACTTTGAGCACCATCGCATCGGCGCCGTCGGCGACGCTTACCACCAGGATGCGATCGCCGGGCTTTGGCGGCTGGCAGGATGCCGGTCAGCATCAGTCCGATATGCGCGGCGCCGGTCTTGTCCGACAGTAGGCGCGAAGGAATCGGCAAACTTTGAAGGATCGAGTTTCAGCGCGCGCGCCACTTCATCGATGGCGCGCGCATTGGGCGCATCGATGACGATCTTCGCGAGGTCGGCGGGCGCGACTTTGACCTTCTCCAGCACCGTCTTGATGATCTGCGCGAGGATCGGCCCGTAGCTTTGCGTCAGGACGAAGCGCTCTTCCCACGCATGCGGAAAGCGCTCGCCCGGCGCGCGCCAGGTGTCGAGGATCTCGCGCGTCATCGAGGCGGTCGCCTCGATTTCGGCGATCACGTTGTCATTGCCGAAGACGAATGCCGCGGCGGCATCGCCATTGGACTGCTCGCGCGCAGCCTCGGGAGCGGCGAGGCGGCAATCCGCCATCGCGACGACGGCCTGCTTCGCGCCGGCTTTGACGGCATCGGAGGCCTGCAACATCGCGGAGAGACCGGCGCGCACCGAGCCCGTGATTCCGAGGCGCGAATCTCGATCGGCAGCAGGGTCGCGGCGCCGACCGTCGCGGCATTGAGCTTCTCGCCATATGGAGGCGTGGTGGTCGCGAAGAAGAGCGCCTGCGTGTCGGCGGGCTTGCGCGCCGCGCAGAGCGTCGCGGGTTGCCTCCACCGCCATCGAGACGGAATCCTCGTCGAAGCTGGCGACGGAGCGTTCGCCCTTGCCGGCGGCGACGCCGAGAACCTGCCCTATCGCGGCGCGTTTGAGCCGGCGGTAGGGAACATATGAACCGTAAGAAACAATTCCTGCCATTGGCGGATTAAAATCCCTTATGGCTCATCGGGTCAACTGGATCGAGCAGTTTGGTGGCGCCCTTTATTACCTTCATTCATCGATCAGCGAAGGTGTAGAGGTTCAGCGACGAGTTTGGATAAGGGGCGCGTTGGTGGCCAAAAGGCGGCAGGTCGAGGACACCAAGAATGAGCAAAGATCGAAGGGGTCACAGCCAGGAAGGCTGCTGAAGCACGTCGCCCCTGGCGGACAACCGGCTTGCCTTCGTGGCACTTGACAGCTTGCTACGCAGTCCGCACCATAAAAATACTAACGTCCCTGGGTGCCGAACCGACGCCGTACGGCGTACTTGCTTTGGAGTTCTCCCAGGCTAGGCCATGGGGGCCAATCTCTTCAGCGAAACTCCCAAATTTTTTCGGCGCATCATTCGACGCCATCGCGCGTCGGGGTCACGATTGCGACCGGGGTACGAGCGTGCGATCGCGCCCGCCGCCATAATCGCCGCCTCGTCATCCTAACTTGGGGCATTTTAGTAGTAACCTGGTAAGGAAATAGCGAGGCTGACCAAACGCATCCTGACAGGCCGATCACTTGTTCGCGGTTCGTGTCCCTTTTTCTGGGGTTTTGCGATGGAAACTGAAAATCGCTGACGGAGATACGGACCCAAGCGTCCAGGATTCTACCGGGGCGGTACAACCGCCCCCTACGGTTTGGTTGCGATGCCCCGATGTCCAAGGTTGTCGACGATCGAGCGGCCGCTCGAATGATACGGCGACCCGTTCTTGAATTGCCGCGACCGTAATCAGTAGCGGGCGGTTGTACCGCCCCGTTGGATTCTTAGTCCGCGCAGCGCTCGTTGTTTCCTCGCAACCGGAGGTCACGTCCCACTCGCTGTTCTCCAAACGGCCCACGACGGTGTTTTTGCCGCGGCTCGGGACGCCGATCGGCACACCTCGGATCCCTTCCAGTTTTACCTTGCCTCTCGTCGGCAGTTCACTGAGAATCAACTGGTTCGAGGGGGACATCCAATTGTTTAGTGAAGTTGGACTTGCTCCGCGTCGAGCCTGTTCGAGACTCGCGAGGTACGCCGTTTGGTTCCTCTGCATTGCCCTCGGAGCGATCGCAATTGCTCCGTCGCATAGCCGCGCCGAGGACAGCAAAAACGCGCCCTTTCTCGGATATACGAAATATCTTCGGTACCATACCAGCTATCAAGTCAATGCCGATGGCACCGCCATTGAGAATCACGAATGGGCGTTGAAAGTGCTGGCCGAGCAGGGCATTCCGATGGCGAATCAGACCTCGGTGAGCTTCAGTGATCGCCTGCAGGATGCCGAGATCCTATCGGCCTACACGCTCAAGGCCGATGGCCGCCGCATTGACGTTCCGCCGACCAATTTCCAGGTCGAATCCAACACCGGGCAAGGTACCAGGCGGCCCCGATTTTTTCCGACATCCGGACCAAGACGGTCGCTTTTCCGGATGTCGCGGTAGGCGACACGGTCGTGCTGTCCTACAAAGTAACGCAAAAGGAGCCGACCTTCCCCGGCAACTTTTCGATGATGGAGCCGTTTTCGCCGTTCGAAGTCTATGACCATGCCGAATCGCTTGGACGCGCCCGCTTCGCTGAAGATGCAAATCTACGCGCGGGGGGTTAACGGCGGCGAGGTCGGAATCAAAGATGGCCGGCGCCAATGGTCATGGTCCTATCGCAACGAGCAAATCGTAAAGCAAGAAACCGGGGCAGTCTCATCGCTCGACTACGGACCATTGGTTGTAGCCACAACCTTCAAGGACTACGGCGCGCTTGGCCGCCGCCTATGATGCCCGCGCACGACCGAAAGCGAAGGTGACCGCGCGATCAAGAAGCTTGCAGATCAAGTCACCAGCAAGGCGCACACACCGCGTGAGCAAGCGAAGACGCTCTATGACTGGGTCGCAACCAACATCGACTACGCGCCCAACGCTGTCGGTCGGGCTCGGTGGTGCCACACGACGCCGATGAGATTCTCGCTAATCGGATGGGCGATTGTAAGGATCACACCACGCTGCTGAAGGCTCTGTTGGCCGCGAAAGGTATCGAGAGCAGTCCCGGTGCTGATCAATGCCGGACTCGCCTTTACGCTGCCGCCCGCCCCCGCCGCCGAGTCTTCAATCATCTCATCCTCTATATTCCCGCATTCGACCTCTATGCCGACTCGACCTCGCGTTACACTCCTTTCGGCACCCTGCCGCTAAATGACTCCGACAAGCCGGTCGTCCATGCCGCAGGACTTCTCGGAAATCCAGCACACGCCCGCCGACCGATCCCGAGGCGAGCGGCTACGATGTCACCACTACGATGAATATCCATCCGACGCGCCGTTGCGGAAGGCGAGACCAAGGTCATGACGCAGCGGGCTCTTCTGCGAGGAAACCCGCGGCGGTATGACCTATCTGCAGCCCAATATGGAAGAAACCGCGATTCGGCAGGGCCTCGCGCGTGAAGGCTACACCGGCACCGGCACCATCGCAAGGACGACCCCAAGTTCTCGCAGATCGCTATGGCTACAAAGTCAAATATCGCCTCGATGATGCGATCAATCTGCCCGGCCCCGGCGCGATGCCGATTCATGCGCCGATCGGCGGTTCCGGCACCATTGCGAACTTCCTCGATGAGGTGAATCGTCCCGACCGCACGGTGAACTTCCAATGCCTTGGCGGATTATTCGAAGGAGAACTACACCATTGAGCTTCCCAAGGGCGTCGAGGTGATGGCGATGCCGAAGGACATTCAGATCGACGGCAAGTCAGCGACCTACAAGGCCAGCTATCGTCAGGATGGCAATAAGATCACCATCAATCGCGAGCTTGATGATCATACGCATGGCAATGTATGCACCCCGGCATATGCGAAGGAGTTCAAGACGTTCGCGGCGGCGGTGCGCCGCAACCTCCGGGCCGAGGTGCTTTATCGGTGAGGCTTTAGAGGAGGTGGAATCCGAGATGCTTTGCGGCGGCCCGATCAAACGTAACGGAATAGTCGCATCCTAGGCGAACATTAGTAGCGGCAATCAAGGCGTCCGCGAAATCAGCTCCGTTGTCGTACCGACTTAGTGCGTATCGAGTGTCGTCAAGATTTTCGAATCTCAATTGCGAAGCGCGAAGCATGGCATTTACAGCGACGGAGATTTGGGAGGGCGCATATCGGTAGACGCTCTCGAGCACCCACACCAATTCAGTTAAAACCGTGCTGTTAATCAAGCCGGGCACTTCATCGGTGCATTCCCGCTCCAGGAATCGGGTGGCTTTTCGAGATTGCGCGAGGTCGTCCTGAATGACGTAGCGGACCAGTACGTTTGTATCGATGCCAATCATCGGCCTGCTCGGCGTTTGCGGATGGCGGCCTCGATTTCTTCGAGCGACGCTCGTTTCGGCGGTGGCCCGAGAATACCCTTCAGTACGCGGATATCTAACGTCGCCGGGATAAGTATCACCTTGCCATTGGGTTCAACTACGAACTCGATTCGATCGCCCGGTTTGAGCTTGAGGTGTTTGCGAATCTCGCCGGGAATCGTCGTTTGTCCTTTGCTGGTCAAAGTTGAAATAGCCATTTTTTGCTTCCTTACTTGATAGCGTATTCCTTACCTCGACTTGGCGCAAAAGTGGCTGAGCATTTTCGACGATAATTTGGCGCTTGTTCGGTTTTCCGCCATCTACTACCTTTCTGAAACGGGACCCGCGTCCGGCCCCGATCAGCCCGTAGAAATTTCGCAAGCGAGGTAGACCTTTGGCCACCGGCAGTGTTCGCTCGGAAAAAATCTGGATGGACGGCGAGATGATCCCGTACGACCAGGCCAATGTGCACGTCCTGACCCATAGCCTGCACTACGGGCTCGCGGTCTTCGAAGGGATGCGATGCTACAAGGGCGACGACGGCAAGTCCGCGATTTTCCGCGGCCATGAGCACATCCGCCGCCTGCTCGAATCCGCACACATCTGCGAGATGCCGATTCCCTACAGCGGCGAGGAACTCCTCAAGGCCTGCGCCGATGTGGTCAGCATCAACAAGTTCGCCGAATGCTATCTGCGCCCGATCGGGTTCTACAGCGAAGGCGAAATGGGCCTTTCGGCGCGCGGCAACAAGACCCGCGTCGCCATCGCGGCGTGGCCATGGGGCGCGTATCTCGGCGCGGAAAGCCAGGAAAAGGGCGCGCGCCTGAAGACCTCGTCGTTCGTGCGCTTCCATCACAACTCGATGATGCCGCTGGCGAAAGTCTCCGGGCATTATGTCAATTCGATCATGGCCGGCTACGAGGCGCGACGCGGCGGCTACGATGAGGCCCTGCTGCTCGATACCGAGGGCTTCGTCGCCGAAGGTAGCGGCGAAAATATCTTCGTGATTCGCGATGGCATCGTGCGCACGCCGCCG
This sequence comes from uncultured delta proteobacterium, assembly GCA_963848285.1. GTDB lineage: Bacteria > Desulfobacterota > Binatia > Binatales > Binataceae > DATGKG01. Next base: position 556,511 of record CAWKCZ010000003.1, on the reverse strand, counting down.
CTGACCAATGCGCTGGGCGGCATCACGCGCGAATCGGTCATGCAGATCCTCAAGGACCAGGGCGTCGAGGTGATCGAACAGCTCTTCGGTCGCGATGCGATCTACGTCGCCGACGAATGCTTCATGACCGGCACCGCCGCCGAGGTTACCCCGGTCGCGGAACTTGATGACCGCAAGGTTGGCACCGGGCATCCCGGGCCAATCACCACGAAAGTTCGGCAGGCGTTCGATAGTGCATTGCGCGGACGCGATCCCCGCTATCGAAACTGGCTGTACTACGTTTAGCCAGTCGCATCGGGAGGTCTTACGAAAGGTGAACATCGCGATGATCGCCACCGGGGTCGCGCTGGTGGGATTTGGTTTGCTGCGCCCGCGGCTCGCACGCGGGGAAGTTCTCAAAGAGGGCGACCTCGCACCCGCCGATAACCACGCAAATGGTCAGCGGCGACCAGATCACGTCATTCTCGTTGACCGACTATCGCGGCAAGAAGGTCATCCTTTATTTCTATCCCAAGGATGACACCCCCGGATGCACCAAGGAGGCGTGCGCGTTCCGCGACGGCTTCTCGCAGTTTCAAAATGCCGGGCTGACGGTGCTCGGATGCAGCATCGACAGCGAAGACGCGCACAAGAAGTTCATCAAGAAGTACAACCTCCCGTTCCCGCTGCTGCTCGATCCGGATCAAGAAAATCGCCACCGCATATGGCGTCGCCAACGGCATTCCGATCCTCGGACTCGACAAGCGGGTGACCTACGTCATCGATGAGAACGGCCGCATCCTGAAGGTTTATCCCGAAAGTCGATCCCTCGATTCATGCGACCGAGATTCTGGCCGCGCTTCCTTCGCCGACGCCAACCGCAACACCTGCGTCGACTCCGACCGAAGCGCCCGAATAGCCACTACCCCCCTAGCGTGACTTCGCCGGGCGAGTAGCCGAGGCTGACCGCCAGCATCACCGCCGCCGCCGCGAGGAGGTCGCGATCGCTTTCGCGGCGCGCCATCGCCGCGAGAAGTTCGATGTGCGCAGTAACCGTCGCGTCGAGGTCGGTCGCAGCGCATCCGTGAGCATCGGGATCGAACATCGCATCGATGATGGGATTGGGTCGAAGCCGTTTTCGCGCAATGCCTCCGCAATCGCGCGGCGCCAGAACTCGCGTGGCTCGATGCGTTCGAAATCCACCATCGCGGCGATGCGCGCACGAAAGACCGGTATCAATTCCCGATAGCGCGCGAGCGACGCGAGATACTCGGCAGTTCCATTCGCATCGATGAAGTCGCCAGCGGTGGAATCCGTCGCGTAGATGCCGAGCGATCCCGCGGCAGGCTCGAGCGCGATGAGTTGCTCGACGGTTTCCGATCTTTCGAGGCCGAGCGGATAGAGGCGGCATGCGAGCGGACGCCCGCGATGCAGCGAGCATCGGACGCCGTCAAGCGCGGCGCACATCCCCTCCGGAAGAAAGCGCAGGATCGATCCGCGCCGGATGGTATAGCGTCGCACGGCCTCACCGGTACTGAGGTTGGCTGCTCTCGCGATCCGGATAACATCGTACGGCGAGAGCGTGATGACCTTGTCATAGCAGCATCGCCCGCACTGATTGCATCGATAAGAAAATGGCGTCCCGCGCTCCATACCCGAAAGGTTATCCATTTCACTTATTCGTTTATAGAACAGTTCCAGGCCGGACACGGACCGCTACCATTAAGCGCGGTTTTCGACCTAGGATGCGACCACAACTGTCGAAAACCAATGCTGACTACCAGGTATGCCTCTCAACTGTTGGTCAGTCGGATCCATGGAGGGTGACATGGAACGTCGGCCGATGCTGATTTCGCGATGGTGGCTGCAAGGTGCGATTCTCACTTATCTGATCGGATTTCTGATCCTCGGCGCGCTCGCGTACATGATGTACTCGAATCAGCCGCCGATTCCCGGGCGCGTGGTTGCGCAAAGCGGCGAGCAGCTCTTCACACATCAGGATGTCATGGACGGCATGCATGTGTTTCAGCGTTATGGGCTGATGGAATACGGCTCCGTCTATGGTCACGGCGCGTACCTGGGGCCTGACTTCACCGCGCAGTATCTTCATCGCGAGGCTACGGTGATGATTCGCGCGCGTGAACAGGCAGGTAGCACGGTCCCTCGGCGAATGCCGATGTTGCCGAGGAGCTGCATCGCAACGGCTACGACGCGGCGAGCGATACGTTGACTCTCAGTGATGCGCGCGCCGCGGCGCACAAGGATTTGGTGGCCTTCTATGAAGGTATGTTCGCCGCGGACGGTCCTAAGATAGGGTTGCAGGCGCACGCGATTCCTGAGAAATCGGAAATCGATCAGCTGGCCGATTTTTTCGCATGGACTGCGTGGACCGCTTCGACCAATCGCCCCGGCTACGGATATTCCTACACCAATAACTGGCCGCCGGACCCGCTCGCGGGCAATTCGATCACTGCCGACGCGGTCGCATGGAGTGTCATTTCGATTATCTTCCTGCTCGGCGGAATGGGTATCGTTCTGTTTTTTTTCGGCCGCTATGACTGGCTCGGTTGGACCGAACAGCCGCACTCGGTCAGTTTCCTGCCGGCCGAGTCGGTCGGACTGACTCCAGCGCAACGCGTCGTACTATGGTATCTACTGGTCACCTCGGCGCTGTTTTTACTGCAGACCCTGGTGGGAGGACTAATCGCGCACTACCGCGCGGAACCGAGCAACTTCTTCGGCTTCGACATCAGCCGGCTGATGCCGTACAACGTGGCGCGTACGTGGCACGTCCAGTTAGCAATTTTCTGGGTCGCGACTTCATATCTGGCGACTGGAATTTTTCTCGCGCCGATGATTTCCGGTCACGAGCCGAAGGGACAGGCGACTCTCGCGACGCTGCTGCTGGGCGCGCTCGCGTTGGTGGTCTTCGGAAGCCTGGCCGGCGAGTACGCGAGCATCCAGGGTTGGATTAAGCAGGAGTGGTTCTGGCTCGGGGACCAGGGATGGGAATACCTCGATCTCGGACGGCTGTGGCAGATTCTGCTAACCGTGGGTCTAGGCCTGTGGGTGTTCATCCTGTGGCGGGGCCTGCGACGGAGGCTGGCGAACGAGTCATATGGCAACCTTCCCTGGCTGCTCTTTTACGCGGCCCTCGCAATTCCGGCTTTCTATGCGGTCGGGTTGCTAGCCAATCCGAATCGCGCATTCGTTGTGATCGATTTCTGGCGGTTCTGGGTGGTGCACCTCTGGGTCGAAGACTTCCTCGAGCTGTTCACCACCGTGATCGTTGCCTACGTGTTCGTGCTGCTCGGCATGGTGCGCGAGACGACCGCCATCCGCGTCATCTATCTTGACATCATTCTGTATTCGGTCGGTGGCGTGGTTGGCACCATGCATCATATGTACTTCAGCGGCACGCCGGCGGCGCATATGGCAACCGGCGCGGCTTTCTCCGCGATGGAGGTCGTCCCACTGCTGCTGCTGACGCTGGAGGCGTGGGCGTTTATCCGTTCCGGCGAACGCTCGATGGGCGCGGGGACGCATCCGCATCGATGGGCGGTATGGTTCCTGGTTGCGACCGGGGTGTGGAATTTTCTCGGAGCGGGTGTGTTCGGATTCCTCATTAACTTGCCGGTTGTGAGCTACTTCGAAATCGGCACCGGACTGACTGCGAACCACGCGCATACCGCGATGATGGGAGTCTATGGAATGCTCGCGGTCGGGCTGCTGCTCTTTTGTCTGCGCTACCAGATGCGTCCCGAAGCATGGAGCGATCGGCTCGCGGCGATTTCGTTCTGGTCACTTAACGGCGGCTTGGTGTGGATGGCGTTCTGCAACCTGTTTCCGGTCGGGATCGTGCAGCTCTACGATGCGGTCAGCATCGGCTATTGGCACGCGCGCGCGGCGGGCTTCATCGCCAGGCCATGGGTTCATGCCCTCGAATGGATTCGCTTGCCCGGTGACGTGGTCTTTATTCTCGGTGGGGCAGTTCCAATCCTGCTCCTATGCTGGCGCGGCATCATGCATCCGAATCCGGCGCGCGCTACCGGCGACGTGCCGACGCGCCTGTTCACGGTCGAGGTCGAGCGTAAGGTGGCATGAGTTCGACAGAGGCCCCGGCGCTACTCAAACTGCATCGACTCGGCTAAAGTCCGGGTAAATCATCATTCACGGAGCATCGCTAATCGATGGATTTTCAATATAGTCCCGAACAGGAAGCCTATCGCGCCAAAGTGCGCGCGTGGCTCGAAGCCAATCAGCCCCACAAGCTCGACGCCTCCGACGCCGACAGCATGGGCGGCGATGACCGCGCAGTGGAAGCGCCTCAAGGAATGGCACAAGCGCCTCTACAAGGGCGGATGGATGGGGCTGACGTGGCCCAAAGAATATGGCGGCCAGAAAGCCACCTTCATCGAGCAGGTGATTTTCCAGCAGGAGCTCGGACGGCTCAATCTTCCGTTCGGATGCAACGTCCTCGGCGTCATCATGACCGGCCCCGCGCTGATGCAATGGGGTACCGACGAGCAGAAGAAGCGCTATCCTCGAGCCGATCATCTCGGGCGAAGAAATCTGGTGCGAGGGCATGTCCGAACCCGGCGCCGGTTCCGATCTCGCCAACATCCAGATGCGTGCGGTACTCGACGGCGACAACTTCGTCGTCAATGGCCAGAAGGTCTGGACCACCGTCGCGCATCGCGCGGACTTCTGTCAGCTCTTCGTGCGCACCGATCCCGATGTCCCCAAGCATAAGGGAATGAGCGCACTGCTGGTCGACATGAAGGCGCCCGGCGTCGTCGTCAAGCCGCTCAAGCAAATCAGCGGCGATGCCGAATTCAACGAAATCTTCTTCGAAGACGTGCGCGTGCCCAAGGAGAACCTCCTCGGCCCCGTCAACATGGGATGGCAGGTGCTGGTCTCGACGCTGATGCATGAACGCATCGGAATCGGCGAGACGCTGGGCGGCAGCGAGCAGCTTGCTTACGCATATCGTCCACCTCGCGAAGCGCAACCACGTCAACGGCAAGCCCGCCATCGAGGATCCCGCGGTTCGGCAGCAGATCGCGCAGTTCGCATGCGAGGTCGCGGCGAAAAAATATAGCGGCATGCGCAGTCTGACCAAGCGCCTGAAGGGTCTGCCTCCGGGCGCCGAGGCCTCGATCTCGAAGATGGTGTCGACTGAGCTTTCGCAGCGGATGGTGAAATATGTCGACCCGCCTGCTCGGCGAGTATGCGCTGCTGGAGCGCCACTCGCCCTTCGCACCCGAGTGGCGACTGGCTGCGACGAATCCTCGCCAGCGAATCGATGACGATCGCGGGCGGCACCTCGGCGGTACAGCGCAACATGATCGGGGAGCGCATCCTGGGATTGCCCAAGGGATAGCAGTTTCAACACAGATTGCTACGATGAGGGCGGCTTCGGTCGCCCTCTTTTTTGGCGCGACGCTTTACAGCGGGCGCGTTTGTTTGCTCCTATTGCCACACATAGAAGTCAGGCGATCCCTGAGTCGCTGAGTATGCTTCGCGACGCTTCAAGCGTCCGCGATGCTCCGGAGGTTATCGTCTCATGGGTGGGAAGCTAACCGGCCGTCGGGCTCGCTACTCGTTTATCGCGAGTAGCGGCGCTCGACGCCACTTTTGTTGCGCTTCAATCGCACACGCCGCCGACGCGCCCTCGCAGATCAACGGCGCCGATGTCTCCTGGCTGCTCACATCGTCCGCACTGGTCCTGATGATGACGATCCCCGGCCTCGCGCTTTTCTATGGCGGATTGGTGCGGCGCAAAAACGTCCTCTCGACGCTGATGCAGAGCTTCATCCTTGCCGGCGTCATCTCCATCGAATGGGTGCTTGTTCGGATACAGCCTCGCTTTCGCGCCCGGCAACTCCTTTTTCGGTGGACTCGCATGGCTCGGGCTTTCTGGCGTCAGCGCCTGCGAGCCGTTCGCCGCGTATTCCGCCGACGGTGCCGCATCAGGCCTACATGATCTATCAATGCATGTTCGCCATCATCACGCCCGCGCTGATCACCGGCGCCATCGCCGAGCGGATGTCCTTCCGCGGTTTCCTGATGTTCACCGTCCTGTGGTCGATCTTCATCTACAATCCGCTCGCGCACTGGGTATGGGGCGTCGATGGATGGCTCCATCAGCTCGGCGCGCTCGATTTCGCGGGCGGCACCGTCGTCCACATTTCATCGGGAACGGCGGCGCTGGTGGCCGCGCTCTTTCTCGGCAAGCGGATGGGATATCCGCGCGAGCATATGCCGCCGCACAATGTGGTCCTGAGCGTGACCGGCGCGGGACTGCTGTGGGTGGGATGGTTCGGCTTTAACGCGGGCAGCGCGCTGGCCGCCAACGGCCTCGCGGTGTCGGCTTTCGTCGCGACGCATCTGGGCGCGGCCGCCGCGGCGATCGGATGGATGTCCGCCGAATGGGCCGCGACCGGAAAACCCACCGTCCTCGGCGCGGCCAGCGGCGCGGTAGCGGGATTGGTCGCGATTACGCCCGCGTCGGGATTTGTCGGCGCCGGTGCCCGCGATCATCATCGGCCTCGCGGCCGGATGTCATTTGCTTTTCCGCGGTGCGGATGAAGCCGCGCTTCGGCTATGACGATGCGCTCGATGTGGTCGGAGTCCATGCGGTGGGCGGAATCTTCGGCGCGCTCGCGACCGGACTGTTTGCCAGCGCGCTGGTGAATCCGGCGGGCGCAAATGGCCTCTTTTATGGAAACCCGCGCCAGTTAGGCATCCAGGCGATCGGGCGTCATCGCGACGATCGCTTTCTCGCTTGTCGGGAGCTCGATCCTGCTCAAGCTGACCGATCTGGTGGTTGGAATTCGCGTCGACGAGGACGAGGAGCATATGGGCCTCGACCTGAGCCAGCACAACGAGAGCGCCTACGCGGTCGAGGGCTTAGATAGATTCAGTGGTCGATGACCAGCTTAGCGATTCTGCATCGTCTGGAAGAGGAAGGGCGCGGCTTCCGCCATCATCTCGCCGATGATCTCCGAAAGCGGCTTGCTTGGGCAGCGCGAGCTTTTCGGTCAGCGCAGTGATGATTTGCAGGTACTTCTCCTTGGTCTCGGTGCTGATGGCGCCCATCCGGATGTCTTCCATCACTTCGATGTAGCGGCGATGCGCATCGTAGATCTGCTGATCGAGGGGATCGCTGAACTTGTGGCCGCGCGCCATGGGCTGCTCCTTGCGAGGGTCGTTGGTGCCTGAAATATATCAATAGCACGCATCTCCCCGAATCGTCCCGGCACCGGGTGACGCTATAGTCAACGCGCAAGCGCGTCACTCTTGAGAAAAGTTTTTGACCCGCATAATCTTCCGACATCAATGGAGCAAATCCAGATAACGCCGGTCTCCAACCCCCTCTCGACCGTGTCACGGTTCCCGGGTCCAAAAGCATCACCAACCGCGCGCTGCTGATCGCCGCAATGGCCGAAGGGCGCTCGGTGGTCGAAAACGTCCTCTTCAGCGATGACACCCTGCAAATGCTCGAGGCTCTAAGCAACTCGGCTTCCAGTTGGCGATCGAGCAAAGCGAGCATCGCGTCACCGTCAATGGGTTCGGCGGCCAGATTCCTTCCTCCGGATGCGATTTGTCGATCGGCGGCGCCGGGACCGCGATGCGATTCCTCATTCCATTTCTGACTCTCGCGCGGGGAAAGTTTCGCATCGACGGGAACAAGCGGATGCGCGAACGACCGATTGGGCCCCTGCTTGACGCGATGCAACGGCTCGGCGCTTCGGTCTATAGCGAACGCGAAAATCGATGCCCGCCCGTGATCGCTGATTCGCGCATGCCATTTCGCGGCGGCGCGACCAATGTCGATGCGCGGATGTCCTCGCAATTCGTCTCCGCGATGATGATGCCCGCGCCGCTGTGGCCCGAGGGCCTGCGTTTGCAGGTCGTCCGGCGATGCCGCTCGTCCGTTCATCGAGATGACGCTGCGGATGATGGAAGCGTGGGGCGTCAAATGGAACATCGAGGGCGACACCATCACGATTCCTGGCGGACAGGCTTATCGCGCGCGTCGCTTTGTGATCGAGCCCGACGCCTCGAGTGCCAGTTATTTCGCTGCCGCCGCCGCGCTATGTGGCGGGACGGTGACGCTGCAAGACCTCAGCTCCAATTCCGTGCAGGGCGATATCGCATTGCTCACGGTGCTGCAACAGATGGGCGCGCGAGTGAAATGGAATCGCGATTCGGTCGAGATCACCGGGGTGGGACAATTGCGCGGCGTCGACGTCGCGATGAATGGGATGCCCGATATGGTCGCTACGCTAGCCGCGATTGCACCGTTCGCGACCTCTGCCACGCGCATCCGCAAGGTAGAGTTCATTCGCCATCATGAGAGCGATCGGCTTCGTTCGATCGCGGCGGAGCTGCGCCGGCTGGGTACGAGCGTCAGCGATCTCGAAGACGGATTGGAGATCATGCCCTCGCGACTCAAGGGCGCGAGCATTGAGACTTACGATGATCATCGCATCGCGATGGCGTTTTCGGTGGTCGGCCTGCGCATCCCTGGCGTCACGATTCAGGATCCTGGATGCGTTTCGAAAACCTTCCCCGAGTTCTTCGAGCGCCTCGCAAACTAGCGAGCTAACATGCCCATTCGCGACGCGACCTTGCGAAGACCTGCCGGCCATCGTCGCGATCTACAATTCCTCGATTCCGGGCCGGATGGCGACCGCGGATCTCGGGCCGGTCAGCGTCGAATCGCGCCGCGCATGGTTTGATGAACATTCGTCGGCTTCGCGTCCACTGTGGGTTATCGAGGAGGCCGGGCAAATCTGTGGCTGGATCAGCTTCCAATCCTTCTATGGACGCCCTGCCTATCATGCGACCGCGGAACTCAGTGTCTACATCGCGCCGGATGCGCATCGTCACGGCTATGCGCGCAAGTTGGTTGCCGAAGCGATCCGCCGCGCGCCGGAGTTCGACCTGAAAACGCTGCTAGGGTTCATCTTTGGGCACAACGAGCCGAGCCTCGCGCTGTTTCGAAGTTTCGGATTCCAGACCTGGGCGCATCTGCCGCGCGTCGCCGACCTCGATGGAGTCGAACGCGATCTGATGATTCTCGGCTTCCGACTGTAGGTTGCGACTGTTTTTGGCGGGGTACGGTTCAGCCCGTCCGCCAAACTCAAACGCCTAAGTCGTCGATATTTCCGCGACGACGATAGGATTTCGGAACCTATGGAAAGGTGCAGAGTTATGGCTGAAGTTCCCAAACCATCCGGCAAGATGGTCTTCGTCCGTTTCGCGTCAGCTTTTCGGACGCCGACCTTACCGACCTGCGCAAACGTATCAGCGCGACCAAGTGGCTGGAAAAGGAAACTGTCACCGATCGGTCGCAAGGCGTGCAGCTAACGACGATTCAGGCATTGGCGCGCTACTGGGCGTCGGACTACGACTGGCGCAACTGCGAGGCGCGGCTCAACGCGCTCCCCAATTTCATCACCGAGATCGATGGCCTCGACGTTCATTTCATCCACGTTCGTTCGAAACACGAAGATGCGCTACCGCTCATCATTACGCATGGATGGCCCGGCTCGGTCGTAGAGCAACTGAAAGTCATCGGACCCTTCAGCAGGGCGGACCGGCGCCACGGCGGACTACTCGGATGACGCGATGCACGCCGCTCTCGAGATCAATATTCCGAACTACGCCAGTACCATGACCACCACCGCCGATGTCGTCGAAGCGATATCTACTTTATGAGCGGGACGCTGTTAGAGTAGTAACTCACTCCAGCGGGGGGCGTTTCACGAGGCCGATGCGAAGCGCATGGAGCACGAGCTCGACGCGATCGCGAAGGCCTAGCTTGCGGAAAATCCGGTTGAGATGACTTTTTACCGTCGCGATATCGATTTGCAGGCGTTCCGCGACTTCAGCATTACGCAGGCCGATTGCCACATAGCGCACGACCTGGCGCTCCCGACTGGAAAGCTCCTGTGAGCGTGGCGAGGACCAATCCTCGAGAACCTCGGTTTGCAGGTCCGGCGGAATCCACAGCTTTCCGTCAGCCACCGTGCAAATCGCTTCCAGTAGCTGTTCCGGCGCGAAACGCTTCTGCACTACCGCGCGGGCTCCGGCTTTCAAAGCGGCGAGCGCGTCGTCCAGCCGCTCACTCGCAGTCACAACCACAACCGCAGTGACTCGTTTGAGGCGTTCGATGTCACGGAACACCCAGCGATCCATCTGGAGATCAAGCAGGAGCACATCGCAAACGGTGCGGGCCAAAAGGCCGGAGAGCTTGCCAATCCGATCGACCTCACCAACCACCATCATGCGCGGCTCGAACGAGAGCATCGATTTCAAGCCGTGGCGGAAAAGGGCGTGATCGTCGGCGATTATTATGCGAATCGGCTTGGGGTTCATTCGGCCAGCTCGATTCTGATATGCGTGCCGCGCTGATGGTCGCGGTCGATCTGCAGAGTTCCGCCGCATTCCGCGACACGCGATGCGATGGTCCAGGGCTTCTCCGGGACGCGCGTGAATCCCGAGCCGTCGTCGTCGATTGCGATATGAATTTTGTCCTCGCTTTGACTGACTGACAGGCTGGAGAAGTTGGCCGCCGCGTGCTTGCGGGTGTTGCGCATAGCCTCGACCATGATCAGTAGAACCTGCTCCGGCATCAACCCGTGAGCCTTGAAACGCGTGGTCACCTCGAAGCAGGTAGCGGACGCCGACAGATGGTCATCGGAGCTTGCGCCGGAGACGCTGGCAAGCGAGCGCACGAACGCCCGGACCTCGTCGTACTCACGCCGCACTCCGGCCTGGATATCCTCGACCAGGCCCAGCGCATCGGTTGCTCGCCCATTTTTGAGCAGTTTGCGGCAGGTATCGAGCTGAAGGTTTACGCTAGCGAGCGCCTGGATATATCCGTCGTGCAGGATCCTCGCTATCTGTTGCCGCTGACGTTCGGTTTCCAGGTCATTTATGGTCCTTTCCAGCCGGACATTCTCCTCACCGAAGAAGCGAATCAGGTATCCGATGATCGCAAGGTAAGCGGCGCGCATTTCAAATTCGCGTCCGGGCGCGGCGATCATCAGAAGCACCAGATAAATGGCGCTGCAACAGAGAGTTATCAAAGTGCCGGCGCGAAATTCTGTGCGCAGATTTACCGCCAATATCGCGAACACAAAGAAGAGCCAGGACGGGCTGGTTGGCCCTTCCGTAACGAGCGCGACCGCGGCGGCAAACACGACGTCGAGAACCGCGGTCAGTGAGAGATACCGATAAGAGGGTGCCGGCCACCTTCTCAGCGCGGTGTACGCCATCAGGCTGTAAAGAAAGTAGCAGCTCAAAACCGCCAGCGAGTAACCCGTGATGTCGAACCATCCATCGTTGCTGGGGTCGACATAAATTGAGATCAGGGCGATGAGCGAGAGGACGATCCGTACTCGTGAAATGGCGAGATCCGCTCCACTACCGGTTCGAGCTATCGGGTCCACATCCTGTTCCTCTCCTGCTCCGTAGAAGGGCAGCGACGATGAAGCGATTGTCTGCGTGTCACCGGTCAAAAAGTTCGCCGACTATCCTTTAGAAATTCGAGTTGATCGAGGAACGAGTTTTTCAGATAGAAACCGCGGCTGCAAAGCACCTTTCAAACTAAAGTTGGAATCGACCCGCAACCCGCCAATCGTTTGCGATTCCCGACCGCGAAGATGAAATAGCTGTTCGGGGGCAAACCTCACTCAGCACGCCTCGATTCGAAAAATCGAGGGCGATGCGGGAAGGCGCCCAGTGAAAGGGTGTTCTACAGGAATCAGGCCACGGCTTTGTGGGGGAACGAATGGACAACGTTTTCGATACCGAACGTCAACTCGGCGGCTTTTCCAAAAAGATCGCGACTACGGTTAGCGTCATCATACCGTCCGCCGGCCATCTGGACTCGCTGAGACTCTGTCTCGATAGCCTGCGGGCGCAAGCGATCGAAGGCAACCTCGAGGTGCTCGTGGTCCTCGACGGGTTGGAGGCGGCCAGGAAAGAAGGCCTGGCGCAACTGCGCGCGCGTCAAGACTGGCCGTGGCCGATCAAATGGATCGAGACCGAGCTTCAGCGCGGTCCGGCGGCGGCGCGCAATCGCGGAATCCGCGAGGCGCGAGGACACTATCTCATCTTCCTTGATGACGACATGGTCGTGGGTCGCGACTTTGTTGCGGCGCATCTGGAGATGCTCGCGCAAAACCCCAAGGCTGCGATTATCGGTGCAATAGACACTTGTCTCATCGGCTATCGAGGCGCGTATCGCAAATGGATGGAGGAATTCTGGGAAGAGCGCCATCAGCGCCTGACGCGGAGACCGGTCACCACTTTCGCCGAGTGCTTCAGCGGTAACCTGTCGATAGCGGCGGCGGATATCGGCCGGATCGGTGGATTCGACGAAGCGATCGCCACTTGCGAAGACATCGAATTGGGTTTGCGTCTGGAGCGCGACGGGATGCGGCTGCTTTATGGTTCGCGCGCCCTCGCGATCCAGAGCTATCGCAAAGGCCCTTTAAGCTACATGCAGGAAGGAGCAATCCGCGGCGCTACGGCGGTACAGCTATGGCGCAAGTATCCGGAGGCACGTGAGGCACTCCGGTTTTCTGTTCCGGCACAAGGGGCATTGTGTACGCGATGGTTGCGCGCCCGGGCACTCGATTCCCGCTTACGATGGGAGTCGACCGCAGCCGTGTTGCCATGGCTGCCGGGGACGACCTTGACGGCACTGTACGGCGCATTTCTATACAACCTGGCGACCTCGCGCGGAGCTCGGCGTGAACTCGCGGACGAGGATCAGTGGGCGGCGCTGAGCGAGGGCACTGCGGTACTGTGCTACCGGCGACTCCATGCCGACGGCGAGAGGCACGGGCAGTGCTCGATCGCGCGCTCGCGTTTCGAAGGCCAGGTAAAGACGCTGGCCGCGGCCGGATATCGCTTCATCGCGATGGGCGAACTAATCGAGGCGAGGAAACGCCAGGAGGTCCCGCGCGGCCGAACCGCGATTATCGCGTTCGAGGAGGCGCGCAATGAAGTTGCCGAAATCGCGGCGCCGATCCTTCGCTCGATGGGAATCCCGGCAGTCATCTACCTCGATCGTGAATCGATTGGGACGCCGGGGTTTCTGACCCGCGGGCGAATTCTCCAGCTGATTTCCGGCGGATGGGAAATCGGCGCACGATTGCCAGTGGAAACTTCGTGGACGGAGCCGCGGCTGCGTCCCGAGCATGAAAAGTGCGCTAGCTTTCAGTCAGCTCTCACCGAAATGTTCGGCCTCGCCCCGCTCAGCGCGCTCAATCCAACCAAAGAAGACGACGGCGATTTCGAAACGATCGCGCGCAGAGCAGGTTATGCGGTCGCGCTGGGAAATGACCGCGGTTGCGTGCAGATTCACTCGCCGTCGTTCAATTTGCCGCGCTTCGCGCTCGATGGCCGCTGGCCGCGATGGCTCTTTAAAACCATTGTGATGCGCGGGGTCTTCGGCAATCGGCGATTGCGGTCACCAGCGATGCCCGATCCGGATGACACGCGGGAATTGGTTGAAGCGCCAGGGTTGGAAGCAGGCTAGCGCGAGGCCCGCAGCTCGGTGGCGGCGCGTTGGCGCGCGCGTGCTAACAGCAAGTCATGCTGCTTAAGGTCGTAACCTTCCTCGTACATGCTCAGCTCGGCGATCTGAAGTTCGAGCTCGCGCAACATTCCTTCGACGCCCGTGAGGTCGATCAGCCGGGGCTCCTCGGCGCTGTCGGCGAGGATGGTCATCTCGCCGTCTTTCACTTCGGCCAGCCCGCCCGACACGACCCAGGTTTGGATGTATCCGCCCTCGGGCATGTTCACCTGGACGATGCCGGGCACCAGCGAGGTGATGAAGTTGATGTGGTCGGCGAGCACGCCGAATTCGCCCGAGCGGACCATGCGGTGACCTGCGCGACGTCCCTTCGAACACGACGCCGGTGGGGGTCACCAGCTTGAGCTGAAAAGTATCAGCCATTCAGCGACGAGCTTCGCCGCGCGCGAGGCGCTCGGCCTTGTCGCGCGCGTCATCGATCGTGCCGACCAGATAGAACGCCTGCTCCGGCAGATCGTCGCATTTGCCGTCGAGAATTTCCTTGAAGCCGCGCACGGTCTCCTGGCGCGGCACGTACTTGCCGGGCAGGTTGGTGAAAGGCTCCGGCGACGAAGAATCGCCTGCGACAGAAAGCGCTCGACGCGGCGCGCGCGCGCCACGACCAGCTTGTCCTCGGCCGAGAGTTCGTCCATGCCGAGGATCGCGATGATGTCCTGCAGATCCTTGTAGCGCTGCAGAATCGCCTGCACCCGCCGCGCGACGTCGTAATGTTCCTCGCCGACGATCTGCGGATCGAGGATGCGCGAGGTCGAGGCGAGCGGATCGACCGCGGGATAAATCGCCCTTCTCGAAAATCTTGCGCTCCAGCGCCGTGACCGCATCGAGATGCGTAAAGGTGGTCGCGGGCGCGGGGTCGGTGTAGTCGTCGGCGGGAACGTAAATCGCCTGCACCGAGGTGATGGCGCCCTTCTTGGTCGTGGTGATGCGCTCCTGCAAGCTCGCCGATATCGGTGCCGAGGGTCGGCTGATAACCGACCGCGCTGGGCATGCGCCCGAGCAGCGCCGAGACTTCCGAGTTGGCCTGCACGAAACGGAAAATGTTGTCGATGAAGAGCAGAACGTCCTTGCCCTCTTCATCGCGGAAATATTCCGCCACGGTCACGCCGGTCAGCGCGACGCGGGCGCGCGCGCCGGGCGGCTCGTTCATCTGGCCGTAGACCAGCGCGGTCTTCGCAGCACGCCCGATTCCTCGCAGCTCGCGATAAAGGTCGTTGCCCTCGCGCGAGCGCTCGCCGACGCCGGCGAACACCGACACGCCGCCGTGCTGCTTGGCGACGTTGTTGATCAGCTCCTGGATGGTGACGGTCTTGCCGACGCCGGCGCCGCCGAACAATCCGATTTTGCCGCCGCGCGAGTATGGGCAAATGAGGTCGATCACCTTGATGCCGGTTTCCAGGATCTCGACTTCGGTGCCCTGCTCGTCGAACGCCGGCGCATCGCGATGAATCGGCATCCTTGCGAGCCACTGATCGGTCCGGCTTCGTCGACCGGATTGCCCGGTGACGTTCATCAGGCGGCCCAGCGTGCCCGGTCCCACCGGCACCGAATCGGCGCGCCGGTGTTGCGTCACCTGCATCCCGCGCACCAGCCCGTCGGTGGTATCCATCGCGATACAGCGGACGGTGTTCTCGCCGAGATGCTGCGCGACTTCGAGCACCAGGTTACCCGCTCGATCGCTGATGCGAGGGATTGCTCACCCGCAGCGCGGTGAAGATCGGCGGCAGCGAACCGTTGGGAAATTCGACGTCGACGACGTTGCCGAGTACCTGGTTGATGTTGCCGTTGCTTGCTCAGTCATAGATGCAGCCGTCGTATTCCCTGTGAATTCTCTCTGAGTTTGCGGGCCTAGCCGCGCAACGCTTCGGCACCGCCGACGATATCCATCAGTTCCGTGTGATCTGCGCCTGCCGCGCGCGGTTCATCTCCAGCGTCAGCGACTGGATCATCTCGCTCGCGTTGTTGGTCGCACTGTCCATCGCGGTCATCTGCGCGCCGAACTCGCTCGCCTCGGCTTCCAGCAGCGCATGGAACACTGCCGCCTCGACGTAGCCTCTGATGACCACCGGAATCAATTCGCTCGCGGCTCGGCTCGATCAGGTATTCGGTCGGCGCCGCTTCGTCGCCGGCCGGCTTTCTCCCGCTTGAGTCCCGCGACCGGCAGCAGTCGTTCGTACACCGGATTCTGCGAAATCGCGGAGCGAAACCGCCTGTAGACGATACCGACTTCGCGCAATCTGCCCGCGTCTGGATAGGCGCTCAACATCCGTTCCGGCAATCTCGCGCGCCAGCTCGACCGTCGCCAGGCGCGGGATGTTGCTGATCGCTCTCGCCGTCGATCGGCGCCTTGGTGCGCTTGAAATGATCGAGGCCTTTGCGGCCGACCGCGAAGTATTGCCGACTTCGAAGCCGCCGCCGCGAAGCTCGGCGGGTTTCTTCGGCGGACTTAAAATGTTGCTGTTGTAGCCGCCGCACAGCCCGCGATCCGAGGATATCACCACGACATAGCGCCCGTTGGCCGCGCCCTCCGCCGGGCGCGAGTCCCGCGCTGGCGCGCCGAGCAGCGAATCGGCGACCCGCGTGAGCGCCTCGCTGTAGGGACAGCGAGTTCAGCAGCGCTTCCTGCGCACGGCGCAGGCGCGCCGCCGCGACCAGCTTCATCGCGCGCGTGATCTGCTGGGTCGATTTGACCGAGGCGATCCGCCGCCGGATTGCCTTGAGCGTGGCCATGTTCGTCGACTCCCGGTCAGGCCGCGTCTTGGCGCTGCTGCCGTGCTCGGCGTCGAATTCGTCTTGTACTCGTCGAGCGCCGTGGTCAGCTTCTCCCGCAGGTCGTCGCTGATCTCCTTCTTCTCGCGAATCTCGCCCAGCAGGTCCGCCTGCCGCGCATCGAAGTAAGCATACAGCCCCGCCTCGAACGGCCGCACCTGGGGAATTTCGAGTTTGTCGAGATAACCTTCGTTCGCGGCAAACATGATCAGCACTTCCTTCTCCATCGAGAGCGGCTCGTACTGGTTCTGCTTGAGCATCTCGGTCAGGCGCGCGCCGCGATGGAGCATGCGCTGGCTGGCGGGATCGAGGTCGGACCCGAACTGCGCGAACGCCGCCATTTCGCGATACTGCGCGAGGTCAGCTTCAGCCTGCCGCCGACCTGCTTCATCGCCTTGATCGCAGCCGAAAAACCGACGCGCGAGACCGAGAGACCGACGTTGACCGCGGGCCGAATGTTCGGAGTTGAAGAGATCGTCGTCGAGCACGATCTGTCCGTCGGTAATCGAAATGACGTTGGTCGGGATGTAGGCCGAAACGTCGCCTGCCAGGGTTTCGATGATCGGCAGCGCGGTGAGCGAGCCGCCGCCGGCCTCGGCGCTCATCTTCGCGGCGCGTTCCAGCAGCCGCGAATGCAGATAGAAGACGTCGCCGGGATACGCCTCGCGGCCGGGAGGGCGGCGCAGCAGCAGCGAGATTTGGCGATACGCCTGCGCGTGCTTGCTCAAGTCATCGTAGACGATGAGCGCATGCTTGCCGTTGTCGCGAAAATACTCGCCCATCGTGCAGCCGGTGTAAGGTGCGATGAACTGCAGCGGCGCCGACTTCGGATGCCGTTGCGGCAACTACCGTGGTGTACTCCATCGCCCCGTGCTTGCTCAGCTTCTCGACCAATTGCGCGACGGTCGATCGCTTCTGCCCGACCGCGACGTAGATGCATTGCACGTTCTGTCCGCGCTGATTGATGATGGTGTCGATCGCGATAGCCGTCTTGCCGGTCTGGCGATCACCGATGATCAGCTCGCGCTGACCGCGCCCAATCTGCAACATCGCATCGATCGCCTTGATGCCGGTCTGCAGCGGCTCCTTAACCGGCTGGCGCTTCATGATGCCGGGTGCCTTGATCTCGATACGGCGGGTCTCGCTGGTCTTGATCGGACCCTTGCCGTCGATGGGCTGGCCGAGCGAATTGACGACACGGCCGAGCATCGCCTCGCCGACCGGCACTTCGGCGATCCTGCCGGTGCGCTTGACCTCGTCGCCCTCGCCGAACGGCATCGGGATCGCCGAAGAGCGCCGCGCCGACGTTGTCCTCTTCGAGGTTAAGGATCATCCCCATGATGCCGATGGGGAAATTCGAGCAGCTCGCCCTGACGCCGCGTTCTGCAGGCCGTAAATGCGGGCGATACCGTCGCCGCATGAGAGCACGCGGCCGGTTTCGCGCACCGCGATGCTGCCTTCGAAGCCCTTGATTTCGTTCTTGAGGATTTCGCTGATTTCTGAGGGTCGGATGTCCGCCATGTTCGCTTCGTTCTCCGGATCGCTTCCTGGTTTTCTCGCCCGCTAGCTCGCGAGCCGACGCTGCGCCTCGACAAGCCGCGTCGCGAGGCTGCCGTCGTAAATCTTGCCGCCCAACTCCGCCATCACGCCGCCCAGCAACGCCGCGTCGACCTTGACGGTCGGAATAATCTTCTTATGCGCTATCGCCTCGAGCCCCGAGACGACGCGTTGCACTGTCGCATCATCGGGCTGAACTGCGAAGGTCAGCGTCGCGCGCTCGCGCCCCAGCTGTTCGTCGAGCAGGTCCTGGTATGCCTGCGAGACCGCGCCGATCTCCGCGATCCGCCCGTGCCGTGCGAGGACCATCGCGAACGATCGCAAAGGGAAGCTCAGCTCGAGGCGCTCGGCAATTTTCTGCATCGCCTGCTCGCGCGCTTCCTGCGGAAGTTCCGGCGACGCGAGCCGCATCATCAGCTCGGGCGATTCGACCATCTTCGCCAGTTTCTCCAGCTCGGCGCCCCACTTCTCGCCCTCGCCATGCTCGGCAACTTCGAGCAGTGCGCGCGCATAGCGCTTGGCTACCCGCGATCCTTTCATCGCGCGGCCTCAGTACGAATCTTGTCCATGAAATTATCGATGAGACGCGCCTGGTCGGAGGCCTCGAAGCTTTTCGCGATGAGTTCGCGCGCGAGGTTGGTGGCGGTCGCAGCGAGATGTTCGCGGACCCGGCGCTGGGCCGCCTCGACGATGGCGCTCCCGGTCAGTTCGGTATCGCGGCGTATACGCTCGGCCGTGTTGCGCGCGCCTTCGCGGATTCGACTTACCACGAAGGTGGTCTCGTTATCCAGTTCGGTTTTGAGCTGTGCAGCTTCCTGATCGAGTTGCGCCGTCCGCGACGCCGCCCGATTTGCAAGGTCCTGGGCTTCTTTGAGCGCTGAATTGAGGCGTTCCAGTTGCAGTCGGATTCCGGTGGCGCGGTCACGAAAGAATGCGCCAATCGCGGGCCCGGCGAATTTGACGATAATCGCAACGAAGATCGCGAAGTTGATGGCGAAGAAAAGCGTGCCGAGCCAGCTGCCTGGCTTCTCGGCGGCTGCCTCTGCGGCGAACGCAAACGAAGGCGCGGCAATCACCGCGCCCATCGCGAACAACAGTCCTGAGTTTTTGGTTAACTTCACAACTTCAAATTTCTGTTCGACGTCTCAATTATGAGTGTTCCTCGACTCCGCTGCGCGGCGGCCATGCCTGCTTCGCGTCTCTCTCCGGGTTAGTTCGAGGTCCGCCCTTGCGTGCCATTTAGCGGACGACCGAGCACCTGCTGCGCGAGTTCGGCCGCGAGGTTGCGGCCCATCTCATCGAGTTGGCGTTGCGCCGCTTTGAGTTCATCTTCAATGCGCGCATGAGCGCGATCCAATGTTGCCCGTGCGTCGGCTTTCGCCTCTTCGAGGACTTTTGCGGCCTCGGCGTCAGCCTGTCGCCGCTCGGTCTCGCGCTTCGCAATGGCCTCGCGCCGCACCGCCATGATGCGTTGCTCGCGTTGTTCGTCGGCAGCTTGTGCTTCCTTGATCAGCTGCTCGGTGCGCTCGCCCAAATCCTTGAAACGCTTCTCGCGCTTGGACATCAGATCGAGAAACGGGCGAAAAAATATCCGGCTGAATATAAACCAAAAAACGAGGAAGGAAACAATCAGCGTGGCGAAGGTTCCCCAATTCGGTGGGATGTGCATGTTTCGACGTCTCCCCTGAAAGGGGTTGGAGCTATCTCATCCTAATGCGAAATCGCGGACGGTGAAACGCCTAAGTGGCGGCCAAGCCCGAAGAAAATTGCGTAGCTTCAGGCTGGTTTCTGCCCTGCGGCTTGAGCCAGGCGCTCCTCCTTCGGAAAGACTGTCACTTTGCGATCGTCCTGGGCTTCCGCCTGCATCGCGCAATGGCCCTCGAATAGCGCACCCTCGTTGATGACCAGGGTAGGCGCCGTGATGTTGCCCATCACCTTGGCCGAAGGACGAATCTCGATCCGATGCACTGCAGTAATGTCGCCGCTAACCTTACCCGCGACGATTACCGAATCCGCTTTGATCTGCGCCGATACCACCGCGCTCTCACCGATCGTCAGGCTGTCCTTGGCGATGATCTCGCCATCTACCTGGCCATCGATACGGGCGGGCGTTTCAAAATTAAGCTTCCCGCTGATTTTTGAACCCGCATCAAGATACGCACCTGAACTGCTGGCAGCCGAGACGGCGGGCCGGGCGGCAACGCCGTTAGTAGTCGATGGTTTGGCTTCAACCGAGGCGGCGGCTGGCGGAGTCGCAGGCGCGGAATTCGCTGGCTGGACTTGCGGAGTCGACGCGGCTTGAGGCTTCGCGTTCTTCTCCGTTTCCTTGGAATTAAAAAGCGCCATTTTCCCACACCCTCCCTGAAAAATACCGCGAGAAGACCCCCGCGCGGTCCTGCCCCAAATCGATGTAGACAGCATTATGGCTATTAACTGATGGGGCTGAGAGAGTCAAATTTTCTCGGCCCGCCTGATGCGATAAATGCTCACGATGGCTACTCTGTTGGATATGAAAAATATACCAGACAACTTTAACGACCTTCTGAGCGACCAAGCCAAAGCCTTTGCCTCGGTTGCCACCGTTATGAAGGATGGCTCGCCGCAGGTCACCCCGGTATGGTTCGATGTCACCCCGGATCGCATCCGCATCAACACTGCGGCGGGCCGCGTCAAAGCCCGCACCCTCCAGGAAGGCCGCAAGATTGCCCTATCGATTATGGATCCGGCTAATCCTTATCGATACATGCAGGTTCGCGGTAGTGTGACCAAGGTCACCACCGACGGCGCCGATGCGCACATCGATAAACTGGCCAACAAGTACATGGGCAAGGACTATCCGTTCCGTCAGGCTGGCGAGAAACGAATCCTGATCGAGATCGCGCCCGAATCCGCACAAACTATGGGCTGAGAAAAAGGTGCTGCGGCCGGTGTGAATCGCGCCATTCCCTAGGCGCTTTGGACCGGTCGCAACCTTGGATATCGGCACCTCGCGCGCAACCCAGCTGTGTCGCACTATCTCGAAGTTTGGGCTTCGGGCTTGATGAAATCGGCGGCGCGAGGCGCTCTGAGTTGATCGGTCAAACGCGACGCGCGCCCGATCCACCCGGTCATTCCCAACATCTCGAACTGCTCCAACGCTGCCGCGAGCAACGGCCGCGCCCGTTCGAAGTCACCGGGCGTGGCACGCCGCAAGTACATCAATGCCTCGTCGTGATCGACGAGCGCGCGCAATGGACGCCATCCGGCTTCGTCGAGGACTTCGCGTGACTTGGCGAACCAGCTCGAGGCCTCATCGTAGCGCCCTTGCAGCGCGCATACCTGCGCCATCGCGAGGCGTCCTTCACGCATCGGAAAGCGGAAATCCGGAACCAGCACCTTATCGCGAATACTCTGTTCGATGAGCTCGATATGTTCGGTGCGATTCAGCACCCATAGCGCGGCCGCGGGATCGCAAGCTGCGATGCTGTAGGTAATTCCCCATGGCGCCCCACGCTCCAGCCCCACCCGCACGTTTCCGATTAACTGAATGGCAGGCTCGACGAGGCCGCGATGCGCCATCAGGCGGGCGTGAGAAGCAAAGGCCGAGATCAGTGCCCACCGGAGTTGTGGCGGCGGATTAGCCATCAACTCCTGTTCGCCTGGAAGCGGCGGCATTTCGTCTTCAACATTGTCCAGGGAAATGAGAAAATCGAGGCGCAAGGACATCAGATTCAGCAGCGGAAGTGAGACGCCGCTGACCCGCGCTGACATTGCGATGGCGCGATCGTAGGCGGCGCGCGCGGCGGCGAAATCGCCGAGCGCGTTGTGACATCGCGCGGTAAACGCCCACGCATCCATCGCCAGCGCGAGGCGCCCGCTGCGTTCCGCTTCCGAGGCGCGGCGTTGCCAGATCGGAAGACTGCGCCGGCAATCGCCCGCCAGCATCAGGAGCGGAATGTTATCCGCGTGGGGATCGTGAATTATTTCTGCGCGCGAATCGTACGGATATTCGTCGATGCGCCGCGCCATCGCCTGCTCGGACGGGATTTGCTTCAAAACGGCGCGCCGAAGCCGTAAGCGTTCGGTGTCGATCACGATGCCCGGGTTAGCAGAATCCTCGTTGTCGGTGCGGTAGCCATCTATCTCATCAAGGCTGGCCCAGGTGATGTCGCGCCGTTCGCCGATGTGACGCAGACCTTCTTCGGCCAACTCCCATGCGCATGACATCTGGCCGGCGCGCAGCATGTCGCGCGCGATCGCCTCGCAGTAATCCGCCGCCCGGTCGGCGCCTTCGCTGGCTGCGAGGAGTCCGGCCGCCTCCAGCGCCACCCCGACCGCATCTTCGCCGCGCAAGGTCCAGGTCATGGCGGATGCCAAGCGGGCGAGGAGGCGCGGACGGCGCGGATCGTTTGTCGTTACCAGGTCAAGCGCAATGCGGAGGAACGCCACCACGTCGTCATGGGCATAAGCGGTCTCTGCGGTGTCGGCCGCCGCGATTGCGTAGTCGACGCCTTTGGTCGCCCCGCTCGAGGCGGTCGCGCCCTGCCAGAAATGGAAGGCGACCTCGGCCGCGTGCTGCGCGGCCTCTGCGCCCCACGCCCGTTCCATCTCTTCCGCAATCTTGCGATGTAGCCGCGCGCGGCGCGCCGGATTGAGTTCGGCATATAGCGTGTGCCGAATCATCGCATGCGAAAAATCGAAGCTCTCGGGCCTCGCCCCCGGCTTGAGAAGCTGAGCGTCCAACGCCTCGTCGATCGCTTCCAACGCGGCGGTTTCATCGAGACGTGCGACTGCCGCGGCGATATCGAACGCGAACGCACCCTTGAAGGCGGACGCGACCGAAAGCAGCTGGTTGGCGTTTTCGGAAAGTCGCTGCAACCGCTGGCCGATTACCTGCCGCACGCCTTCGGGGATCCCGAGTTCTTCGATACTCAGGTGCGAAGTCCAGCCTTGCCCTTCGCGCAGCAGCTTTCCTTCCTCGAGCAGATACAACAGGACCTCGCGAATAAAGAGCGGATTGCCCTCGGTTGCCTCGAGCAGAGCCTTGATCAATTCATCCGGTGCGTCCTGATCGCCGACCATTTCGAGCAAGGCGGCGAGTTCGCGGTCGTCGAGCCCTTTGAGAGTGAAGGTTTCGAAATTCTTGATGCGGGCGAGGCTGGTCAGTGCCACATACAGTGGATGCTTGCGATCGACTTCGGCATCGCGATAGGCGCCGATCAGCAGCACCGAATTCGCGGGCACGAAATGCGCCAGATGACTCAGCATCGAGACCGTGCCGCGATCGGCCCAGTGCAAATCGTCGAGCACCAGTACCAGCGGCGCGCGCCGCGCAAGCGCAAGCATGAATTGTGCGACCGCATCAAAGAGGCGGAAGCGCTCCTCTTCCTTGTCGACCGTCATCGGCTCGGGAATGTCACCAATCGAATCGTGCAGCGCGGGTGCGATCCGCGCGATGAGGGAGGCGCGCTTTCCGATCGCCTCGCGAAACTCGGTGGGCGCTTCGCGCGCGTATCTCAGGATCGCCTCGCCAAACGGGCCGTATGGCGGATGCCATTCGCCATGGTAACAGGAACCCAGCAACACGGTTGCGCCGCGTTGCCGCGCGAGGTCCGAAAATTCCTCGAGCAGGCGGGTTTTGCCGATGCCGGGTTCGCCCCGCAGCATCGCAATCCCACCGCGTCCGGCGGCGGCATCGGTGAGCTTGGCGGTCAAGCGTTCCAGCGGAGCGCCGCGACCTACAAAGGGTGTCCGACTGAGCATCGCGGCCGGATCGTTTTGCTCGAAGACCACTTCGCATACGCCAACCGGCGCGCTGAGGCCCTTGAGCTGGAAGTCGCCGAGGTCGCGAAAGGTGAAGGTTTGACGGGAGGCGAGCACATCGGCAATCAGGCGGCTGCACAGAATCTGTCCGCTGGTGCCGCGATCGCACAGGCGGCGTGCGGTGACGATGGGCGTACCGAAGTACCCTCCATCGCGACGCAGGACTTCGCCGAGGTGAATTCCGATGCGAATCTCGAAGCGCGCGCCGGCGCTGGGACGTCGCGCATTCTGCTGAATCGCAATCGCGCAACGCACCGCATCGGCAGTCGACGAGAATGCTGCCAGGACGCCGTCGCCGAGCCACTGCAACTCCTCGCCGCCGGTGGCCGTGATGGCCTCGGCCAGGAGTTTGTGATGGGCGCGAAACTGGTCGGCGCCGGTTTCATCGCCGGCTTGCTGCAGATGTACCGTCGAGTTTACGAGGTCTGTGAACAGCAGTGTGACGGTACCTGAATGAGACATTCCGCCATTACCTCGCGGCAGAATCGTTGCCGGTACCACCTTAATTGGCAGAGCAACGTCTGTTCAATCCAATTAAGGCAGGAGCCTAGCCGCCTGCGCAAACTGATGCAAGTTGTCGCATTATAAGTCAATCAGTTAAAAAAACTTGATGATTTGAAACGCGCCCCGGAGTATAAAAATGCGCCAGATGAGGATGAGCCTCATCTGGCGCAGTGAAGGTTCCGCCTAGGAAAAGGCGTGATTTTTCCGACTATTCTGCCAAGACCCTTTTGGCTGGGAGCTTGGCGACGACGGGCGGCTGACGATTCGCCGTGGCCTCCATGTTCGCATTCATCGGAGGGATAGCGAGCCCGCCCTTGGTCTTTTTCATCTGTTTCGCGGACATGCGCTTAGCCGGCTTTTTTGCTGCTGCCATAGACTTTCCTTTTCGGCGTCATGTGCGCCGATGTTTAATTCGCCTTCGCGGCGTCCTACTTTCTGTAATAGTGCAAATGCTGCATCTGACGCAAATGATTTCAAACAGTAAGTAGGAAAATATCGCCACTTAGGCTGATTACTGAGCCATATAGCCGCCATCGACTGGGAATGGATGTCCGGTTACATAGGATGCGCGATCGGAACACAGCCACGCCACGGCCTCGCCGACTTCCGCAGGCTGGCCGATGCGCTTCATCGGCTCCGAGCGGGCGTAGCGCTCCTCGATGTCGGGGCGCGTCTTGAAGGCACCCATCAGCATCGGCGTGTAGATCGGCGCGGGACATACGGCATTGATGCGAATGCCAAGGCGTCCGTATTCGAGCGCCGCAGCTTTGGTCAAACCCGCGACGCCGTGTTTTGCCGCAGTGTACGCAGGCACCCGAATCGCGCCGGTCAGTCCCATGATCGAGGAGGTATTGACGATCGCGCCGGCGCCTTGCTTGAGCATCTGGACCAGCTCCGCGCGCATGCATAGCCACACGCCTTTGAGGTTCACCGCGATGACGCGATCCCATTCTTCCTCGCTGTACTCGTGGGTGAGCTTGCCCGCGCCGCCGATGCCAGCGTTGTTGAAGGCGCAATCGAGCCGTCCGTAAGTCTCGACGGCCTTCGCTACCGCCGCATCGACGTCCGCGGCTTTGGCAACGTCAGTCTTGAGAAAGATCGCGTCGGCGCCGGCGTCCTTGACAAGTTGTAGGGTTTCTTGACCGCCAGTTTCGATCAGATCGGCCAGCACGAGACGCGCACCCTCGCGCGCGAAAATCTTCGCGGTGGCGCGCCCGATGCCGGAACTCGCGCCCGTGATAAGAGCAACTTTGCCGTCCAAAATTCCTGCCACTGATTTGTCCTCCGTCGCTTGAGTTGAAAGCGCGAGGATAAAACAGCGCGACAGTTGGAAAGCAACTCGCGTGCGATGCTATGGCGGAAAATTTGCGCGGACTAACGCGCCCACACGCCGCTCGCGTTGGAGCGATAGCCGAGCGCGCGATATGCCGCATCGACCAGGCTCTGTCCGCGATCGTTCATCAGAATGCCGAAGCCCATCCGGTTCATGGTGTAGCCGAAGCTCAGATGACATTCGGGATCGGCGAATCCGAGCGAGCCGCCCGCACCGACGTGCCCGAAGGCGGGCTCGGAAATCAGCAGCGAGCAATGCGCCGCGTTGTCGAGCTTGCGATTGTCCATCGCCTTCATGAAGCCCAGTGAAAATCGGGTCGGGATTCGCAAGGTCGCATCTTCATGCGTCGCGACCGAGCACAGCGCCATGCGCTGGAGCGTGTCGGGTCCGACCAAGCTTCACGCCGTTGAGCGCGCCGCCGTTGGCAATCGGCGCATACAGTCCGGCCAGCCCGCGCGCATTAGACATGCCATTGGCAGAGCCGATTTCCGCGGCATGCGCCTCGCGGCTGTTGGCGTCGAAGCCGCCCATGTTGAACATGAAGTAAAAAGTCGCCGAGTCCTTCTCATTGATGGCGGCTTGCGCGATGCGGCTGTTGCGCGACCTCGTCGGTGATGGGTGCGAAGATCATCGGTGCGACGCGTGATTCTTGCTCTTCGGGCAGGCCGATCCAGAAATCCAGCCCCAGCGGCTTCGCAACTTCGTCGGCGAAGAATTTGCCAAGCCGCGTGCCGGTCGAGCGATGCACCATCTCGCCGACCGTCCACGCCGAGGTGATGCCGTGGTAGCCGTTGCGAACGCCGGGTTTCCAGAATGGCGCTTCCCGTTCTCGAGCAGCCCGATCATGTAGTCGTAATCGTAGACAGCCGCCCTTCTTGATCTTGGTGCGCACGTGCGGCAGCCCGACCGAATGATCGAGCATCATCGAGACGATGGCGCTTTCCTTCCCGGCCTGCCCGAACTTCGGCCAGTAGCGCGTCACCGGCGCGTCGAGGTCGAGCTGCCCGCGATCGGCCGCCATGTGCGCGCAGATAGCCGAGGCGCCCTTGGTCGCAGAGAACACGATCGAGATGGTGTCGCGCTTCCATGGCGCACCGTTTTCGGTGACGCGCCCGCCCCACAAATCGACCACAGTGCGACCCTCGAGGTTGAGGCATACGCTGGCGCCAAGTTCGTCGCGTTGTGCGAAATTTTCGACGAAGGCATCGAGGACGCCCTCGAACTTCGGATCGCATTCGCCTTCGACCAGGCCCACGCGGGTATTTTTTGAAATGCTGCGATTTGCCATTGGCCCCTGCTCGCTAAACGATTTTCGGAATTATTGCCGCATCGATGCGTTCGCTGACAACCAATATCGAAGCAGCTACTTCTGCTCGTACCACTGGATGGCGCCTTTGAGGCCGCGCTCTTTTTGGATCGCGCGAATTTCCTCGTTACCCGGCCCGAAATGGAAAATCGCGTCGAACTCCGCGCCCGCAAGTACCGCTTGCCGAAACCCCTGCATGTCGACGGCGCGATTGATCGCGAGTTTTTCCAGCCGCAACTTTTGCGCGGGCACCTTCGCCACCCGCCGCGCGTAGTCGTAGGTCTCCTGCTCGAGCTCGGTCGACAGGAAACGTGCGCGTCGCGAAGCCGATCGCCTCGGCCTCCTTGCCGCTGATGCGGCTGCCCGGCAGAAACGCCATGTACTTGGTGCGATGCGGCCCGACCATCCAGTTCCAGAACGAGCTGACGTAGCCGGCGCCCGCCGGAATCGAGGGAAATCCGATGCTGGCGTTTTCGGCGACGAAAATTATGTCGGTCGATATCGCGAGTTGGCGACCTCCCGCGAGGCAGTAGCCATGCACCATCGAGATGACGGGCTTGGGCAGGTCGCGCAGCCGCAGCCAATGCTCGACGATTCGTTGCAGGGTCGCTGATCGCTGTCGAGGGTATAGCGCTGCCCGCGCCGTCAGCGAGTCCCACGGTCAAATCGTAGCCGGTGCAAAATGCGCGGCCAGCGCCACGTACGACGACGACTTTGATTTCGGGATCCTTCTCGATTTCGGTGAGCGCCTCGCCCATCTCGGCGATGAGCGTGGGCGTCATCGCGTTCAGTTTCTCGGGGCGGTTGAGGGTGAGGGTGCCGATGAGATCCTGCTTCTCGAGGATGATATTGGTGAATGCCATGGTCCTTCTCTCCGTGTGCGCGGGCGTATTGATTTGTGGCGATGAAAATCACCTTGCGCGCTAACTTGCAAGCGAGGCATCGTCGTCATAGGAGTGGACTTCAGCAGGAGCGATGTCATGACGAAGCTGCCGCTTAAAGAAGTTCCCATCGTCGATTACGGACGCCGAACAAGCAGCGATGGAGCGTTATCGGAGCGAAGGCGAAGCGCGCGCGATGGCGCTTGGCAACCGCGGCCTAATCTCGCCTCGATGCCGATGGCAAGCTCGATCCCGCGATTCTCGACGCCTACTCGCGCTGCGGATTTTACATTTTCGAAAAGTCTGCTCAGCGAGGAAGAGCTCAGAGACATCGAACGCGATGTGGCCGACATGGTTGAACGCGCGCCGGTCACCAAAGGCGCGCACGCTCGATCGCCACGGACGTCCGGCGCTGAGCGCGGATTGCAAAGCCCTCGAACATCAGTTGGGTCAAACCGCTTTCCGATCCGATCGGAGGTACCGACTTCGCGCATGGACGCCATCCGGTGAAGATGAACTGAGCCGACGCCGCCGAAGGATGCGCCCTGAATAGGTTATGCAGCTGGTGCTCGGATCGCTGCAATTCTCCGAAGCGTGCCTGCGCGTGTATGGCCATCCGCAGTTGCTGGCGGTCGCGCGAGCCGTCAATGGCGACGACTTCACGCCATTCAACGAAGCGGTATGGATCAAGCAGGCGGGGCTCGGCGGTTCGGTCGCGTGGCATCAGGATGGCTGGACGCATTGGGAAAGTCCCGCGCTCGATGAGGGCACGCACGGCTTCAACTTCATGGCGCAGCTTTACGGATGCAACGCCATCAACGGTTTGTGGGTCGTGCCGGGTTCGCATCGGATTGGCAAAGTCGACATCAAGGCGATGGTGCATGGCCGCCGGCTCCGATCGCTTGTCCGAGGCGGTTCCGCTGATTTGCGAGGCCGGGCGATGTCGCGATCTCCAACCGGCAGGCTATTCACGGCTCGTTTGCGAACACCTGCGAGGATGTTCGCGTGACGATCAACTTTGGGTTTCATCGGCGCAAATCGGTGCTGGGCGTGAAGAGCGGCGGCGTGCACAATCCGGTCGCGGTTTACGACGAGCAGCGCATTCGCGAGCGCTCAGCGCCTCATCATGTACGCGATCGATGCGCGCCGGCAGCGTTTTCCCGAAGAGCGGCAGTATCGATACCAACCCTTCGAGGGCCGGGAAGATGAGTTTCGCTGGACGGCGGCGGTGAAGGCGAGCCTCAAGGATTACAATTTGCTCGACCTCGGAATCTGAGCCAGGTCGCGCGCGGTAGCATCTGAGGCTGATCGGGCCACGTCTTGCTGTGATAGGTAGACACTATCTGGATGGTATTTTATTAACCATATTTTAGCTAACCGATATGGTGTCGGTACGGGGGCCGGCTCATGTCCAGGTTTACACGGACTGCGATCGTTGCAACGCTTTTTCTCGTATCACTGACTTTCGCCACCACACTCCGCGCACAGCAAGCGTCCATCGTGGGCGGAATGGTGGAAGGTGTCAGCGGAGGTCTCAGCGATACGCTGGTTGGCTATGCGCTGACCTCGATAGGACTCAACTCGCAGTCATCATTTCAGACAGATGTTGTGTCCCAGCTCGAGGAAATCAACACCGAGCTGCAAACCATCTCTGCGCAACTAACCGACATCCAGAATGCGATCCTTACCCAGACTTGCGTCGATGAGCTTTCCAGCAGCTCAGTGACGAATGCGCTTACATCGATCGCAACGGTTTCCAATACCTACACCGACCTGCTCCAAGCGGGTGAGTCGACCACCGGAACCGTCAGCCAGGCAGACATTGATAACTTTCCCGACCAGGTGGCCAACGGTCCGGGCGGCGGACTGCCATCGATCAGTGCGGCATTGGTGGCGATCAATATCGCCCTGCAATCGACCGGAAACGATGGAATTATCGGCAGCTGCGAAAAGGCGCTCACTACCGTGCCCGCAACCGGAAGCTTCGCCGCCGATCTCACCTTCTACTCCGATCCGATCAATTTGCTTCAGTACTTTTCCGACTATGAGACCGTAGCCACGCTGTTACTGGTCGAATACTACGACTACCAGGCTTTCCTTAGTTCGTCGTACTACTCCGCCACCACCGTCAGCAATGGTCTCCCGGCGAACGAAGCTCCGCTGGTGTGTGCCGGTCCGACCGGAAATACCGCGACCGAGTGTGGCTTTGCCCATAGCACGCTGGAGCAACTCTACGTCTATCTTCAAAATCAGTACACCGAAGACGGGGTTCCATACTCGACCAAAGACAGCAGCGGTAACTTGCAGACTGGCTTGTACGTCGGGACGAGCGGCACCAATTACCTGTTTGCAACTTTCCCTCGAGGAGTACACCAGCGCCCCCAGGATGCGTCCGCCAACTGTAGCTCTCCGCTGACCTCGGCGAGCCCGTGTGGACTGACCTTCGGTAACAACCCATCGGTCACGCCGTGGTCGAGCAGCCTGCCCGCATACCAGTACGAAACCGGCTGGACGCCGGCCACCGTGCCGATGTGGCGTACCCTGATAAATACCTGGGTCAATGGCAGCAGCAGCACTACCCTCGCTGACGGCCTGACCACCCTGGGATTTCAGAATGCGTCGAACAAGATCATCCTGACGCCGACCGAATACACCGCCACACCTACACTTGAGAACGACCTGGTGGGCAGCAACGATCCAGTCTTCGGGGACGGTCTGCTGGCCGATTGCTTCCTCGACACCAATCAGAAACGCTCGGTCGGTACTCACCCGTGGTGCTACAACGGTACCACCGACGGTCTAACCTACGGCCTGTCGAGCGATCTGATTTCGCTGACCAGCAAGCAGTATGTTGAGGTTGATGACAGCAATTGCGACGCCGTGATTGTTAGCTCTGAACTCAGTGCCACTAATGACCCATGTTTCTATGATTTTTCAACCTGCAGTAGTTCGGCCTTGTTTGTTTCCAATCAGAACTATAACGACAACGGCGGAAGCGCGAACAAATGTCCCAAATCCCGGAGAATGGGAGAACGGCACAACGCCGTCGTGGCTAGTTGGTTCGGACGGAACGGTCTCGACCGGCGGTTACTTCTGGCCCGCGCTTGACGTCAGCAGTCCGACCTGCGGCACCAACCTTAGCTATGGACTGCTGCAACCGGCGCTCATCCGGTCTTCGACCAATTTTCTGGACGTTCCCACCATGTGTGGCGACGACTTCGATAGTTACTTCGTGACCGTCGCGCCGCGCAATCCCTACCAGCAGATCGCCTTCACGGCTTCAGCGGTTTCGGGCGCAAGTAGCAGTTCTGCATCGATAGGTCCGATCACGATCCAGATGCAGGATACTTCGACCGGCACCACCGAAGCGCTGACCTTCACGACCGACACCACCGTCGCGTTGACCTCAACCTCGAGCATCGGCGTCTTCTCGCTGACGCAGGGCGGTTCGGCGGTAACCAGCGTGACGATCCCGGCGGGTAGCTCATCGGCAACTTTTTACTATGGCGATCCCACGGCCGGCGCTTCCTCAGCTCAATGCCGATCCGGGAAACATGATCCCGGGCGTGCAGGAAGAGACCGTGACTTCGAGTGTGGGCTCGACCGATGTCGCGCTGGGAACCACCAAGAATGCCGGCACCCACAAAAAACAATGGAGTGATAATCATCCGTGGACGCTTCCCGATTCCCAGCGGAACTCAGTTGCAGCGCGCGACCATCACGCTGAACAAATTGCTCTCCGAAGCAGGCGGAAATGACGAGTTGGTTCGTGACCAAAATGGCTCGCCGGCGAATCTTCCAGTGGTTCTTACAGCCCTCGCCGGCAGTACCGCGTTCAATTCCACCTACGCGAACTTGAGCGCCAAATCTCCCAGGGTAAGGGCGGAGATCAAGGCGACCAGACAGAAAGTGCCGGAGGCCAAATTTCTGGTGGTCATCGACGATGCGCAGATCAACTTGCCTGCGGCATGCACCGCGACCAAGTTATTCGCAACCCTGCAAACCCGAATAACCGCTACCGAGGGGACTCATGCGGCGGTCTTCGATGGCAATCTCACCTGGAAGTGTCGTCCCAACGGCAAGCTCACACTTGCTACCCGCGGCTAGGTATCAGGAGCCCCGCTTCCTGAAAGAGTTGGGGAGGGTCTTACACGATGAAAGGTGAGATTGTCGATGACTTCGTCGTTATTGACGAGTACCACTTTCTTGCGCGCGATTTTCCAGTGACCGTCGGTCGAAGCGCATAGATAGTGTTCGTAGCGTCCCGCGAAGACGCGCTCTTTGCTTCGGCGGAGCTCGTAGAAAATGAAGGCGGAAAATATTGTCGCAGCGTTCTCCGCCGATTTTCGATCTCTACGTTTGAGACGACCGCTTGCGTCTTCGAGGGCGGGCTTTGCGCGTGCGCCAATTCCCGACTCCAGTCGCTCGATCCGATCGGTAGCTTTCGTTGCGTCGTCATATATCAATCGACACCTCTCGACTTCGGATCGCTCCCCTCGCCGTTGGCATGGCATCCAGTAGGTCGCATTCGCGTCGAACATCCGAGCCACTCTCGGTAGCGACGCTCGTCGAGCAGGCGTGCTTCGCGTAGAGGATATCTTCCGCTTCGGTAGCGACTGAGAGTGGGCATCATTTCAACGAGCCGCGACTCAGGCGGTGGCACCGCGCGAAGCGGCTTGAGCGCTTGAGTCTGCGCCACGCCGCACATCAGCGCTCGCCAGCTTCGATAAAACGCGCGCTGCGGAGTTTCGTCGGTGATGTGGCCGACGATGACGCCTTCCGCATCGATATGCTCGCGATCCACGCCGCGCGACAGCTCGAGCCATTCGGCGCCCTTCACGCGCAGGCCATCGCTACAGCGATTGAACATTTCGACGTCATCCGGCGCGCCACCGCCGGCGGAGCCATAAAAGGCCTCGTGCGCACGCAACCTCGCGACGTTGATCTCGTCGGGCACGCCCTTGAGAGTAGTCGGCAGCAGATGCACGTCGGTGCGAATGCGTCTGACCGGCATCGTGTTGCGGAACTGGATGCCGATGATCAGCAGGTTGGGAAAAACTGCGATGTTGACATTCGAGGCCGCGAAAATCTCCGCCGCACGTGCCTCGCCATAGCGCTCAGCATCGCGGCACGATAGGCCTCGCGCTTTGCGCCCGAGAAGTCGCACCGCGCAGGATGTTCGAACTAGGCCGAGGATCCTGCGGCGCGCTTCGGCGACATGTCGAGAATCGAATGACCATTGCCGAGGTCCTTGCTCTCGCACTCCGCATTGACGCGAAAAGTTGCATCACCTTGCGGCCCAGGGCTCTGCCCTGCGCCTCGAAGAAAGCCTGATGCACGAAGTTCGGATGGTAGCCATCCACGCCGTTTTCCATCTGGAACTTCCAGTTTCCGTCGTAGCCGTACTTATGAATTCCAGCGCGTGCCTCGAGTTCGCCTTCGGGCGAAAGATCGCATGAACAGATCGATGTAGTATTTTGCGCTACCAGATAGTATTCCAGCCTGTCGACATCGGCCTCAGGCTCGCGAAAACCAGCCCACGATACTTCTCGACGCGCGCCGCTTTGATGAGACCGAACTTGCGCTGTCGAATTTCGCTTCCATAGCCATTGGCATAAGGAACTCCGGTCAGCTCGCCCTTCGTGTTGTACGTCCAGCCGTGGTACCAGCATCGGAAGGCGCTGCACGTTACCGCGCTCCTCCTGGCACACGGTCGAGCCGCGATGCATGCAGCGATTCATCAAGACGTGGATGTCGCCGTTCTCGTCGCGCGTCATGATCGCCGGCTGAGTGCCGAGAGGCACAGTCTTGAAGTCGCCGGGCGAGGCCACCTCGCTCTCGTGGCCGATAAATACCCAGTTGCTTTCGAAGATGCGCTCCATTTCCAGATCGAAGATTTCCTGCTCGAGGTAAATCCTGCGATGGACCCGGGTCGGCTGCACCAGTTCTTCGAGCTTCAAATGTGACGGCATCATGCACTCCCCATGGCCGGCAAACGTCGATGCTTCGTTCTGCTTCGATTCGTCTCCAACTTTGCGCTGCGACCGGCGATTTGCAACCGCGAGATTGGACCTTGGGCTAAGAGATTCGGTTGGTGTAATAGAAAGCTGAACCAGGCAGCGTGCCTTCAGCAGCTGAAACCGGTAAAAGGAGCCCCTTCAATGAAAGGCTATGGCGTTGCGCTTTCTCCGATGTCCAGAATTTCGCCGAGCGCCGGTTCCGGCGCTTCGCCGGTCGCCGGTTATTCGGGCTTCGTGCAGTTGGCGCGCGAGACTGAAGATGCCGGATTCGGCGGCGTCTTCATCCCGGAGGCGGTGAATGACGCGCTGATGTGCTCTTTCGCGGTGGCCAATGCCACCAGACGAATCGCCATCGGCACCTGGATCGTCAACATCTATCTGCGCGAACCCGCGCTATGTGCGATCTCCGCCGAGATGGTGCAGGACGCGGCGCAAGGCCGCTTCATTCTTGGCCTCGGCGTGAGCCATCGCCCGGCGCTGGAGGCGCGCGGCATCGAGATGGGAAATGCGCGCGATCGCCTGCGGCGCGACACCGAAATCATCCGCAAGGTGTTTGGCGGAGAGCTCGAGATGTTCGGGATAAAGTTTCCCACTCCGAGTCATCCGATCCCGATTTACTACGCCGCGCTCGCGCTCGAGACCTCGAAACTCGGCGGCGAATTGGCCGACGGCCTGATGTTGTATATGTGCACTCCGGAACGGATGCGCAAGTCGATCGACGCGGCCAACAAGGTGGCGCTCGAGCACGGACGCAAACCGGGCGCCATCACGATGACGTGTGGGTTTCCGGTATTTCTGAACGACGATCTGAAAGCCGCCTACGAAGCGGCGCGGCGTGGACTGGCCTTTTATGGCGCGCTTCCATTCTACAATCGCATCTTTTCGAAGAGCGGCTTTGCCGAGCCCGCCGCGCGGATAATGGAAGCGCGAAGCGGCGCGATTCAGACGCGATGGCCGCGGCGATCACCAACGAGATGGCGGATGCGGTCGCGCTGATCGGCCCGGCCTCGCGATGCATCGAGCGGTTGGCGGCCTATCGCGAGCAAGGCGCCGACGTTTTAATCCTCGCACCGAATGCAGTGGGCGAGGATTACCCGAGCGCGGTCCGGCGAATCCACAAGGCTTTCGCGAAGTTGAACTAGGCCGCCTGCTCGAACATACGCCAAGATTCGTGACCAGCAGGCAAATTGAACAGCTTGGCGGCATTGTCCCGCATGATCGCCTGACGCTGATATTCGTGCAGATGCGTAGTGTGCTCGGCCAGCAATTGCTGCGAGCGCGGCCAGGTGGAATCCGTATGTGGGAAGTCACTCGCCCATAGCAGTTGCGTGTAGGGCATTTGATGCAGCGAGTTGAATGCCGTCAGGTCGTCCTGGAAGGTCATCCAGACATTACTCTTGATGTACTCGCTGGGTAGCTTCGACAAACCTTTGATAAGCCCGCCCTCGGCGTTGAATTTCGCCGCATGATCCATGCGATACATGTAGTGCGGCATCCACCCCGCGTCACCTTCGGCGCAAACCAACTTCAACTTCGGATGCCGCTCGAAGACGCCACCCAATACCATCAGACCGACGACGTCCTGCACCGCGCGAATGATGCCCAGAAAGTTGTTCATCTCGTGCCCACGATGCGGCATGCCGAGGCTGCCGTCGCGCGAGGTCAGGATGTGGAAGCAAATCGGAAGTCCGAGGTCGCACGCGCATTCCCACAAAGCGTCGTAGTCAGGATGGTCATAGTCTTCGTAGATGGGGCGCCCTGACATCATCATGCCGACCATCCCCATTTCTTTGGCGCGGCGGAAATCTTCGATCGCGCTGTCGACGCTCAGGACCGCGGTCTGCGCCAGGCCGAGCACGCGATCGGGCGCTTCACTGCACATCGATTGCAGCCATCGATTGTAGGCCTTCATGCAGGCGTCTTTGTACTCGGCATCGCGATGATTGCAGAGGCCCATCCCGACCGAGGCATAAACGATCTCCGCTGCGATGCCGTCGCGATCCATGTACTCGAGCCGCGCGCGACCACTGTAGGCACCCTTCCGGACATCGGCGAACTTGAGCCGCTTGGCGCGCTCGTTTCGATCCTTGATGGTGAAGCCTGCGCCGTCGATAAAGCCGAGCGCGATGGGCCGCTTCATCCCCGGCACCACGAAAGCTTCGGTGCCGTCGGGCTGCGGCAGCACCTGCGGCGCCCGGTCGCGATACTTCGGATCGATGAAGTCCACATAGCAATTAGGCGGCTCACATACGTGGCCGTCCGCCGAAATGATGCCGCGAGGAATCATGATGAACTCTCCTTAGAGTTGTTCTCACTTGGCCGGTCTGCTTGCGGCTTCGGGAATGACGCCGCGTAGACGACACATTCTTCCACTGATCGTGCTTTAGCAGGTACACGCTCGCGTCCTCAAGAACTTTGTGCCCCTGTCGGATCCGCCACCTTTAAGGTATTACAAGGGAAAACGTACGAATGTCCCTGCAACGGGTTCGCAAAAAATTCAGGACCGGGCCTCGGCTCGGCATAACGGAGGAACGTCATGCGAGATGTCGTGATCGTCGAGGCTGGTCGGTCGCCGATCGGTAAAAAGAAAGGGGCGCTATCCAGCGCGCATCCCACCGAAATGCTTGCCCAGGTAATGGCGGCGGTTCTGAAACGTGCGAAGGTCGACCCTGCGGCCGTCGGCCAGGTGGTCGGTGGATGCATCAACAAGGTCGGCGCGCAGGCCTTCAACGTAACCAGGACCGCCTGGCTAACCGCAGGTCTGTCGCCTGATGTGGCGTGCTCGACCATCGATTCGCAGTGCGGCTCGAGCCAGTTTGCGGTAAACCTCGCGGCCAACATGATCGCATCTGGCGCCGAGGATGTGGTGCTGGCATGCGGCGTCGAGAACATGAGCCTGCTGCCGATCGGCTCCGACGCAGTTGCGGGCGCACAGGCGGGCATGGGCAAGCCGATCACCCGCAAGTATCGCGAGCATTTCGAGTTTACCAGCCAGTTCGAAGGCGCTGAGCGCATCGCCACCAAATACGGCATCACGCGGGACGACACCGATCGCTTCGGCCTCGAATCGCAACTTCGCGCCGCGCGAGCGATTTCAGAAGGCCGTTTCGACTCGCAAATCGTGCCGGTGGATGTTCCGGTCATCCAGGAAGGCGGCGAGCGCAGCGGCGCCTCGCAGAAAGTCACACGCGACGAAGTGCCGCGTCAGACCAGCCTCGAGGCGCTTGCCGGACTCAAACCGGTCGCGCGTGCCGACGGAATCCACACTGCGGGCACGTCATCGCAAGTGGCGGATGGCGCCTCTGCGGTCCTTCTAATGTCCGCGGAGAAGGCGAAAGAGCTGGGCTGCCGCCCGCGCGCGCGAGTGCTCGAGACCTGCCTGGTCGGATGTGATCCGGTGCTGATGCTCGAGGGGCCGATTCCGGCCACGCGCAAGCTGCTCGATCGAGCCGGCCTCAAGATTGGTGACATCGATGTCTTCGAAATCAATGAGGCTTTCGCATCAGTAGTATTGAGTTGGGCGAAAACGCTGGGGGCGGACATGAAGCGGGTCAATCCCAATGGCGGCGCGATCGCATTAGGACATCCGCTGGGCGCCACCGGGTGTGGCTTGGTAACCAAGGCCGTCAACGAGCTGGAGCGCTCGGGCGGCAAGCGCGCGATCATCACGATGTGCTGCGGCGGCGGCCTCGGTACCGGGACCTTGATTGAGCGCGTCTAGAAACTGAACTGCAAGTGACTTAGGGCGGAGCATCGAGGCTCCGCCCTTTTCATTCTACTCGCCGAGGGTTGCCGTCTCAGCTCCATTGCGATGGAGCGGTTCGGCACCTGAGCTGAAAACGATTCCGTCGTAGCCACTTTCCGCGACATGGTTGATGTTGGACACGTATTTCGGCGAGCCGCCATTGTAGACCAAGTATCGGATCTTGCCGTGCTCATGGCCGGGGACGTTCGAGTTGTAGCCGGTGAACCACGACTTGGCCTTCCGCATCAGCATCGTCGAGTACATTTTGGTCACGTGCTCGGTCCAGCGCTCTTCGGCCGCGAGGGTCGGGTCAGCGCGCGTGTATCCGTGCTCCCTCATATACTCGAGGAACTTCGTACACCAGGTGACGCCGGTCTCGATGCCGCGCGG
Source organism: uncultured delta proteobacterium (assembly GCA_963848285.1). Lineage (GTDB taxonomy): Bacteria > Desulfobacterota > Binatia > Binatales > Binataceae > DATGKG01. The sequence goes on along the minus strand of CAWKCZ010000003.1, from coordinate 518,607 downwards.
ATAGTTGGTCGAGGCCGAGCCGCTCTGCGGTCCCGAGGGCATCAGGAAATTCGGGAACCCATGCACGAACATGCCGAGAAACGTCTGCGGACCGTCGCTCCACTTGTCACGCAGCTTGACGCCGCCAACGCCGCGAATGTCGATTCGATCGAAGGCGCCGGTTATGGCGTCGAAGCCCTGTGGCATAGACGATGATGTCGAAATCGTAATCGCGCTCGCTGGTGCGCAGTCCGGTCTCGGTTATCTCCTCGATCGGCGTCTCGGTGATATCCACGAGCTGCACGTTGGGGCGGTTGTACGACTCAAAGTAGTGCGTCTCCATCGGCACCCGCTGCACGCCGAAGCCATGATCGCGAGGAATCAGCTTCTCGGCGACCGCCGGATCCTTCACCCGTTGCCGAATCCGGTCCGCGATGTACTCCGAGAACTCGGCGTTGGCTTTCTCGTCGGTGAAGATCTCACGGAAATTGCGCAGCCAGATCGCAAAGCCCGGCGTGTCGTAGAGCCGATCCCACAGCGCGACCCGCTCCTCGCGAGAGACCTCGTAAAAGCCACGTCGGTCGGGCTCATGCTCAAAGCCACCTGGCGTTTGAGCGCAAGTCTTGAAGATTTGGTCGTAACGCGCCCGGATGTCGGCCATCTCGGCATCTGAGATGGGTCCGTTATTCAAGGGCGCGGACCAGTTGGGCCGACGCTGGAAGACGGTCAGGTCACCGACTTTGTCTGCGATCTCGGCGATAACCTGGATTCCGGTAGCACCAGTCCCGATGACGGCGACCTTTTTGCCCGCCAGGTCGACCGGTTCATGAGGCCAATGGAAGGTATGGAACGATCGGCCCTTGAACTTCTCCATGCCCTTAAAACGCGGCGGAGTAGGTATTGAAAGAAGGCCGACCGCCATCACGACGAACCGGCCAGTCAGCTCGCGACCGTCGGCAATTTTGAGCCGCCACCGGTCGTTGGCTTCGTCAAAGTGCGCCGACTCGACCGTGCAATTGAATTGCATGTATTTGCGCAGGTCGAATTTGTCTGCGACATGATTCAAGTAGCGCAGGTTCTCGGGCTGCCCGGAGAACCGCTCCTTCCAATGCCACTCGTTCAGCAGTTCTTTGGAAAAGGAGTAGCCGTAGGTGTAGCTCTCCGAGTCGAATCGGGCTCCCGGGATAACGGTTCCAATACCACGTGCCGCCCAGGTCGGGCGCGGCGTCGAGCATCGTGGCGTCCACCCCAAGGTCCGCCAGCAGTTTGATCTGATAGATTCCGGCGACGCCGGCGCCGATAACTATTACCTCGTAGTCCGACTTGGTCTTCTCGATCATCATTCGCTCCAATGCATGATTAGTGGCCGCAATGCCGCAAGTGTCCTAGGAAGCATCAGGCATGCCATCTGTATGACCGCATACGGCGCATAGCCGAAAGACTTAGCACTCATCTTGAGTCTGGGGGAAATTGTGCCTCGCGGGCATCATGATCCAGGCGCCTCGATTCTAAAACTTTGCCACCTTTGGAAACACTCCTGATGCGATCGGAGTCAGACCGCCCGGTTCCTTATCAACCAAACGATTGGTTGGTTATGGGAAGTGACTGCCGTTTTTCAGCTCGCCGGGCCGCCTGACGCAAAGGCGCCGACGTGGTAAGCACAGCCAGTACGGGTTGCGGTATAAGCACCGTGAAGAGGAAGTTTTGCGATGAGTACCAAAAAGACTGCGCAAGGCATCGAGGTGCGAAAAATCCAGTTTCCCTTTCCCGCGAATTTTCACCCGCACTGGCATCCCGATGATCCCGCCTTGAGTCAACTGGTCAACGGCGCCTCGATGCTCCTGCCTTATATGGAACCGTTCATCATCGACACCATGCGCGAAGCAATGAAGCAGGTAAGCGATCCCGGCCTCCTGGCAGAGGCGAAAGGATGGATCGCGCAGGAGTCGCATCATTTCGCGCAACATCGCCGCTTCAATGAAGTGCTGATCGCGCAGGGCTACCCGCAACTGCGCCAACGCGAAAAGGTAATCGAGCAGGAATACGACGACCTCCGTAAGCGTTCGCTGAAGTATCGGGTGGCCTATACCGCGGGCTTCGAAACGTTAGCGCTGGCAACCTCGCATGCAATTATCGCGGACCGTGCGCATCTGCTTCGCGATGCGGATCCGGCGGTTGCCTCGATGTGGCTCTGGCATGCCGTCGATGAAATCGAGCATAAAAATCTGGCCTTCGATATGTACCAGCACCTCTATGGCGACTACTGGTTTCGGGTCTATGGAATGCTGGGTCGCGTTGATCCATCTCACCCGGTTGGTGCGTGGCTCGTACATCGTCCTCCTCAAAGCTGACGGACTGTGGGGTAAGTTGAAGACCCGATGGGCGATCAAGAAGTTCGCGTTTCGTTTCTTTGGCGCGGCGCTGCCCGGGATATTGCGGCACGCACTGCCGGGACATCACCCGTCACATATCGCCGACCCCAAGTGGATGCGCGAATGGGTCGAGCTATACGACCGCGGCGAAATGGGACTGGCCAAACTCGATACCAGCAAGATGGACCAATCGCCCTCCGCGATAATGACCGCCTGAGGAGTCGTCAAAGAATCACGCGAGTGCCCCACTGTCACTCAACTTCGCGATCTCTCATCGGCAAGCCCGAGCAGCTCGCGCAACACGTAATCGTTGTGCTGGCCGATCTGCGGGCCGGGCCACGTGACAGCGGCCGGCGTGCGCGAAAAACGCATCCGCGAGGATTCATATGGCACCAGTCCGAAGCGCGGATGCTCGAGGTAGACGATGTGCTCGCGCGCCTTGAGTTGCGGATCGGCAAGATTGTCCGGTGGACTCGACACGCGGTGGACGGGCACGCCGACGCCTTGCAGAAGCTCCTCTAGCGCATCGATCTCGAAGCCCGCCGGTCCATGCGCCGATGGCGTTGTCCAATGCTTCCCGGTTCGCAATACGAGCGCTTGCGCTCGCGAAGCGCGGATCCTCGTACCATCCACGACCTGCAGCCATACATGAGCGCGCGCCACGCTTCCTCGGTGGGAGCGGCCAGCGCAATCCATCGCTCGGTTCCGATGCAAGGATAGACGCCGCTGGGGGCATACTCCGCGACCGCGTTCCCCGTACGGGTCTGTATTTTTCCGTTGACGGTGTAATCGAGAATCGCCGGCGCCAGCAGATGCATCGAGCATTCGGATTGTGAGAGATCGATGTACTGGCCGTGGCCGGTCCGGCGCCGATGATCCACCGCGGATAGCAACGCCGCGACGGTGAACCGGGGTGCGATGTAATCGGTGTAGGCGCCATACGGCGCCGCGGGCGCGCGATCCGGCCATCCGGTCAGCTCGCCGAATCCAGCCATCACGGCGCCCATAGTGCCGTACCCGGCGAGCATCGCGGAGGGCCCGGTCTGCCCGCTCAGGCAGGAGCTGAGCATGATGATGTCGGGTTTGATCTTGCACAGTGACTGGTAGTCCATTCCCCATCCGCGCATCACCCGCGGCGAAAAATTCTCGACCACCACATCGGCCCATTTCACCAGCCGGAAGATGACTTCGCGCGCCGCAGGAACCGTGAGGTTGAGGGACAGATCATACTTGCCCATGTTGGCGTTGCTGAAGCCCCCCGAACGATCGAGGCCGGCCTTGGCGTCTTTGAAAGGTCCCACGGTGCGGTAAGTATCGAGCTTCTTCGAGCTTTCGATGCGCACCACCGTAGCGCCGTAGTCGGCGAGATAGCGGGTCGCTCCCGGGCCGGCATATGCCCAGGTGAAATCCAGCACCTTCAAACCGTCGAGCGCCTGCGTCGAGGTCGCCTTGCGCATCTCCGTCGCGCGCGCGGTAGGGCGCGGATTACTCAGGACCTCGCGCGTATGCTCATCCAACCGCGGCGGACGCCGCTGATAGCGGAGCGGAGTCGCGCTGAATTTCGCGAAGGGGCCGGGATAAACGACCTCCTTGCTCACTTCCGGATGCTTGATCGGAGTCCAGAATTCGCGCGCGTTGAGTTGCGCCGCATGAACCATGTCAGCCGTATTGCTGACCGGAACCAGCAGCACCCGGCGTCGCAATGCCTCATCAAAGAGCTCCGCCTTGGTATGGCTGAGAGTGAAGCGCTCGATACAATCGATGCAGCGCGCGTACTCCTCGAGTGGCTCCTTCCCGCTCAGAAGATGACTGCCATATCCGACCCAATCCTTGTCGCGTGTGGCTTCATCGCAAAAACCCCGCTCGTGAATCCATTCGAAGAGGCGGCGCGTCGGACCGCCCAGGACGGGGCCGAAGGCAAACGTGATGCTGACGTGGCCGTCACTCGACGGATAGATAAAACGCGTCCGAATCTTGCCCGCCTTGAGCCCTCCGGCCTGACGTACCGATGGATGATCTCCCCAACCCGTCGCCAGCACGTTGAATTGGGTGGTCATCATCATGGCGGTTTGCGCGGAGACATCGATGTGCTGCCCGAGGCCATCGCGCTCACGCACAGTTAGCGCAATGAGCGCGCCCGCCGCTGCCTCGATGCCCGCATTCTGGAAAGCCTGCGGAACGGAGGTAGTCACCGGTGGTCGGTCTTCATCACCGGTAATGAGGAGCGCACCCGAAGCTGCGGTCACAGTAAGATCGGTGGCTGCCCAATTTGCCTTGGGTCCGTGCTGCCCGAATGGCGTGATCGAAATCACGATCAATCGCGGATTGAGTATCGGCCAAGCGCGCGATAGCCGAGACCCAATCGATCCATCTGCCCGGGCGCAAACGACTCGAGCAGGATGTCGGCCGACCTCGCTAACTCGAGGATGCTTTCGCGGCCGACCGCCGTCTCGAGATCGAGCGTGATGCCGCGCTTGTTGCGGTTGAGTCCCCAGAAGTTGAGGCTTCGATTCGGATCGTGCCCATCACCGTGAAACGGGCCGACCCTGCGCGCCTTCACGCCCGCGGGCGGCTCGATCAAAATGACGTCCGCGCCGAGGTCGCCAAGAATTTGGCCGCAAATAAGCGCACCCTCATCAGTCAGGTCGAGAACTCGGTAAGGGCTCAACATAGGTAGCCTCGTCTTAGGTTGAGGACGCGGGTCAGACAAACTGTGGAAGCAACTTCGTGCCGTACAATTCGATCTGCGATAGCACCTCGGCCGGTGCGCACGCGGGGCGCAGGACGAACTTGGAGCATCCGGCCTCGACGAATCGCTGCAACTTCTCCACGCATTCCGCCGCCGGACCGACGACACATCGCGCGGCCAGCTCCTCCGCTGGAATCGGAAACCCTTGCAGGAACGGCGCGACCGTCCGCCACGCGGCGTCGCGATCTTCGTTGACGTAGGTCAGCAGCAACACTCCCGCCTCGCGCGGATTCATCGGACGGCCATACTGCTCGCCGAATTCCATCAGCTTGTCCATGTCGTGGCGGAATTCGTCAGGGCTGGTGAGCGCGGGAAACCATCCGTCGCCGAGGCGCACCACGCGTTTCAGAATCGCGTCGCTCTTGCCGCCGATCCAGATATCCAGCGGACCCTTGCGCGGCTTCGGCTCAATCGTGACGTCGTCGAAATGGTAGAACTCGGCCGTGATGGGTGACGTGCGACTCGGTCCACAACCTGCGCAGAATCTCGATGCCCTCGTCGAGCCGCTTGCCGCGATCGCTCGGCGACACTCCCGAGGCCTGCCAGGTCGCGCAGATCGCTGCCGCTTCCGACCGCCATGATCATCCGGCCGCCGGAAATGTAGTCCAGCGTCGCATAGGTCTTGGCCACATGCACCGGATGGCGCGCCGGCAGCGTAAGCACGCTCGGACCCATTTTGATTCGCTTGGTGCGCGCCGCGATCATCGCGAACAGGCAGGTGATGTCGAGGGTCGGATTGCGGGTGACGATATGATCGGAAAGCCAGAGCGAATCGAGTCCCACCCCCTCGGCGGTCTCGGCGTATTCACAAATGCCTGCGGTTCCGGAAATCCGAATTTCCACAGCCCAAAGCCGATGCCGATTTTGACGCCGTCCATAAGGTTGTCGATTCAATCTCGGCTCGGCCTCATCGCGCAACTTAAACGGGGAAGGAAGATCGTTCCTTCCTTCCCCGTTGTGATGTGAGCCTGAAAGATTAGTCGAGGTTCAGCCGCCGTGGCGCAGCAGCCGGCCCGAGGTCGCGCCGGTGCACTTGTTATCCTCGAAGGTCACTTCGCCCGTTGACCATCAAGGTACTGGTAGCCCTCGGAGCGCTGAACGCGCCGCCATTCTCCGCCCGGGAAGTCGTGGACGATTTCGAGCGGCTTGATTGCCAGCTTGTCGAGGTCGTAGGTCACGATGTCCGCCCAGTTGCCCTCGACCAGGGTGCCGCGATTCTTGAAGCCCGCGCACATCGCGGGATGCGCGCTCAGTCTGAAGTGGATCTCTTCGAGCGGCAGGATGTCGTTGTCACGCCCCATCTTGATCAGCGCTTCGGTCGAGTAACGTCCGCCCGAGAAGAACTTGGTATGAGCGCCGCCGTCGGAGACGCCGAAAATCGCCATCCCGGACGAGGTCACCATCTCCTTGAGATAGTCACTGCGCACGTTCAATGGAGGCGTATAGAACTCGGTGTTGAGCCCGTCGGCGCATGCGATATCGAGCATCGCGTCCACCGGATGCTTGTTCTGGCTCGTTCGCGATCTCACCAACGGTCTGGTTCTCGTACTTCTTCAGTTCGCGCTCCCTGCATTCGAGGACGAAGATCTCGCGAACGTTGTTGGTGATGAGCCCGGTCATCTGCATCGACTTTGCGCAGCCCCGGCCGCCGCTCCGGATCGCTCAGTTTCATCAGGCGATCCTCGACCGGACCGGTAGTCACTTCGCGCCACTCCGGCATGTCATCCCACAGGTTCCAATCTTTGAAGGTGAACAGGAAGCCCACTTCCAGCGTCGCGCTCTGCCCATAGACCCGAATGCCGCGCTTGGCGCAGCTCTCGATCCACTGCATCTGTCGGCGGAAGCGCTCCGGATGCGCATCGTTGACCGCGATCGCATTGTAAAGAATCGGCCGGCCCGCGGCGCGCGCGAGTTCCTCGTAATGCCGTTCAGTATGATCCTGCATGTCGCCTTCGTACTTGCTGGCGTCCGGGATGTACGACATCTGGATGAAACCCTCGTTGCGCTCGCCCAGCACGTTCGCCAGCGCCAGCGCGGTCTCATCATGCATCAGGTCGGTGACCATCGGAGTGCCGTCGTAGTCGGCCTGGACGCTGTTGCGCCCGAAGCGCTGCGCCGACCATCCGCATGCGCCGCGATCCATCGCTTCGTTGATGATGCGGCACATCTCCCTGGTTTCGGCTGTCGGTCGGCATGCGGCCCGACTTGGCCTCCTCGAGGCCCATCGCCCAGGTCATGACCGGCGCCATCGGCACGAACGGCAACAAGTTGATGCCCTTAGGATGGCGCTCGACGCTGTCGAGGAATTCCGGATAGGTAACCCAGTCCCACGGCAGTCCCGCCTTCATCGAGGCATAGGGTATCGCCTCGGTGCGCGTCATCGTGAGCATCGAGCGATCGCGGAAGTCGGGCCTGACCGGCGCGAAGCCGAAGCCGCAATTGCCGATGACGACCGAGGTCACGCCATGCCAGCTCGAAATCGAGCAGTAAGGATCCCAGAAAAGCTGCGCATCGTAATGGGTATGGAGATCGACGAAGCCCGGGCGCGACATTGAGCCCCGCCGGCATCGATCACCTTGCTCGCGCCGATGCGCCTTGATCTTGCCAATCTCGGCAATCTTGCCGTCCTTGATTCCCGACGTCGGCCTGGTATCGAGGCAAGCGCGTGCCATCGATCACCATGCCACCTCTGATGACCGCATCGAATTCCGCCATTTGATTTCTCCTGAAGTGCGGCGACCGCACTGGGTGAGGAAGAGCCAGACCTGATTACGAGATTAGCTCGGCCACCGTCAAGTCCGATCAGAATCCCTAATGCCCCATACAGGTCCGCTATAGCGAAATCTCAGCGGACTTCACAAGCGAAACTTCGCGTCTAGCGATTGCGATGGTCGCGGACGAGATTGGGCGCCTTCGGATGCGGATAGGGATGCGGCGTCGGCACGGCCTCGCGACGGAATGGCCTGCGCGCGCTCGGCGGCTTCGCGATAGATCGCGGCGAGCTGATCCTCGGCAGTCGTAGTCGAAGGGATCCTGCAGGCGCTGCTCGAGGTCGCCGCCGCGCTCGGGCTGATGCTCGATGTACCATCGCGCGGTGCGGCGCAGCGCTTCTTCGGGCGGAAGCGGATCGCGATATCCCAGTTGCACCTTGATCTTGTGCAAGTCGAGCAGCTTGTGATGGGGCGTGATTTCGAGGCTCACGCCGCGGGCGGGATACGCGACCTCCGCCGGCAGGCTGACGACCTCCAACTTGTGATTCATCTCATCGGCAATGATCTGCACCAGCTGGCGCACGGAGAATTGGCGCTCGTCGCCGCAGTTGTAGATTTGACCGGCGGCCGCATCCGGATGATCGACTGCCAGCAGCACGCCATGCGCCAGGTTGCCCGCATATCCGTGAGTCATCAGCGTCATCCCGCCATCGGCCAGAATCATGAACGGACGCCGATCGAGTATGCGCCGAATCACGCACCATTCGCGCGGAACCAACTGGTACGGACCATACACATACGGATAGCGATAAACCGCGCCGCGCGGATGAGCCGCGAGGATCGCCTGCTCGGTGCTCGCAATCAGATACGAGAAGCGATGTTCCGCCTCGCTCTGAACGGTGGGCGCGGTCTCGGGAACCGGAATCGGCAGTCCAGTCGGAAAGTTAGCGGAGGGAACGAAGTAACCTCGATACGCCGGCACGCCGCCGATGCCGATGAACTGGCCGGTCTTGCCGGCGAAGGCTTCGGCGACGATGCGGATGCGACCATAGGTCGCGATCACGACATCGAAGGTGCGCCCACCGATGGCCGGATCGAGCGTCTCGCGGAAATGCGGGTCGGCATGGATATGCTCGATATCGGGACCGATCTCGGGAATTTCGTGGGTCCCGCGATGGAGAATCGCCACCTCGTATCCGCGCTCGCGCAAGCCGTTTACGAGAAACGGTCCGCTGGGACCGGTACCGCCGACTACCAAAGCGCTCTTCATGCTGTCCTCACTACCGCTTCGGCTTGCCCACCGCCAGCGGAGGCGCATGCGGTGTTTTGTTGTTTTCCAGCGCCGCGGCCGCCTGCCGCAGAAACACCAGGCCCTCGCGAATGAGCTCGGGAGCGAGCCGCTCGCCGACTGGACGAAAAAATTCGCGGCCGCGTTCGACCATCGCGAGGAGGAACCGCTCGCCCGCCGCCGTCAGCAGAACCTGCTTCTCGCGGCCCGACTTGGGGTCCTCGACGATCTGAATCAGGTTGAGCGGGGGCCGCGCCATCGAGCGCAATGCCTTGGTTACCTGCGAGTTGCTGACTTCGAACCAGTCGGCCAGCGCCTGGCGAATCTGTTTGCGGCTGAGCCCGCGGCGTTCACCTCCAATCGAGCGAATCATCCAGAGGATAGCCGCCTGCTTGCGCGTGAGACGGCGCTGGCGCAACTCGTCCTCCAGCGCCATCCCAACCTGGTAGTGGACGGGATAGAAGAGCTCGAGGATTTCGCCCGCGAGTTCGGCGTTCCGCATCGGGTTGAGCTTCCTGGGCATCCGGGGCTCCTTTCGGATATCGGTCCAGGAAAAGCTTCTTGGAAATTATTTCCATACGCAACTCATTTGACTTGCACGATGAGAGACTGTTACAGAGAAATAGTTTCTTGGCGACACAATCGAGATCGATGAAATATGACCACAACAAGTGAAAACGGAGATGCCCGACGCAACGAGGTTCGCGGCGCGCACGCGATCGTGGTTGGCGGAAGCATTACCGGCCTGCTCGCTGACGCGCGCCCTGACCGAGCATTTCCGCTCCGTCACGCTGATTGAACGCGATCATTTTCCCGATGATTCCGGCTTCCGCAAAGGCGTGCCGCAGATGCGCCACGTGCACGTGCTGCTGAAGCAGGGCGAGCGCATCATGGCGCATTACTTTCCCGAGTTGCTGCCCGAATTGATTGCCGGGGGCGCGCATCTCATCGATATGGGTGGCGATTTGCGCTGGTTCAACTTCGGCAACTGGAAGACTCGCTTCAAAAGCGGTGTGGATTTCTTTCTGCCAGTCGCGCGGCTTTCTCGAAATGAAGATTCGCGGACGCCTGGCAGCGCTGCCGGAAGTCCGCATCCTCGATGGATGCGATGTCGCGGGCTACACGCATCAATCGCGAGCGGCCGCATCGACGGAGTGAAAGTTCATCGCGCCGATGCAACCGAGGAGCATCTCGTCAGCGGATCTGGTCGTCGATGCGAGCGGACGTGGTTCGCGGACTCCGCAGTGGCTCGAGCAGCTCGGCTTCGGCAAGCCCGCCGAGACCGAGGTCAAGGTCGACGTCGGATATGCGAGTCGCTTTTATCGCAAGCCGATGAACGCGCCCGCTGACTGGACCGGGCTGATGATCTATCCGAAGCCGCCGGAGACTCGGCTCGGCGTGATGTTCCCCGTCGAGGACGATCGCTGGATGCTCACGCTGGTGGGCTGGTTCGGCGATCATCCGCCGACCGACGAGAGTGGATTCCTCGAGTTCGCGGCGAGCCTGCCGGTGCCGGTTCTCTATGACGCGATCAAAAATGCCGAGCCGCTCTCGCCCATCGTGCCGCATCGGTTTCCCTCCAATCGCCGCCGCCTGTACGAGCGGGTGGCGCGTTTCCCCGACGGGCTGGTGGTCCTCGGCGACGCGCTGTGCAGCTTCAATCCTATATATGGGCAGGGGATGACGACCGGCGCTTTGGGAGTGAAGCTGCTCGATGAATCGTTGCGCGCGACCGGTTTGCAGCGCGGCTTTTCGCAGCAGTATCAGCGCAAGCTCGGGAAGGTCATCGACTCGCCCTGGATGCTCACCACCACCGAGGATTTTCGCAATCCGAGCACCGAGGGCCGGCGCGCATGGTGGACGCCGGCGCTGTGCTGGTATACCGCAAGAATCCATCGCTTGACTTGGAGCGATCGTTACGTGGCGCGCCGTTTCCTCGAAGTGATGCATCTAACCGCGCGGCCGACCGTCCTCTTTCATCCCAAAATAATTTTCCGCGCGCTGACGACTGGGACCGCGCAACAAGGAGACTTGAAGTGAGCAAGAGCCCTAAACAAATCGTGCAGGATTTTTGCGACGCGTGGAGTCGCAAGAATATCGACGAGCTGATGAGCTTCTTCGCCGCCGATGCGATTTACCACAACATTCCGGTTCCCGCGGTGCGCGGGACCGAGGCGATCCGCGCCGCGTTCCTTCTGTTTGCCGCGATGATGGATTCGATCGACCTCGAGATGCTCGCCATCGCCGCGGAGGGTAACGTGGTGTTCACCGAGCGCATCGATCGCTTTCGATGGCAGGGGAAGTCGCTTGCTTTGCCGGTGGCGGGAGTGTTCGAAGTCCACGACGGCAAGATCACCGCGCATCGCGACTACTTCGACTACGAGACGTGGAAGCAAGCGACCGGTGTGCCCCTCGGCTAGCTGCTCTGTTGGCTCATGCCTGGCCCGGGTAAATCCGCTGGAAGAACGAAACCGACAGGCGCAGGAACTCGAGGCCGGCGGTTATCTCATCGCTCGACAAGGATTTTTCAAGGTCGGAGATGAGCTCGCGGACCATGTATTGGCCTCGTTCGGCCATCGAGACAACATAGCGCTCGCCTTTCGCCGTAAGCACAACCTTCTTCTCGCGACCGGAGTCGGCATTTCCGATGAGGCGCACCAGGCCGTGCGGAGGCTGCGCGAGGGCCTGCAACGCCGTCGTTATCGCCGGACTCCCGAGGTCGAACCAATTGTCCAGCCGTCGCGCGACGTCTTTGCGCAGCATGCTGCGACCGTCGTCACCTTCCGAGCGAATCAGCCACAGGATGCTGGCCTGGGTTCGGGTAAGCCGTCCCCGCATCGTCGCCCCGATCGCCGAGATTCCCTTGTCGTGAACGAAGTACAGGATCTCGAGCAGCTCCGCCGCACTTCTTTCCAGGTGCGGCTTCGTTGATCGCACCCGGGCTTTGCCGGCGGCTCTCAGCGAATTCGCTTCGTGTTTCCGCTTACGAATGTTGACACCTCTCAAATGCGCGATCGCTCGACAGTACCATCCGCCGTAGGACGAGTCCGCGTTTCGTTGACGCCCCATCGCAGTCCGCGTTATGGTTCCCTAATAATCCTTGCATGATCAAATAATTCAACCGGGCAACTATTCGCCCTCCTGAGAAACTCCGGCGCCAGGCCCGAAAAGGAAGATCGATGGACACTCACTATATCGATGCGGCTCTGAGCGACCCGGGATTTTTCGTCGATCATGATCCCCATCCGCTGTGGAAGGAGCTGCGCGAGAACGATCCGATCCACTGGACCATTGATCATGGCACTCCGTTTTGGTCGGTCACCCGCTACGACGACATCATCTCGGTCGTCAGCGTGCCGACGCTTTTCAGCTCCGCCTATCTGATCGGACTTCCGTCGAGTCCCGAGATGGAGCAGGTCACGCCCGAAATGCTGGGCTCGGGCGAGATGATGCTGATGACCGATCCGCCGCTGCATGGCGCGATGCGACGCGCATTCAATCGGCTGATGCTGCCCCGTGCGATCGGTCGCTTCGAGGCTCCGGGGCCGCAACTGGTGCGCGAAATCCTCGACGAGGCGATGGCGCGCGGCGAATGCGATTTCGTGGTCGATGTCGCGGCGCGGCTGCCGATGGCCTTCATTTGCGAAATCATGGGCATCCCACGCAAAGACTGGCCCGACATGTTCAAGTGGGGAAATATGGTCGCCGGCAACGAGGACCCCGAATACCAGGTTGACTCCGGGTCTCCCCTCGATACCCGGCAGGAGGGTTCGCGCAACATCGGGCTCTATTGCATGGCTGCTGCCCTTCAGCGGCGCGGTGGCGATGGCGAGGACCTGCTGAGCGTGCTCGGCAACGCTACGATCAATGGCCGGCTGCTCACTCGGAGTGAGCTCGCCCACAATGGCCTGCTCTACGTGGGCGCGGGCCTCGAAACTACGCGCAATGCGATTTCGGCGGGACTCTACGCCTTGCTCGAGCATCCGGCGCAGATGGATATGCTGATTGAGCATCCTGAAATCATGCCCACCGCGGTCGAGGAAATTCTGCGCTGGGCGAGTCCCGTAACGCATTTCGCGCGCGTCGCGACCAGAGATACCACTCTTGGTGGCAAAGAGATCCACGAGGGGGATCGCGTCGCGCTATGGTTTCCGTCCGCCAATCGCGATGAAGCGGTATTCGCTAATCCTTACACCTTCGACTTGAGGCGAACGCCTAACGAACATCTCGCGTTCAGCAAGGGAGAGCATTTCTGCGCCGGCGCGCATCTGGCACGCCTCGAATTGCGGCTGACGTTGCAAGCGCTCCTCGGGCGGATGAAGCAGATCGAGATCACCGGCAAGCTCGAACGCCTGCGCTCGAATTTTCTTGCCGGGATCAAACATCTGCCGGTACGCTTCAGCCAATCGCGCGCGGCTGCATAAAAAACTTCACCAAAAGACCCTACGGAGGATCACCATGAAGCTGGGAGCATCGATCATTTTTCAGAATTACTTCCGCGGAAAAGCCCGACTGGGAGTTGTACGAGGAAGACCTCGCCCTCGCCGACATGATCGAGCCGCTCGGCTTCGATTCGCTATGGGGCGTCGAGCATCACTTCTCGCCCTACACCATGCTCCCCGATGTGCTGCAGTTCCTCACCTTTATGGCGGGCCGCACCCGTCGCGTAGGCCTCGGCTCGATGGTGATCGTTCTGCCGTGGCATGATCCGGTCCGGGTCGCCGAGCAGATCGCGATGCTCGACATGTACGCCGGCAATCGCGAGTTGACTCTCGGCTTCGGTCGCGGCGCGGGGCGCATCGAGTACGACGGTTTCCGGGTGCCGATGGGCGAGTCGCGCGAGCGCTTCAGCGAAGCCGCCGAAATCGTGCGCCTGGCGCTGACCCAGGAGCGATTTTCCTACGACGGCAAGTACTACCAGATTCCCGAAATGAGCATCCGGCCGCATCCGCGCCGCAGCAATCTGCCCGAACGTTTCTATGGCGCGATCATCTCACCCGAGACCGGCGACATCATGGCGCGGCAAGGGATGGGCATGCTGGTGATCCCGCAGAAGGCGTGGACTGAGCACAAAAAGGACTTCGACCATTTCAAGGAATCGTGTGCGAAGTTCGGGCATCAAGCGAAGCGTCCTGTCGTATCGACGTTCATGTATTGCGCCGAGACCGAGCGCGAGGCGAACGAGGGTGCGTCGCAGTGGATCGGCAACTACTCGGACACCGCGGTGCGTCATTACGAATATGACGAGCCCGAGCATTTCCGCGACGCGAAGGGCTACGAATTTCACGCCGTGATGGCCGATGCGACCAAGCGCAGTGCGACCTCGTTTCGCGACACCTTCCTCAAGACCCAGGTCTTCGGCACTCCGGAAAAGTGCATCGAGACCTTGCGCACGATTTCCCAGACCATGGACGCCGCGGAGTTTGTGTGCTTTTTCAAGTATGGCGGGATGCCGCTCGAAGTGGCGCAGCGCAGCATGAAGCTGTTCGCGACCAAGGTGCTGCCGCACATCCAGCGCGACAGCGCACGCGAACCTCATAGCGCAGCCGCGGGCCGATAAACTCCGGAAGCCCAGGGGTAAGCAACATGTCATACGATTTGCTCATCAAGAACGGAACGGTGGTCGACGGCACCGGCGCGCCGCGGCGCATGGCCGACGTTGCGATCAAAGACGGCCTGGTCGCGGAAATCGGCAAGATTAAAGACGGCGCGAAGAAAACCATCGATGCCGATGGGTTGATCGTCGCGCCCGGCTTCGTCGATCCGCACACCCATTACGATGCGCAAATCTGCTGGGACCCGCAGATCACCAGCTCCTCGTGGCATGGAGTCACCAGCGTGGTGATGGGCAATTGCGGCGTCGGGCTCGCGCCATGCCGCCCGGCTGCTCACGACATCGCGGCGCTGGACCTGGTCAATGTCGAGGCGATTCCGTACGACGTTCTCAAACGCGGCATCACCTGGGATTGGGAAAGCTTCCCCAGCTACCTGCAAGCGGCCGGGCGCCGCGGCAGCGCCATCAACCTGGGCTTCCTTGCGCCGCTGACGCCGTTTCGCCATTACGTGATGGGCGAAGAATCGATGGAGCGCACCGCCACTGCGAGTGAAACCGAAAAAATCGCCGGGCTGCTGCGCGAGGCGGTATCGGCCGGCGCGCTGGGCTTTTCGCATACCACCGGAATCCAGCACGTCGGCTACAAAGGACGTCCGCTGGCGTGTCGCCTCGCCGACCGCGCGGAGTTGGGCGCCTATGCGCACGTGCTCCGCGACCTCGGCAAGGGCGTCGTCGAAGTGACGCTGACGCAGAACTTCGGCCACATCCAGGATCACGAACTCGATCTGCTGAAATTCCTGCTCGACGAAAGCCAACGGCGCGTGACGTGGCTGGCGATCTTCGACCTCGAAGACAAGCCGCTGCGCGAGCGCGGAAACCTTGCAGCGCGCCGAGGCGCTCATCAAGCGCGGCGGAGTTCCGCAGATGACCTGCCGCCCGCTGATTGCCGAAATCGAACTCAAAACCGGGATGGCTTTCTCTTTGATGAAGTCATGGCAACCGGCGGTGGACCAGCCGCCAGAGAAGCTGAAGAAGCTCTACGCCGATCCCGACTTCCGCCGCGCGGTGGCGGACGAAATGAGCAAGGGCATCTTGCGCCGCAACTACAACCGGATCGAAGTTAGCGACGTCGGCAAGCCGGAGTTCAAGAGCCTCATCGGTCGATCAGTTGCCGATATCGCGCGTGAGCGCGGCTGCGAGGGCCGGGAATTCGAGACGATGCTCGATCTCGCGATCGAAGACGACCTCGACATTTCGTTCGCGCAGTCGGTGTTCAACACCAATGAGGAGCGGCTCGCGAAGCTGATCAACGATCCGCGCCCGATGATCGGACTCTCGGATGCCGGCGCGCACGTGACCTTGCTGTGCGATGCGGGCTACTGCACCTACCTGCTCGGCCATTGGGTGCGCGACCTCGAAGCGATCACACTCGAATACGCCGTCAAACGCCTCACCTCGGAGCCGGCGGACTTCTTCGGCCTCCAAGGCCGCGGCCGTCTGAGTGTAGGAAATAACGCCGATGTGGCGATCTTCGATCCGAAGACGGTCGGGTCGGCGCGGCGCGGCACTATGAAAGACGACCTGCCAGGCGGCGGCAAGCGCCTCGTGATGCCCGCGACGGGAGTCATTCACACTGTCGTCAACGGCGTGCCGGTCTACGAAAACGAACGCTACACGGGAGCGACGCCCGGCACGGTGCTTCACTCTTAGTCATCAAAACAAGGAATTGTCAGTTTAGCCCGAGGAGCGAAGATTTATGGCGAACAAAGTGCTCAACAATAAGCCGATCATTTCATCCGACTCGCACATCATGGAGCCGCCCGATACCTACATCGCGCGCATCGATCAGAAGTACAAAGACACCGCGCCGCGCGTCGTCTTCCAGGAGAAGGGCGGCGATACCTACGTCGTCGATGGAATGAAGCAAACCATCCCGATGGGTCTCGTTGCTGCCGCGGGTGTTCCCGCCGAAGGTCTCGCGACCTCGGCACGGTTCGCGAAGTTTGACGATCTCCATCGTGGCGGGTGGGATCCCGAGGCGCGGATGGCCGACCAGGATCGCGATGGCGTGAACGCCGAAGTTATCTATCCCAGCGTCGGCATGGTGCTCTGCAACCATCCTGATGCCGACTACAAGAAGGCCTGCTTCGATGCCTACAACCTGTGGATTGCCGAATTCTCGCGGCGCGCATCCGGACCGCCTGCTCGGCCTCGGGCAGACCGCGATGCGCACCCCCGCCGAGGGCATCGAGGACCTCGCCAAGATCAAGGCGATGGGTCTGCGCGGCGTGATGATGCCGGGCTTCCCGATCGTCGAGGACTACGACAGTCCGGTCTACGACGACTTCTTCGAGGCGGCGATCGAGATGAAGATGCCGCTGAGCTTCCACATTCTGACCTCGCGCGAAGGCATCGGCACTCCGCCGCGCGGGCCGAAGTCCAACTCCTTCATGTCCATCATCCGCGGCAACCAGGACATCATGGGAATGTTCATCCTCGGCGGCGTCTTCGAGCGCCATCCCAAGCTCAAGATCGTGTGCGTCGAGGCCGACGCCGGCTGGGTCCCGCATTTCATGTACCGTATGGACCATGCCTACGATCGGCATCGCTACTGGCTCGACATGGCGAAGCTCTCGAAGCTGCCCAGCGAGTATTTCCGCGAGAACATCTACACGACGTTCCAGGATGACTGGGTCGCGTTCAAAAGCACCGACATGCTGAATCCGCGCCGGCTGATGTGGGCCAACGACTTTCCGCATAGCGACTCGACCTGGCCCAATTCGCAGGAGCTGTTGGAGAAACACTCGCAGTCACTGACCAACGACGAGAAGAAC
Source organism: uncultured delta proteobacterium (assembly GCA_963848285.1). Classification (GTDB taxonomy): domain Bacteria; phylum Desulfobacterota; class Binatia; order Binatales; family Binataceae; genus DATGKG01. The sequence goes on along the minus strand of CAWKCZ010000003.1, from coordinate 501,120 downwards.
TGGATCCTTCACGACAACGTCGCGGAGCTTTACGGGATCGCGATGTAGCGATTGGCGGCGCTTCGAGGTGTCAGCGGTTATGAGTAAGCGAAGCACGCGCGTGCTGGCGGATGGGTTCAAGTTCCTCGAAGGTCCTCGCTGGCGCAACGGCGAGCTCTGGATGGCCGAAATCGGCGCTGGAGAAGTCGTCGCCATCACCGCGGAGGGCAAGCGCCGCAGCATCGTGACGGTGCCGGGAACGCCATCCGGCATCGGCTTTCTTCCCGACGGAACTCCACTGGTAGTCTCGGTCCGCGAGCGCCGCCTGATGCGCATCAAAGGCGACCAGCTCGAGCAGCATGCCGACCTCAGCAAGATGTCGCCGTTCCTCAATGACATGGTCGTCGACCGCCAGGGTCGCGCCTATGTCGGCAACTTCGGCTTCGACGTCCTCAAGGGCGAGGCGTCGAAGCCGGGCTCCGTCATCCTCGTGCAGCCCGATGGCAAAGCCTCGGAGGTTGCGCGCGACCTGAACGGGCCGAATGGCTCGGTCGTCACCTCCGATGGTCATCTGGTGGTCGCGGAAAGTTTTGCGGGCCGCCTGACGAGCTTTCCGATGAAAGCGGACGGCAGCCTCGGCGAAGCGACGAAGATTCCACTCGACGGCTCGCCCGATGGCATTTGCCTCGACACCGAGGGCGGCATCTGGGTCTCGCTGTTCGACAAGAATCGTTTCGATCGGGTGCTGAACGGCAAGGTCGTCGACACCGTCGAAACTCCCGGTCGCCATGCGATCGCATGTCAACTCGGCGGCGCTGACGGCCGCACGCTGTTCTGCCTGACCTATTCCGGCGCGCTCGAAGATATGGGCAAAGCTCCCACGGCGCAGGTCGAGGTCACCACCGTCGATGCGCCTGCAGCCGGCTCTCCCTAAGTCGGAGCCTTCCAGGCTTTCAGCTCCGCCCTGACATCTGACGCCGTCGCCGGCTCGCCGCCAGCTTTCTGGATGGCGTTTACTGCGGCTTCAACCAACTCGAGGTTGGACTGCTTCGAGTTGAGTGGCGCATCCTCGAGGCCCACGCGAACGTGTCCGCCCATCGCGACCGCCGCCGGAATCAGCGGCAGTACGTCGACGCCTAATCCCGCGACGATCCACGGCGCACCGGGCGCGACGCTCTCGAGCAATTTCACGTATGCCTCCAAGGCCCATCGCTCGGGCGGGAAGCTGAAGGTGAACGCCGAAGTCAGCATGAAACGATAGATGGGCGTGGGCGTGCGCGGATGCTGCCGAAGAAGCATCGCACCATGCCGCACAAATCCCGGCTCATAGCAGGCGTATGCGGGATGGAACTGATGCGCCTCGGCCTGCTGCATCTGGTAGTCAACAAAGCCGGGAGAGTTAGCGTAGATTCCACGATCGTTGTTGTAGTCCGATGCCGTGGTGCCCGTTTGCCATAGATTCACCGAGCCCGGATCGATAAAGCCCCACTCCGCGATGCCGCGCCGGCAAACCTCGACCACCGTCGCATAGCGTTCCTTCCAGTCGGTGCGATTCGGCGCAGGCACGGCAGTGGGATAGACGATCGCGTCGACCTGCGACCTGATGCCGGCCAGGAACTTCGCGCAATTCTCGACGTCGTTGTTTTGCCGGCCGCTCTCCGGTTCCAGCGTATGCGCATGGACGATCGCGGCGCCCGCCTTCACGCATGCGACGCCCTCGCGCACAATTTCATCCGCGGTAACGGGGATGCCCGGCTGCGCGCGCCGCGTCCACGCGCCGTTGAGCGCGACTTCAATCCAGGTTTTCTTAGCCATCGAATTGCCTCACCGCGAATCTAGCGGCTATCGAAAGTCTCCGTGGAAGGGGCCGGGGCCGGTCGCAAAGCATCCGTTGCCGCCCTCCGGACATACGACGATGTAGCTCTTACGCCGATCGCAGCCCGATATTCCGATGGTGAATTCGGCGCGGTTAATGCCGTTGACCCATGGCCCCTGCATCGCGGGTTGAACGACCTCGCGCGAAAGGACTTCGCCCGAAGCCGCAGGGCAGTTCATATCGAAGCGGGCGCGATTCACCGCCGTTTGCATCGCCATCGCCTGGTCCTTGTCGAGCATTTCGTTTTGATTGAAACATCCGGCGATGAACACCAGCATCGATAATCCGAATAGAGCGATTTTTTTCATCGAGCTTCAGCACCTCTCTAATTGATGGACCGTCACCGGGCCGAATTGCTGTGCCTTTAATTGCGCAGTTTTTTCACGTTTGCTAGACCTCGGGACGTATTCAATGGCTGTTATCGCATCGAAACAGACCAGGAGCGTCAAGCATGCTGACCGAAGCCGACCAGCTCGAGCATCTCGAACTCACTGCCAACCACGCCGGACTGAAACTTCCTGAGGTCGTACTCCCAGAGTCGCACCATATCGTTATCCATCGGATGCGATTTCACTACCTCGATTGGGGCACCGCCGGGTGCCCGCCGATCCTGTTTCTCCACGGCGGCGGCCTCAACGCACATACCTGGGACGTCGTATGCCTCATGCTGCGCCCTGACTATCACTGCTTCGCGCTTGACCAGCGTGGTCATGGCGACAGCGAATGGGAGCCGACCTCGGATTATAGTCATGAGAGCCAGGTCGGCGACGTCGAAGGCTTCGTCAGCAAGCTCCAGCTCAAAAAGCCACTCATAGTGGCGCATTCGATGGGCGGGTTTGCGGCGCTCGGCTACGCGCTCAGTCATGCGTCGAGCTTGAGCGGACTGGTGATGGTCGATGTTGGCCCGGAACTGAACCTGAGCGGATCCAAGCGAATTCGCGATTTCATTACCCAGGACCGCGTGCTGGACTCGGTCGATGCGTTCGTCGAGCGCGCGATGGCGTTCAATCCCAAACGCAATCCGACCCTGCTGCGGCGCAGTCTGCTGCATAATCTGCGGCAACTGCCCAACGGCAAGTGGACCTGGAAACATGATCCCAACCGGATGTCGATGTCCGGTGATTTCGTAAAGGAACGCCTCGAGCGGGCGCGGCAGATGCTCGACAATATCCACAAGGTGTCATGCCCGACGCTGGTACTGCGCGGCGATCGGAGCGACGTCTTCAGCGATGAGAACGCGTCCAAATTGGCCGCGCGCACTTCCGCATGGGCGATGGGTGAAGGTGCCGAACGCGGGTCATACGATTCAGGGCGACAATCCTGCGGGTCTGCTGGATGCGCTGCGGCCGTTCATCAAGGAAATCGGGCTTTAATTAATCCACATGGGTTTGCCGCTGCAAGGTTATCGCGTCATCGAACTCGCGCAAATTTACGCGGGACCTTACTGCGCACTGCAGCTCGCTCACTTCGGCGCCGAAGTCATCAAGATTGAGCCTCCCGGAACCGGGGAACTTTTGCGCCAGCGCCCTCCCTCCAAGCACGGCACCAACTACGGCTTCCTGATGCTCAATGCCGGGAAGAAATCTGTCTCCCTAAATCTCAAGGATCCACGCGGCCGCGACATCCTGTTCCGGATGCTCGCCGACGCCGATGTTATCCTCGAAAACTACGCGCCAGGGGCGCTCGAACGCCTCGGCCTCGGCTATGACGAACTCTCCGCGCGCTTTCCGCGCCTCGTCTATGCTTCCAGCAAGGGCTACGGGCACGACAGCCGCTTCGCCCAACTCGGTGCGATGGATTTTACGATCCAGGCCGCCTCCGGAATCATCAGTATGACCGGCTATGCCGACCGCCCCGGCGTGCGCGTCACTGCCGCTCTCATCGACACCAGCACCGGCATGCATCTGGCGGCCGGCATCCTCGCGGCGCTGCTCGAGCGCGAGCGCACCGGCCGTGGCCGCAAGGTCGAAGTGGCGATGCTCGATATCTGCATGCCCGCGATCAATGGCGCGCTTGGCGTCGTGCAGGACGGGTACAAGGTTCGCCGGCTCGGCAATCGCCATCCCACAACTTGCCCATGCAATACCTATCCGTGTGCCGACGGGGAAATCTGGATTTATTGCCTGAGCGAGGCCCACTGGCAGGAGCTCGCGCGGCTGATGAACTGCGAGGAACTGATCGCGCATCCTGACTACAAGGACCATCAGACGCGCTACAAATCAGTCGATGCGGTCGACGCGATGGTCGGCGAATGGTCCGCGACCTTCAAACGCGACGACCTCGTAGCGCTGCTCCTCGCGCATAACATCCCATGCGCGCCGGTGCGCGAAATCGAGGAGGTCGCGACCGACCCGGAACTTTCGGCGCGCCACGTGGTTCGCGATGGCACCATCGGCGATCACGAAGACATCAAGGTGCTCGGCTCCGCTATCAAGATGTCAGGGCTGCGCGGCGATGAAATTCCGCCGCACGTTCCCGAGCTCGGCGAACATACCAATGAGGTTCTGCAACGCCTCGGCATCACCGCCGACGAGCTTGCGGCCTTGCGCCGCGACGGCATCGTCTGAGCAAAGCCTCGCACTTGACGACGAACTTTGATCCTGACCATCGTCGCAGCATGGAAAACTCACGCGTCGAGGAATCCAAGCTGGCGGTCGATTTCGCGCTTAAGCCGGTGCCATACGCTGTCATTCTGCCGCCAGGCTACGACCAGATCGGACCGATGCCGCTATGCCTGGTTCTGCATGGCGGCGGCGGAAGCCACCAAAATCTGGTCGATTCAAAGGCGATTTACGACGAGCTTTGGGCCAGCGGTGCGCTGCCTCCCATGGTGCTTGCCGCAGCCGGCATCAGTCCTCTCGGCTTCTACATGGATCATCCCGACGGCAAAATCCGATGGGAAAGTTTCATCGCGGATGATTTCATTGCTCATTTGCGGCGCAGCTACAAAGTTCGCGGCGACCGTAGTTCGACGATCATCTCGGGCACCTCGATGGGCGGCCACGGCAGCTTGAGAATCGCATTTCGACGTCCCGACAAATTTGCGGCAGTGGCCGCCCTCGAGCCGGCGGTTGATCCGGGACTACAACTTAACGATGTCACCGCGCGCAATCGCTTCTTCTATCCGATGGTCCTGGCGTCGGGCGGGGATGCCAGTGCCGAGCAACTCGTCGGTACGAAACGCGACGCGGCGATCTTCAAGGCCAACAACCCCGCTAATGTTGCGATTGCTAATGCCGACGCCATCCGCGCAAGCCGCCTTGCGATCTACATCGAAGCTGGCGATCAAGACGTCTTCAATCTCCACGACGGCGCTGAGTTTCTCCATCGGGTGCTGTGGGATCTCGACATCTCGCACGACTACCATGTTTCGAGTGGCGCCGATCACGTCGGGCCAAGTCTACGCCCCCGCATGCGTGCCACTTACGCCTGGGTGGGTTCGGTTTTGAGTCCGCCGGATCCCAAGGCTAATGAAATCACCGCCGCCGAACAGGCTTGGGTAGCGTGGATGGAGAATCCGTCCAGCGGCACCCCACCGATTTTGGATCCGATAAGTCCCGCGATGGTTCGAGCCTATCGCCGGTGGTTGGCCTCGGCTCGGGAGGAGACAGCCAGGATCGATCCGACCACCAATCGGCGCTATGGAGTTCTCCCGCGCACCAAGCCGTAGGAAGGCAATAGTGCGGTGCGGCGCTATTTACATTTTCTATGGTGGTTTCTGGTCTTGCAGCCGATTGACTGGCTGTCTTCGTATGCGAGGGCCTCGAACAGTTCCGGCGCGATCCTGATTGTCCATCCGTCCCGGATTGGCGACACCGTTCTGTGGCTTAATGCTGCGCGAGGCTTGCGTGAGTTCTATCCCGCGCCGGCGCATCGAATCGTTTTGCTGGCCGATAGAACGATGGCGTCGCTGGCACGTTCACAAGGATATTTTGATTGCGTGTGGGAGGTGGATCGCGAGCGCTTTTCGCGCAGTCCTCAATATCGATGGAAAATACTTCGGAGCATCACAGGCGAAGGTTTTTTTATCGTTCTGAATCCTGCCGGTTGGCAGGACTATTACGTTGCCGACAGCATTGTCGGCGTTTTTCACAATGCTGAACGAGTAGGCTGGTCTCTCCGGCCGGTTCCTCCTTTGCCGGGTCAACGTTGGATGACCATCTGGCGTTCTCGAAAATATAGCCGCCTGATTTCGAGACCAGTGGAGGAACTGGGAATACTTCGCCTCAATGGCGAATTTCTGCACGCCCTGGGTGACGAGCGTTTCGTCGCGCGCGCCCCGAAGCTGATTCTGGAGGACAAGCTCGCTCCGCCGCCATGCGGGTCACCTTTCTATATCTTGTGCCCGGGCGCTTACGACGCCCTCAAACGCTGGCCCGCCGAGAAATTTGCGGCGGTCGCAGAAGAAATATTCGCCGCGACCGGAATGCGTGGTTTGATATGCGGAACCTTTGTGGAAAAACCGCTGGCAGTTGCCATTTGCAAGCTCTCCACCGCACCCCTGAGCGATCTCACAGGCTCACTTTCAGTGGAACAATTCGCCCAACTCAGCGCCGGTGCAAGCCTGGTTATTGCCAACGATTCCGGCGCGCTTCACGTTGCGGCCGCATCGGGAGCGCCTACATTATGCATCGAGGGAGGCGGGACATTCGGCTGGTGCGTGCCCTACGACGCCCCGGCCCAGGAAGGCAGGTCAGTGCCACGCGTCGTGTGGCATCCAATGGAATGCTTCGGATGCGACTGGCATTGCCGTTTTAGAATTTCGCCTGGAGCCCCTGCGCCCTGCGTTGCGAATGTGACTGCTGGCGAGGTCGCGAGGGCGGCTTTGGCAATGCTTTTTGATGGCGCGGCTAGTCGTTGATAAAAACCGGGCGGCTGAGGCGCGCCGATTCTTCCGCCGCGATAGCGACCTCCAAACTGCGCATACCATCTTGAAGTGTGGGTGCATCGCGCCGCTGCCCTTGAGTAAGAGCTACAAATGTATCGAACGCGTGCCGATACGAAAGGTCATAGGATGGGCGTGTCAACTTGCGAAGACGCCAGTTCAAATTGGCGACTGAGGGAAACGATCGCGAAGTTCTAAGCCCATAGCCCAGTCGGCGAGGTACGCGAAGCTCGGGCGCGGTGCAAAATCGATCGATTTTCAGCGTTCCACGCTCACCGACAAGTTGGATCGAATCAGTAAGGCCCGAACGGCACGAAAAGAAGCTTTGAACTTCGGTTCCTCGATCCATCGTCATGCGGAGCCAAGCGGAGTCACTTTCAGTTTCTTCGGACTCGATACGCGCGTCGACCTGGCTGAACTCGTCGTCAAGAAGAAATCGCACCAGATCGAGATGGTGCGAGGCCAGGTCGAGCAGCACACCGCCGCCGCTGACACGATGCTTCCTCCATTCGGAGGTTCCGATGCTCGGCGCGGGGTCGCACAGCACCGTTTGCACCGTACGAACCTTTCCCACGCGTCCCTGGGTGATGATGCGCCGTGCCTCCGCGACCACTCGATGGAATCGTCGATTGAAGCCGATCATCGCCACCACTCCGGCGTCCGCGGCAGCCTCCAGAATGCGGCGACCCTGGTCGGCGGCGCTCGCGAGTGGTTTCTCGAGGTAGAGATGCTTGCGGGCGGTACAGGCCGCAACGGCGAGATCGTGATGAAGGTTGGTCGGCGCGCAAATGAACACGGCGTCGATGTCGTTGCGTGCGAAGAGATCTTCCGGGCGCTCGAAGACTGGCCCCTTAACTATTCGCGCGGCCCGGTCCCTTGCGCGAGGATCGGGATCAGCGGCTGCCGCAAGTTCGACATTACGCATGCGAGCCAGGACCGGCAGATGGATCCAATTAGCGATGTTGCCGCATCCGACGACACCTACTCGAAGCTTTCCCTTCATGCGCTACGCTTCGCCTCGAACCGTGGGGAACTTCGAACCATCGCCGCGGTCGCGAGCTCCAATCGTCGCTTCTTCATGACGCAGCTTCATCCAAGTCGGCTGTAACGTAGCGGAGCGTCATCGCACGCTCGAATATCATCGCCAGCTTTTCGAGCGGAGCCAGTATGTTTCGGAATCGGGATGACTCGTAGTGGCTGAGCGCCAGATTCTTCCAGCTTTGCGCCGGCCGCCATCCGGCCCACGCCGTGCGATCAAGGTATTGGTAGTAAAGCTGGTAGGGAGCGCTTTTTCCTTCGAAGCGCCAGGGTTTTAAGTTTCCGGTAAAGTGAACTATCCAAGGTGAGTTCTCAGCGTCGTTATCAGCGGCGTGGTTGAAACCTTTCAGATTGAATCTCGGGCTCCAGTTCCATCTTCGATCGAGCTTGCTCCATCTGCTCGCGAGAGCGGCGTTGAGCGCCTCCTGGTCCCAGAAATAAACTCGTCGTCGGTAACGCCTTAGATATCCGAGCGCGCGCGCCGCGATATCGTCGCTGCGCCAGCGTGCTACGTCAATCAACATGATTCCCGCATTGAAATATTCTGCGTCCGAGTCGATACCGAGTTCCTGATAGCATGCGACGCCGAAGCGTGCGCCGACGGTTGGGACGAACAGATCCTGAGTTGCGAGAACGCCGCAACCGCCGAGGCCGCTTTCCCAAAGGCGAGTCAGATCTGCGAGCGCCAGCAAGTCGCAATCAAGCCAGAGCACCCGTTCCTCAAACTTGGGTAACCATCGACCGATGGTCAATTTATCGTAGGTCGCGATCGTCATCCGGCCCCACAGCGGCAGATCGACGAACCCGGTCCGGTCGGGAGAAATCCAATGAAGCACCACTCGCTCATCGAGCGAAGCCGCGATCAGCGACCGCGTTTCCCGGTCGAGCCCGCTGTCGACGAGATAGACTCTAAGTGGGCGCCTCGGGTCGAGATTAGCGACCACCGATGTCAGCATTACCGCGAGTGGCAGGGCATAATCCCGGTCGGCAGCACAGGCGATCACAAGCGGCTCGGCGGACACGATGTCACTTGTATCGCCAAGCGGGAAAGGCAGACAACCGGCTTTAGTAGAACGAGGTCGGAGTGCCGCTTAAGAAAAAGTGGGCCGAGGGGAATAAGCGTGGCAAATTCATTAGTCGGAGCATTGTCGGAAGTGGCAAAATCCGCTGAAATTCTGCTTGCGTTCAATCGCGAAAACACCAAACCATTCAAACCTTAACCTATGGCGAAGTTTCTCCGCATTGGAGTTCACCAGTCGAACGTTTCCGGTTACACCTCCAAAGCCTGGGCGGTTCGACGGGTCGGCCCAAATGCGCTCCTCAAATGGGGTGCCGTCAGGGTTATCGGAGCGGGCCAAGACCGGCGGATTTTTTGGGACGGGCCACCGCGAGAAAAGGTTGTTCGATGTGGAAGCGAGAAACGCGCGCGTGCGTATGTGGCCTATGCGGTTTCGCGGCGCATCGGCCATCAGTATGAACGGTTGCCGGAGAGCGTCCTGATCCGAAAAGGGCGGGCGCTCGACGATCGCGACCTCGATCGGAAGCTCGCCACAATGCTGTTTGTCGATATTGTGGGCTCGACCGAGAAGGCAGTCCGAATGGGCGATCGACGCTGGTCCGAGGTCATGAATCACTACTATGCCGCGGTCCGTAGGGAGCTTCGCGCCGCCTCCGGCAAAGAAGTGACCACGACTGGTGATGGAATGCTGGCCACCTTCAAGGCCGCTGCAAAGGCTATTCGATGTGCCTCCTCAATCCGCGAGGCCGTCCGTACCCTGGGGCTCGAAATTAGGGCGGGTTTGCATGCGGGCGAGTACCAAATCATCGGTGGCGAAGTGGTGGGCATCGCGATTCATATCGGCGCTCGCGTTGCTGCCAAGGCGGGAGCCAGCGAAGTAGTGGTATCGAGCGCAGTCCGAGATCTGGTTCCGAAGTCGGGGATCAAGTTCGAAGATCATGGAGTCCATAGGCTCAAAGGCGTCCCCGAAAAATGGCGCCTCTACATAGTCGATTCCTGAGCCGCGCGATGGTGCCCGCGCGGCCGCAACGCTTTTGGTCGTCATTTGCGCCGGCTTGTACTAGCTTTGGCGCCACACTGATTGTTGCTCGGACGCCCTCGAGCGCTCCGCAACCAAAGGAGTCAAAAATGTCGATTAACACCGTCGTCGGCAAGAGCGAACGCACGCGACCTGGGTTTCACGCTCATCCATGAGCATCTGACCGCCGGATTTCCCGGGCTGGGAACTCGATAATCGCGGCTTCAACCGCAAATCGGAAGTCGGCAAAGCGGTCGATCGTATGAAGGAAATCCAGGACCTCGGGGTCTCGAGCTTCGTCGATCCATGTCCGATGGAACTCGGTCGCGACCCGGAATTCGCGGCGGAAGTCGCCGAGAAATCGGGGATGCGAGTGATCATCGCGACCGGCTTATATAATGACGCCTTCGGCATCCCTCAGCATTTCCGCATGCTCGACCCAGACGACATCGCCGATGTCTATATCAAGGAGTTGACCGAGGGCATCGGGAACACCGGAATCAAACCGGGTCTGATCAAAACGGCGACCGGCGGCATCCCAGGGATGTCCGAGGACACCGCCATCACCAAATATGAAGAAAAGTGCCTGCGGGCGGCGGCGCGTGCGCAGAAGAAGACCGGCGCGCCGTTGCTCTGCCACAACAGCGAAAGCTCGCCGTTCGGACGCGAGACGCTGGACATTTTCAAAGAAGAAGGCGTCGATTTCAACCGTGTGCTGATCGGACATGCGTGCGGCGTGGGCGACATGAAGTACTACTTCGACATTCTGAACCGCGGCGCTTGGATTGGATTCGATCGCTTCGGACTGGAGCCGATCGCGCCCGATAAGATGCGTCTGGCATCGCTGATCGGACTGCTGGCTGTAGGCTTCGACCGGATCATGCTGTCGCAGGACGCAGTCGGATGCTGGCTGGGCCGCACGTTCCCGGCGATCGAGAAGATGATGGAGGCGGCGCCGAATTCCAACTACGCGCACGTTTGCCGCAACATCATTCCACAGATGCTCAAAGCCGGCGTATCCGCAGGAAAAAATCCATACACTGACGGTGGATAATCCACGCGCGTATTTCGGCGGCTGATACGATCGTGAAACCTCGGACGGCGGTGCATCCCGATGCTCCGCCGTCCGCTTCCGGACTGCTTATCGGCGCTCGTTCACAGTCAGACTTTATCGAGGTGCCCAAAGAGGTGCTGGCATTCTACTATGGATGGTATGCGAATCCGGAAGTCAGCAAGCGGTGGTTCCACTGGAAGGATGTGGACGTAGCCGCGCGGCGCATCGGTGAATCCACGCACTATCCCATCCTCGGCCCCTATGACAGCCACGACCCCATAGTGGTTGAAACGCATTGCCGACAGGCCAGCAAAGCCGGGCTGACCGGATTCATCGTGAGCTGGTGGGCCAAAGGGGACTTTCACGACGAAGGCCTGCCGCTCATTCTGAACCAGGCCGAAAAGTATGGCCTGAAAGTGACGATCTATTACGAAACCGTTCCCCCGCGTGACCATCCAACCATCGAGGGAGCCGTCGACGATCTCAGTTACATCATCGAAAAATACGGCGTGCATCCCGCATGGCTGAAGGTGCGAAATCAATCGGTGATCTTCGTCTTCGAGCGCGCGATCATGCAGTTGAAGCTTTACCGATGGGAGAAGGTGATTAAAGACCTGAAGGTGAAGTATCCGGGCGGCGTGATGTTCATCGGAGACCGAATCTCATCCAACGCGGCGCGCATTTTCGACGGCATTCATACTTACAATCCGACGCCGCTGACTAAGGGGAAATCGCCGGAACAGCTCCGTGCATGGGCGAGGGCGCTTTTTCCAGCATGGGTGAAAATCGCCGCCCCAGATCGCATCGCGTGTGTGACGATCATTCCTGGTTATGATGATTCCATGCAGCCTTCGCGCAAACCGCCGCGACCGATTACCGAACGCCACCTCGGCGACAGTTACAAAGTCCTGTGGGAGGAAGCTATTGCGGCCAAGCCCGACTGGGTGCTGGTGACGAGCTTTAACGAGTGGCATGAAGGCAGCGAGATTGAACCCTCGATAGAACTCGGCGACCGGGAGCTGGAGACCACCGCACAGTATGCGCGAGAATTCCTAGCCTCGGAAACTTGAGATTTCGGGAAACTCGAGAAAGTCGTCGCGCAACCAAGTCACGGAACCCTTGCGGCGTAGGTTTCACCACCAGCGCTGCGCCACCCCATATCATCACGTGGAGACCGATAACGGTAGCCGATGAGTTTCACAAACGAGTCTGACTTCTAAGGGGTCGCGTGAACGCGTAACTCGTTTTTGACCCCCACCACCCCATGAACCCCAGCCGCATCGGCGGCCGCAGTTTTCACATCATCGGCGGATGCGACAACGCCTCTCAGAACAACCGTCCCGTGGTCCGCGTCGACCTCGACCGGATAATCTTTCGAGATCCCATTTTCCGCCAGCGCGCTCTTGACCTCGGTGATGAGCAGGTCGTCCTGCGCGCGTTCGGCATCGGAGTTGTAATGATGATGTTGGACCATGGTGCGCTGTCTTTATCCAGCGACACCGATGAATCGGTGGTTCTCTTCCCTGAAGCGGGAGCTGCCGGCGCATTTCGCGATGCCGCGTTTCCCGGCACGACGTTGGGTCTTCAGTTCCGGGGCCTGAGCGGGGCTGATGGCCAGCCAAAAACCGAGCGCGACCGTGAACGCAAATCCATAAATATCTTCGCGACGACTGCATTGGGTCAATCTCCGGGAGAAATGAAAAGAAGGTGAGAGATAAATGAATTCTCTCACCTTCCAGTCGCAAGCTCTAGTAGTTCGATTCGTAGGTCTTCTTCTGATCGGTCGTGGTAGTCGTTTCATTTACCGGAGGCGGAGGCGTGGCCGGCGTCACCGTGGTGGTTTCGCTGTGATAGCTCGAAGACCGCTGCTGTGAGGTGTTGTTGCCGGTGGCATCCGCACTGTTATCGGCGGTGTTATTGACCGAACGCTCGGTGGTGGTCTTTTCAGTCACCACGCGCGGAGCCGGGGAGGCGCGACGACTACCGGCGCAGGCTGAACGACGACCTGCGGCGGCGGAGGCGGTGGTCACTTTTTCCTCGCGCGAACTGCATCCCGCGACGGCCAGAAATCCGACGATACTCATCGCACCGAGGGTAAGTCCTCGCGTCGAGATTTTCATGATCAGGTGTCTCCTTGTGGAAGTGTAGGCATGCGGATGGAGCGCAATATTTTAGACGCGATGGCGCCGAGCGAATTCACATCGGGTTTCTGCGCATTGGTTGAACTATTTGCCCACTCGATTGCCAGTACTCGCTTGATTCACAACCCGCATGGCGACTAAATGCGCGTATCGTGAAGATGCTTCGCACTCTGCTGTGGGTCGCGGTCGGCTGCCTCGGCGCGTTCGGCCTCGCAACCATCGCGTTCGCGCGCGGCGAGCAGCCGAGCGTGCTATGGTTCATCGTCGCCGCGGTATGCGTCTATGCGCTCGGCTACCGTTTCTATTCCGCTTTCATCGCGGCCAAAGTTCTCGAACTCGATGATTCGCATCCGACTCCCGCGATTCGTCTCGCCAACGGACGCGACTATGTACCGACCGCGCGCTGGATCACCTTCGGCCATCACTTCGCGGCGATCGCCGGCCCCGGCCCGCTGGTCGGTCCGGTCCTGGCGGCGCAGTTCGGGTACCTGCCCTCGACGATCTGGATCATCGTCGGCGCGGTGCTCGGCGGATGCGTGCAGGATTTCGTCATCCTGGGCTATTCGCTCAAGCGCGACGGCCGCTCGCTCGGCAAGATGGCCTCCGAGGAAATCGGCCCGGTCGGAGGATTCACCGCGCTCATCGGCGTGCTGATGATCATGGTCATCCTGATCGCGGTGCTCGGTCTGGTCGTGGTCAACGCGATGAAGCACAGCATCTGGGCGACCTCGACGGTCGCGGCGACCGTGCCGATCGCGATGCTGGTGGGCATCTACATGACGCATCTTCGGCCGGGCCGCCTCATCGAGGGCTCGATTCTCGGCGTCGGGCTGATCCTGCTCGCGGTATGGGGCGGGCGCTTCGTCGAGGGCTTCAGCTTCGGCCAGCTACTTCTTCATGGACGCGCCGCATCTGGCGATATGGATCATCGCGTACGGGCTGCTCGCATCGATCCTGCCGATCTGGCTGCTGCTGGCGCCGCGCGACTACCTTTCCGCGTTCATCAAGATCGGCACCATCCTCGCGCTGGCGATGGGTATCGTCGCGTTGCATCCGCACGCGCTGATGCCGCCGCTGACCCAATTCGTCGACGGCAGCGGCCCGGTATTCGGCGGCAAAGTTTTTCCCTTCGCATTCATCACCGTGGCGTGCGGCGCGATCTCGGGATTTCATTCGCTGATCGCCTCCGGCACCACGCCGAAGATGCTGACGCGCGAAGGCGACGCGCGGCATGGTCGGCTACGGCGCGCATGATGATGGAATCGTTCGTCGCGATCATGGCGGTGATCGCCGCGGTGATGCTGCAACCCGGAGTCTACTTCGCGATCAACAGCCCGGCCGGCGTGGTCGGCGTCGGGCGCCGCGGCATGCGCGAAGATTTCCTCTTGGGGATTCCCGGTCAGCGACATTCACATGCAGCAGTTGGCGAGCGCGGTCGGCGAGACGACGCTCTATGCGCGCACCGGAGGCGCGCCGTCACTCGCGGTGGGCATGGCGCAAATCTTCGCGCATTCGCTCGGCGGGCCAGGCTGTGATGGGGCTCTGGTACCACTTCGCGATCATGTTCGAGGCGCTGTTCATCCTGAGCACCCTCGATGCCGGCACGCGCGTCGCGCGCTTCATGTTGCAGGATCTGCTCGGACATATATATGAGCCGCTCGGCCGACAGCTCCGTCGTATCCGAACATCGTCGCGACCTCGATGCTGATTGTCGCGGCGTGGGGCTACTTTCTCTACTTCGGCACCATCGACCCGCTCGGCGGCATCAACTCGCTGTGGCCACTGTTCGGCATCGCCAACCAGATGCTCGCGACCATCGCGCTATGCGTCGCGACCAGCGCGATGATTCGCTCCGGCAAAGCGCCGCTATGCATTCGTAACGCTGATTCCGCTGGTATGGCTGGTCTGCGGTGACGATGACGGCGGGCATCGAAAAAATTTTCAGCGCGATGCCGAATGTCGGATTCCTCGCGCATGCAGCGAAGCTCGCAGCCGAGCTGACCAGCGCCGGACGACAACCGGCGGAGCGCGGCCTCGAGATCGGCCGCCTCATCTGGAACGATCGCGTGGACGCGGCGATGACGGCATTTTTCATCGCGGTGGTGATCGATCATTCTGGGCGATTCGATCCGCGTTTGGAGCAACTTGATTCTGCGCGATCGCGAACCGCGCGATTCACGAGGAGGCGGCGTGATGAAGATCGCGCGATCAAAAAATGGCGCACCTGTGCGACGCTCAATCGCTTGGCAGGTCGTGGCGGCAGTTTGCAGCGCGCAGTCTGCGGACACTGTCGCATGCAATTGAAATGGAATTAAACGTCTCAACTCGGCGCGTATTGGAAAAGCAGAGCTATCGCGATTGCACCGCGCGCTCGTGCGCATGCGGTAAAGGCCGCGCTCGCGGCACATCATCGAGGGGAAGCGCACGCTGCTGCTGAATTGAGCGCAGTGTAGTTACACACAAGAAGTTAACGATAATCCGCAACATGTGTCACTGAGGTTTTAGTCGATCTGCTGATCTAGGTACTTTTCCCTATCGAGCTTAGGCTACTGCCTGATTATGTCATCCTCTCGCTTTCGCTAATGGATAGCCTCGAGAGGTTACATCCAGCGACCTCCAGATCCAGCCTCGGGACAACGAGGGAATATGGACACTTTACCGAATGCTGTCGCACGGCGCTGCGACGCGAGCCGCGGCGCTGCTGGTGGAGCAACCGCGCTTCGATCCACCGCAAACGGTTGCCGCAACTGGTCCAGATGGAACGTGCGATCTTTCGAGTCGTTGGCCAATCTCGCGCACGAGCTGCGGACTCCGGTCCAGGTGCTGCTCGGATACCTCGATATCCTGCGCGACGAGGCGGCGGTCGCTGGCGACGCACCGCTCGAACCCGACCGGATCGACGATCATCGAACGGATGAACGCCAACGTGCACGAACTCGCGCAGACGGTCGAGAATGTTCTCGAATTTGCGCTCGGGCATGCGCCGGCGCAGACACGGCCATCGAGGAAGAGATCGAGCTGGCGGAATTCTTTGCCGAGCTCGAAGAAATTCTGACCGCATCGAACCGCAACCGCTCTTCGCCGTTGCGATCAATCTTCGAACATGCTCCGCGACCATCGTCACGCGACGCCGGCCGCTGCGATCGATCGTGCTTGAACCTCGCCAGCAATGCGATCAAATTCACCGAAGAGGGAGCGAGTCACAATCGGTGTCAGCCGAGGTACTGGAAGCGCCGCTAAGCCTGCGACATCGAGGTTCGCGACACTGGCGAGGGCATCAGCCACGACCTGCTTTCAACCGCCTTCGAACCGCTGGTGCAGCTTTCGCACTCCAGCATCCGTCGCCATCGCGGGCTCGGACTGGGATTGGCGCTGGTGCAGCGTCAATCTGAAATCGCTGGGGGGCCGCTTGCAAGTGGAATCGATACTCGGAGCGCGGATCATGTTTCAAAGTCACCATCCCATGTTCCGCCGTTCCGTTCCGAGTCACCTGTGTGCACTTCGAGTCACTCAGCGTCTAACTTCGCGTAGTAAAGCATCGACAATTTCGCCAACTTTTCCCGCATTCGAGCGGCACGAGGGATGCATTCCCTATATTCCACGCCGCTGCTGTTTTCGGCGAGAGGCGAAAAAATGACTCCCCTAGTGCTGCTGCTGGTTTTGAACGCGGGAATGTTGGTGGGATTCGTGTTGCACACCTTTCTCGAGGGTGCCCATCGCGAGGACGAAGCACGGGCACGCGTCGCTGTTCGAGCCCAGCTCCTTCCGCGACGATCTGCTGATCCCGATTATGCCGTCGAAGAACCGCTATCTGCACTAGAAGGTACCGGGCCGATCCGGTACCGCCGTTCTCAGCGGTAGTGCCGCATCAGGCCCACCACCACTCCGCGAATCTGCAAGTCGCCCTGACTGACGAATATCGGCTCCATCAGCTGATTCGCCGGCTGCAGCCGAACCCGCCCATCCGATTCTCGAAAGAAGCGCTTCACGGTAGCTTCGTTCCCGACCAACGCCACCACGGTCTCGCCATTGGTAGCGGTATCGCGTCCCTCGACGATGATGTAGTCGCCGTCGCGAATGCCGTCATCGACCATCGATTCGCCCCGCACCCGTAAACAGAAGGTATTGTCACGCCGCACGAAGTCCTCGGGCACGGAGATGGTTTCGTTGCCCTCGATTGCCTCGATTGGCTGACCTGCGGCAACCTGGCCCGAGCAGACGGAAGCTCCTGCGCCCCCGCCATCTCGCTTCCGGCGCTGGGAGATTTCGAGCGCGCGGCTGTGATTGTGCTGCCGCTTGATGAATCCCTTCGATTCGAGATTGCGCAAATGCTTGTGGACGGTCGCCAGCGACGAAAGCCCGAAAAACTCGCCGACCTCCGCAAGGGTGGGTGCGTATCCGTGCTCATTGATATAATTGTCGAGGTAGTCAACGAGTTGCTTCTGGCGCTTGGTCAATGTGGCATTGTAAGTCCCCTGCGGCGTGGGATCAGCCTTTCGCAGCATCATGGCGAAAGTTCGGCGAAAACGCAAGTGCTGTGGCGATGTCCACTTAGCATAGGACGGCGCGGTTTCGCATCAGCCTCCGCGACGCATATCCTGAAGCCTGACCATGGCGAAGTTGCACGTCAAATTCGAAAACGGCGATCCCGACCGGGTAATCGAGTTCAACCCCGCCGATGCCCCCTTTCATCATGATGGCCGGCCCGGCTCGATCCTCGACATCCTGCTCGGGCACAAAATTCACCTCGAGCACGCATGCGGCGGCAACTGCGCCTGCACTACCTGTCATGTCGTCGTCAAAGAAGGTATGGCCAAGCTGAGCGAGGCCGAGGAATCCGAGGAGGACATGCTCGACAAAGCGCCGGGCCTCACCCCGACCTCGCGCCTCGGATGCCAGGCGGTGGTGACCGATCCCGACGCCGAGATCACCGTCGTCATCCCGCGCTTCACGATCAACCTCGCGAGCGAGAGCCGCGAGGAGAAGCTAACGCTGATGGCCGAAGCAACTTCATCGCGGGGCACCTGGCTCTCGGTCGTCGATCGCATCGTCGATCACAATGACGATACGCGATCGATCTTCTTGCAGATGCGCGAGGGCGCGAATTTCAAATTGGCTGCCCGGCCAGTTCATCTCGATCCTGATTCCGCTCGGCGACGAAGTGCGCGCGGCGCGCCTATTCGATCGCCTCGATGGAGCGACGGCTCATCGAAATCTGTTTCAACCAGGTCGCGGGAGGCCGCGGCGTCGGATGGCTGTTCGAGCGCGCACCCGGCGATGCGGTCGAGTTCATGGGACCGTTCGGCAACTTCACCCTGGATGCGCCACCGCAAGTGGAAACCGTCCTCATCGCGGAGGGCACCGCGATCGCGCCGATTCTGCCCATGCTTCATCGCGCGCAATCGGCGTCGCATGCGCCGATGTTCCTGCTCTATGCGGCATCCGATCGCGCGCACATCTTATATAGCGGTGAACTCGATGCGCTCGCCTCGCACGATGAGAACCTTCCGCTTCGAAATGATGCTTCGGGCGACAACATCTACGAGCGCCTTCATGACGAGGTGAATCGGCGCTGGGTCGCCGCCGATACCAATCGCGCGCGTCAGTTCTACATTTGCGGAGTCGGCAAAGGCGTCATTCGCATCCGCGATTTGCTGCGAAGCTCCGGCTACGAGCGCCGCGCCGTCCATTACGAGCAATGGTAACTCTGTGCTAGCTCGGGGTTCTCTGGATGCCTTTCGGACAAATGCCGGCGATCCGAATGAGGTGGGTCCGGATTGTCTGCTCCGAGGTTATCTCGCGGGCAATAGATCGCCGGAGGGCATCTGGCGAACCCGGTCCTGAATGCGCCACAGTCACTGTCTATGGCAACCCTCCCCACCCCGCGCTTGCCCGCCGAGTACGAAGTATCCAACAGCCGCAAATGGCTGATTGCCGCTTCGGTGATGCTCGGCACTTTTCTGGCGGTGATGGATGCCACCGTAGTCAATATCGCAATGCCGCACATGATGGGGACTCTTCGGCGAAGATCTTTCTGACCATCACCTGGGTCTCGACCGCCTACACCATCGCGGAAATCATCATGGTGACGATGGCGGCGTGGTGGGTGGCGCTGCTCGGCCGCAAGCGTTTGTTCCTGGTATCGATGGCGCTGTTCATCTTCGGTTCGGTGCTCGCCGGCACCTCGACCACGTTCCATCAGATGATTTTTTATCGGGTGCTGCAGGGGATCGGCGGCGGCAGCCTGATGCCCTGCTCGCAGGCCATCGCGCGCGAGACCTTCCCTCCCGCCGAACAAGGCATGGCGATGGCGATCTTCAGCATGGGCGTGGTCCTCGCACCCGCGATCGGCCCGGTGATCGGCGGATGGCTGGTCGATAAGTATGGATGGCAATGGGTGTTCTACATCAATGTGCCGTTTTGCATTGTCGGAATGTTGATGGTCAGTACGTTTGTCCACGACCCGCCGTACTTGAAGCGAGGTGTGCAACGCGTCGATTGGACCGGAATCATCCTATTGACCGTCGGACTCACTGCCGCGCAGGTCGTGCTTGAGCGCGGCGAGGAGGTCGACTGGTTCGCCTCCAACTGGATCGTGACTGGAACAATCGCTGCGGGCCTCGGCATTGTCGCACTGCTGGCCTGGGAGCTGACCAGCGCCGAACCGATTATCGATTTCCGGCTATTCAAAAATAAACTCTTGAGCGTCGGATGCGGCATCAGCGCGATCACCAGTTTCGCGCTTTATGGATCAAGCTTCGTGCTGCCGCAGTTCACGGAAAACCTGCTGGGCTATCCTGCCTATCAGGCAGGACTGGTTCTGATGCCGCGTGCCATCGCGATGTTTATGGTGATGCCGTTGGTGGGCAGGATCTACAATCACGTCAGCCCGCGACTGCTGGTGGGCGCCGGCGTGGTAGTCCTGGTCCTCGCGTATTGGCGGCTCGCGCATTTCGACTTAAATGTCGGATTTTGGAGCTTCACCCCCAGCCTGGTGTTGATGGGCATCGGAACGGGCGCGGCAATGGTGACGGTCAA
The DNA here is from genome assembly GCA_963848285.1 of uncultured delta proteobacterium. Taxonomy (GTDB): domain Bacteria; phylum Desulfobacterota; class Binatia; order Binatales; family Binataceae; genus DATGKG01. The sequence continues at coordinate 481,073 of CAWKCZ010000003.1, read as the reverse complement.
CACTGTTTCGTTAAGCTCGATTCCGCGCCCCCAGATGACTGGCGCATCAGGCCTCAACGCGCTGACTCGGCGCGAATCCGGCAATTTGGCATACGCGGTCCTGGCGACGATCCTCGCGCGCCGCACCCAGTATCATCGTTCGGTGTTGGTGAGTACCCTCAATCCACTTAACCATCAGTTCGCGCAGATGGATCGGAGCTTGAGGGGCGCCTTCCAGGCCTATGGCTATAACTCTGCTGCGATTGGCAGATCCGACCTCGATTTCGTAAATAGGATGGTGAACCGCCAGGCCACGAGCATGGCTTACAATGATGTCTTCTACCTGATGGTGCCGGTTTTACTGCTATGTCTGCTGTTGCTGTTCCTGTTGCCCAAGCAGGGCTACGTGGCGGACTCTGAGACGGTTTCCGATTAGGCGAGGCGGAATCAAATGCGAACTGATATCGATACCATCGTCAGCAAGGTCGAGGCGGACGGCGTATGCGTCGTTCCCGATTTCATTCCACCCGATCTGCTGGCGCGCATTAGGAAAGACGTCGATGCCCTCAACACCGCGGAGCGCGCGAGCGGCAACGGCTTCATCGAATCCGAGGGCGCCAATCAGCGCGTCTTCAACCTCGTCAACAAGGGCGAGGTCTTCGAGCAGATCGTTCAGCATGAAGATGTGATGGGCGTGATGAACAAGCTGCTCGGCGGCGATTTCATCCTGTCCGGATTTTCCTCCAACACTACAGGCCCCGGCGGCGAGGAAATGGTGCTGCATTCGGATTCCGGCTACGTTCCGCCGCCGCATCCCGAGTACCTGCTCGCGGCCAACGCGATGTGGATGCTCGATGACTTCACCGAGGAGAATGGCGGCACACGCTATGTCCCGGGTTCGCACAAGCTCCGCGACAATCCAAAGCCCGAGGGCGAATATCCCACCGTGCCGATCATCGGCAGCGCGGGCTCAGTCGCGTTCCTGCACGGATACACCTGGCACAAGACCGGCGCGAACGTCTCGCGCGATCAGATGCGGCGGGCGCTGTTCGCCTACTACGTGCGGCCGTTCCTGCGCGTGCAGGAAAACCACATCGTGTCGGTGCGCGAGGAAGTATGGCATCGCGCGACGCCGCAGTTGCGCCATCTGATGGGCGGCGACTTATGGGTCAACTCGATCGGCTTCTTCGATGGCCCACCCGCCTCGATGCGCAAGCTGGCGTATCCGAAGCGCAAATCGGGCGTGCTGTCTTAGAAAGCGGTCGTTACCGATTCGCGTTTTCCGGAAGCATCATCTCCAGCGTGTAGTCCTTCGTCAGCAGCTCCAGCAGATGCCCGTTGGGATCACGGAAGTAAACGCCGCGTCCGCCATTCCAATGATTGATTTTCATGTCGTCGGGCGAGAATGGTCCGCTGCCGAAGGCGAGACCTTCGGCCTTCACCCGTCCGAAGATTTCATCGAACTCGGGCTCGCCGACCTTGAAGGCATAGTGATGCGGTTGGAAGGACGTGCGATTGTCGAAATCGAGCGACAGCGACTGACCGGGATCCGAATCGGCGCGAAATGCCCGAACGGCCCCTCGTACTTGAGGCCGAAAATCCTCGCATAAAACCGCGCGGATTGTTCCTTGTCATGCGCAGGGACGATCGTGTGATTTAGTTCGATTTTCACGATGCTGTCCTCCATTTCGATCTTACAATTTTGATCGTATGGCGCCCAGCCAGGAACGGCCAGAAGCTGCTACCATGAGATCGTTCCGATGGAGTTCGTCTGTTCCGCGCCGAAAGTTCCAAATCCCGGGCTGGCTGGTTTATCGATGGTAATGCCGCTTATCGACTCGGTTCCGTTGCCGGTGGCGTTTTTGAACTTCCCGGTTCCCCCGTTAATCGTCCAACTCTCGGTTTTGCTGAAGACGTTGGTGGTATTGCTGTAACACTCCGTTCCGGAGTTGGAAAAAGAAAAGAGCTGCGACCCATCCTTTTCAAATGTTACGGAGTCGAATCGCTCCAATAAATTGTATTGAGTGCCAGCCGTTCCATCAGGTGCGGTGCAGGCTCCTGTGACGTTAGTGGCACTCTGTGAGACGCCGGTTTTCAAAGCCCTGCCCATCGAGGTGCGGCAGGTAGCCGTGTACTGACCCGCGTTGCCGGATCCATCGAAGCTGAACTGAGCGGTGACGAAAGCGCCGGAGCAGTTCTCTTTAAACCTTTCGTGATGGGCTGCAAGGGCGACAGAGTTCAGGAGTCCGATCGATACTATCGCGCCTAGAAAAACCATGCCCCACCTTCTTACGTCGCATCTCATAATTATGCTCTAGCTCCCTCCCGCCAATGGCGAATGCTTCATGTATGAGGATTTAGGCTGCGAGTCCATTCAACGGGTTCGGCACAACGCCGGTTCGCTTTACCGCTTGCCTCCGACTCATCAAGTCGCTAGTATCGGCGCCTCAATGTCCCCCGACCGACGCACACGACAGCCTGATTAGCAGCGGCCGAATTCTCGGCCTCATTCTCGTCGTAGTCGTCGTTACCGAGGCCATAGCGCCGTAGCGGGGATGATCAAGTAACTTTCGAAACCCCTGCTGGCGCGATGGCCGGCGGGGGTTTCGTCTTTTCAGCCACCCCGCCTTCCGTCCGACCGCAGGGAGCTATCCGAACGAGGAGAGCTTCCATGAAACTGAACGGCGCCGAACTCATCATCAAGATGCTGCAACGCCACGGCGTCAGCATCGTCGCGGGAATCCCCGGAGGCGCCAGCCTGCCGCTCTACGACGCGCTTGAGCCAGAGCGACTCTGCGTCACGTCCTCGCGCGGCACGAGCAGGGCGCGGGATTCATCGCGCAGGGGATGGCGCGCGCGACCGGCCGCCCGGCGGTATGCCTCGGCACTTCGGGTCCCGGCGCGACCAATCTGCTCACCGCCATCGCCGATGCGAAACTCGACTCGATTCCGCTCGTCGCCATCACCGGCGCAGGTCCCGCGCAAGATGATCGGCACCGATGCGTTCCAGGAAATCGATACCTACGGCCTCACGATTCCGATCACGAAGCATAACTTCCAGGTGCGCTCGGTTGGCGAGCTGGCTCGAGGTGCTTCCCGATGCGTTTCGGATCGCGACTTCGGGACGGCCGGGCCCGGTGGTCGTCGATGTGCCCAAGGATGTGCAGACCGAAACTATCGAGCTCGATGCGCTCCCCGAAGCCGTGCGACCCGATCGCCCGCCTCCGATCGCATCGCGATGATCTGCAGCGCGCGCCGCGGAACTGATCAACTCGCGCGCAGCGTCCGATGCTGATGGTCGGCGCCGGCATCATCGCAGCGGAAGCCTCGAAGGACCTGCTGCAACTGATGGAGACGGCCTCTATTCCCGGCGGCCTCGACGCTGCTCGGCCTCGGCGCGATTCCGAATGACCATCCACTGTTCGTCGGCATGGTCGGGATGCATGCGGCGCGCTACACCAATCTTGCTGCTCGAAGAATGCGACCTGCTCATCGGAATCGGCGTGCGCTTCGACGATCGCGCGACCGGCAAAGCCGCGGAGTTCTGTCCGCACGCGAAGATCCTCCACATCGATATCGACCCGAGCGAGTTGGGCAAGATCAAGAATCCCTCGCTCGGCATCACCAGCGATGCCGGCGAGTTTCTTCGCGCGATCGCCCCGATGATCGAGGCGCGACCCGTATCGCGAATGGATCGGCCACATCGCGATGCTGCGCGGGCGCTATCCGCTGGCGACGCCGGGAGCATCGGACCCGCTGCGCCCGTACGGGATCATTCGCTACGCGGCCGAGATGCTGCCGCGCGATGCGATCGTCGCGACCGATGTCGGACAGCATCAGATGTGGGTGGCGCAGGCGTATCCGTTTTCGCATCCGCGCCAGTTGCTGACTTCCGGTGGCCTCGGCACGATGGGCTTCGGGCTGCCGGCCGCGATCGGCGCGGCGCTCGCGATGCCCGATCGCGAGGTGGTTTGCTTCAGCGGCGACGGCAGCCTGCTGATGAACATCCAGGAGCTCGCGACCGCGGCCGAAGAGAACGTCAACGTCAAAGTCATCCTGCTCAACAACGAGCATCTCGGCCTGGTGCGCCAGCAGCAGCAACTTTTTTATGGCGAGCGTTTTCACGCGTCGCGGTTTCACGCGAAGACCGACTTCGCCGCGATCGCGCGCGGCTTCGATCTCGAAGCGATCGATCTGGGCCGCGTCGAGGATCCGATCGCGTCGTTGGCAGAGGCGCTCGCGACTCCCGGTCCCTGTCTGATCAACGTGCCGATCGACTGCCGAGGAAAACGTTTTCCCGATGGTGCCGCCGGGCGGCGCCAATCGCGACATGATTGGAGGAGAAGCCGATGAACGCGCCTGATTCGCATGGCAACGAAGCGCACACCGCGGTCCGCGAGGGCGCGGTGCTGCGACTGATGGTGCGCAACCATCCGGGCGTGATGTCGCACATTTGCGGGCTGTTCTCACGGCGCAGCTTCAACCTCGACGGCATCATTTGCGTTCCGATCGGCGACGGCGCGCGCAGCGAGATGTTGCTACTGGTGAAAGATGACGCGCGCCTCGAACAGGTGATCCTGCAGCTTCAGAAACTCGAAGACGTAATCGAGGTCAGCCGCGCCGCCTGCGATGCGGCGGCCTTTCGAGTCGGTCGCTGGTAGCTTCGGATAGCAAATGGTCGATGAACGCCGACGGACATCATCGCGCATCATCAATCAGCGCCTCGGCGCGACTACAAAATCGTTGGATCGTATGAGCGCGGCGAAAGCGGCGCCGCATCGCGGATCGTTGATGAGCATTCGAATCGCTACGTGCTGAAATTCGGCGCCGGCGACTGAGTTTCGTGCCGAGAATGCCGCACGCACGACCGCAAGCTACGAGGCCTCGGCTATCCCGCGCCGGAATATGTCGCGATCGGAAGAATGTCGAGAGACCTCATACGTCGCTGCAGCGCGAGATGCCGCGGCGAGCCGATCGGATCTCGCGTTTCAGCTCGCGCTTTTGCCGCAGTTGCTTCATCTCAATGATCTGCAACGCGGCCAGGGCGACTCCGAGAACGACGAACCCGACCGCATCATTCGGGGCGTGATGGAGGGCTACGCGGATTTCTGCATCATCGATACTCTTCGGACCTACTCAGCCGAAAGCGCGAGGATGCTCGATGCGCTGCAACGCAATTGTCACGACGCACGCGCGCGAATGTCCGAAGCGCAACGACATCGTCCATTTCGATTTCCACACCAACAACATCCTGATGGAAGACGACCGCGTCACCGGCGTGATCGACTGGGAGGGCTGCCGATAGCGGCGATTGCGCATTCGACCTCGCGACGATGCTTTTCTACACCTGGCCGTTCGCCGATTTTCGCGAAGCACTGTGGAGCGCGCTGCTGGAGCGCACGACGCGCGGCGCCATCGCTGTTTATCTCGCGCATATGATCGTCCGCCAGCTCGACTGGTGATGCGCCATCATTCAGGCGAGACGGTCGACCACTACATGACGCATCGCGCGCGACATTTTCGTTCGAAATCGATACGTTTTGAAGAACAGATTGGCCGACTCAAATCGAACTAGCGTTCCTGCAGGGTTTGGATATCGGCACATCAATGGAACCGTAGGGGGCGGTTGTACCGCCCCGTTAGGCTCCCGAATGCTCTGTACCTTTTGTGCGGCCCGTTGGTGCGCAAAGGACCGACCGGAAAGGTCCGCGGCCAAACTCAAGGACGGTCACGAGGTGCCGAAATCGCTCGCAACAAAAGACCGCTGCGCGGATCAGGATTCTATCGGGGCGGTATAACCGCCCCCTACGAATTTTACGGCCGTGGCAGAATCAACAAGATAGTCGCAGGGGCATATCACCATGTGAACCCTTCAGCTCACCGCGAAACTGGCTGTCGCCGGCTTAACTTCGAAATGGTCTGAAGAAAAATCGCTCCCTCACCAGGTGTCGATGCAGGGGCGCTTTTTGCCGTGGCGCGGCGAGCGGCGGCGGCGCGGAGCGCAGGCCGCCCATGATCCATTTGCGCGAATCCAACGGATCGATCACGTCGTCGATCTCGAAGTGCGAGGCGGTGCTGACCGCCTTGCCATGCTGATACATCCTCGCGACCATCTCGTTGAATAGCTCGGTGCGCTTCGCCGGATCCTCCTCGGCCGCAAGCTCCTTGCGATAGCCGAGCTTGACCGCGCCTTCGAGGCCCATGCCGCCGAACTCGCCCGTCGGCCACGCGATGGTGAAGAGGCCCGCCTTGAAGCTTCCACCCGCCATCGCCTGCGCGCCGAGGCCATAGCCCTTGCGCAGCACGATGGTGAAAAACGGCACCGTCACGCTCGAGCCGATCACGAACATGCGCGCCGCGTGCCGCACCAGCGCGGTCTTCTCGACCTCGGGCCCGACCATGATTCCCGGCGTGTCGCACAGGAACAGCAGCGGAATGTCGAAGGCGTCGCACAGTTGCATGAAGCGCGCGGCCTTGTCGGCGCCGGGGCTGTCGATCGCGCCCGCGAGGTGCACAGGATTGTTCGCGATGAGGCCCACCGGACGCCCCTCGATGCGAATCAGCGCGGTGACCATCCCGAGGCCGAAGTGGCGGCGCAGTTCCAGCACCGAGCCGGTATCGGCGAGCGTCTCGATCACCTCGCGCACATCGTAAATGCGCAGCCGGTTTTCGGGAATGATGTTGCGCAAAATGCGCTGATCGGCGCACTCCCAATCTCTTCAGCGGGCCCTGGAAATACGAAAGATACTTTTTGGCGACTTTTACTGCTTCGGCTTCATCCTCGACGCCGATGTCGACCACGCCGTTGGGCACCTGCACCTCGATGGGGCCGACTTCCTCGGGCCGGAAGATGCCGAGCCCGCCGCCTTCGATCATCGCGGGACCGCCCATCCCGATGTTGGAATTTTTCGTCGCGATGACGACGTCGCAACATCCGAGCAGCGCCGCATTGCCGGCGAAGCATCGCCCCGAATTGATGCCGACCAGCGGCACCAGTCCGGAGAGGCCGCCCCAGTAGCTGAACGCGAGGCAGTCGAGGCCCGCCACGCCGATGCCGTCGGTATCGCCGGGCCGCCCGCCGCCACCTTCGGTGAAGAACACCACCGGCAGTCGCTGTTTCTCGGCGATCTCGAACATCCGATCTTTCTTGCGATGGTTCTGCTGCCCCTGCGTGCCGGCGAGCACGGTGTAGTCGTACGACATCAGGACGCAGTTGGCATTTTCCTCGCCGACCAGATCGCGATTGACGCTGCCGATGCCGGCGACCAGGCCGTCGGCGGGCGTGTTCTTGACCAGGTCCTCGATGGTGCGGCGGCGGCGCTGCGCGGCGATCACCAGCGGGCCGTACTCGACGAAGCTGCCGGGATCGCACAGGTCGTCGACGTTCTCGCGCGCGGTGCGCTGATGAGTTTTGCGCCGGCGCGCGACCGCCTCGGGCCGCGCATCATCGAGGCCGAGCGAGTGGCGCTCCTGCACTTCCTTCAAATCGTTGCGGATGTGATCGAGATCGATTTCCTTCGTCTCAGCCGCCTGCGCGACGCCGACATCGGCCTCCTCGATGAACGCGAGCGGATGCCCCTCGAACACCGCATCGCCCTTGCGCGACCGTGATCTGCCGCACGATGCCGCTGACGTGCGCGTGGATGACGTGCTCCATCTTCATCGCTTCCATGACGAAGAGCTGCTGGCCCGCGTGCACGCGGTCGCCCTCGGCCACATCGAGTGAAACGATGGTGCCCTGCATCGGCGCGGCGACCGCGACGGTGCCTTCGGGCCCGCTGATATCGGATGCGACGGCGAGTCGCCATCTTCGGTTTGCTGCGTTCTGCGCGACCGGCGTCGCCTTCCGATTTACCATGATGCAGCACGGCGAGCGGATCGCTCGATCCGAGCTTAACTCCAGCGAGGCGTCCTCCGGGACGCGCGGCGTGCAGGCGTCGTCGTGCGCGCCGCGTCGGGCGATCGAAGAACAACCGCTTGTGGCCATTCGCGCCGTTGTCGGTCTCCGACCAGGTCGGCGATGTTGTCCTCGATGAAGCGCGTGTAGACGCGATTGCCGATGAACTCCGGATGCTTCAGCAGGCTCTGCAGAAACGCGATGTTGGCCTGCGACGCCTTCGATCTTGAACTCGCACAGCGCGCGATAAGTCTTGGCCACCACATCGGCAAATTCGACGACGGCGAATGCGCCACCAGCTTCGCGAGCAGCGAATCGAAATTCGGATTGGTCGTATAGCCGGCATATCCGAAAGTATCGACGCGCACGCCCGGCCCCGACGGCAGCTCGAATGCGGTCAGCGTGCCGCCCGAGGGCTTCGCGGTACCGTCCGCGCCCATCGACTCCATGTTGATGCGCGCCTGGATCGCATAGCCGCGCGGCGCGGGAATCTCACTCTGCGTCAGATTCAATTCGGCGAGCGCTGCAGCCCCGACGCGAGCAGCAACTGCGTCTTCACGATGTCGATGCCGGTGACTTCCTCGGTCACGGTATGCTCGACCTGCAGGCGCGGATTCGCCTCGATGAACGCGAATGCCGGCTCGCCCTCGCCGCGGGTCGCATCGACGAGGAACTCGAAGGTGCCGAGGCTGTTGTAGCGGACCTCCTTCGCGAGCTTGCACCGCCGCCGCGGTCAAGCCGCTCGCGCTACCTGGGCGGCAGCGTCGGGCTCGGCGCGATCTCGACGATCTTCTGATTGCGCCGCTGGATGCTGCATTCGCGCTCCCACAGATGGCTCACCGCGCCGGTGCCGTCGCCGATGATCTGCACCTCGATGTGGCGGGCGCGCGGCATCAACTGCTCGACGTAGACGTCGCTGTTGCCGAACGAGGCGCGCGCCTCGGACTGGCATCGCTTGTAGGCCTCCTCGAGCTCGTTGAGATGATGCACGATGCGCATCCCGCGGCCGCCACCACCGGCGACCGCCTTGATCATGATCGAGGCGCCGCCGCCGAGTGACTGGAAGAAGGCTTTTGCGTCTTCGAGGCTGGTCGGGCCCGAGGTCCCGGCCATGCACCGCGATGCCGCATGCGCGTGGCGATGGCGCGCGCCTGCACCTTGTCGCCGAACAGTTCGAGGATTTCCGCGCGCGGTCCGACGAAGATGATGTCCTTCCTCGGCGCATCGGCGCGCGAACGCGGCATTCTCGCTCAGGAAGCCGTAGCCGGGATGGATCGCGTCGCAGCCGGATTCCTTGGCGATGGCGATGATCCGCTCGGCGTCGAGATACGCCTTCGCGCCCGCGCCCTTGAGTGCGACCGCGTGATCGGCTTTGCGCGTATGCAGCGAATGAGCGTCATCATCGGAATAAACCGCGGTGGTGCGCATGCCGAGTTCGGCGGCAGCGCGCATCACGCGGATGGCGATCTCGCCTCGATTGGCGATCAGAAGATTGTTCGGAGTCATGAGTCGGTGCTCTACCTCTAATGCTGTCGGTCAGGACCGTACCGACCTGATCTAGCATGTAAAGCACGCCGGGCTCACTATCGGAAAAGCCCCGTGGAGTTCTCGATGGGCGAACGGAAGGATTGAGCGAAGATGCGTCGGCGCTGACGCGGATCGAGATCGGGGGCTGTCGACCAGTCGAGTCGAAGCGTTCTACTCGGAAGTGACTCCTTCAGGAAGGATCGAATTGGCTGCTGCGTGTCGACCCATTCGGCGATCAGAATCGCGCATCCTTCGAATGTATCGGGAAACGTCGCCGAGACCTCGCGCAGGACCCCTCGATCTCGGCTGGACTCGACGATCTCATAGACCGCGCGCTCGTATTGCAGCGCGGCCTCCCAGCCTTCGGGCTGTCCTCGAGGTTCATCGCCGCGAGGAATTCGCCGCGCGAGTCGAAACGAGGATACCAGGGTCGGTTCCCCGTGAAATGGCAGTAGTAATACTCCGTACATAGCGCCCCCCTTTTCCATATCAGCGCCACTTCCACGCACACATTGCCAGCCCCAGATTCGCCGATAGACTAGGGCCTCGCAAACTCTGAGTCTACACCCCGCGCGGATCGTTGACGACGATCGGCAGCTCCGCGCGAAATCATAACTGCGACGCTTCCATGCGAACTGCGCAGCGAATCGACCTTGCCGGCGCAGGTTTTCGCGATCGCGTTGAGCAGCGTTTCGCGCTTGACCGGTTTGCTCACGTGCAGGTCGAAGCCAACCTCTCGCGTATGCCGCACCGCATCGTCGAGCGCCGAAGCGGTCAGCGCAATGATCGGGGTGCGCGATGCGCTTGGTGCGCGCTTCCCATTCGCGGATCTTTCGCACCGCGGTGTAGCCGTCCATCACCGGCATCTGGATGTCCATCAGGACGAGATCGTAGTGCGCCATTGAATATCATCTCGATGCGCCTTGCTTGCCGTCGTCGGCTTCATCAAGATGATACGGCGTCTTTCGAGGTAGGCCTGGATCAGCAGGCGATTGTCGGCGGAATCGTCGGCGAGCAAAATCCGCAGCGGATGCGCTGCAACGAGACGTTCTGCCTGCCGCTTCGAGCGCGCGCTGCGAAGCGGTTCGGAGCATTGAGCGCGGAGCCCCGTGCCGCCATCGCGCCCGCGATCGCGGCGTAGAGCTCGGCGCGTTTGACCGGCTTGACCACGTACCACCCGATGCCGAGCTGGCGCACCTTCGCGAGCGTCTGCGGAAGATCGGTCGAGCTTAGCATCATGATGGTGAGGTCGCTGCCCGGAAGACATCGCACGGATGCGGCGGACCATCTCGAAGCCGTCCATCCCGGGCATCATGTGATCGCATATCAGCAGGCGAAACGGCTGCGCGCGCCTCGCGCGCCTGGCGGAATCGCTCGATCCCCTCCATCCCGGAGGCGGCTTCGACCACCGTCGCGCCGCATGGCGACAGCATCTCGCGCACTATGGTTCGATTGATCTCGCTATCGTCCACCACCAGCACCTTGACGCCGCGGAGATCGAGCGTCTGCGTCGCGGGCACTCGTTCGGCTGCCGCGAATGCTCGCCGCACCGCAAATTCAGCGGTGAACGAAAATGTGCTGCCGCGTCCGGGCTCGCTCTCGACCGTCACACTGCCGCCCATCAGACGCACCAGACGGTCGACGATCGCAAGACCGAGTCCCGTTCCGCCGTATTTGCGAGTGACCGATGAGTCGGCCTGGCTGAACGGGTCGAACAGTGTCGGCAGCTTCTCGGCGCGGAATTCCGATGCCGCTGTCGATGACCGAAATCAGCAGCGCCCCATGGCTCGGCGCCCTGCGGATTGTGCCTGACCCGGATGACTACCGCGCCGCGTTCGGTAAACTTGATCGCGTTGCCGACCAGATTGGTCAGCACCTGGCGCAGCCGCAGCGGATCGCCGACCAGCGCGGTCGGCACGTTGTTGTCGATGCGCACCGCCAAGTTCGACGCCCTTCTCGTCGGCGCGGACCGCCAGGGTATCGGCGACCTTTTCGATCAGCTCGCGGAGATCGAAATCGAGCGCCTCGAGGCTGAGGCGGCCGCTCTCGACCTTGGCGAGATCGAGGATGCTGTTGATCAGCTCGAGCAGCGCGTTGCCGTTGTTGATCACGGTGTCGAGATAGCGGCGCTGCTCCGTGCTGAGCTCGGTTTCCCACATCAGGTCCGCCATCCCGAGGATCGCATTCATCGGGGTGCGGATCTCATGCGACATGCTGGAGAGAAATTCCGACTTGGCGCGCGAGGCCGCGAGCGCCTGGTCGCGCGAGCTGGCGATTTCGAGCTCGGCGCGTTTGCGCTCGGAAATGTTGCGCACCGTGCTGACGAGGATGCGCTTTCCGTCGGGCGCTATCGCCGCGCGGCCGATCAACTCGCAGTCGAGCCACGAGCCATCTTTGCATCTAATCGGCGCCTCGCCGCGTCCGATCACGGTGGGATGCGCGAATGATTCCGCGATCTGCCGCAGCCTGCTCCTCGTGCTTGTCCGGATGAATGAACTCCATCGCGCGGTGGCCGACGAGATCCGAAAGTTCAAAGCCGAAGTCTTTCCGGCCCTCGCCGGCGGCGAACAGAATGGCGCCTTCTTCATTCGAAACCACCGTCAGATCCGCCGAGCTCTCGACCAGCGAGCGATAATATTCCTCGCTGCGCCGCAGTTCGTCTTCGGCGTGTTTGCGCGCGGTAACGTCGGTCGCGACCGCGGTCGCGCCGATCACCCGATGCTTGCGGTCCCAGACCGGCGAATACCAGACCTCGAAGCTCAGGCTTCCCTGCAGCAACGGTCTCGGACGGCGCTGAAGGTTTCTCCCGTCAAGCGCGCGCTCGATATTCTCGCAGGACGGGATTGTGGCCGGCAGGAAAACTTGTCTGAAGCGATCTGCCGACCAGTTGCTCGCCGGTATATGGCATGCCGAGCAAGCGCGCGTCCGCGCGCGGCGGTAATTACACGATCGGTGTCGAAGGCAAGAACCACCAGCGGCGCATTGTCGAGGACATCATTGAGTTGCCGCTCGATGCGCAGCAGATCGCCCTCGGCGCGCCGCAGGTCGCGTGATGTCCTTGATGATGCCCAGCGCGCATCCGGACGCCATCGATCTCGACTACCACCGCCGAAACCAGCAGGCGTGCGCAAGATCCGTCATGGTCGATCGACGTCCGATGATTTCATGATTGCGAATCGCGCCGTTCTCGCGCAGTTCCAGTCCAAGCTTGTACAACTCGTGCGCTCGTGAAGATGCCGAGATCGAGCGCGGTGCTGGCCGATGATTGCTTCGGGCGGCATGTCGCATCATGCGGCAAAACTCGTCGTTGACTTCGAGGTACTTGCCGTCTGCCAGGGACGCGATCGAAATCGCATCGCTGCTGTGTTGAAAACGGTTTTGAACTTCTCCTCGCTCGTGGCGCAGTTTCGTTCCGCGAGTTTTTCTTCGCTGATGTCGCGAAGCATCCCGGAGAATCCAATCAGCTGCCCCGCCGCGATCGCGAACCGCGGACATCAGAAATAGCGCCTCGATCTCGTTGCCGTCCTTGCGGCGCAGTCGGGTGTCGATGCGAACCGATTTTTCGCCGCCCTGGTAGCGCTCGAGCCCGCGCACGCGATCTCCTCGCCGTTCGCCCGCCGGAACCATGAAATCGCCATGCGCGCCCGATCACTTCCTCCGCGGTATATCCGAGAGTTCCGTCGCCGCGCGCATTCCAGCCGACGATGCGTCCCGTCGAGCGAAGTCGGGATGATAGCTTCGCTGAATGATTCGACGATCGCAGCCGACAGGGTCGGGTCCTGAATGCGCGACGAATTATCCGCGGCGTTGGTGCTCGCGGTGACGCATCACGCTGCGGTGACGCGGCACTAGCCGCGCTCTTTGGATTGTCCCCCATGTGTCTGCCCTGCCAAAGAGCTGCGCCGTCAGAACCAGGTCGACTCCGCGGCGTCAGCCCCCCTTCAGAATCGCAACGGTCATGCCACTCGGATCAGACACTCTCGACAGCTCTATGCCCCGCTCATCGCTCCGCGAGCGTTATGCATAGTGTCACATTTTGAAAATGTCGCGAAGCATTTTTGCCACATCGCGGTGGCCTCGATGCGACGACCGATGGCCGCTCGCCTGGCGGTGATTGCCGAGCTTCGACCATCGATCTATGGTCGCCGGTAGCAGTACGACATTCAAGGAGGTGCGATCATGAGCGGCAATTCGACCAATGGCGAGGCGAAACGCATCGTTCCGATCCAAGTTTGCACACGCGGTTCTGCGCACCAACAAGTTCCAGCGAGATGGTCGATTGGTACAAGACCGTGCTGATGGCCAGAGGTCGTGTTCGAAAACGCAGATGCTCGCCTTCATGACTTACGATGATGAGCATCACCGCCTTGCGATCGCGGCGTTTCCCGGAATCGTCGATCGCGCGCCCGCAGCGCCGGCCTCGATCATCTTGCGTACACCTATTCGAGCCTCGGCGATCTGGTCGCGACCTACGAGCGCCTGAAGGCCGCGGGCATCACGCCGGCGGCGCCGATCAATCACGGCCTGACGCTCTCGATGTACTATCGCGACCCGGACGGCAACAAGGTCGAGCTGCAAATCGACAACTTCGAAACCGTCGAGCAGATGAAGGGCTTCTTCAAGCAGCAACGATTTCGCGAAAAATCCGATCGGCGTCAGCTTCGATCCCGATGAACTCGCCCGCCAGTTTCACGCGGGCGTGCCGGAAGCCGAACTCAGAAAGTATCGTCCCGAAAACGGACTCGACCCCAACGTGTTGCGCAACATGGCGCAGTGACAGGAGGCTCATGAAGCTCGCCAGTTTTACCCATAACAACGTCACCCGCATCGGCGTGGTGGTGGACGATTCGATCGTCGACCTCGGCGCGGTCCCGGAACTTCCGCGCGACATGATCGCGTTTTTGAACGCCGGCAAGGACGCGCTCGATCGCGCGCGCGCCGCGGTGCGCGACAAAGTCCGTTCGCTTCCGCTTAAGGATGTGAAGCTCGAAGCGCCGGTCGCGCATCCGCCCGAGATCCTCGCGATCGGACTCAACTACGCCGACCACATCGCCGAAACCGGCATGAAGGCGCCCGACGTTTCCGATGTTCTTCAACAAGCAGGTCACCGCGGTGAATGCGCCGTTCGATCCGATTCATCGGCCGCGCGTTTCCGAGGCGCTCGACTACGAAGGCGAGCTCGGCATCGTCATCGGCAAGCGCTGCCGTCATGTGCCGCGGCGCGCGCGCATGAAGTGATCGCCGGATACACTCATCGTCGACGACGTGAGCGTGCGCGACTGGCAGCGTCGCGCGCCGACCATGACGCTCGGCAAGTCATTCGATACGCATGCGCCCGATCGGGCCGTGGATCGTCACCACCGATGAGATGCCCGATCCGCACAAACTCGAACTGCGCACCTGGGTCAATGGCGAACTGCGGCAGCATTCGAATACCAAGCATCTGATCTTCGATTGCTTCGCGCAGGTCGAAACGCTCTCGACGGTGTGCACGCTGATGCCGGGCACTATCATCTCGACCGGAACTCCGAGTGGCGTCGCGGCCGCGATGAAACCGCCCAAGTGGCTGAAGGCCGGCGACGTGGTGAAGATTGAGATCGAGGGCATCGGCAGCATCGAGCATAAGGTGATCGAGGAGCCTGCCGATACGGCGCGGATCGGATAGTCACTCGATTAGTCAGTCGAATAGCAAGTCGATCGGACGGAGATATCAATGGCTATTACCATCGAGGGAACTTGCGATCCTCGTTTCAAGAAACGTCAAAGATGCCTTCGCGGCCAACTTCGAAACGCCCACGAGGTCGGCGCTTCGGTCGCGATGTACATCGATGGCAAGCAAGTAGTCGATTTGTGGGGTGGCTATGCGGACAAGGCGCGCACGCGGCCGTGGACGCGCGACACGCTGGTGAATATCTACTCGACCACCAAGGGCCTCGCCGCGATGTGCGCGCATCGCCTGGTCGATCAGGGCAAGCTCGACCTCGATGCTCCGGTGGCGAAGTACTGGCCGGAGTTCGCGCAGGCCGGCAAAGACAAGCTGCCGGTGCGGTATCTGCTGAGTCATCGCGCGGGACTGCCGGCGATTCGCAAGACCCTACCGCCGGAAGCATTATACGACTGGAAGACCATGACCGACGCCATCGCGGCGCAGGAGCCGTGGTGGGTGCCGGGCACCAAGCATGGCTACCATGCGATTACTTACGGATGGCTGGTCGGCGAAGTCGTCCGTCGCGCGAGCGGTAAAACCTTGGGTACCTACTTCCGCGACGAAATCGTCAGTCCGCTCGGCCTCGATGCGCACATCGGCTTGAGCGCGAGCCATGACGCGCGCACTTCGAACATCATTCCTTCGCCGCCACCCCCGCCGGGAACGCCGAACCCGCTCGCCGAGCTGCTCTGCCAATCCCGAATCGATCACCTACAAGGCGATCATGAATCCCGGCGCGGTCCTCGCTCCCGATGTCGTCAACAGCCGCGCGTGGCGCGGGATGGAATTGCCCTCGGCCAATGGGCATGCGACGGCGCGCTCGTATCGCCAATGCCTATGCGGCCCTCGCGCGCGGTGGCGAGATCGACGGCTATCGGGTGCTGACGCCGGCGAGCATCGAGCGATGCTACACCGAGCAGTCGTTCGGCCTCGACGAAGTGCTGAAGCAGAAGACGCGCATCGGGCTTGGCTTCATGCTCTCGCAACCGGGCGTCGAGATGGGACCGAATCCGCATACCTTCGGGCATCCGGGCGCGGGCGGCTCGCTCGGCTTCGCGGACCCGACGGCGAAGGTCGGCTTCGGCTACACGATGAACCAGATGGGTACCGACCCGCTGCTGGATCCTCGCGCGGCGCGGCTGTTCAACGCGCTGTACGCCTCGATGTGAGCAGAGTTTTGCCCTAAGCGTGCCTTCGAATCTCGCGATATTTCCCAATGATTTCGCGAGGTTACGCCATCCGTTCTCCTGACCTCCGGAATGGCTTTGTTTTCGCGTTTCGATCGAGGCAGAAAGATTGCCCTCGCCCACGGGTGGGTTTGTTTCTGCGCGGGTGAGGGTGCTGCGAGCGCCATCGACATCGCGAAGTCCCCGTCTTTGCTCATGAGTTTGGCTTCGTTTGTGTAATTCGCGCATTCGGCGAGTTGGAAGAAGTGGCTTTGTTTTCGCGCTTCCAGGATGTTCGGCGGAGGCAGAATCCAGCGCTGAGGACCCTCATCGGCCCGGCACGATGCATGCGCGCAGCCACCGCATCCATAGCGCCGGCCCACTTCCCCCGAACCACGGGGGAAGGAAAAACCAAAGAATCCTTTCTTTTCAGGTACTTGGTGGGTTCGTTTATGTAATACAGCATGCATCAGTGGCGTCGGTCCAAAATGGAAGCGGCGCCGATTTGGCGCCGCAACATTATGTTAGCAAACGATGACCGACCGCGCGAGGCTTTCGCTTTCTTATCGCCTCTCATCGCATCGCAAGGACTCGCGCGAGGGCCTGGGCGCTCGGCACATCGCCGCGCCCAATCATGGACATGTGGCGTTTGGCTCAAATCCATCTTGATGAGGGATGCGGCCGCCTTCGGATCCAGCCGCTCGAGGTACGGCGTTCGCAACGCCGGATGATCCCACGCGATCATGCTGTAGACATTCAGGTCCGCGACGCTGAATGAATCGCCGAGGAGGTAAGGTCGTCCGCGCAACCTTCCTTCAAGGATGCCGATGGCGCTGGCCAGTTCGCGCTCGCCCTCCATCGCCGCGGCTTCGATGCGCTGCTGCTCGGGAAGGAACAGCCGGTTCATGAAAACCTTGACGATCGGCGCTTCGACCTCGGTGATGCTCCAAATCGACCATTGAATCGCTCGCGACCAGTCATCCGGCACGGACGGCCACAGGTTGTCAGCGCCGTACTTGCGCGCGAGATGCAGATTGATCGCAAGCGATTCGAAAAGCACCAGGCCATCATCATCGAGGGCCGGCACGCGCCCGTTCGGATTGATTTCCAGGTAGTCAGGTCGCTTGGACCCTTCGATGAAGTCCACCGGCACATTGCGGTACGCGACGCCGAGTTCTTCCAGCATCCAAAGGCAACGCGAGGTTCGCGACTGCGGAATTCCATATAGCGTGATGCCCACCGCTCACCTGTCGCTGAATGTCATCACCGGCCGCACCTCGACGCTGCCGAGCTTGGCCAGAGGAATTCCGGCCGCGATTTTCATCGCAGCGTCCATGTTCGGCGCCTCGACCAGAATGAAGCCTCCGAGATGCTCCTTGGTTTCGGCGAAAGGGCCATCGACCTCGTTCGCTTTGCCGCGCCGCACCCGCACGGTGCGCGCGGTGGTGACGGGCTCCAGGGCCTCGGCGTGGATGTAATTGCCGCTGCGTTGGAGTTGCTGATCGTAGCCCCAGGAATTGCGGCCCACTTCGGCTTTCTCATCCGACGAAAGTACGGCGAAAGCGGCAGGCTCGAAGTAAACCAGGCATAAAAACTTCATGGTGTGACCTCCAACAAGGATTGATGTCACTGGGTAGTCGTTCGACATGGACAGGAATCGACTAAATCAATTTACTTCAAAAAAAGAAGCGGCGTCGCATGGACGCCGCTTCCGCGATTCGATCAATGGTGCCGTTCGAGGCCCCCTCGCCAAGCCGCGGGGCTCCGCTTCGGCGATGCCTCAGCGCAGGTTCAACGCGGCAAGCGCTTCCTGCATCTCGCCGAGGCCCTTCTTGACCGACGGTCGAGTTTGCACGTGAGTCCACCATGACGCGATCTTCGGGCGGCCTTCGAGCGGGGGCTTGGCGCCGAACATCGGCAGCAAAGCGTTGCAGAAAAACATGGTCGGTGCGATCGCGCAATCGGCCAGGGTGAAATCCGCGCCCGCCGCGAAGCCGGTCTCGCCCAGCATCCGTTCGAGCTCATCGAGGCGCTTGTTCACCTCGGTGAGTTTTTCGTTGACCACCTTGTCGTCGCGCGTCTTGGGGTTCATCTGCCCGAATAGCGCGCGCAAGGGAGGCTCGAGGTAGAGATCGTGAAAGCGGCTGAAGAGACGGACCTTGGCGCGCGCCTCCGGCGACTTCGGCAGCAGCGGTTTGTCGGGAAATTTTTCCTCGAAATATTCGTTGATGATTTCCGATTCAGGAATGATCACCCCGTCGACGTCGAGGCAGGGAATTTTGTCGAGCGGATTGATCTTCTGATACTCGGCCGAGTGCAGTCCGCCCGGCGCCTCCACGAAATCGACCTTCAACCCCTTGTCATAGATGGCTATGCGGTTTTTGGTCGCGAAGTTTGAAAGGTTGGTTTGGTACAGCTTCATCGGCGCTCCTTGTGATGGATCGCTTATCTCAAAACGCCCGCGTCAACCGCAAGTGCCGCCCTGGAACTCAGGAAGATGGAATTTACTGACCACCCTGAGTCTGCTTGAACACGAACAACATCGAGTCAGTGAACTCCTCGGGATGCTCGAGCTGCGGGTAGTGACCGGAGGTCTTGAACACGATGCTCGCCGAGCCGGGCAGCGCGCTCTTGATCGCATCGCCCTGGCGCGCGCCGAAATACGGATCCTTGCCGCCCCACATGATGACCGCGAGTGTATTGAAGAGCTGGCCCATTTTCGACCGGATGTGGCCCTCGTCCTTCGGGATCGAATTGAGCATTTCGGTCTCGGCCTGCAGGTCCCCCGCGAGTTGCTCCATCATGCGCTCGTACATGAAGGCCGGCATCGGCGGCAGATCGAAGAAGCTGTCCTTGGCCTGCTGCTGCATCGCCTCGACCGAGGTCGGCAACAAATCCTGGCGCAGCTTCTTCGCCGCGGCCTCGCCAAACAGCCCGCCCGACACGAGGATCAAGCGCTCCACTTTTTCGGGATGGTCTACCGCATAGTAGAGCGCGACATCGGCGCCGATGTCCCATCCGACCAGGTTAACCTTGTCGAGTTTGTTTTGATCGATGAACTTGCCGATCGCGCCGGCCTGGTACGCGATCGAATGATCGAGTTGGCGATGCTCCGAGTCAGCGAAGCCGTACAGATTCGGCGCGATAACTTTGTAATGCCCCTGCCCGATCGGCCCCATCACATCGCGCCACACCAGCGCCGCATTGGGGCCGAGGCCGTGAATCATGATGACCGGCTCCATCTCCGGAAAGCCGCCATTGATGTAGTAGGTCATCAGGCCTTCGTCGAGGCCGATTTCAGCTTTCGTCACGCCCGACCAACCGAGACTCATGGTCTGGACCCATCGCAGCACGCCGATCGGATTTTTGTAGAATGAGGCGAGCATGATCGCGATGATGACCGCGCCGAGCGGCGCCGCGATGTTCAACCACGCATGACGACGAGTCTTGCCCGCGATGATGTCACCGCGGATCGCAGCCTCGCGCCGGCGCGCCTCGAGTTCCTCGGGAGTTAGTTCCGCGTCGCTCTGGCGATGGGAGAATTTCGAGCCGGCAGGCATAGGCGCTACCTCGCGAGGGTCATTAGCTAGTTTGCCGGCGACGGTTTCGCGGCGGGTGAGGATTCCGCGCTCGGAGCTGGATCGGCAGCGGTTTTTTGATTGGAGGTTTTAGCGACCGTGGCTGCCTTCTTCCGATGGCGCGGCTTTACTTCGACTTCGTCCTCTTCCTCAGCCTCGCGCTGGCGCTGCAATTCCTCGAGATGCGCCGAGACCCGATCCATTTCCTTGGTCGCGTCGCGCACCGCGGCGGCCGCCTTGTCGGCCTCCTTCATGGCGGCGGCGGAGGCTTCCAGCGCTTTGTCTGCGGCGGCCTCGGCGCGCTCCGCCGCAGCTTGCGATCGAGCAGCGGCGGCCTCGGCATCTTCGGCATCCTTCTCGCGCGATGAGAAACATCCAGTCAGGCCGAGCATCAGCACCAGCGAAATTGCGATGGCGAGCGGCCTCGCAGCGGCCGCTTTCGATGCGAATAGTTTAGTCAATCCGTGTCTTTCCCCAATTGCCCCAATTGCCAGCGCGCAATCGTAGCAGACCGCGCCCCTTGGTCGGAGCGCGGCCTGCATCGCAAACTGTCCGATTTTACTTTACTTCGGCGCGAAGGCTTCCATCGCCTTTTCGTCGGGCATCGGCGCCATATCGGTCCTGAGCGGCTGGATGCAGACGTGAGTGGCGCCCGCCTTGAAGTGGGCGTCGATACGGTCGCGGATTTGCGCCTCGGTGCCCCACGCGACGATCGCGTCGACCAGCTTGTCGCTGCACCCGTTCTCGAAGTCGGCATCCTTCCAGCCGAGGTTCTTGAGATTGTTGGTGTAGTTGGGCAACCGCGGCACATAGGTCTTCATGAAGAAGCGTGCCGCCGTGCGCGCCGCGGTGGCATCGGTGCTGAGGATGACTTTCTGCTCGACCAGGACCCACGGTTTGGGACCGATTTGCGCGCGCACCTTCGCGGTATGCTCGGGCGGCACGAAGTAGGTATGGGTGCCCTGGGTTTCCTCGGCGCAGAGCGCGAGCATCTTGGGATGCAGCGCGGCAATCACGATCGGCACCGGCTCCTTGGGCGCGGGCCCGGTGTACATCGCACCCTTCAACTTGGGAAGATACTCCTTCATGTAGGAGTACGGCTTGTCGTAGCTGTGCCCGCGCAGGTTGCTCACCAGCGGCTTATGGCTGACGCCGATGCCGAGCAGGAAGCGTCCGCCGGAGAGCTCGGCGACGGTCTTGGAGGCGGCCGACATCGTCATCGGATCGCGGCCGTAGATATTGGCGATGCCGGTGGCGATGTTGAGCTTGCTGGTCTTGTCGAGCAGATAAGCGGCATGGGGAAAGGGTTCGCGGCCGACCGCCTCCGGAATCCAGAGGGTCTGGTAGCCGAGTTTTTCGACCTTTTGCGCGAACTCCGCGCTTTGCGGCGCGGTCATCGCGTCGAGAAAAAACCACAATCCAAGTTTTCCGAGTTCCATAGTAATTCCTAAGTATCGCGCCCTCGCGCGACGCTCAAGGCTGGCGAATTTCGAAGAAAAGCAGACTCATTGGATTTCGTGGAGTTTTATCGGCAGAAGGTGCTCGAACGCTTTGAAATCGCGATCCGTTGTAAGTATCGGCAGTGAAAGTCGGGATGCAACGGCGCAAATCAGAAAGTCAGTATTGGAACCCTGGATGCCGCGCCGACGACACAGATTATAGAATCTCGCGCCTTGCTCGTAGTCCGTCTCGTGGATCGCCAAGTCCGGAAATGGATATAACCTCTCTCGCACGGCTTCAAACTGAGCCGACTCTCGGATGCCAGAGAGAAGTTCCTGGCGGATAGGGCCGAACAGGAGGGCTCGTCTTTCCCTGATTAACGCGTCGAGTTCGACCGTCCATCGATCAACGATTCGGAGCTGTCGTCGAAATACCAGTGACCAAACCGGAGTGTCGACCAGAACATTCACTTACGGCGGCGCTGTTTCTTATAGTCGTACTTCGGGTCGAAATCTATCTTACCGAACAATTCGATGACCTTGACCTGTTTGCGATAGCGGATGAATTCGCGCAGAGCTTCATTCACGGTCTCTTTCTTGGTGCGATAGCCGCCAATCTTGAGGGCTTCGCTCAACAGACGATCGTCAATGTCGAGATTGGTAGCCATGTGTGACATCTTACACATGTTCGAGCCCTGACGAAAACGTACTCGATCGCGCCAAGAATGCGTTTCCAATCCTTTTCCTCGGCGCGCTAGATTGGCCGCATACCATCGACTCGCGAGGCAGCTATGAAAATCGGCCTGATGTTCGTCAACTCCGGACCCTTCACCAATCCCGACCTGTTCGCGCATCTCGTGACCACTGCCGAGAAGGTCGGCGTCGAATCGATCTGGACGGTCGAGCACGTCGTCATTCCGCAGGATTACAAATCGCCTTATCCGTATTCGGCCACCGGCAAGATTCCCGGCGGCGAGGATGTTTCGATTCCCGATCCGCTGCAGCCGCTCTCGTTTGCCGCCGCGATCACCAAGAACCTCAAGCTCGGCACCGGCATTCTGATCCTGCCGCAGCGCCATCCGATTTATGTCGCCAAGGAAACCGCGACCATCGATCAGCTCTCGAAAGGGCGGCTGCTACTCGGCATCGGCAGTGGATGGCTCGCCGAGGAGTTCCAGGCGCTGGGGCTGGATTTTCACAAGCGCGGCGCGATGACCGATGAGGCCATCCAGGCGATGCGCGCGCTCTGGAGCGATGGCGCCGCGACTTTTCACGGCAAGCATTTCAACTTCGACACCGTGAAGATGTATCCCAAGCCATTCAACAAGAGCGGCATTCCGATCATCGTCGGGGGCCATTCGCCGGCGGCGGCGAAGCGCGCGGGACGTTACGGCGACGGCTTCTTTCCCGCGCTCGGCGAGATTCCCAAGTTGCAGGAATTGTTCGGGCTGATGAAGTCCGAGGCGCAAAAGGCCGGCCGCGATGCCTCCAAAATCGAGCTCACCTGCATGGGCCGCGCGAAGCCCGACGTGCTCAAGGCATTCGAGGACATCGGCATTTCGCGCGTGATCGTGCCGCCTCCTGCATTCGATCAGGAGGGCCTCACGCGGGGCCTCGAGAAGATGGGCAATGAGGTTCTCGCCAAACATTAGGATGAGGCGCCTGGCAGCATTAGCATCGATCGCGCTGCTCCTGTTGCTGGCGGGATGCACGTCATCGAGTCCTGACGACGCGACCAAGGAGGGCGTCGCAGTGGCGATCATATGGCTGCAAGCCGTCGATGCGGGCAAATACGACGATGCGTGGGCGGCCTCTGCCGACGAGATCAAAACCGTCGGTCCCAAAGAAGCCTTCGCGAAGATGATGGAGCAGACGCGCGCGCCGCTCGGCAAGGAAGTCAGCCGCGCGGTGAAGGACAAGGCCTACGCGAAGGACCCGCAGAACGCGCCGCCCGGTGAGTACGTGCAAATCCACTTCACGACGGGATTCGAGAACGCGAAATCAGCGACCGAGCTGGTCATTCTAAAGAAGCAACCCGACGGCGTCTGGAAGGTCGGGCAATACTCGGTGACGCCTGACTAGGTCAGCGCGTCGCGCGCCGGTGCACTACTGGCATATTCAAAGCGCGTCAGCGTCCCGCTCATCCATAATGAGATGCTGGACGGCGGCAGGAAGCGATTTGAGCCCAGCGCGCAGAAAACTCGGTTGCACCTCGATGCCTGCGAGGTCCGCGATGCGACACCACTGGAAAATCAGTCGGGTGCCGTTGTCTTCATAGCCGAAAAACTGCTCGGCGAGATTCGCGTGCGCATCGGCGGGGAGTATGACCAGAAAATAGAAACCGAGTTCGTGGACCACGTCGTCACGGTAGCGAAAAAAATTCTCGACGATCCACAGCGGCCGCTCGACCCGAACCCGTGCCCCGGTCTCCTCGAGCATCTCGCGCTGAAGTGCTGCCTCGGAGGTCTCGCCGACCTCGACCCGGCCGCCCGGCAGCGCCCAGAAGGCGTCGACCCCCGCACGATGCAGCAACACATAGCCATCGCGGATCGCAACCGCAGCAGCGCGAACCTGAAACACCGTCGATTCGGCTCGCAATGAAATCATTGTGCGTTGTGATGGCATAGATCAAAATCCCGGGCCGCTGATGACGCGGCCAAGGCCCGCGCGGTACTCGATGCGATAAAGCGCCGGGGTCGGCATCGCGTTCCAGAAATCGTACTCGACCTTCGGCTCGAGCGCGTGCAGTGCGAGGCTGCTTAGATTGCCGTGGCTCGCCAATATTATAAGGCCCTCGTGATGACGGCGCTGTAAATGGGCGAGCACCGATGTCACGCGAGCCTGGGCGATGCGATTGCTCTCGCCATCGGGCATCGCGTAGTCGAAGTCCAGCCAGCATCGCTGCAGTTGTTCGAGGAAATCAGGCACGTGCCCCGGTGACAGCAGCCGCTCGCGAAGATCCTCGATGAGTTCCACTTTCAGCGCGCATCGGTTCGCGATTGGCGCGACGGTCTGGATCGCGCGCCGATATGGGCTCGAATAGACGTGGTCAGGTTGGATGCCGGCGAGCGTCTCGGCGAGGACCTCGGCCTCGCGCAGGCCACGCTCGGTTAGCGGACGATCGCGCTCGCTCTCCGCGCCGACGCCTTCTTCCGGCGCGGTCGCCTCGGCGTGGCGAATCAATATGATAGTCAACATTTCGATCTGCTTGCGATTTTGCACGATGGATGTGCAGCATGCGACAATCCGACCCGAGGAAATCCCGTGAGCGAACATCACAGCACCCGCGACCCGCTTATCATCAAGCATGAAGCTCCACTCGGATGGCTGATTCTGAATCGGCCCGAGGTCCGCAACGCGCTCAACCTGCGCAGTTGGCAGCGCATCGCCGAGGGCATGAAGGAACTCGACGCCGACCCCGAGGTACGCGTCCTCATCATGCGCGGCGCGACGCCCGAGGCCTTCATCGCGGGCGCCGACATTTCGGAATTTCCTGCGATGCGCGCCAATGCCGAGCAGGCCCGTGCCTATCGCGACGCGCCCAACAACGCGATCGCCTCGATGCTCGAATCGCCCAAGCCCGTGATCGGCATGCTCTCGGGGGTGTGCATCGGCGGAGGATTGCAGGTCGGGTTGTCATGCGACATTCGCATCGCGGCGCGCGGCACCCGCTTCGGCGTTCCAGCGGCACGGCTGGGACTCGCGTATCCACTCGACGGCGTGAATGCGCTCATCGATGTGGTTGGCCCCGCCAACGCGCGCGACATTCTGCTCTCGGCGCGGCTGTTCGATACTGAGGAAGCTTTCGCGATGGGGCTGGTCAATCGCGTGGTCGACGGCGACAAGCTGGAGGAAAGCGTGCGCGAGTACGCCCTCAAGATGGCGACCAACGCGCCGCTGACGATGCTCGCGGCCAAGACCGCGATTCGCGAGGCGCTCAAGGATGCGGAGCATCGCGACGCGAAAACCGTCTCCGCGGCGGTCGCGCGATGCTTCGACAGCGAGGACTATCGCGAGGGCGTGAAGGCATTCCTCGAGAAACGGCGCCCGGAGTTCCGCGGTAGATAGCGCGGATTGGCGAGCATTTCCCGTGGGTTAGCGCGCGCCGTCGGGCCATAGCTGATAGTAGACATTCTCGTCTGTTTGCAACATTCCGTACGGTATGTCATAAAACTCGCTGACAGATTTTATGTCTCGAAGTAGTCTGCAGGAGGAACGCAGCGCGGAAACGCGCAAGCGGCTGCTCGAAGCCGCCGTCGCGTGCCTCAATGAACGGGGGTATACGGGGACGACTACCACAGAGATCGCAGGCCGCGCCGGGGTTTCGCGCGGCGCACAGGTACATCATTTCCGCCATAAGGAAGAGCTGGTGCTCGGCGCGCTGGAGCATATCTGCGCGCGGCGGCTGGCGGAGCTTCAATACGCGCTCGAGGAACTGCCGGTGGGGGGCCTGGAGTTCCGCCTCGAGACGCTGATTGACTTGATGTGGACAGCGTTTCGCGGGCCGAGCTTCTATGCGTGGCTGGAGCTGGTGGTCGCCAGCCGCACCGACCCGATTCTGCGGGTCGCCGTGCGCGAGACCAATCAGCGCCTCGCGATCGGTATTCGCAAGGCCTTCACGCGCTTCCTCGATGACGGTTATACAGCCCCCGAGCGCGCCGAACGGCTGGCGCGCGTGGTCGAAATAGCCTTCGGCAAACTCGAATCGATGGCGCTGCAACGCGCGCTGCTCGGCGCCGACGAGCCCGATCCGCCCGACCTGGTCGGCGCGCTCGACGATCTGAAGCGGACCGCGCGGGAAATCCTTGGCGCAAAAGAGGAAAGCCGATATGGATCGCGGGGGGAAATTTGATGAGTGAGATGGCTGCACAGGCTGCCGGCGCAGGGCTGTCGTTCAATCCCTGGGACGAGAACTTTCGCCGCAACCCTTATTCATTCTATCAGCCGATGCGGCTCGGCCCGCCGCCGGTGCTGCGCTTCTTCATTCCGGTCGCAATCCTGTCCCGCTACGACGATGTGCTCTCCACTCTGCGTGATCACGAACGCTTTTCGAGTGTGCCGGTGCGCAATCGGATGACCACGGAGACCGCCGAGGTCTTCGGCGACGCTCCCAGTATCGTCAGCTCCGATCCGCCGATTCATACCCGCATGCGCAAGCTGGTCAGCCGCGACTTCACCCCGCGCGCGATTCGCGAGATCGAGGCGCGCGTGCGTGCGGTCACCAATGCGTTGCTCGATGAAATCGCGGATAAGCGCCAATTCGACCTGGTGCGCGACATCGCGATTCCACTTCCGGTCAGGATCATCGCGAGCATCCTCGGCATTCCCGGCGAGCGCTACGAAACCTTCAAGCGCTGGTCGGAGACGCTGATCGAATTGACCAGCCTGCCGCCCGGCACTCCAATGGCCGATTCCGTGCGCACCAATCTCACTGAAATGCGCGCCTATTTCGTCGAGGAGATCGAACGCCGCCGCCGCCATCCCGGTACCGACCTGATGAGCTCGCTGGTCTCCGCGCATGAAGACACCGAGATGCTGAGTGCCGGCGAGTTGATGCAGTTCCTCGTGATCCTCCTAATCGCCGGCAATGAGACCACCACCAATCTCATCGGCAACGGAATGCTCGCGCTGCAAAATCATCCGGAGCAGACGCGGCTGCTGCGCCGCGACCCGACCCTGATGCCGCGCGCCATCGAGGAGATGTGCCGCTACGACAGCCCGGTCCAGTCGGTGTTTCGCACCGCCAAGGAGGACGTCGAGATCGGGGGCACCATCGTGGAAAAAGGCAGCGGAGTTTTCCTGATGCTCGGATCGGCCAATCGCGACGGCGCGAAGTTCGATCGCCCCGATACCTTCGACATTACGCGCGAGGAAAACGATCATCTCTCCTTCGGCGACGGCATCCACTATTGCCTCGGCGCGCCGCTGGCCCGCCTCGAAGGCGCGATCGTCTTCGACGCGATGCTGAATCGATTTCCGCAGCTCGCGCTCGACGGCCATCCTGCGCTTGACTACAAGACTTCGTTCTTCGTGCGCGGCCTGAAAGCACTCCCGATGACCATCGAATAGCGATCCTTTCGTACTTCGCGCGCACTTGTCGCGAGGCCTGCCGCCGTCGTATTGCAGAACCATGAAGGGAATCTCGCATCTGGCTATCGGCGTCAGCGACATGCAACGGTCGTTGCCGTTTTATCGCGACCTGCTCGGGCTCGAGGTCATGCTCGATGCCGAGGAAAAAGTCGGGCAGGGCAGCCGCCGCGCGGTCTACATGAAGTGGGGCAATGACGGCGGATTCCTGGTGCTTTCGCAGACGCTGGGCCGCGAGCCCTCGGGCAAGCCGCTCAAGCTGCATCAGGTCGGGATGCATCATTTTGCGTTCCTGGTCGATGACCTGCGGACTCGGCTCGACAAACTCGCCGCCGCGGGTGTGAAGATCATCGTGCCCCCGTATGAAGCCGATGCGGCCGCATACGGTGAGCGTAGCGGGAGCAAGGTGCTGACCTGCCTCTTCGAAGATCCCGACGGAACGATTCTGCAGTTCGATCAGCGCGCGCGCTGAGGCGTCGGGCGTTCCGGGTTGGCGCGCTGAAAGCCGAACCATCGAATGTAGTACAGCTTGCTCGAGATGATGGGTATCAGGCCGGTGAGGTTACGTTCACGAATCATCGCAGCCAGGTAACGCCCTCGATGTTTCCATCGCGTCATCCGATAGCCGGGTAGGCGCACGGTCTCGCGCTCACGACCGACGCCGCCGTAGTTTCGGATCGCGCGTGCGAAGGCGGGAAACAACTGATAGTCCTGCAACACCCGCCGCCGCGCTTCCTCGATAGCGGGCATTCGTCGCTCCCATTCGTCACTGCGAAGGAGTTCCTCGATGCGCCGCAGGGTTCCCTCGTGATCGCACGCATCGATGCGGATAAATGAGGCCGGGTCGAAGTAATCTTCGAGGTTGAGGCATCCGTCGTAAAGCGGCAGCGTCCACGTCAGAAAACAATCTGCAACTTTTTCCGTCCAGTAGTCGCGGCTGCGGGAGTTCTCGATCGCCAGCGAATATCGATAGGGCGCGAGCCCGTCCCATTTGTCCGCAATCGGATTGACCCCGCGCCCGAACAAATCGACCCGCCCGGGCGCGTGATCGATGAGAAAATTGCGCAACGCGTTTCGGTGGCGATGCCCTTCGAACAACGCGAGGTTGCTCGATACCCACGACACTCCGCGCGTTTTTTCCGGAATCTGCGCGGCCCGCAATTCGTCATAGGTTCGCTCGACGTGCCACGGGAGCATCGGATACGAGCGGACGTACCTTTGATCGCCCGCTGGCACGTGATGCGTGAAGACGCGCGCGAAAGATTCGTTACCCTCGACCATCCAGTCGAAGAGTCCCGGCAGATAAGGTTCCTGCATCGCACACCAGACATTCGCTCGCGGGCAGCGGACCTCGAGCGGCGCCAGCCGCCGATTGTTGAACATGATCAGGTAGTCGCAGGTGGGAACCGGCTCGGTGGTGAAGCGGATCGATTCCCATTCGCCGCGCCCGCCGGGGGTTTGCCGCAGGATGTTGGAGCAGTCCCAATCTGCCGCGATTCGAACCAGGACAGTCTCAGGCGCCATCGTCAGCCACCACGTCGAAGCTACGAACTAGGAAGAGAGATCGCCGCCACCGCCTCGCACGGTTGAAACATCGGACCCGTTGCTCCCGCTCCTCCATCGATCCCACACATGACCGACGACTCCGACCATCGCGCCGAGGGCGCTGTACAGGTATGCGAACCACGTCATCGCCGCGCCTCCGATGGCAAAGCGCCAGCCTCGCTTGCGCAGCAGAAATCCCAGGAAGCGATGGTTCAGCGCGACCAGCGCCGCCATCGCAAGCACCACCACCGCCGCATACCAATGAAAAACCAATGCGAGCGGCGCGAAAAGTATCAACATCGAAACCGGGATGCTCACGATGTTGCTGACCTTGGTATTGAGGTCATTTTGAAAGATGCGCTTCTCCAGCATCAGGCGCGTCCACGGCACCGCGCGCCCGTAAAAATCGGAACGGACCATGCTGATGAACGAGTAGCGCTTGCAATGCATCCCCTGCAGATCGCGATCGAGCATCACGTGATAGCCCGCCTGATGCATCCGGTAGCCAAACTCGATGTCCTCGAGGAAGCGCCATTGCGGATCGAACCCGCCCAGTGCCTCGAAAGCGTGCCTGCGCACCGCGCCGAAACCGCTGGCGAAAGTCTTGGCCTCGGGCGAGGAAGTCTGATGCGTGAAATGATGAATCAGGTTTTTATATTGCGAGAAGAAGTCCTGCCCCAGCGTCTGCTCCTCGTAGGAGCCGAACATCGCGGCCACCTGCGGCCGCTCGCCCAGAATCGTCATGACGCGGCGAATCGCGCGCGGCTGGATTGCCACATCGGCATCGACGAAGAACAGGATCTCGCCCTGCGCCGCGGCCGCACCGGTATTTCGCGCCGCTGCCGCGCCGCCATTTAGCGGGCGTTCGATCAGCGTACACGGCATCGAGCGCGCGACCGCGCGGCTATGGTCGCTCGAATGATCGTCGACCACGATAACCTCGAAATCGGTGTAATCCGACGCAAAGATGCTGCGCAGGCAAACGTCGAGGGTCGCTTCGGAGTTATAGGCGGGAACGATTATCGAGATCATTTGAGGAATACTGCTCGGCGCGACAGTCCAAGGCACTATAGAGACCGTCTCTGACGCATATCAAGGAGGGTCAGGCTGGCTTTCCGGGCCAGGCGGCTTTGCGAAGAGAATCCAGCTGGTGTTAACTGCCGGTTGCGCGGCATCAACATGGAAATTCTCGACGGAAATGAAGCGGCGGCCTCGGTTGCCTACCGCCTGAGCGAAGTAATCGCGATCTACCCCATCACGCCGTCCTCGCCGATGGGTGAACTATCCGATCAATGGAGCGACGAGGGCCGCAAGAACATCTTCGGCACCGTCCCCCGGTCATCGAGATGCAGAGCGAAGGCGGCGCGGCCGGCGCGCTCCACGGGGCGCTGCAGGCGGGTGCGCTCGGCACCACCTTCACCGCCTCGCAGGGCCTGCTCCTGATGATCCCCAACATGTACAAGATCGCCGGCGAGCTGACTGCATGCGTGATTCACGTCGCGGCGCGCACCCTCGCGACGCATGCGCTGTCGATCTTCGGCGACCATAGCGATGTGATGGCGGCGCGCGCGACCGGCTTCGCGATGCTGGCGTCCGAACAGCGTGCAGGAGGCGCACGACCTCGCGCTGATCGCGCATGCCGCAACGCTCGAAGCGCGCATTCCGTTTCTGCATTTCTTCGATGGCTTCCGCACCTCGCACGAGCTGAACAAAATCCATCCGCTGACCGACGACGACCTGCGCGCGATGGTCGAGGCGAAATTCGTCCGCGCAGCATCGCGAGCGCGCGCTCAGCCCCGACCGCCCGATGCTGCGCGGCACGGCGCAGAATCCCGATGTCTTCTTCCAGGCGCGCGAGGCTATCAATCCGTTCTATCGCGCGTGCCCCACCATCGTGCAGGACGTGATGGATCGCTTCGCGCGCCGCACCGGCCGCGCGTACCACCTGTTCGACTATGTCGGCGACCCGAAGGCGGAGCGCGTCATCATCTTAATGGGATCGGGCGCCGGCGCCGCCGAGGAGACCATCGAGCGGCTCCTCGCAGCGCGGCGAAAAGGTCGGCCTGCTCAAGGTGCGGCTGTTCCGCCCTTTCGATGGCGCCGCGTTCGCCGCCGCATTGCCGCAGACCACGCGCGCCATCGCGGTGCTCGATCGCACCAAGGAGCCGGGCGCGTCCGGCGAGCCGCTCTATCTCGATGTGGTAACGGCGCTGAGCGAGGCGTGGGCGGCGCGCACCATCGACGGGCGCTGGCCGCGGATCATCGGCGGGCGCTATGGGCTCTCCTCGAAGGAGTTCACGCCCGCGATGGTCAAGGCGGTCTTCGATGAACTGCAACAAGGAGACGCCCAAGAATCACTTCACGATCGGGATTCAACGACGACGTGACGCATTCGAGCCTCGCATTCGATCCGGCGTTCTCGACCGAAAATCCCACATACGGTGCGCGCGCTGTTTCTATGGCCTGGGATCCGACGGCACGGTGGGCGCGAACAAGAACTCGATCGCGATCATCGGCGACCACACTCCCAGTCATGCGCAAGGCTACTTCGTTTATGATTCGAAGAAGGCCGGCTCGATTACGGTTTCGCATCTGCGCTTCGGACCGCAGCCGATTCGCTCGACCTATCTGATCACGCGCGGCGAGCTTCATCGGATGCCATCAGTTCGCGTTTCTCGAACGGATGGATGTGCTCGCGGCGGCCGATCGCGGCGCGACCTTCCTGCTCAACGCGCCGTACGCGCCCGATGAAGTTTGGGATCATCTGCCGCGCAAGGTGCAGCAGCAGATCATCGCGCGCGAGCTGCGCGTTTACGTCATCGATGCATACAAGGTGGCGCGCGAGGCCGGCATGGGCGGGCGCATCAACACCATCATGCAGACCTGCTTCTTCGCGGTGAGCGGGGTGTTGCCGCAGGACGCCGCGATCGGCGCGATCAAGTCGGCGATCCAGGAAACCTACGGCAAGCGCGGCGATGCGATCGTGCAGCGCAACTTCGCCGCGGTCGACACCACCCTCGCGCATCTGCACGAAGTCGCGATTCCACGCGTCGGTGAGCAGCACCATCGACATTCTCGCGCCGGTGCCCTCGCATGCGCCGGCGCTTCGTGCGCGATGTCCTGGGCGCGCTCATCGCGGGCAACGGCGACTCGGTGCCGACCAGCGCGCTGCCGCCCGACGGTACTTTTCCGACTGCGACTGCGAAATGGGAGAAGCGCAACATCGCGCAGGAAATCCCGGTGTGGGACGAGGACCTGTGCATCCAATGCGGGAAGTGCGTGCTGGTTTGTCCACATGCGGTCATTCGCGCGAAGGTTTACGAGCCCAGCCTCCTGGATGAGGCGCCCGCGGCATTCAAATCGGCGACGCCGCGATGGCGCGGCCTCGAAGCGATGCGCTACACGCTGCAGGTCGCGCCGGAGGACTGCACCGGATGCCGCCTGTGCGTCGAGGTGTGCCCGGCCAAGAGCAAAAGCGAGGTGCGGCACAAGGCCATCAACATGCGGCCGCAACCTGCCGATTCGCGACGCCGAGGCGAAGCAATTGGGATTTCTTCCTGACGCTGCCGGAGTTCAATCGCGACAGCCTCGCGCATGCGCAGGTAAAGGACGCCCAACTCCTCGAACCGCTGTTCGAATTTTCCGGCGCCTGCGCGGGATGCGGCGAGACCCCCTACATCAAGCTGCTCACCCAGCTCTTCGGCGATCGGCTGCTGATCGCGAACGCCACCGGATGCTCCTCTATATACGGCGGCAACCTGCCGACCACGCCCTACACCTCGAATGCCGAGGGGCGCGGGCCTGCGTGGTCCAACTCGCTGTTCGAGGACAACGCGGAGTTCGGCCTCGGCATGCGGCTGGCGATCGACAAGCGCGCCGACTACGCGCACGAACTGGTTCGGCGACTCGCGGGTCAGCTCGGCGGGCGGCTGGTCGCGGAAATCCTTGAAGCGGATCATCGCGACCGAAGCCGGCATCGTCGCGCAACGCCAGCGCGTCGCCGAGGTCAAGCGGATCGTCGCCGGGCTGGAAACCAACGACGCGCGCGACCTGGTGGCGCTGGCCGATGCGCTGGTGCGCAAGAGCGTGTGGCTGGTCGGCGGCGACGGTTGGGCCTACGACATCGGCTTCGGCGGCCTCGATCACGTGCTCGGCTCGGGCATGAATGTGAACGTGCTGGTGCTCGACACCGAGGTCTACTCGAACACCGGCGGGCAGATGTCGAAGTCAACTCCGCGCGGCGCGGTCGCCAAGTTTGCCAGCGGCGGCAAGCAGACCGGCAAGAAGGACCTCGCGATGGAGGCCATCAGCTATGGCTCGGTGTACGTCGCGCGGGTCGCGATGGGCGGCAACGATGCGCATACGGTGCGCGCGTTCCTCGAAGCCGAGGCGCATGACGGCCCGTCGCTCATCATCGCGTACAGCAACTGCATCGCGCACGGCTACGACATGGCGTTCGGCATGAATCAGCAGAAGAACGCGGTGCTGTCCGGCTACTGGCCGCTGATGCGTTACAACCCGGCGCTGCGCAAGGAAGGCAAGAATCCGTTCCAGCTCGATTCGAAAGCGCCGAGCATTCCGCTCAAGCAGTACGCCTATCAGGAGGCGCGCTACACGATGCTGGCGCGCAGCAATCCCGAAGCCGCGCGCGAGTTGCTGCGGATGGCGCAGGAAGACGTCACGCGGCAGTGGCGCGTGTATGCCAATCGCGCGGCGATGCCGGGCGCCGGCGATTCCGGCCGGCGCACCGAGGAAACGCCGCACCGATGCCGCGGCAAAAGGAGGCAAGCAGTGATCGACCTGACGACCACTTACCTCGGCCTGGCGCTGAAGAATCCGATTGTTGCGTCGGCCTCGCCACTGTGCGATTCGCTCGACAAGATCCGGCTCCTCGAAGATCATTCGGATCGCGGCGGTCGTGTTGCCCTCGCTGTTCGAGGAGCAACTCGCAGTGGAAGGCGAAACCCTCGACGACGACCTGTTTCGGGGCGCCGAGAGCTTCGCCGAATCGCTCGACTACTTTCCCGACCTCGCGACCTACAACCTTGGGCCCGACGGCTACCTCGATCTGATTCGCAAAGCGCAAGCGCGAGCGTGGCGATTCCGATCATCGGCAGCCTCAATGGCGTTTCGGCGGGCGGATGGATTCGCTATCGCGCGCGAGATCGAGCAGGCCGGCGCCGACGCCCTCGAACTGAATCTCTACTCGATCGTCACTGACCCGGAGCTGCAGCGCGGCCAACGTCGAGCGCGCCTACCTCGAGCTGGTGCGCGAGGTAAAACAAAGTGTACGAATTCCCGTCGCGGTGAAGCTGTCGCCGTTTTTCAGCGCGCCGGCGAACATCGCGAAACGCCTCGACGCCGCGGGCGCGAATGCGCTGGTGCTGTTCAACCGTTTCTATCAGCCCGATCTCGATCTCGAACTGCTCGAAGTGACCCCGAGTCTGAACCTGAGCAGCCCCGAGGAATTGCTGCTGCGGCTGCATTGGACGGCGATCATCTTCGGGCACATCGAGGCCGACCTCGCGATCACCGGCGGGGTTCATAGCGCGCCGGATGTTCTTGAAAGCGATGATGGCCGGGGCGCGCGTCGCCATGATGACCTCGGCGCTGCTGCACAACGGCCTCGAGCATGTTGAACGTCGTGCTGCGCGACCTCGCGAGCTGGATGGAAGAGCACGAGTATCGAATCCATCCGCCAGATGTGCGGCAGCATGAGCCAGCGCAACGTTCCGAACCCGTCGGCGTTCCAGCGCGCCAACTACGTGCGGGTGCTGAGTTCGTATTCGCTGCGCGGCGCATGGAACGGCTGAACTCAGCGTTTGCACGCATCGCCGCGTCTGGAGCAAGATCGGCGCAGAGGGATTCGCGGATGAAGTACGATTTCATCTCAGCCGATTGCCACATTGATCTGATTTGGCTACCGCCCGATCTGTTCACCTCGCAAGCGCGCGCCGCTTTGAAAGATCGGATGCCCTACGTTGTCGACACCCGCAAGGGCAAGATGTGGGTCGCAAAAAACGGCGCGATGTTCGGCCTGATGAACGGGATGGGCTCGGCGGGGCGCCAGTATGTGCCCGGCCAGATTCATCGCTCCGATCGGATGGCCTCGACCGGCCTTTATGACGACGGCCTCAAGGGCATTCGGCGCCTGACCGACCCGGAATTGCGCCTGAAGGATCAGGAGCGCGACGGCGTGCAGGGCGAGGTGCTCTACGGCATCCTCGGCGCGAGCATGCGGCTCAAGGACGACGAGGCCGCGACCGAAATGATTCGCATCTACAACGAATGGCTTGCGGATTTTTGCGCGACGCATCCCGATCGTTATGCGGGGCTCGCGTCGATCCCGAGCCACAGCATCGAGGCCGCGGTGCCGAGGAATTAAGCGCGTGGCGAAACGCGGCGTGCTGCGCGGCCTCGACATCGCCAACCGCCCCGACATCGAGCCGTTCTGGGATCCGTGTTGGGAGCCGCTGTGGGCGGTCGCCGAAGAGGCCGAGGCTGCCGGTGCATCTGCACACTATCGGTGGCGCGCTGCCGGATTTGAGCAAGCTGCCGCACAAGGTCGGCCGCGCCGCGTTCGCCACCATGATCAGCAGCTTTCAGATGTACATGGCGGTGCCGCTGATGGCGATTATTTTCGGCGGCGTGCTTCGAGCACCATCGCGGACTCAAAATGGTGATTGGCGAGAGCGGGATCGGCTGGCTTCCCTACATCCTCGACCACATGGACCTCGAATGGGAGGATCAGTTTGCTGACCTCGATCTGAAAATGAAGCCGAGCGAGTACTGGCGGCGGCAGTGCTACGCGACCTACCAGAGCGATCGCATCGGCATCAAGCTGCTCGACGAAATCGGTGAGGACAACATCATGTGGGGCTCCGACTTCCCGCATCCCGACGGCATCTGGCCCGATTCGCAGGAATTCATCGCGCGCGAGCTGGGGCATCTGCCGGCGGCGACGCGGCATAAGATCGTCTGCACCAACGCGGCCAGGCTGTACGGTTTCCCGGCCGACTGAGTCGCGGCAGGCGTAGGAATCAGACAAAACACCAAGACACCAAGAAGAAATAAGTGGCGCGCGGGAAGTAGGCGCATGATCAAGGGGCCGTGGCGTCGAAAGTCCAGCAATCAGATGCGGGCCGCAGCGGCCCTCTTAGTACACCAAGGAGGATCAAGAAGAAGGCGGGAGTATTTTGTAGAGCCGGCATCGGTCGCCCGCTTCTTCAGGGTCGACGTGACGTCTTTCCTTTGTGCCGCTGTGCCTTTGTGGTTTATCTGATTCTTTTCGATAGCCGCCAGTTGACGAGCATCGTCTCTGCCTTCTTAATCTTCCCTTGGTGTTCGAAGAGGGCCGCTGCGGCCCGCATCTGACTGGCTGGGTCCGAGGCCGCAACTCCTTGATCGTGCGCCTACTTCCCGCGCGCCGCTTTTTTCTTCTTGGTGTCTTGGTGTTTTGTCTGGCTCCTACAGCTTCAGACAGGCTTCCGCGGACAGATGGAACAGGCGTTCGCGGATCTCATGCTTCATCCAGTTGCGATGATCCCATTCGCCGCTGAGGTCGTCGCCCGCGTATAGAATCTGGCCGAACTCGACGCCGCGAAATTGCGCCACCGCAAAGAAAGCGGCTGCCTCCATCTCCACAGTGAGACATCCCTCGCGCTTGCGACGCTCGACTTTCGCGCGGGTCTCCCGATAGAGCGCATCGGTGGTCCAGGTCTTGCCAAGCAGATAATCGTGGCCGTTGGTTTTGAGCACCGATTCGATCGCCGCGACCGCGCGCGGAGTCGGCGCAACCTCGCGGCCGGGGGGCAGGTAGTGGTACGAGGTTCCTTCGTCGCGCACTGCCGAGGTCGGCACCACCAGATGCCCGAGGACCACCTTGGGCACCAGCACGCCGGCGCCGCCGCATGCGATGAACTTGCGGCACCCGAGTGCGATCAATCCCTCGAGCACGGCCGCGCTCATCGGCGCACCGACTCGCGGATGTCTGACTGCGATGCGACGGTTGCCGAACTCTAATTCATAGATGGGCGGATGCTCGCCTTCCTCGCCGCGGCCGCGGTAAACGACGCGGGCGTGTCGGCAGACGTCATCGATGACGTCCTGGAAAAAGCACAGCACGCAATGTTCCGGGATTTCGCGCGGCCTGTGTGTCATGTGCGGCTCGATGACGGCGGAGCGCGCCGGGTCGAATTCCAGGATCGGAAAACGCGCCGCTGCGGCTTTCGGCTTGCGAGGTTTGACGGCGGGCGCGATGCGTTTGCGCTTCGAGGTCGGCCCCTTGGTCGGCATCGTTCGCTTAGCTGGATGCGCTCGGCTGCGGCGGCGTGGTCGGAGGAAGCGGAGGTTTGATGGCAGCCACCCCCTTTTGCCGAATCGCTATCAACATCTGGCGCAGCTTGCCGGGATTGACCGGCTTTTTGAAAATCGCGCCTTCGAGGCCCTTCAGCTTGCTGCGCTTGATGATGTGATCCTTGTCGTAATAGTACGCGGTCATCAGCACGACCGGGATCTGCGGCATCTCCTGCTTCACGTGCAGGTAAAATTCGTAGCCGTCCATCTCGGGCATCACCACATCCGAAATGACCGCATCGACTTTCATGTTGCGGAGCACGCCGAGCGCGGCCGAGGGCCGCGTCGCCGTATGCACGATGCATCGTTCGGCACGCAGCACATCGGCGAGCGAAGTGACGACCTGCTCATCGTCATCGAGTACCAGCACCGCCATTCCGGCCAGCGGCCACGCCTGTTCCGAGGCGGGCGTGACCTGTTGATGCTCGGTA
Source organism: uncultured delta proteobacterium (assembly GCA_963848285.1). Taxonomy (GTDB): domain Bacteria; phylum Desulfobacterota; class Binatia; order Binatales; family Binataceae; genus DATGKG01. Next base: position 443,362 of record CAWKCZ010000003.1, on the reverse strand, counting down.
AAATGCTTCGGCAGCGCGATCGCCTCGCGCGGGGCGAGGTCGGCCATCCGCTTGCCATTCATGTAGTCGCGGGTTTCGTACACGCCCTTGCGGCTCATCTCGTCGAGGCGGCGCACGATGGCGTTGACGCGCGAGATGCCGACGCGGATTGCGTCGAGATGCTCGTTCTCGGTTGCGAGCTCGGCATCTTTCATATGCCCTTCGATGGCGCGGGCGAGCAGCTCGAGATTGTTGGTGATCGATTCGAGTGGATTGTTGATTTCATGCGCGAGGCTGACCGCGATTTCGCCGGCGGTGGCAAGCTGATCGCGTTGGCGCATGCGACGAATATCGCGCGCGAAGCCAATCGAGCCGATTTCCTTGCCCTCGTCATCGAAAATGATGGAGCCGGAAATCATGACCGGGATGAGGGTGCCATCCTTGTCGCGAAAAACCGTCTCGAAGTTCGACACGCGGCCGGCGTCGCCGGAATCGCGCATCGCCTTCATGATGCGGCGGGCCTCTTCAATCGACGGGTAGATGCTGAGCACCTTGCCGCCGATCATTTCCTGGCCGCTGTAGTGGAGACTTTTGCGCGCGCCTTCGTTGTAGTAGACGATGGTGCCGTCGGAATCGACGGCCACGATCATGTCCGGCGAGCTCTCGACGAGCCGCTGGATGTATTTGTGGTCAAGGGAAAACATGGTGGTTGGGCTTGCGCCCGCTCCTGCAATGCGACGTCAGCTCCGCGCCCGAGGGCGGAACTTCGGCAGCATTACCTGATCGCTGAGTTTTTCGAATGTCACCTCGACCGGCATCCCGCACTTGATGTCGGCGGGCTTGACCCCCACGAGGTTGGACACGAATTTGGCCCCCTCATCGAGTTTGACCACCACCACCGCGTAAGGAACCTCGGTCGCGAAACCGGGGTGGTAAACCTGATGCATTATATTGAAGCTATACACTTCGCCGCGCCCGCTGACAGCTACCCATTTGGCGCGCGTCCCGAGGCATCGCGTGCATATCTCATGCGGCGGGAAACGGAGCTCGCCGCATGCGTCACATTTTTGAATCATCAACTGGCCGCGCCGCGCCCCCTCGAAGAACTCCACCATCTCGGGAGTGATGCTCGGGATCGGTTTGGCGATGGAACTGGATTTATTGACTTCTTGCATATTTGGCCGGCACGACGAAATCGCCCTTTCCTACCGGATTGGTACGCTACTCAATTATACTCTTTCAGGCGCTACTCAGGGATGTGATGCGACGACCAGCGAGGAATGGGTCGAGAGGATTCCCCCATTCCCCGAGATTAGCCCGAGCTCATGCCTCGGGAGCTGGCGTTTGCCGCCCTCGCCGCGGATTTGGATGATCCCTTCCGAGATTGGCGTCATTCCCCACATATAAAATGAACTGAGCTGTCCGCCCCCGGTATTGACCGGAATCGAGCCGCCCGGTCCCGCTTCACCACTTGCCACGAAGGGTCCGCCTTCGCCTTTTTTGCAAAACCCGTAGTCCTCGAGGGTGACCAAAACGGTGAAGGTATAACAGTCGTAAAGTTGTGCAAACTGAAGGTCGCCTAGTTTTACACCGGCCATCTTGAAGGCGGTTTCCTTGGCAATCGGCGCGCCCGAGAGCAGCGTGTCCATTGGATCGCCGCCCGGATGCCCCTGGCCCATGCCGAGGAGGTACACCGGCGGCCGCTTCAGGCTTGTGGCGCGTTCGGCCGAGGTGACGATCACGGCGCATCCGCCATTGGAGACGAGGCAGCAATCGTAAAGATGAAACGGCTCCACCACCCATCGCGAGGAGTGGTAATCCGCGAGCGTCATCGGAGAATCATGGAACTGGGCTTCGGGATTCTGGTTGGCGAACTTGCGCTGCTCCACCGCGATGGCGCCGAGTTGGTCCTGCGTCGTCCCGTACAAATCCATGTGACGTCGCGCGACGAAAGCATAGTGCGCGTTGACGCCGAATTGCCCATAGGCGGCATTGAGGCCGCGCGCGAATCCGTACGCCGCGGCCGATCCACCGCTGCCTCCGCCCTTGGCATCTTTGGGAGCTGGTGGCTTCAACGGCGCGTCGGCAAACACGCATGCCACGGTATTCGCCATGCCACATGCGATCGACTGTGCTGCGTGCATGATCATCGCACCCGCGGTCGCGCCGCCCAGGCCCATGGTGGCCGAAAGGCGTAGATCGCGCAGGCCCATCGCCTGCTGCATCGAGAACGACGCCATGGTGTTGTCAGCCCAGGTGATGCCCGGATTAACCAGCAGGCCGTCGAGGTCCTCGCGCTTCAGCCCGGCGTCGTCGAGGGCAAGCGATACAGCCTCGATCGCGAAGCCCATCGCATTGGGATGATCGTAGTTCTTGCCCATCCGGGTTTGTCCCAACCCCGCGATGGCACACTTGGCGCGCAGGTCCATGGCATCCTCTCCGTGAAATCCGGGCCAAAGTTCGTTGCCCAGATGACCATAGCCTAGGTCCAGTCGGGTCGAAAATCCATGGTCACGGGACTAGGGAAAAATACCTAGCTGTATCGTTCAGAACGCGAGCACTGCTCAGGCGTTGCCGTTTCCCGCCATCCGAATCGAATTCAGCACAAACAGGAAATTGCGCGGATTGGACACCGGCCCGAGGTCATTGACCTGCTTGAGCAGCTTGAGCTCCGATGGAGTCACGCGATACCGCCGCAGCAGCGCCTGGTTGGTCGAGAACTGACGCCATCCATCGGGTTTCCTGGAATTGCTTTCGTGACCTCGCTCCTCAGTCAGTTGCCGCGCGTCAGGATGAATCATGAATAACAACTCGCGTCGGTTGAGGCCCAGGGTATCCGCGAGGCGCCGCAACAAAGCCAACGAGGGGTTGCGCTGCTCGCTTTCGATATAGGCGATGTGGCTCGCTTTGACCCCCACCATCGAGGCGAGATCGCGCTGCGTAAGTTTAAGGGAAGTGCGGGCATCCCTGATGAGGGTTCCCGGTTTCTTTTTGGTCATCTTGCTCTCGGCAGAAATTCTGGATGTCACGGCGTGGTCCTTGTTTTCCTACGCAAGAATTTGGCGCGAGGAACACAGCGTCAGGCGCAGATAGAGAAGGACAGTGCTAGAATGTCAAAAAGTCATTAAGGAGTCAATTAGAGGCTCTGAATAGGCTATACAATGACATAACATAATGTACAAAATTTCCACAATCGGGAGAGTAGCGCCGGAGACAGGACACTTCGCGGGCGGTCAAGACATAGTGTCGGAAGGGATTTAGGAATCTTTTGGAGCCCTAGAGCGAGAGAACGCTGGCGCGGCGAATGCGCCGTCGCTATGACCATCGGATGGATCACGAGGCGCCTAACTTGCCGAAGACCCTCGACGCCATCGAGGAGGGTATCGTGCAAAATCTCCACCTCGGCGCGCAACTTTATGTCTCGAGGGCGGGGGCGACCATTGCCGACCTCGGGATCGGCGAAGCGCAGGCAGGCGTCGCGATGCGGCGTGATCATCTGATGCTGTGGATGTCCAGCGTCAAGCTGGTGACCGCCATCGCCATCGCGCAAATGTGGGAACGCGGGCGGCTGGACCTCGATGATCGCATCGCGCGGCACATCCCTGAATTTGCGGCGAACGGAAAGGATACGATCACGATTCGCCACGTCCTGACGCATACGGGGGGCTTTCCCAAGGCTGCATTGCAATGGTCCTCGGCAGCATCGCCATGGGGACCGTTTCGCGAGCTGGGCCGTTTCTATGAAGCATTGCTCGCGGGAGGGCAGCGGAATCGTGCGGCTTGAGACGATCGCAACTTTTACCGCGCGCCATACCATCGGGATGCATGACCAGACCTTCGGCTACGCGCTCGATCGAGGTCTCGGGGTCGTCGTCGATTCGAAGCAGTACGGCATCGCATCGTCATGGTTCGGCACGCGATGCTCCCCACGCGCATTCGGGCATGCGGGCGCATGGTCATCGGTGGCGTTCGCCGACCCTGAATATCAACTGGTGGTCGCGCTCGGCTTCAACGGCATGATGGCAACCGCTCCGCGCAAGCACGATGCGCGCGTCATCGCAGTCCTCGACGCGCTTTACGACGACCTCGGCATTGGCGGATAAGCCCGCGCGTTTCGAGATATAGTTCGCTGAACTACGACTCTTTGTCACGCTGGCCCGATCGCAACGTGCAGTTCGATGCCGGCACGCTTTTGCAGATATCCGATCACGCCGAAGAGATTGCGCGCTTGCGGATTGCCACGAGGTCCGAACATCCGAATGAGACTCTTGGGCTGCGTCCCCGTCGCGCGGCCGAGTTTTTCGAAGCCCACGGTTGCCTTGATGTAATCGCGAAGGATTACCTTCCCGGTTTCAACATCACCCGCGAGCATTTGTTCGATCCCTTCCCGAAGCATCCCCTGCGCGAAGGTCGGATCCTTTGCGATGTGCTCTTGAACGAGTTGCTGGAAACTACCAGTCAACGACGTTGAGCCTTTCCTGATCGTGCGCGTTTTTTGTATTTTTCCCACAGCACTCTTGCGGATTCGATGTCTTTGTGTTGGCGTTGCTTGGTGCCACCCGACAGCAAAATTATGAGCTGCGCTCCCTCGCGCCCGAGATAAAGCCGATATCCGGGGCCGAAAAATATGCGTAATTCCAGTACCCCTTCGCCGACCGATTTGAGCCCCGAGGTATTACCGGCTTCAAGTCGTTCGATTGCGGTCGCAACCCGGACTCGCGCCGCGGAATCCAGCGACTCGAACCATTCGGCAAACGGACTCCGTCCGTCTTCGGATAAGTAGTAGCGAACCTCAAGCACATTCCACGGTAACACCAATGTTACCCTTGATCAAATGAGCCAACTGACGACCCGAAGCCTTCAAGCCGCCCTTGCGGAAGGCGCGCCCATCGAGGACGCCGACCTGTCGGCCGTCGATTGGAAGGACCTCGCATGCGAGGGCGCCACCTTCCTTCGATGCCGTTTCATCGGATGCCGCTTCGCGCACACCGATTTTCGCGGCGCGACCTTCGAGGATTGCCTCTTCACCGACAAGGCCGCCTCGAAGGGCTCGACCTTCGCTTTCACCGAAATGCGCGAGGCCCACCTGCTCCGCTGCGATCTGTCGTTCTGCCATTTCGATCGATGCAAGGCGTTCGACATTCGTATGGATCGCTGCAACCTGCTCGGCGCGGGCTTCGACCATGCCGATTTCAGCCACGCCATCGGACGCAAGGTCGCGCCGATCAAAGCCACCCTGCGTCGATGCAATTTCGAGATCGCGAGCCTCGCCGGCATCCGCCTTCCCGCATGCGACCTGACCGGCAGCATTTTTCGCGAGGCCGACCTGACCGACGCCGATTTGACCGGCGCCATCCTGCGCGATTGCGACCTCGAAAAGTGCGAGCTGCTGCGCGCCAAGCTTGCCGAGGCCGACCTGCGCGGCGCGAAGATTGCCGGCCTCAACCTTCTCAGCCTCGCCACCATGCAGGGGCTGAAAGTCAGCCACGACCAGCAATGGCTGCTGTTGGCAGGCCTCGGCATCGAGGTGCATCCCGCATAGCCGTGTTGCGCGAGATGGAAACTCGAACGTAGAATTGACGGCTGGATACGCAGGAGAACTCCGAGATGGCCGAGCCGCTTACCTTCCAGGCGCTTGCGAGCAGCGATTATGTTCTGTCAAGCGCAGAAAACTACATTTTGTATGTTCTGCTCGAAGCGATTGCGCAGGGCGGAGCCGGCGGCGGAGGCGGGACGCGCCTGCCCTTGAACCTGGGCGTCGTGCTCGATCGCTCGGGCTCGATGTACGATGAGCGTCGCCTCGAATTCGTCATCGAGGCGGTCAAGTTCCTTTCGCAGAATGTCGCGCCCGGGGACAAGGTCGCGGTGATCGCGTTCGCCGACCGCGCCAAGGTCATCCTCGAGCCCGATCAGATCCAGGACAAAGGGGCCGTACAGCGCGCCCTCGATGACATCGATCTGCTCGAAATCGGCGGCGGGACCCAGATGGCGCTCGGCATGCAAGCCGCCATCGACGAAGTGAACAAGGGCCATTCGCCGGGCCGCATGAACCGCGTCCTGGTGCTAACTGACGGTCAAACCTACCAGGAAACCGCATGCACCGATCTCGCGACCAAGTATCGCGAGGCGATGTCGTTTTCGACCATGGGCGTGGGCGTCGAGTTCAACGAGAAGCTGCTCCAGCGCATCGCGCAGGACTCCAACGGCAAGTATCACTTCATCGGCAATCCGTCGGAGATTCCCGGCCTCTTCGAAGACGAACTGTCCGGACTTCGCGCGGTTACCATTCGCAATGGCCGTATCGATGTGACTCTCTCCCAAGGCGTGCAGGTGCGCGAGGCGTTTCGCGCCAGCCCCGAGATTTACAGCCTCGGCGCGCCGCTGGTTGATGAGCGCAAGATCAGCTACCAGATCGGCGACCTCGAAGCCGGCGTGCCCGGCTCGGTCCTGCTCACCCTGGTGCTGCCGCCGCGCAAGCCCGGCCCGGTGCGAATTTCCTCCAACATTTTCACCTTCGATGTTCCCGGCGCCGGCGAGCGCAATGCCTCGGTCGACATGACCGTCGAGTACACACTCGATCGCACGTTGACCAGCAAGCGCAACGGCCGCGTGATGAACCTGGTCGACCAGGTTTCCATCGCGAAGCTGCAGGCCAAGGCGGAAGAGGAACTCAAGGCCGGCAACGTCGATCGCGCGACCCGCCTGCTCGGCAACGCGATGCAGGGTACCCAGCGCCTCGGCAATACCAAGGCGACCCAGGCCCTCGCGGGGCTGCTCGATCAGGTCAAGAAGACCCAGACCTTGCAGACCAAGGCGGCCAAGACCACGCTGCTGCAGGCGCAGGCGGTGGTGCGCAAGACCCAGATGCTGGATCCCGACGTGCTCAAAGAGTTTGGCAAAGAAGAGTAGTAACCGTCATTTTTCTTGATGGGTGATGATAGGATACCGAGCAAGCTTGAACCGGGGGCGACCTCATAGCGAGGGACATAGGACAACATGATCAAGTGCACTGAATGCGGTTACGAAAACATGGACGGCCTGGACTACTGCGACGGATGCGGCGCGAAGCTCGCCGCCGCGGCTCCCGCGGCTGGCGCCGCCCGCTCCGGCAGGCGCCCGCTCGAAGCTCCTCCGGCGGAGGCTTCCGCTCCCGCGCCCGAGGCTGCCGCCGCTCCGGCACCAGCCGCTGAGGCTCCGGCGGCTGAGCCGCCGAAATCGGATGCGCCGACGGGAGAGTTGAACAAGCCCGCCGCCGCGCCTGCTCCAGCGCCGGAACCTGCGGGCGCAGTTGCAGCCTTCAAGGCGAAGTTTGTGGTCGTTCGCGGAGGCCGCAAGAATCAGGAATTCCCCCTCGAGGATGGCAACAACCTCATCGGGCGATGGGATCCGGAAACCGGCTCGTTCCCCGAGGTCGACCTCGACGCCGACGATCCGGAAGCCAAAATTTCGCGTAAGCATGCCCTATGTCGCATCGAAAATGGTAAAATTACCGTTGAAGACATCGGCAGCTTAAACGGCACCTATGTGAACCGCGGTCAGCGGCTACAACCCGGCACGCCCGCGGACATCAAAAACAACGACGAAGTTATTATTGGTAAAACTTTTCTCAAGCTGGTCGTTGAACCTATCGCGTAAGCGCAGCTTCGTGATGAGGCGCGGCATCGAGCCGCGCCTCTTTTTTGATCACTTTTATCGCGGGGTCCGTAACACCCAATGAATCCCGGCGAGTCGCTCAACGTCGGCCACATGCTCGACGGCCGCTACCGCATCCACAAGGTGCTGGGCGTCGGCGGCATGGGCCGCGTCTACATGGCGAATGACACCCGCCTCGCCAACCGCCCCGTCGCCTGCAAAGAGATGATCGTCGGCAACGGGATCGCGGAAAAAAAAGCCGTCGAGGATTTCGCGCGCGAGGCGCGGGTGCTCGCGCTGCTGTCGCATCCGGGGATTCCCAGCCTGATCGATTATTTCGTCGAGAACACGCCGCCACTATTTGGTGATGGAGTTTGTCGCCGGCGGCGACCTGCAGCATATGCTCGACAAGCTCGGGCCGGGCGGCAGGCTGCCCGAGAACCAGGTCCTCAAGTGGGCGCGCCAGATGCTCGACGTGCTGGATTTTCTGCACGCGCAGAGCCCGCCGATTGTTTATCGCGACATCAAGCCCGGCAACATCATGATCGACAAGGACGGCCGCGCGATGCTGATCGATTTCGGCATCGCGCGCTTTCTGCCGCCCGGCGGGCGCGGAACCCAAATCGGTTCGGTCGGCTACGCGCCGCCCGAGCAGTATATGGGCAAGACCGAGCCGCGCTCGGATCTCTATTCGCTCGCGGCCACGATGCATCATCTGCTGACCGGACGTGATCCGCAGCTCGAGCCGCCCTTCAGCTTCCCGCAGTTGCGCGATTTGAATCCCGCAGTGTCGAAGCAGACTGGCGATGCTGTAATGCGCGCACTCGACAAGGAAGTCGACAAACGCCCCCGCGATGCGCACGCGATGCTCATGACGCTGCCGTCGCCGGGACCCGAAGGTGATGCCTTCGCCTCGTCGCCGATGCAGCCGACGCATCGGACGGCGCCGGCACCGCCTCCGATCGCGGTGATGAAAACCGTGGTCCTGTCCGAGCCGGTGCAAGCGCGCAGCCGCCCGCGCCCCGCATCGCGTCATCGCGGCCGATACCGCCGCTGCCGTCGGCGATGAAAACCATCGTGCTGACCAATCCGGTCGGCGGATCCGCCTCTGCCGTCGCCACCGGCCCATGTCACACCCTCGGCAACTTCTCGCACCGCGTACGAGTTGAAAGATAAGGCGATCGCGATGCTTGGGCGCGGAATCAAAGCGGGCCTCAAGGTCATCACGCCGGTGGTCAATGAGCATGTGGTGCGCGAGACGATGCTGCCTGCGCAAACTTCCTCCTCGACGGCCAAGACCGCCGACCTCGCGAAGTCACGGCCGGTCACGCCGGTACGCCATGTCGGAGCGACTCCGGCGACGGCATCGAAGCCGGTGGTAAATACCAACGGGCGTCCGACGCCGACTGCGCCCACGCCCTCACGCCCGACCGCGCAACTCATCGCCAAGGCCGAGAACGTGAACTTCACGATGATGGGTGATCGCGCCGTCATCGGGCGGGTACTGGATCCCAACACGGATTCGGCGATCGATATTGATTTGAATCCGTTGCGGCAGTCGTCGGATCGGGTGTCGCGGCGTCATGCAGAAATTGTGAAACGCGGCAATGATTTTTTCGTCCGTGATCTGGGCAGCCTCAATGGTACTTTCATCGTGGGGCGCGGGAGGCTCGGACGCGATCAGCTTTACCAATTGAAAGATGGCGACCAGATGATGCTGGGCAGTGCTATATTGGAATTTCGCAAGGTGTAGGACGTCGCATGCGGATTCTGCCCGGATTGTTCTCGCTCCTCAGCTCTGTCCCTTCTCTCGCTTTCTGCGAGAGAAGGTGGCTGGCGCGATTCTCGCCTTCGGCTGCGAGCGAGAATCGCGCCAGACGGATGAGAGGGGGTCGCGCTGCGCGACCGGTGGTGGAGCATCACCAACTCTCCCGCGTCAGCTCGGCAGCCACCGCATGCGTGGACGCAGGTGGCACTCCACCACCGCGCGCGCGGCGCGCCCGGCTCTCACCCGTCTGTCACAGTTCGTGCCCGCAGCCACGGCACGAACTGCGCCATCCACCCTCTCTCGCCAGCGAGAGAGGGGACATCTGAGAGAAAGCGCTGCATGATCACCTGCCCTGAATGTGGACTGCAGGCGCCCGATGACGCCAAATTTTGCGACCGCTGCGGCCAGGGACTCACTGCCACCGGCGCGCCCGCGCAGGTGCTGTCCACCCGACCTACGCCGCTCGCACCCGGCACCATCATTCGCGGCTATGAGATCGTTGAGCTGCTTATCGTCGAGCTGACCTCGCAGGATTCGGTCGAGAATCGCTACCGCGCGATTCGCAAGGCGGACGGCCCCGAGAAAAGGAAGAAAAGGTCACCTTGCGCGAGCGCATCGCACCGCCGCGCGAGCATCCGGAAGAAAAGCCCGCCGAAGAGGCAAAGCCCGCGACGCCGCCTGCTCCTGCCGCGGTCGATCCTCACGCGAAGACTGCCGAGCTCAAGCCTCCGCCGGCGATGACTGCGAATGGCGGTGCCGCGCCGCTCCCGCGAGGCAAGCCGCCGGAAGTCGCGGCTACTCACGACCACCTCCGGCTCCGCTGTCGATGCCGCCATGAGTCGCGACCGATATGCCCACCGAACCGGAGGATTCCTCTCTGGCTGCGGCGGCCGACGCGCCGCTGCCTCCCATCGACATCCAATGGCGCAACCCCGAAACCGCCGCCGGAGACTCACGGCGTCACCCCCGAACAGGAGTTCATCGAGGAACTTCCCGACCATTTCGCCGACGACCTCGGCGAGGTCTTCGGTCGCGTGCTCGCGCTCTCGATGACGCTGGCGCATCCGGCGTTCGAGAAGGCATCCTCCGGTTTCGCGAATGATGGCCGCGTCTACCTGGTTTATCCTGAGAGCACGGCGACGCCGCTCTCGCGCCGGCGCGGCGGATTGAAGATGAACGAGCCCGAAGCGATCGCTCTGGCGGTGCAGGTCTGCCAGGCGGTTGGCTTCGTGCATCAACGCGGCCTGCGGCTCAATGACATTTGTCCCGGAATCGGTCGCGATAGCGGCCGACGGACGGTGAAGATGACCGGCCTCAGCTACGTTTCCAATGACAACGAGTTGCAGGCCGATCCGATTTACAACGACGGCTACACGGCGCCGGAAATTTATCGCGGCAAGAAAGTCGACAAACGCGCCGATGTTTTCTCGGTCGGCGCGCTGCTCTACACGATGCTCACCGGCGATCGGCTGCAGTCCGAAACCTGGCGCGAGGAAGCCGGGCCGATCCGCTTTTATCCACCGCATGTGGTTTCGCCCTCGCTGGAGCAAGTGATCCTGCGCGCGGTCCAGTTCAACCCTGCCGATCGATGGCCCAATATCGACGCGCTCAAGGCTGAGCTCCTCAAACAAACCGGCGAGGTCAAAATCCGCACCGCCGCGCTGACCGATGTCGGGATGGTGCGCGAGCTGAACGAGGACGCCATCCTCACCCTGGAGTATCTGCGCGACTCGCAGGTCGAACCTTCGCAAAATTTTCTCTTCGTCGTATGCGACGGGATGGGCGGCGCCGAGGCCGGCGAGACCGCGAGCGCAATTGCCGTTGCCACTATCCGCGACTATGTTGAGAACAGGTTTCGTCGCGGCGAAACGCAGGGGCTCGGTGAATCGCTGGCCGCCGCTCTCGAAGAGGCCAACCGCCTCATCATCGAGTACCAGAAGGAGCATCCCGAGGCGCGCGGGATGGGCTCCACCGGCGTATGCGCCGCGGTCGTTCCTCCGGATGGTGCGGTGGCGTGGGTGGGAGACAGCCGCGCCTACATGCTCGAAGGCGGCGTTCTCCGTCAGCTCACGAAAGATCATTCGTTGGTGCAGCGCTTGGTTGAGATCGGACAGATCACGCCCGAAGAGGCGCGTCATCATGAGCATAAAAACGTGATCACGCGCTCGCTCGGCGCGCGGCAAAGCGGTGCGGCGGGGGCCGAAAACTCGTCCGTCAAGCTGCGCCGCGGCGATCGGCTGCTGCTCTGCAGCGATGGCCTGATGGCGCATGTCGATGATCCCGCGATCGCCGAAATCATGCAGCGCTATGACGATCCGTATCCGACCGCGCGCGAATTGATTGCCGCCGCCAACGCCGGCGGTGGTACCGATAACATCTCCGTCATTGTAGTGTTTGCCAGCTAAAAGTATGGCTGGAACTGGACCGCTTAATCCCGGCACGTCGCTCGCAGGTCGCTACCTGGTCGAGCGCATGCTCGGCGGCGGCGGCATGGGCGTGGTGTACCTGGCGCGCGACCAGCGCCTGGCCAATCGTCTGTGCGCGATCAAGGAGATGGTCGATCACTTCATCGATCCGCAGCAGCGGCTCGAGGCCAACGACTATTTCGCGCGCGAGGCCGACACCCTCGCGCAACTGAAGCATCAGGCCATCCCCGCCATCACCGATCGCTTCGACGCGGACAATCGCCATTACCTGGTGATGGAGTATGTCGAGGGGCGCAACCTCGAAGACGAACTCGGCACCCGCAACGGCGACCCGCTGGCCGAGGGGCTCGTCATCGATGTCGCGCGCCAGCTCTGCGACGTGCTCGCCTACCTGCACAACATGACGCCGCCGATCGTGTACCGCGACATGAAGCCCTCCAACGTGATGCTCACGTCGAAGGGGCGCGTGGTGCTGGTCGACTTCGGCATCGCGCGGCTGTTCAAGGCGGCGCGCAAGGGCACCATGATCGGCACACTCGGCTTCGCGCCGCCCGAGCAGTACAAGGGCGACGTCGATCCGCGCAGCGACATCTATTCGCTCGCCGCCACGATGCATTACATGCTGACCGCGCGCGATCCGGAGAAATTTCCGCCCTTCAGTTTTCCCGAAGCTGAAGGAGCTGCGACCGGAAGTTTCCAACAACCTCGCCGCGGCGGTCGATTCGGCGCTCTCCTACGGCGTCGAGGGCCGTCCGCAGACCATCGAGGCGTTCCGCGACATGATGCTCTATGGCGCGGGCATCTCGGCCTCGGGCGAGGTGGTCAGCTCGAAGGCCGGGACCGCGGGGCTGCCGCCGGTGGCCATCGGCGACATCGGGGAATTGCCGATCGCGCCGAAAGCGCCGCGCAGCGCGCTCGGCAGAGCCATCGGGCTCATCTCGTTCACGCTTGATCCTCGCAGGAATCGCATTCGGCGCGACCTACGTTTATTCCGACCCGATGCTGCAGATGCAGCTCGGCATCAAGCCGCTGATCGATTCGTTGCCGTGGAAGCACGAGGAACTGGTGGCCGCCGCGCGGCAGCATCCGCTGGAGTTCCAGCAGCTATCGCTCATGCTCTCGAGCCGGGAGGGCACCCCGGTGTCCGGCCCCAAGGCAACCTTCACCGACGCGGAGCTTACCAACCAGAGATACCTGAAGTGGCAGGCGACGTTTAAGAACGACTTAGCGGGTCTGGAGGGACGCAACGAACAGCATCGAGGCGCGCTTCTACGACGCCAGCGGGCATCAGATCGCCTCCAGCGACCAGAGCCTCTTTGTTGGGCCATCGCAGCAAACGGTCGACTTCAGTGGCGTAGCGCTGATGCCGGACCTGACCGCCAAACCGGCCGGCGCGTACAAGGTCGCGCTGTTCCTCGGCGATAAATATCTTCGCGGCGCAACAGTTCAGCGTGACGCAGGACCTCGCAAACAAAGCCAAAGCGGCGACCGAGGGCCTCGCGCCCGCGCCATCGACGTCGGCCGAAGACGCCGCCAAGAAAGCCGAGGAAGAAGAAGAAAATCTATGCCTACATCCAGGAGGTGCGGCGCAAACCGCTGGAGTTGCAACATATCGAGTTCCTCAACAGCACCAAGACCGGCACGCCGCTGTCGTCGCCGGCGGAGAGCTTCGATGTCTCGAAGGTGCTGTTCGTCGGATGGCAGGTGAGCTTCAAGAATCGGCTCTACAAGCTGGACAGCAATCAGTATCGCGTCGATGCGGCATATATCGCGCCCGATGGACGTACTCTCGGCAGCGTCAACGACTGGAAAAATGTCGGCCCTGGCGACCGCAATGTGACCTTCAGCGGACGCGTCGGCAATTCCGCCGGCGGCGCCTTTTCTGCCGGGAACCTACACCGTCAATTTCTATCTGAATGGTCAGTACTTCGCGCAGAAGCGCTTTGAGGTCCTCGCCGATACCGGCGGCGCTCCCTATGGGATGCCGCCGGGCACCAGCTCTTCATCGCGGTGGCGGACTGATCCCGCCAAGCATCGGCGGCTCGACCTCCTCGGGATCGGGACTGACCGGCCCCACCATCGCGAAGGGCAACATCGTTGGCCTGGGCGGCAGCGGCAATTCCGATCTGGAATTACGCCTGCGTCCTCAAGCGAATGGCTTCCTGCATGGCGAATTGACGATTCACAAATGCGGGTATGGAGCCGGTCCTATCGAGGGCTTCGTGCGCGGCAATCACGTGGTGTTCCAAGTGCCTTTCGGCACCGATACCCTCAGTTTCGAAGGCGAAGATCGCGGCGGCGATTTTTCCGGAACCTTCGAGTCAGGGCCCTCCGGGCAGCGCGGCACCTGGACCGCGCGCGCCTACTAAAAGTAGCATCCGCGACAGTTCCCCTCGATTGGTGCTTGAACCTCGCGCCCGCACGCGCAATCCTTTCGGTATCACATGGCCAGTAATGTCTCTCGCGAAAAACTTCTCTTCTATGCCGCGGCGGGCGGCCTCGGCGGCCTTGCCGCATGGGGCGCCGCGGAACCCTCTACCTCAATGGCTATCATCACTCGCATTCCGACGGCATGGTTTCGACGATGCGTGCTCGGCGCGCTGGTTGGGCTGTTCATCGCGGCTTTTCTCGGCTCGATCGAGGCGCTCAGCGTCAGCCAGAATCGGCTCGCGCCATCCGCGGATCGCACCGGCGGGATTATTCGGCGCGATCGGAGGCGCAGTCGGCCTGATCATCGCGTGAGCTCGCTCTTCGATGCTGCTGCCGGGTTTCTCCGGCCGCATGCTCGGATGGTCGGTGCTCGGGATCGCCGTCGGCCTCGGCGTCGGATGGGCGACCGGCTCCAATGCGCGGCGGCGCAATGGCGCCCTCGGCGGCGTGGTCGGCGGCGCGCTGGGCGGCCTCTTTATCAAGCTTGTCACGCAATTTCTTTCCGCAGGCGTTCGGGCGCGCCATCGCGATCATCATCTTGGGCGCGCTGATCGGCTTCTTCATCGGACTGGTCAGCGAGCTGCTCAAGCGCGGATGGCTGATGGTGGTGCGCAGCCAGAGCCGCAACGCGCGCGAAGGCCGCGAGTATCCGCTCGCCAAGCAGGTCACGATCATCGGACGCGCCGAGGAATGCGACGTGGGCTTGTTCGGCGACCAGAGCGTGCTCGGCCATCATGCGATCATCCGGCTCGAAGGAAAGAATTATTCGATCGCGCCGACCAGCGGAGGAGCGGTGCTGGTGAATCGCCAGCCGGTCGCGGGCCAAGCAGATTGCTTCGCAATGGCGACCGCATCGAGGTTGGCGGCACCCTGTTCCTGTATCGCGAGCGCGCCCAGGCGGCGCAGGGATAGATCCGATGGTGCCGATCTCCGCATCCGTCTCGAAGGGGCTGTATGTGCTGAGACGAAAGCCGCGATTTCGCCGCGGCGTCATCGGGTCACTTCAGCCGGCGCTCGCCGGATGGCTGATCGCTGGCGTTGGCTCGGATTGTTCGGTCGTCGGTGGCGGCAGTCCGAGCCAACCTACCGCTCCCACTTCGGTCCAGACCCTCGAGTACTATCCTTACCAGGTCAAAGGCTACCAGAATTCCTATCCGCACCGGACGATACTGGTGCTCCTGCCGACCGATGCGCGTGATCTGAATGGCCCCAACGCCGCGCCTCTCGATGGCCAACCCGCGCATCGGCATTGTCACCGATCAGATCCGAAAACATCATTCAGCGACTTTATTCAGCACCGCTCGCCTCCGATCGTCCAAGGTGCGATCGCGCGCTCCGCCGAGGAGGCAGGCTTTCCATTCGAGCGCGAGAAAATCAAAGCCACTATGCCGGCGACACAATGCAGCAATGCTGGACTATGTGCTCGCGACCCAGATCACCAAGTGCTGGGTGAAGAAGCATCGCGGACCCGACGGACGCTATGGTGCCGACCTGGAGCACGGTGGCGGACTTTACGCTTCAGGTGACGGTATACAAGCCTCCCTTCAAAGTTCCCTTCTGGCAGGGCACCAGCGCTCAGTCATACTTCGATCCGCCTATCGGGAGCTTCGGTCTTGGACCCGATGATGAAGCCGGAATCTACGATGAACCGGGCAGGTGCTATCGGTTGCGATGACGCGCGCAGTCGCAGGCATCTTCCAGCGCGACGACCTCCGCACCCTGGTCCAGGGCGACCACATGACGGTGCGCTGACTTCTTCTTCCTTAAAGAATCAAGGCAAAGTTCGCTTCGTTGCGGATGCTTCCGAGGACTTGGCAGTTCCGTCAGCCTAAGCTGATGGCCGCGCGGCTCGCGAAAAAGCGCGGCCCTGGACGCACAACATCATCCCAATCATCCATATTCCGCATCTAGCCGCGGATCAGGTTTAATCGCGATGTCCGACACCCAACCAGTACTTTTGAGCTGACCTCGGCCCGGCCGCTCGCCCGACGGAGCGCCCTGGACGCGGCGCAATTTCCCGCCCTGCGTGCTGTGCATTTTCGGCGGCGGAGGTGATCTGAGTCATCGCAAGCTGCTGCCGGCGCTTGTACAACCTGATGGTCGACAAGCTGCTGCCGCAGAAAATTCGCGATCGTGGCCTTCTCGATGGAGGATCTCGATAACGAAAAGTATCGCGATTTCGCGCGCACCGGAGTCGAGAAATTCTCGCGTCAGAAAGTGAATGACGAGAACTGGAGCCGCTTCGCGCCGCTGCTGCGCTTTGTGCGCGGAAGCTTCACCAATTCCGCCGACTACGCCAAGCTGCGCCAGCGCCTCGAGGAAATCGATCAATGAGGTCGGCGCGGGCGACAACCGGATTTTTTATTTCGCGATTCCGCCGAATTTCATCGAGACCTGCGCCTCGAAGCTGAACAGCGCCGGGATGATCTCGCGCAACGAACGGCCCTTCACACGGGTCGTCGTCGAGAAGCCGATTGGCCATGACTACGCGAGCGCCAAGGACATCAACGATCGGCTCGCCAAGCATTTTGAAGAAGATCAGATCTTTCGCATCGACCACTATCTGGGCAAAGAGACGGTGGAAAATCTGATGGTGTTGCGGTTCGCGAATGCCATTTTCGAGCCGCTGTGGAACGCGAAGTTCATCGACCACGTCCAGATTACCGTCGCCGAGTCCGAAGGCGTCGGCACCCGCGCCGGTTACTATGAGCATGCGGGGGCATTGCGCGACATGGTGCAGAGCCATCTGCTGCAAGTTCTGGCGCTCCTCGCGATGGAGCCGCCGCGCACCACCGAGGCCAACTCAGTGCGCGACTCCAAGCTCGACGTGCTGCGCACGCTCCGCCCCTTCACGCGCGAGGATGTCGACAAATGGGTGGTGCGCGGCCAGTACACCGAGGGCCTCATCCACGGTCAGCACGTCAAGGGATATCGGCAGGAAGAACACGTCGCCGACGATTCCAACATGGAGACTTTCGTCTCGCTCAAATGCTTCATCGAAAACTGGCGATGGGCCGGGGTGCCATTTTACCTGCGCACCGGAAAGCGGCTTCCCAAGCGCGCGAGCGAGATCGCGATCCAGTTCAATTCGGTGCCGCGGATTTTGTTCAACACCTCGCGCGCACCGCTGGCGCCCAATCTGCTGAGCATCCGCATCCAACCCGAAGAAGGACTCGGCCTGAACATCATCTCGAAGATGCCGGGGGCGGACTTGCGCCTGGCGCCGGTCAAAGTCGACTTCCATCAGCAGAGCGTCTCGCCCGAAGCGTACGAAACCCTGCTCCGCGACACCCTGCTCGGCGATCAGACCTTGTTCATGCGCCGGGACAGCGTCGAAACCGCATGGCAATTCATACAGCCGATACTGGACGGGTGGGCCGAAAGTCCAGTAGAACCCCCACTGTATGCTGCCGGCTCGTGGGGTCCGCTGGAGTCCGCACTGATGATCGCGGCCGACAAGCGAAGCTGGCGAACATTATGATTTGCTGATGATGATTGGTTGATGATTTTGTGACGGCGCGGGTGGCGCCGGGGACAGAAGGAAATGGGGCATCAGGCGCCGATACTCTCGGACCATCTTCACACTCGCAAAAAAACTCTCATGCCAGCCGCCGAGCTGGCGCTGGTGATCGGACGCATCGCACTGGCGGGCAAGCTGATCGCCGGCGAGCTGGCGCGCGCCTCGATCGTCGGAGGACTCGGGTTTCCGGCGATATCAACGTCCACGGCGAGGAGCAAAAGAAACTCGACGACTGGACTAACGAGGTCTTCCTGCGCCTGTTTCAGAATTGCGATCCGGTATGCAGCCTCATCTCCGAAGAGATGGAAGCGCCGATGCACTACGAGCGCAATTGCCATAGCCGCGAGCACGCGAGCTACGCGATTTTGCGTCGACCCGCTGGACGGCTCCTCCAATACCGACATCAATGGTTCGATTGGGATCGATCTTTTCCATTCGCAAACGCGCGCCGCGGCACACCGATGACGTGCGGGATTTGCTCGGGCCGGGTTCGCAGCAGGTTGCGGCCGGATATGTTTTGTACGGACCCGCCACGCAGTTGATCTATACCTCGGGCGCCGGGGTCGACATGTTCACCTTCGACCCGCAGATGGCGGAGTTCGTGTTGTGGAAGGAAAATCTCAAGATGCCTCGCGCGGGGACCCTACTACTCGTGCAATCAGGGCAACATCACCAAATGGAATCCGGGCGCGCAGACGCTCATCCGGCATCTGACCAGCCGCAAGGACAAGACCACCAGCTACTCGATGCGCTACTGCGGCGCGTTTGTCGCCGATTTCCATCGATGCCTCCTCGACGGCGGAATCTATCATCTATCCCGGTGAGGTCAGCGCCGACGGCAAGACCAAGGGTAAGCTTCGCCTGATGTATGAATGCGCGCCGCTGGGAATGGTCGCGGAGCAGGCGGGCGGGCGCGCCTCCAACGGCAAGGGCGCATCCTCGACGTGGTTCCGAAGGACGTTCACGATCGTGAACCTGTCTATATCGGCAGCGCGACCGAAGTCGCGATGGCCGAGGAATTTCGCGCCGAAGGGTAACATTCTCCGCTACCGACATAAGTTGCCGGATCGCGGGAAGGAATTGTCGCATGACAGCCGTGATCCTTGCCGGTGACGTCGGCGGCACCAAAACCCATCTCGGGCTGTTTCACATCGAGAATGGCGCGCCGATCTTGCTCCGCGAGCATCGGTACCAGACCCACGATTTCGCCAGCCTCGAGGATGTATGTGCGGACTTTCTGAAGCGCGACAAAGGAACCACTGCAGTCCGCATGCTTTGGGGTGCCCGGCCCCATCATCGCGGGCGAAGCGAGCGCCACCAATGTCCACTGGACGATGCGGGAAGACAGTTTGGCGCGCGCTCGGCGCGCGCGGGTGCGGCTCATCAATGATCTCGGGGCGGCGGCATTCGGCGTGATCCATCTGACGACAACGAAATTCACGTACTGCAGCGTGGCGCGTATCCACTTCATCGCGGCGATATCGCGATTATCGCGGCGGGAACTGGGCTCGGCGAAAGCGCGATGGTCTTCGAAGGCGGCCGCTACTATGCGGTCGCATCGGAAGGCGGGCATGCGACCTTCGCACCGCGCGACGACGAGCAAATCGAACTTTATCGATACTTGCGTGGCGCTTCGGCCACGTCAGTGCCGAGCGCGTGCTGTCAGGGCCAGGGCTGTTCAACATCTACAGTTTTCTGCGCGAGCATCGACGAACGTCCCGAGCCGGAATGGCTCACCGAGCGCCTTAAGAAGGAAGATGCCAGCGCGATGGTGAGCGAGGCCGCCCTCGGCATCGCGACCAGAATGCGACCATGCACTGGAAATGTTCGTCGATATCTACGGCGCCGAGGCCGGCAACCTCGCGCTGAAGGTGCTGGCGCTGGGCGGCGTCTATTTGAGCGGCGGCATCGCGCCGAAGATTCTCCCCGCGCTTACTGATGGGCGCTTCATCCGCGCGTTTATCGAAAAGGGCGCCTCGAAGAGATGCTGTCGAAATCGAAGTGCGGGTCGCGCTCAATCAAGCCACCGGGCTGATCGGCGCGGCATATTGCGCCATCTCGGCAGCTTGAGTAACGTTTTCTCTGTCGAAAATGAGCCTCAATGCGAAGGATACGGTGAAGCCTTCACCATGATGACCAAACGAGTCAAAGAAATTCTCAGCAACTATCCAGGCGAGAACCCCGGAGTGCTCACTAACCTGGCGCGGATGATGATGTCGGGTCGCCTCGCCGGCACCGGCAAACTCGTCATCCTGCCGGTTGACCAGGGCTTCGAGCACGGCCCGGGCCGCAGCTTCTCCGTCAACCCGCCGGCGTATGATCCTGCGTATCATTTCCAGCTCGCGCTCGATGCCGGATGTAACGCATACGCGGCGCCGTTGGGATTCCTCGAAGCGGCTGCGGCTGAATTTGCCGGCGCGGTTCCGCTCATCCTCAAGCTCAACAATCACGACGTGCTGTACGACGAAAAGGACCCGGTTTCCTCGCAGACCGGCACCGTCAAAGATGCGCTGCGCCTCGGATGCGCCGCCGTCGGCTACACGATTTATCCCGGCTCCTCGGGTTCGCGCGCTGATGTACCAGCAGCTTCGCGAGCTGGCGGAAGAAGCCAAGTCGCATGGCCTCGCGGTGGTGGTATGGTCGTATCCGCGCGGCTCCGACATCAGCAAGGAAGGCGAGACCGCGATCGATGTGGTCGCGTACGCGGCGCAGATCGCGGCGCAGCTCGGCGCCCACGTCATCAAGGTGAAGGCGCCCTCGGCGCACCTGGAACTGGCCGAGGCGAAAAAGGCCTACGAGAAAACCAAAGTTCCCATCGAGACGCTGCCGCAGCGCATCGCGCATGTAGTGCAGAGCTCGTTCAATGGCAAGCGCATCGTGATTTTTTCCGGCGGCGCGACGGTTGGTGATGAGCAGTTACTCGCCGAGATCAAAGGCATCCATGAAGGCGGCGGTTTCGGATCCATTGTCGGGCGCAACTCCTTCCAGCGTCCGCACGATAAAGCGGTCGAGCTGCTCGGCAAGATCATGTCGATATACGCGAGCTGAGCTCACGCGAAATAGAATCACCGAAGGGGCCGCCTCAAGCGGCCCCTTTCTTTGTATCGCGGATGGATTTCGAGAAACAGCCCAAATCTGGCGCGCGACCCTTGGCAGGCATAATTTAAGTAATGCAAGCTTGGGTCGATGGGGATGAGTATAGGTAGAGTGCCGGTTTCGGATATAGGCAACCGAGTCTATCGCGGCGTCGGTTTCTTAAAGCCGGCATGATTCTCGGCGCGGGCTACGCTGCGGCGGGTTTGATGGACGCGCTCCCCGCATCGGCGGCCGGCTCCGTCGATTTGCCCTTCGAGAACGGCGCCCGTCGCCTCGCGCGGTTTCCACAGAAGCGTGACCTTGATCCTGCAGCGCACCTGGCCGCCGCTGCTGGAAACCCCGATGAGCGTTTTCGGAAAGGATGTCTTCACGCCCAATGATGCGTTTTATGTGCGCTGGCATTTGGGCACGATCCCTACCGAAATCGATGTCGCGAGCTTTCGTCTGCGCATCCATGGCGAGGTAGAAAGCCCGCTCGAACTCACCCTCCAACAGCTCCAGCGCGAATTTCAACCGGTGCGCATCGCGGCGGTCAATCAATGCTCGGGCAACAGCCGCGGCTTTTTCAACCCGAGGGTGCCAGGCGGCGAATGGGGCAACGGCGCGATGGGAAATGCGATGTGGACTGGCATCAAGTTGAGCGATCTGTTGAAGCGCGCGGGGGTCAAAGCAGGCGCGGTTCAGGTGCGTTTCAATGGAATGGATGCCGGAGCGAAGCCGGAAACCCCGGATTTCATCAAATCGCTCGATCTTTCCCATGCGATGGACGGCGAGGTGATGGTCGCGTACGGAATGAATGATGCGCCGCTGCCGATGCTCAATGGATTTCCGCTGCGGCTGGTAGTGCCCGGATGGTTCGCCACCTACTGGGTCAAGACGCTCAATGACATCGAGGTGATCGATCACATCGACGACAACTTCTGGATGAAATCCGCTTACCTGATCCCGGATACGCCGGGAGCCAACATGAAGCCGGGCGAAAAACCGAAAATGGTGCCGATCAGCCGGATGCCACCGCGCTCGTTCATCCTGAGTGTTACTGACGGCGCCAAACTCCATCCCCCACTCGAAGTGGGCGGCATCGCCTTCGGCGGCGATACCGGCGTCGCCAAGGTGTTGTTCTCATGGGACGGCGGAGCGCATTGGCAATCCGCAAAGTTGGGCCGCGACTACGGCAAATTCAGCTTCCGGAAATGGACGGCGCGCTTTCAGCCCAAACATCCGGGGGCGAAAGTCCTGATGTCGCGCGCCTTCAATCTCGACGGCGTTGCACAACCGATGCAGCCCAACTGGAATCCCGGCGGGTATATGCGCGCGGTGGTCGAAACAGTCCGAGTCGAAGCGGTCTGAGGACGCGCTTGCCACTGCATTACCCGAAACTCATCGCCTTGACGGTTGCATCGTTGGCATTGGTAACGCTTGCTCACTCCGCGTCACACGCCGCCGATAAAAACTCCGTCCCCCGGCCGATTGTGCTGGAATCGCAAAAAATCGAACTTCCTCAGGGAAACCGAAAATTCGAAGGCGAGGAACCAGGCGCAAGAGCCGCCAGCACCTACTGCGTGATGTGCCATTCGCGCGGCATGATCGATGCCCAACCGCCGCTCTCGCGCGATGCGTGGAAAGCGGAAGTCCGCAAAATGCGCGCCGTTTATGGATGTCCTGTCAGCGAAGGACAGGATGAAGAATTGGTGGACTTTCTCTACCAGTACAACCACAAGCCGACCCAGAGCGCTTCGGGCCACTAACGACACGGCATCAGACGCAAAGGTTCCTCCGCTCATTCCCGATTGTCGAGGCCCATTCGGCGCCCTAGCGCATGATGCATCGTGATTTTCGTCCGGTCGGCGCATAGATCGTTGCGGCGCCATGAGCGCTACTGGCCGAGATCAAAGGCATCCACGAGGGCGGCGGTTTCGGCTCGATTGTGGGACACAATTCATTCCAGTGCCCGCACGACAAAGCCGTGGAGCTGCTCGGCAAGACTATGTCGATCTACGCGACCCGCTGAAGGCAGGCGACATAGAATCGTCGAAGGGGCCGCATCGCGCGGTCCCTATCTTTTGATAGCGAGCCACATTGACGTGTTCCTGGTAGTTGAATCTGTCGCCGGTCGTTGCGATAATGTACGCAGGTGTACACAATGGCTGCCGCCAAAGAGCGGCTGTTCGTGTCGGTCCGTGGATCAGGGAATTTCGCGAGAACCTTGCCACCTATTTGTTGGAGAGCGAAGCACCCGTGGTCGTCACTCGCCATGGAGATACTATCGGTTACCTCATCCCGGCGCGCAGCGGCCGCATCGATGCTGAGAGGACAGCTCTTAAAGAGGCCGCACGGCGCTTGCAGAAAATGATGGCCTCCGAGGGCATCAGCGAAGACGAAGTCGTTCGGGATTTCTCGCGCTGGCGAACTCGCAAGCGCAAATGAGTAACGGCTCCGCGCTGGTTCTGGACGCCAACATCCTCATTCGCGCCGTCTTCGGAAAGCGCGTCCCTGCACTAATCGAACGGTTCGAACTCCATTGCAATTTCTATACGCCCGATGTCTGCGTGGACGATGCTCGCAAATACATTCCGGAACTATGTCGGAAGAGGAAGCTGGATGCCTCATCACCTCTCTCGGTGCTTGATCAGGTCATCTATTCGGTTAGGCCGGTCGATCTGACTCTCTACCGGGTTCGCGAATCTGACGCTCGCGAACGCTGTGGCACCGAGATTTGGACGACTGGCCGGTCGTGGCCGTAGCGCTTATTTTGGATTGCCCAATCTGGACCGAAGACAAGGATTTCTTCGGCGCAGGAATAGCGACCTGGACGACCAACACTGTCGAACTTTATTTACGGACTGCTCGGCGAACTCAGTCCAGGTCGTGAATCACCCGCGGTTGTCGAGGCCCATCCGCCTCGCGATGATCACCTTCATGATTTCGTTGGTGCCCGCATAAATCGATTGCACCGCCGCATCGGCATAGTCGGTCGCCACCGGATACTCCATCATGAAGCCGTAACCGCCGTGGAGCTGAAGGCATTGGCTGGCGGTGCGCTTGAGCATCTCGGTGGTCCACCATTTCGCCATGCTCACTTCGGTCACCACGTCGTCGCCGCGGACGTGCGCCGCGATGAGCCGATCGACGAAGGCCTGGCCGATTTCGAGCTCGGTCGCCATCTCGGCGAGCTTGAACTGCGTATTCTGAAACGTCGCGATCGGCTGCCCGAATGCCTTGCGCTGCCTTGGTGTATTCGATGGTGTCGTCGAGGCATCGCCGCGTGCTCGCGGTCGCGCCGAACCGCGGTGACCAGGCGCTCCTGCTGCAGCTTCTCCATCAGCATCTTGAAGCCGTTGCCCTCGCGCCCGAGGAGATTGGTGACCGGCACGCGGCAATCCTCGAAGAACAGCTCGCTGGTGTCCTGCCCCTTGAAGCCGAGCTTGTCGAGCTTGCGGCCGCGATTGAAACCGGGCGCGTCGCCATCGACCAGGATCAGGCTGATGCCGCGATGCGGCGGGTTCGCCTTCGGATCGGTCTTCGCGACCACGATGATCAGATCGGCGATCTGACCGTTGGAGATGAAAATCTTCGAGCCGTTGATGACGTAGCTGTCGCCGTCGCGCCGCGCGGTGGTCTGCACCGCCGCGAGGTCGGACCCGGTACCCGGCTCGGTCATCGCGATCGCGAGGATGATTTCGCCGGCGATGGCGCCGGGCAGATAGCGGCGCTTCTGCTCCTCGCTGCCGAAGGTCGCGATGTACGGCATGCAGATGTCCGAATGCAGCCCCATCATCAGGCCATGCGCGCGCACTCGCGCCAGTCTCCTCGTTGACGATGGCGTCGTAAGTGAAGTCCGCGCCCGCGCCGCCGTACTCGGCGGGGGCGTTGGCGCCGAGGAAGCCGGCCGCACCCATTTTGCGCCAGCTCTCGCGATCGCTCATGCCGTTGCGATTCCAACTCTCGATCTTCGGCACGATCTCATTGTCGACGAACTTCGCGACCTGGGTCGCGGAACATCTCATGTTCGTGGGTGAAAATATCTCGGCGCATGCTTTTCTCCTCGGACTGAGGGAGAATCCTTGCATGGACTGAAGCGCGTTCCAATGCCACCAGCAGGGCTTTAGCTCCTCGGTCGTCGCTGGAACGTCGAATGAAAATGATGCTAGCTCTGCATCATCGAGGGCAACATGCAATTCCGAACTCTAGGTCACACCGGCGAGAAGGTCTCCATCGTAGGTCTCGGCGGCTATCACATGGGCGTGCCGAAGGATCCCGCCGAATCGACGCGGATCGTGCGCACCGCGATCGATGGCGGCATCAACTTCATGGACAACTGCTGGGACTATCACCTCGGCGAGAGCGAAGTGCGGATGGGCAATGCGCTGCGCGACGGCTATCGCGACAAAGTCTTCCTGATGAGCAAGATCGACAGCCAGAGCAAGGCCGGTGCGGCGCGGCAAATCGATGAATGCTTGCAGCCGCCTGCAAACCGATCGCATCGATCTGATGCAGTTTCACGAAGTCATCAGGATGGATGATCCCGAGAAGATTTTCGCCAAGGGCGGCAGCTTCGAGGCCGCGATCGAGGCGAAACAGGCGGGCAAGATCCGCTACATCGGGTACACCGGGCACAAGAGTCCCGACGTCCATCTGCATATGCTCGAGGTTTGCCTCGCCCACGGCTTCACGCCCGACACCGTGCAGATGCCGCTCAACGTGATGGACGCGCACTACAACAGCTTCGGCCACAAGGTGCTGCCCGAGCTGGTCAAGCACAACATCGGCGTGCTCGGCATGAAGCCGATGGGCGCGGGATTCATCCTCAAGAGCGGCGTCGTCACGCCGATCGAATGCCTCCACTATGCGATGAATCTGCCGACCAGCGTCGTCATCACCGGATGCGAATCGGTGGCGAACGTCGAGCAGGCGATCGACGCGGCCGTGACCTTCAAGCCGATGACGCCGGAGCAAGTCGCCGCGATCCTCGCGAAGACGGCGCCGACGGGAAGCATCGGGCGCTTCGAGGGCTACAAGACTACGCTGATGTTCGATGGAACGACGCAGAATCCGGAGTGGCTGAGTTAGGGCGATTTTTCGGCCTCGGAAGATGAACCGCGGTTTTTCAATTTGAAGAGTGAATAGTCGCGCCAGGGACTTCCGCGCGACGCTCCTTTCTCGATTCGGATCACCAGCAGGCGATCCTTCAGACGTTTCGGATCATAGCCGAGCATGTTCGCCAGACCCGGATTTTCGAATTGTTCCGGGAAGTCAACCAAGTACTCGATACGTGAGCGATCGAGGTATTTTTCGATGGTGCGATCGCGCATCTCCCGATATATCTGATCGTTCATCAAACCATCGAGGTTGATGATCTTTCCGTCCAGGAGATAGCCGGGCAGTCCAGCATTCCACGCACCGATCCTGCCGGCGGGCGGGTTCTGCTTTAGGTACTGCGCCATCCGATACATGCTGTGTCCGCGATTTTCCCAAATTGGCGCGAAGACGTTCGAGAGATGGAGCGGCAGTCCCACCGCTAGACCGGCGATTAGAGCGCCGCGAAGCACGGGTCTGTCGATGGCGGATCGGGCCGTGGCTGCAAGCAGCAAAATCAGCGGCAGCGAGAAGTTAGCCCCGTACCAGATCTGAACTGCCGGATCGAATCCGTAGGCCAGAAGATAAACGATCAGTGCGATAATGCTCCCGATTACACAGGTACTTAAGTCCCCGTTTGAAGTCTCGCCCGATTTCGAGGGGGCCGACATCGCGTAAACGATTGCGCCGAGAGCGAATATCGTCGCAAGCAGAAACAATTCCAAAGCGGAGGACGCGAAAGTTGCTGTAAGAATGTTAAGCGGACCCACGAGCGAGTAACCGGCCCGCTGTCCCCACAGCGCCTTTGCCATCACACTTCCGGACAGGAAATGCCCGCTCAGGAAGAAGGAATGCGCGAAACCCAGCGCGAGTCCAAAGATCGCGCCGCCCAGGCCCCAAACACTTCGCGACATGTGGTCATCGCTGCTGCGACCGCGAAGAAGTTGAATAGTGTCCGCGGCAAAAAACGCCAGAGGCAAGCCACCAAAGTCGCTGCGCGCGAGGCTGCCGAGCATCCCAAGGAGAAACAATCCGAGGCGACTTGCCGGCCGATCGGAGAGCCAAGCCCGGACATATAACGCCGCGAGCAACATAACGAAAGGAAATTCAAGCAGGTCCGTTGACGAGTCCATCAGGGATCGTCCGGTTAGAATGAACACAGCCGGCAGCAACGCCAGTGCGCCGAACCGGTCGGCCACCAACCGGCAAACGATAAAGATCGTGACGATCCACAAGATCAGGTCGATTCCCATCCACAGACGTAGTGCAGTCGAGGGATCCTCGAGCGTCCATGGGAAGATGGCCATCAAGTAAACATTGAGCAGATGAAATCCGCTGGTGGTGCTGAAGCCCGAATCGAACGTCCATTGTCGAGTCGCAAGAAAATGGCGCGCGATTTGGAGTTCGTAAAACGCATCATCGGGGATGTGACCTACGAGCTGCTCGGTGGAGAGCCAGACGATGAGTGCGTATCGAGTCACCGAGCAGGCCGCAACCAGAAGTGCGGCTACGACCGCAAGATACTTGTTGGAACCGGCAAAGGGCTCCGGTCTGCGATCGTCGTCTGAACGAAAATCGCGAAATGGAGTTTTGTACGCGGGAATGGTCGCTTCGTGGTTGCCTGGGCCGTATCCCGTCAGTCGCGAGGTCTGGCCAACGCGATTGTCCATCTGGTCGGGAACGCTACGTCACAGTTGACCACCAGTCTACCAAGGGGCTTCGAATCGAAGAGTCAAGCTTCAACAAGCTACTCATCCATCGAAAGGCGAACTGTCCTGGGATCGGCGCGGGGGGTAACTGGGTTCGGGCAATGGCTCTCCACCAAGCTCACCCGGTGCGGTAGGCCTCCCTCTCCCTGAAGGGAGAGGGAATAAGGAAGGAGGACATCTTAGATGGCGGCGTCGCCATGTTCGTTGGTGCGGATGCGCACTACATCCTCGAGCGAGCTGACGAAAATTTTGCCATCGCCAATGCGCCCGGTCCGCGCCTTGCGCGCGATGGCGTCGACGACTTCCTCGATCTGGTCATCGCGCACGACCACCTCGACTTTCATTTTGGGCATGAAGTCGGCGATATATTCCGCGCCTCGATAGAGCTCGGTATGGCCCTTCTGCCGGCCGATGCCCCTGACTTCGTAAACCGTCAGCCCCAGCACCCCCATCCTTTGCAACTCACTCTTCACGACATCGAGGGTGAAGGGCTTGATCACGGCTTCGATTTTCTTCATTAGCGCGATACCTTCCGCGTGCGACCACAGCTCATCTTAGTTGCTGTGAGCAAGTTCCGTGCTTCTAAAAATGGGCGAGAATTCCACGCTAAAATGCTGCTTTATGCGCGATCGGCGGGCATTTGCTGCCTTCCAATGCAAGACTGCACGGGAGCCACTATTTCTTTTGCGCGAACAAAGCGGCGCCATAGATCAGCATTCCCAGCGCCACTAGCCCGGTCAGAAAGAACCTGCGGTCATTTCCGTGCGACGACTTGGTTGCCTCCCACATCAGGTAAAAGCTGATCAGCAGGCATCCCGCAGCACGATAAGTGGCATCAATGGAGTTCCACCACTCGCGCAGGTTGATCAGATCGGCTTGCAGAGCATTGAGCAAAGTGTCGAGCATGGTTGGGAAGACGAAAGCCGATTGCGGCCGGCAAAGCCGTTCGATTGGGGAAAACTGGTACGCTTAAGCCGCGTTTATTGCAACATAGCCCGAGTGCCTTGGGTCGCGTCGTGAACCTGGTCAAGCTCCACGCCTTTCGTGGTGTATGACTATGCGTCATCGAGTGAACAGCCGAGGCGGGGAAACTGCACAATGGGTCGCGACCGGCAGCATCGAGTATGCGCCGGGGGCATTTACCAGGGTGCCAGGGGTTCGAAAACGTCGGCAAGCGGTTGAACAATCCGTTCTAGCTTGGACACGAGCCCGGAATGATCAAGCGCCTCGCGGACGACGATCCGCGAGGCTTATATCTCTGAGGTCTACTGAAGCTGCTGCAGAACGACTCCGTTTTTGTCCACCTTCACGCATATGACGTCGTTCTTGTTGTAGCCCGGATCGCAGAGCGGTTTGTCGAGCGCAGGGCATTTGTAAAGACTCGGGCTGAGTTGCTGGCATTGTCCAAGGTCGAATGTCATCGCAATTTGATTGTTTGCTCCGGCTTGCCCCGAATCCTGCTGCCCGGAGCAGGCACCCAACGTCATTGCGAGCGATCCCACGGCCAACAGTGCAGCTACCCCTTTAATCGTTCTTATCATGCACGCAACCTAATGGTTTTCAGTGTTTGCATCAACCGAAATTAGCGCAGCGGTTGAAATCCAACCAACAAAGCGTTGGCAGCTATGCTATCATCGAGTTGCGGCGCCTTCACGGGCGCCGCAGTCGTTGATGCGCTCATGTAGTTCAAAAATGAAATCGCGAAAACAAAGCCACTTAGCGCCCATAAATGAAGGACTTTTTACAATTCGACGCCTCTAAAAAGCGGGCCTTTTCCGCTAGGTGGCCTTCCGAAGGAAACAAAGCCACTTGGTCGAGGAGAACCAGGCGTAAATCTGGCGCCCATCTTTCCGACATCTTGTCGATAAGCGCCTTACCGATTGCTCCCTACTTGTGCTATGTGACCCCTTATGGACCCAGTCCCGTACGTTGACCGCCTCAACCACTTCTATCGAAGCCAGGGATTTCCGCCCTACCAGTGGACCATCAATGCCGACGCGCCACTGACCGCGATGACCCGGCCGCTCCCCGAATGCCGCATCGCGATGCTCACCGCGGGTGGCGTCTCGCGCAAGGACGCGCCGCCGTTCAATCCGCAGGCGCGCAACGACCTCCGCGTCGATGCTATCCCAAGCGACACCGCGGCGGACTTCTTCGCCGTCAATGACGACTACTACAACCACGCCGACGCCGGACGCGACATCAACTGCATCTTCCCGATCGACCGCCTGCGCGAACTCGCGGCCGAGGGCGTCATCGCCGGCGTCGCGCCGCATCTGTACAGCGGCTTCATGGGACGTACCTACAATCGTAGCGCGGTCATCAAGGAGGCGGCGCCCGCCCTCGCGCGCCAGCTTCGCGAGGAGCGCGTCGATGCCTTCGTAATGATCCCCGGATGTCCACTTGACCATCAGACCGCGGGGCTGGTCGCACGCGTCATCGAGGAGTCGGGCATCCCGACCGTGGTGGTCGCCACCGGTCGCGACCTCGTCGAGCAGGTCCGTCCGCCGCGCTCCGTATTCATTAACTTTCCAATGGGGAATGTCTTCGGCAAGCCGCATGACAAACTGCGCCAGCGCGAGATCCTGCTCGATGCGCTGAACGCGCTGGGATCGATCAATCGTGGCGGCGAAATCATCGATCTTCCGTATCAGTGGGATGCGCCGTTCGACATCTACCTCGCGGGCGTCAAGCCGGCGTAAGATTCTGAGGAAGCTGCTATGCCATTGAAACTCAAGAAGACCGTCGCGCAGATGCTGGCCGAGGCCAACGCGGAGATCGAAACCGTATCGGCCGCCGATGCGATCAAGTTGAAAGATGATCCGAACATCCTGTTGGTAGATATTCGCGACATTCGGGAGCTTGATCGCGACGGCCGGGTACCCGGCGCATTGCACGCGCCGCGCGGGATGCTGGAGTTCTGGGTCGATCCCGCCACCCCCTACCATCGGGAGGTTTTTGCGTCCGGCAAGAAGTTCGTGTTCTTCTGCGCCGCCGGCGGCCGCTCCGCACTCGCCGCGCACACGCTGCAACAGATGGGCCTCGAACCGGTCGCGCATGTCGGGGGAGGTTTCGCCGCGTGGAAAGCAGCCGGCGGACCCATCGAGGCCGCCAAACCCAAGGCCTGATCCTGGACTCTTCCCTGGAGGTTTAAGGGGAGAGGAAGATAGACAGAGCACCGGTCTGAATTCCAGGAGGCCATCATGAAACCACTGCCGCACGTCTATCGTGCGCTTCTGTCCGGAAGCCCCGAAGGTTATGCACCGGTACGCGCAGAAGGATTGCCCGATCTGCGAACCAACGCGCCCGCCGACTTCGACGGACCCGGCGACGCATGGAGCCCCGAGCTGTTGCTGATGGCCGCGGTTGAAGCCTGCTTTCTCTTCACCCTGCGCGCCGTCGCGCGCGCCTCGAAGGTAGAGTGGACCTCGCTGGAACTTTCTGCGGAAGGCACCCTCGATCGCAAGGACGGCGCGATGCGCTTCGTCGAGATCGTGCTACGCCCACGCCTGACAGTGCCAGCGGGGACAGACCACGAGCGGGCGATGCGGGTGCTCGAGAAGAGTGAAAAGGGATGCCTGATTTCTGCCTCTTTATCGACGCCAGTCCGCCTCGAAGCGGAGATCGTGTCGGCGTGATCCTGCGGACAATTACGACCGCCACCATAGCGATGACATTGGCTTTCGCGACGACCCAGTTCGCGTCCGCGCAGGTGCACACCGACACCGTGCATCATCGGTTCGAGAACGCCGAACAGTGGGCAAAGATCTTCGAATCGCCCGAGCGCGTCGAATGGCAGCAGCCCGACAAAGTGGTCGAGGCGATGAATCTTCACGACGGCATGACAGTGATCGACATCGGCGCGGGAACCGGATTCTTTACGCGACGTTTTGCTAAAGCGATCGCACCGAACGGCCACGCCATCGGCCTCGATGTCGAACCCGACATGATTCGCCTACATGAAGGCCGACGCGCAAAAACTGGATTTGAACGAACTACTACGCTCGCGTCGTCAAACCCGACGATCCGAAGATCGTCGCCACATTCCGCGGATGTGGTCTTCTTCTGCGATACGCTGCATCACATCGATGATCGAGCTGGCCTACCTGCGCAACCTGCGCGCGGCTCTGAAGCCGGACGGGCGAGTCGTCGACATCGATTTCAAAAAGGAGCGCTACCGGTCGGACCTCCGCCGGAGCACAAGCTCGCGAGCGCGGAGGTTATCGCCGAGTTCCGCGAGGCCGGCTATCGGTTGCTGCGCGAGCACGATTTTCTGAAGTATCAGTATTTTCTCGAATTCGTGCCCGACTCCGTGCACGATTCGCGCTTGCGAAATGATGTGGCGCCTTGCTTAATTAAACGAACGTTCAGCAGAACTTTGAGAGGAACCGAGAGTATGCATGACCTCGTAATCCGCAATGGAAAAATCGTCGACGGGACCGGCAAGCCCGCCTTCATCGGTGACGTCGCTATCGATGGTGGCAAGATCACTTCGGTCGGCGGCAAGGCCGGCCTGCAGCGCGGCGCGAAATCGACGCGACTGGACTGCTGGTCACTCCCGGCTTCGTCGACATCCACACTCATTACGACGGCCAGGTCACCTGGGACCCGTATCTGACTCCCTCGAGCTGGCACGGCGTCACCACTCTGGTGATGGGCAATTGCGGCGTCGGTTTCGCTCCCGTCGAGCCCGGCAAGGAAGAATTTCTCATCGGCCTGATGGAAGGGGTCGAGGACATTCCCGGCACCGCGCTGCCGAAGGCATCAAGTGGAACTGGGAAAGCTTTCCCGAGTACATGAACGCGGTCGAGAAGATGAAGCGCGCGGTCGACGTCGGCGTGCAGGTGCCGCATGGCTCGGTGCGCGCTACGTGATGGGCGAGCGCGGCGCGCACAACGAAGCCGCGACTCCCGAAGATATCGAGAAGATGGCGGCGGTGGTTCGCGACGGCATCAAGGCCGGCGCGCTCGGCTTCACCACCTCGCGCACCATGCTGCATCGCGCGAAGAACAAGGAACTGGTGCCGGGAACTTTCGCGAGTGAAGACGAACTGCTCGGCATCGGACGCGCGTTCGGGCCAGGCCGGGCACGGCGTTTTCGAAATGGCGTCCGACATGGTCGGCCCTGACGCGACCATGGAGTGGATGGTGAAGCTCTCGGCGGAGACCGAGCTGCCGATCACCTTCGCGATGGCGCAGACCGACAAGGATCCGAATTCGTATCGCAAGATGCTCGGCGCGAGTGAAGGAGCTCAACGCCGAAGGGTGCGCATCTGGCGCCGCAGATCTCCGCGCGTCCGACCGGCTTGCTGATGGGGCTCGAAAGCTCGCTGCATCCGTTCATCACGCATCCGACGTACAAGACCATTGCGCATCTGCCGATCGACGAGCGTGTCGCGAAAATGCGCGAGCCTGCGATGCGCGCGCAACTCCTCTCCGAGGAGCCGAGCGTTCGACGACCGGCGACGCGCTTCCTGGTCACCAACTTCGACCAAGTTCTTCCCGCTCGGCGATCCGCCCGACTACGAGCCGACGCGCGATTCCAGCGTGGCGGCCCGCGCGGCGAAACGATGGGCGTCAGCGCGGCCGAGCTGACCTACGACCTGCTGCTCGAGCGCGACGGCCGCGAGCTGCTCTACATGCCGTTCGGCAACTACGCCGAGTACAACCACAACGCGTTGCGCGAGATGCTGCTTGACGACGTGACCACTCTGGGACTTAGCGATGGTGGCGCGCATTGCGGTCTCATCTGCGACGCCAGCATGCCGTCCTACATGCTGTCGCACTGGGTGCGCGACCGCAGCCGCGGCGAGAGATGCCGGTGGAGACCGCCGTGCGCCTGCAGACCAGCGACACCGCCAAGCTATACGGCCTCGGCGATCGCGGCGTCCTCGCGCCGGGAATGAAGGCCGACGTGAACGTCATCGACCTCGATGCGCTCAAGCTGCACGCGCCGCAGATGGTGTTCGATCTTCCTGCCGGCGGCCGCCGTCTCATCCAGCGCGCCGAGGGCTACAAGTTCACCATCTTGAGTGGCGAAGTGACCTTCCAGGATGGCGTCCCGACCGAAGCGATGCCGGGCAAGCTGATCCGCGGCCCGCAGCAGGGACCTCCCGCGCAGGCCTAATAATACCTGATCCGTTGATCGCGGGCCGAGGGCACCATCGCTCTCGGCCTGTTTCGTTTCTGAATAATCCCATTCGCTGCGCGTCTGTTACTTCGAGACTAAACACCACCCTAACCCGAGGTCTCTCATGGGATTCTTCTCGCGTAACTCCGACACTGACGCCTGCGCCTTTCTCGATCAGCAGCACAACGAAGTCGACGAACTGTTTTCAAAGTTTGAGGACGCGGACGGAGGCGAGGGCGGTCGTCGCATCTTCGACCAGATTCGCGACAAGCTGCGCGTCCACGCGCAAATCGAAGAAGAGATTTTCTATCCGCCGATCAAAAACGCGAAGGCTAAAACGACCGGCGCAGAGATAGCCGAGGCGGTCGAAGAGCACTACCAGATCAAGCTCATCATCAACGACATCGATACCACACGGCCGCGCGGCGACGTCTTCAAAGGCAAGATGAAAGTCCTCAAGGAGGACGTGCAGCACCACGTGGGAGAAGAGCGCGACACCGTTTTTCCCGATGCGCGAAAGTATCTCGGCGAGGAACGTCTCGAAGAGCTCGGCGATCAATTGCGTGCCCGCGCGGAACAGTTGAAGAAGAGTGGAGCGCGCGCATATGCTAACTCCGGGATGTCTACAAAAGCCCGTAAGGCAGCGAAGCCTACGCGC
This sequence comes from uncultured delta proteobacterium, assembly GCA_963848285.1. Taxonomy (GTDB): domain Bacteria; phylum Desulfobacterota; class Binatia; order Binatales; family Binataceae; genus DATGKG01. Next base: position 408,939 of record CAWKCZ010000003.1, on the reverse strand, counting down.
CGCACGACGGTTCAAAGAAAGAGCCCCGCGAATAAAAAGCCCACGGCAAGGTGACCTCGCGGCGAAGGCTAGACGCTAGCAGCAATTTGATTTCCTCACCCAAGGCCGAGGGTTCCGTCCCGTCGGCTTCGGCGATTGGTTCGCGTCCAACGGTCCTCGCTAGTTCTCTTTGCTAGATGGAATACCGCGACTTCGGAAAGACCGGACTCAAAGTTAGCACGCTTGGATTCGGTGGTTCGGAAATCGGCTATCGAAGGCGCACGTCCCAAAGTGGTCGAGAAAGATTCTCGGCGCCGCGCTCGACGCCGGGATCAACGTCATCGATACCGCCGCATGCTACGCGAATAGCGAGGAGCTGATCGGCAATGCGATCGGCCATCGGCGGAAGGAATACCATCTCTTCACTAAGTGTGGGCATGTGACGAGCGCGCTCGATCGCCTCGGCTACCACGAATGGGACCCGCGGCTCATCGCGAAGAGCATCGACCAGAGCCTCAAGAATCTGCGCACCGATCACGTCGACCTGCTGCAACTCCATAGCTGCGCGGAGCCGCGACTGCGCAAGGGCGACGTCATTCGCGCCCTCGAAGATGCGAAGCGCGCGGGCAAGACGCGGTTCATCGGATACAGCGGCGACAGCGACGATGCGATTTATGCGGTCGAGACCGGCGCCTTCGATGTGCTGCAAATCTCCGTCAGCATCGCGGATCAGGAATCGATCGAGCGGGTGCTGCCGCTGGCGAGGGCGCGTGGCATGGGCGTGATCGCGAAGCGACCAGTCGCCAACGCGATATGGCTCCAGAGCCGCGTGGCGTCGAGCGACTACTCCCGCGAGTATTGGGATCGCCTGAAGAAGCTCGACTTCGATTTTCTCGCGAGGCCGGCGTCTGAGGCATTCGCAACGGCGCTGCGCTTCACGTTGAGCGTTCCCGGCGTAGATACGGCGATCGTGGGAACGGCGAAGCCCGCACGCATCGCGGGCAACGCCGAAATCGCATCGTCGCCGCAGCTATCCGAGGCGGAGTTCGACGCCATCCGCGCGCGCTGGCATGCAGTCGCAAAGTCATCCTGGTTCGGCCAGCAGTAGGCCCAACCCTAGCCCCTTCCCTTGAAGGAAGGGGAATCAAAGGGTGTTAGAAGGGCTTGTCGCCGTTGATGGTCACCCGCTCCATCCTGCGCTCGGCCTTTGGATTGTCGGCCACCACGCGATGCTGGGTGCAGCGATTGTCCCACATCGCGACGGAGTTGGGACGCCATCGAAAGCGGCAACTGAAATCGGGCGTGGCGATGTGCCGATAGAGGAAGCCCAACAGGGCGTCACTCTCCGCCCGCTTCATTCCTTTAATGGATGCGGTAAAGGTCGAGTTGACAAACAGTCCTTTGCGGCCGCTCTCCGGATGGGTCCGAATCACCGGATGCTCGGCCGACGCTACTTCGGAGGCCATCTTACTGAAGGTGCGCGAGGTATCGTGGACCGCGACCAGATCGGAAAGCATCCGCTGCATCTTGTCGGAGAGCGCATCGTAGGCTGCATACATGCTTGCCCACATCGTGTCACCACCGAACTCCGGCGCGATGACGCATCGCAGCACATCCAACTTTACCAACAAGCCGCGCGAGCGCGCGGATTCGAAGATCCAGCGGAAGAATACGATCGCGAAGATGAAGTATCCTAGGTCCAGCGCGAGGCCCCATCCGAAGTGGCGCGCCGAAAATCCACCGCCCGCCAGCACCTGGCGCATTCCTTCGAAGGAATGGGTCGTCGGCAGCATCCACGCGAGCGGACGCAGATATTTCGGCAGCGACTTCAGCGGATATAGCACGCACGAAAGCGGCATCAGAAGGCCCGCGAAGCTCCACGCGAGGCCCTGGATTTTCGTCGTGTAGCGAAAGATCAGCCCGGTGATGATGATGCCGAGCGCCAGCGCAAACAGCATCAGGTTGAGCATGAACGGGAGAAACGCCGGCAGCCGCGGAAAGATGTCGAACGCGTAGAATAGCCATGCGATCGAGGCCGCGGCCGTCATCCCGACCATCGCCTTCAGCACGTTCACTGCGATGAGGCCCGTCATGTACTCGGTGACACTGAGTGGCGTCGAGAACAGGTTGACGAGGTTGCGCGACCATAGCTCGTCGAGGAAGCCGACCGCCATGTCGCGCTGAAACGCGAAGAACAACCCCCACAGGATGATCGCCCCGAGCATGAAGCTGATCACTCCCGGTTGCAGATTGTTGCCGCGTCCGAGGTAAATCGTGAAGAAGCCCCACACCACGATGTCGAGGACCGGCCAGTAAACCATATCGATGATGCGATCGAGGTTGCGGCGCGCTTCATAGGTGTGCCGCATCACGATCGCTTCTATTCTATGCCGCTTCATTCGCCTGCCTCTGCGCGACATGGAGGAAAACCTCCTCCAGCGCGGGTTCGTCGCGATCCTCGTTGAGAATCGTCCTGGTAACTTCGGTCGGACTGCCGATCGCGAGCACACGCCCACGGCTCATGAAAACGATCCGGGCGCACATCTTCTCGACCTCCGCCATGTTGTGCGAGGTGTAGAGGATCGTCGTGCCCCGCTCGCGTTGCATATCGAGTAGGATCTGCTTCACCTGCGATGCTATCTGCGGGTCTAAGTATGCAGTCGGCTCGTCGAGCAGGATCAGCTTCGGATCGTTCATGAAGGCCTTGCACAGGCCGACGCGTGTGGTCTCCCCCGACGACAGCCGCGAGACCGGCTTGCGCAGCATCTCGGTGATACCGAACAGCTTCGCCAGCTCGGCAATCTTGCCGCGCGGATCGCGGAGGTCGTACATCTTCGCGAACACCATCAGGTTCTCGAACACCGTCAGGCGCACCGGGAACGCGACGTACGGCGAAGTGAAGTTCATCTGCTCGAGGATTTCCTGCCGATGCTCCTCGAACGGCTTGCCGAAGATACGTACCTCGCCCGAGGTCGGCGAAATCAGCCCCAGGATCATGTGGATGGTGGTCGTCTTGCCGGCGCCGTTGGGCCCGAGCAGACCGACGATTTCGCCGGGCGCAACCTCAAATGAAACGTCCTCCACCGCGACGAACTTGCCGAAGCGTTTGGTGAGACGATCGATTTCTATCAGCATGATTCCCCCTCCTCGGACTGAGTTGCGCTAAACGAAAAAAGGCCACGGATGCGGATGAGCACCCATGGCCTTTTGTGATCGCGTGTTTGGCTAGATCGACGTCAATGGAACATCGCGCACACTACTCCATGGGCTTTCGCCACGGTTCCGATTCTTTTGCTCAACATCTTGGAGTACCGGTGATAATTCCTAGACCGAGAGTGACTTTAGCAGAAGCCCCGCGCTGATGCCAACCGGCTAAAGCCATTCTTACGCACGAGCTTGCCTCCGATGTAACTACGGGTATATCGTACGATATATCGAAGACTTAAGGAGGTCGTCCTTATGTTCCGTAGACATGCTCATTGGGCTGGCGCTGGATGCCGTCCCGGTTTTGGTTCGTGGGGGCCACGCAGCCGCTTCTTCGGCCCCGGCGAGGTTCGCCTCGCCATTCTCTCGCTGCTCACCGATGGTCCCCGCCATGGCTACGAGCTCATGAAAATGCTCGCACAACGCTCGGGCGGGATGTATCGCGCCAGCGCCGGCACCATCTATCCGACGCTTCAGCAACTGGAGGACGAGGGGCTCATCGCAGCCGAGGTGCGCGAGGGCAAGCGCGTTTTCCATATCACCGAAGCTGGTCGCCGCGAGCTGCACCTCGAGGATGACGTCGTCGCGCGCATCTGGCGGCGTGCGAAGATGTGGAACGAATGGCGCGGTGCCTTCGATCCCGATGTGCAGGAAATCGTTCGCCCGGCTGAGCGTGTGATGAAAGCGGCCTTCAGCGCGATGGCGGGTGCGGCATCGGACAACGTCGACAAGGTCCGCGAGATCCTGGAGCGGGCGCTGCGCGACCTGGAAAATCTGCGCCCCGAGAAGTAGGGAATCTCTACCGCAAGACTCAACTCTTAACCCGGTCGTAACCGGGAATAGGAGATCAGAAATTGACTTAACTCAGGAGCTCGCGATATGACGGTTCACGGAAGCCACCCGCGTCACCGATGGCGGCCTGCTTTGCAAGCCGTAGGGCGCTCCCCAGGTATCAGCCTTGGGACTCGGTCCGTTAGGAGAATGACCGATGGCTTTCGCGCCTATTTTCTTTCGTTCAATTTTTCCATTCCTGGTTCTCGTAGCTTGGTCGGCGCTCGCTTACGGTCAACCCAAGTCTTCATCGGCAGCGCCGACCAGTACCGCGCCAAAACCAGCCGCGGCCAAAACGTCGAAGAAGAATGCCGCCAAGCCGGTCAAGAAAGCCGCCACGAAATCCACCCAACGGCCGCCGCTCCAGATGAAGGAGGTCCAGGTCGAGTCCACCAAGCTGGAGCCGTCGGCATCGGCGGAGGTGATTCCCTACAAATCGCTCGACACCAAGCCGCATGACACGCCGATTCAGATTCTCAATGACCTTCCGGGCCTCGTCGCCGTGCAGCATCAGGGTGGCGGAAAGGCGCCGCAATATCTCATCCGCGGATTCGACGCTGACCATGGGACTGACTTCGCCGTGTTCGCCGACGGCGTACCGGTCAACCTCGTCACCCATGCGCATGGGCAAGGTTACGCAGACATCAACTTCATCATTCCCGAGACTATCGATCACCTCGATTTCACCAAGGGCCCGTACTACGCGAAGCTGGGCGATTTCGATAACGCGGGTGCGCTCAATTTCGTCACCAAAGATGAGTTCCCGGAAAACTTCGCGCATGCCGAAGGCGGCTCGTGGGACAGCCAACGTTATGTGCTTGGGTTGTCGCCCAAACTGCTCGATGGAGTGAAGACGTTGCTCGCGGGTCAGGCCGCATTCACTAATGGTCCGTTCGATTCACCCGAGCATGACACCCGGCTGAACTTCTTCGGCAAGCTGACCGGCAATCCAACCTCGGATTCCACGCTGTCAGCATCGTACACCTTGTACCATGGTCACTGGGATGGCTCGGGACAGATCCCGCTGCGCGAGGTGGTTGCGCAGCGACTTGGCCGCTTCGGTTCCGAGGACAACAGCGAAGGCGGCCAGACCGACTTCGACGGCCTCACGCTCAAGTATCGTGCTACGCCGACACAGGATGACATCGTCTCCGTCATGCTCTATGCCCGATACTACAAGCTGAACCTCTACACCGATTTCACCTTCTACAAGGACACCGGCTTGCGTTTCATCCGCGAGCCGAATGGCGCCATCGTTGACACCCGCGACGGTCCGATCGTGCCGGGCGCGAACTACATTCCCGGCGACGGGCTCGAGCAGAACGATTCGCGCTGGATGTTCGGCGGGATGGCGAGCTGGGTGCATACGTCGCTGTTGCGCGGCATCCTGATCGAGAGCGAGTTCGGCGTGCAACAGCGCAATGACGACATCGATGTCGGTCTCTATCGGCAGGTTCGCCGCCGGCGCTTCTTCACCGTCAATCAACCGCATGTATGGGAAAATTCCATCAGCGCGTATTCCGAGCAGCGTGTCATCCTGAATGACAAGCTCAGAGCGATCGTAGGGCTTCGCGGCGATGTCTATTTTTTCGGCGCGAATAACCGGCTACCGGCGCAAGCTCCGGATCCGAACTTCACCCCGGTTCCGATTTCAGGAAGCACGTCCGCATCGATTGTGAGTCCCAAGGCGAGCCTGATCTATTCGCCTCTTCGCAGCACCGACTTCTATCTCAACTTCGGGACTGGCTTTCATTCCAACGATGCGCGCGACGCGCTCCTGACGCAGAACTCCGGCAGGTCGCCGCTGGCGCGCTCGATCGGAGCAGAGGTAGGCGCGCGCACGAGGCAATTCGATCGGCTCGATCTGTCGACTGCGTTATGGATCATCGACCTAGACAGCGAGTTAGTCTTCAACGGCGATGCGGGCAACCAGGAAACCGGTGCGGGAGGAAATTTCGTGCCCGAGGGTTCCACCCGCCGATGGGGCGTCGACTTCCTCGCGCGCTATCAAATCCTCGAGTGGCTATATGCTGACTACGATTTGACCTACGCCGATCCGCGCTTCCGCTCCAGTGGCGAAGCGATTCCCCTCGCGCCTACTCTATTGATGGACGGCGATCTGACCGTCGAAGCATGGAAGGGTCTTTCGGCCGGGCTTCGGGTGCGCTTTCTGGACGACCGGCCCGCTAACGAGGATCGCACGCTCACCGCGCGCGGCTATACGCTGATCGATCTGATCGGGAAGTATCGATGGAAGAACACCGAGGTTTCGCTGCAGATTCTGAACCTCACCGATCATGATTGGCGCGAGGCCCAGTTCGCCGACAATTCGTGCGTCAGGCATGAAATAGGAAACGTGAACGGATGCAGCGCGATGCCGGGACAGCAGGGAACTCATCCCGACCCGCCTGCCGATATTCATTTCACACCCGGCAACCCGCTGACGGTGATTGGTGGCCTTACAGTCTTTTTCTGAGATGGCAGCTCTAACTCCAATTCGTGAGCACACGGAACGGTTTGACTTCGAGGTTGGGCGGCCAGCGCATCGCGGGGTCATCCCGCATGCGTTCGGAGTCTCAGTGGCGGTCCACGCGATATGCGCGGCTCTGATCTTTCTGCTTGCCGCGCGAATCGAAAAAAATCATTCGCGCACGCATGACTACATCAAGATCTTGATTTTGCCCGAGAGCCTGCCGACGCCTAAAGTGCCTGCGAAGCCGGTATCGATCATTCCGCCGAAACCCGAGGCGCAAACTGTGCGACAGCGCGTGAGGCATCAGCATTTCTCCCTCTCCTCTAAGCCGCGCGAAACACCTATGCCGGAGACGCCTCCGAAGGTTGCGGTGGCCCCCGATGCAACCTCCTCGATGGGCGCAATTTCAGTTCCCGTGGCATCGGGCAACGGCGGCGACACTGTCAACGCGGGAACCGGCGATTCCACTGCGAGTGGCGATGCGAATGAGCCAATCCCGGCCGATGCGGTTGCGCATCCGCCGGAAATCGCCAGTTATGTGCTGCCGGAATATCCGCGCATCGCGCGCGCACGAGGAATCGAGGGTCGCGTACTCCTGAGGGTGATAATCGACGAGACCGGCAAGGTTGAAGAAAAAATTATGGTGGTCGATTCGATCCCGACGCTCGATCAGGCGGCGATCGACGCGGTCCATCAATGGCGCTTCAGCCCCGGCCGAGACGAAGATGGCAATACGGTCCGCGTACTACTCGAAGTTCCGGTCCGCTTCACCCTGAAGTGAGCACTACGTTCGATCCTGCGGCACTGATTCCTACGGCTTCGAATCCGCTACCGACGCGCCCAGCGCCTGCTGCTTCTGACGCAGGATGCTGACCAGCTTGTCGTAGCCACCATCGTTCAGCACCCGGTTGAACTGGTTGCGATAGTTCGCAATGACACTGATGGCATCGAGTGTGATGTCGTAGATTCTCCATTCGTTGCCGTCCAGTTTCATCAGGTAATTCACATTGACCGGCTTGGCGCGATCCTTCAACGTGACCTCGCTAAACACGACCGCCTGATCGGGCGCGTCCATGCGCTCCTTGATGAACTGGATACTCGAGGACTGGATCTGCTCCTGCACCTTTTCCACCGAGTACTTCTCGATGCGCGAGAGATAGACGTCTTCGATAAAGTTGGTAAAGAGCGGCACGAACTCGGCGCGCTGCTGCTCCGAAAAGTCCCGCCAATGCAGGCCCACTGCGGTGCGCGCCATCTTTTCGAAATCGAAGCGGCTCTCCGCAATGGCGCGAAGTTTCTTCTCGCGGTCGGCGGGCGCGATGCCTTGATCCTTGAACACCGCGATCGCCTGGTCGATAACCCCTTTGACCGACGCCATCGGACCAGTCGGAGCGGCCTCGACATCGGCCGCTGCGTGGGCGAGGGCCGGGTGGAGAAACGCAATCGCGGTGGCCAGCAGAACGATCGCGCGCAAAATCTTCGAGGTGGATGGATAAGGAAACATCGCCATGCGCATCGCATCTAATTTTAAGTGGAGCAAATGCCGATAGCTATGTGGCCACCCAAGCGGTTTGCTTTCACGCCGTATCGCCGGATAATGCGCGGCATCTCAATGAATGCAAAATTTCCGGCGCTCCTTCGTACCCTGGCGGCCCTGCTGGTGATGCAGCTGTGGGCCGGGCACGCCATCGCGCAGATACCCATCAAAGAGCAGCGTCAGGCCGACACGCTGGAAAAACTCGCGCGCGAAGAGTTTGGCCAGCTCAGTGCAGCCGAGCGTGTTTTCGTCCGCGGAGCCGCCTCGCGAAATCTGAAGTGGGTCGGGCCGAACGATGACCCCGCCGATCCTTTGAACGATCCCGCCCATGCCGAGAAGTGGGGATCCGACCGATCGATTCGTGCGGGCGTGTTTGCGTGGCTGGTCGCGGATCGGGAGACTGCGCCGCTGCTGCACCCGAGTGGTCCCGGAATCGCGGGCGCGAAAATCGTGGGCAAGCTCGATCTGTCATATGCCAACGTGACGCGTCCTATCACCTTGATTCGATGCGCGATTCCCGACGGGATCGATTTTTCGAATGCGACGATCGCCGGCATCGAGCTGCGTAGCAGTGTTACCGGTGCGATTCTCGGTGACTTTTCCAATGTCAAAGGCGATCTCGCGCTGCACTTCGGACACTATGGCGCGCTCAGCATTTTTCGCGCGACCATCGGCGGCGACTTCGATTGCAGCGGAGCCAACTTCACCGGCAGTGGCGCGGCTGACACTATCTCCGCGCAAGAGTCCTCGATCGGCGGAGACGCCAGCTTCGTGCAGAACTTCACCACTGATGGAATGTTGTATTTTCGCCTCGCACGGATCGGCCGCTCACTCAGCTTCAATCATGCCCGCTTCGTCGGCAATGGCGAAACCGGTCTCGATGCCGAACGCGCGAGCGTAACCGGCCCGTTTTATTGGATCGACATTTCCCAAACTCCAAAGACGCGCCTCGACCTCGAAAATGCCGCAGTGACTTCGCTATTCGACGATCGGCAAAGCTGGCCGACCTCCGGCAACCTGAATCTTGACGGATTTACCTACAGCGAGTTTGGGGGCGACAGTCCGCCGGATGCTCCCGAGCGTCTCGAATGGCTCGAATTGCAGGCGCCGGGATATCGTCCGCAGCCCTATACGCAACTCGCCAATGCGCTCAAGCAAAGCGGCAGAATCGAAGGCGAGACCGAGGTTCTGATCGCCCAGCGCATCGCGCAGCGACGCTTCGGCCACTTGTCGCGAGCGCAGCGGCTCTGGAACCTGCTCCTCGAAGCCACCATCGGTTATGGCTATCGTCCGCTGCGAGCACTGTGGTGGATGGCAGGTTTCGTGACATTAGGCGCGACCCTGTTTCAGGCAGGCTATCGTGCCGGGATCATGACTCCCAGCGAGGCCGACGCGTACGATGCTTTCGCGCACAGCGGACGGCCGCCGGTGCACTATCCGCACTTCAACGCCTTCGTCTACTCGTTGGAGAATTTTCTGCCCGTGGTCGATCTCCACCTCGAGATGCATTGGCGCCCCAACACCACCGAGCGCGTGGTCATGGATTGCGCGAGCGGAGAATGGGGCACCGAGCGTGCGACTTTGGCGGCGCGGCTGCTGCGCTGGTACCTGTGGTTCCACATCCTGGCCGGATGGACCTTGACGCCACTGATGTTCGCAGGTCTTTCGGGCCTTATCCGCGTCGACTAGAAATTGTGAGGATGAACTACTTTCTGGCGAAGACCGAACCGACGACTTACTCGATCGATGATTTGGAGCGGGACCATCGTACCGCATGGGATGGCGTCGCCAACCCGCAGGCGGTGCGGGCCATCCGTGAGATGCGGCCGGGCGACAAGGTCTTCATCTACCATAGCGGCGGCGTCTCGAGCATCGTGGGGATGGCGGCCGTCAAGTCAGCGCCGCGCGATGATCCGAAGAATCCGAAGTCGGCCGTGGTCGATTTGGAATTCGCCGCCCGCATCGAGCCTCCAGTGACACTAGCGGAGATCAAGCAATCCAAAAAATTCGACGACTGGAGCCTGGTGCGGCAGGGACGGCTCTCGACTATGTCGGCGCCCGATAAATTCGTGACTTGGATGCGCGATAAATATCCGGGGCAGAAAATCTGACGACCGGCGATCTCCGAGGCGATAGCAAACCGCGGGCGCTTTTGTCCCACGACGCGGCAGAGTTGTCCGCCGCCAGACGGCTCAGTTCTTATCGGAAACGGAGTCCGACTCGGGCTTGGGTGGAAGCCGATGCTTCCTCACCACCAGGGTCTCATGCCCGCGCACCTTGATGGTGCGGCCTGGTCCCGCGGATTGCCCATTGGAACTGGTGTTGAGCATGGGCCGCTGCGGCTTCGCTCCGTTGCGCTGACGCCGCCAGGTATCGAGTTCGTTGGAGAGCTTCTGTGCGACGTTGTTTCCATCGCCGCGGTCATCTTGCTCTGCCATATCGCCCCCGACCTCGCGCGTTTCATCTTGAGCGCCTAGTGTTTGCTTTGAGCTCATATAGCTCCTCTCTTCATTAGAACGGGCTCGTGCTCCTTCCGGTCAAAATGACCCTCACGATACCTCACTCTACAAAATGTACTGTGGATGGAATTTCGCATGCGCAGATGGCGCATTTTGGAATCTCAAATTTCTCAGGCTTGGGTATATGGATAAGGATTTATGGGTATATCCGCTTGGCTACCAGAGGTCTTAGTCCGTGGCGGTGACACGCGGCGTTCGTGCGGTGCTATCTGAAAAAGCTTTGGGAATAATTTAGGCTGGGGCGAAATGCGCCGGACTGTCTGTTTAGACGCGCCCGGCGCGCTCCAATTCAAATTTACCTCAGGTCTGGAACAAGCTCTGCATCCGCAGCGCAAGGCCCATGTCGCCCGCGATGCGCAACTTGCCGCTCATGAAGGCGACTTGTCCGTTCAGCTTGCCTGACAACATGTCCAGGTAGTCCTGCGCAGTCATCGAGATGGTGATGTTGGGGGAAGCATTGGCGCCTTCCTTAACTTCAACAGTCTGGTCCTTGATGATGACCTGCCATTTTCCGCCGCCGTCGCCGGAAAGGTCGAATTGATAAATTGCGTTGAGTCCCTTGGCCGCTTCTTTGTTGAAACGGCTGGGCATCATATCGAATGCCTGCTTGGCGTTGGTCGGTGCTGCGTCAGCCATGGGAACGGAAACCTCCTGCGGAGTGCGACAGTTGCCGCGCTATGCGAGCCATCTAATCTTTACGATTTAGGGATGTCAATACCACTAACTGCGGCCACTATATCACGCTCACGCAGCATCATGCGAACAAAATCAATTAGTGGAAAGCACCATTCAAAAGCCGAACATGCTCCCCGGAGCGACCCGGATAATGTTGGTTCGCACCGTCACCGGGGCGGCCCCTTCGGTAATCGTGACTGCCCGGCTCTTTTCCAGCTCGGTTTTAACTTCGCCGTCGAGGAATGCATCGTGACCGATGACCTTCACGGTGACCTTGTCGAGGCCGGCATTGGCAAGCTGACGCGCGATGCTAGCCTGCTGGGCGGCCCAGTCACCCTCATCGGTAGTGATGGTGTTGACCACGCTGGTCACGCCCGGAATGTTGCGGACGGTTTCCACGGCGAGAGATTTCTCGGCCTCGCCAAAAACTTTCCCGAACAGGGTGACAGTCCCGCCATTCGTATAGGCCTTGACGCGACGCAACTTGGGATTGGCCTTCAGCCGGGCATTGACCTCGGCGAAAATCGAAGGCGTCGGCGCCGGCCGTGCAACCTTGGTGTGATGAGGCTTCGGCTTCTTCACGGCCTCGGCAACCGGAGTGGACGGCGCCGCCACGGGCGAGGGTGCTTCAGCCACTCCAGCTGAGGGTACTCCCCCAGCCTCGGCGGAAGGCGCGGCCATCGGGGTCGCCTCGGGTGACGCGATACCAGACGCGTACTCGGGGGTTTCGGTAGGTGAGAGATTGGCGATCTTCGTTTGTAGCTCGCTCTCGAGTTGGGCGGCTTCGGAACCGTCGTGGGCAAAGATGATCGGATAATCCGCATCGACATCGCCGGCTTTGGTGGGAGCCAGCTTCCACATCGCCATCGTCGAGACAACCTTTGCGTCGAGCGAAGGATCGGGTGAGGTTGAGGTGCGAACGGCGCTGCTTTCGACGGTGCCGTCGGCGCGGATGTGGAGGCGAATCAGCATCCCATCGGCGATTTTCGTATCCGTCGCGAGCGCGGCATTGTAGGTATCGAGCAGTGATCCGCTGTTGTCGTCGAAAGCCTTCCGTATGACATCGGTACTGCGATCCCCCGACGTCGATGCGGGCCCCGAAACCTGCACCGGCAGCGCGTTGGCCAGTACCACCACCGGTCCTGTCGCGCTGGTCGCTGGCGAGCCCATACTCGACGGCGATGGACCGCCGGCAACCGGTTCGTTTTTGCTGGTATTCAAATGGATCGCGAACCACGCGCCGGCGGCGAGTGCGATTACCGCCGCGACGATGTAGCCGACCACCAGAAAAGGCGAGCGGCCAGTTTCTTCGGTCGGCGGCGGCATCCTCCCGGTATTCGGCGGCGGCGTCCCTGTAGGTGACGGACTGAGTCGCGGATACGGAGACGGAGCGCCCGGCATAACCGTTGTCCGCGATTGCCCCATCGAGGGAGCGGGGGCGGCGGGCGGGCTGTCTTCGAGACGCGTGCCGCAGTATCTGCAGGTTACCTCGCCCGGGTCGGCCTTGCCGCCGCAGGTGGGGCATTCGATGCGCTCGTCGTGTTGCGTGAACGCAGGCTCGGAGACGAGCTGGGTGCGGTCATCTTCGCAAAAGTTCTCGCTATCAGGGTAGATCCGGTTGCAGCTGAGGGCAGGTCTTCATGATGTTGGCGCCTGATTCAATGATATTGGCCGCGATGCCGCGCGCCAACACTTTCCCGCGCTAGAACTGCGCCATCACATCATCGCGGAAGCGCTCCATCTGAATGAGTTGATCGCGCGTCGAGGGGCTGGCGCCGAGGATCACGCGCTCGACGCCCATATCGCGCATCTGCTTCACCTGATCGACTGTGATGGGTCCCCCAAAGCGTGGCGCCACGGTAAGCTCCAGCGGCGTGCTCCGATGCTGCTCCTTCTCATGCTCGCGCAGCCGCTTGATGACGCGATCGACTTCCTCCATCTTCTCGCCGATGCCGTACCATCCGTCGCCCAGTCGCGCCGCCCGTTTCAGCGACGGCTCGGTGTGCCCGCCGAAGACGAACGGTGGATGCGGTTTCTGCACCGGCTTGGGATTCATCTTGAATCCTTCGATGCTGGTGGTCTTGCCGTGATAGATCGGCTCCTCTTTGGTCCATAGCTCTTTGAGCAGCTCGACATATTCGCGCGACCGGAGCGCCCGATCCTTGAAGTTCATGCCGACGCCTTCGAACTCCTCCTCCAGCCATCCGATGCCGACCCCGAAGATGAAGCGGCCTCCGGAGAGCACATCGAGGCTCGCAACCGCCTTTGCCGTCGCGAAGGGATTGCGGATCGGCAACACATAGATTCCGGTTGCAAGGCGAATCTTGGTTGTTAGCGCAGCGGCGTAAGCGAGCACCAGCATCGGATCGTGCAGCGGCGATTCCGGAGGCGCCGGCATCCGCCCGCTCGAGGAATATGGATACGGCGATTTGTATTTCACCGGCAGGATGATGTGTTCGGGAATCCATAGCGACTCGTAGCCAAGTTCCTCGGCCGCGCGCGTCACCGAGGTTATGCTGGAAGGCTGGGTCTGAAAAAGAAACGTCGCAAATTTCATAGGCCTCTCACATGGCACTCATCCGCGCCTGCGCTCACTCCCGGATTCGTAAATCCGAATCTTCTTTTCAGACCGGATCTCCTTCCAGCCGGAAGCCGATGCGCACTTCGACCTGGAAGGTCGGTTCGCCATTCTTGCCCACCGAGCCACGAATGTTCTTGACCTCGAACCAATCGATGTTACGCAAGGTTTGACTGGCTTTGGCGATTGCGTTGCGAACCGCCTGATGCAGGCTCTCATCGGATACGCCAACCACTTCTACAATCTTGTAGGTTTTGTCGGGCATGGAAATCCTCCGCGACACAGATATACCAAGTGCTCTAGCGCCCTCGACGCGCCGAGAGCAAGCGAGCCGATCACGAACTCGAGGGGACGATAGTGACGGCGAGGACCGCGGGATCCTCGATGCAGCGCAAGTCGAGCTGGAAAGCATCCGTCGCTGATCCGACCGATGATCGAGGGACGCGCGCGGCGGAACATCTCCGCAATCGCATTCGCCGTGACCGCTGGATGCGTGATGCGAATTGCGATCGACGGCAGCTCCTCGGTCGGGAAGGCGCCCGAACCAATCTGGGAGGTCGAATCGATGATCTCGCATTGGAAATCCGCGCCAGCCGTTCGCATCAAGATGTCGCGCGCTCGCGGAGCCATCGCGCGCAGCTCCGCCATCGAGCGCGTTAGAAATCGCAGGGTCGGAATTTCCGCGCCGAGATTGCCGGAGCGCAGATAGAGCCGCAGCGTCGCCGACAGCGCCGCGAGCGTCAGCTTGTCGCATCGCAGCGCGCGCTTGAGCGCGTTGGCCTTGAGCTTCGCGATAATTACGCGTTTGCCCACAACGATTCCCGCCTGCGGACCGCCGAGCAGCTTGTCGCCCGAAAAGCTGACCAGGTCTGCGCCCGCCGCGATCCGCTCGGCAACGATCGGCTCACGCGGCAAGTCCATAAGCGCTGATGTCGATGAGCGCGCCCGCGCCGAGATCCTCCATCACCGGAATTCCCCGCGCGCGTCCAATCTGCACCAGCTCCTCGAGCGTCACCTCGCTGGTGAAGCCGACGACGCGATAGTTCGACGGATGCACCTTGAGCAGCAACGCAGTGTCATCGCCTATGGCGTCTTCGTAGTCGCGCGGATGCGTGCGGTTCGTCGTGCCGACCTCGCGCAGGCGCGCGCCACTGCGAGTCATCACGTCGGGGAGGCGAAACGACCCGCCGATTTCGATCAGCTCGCCGCGCGATACGATAACCTCGCGACCCTCGGCGATCGCGGTCAGCGCGAGCAGCACCGCCGCGGCGTTGTTGTTGACGACCGTGGCAGCCTCGGCGCCGGTGAGCGCGCACAGTTCGCTCTCGACCAGCGCATCGCGATCGCCGCGGCCGCCGCTTTCGAGGTCGAATTCGAGATTCACCGCCGAACGCGCCGCATGCTCCATCGCTTCGATGGCGGCCTCCGGCAAAATCGCGCGTCCGAGATTGGTATGCAGCACGACGCCGGTGGCATTTACCACGGCCTTCAGTGCGGGCTCGTCAGCCGAGGCCGCGCGCGCGACCTCATCGACGATCTTCCCGACGATGTCGTTGCGATTGGCCGCTTCCGATTTTCCGCTCGGCGATGGCGGCACGCATCGTATTCTGCGCGCGTGTGACGAGCGCTTTCAGATATGCGAGCGAGGCGCCCGCGAGCATCGGATGCGCCGCGGCGGCACGGATGCATTCATCGACCGGCGGCATCGCACGCAGCATCGAGCTTGCGCATCAATGGCTTTGCTTTTGGATTTTTTCGGCGAAGATGACACGCGCGATGACTATCCGCGGCGCATCAATCGATGTGGCGGAGCGTTGTCGAGCATTTCCTTGGCGCCGATGTAGCCGACCTTCTGATGCCGAATCTTTCCGTTCGAATCGATCAGCACCGTGGTCGGCACGCCCTGGATCTTGAACTTGGACCGAATCGCCGCGTTCTTGTCGTCCTGCGCGGTCAGGTCCGCGCGCATCCGCACGAAGCGCTGCGCCTCTTTGACCACGCCCGGATCGACGAAGGTCGAATGATCCATCTCGCGGCACGGGATGCACCAGTCGGCGGCGAAATCCACCAGCACCGGCTTGCGCTGCGCCGCGGCACTGCCGAGCTGCGCATCGATCGAAGGGCTGAAACTCCACCGGCATCGCCTTCGCGCGCGGAATCATCATGAAGATGAGCGCGCGCAACCGCGGCGATTCCGATCCCGCTGCGAATCACCAGGAACGGACGCCAGTTGCGTCCCGCCGGCGAAAAGAATCCGAGGAAAATTCCCGCCACCGCCGCATAGTAAGGAAGCAGGCGCGACATCATGTGATTCGGCAGCACCGGATCGAGGAAATAAATCGCGAGGCCGACCAGGATGAATCCGAAAAGCTGCTCGACCCACGCCAGCCATTCGCCCGAGCGCGGCAGCCGCCGGATACTTCCCGCCGCCATCGCGAGACCGACGTACGGCAGGCCGAGTCCGATCGCGAGGGTGAAGAACAGCGCGAACCCGAACAGCGGATTGCCGCTGCGCTCCACCATCAGCAGCAGCCCCAGCACGATCGGCCCGATGCATGGCGCGGCGACCACGCCCATTCCGAGGCCCATCAGAAAGGAGCCGGCGTAGCCAGGTCGCGCGGCGCCCGCCCATTGCGCCATGAACTGCGGCGGCTGAATGACGAAGAAGCCGAAGCTCGAGGCCGCCAGCACCAGCATCATCGCGGCGACCGCCGAAAGCACAAACGGATTTTGCATCGCGGCGCCGAACAGCCCGCCCGACAGCGCGACCGCGACGCCGACGCTGGAAAACATCATCGCGATGCCGAGCACGAACAGAATCGCGAGGATCAGCACGCGGCGCGGACCGCCGCCCTGGTTGCCGAAGTAGGCGATCGTCACGCCGATCAGCGGATAGACGCAGGGAGTCAGGTTGAGCGCGAGCCCGCCGAGCAGCACGAGCAGGAATCCGATCGCATAGCCGCGGCTGGAAAACGTACGCGACGAGCCAATCGGACGATTGCGGCTCGGACTTGCTGCGGTCGGCAGCTCCGGCGGTGCGCTCGAGGCAGCATCGTAGATCGTCGAGAGGCTGACGACCTTGCTGATCGACGTCGGCGCGAGGCACTGGTTGTTGTTGCACGCCTGGTAGTTGAGGGTGACGCGTTACCGCATCGCTCGCCGCTGACGGCGCATCGGCCTTCAGCGGAACGCGAAACTGAACGGCGCCGGTGAAGACCGAAAGCTCCTCGGAGGAAAATGCGAGCCGGGTTTTTTCGGCGGCGGGATATTGGACCTCGCCCGCCGAGACGCCTTTGGGCAGCGTCAATTCGACCTGCGTCGGAATGTAATCGGCATTCGACGGATGATTCGAGTTGATGTGCCAGCCGGCATCCACCGTCGCATCGATGATCAAGCGTGCTGGTCGCGCCCGGCGCGAGCGGCTTTTCGAGGCCGATTTTGGCGAAGTGGACGACCGCCGGCAGCCTTGAGCGCGGCCATCGCGGCTGGCGCGATCAGGCCGCGACGACGGGAGCAAGACGTAGACAAGATCGCGCCATTGCGTCGCAAATCGTGCCGTCAGCGTTGGCTCTTCCCGACATGATCCGAATCACCTACTTTCCCGTTCGGATGCGCAGATTTCAGCTCGTCGCTGAGCGGAACGCTGCCCACGATTTCCAACCCATAGCCAGGAAGATTCGCCAGGCGCGGCGGCATATCCGACAGCACGATCATTTTGCGCACCCCGAGGTCGCGAATAATCTGCGCGCCGATGCCGTAGTCGCGAAACTCCGCATCGGGCAGGTTCACCCGCGTGGTCGGCTGCCGCGCGCCGCTGCGCGTTGAGCGCGTCGAGCTCGGCCGCGATGGTGTTCGCTTCGCGCTTGACGTAGAGCAGTACGCCCTCGCCGGCGGCCGCGATTTTTTCCATCGCCGCGCGCAGCAGCTTGCGGGTGTTGCGCTGCGACAGCCCGAACACGTCGCCGGGCAGATACTCGCGATGCGCGCGGACCAGAATCGGGCGCGAGGGATCGATATTGCCCATCACCAGCGCCAGATGCTCGGTGAAGTCGACCAGCGTGCGGAAGACGATCGCGGTGAACTCGCCGTATGCGGTGGGCAGCTTCGCCTCGGCGATGCGCTGCACCATCGTCTCGTTGCGCAGGCGATATTCGATGATGTCGGCGACGGTGACGATCTTGAGGTTGTGCAGCTTGGCGAAATCGACCAGGTCGTCGCGCCGCGCCATCGTGCCGTCTTCTTTCAAGAATTTCGCAGATGACGCCCGCCGGCTTGAGTCCCGCCAGCCGCGCGAGGTCGACCGCGCCCTCGGTCTGGCCGGTGCGGACCAGCACGCCGCCATCGCGCGCGCGCAGCGGATAGACATAACCGGGGGTAACGAAACCCGCCGCCGTGGCATCCTCGCGGACCGCCTCGAGGATGGTGATCGCGCGGTCCTGCGCGGAAATACCGGAGCCATGGCATCGCCGGGCGCTGATCGAGGTGGTGAACGCGGTGCCGAGCGGCGCCTGGTTGTCGCCCACCATCATGTTGAGGCCGAGCCGCTCGATGCGATCCGCCGCCATCGGCAGGCAAATCAGTCCGCGCGCGTACTTGGCCATGAAGTTGATGAGCTCGGGGGTCGCCTTCTCAGCCGCCATGCTGAGGTCGCCCTCGTTTTCGCGCTGCTCGTCATCCATCAGGATGACCATGTGGCCGCGGCGGGTTTCCTCGAGCGCTTCCTCGACCGAAATGAACGGCGCCGCGGCCTTGGTGCGGGGGCTAATTTCTCCGAACATCAGTATGACCTTTTGAGCGTACCAGGCGATATTCTCACTCCACCCAAGCAGAATTTTAACCATCCTGCAAAGCGCGTGTGAATCCCCCATTCTGTTATGGTAGCACGCATGGCGCGCGACATCCGAAAGGCGGTGCTGCTGGCGGCGGGACGCGGGCAAACGGCTCGGCGCGCTGACCGATCGCATGCCCAAGCCGATGCTCGAAGTCGCCGGCAAGCCGCTCCTCGGCCATATTGTCGATGCGCTCGCGGCCAACGAGGTTCGCGATATCGCAATCGTCACCGGCTATCTCGCGGCCCATATAGATGAGTGGTGCGCGAGCCGCATGCGTGCAGCATCCGGGTGTCCGCGTCTCTCGACGCTGCATCAGGCGGAGTTGAATGGCACCGCGGGCGCGATGCTGCTCGCGAAAGATTTCGTCCGCAACGAGGCCGCATTCGTCTTCGGATGGGGCGACATCCTGATGGACGCGGAAAATTACGCGCGCTTCATCGGGGCCGCGCGTTCGCGAATCATACGACCTGATGCTCGTCGATCAATCGGGTCCGCGATCCATGGCGCGGCGGCGCGGTGTATGTCGACGCCGATATGCGGGTGGAGCGGCTGGTCGAGAAGCCCGCGCCGGGGACCTCGACCACGCAATTGGAACAACGCCGGCTTTTCGCCGCCACACCGCTGCATGTTCGACTACCTTGCGAAGCTGAAGCCGTCGCCTCGCGGCGAGCTGGAACTGCCGCAAGCGATCGCGATGATGATCGACGGACGGGTGCGAGGTGCGCGCGGTCGACGTGCGCGGATTCTGGAGCGATGTCGGAACGCCCGGAAGATTTGGAATCGGCGCGGAAGCTGTTCAAGCCGGCCCACGCGAAAATGAACGCGACGAGAGAATCTGGGATCGCGATGAACTCGCGCGCGCGGAAGCGCTCGCGGCACAACTTCGCGTATCGATTCGATCCAGCGAAAGTTTTTCGCGGTGCGCGCGCCCGGGCCGCGTCAACCTTATCGGCGAGCATACCGACTACAGCGGTCTGCCGGTGATGCCGATCGCGATCGATCGCTCGACCATTGTCGTAGCCGCGCCGCGCGAGGACTCGAAAGTCGAGCTGCGCAATGTCGATCCGGCTTTTCCACCGCGCGAATTTCGCCTCGAGGCGAGCATTCCGCCTTCATCCCGCGGGCGACTGGGCGAACTACGTCAAGGCCGGCTTCCAGGGCGTCATCGATCATTTCGGCAACGCGGCGCGGCGACTGCCAACTGCGCGGCCTCACGATGATCGTCGATGGGCGCGTGCCTACCGGCCGCGGGTCTGTCATCATCGGCCGCGCTGACGGTCTCCTCGGCGCTCGCGCTGATGGCGCGCCAACGGCCTCGCGCAGGATGCGCTCGAAACCGCGCAGATGGTCGCGCGCAGCGAATGGTATGTCGGCACGCATGGCGGCGGCATGGACCAGGCGGCCTCGATGCTGGGGCAGCGCGATCATGCGCTGCTCATCCATTTCGATCCGCTGCGGGTGACGCCCGTGAAGATGCCGCCGGGCGCGGCAATCGTCGTCGCCGACAGCCTCGAGGTTGCCGACAAGTCCGGCAAGGTGCGCGACGAATACAATCGCCGCGTGGTCGAATGCGCGATCGCGGCGCGCATCCTCGGCAAAGCGTATCGGCCTCGAAAACGTGCGCGTGCTCGGCGACGTGGTACGGCAACTCGAAAAGCTGGAGCGCTCACGATTTGCGTCGAAACCCTCGCGGGCAGAGCGCGCCGAACGCGATCAGCTTCGCGGAGGCAGCGAAGCTGCTTGAACATCGATGAAAAATCGTTGCGGGCGGATATCCTCGGCGAGGGCAGCAGCACATCCAGATAGATGAAACGCGCGCCGCTGGAGATCCTGCGCCGCGCGCGCCACGTGCTTACCGAGACCGAGCGCGTCAGCCTCGCTGCCGAAGCGCTCGCTGCCGGACGCCTCGAGGAGATGGGCGCGCTGATGAACGCGTCGCATCGGAGTCTGCGCGACGATTTCGACGCCAGCACCGCGCGCCTCGATGCGATGGTGACTTGCGCGCGCGAGGCCGGCGCTTTTGGCGCGCGGCTGACCGGTGCGGGTTTCGGCGGATGCATCATCGCTCTCGCGCGCGAGGAAGACGCGCGCGCCGTGCTGGATCGCCTCGAACGAGACTACTACGCGAAGCTCGGCAGCCGACGGCATGCGTCGCGCGCGCTGCATACCGTCGTTCATGCGGGGCCCGGCGCGGACGTGATCGAGCTGTGATAGCACGTGGCTCAGGCGCCCTTCTGACGCAAGTAATGGCGATGCGCCTTGGCGCGATTGCCGCACGCCTGCATCGAACACCAGCGGCGCGTGCCGTTTTTGCTGTCGTCCAGAAACAGCCACAGGCACTTCTCATTCGAGCATTCGCGAAGTCTCGTGAGCTGCGGCCCGACCAGCAAATCTCCGGCCGACCACAACACCGGCGCGAGGATCCAGCTCGCCGAGGGTTTCGATTCTTCGACCTGCCATCCGAAACCGGTCGGCCCGCGGCTGAACCAGCTTCGTACGCAGCGGCGCGTCGCCGATGCGCGCGATTGAGATGATCCAGGTCGGCCTCGGCAGGACTGCACCCGGAGGCGAGCGCGTGAAAAATACGGTAAATCGACCTCGCGAAGGCGCAATCGCCTCGCTGAATATCTCGGCGACTCGCTGCGGATGTTTCTCTGCCCATCCGCGCAAGTGTTGCACGAGATGCGAAGCGGCGTCACGCCAGCATCGCCGCACCATTTAATCAGGTCGGCGAAGGTGTGCAGGCTCTCGGTCGGCGTGCTGCCCCGATAGGCCAGCGTGTTGGCGAATTCCAGGCACATCTCGACGCGCGAGGTAAAAACGATTTCGGCGCCGCCGTTTCGAATCGTCCGAGGATGCCATCTGTTGACTCATTCTAACCATTATGGCAGTTGACACAAACCGGCGCTGG
Source organism: uncultured delta proteobacterium (assembly GCA_963848285.1). Classification (GTDB taxonomy): domain Bacteria; phylum Desulfobacterota; class Binatia; order Binatales; family Binataceae; genus DATGKG01. The sequence goes on along the minus strand of CAWKCZ010000003.1, from coordinate 387,400 downwards.
ACAGCTATATCTAACCATCTAATAGGTTAGCTTACAGGAGGAATGGTCATGATTCATCACGTTTCGGTTGGGGTTAAGGATCTCGCGGCGGCCAAGAGTTTCTACGACAAGACGCTGGCGCCGCTCGGAATCAAATGCCTGATGGAAGGCGACTCGTATCTCGGCTACGGCGCATCGAGGGTCCGGAGTTCTGGGTCCTGGCGGTGAAGCGGCCGGTAAAAGCCGACGACGGAATCCGGTCTGCACTTCTGTCTGCAGGCGCCCAAGTCGCAAAGCGGTCGACGGTTTTCATGCCGCGGCACTGAAATCGGGCGGGCGTGACAACGGCAAGCCGGGCATCCGCAAGGACTACGGCGAGAACTACTATGCCGCGTTCGTCGTGGATCCCGATGGCTACCGCATCGAGGCTTTCACCGAGAGAAGGAATAGTCGCCGGCTGCCGAGCGCGCTCCGGATACGCGACCGGAGCGCGCCCGGCAGCTATCCTCTTCGAACTTCCTACGATGCGGGCCGAATGGGGAGCGAGTTCGATATCGGCTCGGTCCCGACGCGTCTGTGGCTCGTCGCTCATGTTCAGACAGCAGACTGAGCGTCTCGGCTCCGTCGAAAGAGTCCGCACCGGCGAATCGCTCATCAGATCCGCGACAGTCGGCGGCTCAATCTTCGCAAGCGGCGTCGACTTCAGCGCCAATGCGCGCGACCTCCTGAAAAAGGCGCCGCGCTTCCTGCATCAAGCAGGCGCATATCGTCCGAGATCAGCAGCATCCCGCCCGAGGCCGCGATGGTCCATGCCGAGCGCCTCGCGCTCATCATTCGTGAGTCGGGTTTCTTTCGCCCGCAGCATCAGGCAGTCGGGATCGTTCAGCCACAGCGTCGATGCATGAAGCTGCGCGCGAGGATCGCGTCGATCGCGACGGCAGTTCCCGGCTCGCCGGGCGCGCCCGCGCGTCGCGCCCCAGTACGGCGCAACATCCGGCCCGATGCGCATGCCGTCGACGATGCCGACAGCGGTGCCGAGCGGGCATCCGCATCCGAGGATGAAGGCGTGCTCGCCGGCGCCGCGCCGAATCGCCTCGCAGCCCATGGCGCAGTGTTTCGGCGCGGGTCATCGAGCGGATCGTGGCGAATTCCCTCCGCCGCGGCCGCATAGAGAAAGTCCAGCTTCAGGTAGTGGTAGCCGAAGTCCTCGACAAGTTTTTTGAACAATCGTTCCAGATGCGCCGCGAACTCCGGATGACTCGGATCGAGCGCGTAGGCGTACTTGTCATCGCTGGTCGGTCCAATTGGGATTGTATCCGGCGCGCAGCGGCTCGCTGTTTTCATCGATGCTCGATGAACCAGTCGCCGTGCTCGCGCATGAGTTGCGAATCGCGCGCGGCGAAAAATGGCGCGGTCCAGATTCCCGCGATGAAACCGGCGTCGCGAATTTCGCCCGCGAGGTTTTTCAGGCCGCTTGGAAATTTCTCGTTGGTGCGATCCCAGTCGCCGAGCGCCGCCTGATAGCCATCGTCGAGCTGCACCACCTCGATGGGAAATCGCGCGCGCAAATCCTTGAGCGCGTGTAGGTTCGATCGCATCGCTTCTTCGGTGATGGCGTGAAAGTAGTGGTACCAGGAACACCATCCACGCTGGTATGGCGCGCTGGTTCGCGCGCCCATCTTTTCGACCGAGCAGCTCGGCGAAGCGCGACGCCATCCGACGCTGCGCTTTCCTCCGAGTGCCAAAATGCGAGCGTTTCGATTTCGCGCTCCTCCCCCGGAGCGAGCAGCACGTCATCGAGCAATGCCCGCGCCATCACCTGATTCGGCGTCCGCACCGTGATGGTCGTCAGCTGATGCGCAGCGCTCGATGAATCCCGCGAGGAAACGCTCGCGCCGACGATTCGCTCTCGATGATGGTGAACTGCTCCGAGGTCGCACCCTCGGGCGCATCCTGCGGACGCACGACTTCGCTCTGATGATTGACTCTCGCGATGCGGCTCAGATCGTCGCGCCGATGGGTATAGGTTCCGACCGCTACGGGCTGCGACGCGCTCCACGATTGGTAGCCATGCTTGAAAAATCGCGCGGGCGCATCGGCGGGAAATCCAGTCGCGATGTGAAACCGCACCGAATCGAGATGGATCGGACTCGCCGCTGCGATTCGAGACCGACGCTTGCGACGATCGATCGCCCGTCGCGCAGATCGATGCGCGCCGCGAGCGTGACGCCATCCTTTTCGGCGCGACTCTCGTCGATGGGCAAGTTCAACATCCGCGTCGATGCCCCGTCATTCGATATCGCAATTCGATTTTGTCGCGTGCCATCGCGTGCTAAACCTATGCGCGCCAGGCGCGAAATCGCAATGCGGCTCGATTAGCGATTCGCGCGGTCTGGCAAACTGGAAATGCTCCTCCGGAGTTTGATCATCGATACGGTACCGGAAATCGAAGCGGCCGAGGCGGACGAGCAATCCACTGATGCGTCGGTCGAAAGTATTTGGGACGGAAGGCTGGCGGCCTTCCGCGCGCTGCGTCATCGCAATTTCCAGCTCTTCTTCGTCGGCCAACTCATTTCGCTGATCGGCACCTGGATGCAGTCGGTCGCGCAGGCGTGGCTGGTCCTGAAGCTCACCAACTCCGCGATGGCGCTGGGGTTGGTCGCGTTCGCCTCCTACTTTCCGATGATCATGGTGGGGCTGTTCGCCGGCGCGGTAGTCGATCGAGTCGATCGCCGCCGTCTCATCGTCATCGCGCAAGTCCTGCTGATGATCAGCGCATTCGTGCTCGCGTCACTGACGTGGGCGGGCGATGGTGAAAGTCGAGTACGTCATTTTTCTGGCCGCGTTCAACGGGCTGGTGAGTTCCTTCGATATGCCGGGGCGCCAAGCATTCGTGGTCGAGATGGTCGGGCGCGAAGACTTGCCCAACGCGATCGCGATGAACTCGATGATCTTCAACGGGGCGCGGATGGTCGGTCCCGCGGTCGCCGGGCATCCTGATCGCGATCATCGGCGTGTCCGGATGCTTTTTCCTCAACGGCATCAGCTATCTCGCGGTGATCTGGAGCCTGCTCGAAATGGAGCTGCCGCGCCACGTCATCAGCGAGGCGGGCGGCTCGATGTTCCGGCGCGTGCGCGAGGGCCTACATTATGTATGGCATCATCGCGCCGTCGCTCTACCTGATGATCCTGGTCGCGATCAACAGCGGCTTCGGGATGCAGTACACGGTGCTGATCCCGGTGTTCGCGAAAAACCTGCTGCATAGCGGAGCGAGCGGTTACGGCTTCCTGATGGCGGCGCAGGGTCTGGGCGCGGTCGCGGGCGCGATCGCGATGAACTCGCGCGCCTCGACGCCTCGCGCGCTGCGCCAGAACCTGGTGTTCGGGATGTTCTGCACCGCGGCTGCGATTTTCGTATTCGGGATTTCGCCCTCGATGCCGATCTCGCTGCTCGCGCAAATGTTCATCGGCGCGGGCCTGATGCATCACATGGTCACCACCAACACGATGCTGCAACTGTTCGTCTCCGACGAATTGCGCGGCCGCGTGATGAGCCTCTACACGCTGTCGTTCATCGGCACCGCGCCGCTGGGCAGCCTCGAAGTCGGCTTCCTCGGCGATCGTCTGAGCCCGCGCATTGCGGTGGTGGTGTGCTCGATGTTTTCGCTTATTTGCGGATGTCTGCTGCTCACCAAGCTGAAAATGTTTGCGCGCGGCGCAGGAAGCGCACGAACGCCTTTCCTATGAGTACGTCGCGGACATTCGGCAGCGGAAGCAACCGTCGCCGACGTCCACGCCGTCTATTTCAGCGGATGCGATTTTCGCGAACGGGTCCCATCCCGCGTCGCGATGCCATTCGTATTCCATCCGGATCGCGATCTTCTCCGCGGTTTTGAGATCCGTGATGCGCGCGATGATCGACAGCGCCATGTCGATGCCGGCCGACACCCCCGATGAGGTCGAGAACTTTCCGTCGTCAACCCAGCGCGCCTCATGCACCCATTTAACCTTCGGCCCCTGCTCCATCACCCATTTGAATGCAAATTTGTTGCTGGTCGCGCGGAGTCCGTCGAGCAGGCCCGCTTTTGCGAGCAACGCGGAACCGGTGCAGACCGACGCGACGATTTCCGCCTTCTCGGCGTGCGCGATCAGCCATTCGAGCGCGGTGTGATTGGTGACCTCGCGTCGCGTGCCGATACCTCCCGGCACCAGCAGGATGTCGATGGGAGGGCAGTCGTTGAAGCCCGATTCGGTGAAGCCGATAGTCCGCGATCACCTTGGTGCCTTGCGCGCTGGTCACCGCGCCGGCGCGTTCCGCGACCGTGAGCACGCGGCATTTGCCCGCGTAGGCGAGCATTCCGAAAGCTTCGAGTGGACCGAACACATCGAGGAGCTTCGAAGCCTTCGAACAGCATCACGCCGAATGTTTTCACTTCCGCCATCGCGCTCGATCCTCCGAATTCTCTGGGGAAGGACGAAAGCTACTCAGCCGGCGACGGCGAGGCAACTTCGCCGAGGATCTCGCGCGCCTCGCGAGAATAGACGCCGGGCGCATCGAACAGGATCAGCGGCGGCTCGATGGCCACCTCGATGCCGCCGTACTTGCGCGCCTCGACCAGGATCGCCGCCGCTGGCGTATTGGCAAACGGATGCACGAAACGAATCCGCTTCGGCTCGAGGTGATGCTCGCGCAGCATCGAGATCAGCTCGGCCGATCGATCGGCGGCGAACACGAACGCGGCTTTTCCGCCACGCCGTGTGCATCGCGAGGCCGCCGCGATGAAATCCTCGAGCGTCGCGGAGCTCTCGGACCTTGCGATTCGGCGCCCCTCATCCGGACTGTTACGCGGCCGGTCTTGCTTGCTCGATACGGAGGATTCGCGACCACGACGTCGAAGCTTTCGGCGGCATTTGCTCGGCATTTGGCGCAGGTCGGCTGCGACCGCCCGGATCGACTCGATGCGATTGAGCTCCGCATTGCGACGAAGCATCGCAACCAGTTGCGGCTGGATCTCCAACGCGACGATCTCGCGCGGATGATAGAGCGCGCAATCGCCAGCGAGATCACGCCGGTACCCGCGCCCGAGTTCGAGCACGCGATCGATCTTGCGAACCTTCACGAAGCGCGCGAGCAAAATCGAATCGACCGAGAAGCGATAACCTCGCGCGGCTGAATGACGCGGATGCTCGCCGCCTAGGATCGCGTCGCAGGTTTCGCTACTTTCAGTAGTCTTCATGGATGCAGCCGAAAAAGGTGAGCGCTACGCTCGCATCTTCCGCAAGGCCGGGACCTTTCTCGGCAAGGGCAACATAGCGCGCGCGGTCGAAGTGTTTAAGGAAGGCATCGAGCTGGCGACTCGCGCAAGGCGACCCGCGGATGGCCGAGCGCTTCCAGGGCGAAATCGATCGCGCGCAATGCGACCGCGGAAAACGGCAAAAAGTAGCCACGATTTCGCAAATTTCAAGGCCCGCAAACCAATCTGCCGATTGGGTTTTCTGGCGCTTGACGGCGCGCTACTTCGTACTTAATTTGATCTTCGTAAACGACACTCTCCACGAGGGTCAAAGAAAAATGGAAGTTACGCTGCTAAACACCAATCACATGCCCAACGGATGGTTGGCGGGCCAGCTTAATGGTTTCTGGAAAGACCTGGCCCGCGACCTCGACGGGCACAACGGCAACGCTCACGTTCGCCGACCGCCGATATCGTCGAGGACACTGACAGCTATCAGTTCTCGTTCGAGATGGCGGGACTGAAGAAGGACTCGGTCGATGTGCGCGTCGAAGACGGTCACCTGATCATCGAGGCCGAGCGCGTGCGTCCCGAGCTGCCCAAAGAAGCGCAGGTGCATCTGAGCGAGCGCACCTACGGACCGATTCGGCGCACCTTCAAGATGCCCGAAGACGCGCTGACCGACGGAATCGCCGCGACCTATCGCGACGGAATTCTGGATGTCCGCGTGCCCAAGAAGCCGGAGACCAAGCCGCTGCGAATCAAGGTGAACGCCGACTAACTGAACGCGATCTGAGCCTCCTCCTCTCGATCTGTAGTTAGACGAGGCGCCGGCATCGTGGAATTCACGGTGCCGGCGTTTTCGTTCTCCTTGAATACGTCGATGCAGAATTCGCGCTGCATCATATCCCGGTGCCCAGCAACTGATATACTCGACATTGCGCAAGCCACCTGAGTCGATGCGGTGACTTCGCAACGGAGGAACGGCAATGACAATCCTGCTCATCGTGATCGCGGCGCTGGTGGTTTATGGGATCGCCGCCTACAACTCGCTGGTCAGCGCGAAAAATCAAGTCGACAATTCATGGCGTCAGATCGACGTGCAACTCAAGCGGCGTCATGACCTGATTCCCAACCTGGTCGAAGCCGTCAAAGGCTACATGACTTTCGAGCGCGACACGCTGACCCAGGTGGTCGAGGCACGCGCGAAAGCCGTCAATGCTCCCGACCAGGCGAACCGCAGATGGCCGCGGAAAATCAAATCACCGCCGGGATGGGGAAGCTGCTCGCGGTGATGGAAAACTATCCGCAGCTCAAATCCGATCAGAGCGTGATGCAGCTTCAGGAAGAGCTGACCACCACCGAGAATCAAATCGCATTCTCGCGCCAGGCGTATAATGACGCGGTGCTGACGCTGAACACCAAGACCGAAAAATTTCCCGGCAACATCATCGCGAGCAACTTCGGATTCCACGGCGCGGAATATTTCAAAGGCGCGCCCGAGGATCAGGCGGTGCCGAAGGTCGACCTCGGGCTGACGCCGCGCGCCTGAGCGCCTCGATGCCGGCCGCATCCGATTTTCGCGCGCTCGAACGCCAGAATCGCCGCGACACGGTGGTGCTGGTGATCGGCGCGTTCATGTGCTGTTCCTGCTGATCGGCATACGCGTTCGATTTCTTCGCCGGCACCGTGCGCAGATTCGCAATGGTCATCTCTACGGCATGCCGATTTTCATGGTGCTGCGCGCTCGATTTTCGCATCGGTGCAATCGATGTTTCATTCTTTGCGCGGCGCGCCGCTGATCCTGGCTCTCGGTGCATGCGCAGCCGCTCACGCCCGACACCCCGAAGCATCAGATGGTCCTCAACGTCATCCAGGAAATGGCGATCGCGTCGAGGTTGCCGGTGCCGAAGGCGTACTTCATTCCCGATCCCGCACCCAACGCATTCGCGACCGGCCGCAATCCAGAGCATTCGATCATCTGCGTGACGCAGGGGCTCATCGACAACATGGATCGCGAGGAGTTGCAGGGCGTCATCGGCCACGAGATGTCGCACATCGCCGACTACGACATCCGCACCATGATGATGGTCGCGGTGCTGGTCGGCGGCATCGCGATGCTGTCGGACTTCATGATCCGGGCGAGCTTTTTCAGCAGCATGGATCGCGACCGTGATCGCAACGACGGCGGCATCGCGGCTATCGTGATTATCGTGCTGGCGATCGTCGCGCCGCTTCTATCGCAGCTGATCGCGATGGCGGTATCGCGCGAGCGCGAGTACCTGGCCGATGCTTCCTCGGTCGAGTTCACGCGCAACCCGCGCGCACTGCTGCGGGCACTGCAGCGCATCGCGGAAACCGAATCGCCGCTGAAAGAAGGTAGTGCGCGGCACCGCGCATTTGTTCATCGTCAATCCGCTCGCCGCGCGATGCCGACGACGAAGGCGGCTTTTTCGCCAATCTGTTATCGACGCATCCTCCCCTGAAGCAAACGCATCGAGCGCCTGCAGGCGATGCTGGGGTCGACGCCACCTGCCACCGCTTCCGGCCAGGTGTGACCGCCGATCGTTCAGAAAAAGTCAGTCTCATCACGATCCCGTATCGCTTCGCTCCGTGCGCAAGCGGTATTCTGTAACATGGCGCGAAGCACCGAAAATTCCGCCGACCCGAGCGCCGAGATCCGCGAGTTGATCGAAGCCGGCGCCGCCCTTGATGTGGTCGGTCATCATGAAGAATCACTCACTGCCTACAGCGACGTCGACGCGCAGTTCGGCTTGGAGGATGCTCCCCAGGTAGCCGAGCTGGTTGCAATCGCGCTGATCCGAAAAGCGCAGCTGCTCTCCAAACTGCGCCTTCGCGAGGAGGCTCTCGCCGTGCTGGATGACGTCGTGAGCCGCTATCAGGCGAGCGATGACCCGCAGCTGCGCATTCGGGTGGCGACCGCCCTTTTTCATAGCGGCATCGACCTCGCGATGCTGAATCGTCTCGGGGATGCCGTCGCGACCTACAATCTCGTCATCGATCGCTACTTCGATGACGAGGGTTTTGAGCTGCGCGTCGCGGTGGCTCGCTCGATGCTGAATAAGGGCGCCGAGCTGGGCAGGCTCAATCATAACGACGAGGCGATCGAGACCTACGAGGAGTTGGCGAAAAAATTTGCTGACGCCGAAGAAGCTGAGCTACGCGCCTCCGCGGCTGCTGCGCTGGTCAACAAATCGGTACGGCTCGCCGTGTTGGGACGCCATGACGAGGCGCTCAAAACCTGCGAGCACGTGATCAAAAGTTTCGAGGACGATACCGCGCAGGAGGTCCAGGCGCAGGTTGCGCGCGCGCTGTTCGAACGCGGCGTGCGCTTCGGTGAAATGAACCGCAACGCGGAAGCCATCACGGCCTACAGTCATTTGGTGAATCGCTTCGGCGAGACCACCCACCCCAGTATTCAAAAGGAAGTGGGCATGGCGCTGGTAAACAAGGCCGCGCGCCTCGGCAAACTCGGACGGCATCAGGAAGCGGTCACCACATATAATGAAGTCGTCACCCGCTTTGGCGAGTCGACCGATCCGATCCTGCTCGAACGGGTCGCGCGCGCGATGGTCAACAAGGCTTCCAACCTCGCGACGCTCAATCGATCGGCGCAGGCGCTCGAGGCCCTCGACGCGGTCGAACAGCGTTTCGGCGAAAGCATTGAGCCGCAGATTCAGCAGGAGGTCGCGCGCGCGTTGCTCAATAAGGCGCGCCGGCTCGATGCGATGAATCGCAGCACCGAGGCGCAACGGGTGTTCGCGTCGGTGGTGAATCGATTCGGCAAAGTCGCGCATCGCGGGGTGCGCAAGCACGTCGACGAAGCGCGCAAGCTTCTGCTTTAGGACAACCTCAGGGCGCGCCGATTTTTTGGTGGCGCGATCACTCGCCGAAGTTCGGCGCGTTCAGCCCGGACACGAAGCATTCGACCAGCCACGCGAAACTTTCGTCCACGCTGAGTGGAATGCCGAAGCCGCCCGCGATTCTCCAGCGTCGCGAATCCGTGCACCGCGCTGCGCAATCCTCTCAAGGCGTGAAGCCCGGCGCGCTGATCGAGCCCGTAACCGCGCAAGCACCGCCAGGCACACGTTGACGACCGCGTCGCTCGCGCGGCTTGAGCTCCGCATCATCTGGCACTCACTGCGAGACTGCGTCGCCTGATACAACCCGGGATGCTCTTTCACGAAATCGCGGTACGCCGCCGCGAGGCTGCGCACAGCGTCGTCGCTTGCGATCTTCCGATGGCGGCTTTGCTCAGCGAGTCTGCCAGCTCTCGCAGCGCCAGCATCGCGAGGCCGCGCTTGAGTTCCTCGAGGCTCTCGACATGGTTATAGAGCGACGGCGGCCGGATGCCGAGGCGGTCGGCAAGTGCCGCAAGCGAGAGTGCATCGAGTCCGACCTCGTCTGCCAGCTTAGCCGCCTCCGCAAGTACGAGCGCCGAGTTCAACCCGAGCCGCTTAGGCACCGATTTTTTTATCGCCATTCGTTTCTGCCAGAAATTTGATGATCACAGGTCCGACCTCGCCGGGCATCTCTGCATGCGGATAGTGTCCCGCGCCCTCGACCATCACCAGTTTTCCGTGCAGCCGATCCGCGACCAGTTTGCCTTCCGTCGCCGGATCGCCGAAGTCCGGGTCTTTGCTGCCCATGAGAACCAGCACCGGCGCTTTCACTTCGGGAATGCGCGCCTCGCACGCGGCCTTCGACGCATCGAGTTGCGCGTGCAGCGCATCGAGACGGCCGGGCTCGGAAAGATTGCGCCGCAGCGAGGCTCGGTACTCGTCGAAGTCGGCAGGTTTCGAAGTTGGATAAAGACTTCCGTAGTAAGCGGACCAAGCCGCGACGCCCCACGGGCGCACGAAAGCGACTTTGAGCAGCGCGGTGGTCGTCCACGATACCGGCATGTCGCGTACGAAAGGATCGATCAAGATGATCCCATCGATACGATCGGGAACTTCCGCTGCCGCCCATACTGCTGAAGCCGCAGCCATCGAGTTGCCGACGACGACTGCGCGACTGACGCCCAGATGAGAAGTGAGCGCAACGATATCCGCGCCCACCGCTGCCGCCGAATAGTCGGGCCATTCGGCGCTCGACTCGCCCATCCCGCGCAGGTCCATGGTAACGACTCGATAGCCCGCGGCGTTCAGCGCAGGCGCGAGGAATCGATACTGCTGGCGCAGGTCGCCAAGTCCGGGCACGCAAATCACCAGCGGTCCGGCCCCACCGGAATCTTCATATGCGATGGCGCCGCTGCCCACTTTTAGAAAGCTGGTGGGTCGCGGCCGTCGCGATCGAGGCGCTGAGGGCGGTCGCGACCGCAAGAGAAGCAATCCGAGTAATCTGGCTATGATACATAGTAAAATCACTAATATCATTAGTTGTCGGCGTGAGCAAGCATGCAATTTCTCGCCGCGCACCGCTAAGCTCGTGACATGAAAGCGATCCCATCCCGCACCATCCGGCGATCTGCGAGCGAGTGGCCGCGCGGGTGAGCAAGGTCGCCGGCATCGAGGCGGTTGCGCTCGGCGGCTCATGGTCGCGCGGCACCGCGCGGCGACGATTCGGACATCGATCTGGGCCTCGCCTACGACGGCGAGCATCCGTTTTCGATTGCGGACCTCGATCGAGGCGGCGCGCGAACTCGACGATCGTCATCGTCAAGGGGCTGGTGACACCCATTGGCGCATGGGGTCCCGGCGTCAACGGCGGCGGCTGGTTGCTTATCGATGGCAACACGGTCGACTTTCTTTATCGCGATCTGAACCAGCGTGCGCGAAGTCATCGAGCGATGCATCGCCGGCGCGCTCGACGCGGTCTATCAGCTCGGGCATCCGATGGGATTTCAGACGCAGATTTATGTCGGCGAAACGCACTTCTGCCGGCCGATTTTCGATCGCAACGGCAAGCTCGCGCGGCTCAAAACGATGGTCGCGGAATATCCAGAGGCGATGCGCGTCGCGCTGGTGCGCAAGCATCTGTTCGATGCGGCATTTCACCTCGAGATCGCGACCAAGCCCGCCGCGCGCGGGGACATCGTATATGTCTCGCAATGCCTTGCGACCGCGACCGGCTTCATGACGCTGGTGCTGTACGCGCTCAATCGCGAGTTTTATCATGAACGAGAAGAACGCGTTCCCGCAGAGCGCCGGATTCGCGATTCGCCCGCCGCATCTGCATGAGCGCGTCGGCAAAATCCTCGGCGCGATCGGCAACGAACCATCGGCGCTGACGGCAAGCGTCGATGCGATGCGCGAGGCGCATCGCGAGCTGGCGCTGCTGTGCCGCAACGAAATGCCCGAGGCCGAACTGGAAAATCCGCGATGGGCGCGCTGTGGCGGGAATAAGCCTCCCATGCGCCGCTAGTGCGGCGGCCTCGGGTGGTTCAAAATAGCTGAGCGGTGAAACTCTCCGTCATCGATCAATCGCCGGTTTCCGAAGGCTCGACGCCTGCCGACGCGCTGCGCAACACCATCGAGCTCGCGAAGCTCGCGGACCGCCTAGGTTACGAGCGCTACTGGATTGCCGAGCATCACGGGATGGTGACGCTGGCGAGTCCCGCGCCGGAGATTCTCATCACGCGCGTCGCGGCGGAGACCTCGCACATCCGGGTCGGCTCCGGCGGCGTGATGCTGCCGCACTACAGCTCGATGAAGGTTGCCGAGCAGTTCCGGATGCTGCACGCGCTGTATCCCGAGCGCATCGACCTCGGGCGTCGGGCGCGCGCCGGGAGGAACCGGCCTCGAGACTTTCGCGCTGATGCGCGATCGCAAGCGCCATGAGGTCTCCGATGATTTCCCGCAGCAGATGGCCGAGTTGCTCGCATTTCTCAATCGCGGCTTTCCGAGCGATCATCCGTTTCAGCCGCATCAAGCTGACGCCGTCGATGCCCGGCGGCCCCGAGGTGTGGCTGCTCGGCTCCAGCATGTGGAGCGCGTCGGCGGCCGCGCAGTTCGGGCTGCCTTACGCCTTCGCGCACTTCATCGATCAGCAACCGACGCGCTCGGCGATTGAATACTATCGCTCGCACTTCGCGCCGTCGGATTATCTGAAAGCGCCGCACGGCGATTGTGGCGCTGGGAGCGATCTGCGCCGATACCAATGAGGAAGCGCAGCGGCTCGCGGCGAGCTCGCGCGTGCTCATTCGCCACATCCGGCGCGGCGATCCGCGCCTGGTGCCGACGCCCGAAGATGCGCTCAAGGAACTCGAATCGATGCCCGATCCCGAGCCCCCGATGGCGAGCGAGTTTCCGCGCTATCACGTCGGCGCGCCCGAGGAGCTACGCGACAAGCTCATCGACATGGCCAGCCAGCTTCATGTCGAGGAGTTGATGATCGTGACGATCGTGCACGACCATCGCGCGCGGATGCGCTCCTACGAATTGCTCGCGAAGGCATTTGGCCTGAAGCCACGCGGTTAGCCGAGCCTGATCCTTAAAATTCCGGCGATTGAAAATTGCGCCTCAGCTTGCTCGGCTAGTGTCAGATCAAAGGGAAGGTAGACCCACGGCGATGCTGCGAAAGCTGATTGCGACAATGTTGATGATGCTGCTGATTCTCGGGCAATGCGTCTTGGTGGACGCCCAGGGCGCAGCGAACCATTTGCCCCGGACCCCCATACAGCATCTCATTGTCATCGTCGGGGAAAACCGAACCTTCGACCATTTGTTTGCTACCTATCAGCCGCGCGAGGGACAAAGCATGATGAACCTGCTGTCACAGGGGATCATCAATAGCGACGGAACTCCCGGTCCGCATTTCGACAAGGCGCGCCAATGGCAGGCCGAGGCGTCGGACCACTATTCGATTCAGCCCACGCGCACCGCGCCGTTCGCTTCGCTGCCGCAACCGAATACCAATCACGCGCTCGGCCAAACCCCGAACATTGCCGATACGCGCTTCCCCGCGAATCTGCCCAACGGACCCTTTCCACTCAGCAAATATGCGCCGTACCAGCTCTCCTATACCGGCGATCCGGTGCATCGATTTTTTCAGATGTGGCAGCAGTTCGACGAAGGCCGCCTGGACCTCTTCCCGTGGGTCGGCGTGATCATCGGTACCGGCAGCAACGGAGATGCGCCGCTCACGCCCTTCACCGACCAGAGTACGCGCCAGGGCGGCGTCGCGATGGGCTTTTACAATATGACTCATGGTGATGCGCCGGTGTTCAAGTTCATCGCGGACAACTACGCGACGGGCGACAACTATCACCAGGGAATCATGGGCGGGACCGGCGCGGATTTTATTTACCTCGGGACCGGCGACGTCGCCTTTTACAACGACGGCAACGGCAATCCGCAGCGTCCGCCTGAAAATCAAATCGAAAACCCGAATCCAAAAGGCGCCAACAACTGGTATCAGCAGGACGGCTACCAGGGCGGTACCTACGTGAATTGCTCCGATGACGCGCAACCCGGGGTCGCACCGATCCACGAGTACCTGAAATCGATGGGCATCCCGCCGCGATGCGAACCCGATCACTTTTACCTGGTGAACAATTTCGGGCCGGCCTACAACGCGGATGGTTCTCTAATTGACGTAAAGCAACGTCCGTTCACGCTGCCGCCGCAAACCATTCCCAACATCGGCGAGGCGCTCAGCAAGGCGGGCGTCTCGTGGAAGTACTACATCGGCGGATTCCAGCAAGGCACGCCGGACGACGAATGGTGCGCCATCTGCAACCCGCTTCAGTTCAGCAAGGGCGTGATGACAACAGCGCTTCGCGCGAACATCAAAGGGATGGGCGCGTTTTATGCGGATACCGCGGCGGGCGCATTGCCGGCGGTGGCGTTCGTACGCCCGCATGAGTCTTACAGTGGACATCCGGCGGATTCGGCAGCTTCGGCGTATGAGTATTTTCTGATGAGTGTAGTCAACGCCACTATGAAAAATCGCGCGCTGTTCGATGACAGCGCCATCGTCATCACCTTCGACGAGGGCGGCGGATACTACGATTCCGGCTATATTGAGACACTGGATTTCTTCGGCGACGGCACCCGCGTCCCGCTGCTGGTCGTGTCACCGTGGGCCGCCGCGGGCCACATCGATCATACCTATTACGATCACGGCTCGATTCTGAAATTCATCGAGGCGAATTGGTCGCTGCCTCCGATGTCATCGCGTAGTCGCGACAATTTCCCCAACCCCATCGCGGCGAAAGAGAGCCCCTACGTTCCGACCAACCGGCCCGCGATCGGCGATTTGATGGGGATGTTCGATTTCAAGCACAAGCGCAAGTCGACGCCGCTGATTATCCCGGACGGCATTTAGCGGTTGCGCGACTTCAGCGCGCGTTCCATGTCGCGACGCGCGCTCTTGCGGGCGATGGTTTCGCGCTTGTCGTACATTTTCTTACCGCGCGCGAGGCCGATCTCGACCTTGGCGCGCCCGCGCTTGAAGTAGATCTTCAGCGGTACGATCGAGTAGCCCTGCTCGCGCACACGGCCCCACAGCCGATCGATTTCGCGCCGATGCAGCAGAAGTTTGCGCGGTCGCGTCTCCGCATGACTGAACTGACCGGCGGGAGCATATGCGCCGATGTGGATGCCCTGCAGCGAGGCCTCGCCGTTTTTGATCCGTATGTAGGAGTCGCGCAGATTGGCGCGATGCGCTCGCAACGACTTTACCTCGGTCCCCAGTAGCGCGAGACCGGCCTCAAAGGTTTCCTCGATGAAGAAATCGTGGCGCGCCTTGCGATTGTCGACCACCAGCTCGAAGCCGTCATCCTTCGCCGCGGACGCTTTCGAGCCAGCCGACTTTGGTGGTGCCTTTGCCATCCCAACGAAGAGTCTATCGGCGCATGGGCAAAGAACGAAGCGCCGCAGCATGGCATCCGGTTGCAAGCCGTCGCGCGCCAATTCTAAATGATCGGATGGCCTTGCCCGATCGCATCCACATTTTTGGCGGGTCCGGCTCGGGGACCTCCACACTGGGTGCCGCGATTGCCCAGTGCTTCGGGCATTCGCATCTCGATGTGGACAGCTTCTTCTGGGAGAAAACCGATCCGCCGTTCACGTCGATTCGCGAAGTTCCCCTGCGTTAGCGAATGCTCACAGACGCCCTCGACGCGCACTCGCGCTGGGTGCTGTCCGGCTCGCTATGCGGATGGGGCGATATGTTCATCCCGCGTTTCGAGCTGGCAATGTTTCTCTACATCCCGCACCAACTTCGCATGGCGCGTACAATGGCGCGCGAACAACAACGCTATGGTGAGGCAATCGCTGAGGGTGGCGAAATGCGAGTGCATCATTTGGAATTCATCGAATGGGCGAGGAAATACGACACCGCCGACGAGAGTATGCGTAGCCTCCGCCTCCACCAGCAGTGGATGACGACGCTGCGCTGCCGCTGCGTGTGCCTTGAGGGCGATTTGACCACCGCGGAACGCCTCGCGCATGTGATTTCAGGTTAGCCGCTGCGCATGCTCCAGCGCTTCGCCCACGCATTCAATGGTGCGATCGAGCGGAGCAGGCTTTCACCTTCCGTCGTCAGGCAATATCCGTCGCCGGTCGAATGCTCGATGATCCGCGCCGCACGGAGTTCGCCGATCCGCTGATTCAGCACGCTGGGAGACATCTCATCGCAGCGGGTGCGGAGTTCGGCGAAGGTGGCAGCTTCGCTTCGCAACTCCCACAGGATACGCAGGGTCCAGCGGCGTCCGAGCAAATCCAACAACGCCATAATCGCGCGTCCGCTGTGCGATCCGCGAACTGGTCTTCCTGGTTTGGGAATCACGGCCGTTACTTGTACTACTAAATTCGTAGTGATAACAATGGTACTACGGATTTAGTAGTAGCCCGCTCGAATGGAGAATCAGTATGCATAGTGACCATCAAGCCGACCCTCGAATCGCAGCGTTGGAAGCCCCCTTTGAGCCTGAAATTGCCGACGAACTCAGCCGTTGGCAGCCAGGCGATGCCATTCCCATCGCACTCTTTCGCATCCTGGTGCGGCATCTGCCGCTCGCGCGCGCGATGCATCCGCTGGGTGCGTACTTTCTCGGTAAGACCTCACCACTTGCGATTCGCGATCGCGAAATCGTCATCGAGCGCGTCTGCGCGCCCAGCGGATGCGAATACGAATGGGGCGTGCACGCTCGGATCTTCGCTAGGGCGGCGTGCCTCGATCCGGCGCAGTTGGCCGCCTCGGTGGCCGCTGGACCGCAATCCCCGTGCTGGACTGAGACCGATCGGCTGCTAATTCAAATGGTCGATGAGCTCCACGATTCCGGTCGCCTGAGCGATGAACTATGGTCGAAAATGACGGTGCGCTGGACGCCGGAGCAGCTGCTTAATCTGCTGGTACTCGCGGGCTGGTATCACGCCATCAGCTTTGTCGCGAACGGTGCGGCGGTGTCGCTCGAGGAATTCGCGGTTCGTTTTCCATCCTCGGAATGATTGGGGATGGTTCGACGATCCTGCGCGGCAACTCCCCTGAGCGCCAACTCCGATGATCTTGCAGCAGGCGTCGTAAGGGAGCGTCTCAGCGCGCGAAGTTCTGCATCTGATGCGGATCGAGGAACGCCTTGGTCACAATGCCCATGTTGATGTACCAGCTCTCGTGCTCCTCGGATTCGTGGCCCGGCATGTACACCACCGAGGAAAAACCGGTTTGGATGTCTTCGTCTACGAGTGCGCTCTGGAACATTCGCTTGTACGGATAGATCGCTGTTTTTGCATCAGGCACCGGACGATCGCGATAGGTGTTGAACGTCGCGATGGTCTTCCACAGCTTTCCTTCCTGATCGTACTGATCCGACGCGGTGATGAACCATCCTTCCGCGTCGATGTAGAGCACGCGCTTCGGAATCAGCACGCCGCTGCTACCGATCTTCTGATGCCACGAGAGCGGCTTCGCGGTCGCCTCGACGATGTAGAGTTGGCGCAGCTCCCACGCCTCGGGGCATACGCTGCGATTGTTGTCGAACTGGCACGGCTTGGCCGGAGTGTTTTCGCCATGCACTGACGCGAGCATGGTTTTGATGCCGAGCAGACGGTAGGCGTAATTCTCAATCTTCGCAGAGAAGCCGAAGAACGAATCGGGATCGAGGGTGTTGGCGTAGGTGCCGCCGCATCCGTTGCAGGCCCTGCTGTCCGACGGCCCGGTGGCATCGGATAGCTCCTCGGCGCGAATGCGCCGCGCCATCCGGGTCCCGGGATTGAACATCCACACATTGTCATCGACGTTGGGATCCATGTTGCGTTGGCGAATCAGGCCGAAGCCCTGGATTTCGGCCGGTTCCAAAAACGGAAACGCGCCGAAGCGATAACGAATGCCGGCGCCGGTTGCCTCGGGATCGGTGGGGATAGGCGCGACCTCGGTGCGACCCATGTTGTTGTAGAAGGCAAAGTGCCCGATGGTGAAATGCTCGACCGGACCCGGCGTGGGGCTGTTAGGCTTGAAACTGGCAATTTCGACGTCGCGAATATCAACGTCATCGGTGTACTGCGGACGGAAGCTGAAATTCCACATTACCTTGCTCGCGACCTTGGGATCGTTGGGATCGAGCAATGGAAACGGCTGCCCCGCGACGTAATTCTGCAATTCTCCCGCTTCGTTGAGACTCACCTGCGAGGCATATTTCTCCGTCGCGGCTTTATACGGCGGAGGCCATTCGAGGCGTTGCGTGGGCACGATCTTCATTCGCATCCCTTGCCGGACGAGGTAGAAATTTCCCGGACTGACGGAATCCGCCACCGCCGCAGCATTTTCCGGCGTGATGAGGTCGCCCGGCTTCACCGAGGCCGAATGCGCAATCGCGGACCGCGCCGACACCATCGTCAATATGATCAAGCCGCAGAGATACTTCATCACGTCACCTCGCAGTCGAATTGTAGGCTTGGGTCGCGCATCGGGCCATCGAAGCTTGCCCAGCGGTAGGTTTGGCCTGCCGACCGGCGAGGCGCGGCTATATCATTTGCCGTTCGCGGTGCGCATCCTACCGCTGGGCGAAAATCCGTGGATGAAACCGCAGGCGCGTGGACACTTATGTAGCGCATTGATAGTTGTCGAATGCTCGCCATGCCTGACATCGAACCAAGCCGCCGCGAACGCCGCATCCGCACCGTGATCGTCGAAGATGAGGCGCCCGCGCGAGGCCGCCTCATGAGGTTTTTGAAAGCGCATCCCGATGTGGAAGTCGCAGGTGAGGCGGCCACCGGCGCCGAAGCCATCGCGCTCATCGAGCGCACCGATCCCGACCTGGTCATCCTCGACATCAAGTTGCCCGACATCAGCGGACTCGAGGTCCTCAAACGCCTCCCCGAGCGCCCGCATGTCATTTTCTCGACCGCGTATGACAGCTACGCGATCGAAGCGTTCGAGGTTGAAGCGGTCGACTTCCTGCTTAAACCGTACGAGCAAAAGCGCGTCGATACCGCACTGGAGCGGGTGCGCGCGCGAATTCACGATGCGCAACCGCCATTGCATCTCGAGGAGCTCATTCGCAAACTTAGCGGAAGCGCCCAGCCGATCGCACAACGCCTCGCGCTGCACGATCGCGAGCACATCGTGCTCGCCAGTTCAGCCGAGATTTTCTACTTCATCGCGGAGGGCGACGATGTCTACGCGCGCTTGCGCAGCCGCCGCCTCAGCGTGCGAAAATCATTGCGCGAGCTCGAGCGGATGATGGAGCCGCAACGATTCTTCCGCGCGAATCGCTCAGTCCTCGTGAATCTCGACCTGGTGCGTGAAATCCATCCCTGGTTCGGGGGACGTTTCGTCATCCGTTTTAGCCAGCTCGAATCCAGCGAACAAATCGAAGTCAGCCGCCGACAGGCCAAGCTGCTGAGCGATATGTTGGATTGACATACCCCTCATCGCGATGAGAGACACCGAAGCTCAGCCGCGCGCCAATCGCAGCCTTGCTCTATCTGCAATTGGTGTTCGCGCTGTTCGCCGGAATGCTGAACGTGCCGCTGGACCTGGTCGGCGAATGGATCATCGGCGAAGCGCTCCGCCGACCGCGGTTTTGTACACCGAGTTCCATCTGCTGAGCGCGGTGATTTTCGCAATCATGACGTTTTGCGCGTGGCGCTGGATCATTCCACATCTACGCGGCGTGCTGATTTTGCGCCTGCTGGTGCAGGTGATGCTCGGGATCGTGATGTTCGGCTATGGGCTGCTGGCGACCTTTCATCTATGGCTGCGAGTCTCGCGACGATCTCTTCCAGCGCGGCCGCATCAATTCACCGCGCACGCTCCGGCTTTACCAATCTGGTGGTTATCGGCGGCGCGACGCTCTACATGATCCTCGGCGGGCTTTCGCTGGGCAGCGCGAGCCAGGAACATTTGCGGCTGCGCGAGCTGGCGCTGCGCGGACAGCTCGAGGCCTTGCGCAGTCAGCTCAATCATCATTTTTTGTTCAACTCGCTCAATGTGATCGCGGAAGCCGCGGCCGTCCAACCCGAGCGCGCCGAGCAACTGATCCTGCAACTGGCGAGCGTGCTGCGCTACTCGCTGGGCGCGCGCCGCGCACGGATGGCGCCGCTGAGCGAGGAGCTGGCGGCGGTCGCATCGTACCTGGAACTTGAGCGCGCGCGTTCCGGCAATCGCATCAGCGTCGAAACCGATATCGCGGCCGACGTCGGCACTTGCGTGTCCCTCCCTTGCTCATTCAGCCGCTGGTCGAAAATGCGGTCGGGCATGGGCTGATGAATGGAACCTGCGCGGGCAAGATTTCGATTTCCGCATGGCGCAACGATGATTCGCTGTGCCTCCGCGTCAAGGATAATGGGGTGGGATTCGATCCGATCGCGAAAGCCACGCAGTGGATATGCCGGCGTCGGGCTGTCCAATCTCCGCGAACGGCTTGCGCGCGTTCTACGGCGAAAATGCCGCCTTTCATCTGCATAGCAGCGTCGATGGCGGCACCGTCGCCGAGATCTCGCTCTCGCTGGCGGTACGCGCCGATGCGGAACGCGTCGATCACGGAATCATCTGGCGCACGTTTTTCTCCTTCGTCGGCAGCATCGCTTCGGTGCTCGCATTCGCGATCGGCCTCGCGGTCCTGAACCTCGGCGCTGGCATGGTCCCTCCTGATCGGCGAGGCGAGTCGAAATCCTTTATCTGTTCGCGGCGAGCGCGACCGAGGAAACCAAAACTTTCGACGTCGCGATCGTCGGCTTCCTGTTCGCCGGGCAGGTCGCACTACTGGCGGGCTCGGTCGATGCCTTCGTAAATCACGCGGCGCCGTGGCTGTACGCTTGCTGCGCCGCGGTGGCGATCGTACCGCAGATGTTTGGTGCTGAACCGTTTACCAGCTATTGGATGCGGCGCGCATATCCATTGTGGCTCCAGCGCGGCGCGAGTTTCGCGCGTATCTCCCAAGGCATCGCGCTCTTGTGGGCCGCGGTGTTCATCGCCCTGACGTCGGCGTCGCTGCGATGGCCCATGAGCATCGTCGCAATATGGCCTCTGTATCCCATTGTGATCGGTCTGATCGCGGGTCCGCTCAGCAGTGTCGTCCCGACCTGGCTGATCCATTGCGCCGGGCTGAAACAGCCTCGGCAGAGATTTTTATCCTCGGCCTGCCGCTGCTGTTCAAAAAGGGCGGGGTGCCCCACGCCGAATGCTCGGTGCAGTTTGTAGTTTCCGGTGCCGAGCCCGGCAGTTATTACGTCGAAGTGGGCAAGGGCCGTTGTAGGAGCGGTCAGGGCGATCTTAAAGAGCCGCGATTGACCATTTATTGCGGCACTGACAGTTGGACTTTGATCAGTAGAGGCGAGCTTACTCCCGAGCGCGCTATCGACGAAGGACTTCTCCGTATTCGCGGCAGCGTTCAAGAATTTTCCCGATTCATGGGATACTTCCGGCTGGGAAGGTCACATGACGCCTTCTCGATCGGCTATGACCAGGCGCCCGCGCCACTACCAAGTAGGACGCCTAAGTAACCGCGGAGGAAAGTCGCATCAGGATTCTTCTCATAGGGGCGGCCGGCCAGGTGGGAAGCGAAC
Organism: uncultured delta proteobacterium; assembly: GCA_963848285.1. GTDB lineage: Bacteria > Desulfobacterota > Binatia > Binatales > Binataceae > DATGKG01. The sequence continues at coordinate 366,213 of CAWKCZ010000003.1, read as the reverse complement.
TTCGGCGCACCTTGGTGTCGCTGGGTGATATTACCGCCACCGATCGCTCATCGCTTGATCTCGCAGATGCCGAAGCGACTCGCCGCACCATACGCGCCGCGCAACCCGACCTGATCGTCAACGCAGCTGCGTATACGCAAGTCGATCCGGCCGAGGCTGAGCCCGAGCTCGCGATGAAGATAAATGGACTCGCGCCGGGAATCATGGCGGAAGAGGCGGCGCACGCGCACGCAGCTCTCATTCATTACTCAACCGACTATGTTTTCTCAGGATCCATCCAAAGGCCGTATCGCGAGGATGACGAACCCGGCCCGATCAACACCTATGGAGCCACCAAGTTGGCCGGCGAAGAGGCGATCGCGGCGGTGGGCGCGCCGCATTTGATCTTGCGCACCAGTTGGGTCTTCGGTGCGCGCGGCAAAAACTTTTTCAGCACCATGCTCGAGCTCGCACGTGACCGCGAAGAGTTGAAAGTAGTCGATGATCAGATCGGCAAGCCCAACTGGAGCAGATCGATCGCCGAGGCGACCGTGAGCATCCTCCGCTGCCTGGCGACGCGCGAAGGAAAAGGCATCTTCGACGCGATTCGCGAGGCAAGCGGCATCTACCACCTTTGTGGCGAGGATGACACGAGCCGCTTCGGGTTCGCCGAGGAGATAGTCGCGCTGTATCGGCTCCGAATGGCCGAGCGCGAACTACCGCCACTGCGAGTCAAGCGGCTTACTCCGGTGAGCACCACGGAATTTCCCAGCCCGGCGCAGCGTCCGCTGTATTCGGTGCTGTCATCCGAAAAGCTGACGCAAAGATTCGGCGTCAGGCTGCCCTCGTGGCGCACGCAACTAGCCGCCGCGTTTGAAGAGATGTGCTTCGACTCCGCGCGCTAACAACTAGGCGAGATACTTCTCGATGCGCAAAGCTTCGCCGACCGACCAACCCTGGAACGGGCATCCGCGCGGGTTGTGCGGTGGTTCAGCATCCGCGATTTCAGGCAGATGACCCAATCCCGCGTCACCGAGATGATCGAGCAGCGGTTTGAGCAGTCGGCTGCTAGCCTCCTCCTTGGCGGCATCGGTTTCGCCGCGCACGCGTACCCATGCCTCGATGAATGGCCCCATTAGCCACGGCCATACGGTTCCTTGATGATACGCGCTGTCGCGCTCGCGAGCGTCGCCGAGGTAGTGCGGCTTGTAGCCGGGTTCACTGGGTGCGAGTGAGCGCAGTCCAAGCGGCGTCAGCAGACGCTGCTCGACCATATCGACGATGCGCCGCGCTCGAGAGCCTTCGATGAGCGAGTACGGTAGACCGCCGATCGCGAAGATTTGATTGGGCCGGAACGAGGAGTCGATTTTCCCTGCCACATGATCGCTATCGATCACGTCATGCAGATGGCCGAGAGTTTCATCCCAAAATCGTGCGAGGAACGAGGCTTTGCCGCGATCGTACAGCGGGGTCCACCGGCCGTCGACCGTACTCGCGAGCTTAAGCGCGTTGAGCCATAGCGCCTGGATTTCAATGGGCTTGCCGATGCGAGGTGTCACCACCCAGTCACCGACTTTCGCGTCCATCCAGGTTAGCTGCACTCCCGGTTCACCGGCCGCGATGAGTCCGTCGTCGTCGCAATGAATCCGGTAGCGGGTGCCTTTAGAGTAGCCCTCGAGGATCGCGTTCACCGCGGCGAGAAGTTGCGCGCGCTCGGTGTCGCTGATTTTCCGCTGCGCCTGCAAATATTCGAATACCGCGATGACGTACCACAGCGACGCATCGACGGCGTTGTACTCGGGCGTCTCGCCGTGATCGGGAAAACGATTCGGCAACATCCCTTCGGATACCGCGGTCGACCACTCGAGCAGGATGGCGCGCGCGTCAGCGAGGCGCCCGCTCGCGAAACACAGCCCGCGCATCGAGATGAAAGTGTCGCGGCCCCAGTCGGTAAACCATGGATATCCCGCGATGATGGTTTTGCCGTCACGCCGCGCGACGATGTAGTCATCACCGGCGCGTTCCAGTCGCGACGAAAATTTCGCACGGCGCGAGCGCTCGGTCTTCGCGGATATCTGCGGAATCGCTACTCGACTCGTTGTCAACGGTCATGTTAGCGTCGCTTCGCCGTACGACAGATCCCATCGAAAGATTCCCGGCGACGCGAGGTCCTCGCCACAGTCGAGTCCGCGCCTTTGCTCCTTGTGTAGAGAAAGTTCCGGTACCAGTCGGGCTGATGGGTGTATGACGCGGACGAATGAAACGCGACGCCCGGAACGCCCTCGTAAGGATGAAAGACAGACTCGACCCATCGGCGCTTTGCGGCGTGAAGTTGAAGGCAGGATTCTCGTGATGCAGGGCATGATAGTCGCGGCCCGACATCAGCGGACGCATCGCCAGGGTGCATCCCTCGCCTTTGAGCAAGCGCCAATAGAGGATCGTCGCGGCGCGTCCGGGCTGAACCAGAATGCCATGCTCGATCACGCGGCCGTCAGGAAGCGCATACGTCCAACATGGCCACGGATCGATCTTGAACTCACGGATGTGGTCGGCGCCGTCCTGGCAAACAATATCGGGGGCGTACCGCTGCGAGGTCAAGGCGATATCGCCGGCTCCCGCCGGACTCGAGCCACGCCTCGAATCCGTTCACCAGCACCATCCGGCCCGAAGGCGGTGCGGTCGCGACCAGCAGGATCGCATGATAACGACGGGTGCGAATTCCATCCGCGGTGCCGGAGGCGAATCCACCGAGGCCATCAGCCTCCAGCCATTCTCGTGAATCGTTCGACATGCGAAGCGGTACCTATCGCGACTGCTGCACAGTAGTCCACCTCGACGATATGTTCGATTTGATGCCGCAGCCATGGAAATGGTTGCGCGCTGCGCAATCGGTTTCGATAAGCGGAACGCTAATCCCTCACGGCGGAGAGCGGTTCGGCGATCTTCTCGAGGCCCAGCCCTTCGGCAGCGACCCCGAAAATCACCTCGACAATCGCAGCGGCGAGCATCAAGGCGGCGGCGACGACATAGCCGAGCCATAGCTCGTCGCGCGAGCCGGTGTCGATGAGGCGGCCGAAAAACCATGGCGCGACGATGCCGCCGACCGCGGTGCCCGCCGAATAGAAAATCGCGATCGCGAGCGCGCGCATCTCCAGCGGAAAAATCTCGCTCACTGTCAGATAGGCGGAACTGGCGGCCGGCGACGCGAAGAAAAACATCACGGTCCACAACGCCGTCTGGCCGAACGCCGACAGCGCGTTGTGAGTGAAGAGATAACCCGTGACGACAAGCAGTACCCCCGAAATCGCGATAGGTCGCCGCGATCATCTGGCGGCGTCCGATGGTGTCGAAAAAATGCCCGAGCGCGAGCGGCCCGAGGAAATTTCCCAGCGCAAACGGCAGCATGTAGAGGCCCGTCTTATCGGCTGGAACGCCATAGTATCGGTTCAATACCAACGCGTAGGTAAACAACACCGCGTTGTAGAGGAACGCCTGCGCGCTCATCAGCGTGAGGCCCGAGGATGGCGCGGGTTTTGTACTTCGTCACCAACGGCATCAGTATCGCGCCGAGCCCGAAATCGTGGCGCGCGTGGATGCGCAGCGCGTGCTCGCGATGCGGGTCGGACAGGCGCTCGCCGGTTTCACGATGCACTTCGTCCTCGACGTCGCGCACGGTCTTCTCAGCCTCATCGCGCCGATCGTGTGTGATCAGCCAGCGCGGGCTCTCGGGGATGAATTCGCGAAGGTAGAGAATTACCAGCCCGATGATGGCGCCGGCGCCGAATCCGAAACGCCATCCGAGGTTGATCGGTAAAATGTGCGGATTGAGAATGACGACCGTCGAGACCGAGCCGAGCGCGGCGCCGAGCCAGAAACTTCCGTTGATGATCAGATCGACGCGGCCGCGAAAGCGCGCCGGAATAAGCTCATCGATCGCCGAATTGACCGCCGAGTACTCGCCGCCGATGCCCGCGCCGGTGATGAATCGAAACAGCGCGAAGCTCCACAGATTCCACGATAGCGCGGTCAGGCCGACGCCCGAGCAGATAGATCGCGAGCGTCACGAAGAAGAAAGTGCGCCGCCCGAAGCGATCGGTGAGATGCCCGAAGACCAGCGAGCCGAGCACCGCGCCCGCGAGGTAGGCTGAGCTAATCGAGCCGATCTCCGCGGCGGTAAAATGCAGAACGTCGGGGCGTTGCAGCACCGCGCTGATGGCGCCCATCAGCGTGATCTCGAGGCCATCGAGCACCCAGGTGATGCCGAGTCCGATGACCAGCAGCCAATGAAAGCGGCTCCACGGCAGCCGGTCGAGGCGCGCGGGAATCAGCGTTTCAATTATTTCCGTAGCTGGGAGAGGCGGTTGCAGCAGGCATGCACAGGTATTCTCCGCGAGTCTCAGAGGGACATCGATTTAAAAGATTATCCGATTGCGACGTGGACGTGATCAACGTAGCGACACAACTTCGGAGCGCGAGTGAATCGTCGATGCAACGAGTTGATATTGGGCAGTTGTGACATCCGCGACCGCGTATAAGAATCTTGACGATCATGAAGTCCGAGGAAGTCACTTCCGATGGCCCATGGAAGCCCAAAGCGCAGTCCGGTCGTATTTCTCCTCGACGTGGACAACACCCTGCTCAACAACGATCGCGTCTCCGACGACTTGCGCCGCCATCTCACGCGCGAAGTCGGCGCACAGCGCCAGGAGCGCTACTGGACGATTTTCGAGGAGCTCCGCGTCGAGCTCGGCTATGCCGACTATCTCGGCGCGCTGCAGCGGTATCGCGTCGAGAATCCTCACGATAGCCATCTGCTCGAAGTCTCCACCTTCATGATCAATTATCCGTTTGCGAACCGGACTCTACCCCGGCTCGCTCGATGCGATCGATCATCTCAAGACCATGGGACCGACGGTAATCCTGTCCGATGGCGACGTGGTCTTTCAGCCGCGCAAAATCGAGTGTTCGGGTTTGTTCGAAGAAGTCGAGGGCAACATCCTGATTTACATCCACAAGGAGCTCGAACTCGACGACGTCGAGCAGCCGCTATCCCGCGGACCACTACGTGATGGTCGATGACAAAGTGCGGATCCTGACCGAGCCGATTAAAAAATCTGGGGTACGCGAGTGACCACGGTGTTTCCGCGCCAGGGTCATTACGCATTGGCTGATGACGTCGCGAAATATCCCAAGCCCGACATCACCATCGAAAGCATCGGCGAATTGGCTCGAACTCGATTCGCGTACACTGCTGACGAAGGCCGGTCCCGCGCCGAAAGTTAACCGCACTGGCCAAGGATGATCATTATGGCAAGCCAAATCGCTCCGTTGACGGAAACTCCGGCGTGGAAGGCGCTCGGCGCGCACTACGAGAAAATTCGCAACACGCATCTAAGCGATCTGTTTGCCGACGACCCGACGCCGCGCGGAAACATTTCTCGCTCGAACAAGTCGGGCTCTACTTCGACTACTCGAAGCATCGCATCACGCGAGGAAACCATCAGCTGCTGCTGCAACTCGCCGAGCAATCGCGGCCTGCGCGAGCGCATCGATGCGATGTTTCGCGGCGACCACATCAACGTCACCGAGAATCGCGCGGTGCTGCATGTCGCTCTGCGCGCGCCTCGCGGCGACCAAGATCATGCGTCGATGGCATGATCGTGGTGGCCGACGTGCACCAGGTGCTCGATGCGATGGCGGCACTTCTCCGACCGCATCCGCGACGGCGAGCTGGAAAGGGCACACCGGCAAGCCGATTCGCAACGTCATCAATATCGGCATCGGCGGATCGGACCTGGGCCCGGTGATGGCGTACGAGGCGATGCGGCATTACGCCGATCCGAAACTCACGATGCGCTTCGTGTCGAACGTCGATGGCACCGACTTCGTCGGTCGCGACCAAGGATCTCGATCCGGCGGAGACGCTGTTCATCATGTCGTCGAAGACCTTCACCACGCTCGAAACGATGACCAATGCGCACACGGCGCGGCAATTGGACGCTCGCGGCGTTGAAGCGACGAGAAAGCCATCGCGAAACATTTTGTAGCGGTTTCCACCAATGCGGAGGAGGTGACGCAAGTTCGGCATCGATACCGCCAACATGTTCGGCTTCTGGGATTGGGTCGGCGGGCGCTACTCGATGGATTCCGCGATTGGCCTCTCAACGATGATCGCGGTCGGCCCGGACAATTTCCGTGCGATGCTCGCCGGCTTCCACGAGATGGACGAGCATTTCCGCACTGCGCCGTTCGAGCATAATCTGCCGGTGCTGATGGGCCTGCTCGCGGTCTGGTACAACAACTTTTTTGGCGCACAGACCGTCGCAGTGCTGCCCTACGATCAGTACCTGAAGCGCTTCCCCGCATACCTGCAGCAGCTCACGATGGAATCCAACGGCAAGCACGTCACTCTCGATGGCACGACGGTTGACTACCAGACCGGGCCGATTTTCTGGGGCGAGCCGGGCACCAACGGGCAGCATTCCTTCTACCAACTGATTCATCAGGGCACGAAGCTGATCCCCTGCGACTTCATCGCCTTCACGCACGCGCTCAATCCAGCTCGGCAAGCATCACGACATTCTGATTGCGAACGTCCTCGCGCAGAGCGAGGCGCTCGCATTCGGCAAAACTGCGGAGCAGGTCAAGGCCGAGGGCACCGCGGACTGGCTTTGGTGCCGCATCGTGTCTTCGAGGGCAATCGTCCCTCGACGACGATCCTCGCCGAGCGCCTGACGCCCGAGACGCTCGGCAAGCTGGTCGCGCTCTACGAGCATAGCGTGTTCACGCAGGGCACCGTCTGGCGCATCAATTCATTCGATCAATGGGGCGTCGAACTGGGCAAGGTGCTGGCGAAGAACATCATTCCGGAGCTCGAGGCCGCAACTGAACCGCCACTCAACCACGATAGCTCGACGAATGCGCTGATCCGCCGTTATCGGCAACACAAGGCGCGCTAGTAACGGCGCCCACTTTCGAAGTCTCGAACTTCGGTGCCTAGCGAAACCGGAAGCATCGGCGCGGCGCCATTCAGTTCGAGTTTTTCGATCGTGACCAGTACTTCGTCGCGATAGCTTAGGCGCGCGAAGGGTCGCGGATCGATTCGAATGCTAACAACTTGCCACTTCGCGAGATAGGAACGGAGCTCGGGTGACCCGAGCGCAAGAAAATCGATTCGCGAGGTGACGATCGGCGACAGTAAAAAGCCCTCGGCGGCGGCGGCCGGCAGAATTCGAAAATGGCGCGTGGTGCCGTCGCGCAGAGTGACATCGAGCATCAGCAGCGGCGCTTTGCTGGCCATCGTGAGCAACTTTCCGAAGAGCGTTTTGCGCAGGTCGATGCGCGCCCAGATGAGCGAATCACCAGGTTTATCGATTCGAAGTTCCTCGCCCAGTTGGATGGAGCGCCGAAGCAACGGCGCCATCGTGTAGGTACGCGGAGTGCTTCGACGATCGAGTCTCAAATACTGATGCGTATCGGCGGTGATGTCGTAGCGGGTCAAAAGTTCCGGCCAACTGGCGCCGTCTTCGAACGCTGGAAAGCGATAATCGATTGGCTGCACATCAAAAAAAATCGTTGCGGGCGCGCTCGGCGACTTCAGAAAATCGACGTTCCTTTCGATCTGGTAGCGCGTGTAGGCGGTGAGGCTTTGGAACTGCGGGCGCATGTGAACCCGGTTGCCGCTCGCGATCAACGCCGACTGCCCGAACGAATAGATGTCCGTGTCGCCGGTAACTGCGGGCAGCGGCCAACTCGAACGAATTGCCGCGAGCTGATTTCCATATTGCGCCTTGAGGTTCGCAGTCCCACCCAGCATGAGTTGATGGATCGCAGTTGCGTTGGACCTCGCCTCGGCAAAAAGATTGCCGGGCATTGTCGTTTCGAAGATCGCGAAGATCGCGGCCAGCAATGCGACCGCGGCGAAGTTGGTTCTCCGCCGCGAGGTCCACGCGCAGCAGAGCGCGATGGTGGTCAGAAGCAGCGGCACCGCGACTCGCTGGTGACCATCGTCGTGCCGGACAAAACCATCCTTGGCGATCACCATTACAACGAAAAGGATGATGCCGGCGGGAAACAACGCCCATGCGCCGTCGTGCTGATATTCGTTGTAGATCAGGATCAGCGCCAACGCGCCCGCCATCAGCGCAAAGCGATAAATGTCCAGGTACGCACCGAAAGTTTGCATCGCTTCGCCATACCCGGCTGACATGTCGAACGAGCTTCTGAGAAATTCCGGCAATGAGCTGAGATGTTGTCCGCTGATCAGGTAAGCGGCCAGCGCCGCGGCTATACATAGCGCCATCGGAAGCGGATACCGGCGCCATCGCAAAGCGCGGTACGCCGTCGCGATCAAGTACACCGCGCTGATCGAGATGAAATAGGAAAACTTCATGATGCTGACCGGGCCGCACAGCAGCGCCAGCGCCACGTATTCGGACAGGCCCGCCTCGCGCTCACAAAGCGTCAAGCCAACCACAATCGCGGCGGAGCCGTAGACCGCCTCGCGCCATACGGTGGCTGCCGACAAAATGATGACCATGATCGGCGCGCCCAGGATGAACGGCACTCGCCTCAGCAACCTGAAGTAGAGCAGCCCAAGAAGAGCCAAAGTGAAGGCGGAGATCGACATCGTCCATGGGTAGGACGCCGGCGAGTAGATGCCGAGCTGAACAAATCCCAGGGGACCGTACACGAAGGTGAGGTCGGGGCCCCATTGGAGTCGCGTGTCGAAGGCGTGGACCAGGGTCAGCACCCAGGCCGCATCGAGATTCTGCGCGGGCATGCCGGGCCGCCATGGCATGACGACCAGCAGCATCGCGAGGACGATGATCGTGGCCCACAATGACTGCGAGTGAGCGACATCGGCAACGACGCCGGCATAACTACGTATGCGGACAGGGGTTTCTCGACGTACCAACGCATCGGAAGTTGTATTCCGACTCGCCGTCGGAGTCGAACTATCGACTCGATGTCAAATACTATTTTAAAGCGCTGAGCGTCTCTAAGTTATGCAATCCGCGCTTGTGCGATGGGCATCGCTTCGCCCGGGACGTCGAGGCGGTAACGCTGCATCTTGCGATAGAGCGTCGACACGTGGATCCCGAGCATCTGTGCCGCGCGATCCTTGTTCCCTTCGACCTTGGCGAGGATCCGCTTGATGTGCTCGCGCTCGAGGTCCTCGAGCGTGATGTTGCCGTTGTCCATCTCAACGCCCGAGGGCATCGCGGTCGAGCGCAGCTTGTCCGGCAGATCGTGCGAATGGATGACATCGGTTTCCGCGAGGATCGCGGCGCGCTCGATGGTGTTCTCCAGCTCGCGCACATTGCCAGGCCATGCGTAACTCAAGAGCAGCTTCATCGCGCCCTTCGAGAAGCGCATCCCGCCGCGGCCCAGCGAACGCTCGAACTTTTTCAGAAAATGACTTGCTAACAACGGGATGTCATCTTTGCGTTCGCGCAGCGGCGGCAACTTTATGGTGATGACGTTGATGCGGTAGAGGAGTTCCTCGCGGAAGCGGCCGGCTTTGGCCTCGGCTTCGAGGTCCTTGTTGGTCGCGCAAAGCACGCGCACGTCGAATGAGACCGGATCGTTGGAGCCGAGCGGGTAGACCTCGCGCTCCTGCAACACGCGCAGCAACTTGACTTGCAGTGCGAGCGGCATATCGCCGATCTCGTCGAGGAACACGGTGCCTTTGTCGGCCGATTTGAGCAGGCCGACTTTTTCGTTCATCGCGCCGGTAAACGCGCCGCGCTTGTAACCGAAGAGTTCGCTTTCGAGCAGCGTTTCCGGGAGCGCGCCGCAATTGATCGGCAGGAAGCGTCCGTTGGCGCGTTCCGAGGTGAAATGGATCGCGCGCGCCACCAGTTCCTTGCCGGTTCCCGATTCTCCCGTGATGAGCACGCTGGAATCGGTGCGCGCGACCTTTTCCATGATGCGGAAGACCGCTTCGATCGCATCGCCCTTACCGATGATGTTCTCGAAGCGATATTTTTCGCGCAACTCGCGCCGCAGGAAATGGTTTTCCTTGAACAGCGCCTTGGCTTCGAGCGCGTGGCGCACCTGGTTCTTCAGATGATCGTTCGCGAAGGGCTTGGTGATGTAGTCATAGGCGCCCTGTTGCAGCGCCTGCACCGCGGATTCGACGCTCGCGTAGGCGGTGACGATAATCGCCATCACCTCGCTATCGACGTCGCGCATTTTCTTGAGCACGTCGAGGCCGCTGCTGCCGCCGCTCAGGTTGAGGTCGAGGATCGCGAGGTCGATTTTCTCATGCTCGAAAATCTGCCACGCGACTTCACCCGACGGCGCTTCGACGACTTCGTAGCCCTCGCCGCGCATCAGGTCGGTGATGATCGAACGCATCAGCGCTTCGTCTTCGACGACGAGCACGCGATAGCGTCGGCCGGTATCCGGCGAAAATGCGGTCTGTTCAGAAACCATTTGCCCCAGTCAGCCCCAAATCAATTCGAAGTTTGTTGGACCTGTTGTCCCGGCGCGATGCCGACCATATGTTGCATCGATTCCATTACCGGCAGCCCGATGATGACGCTGGTACCTTTGCCGACCTGGCTCTCAAGCTTAATGATGCCGCCATTGGCCATGATGATGCGCTGACACATCGAGAGCCCAAGTCCGACGCCCGAGCCGGCAGGCTTGGTGGTGAAAAACGGATCGAACACCCGTTTGAGATGCTCCTTCGGAATGCCGATCCCATTGTCGATAATGCGGATGAGCGCATAAGGATGCTTGTCGCCATTCTTGGGCGGGTGGTTCTCGGTGACGACCCGGATCGTTCCGCCTTCGCATTGAGTCGCATCGGCGGCGTTGAACAACAGATTGAGTACGACCTGCTGAATCTCGTTGTTATCGGCATAGACAGGATTAAGATCGGGCGCGAGCACCGGCTCGACCTTGAGGCCATTGAAGCGCTTGTTGTAGCTCGCCAGCCGCAATGTCTCGGTGATGAGCGAATTGAGGTCCACGGCCTTGCGCTGCGCGGTCGACGGGCGCGCGAAGTTGAAAAGATCCTTCAGGGTGCCCGATATGCGGGTGATCTGCGAGAGAATCGTGTGCAGCGTGGTGCGCCGGGTGGAATCGTTCTCACCCGTAAGCAGCGACTGCACCAGCGAGGAAATCGACGCGAGCGGATTATTGACCTCGTGCGCGACACCGGCGGCGAAGGTTCCCGCGGCGGCGAGGCGTTCGGCCTTCAGCAGTTCATCCATCATTTCGCGGCGATGGGTAACGTCGCGCAGGATCATATGGATGAAGCGCTGATTGCCGTAGGTGATGAGCGAAGAGTTCTCGTCGAAGAAGAACGAGCCGAGCGGCAGGTCCAGCGTCTGACCGGAGCCGTTGCGAACCACGTCGCGAAAATGCTCGATAGTGCCGGCACGCGCTTCGTCGGGAACGAAATCCGAAATCGGACGCCCGATCAGCGGCAGATGCTCCTCGCCCGGAAGCTTGCGATGGAGTCGCTCGGCCGCGGAATTCGCCCCCAGCACGATCAACGTATCAGCGTCAATCTCGTACATCGGATCGGGCGCGTGATTGATGAGGTTGCGATACTTCTCCTCGGATGCGCGCAGCGCGGCCTCGCGCGATTCGATGTAGAACCACGACACCATCAGGCGCCGCTCGTCGATCGAGGCTACCGCGACGTCGCGAAGCTGATCGCCCTTGCGCCCGCGCGAGCTCGCGTAGATGTGCTTCAGAATGATCTGCTTCAGCGCGATGTGGATGGTGTTGAACTGCGAGGGCTGCGCGCGCGACAGCATCCCCTGCTGGCAATGCTTACGAAGGTAGACGTAGGTCTGGAGGTCGTTGGGGTCGCGCAGATGATCGATAAAGCGGATCAGCGAATTGACCAGGTCAGGGCTTTCCTCGCCCGATTCGCGATTGACGGTCGGCAGGCCGAAGATGGCGCCGATGGCCTCCTCCCATTCGCATACGATGGCGTCGAAATGCTGCTCGATGATGCCGGCAACCTCGGCGCGCGCCTGCAAACTCTCGGGCTCATCGCTGTAGATCGAGCCGAACAGCCCGCGCAGCAGCTTGTCGATTTTTTCGAGATGAAGCCGAATCGCATCGAGCTCCTCCGGAGTGCCCTCCATCGCAGTGTCCGTCGGGACACGTTTGGTCGGGGTCTTGTTCGGGGAGCAGCAGACACGCATTCGGGATGTTCTCATTTGGGTTCGCTCTGATGTTTCAAATAATCAGTGATGCTTCGCGGTTATCAGCGGCAGGCACCGATTGTTAATACAGATCTAATACATGGTTCGCGAAAATCAAGGCTAACAGCTTGCAAATTGCCAAACTAGAGGATCAAACGTCTCGCAGGTTGCGAAGGGTGCAAGTTAAGCGGCAATTTGCGCCACGATGCGCCTCGTCGCAAACGGTGCAGGACTCCATCCCAATTGGGCTGACCATCTCGCGCGATTCGGCGAAAAACCTAACATTTACAAAGGATTCTCGGTGGCACACCTTTGGCTGATATGACCCTTCGCAAGGGAAGGGTACCGCCATTATGATCGACATCGAGCCGTTACGCTCGGTTACTCCGCACGGGAAGTTCTTCTCCCGCAAGGGTCAGAAATTTTTTCTCAAAGCGATGCGGCTCGAGGGTGTCGGCTCGGGGTTGGACTTCGACGCCAAGCTGAGGCTGCTCAGCCGCCTGGAAAATCTGAAGCAGGTTCACACCACGTCGCTCATCCTGACCGAGGCGCAATCCAACCCGGTCCTCGACCTCGCCAGCACGGTCGGCATCTATAGTATCGTCGAGCTGGAAGTCGCGCCGGAGGAGATTCTCTCTCGACGTAAGTTGACCGAAGCTCACCGACGCATCGCGCATACCGCGAACATCCTCAATGGACGCCCCGGACTGCTAGGATTTCTCATCAATTGCCCCATCTCGCAGGATGCCCTCCGTGCCTATGGCCTCGGCAACGTGCGCCGCGCCCTGCGCGACCTGATCGATACCATCAAGACTCGCAATGCCGGCGCGCTCGTCGCTATCCGACACCGTGCCGATACCCGTGCCCTTGCGATGCTCGAGGAAGACTTTCTCTATGGCGATGTTCCCGCGCTCCCTCCCGTCGAGCTGCGCGACTACATCGTCAGCTTACATAACCTTGCCGAGGCTCGGCCGCTGATCATCGAGTTCAGCGAAAGCTCGCCGGGGCAGGACGAGGCGGTTGCGGTGGCGTTCGGAACTGGAGTGGCGGGTGTGGTAGCTCCCCCCGTTCCTACCCCGGCGTCTCCCGATTTCACTGGCGCGATCACTCTGAAAGCATCCGACCTGATGCCCTTCGTGACCCTCAATGGCACTTGCCCGCCGGCGCTGCCAACCACTCCGATGGTCTCGGTCGTCATCTGCGCGTACAACGCCGAGCGCACGATGCGCCCATGCCTGGAGTCGCTGCGCAAGCTCGATTACTCGCAGTACGAAGTCATCATCGTCGATGATGGCTCGCGCGATCACACCGCCGACATCTCGATGGACTTTCCGGAGTTCCGCCTCATCCGCCAGCCCAACAAGGGACTCAGCGTCGCGCGCAATGTTGGCCTGCATGCGGCGCGCGGCGACATCATCGCCTACACCGATTCCGATTGCGTGGTCGATCCGCATTGGCTCACGCTGATGGTCCGCACGCTGACCGAAAAGAATTTCGACGGATGCGGCGGGCCCAACTACGCACCGCATGAAGATGGATGGATCGAAGCCTGCTGCGCTGCCTCGCCGGGCGCGCCCTGCCACGTGCTTACCGCCGACGATGTCGCGGAGCACCTCGCAGGATGCAACATGATTTTCACCAAGGCAGCGCTTCTAAAGGTGGGCGGTTTCGATCCGCAATTTACCTCGGCCGGCGACGACGTCGACGTATGCTGGCGCATCCTCGATTCCGGCATGCGCCTGGGCTTCTGCCCGGCGGCCTTCGTATGGCACTTCCGCCGCAACACCATCAAGGCCTACTACGGCCAGCAACGCGGATACGGTCGCGCCGAGGCGATGCTGTATGCGCGCTATCCCGAGCGCTTCAACGTGCTGGGCCAAATCAAATGGCGCGGGATGATCCCCGGCCTGCTGCGCACCGTCCCGGGCGGCTCGCGCAAGAACATCCTGTGGGGCGCCAAGCAGACCGGCGTCGCAACCGTCTTCGATCCCGCGCTCAGCCTGATGCGCTTCCTGCCGCAGACACTCGAATGGACGCTGGCTTCGTTGATGCTCGCGCTGGTTTCGCTCACGCTCCACATCAGCGTGATTCCCGCGTTCGCGATGCTGGCGCTCGGGCCGATTTGGGCGCTCTATTACGCATGGCACGCGCCGATCGAGAAGGGCCACATCAGCTTTACCGCCCGGATGCTGGTCGCGTATCTTGCCTACACGGGCCCCGTCATCCGCACCATCACGAGGTACAAGACCTTGGCCAAAGCGCAAAAAAACCTCGGCGCCGAGACCTCGGTTCGGCAGCGCCCGACCATCCAATGGCTCAAGCGCACGGTCAAGCTCGCCTACTGGAACGAGAAGTGGACGCCGCGCGATGTGCTGCTTGACCGCCTGTCAAAGTTCTTCGCCAAGTCGGGACATCCGTCGCTCATCGAATCGGGATGGAAGGATTTCGACCTCGAAGTGCGCCCCAGCCCCTTCACCACCATCGAGATCAAAACTGCCGATGAGGAACACGAGCAGGGCAAGCTGAAGAATCATGTCGCGGCGCACATCCGGATGAGCCGCCTCAGCTCAACGGCGCTGGCGATTGGCGCAACCTCGGCAATCGTGACCACCCTTCTCTCGATGCACATGCTCTCGGTGGGACTCAGCGGATTGACCCTGGTCTTCGCGGCATGCCTGATGGCCGCGATGGCCGAATCAGGCCGCCTCGCGTATCGCGCGGTCGAGGAATGCGCGGTCGAGCTGAACCTGTTCCCGCTCGGCACGCTGATCAAGCCTCGCACGGCAGTCGGCACGGCCACCGCCGGCGCACATCTAAAGCCGTCAGCCGCGATGGACCTCGCAAGCGCGCCGAACCCTCCCGCCGCCGAGTAAAAAAGCCTTACCAATATTTGTCGGCGAAGTCCGCCGAGCACAAACGGTCAGGAGACGGTGCGGCGAGTCGAATTGCCGTTTCGACGATCAGGGCTCTGCGGCACAACGAAGATATCGCCGAGCCCGGGTAATTCTAATCACCGTATTCATAGGCCTTTGCTTCAGGTATTCGACTGAACATGCCGGTGTTCGGATTGTTGGCAGGGTCGTAACGGTGTTGAAGGCCATGGAAGAGGCAGCGATATAGGGACGTTCAGTAACAGTCAGCGGAGCTGGACCGGCTCTCCGATTTAGAACTTTCTTACCCAATTGCAAAACCGCTGCGGCAATCAAAAGGAGTACCCCGCCAGCGGTAAAACACAAAGCGAGATTCTTCGAACCGTTTCCATACCAGATAGTGAATCCAGCCCCGATTGCTATCGGTCCCAGACTCAAACACCAGAGAATCGTGGTATTCATAAGTTTACGCTCGACCTACCAAGTCGTCTTACCAAGAGCAGCGACGGCGACTGGGCGCCTACGGCTCCCCTTCGGGCACGCGTTCGCGTCGGTTCGACGTCAAACCGAAGTACTGAAGGATCCATCAGGATTGTGACCGAAGACTCGGACAAGGTCGCGGCAAATTTCCCAGATGCGGTTGGACCCGACATTGGTCTCGACAAACAGTTTGCTTCCGTTGAGTGCCTCGGGTCTCCGACAGATCTTCCGAATTCAAAGAAAAATATGGGAACCGCCCGTGAACATTCGGAGCAGTGGTGTCGAAGTCAGGGTGTTGCGCTTTCAAACGCGACACCACATAAAAGAGCGCCTCCTTGTAACTGTCCACACGCCCCGTCTGGCCTAATGCCGTGACACCATGTATCTGCTTCCCAGCAAAGTCGGGCGTGCCGTTCCGGTTCAAGGGCGCTGTTTGATCAGGAACCGCCAAGTGTTGGGCGCTACCGGTGCGAACGAAACCCTCTCAGTACCCGGTGCCCAGTTCTGTCCCTTCGCCTGCATGTCCGCCACAAGTGGGCCCAATACGCCGAGGGCCTGATCATCACCATCCTCGAAGGCCTTTTTCATCCTAGCCGCTGGCATTCTTTTTAAGTTCTCCAAGATCGCATCACTTAACAACCTCCATCACATCTGAATGTAACGTGTAATTCATAGAAAGATGTAGGAGGTCTGTCAAGTGTTACAGTGGTAAAACGCCTAAAGGATTGTACGGATTGGGGCGAGCGGAACGGGATCACGCTCTGCCAAGTGCGGATAGCCGAGAACGGATGAATCAACATGATCTCGTTCAGCGCGGAAGCCGTCGCGGATCCATAGTGCCAGCATCACCTCGGTCGCGATAACCAAAATGATCGTCATCCGCGTCGGGAGTAAGTACGCCAGCGTGAAGCCGATCATGCAGAACCCGATATCGCTCATCGAGTTCATTTAGCTATCGCCATAGTAGTCCAGCGAGATGGTCGCCGCCCGATAGCATGAAGGCCGTCGCGCCGAACCGGATTCCGGCGACCGTGTTGAACTGCGAGGGCTCGGCTACTCCGCCGGGCACAGCATCCTCAAGGATTACCTTGCCGCGCTGCGACCACTCGTAAGCCGGGGCCGCTGATTCGATTCGAGACTCATCCAGGGCGACAGATGCGCGTTCAGCTTGCGACTATCTGGCGTGGACGTGACCGGCTGTCGGTGTTCATCGCGATGGATGCATCGGCGCCACGTCGCTGGCCTCGCCAACCACGTGATTGATCTGAGGACCAAAACTGGGCCAAATCTTGCCGCGGGAGGCCGGTTGGTTTATATCGCGACTTGGAATTGAAGCGTCGAAATGGAAATTCCGGTTGAATGACATCGCATCGAAAAACCCCGTGCCGGGGCACGGCGGCCCTCGGCTCGAACAAAAATCCGGACGTATTTCTATCTCTGGCGATACTCTCTAACCCTGAAAGCGATGACGAGTAACAGTGCGATCGCCGCGGCGATGGGCGCTGCTGCAGCGCTTGGCCTGACCGTCGATGATGCGATCGTGCTCCAAGAGTCGAACAAGCTCGCTGTGCGCCTGCTGCCGTGCGACGTTCTTGCCCGGGTCGCGGAGGAGGGCATCAGACTTGGGGCGGAGTTCGAAGTTGAGCTTGCGCTACGGCTCGCGGAAACCGGGAGCCCCATAGCAGCGCTTGAGCCGCGGGTCGCGCCGGGTGTCTACGTGCGTGACGGCTTTGTGGTCACGCTGTGGACCTACTACGAACCTGTGCCGTCCCGAGAGTTCGCATCAGCCGACTACGCGCACGCGCTCGAACGGCTGCACGACTGCATGCGGCGGATCGACTTCCCTACCCCGCACTTTACGGATCGAATCACCGACGCCCAACGGCTTATCGGGAGCCGCGACCAAACTCCAGAACTCGTTGACGCGGACCGTGAGCTTCTCAGCAACACCTTACGAAGTCTGCGGCAGGCAATCAGCGCTCGCAGGCGCCCCGAACAACTCCTGCACGGCGAGCCACACCCGGGCAACGTGCTCAGGACCAGGAAGGGCCTGCTGTTCATAGACCTCGAGACCTGTTGCCGCGGCCCCGTCGAGTTTGATCTCGCCTACGTGCCCGAAGAGACGAGCGTGCTCTACCGAAGCGCCGATCAACAGCTGCTCCACGAATGCCGGGTCCTGATGCTTGCGATGGTCGCAGCATGGCGCTGGGATCGAAACGACCAATTCCCCAACGGGCGACAAGCAGCGCGAGAATTTGTCAGCGAGCTCAGGGCGGCACTGTCGGGCGCACCCTTCTCGACGCACTTGCCGCGCTGGACTGACGCCTGAATCGCTGGTGGACGACAAAAATTGGAGCTAGTTCGTCGAGCTCTTTGCCCCACCAAGAATGACTGTCTTTAAACCGACGATCTCCGCCAATTCTATTCGCCGCGACGGTAAAATTCGTAGGGGGCGGTTGTACCGCCCCGGTAGAATCCTGGATGGCTTTGGTCCGACCATCCGCCATCGCTTGGTGCGATTTGGTTTCAGACAATCACTTGTGTGAAACCCTTTCGCAATCTGATAAAATCCGAACATATGGAAACGGCGGTGGCCAGGATTCTGAACGACCTCGAACAGCGCGGAGGACTCAAGGGTTCAGACGTCGCGAACATCGTCAATGCGTCACGACCGACGGTCTCGCGATGGAAGACCGGCAAAGCCTCGCCACCGCTGGCGACCCAAACCGTTATAGCCGAACTGCGCTATGTCGTGGATCGATTGTCGGACTTCTATACGCCGGCCGAAACGCGGTTGTGGCTGCACACCAAGCATCCGCTGCTTAATAATGAACGGGCGATTGATCTGATCCTCGCTAACCGCACGCAAGAGGTCCTCGCAGTGATCGAGCGGCTTGACGCGGGGTCGTACCTCTGAGCGCTCCTCTCTAAGCGCGATGCCGCCCGCACCGAAGCCTCGCGAGCCTGCGCTCCTCGATGCCATCGATGCTTTTGCGCGGGTTCCATATAACTGCGAAACGTGGCGGGTAGTTCGCGAAGGCCGCGATCCGTTACAGGGAAGCGCCGCTGGCGGACGATGGGATCCTGCTTGGTTCGACGTCCTTTACACTTCGCTGGATCCGGATGGAGCCCTTGCCGAAGTTCACTTCCACTTGTCGCGGCAACCGGTCTTCCCTTCCAAGCTCAAGTACGGCCTTCATCGCATCAAAGTGCGCGCCGAAAGAATGCTGAAGCTTCCCAGCGTTGACGCGATGATTCCACTCGGAGTCGACGCGGCCCGGTATCGCGAGATCCTCTACCAAGCGACGCAGGCGATCGGTGATGCTGCACTTTTTCTTGGGTTCGACAGCATCCTGGCGCCCAACGCGCGCTGGAATTGTGACAACCTGATGCTCTTCACGGACCAGATCGCGCCGGCCGACCTTGAAATCCTCGATTCCTCAGAAGTCACATGGACGGAGTGGCGAAAGAAGCTGAAATAAGTTTCCCAGACCGCCGAATCGCGCTTCGGCCGAATCGAAAAGACATCTTCAGATGCTTCCCTGCCAATTCCGGATCGCCGCGAAGGGATGAATCAGCATGATGACGTTCAGCGTGAAGCCGTCGCGGATCCAGAGCGCCAGCATCACCTCGAGCGCGATAACTAAAACAATCGTCATCCGCGTCGGGAGCAGGTACGCGAGTGTGAAGCCGATCATGCAGAACCCGATATCGCTCATCGAGTTCATTACGCTATCGCCGTAGTAGTGCAACGAGATGGTCGCCGCCCGATAGCGATTGATGACGAAGTCGGTGTTTTCGACGACTTCCCATCCCGCCTCGATCGCGAGCACGATCAGCGCGCGGGTTCGAACCG
The DNA here is from genome assembly GCA_963848285.1 of uncultured delta proteobacterium. Lineage (GTDB taxonomy): Bacteria > Desulfobacterota > Binatia > Binatales > Binataceae > DATGKG01. Next base: position 346,855 of record CAWKCZ010000003.1, on the reverse strand, counting down.
CCAGGTTGCCACCGACGAGGCGCAGCAAACCATAAAACAGGATGCCGTGGGTGACATGGCTGAAGCTGTATGGGTCGGCCAGGAATTGCGAGTTGTGCTCGCTGTTGATGTTGCCCGACCAGACGCCGGGTTGGCCTTCGATGCCCCAAATTTTGCGGCCCATCGAAAGCTCGGTGGCAGCGGCCATCGCGACGATGCCCAGTGGTGCCGCAATTGTTCGAAGTCGTGGCCAGCGAGTGATCAGTCGTCACCCAACATTTTGTGGATACTTTCGAGGTCGCGGCGGACCTCGGCCAGCGCCCGGCGGGTGTCATTGTTCGAGGGCGGTTTTGCTGATGAAACTTCGGCCGGCGCCTTCGCTGAAGCAGTCTCGATATTGGAAGGGTCGATGCCATTCTCGCGGATGTACTTGTTCGCCCCCGCAATCGTGAAACCTTCCTGATGCAGGAGGCGCTTGATGAGCTGCAGCGTTTCGATATCGCGAGGCTGGTAGAAACGATGTTTGGAATGCGCGTGCTTGGGCTTCAGAATCTGGAATTGGGTTTCCCAAAACCGCAGTACGTAAGCCTCGACGCCAATGACCTTGGCAGCTTCGCCGATCTTCAGTCCCCGGTCATCAACCGAAACAACAGGCGCGGAAACCTTTGCCTTTTTGGGTTCGTTTCTGTCTGCTCGGCGCGTAGTTCGATTCATGAGCGCGGCTTCCTGCCGTTTTCGACCAGCTCCTTGAGGACCTCGCTGGCCTTGAACGACAGCACCCGCCGCGACTCGATGGTTATCGGCTCCCCGGTCTGAGGATTACGGCCACGGCGCGGCTTCTTATGATGTACCACAAAGCTGCCGAAGCCCGAAATCTTGACCTTGCCGGCGGCGCACAAACCATCGCGAATGATCGCGAAGACTTCTTCGACGACCGCTCCGGCTTCCTTTTTGGAATGGCCCACTCGCTCGTGGATTAGATCCACGAGTTCGGCTTTGGTCATGCTCCGCGGCGTACTTGCCCCACTCCGACCGCCGTTACGAGCACGCTATACTTTACTGCCTCAGCTCCGCCCCCAATCGCGTGCATGCGGCCTCGACCAAAGCCGTGTGAACCCGATTCACTTCCTCATCTGTAAGCGTGCGTTCCTTCGCCCTGTAAGTAAGAGCCAGGGCGATGCTCTTTTTCCCCGTAGCTATCGACTCTCCCTCGTACACATCGAACACGGCAACGTCCCCGAGCATCTCGTTGCCGAGCTCATGAATCGTCTTCACCACCGCGGCGGCTGGAAACTCGCGGTCAATCACCAATGCGAGATCGCGCCGGACCGCCGGAAAGCGCGGCGGCGGCTCAACCGTCGTGCGCGGCGTGAAACCATAGGCTTTGAGTTTTTCCAAGTCAAGTTCAGACAACACGCACGTCTCAGTGAGATCACGTTCCATCGCCTCGCGCGGATGCAGCTCGCCGAGATGCCCGATGAAATCGCCGTCGAGCATGATCTTCGCCGAACGTCCGGGATGCAGAAATCGCAGTTCGGCCTCGGCAGGAGGCTGATAGCTGACCCGCTCTGCGAGGCCCGACGCGCCCAGGAAAACCTCCAGCACGCCCTTCATCGTGAAGAAGCTCGCCTTGATGGCAGGCTTGCCGATTTCCTCGATGGCGTAGTCGCCATAGCTGAGCGCCGCGAGCGCCATCCGCTCGACCGGTGCGCCGCCCTCCATCGAGTAGACCTTGGCGATTTCGAAGGCGTGGAAATTCGGCGCCTGACGATTGAGGTTGAAGCTCAGAGCTTCAAGGAGCGCAGGCACGATCGAGCGGCGCATCTGGCGCAAGTCCTCGGACAGCGGGTTCTGCACCCGGACCGGCTCGCCCTTGGCGACGGCGGCGAACTTGTCGTTATCCGCGATGGTGCTGAACGCGAGCGTATCCATCTCGGTAAAGCCGGCGCCCTGGACGATCTCGCGCGCGCCACGCATGAACTCGCGCTCGCGATTGGGCGCGGCATACGCGAACGGGCGCGTCGGCAACTCAGCCGGAACATCCTCGAGCCCGGTCAGGCGTGCGACTTCCTCGGCGAGGTCGGCGGGCTCATTCAAATCGGATCGATACGGCGGCGGCGTCACGCTAAGAAGATTCTTTCCTGCCGAACTCTTCTTGATGGTCGCGCCGAGGCTTAGCAGGCGGCGGCGAACTTCCGTAGCCGGAATCTCCACGCCAAGCAGACCCGCGAGCTTCTTCGGATCCAGCGTGATTTCGCGCGGTGCGGGCGGGCGCACATCGTAATCGACGACCGGGCCCTCATCGCGGGCGGCAGCGGTCTGGCGCAGCAACTCGGCGACGCGGAACAGCGCTGCAACCTGGCCCATCCGATCGATGCCGCGCTCGAAGCGATAGCTGGCTTCGCTGCGAAGGCCGAGCCGACGCGCAGTGCGCGCAATCGTCATCGGTTCGAAGTAGGCGCTCTCGAGCAGAATCGTCGTGGTCGAGTCGCTGACCTCGGAATTTTGCCCGCCCATGATGCCCGCGATCGCAAGCGGTTTCTCTGCATCCGCGATCAACAGATCATCCGGAGCAAGCTGACGCTTCTCACCATCGAGGGTGACGAACTCGCGATCGTCGCCGGCGCGGCGCACGACAATTTTCCCACCGGAGATTTTCGTGAGGTCGAAGGCATGCAGCGGCTGGCCGAGTTCCAGCATCACGTAGTTGGTCGCATCGACAATGTTGTTGATCGAGCGCGTGCCGCATAGTTCGAGACGACGCTTCATCCACATCGGAGAGGGGCCAAGCTTGAGATTGGTCATTTTGAGCGCGGCGTAACGCGGGCACAAATCGGGCGCAACCATTTCGACGATGAAGGTATCCGGGCCATGGGCAGCATCGCGACGATCGATCTTGAGCGTCTTGAGGCGCGGCAGGGTGAGGCGCACGTCGAACAGCGCCGCGACCTCGCGCGCCAGCCCAAGAATCGACAGACAGTCACCGCGATTGGCGAGGACTGCGATGTCGAAGACGGTTTCATCGAGGCCGAGGTAATCGGCGAGTGGCGTCCCCAAAGGCGCATCGAGCGGCAGCGACAGGATGCCCGCATGTTCAGTGGACAGGCCAAGCTCGCGCTCGGAACACAGCATGCCCTCGGAGCGGACGCCCCGGATCACGGCCGCCTCCAGCGGAGGTTCCTTGCCGAGCTTAGCGCCCACCTTGGCCAGCGCCGCAGTCATACCGGCCTGCACATTGGGCGCGCCGCATACCACCGAGAATTTTTCGGTGCCGCTGTCGACCTGGCAGAGGTTGAGGCGGTCGGCATTCGGATGCTTCTGGACGTCGAGCACGCGCGCAATCGTGACGCCCTCGAAGTTCGGCGCGAGCCGCTCGATATTCTCGACTTCGAGGCCCGCGACGCTGAGGCGGCGCGAGATCTCCTCGACGCTCGCATCGATATTGACCAACTCGCGCAACCACTTGAGCGGCAGCTTCATTGTGCACCTCCGCTGAGGGCCGGGAATTGGTTCAGGAAGCGGATGTCATTTTCGATGAACAGCCGCATGTCGCTCACTCCGAGTTTCAGCAGCGCCGGGCGCTCGACACCGAAGCCGAATGCGAAGCCCTGGTACGCCTCGGGGTCGAGCTTCACCGCGCGCAGCACGTTGGGATGAATCATTCCGGCGCCGAGGATTTCGGTCCAGCCGGTATGCTTGCACACACGGCATCCGGCGCCCTTGCACAGGATGCAGCTCATGTCGACCTCGACGCTCGGCTCGGTGAAGGGGAAATAGCTGGAGCGAAAGCGCACCGCGATGTCGGCGCCGAACAGCGCGCGGATAAAGTTGCTCAGCACGCCCTTCAAATGCGCCATGGTGACCTTGCCGGTCTCGTCGACCATGAAGCCTTCGATCTGGGTGAACATCGGCAGCCCGCGCACCGAGACCTCGTCGCGCCGGTAGCATCGCCCCGGGCATACGACTGCCAGTGGAGGCTTGCGCTTCTCCATCACGCGGACCTGGCCGTTGGACGTATGCGACCGCAGCAGCAGGCCGCCGTCGACGGTAAAAGTGTCCTGCATCTCGCGCGCAGGATGGTCGGGCGGAAAATTGAGCGCCTGGAAATTGTGGAAATCGTCCTCGATGTCCTGGGTCATCTCGATTTCGAATCCCATCGACACGAAGATATCGAGCATCCGCTCGCGCATTTGGGTCACGGGATGAATGCGCCCGCGAGGGATGCGCATGCCGGGCAGGGTCACATCGAGGCGCGCCTCGGAGAGCGAGCTTTCGAGCGCGGCGCGCTTGAGGACTTCCTTGAGATGATCGATGCGGGCTTCGACCTCGCGCTTAATCTGGTTGATGAGCTGGCCCATCGCGGGGCGCTCGTCATTGGGAACATTGCGCATCCCGCGCATGATCTCGGTGAGCTCGCCCGAGCGCCCGAGGACGCGCACGCGGACCGCCTCGATTTGTGTCAGATCGGGGCTGCGGTCGCGTCAATATCAGCGTCTCCAAGTTTGAGTACGTCGCGACCCCAGCCTCCGTCATCGCGCGGTGTTTGATTTCTTCGAATTGTTCTCGCACTTGGGTATCTCCAGGAAGGTCGTGGTGCTCGAAGCACCCTCACCCGAATGGCGCTACGAATCGTAGCGCCGTTCGTCCTCTCCCAGTGTGCGTCGAGCGGCTCCGCCGTCGACGCGGGAGAGGCTTATAATGATTGCGTTCCGCAGTCATCAAACAAAAAACCATGTGGCATCGAGCCCACATGGTTTCATGGTGCGTATCCGAAGAAAGTTTGCTCAGGCTGCTTCTTTCAAGCCGAGCGCATCCTTCGCGATGCGCACCAGCTCGGTAAATAAACTATCGCGCTCCAGCGCCAACGCCGCGAGGATCTTGCGATCGACCTCGACGCCCGCCTTGTTCAGCCCGTCGATGAAGCGGCTGTAGGACATACCGAGCTCGCGAGTCATCGCATTGATGCGCGCGATCCAGAGCGTGCGGTATTCGCGCTTGTTCACCTTGCGATCGCGATACGCATAGGTCAGGCCCTTTTCGAAAGTGTTGCGGGCCTGCTTATAAAGTCCACGACCTCCGACGAAACCGGAGGCGAATTCGAGCTGTCTTTTATGACGGCGGCGGGTTTTGGGGCCGCCTTTTGCGCGAGGCATCGGTCGTAGTTCCTTATTCTAAATTTCGCAGCAGGGAATCTATGAAAGTATACGTGAATCTACACGTACGGGATCAAGACCTTAATCTTGTAGCCCTGCACGGCGGTAGAGATGTTGGCCTGCCGGAGTTGGCGCTTCTGCTTGCGATTCTTCGCCCATGCGTGATGGCGAGCGTAAGCCTTCTTGTGTTTGACCTTGCCGCTGCCGGTTACCCGAAAGCGCTTTGCGGCAGCGCGATTTGTCTTCATCTTGGGCATGATGGCCCGCCTTTCTATGCGAATTTTGTCTAGCGCGGCGTCAGCAGGACCGACATGTTGCGCCCTTCCATCCTCGGGAGGCTTTCGGGCGCCGCAACATCCGTCACCGCTAAGATGATCTTATCCATCAGAGCGCGTCCAAGTTCCGGATGGGTAATCTCACGTCCGCGAAACGAAACCGACAACTTAACACGGTTTCCTTCCTCAACAAAGCGCCTGATGTGCTTTACTTTGAAGTCCACATCATGGGTATCGGTGCGCGCGCCAATCTTCACTTCCTTGACGGTGCTTGCCGTGGACCCCTTTTTGGAGTCGTGCGCCTTCTTCTTCTGCGCGTAGCGATACTTGTCGAAGTCGGTAATGCGACATACCGGCGGCGTCGCGTTGGACGATACCTCGACCAGGTCCAGACCCTTGGATTCCGCGACGCGAATGGCTTCGCGCAGCGGCAGGATGCCGACCTGGCCGCCATCCACATCGATGACGCGGACCTCGGTGGCGCGGATCTGGTTGTTGACCTTGATCGCGGGCTCTCTCGATGGCGGGGTTCTGAAATCTCGGCGAATAACGCACCTCCTGCGGCTAACGCCGCAAAGTAAGAATAATCACGACGGCAGCGGCTCGGATTTGAGCCGCTCCATCAAAGCTTCGATGGACATCGATTCGCCCTTGTTGCCGCGCAGCAGACGCACCGATACCGAGCGCGCTTCTGCCTCGCGCTCGCCGACGACGATCATGTACGGGATCTTCTGCAATTCGGCATCACGGACTTTGAAGCCCAATTTTTCGTTGCGAATGTCGGCTGTCGCACGGTAGCCGGCCTGTCTCACTATGGTTGACAGCTCGACCGCGTAGGCCTCGACCTTCTCGCTGAGCGATAGTATGCGTAACTGCTCGGGAGCGAGCCAAAATGGCAATACGCCTCCCGTATGCTCAATTAGCACGCCTATGAAGCGCTCCAATGACCCCAGGATCGCCCGATGGATTACCACCGGCTTTTCCTCGGTTCCTGACCTGGCGGTGTAAGTCAGCCCGAAGCGTTCCGGCGCCGCGTAGTCGAGCTGGATGGTCGCCACCTGCCATTTTCGTTTGAGGGCATCCGGCACGTAAATCTCGATCTTCGGCCCGTAGAATGCCCCTTCACCCGGATTGATCTCCCACGCGAAACCCTTGCGCGTCAGGCAATCGCCGAGGCGCTTCTCGTTCGCGCGCCATTGCTCCTCGGTGCCCATATGATGTTCGGGCATCGTGGCAACTTTGAATTCCACTTGCTCGAACCCGAGCGATGAATAGACGTCGCTTACCATCCGAAGGTTCGCGTCGACCTCGGATTCAATCTGGTCCTCGGTGCAGTAGATATGGGCGTCGTCCTGGCATAGCGAGCGAACTCGATCGAGGCCGTGCAGCGTGCCCGAGCGCTCATTGCGATGGAGCCGGCCGAAATCCGCGAACCGAATCGGCAGCTCGCGATACGACCGCTTTTCCGAGCGATACATGATGTGATGGCCCGGGCAGTTCATCGGCTTGACGCCGAAACCGACCCGCCATCCTTCGGGGCTGGTGTCGACGAGATTGCCCTGGTCGCTGTCGGGATCGGTGGTGAGGAACATGTTGTCGCGAAAGAATTCCCAATGCCCCGAGGTGTTGAACAACTCGTTGCGGAAAATCTGCGGCGTAATGACCTCGGTAAATCCGTAGCGCACATACAGCCGCCGCACATAGGCCAGCAGCTCGTTATAAATCGTCGCGCCGCGCGGTAGGAAAAACGGACTCCCCGGCGACATCGGGTCGAAGAAAAACAGCCCCATCTCGCGCCCCAGCTTGCGATGGTCCCGCTGCTTCGCCAGCTCCACCATCTTCAGATGCTCTTCGAGCGCGTCCTTGTTCGCGAACGAGGTCCCGTAGATGCGGCTGAGCATCGCGTTGTGCTCGTCGCCGCGCCAGTACGCGCCCGCCACGCTGGTCAGCTTGAACGCCTTGATGTAGCCGGTCGAGGGCACGTGCGGCCCGCGGCACAGATCCATCCATTCGCCCTGGCTGTAGATGGAGACCGGGTCGTCGGGAATCCCCTCGATGATCTCGACCTTGTACTTCTCGCCCAGCGCGCGGAACTTTTCGATCGCCTCGGCCTTCGCCATCATGCTGCGATAAACGCGCAGGTCGGCCTTGGCGAACTCCTTCATCTTGGCTTCGATCTTCGGCAGATCGTCCACCGTGAAAGGCGTTTTGGGCGCGAAGTCGTAAAAGAATCCGTCCTCGATAACCGGGCCGATGGTCACCTCGGTGCCGGGATACAGCGCCTGCACCGCCATCGCCATCAGATGCGCGGTCGAATGCCGCAAGTACATCGATGCCCTCGGCGCTGTCGGTGAGAATCGGCTCGATGGTCGCGTCGGCCTCGAGGGGCAGGCTGAGATCGACGACTTTGCCGTCGAGCTTTGCGGCCACGATATCGCGAATTTTGCGCGGCCCATCGAGGAGCACATCGCGGATGCGGGTGCCGCGTTCGACGGAGCGGCTGGCCCCGTCCACGGTTACCGTAATCAGGGAACTCATTTATGAGGAGGCGGATCGCATCGATGAAAAACTTATGTAGCGGCTCAAAGTGGCCCCATCATACAACAAATGCGGGCCTGATGCCTGACTCACGATGACCTTTCGGGGAGGCCCCGAAGGGGGCGCGTAGCGCCGCGCCGCAGGCGCTCGTGAGGCGGAGCGGAGCGGAGTCGAGCGAAAACTATAGTGGTAGGCACGGGCGGGATTGAACCGCCGACCCCTTCCGTGTCAGGGAAGTGCTCTCCCGCTGAGCTACGTGCCTTTGGATACGAGTATTGAGATGCGCGAAGCAAGCATCAAGCGGTACCAAAAATCGTCGAGGCGGGCAACGGCACCCCCTGCGACGGCGCCCAGTCGGCAGCCGAATCTTCGTCTGCAACGCGCGATCGACGGCATCCGTCGAAGGAGCCGCCATCGCATCGAACCGTAGGGGGCGTTCGCGAACGGCCCGTAAAATCCTCGATGGCTTTGGTCCTCAATTCCGACCGTGAAAATTTAACGGGCGTCGGTGACGCGGGTAATGAGTCGTCCGTGGTTTCGCAGAAAGTGATCGCTGCACGGATCAGGATTCCATCGGGGGGTAGAACTTCTTTAGCCTGTGTGCCTGAACCATCCAGAAGAAGACACAGGCTGAAGCCTGGACCACCAATGGTTTTTGCGATCATGCCGCATCCCACTACTCGTGGTCCCGGTTGGTTCAGCAATGCGGGTGCGATGATATTTTCGAAACCGATAATTTTGGAAGCCACACTTCAGGCAGCCGCAATTTTTGGGATCATGCTGCGACTGATCGAACCGTAGGGGCGGTTGTACCGCCCCGATAGAATCCTGATCCGCGAAGCGGTCCTCGCCCCCACGAATTTGCACTTCCTTGAGAGTATCGTAAGTGGCACAGGCTTCAGCCTGTGTCTTTCGAAGTCGCGGGCACACAGGCTGAAGCCTGTGCCACCAAGGATCCAGAAGCAACCGGATTTCTGCGCGGACGGCTTTTTTTGCTGTGCTTCGACGATTGGCGTGCGATCTCATTCCAGAATGCGATCGCGGCGCGCTCGTAGATGATGCCCATCCGTAAGGGCCCGAAACTAGCCTTATGGTCGGCGGCGGCGCCGAAGCGGGTGGCATCGGACTCCAATCTCGCGAGCGTCTTGCGATGAAGCGCTTCCTGCTCATGCGCCAGCGCCACCACTTCCGCGCCGGATAGCAGGTCGGCGAAGAACAACCGCAGCAGCCCAGGGTCGCGCAACTCGCGAGGCTCGATGCGCGCTGCAGGTTGGGACAGCCATTTGCGCAGCGCCGTGCTGCCGGCCGCCGTGATGGTGAAGATGCGCCGATTGCGGCCGCCCTTCTCGCGCTGCTCCTTCAGCAATCCCGCCGCCGCCAGCCGCGCCGGTTCCGTGTAGAGCTGCGCATGGGGAAAGGTCCATACATGGCCCACCGAATCCGCGACCCGGCGCTTGAGATCGTAGGGCGTGGCCTCGCGTGCAAGAGCGACCAGCCCGAGCACCACATGGGAAGTAGTCGTCAGCCTGATTTCCGCCATTGCGGATACCATAGCAGGCTCCATCGTATGTTTTAAACGGTATTTGACAGACCGTATGAAACAGACTATTGATCTGGACTATGAACCTGCTCATCAAAGTCGTGTCCCAGGTCCTGATTGCCGCCGCCGGGCTGCTGGTGGTGACCCTCGGCGTCGCGATGGTGCTGGTGTTCTGGCCCGCGCCGAAACTCGCGCAGCAAAAAGACGTCTACGACTTCGCGAAGCTAGTGCGGACCGCCCGCGTCGGCAACGCAGCGGTTCCTGCGCCGCTCTACTACCGGGCGCGCGACGGCGCTCAACTCGCCTATCGTTTCTATGATTCCAAAGCCGATCGCATTCTCATCTTCGTGCACGGCTCGAGTTATCACGGCGTCAGCTACGACGCCCTCGCGAAGGCCCTCAGCGAGGGAGGTGTCGCGAAAGTCTACCTGCCCAACCTGCGCGGGCATTACCTTTCGGGGCCTCGCAGCGGTGACGTCGAATATGTCGGCCAGCTCGAAGATGACATTTCCGACCTGATCGCGATGGCGCGCGCGAACGGACAGCATGGACCGGTGATCCTCGGCGGGCATTCGAGCGGCGGGGGCTTCGCGATCCGATTCGCCGGCGGACCCGAGGCCTCGTTGGTATCCGGCTACCTGCTGCTTTCGCCGGTGCTACCCCTCTCGCCGATTTTCAAACGCAACGCCGGATGGGCCACAGTCGACGTGAAGCGGACGGTCGGCCTCTCGATTCTGGATGGATTTGGCATCAGCGCCTTCGATGGAATGCCGACGATCTGGTTCAATAAGCCGCAGCCGCTACGCGACGGCACCGAGACGCTGGTCTACTCGTATCGCCTGAATACTTCGATGCATCCACGGGTCAAGTACGAGCGTGATGTCGCTGCGCTCGGCAACGCCCTCATCATCGTGGGAGCCGAGGACCAGCAGAATTACGCCGATGCGTACGCGCCGATGATGCAGCGTCTCGATCCCAAGGCGAAAGTCGTGGTGCTTCCGGGCGTCGATCACCTTGGAGTGATGAGCGACCCCGCAACGATAAAGGCTGCGGGCCAGTGGCTGGGCGCGCTGCACTAGAAATGCCCATCTGATAAGCTGCGCGCGACTAATGGACCGCGAGCGCATCATACAAGTGTTCTTTTTCGGCTTTCTGGCCGTGGTCGCCTATGAACTGTATGCGCTCCTCGCGCCGTTCCTGATGCCGATCGCATGGGCGATCCTGCTCGCCTTCATGGTCCATCCGGTGCAGCTCTACCTGCGGAGGTACGTCAAGAGCCGCACCATGGGCGCGGTCATCATCACCATCGTGGTGGCGACCGGCGTCATCCTGCCGGCAATCTGGCTTTCGGAACGGTTGGTCATCGAAGCGCAGGCGCTCTACGTCCAGGCCAACGAGTTCGTCAAAAGCGGCGGCATCACCAAGGTCAACGACTGGCTGCAGAATCCGCCTTATTTCGGATGGCTGGTTCATCGCATCTCGGGAGGGCGCAGACTGGACCTCAGCACCGACGTGCCGAAGTTCTTTGTACAAAGTGCCCAGGGTACCAGTCAGTATTTCGTGCGCAATCTCACCGGGGTCGCGAAAAACGTGGCCTCGGCGGTGATCGACTTCGGCATCGTGCTGATGATCTTTTTCTATCTGCTACGCGATGGCGAGGATTACTACAAATCGTTGAAAGAGCTGACCCCGCTGCATGAAGACGACAAGGCGGCGGTCTACGACACTTTGACCGCCACGCTGTCCGCCGTGATGCGCGGCTTGATGCTGACCGCGTTGATCCAGGGCCTGGCGGTCGGGATGGGCCTGCTCTTTACCGGGGTGCCATATTGGGCATTTCTTGCGGTGCTGGCGGCGGCGTGCGGGCTGTTGCCCTTCGGAGGCACTGCGCTGGTGTGGGGTCCGGCGATTCTATATCTCGGGATGTTCAGCACCTGGACGATGGCGATCGTGCTGGCAAGCTGGTGCATCATCTGGATCGCGATCATCGACAACTTCATCAAGCCGCTGGCGATGCGCCATGGCACCACGCTGCCGACGATTGCGCTGTTCTTTGGTATCGCGGGAGGGCTGGAAGCTTACGGGCCGATCGGGATCTTCGCGGGGCCCGCGATCATCTCGGTGTTCGCGTCGCTGCTGCAGGTTTATCGCAAGACTTACGCGAGCGAACGCAAGCCGCCGCCGCGCCGCGCCTCGCGCGGGGACTAGCCAATCGCCAAGTGACGGAAGGGAAGGGGCCTCGCGGCCCCTCACAGAACTAGTAATTTTGTGGAATCATCCCGGCGGATTTGTTGCCGGTGGAGACCGCACCTGAACAGGCCGCGACCTCGCTTTCCTTGGCGCTCAGGTCAGTGGCAATCTGCGCATCGGTCTTTCCAGACGCACGCTGGGTTTTTACCAGGTCGCAGTCAACCGGGGTGTTGGCGGGGGAAAACATGCTGCATCCCGCGATACCGGTAATCATCAGAGTTCCTATAACAGCCGCGAAACCGAACTTGTTCGCTACTTTACGCATAAACTTTTCCCTCGCCATGGAATAGCGGAATTCGCGGGGACGATAACCCTAAGTTGCCAGGTTCGCAAGCCGGATGAAGTCTCAATCCATCCCGTACTTGCGCCGCTTGCGCCAGAGCGTGGCGACGTTAATGCCGAGCATGTCGGCCGCTTCCTCCAGCGTTACCGCCTGCTCCAGGACCAGCTGGATGTGGCGGCGCTCGATCTCCTCCAGCGTGAGGCCCTGGTCCTCGCGTCGCGAGGTGGCTAACAACTTGTCAGGAAGATCGCTCAGCGTGATGGTATCGCCGCGGCTCAGCACCACCGCGCGCTCGATGAGGTTTTTCAGCTCGCGAATGTTTCCCGGCCACGCGTAGCTGGAGAGCGTCGCACGTGCCTCCTCGCTGAGTTTGAGAGCAAGCTTGTGATGCATCTGGGCGGAGCGCTCGATGAAATATTCCGCCAGTGGGAGGATCTCGCCGGGGCGATCGCGCAGCGACGGGACCCGGATCTCGATCACGTTGAGACGATAGTAAAGGTCCTCGCGGAAGCGCTTCTCGCGCACGAACTGCTCGAGCACCTGATTGGTGGCCGCGATGATGCGCGCATCGATCTCGATGGTGGCGGCGCCGCCCACCCGCTCAAAAGTCCGCTCCTGCAGAAAGCGCAGCAGCTTGGCCTGCAACGGCAGCGGCAAATCGCCGATTTCATCGAGGAAGACCGTGCCGCCCTCCGCCGCTTCGAGCCGGCCCGGCTTGTCCTTGAAGGCGCCGGTGAAGGAGCCTCGCACATGGCCGAACAGCTCGCTTTCCAGCAAATGCTCACTGAGAGTGGTGCATGCAACCTCGACGAAGGGGCCGTCCTTGCGCGGGCTCAGACGATGGATGTAGGCGGCGAGCATGCTCTTGCCGGTGCCGCTCTCGCCGGTCAGCAGGATGGTAGCGTCGCTGTTCGCGACCTGCGCCGCGAGGTCGGCGAGCTTGCGGCTTTGCGGGCCGAGGGTCAACAGCGGGAGCGGCTGCGAGAGGCGCTCGAGCTTGTTTTGCAGCACGCGGTTTTCGGCGCGAAGGCTTTGCAGCTCCAGCGCACGCGCGACCACCCGACGAATGTGCTCGGCAGTGAACGGTTTCGGGATGTAGTCGTAAGCGCCATGGCGCATCGCCTCGACCGCATCGGGAATCGAAGCGTAGGCGGTCATCATGATCACGGGCAGCGCAGGGTTGAGCCGCTTCAGCTCGGCGAGCAGGCTGAAGCCGTTCATCCCGGCCATCCGCACATCGCTCAACACCAAATCCGCGGTCGAGTCGGGGAGCAGCTTGAGCGCCTGCTCGGCGCTCTCGGCCTCGGTCACGCGATGGTCCGCGGCGTCGAGGGTGACTGCGATCATGCGGCGGATGTTGCGGTCGTCGTCGACCACCAGGATGTTAGCCAATCGCTTCCTCCCGCACCGGAATATCGACTGTGAAAGTGGTGCCGTGGCCGAACTCGCTGCGTGCGAAGATTCTACCGTTATGCGCCTCGACGATCTCCTTTGCGATGTAGAGCCCGAGGCCGGCCGAGCCGACGTGTGCGGCGTCATCGGGAAATTGCGCGAAGGGCTCGAAGATGCGCGGCAGAATATCGGGCGCGATGCCGGGTCCACTATCAGTCACAATCGTGCGCGCGACGTTGCCCTCGCGGTGGATTTCCAGGCGAATCGTGCCGCCCTCGGGGGTGTAGCGCAACGCATTGCCGACCAGGTTGGTGATGACCCATGGGAGCTTGATGGGGTCGCCCCAGATCGGGATCGGACGCTCATCCGGCGCGACGATTTCGAAGGCGATCTTTTTCTCGCGCGCCTGGATCATCAGCGGGCGGCATGATTCGCGCACGGTTTTTTCGAGCAGGATGGCGCGCCGCTCGACGCCGATGCGCGCGGAGCTGGTCCGCGACGCATCGAGCAGGTCGGCCGCGATGGTGTTAAGCCGCGAAACATCATGGTGAATGCTGTCGAGGATTTCGTGCTGGCGCGTTGCCACTTCCGGTGGAATCGATTCGGTGAGGAGCTCGGCGCCAATGGTCAACGACGTCAGCGGCGTCTTGAGCTCATGGGAAAGGGTGGCGATCAAATTGGTGCGGCTCTTTTCCTGATCGCGCACGTAAGTCACGTCCTGCAACAGCACGATAGTGCCGAGCCGCTCGCCGCTAGGGCCCATCCACGGGAGGTTGCGGCTCAAGTAGCTATGGTCGCGTCCGCGCAAAAATAGCTTGAACTCGGTGCTGTCGTTGCCCGCGCTGTCGCTGCCCTCCTGAGTGGCGGAAAGCAACTTGGCGACGTGCAAATTGCGCGATGACACATCTTCCAGCCGCGTGCCTTCGACCTGGTTGGCGTCGAGGTCGAGGATCGCGCACGCGACCTCGTTTATATGGACTACCGCGTGATTCTCATCGAGCACGATGAGGCCGTCCTCGACGCTTTCGATAATCGCATCGGTCTTGGAACGCTCGCGATCGATCTCAGTCAAGCGCGCTTCGTAGGTCGCAAGGTTTTCTTTTTGCAGCGCCTCGAATTGCTCGACGATACGCCGCAGCGCGCGCGCCGACGGGGTTTCGGGTTCGTCAGTCGCCGCAGGTGCGCCACGCATCGAGGCGATGGTGCGCTCGATTGAGCTGATGGTGTGGCGGCGGCCTGCGAAGAACGCGGCGATGGCGGCAACTATTCCAGCGATGAGGAGGGCGATCTTCAATCAGTTGTGCGCGAGGCCACGAACCCCTCGCGCGAAGCCTCGTATTCTATTCCCGCATCGAGGGCCTGTTACAAGCACCGACCGGTACTTCGGGGATTGCAGTTTGCATTGCCGGAAAATCATGGCGTGCGTGCGATTTGCAAGCCGCACAGCTCGGCGGATCAATAAAATCAATGAAATCTGCAACGGCCCGAAGCTTGCGTTATGCATCCTCCTATCGGGGGAGGGTTTACTCCGTCGATGGGGAGTGTCAGCCATTGGCAGCACATCTTAGAGCCGTCCGCCGCAAGCACGAACCGGAGCAACCTCCGGAACCACCGCAGGCTTCGCCCGCCTTCGGAAAGCAAACCAAAGCCATCGTAGTCACCAGCGGGATGCTGGTCTTCATCTCGTTCTGGCGCGCCTCCGCGATCGTGCTATGCGACCTGGCCTCGACGGCCTACTACATCGGCGGCATCGTCGAGCAGGCGATCGGACGCTCCGCGCCGTATTTCATCCTCGCCGTGATGCTGTTCTCCTACCTGATGCGCGCGGTCTACGTCGAGTCGTGCTCGATGTTCACTCGCGGTGGCGTGTACCGCGTGGTGAAAGAAGCGATGGGCTCGACGCTGGCCAAGCTGTCGGTCTCCGCACTGATGTTCGACTACACCCTGACCGGCCCCATCAGCGGCGTTTCGGCGGGACAGTACATCGTCGGTCTCGCCAACGAATTGTTGAAGGTGATGCACGCGGGTTTCGCGCTCCCGCCCGATATCGCGGCGGCCACCTTCGCGATCGTCATTACGGTTTATTTCTGGTGGCAGAACACCCTCGGCATCGAGGAGTCGTCGGGCAAGGCGATGGCGATCATGAAAGTGACGACCATCATGGCCGTGCTGATGATCGTATGGTGCGGGGTGACGCTGGCGCTGCGCGGGGCGCATCTGCCGCCGCTCGAATTGAAGTTCACCAACGATTCGCTCGGGTGGCTGAAGCATGTGCCGGCCGCACGCACGCTGGGCGCGGTCGGGATCGTGATTGCCTTCGGACATTCGATCCTCGCGATGTCGGGTGAAGAATCGCTCGCGCAAATCAATCGCGAAATCGAAGCGCCCAAGCTCAAGAACCTCCTGCGCACCGGCTTCATCATCTTTATATACAGCCTGCTGCTGACCTCGCTGATTTCGTTCTTCGCCGTGATGATCATTCCCGACAGCGTCCGCATGGCGCAGTACAGCGACAACCTGATTGGCGGCCTCGCGATGTTCGTGGTCGGGCCGCTGTGGGCGCGCATCGCGTTGCGCGCTTTCGTGGTGCTGGTGGGATTCATGATCCTGGCCGGCGCGGTAAATACCTCGATCGTCGGCTCGGTTGGCGTGCTGACCCGGGTCGCCGAGGATGGCGTGTTGGTCGACTGGTTTCGCCATCCGCACAAGCGCTTCGGCACCAATTATCGCATCGTGAACCTGGTCGCGGGGCTGCAAATCGCCACCATCATCCTGTCGCGCGGCGATATGTATGTGCTGGGCGAGGCCTACGCGTTCGGCGTGATCTGGAGCTTCGTGTTCAAGACGCTCTCGGTCATCGTGCTGCGTTACAAATCGCAGTATCACCGGCTGTGGAAGATGCCGCCCAACCTGAAGTTCTTCCGTCCTGGCGGCACCGATTTTCCGCTCGGCCTGGTCGTCACGTTTCTGGTTCTGTTCGCCACTGCGGCGGTCAACATCTTCACCAAGGAAGTCGCGACGATTTCCGGCGTGATCTTCACTTTGGGATTTTTCGTGATCTTCTCCGTTTCGCAACGGATACAGGGCGACGCCGAACATGCCTATGGCGAAGAACCCGAAAAGTTCAACCTCGAGCTGGTCGATGAGAGCGAGCTGGTGCCCTCGAAGCTGGGGCTCAACGGCGGCGAGAAAAAAATCATTGCGATTCGCGATCCCAACAACTTGACGCATCTGCATCGATACCTTGCGGAGCCCGACCATGCCGCGCTCATCGCGTTGACGGTGCGGCTCGAAAAAGGACTCGCCTCGAGCGAGGGCGCCCAGGTCTTCGACGCCGCCGAGGAGAAGCTCTTCAGCAGGATCGTCAAGGTCTGCGAGGATCATGGGCGCAAGGTCGCGCCGCTCGTCATCGTGTCGAATGACCAGGTGCATGCGATCGCGCGCGCCGCGTACCAACTGCGCGCCACCGAAGTCGTGATGGGCGTGTCAGCGCGGTTTCGGCCCGATGTGCAACTGGAAAACTTCGCAATGCATTGGGGAACCCTGGCCGGCGAGCATCAGCACGTCAAAGTGCGGGTGCTCTCGGAGCATGATGATATTCGCGCGGATGTGTAATCGGCGCCGGCGCGCCAGGATTTAGTGCAGCTCGCCGACGTGGACGCGGGCGCTGGAAAGCGCGTAGCCGCTCGGCATGGTTTGTTCGTTATCGGGATCCCAGTTCCGGAGTTCGACTTCCCATCCGGCGAGGCGCCGACGGCCCGATTCTTCGAGTTCCTGCATATACTTGCAGCGATAGACCCAATCGACTGCAGCCAATCCAACCAGTTTGCTCATGACCACTTCCATTGCCCACTCGATGATTAGACGGTGGGACGGTGAATCTTCTTCGGTCTTAAGCGCATGAAATATGCCGAAGAAAACCCCGGAAAATGGTGGCCTTTTCCACTAATCCATGCTGCAAACTGACGCATTGAGGCGGCCGGTTTCATTTTGACGCATCGATGCTTTGCGATTTGCCATGCCTTGGGAGACATCGCGAATGTCGCTATGATGTGGGGTCCGGAGCTTTCCGAACGTATAAATCATGATCGCGATCGTCGACTACAAGGCGGGAAATCTTACCAGCGTGGCGCGCGCGCTTGATCACCTCGGGCATCGATGTGAAATCACCGATCGTCCCGAAAAGGTGCGCGCCGCCGATCGCGTGATCCTGCCCGGCGTCGGCGCGGCCGGCGCGACGATGGAAAATCTGCACGCGCTCGGCCTCGCGGAATGTTTGCGCAACGACGTTGCCCGAAAAGGCACTCCGTTTTTGGGCATCTGCATCGGCATCCAGGTGCTGCTCGATCATAGCGATGAAGATGGCGGGGTGGACTGCCTCGGCATCATCGCGGGTAGGGTCGTGAAGTTTCCGACCTCGATCGATGGGCGTCCGCTCAAAGTTCCGCAGATCGGATGGAACCGGGTGCATCAGGAAAAGCCACATCCGATGTTCGGCGGCGTGCCCGACAATGCTCATTTTTATTTCGTGAACAGTTATTATCCGGTCGCCAACGAGCCATCGGTGGTCATCGGAACTTCGGACTACGGAGTCCCGTTCACCGCAGCGGTCGCGCGCGACAACGTCATCGCGACGCAATTCCATCTCGAAAAATCCGGTATCGCGGGATTGCGCATGCTGGATAACTTCTGCCGGATGAAATTCTAGATGCTCGCCAAGCGAATCATCCCGTGCCTTGACGTGCGCGACGGCAAGGTCACCAAGGGCATCAAATTTCTCGCCAACGTCGATGTCGGCGATCCGGTCGCGATGGCGCGTTACTACTACGAGCAGGGCGCCGACGAGATCGTTTTCTACGACATCACTGCATCCAACGAGCGGCGCGGCATCATGCTCGAAGTGGTCAGCGCGGTGGCGAAGGAAATCTTCATCCCGTTTAGCGTCGGGGGCGGACTGCGCACGCTCGAAGACATGCGCGCGGTGCTGCTGGCGGGCGCCGAAAAAGTTTCGATTGATTCGGGCGCGGTGCGCAATCCCGACCTCATCACGCAAGGCTCCAAGGCCTTTGGTGCGCAGTGCATTGTGCTTTCGATGCAGGTGAAGTTCACCGGCCAGCGTGCGGAAATTCCTAGCGGCTATGAAGTCGTGATCGACGGCGGCCGCACGCCCACCGGCCTCGATGCGCTCGCGTGGTCGCGCGATGGCGAGCGGCGTGGCGCCGGCGAGTTGTGCATCAATTCGATCGATCGCGACGGCACCAAGGAAGGCTACGACCTCGATTTGACGCGCATGATTAGCGAGGCGGTGTCGATTCCGGTCATCGCGTCGGGTGGCGCGGGCGAGCCGTCGCATCTGCGCGATGCGTTCACACGCGGCGCCGCCGATGCCGCGATCGTCGCATCGATCGTCCACTACGGGGAGCATCCGGTTCCCGATTTGAAGCGCTACCTGCGCAATTCCGGCATCGAGATTCGTGACGCCGTAACCATCGAGGAGAGCGCCGCGTGAAGATCGCCATCGTCGTCGCCGATTTCAATTCCGAAGTCACCGGACCGATGCTGCATCGCGCGATCCAGCAGGCCACCGCGATGAAAGCGCAGATCACGCATACGATTCACGTGTTCGGCATCTACGACATGCCGACCATCGTGAAGCGGTTGCTGCAACGGCACGATGTCGATGGCGTCGTGATGATCGGCGCCGTCATCAAAGGCGAAACGCTGCACGACGAGGTGATCGCGCATGCAATCGCGAACATCGCAGCAAAGTTGTCGGTTCAGTTCGATAAGCCGGTGGCCCTCGGCATCACCGGGCCCGGGATGACTGATGAGCAGGCCGAAGCGCGCATCGACAATGCGAAGAACGCAGTCGAAGCAGTGGTGCGCGTCAACAACGCGCTGAAGGACCTCGGACGCGAATAACATCCTACCCACAGGCTGTTAAGAAATACCGGCAGGCGCATTGAGCGCGCGCGCCGCGCTTCCTATACTCTGGCTCGTTGGGGAGTTATGGCGGAGGCGGCGGGTAACAATCAGACTTTCTCCACTCGGGCCGCGGCGAGAATTCTCGCCGTGCCTCCCGAGCGGATTCGTTACTGGGTCAAGCGCCAGTTCATCAATCCCACGATGCTGCGGGGGCGCAACTTCCGGTTCGCATTCAACGACCTGATCCTGATGCGTCTGGCCAAGGAGCTGCTGCCCACTCGGCGTCACCTGGAGCCCGTCCAGCGCTGCTTTCAACGCGTGCGCAACATGATCGGACCCTCGCGCCCGGTGCATTCGCTCAAGCTGGAAAACCTCGATGGCCACATCGTCATGCGCGATGGCGCCTCGTGCTTCGAAGTCGAATCGGGGCAGCTCGTATTCAATTTCGAGAAGCGCGCCAAAGGCAAAGTCGAGGAACGCTTCGGCGCCGCGCGCGCGCGCGAACGCTTCGAAGAGGCGCGCCGGATGGCCGAGGAAGATCCGCTCAAGGCGCTCACCATCTATAGCGACCTCGTCAGCCGCGAGCCGGTCAACTACGACGCCCACATGCGGCTGGCCGCGCTGCTCGAGCACGAAAGCGATCTGAAAGGCGCGATGCGCCACCTCCTCGGGGCGGCCGCGATCGTTCCCGCCAGCGCCGACGTCCACTACAAACTCGGCCTGCTGTATCGCAAAACAGGCGAGAACGATGCGGCGATTCGCAGCCTCAATCGCGCGCTCGAATGCGATCCTACGATGGTCGAGGCACATCGCAATCTGGCCGAGCTGTTCGACCACGTCGGCCGCAAGCGCGATTCGATCAAGCATCTGAGCGCGATCCATCGCCTGATCAAGGGCGACTAGCCCGCTTCTCTCTCCGATGTAGCACAGACTTCAGTCTGTGTTCCTTTCAATGTTTCGGATGTAGCGCGGACGCGGTGGGCCCATGGTGCGCGATGAGGAATCGCGCGCGCAAATTTTGTGGATACCGGTCGCCAGCGAAGTTTTGAATCGCTCAGTATGCCTTCGCGAAAAATGCGCGCTCGGTGGCGGGTTCGCCGCACACGATGCATTTGCCGGCCGCGCCGGTCTGGTTCAACGGAATCGCGCGGCAGGTCGCCTTGGTCTGCTCGCGGATTTTGGTTTCGCATGCGGGATTGCCGCACCAGTAACACATGCGCCATCCCGCCGCCGCCCTCGCCCTCCATCTGCTTCGGCGAAGGCCGCGTAGTTGTCGAACTCGCGCGTGTTCGCGCTGCGATGCGCCGAGTGCTTGATCGAATAGCGATTGCTGAATCTCCGCGAGCAGCGCAGTGACGCGCGAGGGAACCTCGGCGAGGAACGCCTTCTGCTTCGCCTCGGGACCGAGCCGATCGCGCCGCGCGAGGACGACCTCGCCCGCGGCCACATCGCGCGGCCCGATCTCGATTCGAATCGGAACCCCGCGCATCTCCCAATCGTTGAATTTGAAGCCGGGAGTCAGGCCCTCGCGCGTATCGATTTTCACGCGGACGTCCGCGCGTTCGAGCGCATCGCGAATGGTCGCGCGCGGCGGCGAGGACCTTCTCGGCTTCCTCCGGTTTGCGCGAGATCGGCACGATGACGACCTGCGTGGGCGCGACCGCGGGTGGAAGCCGCAAGCCCTGGTCGTCGCCATGCACCATGATGATGGCGCCGAGCAGCCGCGTCGAAACGCCCCAGCTCGTCTGCCATGTGTACTGAAGCTGATTGCTCTCATCGAGGAAGCGAATCTCGAACGCCTTGGCGAAATTCTGTCCGAGGAAGTGCGAGGTCCCGCATTGCAGCGCGCGTCCATCGGCCATCAGCCCCTCGATGGTGTAGGTCTCATCGGCGCCGGGAAATCGTTCGGCCGCGCTCTTGCGCCCGACGATCAGCGGAATCGCGAGGAAGTCCTCTACAAATTGTCGGTAAACCTCCAGCATCGGTGAGGGTCTCGCGCTCGGCTTCCTCCCGCGTCGCGTGCGCGGTATGCCCCTCCTGCCACAGGAATTCGAGCGTGCGCAGGAACAGCCGGGTGCGCATTTCCCAGCGCACCACGTTGCACCATTGATTCACCATCATCGGCAAATCGCGATGCGAATGGATCCACTGCGCGAACATATGATTGATGATGGTCTCGCTGGTGGGCCGCACGATCAGCGGCTCCTCGAGCAGCTTGCCGCCGCCGTGGGTGACGACCGCGACCTCGGGCGCGAAGCCCTCGACGTGCTTCGCCTCCTTCTGCAGGAAGCTTTGCGGGATGAGGAGCGGAAAGTACGCGTTGCGCGCGCCGGTCTTCTTGATGCGGCGGTCGAGCTCGTCGCGCAACAACTCCCAGATGCCGAAGCCGTCGGGACGAAACACCATCGCAGCCGCGCACCGGCGAATAATCCGCCAGCTCGGCGCGAATGATGACGTCGTTGTACCATCCCGCGAAATCCTGGCTGCGGGGGGTGACTTTTTTTACGTTTTGCTTTTCGTTTGGTTTTTCTGCGGGCATCGGCTCGTGCGACGACTCTCGCGTATCGTCAATCGATTGAGTCTCCAGATATTATCGGTGCGGATCAACGCAGATACGAAGGAGCAGCCCTCGATGAGGCTCAGCCGCAACTGCCGCTGCGATGGCGCTCGCGTTCGCCGTCCGCTGCTTCGCAGATCCGATCGTTTGCCGCCGACAACAACACTCGTGTTATCGAGGTCAACGGCACCGGCGAGGCGCGCAGCGACGCCCGACGTCGCCAATCTGAGTCTCCAGATCGAGACGCATGCGGCGACCGCCGAAGAATCCTCGAGCAAGAATGCGGCGCTCGCGCAAAAGGTCGTGCAGGCATTGAAGGACAAGCTCGCCGGCAAAGGCACCGTCACCACCGGCGACTATTCGCTCAATCCCGAATATCAACGAGCCCGGGCCCGCGCCAGCGCCCGGCGATTACCGGGCTACACCGCGCAGAACACCATCACCGTCGAGACCACGGAGCTGATGCTGCTCGGCTCGCTCATCGATGGCGCGATCTCGGCCGGCGCCAATCGCATCAACTATCTGAACTTCGGCCTGCGCGATGACACCAAGGCCCGCGCCAGGAGGCCATCGCGAATGCCTCGAAGGATGCGCAGGCGCAGGCGCAAGCGCTGGCCGCATCACTGAATGTGAAATTGAAGCGGGTAGTGCGCGCCTCGACGGTTCCCGAGCGTGGCCCCATCCTGCCGATGGCGCGAATGAGCAGCGCCGCGAGCCGCGAATGTCGCCGACCCCGATCGAGGCATCGCAGATCAGCGTCTCCGCGACCGTCTCGCTGACCTACGAGATCGAGTAGCCGCCAATCCATAGGCGAAGGAGAACGTCGTGAAAAATTTCGATCACATCATCTATGAAACCCCGGCCGAGCATGTTGCGAGAATCATCGCTGAATCGCGTTGCGACGCGCAATTCGCAGGACACCCATTTCCTCTATGAGCTCAACGACGCCTTCGATGCCGCCGCGCAGGACGATCAGATCAAGGTGATCGTCCTCGCGGCCAACGGGCCGCATTTTTCCTCTGGCCACGATCTGCGCGAACGCAACGGCGTCGAGAATCTGCACAATCACAAGACCGTCGGGACCTGGTGCGGATTTTCATGCGTCGGGCGCCGAGGCGCAGATGTCACGCGAAAAGGAGTTGTACATCGGCCTATGCGAGCGATGGCGCAACATTCCGAAGCCCACCATCGCCGCGGTGCAGGGCCGCTGCATCATGGGCGGCCTGATGCTCATCTGGCCGTGCGACATCATCATCGCGAGTGAGGATGCGCAGTTCGTTGACTATGCGACCGAGCTTCGGCGTCAACGGCGTCGAATACCTCGCGCATCCGTGGGAGATGGGCGCGCGCAAGGCCAAGGAATTCCTCTTCACCTGCGACGCGATGTCGGCGGCGGAGGCCCATCGCCTCGGGATGGTGAATCATGTGGTGCCGCTGGCGCAGTTGCAGGACTTCGCGCTCACGATGGCGAAGAAGATCGCGACCAAGCCGCTGTTCGCGTTGAAGCTGGCGAAGGAATCGGTGAATGCGATGGAGGATGTGCAGGGCCGGGTCGCCGCGATGAACACCTCCTTCGCGATGCATCAGCTGGCGCATACGCACAACCTGAAGGTGTTCAACATGCTGCTGGATCCGTCGGGGCTGCCGCCGAAGACGGCGAAGACCCTCGGCCTCGCGCGGCCAAAAAAGCCGACTAGGCGCGACGGCTCGTCCGATCGATGGCGGCCGTTTCACTCACATCGGAGATTGAGTAGCCTACGAGGCATGCTGGGACCTGGGGACATCGCACCTGATTTTGAATTGCCGTGCGCATCAAGGGGTCGCGCCTCGACCATCCGGCTGCGCGACCATGCGTACCGATCTACATCGCGGTGTTTTTCTATCCGCGCGATTTTTCCTTCATCTGCCCGACCGAGGTCACCGGATTCAACAAGGCACTGCAAGTCCTTCGAAGATGCGAAATGCTCGGTGGTCGGCATCAGCATCGACGACGTCGAGAGCCATTTGCAAGTGGGCCGAAGAGCTTGGCGGCATCGACTATCCGCTGCGTCCGATGTCGATGGTAAAATCGCGCGCGCATTCGGCGTGTTCGATGAGGACGAAAAAGTCGCGCTGCGCGCCACCTTTGTGATGCGCAAGGATCGCGCCATCGCTGCACGCGCTCGCATGTCCATTCAACGTCGGGCGCAGCGTCGACCGATACGCTTGCGCGTCGTGCAGGCGATCGGCACCGGCCAGATGTGCCCGGCCGAATGGAAACCGGGGATGGACACTCGGCCCGATCCGATCGTAAATTCAGAATGATGATGCCGGGACCACTAACTTGCCGATCGATCCAGCCGAAAAACGCAAAATCTTCGAGCGCCTCTCCAATGTGCGCGAAATCGTGTTCGGCGTGCAGGATGGCGTGCTGACCACCGCCGGCGTGCTATGCGGCCTGAGCGGCGCGGTCTCCGATCACAAACAGATCGTCCTCGCCGCGCTGGCTTCCACCGCGGCCGGCGCGCTCTCGATGGGCGCGGGCGCGTATCTTGGTGGGCATGCGGAAACCGAAATCGTCGGCGCCGAGCTCGAGCAGGCGCGGCGCGAGGCTGAGGCGCATCCGTACGTGCATCCAGGAGAGCCTGCTCGAGCAGCTCTCAAAGGAAGGCCTCACGCGCGATTCCGCGTATCGCGTGGTGAAGCTGCTGAGCACCTCGCCAAAATGCGCTCATCAACACCGCCGAGGAAAAAGTCTACGGCCTCGCGAGCGGGCTTGCTGGCCAATCCGGTCACCGACGGCATCGTGATGGGCATCGCGTTCATCGGTCGGCGCGCTGGTGCCGCTGCTGCCGTACTTTTTTATCCAGGATAGTCGGCAAGGGCTGCATCGCGGCTCTGGCAGCGACCGCGGCGATGTTGTTCATGGTCGGATATTTCGAAGGCGTGCTGGCGCATCGCGCACCAGCGCTGGCGCTCGGGAATCCGTTTCCTCGCGATCGCGATGAGCGCGGCGGCCGCCGGCTACCTCATCGGATTGGCGATCTCACCGCTCGGATCAGTCGCAGGCTAGCGTCATCGTGCATCGATACTCTTCGGTCTCCGCATTTCTCGCGCACTATCAAGCCCTGCGAAAAATTCCCGCGTCGCTCGCGCAGCGAAGACGATCGCAATCGCCTCGCGGCGATCGAGATGTTGCTCGAAATTCTGCGTCCCGAGGAGCGCGCGGCGGTCGTCTCCGATTCCGATGATCCGGCCGCCAGTGCGTCATCGCGAGCGCGCCTCGCTGCGGCTGCGGCGCGAGTTGATCGCTCGTGGAGCTCTCGATGGTGACCGTCCGGCTGCTTCCTTATCCCCTCTCCAGAAGGGAGAGGGTGGCGCTCCTGCGCCGGGTGAGGTCGCTGATGCTCGCGTATCTCATCCGGCGAATTTTCTTCGGCGCCTTCGTCCTGCTCGGCACCTCGCTCATCACCTTCGTGATCGCCTTCAAGGTCCCCGCCGATCCCGCGGTCGCGATGGCCGGGGCGAAAGCCGACCCGCACACGCTCGCGACGATTCGTCATCAGCTTCACCTCGATGAGCCGATCTACATTCAGTATGGCGACTACCTCGCGCGCGCGCTTCATGGCGATCTCGGCAGATCGTACATCCGGCGCGAGAGCGTGACGCGCCTCATCCTGTCGCGCTTCCCCGCGACTGCTCTGCTCGCCGTCTGCGCGATGGCGCTGTCGCTGATTCTCGGCATCGCGTTGGGACTGATCGCGGCCGCGTATCGCGACACGGCGATTGACAACACGCTGCTGGTGGCGTCGCTCGCGATGGTCTCGATGCCGGTGTTCTGGCTCGGCACCATGCTGCTGATCGCCGCGGCGAGCTTCACCCGCAGCATTCCGCTTGGCGGACTCGCCGGATGGAAGAGCCTGATTCTTGCCGACCATCACGCTCGCGCTCGGCTCGGCGGGCTACTACTCGCGCATCCTGCACACCAATCTCGGCGAGGCGATGGAGCAGGAATACGTTCGCACCGCGATCGGCAAGGGCCTCTCGCGCGCGCAAGCGATGATGAAGCATGCGATGGCCGAACGCGCTGCTGCCGCTGGTGACGCTCGCGGGACTCGACCTCGCGGGACTGCTGAGCGGCGTGGTGCTCACCGAGACGGTATTCAACTGGCCGGGCACTCGGGCGGCTCGCGTATGAGGCGGTGTTCAGCCTCGACATTCCGCTCATCATGGGCACCGTGCTGTTTTCCGCGTTTCTGATCGTGATCGCGAATCTGCTGGTCGACCTGATGTACGCGTTTCTCGATCCGCGCATCCGGCTGGAGCAAATCGGTTGAAGGCGCGCGTCAACGCGATGGAGATGATCGGCGCCGCGATGGTGGCGAGCCTGATCTGTCGTTGCGCTGCTCGCACCGATTCTCGCGCCGCATGATCCCACTCGCGCGGTCGCCAACAGCTTCGGCGATCCATGGCCGCCATCGTGGAAATTTCCGCTCGGCACCGACGCGCTGGGACGCGACATTCTTTCGCGGATCATTTTCGGCGCGCGGATTTCGCTCGAAGTCGGCATCGCCGCGATGATCGTCACCATGACCATCGGCGTCGCGATCGGGCTCTGCGCGGGATTTTTCGGCGGCAAAGTGGATTTCGTCCTGATGCGCTTCACCGACGTGATGCTGACGCTGCCGGCTCTGCTGCTCGCGATGGCGCTGGTGTCGGTCCTCGGCCCCAGCATCCGCAGCATTCTCATCGTGATCGGCATCGTCTCGTGGACCTCGATCGCACGGGTGGTGCGCGCCGAGTCGCTATCGATGTCGCAGCGCGATTTCGTTATCGCGGCGCATGCGCTGGGTGCGCCGTCGCAGCGGCTGATCGTTCGTCACCTGCTGCCGAACGTCGCGCCGACGATCATCGTGATGGCGGCGCTTGGGGACCTCGGGCACGCTGCTGCTCGATGCGGCGCTGAGCTTCCTCGGCCTCGGCGTGCCGCCGCCGACTCCGAGTTGGGGCCGCATGATCGAAGAGGCGACGATTTATTTTCGCGTCGCGCCGTGGCTCGCGACGTTTCCCGGCCTCGCAATCTTCTACGCGGTGTTGGGTTTCAACCTCCTCGGCTATGGCGTGCTGCGGAGGCGCGCACGATGAACAGCGGCGACATGTCTTGCGGTCGCGATTCGCGCGTCTGCACTCTTGCGCCGGGTGCCGCGCGGTCGGTCGACAACTTCGGGTTTCCGCCCGACGCGAAGGTGCTGCGCCTCGCGAGCAACGACGACGTGCCGATCCTCGATCCTGCTGCCGGCTACGACACGGCGTCGTGGACCTACGAGCAGGCGATCTTCGACACCCTGCTGCGCTATGGCGATGCCGATGTGGAGTTGCATCCGAATGTCGCGACGTCGTGGGAATCCTCGCCCGACGGAACCGACCTTCACCTTTCATCTGCGCAACGATGTGCGCTTCAGCAATGGGCGTGCGGTAACCGCTGCCGATTTCAAATACGGCATCGAGCGCGTGATCGATCCCGCGACCCTTTCGAAGGGGATGGAATATTACCAGGGCATCGTCGGCGCGGCGGATTTCGCGGCGCATCGCAAGCCGCACGTCGACGGCATCGAGACTCCGGATCCGTTACACGATGATTTTCCGTCTCAGCGGACCGGATCCGATCTTTCCGCACAAGCTCGCGATGCCGTTTGCGTCGGCGGTTCCGCGCGAGGTGGTCGAAAAGTGGGGCGAGGATTTTTCGAAGCATGTGGTCGGCAGCGGCGCGTTCAAGCTGCGCGAATGGATCGGCGGCCAGCGCCTGGTGCTGGAAAAAAATCCCTACTACTGGCAGAAGGGCGAGCCGCACCTCGACGGCATCGCCGATCAGATCGGCGTCAATGGCGAACTGCAATGGCTCAAGTTCGAATCCAGCGAAATCGATGTGCTCGAGGCGATTCCGCCCTCGGAATTTCCTTACGTGATGAAGACGCCGGCGCTGCGCGCGCTCACGCCTCAACAAATCGACCGTCACGACCTGCGTACCTCGGGATGAATTGCCAGATGCCGCCGTTCGACGACGTGCGCGTGCGCCAGGCATTCAACTACGCGGTCAACAAGGAGAAGTTGATCGAGGTGATCAACGGGCGCGGCATCGTCGCGCGCGGCGTGCTGCCGCCCAATCTGCCCGGCTACGATCCCAACGTGCGCGGCTACGATTACGATCCGGCCAAAGCGCGCGCGCTGCTGGAGGCGGCGCATTTTCCGCGCGACCTCAAACCCGCGCTATGGTTTCGCGGCGATCAAACTGCCGAGATGCTCGCCGAATCGATTCAGCAGGACCTCGCGCTGGTCGGCGTCAACATCACTGTTGAAGCCGGTCGCATGGGGGCCGCTGCTGGAAGCGATTCGGCAGCCGAAAAACGTCGAGCTGTTCTCGAGCGCGTGGGAGGCGGATTTTCCCGACCCGGAAAATTTTCTCAGCGTGCTGCTATCGCGAAAACAATTCGGCTCCAACAACGACACTTTCTACACCAACCCGGAAGTCGAGAAGCTGCTCGATCAGGCCGCGCTGATGACCGACATGAAGATAGCGCTACGCGCTCTATGACCAGGCGCAGCAAATCATCGTCGCCGATGCGCCGTGGGTGTTTCTCGACCATCCGGTGACTTACGTGATGCGCAAGCCGTGGGTTCACGATTTCATCATGAACCCGATGCGGCCGACGCGTTTCGAACCGATCTCGCTTTCAGAGCGGCCGCGCCGTTAGTTCGGTCCTTCCAGCGCGGTCAGCTCGCGGCTCGCGCGCGGCAGGAAGAACAGCCCGATCACGCCATTGCAGAACATAAAGGTGAAGTGCGCGGCGAGACTGTAGGCGAGAATTTTCGCCTCGGGCGCGTTGCCGGAAAAAAACAGCAGCCACGCCGCCTGGCTGGTGCCCAGATGCGCGACCGCGATCGGCAGCGCGGCGGCGAGAAAAACCAGCGGCAAAAACAGCATCAGCTTGATGAGCGGGATCGTGATCCCATACAGCGCCAGTGCGAAATACTGCGTCGCACCGAGGCGAGAAAACTCGGCGCCTTGATGCCGAGCACGATCGCATAATCGAGCGGGCGCGCCTTCAGGAAGGTTTCCGGCGATCGCGCCCGCGCGGCTGTTGGTGATCCATTCGTGCAGCGAAGTTTTGCGGCGCGCCATCGCAAACAGCGCCGATAATCGCGAACAGCAGCAGCCACGCGATGATATAGGCAACGCGCAGGATCTCGACGATCTCGATCTGCGCGGGCGCGGTCGGGTGATAGAAGATCACGCCCAGCGTCGAGAAAAGAAACAGTTGGTAGATCTCCATCAGCGCGATGAAGAGGATCGAGCTGAGCGCCTCGAGGAAGGGAATTTTCGCCTTGCGATAGAGATAATACGCGACCCCGCCCTGCCCGAGGTTGGTGTTGATGAGCGCGAGGAGATACATGCTGGCGCGGATCGGAACGATGTCGCGAAAACGCATCGGCGCGTTGAAGCGTCGCACCACCCAGGTCAGGCAAATCGAATCGATCATCCAGTAGAAGGCGGAGAAGGGGAGGAATACGGCGACGAACTTCAGCACCGGCGCCTGCTTCAGAGCGTCGCCCACTTTCGCCATCGGGATGCGCCAGAAAATCAGCGCGAAGATCGCGACCGTGCCTACATATGGTAGGGCTTTCTTCCAAATGGCGTCGGACGCTTTTCGCCTGTCGGCTCCGGCGAATGAGCTTGAAGCGGTGGCCGGTCCGGCGCTCATCGCGACCCCTCGGGCACGCGCGCGTTGCCAATCAGCACGCGCTCGCCGCGATCGGTCTCGGTCCAGACTTCGAGCTGACAACGCGACCCATTGGTTTCGATGATGCGCGCATGCATCGTCAGCGTATCGCCATAGAAGACCGGCTTCACCAGCGCGGCTTCCAGCCGCCCCCCGCGAAGAAAATCGATCCCGAACGAATCGAGGATAAAATTCGCCATCAGCGCATAGGTCTGCTCACCGCCCGCGATCGGTGCGCGAAACCCGGCCTTGCGCGCCGCCTCGTCATCGGTGTGGATGTTGACTCGCGGTGTGCGGCGCGGCGGCGACTCCACCCCTTCCTCGTACGCGTTGGCGGCCGGCGGCATCGAGGAGAAACGGCTTCGAGACCAGCTCGCGCCCGATTTCGATGCGCCCATGCTCATGCGATTTTTCCCTCCAGCAGCAGCACCGAGGTGATCGCCTGGCGCATCAGCAGCTCATCGGTCGCGGCGTCGCGCGATTCGTATTCCAACACGAAGTAAAACTTGCCGCGCTTGTGCTCGACCCTGGTGATGCGGCCCTCGGTCTTGCACCGTTTGTCCGGCGCGCATCGGCGCGTGGAACTCGTTCCAATGCTTCGCGTGGACACCGCCCGAGCCGCCGTAAAAATGCGCAGCGATGAGCAGCGCGTAATCCTGCAATCGCATCGTCGGCGGCGCGATCTGATCGGCCGGGACTTCGCGTGAACAAGGGATTGGCGCTGCCGGTGCCGCGCGCGAACGCCTCGATCTGCTCGGGCTCGACGATGTAAAAAATCGGCCCGAGCTTCATACCCTCGCGAATGTTATCGGGGCACATCAGAAGCCGATTTTCGCTCTAATCGCGGTCGGCCATTGAAGAGGTTTATCAGGCGTGCAAGATTTTGCCCACTCACAATACGATGGCAACCGAAAAAGTTCAAACATTCGCATCCCGCGCCGATTCATCTGACCGGCGTCGATCCCGTGATGGCGCGGATCATCGAGCAGGTCGGCGCTTACGACGCGACTCATCGCCGCGAGCGATTTCCCGCGCTCGCGCGTGCAATCATTTTCCAGCAGCTCGCGGGCAACGCGGCGCGCGCGATCCTCAAGCGCTTCATCGAGCTGTATCCGGGCCGCCGTTTCCCTCGCCCGAGCAGGTCGTCGCGACGCCGCTGGCGCGCCTGCGCAAGGTCGGCCTCTCGAAACCGAAGGCGCTCTACATCCAGGGCCTCGCGGCGGATGTGGTCGCGAAGAAGGTGAATTTCCATCGCTTCCCGAAAATGGAGGATGACGCGATCATCGCCGAGCTGACGCAGGTGAAAGGCATCGGGCAATGGACCGCGGAAATGTTCCTGATGTTCAACCTCGGGCAGGCCCGACGTGATGCCGGCCGGCGACCTTGGCGTGCAGAGCGCGGTAATGAAAGCCTACGGGTTGGCGAAGCGTCCGACGCCCAAGGAATTGCGTGAGTTCGCCGAACGTTGGAAACCGCATCGCACCGCGGCAGCATGGTACCTGTGGCGCAGTCTCGACGTCGTGTTACCGGACGACGCGGTGAAGGCTCCGCCGCAACCATCGAAAAAGAAGCGCTAACTGGCAGCTTCCATGTAGGCGATCGCGACGCCGTCCAGCGGATCGACGATGCGCGCAATTTTGCCGCCCTGAATCGCGGCCTTCGGTTCGGTCGCCTGAGTCCGTTGGCGCGTGCGAGGTCGACCGCGCGGCGAATGTCCTTGCACATGAAGGCCAGGCCCCATGCGTGCGGCGTCGTCGCGACTCGGTCCGACAATTTCCAACACAGTCTGTTCGAGTTTGAAAAATGCCTGCCGCATGCCGCCGCCCGCCTCGCGGATGCGTTTGCATGGGAAGCCGATTTTCTCATGCGCGGCGATGGCGTCTTCCAGCGACGGCGTCATCACCACGATGTGTTCGAGATAGTCGACAGTATTTTCATTCACACCGCAGAGTTGCATCGAGATTGGCGCGCCGCGTAGCGAGGTCAGCGTCGACCGCCACGTTGCCAGTCCAAACGCCAGGGAGGAAATTCGCCAACCGGATCGATCTCGCGTCGTGGTCGGAAATCGGAAGTGTGAGGGCATTGGAGGGCTCGCCGTCGCCGGTCAGATCATCGAGTCCCCAGGTCCATCCGATGATACCGCCGCCACGTTCGAGCGCGCGTCGCGCAGTGGATCGCGGAGGCGGTGCACTCGCGATCGAGATCGATCTCGACCGCGCCGGCAGCTAACGCGCGCGGCCCTGATCCCGTCGGCGTCAAATCGCTTCGATGCGACGGCGAATCCGGCTTTCGTCCAGCGCTCGCACGCAGGCCTCGAGCTCGGCGACCGCGACGATGACTCGTTCGATGCATCTTATCGGCACGCTTCCCAAATTACCGCGACACGCGACGCGCCGCGAAAGCTCGCGCTAAGGCTTGATGTTCTGATTGACGCGAAAGAAATTCGTCGGATCGTATTTGCGCTTGATCGCGGCGAGGCGCGCGTAGTTGGCGCCATAGGCTGCACGCGCGCGATGCTCGCCTTCATTTTCCAAATCGTTGACGTAGACGGCGCCGGTCGAATGCGGCTGGAGCGCGGCGAAGAATTCCTCGCACCCATCGAATCGAGTCCTCGCGCGCGCCGTCCTCCTGCCAATACGAATGCACCCAGTATTCGAAGCCGACGCGCCGAAAGCCGAATGCGTTGTTGTGCGGATGCGAACACCACGGGCCGTGCCAGTACATCATCGTGATGCCGCTCGATTCGCTCGGCGCCGAGGCAGCGAACTCGGCGATGACGTCGATGGCACTCGCATCGAGGCGTTCCATATGGCCGCCGCGTCGACAGCTCGAATAGTCGCCGTCCGAGGGCGAATCCGAACCCGCTTGCTGCTCTTCTATGTAGGGCTTCGATTTGATCGAATCCTCGAACGGCTTCATGAAGCTGCGCAACGGACGCAGCGCGCGCTCGCCCTGCGTGCTCATCGCCATTCCATACCACCGCGAGGTCGAGCATCCGCTCGCCGGGAAACGGAAGCACCGCCGCGAGAATGAAAAGCTCATCGGGGATCGTCGGCGCGATATTGATTGAGAAACCGCAGCACGTCGCGGGCCTGGCGAATCGGATATTTGAGATGGCCCGCGAGGACGTTGCCGATTGCGATGCAGGCGAAAATCGAGTCGCGGTCACGACGCCGAAGTTCCCGCCGCCGCCACGCACGGCCCAGAACAAATCGGCATTCTCGTTTGCATCGGCGCTGAAGGATGCGGCCATCGGCGGTGACGATCTCCACGCGTGTGATGTTGTCGCATGCCGAATCCGAGTTTGGGCGTCAGGGCGCTTTCGCCGCCGCCGAGCGCGTATCCGGCGACGCCGACCGAGGGACACGAACCGAGCGGGACGGCCATCGAGAATGCATTCGTCACTTTGTCCAGTTCGCCGGCGAGGACGCCGGACTGAAGCCGCACCCTCGCGCGAGCGGGATCGATCTCGAGGCGTTTCATCGTCGACAAATCGATCACCATGCCGCCGTCGCAGGTGCCATGGCCCGCGAAACTATGGCCTCCGCTGCGCACCGCGACGAGGAGATCGCGATCGCGCGCGAATTCGATGGCATGCACGACGTCTTCGGCGGACCGGCGCATCGCGCGATGAGCGCCGGACGCTAGTCCACTGCGTGATTCCACACGCGGCGCGCTTTTTCGTAATCAATATCGTTCGGGAAGAATTAACTGGCCTTTGAAGTTGGTCGGAGATTTTTGCAAGGCGGCCTTTAGATGCACCAGTGCCGATGGGATGAAGATTCGACGCAGCGACCGCGCGATTTGTTCAGCCGCGATTGCGCTTCGAGCGCACCGGCGGTTCAGCGGCTTCAGATGAGTCACGCGCTTGGGGGGCTGCGTGCTCGGTCCGGTGCGATGCTGAAACTTCATGTCATCGCCGCAATGAGGACAGTTGAGGTCCTTCCACCTGACCGGGCGCGCGCAATGGGGGCATTTGTAGCGATTGCGGGAAATCCAGTACAAGCCGGCCGCGGTCAGCGCGACCATTATCAGTCCGATCAGATCGTCTGCTTCACGGTTGCTTGGTCAGGCGAGGCCTTCCTTGAAGGCGTCGTCGAGTGCGCCGATGTTCACGTGATGCCCCTTCGCCATCAAGTCGAGGAACGCGTGCAGATCCGCGTCGGTCAGAGTCGCGAGGTTCTCCTGGATCTTGCGGATGACCCAGCGCTGGCCGCGTTGAGCAACTCCAGCTTGGCGTGAAAATCTTCAACCGCACGCACCTTCTCGACGAAGTCGCCGGTCTTGTTGGAAGGCGCGCCGCCAAGCCGCCGCACGTGCGCCGCGAGCTCGCCCGCATAGTAGCCTTCATCGTGGCCGACCTTCTTCAGAAGCTCGCGCAAATATGGTGACTTGGCCATCTCGGTGAGTTCATGAAGAACTCGCCCGCCCGCTCGCTCAGCCTCGCCGAGGGTATTCAAAAATCCTTCGAGCTGCGTATCCATACGAAATCCTATCACCGAAGCCGGCAGATCGTCTGCTACCAGATCGGAACCACCGGACAATAAACCGCGCCGATGGTTCCGCTGCCGTGCGCGAGCGCGGTCTTGAGCATCAGCAGCGCGGGCGCCATCGAGCGCATCGCGGCCGGAAGTTGCGGCGCGCGAGCGGTGATGAGTCCGCCGCTAAGCAGCTTCGCCAGCAGGCCGGGCTGTTCGGGCAGCTCGACCAATGCAACCTCGCGATCTGGAGGAAGCTTGGCAGCTTTCTTGGCAGCCGCCAGAGCGTCGGAAAATCCGCCCAACTGATCGACCAGCTTGTTCTGCAACGGCCTGCTGGCCCGTCCACACCCGGCCCTGCGCGATGGCGTGGACATCCTCGATGCTCATGTGGCGGCTGTCGGCGACCACCTTGAGAAATTTCTGGTAGGTATCGCCGAGCAGCTGATCCTGAAAGATCTTCATCTGTGCCGGAGTGAAGTCAGTGAACTCGTCGAACATCTCGACATTGGCGCCGCGCGTTACGGCGCCGCTGTTGAGATAGATCTTCTGTGCCGCGGGCCCGAGGTTGAACTTGCCGCCCAGTACGCCAATCGATCCGGTGATGGTTCCGGGCTCGGCGAAGATGCAGCGTGGCGGGTGTCGAGACCCAGTAGCCTCCCGAGGCCGCATAACCCGACATGCTGACGATGATCGGCTTCTTCATGCGCGGTGAGTTCCGCGGCATGGCGAATCAGCTCCGAGGCGATCACCGATCCGCCGGGCGAATTGACGCGCAAGATGACGGCGCGGACCGAGTCGTTTTCGCGCGCGGTTTTGAACGCGTCAGTCCAAATCGTCGGACGCGGCCATGTCGGTGCCGGTGAGTCCGATGCCTTCGGCCTCGCCACGCACGATTTCGCCGTCACAATAGATGACGGCGATCTCATCGCGCGAGCTGAAACCGGAGAGCATGCTGGGATGCACGTAGTCGGTGAAGTCCACCAGTCCGTGTGATGCCGCCGCCATGATGCTTGATGCGATCGGTGAATTGTTCGTCGTATTCGAGGCGCTCCACCATATGGTTTTTGAGACTGAGGCCGGCGTTGAGCGGCGCCTGGTCGACGATCGCGCGCATCGCTTCGACATTGATGCCGCGCTCTTTGGCGGTCTGGCCGACGATCTGATCGAACATCGCACCGATCAGCGACTCGTCCTCCTCGCGCTGAGCGGGCGTGAAATCCTTCTCGGTGAAGATGTTGGCGGCGCTTTTGTATTTACCGATCGACGCGAAATTAGGCCGCACGCCGATCCAGTCGAGGGTGCCGCGCGCGAAGATCTCGCGCATGCCGACGCCGACCAGGTCGAGTTCGCCCTCGGGCATCAGCGAGATGTCGCCGGTCGCAGCCGCAACCAGGTAGGGCAGATTGCCGGGCGACATTTCACCGGCAGTTTCGACATAGGCGGCGGTCCATTTGCCAGAATCGCTTGAACTGCTTGATGAGAGCGGCGATTTCCTGCGCCTGCGAAAGCTCCATTTGAGTGTCGATGATCTTGATCGCAAGTCCTGAAATCCGGTCGTCCTTCGCCGCCTTGCTGAGCGCCACCCGCATCACATTGAGCGGCGTTTCATGCTGATTCAGCATTCCGAGGAAGTTCGCGCTGCCACGCTCAACCACCGGACCGTTGAAGGTGACGACCAGGACGGAGCCGGCCTGCACGCGATGCGAAATATATTCGGACAGCACGGCGACTGCGCCTAACGCGACAATTGCCACGACCGCGCGCAGCAGCCATCGAAAAGCTCTCTTGATCATTCAGGCATCTCCTGGAGAATTCGCACTCGACCTATCCAAACACGTCTACAACGACGTATCCAATGGCGTCTTTTCCGCTGCGCGTAGCCTGCGTCAATGTCATTTGCGGCCGGAGTAAACGGCGAAGATAAGGTTCCGATACGAGGATGCGACCTCGCGAAAGCCGATCTCCCGCAGCCAGTTCATCTGGGCCTCGAGAGTGGCGCATCGATCGTGCCTCTGCCTTTCGATTGCCGAGGCGAGGTCAGCTTCGCTCGCGCCAGCCTCGCGGGTCGCGCGCTGCCATTCCTCGTTAACGCGCCGCTCGAGTTCTTCGGTTTCGCCGAGAATCACTTCGGCGTTGATGAAAATGCCGCCCTCGCGAAGCGCCGCGTGGATGCGCCTGAACAGAGCGCGCTTTTCGTCATCTTCGAGATGGTGAATGGACAGCGCCGAGACGATCGCATCGAAAGTCCCGGGGATGGGATCGTGTCCGTGATCGAGAAGTCGATAGCTCAACCTCGAACTGACCGTGCCGCCATCGCGATCGAAGCGTTCGCGGGCGAGCTTGAGCATCTCGGGTGCGATGTCGGCGAGCAGGATTTTCGCATGCGGAAACCTCGCGGCGATGAACTGCGACAGCACGCCGGTTCCCGCGCCGAGGTCGAGCACCTCGAATGCTTGCTCGCGCGCAAACGGAATCAGTTCGGCGGTGGTGCTGTACAACTCATCGAAGCACGGCACCATCTGGCGGCGGCTGCGATCGTAGATCTGCGCGTCATCGTTGAATGCGTTGCGGACAGCTTCGTGCGAATTCGCCATCGCGCGAGCATAGCATTGGTTATTTGCCCTTGCCGAGGATGGTCATGGTTTCAGACGGATGCTTCGGATCGTCGCTACTGATGGTCAGCATCTGCGGCGGCATTACGCCGCTGGCGGTGGGCGTAAATTGGACCGCTATCGGTGGCGACGATTTGCCCTTGGCGAGAGTCAATGTTCCACCAGCTATCTGAAAAGGCGCCTGCAGAGAAGCGATGGTGATGTGCAGGTCGCCTTTGCCCGCGTTCCTGATTCGGAAATTTTCAGCTTTGGTCTTGCCGATTCGCACCTTACCGAAGTTGATGCGTGCACGACTGATTTTGATCGCACCCGGAACGGCTTGCTGCGGCGTGTCGATTCCAAAAACATCGATCTCGCCGCCCGATGCGATGTAGACCTTGCCGTTGGCAATGGTGGGAATCAGGAACGCATCATTTTTGAAGTTCCACTGCCCGGCTGGGATATCGACGACAATCTGATTCGTGAGATCGATCGCCGAAAACGCGTCGAGGGTGAGTGGTCCGGCGGCGCCGGAGGGAGGCAACGCCCGTCGAATCGCCCACAGAATCGCGGTCGAGGTGTCGCCGCCATTGGACGAGATGACCGGAATCGTACCGCCATGCGGAAAGTTGTACGTCGATGACGGCGTCTGATTCGGTTTGCCACCGGCCACCGTTCCCGCGGTTAAAGTGGCATTGGAGAGGTCGAACTCGGTGATGGGCGCATAGTCGCCGGGAAAGTAGACATACTGATGTCCCGAGGAATCGCGGAAGTAGGCCGGCGCGCCCCAGAAGGCATCGCGATTGGAGCCAACCGTGGGATCGGTCGTCGGAGCGGTGCCGAGCACCCGCCACAGTTTCTGGATGACGTCATCATTGCACGCCATGGTGTCATCGAAATGATTCGGCGCCGTAAAGCTACCCATCGCGGTCCGATCGACGAGATAGATGGAGCCCTCTTTGCCGGTGAAGGTTGCGAGCTTCAGAGGACCAGTCGGCTGTTCGGGCAAAAGCATCATACCGCCGGAACCGAGGTCGACGTCTTCGACGTTCAGCACCTGCTGATTGCAGGGCGTGAAGAAGTCCTGCAGCGCGAGACCGGTGAGGTTGAGCCGAATCGCGCTGTCGCCATAGTTAGACGCAGTGTTATCAAACGGGCCGTTAGCCGTGAGGGCATAGATCGATGAATCATCGGCCACGGGGCCCATGCTCGCCTGCCAGATCGCGCCTCCGCCAACTCCAGGGTCGAGATTCGGGGAAGTATTGAAAACGCCGGTCTGCGCCAGCGAGGCCTTGTCGTACGCGATTACCCATCCCTGGTATTCGCCATTGTCCTCGTGCGAGCCGAACACGGTGTATACATTTCCGGCGGCCAGCAGCATCGCCGGGCGGTTGAACTCCCACAGCGGATCGAAGACGACATTGCCGTTCTGATTCCTGCCGGTCATGGTGCCGCCGGTTCCCGGATACTTCGCGGTGATGTCGACCGGGCTGTTGGGACGCTCGTTGCCGTTGGTGATGTCCATCGCATGCAGGCGCTGATGAAAAGTGACCGGACTCGCGGTCGTCTTGCTGGCGGCGACCAGGTAGATGGTGTTCGTCGCAGGATCGATCACGGGCGTTCCAGTGATGCCAATTTGAGGAACGCGATCGTTATCGTAAT
This sequence comes from uncultured delta proteobacterium, assembly GCA_963848285.1. Classification (GTDB taxonomy): domain Bacteria; phylum Desulfobacterota; class Binatia; order Binatales; family Binataceae; genus DATGKG01. The sequence continues at coordinate 308,472 of CAWKCZ010000003.1, read as the reverse complement.
CGGCGGCGACCTGCAGCGTCTCACCCGAGGGCGTCAGGTTCTTCGACCACAGCGGAGCGCCGGCGGCGTCGGCATCGAAGGCGTCCACGGTGTTGTTCTCAGCCGCCACGAAAATCACGTTATGGGTGCCGAGCTTTCCCATGTTCAGGTTCGGTATGTAAAGCGGTTGCGAGTAGGTTTGCCCGTTGGGATCTGCCGCGGTCTGATCCTTAAATAGAAGTTTGAAACTCGATTTGACGTTCGCGATGGTCAGTTGAGTCTCGTTCGGATTCCACCCGGTGTGCAGGTTGTCATACATCTGGGTGACGACGGCGACCGGTGACGCGGCCGCGGTCGAAGCGAAGAGGAGAATACTCACGAGGGCGAGCCGAATCGGATTGCGGGCAAGATTGTATGGCGTCATATGTACCACGATATTATATTATATCTAATTAAAAGATGTCATAACATAGATAAACATCTATAAATTCGTCGACCGGCCGAAGTCGAAAGGACCATCCGCAAGCCCTCCCATCAGACGGGTGGATTGCGCCTCACATTCGATCCCGCGATAAATGGCGCGTGAGCGTGCCCGAGAAGGAAGCACTGACGAGCGGGGCGAGTGCCTCTCTCCTGCGACATGAGCGGCCGCTCGGCGCGATCCATTACCGCATCTTGGCGTTATGTTTCGCGGCATGGATCTTCGACTTCTATGATTTGATCCTCTATTCGTTCCTGCTGGTTCCGATCGCGCGCGATCTGCATTTCAGCACCACCGACTCCTCTCTCCTGCTCGGCACCTCATTTCTAATGACTGCGGTCGGCGGGGTAATGTTCGGCTTTCTTGGCGATCGCTTTGGGCGCAAGCCGATCGTCGTCGCCACCGTAACCATCTACGGCCTCGGCACGCTGCTATGCGCCAGCAGCAACTCGCTGCTCTCGCTGATGCTCTATCGATCGTTCACCGGGCTCGGCATCGGCGGCGGATGGGCCTCGGGCCAGGCGCTCATCGCGGAGAGCATGCCCTCGGAGCGGCGGGGGCGTTATGCCGGATACGTCCAGACGGGAGCGCCACTGGGAGTGTTGCTCGCGGCAGCCGCATCCGGGTACCTGGAACCACACCTCGGATGGCGGTGGGTGTTCATCATCTCGTCGCTACCGGCGGCCTTCATCGCGCTGGCCGAATGGCGCTTTCTGCCCGAGAGCGACGTATGGCAACGCTCCGGCAAGCGCGTATTCTTCGGCGCAGAGGATTTCGCGCTGATCAAGCAGCATCGCCACGTCATCGTGCTGTTGGGCTTATGGCTGCTGCTCAACTCGGAGGCGTACTGGTTCACCTACAGCTGGATGCCCGGCTACCTGCACCTGCAGCGCGGGCTCAGCACCGCGGCGAGTGGACGCCTGATGATCCGAATGCAGTACGGCGGCGTCATCGGCTACGCGATCTTCGGAATGCTCGCGGATCGCTTCGGGCGGCGCCCGATGTTCACGATGTTCGCGCTTGCGCTCGCGATTGGGCTCGTGCCGGCAACGCTGATGTGGCCGCAAGCCTCGCGCGTGCCGGGACTCATCGTCACCGCGATGACGCTTACCGGCTTCGGCACCGGGCTGTGGGCGGGCGCCGCGCCATATATGTCGGAACTGCTGCCGACGCGGGTGCGTAATTCCGCGATGGGCGCACTGCTCAACCTGACGCGCGGATTCCAATTCTTCACGCCACTGGTGATCACCGAACTGGGTAAGCATGTCGGCCTCGGCGCGGCGCTTTCGGTCGGCGCAATCTTTTCGATCTCAGCCGCGGCGATGATCTGGACGCTGCCGGAAACGCGCGGCCGTTCGATCGTCGAGCTCGACCTCGCGCAGCACTAGTCGTCTGCTTGACATCGCAACGGCCGCCGCTGTATGTAACATCGTAGTTACTTAACCGTTTGGTTGAATACGGAGGCAATCGCATCATGATGCAGAACCATCAAGTCGTATCGCGCGAGGAATGGTTGGCGGCACGCACTGCGCTACTCGACAAAGAGAAATCTCTGACTGACTTGAGCGATCAGCTCACGGAGCAGCAGCGCGCGATGCCGTGGGTCAAAATCGAAAAGGACTACGTGTTTGATTCACCTTCCGGCAAAGTGAATCTGGCCCAGCTCTTCGACGGCCGCAGCCAGCTTTTCATCAAGCATTTCATGATGGGGCCGGGTGCGACCCATCAATGCGTCGGATGCTCACTCGAAGTGGACCACATTGAGGGCATCCTCGAGCATCTGGAGAATCACGATGTCTCATACGTGGCAGTCGCGCGCGCGCCGATCGAGGAGATCGAGGCGGTCCGCAAGCGGATGGGCTGGCGCTTTCCCTGGGTGTCGTCATACCAAAGTGACTTTAACTACGACTTCAACGTCTCGTTCACGCCCAAGCAGCTTGCCGATGGAACCGCTTTCTACAATTTTCAACGCGGTAATCCCGGCATCGAGGACCTCTCGGGCGACAGCATCTTCTATCGAGACGAAGCGGGCCAGATTTTTCACACCTATTCGGTCTTCGGGCGCGGCGGCGAGGCATTTCTCGGGATTTATCGCATCCTCGATCTGATGCCAAAAGGGCGCGATGAAAATGGTCCGTATCATTCGCTGACTGACTGGGCGCGGCCCCGGAACATGTACGGCAAGGGCGGCATGGTCGAAGGTAATGGCCGCTATCACGCAACTGCATGCGCCTGCTCGACGCACAAATGACGAGCAGACGACATTGCCGGCAGAGCGGCGTCGAGGTCTCACTCCTGCGCCACTCTGCCAATGCATCGCGATGGGTTTTTCCCGGCGCCGTCCTCGCACTGATGCCGAAGTGCCCGGCCTGCATTGCCGCTTACATCGCAGTCGCGACCGGCGCGGGCGTTTCGATATCGACCGCGACCTATCTGCGGATGGTGCTTCTCGTCCTCTGCACGACATCGCTGTCCGTTCTCGTCGTGAAGCGTCTGCTCGAATCGAAGCGCAAGTCCTCGGCTCGTCCACCACGCGATGCTAAGTTCATCCGCGATGGAAGCCCAACTTGCTGCGCCGATTGAAAAGGATCTGCACGATGCTGCCTCGCAAAGCCGGCTGGCGATGGCCGGGATGGCCGGCAATATTCTCGAGTGGTACGACTTTTCGATATACGGCTTCTTCGCGTATGCGATCGGCGAGAACTTCTTTCCGTCCACCAATCCTTCCACCTCGCTGATTGACGCCTTCGGAGTTTTTGCGGCGGGCTTCCTGATGCGTCCGGTCGGCGCGATGCTGTTCGGGCATATCGGCGACCGCCACGGGCGGCGTAGCGCGCTGACGCTGTCTGTCATTGCGATGGCAGTGCCGACGTTTCTGATCGGGCTGCTCCCGACCTACAAACAAATCGGCGTGACCGCATCGATCCTGATTGTGGCGTTGCGTCTCATCCAGGGTCTTTCGGTTGGCGGCGAGTACACCACCTCGGTCGTCTTCATGGTCGAAGGATGCCCCAGCTCGCGGCGCGGCCTGATGGCGGCGTTCTCTACCTCGGGCGCGTTCGCGGGCGTGATGCTTGGATCGGCGGTCGGCGCGATCGTCGCGTACACCATGCCGATCGCCGCTTTGCATGCGTGGGGATGGCGATTGCCGTTCCTCGCCGGCGTAACCATCGGGTTTGCCGGATACTTCCTGCGCCGCGAGCTTCAGCATGGCAGCGATCTGCCGCGCGCGATGCCGCCGCCGTTGCCGGATTTGCTGCGCGCGCAATGGCGTCGCATTCTGCAAGTCTCGGGCTTCAAAGCGCTCGACGCGGTCGGCTTCTACCTGATGTTCGTCTACACCGCGACCTACCTGACGCAGATCGTCGGCATCGCCAAGAGCCGCGCCCTGGCAATCAACACCGTTGCGATGGCGGCCGCGATGGTGATGCTGCCGCTTTCGGGCGCGCTTTCGGATCGTGTCGGACGCAAACCGGTTCTGATCGTGACGGCGGCCGCGATCATCATTTTTGCGATGCCGCTTTTCAACTTGCTGTGGCATCCGATGCACTCGGCGCCGCTGGTCGGCCAGGTCTCATTGGCGCTCCTGATCGGCTTGTTCTTCGGAGTCTCGCCGGCAACTGCCGCCGAGGCCTTTCCCGCGAGCGTCCGATGCACCGGGGTCGGCATCGCGCATAACCTGACTATTGCGCTGCTGGGCGGAACTGCGCCGCTGGTGGCAACCTACCTCATCGACAAGACCGACAACGAGATGATCCCTCCGATGTACCTCATCGCCGCGGCCGTGGTGACGTTGCTCTTTTCTTTCACATTCAAGGAGACCGCAAAAATTCCGCTCGCGGATTGATCGTCCACTTGATGCTTACGCTGACTGTATGTTAGATGGGCGCAACTCCGAGGTGGGCTCGGAATCAGCGTTCGATGCCCGAAAACGAAATCGACCATCGCGAAACCGTCGCGCACATGCTCAGCGAGTTTGCCCGTGAACTTGCCGTGCTGGTGCTGGTTTTCGTCCCTCTCGACTATCTCCTGAAGGGCGAGCGAATTGATCCTTATTTTTGGTACAAGGCCGCCGCGGTTCTGATGTCCTCTGGAATGCATACTAACCGCGGGGATAATCTTGGAGAGGCGACCAAGGAAATGACGCAACTGGTTTCACATCTGGACCTTCTTATTGCGGTCTCGCCGATGCTCGCGGCGGGCTTTCTCGCCTGTGGAGCAGGCTTCCTCTACATCGCGTGGGAAAAGCGCGCGCGGCGCAGGGCGACTGAAGAGGAAAGTCGTGCCGCCGAATCGCGCAAGGCTGCCCACGCTTGAGGCCGGCGACTAGCTGAATTTCGGCATCACCTTTTCGGCGAACAAGCGCATCGAGTCGAGGACGTTGCGATGGCCGCTCTGGCCGCCGATCTCGAACCAGCAGACCAGTCGCGAAAACCCGAAGCGTTCGCGCAGTTCAGCAATCCGATCGATGCAATATTGCGGGTCGCCGAATATCGCCATCGTGGATTCGACGGTTTCATAAGGCACCGAGCGCAGCCGCTCCTGCATCATCTTGAATTGCGCCTGCTGCTCGGGCGACGGACCCTCCGGCTCGATGATCTCGCCCACCGATTTGAAATAATGCTTAAGGCTCGGCTCGATGGTCGCGCGCACCGCCGCGCGATCGCGGCCGACCTGCATCATCAACGCGGCCGCGAGCCAATCCTCGGGAAGCTTCTTGCCGGCCTTCGCCAGCGCATCTTTGTAAATCACCAGCCGCTCGCCAAGGACCGGAATCGGATTGACCGGGCCTCCGGCGAAAATCGGATAGCCATGCTCGCCCGCGAAGACGAAAGTGTCGACGCTGTTGGCGGCGAGGCGAATCGGCGGATGCGGCTTCTGAAGCGGCTTCGGCACCACTGAGATATTTTCAACGTTGAAGTGCTCGCCATGAAATGAGAGGCGCTCCTCGGTCCATGCGCGCTTCACCAGCTCCAGGTTTTCCGCGAATAGCGGACGGCTCGCGATCATATCGACGGCATAGCCGCGATAGTTGAGCACGAAGGCGCCGCGACCTCCGCCGAATTCGACTCGACCGCCGGATAGCACGTCGAGGGTCGCGATTTCCTCCGCGAGGCGCAGCGGCTGATGCAGCGGCATCAGGTTGACCGCCGTTCCCAGCCGCAACCGCTTCGTTCGTTCGGCGATCGCCGCGAGCAGCAACAACGGCGTCGGCATGGTCGAAAAGCGTGGCGCGAAATGAACCTCGGCGAGCCACACCGTATCGAAGCCGAGCCGGTCGGCCTCGATCGATTCATCGATCAGCTCGCGATATCGCGTCTGGACCTTCTGCGTGTCCGCCGCCGGCAATTGGTAGAAGATGTCGAATTTCATCAGTAGCCACCGAGCTGCGCGACGCGTTCGCGATGATACGGCGGCGAGCCGAAGTAGGACTCGTCGAAACGGGAGCGCTTGAACCACAAGTGGATGTCGTGCTCCCAGGTGAAGCCGATTCCGCCATGCATCAGGACCGCTTTGTCCGTGGTGCGGCTGTAGACCTCCGAGAGGCGCGCCTTCGCCATCGCGGCAGCGCGCGAAGCATTTTTCGGATCGGCATCGAGCGCGTACGCCGCATACCAGAGTAGCGAGCGCGCGGGTTCGAGTTCCGAAACAATTTCCGCCGCCGCATGCTTGAGCGCCTGGAACGATCCGATCGGCTTGCCGAACTGTTCACGCACTTTGGAATACTCGACGGCCATTTCGAGCGCGCGCTGCGCACCGCCGAGTGAGTCCGCCGCGACCGCGACCGACGCGATATCGATCATGCGCCGATACGCGTCGATGCCGCCCTTCAGTTCGGCGCTCGCGTTCACGCGGACGTCTTTGATTTCGACCGAACAGACGCGCCGCGTGAGGTCGAGGCTCTTCAACATTTTGATGCTCAGGCCGTGAGCCTTCGACTCGATTGCGATCAACGTGACCGCATCGGAAGCATCGCCGGTGCGCGCCGCAACGACGATGAAATCGGCGACATTCGCATACGGCACGAACAGCTTGCGCCCGTTGATGATGAGGTCGCCGCCACTCTTGGTGGCGCGCGTGGCGATGCCGGCCGGTTCGACGCCGTCATCTTCCTCGGCGAAGGCGAGCGTGCCGATCGCTTTCCCTTCAGCCAGCGCGGGCAGCCACTTCTGTTGCAACTCCTCGGTGCCGAATTCCTTTAGCGCCGAAGCCGCCAACATTGAGGAAAACAGAAATGCCCCCGGCATTGCGGCGTAACCCTGCTCCTCGAGGAGCACCGCCATGTCGAGCATCCCTAGACCGGCGCCGCCGAATTTTTCCGGCACGATGAGTCCGGTCCATCCGAGCTTCGCGATCTGCCCGTATAGCTCTGCCGCCGCGCCGTCTTCCGAGGCCATCACCTTGCGCACGAATGTCGTCGCGGCATTCGTTGCTGAGGAATTCGCGCGCGCTGGTTTTGAGCTGTTCCTGTTCTTCGCTGATTCCAAAATCCATCTAAATGCCCTCGACTCCACTGCGCTACGCCTCGGGGCGCCTGCGGCGCGGCTTCGCCCGCTTCGCGACTCGCTCGTTGTTTCTCTGCTATCGGCTCTTCGGCATCTTCAGGCCGCGCTCGGCGATGATGTTCTTCTGGATCTGCGACGTGCCGCCGCCAATCACCAGTCCGAGCGAGAACATCCACTCGTACGGCCAGTAGCCGTGGTCGAGCGCCTGCTCGTCGTCGCGCGAGAGCATCGAGTAGTCGCCCATCGCCTCCATCGCGGCGGTCGCGAGGTCGTGGTTTAGCTCGGTGCCGACCAGCTTGTTGACCATCGCCTCGACGCCCGGATTCTTCTTGCGCATCTGATCGGTGAGCTGGCGATACGAATGGAAGCGCATCGCCTCGACCTTGATTTCGAGGTCGACCAGGCGCTGGCGGAAAACCGGATCCTCGATGAGCGGTTTGCCGTTGCGGCGAATCTTCTTCGCGAGCCCGAGCAGCCGATTGAAGCGCTGCTGACTGCCGGTGGATGCGCCAAGCATGTTGCGCTCGTGGAACAGCGTCGCGTTGGCAATCTGCCATCCTTCGTTGAGCTTGGCGACGAGGTTCTTGCGCGGCACGTGGACGTTGTCGAAGAAAACTTCGTTGAAGCCTTTGTCACCGGTCATCTGCACCAGCGGACGAACGGTGATGCCGGGGCTCTTCATGTCGATCAGAATGTAGGAAATTCCGCGATGCTTGGGCGCCTCGGGATCGGTGCGCACCAGGCAGAACATCCAATCGGAATATTGCGCGCCCGAGGTCCAGACTTTCTGGCCGTTGACGACGAACTCGTCGCCATTGATCTCGGCGCGCGTGCGCAGCGACGCAAGGTCGGAGCCGGAGCCGGGCTCGGAATAGCCCTGGCACCAGATTTCCTCGGCGGTCAGGATTTTCGGCAGGAAGCGCTTTTTCTGTTCCTCGTCGCCCCATGAGATGAGCGTTGGGCCGAACATGCCGAGGCCGGATGCCGCCGACCAGGTAGGGTGCGTTGGCGCGCACCATTTCTTCGTTGACGATCGATTGCTTGACCGGGTCCATCGCCTGGCCGCCGTATTCCCTGGGCCATGCGAGGGCGACGTAACCGGCGTCGTACAATTTGCGCTGCCACGCCTTGGCCTTCGCGAGCCAGGCCTTGTCCTCGCGCCCCTCGGAGGCGGACTTGAGGCCGGACTTGGGAATTTCCTCGGCGAGAAATTTGCGGACCTTCTGGCGCAGCTGTTCTTCTTCGGATGTGAAACTGAGATCCATCGACGGTACCTCGTTGCCCCGCAGCATAATCGAAATCGTCGCGCGCAACCAAAGGCTTGCGGCCATGTAGAGCCCGCTCTGACCTGCGAGAACTCACTCCGACAGTGTGCGAGATGCTAGGTTGGGACCGTTGCCAATAACTCGTTCAGTCCCTCAGACATCGTGGGATGGGTGAAAATCGCGTCGCGCAACATGGTGTAGGGTAAATGACCCACCATCGCGATTTGCGCCGCCGCCATCAGCTCGCTCGCCTCGAAGCCCAACGCGGCGAAGCCGATGATCTCGTCGTTATGTTTGCCGATCACCATCTTCATGAGGCCGCGTGGCTCGGAGACCGTGCGGGTACGCAGCACTTCCGCGATCGGCATTTTCGCAAGGCGATATTCGATTCCGTCGCGCCGCGCCTCGACCTCATTTCTGCCCACGCGGGCCAGCTCGGGATCGGTAAACATGCAAAAGGGAATCAGGCGATTTTTGGTGGTTCGATTGCCGCCCTTCAGGTTGGCGTAGACCACGCGGAAATCGTCGAACGCGACGTGGGTGAATTGCGGGCTGCCCGCGCAATCGCCCATCGCCCAGGTGTTGGGGCTGGTCGTCTCGAGCTTTTCGTTGACTCGGATGTAGCCGTGATCATTCAACTCGACCCCAGCCTGCTCGAGTCCGATGCCGTCGGTATTCGCCTTGCGACCGACCGCCACCAGCAGGTCGGAGCCTTCGATAATACGTTCGCCATTCTTATCACTGATGCGAACCAGAACCCGATCGCCCGAACGTCCTTCGACGCTGCGAACCTGGGTTCCCAACAACACTTGAATTCCCTCGTCGACGAACAAATCCAACAGCGCCGCGGCGACGTCGGGATCCTCGTGACCCGCCAGTTGCGAGCCGGGCTCGATTACCGTGACCCGTGAGCCAAAACGCCGAATTGCCTGCGAAAGTTCGAGGCCGACGTAGCCACCTCCCATCACGATGACATGCTCGGGCAGGCGATCGAGATCGAGCGCCTCCACGTGTGTCATCGGTTTCGACTCGAGGAGTCCCGGCAGATTCGGCATCGCGGCGCGCGAGCCGAGGTCGACGAATACACGGTCGCCGGAGATGGTCCTTTTCCCACCGCTTTTAAGCTCAACTTCCACCGTGCGTGGAGCGATAAAACTGGCATGACCCATGACCAGTTCCGCACCGCTCGCGACGGTGTGATCGACATGCATCTGATGGAGCCCTTCGACCATGGTGCGCTTCCGATGCTGAACGAGCTTCATGTCGACGCTCAAGGAATTCATCTTAAGGCCGAATTCCGCGCCGCGTCGCGCAAGCGAGATGACCTTGCCGGAATAAACCATGTTTTTGCTGGGCAGGCATGCGACGTTGGGACAGGCGCCGCCGAGCGCGCCATGCTCGATCATTGCGGTGCGGTGGCCTTCCTTGGCAAGTGTCCAGGCGACAAACTTGCCGGATCCTCCGCTTCCGATCACGAGGATTTCGTATTTCTCGAGGTTGGACATGCTGGTTCCTCCGCTGGAAGATGAAAGGTAAATCGTGATGCGGCAAGGCAGACAGGCCGCGCTGGAACGTGGAAATTCTCCTAAAACTTCAGGGGTAGTTCCAGCATCGAGGTCTTCGCCGCAAGATCGCCCCGCAACTAAACTCTCAGTCACACCGAGTGGCTATCAATTAAACGGAAGAGACTAGCCGAACAGCGCGATTTCGTTTTGCGCTCGGCGCCCTATAAGATCATGCAGGTGTTGTTGAAAAACTTCCTGCGCCCTTCCTGCGTGCTCCGCTCCGCGATCGCAATCGGCTTCATTCTTGCCGCATCTGCGGCATCTGCCGAGCCATCTTCCGGCCACAAGATCGTTCGCGAAACCGGTAACTCATGTCGTACTGCAACGCCGTGGTGCACAGTCAAGTTCGATTCGAACGTCACCGCGGGAAACATCCTCGTGGTGTTCGTCGACACGATGACCTCCAATGGGGCCAATTCCATCACTGACACCTGCAATTCGAACTGGCGGCGCGAAGATACCCTTCCTGGCAGCCAGTATTTTCACGTGTTCAGCGCGACCGCCGCCTGCTCCGGCACCGAAGTCATCACCGTCAATACCAACGGCTCGCCCGATACCGAATTTCAGGTGCTCGAAGTCGCTGGCCTCTCGCAGGACGTCGATGGTGTGGTGCGCAATCCAGCGGTTTCGGTGAACGAATCCGACCGTCCGATCTGCGACGCGATCAGGACCACCAACGCCAACGATCTTGTAGTCTGTGCGGTCGGATGCCAAACGCCAGTTGCGGTGGTATCAGGTCCGATCGACGCTGGGCCTGATGCATCGCATTGGATCGAGAGCGCCGCCGATCAGAAAACCATCGACACCACCATCCTGTCGCATGAGGATGAAGCCGCGATCGGCTCGTACGGTGCCGAATACAAGCTCGGCGAGATGGCGAGTTGGACCGCGATCACGATCGCTTACAAGGATGCGCCGGCGGCAAAGGCAGCGGGAAATGCGGCGCCGACTTCCACCGCGACGATTCCCCGCTAGCAGCAGCTTGAACGAGCAGCTCGGACTCAGTCCGACAGACTGTCAATATCGCGTCTTGCTGCTAACAGGACCTTCGGTGGACCAATTCCGACCAATCGGTTTGCGCTACCGCGTGGCAGTTTGTTAAGCATCAACCAGAATTGGCGGCGAGGATGGGGTGCCGTCAATATCCATCGCCTTCTTAAGTGGGCTTGCGACTGATTCTCCCGTCATTGTTTCGGACATAGCCGGTCACTAACGCGACGCCCGAGAGCGAGTTACTCGCGAACTTCTTGGTTAACGCGCCTCGAATCGGTAGCCGTCGACATAGCACGAGGAGAATGCCATGACGAATTTCTGGCGCGAGAAGATGGAGTGGCTTGGTTCGCACACCAGTCGCATCGGGTCTGCGGCACTCGCATGGCTCATGAGCGCATCCGGGGCGGTGGTGCGTCCCACGTATCTGGTCACGATTATCGCGGTCCTCGTGCCGGCGCTCATTCTGCTGGTTCAATCCGGTTCGAAAGCGAATGTAGGCACCGATCGCTATGTTGCGACCACTGGCTCGGACGCCAACGTTCCCTGCACTAACTCGTTGAGCCCTTGCGCAACCATCCAAACTGCGGTTAACGCCAGTTCGGCAGGCGACATAATCCATGTCGAATCCGGAACCTACCCCGAAGCAGTAACCATCTCATCGTCGCTGTCCGGTTTGAGCATTCTCGGAGCCCAGGCGAATTCGGATGCTCGGACGCGAGTCGCGACAGAATCGGTTGTAGATAATTCGACCAACGGTGGAAAGACCGCGTTCTATATTCAGGCGGACAACGTAACTATCAACGGCTTCACTGTACAAAACTCGACGAATGGATTCGTCTTCGGATTTGGGATTCTCATAAAACCCGGCGTCGCGAACGCCCATGTTATATACAACATTGTTCAGGACAACATTGTCGGGTTGGGCCTCGCTGGAACGGGTGCGACTGTCCAGTACAACCTCTTCAAGGACAACAACCAGCCCGGCCCGGCAAGTGGCGCCGGGATCTATAGCGATCAATACGTGGGCGGGGTCGTTTCGACAGTTCTTATCGATAGCAACGCTTTTAGTGGCAACGACGACGCCGGCATCGACATCAGCAACACCGACCTGGTCCACCCGTTCACCGGCTTAACTATTTCCAACAACTCCTTCGGCGCACGGCGTGGGGTCATACTTTTTGATACCGACGCCTCATCGATTAGCGGTAACACAAGTGACGGATCCACGAGCCCTACCGGAACCATTCGGCTGGCAGGCGGCGATACCAACATCTCCATCACCAACAATGTCTTAAAGAATGGGATGGTCGGTATCAGGGTAAACGATCTTTTTGCCTTTGGCCCCAACTCCGGCGTTAGCGCGCACAGTAATTGTATTTCGGGGAACACGACCGCCGGCCTGGAAGTTGATTCCGCTGCTGGTCACACCGGCACCCTCGACGCAGAGAACAACTGGTGGGGCAGCGCCAGTGGTCCGACCAACGTTTTCTTCCCCACTGGTACCGGTGACGCGGTTATCGACCCGGATCAGGTGGTTGACTTCACGCCCTTCTCGACCTCCAACCCTTGCGTTACCCCGACGGTCGTCAATACGACCAGCGACACCAGCAGCTCAGGTGATACGTTCTGCAGCCTTCGCGAGGCGATCAACAACGCGAACGCCGGAAGTGACACCACCGGGGGAGACTGCCTGGTTAGCGACGACATTACGTTCAGCGTCAGCGGTACCATAAATTTGGCCAGCGCACTTCCCGCGATCACGAGTAACGTCACCATCGACGGATTCGGGCAAAACATCATCGTGGATGGCGGGAGCTCGTTCCAGGTGATGACCGTGAATGCAGGATCAGCCTTACACCTGATGACCCTCGCGATCGCTCACGGTTCAGCCGCAAGCGGAGGCGGAGTCAGCAATAGCGGGACCCTGTCGGTTGCCAACTGCACACTTTCGAACAACAACGCCACCTCGCAGGGCGGCGCCATCTTTAGCAGCGGCGATCTCACCATCAACAACAGCACACTTCTGAGCAACACCCAGGGACCTACCGTCGGCGCTGATAGCGGTGGCGCAGCGATCTATACCCAAGGCGGCACGACGACCATCACGGGCAGTACGTTCTCCACCAACACTGCCGCGAGCAATGGCGGCGGCATCTACGCCGACAACAACGTTTCGACGACTGCTACGACCTTGAGCGTGACCAACTCAACCTTCTCCGGCAACGGCGCCGGCGCCAGCGCCTCAGGTGGTGCGGTGGTGACCTATGGCACCCCCGTAACCACGATGGAGAACTGTACTCTGTCCGGCAACACCGCAGGCCTCGGCGGTGGGGTCAACCGCGCTAACCCCACCACGGGGACTTTCACCGTCAGCAACTCGATCATTGCCGGCAGCGGGACGGGCTTAGACTGCAAGGGAACCATCGCCGACGGTGGCGACAACATCGCCGATGACACCTCGTGCGGCTTTACCGGAACGGGCGCAAATGGTCAGACCCTGGGCGACAATGTGAACCCGCTCCTCGATATCAGCGGCTTGCAGGACAATGGCGGACCGACCAAGACTATCGGTCTGCAAATGACCAGCCCGGCGATCGATGCAGTTCCGATTGCCAATTGTCCGCCCAATGATCAGCGCGGCACCGTCCGCCCGGATCCCGGAGACATGGGCGTCCCTGCGTGCGACGTCGGCGCGTTCGAATCGGGCAACGTGCTCCCTACGGCGACCCCTACTTTGACCGCAACCGCAACCCTGACAATCACTCCGACCGCTACCGCAACCCTCACAACAACTCCGACTTTCACCGCGACCGTCACTGCAACCCCAACCGCCACACCAACCCTCGCGCCGGGGCCGATCATGGTAGTCGGGGCGACCTCCACCAACAGCAACATCGTGACGATTCCCGCGAGCGTCCAGGACGGCGATCTGTTGATGGTGTTCTTCTCCTACTGGTCATTCGCCGGCTCGACAGCGCCCCCTGGCTGGACCTTGCTCAATTCCTCAACCGCCAGCGGAAGCGGGACGGTGCGGGTATGGTATCGGTTCGCCAGCGGCGATGTTGCCGGCTCGATGCGCACTTGGACCTTCAGCGGGCCTGGACCGTACGCTGCGGGAGGAATGGTGGCCTACCGGGGAGTAGCTACGTCGGGATTCGAAGACGGGTTCTGCACGACTTCGGCCAATAACACGGCGCCGACTCTGTGCTCCTTCACGACCAATTTCAGCAATGACCTATACGTGGGATTCTTCTCGACGGAAAACACCAATCTCCAGTTGCCTCCCGACCTCAATGGTCAAGTAATCAACCAGTACCTTGGTGGCTCGCACTTCGGGGCGGCCTCGGGCGCCAAGAATCTTGGCGCCCCGGGAGTCATTCCCGATGACATCGGCGCGATGAACAGCGGCGGATGGGCGAGTATCGCGCTCGCCTTGAAACCCATCGGGGCAACTCCGACGGCGACCACCACCGCCACCCCGACCATAACTAATACGCCGACTTTGACACCGTCACCCTCAATGACCCAAACACCCACGGTAACCCAGACCACCACCTCCACGCCGACTCCGGTTCCGGGCATGATCACCTTGATCGGCACCACCAGCACCAATAGCAATGTGGTTACGGTGCCGGCGGGCGTACAGAATGGCGACCTGCTGCTGACGTTCTTTTCGTACTGGTCGTTGGCTTCGGCAACGGCTCCCAGTGGATGGACCTTGCTGCATAGCGCGACGCAAAGCGGCAGCGGCGTCGCGACGGTCTGGTATCGATTTGCCAATGGCGACGCCCCGGGATCGATGTACACCTGGACGTTTGGCGGGTCGGGACCGTACCGCGCCGGCGGAATGCTCGCCTACCGTGGAGTGGCGGCATTGTTCGAAGACGGTTTTTGCACCTCTCAAGGGCACAGCACCACGCCCACCCTGTGTGCATTCTCGACTACCAGCAGCAACGACACCTATGTCGGATTCTACTCAACCGAAAACACCGGCTTGGTCCTGCCGGGTGATTTGACCAGCTTGGTGCTCAATCAGTACGTCGCCGGATCGCATTTCGGCGCCGCGGCGGCGAACAAGAATCTGGGCGCACCGGGAGCAATTCCGCCCGACATCGGCTCGATGAATAACGGTGGATGGGCAACTATCGCGTTGGCGCTGCGCCCATTTGTAATCGGACCGACCGCGACCACGACGCTGACGCCAACTCCAACCTTGACGCCAACCCCGACCCCCACACCGTCGCCGGGGCCGATCGCGTTCATTGGATCGACCAGCACCAACAGCAACGTCCAGACGGTGCCGACCGGTGTCCAGAATGGCGACCTGCTGCTCGCCTTCTACTCGTACTGGTCGCTCGCGACGGCGACCGCACCCAGCGGATGGACCTTGCTTCATACGGCGACCCAGAGCGGTAGCGGCGTCGAAACCGTATGGTATCGCTTCGCGAGCGGGAACCCTGGGGGATCGACTTTCACCTGGACCTTCGGCGGGTCCGGACCGTATCGCGCCGGCGGGATGCTGGCATACCGTGGAACGGCCGCCATTTTTGAAGATGGCTCCTGTATCACCCAAGGTCACAGTACTTCACCGACGCTATGTGGATTCTCCACCACCCACAGCAACGATGTCTATGTAGGGTTCTATTCGACTGAAAACACCAATCTGATGCTACCTGGTGATCTGACCAGCATAGTGCTCAATCAGTATGTCAACGGGTCTCATTTCGGCGCTGCCGCAGCCTCGAAGGCGTTGGGCGCTCCCGGAGCGATTCCGGCCGACGTAGGCTCGATGAACAATGGTGGATGGGCAACGGTCGTTTTCGCGATAAAAGGACCCTAAGAAGGTAACCAACGGCGAAAAGAGTTAAGTCAGGTAGTTTAATCGTTTGAAATAGGTATCACCGATGATCATCGATGATCATCGGTGATCGTCGGCGATTATCGAATGCTTTAGGCGCAACGAAGAATAATGAGTTTGGTTTAATGATGTAAAGCTTGTACTCCACGTCATAGTTTGTTAGCAGACAGAACGTCGGCAGCGGCAAGGGGGGGCTGGGCCGCTGACGAGGTTCTGTTTGCGCGTCAGCCCTCCGTAAATCGGTCTCGCATCTTGATTTGTTCCCGCCCTGCCAGGCGGGACCCAGCGACCGGGAGGGTAAAGTGAAGTACTTCAGATTCCGTCTTAAAAGCTGGCCGCATTCCCGTAACGTCCTACCATCCGCCTCAACGATGCTTCGAGGCGCATCGCGCGCGATAGCGCGGCCCAAGTTCCTCATCGCGATAGTCGCGGTGATGGTGCCCGTGGTGATGGTGGTGGTGGAATCCAACCTCCGGGCGACCGTCAACCAGATCGTCGTCAACAACACTACCGACCCTGCGACAGTAACCGGCAATGGATTTTGCACCCTGCGCGAGGCCATCAACAACGCGAATAGCCCCAATGTCGATACCACCGGCGGCGACTGCGCAACCGGCACCGGCAATGATGAAATCGTCTTCAGTGTCGACGGCGATATCGACATTCATGTGCAGGGGATTCTGCCTACGATAGAAAACATCCTCCTGATCGATGGGACCGGGCATAATATCCAGATTTTTGGGAAGGATTTGGTCGGCGCCTTCGACGTCAATACCGGCGCAACACTGTCACTCAACCTTTTGACGATTGCATCGGCCCATTCGAGCAACGGAGCGATCAACGTTGAGCAAGGAGCCACCCTGACCGTCTCCAACTTGGCATTCGCGGCGAACACATCCGACGATAACGGCGGCGCGATCAGAAATCGCGGCGGAACGGTAGCAGTTGCGGCCAGCGCATTTATCGGCAACTCGGCCGCCAACGATGGCGGCGCGGTCGCTAACAACGGCAACTTCGGCGAGATGGCGATCTCCAACAGCACCTTTACCAACAACACCGCCGGCTTCGGCGGTGCGATCGAGCACGCGGCCGACTTTTTGTACCTCACTAACGACACCATCGACGGCAACACTGCCAATTCGGCGGATCAGGGCGGGGGTATCAATTTCACCGGCGTGGCCCTGATCATGGCGAACACAGTCCTGGCCAACAACTCGAATGGAAACTGCCTGGTAGAAAATGGCATCACCGCGACCTACAGCGCCGCCGATGACGCCACTTGCAACTTCGGCTCGATAACCGGGGCCAATGGACAGGCATTGGGCGACAATGTTGGCACTCCTTTGCACCTTGACCCCAATGGCAGTCAAAACAATGGCGGGCCGACCCATACGGTCGCCCTCCTCTACAACAGCGTCCTGATCGATTCGGTTCCGATCGATCAGTGCCCGCTAACCGATCAGCGCGGCTTTCCGCGCCCCGACTCCAATGGCTTCAGCAATCCGGTGGAAGCTTGCGACGTCGGCGCGTATGAGTTTTCCGCCATCGTGGTCAACTCGCTCGAGGACACCACGATAAGTGGCGATGGCAAGTGCACCCTGCGCGAGGCCATCACCAATGCTCTTGCCGACTCCGATTCGAGCCACGGCGATTGCGGCACCGCGAGTGGAATCGCTTTCAGCGTCAGCGGGAAGATCACCCTGGCGGCTACACTTCCCGATATCACCAGCGCCATCGTGATCGACGGCACCGGACAGAACGTAACTATCGATGGCGGCGGCAACTACCAGCTACTGACGGTCAATAGCTCCGGAAAGCTGACCCTCAACGATTTAACCCTCGCGCATGGCCTTGCGGCCGGCGACGGAGGTGGCGCGATTGCAAACAGCGGGACGCTCAACATTAGTTATTGCACGCTTTCCCACAATAACGCGCCGGACACCGTCGGTGGCGCTATCCTCAACAACGCCCTGTCCACCCTCGTCATCGACAACAGCACGCTGTCAGACAACGGATCGAGCGGCGGAACCGGAGGAGCCATTTACAGCGCGGGCGTGTTGACGTTGCGCAAGAGCCTCCTTTCCAGCAACAGCGCGGGGCAGGGGGGCGCGGTTTTCGACCAGGGGCCGGCGAAACAAGGACCCGTTGCGATCGTTGCACCCGGCAGTTCGGTCAGCAGCGGTGTGGTAGTCACTCCGCTCGTCCCAAGGGACGGAGTCGCAACCATCAGCAATGTAACGTTTGCCGGCAATAGCGCGGACAGCGGCGGTGGCGCGCTATTCAACCAGGACGGCACCCTGGATGTTAGTTTCAGCACGGTCTGGAACAATAGCAGCACGACCAATGGCGGTGGGGTCAGCACCGTCGGACTGTTTGGTTCGCTCGGCAATATATTCGCCGACAACGGAGCGTCGGGTAACTGCTCGGGACTCGTCAATGGCGGTGCTTCGGATAATATCTCTGACGACGACAGCTGCGGCTTTATCACCGGCCCAGGTGCCAATGGAGCAATAATCGGCAGCAACATCGATCCGCTCCTCGATCCTGCGGGACTTCAGGACAATGGCGGTCCCACCAAAACGATCGCGCTGCAACCGAACAGTCCGGCCATAGACAGTGTTTCAATCGATGAGTGTCCAAACACCGATCAGCGTGGCACCACGCGGCCCGATCGCGAGGACATCGGCGCCAATGTCTTTCCGGCCTGCGACGTCGGCGCGTATGAGTCGGGCAACGTCGCGCCCACTGCGACTGCCACCGCAACCGTGACATCCAGCGCGAGCCCGTCGGCCACCTCGACGCCGACTGCAACCGCGACCACCACCGCAACTTCGACAGCCACCGCAACTCGCACTGCCACGGCGACTGCAACCACGACGCGGACCGCAACCCAAACCGCAACCGCGACCCAGACGGCAACCGCGACGCAAACCGCAACCGCGACGCAAACCGCAACCCCGACGGCGACCGCGACGCTCGCCGCGGGACCGATAACCCTGATCAACACCACCAGCAGCACCACTGCGACCCTCACGATTCCCGCGGGCGTCCAGAATGGCGATCTGATGCTCGCCTTCTACTCCTACTGGTCATTCGCCAACGCGACCGCGCCCAGTGGATGGACCCTGCTCCATACCTCGACCCAGACCGGCAGTGGAACTATCCGGGTGTGGTATCGCATCGCCAGCGCTGATGTGCCGGGCTCGACGCGAACCTGGACCTTCAGCGGACCCGGACCCTATGAGGCGGGCGGAATCGTGGCATATCGCGGTGCGGCCGGGGCGGCGTTCGAAGATGGCTTCTGCACCGACCATGGTAACAGCGCCGCGCCCAATCTGTGCTCGTTCAGCAACAGCATGAGCAACGAGGTCTATGCGGCATTCTACGCGACCGAAAACACCAACCTGCAACTGCCGGTCGATCTCAACGGGCAGTTGATTAACCAGTACCTCAATGGATCCCACTTCGGAGTCGCCGCCGCGGCGAAGAACCTCGGCGCGCCGGGCCTGATTCCCGCCGATGTCGGTGCGATGAACAGCGGCGGATGGGCCACCATTGCGTTCGCGATCAAACCGGCGCCTCCGGCCACGGCGACCGCGACGGCCACCATCTCTGCAACCCCGACCACCACTGCCACCGCGACTACCACGCCTACTGCTACCGCGACCGTCGCGATGGTGACATTGGTCAACTCGACCAGCACCACCAGCAACGTCCAGACGGTACCGGCGGGGGTTCAGAATGGTGACCTGCTGTTAGCGTTCTACTCGTACTGGTCGCTGGCAACCGCGACGGCGCCGAGTGGATGGACCCTGCTCCATACGGCTACCCAGAACGGCAGCGGCGTCGAAACGGTCTGGTATCGCTTCGCGAGCGGCAACACGCCGGGCTCGACCTTCACCTGGACCTTCACGGGCTCAGGCCCATACGCGGCGGGCGGCATGCTGGCGCTGCGCGGAACCGCGGCCTCGTTCGAGGACGGCTCCTGCACCAACAACGGTAACAATGCCACCCCCACGCTATGTGCGTTCACAACCGCGCATTCCAACGATCTGTACCTGGGCTTCTACTCGACTGAGAAACCCAATCTGATCTTGCCGGGCGACCTGAGTGCAATCGCGTTGAATCAATACCTCAACGGCGCGCACTTCGGCGTGGCCGCAGCGCGCAAAACCCTGGGCGCTCCCGGCATGATTCCCGCTGACGTCGGTTCGATGACCAGCGGTGGATGGGCGACCGTGGTATTCGCGGTCAAGACACCCTAGGTCTTTGATTCCTACGGCAGGCATGATGTGCGAAACCTGCACATCATGCCTGCCAAATGGGAATGAGATGACCTCGCCGCGACCTCGGCGACCCAGGCGAGCGCTGCGGAGTTGGCCGCGCGAGGCGCCGATGCTGCGCCCTATCTGGATGGTCATCCACAAAGATTTGCGCCGCGCGGTCGGATTCGGCTGCTCTCGACCGCACTTGCCGAAGCCTTCTGCCGGTAACTCCGGGCTACTCCGCGATGGGCATCAGCACCGCCGCTCTATGCCGGAGCGTGCGTTCATCCATCATGTGAGGAATCGCACATCGCCGTTGCGATTAATCGCACTTTTGCCAAAGCCATTCGCTCCACCAAGATAGAGCAAGCATTGGGGAGCGATGAAGCAGATCATTTCGACACTCGTCAGCATTGCCACGGCAATCGCAATCGTTCCGTTCGCCACGGTTTCTACTGTCCGCGCACATGAGAAGACTAAAGCGGCCGAGCCCTTTTACTCGATCCTTTGCTTTCCTACTACGCAAGTGACTGATGGATTTGCTCGATACACAGAGCGTTGACATAACGATGGATCTAAACTACCTACGCTTCTACGAGGAAATCTTCATGGCCGACTTACACGACGTCGAACTGACTGCCGAGCAACTGGCCCAGATCAAAGCAATCATCACGGGACCCAAAGCGGCTGGAATCATTTTCGACTTTTTCCACGATGTCGGCGAAGCCCTGGATTGGCTGTCAAAGCTCGGCGGCAAATTCTGTGACGTCTACAATGGCGGCCCGGAAGTTGCCGGCAAACGAATTAGTTTGAAGCGGGTGCTAGAGGCGGCTCAGGTTGCGGCGGCTGCGACCGGTACCCCCCAAGGCCTGGCTGCGGCGGGTGGAATAGCGGTCGCATTGAAAGTCATTGATACGGCTTGTTGAACGTCAAGCAGCATGGCAACAGACTTGAGTAGCCGAGTGGTCGTATGCGGTTAGACTCAGTCCGAGCGCTGAAAGCTGAATTGGCAGCTCTGGTCGCAGATTCGAACCAGCCGGTCAATCCGGCAGTTTTCGGATTCGATACTGGCGGAGCGAGTCGTTATCGACCTCCGATCGCCGCGCCCGACCTTGAAGGCTCAATAGCGCTGGGAATCTCGAGCGCTAACAAAGGCGACTATCGTCTTGCGATCCGAATCCAGCGATAGGCCTCGTCTTCGGTCGGCCGGATCGTCGAGGCGATTACCAGCCGGGCCAGGGGAGAGGTCGACGTTCGCAAGGTTGGCGAGGTGTTTAAACTGGGCGCTCCGGGTGTATTGACCCAATGGGCGCGGCCGGTACCTATCGGTTATTCGGTGGGAGGATCGGATACCACCGGAACCGTGGCATGCTTCGTGAAAAACGATCTCGGCAAGGTCCACCTCCTTTCCAATAATCATATTCTCGCCAATGAAAACACCAGCAGCTTAGGGGATCCGATCTTTCAACCGGGAAACATGGACGGAGGAAGCACATCCGCGGACCTCGTAGCGCGCCTCGAAAAGTTCGTGCCCTTAGACGCGACGGCAGTCAATTTGATGGACTGCGCGATTGCCTCGATCGAACCGATTATCATTCACGATCCCGTAAGTCTCCAAGGGCTGGGAAAATTAGCTGGACTGAGGAAGGCCACCATAGTCGACGGCCTATTGGTGGCGAAAATAGGTCGAACAACTGGATTGACGAGAGGGCGTGTCTCGGCCTTCGAAATGGACGGCGTACGGCCGCAATACCGCGCTGGGTTTTTAAGGTTTAACCAGCAAATCGAGATTGAGAGTACCGAGGCCCGACCCTTTAGCGCTATTGGAGATAGCGGCTCACTGGTGCTCGATGACTACAACTATGGGATGGGATTGCTGTTCGCCGGCACTATGTTTGGCGGCGCCAATCATCTTGGATTGACTTATGCGACCAGCCTCGAAGTCGTTCTCGACAAACTGGCCGTAACTTTGTGTCTATGAACTAACTACCTGGCCGTCTGGTGTGAATCTGAAGTTCAGCCAATCTGCCGATCGGCTGGCAAACTCGTTACAGGCTTAGGGGCCTTACCGATCCTACAAATTCGACCTTGACCGGAACCCCCTCGACCCGCTCCGGCAGTACGAGGTCTTTTGCGGGCGCGTCGAGCAGGTTGATCTTGATTCCATAGCCCCCGTCGATGGAGATGATTCCGGTACCGACGACCGTACCGAATCTGCCAAACAGATCAACTGCCTGTTGTTTGGCTTGGCGGGCTCTCTCAAGTGATACAGGGATGCTCATGGAACTTCTCTTTGACGCAGCACCGGACCACGATACTCTGGTGCGAGTTTGTTGGAAAGGTGCCAAACTGGGACGGCGATCGGAGCAAAAGCGTTAATGCCTCTCGCGAATGTACCTGTTGTGCGTCGAAGGCACGCGAAATTTCCGCTGGACAACAGAATATGCAAGACGCCTACCGAGGTGGTCGGCCAAACGATCTTGAAATAAAATTGCATCGCGCGCCGTCCCAAGTCACACTATTTATAGAGTTAACGCATGCGCAGATTATTCGAAGGAGGAAATTTTATAGAATAGACATCCGAGAGTAGCGCCAGACTCGCGCGAGCGAGTTAACGAGGTGGAAGCTTATCGAGAGATTCGGCGGATGGCTTCCCGGTTCCACAATCGTCAGAGTCGGACAAACCGCGCGGGTGACCGCACGACAAATCCCGGCTCAAGTGGGTGAAGTGAGAGCGGCAGCGCTTCGCATCAAAAAATTCGAAACTCTCCCCCCACATAAAACGTCATTCGAGGGTGCGCGAGCTTCGGGAATCCCCCGACTCGCAGGCGCGCTCGGGATGACAGCGTAAGAAAGAGCATGAGGGCGTGGTGCGCCACGACCGTCGGGCGAGGACGCCCTCCGGCTCTCATCCGTCTGGCACGCCGGTCGCAAGATTGAAAGAGCGACCTGCGCGCCATCCACCTTCTCTCGCAGGCGAGAGAAGGGATTAAAAGTTAGGAGCATCAATATGTGCGGAATTGTTGGGTACGTAGGAAATAACGACGCCTATCCAATCCTCATCGGAGGTCTCCAACGGCTCGAATATCGCGGCTATGACTCCGCCGGTATCGCCACCCTGGTCGAAAACGGCGCGATGCATATCCGGCGCGCCAAGGGCAAACTCGAAAACCTCCGCGCGATGGTCGGGCAGGCGCCGCTCGGCGGCCACATCGGAATCGGCCACACCCGGTGGGCCACCCATGGCAAACCGTCCGAGGAAAATGCCCATCCGCATAAGGCCGGACCGGTCGCAGTCATCCATAACGGGATCGTCGAGAACTTCGTCGCACTGCGCGCCGAGCTGGTCGCGCGCGGCCATAAGATGAAGTCCGAGACCGATACCGAACTGATTTCGCATCTCATCGAGGAGAACCTTGGCGTCCCGTCCGAATGCGGTTCGATGGGCGCCAGCTCGATGGGTCTCACCGAGGCGGTGCGCACCGCGGTCGGCGAGGCTGCGCGGCTCGTTTTCGATCGTCGTGATTTCCGAGACCGAGCCCGACAAGCTGGTGGCGGCGAAGACCGCGACCCCGATGGTGCTCGGATTTGGCGAGGGCGAGAACTTTATCGCGTCGGATATTCCCGCGCTGCTCGAGCATACGCGCAACGACGCTGGTGCTGGAGGATGGCGAACTCGCGGAGATTACGGCCTCGGGCATCAAGGTGATGAAGTTCGACGGCACGCCGGTGACGCGCGCGCCGCGACGCATCGAATGGGACGCGGCGGTGGCGACCAAGGGCGGCTATCGGCATTACCTGCGCAAGGAGATCGCCGAGCAGCCGCAGGCATGGATCGACACGATGTCGGGGCGCGCGGCGGCCAATTCGGCCTCGGTCAGCTTCGAGACCGACCTGATGCCGGCCGGTGGCGCCGAATCCATCAGCCGTATCGTGATGCTGGGGGCGGGCGCATCGTGGATAACCGCGCTCATCGGCAAGTTCATCATCGAGGAGGTCGCGGGCATGCCCGGTCGAGGTCGATTATGCCGGCGAGTTCCGGTATCGGCATCCGCCGGTCGGCGAAGGGCACCGTCGTGATGGCGGTGTCGCAGTCGGGCGAGACGGCGGACACGCTGGCCGCGATGGAGGAGGCGGCCTCGCGCGGCGCACATCTGATCGCGCTGACGAATACCCTCGATTCGTCGATCGCGCGCAAGGCGAACGCGCAGATCTACACGCGATGCGGCCCGGAAATCAGCGTTACGACGACCAAATGCTTCGTGACCCAGATCGAGGCGTACTACTTATACGCCATCCACCTGGCGATCGAAGCTCGGGAGGCTATCGGAGGCGCAGGTCGCCGCGACTGCTGAAGGCAGCTTTCGCCATCCCTTCGCAGATCGAGGCGATCATCGCAAACGAACCCATCATCGAGAAGATCGCGAGGAAGTATGCCTCGGCGCAAGACTTTCTGTTCCTCGGGCGCGGAATCAATTACCCGGTCGCGTTCGAGGGCGCACTGAAGCTGAAGGAGATTTCCTACATCCATGCCGAGGGATATTCGGCCGGCGAGATGAAGCATGGCCCGATCGCGCTCATCGACGACAAGATGCCGGTGGTGGTCCTCATTCCGAATGACGACGCTGTACGAGAAATCGCTGTCCAATATGAAGGAAGTGGAGTCGCGCAACGGCCGAATCATCGCGGTCACGAATCGCCGCATCGCCGGAGCTGGAGCAGCATCGCCGCCGACATCATCGAGGTGCCGGCGACATCTTCGCTGCTGACGCCGATCATGATGACGGTCCCGCTGCAATTGCTCGCGTACCATATCGCGGTCGAACGTGGCACCGATGTCGACCAGCCGCGTAACCTCGCGAAGTCGGTGACCGTCGAATGACATCCAAAACGGCGGGCCATCTGATTAGCACTGGCGTAAGCGCGCATAAGTTGCTATAAAGAGCATACCCGTGTCCGGCAGGATTGGCGCGGATCGTCTGATTCGGCAGGCGGTTCGCGCCAATTCTCTTCCTCCACTCCAACGGGATCTTCGATGGTGCTGAGTTGCTGCAGCGGTCCGCGTCGTATCGTGCATATATTTACATCTAGATCCGAGGAGCCGAACGGTGGATCGCAGGTCGATATGACTCGGAGATGAAACCTGAGGGGGAACGCTTCGTCACTAGCATCAGAGCGGTTTGACAAGGCCAGTCCGCGCGAATAGCGTGGATTATTCGCCGTCGGCGGCTTGCCGTCTTGACCTCGGCGTTCTATATCTCAATCCGATGAGTCAGTCTTATACCCGTCTCTCCTTCCGGCTCCGTAGCGGTCGTTGGTAATTTTGCGTGCTCCGGAATGGTGCCGGAGCCAGCGGAAAATTTGAGAGCATGAAGCCAAAGTACGAAGGAAAAGATCTCCAGGGTCTCGTCGATCTGGGCCGCGAGCAGGGCTACCTGACCTTTGATCAGGTCAATGATTTCCTGCCCCAGGATGTCGCATCCCCGACCGATCTGCGCGCTGCGTTGGACAGCTTCGAGGACCTCGACATCAAGGTGCTCGAGGAAGTTCCGACTGCGGAAACCGAAACTGCCGCCGAGGAAGAAGCCGAAGAAGCAGAGCCCGAAGCCCCCGCTCCTGCGGCGGCGACCGAATCGGTCGGCGAATCATCGGATCCGGTTCGCCTCTATCTAAAGGAAATGGGCAACTTCCAACTGCTCTCGAGGGAGCAGGAAGTTGAAATCGCCAAGCGCATCGAGGCCGGTGAAATCGAGGTCGAGGATGAAGTTCTCGGCTCGCCGGTCACCCTCGATCGCGTCATCGAGATCGCCGAGCGCGTGCTGGACGGCGAGGCGCGAGCTGCGTGAGATCTACGAAGAGAACGATGAGCCGTCGATCCGATCCGGATGAGGAGCGCGGCCCCGAAGCCGATGAAAAGCAACTCAAGAAGCTACCAGCTCTCGCTCAAAAAGCTCGATGAGCTGCGGGGCAAGCTGAACGAATTCGAAGAGGAACTCTTCCATAGCAAAGTCGGCCCGCGCCGTAAGCCCAAACTCGAAAAGGATTTCGTCCGCACCAAGGACAAGGTGAAGAAGGAGCTGCGCGACATGGCGTTGTCGCCGCGCCTTCAGGAATCGATCATCGGCGAGATGCGCCGTCTGCTCCACGAGTATCTCAACTCCGAACGCCTCATCGCCCGTTACGAAGAAGAAACCGGGCGCACCAAGACCCAGCTCATCAAGGAAGCGGGCGAGGCCGAAGATCGTCGTCACGTTCTGAAAGTCGGTGACAGCCGCGAGAATCTGCTCGACATCGCGCAGAAAATTCGCGATGCGCAGACGCGCCATCAAGGCCATCGAAAAACGGGTCAAGGCCGACGGCGAGGACTACGCGCGTAAGCTGGAAACTATCGCGGCGGGGCAGAGCAAGAGCCGTCGCGCGAAGAAAGAGCTGACCGAGGCCAATCTGCGACTGGTAGTCAGCCTCGCGAAGCGCTACACCAATCGCGGCCTGGGCTTCCTCGATCTGATCCAGGAAGGCAACATCGGCCTGATGCGCGCGGTCGACAAGTTCGAGTACCAGCGCGGCTACAAATTTTCGACCTACGCGACCTGGTGGATTCGCCAGTCGATGTCGCGCGCGATCGCCGACCAGGGCCGCACCATTCGAATCCCGGTGCACATGGTCGAGACCATCAACAAGTTGCTGCGCGTGACGCGCCTCCTGGTACAGCGCCTTGGCCGCGAGCCGAGCCCCGAGGAAATTGCCGAGCAGATGGAAATGCCGCTCGACAAGGTCCAGAAGGTTCTCAAGATCGTCAAAGAGCCGATCTCGCTGGAAACTCCCATCGGCGACGAGGAAGAAAGCTCGCTCGGCGATTTCGTCGAGGACGAGTTGGCGCCCTCGCCGGTCGAGGCCGCGATCCAGGGCAACCTCGGCGAGCAGACTCGCAAGGTGCTGGCGACGCTCACTCCGCGCGAGGAGCAAATCCTGCGCATGCGTTTTGGTATCGGCCAGAAGACCGACTACACGCTCGAGGAAGTTGGCAAGCAGTTCGCGGTCACTCGCGAGCGCATCCGCCAGATCGAGGCGAAGGCGCTGCGCAAGCTGCGGCAGACCGGGCGGTCGCGCAACCTGGAGGGTTTCCAGGAACGCGAATAGATTGGTTCGCGAAATCGACCTTGTTTCAAGGCGGCTCGGAATTCCGGGCCGCTTTTTTTCGTTCGCGGAACCGAAAAAAAAGCCTGACTTTTCGTCATAGCATCCATCGAAAGTAGCAGACTCGACTCGCGGTTGATTTTCCTTGCTATACCGATGGCGCATTGCTAGAGCGCATCGACATGAGCGATGCCAATCCCGCCGACAATCCCGCCTATCCCGAGGCGATGAAGGAAATCGAGCGCCAGCTGCTCACGATTCGTCGCACCGGCAGCCGCACCCCACATCGTCATGACGTTTTCGATGACGCGGTCGGGATCGGACTTTCCGGCGGAGGCATCCGCAGCGCCACCTTTTGCCTGGGGCTATTCCAGGGCTTGCGCAAGCAGAAATTACCGCTCGACGAACAGCGACCGGACCGAACCACGCTGCTCTCGAAGCTTGACTACATGTCTACGGTGTCGGGCGGCGGTTACTTTGGCGCGTTTTACGGCAGACTTTTCACCCGCGCCGAGGTCACTACGTTTTCCTCCGCCGAAGATGTCCTGGCAGTGAGTGCGGCCAGTGATGAACAGGTCATAGCGGCGCCGGGAGCCTTTCCCAAGGGCAAGGTTTTTCGATGGCTGCGGGAGAACGGACGCTATCTCGCGCCCAAGGGCTCGGGCGACCTGTTGCTTGGGTTCGCGGTGTTTTTGCGCAACGCCATCGCGGTCCAGATCGTATGGGGCGTCTTCGTGCTGATGCTTTTCCTGCTGGCGCAACTGATGCGCGGAGCCATCGAGATTAGTGCTGCATCGTGTGAGTACCTGGGGCACGCATGGTTCGGTTACCAGGACTTTCTCGTCAATCGAATGCCATGGGGATGCACCGCGATTTGGTGGAGCCCCTACACCATCCTGATCGCAATCAGCTTCGCGTTTCTGGTGGTGCCCCCAGCATGGGCGTACTGGCTGATAGAAAAGCCCAACAGAGAAGCGGCCGGGGCGTTCTGGCTATCGCCGGTCTTCGGTCTCCTCGCAGTTTTCGTGGTGGCCTCGGCCGGATACTTGTCGGGTACCAGCCTTGGGCAACCCGCCATCGAGCCCATCTGCTTGATCGTGTTCTTCGTTGCTGCAGTTACTACCATTTGGGCGGTCCTGAATGGGTGGTATCCGAACCTTTCGGTTGCTCGAAGCCTGAGCGAAACTGATCAGGTACTCATCAATCGCAACGAACAGATCCGTAATCATCTGTCGCGCCAGCTCAAGAGCAGCCTGGTGATCACCGTCGCACTGCTCGGATTCGTACTAATCGATACGCTCGCTCAGACAGGCTACAGCGCCTGGCTGGCAAATCAGCTCCACATGAAGAGCTGGAGCGCGGCAGTATTTGCTCCCCTGCTCGCCTTGGTCGGATTCGCCCGCACGATTTTGTCGAGCTTAGGTGGCGAGGCGAACAAGAAGGTCAGCGTCCCGCTGACGATGATTGCCGGCGTCGCCGCCGCGGTGGTGGGGACGCTGGTTTTGGTGGCGTTCGATTTCGGCGCCTACGCCATCACCTGGAACATGCGATTGCCGTCGGGACCGATGCCTCATTGGGGCATCGAGGAAGTGGTCCCAGGCAAAAATGTTACGCCGCCGATGCTCGAGAATACCGCGGACTCCACCTGCCGGGCCGGGATTAAAAACCGCGCGTGCGCAAAGCCGAGTCCGGCCGAACTCGGTTGCCACAACACCGCAAATTCCCTGGTCCTGCCGTTCGCGGCGCTACTGGTATGCGGCTTGTTTTCTTTCCTCTTCGGATGGTCGTGGCCATTCCTGAATCGATCTACCAGTCACCCCATTTACACTTCGCGACTGATCCGGGCTTACCTGGGCGCCACCAATCCCAGGCGGTTGAAGGACGGCGCGGTAAATGTAACCGACGCGATCGACGGCGACGACATTCCGCAGGACGATTACTGGCCTCGACATCATTGGCTCAGGGCTTCGCAGACCGCGGCCTCGGAAAACGAGGAACCAACACCACTCGAACGGGAGGCGCAGTTTTACCGCAAGGGCGCCCCGGTCCACCTGGTCAACGTTACGGTCAACGAAACCATCGATGCCAAATCGCAGATCGAGCAGCAGGACCGCAAAGGCCTTGGCATGGCGCTCGGCCCCGCCGGTCTGAGTGTCGGGGTAAAGCATCACCTGGTCCTTCGCGACGGCGAAAAGCCGCGCGGCGAAATCTATCCGACCTTCGCCAATGAGGATCGACAGGCGGAGAAGCTGGATTTGTTTCGGGTGTTCCAATTCAAAGACGATTTCCATGGTGAGCTTTTATCGCTGGGAAATTGGACCGGTATCTCGGGCGCAGCCTTCTCGACCGGCCTCGGATGGAGAACCAGCCTGGCGTTCAGCCTGTTGGCAGGCCTGGCGAATGTTCGCCTGAGTTATTGGTGGAATTCGGGAACCGTGAACAGCTCGCCGCGACCAGTGGCGAAGCTGTTTCGGAGCATCTTCAGCGTGCAGTCGTTTCTCTTCGACGAGTTCCTGGCGCGCTTTCATGGCACCCAGGGCCAGTACTGGCCGCTTAGCGACGGCGGCCACTTCGAGAACATGGGCGGTTACGAACTGATTCGCCGCCATCTCCCGATGATCATCATCGTCGATGCCGAAGCTGACGGAGACTATACCTTCGAAGGTCTGGCCAACCTGGTGCGCAAGGCGAGACTCGATTTCGGAGCGGAGATCCGATTCCTCACCGAACCGGAGCTGGATAGCGCGGTGCATGATTCGTTTCGGATGTACTTCGGAACGCTGGAACAACTACGGCGCGGAAAATGGAGCGAGGAACCGGTCATCGATCCGAGTTCCCCTCCTGCGCCCAAGAAAGAGGACAGACGCAAAAGACTGTGGGTCGAATCGCTCGATGAAACCCTCTCGCTTGCTCACGCTGCGTTAGCAAAGGTGAACTACGAAAACGGCGATGTTTCCACTCTGCTCTACATCAAGCCCACCTTGATCGGCGATGAGCCCGCCGACGTGCGGCGCTACCATACCGAGCATCCGGCGTTTCCGCACGAGAGCACCGCCGATCAGTTCTTCGATGAGGCGCAGTGGGAGAGCTATCGGCGGCTTGGCGAGCATATCGCGGACAAGATCTTTCGCAGTCTTGACGACCAGGGTAAGCCCATCGAACGCGACCCCGAGAAGCCCAACAGCTTTCTTCCCTGCCTGATGCACGCGTAGCGAGGAGGTGCTGTTACCTTCTGCATCCCCAGGTCAGCCCGAAACCGGCGCTACACTCACAATTTACCGGTCTGATAGAGTCCGGTCGTTAGCATCCAGTCAAAGCGAGCGGGTCGGGGGGATTATGTTCGAAGAGCACAAATTTGTTCAGGGGATGTTCGCTTTCAAAGGTCGTGGACTGGAAACTCCAGTTAGCCTCGAGCCCAAGGCAACTTTTCAAGTCCCCTCCGACAAGCGCGCGCAATTGATCTATTGCCGGATCGGTAATCCATCGCCGAAATTTCTGTATTTGATTCTCCAGCGTGACGGCAAACCGATGCGGATGTTTCCATGCGGCCGCGAAAGTGGGATTCATGTTCCGCTTGCAATCATCGATGACATCCTGCCTGACAGTATAGTCGAGCTCGTCGATCGCAGCGCCCGAAGGACTCAAAGCGAAAGTTATGATCGACCTCGGCTTCGTGGAGATTTGACCGATGGCCCCCAAGCGCAATCTGGTGGTTATCGGCAATGGTATGTCGGGTGCCCGCAGCGTCGAGGAGATCCTCGCGCGCGGGGGCGCCGAGTTGTTCAACATCGCAATGTTCGGCGCCGAGCCGACCGGCAACTACAACCGCATCATGCTCGCCGTCGGTACTGGACGGATCGCAGCAGGCCTCCGCAATCATCCTCAATCCGCTCGCGTGGTACGAGCGCAATAGCATCCGGCTGCGTGCAGGGATTCGTGCCACCCGGATCTTCCGCTTCGCCCGTCGCGTAGTCGGCGCCGATGGATCCGATGAGCCTTATGACAACCTGATAATAGCGACCGGTAGCCGGTCCTTTATTCCGCCGTTACCGGGGCTGACGCTAGCCGATGGCAGCATGAAGCCTGGTATCTTCGGGTTTCGCTCGCTCGAGGATTGCCACCGCATGGCGGAGTATGCGACCGGCAAACGGCGCGCGGCAGTCATCGGAGGCGGCCTGCTCGGGCTGGAATGCGCGCATGGCCTGCAAAGTTTAGGGCTCGAGGTCCACGTCATTCATCGCTCGACTCATCTGATGAACCAGCAACTGGATTCCGGGGCCGGTGCTATCCTAAAGTCATCGATGGAAGCGATGGGCATCAGCGTTCATGTGAGCGCCGATACCCGCGTGGTGCTCGGGAATGATCGCGTCAGTGGCCTCGAATTCAAGGACGGCACGACCCTCGATTGCGATCTGGTCGTCTTCGCCACCGGCATCAAGCCCAATTCGGAAATCGCCAGCCAGGGCGGACTAACGGTCGAGCGTGCGATCGTGGTTGACAATCAGATGCGCACCGTTGACGACCCTCGCATCTATGCGGTCGGCGAGTGTATCCAGCATCGCGGACAGACTTACGGACTGGTTGCGCCGATCTGGGAGCAGGTCAAGGTGCTGGCGGACCATATTACGGATGCTAACTCGAAGGCTGCGTACCACGGATCGAAGGTGGCGACCAGACTCAAAGTGGCTGGCGTCGAGCTGGCCTCGATGGGACTCATTGAACCGGCCGAGCCGCGCGACGAGGTAGTGCAGTTCGCCGAGCCCAGGCGCGGGACCTACAAGAAGCTGATCATCCGCGACAGCAAGCTCGTCGGCGGTATCCTGCTCGGCGATAGCGGCAAGGCGGCGAATCTGCTGCACGCCTTTGAGAGCAATGCAGCTCTGCCCGAGGAGCGCCTCAGCCTCCTGTTTGACATAGGTGCGGCGCCGAAACGGGTGACACTCGATCAGATTCCACTCGACGCCCAGATTTGTAACTGCGAGGCCATCAGCAAGGGCGCGATCCTCGAATGCATCAAGAGCGGACGCAACACCATCGAAGCGGTGCGCGAGGCGACCCGCGCAGGCCTCGCGTGCGGTTCCTGCGATTCGATGGTGCGGGAGATCGTCGACTGGGCGTGCGGCGCCCAGAATGGTTCGTCTTCCGGCGAATTGGAAGAATTGCCCGGTTCGGAGGGCGAGCATGAGCTACAGGCGAAGTACGGCAAAAGCTTGCAAGCGCTCGCGTTCTACAAGCATCGGGTCCTGGAGCATCTCAATTCCCCGATGCAGGAATTCATCGCACGTCAGGAAATGATGTTCGTCGGTACCGCGGATAGTCATGGCAACGCCGATGCGTCCTTTCGCGCCGGGCATCCTAACTTTGTCAAAGTGCTCGATGCTCGAACTGTCGCCTACCCGGAGTTTCGCGGCAACGGGGTGATGTCGAGCATGGGCAACATTGCGGAAAATCCTCACGTCGGACTGATGTTCATCGATTTTGGAAAGGACCGAATTGGCCTTCATGTGAACGGGAGCGCGCGTATCATCGAACATTCTGACTTCTTGAAGTTGCTCGAGGATCGTTCGGCGGCCGCTGCGGTGCATGGCGATGCGATGCTTGCGACCCTCATCGGCAAGGACCCGGCCAACCTCGAGCGATGGGTGATTGTTTCGGTCGAAGAAGCTTACATGCACTGTTCCAAGCACATCCCGTTGATGCAGAAGGTCGATCGCGAAGTGCAGTGGGGAACCGACGACGCCCGCGCCAAGGGCGGGGATTACTTCAGCGCCGACAAAGTGCGCAAGGATTGATCGTCGATAAGAGTCCCTCGTTCATTTGATTGCGTTCGACTCGCGAAGCTTTGCAATTTCCTCCGAGGTGAAGCCATTCGCGCGCAGCACCTCATCGGTATGCTCGCCTAACAGCGGAGGCCGCGTCACTCGTGCCCGGGAGTCTCCGATAGCTTCGCGGCCAGCCCCGTTGTCAGATAGGTGCCGATCGCAGGATGCGGCATCTTGAGCAGCATCTCGCGCGCCGCGGTCTGCGGATGATTGAACATCTCCTCGATGGTGAGAATCGGGCCGGCCGGAATCCCTTCGCGATTGAGCAGATCGATCCAGTACTGCGCCGGATGCGCCGCGAGCGCCGCGTTGATCTCGGCCGTCAGCGCATCGCGATACTTGATGCGATGGCCGGTGCCGGTGAAGCGGTCGTCGTTGGCGAGTTCCGGCCGTCCGATGATGCCGACGAACTTGCGCCACATCGCCTCGTTGCCGACCGCGATATTGAACACGCGATCCGCGGCCTTGAAGACTCCATGTGGCGACGACAGCGGATGATGATTGCCGGCAGGTCCGGGCGTCCGGCCGGTATCGAAATAAATTCCCGCCGACCAGCTCAGGATGCTGACGATCGATTCGAGCAGCGAGGTCTCGACCCGCTGGCCGCGCCCGGTGCGATGGCGCGCCTCGAGCGCGAGCAGAATTCCCTGCGCGGAAAAAATCCCGCCGAGCAGATCGCATATCGCGATGCCGACCCGCGTCGGTCCGCTCTCGGCGGTGCCGGTCACGCTCATCAAGCCCGACATCCCCTGCGCGATTTGATCGAAGCCCGGATAGTCGCGCAGCGGTCCGGTCGCGCCGAAGCCCGAGATGCTGCAGGTGATGATGCGTGGGTTGCGCTGTCGACGAGCGCCTCGTAGCCGAAGCCCATCGCCTCGATGACGCCGGGGCGGAAGTTGTCGACCAGCACGTCGGCGAATCGGCCAGCAGGCGCATCAGAACCTCGCGCCCGCGCGGACTTTTCGGTATCGATCTGGACGCTTTTCTTCGAGCGATTCGAGCTCAGGAAGAAGTAGTTGTCCTTGCCCGAATATTTGCCGAGGTCGGCGCGCGCGCCCTCGACCGGCTCGACCTTGATGATCTCCGCGCCATAGTCGCCGAGGATTTGGGTGCAGAACGGACCCGCGAGATAGCGGGTCAGGTCGATTACCTTGATGCCGGCCAGCGGCGGAGCCTCGGTCATCGCATCTCCTTATGACCTCCTGTGTTTTTGGCGTAACTAACATCGCCAAAACACGTCTTATATGATGATGGAAACTTACTGGAACAGCGGGGCCGCCGACACCTATAATCGAGGCATCCCAATGACGCTTTTATCCCGGAAGATGGGCGTGCGAGTTCTCATCGTCGCCGTCGCTATTATTCGCGTCGCCGCCTACTTTCTGCATGGCCGTTCGGGCGGCGCGCAGTATGTCACCACCGCGGCCTCGCAAGGGCGATATCGTGCAGGCCGTCACCGCGACCGGCACCGTCAATCCGGTGGTGACGGTGCAGGTCGGCAGCTATGTTTCGGGACCCATCGTGCAGATGCTGTGCGACTTCAACACCCAGGTCAAAAAGGGCCAGCTCTGCGCGAAGATCGATCCGCGCACCTATCAGAACACGCTCGACCAGGCGGAGGCCAACCTCGCCAACGCGAACGCGCAACTGCAAAAGGACAAGGCCACCCTCGAATATGCGAAGGTCACTTACGAGCGCGATGCGAAGCTCATCGCCGAGAATGTCATCTCGCGAGGATGCCGCTCGACAGCGCGACAGGCCACTTATCGATGCGGCCGACCGCGCAGGTCGGCGTCGACGACGCCGCCATCATGCAGCAGCAGGCGGCGGTGCAGTGCCGCGAAGGTGAACCTCGGATACACCAACATCATTTCGCCGGTCGATGGAACCGTGGTGTCGCGCAACGTCGATCTTGGCCAGACCGTCGCGGCCAGCTTCCAGACCCCGACGCTGTTTCTGATCGCGCAGGACCTCACCAAGATGCAGGTCGATACCAACGTCAGCGAATCCGATGTAGGCCCGGTGCAGGTCGGGCAGAAGGCCGGCTTCACCGTCGATGCGTTTCCCGAGCGGACGTTCTGGGGCGTGGTCGCGCAGGTGCGGCAATCGCCCATCACGGTGCAAAATGTCGTGACCTACGATGTCGTCATCGCGGTGTCGAATCCCGAGCTGCTGCTTAAGCCCGGGATGACCGCCAATGCGAGAATCGTGATCGCCGAGCGCGACGACGCGCTGCAGGTGCCGCTCCAGGCGCTGCGCTTTTCGCCCGACGGCACCACTACGCATCAGCAACATCAGCATGCGCATAGCGGCAAAGACGTCAGCCGCAATCGAACCGCAATGCTCACGTATGGGTCTCCGACGGCGGCAAGCTGCGCAAGGTCGATGTTGTGCGCGGCCTCGACGACGGCAGTATGGTCGAGATTGTCAGCGGTGATCTCCATGCCGGCGATCAGGTTGTGATCGATCGAAGCCCGGACGGCGAGCGCCGGCAGCGGGCCAGCCTCCGACGCGGGGCCGCGCGGACTTGCCGCAGCAGCTTCTGATCCGATGCCCGAAACCGTCATCGAAGTCCGCGAGCTGACCAAGACCTACCATCTTGGCGACGTCGAGGTGCATGCGCTGCGCGGCGTGAGCCTGCATCATCGAGCGCGGAGAGTTCGTCGCGATCATGGGCGCCTCGGGCTCGGGCAAGTCCACCTTGATGAACGTGATCGGATGCCTCGACGCGCCCGACCAGCGGCACCTACCTGCTGGAAGGCGTCGATGTTGCGTCGTTGAGCGAGCCGCGAGCTGGCCGGCATTCGCAGCCGCCGGATCGGATTCGTCTTTCAGAGTTTCAACCTGCTCTCGCGGACCAGCGCGATGGAGAACGTCGAGCTGCCACTGCTCTATTCGGGCGACATGGCCGACAGCGAGCGGCGCGCGCGCGCTTCGCTGAAGCTGCTCGGCCTCGAAGGCCGGGAGCGAAATCATTCCAATCAGCTCTCCGGCGGACAGCAGCAGCGCGTCGCAATTGCGCGCGCGCTCATCAATAATCCCGCGATCCTGCTCGCCGATGAGCCGACCGGAAACCTCGATTCCGTGACCTCGACCGAGATCATGGCCACGCTGCAGAAGCTCAATCGCGAGCGCGGGACTGACGGTGGTGCTGGTGACGCATGATCCGGAAGTCGCGCAGTATGCGGACCGCGTGGTCACGGTGCGCGATGGGCTCATCGTTTCCGATCAGCGCCAGCGCGCGCGTCACGTATCGGGCAGCCGGCGCGTTTCCGAAGCGAACCCTCGGTCACAGCCGCCGCTGGCCGCCGACGTGATGGCGGGTGAGTCAGCCGCCTCGCAACGATTCGGCATGATGGCGCTGCGGGCGGCCGGCCGCGCACTGGCGCGCAACAAGCTGCGCTCGGCGCTCACGATGCTTGGCATCTTCATCGGCGTCGCCGCGCTCATCGCGATGGTCGCGGTCGGGCAGGGTGCCAACCAGGCGGTGCAGGAACAGATCGCGAGCCTCGGCACCAATTTGCTGATCGTGGTGCCGGGCGCGGTGACTACCAGTGGCGTGCGCGGAGGATTCGGCAGCCGCTCGACGCTCACCGCGGCCGATGCGTGAAGCCCTCGCCAAGGAAGATCCCGCGGTGCTGGTGGTGAGCTACCTCGATCGGCAGTCGGCGCAGGTCGAAAACGCCAATCATGAACTGGAGCACCAGCGTCAACGGAGTCACCCCCACCTATCTGCAAATTCGCAATTGGCCGGTGATCTCGGGGCGCGACCTGACCCAGGAAGATGAACGCTCGGCCGCGCTGGTATGCCTGCTAGGCACCACGGTGGTGAAAAATCTGTTCGGCGAGCATCAGGATCCGGTAGGCGCGATGATCCGGGTGAAGAATGTTCAGATGCGTGTCGTCGGCGTCCTCGCAGCAAAAGGCCAATCCGGCTATGGCCAGGATCAAGACGATGTCGTGCTGATCCCATTTACTACTGCCGAGCGCAAAGTGCTGGGCGTCGGCGACGCCGACCCTCGTGCAGCCCGCGGCCGCGGCGACCACAAGCATCCTCAATCCTTATGCTACGGCGCCGAATCCGACTGCCATCTACAATGCGAGCACTACCGTCATCAGCCCCTTCGGCGCGCCGCCCAAGATGACCGGGGTGGTGCAGATAATTTTTGCCGAAGCGCGCAGCGACGAGTTGATTCCCGATGCGATCCAGCAGATCACCGATACGCTGCGCACTCGACATCGCATCGCGCCCGGACGCGACGCCGACTTCGACATTCGCAATCTCAGCGAAATCGCGAAGGCCGCGGAAAGCAGCAGCCGTGTGATGGCGCTGTTGCTGGCTACCGTCGCATCGATCTCACTGGTAGTCGGCGGCATCGGCATCATGAACATCCTGCTGGTGTCGGTGACTGAACGAACCCGCGAAATCGGCATCCGAATGGCGATCGGCGCGCGGCGCATCCATATCCTTCTACAATTCCTGGTCGAGGCGATGTTACTCAGTCTCATCGGAGGAGTCTCTGGCATCCTGGTCGGCATTGGAGCATCGGAAAGCATTTCGCTACTGGCCGGATGGCCCACGCTCCTCTCGACCAAGGCCATCATCGGCGGATTTTTATTTTCTGCCGCGGTGGGAATTTTCTTCGGTTACTATCCCGCGCGCAAAGCTTCGATGCTGAATCCGATCGAAGCACTCCGCTACGAATAACAAAGTAAGCAACGCTCCGTTCGCCTGGCCACTTCGTTCCACAAAGTAAAATTGGCATCCTTCCTGCTCTCCGAAACCTAGCTAAGGCGAAAACGTTGCACCTCGGTGCAGAGGTTCGGGGGAAGCTCAAAGGTTTTCAGCCACGCTGCTAACCAATCTTTGGCTTCATCCGCAGCCCATGTTGCGGTGGTGCCGCCTGTTGCAAAGTTGAAACGCCTTGGGGGGTCACAATGATCGGCTCGTCGAAAGGCTCGCCGCCAGCTAAGTGGCGAGCGATGTTTTCCTATAAGGCCATTTCCCAATGGTGGCAGCGTTCCTGGCGGACCAACCATCCGGGACAGATCTTTCCGATTCTGACCTGCGGAATTTTTGTGCTGGTAGGATTTCTTGGCTTGGCGTTCGATTTGGGGATTGCCCGCAATAGCCGCCGTCAAATGCAAAACGCCGCCGATGCCGCCGCGATTGCCGCGGCGCAGGCACTTTCCAAGGGTCAGGACTACTCAGCCGCGGCGCAGGCCGCCGCGGCCCAGAATGGATTTACCGACGGTCACAGTACCAGGATGAGTTCTTACAATGTCTCGGTAAGCACCGCGGCTCCTTCGGGGGGTAGTTACTCCGGCAATGCGGAAGCTCTCCAGGTTACCATCAGCCAGTTGCAGCAGACCTACTTTCTACGCGCCTTGGGAATGAATTCGATGGCCATCAAAGCCACCGCAGTAGGTTTGGCGAAGTCCGGCACCGCATGCATCTATGCCCTGGATCCGAGCGGAAACAGCGCATTGTCGATGAACGGGAACATAACTGTAAATAGCTCATGCGGAATTCTGGTCGACTCCACCAGTACCAGCGGGCTTTATGTCAACGGCAATGTAAGCATCGCCGACACCTTTACCGGCGTAGTTGGTAATTATTCGGCCAACGGCAACGTCTCTTTCACTCCCACTCCTAACGCGGGCATTGCCGCTTTCGCGGACCCACTTTCCGGACTGACGCCGCCCACGGTTCCCACCTGTACGCAAGCCTCCACCAATAAGAGTGGTACCCTGGCGGTGAGTTCTCCCCAGACTATTAATCCGGGAGTTTATCCCAGCGGAGTTTCGGTTTCCGGAAATTTTGGAACCGTAACCTTCGCGGCCGGGACCTGGGGCAATTCCATCAGTGCCAGCGGAAACGGCTCGATCGTTCTGAATCCCGGTCAGTATCAGAACTCCAACGGGACCGGCAACAGTCTTTCGCTAAACGGAAACACCGCCGTGACCATGAATACCGGTCAGTATACCTTTTGCGGACCGGTCAATCTGAATGGAAATACGTCCACTGCTACACTTAGTCCTGGGTTCTACTATGGCGGGATCTCCATCAACGGAAACCAGGCTATAAGGTTCAATCCCGGAACCTA
The DNA here is from genome assembly GCA_963848285.1 of uncultured delta proteobacterium. Taxonomy (GTDB): domain Bacteria; phylum Desulfobacterota; class Binatia; order Binatales; family Binataceae; genus DATGKG01. The sequence continues at coordinate 269,494 of CAWKCZ010000003.1, read as the reverse complement.
TATTCTCGGTGGCGGAGGGCTATCCATCAACGGTAATACCTCCTCGATGAGCGGGACCGGGGTGACGTTCTACAACACCAGCGGACAAGGTGGTTACGGAAAGATCAAGCTTAATGGCAACACTCAGGTGAACCTGACTGCACCGACGTCGGGTTCGTTACAAGGCATTCTGTTCTTTCAGGATCCGTCGATCAGCAGCGGCGCCGGCAGCATCATCAATGGTAACTCGTCCTCGACATTTGACGGAGCCCTGTACTTTCCCACTACCACCCTTACTTACAACGGTAATTCCACCTTGAATGGCTATACCATTTTGGTCGCCTACGACCTGGTGTGGAACGGTAACAGCTCGATTGGAAACAACTATTCAAGCCTGGCCGACGGGTCTCCCATAAAGAGCGGGCTCCTGGTTCAGTAACTCTAAGGCAAGTGGACAAGATGTTTGCGCGGCGACTCGAATGCTCCGGACTTTCTCGGCGTAAAGGACGACTACCACGAAATCTCCTCGGTAGGGCCGGACAAAGCGCAACCGAATTCGGCCTGATGATTCCTGCCGCGGTGCTCCTCCTGATGATCGGGTCGGACGTGGCGCGCGCATTCTCGACCGCCTCGGTGCTGACCAACGCGGCGCGAGCCGGCGCGCAATATGGGGGTCAGAACCGCTCCACCGCCGCAGACTTCAGTGGGATGAGAACCGCGGCCAGCAATGACGCCAATGGCCTTGCCGGCTTCAGCGCGACTGCTACCAACTTCTGTCTCTGCAATGGCAGCACGGTGTCTTGTACGACGGCAGCGGGATGCGTCAGTAACCTACAACTCTATGTCAAAGTTACGACCAGCGCTTCGTTCAGCACGATGCTGCCCTATCCAGGAATTACCCGGACTTTGCAGTTGCAAGGAAGCTCCACAATTCTGGTTCCCTGACGCGGTAGGCGGATGACGCGGCGATACTTCAACAAACTGGCGAATACCATCGTTCGCGGCCGCCTGCGCGGGCAAAGCGGCGCCGAGTTCGCCAAGATCTCCCTCTATCTCCTGACTTTTATCTTCGCGGTCATGCAAGGTGTGGGTGCAGTCAGTGCCTATAACTTCGTGACCTATGCCGCCCGCGACGCCGCCCGGTATGCGATGGTGCGGGGTGCGACCAGTCCGAGCCCCGCGAGTTCCGATGACGTAAAGAATTTCGTCATAGCTGAGGCCCAGGGCATCGATACTTCACCCTCGAAGCTCACGGTCACCACCACCTGGACGCCGGCCAACAACAAGAATCCCGGGAGCGTGGTCAATGTAACTGTGACCTACAATTTTGCGCCGCTTGCGCGGATCGCATCGACGGTTACGTGGCCGCTCAGCAGCACCTCGAAGATGGTGATTTCGCAGTAAGGCCCACATCGTCGTGGCGGCGCTTGATCCTCGCGCTTCCCTAACGTATGTTAGGTAGACAGCGAGGAACACCCCATCATGCTCAATGAATCACGACTGAATTTTTCCTTCGACGAGTTGCTCGAAAATCCCAAGTACGATCGCACCCTGAGCGTCAACGATCGCCGCTGCCATGGCGGCTTCGACAAGGACGGCGCCTATCAATCGCCGCGCACCGTGTGGCGCAATCCCGCCATCAAGGCGTGGCAGGATCAGCACCTCGCGACTTCGGCGCTGCCGCTGGTCGAGGTTCCGCACGAAGTGATTCCGCCCTATACGCCTAACGTCGAGCAGACGCGCTTTCTTCTGAAGAATGGCGTGCGCGAGCCCTTGATACGCATCCTCACTGAAATCGCGATCGTCGAGGGCTTTGGTGCTTTCATTCGCGAGTTGCCCGTTCCTCCGATGAAGAGTTTCATCCGCGAGGATGTCGCCGGGACGGCCCTCGCGCATCTGACCGGCGGATTGTTCGAGGCGCACGCGCGCGACGAGGCCGGCTGGGACGCCGAGGGCGGCCACAAGCAGATGTGGGAGGCCGCGCGCGATGCCGCGCTTTCGAACCCGACCATCTCGCCGGAAATCTTCGCCGCGATCATGGGACGTCGGAGCGCCACGCCTCCTCAGGCACTCTTCCCGTCGTTGGGCGAGCCGGTCGAGCGGCTGCTTCGCTTCATGGTCGACGTACTCGCGATCGAGGTTTTTGCTGCCTCGACATTTGAATGGGCCGAGGCAGTTCTATCGGATCCGGAAGTCTCCGATGCGCCCGAGGCGGCCGCGAACCTGGTGCGTTACATCCGTAGCGACGAGGCACCCGCACGTCGAGTATCTTCGCACCGGGCTCTCGGAAATCAGCGCGCGGACGTTGCTATGGACGGGACGGAAAAGACATCTCCGGCAAAACCGTCGTCGACGCGCTGATGGAGCGGACGCTGAAAAACATGATGCGGCAACGAGCCGTCGATCGTCCGGCGATGATTCGCGACCTGATTCGCAACAACTCGCGCGGCAAAGATCCGGAAATGCTGCTGGCGGAATTCGAATCGCTCGGCACGCCGTGGGCACCGCCCGCGCGCTTCGCGCCAAAGGCTGATGCGCAAGCCGCGAACGTCAGCTACTGAGCGAGCAGTTCGGAGGCAGAATCCGGCGCTAAGGTCCCTCTCCGTCTCGTCACAGTTCCTGCTCTAAGACATCGCACGAACTGCGCTGAGACACCTCCCCCAATCAATGGGGGAGGAAAACAAACGGAGTCCAAAAAACCGCTACTTCTTCGCCAGCTGGACGACATCGATCCCGTTGCCGGACGGATCGGACAGATTCGCCAGCGCGCTGCCATCCGGTTTGCGCTGGATCTCGCGATCGAGCTTTCCGCCCGCAGCCAGAAGGCGTTGGACGACCGCATCGAGATCGTCAACGTGAAAATCAAGATGGACAGGTGTCCAATGACGGCGGTAATCGCGTGAAATCGCGCCGTCGGGGCCCGGGGCGATTTTCATAGTCCAAAAAACCTGCTCGTCGAGCACAGCCTTTGCCCATTCCTTTTCATGCTGCGGGATTTCCAGGCCGAGACCACGCCCATAAAAATCGACGGCGCGATCCACATCATCCACGTCGATACAGATTTCGAGCCTCATGAGGCGAATTGTGACCGCGTGTCACTCTAAAGGCTACGGCTCGAGGCGTTCCATCATGCGCGGGAAGGGAATCACCTCGCGGATGTGATGCGTGCCGGTGATCCATCCGACGCAGCGCTCGATGCCCATCCCGAAGCCCGCGTGCGGCACCGAGCCGTAGCGCCGCAAATCGAGGTACCAGTTGAACGGCTCGAGCGGAAGGTTCTGCGCGAGGATTTTATTCTTCAGCGTTTCGTAGTCGTCCTCGCGCTGGCCGCCGCCGATGATCTCGCCGTGGCCTTCGGGCGCGAGCATGTCGACGCATAGCGCGACCTCGGGACGCGCGGGGTCCTGCTTCATGTAGAACGCCTTGCACGCAGTCGGATAGCGATGCACCATCACCGGCCGATCGTATTCCGATGACAGCGCGGTCTCCTCGTCGCCGCCGAAATCATCGCCCCATTTCACTTCCATGCCCTTCGCTTTCAGCTTCTCGATCGCCTCGTCATAGCTGATGCGCGGATACGGCGTCGATGCCGACGCTTCCAGCGGCTTGGTGTCGCGCTCGAGGCGCTTCAGTTCTTCCTTGCGCCGATCGAGCACGCGCCCGACGATGTAGGACACGAAATCCTCGGCGAGCTTCATGTCGTCGTCGAGGTTGAAGTAGGCGGCCTCCGGCTCGACCATCCAGAATTCCGTCAGATGACGGCGGGTCTTGGATTTCTCGGCGCGAAAGGTCGGCCCGAAGCAGTAGACCTTGCCGAGCGCGAGGGCGCCGGCTTCCGCATAGAGCTGTCCACTCTGAGTCAGGTAGGCCTTGCGCTCGCCGAAGTAGTCGACCTCGAAAAGATTGGTGGTCCCTTCGCATGAGGTCGGAGTGAACACCGGCGCATCGAAGAGCACGAAGCCGCGATCGTAGAAAAAATCGCGACACGCCTGCTCGACCTCGCTGCGCACGCGCAGGATCGCATTCTGCTTCGAGGAGCGAATCCACAGATGGCGCAGGTCGTGCAAAAACGCGACGCCATGCTCCTTCGGCGTGATCGGATAGTCGCTCGACGGGCCGATGACCTGGAAACTTTTCGCCGTCAGCTCGTAGCCGCCGGGCGCGCGTTTGTCCTCGCGCACGAGGCCGGTTACCTGCAGCGAGGTCTCCTGGCTCAGATGATCCGCGGCCGCGAACGCCTCGGCGCCGAGGTCATTGAGCGTCGCGACGCATTGGCAGATGCCGGTGCCGTCGCGCAGTTGCAGGAAGTGAATCTTGCCGCTGGAGCGCCGATTGTTAAGCCATCCGGAGAGCGTGACTTCCTCGCCGGCGTGTTTCGACAGGTCTTCGATAAAGACGCGTTCGGGCATGCCACTATTTATACACATCGGAGATTTTGATCGAACGCGGGCGCGATTCGCTCAGAGCTCGGGTATCCGATAGCTTTTCGAGCAGGTCAGATGAACGGGCTCGATTTCGCAATCGTCATCGCGCTGTCAGTCGGCGCCATCTATGGGCTTTCGCACGGCGCGATCCGCATGCTCACTTCGGTGGTCGCGCTGTTCGGCGGAATCTATTTCGCATCGATTTACTATCCGGGCGCGGGCCGGCTCATCGAGCAGCAGTTCGGCACCAGTCCCACCGAGGCGAGCCTCATCGGCTATGTGGTCCTCTTCGCCGCGCTGTTTTTCGTCATCGAGATCGTCGGCACGATGCTGATGCGGATGCTGCACATGTCGTCCATCTGAGCTGGGCCGACCGGCTGATCGGCGCCGCGCTCGGCGCGAGCGTGGCCGCGATCGGCGCCGGCCTCGTCGTGACGCTGATGGCGGTCGTGCTGCCGTCGGACGCGCAAATTCTGCGCGATTCGCGCCTCGCGCCGCGGCTGCTGCTCTACAACCAGGAGCTGGTGCGTTTCATTCCCGACGATGTGAAGCAGGCTTACGAAACCAAGCGCGCCGAGATCATTCGCGGCTGGATAGAAAAAGAAACGAGGCTCACCGAATCTCCGGTGGCCTCGCCTCATGGCGTCTCCGAGTAAGTAATCCCTTACGCCAAGGCGCCGTCGACCGCGCGCTTGAGATGCGCCTTCGGCACCGCGCCGACGATCTGATCCTTCACCTGGCCGCCCTTGATGATGAGCAGGTTGGGAATCCCGCGGACGCCGTATTTGGCGGGCGTCTGCGGATTGTCGTCGACATTGATTTTCACGAATTTGACTTTGCCGTCGTACTCGTTGGCGAGCTCATCGATCGACGGAGCGATGGCTTTGCAGGGGCCGCACCACGGCGCCCAAAAATCGATCAGAACCGGCTTATCGGATTTCAGAACTTCGCTTTCGAAGTTGGAATCGGTCACGTGGAGGACTTTCTCATTTGCCATCGGATTTTTCTCCCAAACTCCACTGCCCTTGAGGCTATCCTCAAACAGTAAGGACGCCTTCTCGGGTAGTCAAGGCGACGTTTTTTCTCGCAGCCGATCGGCGGGCGGCCAAACTGATTTGGATTCTCGGGCAAAGGAAAGCGGCCTCCAGGATTCCAACGGACGGTAGAATCCGAATCCCCCGCCGCGGTCCGTTTCACCTATCGTCAATCCAGGTTTCTGTGAGGTCTACGGCACCACGATCGAGCCGCCGCTGATGCTGATGACTTCGCCGGTGATGTAGGACGACATGTCGCTGGCGAGGAACAGCGCCAGGTTCGCGACCTCGGCGGGCTCGCCGAGGCGGCCCATGGGGTTGCGCTTCTTGGCGCCCTCGAACATCGACTTCGGATAAATCCGCTCGAGGAACTCGTTGTAGATGACGCTCGGCGCGATGGCGTTGACGCGGATGCCTTTGCCCGCCAGCTCGCCCGCCGCCGCGCGCGTCAGTCCCATCACGCCCGCCTTCGCCGCGGAGTAGGGCGCCTCGCCACCGGAGGATGCGATCCATCCTGCCGCCGAGGCCATGTTGACGATGGCGCCCTTGCCCTGCTTGATCATGTGCGGAATCGCCGCGCGCATCGTCCACATCGTGCCGCGCAGGCATACGTTCATCACCAGGTCCCAGGTCTCGTCCTTGATTTCCCAGATCGGTTCGAGCTTGTTGATGCCGGCATTGTTGAACAGGATGTCGATGCTGCCGAACTTGTCGACCGTCTGCGGCGACGGCATCCTCGACCTGCTTGCGATTGGTGACGTCGACGCCGATGCACGGGACCTCGCGACCGAATTGCTTGCTCAGTTCCTCCGCGGCTTCGGCGGTGCGGCGCGGATGCGCATCGGTGATGACGACGTTGGCGCCTTCTTCGAGGAAGCGGGTTGCGACCGCGCGCCCGATTCCGACTCCGGCGCCGGCGGTAATCAGATGCGACTCGATCTTTCAGCAGCATGAGTTGAACCATCTCCAATGGACGATTCAGGTGTTCGCCACTCGAGTCAGTTGCAGACGCGATCGACGCGTGGATGTGCGCGATGCGCCATCCACTCGCGCCCTTGGTCATGACGAATGATCGTCGATGCAGCGGGCCCGGCAGCCGCAGATGAAACGTGATGAGCGCGACATTGGGCGCCAGCTCGCGCGCATCGAGATCCTGCGGCTCGATCTTCAGATTCCGCCGCCGGGTTGAGCCTTGATCGAATTCGAGAATCGATTCGAACTGCTTGCCGATCGCGCCGCGCCCATCGAGGCGCGCAGCATAGGTTCCCAGCGGCGAGAACATCTGCGCGTCGTCGTTGAAGAACGCCATGATGCGCTCGTGCTTCTGCGACATCACGGCGTCGAGGAATTGATTGAGGGTGGCCAGCGCCTGCTCGGTGACTCGTGACATGGAGGTTCTCCTAGAAGCGATCCTTCAGCTCGCGCGCTTTTGCGAAAATCGAAATCGCATCGCTGCCGATCTGCGGATCGATGCGCTTCACGCTGGCCTGCAGCTCGGGGCTTTTGGTGCGCAGAAATGGATTGGTCTGCTTCTCGTCCTCGATGGTCGAGGGCACCGTATGCCCGCCTTCGGAGGTCACCTTCTTCGACCATTCGTGCTTGGTCTTGAGGCGCGCGTTGTTCGGCTCCAGCGTCAGCGCGAAGCGCAAGATTCTTTTCGGTGTACTCGTGCCCGCAGTAAACCTTGGTGTCATCGGGCAACGATGCGAGCTTGCCCAGCGAATCGACCATGTTCGCGGCTTTGCCCTCGAACACCCGGCCGCATCCGCCGACGAACAGCGTGTCGCCGGTGAAAACCGACTTGAGCTGCGGGAAGTAGTAGGCGACGTGGCCGTTGGTATGCGCGGGGATGCCGATGACGCGCGCCTCCAGCGAGCCGATCTTGAATCTTGTCGCCGTCGGCGACCGGATTGCGTCAGCGCCGGGATGCGGCCGTTCTCGGCACTCGCGCCGAAGACGTGCAGGCCCGGAACCTTGCCCGACGATATCCGCGTTGCCGCCGCTATGGTCGCCATGCCAATGCGTCGTCAGCACCGCGGTCAGCTTCAGCTTGTGCTGCTTGACCGCATCGAGGACCTTGTCGGCCTCGGCGCAATCGACCACGGCGCATTCGCCGGTGGCATCGTCGGAAATCAGGTACGCGAAGTTGTCTGAGAGTTGGGTGAACGATCGTGATAGCCATCGCAGGCGCCTCCATGAAGCTCAGGCTGATGACATCACGATTTCGAATTCGAGCGATGTCACACGCCGACGATACTATAACCAACGTCCACGTAAACCGTCTGCCCCGTGACGCCGCTGCCGAGGTCGCTGAGCAGCGCGGCCGCCATCCCGCCGACTTCCTCGTTGCGCATCGCACGGCGCAGCGGCGCGCGATTCTCGACCTCATGCGCCATCGAATGGAAATCGCGAATCGCCGAGGACGACAGCGTGCGCGCGGGGCCCGCGCTGATCGCATTGACGCGGATATTTTTCGGCCCGAGGTCAGCCGCCAGGTAGCGCACGCAGGCTTCCAGAGCGGCCTTCGCGACGCCCATCACATTGTAGTTCGGGAGCGCGCGCACCGCGCCGAGGTAGGTGAGCGTGAGGATGGAGCCGCCGTTGGTTTCCATCAACGGTTCGGCGGCGCGCGCGAGCGCCACCAGCGAGTAGGCGCTGATTTCGAGCGAGCGCGCGAAATTCTTGCGGCTCACGTTCAGGAAGCGATCGCGCAGATCCTCGCGCTCGGCGAAGGCGACCGCATGCACCAGCATATCGAGGCCGCCCCACAGCGATTTCAGCTTCACCATCGTCGATTCGATTTGCTCATCGACGGTGACATCGAGCTCGCCGATGATGCTGCGCGCCGACCTGCTCCGCCAGCGGCTCGACGCGCTTCTTGAGCGCCTCGCCCTGGTAGGTCAGCGCGACCTGCGCGCCCTGCTTGTGCAGTTCCTGGGTGATCGACCATGCGAGGCTGTGATCGTTGGCGACGCCGATTACCAGCGCGCGTTTGCCGTCAGCGATTCCCATCAGACTGATTCCTTATCGTTAGGATGTTCTGGAGGATTTAGATTTCGAGCTTCATTCCGTCGAAGCCCATCTCGATTTCGATCTCGCGCGGTATGGTTGATGGCCTCGCGCCCGAGATGCGTCAGACATCATCCGCTTCACGTTGAACGTATCGAGATTGCGCCTCAACTCCGGATAGTTCATGTGGAAGCGCAGATGGTCCGATTCGAAGTAGGTGCATTCGCACAGCAGCAGATTCGCGCCGGCGCTGAAGTCCACCAGCTCATCGTTCCATCCGGTGTCGCCCGAGAAGACGAAAGTTTTCCCATCCGCCGCGATCTTCACCGAAAGCGAGATGTCAGGCGAGGTATGCGGACTTCTGATGGTGCTCAGCTTGAGCCCCGCGAGCTTGAGGCTTCTCGCCCGGCTCCAGCACCACCCATTTCACGTTGGTCTGCAGTTCCTTGAGGTTGAAGCGCGAGAACATCGCGCGCATGAGGATCCAGGTCCGCTTTTCGAGGTTCTTCGGGCCCGCGATGATGACCGGACGTTTGCGCGGCCGCTCCCACATGTATTCGAGGAACAAGAACGGCAGCCCGCAGAAATGGTCGCCATGCAGATGGCTGATGATGATCACGTCGAGCGAATCGGCCTCGATGCCGTGGCGCTTCATCTCGACCAGCACGCCCGGGCCCGCTTCGAGCAGGACGCGCTTGCCGCCGCATCTCCAGAAGATATCCGGCCTGCGCCCTGCCGCCACTAGCGAAGGCGTCGCCGGTTCCTAGTATGGTGAGGGTGACTGGCTTCGCTTTTGAGCCATCTCTGCCGTTGGCGGCGATGTCATCCATGAAAGTGGGAGCCAATGCTAATATCATGCGGCTGCATAGGCAAACTTCGGCAAACTTGGGAGAGTGACAATGAAGCAAATTAAAGTCGGTGTCGGATTCGGATTGTGGCGGCTCGGAATGCCCTCGCCGGAGACTATCGTCAAGGTCGCCGAGAGCGCCGAGGATTGGGGACTCGATTCATTCTGGCTCTCCGACCATCTGCTCTCGCCCTCGCCCGAACTCGACGTCATCGCGACGCTCTCGCTGCTGGCCTCGCGCACCTCGCGGATGAAGCTCGGGCCCAGCGTGCTGCTGCTCAACCTGCGCCATCCGCTGCTGGCCGCGAAAGCGTTCGCCTCGCTCGATTATCTCTCCAAGGGCCGGATGGTGATGGCGGTCGGCACCGGCGCCAACCTCGCCGACTACGCCGCCTGTGGAATCCCGACCGAAGGACGCGGCAAGCGCCTCGAGGAAGGCATCGAGGTGCTGCGCACCGTGTGGCGCGAAAAGAACGCCAGCTACCACGGACGCTTCTTCAACTTCGACAATGTGACTATCGAGCCGCGTCCGGTCGCGCGCACCAACAATGACTTCGGCACCATGGACATCTGGATCGGCGGCAAGTCAGAAGCGGCGCTGAAGCGCACCGCGAAGATGGGCGACGGATTTTTCGCCTCGTTCCAGACCCCCGACGAATACGCGAAGAGCATGGCCTCGATTCGCAAATACGCGGTCGAGTTCGGGCGCGACAACGCCCACATCGAGTCGGGTCTCATCCTGCTCTGCCGCATCGCGACGTCGCGCCAGAAAGCGCTCGATGAAATGGAACCGATGCTGAAGGCGCTGGGCCGCGGGCGCCGAGGCGTTCCTCGAGCGCACGGTCTATGGCACCGCCGAGGATGTCATCGGAAGGTATCGGAGTACACCAGCCACGGCCTGGACAAGTTCGTGCTATGGCCCATCGCCACTCCCGATGCATGGGCGAAGCAGGTCGAGCTGGTGGGCAGCGAAATCGCGAACCATTATATGAAAGCCGCCGCCTAACGAAAGGAGGTAGTAGAACGATCGCACGGCGTTTCGCTAGTTATGGTCTCAGGACCCAAGCGCCACACTTTCGAGGAGTCGTGAAACCCGAACTTCAAATGAAAAAAACGCCCGAACGCAAGCCGACGACGGATGCGGTTCAAATACTCCATCAGCGCTACTACGAAGGGCACTCGGCAAGAATCGCCGAATTCGCTGAGGCCGAGGCGAACGATACGGTCGCCCGGAAAATCTATGACCTTCGCAAACGCGCCGGGCTGACCCAGCAGCGGCTCGCGAAACTCGTCGGCACCACGACCTCCGTCATTTCGCGACTCGAAGATGCGGATTATGAGGGACATTCGCTGGCCATGCTTCGTCGAATCGCGAGCGCCCTCAACAAGCGCGTCGAACTCCGCTTCGTCAGCGCTCCTCGCAAGCGCAAGTCCGCGTGAAGGCTCCAATCGCATTGCTCGCGATGCTGACGGTGGTGGTGGGGCTTTCTACCGGATGTACGAAAACGCCACCGCCGGTAGCCTCGACGGCGGGCATCCCGAGCCGGTTCTCCAGCGCCTCGCAGATCGAGGAGAATTTTCGCGGGCGCAGTTTCATCCTCGGCGACAATGCCGGGGTCGCCCTCGCGCGCCAGATCGATTCGCCCAAGGACCAGTGGCTTAAGCTGCAGTTCTGGTTCGGCATCAACCCGATGGTGCCCGGTTCGCTGCAACCGAAAGAGGGCGAGTATTACGTCATGAGCGAGTCGCGCCTCATCAAGCCGCTTAACGATCAGGGCGAATGGCTCATCGAGGCCGGCAGCTCGATGATCAAGCGCGAGACGGTTTTCCAGACCGCCCGCACTCATTACCTGGGCGTCGGGAAAATCCTACCGACGGTAGTGCAGTTCATGGGGATGCGCGATTTCAAAACCGATGACGGCCGCACCATTCAAATGCCCATCCTGCGCGAGGTTTCGCTGCCGATGAAGTGGACGCTCGGCGGCGGCATCCCGCTGTCTTATGCGAGGTACCGTACCGGATGAAGGTACTCCCTGGAGTGATAGCATCGATGCTATTGGCGCTCGCGCTGGCGGCCTGCACGCCCGACAAGGCGATGGACTTCGGTGCGACCGGTGAAATTGAAACGGCGCCCGACGATGACCTCAGCCGCCAGATCCTGCACGACTTCGATGGACATTCGTTCGAGCTCGGCGCCAACGACAGCGAGGCGGTGGTACGACTGGCGGACTGGCCCGAGGGCAAGCATGTGGTCATCCCGTTCTGGCTCGGCATCAACCCGCTGATGCCGTACTTTCACAGACCGCAAGTGGGCCGGATTTACGTGATGAGCGAGTCGGTGATGGTGCGCGAGCTGAGCAAGGACAAGTATCTGATTCGCGCGGGCTCGAAGGCCTTCAAGAGTGATGCGATTTTCGAGGCGCACCATACGCATTACGACGGCACCGGCAAGATGTTGCCGACTGTAGTGCGCTTCGTCGGCACCGAGGTCGACGACGCTGCCGCTCGATGCGCCTCGCACCGGAACCATCACCGAGAAGATTCCGGTGCTGCGCGAAATCTCGCTCCCGATGCATCTGGAGGCGGTGAAGCCGGGCTACGCAAAATTCACCGTGCTGCAAATCCCGTCGCCTCCCACCGCGGACCGTGGGTAAGCTAGCTGCACGCCGCGGGTGATTTCAGCGGACGATGACGCGAATGAAGACTTACAAACAAATGAAACCAGGCACTGCTCGTTCAAAGCGATCGGCTGCTAACTATCAGTTGAAGCAACTTGTGAGAAGGATTTCGCAAGACAATCGTCATCGCGAGATTGATTGGGGTCGGCCTCGCGGCGGGGAGACTTGGTAGCACCCTGTCCAAGCCGTAGGGGGCGTTCGCCTTACAGATCGGCACTCCGCTCGCCGTCATCCTGACGCAAGCGAAGCGCAGCGGAAGGATCTCGAAACATTCAGTCTCCGCGTACTCCTGATCGATTGCGACCCCATATGCTCATTCACGCCGAGGACCACTAGCGTGGTCTTCTTCACTCCCTGGGCGGCCGCACGGCTGTGGTCGCATTCGACTCGGAGTGCGATGGCGTTTGCGCGTGTCGAGGTTCCTCAGCTTCGCGCTCCGCGCTAACCTCGGAATGACAGTGAGTGGAAAGGGCGCGCCCGTTTCCGCGCGGCCACATCGGCGGCAAACTTCGCCCTTTCCATCTGTGTTCTCTCTGGGATTCTCAAAACACGCAGAGGGCTAAAATCTGCGCTACGGAATCTTCGCCGCGTCGCGCACCAACTTCGATCCTTCTTGGCCTTTCAATCATTCCCAAAAGGGTTATCCATCCATCCGATCCAAACCGTTACTTACGAATCTGATTGCCCACGCGAACGACCTTGCCGGCGAAAGTTATTCCTCCGTCGTGCCGCTCCCATTCGATGACCCGTTGTCATCTTCCTCTTCCTTTTCCGCCAGCGGGACCACCGCGCGGACGCGCTCGCCGTCCGCCACCTTCACCAGCGTCACGCCCTGCGCGTTGCGGCCGGTCACGCGCACGCCCTTCACCGGCAGCCGAATGATGTTGCCATGGTCGGTGATCAGCACCACCTGATCGTCGAGGCCGACTTGCCGCACGCTCACCACCTTGCCGGTCTTCTCGGTCACGTTCATCGTGATGACGCCCTTGCCGCCGCGATGCGTGAGGCGATATTCCGACGCCGGCGTGCGCTTGCCGAATCCCATCTCCGAAACGGTGAGGAGAGTTTCGTCCTCGCGCACGGTCGCCATCGAGACCACTTCGTCGCTAACCAGGGTGACAGTCTTGCCGTCCTTGATGGTCGAGGTTTCCAGCTCCATGCCGGTGACGCCGGCGGTGTCGCGGCCCATCGGACGCACTTCTTCTTCGGCGAAGCGAATCGCCTGGCCCTCGCGCGTCGAGAGCACGATCTGCTGATTGCCGTCGGTGAAGCGCACGTCCACGACCTGATCATTTTCATCGATCGCGATGGCGATGATGCCGGTCGCCCGCACGTTGGCGAACTGATCGAGCGAGGTCTTTTTCACCCGCCCGTTCTTGGTCGAGAAGAAAACGTTCTTGCCCTTGGTGTCGCGCGGCACCGGAATGAATGCCGACAGGCTCTCGCCGTCGCTGAGGCTCAGCAGGTTGACGATCGAGCGTCCCTTCGAGGCGCGCCCGCCCTCGGGCAGCTCGTACGCCTTGAGTTGGTAGACCCGGCCCTAGTAGTGAAAAACAACAGCCGGTCATGCGTCGAGACGCGCTCGAGGCGCTCGACGAAGTCCTCCTCGCCGGTTCCCGCGCCGACTTTGCCGCGTCCGCCGCGCCGCTGCGTGCGATAGAGCGAGAGCGGGGTGCGCTTGATGTAACCGCCGTGGGTGACGGTCACCAGCATGTCTTCCTCGACGATGAGATCCTCGATGGAGAACTCGCCCTCGGCCTCGACGATCTGGGTGCGGCGCGGATCGCCGAATTCCTTTTTGATGTCCTCGAGTTCGTCGCTGATGATCTTCATCAGCTTCTTCTCGTCGGCGAGGATCTCCTTGAGCGCTGTGATCGTCTCGAGAGTCTCCTTGTGCTCGTTCTCGATCTTCTCGCGCTCCAGACCCGGTCAGGCGGCGCAGAGTCATGTCGAGGATCGCCTGCGCCTGGATCAGCGAAAGCTTGAAGGTCGTCATCAGGCCGTTGCGCGCCGTCTCCGCATCTTTCGAGGCGCGAATCAGCTTGATGACTGCGTCGAGGTTGCGCAGCGCGACCAGCAAGCCCTTCCAAAACATGGATGCGCGCTTCGGCCTGGCGCAGCTCGAACTGCGTGCGCCGCGTGATGACGCGGCGGCGATGATTGAGGAACTCGGCGAGCATGTCGCGCAGGCTCAGCTCGCGCGGCCGGCCCTCATGAATCGAGAGCATGATGAGGCCGTAGCTCTCCTGCAGCTGGGTATGCTTGTAGAGCTGGTTGAGCACGATCTTCGGCTCGGCGTCGCGCTTGAGCTCGACCACGATGCGCATGCCGTCGCGATCGGACTCGTCGCGCAAATCGCTGATGCCCTCGATGCGCTTGTCGTTGACCAGCTCGGCGATCCGCTCGACGATGTTCTTCTTGATGACCTGGTACGGAATCTCGCTCACGATGATCGAGGCGCGGTTGCTGCGCTTGTCGGTCTCGATGCGCGCGAGCGCGCGCATGGTCAGAATGCCGCGGCCCGCCATATAGACGTCGCGGCACTGCTTCTTTCCGAGCAGTTGCCCGCCGGTAGGAAAATCCGGCCCCGGGATGATGTTGAGGATTTCCTCCATCGTGAGGCCCGGGCTTCTTGATCATCGCTAACAGCGCGTCGCACACCTCGGTCAGATTGTGCGGCGGAATGTTGGTCGCCATCCCGACCGCGATACCATCGGAGCCGTTGATCAGAAGATTCGGAATCTGGCTCGGCAGGAACTCGGGCTCCTCATCGGAGCCGTCGTAGTTGGGCTTGAAATCGATGGTGTCCTTGTCGATATCGAGCAGCATCCGCTCGGCGATGCGAGTGAGACGCGCCTCGGTGTAGCGATACGCCGCGGGCGGGTCGCCATCGATGGAGCCGAAGTTGCCCTGCCCGTCGATGAGCGGGTAGCGGAGCGCGAACGGCTGCGCCATGCGCACCAGAGAATCGTAAACCGCCATGTCGCCATGGGGATGGAACTTCTTGAGCACCTCGCCGACGACGCCCGCGCATTTGGAATGCTTGCGGTTGGCGAGCAGGCCCTCGCGGAACATCGCGTAGAGAATGCCGCTTGATGGACGGGCTTGAGGCCGTCGCGGATATCGGGCAGCGCGCGCCCGATATTCACCGACATCGCGTAGTCCAGGTAGGACTGCCGCATATCGGTTTCGATGTTCAGGAGCGAAGGTTCGTTGTGGGGAGTGTTGCCGTTAGTAGATTCTGCCATGGTTCCTAATCCCTCTCCCGTAGGGAGAGGACGGCGCGTAGCGCCGGGTGAGGGTCATTTAAGAAATACAATTCCTGGTCTGCTGGATCGCCAAATAGTTTCTCGTCAGCGAGTTCGTGCCGAATTCCGATCGGTCATGCGGCTTGCGATGAGGAATCATATTTTCTGAATGACCCTCACCCGGCTCGCTCCGCTCACCGATCCTCTCCCTACGGGAGAGGACTGTTGAGAATATGATTCTTAATCTTCTCGAGTGCGCCTTCCGGGTTCGGCATCACCTCATGATTCCAAAATCGCAGCACCTGGAATCGCGTGCTCGTTCAACCACTTCGTGCGTTCCTCATCGTAAGCAGCGCGCTCCTCAGTGCTGTGAGCCGTCGAGTTCGATGATCAGTCCTTTCTCGATGCAGCAAAAATCCGTGATGTAGTTCCCGATCGGATGTTGCCGGCGAAACTTCAAATTCAACACCTGACGATTGCGCAGGGCATTCCACATCACGCGCTCGGCGTCAGTCTGATTGCGCCTCGAAGCTCTCGTGCCGCATCTTGTTCGGGCGTGGGTCTGCGCCATCCTTATTCCCTCTCCCGAAGGGAGAGGACGGCGCGAAGCGCCGGGTGAGGGTCATTATGAAAAATATGATTCCTGATCCGACCGATGGTCACTTCACTCTCGCGGAAGTTCCGCTGCTCACAAAGCGTGTCGTTCCGCAATGCGATCGTGCGTGACATCCGCGATGAGGAATCTAATTTCTTAAATGACCCTCACCCGGCTCGCGCAGCGCGGTCCGACCTCTCCCTTCGGGAGAGGGTTTCAGATGTCGAGGTTCTTCACGTCCAGCGCGTTGTCCTCGATGAACTTGCGCCGCGGCTCGACCTGATCGCCCATCAGCTTGCTGAATATCTCCTCCGCCTCCTCCACCGATCCGATTTGCACCTTCAACAATGAGCGCGATTCCGGATTCATCGTGGTATCCCACAACTGACCCGGATTCATCTCGCCCAACCCTTTGTAGCGATTGGTCTCGATGCCCTTCTCGCCCGCGTCCATCACCGCCTTCGCCACCGCGACCAGCGACTCGACGGTGCGGGTTTCCTCGCCAATCTTGACCCCGAGTGGCCCCTTGACCGCCTCGATATCCGGCATCAGGCGGCGAATCTCGCGCAACTCGCCGCACTCGAAGCAGCGAGATATCGACGATGGTCGGCGCCTTGGCCCCGTTCTGCCGATGCGAAAAGACCGCCTTGAAGTGCGTTTCGCCGTCGGGCTGCACATCCGCCACGAGGTTATCTTTTCCTACTGCCTTGATGATGGCGGCCGCCATCGCCTTGGCCGCCTTCTCGGACTCGAAGCTGTCGTCGCCGATTTCCTTCTCGGGGGCGAGTTTTGCTACCGCCGTGACGATCTCGCGCTCCTTGGAGCGCCGCTCCAGCTGCCAGTACATCCGATCGAAATGCAGCGCCTTGCGCACCAATGCTTTCAGCGCCGCGCCCTTCACCTCTCGCGCGTCCTTGCCCTTGCCCGCTTCGAGCGTGACCGCCTCGGCGCCGAGGTCGGTCAGATAATCCTCCAGCGCGCCTTCGTCCTTGACGTAGCGCTCCTGCTTGCCCTTCTTGACCCGGAACAGCGGCGGCTGCGCGACGTAGAGATAGCCGTTATCGATGATCTCGAAGAATTGCCGAAAGAAGAACGTCAGCAACAGCGTGCGGATGTGCGAGCCGTCGACGTCCGCGTCGGTCATGATGATGATCTTGTGGTAGCGCAGCTTCTCGAGGTCCTTCTCTTTGCCGACGCCCATCCCCAGCGCCATGATCAGCGTGCGCAACTGCTCGGAGCCGAGCACCTTGTCGATGCGCGCGCGCTCGACGTTGAGCACCTTGCCGCGCAGCGGCAGGATCGCCTGCACCTTGCGATCGCGGCCTTCCTTGGCGGTGCCGCCGGCCGAGTTTCCCTCGACGATGAACAACTCGCTGAGCGCCGGATCCTTTTCCTGGCAGTCGGCCAGCTTGCCCGGCAGCCCGCCCGATTCGAGCGCGCCCTTGCGCCGCACCAGGTCCTTCGCGCGACGCGCGGCCTCGCGCGCCGTGGCAGCCTCGATGGTGCTGCCCGACGATCTTCTTCGCGGGACCGGGATTATGCTCGAAATACTCGCTGAGCTTTTCGTTGACCAGGCCGGCGACCATCCCCTCGACCTCGGAGTTGCCGAGCTTGGTCTTGGTCTGCCCTTCGAATTGCGGCTCGCCGATCTTCACGCTGACGACCGCGGTGAGACCCTCGCGGGTGTCGTCGCCCTCGAGGTGCATGTCCTTGCTTTTGAAGAGGTTGTTCTTGGTCGCGTAGTTGTTCAGCGTGCGGGTCAAGCGCCGACTTGAGCCCCGACAGATGCGTACCGCCTTCGACCGTATGAATGTTGTTGGCGTAGGTGAAAATCGTTTCGTGGACGGCGTCGGTCCATTGCAGCGCGACTTCGACCTCGGTGCCGTCGCGATTGCCCTTGAAAAAGATGACGTCGTGGATCGCCTGATTGCCCTCGGACAGCGACTCGACGAACTCGGCGATGCCGCCCTCGTAGTGGAACTCTTCCTTCTTGCCGTCGCGCTCATCGCTGGATGGTGACTTTCAGGCCGGCGTTCAGGTACGCCATCTCGCGCAGGTAGCGCACGATGTTCTCGTACTTGAACTTCACCTCGGCGAAAATCTTGTCGTCGGGGGTGAAGGTGGTCTTGGTCCCGCTCAGCTTGGTGGCGCCGCGCTCCTCGACCTTGGTCTTGGGCGCGCCTTTCTCGTAGCGCTGGAAGTAAACCTTGCCGTTCTTGCGGACCTCGACCTCGAACTCCTCGCTCAAGCGCGTTGACGACCGAGGCGCCGACGCCATGAAGTCCGCCCGACACTTTGTAGGCATTTTTTTCGAACTTGCCGCCCGCATGCAGCACGGTATGCACGACTTCGAGCGCCGAGCGCTTTTCGGTCGGATGCATATCGACCGGGATGCCGCGGCCGTTGTCCTCGACCGAAATGCGATCGTCGCTCAGGATGACGACATTGATCTCGGTGCAAAATCCCGCCAGCGCCTCGTCGACCGAGTTGTCGACGATCTCGGTGACCAGGTGATGCAGGCCGCGCTCGGAGGTGTCGCCGATGTACATCCCGGGGCGCTTGCGAACCGCTTCGAGACCTTCGAGAACCTTGATTTGCTCCGCGCCGTAGCTGTCGCTGGGTGATTTGTTTGCCATAGAAAAAGGCGAGTGCCTCCCACCAACCTCAACATCGAAAATGAACCGGAAATGGATGTCATTATTGTATGCCGGAGGGGGGCTATAGTAAAGCCGAACGAACGGTACGTGGAGGCATAATCAAACGCTGTCTCAGTGATTACCCTGTGGATAAGAAAATACCCTTCGATTTATGGAAAAATCCCGCAGCCTAGACTGGCTAGTAGCGAGGCTTAGCGACCGGCGCAGGTCAGAGACTGACCTACAACAATGTTCTATGAGATTTCCGGAGGACGTTTTCGGCGCCATCTGGACGCTCGCTCGCAGGCCGGATTTTCGGCTTTCACTCCGTCCGCCGAGGAAACCGAAGCATCCGCCGCATCATTTTGGGTTCGTTTATGCATTTCTCGCATCCGTCGACGGGCTCGGCTCGGCTTCCGTCCGCTGACGACTGCCTCCTCGGTGGGTTCGTTTGTGTAATCCAGCTCCTCGAATGCTTCTTCCGATGCCATCCGCTCCTTGCGCCGCCGCTCGAGGAAATTGAGGCATCGGAACAGCATCGAGTTGATGGCGCCCTGGTAACGCAGCATGGTGCGGGCCGACGGTCCGGCCGGAATCGTAGGCCCGCCGAGCCCCGCCTTGGCAAACACCTCGTCCTGATCCTCCATCACCTGGTTCGACGACCCTGGCGAAGCCCGGCTTCTTCCAGTTGCGCCGAATTCCCCGATGCCGAGATTGTTTGACGACAGTTCGAGCGCCACGCCGCCTCGGTCTCGAAGGTCCAGACCTTGGCGAGCTTCCAGTAACATCCGGCGAGCTGCTGCACCATCATATGCTCACTCATGGTGGACGGCTGGAACTCCTGCGCGAGGCCCGCGACGATCGCCTCGAATTCGGCGCGGCGCTCCTTGCCCTCGATGATCGGCATTGAAGGCGGCCTTCGCGAGGATGCCGTGGCGGAGCGCATTGAGGCTCGAGCGCGCCTTTCCTTGCGGCGTGCGCGGACCGGTGGATCGTTGCGCATTGGCGCGATTGGCGGCGGCCTTGCGCTCGCTGACAGGCGGTTTTGATGATGAAGCAGTTTCGGAAGTGACAGTGTGATTCATAGACCTCGTCGCCGAGACATAGCGTTCCGGATGAGCCGACGCGCATGCCCGATCGCATCGGTGAGTTGGACGAGAGACGCTATGACGGGAGGCATCAGGAACTCGCGCCTCCCGCGGTGAGACTTTAAGTATTTCCTATTGACTACGCGTGTACAGACCTAGTCCTGCGGATTCGACGAAAATACCTAACCCCTAACCCTTTCCCTTTAGGAAGGGGAACCGAGATTGATTAGGTCGGGTTCCAAAGTTGACTATAGGTCGACCAGCTATGTACGACATTTCCTCTCCCCTTCCCTAAAGGGGCTTTGGGCATCGGCGGTTGAGGTCCAGGAAGGCAGGTTCCGCCGCCGTTCAGCCGGAATCGTCCAAGGCCAGGGATGCTGTATTCGAAGGTGATCGCTTCGAGAGAAATGCCTACGGATGATCTGCCGGTAAGTTAGCGAACGCCTTTACGTGATACCATGTTACGACAAAATCGTTGTCGCGGTTTCGACTTCCGAGCGTCCGCATGGTGAATAATCGCGGCGTTTATCGCGGTCTATTGCGATGGGCGCGTCTGGCGGTCGACGGATGGCTGGAATTCCCGTCTATAAGAGCAGCGGCAACATATTTGAAGACCTCGGATTCACGGCGCCGAAGTCGCCGAACTTACCGCCAAGAGCAAGCTGATCAGCGCCATCGCCGAAACCATCCAGCGGCGCAAACTTACGCAACAGGAAGCGGCGCGGCTTTGCGCGACCGATCAACCGCGCTTTCCAAGGTTCTGCGCGGGCGAATGGAATAGCGTGACCATCGATCGACTGACGAACTGGCTTACCGCATTGGGGCGAACGGTGGAAATACGCATCACGTCCTTATGACTCCAAGTCAAAGACCGGCCACCTGGTAACGACGCCCTGAAAATTGTCGTGCAACCTCGCCGATGTGGTTGTCTCTTTCCATCTTCCCCCTTTCCTCACTTAAGGGAAGGGGTTGGGGGTTAGGTCTCTACCCCAAAAAATCCACCGCCATCCGCCGCGATGGCTGCCGGCTTCTCCATCGGCATGAAATGCCCGGTGTCCGCGATCTTCTCCACCCGCCCTTGCTTGCGCTTCGAGGCGATCGTGCCCGAGCCAGCGTTACGCCCAGCGAATCGCTTTTCTCGCCGAACAGCACCAGCAGCGGAACCGGCGCGCGCATGATGCGCCCCAGCCCGTCGAAATCGCGCGAGGTCTCGTAAAAGCGCGCCTCGATCTCGGGCTTAGCACTTCAGCTCGCGTTTGCCTTCGGCGTTGACTCGTGTGCCGAACTCACAATAGTCGCGCAGGATCGATTTATCCCAGGTATGGAACGGCGGCTTGCGATCGAAGTTTTGAAACATCGCATCGACGCTGTCGAAGACGCGCTTGCGCTTCAGCGTGCTCTCGATGAACGGGTTGCGCCATCCGAGCTCCGGCGCGGTCGGCGATTCGAACACCACCGGCTCGGTCAGCACCGCGCGCGAAATCAGATCCGGGCGCTCTGCACGCGAGCGATCCGATCGCGGTCGCGCCGGCAGAATGCCCAAACGCGCGCACGTTGCGAAATCCCATCGCGAGGATGAATCCCCGCGAGATCCTCCATCGTGCGCTGCCAGTCGTATTCGCCGTCGGGCGAGGGCGCGCTGTCGCCGTGCCCGCGCTGGTCATAGCTGTAGACGTGCCCGATGCGCGTCAGCGCCGATGCGATCGGCGCGTAGATGCGGCCGAGAAATCCGGTCGCATGCAGCACGACGATCGGATCGCCGTCGCCGCCCCAATCGAGGGTATGCAGCCGCACGCCGTTGACTTCGAGATTCCCGCTCTTCGGTTCCATCATGCTCGTGCCGTTTCGTTGCTCACTTTGGGTGGGGCGCCTTTCATCACATCCGCCAGTGTGATGGGCCGGACCGCCTCGCGCGTCGCATGCTGAATGACCTCGAGCACCTTGCGAATTCGCCCATCGATGACGTCCATCGCTTCGAGCGCGGCGACCGGCTCCAGAATTTGCTCCACCGTAATCGCCGAGGCCGCGCGGCACAAATAGATCGGGCGCGTCTGGCTGGTGTCCTGCACGTCTTCGATGATCAGTCCCGCAGCTTTCAATCCATCCAGTACCGGCTCGATGGTGTCGAGACTGGTCCTCATCTCGGCGGCGAGGCTTTCGTAGGTCACCCGCGCGTCCGCGAGTTGCTGACTCTCAGCCAGCCGAAGCATCGCGAAAATCGCCACCAGGCGCGGAAATTCGGGCGACTGCGGATTCATCGAGAAGGCCGGCAGCCCGCGCTGCACCGCCGCGGTCAGCTCGGCGCCGAAGAGGATGATGATCCACGCAGTGTAGATCCAGACCAGGAAAATCGGCACCGTCGCCAGTGCCCCGTAAATCGCGCGGTACTTGCTGACGCCAACTTGAAAATGAACATAGCCATACTGTCCGATTTGAAATGCGATGGCCGCGACCAGCGAGCCGATGATCGCCGCGCGCCACTGCACCCGGGTGTAGGGAAAGAACGTGTAGAGGAACAAAAATCCCGCCCACGCGAAGAAGTAGGGCGTCAGTTGCGCGAGCGTATGCGCGGGGATCAGGCGCACCGACAGGAACGCGGTTAGCGCGATGCCGGCGACCAGGAACAGCGGCACCGTCAGCACCACGCTCAGGTAGTCGGTGAATTTGCGGATGTAGCTGCGACTTTCCGGGACCCGGAAAATCATGTTGAAGGCGCGCTCGACCGTGCCCAGCGTGGTAATGACGGTCATCAGCAGAAACGCGCCGCCTGCCGATCCGAGCGCCGCCGCGTTGACGTTGCTGATGTACGACATCAGTTGCTTCGCGGTGTCGGGCGAACCGAGCGCGAGGTTTTGCTCGATCAGTGGTTGCAGCGCATCCGAATAGCCGAAGCCCTTGAGCACCGAGAACGCCAGCGCGAGGATCGGCACGATCGACAGCGCGGTGGTGTAGGTCAGCGCCGAGGCCCACAGGAATTCGTCATTGGCGATGAAGCTCTGCACGCAACTGCTGACGATGAACCATACCCGCAGCAGTCTCGCGCGCATGGTGGCGCCGGATTCGCCGTCAGAGAGATGCGGCGCGAGCCAGGCGGGCAATCCGGAGTTGATTTGGGATCCATTGGTGGAGGCAGGTTTTTTCAAGATGTTCCGGATCGGCTCTCGATTTTGCTCTGTGCCTGACGATTGTCGCGGCCCGTCGCCCGGTAGTCAAGCTGCGTTGCGCCGCATGGCGCTTTGCGATTAGCTCATCGGACCATATGGGCCGGCTGGTTGCACGCGGAAAATATCTCTTCGACGGCGAGCGCAAGTTTTTCGCGCGCGGCGTTTCCTACGGGCCGTTTCCGGAAAATTCGCGCGGCGAGCGCTACCCCGAGCCCGAGCGCGTCGCGGCCGACTTCGCGCTGATGAACCAGATGGGCGTCAATGTGGTGCGATGCTACGTGCCGCCGCCGCCCTGGCTCCTCGAGGAAGCTATCCGGCACAATTTGCGCCTGATGGTCGGTATCCCGTGGCCGTTTCACATGGCGTTTCTCGATTCGCGCGAGATGGCGGCCGGCATCCGCGCCTCGATTCGCAAGGGCGTCGAGGATCTGCGCCAATACGGCGACGCGATTTTGGCCTACAGCCTCGGCAACGAGGTGCGCTCCGACATCGCCAGGTGGCACGGGCCGCGCGCGGTCAGCAATTTTCTCCGCGAGCTCTACGACATCGGCAAGCAGGCCGATCCCGCCGGCCTCTTCACCTATTCGAATTATCCGACCACCGAATATCTCGATTTGAGTTTTCTCGATTTCGTCTGCTTCAACGTCTACCTCCATCGCGAGGAGGATTATCGCCGCTACCTCACCCATCTGATGGCGGCGACCGGCGAGCGTCCGCTGATGCTCAGCGAGACCGGCATGGATACGATTCGCGAGGGCGAGGAGCATCAGGCGGAGCTGCTCGCATGGCAGGCGCGCGCGGCCTTCGAGCTCGGGCTGTCGGGCTTTATCGTGTTCGCGTTCACCGACGAATGGCATACCGGCGGCGTCGAGATTTCCGATTGGGCATTCGGGCTGGTGAAAAAGGATCGCACGCCCAAGCGCGCGTTCGAGGCGGTCGGCGAAGTCTTTCGCGGCGCGCTTCCGCCTCCACTGAAGTGGCGCCGAAAGCCTCGGTCATCGTGCCCGCGTACAATTCGGCGGCGACCATCGGCGCATGCCTCGAATCATTGAAGGCGCTGCACTATCCCGATTACGAAACCATCGTCGATCGATGACGGCTCGACCGATGCCACCGCGCAGATCGTTGACGCTCGCAAACTCGGCTGATCCGCAGCGAGCCATCGAGGGCTCGGCGCGGCGCGCAATGCCGGAATCGAGGCGGCCTCGGGCGACATCGTCGCGTTCATCGATGCCGACGCGCGCGCCGATGCCGACTGGCTCTATCACCTCGTCGAAGCCATCACGCGTCGCGGCGCGGCCGCCGCGGGTGGGCCGAACTTCGCGCCGGCCGATTACGACGGTGCGTTATGCGCATGCACCGGGAATTCCTCGCGAGGTGCGCGGCGACGGCGACGAGCTTACGCAGCTATGCGGATGCAACATGGCGATCACGAAAGCCGCGCTGCAGGAAGTAGGCGGCTTCGATACCTCGTTCACCGCGGCGGGCGACGACGTCGATCTCTCGTGGCGGCTGGCCGACTTGCCGGAAGAAAAGCGCGCGCCGCTGGTCGACGCGCCCGGCGCGGTCGTCATCCATCGAGCGCCGCGCGACGCTTCGGCGATTACCTTCGCCAGCAGCGCGGCTATGGCGCCGGCGAGGGCCTCCTCTACAAAAAGTATCCTCTTCGTACCCCGCAGCGCGTCGGGCTTTATGGCGGCGCGGGCTCGTGGCTGTCGGCGCTGCTCGGCGGTCCGCGCGTCTATCATGGCGCATTCGGGCGCGGGCTGTTTCAATCCGTGTATGCGGGCGCCGATATGCCGTGGCTGGCGGAGTTGCCGCAAACCTTCGAATGGGTTCGCGGCGTCGGTGATCCTCGCGATGGCGGGCGCGCTGAGCCCGCTGCTCGGCACGCTCGGATGCCTCGGCATCATCATATGGATCGCGACCGCGATTCTCTCGGCGATTTTCGCCGATGCCGACGGCCGCAAGATTCCGACTTCCGACGCGCGCCACCCTCGCGATGCTGTATCTCCTCGGACCGCTGGTGCGGAGCTTCGAGCGCGAGCGCGTGCGCTTTTCGCTCGCGCCCGAGGCGGATGATGTTCCGCCCGTGCCGTTCAGCTCGCGCGGCAGGATCATCTTCAGCGCCGATGACGGCTCGCCGACCGACAAGATCGATTCCGCCACGCTGCTCGCCGAAATGCGCGCGGCGCTGGTGAAGTATGGCCTCGCGGTCGCGGCCACCGACGGTTTCAAGGCATGGGACCTGAACGTCGTGCTGCCGCCCGCGCTGCGCGTGCCGCTGAATGCGCTGCGCCATGAGCGACGGCACCGCTCGCGCTCGCGTGGCGCACCAAAACCGAACCGACGCGCACCATCATCGCGGCGGCGGTGATCTTCATCGCGCTGATCGCGTGCGGGCTGAGCGCCACTCGGCGCGATCGGCGGCGACCGCATGCTAATCGCGCATCGCGATCGCACCCGCGATCATTCGCTTGCAGCGCGTGGCGTCGCTGCTCGCAGCCGCTGCCGAAGCGATCGCCGAGCGCGCGAGGCTTGAAGACCGACGTGCGCCCGGGAGAAACCTTTTGAGCGACGCGCTCGGAATCTACGGCGAGGTGCATGCGCCGGATGCAGCCGCATCTGTGGCGCTTCGTCCTCGCGATCGCCGGCGTCGCGCTGGGCGCGGCGACGGAGGTGCTGAAGCCGTGGCCGCTCAAAGTGCTCATCGACAATGTGCTGAGCGGCAAGCCGCTCGCAGTTCGCGGCGCTTCGCGAGCTACTCGCGGATGAATCTGCTGATCGCCGCATGCGTCGGCGGCGTCCTCATCTACGTGCTCACCGGAATACTCACTGTCGCGAATAACTACATCTCGATTTCCATCGGCCAGCGGATGGTCAACGATCTGCGCGGCCAGCTCTTCGATCATTTGCAGCGGCTCTCGCTCGGGATTTCATCGGCGGCGCGAAATCGGCGACCTGATGGTGCGCATCGTGTACGACACCTTCGCGATCCAGACCATCACGATGAACGGCATGTTCCAGATTCTCGCGTCGTCGATCCTGCTGGTCGGGATGTTCATCGTGATGATCAAAATCGACGTCACCATGACGCTGATCGCGCTCGGCGTCATTCCGATGCTGGTGATTCTGATCGCGTCGGTGAGCGGCACCATCGACCGGCTCGCGAGCGAGGCGCGCGTCAAGGAGAGCGCGCTCTACACCGTGGCGCATCGCGCGCTCGCGTCGATTCACGTGGTGCAGGCGTTCACGCGCGAGGCCGAATCGTATCGCGAGTTCGTGCGCTCCAGCAGCGAAAGCCTCGGCGAGAACCTGCGCCTCTACACTTTTCAGTCGGTGTACGCGGGCGGCGTCAGCGTCGTGATCGCGATCGGCACCGCGCTGGTGATGTACTTCGGCGCGCTGCACGTGATGAGCGCGCGAGCTGACCATCGGTGGGCTGATCGTTTTCACCTCGTACCTCGCGTCGCTGTATGCGCCGATCAACCAGATTTTCCAGACCTACGGGCAGGTGCAGGGCGCGAAGGCGGGCCTGCGCCGATGCCTCGAACTGCTCGCGATCGATCCGGAAATCCAGGACCGCGCCGGCGCGCGTGCGATGGCCGCGGGTGCGCGGCGAGATCGAATTTCAGGATGTAGTGTTTTCCTACGAAGCGGCGAATCCGGTTCTGAAGGGAATCAGCTTCACGCGCGAGCCGGGCGAATCGATCGCGATCGTCGGGCCCGAGCGGCGCCGGCAAAACCACCATGGCGAGCCTGGTGATGCGCTTCTACGAGCCGCAGCGCGGGCATCATCAAAATCGACGGCCACGATCTGCGCGAGGTCACGCTTGCAGTCGCTGCGAAAAAATATCGCGGTGGTGCTGCAGCCGCCGCTGGTGCTCGGCGACACGCTGCGTGCGAATATCGCGCTGGGGAAGCCCGGCGCGAGCGACGACGAAATCCGCCGTGCCGCGGCGATGGCGCGCCTCGAGCCGGTGCTCGCGAAACTGCCGCGCGGCCTCGACGAGCAGGTGGGCGCAGGGCGGCCACAGCCTGTCCGAGGGCGAGGCGCAGCGCGTCACCATCGCGCGCGCGCTGCTCAAGGACGCGCCGATTCTCATCATGGACGAGCCGACCAGCGCGCTCGACACCGAGACCGAAGTCGCTGGTGCTCGCCGCGGTGCAGGAGGCGATGCGCGGGCGCACCACGCTGGTCATCGCGCATCGGCTCTCGACGATTCAGAACGCCGATCGCATATTGGTGCTGCGCGACGGCGTGATCGAGGAGCAGGGCAGCTTTCAGGAGCTGCTCTCGCGTGGCGGATTTTTCAGCTATTTGTACAATTTGCAGGCGTGGAAAGAACCTGCGGCGCAGCAGCGATAGGAGAAGCGGAGCAGCATGTTGAACATCGGACTCACCGGCGGAATCGGATGCGGCAAGAGCACGGTCACAAAAATTCTCGCGGAACTCGGCGCGACCGTGATGGACGCCGACAAAATCGCGCATAGCACCTACGCGCCGGGCGGTCCCGCCTACGACGGCGTGGTCGCGGTGTTCGGCAAGGAAGTCCTCGCGCCCGACGGCAGCGTCGATCGCAGCAAGCTCGGGCCGATCGTGTTCAAGGAGCCGGCCAAGCTCACCAAGCTGCACCGACGCGGTGTGGCCGGCGACCAAACATCGCATCCGCGAGCTGATCGACGAAGCGCGCGCGAAGGGCGAGCGCAAACCGATCGTGGTCGAGGCCGCCATCCTCATCGAGGCGAAATGGCAGTCGGTGTTCGACGAAGTATGGCTCATCACCGCGGCGAAGGATTTCGTCATCGCGCGCGTCGAGCGCGAGCGCGGACTGAAGCCCGAGCAGACCGAGGCGC
Source organism: uncultured delta proteobacterium (assembly GCA_963848285.1). Classification (GTDB taxonomy): domain Bacteria; phylum Desulfobacterota; class Binatia; order Binatales; family Binataceae; genus DATGKG01. The sequence goes on along the minus strand of CAWKCZ010000003.1, from coordinate 241,935 downwards.
GCATCAAGGCGCAGCTTCCCGACGAGGAGCGGCGCAAGCACGCGAGCCATCGTCATCGAGAACAACGGCACCATCGCGCAGCTGCAGCGAGCAGCTCGCGCGCGTTTGGGCGCGACGCGCTCAAGCGCAACGGCTAACGCGTGAGCGCGGCCATCACCGCGAAAACCACGATTTCGCAAACCGCCATGCCGCCGGCGAGCGCGTATCCGGCCGCGCCGCCGAGGCGGCGGCTGAGCACCAGGCGCATCGCGAGAATCGTCAGCGCGAGCGCGACGATCACGACGAGCCCGACGTTTTCATAAAGACCCATGGTGAGGCGAGCGCGACCGCGCTCGAAACCGAGAACTCGCGAAAGCGAATCGGACCTTCGTACGGCACGCCGAGGCCCCATCGCTCGAGCGGGCGCAGGCCGTATCCGATCGGAACCAGCGCCCATCGCGAGAGCATCGACGCCATCACCAACGTGGCGCTGCGGCTGGCGGGATCGTGAATCCGCGACAAGCAGAATACCGCTGCCGACAAACCATGCGATCGCGGCGAGTGCGCCGACCGGTCCGATACGCGCGAGGCCGGTGGACGCGGGCCGCGAGCCGATGCGGATCGCGTCGACGAGATCGGCGATGCCGAGCGCGTCGATTCCGCCCGCCGCAACTTCGATAGAGCACGATCACCACGAACGATCGCGGCATCGGGCGAGAAAATCGCGCGAGCATCCGATCGATGAATGCGAAGACGACTCCGGCGATCAATCCGACCAGCGGCAGAAACACCAATGCTCGCGCGCGCTGCTCGGCGTCGCCGAATTCGCGGCGCGCGAAGAGCGACCATCGCGAGAGCGTCGCGACCGCGATGAGCAATTCGTGCGCGAGGTTCGCGGGCGTCTCGCGATGCGGCGATTCGGTTTCCATGATCGAGCCTCGCCAGACTAGCGGAACCATCGCGCGCGTTCTCTATAACGGATAGTATGAAGATTCTGGTGATGGGCGCGGGCGCGATCGGCGCATTCTACGGCGCGTGGCTGCAGCGGGCCGGCGACGAGGTCTACTACTGCGCGCGCGGCGAGCATCTGCGCGCGCTGACAGCAGCACGGCCTCGAGGTGCAAAGCGTCACCGGCGATTTTCACCTCGCCGTCAAGGCATCCTCGGATCCGCGCGAGTTCGCGCCCTACGAATTGATTCTGTTTTGCGTCAAATCGCAGGATACGATTTCCGCGGCGAAGCAACTCGTCGGATGCCTCACCGAGGACGGCGTCGATCCTCACGCTACAAAACGGCGTCGAGAACGAGGCGCTGCTGTGCGAGGTTTTTCCGCGCGAGCAGGTGATGGGCGGCAACGCGCGGGTCGGCGCCGAAATCACCGCGCCCGGCAAGCTGCTGCATACGGTCGGCGGCAATGCCGAAATCGGCGAGCTCGACGGACGCAAAACGCCGCGCGCGCGAGCGCATCGCGGAAAGTTTTCGCCGCGCGGGCGTGCTCGGCGAGCTGACCGACGATCTGCTCACTCATCAGATGGCACAAGCTGATGGGCAACAACGGCACCAACACCGTCTGCACGCTCGGGCGACTGCTCGGTGGGCGCCGCGATTGCCGATCCCGAAGGCGCCGCGCTGGTCCGGCAATTATTTCTCGAGACGGTGTGGGTCGGCCGAGCGGAAGGCGCCAAGCTCACCGAGGAGCAGGCGGACAAGCAGTTGCGCCAGATGAACAAGTATCCGAACCTGAATTCGATCCGCCCCTCGACGCTGCAGGACTACGAGAAGGGCAAGCGGCTGGAGTACGACGCGATCACCGGCGCGATTCTGCGCGCGGCGAAGCGTCACGGGATCGCGGTGCCGGCGACGCGAAACCGTGCACGCGCTGCTGAAACTGCTCGATGCGGGAATCGCGGCGCGCGAGCAATGAAAATTCTGGTGATGGGCGCGGGTGCGATCGGCGCCTACTTCGGCGCGCGGCTGCATCAGGCCGGCGAGGAAGTGGTGTTCTGCGCGCGCGGGAAAAATCTGCAGGCGCTGAAAGAGCACGGCCTCGAGCTCGACGAGCCCGCGCGGCGATTTTCATGGCCCGGTGCGCGCGACCGATGTTCCGCGCGAGTTCGCGCCATACGACTTGATTCTCTTTTGCGTCAAAATGTACGACACCGATGCGGCGGCGAAGTCGCTCGCCGGATGCCTCGCGCCGGGCGGCGCGATCCTGACCCTGCAAAACGGCGTCGAGAGCGAATCGCGCCTCGCGGAGTATTTCGGGCGCGAGGCGATCATGGCCGGATGCGCGCGCGCCGGCGTCGAGTTGGTCGCGCCCGGCAAAATCGTACACGTGACCACCGGCGTCATCGAGTACGGCGAACTTGATGGCGGCGAGACCCCGCGCGCACTGAAAATCGCTGACGCGTTTCGGCGCGCGGGAATTTTCGGCGAGCTCGTCGCCGACATCTTCACTTTTCGATGGTCGAAGCTGCTGTGGAATTCGGCGTTCAACACGGTGACCACGCTCACGCGGCGCACGGTCGGCGAGATCATCGACGATCCAGACGGCGCCGCGCTTGATTCGCACCCTGATGAATGAGACGCTCGCGGTCGCGCAGGCCGACGGCGCGAAGCTAGGCCCCGATCGCATCGAGTCGCTGCTGGAGCATTCGCGCAAGAATCTGCGCGCGCTGAAAACCTCGACCCAGCAGGATTACGATCGCGGCGCGCGGCTCGAATACGACGCGCTCAGCGGAGCGGTGGTGCGCGCCGCGCGATCGCCACAACGTTGCCGTCCCCGCGATGGAAGCGGTGAACGCCACGCTCGCACTGCTCGACCAAGGCCTTGGCGCTCAGGCGATTTCGAGCAAGCCGTAGAGCAGAAAGTATTTCACGGTCGACATGATTTTTCTGAGCTCGACCGGAGGACGAAAGCGCTCGGCGGCGTCCTTCACCGTCGGCGATTGATGCACCAGCGCGAGCAGCCGCAACGCGTCGGCATTCAGATCGGCGGGCCGCACGAGCAGCCATGGACTGAGGCGCGCCATCAGCTTCGAGGTCGCACCCGCATCGAGGCCGCCGCGCTCTTCGAGGAAGATGGTGCCCTCGGGCACGCGGAGCTTCGCGCCAGCATCGCGCGCTCACCACGAGTGGCGAGGTCGCGCGCCGCGATCATTTTATCGATACGCTCGCTGGTCAGGATGATTTGCCCCGCACCCTGGATATCCACCGCCGAGGTCCATCCGGTAGGCGGCTCGGCGGCGTGCTGCAGGACATTGATCGCGATGCGCAGTCCGCGAATGCCCATCGCCTCGAGATGGTCGCGACGCAGGAGCGCATCGCGCTCGTACTCGGCGCCGAGGTTCGGATGATCGGCGGCGGCATAGATCGCGCAGTAGTCATTCAGGCTGCTGCCGGGGCATTGGAGTATCATCACCTTGATTTCCGGAGACGGGCATCGCGGCGCGAACGTGCTGCTCGACGCGTTTCGCCCGCGAGCTCGGACCATTCGGCAATGATCACCGCGCGGCCATTGGCCGCCAGATAGGCGGGAATCTCGCGCAAAAGGCGCATCGGCAACTCGTCGCCGCGCGCACCGCCGGACTCATACGTCGGCGACCGCGAGCCCGGGCGGCGCGGATACGAACGGCGGCTGCGAAATGATGATGTCGAATGTCTCGTCCCGCGACCGGCGCGAACATATCGCCCTCGCGAAATTCCACATTGCCGATGCTGTTGAGCGCCGCGTTGATGCGCGAGAGTGCGACCGCGCGCGGATTGATGTCGGTGCCGATGACGCGATCAACCTTCGCGCGCAAGGCTGAGCGCGCCGGTGCCCGCACCGCATCCGACATCCAGCCCGCGCGCGCAATCGCCGCGAGGGCCGGCTCGCATCGCACATGAAGGTGGTGGTCTGGCCGGCGCCCATCACCGCGGCGTCACCATGCGAGAGATGATCGCAAATCACGAAGATGTCGCCGACGATATTGAGATTAAACGGCGAGACGTAATTTCCGTCATCGAGGCGGGTGATGAAACCGGCCTCGACGCAGATGTATCGAGCGGAACGTCGCCGAGTGCGCTTTCAGCCTCGGCGCGCGAGATGGCGTCGTCGAACATCAGCATGCGCATCGCGAGGGCGGCCGGATCATGCATCCGGCGCAGATGCCACTTGCGAATCGGCGCGCGCGCCGCATCGAGCATGAAGACGCCGACTTGAGTGACTTCCTGCACGCGCGCCATCGTGACGCCGATCGTCGCGCAGACGCGCGCCGAGCGCGCGCCATATCGCGGGCGGCAGCGGCGCCATCCCGGAAACGTCGGGTAGGGACATAGGACCTAAGCCCACGTCCCTACCTTAAGCGTGACAAGTGCTAAGAGGTTGTGACCCTGGCGCTTCTCGAATGCTGACTCGCGAGTCTACTCGAGTCGGCGTCGCCTTTGCGCACGCCCATCAGATACGCCTCGATAAACGGATCGATGGCGCCGTCGAGGACCGCCGCGGTGTTGCCAATCTCGACGCCGGTGCGATGGTCCTTGACCATCTGATACGGCTGCAGCACGTACGAGCGAATCTGGCTGCCCCACGCGATGTCTTTCTTGTCCTTGCTGAACTTCTCGAGTTCCTCGCGCTTCTTGCGCTCCTCGAGCTCGAAGAGGCGCGCGCGCAGAATCTTCATCGCCATCGCGCGATTCTTATGCTGCGAGCGCTCGTTCTGACAGGCCACCACGATGCCGGTCGGGAATATGCGTGAAGCGCACCGCGGAATCGGTCTTGTTGACGTGCTGGCCGCCGGCGCCGCTCGCGCGGAAAGTATCGATCTTCAAATCGGCGGGATTGATGATGACTTCGATCTTGTCGTCGATCGCGGGAAACACGAACACCGACGCGAACGAAGTATGGCGGCGCGCGTTCGCATCGTAAGGCGAAATACGCACCAGACGATGGATCCCGACCTCAGCCTTCAGGTAGCCGTAGGCGTACTCGCCGTCGACCTCGAAGGTCGCGTTCTTGATGCCGGCGCCATCGCCGGGTTGCAGATCGGCGACATCGACTTTGAAGCCGTGCCGCTCGGCCCATCGCATGTAAAGGCGCAGCAGCATCTCGGCCCAATCCTGCGCCTCCATGCCGCCGGCGCCCGGATGAATCGAGACAATCGCGCCGAGGCGATCGTGCGGTCCGCCGAGCATCACCTGCAGCTCATGCTTCTCGAGTTCGGTGCGCGCCGCGGCGAGCGCAGTCTCGGCCTCGCGCGCGGCTTCAGAATCGTCGGCGCCTTCTTCCTCGGCCATCTGGAAAAACACGCGCGCCTCTTCGAGGCGATCGCGCAGGCGCTTGAAGCCCTCGAGCTGGCCCTTGAGCTGGTCCTGTTCGCGCAGGACGCTCTGTGCGTTCTCGGGGCGATCCCAAAATTCCTGTTTGCTGGAAAGTTCGAGGAGTTCTTTCTGGCGGGCGGTCAGTTTAGGGAGGTCAAAGACGCCTCCCGAGCTTCTCCGCGCGGGATTCGAAATCGCCCAGTTGTTCTCTGATGTCGCTGATCATTGAAATGTCCTCACCCTGCCGCGTAAGGCGGTTTCGCCGATTGCCTATTGTGACAGAAAGCGACGAGCTAATTAATGGCTACCCGCTTGCCGTTGCGCGAGGAGAGGATCTCCTCGACGTGCGCCTCCAGCGGCTTCAGCTTGCGCGGCCAGCGCCATCCCCAGATGAGCGCGATCGCCGTGAGCAGCAGGCATATTTGCGCGAAGAGATCGCCGACGATGGTGTAGAGCGTGCGCATCGGATGCCACGCGACGTCTTCGAGTCTCGGTGCCGCGCTTGAACAGCGGCGTGGTCGCCGTGATGCTGCCGTCGTCGAGGATGATCGCGCTGATGCCGGTGTTGGCGACGCGAATCATCGGAATCTTGGTTTCGACCGAGCGCATCGCGGCCATCGCGAGGAGCTGGTACGGCGCGGAGCTGGTGCCGTACCACGCATCGTTGGTGATGTTGACCATCACGTCGGCGCCTTCCTTGACCGAGCGCCGCGCGAGGTCGGGGAAGATGCTTTCGTAGCAAATCAGTACACTTAGTTTTGCACCGTTCACATCGAACAGCGTCTGCTGCGGGCCGGGAATCATGTCGCCCATGCCGTGGACGATGCGATTGACGAAATATCCGAGCACCGCGCGGAACGGAACGTACTCGCCGAAGGGCACCAACTGGATCTTGTCATACCAGGCGGTGACCTGGCCCTGCGCGGAAACCATGTAGGCGCGATTGGCGAAGCCGGTCACGTGATCGTCGCGCGACGACCAGCGCCGGCGCGCCGAAGAGAATCGGCTTGCCGAGGTCGCGCGCGAGTTGCAGCAGCGAGTTGCGGTAGTTGGCATCTTCCGCCGCCATCGCGGGATAACGATCGTCGGGCTGGAAGATAAAGGTCGCGGCAGCCTCGGGCCATACGATCAGGTCGGCGCCCTGCTTCGCGCCCTGCGTGCTCTGGTCGCTGTAAATTTTGAAGGTCGGCGCCAGCGCGTTCTCATCCCATTTGACGCTCTGTGGAATGTTGCCCTGGACCATCGCGACGCGAAAACTTCCGTCGGGTTTGAGGGTCTTCAGTTCGTGCATGCGCCAGTTGCCGAATACGATCGCGGCGATCATCACGCCGGTCAGAACCGAAAGACTCACAGTCTGCAGACGGCGCGAGCCGCGGCGCAGCAGCACCATGAAGACCACGACATTGAAGAAAATTATCAGCGCGGAAACCCCATAGGTGCCGGTGAACTCGGCAAATTGGATCAGCGCGAGGTTGCGATACTGGGTCTCGCCGAGCAGGTTCCATGGGAACCCGATCGGAAAGTAAGTGCGCACCAATTCGACCGCGGCCCACGCGATCGGCATCGTGAGCACGATCGGAAGGCGCAACCGGCGCGCGGTAAATTCTCCCGCCCACAGCGCAAGCGCGGTGTAGACGCCGACCACCGCCGCCAGCAGCAGCATCGGGATCAGCGACAAAACAAAATGTACGCCGGCGAATTCGTGCAGCGTGATGACGACCCAGTAGAGCGAGCCGACGTAGCAGGCGAGGCCCTTGCAGCCATCCCCACCAGAAAATGTTTTTGAGCGGCTCGCCTTCGACCGCGTAGAAGAACGGCACGAATGCGACCCACGCCAGCAGGCTGACGTCGAATTTCGGAAACGCCAGCGCGAGCGCGAGGCCGCTCGCGATCACGAGCGCCGCACGGGTCATGGTGTTGGAGGAGATACTCACCGGGTTTCGAAAATTTCTCCGAGCGGGATCACGCCCGCGCACGGAGGTTTGCCGTTGAAGCGTTCGTAGATTTCGTCGACATCGCGCCAGCCCGCTACCAGAGCCACCGAGAGCTCCGGCTTAAGCGGCAGATCGCCGAGCAGACGCCATTCGCGCTCGAAGGTCCAGTCGATCGGCGGATTTCGCTTCATGTCGATACTCACCACGCGCCACATCTCGTCCTCGTCAAGGATAGCGGCGGCCTCGGCGCTCGGCATATAGATGACCGGCCGCGCGCCCATCGAAAAAGCATACCGTTTATCCACCGCGACGCCGAAGGGTTCGTAGCGCCGCCGATTGCGCGGCGTCAGCAGATGGCCGAGCTGGTGCGGCGGCGCATCGAAGAGACATACGCCGCGATGGCCTCGCGCGAGCATCCGGGCCGAGCCGCGAATGCGGCCGTCCTCGAGAATCCAGAGCAGGTTGTCGAGCGCCGAGGTCTTGCCCGAGGCGCGAGTGAAATGCGCGAGCATCGGCGCCGACGGCAAATTGTAGGATTCGCGCTTCATTTCGTAGATGCGTCGAGGAGGGCGGCCAGTTCGCGCTCGCGCGCGAACATCTTACGCGCCTCGGCAGGCGAGCGCTCGTGATCATAGCCGAGCAAATGGAGGAACCCATGAATCAACAGCGTGCGCAGCCGTTCCGCGGGCGTCGACGCCGTACTCGCGAGACTGCGCCAGCGCGGTATCGATGGAAATCACCACATCGCCGAGCGGCATGCCTTCGACGTTGCGCACCGCGCGAGGATCAGGCGGTGCGCCATCGCGTTCCTCGATTTGCGAGAACGACAGCACATCGGTCGCGCGATCCTTTTTGCGATAGTCGCGATTGAGCGCGCGAATCGCTTCGTCGGAAATGAGCGTCAGCGATAGTTCGCAGTCAGGAAGCCCGGCCGCCTTCATCAGCGCGATGGCGTCGCGTTTGAGCGCGCGGCCGTAGACGCGACCCTTTGCCGACGTCGCAGCGGAACTCGACGCTCAAGCTAGGGCGTGCCGTTCTTGTCCGGTGCGGGCGAGGGCGCGTCGTCGCCGCGATTGAATGCCTCATACGCAAGAATGATCCGCTGCACCAGGCGATGCCGCACCACGTCGCGATCATCGAAAATCGTGAAGTTGATGCCCGGGGTATTCGCCAGCACCGTGCGCGCTTCTTTGAGGCCCGACAGCTTGCCGCTCGGCAAATCGATCTGCGTGATGTCGCCGGTGACCACCGCCTTCGAGTTGTAGCCCAGCCGCGTGAGGAACATCTTCATCTGCTCGGTGGTGGTGTTCTGCGCCTCATCGAGGATGATGAACGAATCATTCAGCGTGCGCCCGCGCATGAAGGCCAGCGGCGCGACCTCGATGGTGCCGCGCTCCAGCATCCGCCGTGCGCGATCGAAATCCACCATGTCGTGCAGCGCATCATAGAGTGGACGCAGGTACGGATTCACCTTCTCCGAGAGGTCGCCGGGCAGGAAGCCGAGCTTCTCGCCGGCTTCGACCGCGGGACGGCATAGCACCATCCGGGTGACCTGATTTTTCATCAACGCCGCCAGCGCCATCGCCATCGCGAGGTAGGTCTTGCCGGTGCCGGCGGGACCGATCCCGAACACGATGTCGTGGTTGCGGATCGCGTCGATGTAGAGCTTCTGGTTCATGCTCTTGGGCGCGATGACGCGCTTGTGCGCCGAGACATAGACCGTGTCGAGGAAAATGTCCTTCAGGTCGGCGTTGCGATCGCCACGCAGAATCCGAATTCCATATTCGACGTCGCTGCCGAACACCGGATGCCCGCGCTTGAGCAGCTCGTACAAATCGCCGAGCAGCTTGCCGGTCATGGTCTGTTCGGCGTGGCCGCCCGAGATGCGCAGGGAGGTGCCGGTCACCGCGATGCGGACGCCGAGCGCCTGCTCGATGGTGCGGATGTGCGCGTCGTGCTGGCCGAGCAAATCGGAGAACAGCCGTGGATCGTCGAATTGAAGTTCGAGAGAGTCTTCAGCAACTAGTTGGGAAATATTACTGCTAGACCTCGCTGGCTCAGGATGTTTGGCGCCGTTGGTATGCGCCGCGATTGCCAATCCTAATCCTTTTTCTTCTCTCATTAAAAGGCGCGGTTACTGATTCTTCCTCACATCCTCCTCCGCGCTGTGGATAGTGCCACCTCGATACCGCCACGGAGAAGTACGCAACATAAATATAATGGTGCAAGTCACGCCCGTCATGATGATGCTTGCCAGCTCGAGCTGGTTGTCGCGATACTCCCGCGCCCGCTTAATCTTGAAACACAAGGCTGAATAGGCGGAAGGACCAGCTCGTGTTAGTAAAGATACTACTCATCGAAGATCTGCTGTTCGGGACCCGTCAGGACTCCGGTCGAAACCGATTAAACAATCAACCCGAAACGAGGACAGAGATTTCTTTGGAACGAAGGTATCTTCGCCAGAGGTTCGTCGTCTAGCGGGCAAGGCGCTCCGCCGTCGGGTGCCGCGCGAGTCCCACGCCGAATGGCAGCCGCCGTCTGAGCGTGACCCGGTCGCAATCTTGATGGCCTCCAACCAGGGCAGGATGCCGGACCTGGTGCCGATCCGACACGGGCGGATGCTAACCTCCCCATTTGCCGTGCTGCGCGGTTCGGCCGCGATGATGGCATCTGATCTTTCGACGACCCCGGCCTCGGGGATTCGGGTTCAAGCCTGCGGCGACTGTCATCTGCTGAATTTCGGGGCCTTCGGAACGCCCGAGCGGCGGATGAATTTTTCCATCAACGACTTTGATGAGACCCTGCCCGCCCCCTGGGAATGGGATCTAAAACGGCTGGCGGCGAGCTTCGTGGTCGCCGGCCGCTACATCGATTTCAAGGAAAAGGATTCGCTGGCGGCAGCCGCCGCGGCGATCAGGTCGTATCGCCGCAATGTGGCGCGCTACGCCGCCATGCCCTCAATGAGTGTTTGGTATGACCGGCTCGATGTGGAGGATGTGCTGGCTTCGCTTCCGCAAGGGGTGCGCGACCTCATGACTGCGCGGGTGCAGAAGGTGCGCGCTCGCAATCTGGCTGAGCACGATTTTCCCAAGCTTACCCATCAGCGTAACGGCCGCCTACTGATCAAGGACAATCCTCCGCTCCTTTTTCATCTGCAGGGCAATGAGCGCGCTCGTTACAAAGAGGATATCCTGCACGCGCTGAAGTTGTACCGATCGAGCCTGCCTGATCATCACCGGGTTCTGCTTGATCGCTTCCAGTTATACGATCTCGCGGTCAAGGTGGTAGGCGTTGGTAGCGTCGGCACCGAATGTATGGTCGCCTTGCTCATGGCCTCATCGAGCGATCCGATTTTCCTTCAGGTGAAACAGGCGAATTCGTCGGTGCTCGAGCCTTATAGCGGAAAAAGTGTTTACTCCAATCATGGACAGCGGGTGGTTGTCGGCCAGCGATTGATGCAGTCCGCAAGCGACATCATGTTGGGTTGGACGATGGGGCAAATTCGCGGACGCCATTTTTACATCCGCCAACTTCGCGACATGAAGCTGTCGGTGGTCGTTGAGAGCATGACTCCGGAAACCATGGAGCTCTATGCAAGACTATGCGGTCAGGCGGTAGCGCTTGCGCATGCGCGTTCCGGCGATTCCGCGATGATCGCCGGCTATCTTGGTAAGAGCGATGTCTTCGATCAGGCGGTCGCGAAGTTTGCGGCGCTCTATGCCGATCAGACCGAAAGCGACCATCGAGCGATACGTTCGGCGGTGCGTGACGGCCGACTAGAGGCAACCACCGTCTAGCTCGGTCGAAACGGCATAAGCAGCGCAAGAGCTGGCCATGAATCGAGAACGCATCGCGCATATCCCGGCTTTCTCCATCACCGATGGTGGTCCCGGGACTGCGCTGATGAAACGGCTGCGATTGGTCCGACCGGAGCTGGAGGCCGGTTCGCCGCGCACCGCGCTGGCACTGGCGATCCTGACCTGGGTTCCTCTGTTCGTCCTGTGCCGTGCGCAGGGATTTGCTTTCGGCAGAGTCAGGATGCCCTTCATCCATGATATCTTCGCTCACGTCCGCTTCCTCGTGACCGTCCCGATCCTTGTACTGGCCGAAATTCCTATCGGCCCTCGTTTGCGTGCGGTGGTTCGACACTTCGTGGAAGCTCCCCTGGTTAGCGATGAGGATCTGCCACGCTTTGAGGCGATCGTGATCGACTGCCTGCATCTTCGTGACTCCCGGGTGGCAGAGTTGGGGATTTTAGGTCTGTCCTACTTGCTGACCTACACGGCGCTTTCCGGGATTTCCTTACTGGGCGACAGCACCTGGTTCCGCCCCGGCTCCGGCGCGAGCCTGACGCTGGTCGGCTACTGGTATGCTTTCGTCTCCTTGCCAATTTACCAATTCCTGATCCTGCGTTGGATCTACCGCATCGGCGTATACGCCTGGTTTTTGCGGAAGGTGTCGAAACTCCGGCTGATGTTGACACCGATCGATCCCGACGGCGCCGGCGGCCTTGCTTTTATCGCGAAAGGAATGATCCCCTTCGGTCTAATTCTTTTTGGGCTCAGCGCGGCCATCTCCGGCGCGATCGCCAGTCGCATATTGTTCGAGGGGGCAGGGCTGGACGAGTTTCAGTGGACCTACGTTGCGTTGATGGTGATCGGGATTTTAATCATCGAGGCGCCGATGCTGGTTTTCGTGCCCAACCTCCTGCGGCTCAAACAACAAGGTCTGATGGACTATGCCACGGTTGGGACCCGATATAGCCAGTCCTTTCAGCGCGGCAGTATTGAACAAGCTTTGTCGTCGCAGGACCCGCTGCCGGATTTAACCGAGATTCAAACCCTGGACAGCTTTTCGAATCGTTACGAGAAGATAAACAGCCTGAAAGTTGTTCCAATTGAGGTGCGCGATCTGATTGCGATTGCCCTGCCGGCAGTGATTCCCGGTCTACCACTCCTTGTGACCATCATGCCGCTGGAAGCAATTCTTACCGGCCTGCTCAAAATGGTAGTGTGAAGTGCGGGTATTCTACTCTGAGCCTCGGCTAGGGCGAGCTTCCGGGCATAAACTTGAACGGTGGAGTTGGAGCGAAGGACTTCGATACCTCACCTGAGAAAACCTGCCCTTGATCGATTGTTAGCTTCAACACCGGCGCGCCCGGTTTCAGATTCAAGTTGTGCAGATTTACCCAGAATGTATCGGGCCGCGTCGACGAGTCAAAGTAGTAAATCAAGTTCTTCTGATCTGCGACGGTCCGCCAGATTGTCGACGACAAATTCGGCTGATTGGGCGCACTGATGCCAAGTGGCACACTAACTGCGCGCATCACGCTCATCACACTAGCCGCAGCCTGGTAGGTATAGGACTGCCCGGGCACGCCGGCGATATAGTTCGGATCCTTCTGTTTAGGGATCGCTTGGAGCAGGAAAGAAGCGCGCACGAAGCGATCGGCGGCGCGATTCGTACCCGGCAGGAAAGTAAGACCTCCGATGCCTTTCCAGTATGTGTCTAAGGTGAGCTGCTCGCTATAAATTGGCGAGTTAGTCATGACCCGGTAAGCCTTACCGTGATGGATCACAAGCTTGCCGTCAAGGTATTCGAGGATTGCCGAATCGCCGGAAGAGTCAGACAGTGACAGATGGAGCGTCACTGGTTTTCCGTCAGGTAGAGGCGGCGCCAGAATCTGGAAGGGTTCCTCCGCTAACTTCTGTACCGCCTCCGCGACGGTCGCGAAATTGTCGAGCGCATATTGCGCCCAAAGGCTAATCGAAAGCGGTGGCCGCGACGCCTCAGGTTTACCGTAGTCGGTTTCTGCAAGGTACAAGAGATTGGTCACCAATCCCCGCTCGTTTATTCCGTCGGTGCTGCCTATCTCGTAGCCGGAAACAATTAGACTGCCGTATCTCGCTTTCCAGTGCGGCGACTGGGGACCTGCGGCGCCATCACGCTCGATGCCGGCCGGAAAAGCCCAGAGGTTGGAATGCATGTCTTCGGACCAGTCCATAGTCCGTCCCGTAATGACCAGGTTGCCCTCGCCAACGTAGAGCACTCGGGTACAAGCTTGAGTCTGAGCGGTTGGTGCGGTGACCAACGCGAATGTAGCGAGAGCGAGCAACACGGTAAATCGTAAGTTCTTCAATCGCCAGTACATAATTCTCCTTGATCGAATGTGGTCAAAGGCGCGAACCACTCTTACCAACAACCTCCAGGCCGCCACCTGGGTTAACTATCTGTCTAAGAAAGTGTATGGGGAAATTCCAGAACTTCAGTCGGCGGAAGAAAATAACTCATGCGCGAGGTTTTTAACGAAGCAGACTGGACAACCACTATCACAGTGGACTGCACCCCGCGAGATCTATCCTGTCAGAACAATTATAAGATACCTCTCGGAATAGCGGTGCCTGGAAGTCCATGTTATGTGCAGGCCGCGGAGCCGGTATAAGGCAGGCAGGATCGCTGAAGAGGCGCCGTCGGCAGCCCCGACACTCTGCTAACCATATAGAAGGTCCATTATTCTTAGTAAGTCCACTAATCCGCAACTAGCCGTTGAGGAGACGGAACCGTGCGGTTGAACTATGGGTCACTTTGTTGTTGTCTAGCGGCCGGCAGTCAGAATGGTGGAAAACGTTGATTAATAAATTGCTCCTGGTCGCTGCTCCGCTTCTTTCGGTTATCCTATCGTCTTCGTCCGTCGGCTACTCGATGGAAGCTGGGAACGGACACTACATACCCGGAACGCTGGCCTCGTTTGTCGACATGTTGCCCGATCGCGGAACAGCAACATTCGCTTACCTTAATGCATTTACCTATTACCACGGGTCGGTCGGCTTGACGCAGGATCTCGAACTCGGTGGCCGCGTCGTCGCAAACGGAACAGGCACGGTTTACGGCGAGAGCTCGGTTTTCGTTTACCAACCGGGATGGAGCTTATTGGGCGGCGGACAATTCGGGGCCCTGGTGATTGTTCCTTACCTGTGGGCCAATGTGGAAGCGAATGCAACCCTGAGTTCCGGCACACATTCCACCGCGCTTCAAGTAAAGGGCACCTCCGATGGTTTCGGAGATATCCAGATGTTTCCCCTGATGTTGGGCTGGAAGCATGGTGACCTGAAGTGGCAGACGTTCTTCAGCGTATACGCGCCAACTGGAGGCTTTGAGAAAGGCGCGCTCGCGAATGTTGGCAAAAACTATTGGACCTTCGAACCGGGCGCTGCGATCAGTTTTCTAAGCACTAAATTCGGTTCGGAGGCCACCCTCTTCACAGGATTCGACTTCAATACTGAGAATGGTGCGACCCACTATCAGAGTGGCGATGAGTTCCACCTTGATGGAACGATCGCACAACATCTGCCGCTGCTCGAAGGTTTCGTCGGCGCGGGAGTCGATGGATTTTTCGTGCAGCAGTTCACTGGCGATGGTGGCAGCGGGGCTCACCTTGGCAGCTTCGAAGGGATGACCACCGGAGTTGGTCCGGTGCTCTCTTATGCGTGCCACTTTGGGAACCTGGACCTGGCTGCCGAAGCGAAATGGCTCCCTGAAGTGGCGACCGCAAATCGGCTCGAAGGAAATTTCGTCTGGTTCAAGCTCGCGCTGAGTTGGGGCCCGGCGCCAGTTAATGCTCTCCAGGCGCAATGATGGGGGAAGCCACCATCCTGCTCCGCGCTGTGGATAGTGCTACCTCGATGCCGCGCCGGAGAAGGACGCAACATAAATACAATGATGCCCAACTCGGCAGTAACGACCATGCTTGCAGGCCCAGCCGATTGTCGTGATGCTCACGCTTCCTGTTCCAGTGGGGGAATCGAATGCGCTGCTCAAAGTGCGGGGTTGAAAATCCCGCCGGCAAAAAGTTCTGCGGCGATTGCGGCGCTCCGATGGCGAATCTTTGCCCGAAATGCGGTGCCGATAATCCTGCCGGCAAACGCTTTTGCGGTGAATGCGGCGCGGAGCTCGGAGCGCCGGCGGCTCCGCGAGCGACATCACGATTAAGACCGGAAACGTACACGCCGAGTACACGCCGATCGGGCATTCAACCAGCCTCGCGGCGCGGATGCAGACGCTCGCGCCGACCGGATCGATCGCGGTTACGGAGGCTATGCAGCAGCTTTGCGCAGGATACTTCAGCTTCAAGACACTGGGACCGACGCGGGTTAAGGGCGTCACCGAGCCTGTCAACGTTTATGAGGTCGTTGGTTTGGGCCCGCTGCGAACACGGCTGCAACGCGCGGCAGGGCGAGGGCTTACGAAATTTGTGGGCCGCGACCGTGAGATGGAGGCGATGCGCAATGCTGCCGAGCTTGCGCGCTCAGGCCGGGGGCAAATCGTCGCGGCGATAGCCGAGGCGGGCACTGTTCTTCGAGTTCAAGGCCAAGCATCAATCGGGCTGGATGGTGCTGGAAGCTTTTTCCGTCTCGCATGGTAAAGCGTCGGCCTATTTTCCGGTGCTCGACCTTCTGCACACCTACTTCAAGATCACCTCCGAGGACGACGCTCGCACGCGCAGAGAGAAAGTCACCGGGCGGGTGCTTGCGTTGGATCGATCCTTCGAAGATGTGCTGCCGTATATCTTGGCCTTGCTTGGGATTGCCGATGGCGACGACCCATTGGCGCAGCTTGACGGGCAGGTCAGGAAGCGGCGTACCTCGATGCGATCAAGCGGATACTTTTGCGCGAATCGCTCAATCAACCGCTCATGGTGATGTTCGCGGACCTGCACTGGATCGATGAGCAAACCCAGGAGTTTCTCAACCTTCTGGTCGATTCGATTGCGAATACAAAGATTCTTTTGCTGGTGAACTACGCCCCGAATACTCGCATCTATGGGGATCGAAGACCTGGTATACCCAGCTCAGGCTTGACCCGCTGGGCAAAGTGTCCGCGGATGAGATGCTCTCCGCCCTGCTCGGTGACGAGCCGGAATTAGCGGCGCTCAAACAGACGATCATCGAGCGGACCGAGGGCAATCCTTTTTTCATGGAGGAGACCTACCAAGTGCTCCTCGATGAGGGTGCACTGATCCGCGATGGGACGATGGTCAAACTGACCAGGCCGATTGCCGAGTTGAAGATCCCGCCGACGGTGCAAGGCATCCTCGCCCCGCGCATCGATCGACTACCCGCCGATGCCAAGGACCTGCTGCAGACGCTGTCGGTCATCGGCCGCGAGTTTCCGGTCTCGCTGATTCGTGCAGTCGTCGTGAAACCTGTTGAAGAGCTCGAGCGAATCCTCAATGACTTGCAGCTCGGCGAGTTCATCTACGAGCAGCCCGGGATCGGCGATACGGAGTACGTCTTCAGGCATGCGCTGACCCAGGAGGTCTCTCACAACTCGGTCCTGCTCGAACGCCGCAAGCAGCTGCACCAACGAATCGGTGTAGCGATTGAGGCGCTCTACGCCGATTCCCTCGATGATCATCTGTCAGAGCTGGCCCATCATTTTTCTCGGAGCGGGGACCCTGATCGGGCGGTCGAGTATCTGACCCGGGCCGGCACTCAATCGCTGGCGCGATATGCCTTCGCGGAAGCAAAAGCGCGGTTGCACGAGGGCTTGCGGCTTCTCGAAAAGCTGCCCGAATCGCCGCAGCGGGACCTGCGCGAACTGGCGTTGGCCGGCGCTCCGGTAGACGCTGATTGGCGACTGGAGACCGAGGGAGGCGAAGCGCTGGTGCGGGCCGCCCTGCTGGCGGAGAAGATCGGGAATCTCACCGAGCTGATCAGGTTGCTGAACCTGCAACGAGTCTTACTGACGCGAAGGGGGTACTTTCCCACCGCTGCTGCGTTGGCGGACCGGATGTTGGAACTTGCCGAGCGGGAAGGGAGCGCGCTCAGTTTTGCCTGCGCTTACAACGCCACCCATCTCTCGCGTTTGTTTGAAGGAAATTTGGCCGCGACCGAAGAGCAATTCGCGAAGTGGCGAAAATACCAAATGGTTCCGGGAATCGAAACCCTGAGAGAGGTTTCGGTCATAGTCCTCGGGACAGCAGCACTCTGCGCCTGGATGATGGGAAAAGCCGATCTGGCGCGCGAACGAATCGCCGAGGCGACTGCGTTTGCGGTCGCGCTCAATGAACCATTAACTCTGACGATTGCAAAGTGGATGGAGGCCCTGCTCTTCCGCCACCTTCGGGAGCCGGAGCCTTTGCTCGCTGCCGTGGCACAAGGTCTGGCGATAAGCAAAGAAAGCGGCGTTCGAGGGATGACCGGTGTCGTTGATCTTCAGGCCTGGGCGCTGGCTCGACTCGGCAGGATCGCGGAAGGTCTCGCGCTCATCAGCCGCGCTAGCGCGGACGGCGAAATGAGGAAGGGAAGATTTTTCGTCGACGCCCACTTCAACCAGGCGGAGGTGCAAATTGCCGCCGGGAGATATGACCTCGCGATGGAATCGATCGACGTCGCGCTGTCGCCGCGGAATGTTGACGAAAGCCAGAAACCCGAAATGCTCAGAGTTCGCGGCGACATTGAGACTGCGCTCCAACGACGCGAGGCGGCCGAAGCCGACTTCCGGGTGGCGATCGCGCTCGCGCAGAAGATGAGCGCCAAAGCCTGGGAGCTGCGCGCCATCGTCAGCCTCGCGCGATTGTTGGCGGCTCAGGGCAAGCGCGATGAAGCGCGCGCGATGCTATCCGACATCTACAACTGGTTCACCGAAGGCTTCGACACGGCCGACCTGAAGGACGCCAAGGCGCTGCTCGATGAGTTGACCCATAGCGACCGAGGCTAGGGTCGTCGCAACCGCCCATCAGCCAGCCGTTAGTGCCGCAAGTGGCCGAAGACTTCTGCGGCCGCGATCGTGCGTGGATTACCGTCAATGCGGAGGACTTGGTTCCACCGCGGCCAACCGGTCGCATGGAATCGGCGTTGCGCGCGATCGCGGTCGGAACCTTCGTCGGAACCTTCGATGATCCGAACTGGCTCAAGCCGGAATGGCAAATCTTCATCCGATCCGCGCTCCCGTGATCGTCCATCAGCCGGGCATCGACAGCTACGACACCAACCCTACGTCAACCAAGGCGAGCAGCGAGCAATTCGTTCAGCGCGGCGTCGATGAAAACGTTGTCGGGGGGATTTACTCCGCCCCCTGCCAGATGGCCCCATATCGATGGGATCGGGCGCAGTTGTGCATTCGGCATGTGCTGCACCTCGATGGCATTGTCGCGCACACGAAAATAAAGATCGGTCGCGCAGGGCATCACGATGGCGCGCGAACGGATGGCGCCCAAAGCGGCAGCAAAATCGCCTTTGTGTACGGAATTGGCGCTCAGGTCCGCATGCTGCCAGGTCCAGAGCATCGCGAGCAGATCGTTGGCGTCGCGGCGGCGGAAAAGTCCTTCCACGAAGCGGACCGCGTCTTCCATCGAGGCCATCCCGAGCTTGCGGTACTCCTCTTCACGGAAGAAATCCTGCGAGAACACCCATCCGGCATAGACGCGGGCAAAGGCTCGGAGCCCTTTCACCGGCGGCGCTTCATACCATCCGTCGGCAAAGGCGGCATCGGCAAGCAATGCCGCCTTGACCCCCTCCAGGAACAGGAAGTTGTGAGGCGAGATGCGCGCGGAGCCGCAAATCGGCGCAATTGCTCCCACCCGGTCCGAATAAAGCGTGCCCCATTGGTAGGCCTGCAGCGCGCCCATCGAAAATCCCACCACCATTCTGACCCGGTCGATGCCGAGATGCTCGGTGAGCAGGCGATGCTGGCAGACGACATTGTCGTAAATCGTGACATTCGGAAACGCGGCGCGATCGAGCGGTGAGGGGGTGTTGCTCGGTGACGATGACAGTCCGTTACCAAACATATTCGGCACCACGATGAAGTATCGCGCGGGATCGAGGGCGCGGCCCGCACCCATCATCGCCTCGGTATCGAGGTGCTGGCCGCTGTAGTAGGTCGGCATCACGATGACATTGTCACGCGAGGGGCTGAGGATGCCGTAGGTCTTGTAGGCCAGTCTCGCGCCGTGCAGGGTGATCCCCGACTGAAGCACCACATCGCCGAGCTCGAAAACTTCGTAGTCTGCCATTTCGCCTCGAAAGATCCTTTGGTGGATTGGCCGAGAGCTTAATGCCTTGACGCGACGGTTTGAAAGGCCGCCGCCGGAGTTCATCGAGCTGAATTTACCGAGCTTGAATTCGTCCTTGCTTGAGGACGATTATAAAGGACGTTCCTTGGGAGTTTGGACGTGCGTCGAGTCACTCCACTTTCTGTCTTTCTCGCCTGCTCCGTGATCCTGCTGAGTACGGTCCAATCGCTCGCGCCGTTGACGACAACTATTACGAAGATTCCCGAGTACGCAGGCGCGCATTATGCGCAGGCCCTCCACACCCGCGAAGAAGTTGGCGGGGGGGCGATAGACTTCTCGATCGACGCGACGCGCGGATGCTCGCGGGCGTCATCGAACGTCGAGCGGTTTGCGCCTCCCGCGGTGCCCAGCGACCTCGAGGTCGAGGTGGCGCCGATGCGCCGCACGCTGCATCGGCGGGTCTCGCCGTCGTCGCCTGACGACGCGTTCTTCCTTTCCTGAGTCGGCGCTCTTCATAGCTCAGGGAGTTGCCGAGCGGGCTGATGCCTCGCCAGCTCCTCCGTTCCCTCCATTCGACTCGAAAAGGAGTTCATCCGATGCTGCACCTAAAGCCAGGTAAACTCGCAGCGATTTCAATATCCACATTGTTAATGTTCGGGCTGGCGATGGCGGGAAGCGCCGCCGCCGAGGTTAAACCGGGAGACTTCATCAACGCCGACAATGCCGCGAAGGTGAAACAAGTAGTCTCGCCTGGGGTTTACTACAAAGTGTCACAAGGGATGTCGATGAAGATCGTACCGAGCCAGCGCATCGACTGGCCGCCGCCTTATCGTGATGCAACCGAAAAATATTCCGGGCAGGTGCGCCTCAGCAGCGACCACCGCAGCGTGGTGGGCTATGTCGCGGGGCAGCCGTTTCCGCTGATCGATGCAAACGATCCCTACATCGCCAACAAGATCATCTGGAACAACGTGTTCCGGCCCATCACGACCGATGACTACGACCTGCGTTTTTACGATTGCGATACCGAGTATGAGCATCGCGGGCCGCAAACGCGTCAAATCGAGTATTTTCAGATTGGCCATTATGCGGGCTACGACCTGGTCGGCCGCACCGAAGTCGATCCACTGCCAATCGATCCCGATTTCAAAAAGACTCATCGGCTATGGCTGTTCGGCCTGTATCCGGTGCTGGCGCCGCAGGAAATTCGCGGAACCGGGTTTATCCGATGGCGGTATGACGGCGCACAGCGGCCCGACGACATCTGGTCGTTGAATGCGGGCGCCCGCCGGGTCCGACGCTTGAATGAATCGATCATGAGCGACTCGACCGCTTCCGGCACCGCGGCCTTCTCATGGGATCCGGATCACTACTCGGGTTTCAACCCCAAGACCGAGGAATACAACTACAAGTTTCTCGGCGAGCGAAACATGCTCGCATGCGTCAACGCGGCGCATTCCCCGGAAGTCCGCTGCCCGACCGATGGCGGCGCGAGCGCATGCCCCGAGAACTGGGAATTGCGGCATATGTACGTGGTTGAAGCGACTCCGCGTCGTGGCCATGTCGACGCGCTCGATTCGCGCACCGTGGTGTACATGGATTCCGAGGTCTGGTTCGAGCCCTTCATCGACACCTACGATCGGCAGGGCCAGCTTTTCCGATCGCATATTTACTGGCTCGCCAATCGCGATCGCCCGGTTCCGGATGCGCGGGTGGCCATCTATCCGTTCAAGCGTGCCTTTGTAGTGGGCGCGGTCTCGACCGATGTGCAATCCGGCCAGGCCACGATGTGTTATCTGCCGGGACGCGAAACTCCTGAGCACGAATGCTGGTACATCAACATGGGTGCGGTGCAGAAGGACTTCTTCACCACTGACGCGATGGTGCGGGCCGCGAATTTCTGAGTCCGCTTCGGAGGAGTGCCTGAACATGGGGCCATCGATTCGCTCGATGGCCCCGTTTTACATGGCGCCGACGATCGGGTCGTATTTGCGGTCCTTAAAGGGCGTTCAAACTACCTTGGAGGCGTCGCCACTCACAGTCAGCACATAGCGGCGGTCCGCTTGCGAAAGGCGCAGTGGCGCGCCGAATGCTTCCGATAACTGCGCCGCGGTCATCACGATATCCTTCGCCCCGGAGGCCAGCACCCGGCCGCGCTTGAGGATCAGCACGTGCGAAAAACCCGGCATGATCTCCTCGACATGATGCGTCACCAGCACCAGCGACGGTGCGGCTGCGTCGCGCGAAAGCCGATCGAGGAATTGCAGGAACTGCTCGCGTGCCACCGGATCCAGCCCTGCGCATGGTTCATCGAGGATCAGCAATTCCGGCTGCGCCATCAGCGCGCGCCCGATCAGCACCCGTTGCCGCTCGCCCTGGGATAGAAATCGCCATGGCCGATTCGCCAGCGGCTCGGCTTCGATTTGGCGAATGATCTCGAGCGCACGGGAACGATCGTCAACCTCGGTATCGCCCCATAGCCCGATCATCGCGCGCTTGCCGCTGATGATCGCATTGAGCGCAGTCTCGTAGTCCGGCATCAACTGCTGAATCGCGCTGCTGACCATGCCGATGCGCGTCCGCAAATCGCGCCAATCGGTCTTGCCGTAGGTCTCGCCCAGCACGCTGATGGTGCCCGCGGTGAGCGGCAGGTATCCGGTGATGGTGCTGAGTAGCGAGGTTTTGCCCGAGCCGTTGGCGCCCAGGATCACCCAATGCTGCCCGGCCTCGACGCGCCAATCGATGCGCTCGATGATCACTTCCTCGCGCTCGACGTGGAGCGCCTCAATCTCGACGACCGTTTTGCTCATGCCGCAATGAACATCGCACAAATCGCGGATGGGGCGACAGGCGGGGAGGCTTGGGCTCGCCGGTTACTCAACCGCGATCTTGCGAAAGGTTCCACGCCATACGGCGCTGATGAAGGGACCACCGTTGCAGCGCCTGGAGCCCGAGCAGTACTGGTTCATCGATTCCTCGACCAGCATGCTTTCGCGATCAGGCGCCATCGTGCAAATCGCGTCAGCCATCCATTTGATGTCGATGGTAGGGCCTAACGCGATTCCGAACAGGTGACCCTTTTGCTGCGCTGCTCCCCACGAGCGCAGCGCGATCCGATCGCCTGCGCTGCCCAGTGCCTGAGTTCGGGAACTTGCATTGAAGATGCGGCCTTCGTTCACCGCTTCGTCGAGCGATTGCTTGCGGTAGGTAACCTCCACGCCGGAGGGGTGGCGGACAAAGCATAGGGTCACGGTGCTCGGGACCCATCGCTCGACGCGTGGACCCGAGTATTGATGCCATGCATCGGCGTGCGGCTGGCCTTCCCAGCATCCAAGGTACGCAGGCGGAATTTCCAGAGCGGGATCGGATGGTACCGGTAGCACCTCGGTGCGCGGCGTCTTCTGAACGCGCGAGTCAGTTCTGGGCTCGGACGAGGGTTGACTGCGATCGAGAAAAAATGAGCCTTGCCCGGCAGCCGCTGGACTCGAATTGAAGGCCAACAGCAGGATGAAGGCCGCTGCGAGCAAAAGACGATATATAATCATTAAAGATAACTATAGCAAAATATATCATCTCAACATACTCCATATGACTATACACCATTAAGATCGGGAACGAACGCTAGAAGGGCATCCACCCGAGGACCGGGAGGTCGTCGAGACTGAAATCGATTTCGCCCATCAGCGCGATCTGCTGATTATCGGAAGCGGCGCGATTGAGCGGCAACTGAACTCCGGCTGTGACCTGGTACGCGTCGGTCAGGTAGCTCACGCCCGGCGTTGCATACAGAGTGGGCGAGCCCTGCTCGGTACCGCTAACCACGGCGTCGAAATTGAGCTCGGTGAAAAAGCATAGATTTCGAATCGGCCACGGCAGTTGCGCCTTGTTCAGGTATTGCAAATAAGGAAGCGAGTAATCGATGACGGGATCGAAAAAGATCTCGTCGCCGGCGCCGGCGCCGAGGATCCTCGAATAACCGAGGTCGCTATGCACCTCGATGGCGCGAAAGTAGCCGAGGTCCCACTCCTCGGGCAGCGCGCCGCCGCGACCTCCCCAGAGCAGCGCAGCGCCGACATTGGTCAGCGCGAATCCTTCTCCAAAGCTCCCGGTACTGACGGACAACTGCGGAGCAATCGCGGCTTGCAGGTCGGGCGTATTGATGAACAGCATCCGGCTCAAGACATCGACTGTGCCGAAGCCTGATTGTCGCGAGCCCTCGCGCGGTGCGTAAGAATCAAAGGCACTGTCGATCTCGATATCGAAATTCGGCGAGAGCATCTTGTCGATGCCGAACCCAAATCCCAGCGTGCGTCCTTCGGGCCCGTTGATCCAATGGGGCGCGAACGCGGTCACACTGTTACCCGGACTCACATCGATCGCCACCAGCGGCCCCATCATGCCGGGCCCCATATCATGCGCCTCGGCAGTGTTCATGAGCGAAGCTGGATCGGTCTCTTCGGGCGATTGTGCGCGAACCGTACGCGCAGACATCATGAACACGAGAGAGCCGATGAAGATGAATAGCCAGCATCTGTACCATGCGCTGCGGTCGAGAGAGTTCATGGGAACTTCACCTTTGAGGAATGCCGAGGTCGAGACCTTCAGCCTTTCTCTAGGTAGACTTACTGTTTACGCAGCTAAGTCTCGGTGAACGGCTTTACAGGGAAGCGGGATTTCTCACTTGCGCGAAGAGGAGAGCGGGGCGCGGGCAAATGGCCCAATACGACAACGAGTCACCGCAATGGTTTCCCATCGCGGTGACTACGAAGCTGGAAAAGTAAATGTCGAGATCAGACTGGCAGGAACCTGGGAGCTCCCGAGCCGCGGATAACCTGGCGACTCGCGCGCGCGTTAACCTGCGAAGACGCCACCGGCATTGTGTGGTCGCTCTCGGGCGCGTGTTCGGACAAAGTGAAGCGTTCCATCAACTGAAAGAGATCTTGCGAGAGGCGGGTAAGTTCGCCCGCGAACTGATGCGCCGCGACCGCCGACTCCTGGGTTTCGCGCGCGGCATGGGTCACGCTCTCGATGCTGTTGACGATCTCCTCGCTGCCCTTCGAGGTTTCCACGATATTACGGGCTATTTCGCTGGTAGCGGCGGTCTGTTCCTGCACCGAGCTGACAATGGTGTGTTGCGTATCATTGATGCGGCCAATTACCGCAGTGATCTCGTCAATGGCGCTGACTGCGAGTCTGGCATCGTCCTGGATCGCGGCGATCTTGCGCGAGATGTCTTCAGTCGCAGTCGCCGTCTCTTTGGCTAACTCCTTGACTTCATTGGCGACTACTGAAAAACCCCGGCCCGCGTTGCCCGCACGTGCAGCTTCGATAGTCGCGTTGAGTGCGAGCAGGTTGGTTTGTCCCGCAATTGAAGTGATGACTTTGATTACATTACCTATCTCGGCACTCGACTCGCCCAGCTTTGTCATCGTCAAGTGAGTCGAGGCCGCAAGCTGGCTCGCAGAGGCTGCTACTTCGGCAGCTTCGCCGGCATTGCGAGAAATTTCCTGGATCGAGGCGGTCATTTCTTCGCTTGCGCTGGACACCGTATGGGTATTTTCATTGACTCGCGCGGCAGCCGAGGAGACCGCGATGGCTTGCGCGGTAGTCAGAGATGAGGTGGTATCGAGCGATTGACTGGTAGTGGTGAGGTGTTCGGAAACCATGGTCACCGTATGCGACTTGGCCCGAATGGCTTCCACGATCATCTGCAACGAGTCGATCATTCGATTGGATATTTCGGCCAGCTGGCAAATTTCGTCATTGCCATGGACCGGTAGACGCTCTCGAAGATCGCCTTCTGCTACCCGGCCCAGCAGATGGACGTTTCCGCGTAGACGAGCAACCATCTCGTTGGCCATCAGGAGTCCTAGCGACATAGCGAGGGCCAGCGAGACGGTGAACACAACTGCCATTACTGCGACTCGCCACCGCACGATACCTATCGACTCCAACTTGGAGTCTTCGGCGCGCCTATCGGCTATCGGGTTCAGTTGGTCGAGCAAGCGGTCGTCAGCATCTATTATGGGAAGCGCCTTCTCGCGTCCCAACTCGGCGGCTTCTGTTTTCTTGCCGGCCTCCAGCAGTGGAATGATTTGGCCCTCGACCAGCTGAACGAACGAGTCCGCGTAGGCATAACCTCGCTCAAGGTATTGACCCAGCTCACCGTCCGGCAGTGAAGGTTTGTAAAACTCTTTCTTTTCGTTAAAGGCTTTGACGGTCTCCCGAAAGCGATCGATATTCGCCTTAAGTTCGTCCGGACCTTCACTCGCAAACATTCGGAAGTAAGCAACCGAGGACGGTTGCAAGGATCCCTCGGAGGGCGTGGAGTCATCCACCAGCGCCTTGAGCGTTGCGTATTGCTCGAACATCGGGCTCCCGACTTGGACCGAGCGCAGCGTGGTGTAGGCGACGATGCCAAACGCTACAAAGCCGAATACGAATACCGCCGCGACGGCCGTCATCTTGCCCTTGACACTTAGACGTCCGAAACCAATCACTTTGCTGCCGTCCTTTGGGTTCGCTTAGGGTCTGAAATCTGAAAGACCTTGGCCCGCCTACTAGGAGAGCAATACCGATGCCTTTCGTAAGAGCCGGTTCTTGATTCAGATGAGGCCATCATGCGGCTTGGCGGGACGGACAGAAATGTCCGACCCCCGACTGGAGGTGTCAAAAGTGGACAGCTTCGGCGCTTGACATTCCGTAGCGTTGGAGCGAGACGGTGCGTATCAGAATTGCCTGGAGGATCGGACGATGGCGAAAATGGACTTCAACAAGATTCCCCACTTCTCGGAGCTGCCGGTGAAAAAGGGCGCGCCGCCCGATTCCTCATGGGGGGTCTTCGGCGATGACGACGAGCTCGGATGCCTCAACTTTCTGACCCCTGAAGCCATCGTCGAGGCCGCCGGTCTCGTCCGCAACGGCAAAGTTTTTCGCCTCGACACTCGCATCAATTACGCGACGCCGCCGCTGTTCAATCGCAACCCCGCCAAGCACACCATCCTGAGCTTCGAGAGCTACGGACTGCTCGGTCACGACGATTCCATCGACAACTACAACACGCAGGAAGGCAGCCAGTGGGATGGCCTCGGCCACGTCGGCCACATCAAGCATCAGGCGTACTACAACGGCGTGAAGGACAATCAGATCAAGGATGGCCCCGACGGCAAACTCAGCATCCACAAATGGGCCAACAAGGTGGTCGGCCGCGGCGTGCTCATCGATGCGTTCAAGCATCGCAATGAGGCCGGACGCCCGCTCAATCCGCTCACCGACGAAAAGTACACGCTGAAAGATTTGCAGGACGCGCTGAAGGCGCAGGCCGGCAGCCTCAAGCCGGGATCGATCCTGCTGGTGCGCACCGGATGGATGCAGGCCTACGAGAAATCGTCGCCCGCCGACAAAACCGCGATGGCGCCGCTGGAAGCGCTCAAGGCGTGCGGCATCGATCCGTCGCGCGAGATGGTCGCCTGGCTATGGGACAATCGGGTCGCCGCCATTGGCACCGACTGCCCCGCGGTCGAGCCGTGGCCGTGGAGCTTCCAGGACGAAGGCGCGATGCACTACAGGACGCTCTCGATGCTGGGGCTGCCACTAGGCGAGCAATTCGTGCTCGATCCGCTGGCGGCGGATTGCGCGGCCGACAAGCGCTACGAATTCATGCTGGTTTCGGTGCCGATGAACCTCGAAGGCGGCATCGCGTCGCCTCCCAACGCAGTGGCGATCAAGTAGCTACGACGCCTTGCGCAGATGCTGCGGAAGCGTTTCTTTCGCGATCGCCACGATCGCTGCGCGGATCCCTTCCTGCATCAGCGCGATCGGCATGCTCGGCACCGATCGGATCCCGCGCCGATTGGGCGGCATCGAAGGGCAGATGGATGAAGCCCGCGGGGAAATTGGTGCGACGCCGGGTTGCGTGCAATGCCGCATACATCGCGGCATTGCAGGCATAGCTCCCGGCGCTGAGTGAAATCGACGCGGGAATCTTGCGCCGCTCGAGTACGCCGTCAGAATGGCGCCCATCGGCAGCCGCGAGAAGTAAGCGTCAGGACCAGCGTGCAATCACCGGCATGGCCTTCGGTCCGCGAATCGAGTTGGCCGGCTTTGCGCTGCTCATACAAATTGATCGCGATGCGCTCCAGCGACAATGCCGGACGGCCGCGCGCCTGCCCCAGCCCGAGAATCGCGCGCGGCCGATAGCGCACGAATGCAGCCTCGACGCGGCGCACCGCGGCCAGGCAGTTGACCGGCAACCGCACCGACTTGACTTGCAGTCCGCCGATGACGTCGCCGTCGAGATTGCGCGCCACCTCCCACGACGGATTGATCTTCTCGCCGCCGAAGGGCGCGAATCCGGTGACGACGATGATCGGCGGCATGCGAGGCTACTTCTTGCGCCGGTTGATGCTCGATCGGCACGTCGTCGCGATTGCCCCATTCGCCGCCACGAGCCCCAGTAGTTGCGAACTTTTGAAAAGCCCGCGAGCTTCAGCGCGTAGTACGCATGCGCCGACGCGATAGCCGCCGTGGCAGTAAGGAATCACCTCGCGGTCGGGATGCAGTCCGAGCTTCGCGAATTGCGCGCGCAACTCGTCGGCCGATTTGAAAGCGCCCGCGGCATTCTGGCTCGCGGTCCAGTCGAGATGGATGGCGCCCGGAATCGAACCGCCATGTTTCGCGCGCATGCGCTCGGCGAAGTATTCGTCGTCGGCGCGGACATCGAAAATCTGCACGTCGGGATTGGCGATCTGATTGACGATGTAGCCGAGCGACGCCGACGGTCTCCTCAACAGGCGTTCCATCGTACTGCACCGGCGCGAACGCTTTGACCTCGGTGACGAGTCTCGCCGCTGGCGAGCGACTTGACTCCGCCGTCGAGGATTTTCGCATTGCGATGGCCCATCCATTCGAGCGCCCACGCCACCCGCGTCGCGCGCATCCCGGAATCGTTCTCGTAGCAAACCACCGTATGTTGAGTGGTGATGCCGAGCGCGGAAAAAATCCAGCGCAGCTGATCCTTCGACTTCGTTGACGCCGCTGCTCGCGGCTGTCGGCGTAGTGAAATGGAAACGGATCGAAGTGACGCGCGCCCGCGATGTGCCCCGCCCATGAAAATCCTTCGCCGCGCGCGTATCGACGATCACCAGGCCCGCGTCATTGGGATGCTCACTTGGCGATGCTCACCGAGCCATCGCGCATCGACCAGAAAATCCGCATTTGATGCCATCGCTTATGTCCTTCACGGCGCTGCCCACCGCCTCGCTAATAGAGCGAAATCCCTCGCGCCGGAGCAAGTTCGCCAGCTCCTTTTTCATCCGCGCGATGAGCCCGGGGCCTTCGTAAATCAGGCCGGTGTACAGCTCGACGAGGCTCGCGCCCGCCTTGATGTGGCCGAGCGCATCCTCCGGCATTCATGATGCCGCCGACGCCGATGATCGGCAGCTTGCCTTGCGTGCGACGATACACGGTCGCGATACGAGCGCGCGCGAGATCGCGCAGCGGACGCCCGCTAAGTCCGCCAGTCTCCGTCGATGCGACGCCGACCTCCTCGCGCTTCAATGTGGTGTTGCAAACGACCATGCCGTCGAGGCGCAACTCGATCGCCGTATCGCACAGCGCGTCCGAGCGTGGCGTCATCGAGGTCAGGCGCGACCTTGAGCAGCATCGGTGGACTGCGCACTGGCAGCGTGATCATCGCGGCGAACAGTTCGCGCATTCGCTCGGGCGACTGCCAGTTGCGCAGTCCGGGCGTATTCGGTGAGCTGACGTTGATGACGATGAAATCCGCGAACGGCGCCAGGCGCGCCATCAGCGCGGCGTAATCGGCGGCGACCTGCTCGACCGGCGTATCCTTGTTCGGGCCGAAGTTGAGCGCGAGGCGAATCCGCGTCCCGCCGCGGCGAGCCTTCTCGATGCGCGGCGCGACTGCGTCCCATCCCTTCGCCGGGAAAACCGAGCCGATTGATGAGCGCATGATGCTCGGGAAGCCTGAACACCCTGCGGCTTGGG
Source organism: uncultured delta proteobacterium (assembly GCA_963848285.1). Classification (GTDB taxonomy): domain Bacteria; phylum Desulfobacterota; class Binatia; order Binatales; family Binataceae; genus DATGKG01. The sequence continues at coordinate 212,697 of CAWKCZ010000003.1, read as the reverse complement.
ATTTCCCGGCTTGCGGACGCGGCGTGATGGTTCCCAACTCCGCGAATCCGAAGCCGAACGATTGCCACGCGCCGATCGCGATCGCGTCCTTGTCCATGCCGGCGGCTAGCCCGATCGGATTCGAAAACTCCATACCCCACAGCGTGGAATGCAACTCCGGAGGATCGGCGAGCGACCGGCAGCGGCGGCATCATCGAGAGCATCGAGAGCGTCAGATGATGCGCGACCTCGGCATCGAGGCTGAACAGAATCGGCCGCAGCAGTCCTCGATAGAGCGCGCCGGAAATCATCGGCATTAGTGGTAGCACAGACTTCAGTCTGTGTTTCGTTTGGCGAGGCGACTAAGGCGCCGCGCAATTTGCCTATCCACAACTGTGCGCAAACCAAAACGCGCGGCGTGCGAGTCGCGCGTTCGTGACATAATATTCGTACCCCGATGAGATCTGATGTGGGAGGGGTGAGCATTGAGTAACGAGGCGAAAGTTCAGGTCAAGCTGATCGATTTCGCGAAGTCGCCGCTGGAAAAACTCTACGCGGCGTTTCGCACCTGCTATTCCTCCGAAACTCCGATCGAGATCTGGCAAAAAATCGAAGCCGAAAAAATCTCGCGCGACAAAATCCGCGACTTCATCGGCGAGCGGCTCAAGACCGGCCACGCCTCGCCGCTCGAACAGGTGGTGTTCTGGTTCGCGATCGCCAACGTTTCGCGCTCGTTGTCGCATCAGTTCGTGCGCCATCGCATCGGCATCAGCTTCGAGCAGCAGAGCCAGCGCTATGTGAAATTCAAGCAGGACAAGCTCGCATTCGTGATGCCCGAATCGTGGGAGCGCGCCGGTATGCGCGAGGAGTTCGAAGGCCTGCTCGACAAAACCTCGGATCTGTACGCGCGCGCGCTCAAGGCCGGCATCCCCGCGGAGGACGCGCGCTTCGTGCTGCCCAACGCCGCGCCGACCAACTTCCACGTGATGGTGAATTTCGCCGAGATGCTGCACATCTGCGACCTGCGGCTGTGCGTGCGCGCGCAATGGGAAATCCGCAGGATGGTCGCCTTGATGCGCGCCGAGATCAAACGCGTGCTGCCCGAGATCGCGGTTTTCCTGCAGCCCAAGTGCGGCGAGAATCGAATGGGCTACTGCGACGAGTCGCTCGACGAGTACTTGAAGTGCCCGCTGAGCAAAGTGCGTCCGCACAAGGCCGCGATTTTCGAGATGTACGAAAAGTACGGCTCGCGCAAATCCAAGCCGCTCACCGAGACTGAATTTCGCGTCGTCGAAGAAGTCGAAACTCTCGATTCGCATCCGCCGAAGCCGTGAATTCCAAGCTGGAAGCGGCGATCGAGGAGTTTAATCGCGGCGAATATTTTACGGCCGCCGAACTTTTCGAGCATGCCGCCGCCGCAGGACGACGCCGAACAAAACTTTCATCATCGCGCTCAATCGCATTGCCGCCGGACTGCATCTGCGCTTCGAGCGCGGCGGGCGCCAGGCTGCCATCAACCTGTTCTCGCAGGCGATGCTGACGCTCGATCAACTGAAGCCGAGTCGCGAGGGCATCGACATCGAAACGCTGCTGACCGAGCTGCATGCCTACACCGAGGAGATCCGCGCGACGCCCGAAGGACGAGGGCGAGGGCATGAAGCATCGCGCGCGCTTGTTCCTCGAGCGCCGCCGCGCCCCGAAAATCAAACGCACCTAGTCGAACGATTCGCTAATCGAAGGACGATCGACGCGGGTGGTTTTGCCCTTGTCGCTGATTCCTTCCGGGGTCAGCTTCGACGCATTGAGGAACAATCTGCCCGGTTCGACCTTCTCGCTCATGTATTTCCGCACCGCCGCGGCGCGCGCATCGGCAAGGCGCTGCAGGTCCTGGTCGGTGACCTGGATGTGGGCGAGCAACAGCTTCTTCATTTCCTCGGGCGGAATCGATTTGTCGAGGCCGACGAAATCCTTCGGCTTGTCGAAGGTCGCGTCCTTGTAAACGCGCGCGAGGTATTTGTTGCTGCTCAGCGGCGGTCAGCTCGATGCTATCGAGGTCGGCGCTCTCGCCTTTTTTCTTCGCTTTCACCGCCTTCATCTGATCGAGCAGTTTCGCCTCGCGCAGGCCTTCGCGATCGAATGCGGGATCGACGCGGCCTCCGATGCTGAGGCGCAACGCAGGCCGCTGTTTCAGCGCATCCGCCAAGGTGTCGAGCGATTTCTTTTCCTCGGGCGTCAAGGTGGATGTCCCGGGCGCGAACTCGACCACTGCGAGTTGCTCGCCGCTCCCGCTGAAGTTCGGAATCGCCGACGCGAGCAGATTGAAGGGCGCGGTCGCCGCCTTGAGGATGATGTTTTTCAGCGCACCGATGACCACGTCGAAAACGCTGAATTGTGGATCATTGAGCGAACCCGAGACCGGAATGTCGAGATCGATCTGGCCCTTGGAATTCTTGAGCAGCGCGATCGCAAGGCGCAGGGGAATCTTGCTCGGCTTGGCTCCCGGCAGCGGATCGCCGAAGGTCAGCTGGTCGAGCAGGATGTGATTTTCGGCGGTCAGCTTCTCGTCCTTCAAAACATAGTGGACGTTGACTGTGAGTGTGCCGCGCGTGATGGGGTAGCCGGCATAGGTGTTCGAATACGGCGTCAGGCCGGTCAACTCGACGCCATCCGCCTTCGCCGTGATATCGAGCGCGGCCTTGGGCGCCAGCGGATTCAGCATCCCGCTGATCTCGAGCGGCGAGCTGCCGTTGACCTTGCCGTCGACCAGCACCTCGGCGGGTTCGGTAGTTCCGGTGCCGAATTTTCCGATTTTCCCGTTTATGTCGGTCAGGTCGGCGGAATAATTCGGCTGGATGAAGCTGTCCGAGTAATTCACGTGGCCCGCGCGCCAGCGTGATCTTTCCGATCTCGCAGATCGGCGCCGGCGCGATGGCGCGCTCGGCGCGGGCGCAACGGGCGCGGGTGCCGCCCCGCCTGGAGGCTGTTCAGTGCGCGTCAGCGAAGTGGGCGCCGCCTGCTCCTTCGCGACCACATCGCTTACGTTCAAAGTGCCGTTCTGCCGCAGGATGATGCGCGCGTAAAAATCGTCGAGGGCAATCGCACCGATATGGGCATAGAGCGGGCCCTCGCCGGATTTCATATTGATCCGAGTGACGCTGAGTGAGCGCCATTGCACGAACGGATCGCGAGTGAGCTTGTCGAGCACCATCACGTTGCCGAGCGCGACATCGCCCTTGTAGCTGACCAGGAAATCCTTGTGCGAGTTGTCCAGCCCCAGCGCGCCCTTCATCGTGAGCGCCGCGCTGGTAATGGTCGCGTTCAGCTTGCTGGCGACGAACGGATCGGCGGGCGCGAGGTTCAATTTGTCGGTCGCAATCTGCAGGTTCGCCTTGAGCGGAATCGGCGCGAGGGTGCCCGTAACATTGAAGGTACCTTTCTTGTTCAGCGTGCCCGCAACGTCGAGAGTAATCGGCTTGGCCAGATCCTCGGTGACATTTTTTATATGGATGTTGAGCGGAGCGACGTTCAGATCGGCCCGGCGCGGGGTGCTTTCATCGATGAGGCGGGCGGCGGTGTTGTCCAGCGCGATCGATTCCACCTTGTAGGTCCATGAGGGCGCCGGCGAGCTTTGCGGCGTCGGCGGTCGCGATGCGTTTCGCTTCTTTGGTCCGGTGCGGCTTCTTCGCCGATGGCGGAGGCGGCGGAGGCGCGGAGCTTTGCACCAGCGATGCGAGGTTCAATTCACCCTTCTTGCCGCGGCGCGACCAGCAGATTGACGCCATCGGAGTGCACTTCGCTGACGACCGCGTTATGCGCCGCGAGGTCGGCCTGCGCGATGGTGATCGCAAAACTTTTCCATTGCATCGGCGTTTCTTTTTCGGATCGTCGATTTTCAAGCTGTCGATCGCGATATTGGCCGGCTCGACGTGCAGGTTGAACGGCGCGTTGCCGAAGTGCGCGAGCGAGCTTCGCGTGGACGCCGAGTTTCCCGCTCGCGATATTTCCCACAAAGGTCGGATGCGCAAATCCTTGCAGCCCCGGCAGATCGATTTGTTCCAGCGCCACTTCGCTGGTGGCCTGCGATTGCCCCAAATCGACGCCACCCTTCACCGCGATAGTGCCGCCGCTGCCGAGCTTCGCGCTCATCTCGTAGGGCGCAGGCGTCTGCGCCGCCGGCGAGATGAAAGTTGTGCATCGTGACGTGGATGTCATCGAGCGAGACGTTGTTCGGAGTCGCGTTGCGATGGTCGGCGAGCTTGACCGCGCTATTCACCATCTCGAAGGAATCCAGCGACACCTCCATTGCGGTCGTCGGCGCGGTGGTGGGCGTGGGCGTCGCTGCACTTTGAGTTAGCGGCGCGGCCGGCGTCGCCGCAGCGGCGGGCGTCGCGGAAGCAACCGGCGCAGGTCCCATCACCGAGGCGAAGTTGTTGCTGCCGTCGGCGTTGAGCGTGGGATGGACGACCAGGCCGTCGATCCAGATCTCGTGCAACGCGATGAGATTGTCGAGCGGCTCGACGTCGCCGAGCTTGATCACGGCATGCTGCAAATCGACGAGCGGTGCGTCCGCGGCATCGTGAACGGCCAGATCGTCGATCGCGATGGGGCCGCTGAGCGAGATGTGGGGTCGCGCGCCCTCCGTAGCGGCATTGACGAAATGCACCTGGACGTCAGTTGACAGGGTGCCCTGCGGAACCTTGATCGCGATTTGCTTCGGCGCATACGCGAGGTAGCGCTGCAACTCGAGCCGATGAAGGCGCAGGTCCACCACCGACTCGGGCGGATTCGCAAACGGCTTGGCGCGCCCGACGATGCGCAGCGGACTGCCGTCGATGATCATCTGGAGCAGCGGCTGCACGTAGATATCGACATCGGCGGGCAGGTTGGCGATGAACGGCACCCCGAGCTGGATCTTTTCGATGCGATGTTGCTGGTTCAACACCTGGTCATCGAAATGGATGTCACCATCGATGAGGCGGATGTTCGAAACCGCAAAACGCAGCGGCTTGCCAGGCGCAGTTTCCTTCGGCGGCGGTGGCGGAGGGTTGGGCGCTTCGAGCAGATCGGAAAAGTTGAAGCGCTGCTCGCCGGTGCGCACCACGTGAATCGCGGGCGTGGTGACTGTAACTTCCTTGACCACCGGCGCAAGGCGAAACAGCGAACTCCATCCGGCCCGCACGCGCAGATGGCCGACATCGACAAACGGCTGCGACTCCATCGGGCTCGCCGATGTGCAATTTGTCGATGTCGAGCCGCAACGTGTAGAGGTTGAAGCCGATCTTGCCGACCGTGATCGGACGCTTCAGTTGCTTCGCGACCTGATTGGTCAGCACGCTGCGCAGGACCATCGGCACCGCGAAAAAAGTGGCGATGCCGAGCACGAGGATGATCGCGACGATCCAGGTTGCGATGCGGCGGGCGCGGCGCGAGCGCGCGAAATCAACGCGCCGCGGCCCCATCGGCCGAGGCGTTCGATTCCGAGGTTTCGAAAACCGCTCATCGAAGTACCGCGAGGAGCCTCCTGCCGGACGATACTCTACGACTTGCGCGGCAAACCATATACCTCGCGGATGCTTTCCCCGGCATCGAAACGCGCCTGGATACGCCGCATGGTCTGCTTCGCCTCGTCCGTGGTCGCGACCGTCTGGAACAGCCGCTGCTCGTTGGCGAGCGCATCAGTGAGATTCATATCGTCGTTGTCGTTGAGTATCTGCTTCAAGGTCGCAAGCGCTTTGGGTGGCCGCTCGGCCAGCATACTTGCCCACTGCAGCGAGATCTCGATTGCCTTGCCGGTCGGCACCACTTCGTTCACCCCGCCAAGTTCGTAGATGCGACGCGCGGTCATCGGGCGTCCGAGCATCACCATCTCAGCGGTCACCGTGCGTCCGATGATCCTCGCCAGTCGGCTCGTCCCGCCGATGCCGGTGGTCAGCGCGATCTGGATTTCCGGCTGTGCGAACAGCGCCTGCTCTTCCGCGATGCGCAGGTCGCAGGCCCATCCGAGTTCGGCGCCTCCGCCCGAGCAATCGCCCGACACCGCCGCAATAGTAACCACGTGGGTCTTGCCGATTTCATAAAGCGCCGCGAACCATGCCGAGCCATCAGCGGTGGTGGGTTTGCCCTCCATCGCGTCTGCGAGATCCTGCAGCCACGCGTGCTCGAACCAATGCCCCGGCACGCCGGAGGCAAGCACGGTTATGCGAGCGCCGCCCTCCCGTGCTTCCTTCATAGCGGCGGCGAGTTGTCCGATGCCGATCCACGAGCCGTGATTGTTGATCGCGGTATTGGTCATCGTGACCAGCGCGACGCCTTCGCGCGGGCGTTCGAGCTTCACCAGTTCAGCCATTGCACAACCTCCGCCAAACAGACGCGGGAACTTTACACCGGATGTCCGCGCTCTTGCGATGGGTTTGCGAATGCGCGAAACGAGGTGGATGCCGAACGATTACGACGTCATCATCGTGGGCGCGGGCTCGGCCGGCGCGGTGCTCGCCGCGCGGCTGTCAGAAGACTCCTCGCGCCAAGTGCTGCTGCTGGAGGCGGGCCCGGACTACACCTCGGCGCAGTCGCCGGCAGAAATGCGCATCGCAAATCCCGCCGCGGTCATCCTCGCGCCCGAGCATCTGCAGAAATTCATGTGGGGCGCGCTCAAGGCGCGTCGCACCGATATCCAGCCGCCGATGCTTTACTGGCGCGGGCGCGGCGCCGGTGGAAGTTCGTCGGTCAATGGACAAATTGCGATTCGCGGCATGCTCGACGATTTCGACATCTGGGCGCGCGAAGGATGCGCGGGATGGTCGGGCGCCGAGGTGCTGCCGTACTTCATCAAGCTCGAAGATGACCTCGACTTCGGCAGCGAGGCGTATCATGGACGCGGCGGCCCGATCCCGGTGATGCGCACGCCGCAAGAGGAGTGGGGCGGCGTCGACAAGGCGCTGCGCGACGCATGCCTCGGCCTCGGCTACGGATGGTGCGCGGATCACAACGCGCCCGAGGGCACCGGCGTCTCCCCCTACGCGATGAACCGCCGCAACAACGCGCGCGTCTCGACCAACGACGCATACCTTGAGCCGGCGCGGGGCCGCGCCAATCTGAACATCATCGGCGATGCGCTGGTGGACAGCGTCGAGTTCGATGGGCGTCGCGCGGTGGCGCTGCGGGTGCGCACGCGCGAGGGATGGCAGCGCATCGAGGGCGGCGAAATCATTTTCAGCGCGGGCGCGATTCATTCGCCGGCGATCCTGATGCGATCGGGGGTCGGTCCCGCCGAGGAACTTGGCGCGCTCGGCATTCGCACCATCGCGGATCTACCGGTCGGGCGCGATCTCATCGACCATCCGATGATCGCGATGAGCATGGCGCTGAAGCCCGCGGCGCGATGCCGCACTATCGAGGCGCGCCACACCAACTGCGCGGTGCGCTACAGCTCCGGTCTCGGCGGCGCGGGCCGAAACGACATGTTCCTGCTCGCGATGAATCTGCTCGGCTACAACGAGGCGAACGCTCGCCTACGGCTTCATCTGGATGACCGCGTACCAGACCTTCTCGCGTGGCGTGTTGAAGATTACCTCGCGCTCGCCGGAAATCGATCCCGAGCTGCGGTTTCGCATGATGAACGATGAGCGAGACCTGGTGCGGATGCGCGATGGCATGAAGCGCCTGCAGGAAATCGCGCAGCATCCGGCAGTCACCTCGATCGCCGAGCGCATCAGCTTCGGCAATCCACTGCTCATCACGCAAGGCGTATCGGAACTACCGCCCGAAGGCGCGGCGCTCGATGACTGGATGATGACGAATTGTTTCGACTCGCAGCATGCTGCGGGTAGCTGCCGCATGGGACCCGCATCGAATCCACGGACCGTGGTCGATCCCGAATGCCGGGTCATCGGGCTCGACGGACTGCGCGTGATCGACTGCTCGGTGATGCCGGAGATCGTCCGCGCCAACACGCATCTGAGCACGGTGATGATTGCCGAGAAGATGGCCGATGCGATCCGCGGCCGAAGTTCCGCCTAGAGTGTCTACCGGCGAGCCGGAAACTTGAGCGCTGCGATGAAGGACTTCATCTGTGTGATCGCCTCGGTCATGTTTTGATCGAGGGTCCGCCCCGAGCTCACACGCGGCTTGAACGAATGGTCTCCGTCCTCGATCCATGCGACGCGAATTTTCGCCGACAATTTGTACTTCGCAACCTCGTCCGGAAGCCCGAATGAATCGCGCGTGCCCTGCAGGATCAAGGCGCGGCGTTTTGAGCTTCTCCAGATGCGCGGTGCGAAGCTTGGTTGGCGCGCCCGGCGGATGAAACGGATAGCCGAGGCAGATGAGGCCCGCTACACCGGCTTCATCGGCAACCATACTTGCGATGCGGCCGCCCATCGATTTGCCACCGATGACGATGCGCTCGGGCGAGCCAAGCTTCACGATCACCTCGCGCCAGGTTTGCATCAGCACCGGCTCCCGATCGGGAGCGCCGCGCTTGCCGCTGGTGCGTCGCGCCGCCATGTAGGGAAATTCGAAGCGCACCACGCGAACATTTTTACCGGCCAGACCCGCCGCGATCGTATTCATGAAGGGATGGTCCATCGGCGCACCGGCGCCATGCGCCAGTGCCAGGGTGATTTTTGCCTCAGCCTTCCCGTCGATTAGCAGTTTATTCATGCGATAACTGATCGATTGGTCTCATTTTGAAAAGTGGAGCTGCAAGCAAAGAGTCCCACTTTGCGACAGTTGGATGAAACCTCTCGAAATGATTGGTCAGCCTTTGGCTTCGGCATCGACGTTGCAACAACTTTCGATCGGTACGCGAAGGTCAGGGCAAGCGCGATGGAAGATCACTTGGTTTCGCTGGTTTACGTAAGCACCGCGAGCTGGCTGCTCGACGACACGGAGCTCGAGGCCATCCTGCGAGTCTCCCGCGCTAACAATCTTCGCGACCGCATTACAGGCATGCTGCTGTACAAGGGCGGCAATATTATCCAGGTGCTGGAAGGACCGGAGGAAAAAATCGCGGCGCTGGTCGACAAGCTTCGACGCGATCCGCGCCATTATGGGATCCAGGTGCTGCTGTGCAATCCGATTAAAGAACGTCAGTTCGATCATTGGGCGATGGCGTTTCATCAGGTCGCGTCAGAAGCGCCACGCGATCTCGAAGGGCGGAGCGATTTTCTCGACCAGGACGTGGCGGCCGAGGCCTTTCGTTCGAATCCTGGCAATGCTTACCGCCTACTTCTCACCTTTCGGAAGAAGATCAAGTAGGTACGCTTTGGGCCGCGCGGCGCGGAACTGATTCGGCATCGCTGCGCGCTTGGCCATCGAGGCCGGCGCCTTACGCAAGCGCGCGGTAAACCAGAATGTCGAGCCTGGTGCGGCTCGGCCCTCGACGCCGATCTCTCCGCCGAAGCGGTGCACGAGTTGCGCGGCGATTGCGAGGCCGAGACCACTGCCGCCGTATCTCCGGGTGCTGGAGCCGTCGCCTTGCTCAAACGGGGCGAAGAGTTTTCGTTCAACTTCCTTGGCGATGCCGATGCCGGTATCGACGACCGTAAAGCGCAAGATCGCCTCCAGCGGCGTTTCAGACTCGCATCGCGCTACCACCGACACCTCGCCGCGGTCGGTGAACTTGATCGCATTTCCCACCAGGTTCAGGAGCACCTGCCCCAACCGCGCCGGGTCCCCTGCCAGCAACATCGGATGCGGGGTTTGGTCGAGCACTTTGAGTTCGAGGCCTTTTTCGTGCGCCTGCTCTGCAAAATCTCCGATGATGCCGTCGAGGGTATCGCTGACCTCGAAGACCACTTCGCGCAGCCGCAGCTCTCCGCCCGCCAGGCGCGAATAGTCGAGGATGTCGTCGATCAGCGATAGCATCGCGCGTGATCCGGCCAGGGCGGTGCGCGCAAGCTCGCTTTGTTCTTCGTCGAGGCGCGCATCGATCAGACATTTCCAGCGGTCCGATGATCGCGTTCATCGGAGTGCGCATCTCGTGACTGATGATGGCGAGGAATTCAGACTTAAGTTTCGCCGCCTGCAAGGCTTCGTCACGCGCGTTCTCCAGTTCGTGGCGAAAGCGCGCGCGCTCGATCGCATAGAGCAGCGAGCGGCTGAGTAAACCGCCGTCGAAGAAGCCTTTGACCAGGTAATCCTGCGCGCCGGCTTTGACGGCATCGCGCGCGATCGCTCCATCGTCGAGCCCGGTCAGCACGACGATCGGCATGCGCGGGGCCGCTTGATGAACTTTGCGCGATGGTTTCCGCGCCGGTGCAATCGGGCAGGGTCAGATCGAGCAGCACCGCGGCGATATTTTCCTGCGCAATGAATTCGAGACCGTCGGATGCGGTGGAGCGGCAACTGAGCCGCCAGCGCGCCAATCGCGTATCGGATAATGCTTCGCGCACCAGCCGCGCGTCGCCGGGATTGTCCTCGATCAACAGGACGTGAGGGACGTCATCGTGGCATTTCGCATCCGCCTCGATGGAAGCTTGACGATCGACAAGCCAGAAATCCTCGATGCCTCTGATCACCTTGACGAATTGCGCAAGGTCGAGTGGTTTCACGATGTAGCAATTGGCATACAAATCGTAGCTTTTGAGAACGTCCGCCTCGGCATCCGAGGTGGTCAGGATGACCACCGGAATCCGGCGCAGAATCGGGTCCGCCTTCATCTCGCCCAGCACCTCGCGTCCGTCCTTGCCGGGCAAGATTGAGGTCGAGCAGGACCAGGTCGGGGTCGGGCGCAGTCGCGATATTCGCCTTCCTTGCGTAGAAATCGCAGGGCCGACTCGCCATCGTCGATGCACCGAGAGATGATTCGCGAATTTGCCGTCCTTGAGCACCTCCTGACGCGAGGCGCGCGTCGCCCGGATTATCCTCGACCAGCAGGATCTCAATCGGTTGCATGGTTGGCGGTTGCGCGCCCTCGCGACGTGCCGGGGTCGGGGAGGGTGAAGAGGAAGGTCGCATCCTTTACCTTTGTGCGATTCGACACGCTGATCTGACCGCCATGATGAAGCGACGATCTTGCGGCATATGGTCAGGCCGATCCCGCTGCCGGGATATTTTTCGCGAGCATGCAGGCGGCGGAATATTTCGAAAATCCTTCCTGGTATTCAGGAGCGATTCCGATGCCGTTGTCGGCGACCGCAAACTCCCATCCACCCGTCACACGCGCTGCCGATACATGGATGCGCGGGGCTCGTTCGCCGCGAAACTTCACCGCATTACCGATGAGGTTCTGCAACAGCTCTGCGATCTGCGAGGCGATGCCGCGCACCGTCGGCATCGCATCGTGGGTCACCGTGGCGCCGGCCTCCTGGATCGCAAATTGGAGATTGGCCAGCGCGTCGGCCAACGCCCTGCCGCAGTCCACGCTCGCGAAATCGTCGCCCCGCCCGGCACGCGAATATTTGAGCAGATCGGCGATCATCGTCTTCATCCGATTGGCGCCATCGACCGCGAAAACAATGAACTCGTCGGCATCGGAATCCAGCCGGCCCCGGTAGCGTTGCGCGAGCAGCTGAAGGTAGCTCGAAACCATCCTTAATGGTTCCTGCAAGTCGTGCGATGCGACGTACGCGAAGCGCTCCAATTCCGCGTTGGAGCGGGTCAGGTCCTCACGCGAACGGGCCAACTCGCGCTCGGTCCGTTTGCGGGCGCCGATGTCGTGGGCGATCGAGGAGGCGCCAATCAACTCTCCCTGCGCGTCGCGGATCGGGGAGATCCGCACCTCAACTTCGATTCGAACCCCGTCCCGGGTCACCCGTTCGGTCTCGATGCGTTGGGTTCCATGAAAGGTGCGCAGCCGCGCCAGGATGTTGCCCAGTTCCTCGCGTCGTTCGGGCGGTACGATGATGCTGATGTGCTGCCCGATCGCTTGCTCAGCGCGGTAGCCGTAGAGTTCCTCGGCAGCCGGATTCCAACTGGTGATGATGCCGTCGCGGGTTTTGCCGATGATAGCGTCATAGGACGACATCACCATGGCCGCGAGAAGACGCTGCTGATCCTCTGCCGCCGCAGGTCTCCCTACGCTGCGGGCGCAACTTCCTTTCCGCAACGCGCTCATTTCGCGATAGGTTCCCGGCCATGAACGCGAGACATCACGCAATCGCTATGCCGATGGTTTAGGCTGCTATAGATCGCCGATCCATCCGAAAGGTGCTACCCGCTCATGGTGCCTACGCGCGGGAGAACCCCGACCCGACAAAAATGTGGCGCTCGCCGACGTTTACCGTCCTGCCCTCAATGACCTACGACATGACGAACATATAGATGACCATCGCGGCCCCCACCATCGCGAGGATAATCGCCACCACGATCGCGCCATACGACGGCCGCGCGAAGGTTTCATCGCCACGTTTGAGCAAATCGATTAACTGCACGTGGCGGACCGCCGACGCGATGTTCATCACCACGCCGATCAGAATCAGGGCGGTGCCGGCGCGGTGGAGAATCCCGACGACCTGATGTGCAGGTCGGGCCGGGTCGCCGACAGCTCGCGCAGGAACAGCCCGAACCTCGCCACCACGAAGCCGAATCCCATCAGCGCGAGGCCGGTCCGGATCCATGCGAGGAAGGTTCGCTCGGCGGCGAGGTAGACGCGCGGGTCCTGGGTGAAATCCTGCGCCATTCAGGCAGCCAGATCGCGATGCGCGAGGAGGAACGCCAACGTCGCCGCATTGAACGCCTCGGGCTGCTCGATGTTGCTCAGATGCCCCGCGCCCTTGATGACGCTGAGTTGTGCGCCGGGAATCCTCGAAGCCATCGATTGCGACAAGGCCGGTGGCGTCAGCGTGTCCTCATCGCCCACGATGATGTGCGTCGGCACCTTGATGTCTTCCAGTCGCAGCGTCCGCGCGTAGTTGGTCGTGGCCTCGATGGTCTTGAGATACGAATCCTTGTGCAGCGCGGACATGCTCGCGACGAGCCGCTCGAACGATCCCGGCTTGGCGGATTTTCCGACCAGGGTTTTCGCGACACTCGGTGCGATGTCGCGCGGTTCCTTGCCGCTTAGCAGCGGTTCCTGGCGAATGCGGATGAACTCGCGGCGCGCCTCAGCAGTCAGCCCGGACATCCCCGGCATCGAATCGCAGATGGTCAGCGTCGCGACGCGCTCGGGATTGGTCGCACAAAAATCGAACGCGATGAGCCCGCCCATCGACAGGCCGACCAGATGCGCCTTTCTCGCATTGAAATGATCGAGTACGCGAGCAACGTCGCGTGCGAAGTCGGCGAAGTCGAGTGGACCTTCGTAATCGTCGCTGGCGCCGTATCCTCGCGCGTCCCACGACGCGGCGTGAAACCGCTCGGCGAACGTCGGAAGCTGATCGTGCCAGTTGGTGCGATTACCACCAATCCCGTGCATGAACAGGACCAGCGGTCCGCGGCCCGCATGATCGACGGCAATCCTCGGTGCGCCACCGACGTGTTCGGTCTTCCAGTCGATCATGGAACTCGTCCTCCTGTGCGTGCGAATGACGCCACTTCGCGGGCGGCGCCCTTACGCAACGCGGCCATAGCGGGCGCGTTGCAATAGTTTGCTGCTGCGCGTTCCCGGTTTGGTGTCGTAGGCCAGCAGCGCGACCAGCCGCGTGTATGCGCCGCGAATCGGCGTCACGCGATGAATCGAGTTGCGGCCCTCGAACAGCAGCAGCGTGCCCGGCGTCATCGGCACGCGCACCACCTCATCCTCATCACCCTGGAGCAGGCGCCGCACGCGCGGATAATTCTCATCGTCGGCGCTGCGAATCAGCGGCACATAGTCGAAGTCACCGCCCTCGTCGGCGGCGCGCAACGCGATCGAGGTCACGAAATCGGTCTGATCGAAATGCCAATGGAGCCGCTCGCCGTCGCGCATCACCGCGAGATTCAGCGCGCCGAACGGATCCGCATAGCGATAGAGCCGCTCCTTGTTCAGCGCCGCACGCGATGAATTCCATCAGCGGCTCCCATTCGTAGAGACGGCGCATCGCGGAGTCCGCGCGGAAATTGATCGTATGCGACGACGCCGACTGAAGTGTGATCGAAAATCCGGCGCGGATGATCCTCGGGAAGCGTCGCGATCGGGAATCTCCAGATATGGAGTTCCGCGTCGATTCGCTGTGATACGCGAGCGCCGACAACTCCTCGCCCTCGCGCACCAGCAGCTCGACTGCCGCGGGCGTCAGAAATCCTGGCAGCTCGCACGCGCCGGTACGATCGAGTTGCTCGCGGCAATGTCGCGTCACCCGCGCGCGGATCATCGCTCGTTGAGATCGAGGATCGGATAGCGGCGCAGATCGATCAGATCGGCCGGCGAGATGCTGCGTCCCTCGGCCATCGGTTATGTTCTCCGCGGAGGCGCTGGGCGGAACGTCGGTATAGCCGAGCGATGCGTGCATGCCGTAGCCGACCAGGCGCCGCAGCGGTTTCGGAAACGTGCGCGCGACACTGCCGGCGGCGTGTCGAGGTATTGATTTTCCTCCTGCCGCAGCCATCCGAGCGAGTAGGAAAGAAAAACCCCGTAGCGCCACTCACTGTCGTGCGATTCGCGCCCGCGCCATGCAGCGTGCCGCCCATCCATAGCAGCACCGAACCCGCCGGCATCTCCGCCGCGACGACTTCGTCATCGCGCGCGACGCGTCCCTCGGCCCATTGTGACTCCCGGGCACCAGATGCGTGCCGCCATTCGCCTCGGTGAAATCGCTGATAGCCCACATGCTTGCGAGCACCATGTTCGGGCGCGGCAGCTTTGAAAAACTGAAAGCCGTCCTCCTCGCGATGCAGCACCTGCACCGTCGCGCCGGGGCCGACCACCAGCCCGGCGGTCGCGTGCACCTGGTAGCTGGCGCAGTTGGGTTTCAGAATCGCATCGCATGCCGAGAGCATCAGCGGATGCATCACGAAGGAGCGGAACGTTTCCGACTTCGCCACCAGCGCGGTGATGCGCGTGGTGTTGCCGGGATAAAAACTGCCGTTGCCGCCGGACGCCTCGTAAACCTTGTTCAGGCGATTGCCCGCGTCGGAGGCTTTCATGATGCGGCGCCAGCTCGCGCTTGAGCGCCTCGCGCGTCGCAGGCGTCGATGACCTCGCGCACCACGACGCATCCGGCGTGTTCGAGGCATGCGACCACATCGTTGGAGGACGCATTCGCCGGCAGCACTGGAATCGAGGCCATCAAAAGTCTCCGCGTATTTCGAAAACCTGTTCGGCTCTTATCATCCACTTTTGACGGACGGTCAATCGATCGCCGCGACTCGCCGCTGACGCTCGAATCGAGTACGCTTTTGAGCATGCCTCATCGAATCGTGACGCTGCTGCCGAGTGCGACCGAGATTGTTTGCGCGCTGGGATTCGAGAGCGAACTGGTCGGGCGCTCGCACGAATGTGATTTTCCGCTCGCGGTGAAACGGCTGCCCGCGCTCACCGAGCCGAAGTTCAATCCCGAGGGCAGCAGCGCCGAAATCGATGCGCGGGTGAAAACCATCGTGCGCGAGGCGCTCTCGGTTTATCGCGTCGACGCCGCGAAACTTCGCGAACTGCGTCCCGATGTCATCGTCACGCAATCGCAGTGCGAGGTGTGCGCGGTCAATCAGGCCGACGTCGATGCCGCGGTCGCCGAATGGACCGGCAGCCGGCCCAAGGTGGTATCGCTCGCGCCATATTCGCTCGCGCGATGTGTTCTCCGACATGCAACGCGTCGCGACGGCTCTGGGAGCGCCTGAGCGCGGCGATAAGCTGGTGCACGACCTGCAAATCCGCTGCGCCGAAATTCGCGAAGTCACCGACAAATCTCAAGCATCGGCCGACCGTCGCGTGCATCGAATGGATCGAGCCGATGATGGCGGCGGGTAACTGGATGCCCAGCTGGTCGAGATGGCGGGCGGCGAAAATCTGTTCGGCAAGGCCGGTGAGCATTCGCCGTGGATGAAGTTCGAGGAGCTGGCCGCCGGCCGATCCCGAGGTGATCGTGATTGCGCCGTGCGGCTTCGGCATTCCGCGCGCGTCGGAGGAAGCTTCATCTGCTGCAAAAGCAGCGCGGATGGAAACAACATCCGCGCGGTGCGCGACGGACGCGTCTTCCTCGCCGACGGCAACCAGTACTTCAACCGGCCCGGCCCGCGCATCGTCGAGTCACTGCAAATCCTCGCCGAACTGATTCATCCGCACACCTTCCGCTTCGGTTTCGAAGGCGACGGGCTGGCGCAAAGTCGAGCGTAACTACTTCGCGAAGATGCCGCAGGTAGCGAAGTCCCTCGCGCATCGGCGTGAGCTGGATGCCGAATTCCGCGACCAGCGGCTCGATATCGGTCGCGTTGTCGGCGGTCACGAATGTCACCGCATCGCGCGAGAGCAGCGGCGTCGGCAACATTTCCAACAGCGATGCGCCCGCGCGCATCGCACCTTCGGGAATATGGATGATCGGACGGCGGCGACCGGTCACCTCCATCAGGATGCGAATCATCTCGTCGAAGGTCATCAGGTCGGGCCCGCCGAGTTCGTAAGTGCCATTGCGTCCCTTGCCGCTGATCGCGAGCGCGACGCATGCAGCCAGGTCGTCAACCAGTACCGGCTGAACCTTCTGCCGCCCGGTGCCGGGTACGCCGAACGACGGGCGAAAATTTCAGCAGCTTCGCGAAGCCGTTCACCACTTTGTCTTCGGGGCCGTACACCAGCGACGGACGAAAAATCGTGTACGCGAGCCCCGATTCGCGAATCGCGCGCTCGGCCTTTCCCTTTGGCGCGAAAGCCCGGATGCGACGCGTTCTCATCCGCCGCCGCGCCGCTGATATAGATGAACTGGCCGACGCCGACTTCCTTTGCCGCCTCGAGCAGCGCGACCGTGCCACCGAAATCGACCCGCTCGAACGTCAGCCCCTTCTTCGGATTCTCGACCGGATAGCCTTCGAACTGCACCGCGCTCACGATCGCATCGGCGCCCTTAAGCGCGTCGGGCAAGGTCGCGGGCTCGGTGACCTCGGCGCGAACCCATTCGAGGTTGGGAAGAGTTGAGGCGTTGGCGCGCGCGCTCGGGCGAGCGAGTTATCCCGCGCACGCGCATTTCGGGAATCGCGACGAGGCGGCGCGCGATGGCGCGGCCGATGAAGCCGGAGCCTCCGGCGATGGCGACAGTTTTTTCGGACATAAGATGAGTCCTCAGGCGGCAGTGTGATCACGCTTGTCAGGTCGGCGAAAATGGAGCGCGTGGCAAGAAACATTCCTCGGCCGGCGCGCGCAGCCGGCTTGCGCTCGACTGACGATTTGCTCGCCGCGCGAGATGGTCATGCGCGGCCATCCGGTCACCTCGAAGCCCTCGAACGGATCGTAGTCGGCGCGCGAATGCATCTCGCGTCGCGCGCACGATGACTTTCGCATTGGGATCGAAGACGACCAGGTCGGCGTCGGCGCCTTCGACGATCGCGCCCTTGCGCGGATACAGTCCGAAAATCTTCGCGGGATTGGCCGCCACCAGCTCGACCATCCGCTCGAGCGAGATGCGCCGCTTCACCACGCCCTCGGAATAGAGCATCGGCACCGAGGTTTCGAGGTTCGACATGCCCGGCGGGATTCGCGTGAAGCGATCGGCGCGGTCTTGCGCGCCAGCGGCCAACTGCAATGGTCGGTCGCGACCACATCGACGGTGCCATCCGCGAGCGCTTCCCAAATCGCCTCAACGTCGCGATGCTCGCGCAGCGGAGGATAGCCGACATACTTCTCGCCCTGCGGCTCGAGAAATTTTTCCTGCGTAAGGTACAGGTAGATAGGACGCGTCTCGGCCAGCACCGCGCGGCCTGAGCCATTGCGGCGCGCGCGCCGAATCTCATCGATCGCGGCCTTGCTCGAAAGATGCACGAAGTAGGCGGGCGCGCCGGTGAGCTCGGTCATCTTGAGGCCGCGCAACACCGCGGCGGCTTCCGACAGCGGCGGCCGGCTCGAGGCGAAATGGGCGACGCCGCGATTTCCCGCGCCCAGCAGGCGCTCGGTGCAGTATCCGATCAGATGCTCATCTTCGGCATGAATCGTCAGCAATGCGCCCGGACTCGGCGGCCATTTTGAAGGCGCGCAAAAAATCGCGTGCGCGCTCCTCGAAACCGCGCATCATGAAAATTTTGAAGCTGCGAAACACCGCGCTCGACGATTTTGGGAATCTCCGCAATCGTCGCGGGCGTCGGATCGAGGATCGCGACATGGAACCCATAATCGATTATCGCGCGCCCGTTCGCCTTGTCGTCCCACTTCGAGACTGCCTCGGCCAGCGAACCGCCGGGTGCCTGGAACGCATAATCGATGATGCTCGTGACGCCGCCGGCCGCCGCCGCGACGGTGCCTGACTCGAAGTCATCGGCGGTTGTTGCGCCGAACATTTCGGCGTCGAGATGAGTATGCGGATCGACCGCGCCGGGCAGCAGCAACATCCCGCGCGCATCGATAGTCGAGGTACGCCTGTTCCAGTTTGCCGGGCTCCGCGATGCTCGCGAATTTTATCGCCGCGGATGCCGACGTCGGCTAGCTTCGTCGCCTCGGGAGTGACGACGGTTGCGCCGATGATGGCGAGGTCGAGCATCGAGGTGCGCCGGCCTCAGCCGCGCGCGCGGACCTTCTTGGGATGCACCCGCCGCACGCGCCGGCGGCGCGGCGGCTGCATACGGGTTCGGGAACGCGGCCGGGGCGATGCTCGCTTTTCGGCAGCGCTAGCGTGCGTCAAGCTGAAGCGCGAAATCTCAGGACGGCAATTGATCCGGATGCGGACCCAAAACGTGCCCAGCCCGCGATTGGTATAGATGTAAAAATCTTCGTAGAGGTTCAGGCCCGAATAGATATTGCTTGCCGATTCGGAGGATCGATCGCAGCGGCGAGCCATAGAATGGAATCCGCACCACGCCGCCATGCGTGTGCCCCGACAGCATAACGCCGGGGCCGAGATGGCGCGCATACAACGCAGTATCGGGATTGTGCGCGAGCACGATGTTGGGTGCGTCGGGCGCGACATCCTTGAACGCGCGCGAGGGCTCGGCGCGCCGCGACCACAAATCGTCGATGCCGACGATCGTCAGCGCTTCGCCCTTCAACTTGAGCGACGCGGCTGGAATTCGCGAGCAGATCGACGCCGGCAGCTTCCAGCGCCTCGGCGATAGTATCGAACGATGACCAGTGATCATGATTTCCCGCCACCGCGAACACGCCGACTTTCGGATTGAGGCGGGAGATCGCGTGGCGAAACGCGCCGACGTAGCGGCGCATGGTATCGGGGCCGGAAAAATAATCGCCGGTCAGAAAAACGAACTCGGGACTTCTCCCGATTGATCACATCGACCGCGAGCTCGAGGCGCTCCACGTCCTCGTCCATGTCGAGGTGAAAGTCGCTGATTTGGCATGCAACGACGCCTTGCAACGCGGGCGGCAGCGCGCGCACCGGCAGCGCGATGTGGGCGACTTCGACCGCATCGATAGTGCGGCGCCACATCCGATGGATCGGGCGCAACGGCAGCGGCGGTTTGCCCTTCCGTCCGTGTGGCTTCGGTTGTGCTGAATGACTGATGGCAATCCCCATACGCGGAGCAGCGCGAAATCTGAATCTATCTTAGAATACGTCCAGTAGTGCGCGGAAGGTGGGCAATTCGACGATTCGCGGGTCCGTCGCCGTCGAGCTCCTCGTGCTCCATGTCCCAGGTTTGCTCGTGGCGGGATATAGATGGCGGCCCGCAACCCGGCGCGCAGCGCAGGATTGATGTCCGAGCGCGGGCTGTTGCCGATCATGAAAGTGCGCTGCCGATCGAGGCCCGCTATCGACGACCAGGCGACGATAGGAATCGGGATTTTTTTCGCGCGGCGTTTCGACCCGGCTGAAATACGGTGCGAGGCCCGAGCGATCGAGCTTGCGCATCTGCTCATCGCGCTGGCCCTTGGTGAAAAGGATCAGCCGATGGCGCGCGGCCAGCTCGGGCACGGTTTCCCCGACACCCGGCAGCAGGTCGCAGTGCCGCTCGATGAGCTGCGCGCCGATCCTCTCGACCTCGCGCCGCAGCGGCTCGTGATGGGGCTCGGGAGCAATCGCTTCGACCGCGCGTTCCAGCGCGATCACATAAGGCCGGCGGCCATAGCCATGACGTCTGGATCAGCTCCAGCTCGGCCTCGCGCACGACCGCCTTGATCGAATCGCGATGGGTATCGACGCCGAGCGCGCCGATCGCCTCAACAAAATTCTCGAATGCTTCGAGGAAGTGGATATTCGAATCCCACAGCGTATCGTCGGCGTCGAGAACGAGATTCAGCGGCGCCTCGGCGCGCCATTCGGTCGGAACAGACATTGCATAATGATCGTAACCACGACCGAGGCGTGAGTAAATCAGCTTCGATGCGCGGTCGGGCAGAACCATCAGCGCGCCGCTCGCCGGATTGCGGCCGACATAGACTTCGGTGTCGTAAACCGCGCGCAGATTCTGCTCGTGTGAGGACGGCCTCGGGAGTTCCGCATGCGATCGCGGCACCGTCTTTCATCAGCAGCACGCGATCGGCATAGAGCGCGGCGGCATTGAGATCATGCAAGCGTCGCGACCACTGCCATCCCGCGCTCGGCTGCACAGCGTGCGGAAGCGCGAAAAAATATCGGCCACGTGCTTCAGATCGAGGAACGCGGTCGGCTCGTCGAGCAGCGCGATCTTCGCCTCCTGCGCGAGCGCGCGCGCGAGGAAAACCCGCTTGCGCTCGCCGCCCGAAAGCTCGTGGATGGGCCGCCGCGCGAGCGCGAGCAAATCGAAATGCTCCAGCGCCGAATGCGCGATTTCGAGATCGCGCCGAGTCTCGAAGTGGAAAGCGCCCAGATGCGGCGCGCGGCCCATCAGCACGACTTCGAGCACCGAGAATTGAAACGCGACGGAATTCTCCTGCGCGACCGTCGCGATCAGCGTCGCGAGCGAGCGGCGATCATAGGAATCCGAGCGGACGCGCCGAACAATTCAACCGCGCCGCGCATGCGCGCGAGCGTGCCGCCGAGCACCTTCAGCAAGGTCGATTTGCCGGCGCCGTTGGGGCCGACGATCGCGAGCATCTCGCCCGCGCGCAGTTCCATCGAAACGCCGCGCAGCACCTCGATCGCCGCCGTATCCCGCAACGACGCGGTCGGCCTTGAGCACCAGTCGGGTTCGATCGCGTCGCTCACAGCGAAAACGGCCTGCGGCCCTGGCGGCGCAGCATATAGATGAAGAACGGGCCGCCGCACAGCGCGGTGATCGCACCGACGGGAATTTCGGCGGGCGCGATCGCGGTCCGCGCGACCAGATCGGCAATCACCATGAACGCCGCGCCTCCAAGCAGCGAGGCCGGCAGCAACAGCCGATGGTCGGCGCCGAGCGCGAGCCGCAGCATGTGCGGCACGATCAACCCGACGAAGGAAATGATCCCGCTCACCGAGACCGCCGCGCCGATCATCATCGAGGTCGCGAAAAAAATGATGCGCCGAAGTTGCTCGACCTCGACACCCATTTCGGCCGCGGCTTCGTCGCCGAGGCTGAGCAGATTCAGGTCGCGCGCGCGCAACATCAGCACCGCGAATCCGACCGCCGCAAACATCGCGACGATCGCAACCTCGCGATAGCTGGGCGCCTCGAGGTTGCCCATCAGCCAGAACAGGATGCTGTGCGCGTAGTAGAAATTGACGATGCTGTTGACCAGCATGATCGCCGCGCCCCAGAACGCGTTGAAGATGACGCCGATGAGCAGCAGCGTGAACGGCTCGAGCCGTCCGTCGATCAGCGCGAGGCGATAAACCGCGAGCGTCGCCAGCCAGCGCGGAACCGAACGCGACGATCGGAACGATCGCGTCGGAGAAGGGACTCGCTGGAAAGCAGCACCAGCGCGACGATCGCGCCGAGCGCGGCGCCGCCGGAGATTCCCAGGATGCCGCCCTCGGCGAGCGGATTGCGCACCAGCGCCTGCAGCGCCACGCCCGACCGACGCCAGCACCGCGCCGACCACCGCGCCCATCAGCACGCGCGGCAGCCGCACGCCGAAGAAAATCGCATGATCGGGGCTCGCCGAATCGGTGATCGCGCGCATCAGGCTGAGCGTGCGCGCTGCCGAACGAAGCCGCGAGCGATCAGCGATCCGATCAGCGCGGCAGTCAAAACCACCAGCGCCAAAACCATCCGGCTGCGAGTCAGGTACGCGCCCTCGAATGCTTTGAGATCGAGGGCCGCGTTCATTGCGCGGCGCTCGCGGAGATTTTCCATGCTTCGGGATGAACCAGTTTCGCGATCACTCAGAGCGTCACGCCGACGCGCGGCCCCGGATGCAGGGTTGGGTTCTCGTCGGATATCCGACCACGCGATGATTCCTGACCGCCGGAATGGTGGGATACGCATCCCAGAATTGGCGCGGGCGACTCGCGGGTCGCTTCCCATCTGCCCGTCGATGATCACCTCGGGTCGCATCGCGACGATGTATTCAATGCTGAGTTGCGGCCACTGCTGCGCCGATGCATCGGCGATGTTTTCCGCGCCGGCGATCTTCAGCAGGTCGTCGAGAAAAGTGCCGGGCCCGACCGCGACGATCGGCTGATGCCCCACCAGCATCAGCGCGCGCCGCGATCGGATATGGATTCACGCGCGACGCGCACATCATTCACATTCGCCTCGATGCCGG
Organism: uncultured delta proteobacterium; assembly: GCA_963848285.1. Classification (GTDB taxonomy): domain Bacteria; phylum Desulfobacterota; class Binatia; order Binatales; family Binataceae; genus DATGKG01. The sequence continues at coordinate 190,109 of CAWKCZ010000003.1, read as the reverse complement.
CGACGATCTCCGTCGGCCTGCGGCGCCTTGCCGACGCGCTTGCCGATGATTCGGATGCTTTGTTCGATTTGCGCGAGCGAATCGTCCTCGATCAGCAGGGTCTCGTAGCCCATCGCGCGCAACGCGATGGATCTCGCGCTGATTCGAGGAGATGCCGCGGCCCAGATCAAATGGTCGGGCGCAGCGCCGCAATCGCCTCGAGGTTGGGCGTAAAGAAACGAACCCACCTTGGGCAGCTTCGTCAACTGCGGGCGGATAGTCATCATATGAGGATACGCCGACGACCTCGTTCGCCGACGCCGAGCGCGAACAGCGTTTCGGTGACTGACGGCACCAGCGACACGATGCGATCCGGCGCCAGTCGTCGACGGCGCCGAAGCCGATCGCAATCAGCGCGAGCAGTGGCGCAGCAGGCGGATAAGGATGATGCGGGGCACCTCGCGAAGCTATCTCATCCGGTCGCGCGACCTTAAGCGTCGCTGCCGTCGGCTAGCCGGACAGGAATGGTTTGCATAGATTGATGCAAACCTCGATAGTTTCACGCGCAGGAGTAACTCATTCGTGCTGAACATCGCGGTTTTGATCAAACAGATTCCTCTCATCGAGGATGCCAATTTCGACCCGACTACCAAGACCATCAAGCGCGATGGACCCAATGTCATCAGCGCGTTCGATTTGCGGGCGGTGTCGCTCGCGATGGATTTGAAAAACCTCCACGGCGCCGACGACCACCGTCATTACGCTGGGACCGCCGCAGGCGCGCGAGTCGCTGGAGCAGGCGCTCGCGATGGGAATGGATCGCGCGGTCCACATTACCGATCGCGCGTTCGCCGGCTCCGATACCCTTGCGACCGCGCGCGCTCTCGCGGCGACGCTGAAGCGCGGAAAAGTTCGATCTGATACTTGCTCGGCAAATATTCGCTCGATGCGGAAACCGGCCAGGTCGGGCCGGAGGTCGCGGAGCTGCTCGGCGTCGCGCAGATGACCGGCGTGCGCAAACTGGAAATCGACGGCCGCATCGTCAAGGCCGAGCGCGAGAGCGACGAAGGCTTCGATGAGGTCGAGGCCGCGATGCCGGTGCTGCTGACTTGCGCGGAGCGGGTCGCGCAACCGATCAAGCTCAAGCCGGATGCGACCGAGCAGGCGAAATCGAAGACCATCGAAACTGTTTCGCTACAAGCATCTGGACGCGCGCGCCGAGGATTTCGGTCTGGAGGGATCGCCGACCTGGGTCGCGGAAATTCGCGCGGTCGAGACTCCGATCACCAAATGCAAGTTCATCGATGCGTCGGATCCGGAGCGCGCCGCCGCCGACGTTATCGCCGAGCTGGACAAGGTCGGCGCGCTCAAACCGCGCGCCGGAAAGCGCCGCACCGATTTCCGCGATCATCCGGAAGCCCCGACGCGGACGCGATGTGTGGGTCGCGATCGAGACCAACCTCGCGGGATTCGTGACGCGCGGAAGCCTCGAACTGCTGTCGCGCGCCGATCGAACTCGCGACGCATCTGGGCGGCGCGGTCGTAGCGGCGGGATTTGGCCCTGCGATGCGACAAGCACGCGGGCCTGCTCGGCAAGATATGGCGCCGATCGCGTGATCATCCTCGAAGCGCCGGCGCTCGAGAGCTACACGCCGGAGAGCGCTGCCGAAGCGATGGCATCGGTGGTCAAGGAACACGAGCCGTGGGGGCTTTTCCTGTCTGCGAGCGAGCGCGGACGCGACTGGGGTCCGCGATTAGCGGCGCGACTGGGACTTGGGCTGACCGGCGACGCGATCGGATTGGAAATCGACGAGCAGAATCGGCTGGTGGCGCTTAAGCCGGCATTCGGCGGAAATATCGTCGCGCCGATCCTCTCGCAAGTACGCTTCCGCAGATGGCGACCGTGCGTTCCGGCGTTTTGGAACTCGCCGATCCCAACGAAACCCGCACCGCCGAGGTCGAAGTGGTTGCCCCGAAGTTTCCAGACCGCTGAGCCGCATGGTCAAAGAACATTCGCTGATGGACACGACCATCGAGCCGCTGGAGGGCGCGGAAATCATCGTAGGTCTCGGCACTGGCGTCGGCGGTCCCGAGGGCGTCGCGGTGCTGAAGGATTTTGCGCGCATCCTGCGTGCGGGTATGTGCGCGACGCGGCGCGTGACCGACGCGGGATGGATGCCGCGTCAGGTACAGGTGGGACTGACCGGTAAGGCAATCGATCCGCGGCTGTATTTTTCGGTCGGCATCCGCGGCGCGATCAATCATACCATCGGGTTGAAGCGCGCGCAGACCATCGTCGCGATCAACAACGATCCGGAGGCACAGATTTTCGAGCGTGCCGATATCGGGCTGGTCGCGGAGTGGGACAAAATCATTCCCGCCCTCCGCGATGCGCTACGAAAGCGGCTCGCCTGATGCTGAGCCTCGGCGCTAGAAGCCGGGCTGGGTCCACGGTTGAGCGTGGAGGATTTGCTGCACGGTTTGGATGTAGCCGATCGCGGCCGAATCATACCATCCGCCGCTGTACCAGTTGCCGACCGCGCCCCATCGACGCTGGTTCACGTTAGTTGACGCAGGATGCATTACGCGGTTCGCATCGACATAGTCGACGTACGGCGCGAAGCCGTTGGCGATCGCGGTGATGGAGCGGTCGGCATCGCCGAGGTAGGCGAGATGCCCCTGCTCGACGCCCATCTGCTCGGCGGTCTTGAAGTCGGCATTGAAGCCGGTTGATTGCGCGCTCAGTGGGAACGAGGCCGGCCAGCCCTGCCCAACGCCCTCGGCGATCTGGAAGATGCCCCATGAGCCGCCGTTGGGCTGACTCTGAGTCACATGTTCGAGGTCGCCGTGCGAGGGCGTAAGATTGGTGGCCCCGGTGATCGGATCAAGCGAAAGGAGATTCGCAGTCCGCCATTGAAGCCATCCGCTCTCGTTGACGGCGACCGCTTTCATCAGATCGCGGAAGCTGTAGGTCAGCCCGTCGAGGGGATTCACGATGGTGCAGTTCGGGCACCATTTGTCGGCGACCTGCTCGATGATCTGGCCAGTAGTCCCCGCGAAGTTTCCATCGACGCTTTGCAGGTAGCTGCAATCGTCCAGCCCGCCGCATGCGCCGATTCCGTTGTGGAACGCACTTAACTCCTCGGCAGAAGGAAGGTGGCTGTTCGGAACGTCATTGGATGGCCGCAGTGGATCGATGCCCGGCGCGGGACTCGGGGTTGATGCGGGAGTCGCGGTCGGCTTCACGGTGGGTATGGCGGGAGGAGTCAAAGTCGGCGACGGCGCCACCGCGGCATTGGTAACTACCACGGTGACGGAAGAGTCGCCGACCATTTTATGCGAAGCGTCGAATCCCATCGCAGCGAGCGTGTGTTTTCCATCGGGGACCGAAGTCGAATCCCACAGGATCGATGACGGCGGTGACGACGCGACATAATTCCCGTCGACATAGAAGTTGAACCACTGGCAGTTAGCGCTTTTGGCAGCGGCGATGGAGATGGTTCCTTCGATTCGGGCGTTGTCGCGCGGCACGGTCATGACGACCGCGGCAGTCGCGGGCGTCGCGGTCGCGGTAGGAGTCGCCCGCCGCGCCTGTCGCGGCGCTGCAAAAGTGGTCGCCGCGCCGAGTGAAATCAAACTGCCAAAGACGATCGATGAAGCGATTCGTAGGTACTGCAAGTGCCGATGCCCCCTGGTGAAAGGGAGCAACCGGCGCGCCAGCTATTGCGAAGCGAAACCGCGACATCAATGTACGGTTTCGCCACACACGCACCCGAAACGAATCTCGCTACGCCCGAACTTCGTACAGCGCGGAAAACATGTCCTGGATAGGAAGCCGGCGGAATTGTGCGAATCCGGCCTCCGCGACCAGCTCGCGCGCCTTCGGTTCGCCCATACATGCGCCGATGCCCGCGCCGCCGTGCGCGAGCGATACCGTCATGCAATAGAGCGTGCTGACCGAATACATCATCTTGCCGGTCGGCCCGATGTTCTCTTCGAGGTTGGGGGAAACGTTGACCTCGAGCATGAGGTAGGTCGCGTCCTTCTTCATCGCGCGCTTGATCGATTTGAGCAGCGCGACCGGATTGACCGAGTCATGCACCACGTCGAAGGTCGAAATGAAATCGAATTGATTCTCCGGCAGCTTGGTCGCGTCGCGCGCTTCGAACGTAACGCGATCCGCGACGCCGGCCGCTTGCGCATTCGCCTTCGCGCGCTCGACGGACCCCGGATGCACATCGAAGCCGAACACCTTCGCCTTGGGAAACGCGGTGGCGATCGCAATTGCCGCGCGTCCGCTGCCGCATCCGATATCCGCAGCGCTGCCGCCGTTAGTGAGCACCTCGACTGACTTGCGGCATCGTCGGCATCCACTTCCTGATGAGCTGGTTGCGATACATCCCGGCCGAGGAGCGCTCCATCGCCTCCCACGTCTCGATCGGATACTCGCTCTGCGACACGCCGCCGCCGTTGCGGAACGCCTCGGCAATTTTCGGCGCCATCGTGACGTTAGGCACCACCATCTCCATGAAGCCGCCCATGAAAAATGGCGACTCCTCGCGCGCGAGTACCATCGCATGCTCGGGCGGCAGCATGAATTTCTTTGTTGGCGGGATCGTAGCTGACATAGCCCGCGGAAGTGACCGCGCCGAGCCATTCACGGATATAGCGCTCGTTGAGTCCCGCGCGATCTGCCAGCTCCTGGCTGGTCACCCATCCCGCATCGGCAAGCGACTTGAAGATGCCGAGCCGATCGCCGAGGTAGTTCATCGCGCCGAGCATCGCCGCGCCAAGGTCGTCGTTGACCTGGAACAGAAACTTGCGCGCCTTGTCCCAATCGAGTTGCGGCTTGGATGATTTTTCTTCGGCCATGAGGACTCCTTTATTTTTCCTCGGACTGCGCTACGCTCCGCCCTCGGAGCACCTGCGGCGCGGCTGCGCCCACTTGGTGTCTCGGTCCCAACGTGCGCGGCCATCGAGTTTGCGCGAGTATCGCGCAAGTCGCGTCGCGCGGTCTACTTCTCGGGAGTGGAAAAAAAGTCCTGCCTGCGAGGCTTCGGCAACTTCGGCGCCCGATTTTCCGAGCTCGGCCGGCAGCGAACAGTCCGGGCTTGTCGGCGAAGACGCGGAACTTCTCGAACAGGTCGGTGAGCTTGGCCTGGTAATACTCGATGTTCTCGTCGGGACGCGCGCGCATCGTACTCACCCACCAGCTTGGCCGCGGTCGCGACCTTCACCTTGGTGCCGCGCCCGCTGACGTAATACGAAATCTGATCGCCCGCCACATACGCACGCGAGGATTTCAGCGCCAGCTCGTAGGCCGCGGCGGCGTTGCGTCTCTTGCCGCCGACCTTTTCGCGATAGTTGTCGAGCGAGTCCTGCAGCGTCTCGGTTTTCATCAACGCGTCGATGCCGAGCTCATGCGCAGCGATCTTTCGCGAGGTAACCGGTGAACAAATCTTGCAACTCAGAGTGCCGGTCGGTCATCAGGAGCAGGAACATTTCCTCCATGAAGCGGCGCTGGAAACGCTCGAGGCCGCGCGACTTCAATCCCGAACCGCGAATCGTCATCTCGCCGGACGCTTCGAGCAGGACGTAGTTCTTCATTTTGTAGGAAAACATCGCGGCGTATTTGCCGTCGATTTCCAGCTTGATGCCGGCCGGCATGGTCGTCGGCGATTTCCGCCAGCATCGCTTCGGCGTCCGCGTCGCTGTCGGAGTTTCTCGGGCAGCACGAAATAAATGCCGTCGGTGTCGACCTCGATCATTTGCGCGCCGCGCTTTTCCAGCTCTTCGATCGCGGACTGAATCAGCTCGCGGCCACGCTTGGTCACCGCACTGGCCTGATCGAAATCGCAAAAATGGCCCATCGAAAAGCCGAGGTAGCCATAAAAAGAATTGATCAGAATTTTGAAGGTCTGCTGCAGCGCCTCGATGTTGCTGCGCGCGCCGCCACTGAGTTCGCGCGCGAGCGCCTTGGCCTTGATGCGAAAGCTGCGCAGGTCGCTCAGCATCTTGAGAAACACGCCGAGCGCATCGGAGGCGGGTGCGTGGCCGAATTCCAGCATCATCGAGGGATACAGCGAGGTGACATCGCAATGAAAAACATTGCGCGCCACGCCGCATCGACGCATCTCGGTGTAGCCGCCCGCGAAAGCCTTGGGCTCACCGGCGGCCGGAATCGAATGGCGTTCGGCGAGATAGGCGCGCATCATCAGGGCATCGATCTTGGTCGCGTTCCCGCGCAGGATCGCGTTCTGATACGAGTACGGAAAAATCTGCGCCTGCACGAAGTAGCTGGCGGAGAGCGACTCCGCGATGTCGCGGGTCTCGCGCACTTCTTCGAGCGCGGATTGAAACAACGCCTCGCGATCGTTGTCGAAGTAATGGCTGGCGCGCGTCGCGTCGAGGTAGACGCGGCCCTCGCGTGTGACTCCGAGATGCTTCGCAAGGTCGCGCAGCTCGAAGCTTTCCAGCTCGCGGCTGCCGATGTCGTAGTGCTGCGCGAGAATCCAGGTATCGACGAGATTTCGCCCGTAGGCGTCGAAGCGGCGATAGGCGATGGTGCGCTCGGCGATTTGCAGGCGCGCCGGCCGCGCATACATCACGCTGCCGTCGCGTCCGAATGCCAGTTTGACCCCGAGTTTGCGTGCCCGATGCTCGAGGTATTCGAGATTGGCGCGGAAAAGATTGTGCCCTTCGATCACGTCGGGGTCGCGCTCTGCCGACGATGCGCACCAGCTCAGCGAGCATCGCGCGTTCGTCCATTTCATCGCCGCGAATCACGTGCTCGAAGCCGGTGCTATCAGAAATCGCGATGGCGACGATGCGATCGCCTTCGCGCGCCGCCGACGCGATATTCGAATCCCGCCGTAATGTAAGTCTCGATGTGGAGTTGCAGGCGGCGTAGACTGCGCGAACTCCATCCCGAGGAAATGCGTCATTCCGGTCAGCATCAGGTACTGCTCGACCGCATCGGAAAGCAGCAGGTACGGCGCCTCGGGCGAGCCGGAAGTCTTGCCGGTGACTTTCTTGAGATGACGCTTGAGCGCCTCCAGCGCGTCGGTCGAGGCGAGCGTCACCAGATGGCTTGAATCGGAAGTCTCCTTTGAGTTCGGTTACCTGATGGGGCGGCGCTTTGAAGCCGCGCAGCGCGGCGGGATCCTCGACGATCGCAAAAAGCTGGATGGGCCGTCGCTCGCGGATAACGCGGTCGCCCTCGCGGCTTGAAGATCTCGACCTCGGTGCGCGAGGCGATTTCGACCGCGACGATGCCGCGCTCGTTCGGATCGCCGAACAGCAACCGGTTGCCATAAAACTGCGCCGATATTTCCTGCCACCCGCTCATGCGTCGATTGTATCCCTCTCAATACTGGAACGCGGTAGTTCAACGGAAGCGCGCATCGATCAAAAATCCGAGTTCCCGACCGCGATGCCGATCCAGTAAACTCACACGATTGGGGTGCGGTTCACGATGAATCAAAAAGAAGCTCCCGGAGCATGGCTGGTCGTCGGCGTGCTCTTTATCTCATGGTTCCTGGTCTGGGGCGGCGGCCCCAATACCGGCGCGGTATTCTTTACTCCGGTGTTGCAGCAATTCGGCTGGAGCCGCGCGACGCTCTCGGGCGCGTTCGCCGTCGCCGCGATCTCCGCGGGACTCGGCGGCACGGTGGTCGGATGGCTGCTGGACCGCGTCGACGCGCGCAAGGTGATGGCGGCCGGAGTCGCGCTCACCGCCGGTGGATACTTCGGCCTCAGCCACAGCAGTACGCTGACGCAATTCATCATTTGTAACCTCGTCATCGGAGTCGGGCTGGTCGCATGCACCGGAATTCCCTCCTCGGTGGTGCTTGCCAACTGGTTCCACGCGCGCCGCGGCCTCGCGATGGGTATCGCGCTGGCGGGCGCTTCGATTGGCGGCGCCATCATGACGCCGATCGTCAACTACGCAATCGGCGCGCGCGGATGGCGCTTCGGCTACGTTCTCATCGCCGTGCCGATGGCGGTGGTGACGATTCCGCTCCTGATGGCATTCGTCAAAACCCGTCCCGATGTCGCGCCCGAGCCGGAACGTGCATCCTCCGAACCTCCGCCCGCGCCCGTTGAACTGCCCGGCCTCGAGGTCGGCGAGGCCTTGCGCGGCCGTTCGATGTGGCTCATCACGCTGGTGCAGTTCCTCTATGCGGCGCTGTTCGCGGGCCTCGGGCAGCATTTCATCGCGTACCTGATAGATGTCGGCTACAGCGCGAGCGTCGCCGCACAGGTGCTGAGCATGGCGTTCATCTTCACGACTATCGGCAGCCTGCTCTCGGGTCCGATGGCGGACCGCGTCAACGCGCGACTCTCGATGGCCGCGACCTGGGCAATTACCGCCGTCGCGATGCTGGCGTTGCTCGGGGCCACGCACTTTTCGGTGCTCGTGATATACGCCGTGCTGGTCGGCGTAGTTGGCGGCGCGTTCGGCGTGCTGTTGCCGCTGTTGATGCTGGAATCACTCGGCATCCGACGCTTCGGCTCGCTGATGGGCATCGCAGGATTGCTCAGCACGCTCGGCTATGCGGTCGGTCCGGTCGTCACCGGATGGATTCACGATCGCACGACGAGCTACGTGCCCGCGCTGTGGATGTTCGTCGGCATTTCACTTTTGTGCGTCCTCGCATGCCTGGCGTGCCGGCCGTTGCAGGCGGTGCTGGACGAGCGAACGCAGGAAGCCGCCTGATATCGCGCCGCGCATATGAAAGACGAAATCCTCGATCTGTTCGCCGCGCGCCGCGGCCACTTCCGCTTTGAGTCGGGACATCATGGCGATTTGTGGCTGGAAATTCCGCCGGCCTACATCAATCCGAGACGGCTTCGTCCACATGCTGTCAAACTGGCGAAGTTGCTCTCGTCGCATCAAATCGAAGCGATCTGCGGACCTTTGGTTGAAGGCGCGCTCATCGCGCAGATGGTGGCCGAAGAGATGGGTGCGGAGTTCTACTTCGCGGAGCAATTCACAGCGCCGGCCGGGCAGGGTCGGTATCCGATTGGCTACCGTCTCCCGTTGGCCTTGCGCGGTCGCATACGAAATAAGCGCACGGCGATTCTCGACGATGTCATCAACGCCGGATCGGCGGTGCGTGGCGCCTACGACGATCTGCTCGCCTGCGGAGCCATCATCGCGGCGGTCGGCTCGCTTCTCGCGTTAGGCAGTCCTGCTTCCGAATTTGCGGCGGGCGTTGGCGCGCCGCTGGTAACTCTCGCGCAACTTTCGACGAATGCTCTATGGGCACCATCGGAATGCCCTCTGTGCGCCTCGGGCATCAAGCTCGAAGGCGTGATTTAGGCGGCCGGCAAACTGCGGCGGCGCAGCAGCCCCTCGACATCGAACTTGAACATCCGCGCGGCGTTGAGGCCGAGGATCTTCGTGCGGTTTTCCTCCTTCAGCCCGCCCATCTGGCGTTCGATCGATTGCGCCGAATGCGGCCATGAACCTTCATGATGCGGGTAGTCGTTTGCCCACATGAAGTTATCAACCAGGTGATGACGCTCAGCCAGTTCGAGGCCGATCGGATCATCCTGGAACGACGCACCGCCGTGCTCGCGGAAGTACTCGCTCGGCAGCTTCTTCAGTTTCGGGAACGCCCACATATGATGTTTGCGCGCCGCCTCGTCCATCGCTTCGAGCGCCCACGGCACCCATCCGATGCCGCATTCGATGCCCGCGAAGCGCAGCTTCTTGAAGCGCTCCAGCACGCCCGATGCGCACAGGCATGCGATCGGCTCGACGGTTGGTGACAGCGCGTGAGCAGCGTAGTTGATGATCGCGCCACCATCCTTGCGCGCCGCGCGAGGATCGCGCCCGGTCGAGATATGGAAGGTAATCGTGATGTCGCAATCCTCGATCGCCGCCCACATCGGATCGTACATCGTCATGTTGTAGTTAGGATGGCGCGCATCATGCGCGCCGAAAATCGGCTTGCAGGGAAGATTGACGCCGCGAAATCCCAGCTTCGCCACGCGCCGGATTTCCTCGATTGCGAGGTTAACGTCGGCGGTCATGATCGCCGCGATCGGCGACATGAAATCGTTATAAGGGCCGTAGGTTTCCCATGCCCAGTCGTTCCACACCTTGCACTGCGCGTTGCCGAAGTCAGCATCGGTGGTGGCCCACACCGAGAGTCCCTTGTTGGGGAACATGATCTCGGCGTCGATGCCGTCGCGGCGATGATCGGCGATGCGCTGCTCCGGAGTGAAGCCCGATTTGTTGCGCAGATGGTCCTCGCCGGCGAGTCGGCTATCGAGCAGGCGCGAGCGCTGCATCCCTTCGTTGACGACCCACTTGACGCCGTTCTCGTCGACTTCGATGCGCGGCAGGCGATGGTGATACTTCTTGTCGAGCCGCTGATGCCACAACCCGCCGGGCTCGTTGGCGTGGCAATCAGCGGAGATCATCAGGTAGCGATGAGGGTCCTCGGGGCGCGCGGTGTGTTGCCATCCGCTATGACCGGGAGTTTCCAGGCGCCATCGATTGGGCTCATCAATTTCGATTTTAGTGTCCTCGATCATCGTTTCCTCCGTGCTTAATCGCGAACGCGCGCCGCGCAACGTGGGTCGAGTTCCTGCCAATCGATCGCTAGCAAAAAACGCTCGAATACACTATCGGAGCGGCTGCTATGGCGCTGGGAAATCGGCCAGGCCCCAGTTCTCTAAAACATAGCTGGCGCCATGGACGGTCCCCTGCCCCTGCGCGATGGTCAATTTGCGCGACAAAACGTCCTCATGAAATTGGGTAGCGGACGCGTCGGCCACCGCAGTGGCGATGATCGCGCGCAGCACCCGTTCGTCATTGGGACGGTTGGCTCCGATCGCGGCATTGATCGCGGATGCCGCCTGGGGCTTGATGCCGCCATTTTGCACGTGGATGTCGAAGCACAGCGCAAGACCGAGTTCCGATTTCAATCCCCATTGCTGCGCGGTGCTTTGGGCCGGGACGTAGTAATCGGCGCGCGCTATCCGCCGCTGAATTTCCTGCACCGGCGGCAACTGTCCGAGCAGACGAAAGCCGGTCACCCACGGCTCGACGACGCGGCTGCCGGACGAGATCGAAATCGCCCATGCTTCCTGGTTGCGGCTCGAATCGCGCATAACGTCGAGCAGGCGCGGCGCACTGTCGCCGAAAGCCTTGCCCAACAAATCCGGCGCGGTGGCCTGCACTTCCAGAACGATCTTCTGCACCTCGCCATGCTTCATGGTGAATCCGATGATGCCCCAGGTCAGCCACGCGCCGTCCCAATTCCCTTGCGCGAGGGTATAGCCGTGGCCCTCGAACGCGGCGGTCAACTCGAGGCTGCGGACTTCGACCGCCGGTACCGGTACCGCCATCAGCGCCTGCCATGTCGCCTCATCAACCGCTCCGGTCACGGCCAGGCTTTTCGCGGTCTGAAAACCCTGGACCGCGGAGTTGGTGTTCCTGCCGTAAAATCCGTCGAAGCCTTTGGTATCGAATCCAAGCGCGGTGAGGCGGCGTTGAATGCTCTCGACCACGCCACCATGGGCTCCCTGACCATAAAGTATTCGCATCGCTTCCTCCGGCATGTTTGCGAAACGGCGTTGTCGTGACGATAGGGGAATCTAGTCCCAACTATTTGTGGATTTCCAGCGCCACATCGCTCGGCGCTGCCCGCTGGCAAAAGCTGGCTGAATGTATTACCCCGAGTTTGATGGTCATGGTCGAAAGCCACTGCCACATCATGTCGGATGATCAGCGCAAATATCCGCGCGATCTGGGCCCCAATCCCGCGCCATGGGTGCGTGATTTGACCGGTGAAGAGTTTCTCCGATTGATGGACGACGCGGGCATCGATCGCGCGATCCTCGTCCAGGCCTTCGGCGCCTATCGCTATGACAACAATTACGTGGCGGATGTTGCCGCGCGCCATCCGGATCGCTTCGCCGCGGTATGCATCGTCGATGCGGTCGCGCCCGACGCGCCGGACCGGCTGACTTACTGGGTGAAGGAACGCGGCATCAAAGGAATGCGGGTCGTCACCTGGACCGAGCCGGAGACCATGCTCGATGATCCTCGCCTGGACCCGCTCTGGCGGCGCGCGCGCGAACTTGAGTCTCCCGGTGTGCGTGCTGACCAATTTTCATCAGGTGCCGCGCCTCGCACGCGTCCTCGAACGCTTCGGCGACATTCCCCTCGCGCTCGATCACCTGGGACTTCCGCGCCTCGATGACGGCCCGCATTTCGAGAAAGAACAGGGCATTTTCGATCTCGCGCGATTTCCAAATTTCTTCGGCAAGTTTTCGTCATGGACGTTGGCCGCGGCGGCGAAAAACGGAGAGCAGGCGCGCAAGGATTTCTTTCGCCGCCTGGTCGATGTGTTCGGACCCCATCGCCTGATGTGGGGAACCAACTTTCCGGCCAGCAACGATCGGACCTTCAAAGGCTTCGTCGACTTCGCGAAGGAGCAGCTTTCGTTTCTATCCGCCGACGAGCAGCGATGGGTTTTCGGCAATACCGCACTTAAACTGTGGCCCTCGTTGCGATGAAACGATGAAAGTCATTGCGGGCATCGATGTGGGCGGCACCAATACCGATGCGGTGCTGGTGCGGGAGGGTCGCATCGTCGAACGCGTCAAGGTGCCGACGACCCGCGACGTGCGCGACGGCATTCTCGCCGCGCTGGCGCGTGTAAAAGGACCCTACGACATCGAACGCGTGCACATCGGCACTACTGCGTTCACCAACGCATTGGTGGAGCGCCGTAACCTCGAGCCTGCCGCAGCGATCAGAATCGGCCGTCCAGTTTCCGAATCGCTTCCACCGATGGTCGATTGGCCCGACGATCTCCGGCGCGCCGTTCCCGATGCGATTTTCTTCGTCGCCGGCGGACGCGAGTACGATGGCCGTCCGCTCAAGCTGCTCGATCGCGCGGAGATTTCGCGTGTCGCAAAGTCCCTCGCGCAGAGAGGAATCAGGCAGGCCGCGCTGACCGCAGTATTTGGAACCTCGTATCCGGAAGATGAAGTGCAGGTCGAGCGGTGGATGCGCGAGGAAAATCCCGCACTGAGTATCACCATGTCGCATCGGATTGGACGTTTCGGAATCCTCGAGCGCGAGAACGCGACGCTGCTCAACGCGATGCTGCGTCCGCTGGCCGAGCGTACGGTGTCCGGTTTTCAGGGGGCGGTCCCTGCCAATCTTTTCATCAGCCAGAACGACGGTACCGCGATGCGCGCCGAGAGTGCCGCGCAGTTGCCGATTTTCACCGTCGCCTCCGGCCCCACTAACAGTCTGCGCGGCGCGGGAATTCTCGCCGCACTCGAAGAAGCGATCGTCATCGACGTCGGCGGTACCACCACCGACGTCGGGGTGTTGCGCGCGGGCTACCCGCAAGCGGCGGGACTGGATTTGAGCATTGCCGGTGTGCGCACCAACTTCCGCATGCCCGATCTGTGCTCGATCGGTGTCGGAGGCGGGAGCCTGGTAAATGCCGCGACCGGCGCGGTGGGTCCGCAGAGCGTTGGATTCCGCATCACTGAGGAGGCGCTGGTGTTCGGCGGCAAGCAACTGACGCTGACTGATGTTGCAGTCGCTGCGGGCCATGCGGAAATCGGCGATCGCGCGCTGGTGAAGCATATAGATGCGACGACTGTCGGGCGTGTCGACGATCATCTGCGCGGACGGCTCGCGCGTCTGCTGGAAAATTATGATCGCCGCGATCGTCAGCTTCCGATCATTCTGGTCGGCGGTGGCGCGTCCTTGATTCTGCATTTGCTGCGCGAGCTTGGACGTATGGTGGAATCCCCCGTCGATGCCGCGGTCGCAAATGCCTACGGCGCGGCAATGGCGCAAGTCGGTGGCGAAGCCGATCTCACTTTCCCCTCGAGTGTCCCGCGCAAGGAAGCGCTCGCGCGGGCCGAGGCCGAAGCGCATCGCCGCGCAGAGGAGGCGGGTGCGCTTCGCGGCACGACCAGGACGGTGGAACTCGAGGATGCCGCGCTGACCTACCTCGCCTCGGAGGCGCTCAAGGTACATGCGCGCGCGGTCGGCGACATCGGAGAGCCGGAGCAATGAGTTTCGAGATTCGCCGCGAAGACATATCCGCGCTGGCGCTCGGTTCCGGCATCCTGGGGACCGGCGGAGGCGGCAATACGTACTATGGGCAACTGGTTGCACGCGAGGTCATCGGCGATAAGGTCGTGCGCGCGATCGATGTAAGCGAAATGGATCCGGATTCCTATGCGATAAGCACCGCCGTCATCGGCGCGCCGCTGGTATGCCTCGAAAAGCCCCCGAGCCTGCGTGCATTGCAGTTGGGCCTGGACTCGGTGTTAGCGGTTCTCAAGGGTCGGGTCGGCGCATTCGTTACCGCCGAGATCGGAGGCCTCCAATGCATGTTTCCGGTGATCCTCGCGGCACAAAACGGACTGCCGCTACTCGACGGCGACAGCATCGGGCGCGCCTTTCCCGAGCTGCAGATGTGCACCTTTATGATTTACGGAACCACGCCGGGCCTTCCAATGGCGCTCAGTGGTGATGACGCATTGTTACTGGACGCGCGAGCACACGATCACGGCGCACACCTCAAAGAATCGCCGGATGAACCCGCGGGCATTGGGCTGGAGCGCCGCCTGCGCAAGATTTGTTCGGACAATGGCGGCCTCATCTATATGACGACTACCTTCGACCATCCGTCGCTGGAACGCACCTTGATCCGAGGCTCGATATCGTTGGCTCTCGCGCTCGGGCGTGCCGTCGAATCCGCGCGATCTGATGAAGCAAGATCCGATCGATGCGATCGTCGCGGCCGGCCACGGCAAGCAATTTATCGGTGGAAAAATCATCGATGTCGAGCGACGATTTCGCGCCGGCCATGATTGGGGAAAGGTTTTGCTCGAAGGTGTCGATTCCGACAAGGGCCGCACCGCCGAGATCGCATTCAAGAACGAGTACTTGGTCCTGACCATCGACGGCGAGGTTGCGCTGACGGTTCCCGACCTCATCACGCTGGTGGAAACCGAGACCGGCAACCCGGTGACGACCGAAATCCTCCGACCGGGGCTCAGGGTGACGGCGATCGGCTTGCCTTGTTCGCCGCTGATGAAAACGCCGAAGGCCATGAAGGCGGTGGGCCCCAAGGCCTTCGGCTACGATCTTCCTTACATTGCGCTGCGCGACTAGCGCTCCTCATCGACGATGATCACCGTGACCGTCGTCGCCGTGACCGTCCAGGATGACAATTTGTGGCGAATTGATGGCGTTGTCCTGGACCACCAGTTTTCCGCTGCGCGATCCTCCCGCCCGTGCGTCGAACTCGATGACGATGGTGCAGGTTTTGCCCACGCCCAGGGTGGACTTGCAGGTCGAATCCCTCTGATCGATCGAGAAATCGGGACTGCCCTGGATCGCAATGCTGCCGATGTTGGCGACCCCATTGTTAAAGAACGGATTATAGAGCAGCGCGGTTTTTATTGTTCCGTGCTTTCCGATGAAGCATGACCCGAAATCCAACTCCGGCGGAGCGAGGAAGACTGGACCGATTCTTCCCATCGGCGTCGAAGTGGCGGTCGGCGTCGCGGTGCGAGTCGCGGTTCGGGTTGGAGTCGACGTGCGCGATGGAGTTGCGGTGCGCGTCGGGGTCGATGTGGCAGTGGGCATGGCGGTACGGGTTGCGGTGCTGGTTGCTGTCGCACTGGCGGTTCGGCTTGCTGTCGGGGTCGCCGTCCTCGAGGCAGTTGAGGTAGCCGTTGTCGTCGCGCTGACGGTCGCGGTCGCCGTCGCGGTAGCGACGGGAGTCGGCGCCATCACGTTGAAGCCCGCAGAGCTCTGCGAGGCGGCATACTGCGTGGTTCCGGTGAAACTCGCGCTCAGAGTCGCGATGCCGGCACTGGCGGGGGTGATGTTGCATGACGCAACCCCATTCGCGTCCGTCGTCGCCTGGCAGTTGCCGCTGCCTAGAGTGAAGTTGACCATTTGACTTGACAATGTGACCGGAGGGCTGGAGGAAACATCGGTCAGCGCGGCCATCAGCATCACGGATCGTCCCGAATAGCCGCTCAGCGGGCTCAGGTTGAGCGACAGGAAAGTGCTCTTCTTTCCGGAGGTCCATGTCACCTGCGCCTGATTCGAAGTTAGCGTCGTGTTGCCGATCGTCGTCGTTGCGACCAGCGTGTCGAGGCCTGGCGCGAGGGCGGTATAGCTGAATGACGCACGCCCGCTCGCGTCCGCGCGCGCTTGCCTGGTCTGCCCATTGGCGCCGGTCACCGAGATCAATATCGAGGTCCCGGCCGGCGAATTCACATTGGAAAGCGTCGCGGTAAAAGTCGCGGACGTTCCCTGCGCGGGATTGGGCGTCACCACGGATGGGCTCAGCGATAGCGTGGGCGAAGCGGCGCTTGCCGCGAAGTTACAGGTACCGTCCAGCGCGGTGATCCTGATGATGCGATCGCTCTGCGTCGCGTAGGCGCATCCATCGGGGCCGGTCTTCATATACAGGCCTTGCGAACCGCCGGTTAGCGCTTCCGAAGTCACCGGAGGCATCTTGGTGAGGTCAAGCTCGGCGACATCGTTGAGGATTCGATTGAGCAGAAGAAATTGCGGCGCGCTCACATTGATAGGGTTGAAGGCGGGCACCACCGCCGACGCAGCATTGTTGTCGATGGCGAGATAGGTCACGGTTCCCGGCGTCATGCTGTTGGTCCCGCTGATGCTGGCAATGTACAAATTGCCGAACCCCGCGTTATACGAAGTCGTGTACAGCGTTCCATCGGGCGCGAAAGTCAGGTCCGAGGATTGCCCCGGCGACGCATAGATCGAGGTTGACGGAGAGACTGCCTGCGGATTGATGATCCGCACGATGTTGTTGGAACCCGTCGGTGGGGTGCAAGGCTGCGACACGAAGAGGTCTCCGCTGATGGGGTCGGTGGCCAACGCCGTCGCGCACGAGATGCCGCCTACGACCTCGCGAATGATCGATCCGTCTGTCAGGCTGATCTCGACGACATCGCCGCCACCGCCGCCGAACTGACGCGCCATATATAGATGTTGTCCGTCCTTGCTGAAGGCGAGCCCGGAAAGCTGATCGGTGCTCGCGTAGGGCGAGGTGGTGATCCGGTTAGCGGAACCTGCGGCTCCTCCCGACGGCCCGAACTTGTAGACGTTGCCCTCGAAGTAGGTTGCAACATACATGTTGCCGCTCGAATCGAACGCCATGCCGGTGGGGCCAAAGCATAGTCCTGCGAACTGGGGACTCAGGAATCCGGTGGCAAACTGGCTCACTGCGAAGTTGGAGCCCATCGGCGGGCTGGCCACTCCCAGACTGCATCCCGGATTGCTGCCGCCGGTGAAGGTAACCGTCGCGGAGCCGGGAACCGGCAGGTTACCGTCGGTTACATCGGTCGCGGTGTAATTTATTGCCTCGGCGATGGTATCGGTGACGGTGAATTTGATGACTCCCGTGGTATCGGTGGTTCCTGAGCTCGGACCATTGATGATCGAATGACCGCCGCCCTGGGCGAGGACGACCTGTTTGCCGGGTGAAGGATTGTTCGACGCATCGTGCAGCGTGACCGACACGGTCGAGAACGAGACGCCGTCGGCACTGACGCTGTTTGGGGTTGCTCCAATCCCGGCCGCGGCCGCAGGCGGATAGTACAGCGTCAGGCTTGGCGGCGGCGACTGCGACAGAGTCAGAGAATCGGTGACATCCTTAGCAGTGAACATGACCGTCTCGGGAATCGTATCGGTGACGTTGAATTGCACGATTCCATTGGCGACGGTTGATACTCCGCTCGCCGGGCTGATCACCGCGGTGCCTGAAGTGGAGGTCAAGCTGACGGTCTTGCCGGAAACGGTATTCCCGTTGGCGTCGCGCAACGCAACGACCACGAGCGCCGAGGTGGTGCCGTCCGCGGGAGGACGGTTCCCCCCTGCAACATAAACGTGAGAGTTGTCGTTGTCGGCCATCGTCCCGACGCTCTGGTTGCGCAGCGCGAGGCTTAGCAGGTTGACATTGGGTGAGCCGATGCCGACGTGCGCGAAGTCGCTGCCCATGCTCGCCGCCGAATGAAACGCGTCGGTCCCGGCGAGCGGGTAGAAGAGCGAATTGGCGAAGCCCAGGTTGGCGCCCTGCGCTTCATTGAGGATGGCGGCATACGCCGCCCAAAGCGGAGCGGCAGTGCTGGTGCCTCCGTAGCGAAAGCCATTGGGACATCCGCCGGCGTCGGCCTGGCAGATCTCCATTCCGTATTGAGGATCGGCATTGATGACCAAGTCCGGCACCGAGCGCCCGCTCGCTCCGGTAAACGAGTTCTGATACGAGGGGCGTGCGAAGAATTTGCTCACTCCGAAACCGCCCTGCCCGGTGGGCGGAGTTGCGCTGGTGCCATCCCACCAGGTCTCGGTTCCGTAGGCGAGGCTCGATTGTTCAAGCATGGAGCTTCCGCCGACCGCGGTGGCGTTAGGCGAATCGGCCGGAACCGTCACCGTATTCGCGCTGCCATCGAGGCAGGTGCTGCCGGTGTCTCCCGAGGCATTGAAAATCGTGACGCCGGAAATCGCGGCGGTCTTGAAAATCAAATCGAGGCTTTGAACATCCGCGGCCGTGGTTTGATCTTCGCAGTATGCCCAGCTGTTGCTGATGATGGTGGAACCGCCGCTGATCGCCGCGTTGAACAACGACTGAAAGCTGCTTCCCGCTCCGGTGAACGGCCCGTCGTAAACCACCACCGCGGCTCCAGGAGCGTTTTCCACGATCTGATCGATGTCGACCAGGACTTCGGATTCTCCCGGTCCAAGTGGAGCACCTCCACCGACGTCCACCTTGCTCACCTGGTTGGCAATCGCTTCGGGATCGCCGCTCAATGCCAGATAGTCGCTGACATCACTGATGTTGAAAGTGTCAAATTCGACCAGACCCACAGTCTGCCCGGTCCCATTGAAACCCACCCAGTTGGGAGGTGGGGGATCGATGTTTCCCTTCGTTCCGTTGTAGCCACTGGTGCTGCCGTGCTCGCAGACGTACTGGGTTTTTTCCCGATTATTGTCGTAGTACTTGAGATTGTCGTTTACGCACCTGGCGATCGGATTGAGCCAATCGATACGATGGGGGCGTGCGAGGTTGGACAAGCCCTCGATCGAGGCGACGTGGTGCGCGAGGTCCTTCGGCAGCATCGGATCACTTTGATTCGCGTAGAAGGTCGCATTGCCGAAACGATAGTCGCGGATTTTCGTATGGGTGGCGCGTTCCACCTGCGCACGCGAACCACGCATGGTGACGGTCAGGCGATTGGATGAGCCATCGATCAAACGGAGCCCATCAGCGTTCAGATAGCCGATCAGATGCTCGTATTCAGACTGCGTCGGCCCGAAGCGATCGCTGGCCTGTTTCGGAGTCAGATACTTCCGATAGTGAACCGAATGCGGATCGTAGAGCTCCGAAAGATAGCGATCGAATCCCTTTTGATCATCGCGCTTGAAAACGATGGTCAGCGTCAATGCGGCGTCGGTGGTCGCGGAATCAACCGGCTTCGCACTCGCCAGCGCGGAAAGCACATGACCCGGGATAGCGGCCAACGTGGACTCGGCGGGCGACTTTTCCGGCACCCCCGAAACATGTGCCGAGGCCGCCATCGGTAGAAGCATCATCAACGCGAAGGTCAGGGTCCGAATGCGCGCGAACATAATGTTCCCCCCAATACGAGCGGAGTGAGGGCGCAATTGCGCCAAAATACGCATCAATTCAGCGCGTTCGAGGAATCGCTAGCAATCGAAAAATGTGCCAATGACCGGCACATCTTTGGGCGATGGAATTTTCTGCGCATTTTCGTTGACTGGACGTCCAGGTGCCCAGTCGCCTCGACCGTCGCGGCGGGCAAACTTTTCGTGGGGTCGATTCGACGTGCTATCGTGAAATGACTCATTCGCGCGCGCGGCGCCATTCACCGATGCAGAACGCGGAAATCGCAAAGTACCTGGCCGAGATCGCCGACATGATGGAACTCCTCGGCGAGAACTTTTTCCAGGTGCGCGGCTACCGCAACGCCGCACGGGCGGTCCTCGACTATCCCGGCAATTTCTCGAAGCTGACGATTCAGCAGATGGAGAAAGTTCCTGACATCGGCAAGGGGACCTCGGCCAAGATCGACACCCTGATCAAAACCGGCGAGCTCACGATTCATCAGGAGCTGCGCAAGAAGGTCCCGCCTTCACTGATGGAAGTAATGCGGATGCCGGCGCTCGGGCCCAAGCGCGTCAAGCAACTTCACGATCAGCTCGGCATCAACAGCCTCGACGATTTGAAAAATGCGCTCGAAGCGGGCGCACTGCGCAGCATCCGCGGCTTCGGTCCCAAGATGGAAGAGACCATTCGCAGCGCGCTCGACCGGCGCGTCGCGTTCGCTACCAAACGATGGCTCTACGCGGATGCGGCGATCGAGGTCGAGCGCCTACTCACTCATATGCGCGGATGCGGCGCCGTTCAGAAAATCGAAGTGGCGGGAAGCTTTCGCCGCAAGCGCGACAACCTCGGCGACCTCGATCTACTCGCGATTTCTTTCGATCCGGCGCAGGTGATGAAGCAGCTCGCAGAATATCCTTTCGTCGCGCAGACCGTCGGCCTCGGCGATACCAAAAGTACGGTAATCCTCCACGATGGCTTGCAGGTGGATCTGCGAGTGGTGCCCGAGGAAAGTTACGGCGCCGCGCTGGTTTACTTCACCGGATCGAAGGATCATTGCGTACACATCCGGCGCATCGCGCAGCGCATGGAATTGTCGCTCAACGAGTACGGGCTCTTTCGCGGGAATGAATCGGTCGCGGGCCGCACCGAGGAGGATGTCTATCGCGCGCTCGGCATGGACTTCATCGCGCCCGAGCTGCGTGAGGACCGCGGCGAAATCAAGGCGGCGATCGAGCATACGCTGCCGCGTCTGATCGCGCGCGCAGATCTGCGCGGCGACCTCCATTCGCATTCCACCCACACTGACGGGCGTGCCTCGATCGAGGAGATGGCGCGTGCGGCCGAAGCGGCGGGACTCGAGTACCTCGCAGTCACCGATCATTCGCAGCGCCTTGCGATGGTGACGGGACTCGATCCTAAGCGTTTGCGCGAGCAATGGCGCGAGATCGAGGACGTGCAGTCGCGGGTCAAGGTAAAGCTGCTGCGCGGCATCGAGGTCGACATCCTCGAAGACGGCAGCCTCGATCTTCCGAACGACATTCTCGCCGAGCTCGATTGGGTGGTCGCATCGGTGCACTACAAATTGAAGCAGTCGCCGGACGAAATGACGCGACGGCTGGTCGCCGCGATTCGCAATCCCAATGTGGATGTAATCGGGCATCCGACCGGCCGTATTCTCATCGACAAGCGCGAGCCCAGCGGCTTCGATTTCAACGAGGTTGCGCGCGCGGCCGCCGGCGAAGGATGCGCGCTGGAAGTCAATTCGCAATCCCAGCGCCTCGACCTCACCGACACCAACTGCATCGCGGCCAAGCACGCCGGCGTGAAGCTGGTGATCTCCAGCGATTCACACTCGCCCAAGGGTTTCGGATTGCTACAGTTTGGCGTCAACCAGGCGCGACGCGGATGGATCGAGCCCGATGACGTGCTGAACACGCGCCCACTGAAGGAGCTGCGGCAGCGCTAGGCGACGCGCGCTTGCATTCCGATGCCTCGACGTGAGATGGCGTCCGGCGTGAGTGAAGCACCCAAAGCCGCGCCGACCGCTTCGGCGATCGACGACCTGCGCGAGTTGACCCCGCGCGCAATCGTGTTGGGAATTATCCTCGCGGTCATCCTCGGCGCGGCGAATGCCTACCTCGGACTGTATGCCGGCCTTACAGTATCGGCGAGCATCCCGGCGGCGGTGGTGTCGATGGCGATTTTGCGCATCCTCGGCGGCGCGACCATCCTCGAAAACAACGTCGTACAAACTGTAGCGTCGGCGGGCGAGGCGGTTGCCGCGGGCGCCATCTTCACTTTTCCTGCGCTGATCATCCTCGGATGGAAAGGCGACCTGCCCTACCTCGATGTCACCGCGCTATGCCTCGCGGGCGGCGTCATGGGCAGCCTGCTGGTGGTGTTTTTGCGCCGTGCCTACATCGTGGAGGAAAAACTGCCCTTTCCGGAGGGCGTCGCATGTGCCGAGGTGCTGCGCGCCGGAGCAAAGACCGCCAACGCCGCGCCGCTGCTGTATGGAGGCATCATCTCGGCGCTGTTGAAAATTTCGCAGGACATCCTGGGCTTCGTTCCTGGAATATTTTCCGGCGCGCGATGGATCGGGAGCGCCGCGCTGGCGGGATCGTTCGACGTTTCCACGGCCCTGCTGGGTGTCGGGTATATCATCGGCGTGCGCGTCGCGATGCTGGTTTTCCTCGGCGGCGCGATCGCGTGGTTCGTCGCGGTTCCGATCGCGTCCGCGAGTCATCCGGGGTTGCGCGCGCTCGGCGCGTATGCGGCCGCGACCCAGGTGTGGGGCAACGAGGTGCGCTACCTGGGGGTCGGCGCGATGCTCACCGGCGGCATCGTCACGCTGTGGCGGCTGCGCACTCGCATCCTGAGCGCGCTGATCGATGCTGTTCACGTAGTGCGCGCGGGAGGTGCGGCGGTTGCGACCTCGCGCGAAGACACCGATCTTTCCGCCACCACCGTCGTCACGATGTCGGCGCTTACGCTGCCGGTAATTTTCGTGCTGTGCATGGTGCTGACTGCTAACCTCGCGTTGAGCCTTGCGATGGCGATTGTGCTCGCGGTGGTGGGATTCTTCGCCACCGCAGTCGCCGGATACCTGACCGGTCTGGTGGGTGCCTCCAACAATCCAGTTTCAGGTGTAACTGTAATTGTATTGCTCGCGCTCGCTCTGATGTTGAAGCTGCTTGGTCTTCCACCGAACGTCGGGCCTCGTCTCGCAATTCTGGCCGGCGCACTGGTCTGCACCGCCGCCGCGATGGCGGGTGACTCGATGCATGATCTCGCGACCGGGTACCATGTCGGGGCGACGCCGCGTTCGCTGGAAATCGCGGTGCTGATTGGCGCGGTCGCATCGGCCTTCGTGGTCGCGCCGGTGCTCAACCTGCTGCTCAATGCTTACGGGATCGCGGGGACCGCGGGCGCCAAAGCCAACGCGCTCGCTGCGCCGCAGGCATTTCTGATGGCGAAGGTGACGCAGGGTGTTTTCAGCGGCGGGCTGCGCTGGGGCATCATTGCGATGGGGGCCGTGCTCGCAGCGATACTCGCGATCGTCGACGGGCAGCTTGAAGCGCGCAGCAGCTCGTGGCGTACCCCGATCATGCCGGTCGCGATCGGACTCTATCTGCCGCTCGGGCTCAGCGTCGCCATCCTGGTTGGATCGCTTGCGAGTATAGGCCGTCCGCGCGAGGAAGGCGGCTCCGGTATTTTGTTCGCCGCCGGGCTGGTTGCGGGCGAGGCGCTGATGGGGGTTGCGAGCGGCGCGCTGGTCACCGCCGGCATCCATTTGCCGATCTTTTAGTGGAGCTCGAATGCTGAAAATTCGAACTGTACTGCTTGGCGCATTTGCCGTCGCGATGATTCTTCTCACGGCGCGCACCGCCTGGAGCTTCGAGGAAGTCGTGGCGGCGCCCAGCGGCGGCCGCACCGAGGTCATCGCGTTCCGGCCCACAATACCGAAAGCGCCTACGCGCCAAGGCTATTGCTGGACCCCGTCGATCGCGTTTCCCCGCGCGGGCGCGTGGCGATGCATGATCGGCAACGGCATCGAGGATCCGTGCTTCTCGATCGCCGAGCTTTCCGACGCGGTAATTTGTGAGGCCAATCCCGCGACCGGCGCCGAGGGCTTTGTGCTGAAGCTGACCAAGCCGCTACCCGCACCCGATGCTCATCGGCCCGCGACTCCATCGCCGTGGATCGTTCAGCTCGCGATCGGGCAAGGCCAGGTTCCGGGCCCGTATGGATTGCCGCCGCCGAAGACTTATTGCTCGCGCCTTACCGGCACGATGCCGTTCGTCACCGGCCTCGCGATTCCGTTTTCATGCTGGCAGGCCCATGTCGAATCGCAGCCGAAACTGGGTGACACGCAGGTTGGGTTGCTGGACGACTTCAAGCCCGGCGCCGTGTGGACGGTCACTGAAGTGAGGTTCGCGGTCGATCCGAAGCCTGCGCCGAATCAGCCGCCCTTCAAGCTGATGAGTAAGAAGACCATCGCGCTCGAGAAAGTGTGGCAGTAGCTATTAGCGCAGTTGCCGCAGTTGACGCTGAGTCATCATCCAGCGGAGCTGGGCGGTGCCGCTTTCGATGCGATCCGGAAATTCGAGGGCGATCAAGCCGCCCTGCTTCAATCGAATGCCTAACGCCTCGGAGGAGTCGGTGAGCATCAGCGAAGCCAGGCGCGACAGCGTCGGCTCGTGTCCGACAACGAGTACGCTTTCGGGAAGCCGCAGTTTGCGCAAGGCCTCCAGCGCGCCGGCGGGCGACGCGCCGGTGGAAAGCGCCGGCAGCAAACGCGGCTTGGGACCGCCGAGTTCCTGCGCGACGAGATTGGCGGTCTCGGCGGCGCGCGCGATCGGACTGCTCAGGATCATATCGAACGCGATCTTGCCGGCGCTGAGCCCGACGGCGGCCTTGCGGATTTTATCGACGCCCTTTTCGGTCAGCTTGCGCGCGGCGTCGTCACCCTTGGGAGTGGGCTCGTTCGCGAGCCCGTGACGCATGATGTACAGCTTCATCGGATGGAACCTTCTTCGGTTGAACCTTGGCGAGCGCTTTCCTGATGGTGTGCGCGGGATCGCTTTTCACGAATCGACGCCATCGCTTGAGCCCTCGCTGTTTGAGTTTTCCCTCGCTGCGATGGAGTGCTTCGGCGAGGGCGCCGCAGGCAAACGCAAGATTCGCAGGAAGCGCCCGCGCGCCAACGAATTCCATGATCCATCGGACCGCGACTACCGCGTCGTGATAGGCGCCCACGAGGTCCTGCAATTCTTCCAGCCCATCGAGCATCGGCACGAGCTGCTTCTCATCGATCGCGATCATGGTTTCCAACGCGTAGCGGGAGGCCTTGGCGCGCTTGCGCAGGCGATGAAGATCGGCAGGGGTCGGATCTTCATGCATCTTCTCGGCGGCGCGAAAGAGTGACTTCAGAATCGGCGCGAAAAGCTCGCCGGCCACCGCGCCGAACGCCTCGTCGCCGCGCGTGGTAATCGCGATGGGCGCCGAGAGCCGCGCGAGGAGGGACTTGATGCGACTGGAAGATAGCGCGCGAGCAAGATCGTCGGCGGCCTTGGCCCGTCGCACCCGCAACTCCTCGAACAGCGGCCCGAGATCCTGGACGACCGCGGCGTCGAGCTTCTTGGAGCGCTTGCGCAGCAGTTTTTCAAGCACATCGAGGTCGCGCACCGCGCCGGCCTGCTGACCGAGCCACTTAAGGCGCTCCTCCATCGCCTTGGGCTGGAGCGACGAAATGTAGGGCGCGAACAAACGAATGGCGGCACGCAGCCGGCGCGCCTCGACGCGCACCTGGTGCACCGGTTCGGCGTCTCCGTTTTGAGCCGCAGGAATCTGGTCGATCAACGCCCGGACATGTACCGCGATGGTGCTGCGTGCCGCCGAACCGGCAGCATCATGCGGGGGAACGCTGAAGTTTGATGAGGCCAAGATCCCGAAGTCTCCGCGGTTGCATCATCCATTATGCAACGCAGAGACTGGAAGTCATATCGCGCGCTGCCGTTTGGCGATCGGCGCCGAGGCCTCGACCAGCGCGGATTTGCGCCCGCCGCCGACTCGCTGGCGCAGCACGATCTTGCGCCCCAGCAGCTTCGCGAGCAGGTCGACTCTCTTTTCGCAGGTCCATAATTCCAGGTCGGCGTGCTCGGAGCCCGAATCCACATCGACCATCAGCTTGCCCGGCGCATAGCTGAGGTGAACGTTCTTGACTACGCCGAAATGAGTACGATCCAGTCCGTCAGCGATGCGCAGGATGGCCGCCAGCGCACGCACCATTCGCCGCTTATCCTCCGGCAGTGAGTAGAGTTCCGTGGAATCAACCTTGGCGCCCTGCTTGCGATGGCCGCGGGCGACCTGCGCGATGGCCTCGATTTCATCCGGCGTGAAACCGAACAGGTCGGCATTCTTGATGAGGTAGTAGGAATGCCGATTGTGCCGGTCGTGATCGATGGTATGCCCGATGTCGTGCAGCAGCGCCGCGTATTCGAGGATCTCTTTTGCCTGCGCACTCAGCTCGAGCGCGTCGGCCGTCGCATCGAAGATCTGGCCGGCCAGCTTCGCCACCGTCTGGCCGTGTTCGTTGGCGCCTTCGAACTTTTGCGCGAGCGCTGCGATCGAGTGCTTGCGCGCATCGATCGATTCACGGCGGCTGGCGATTCCCGCCAGCTCCAGGAGCAAGCCCTCGCGCAAGGCCCACGTGCATGCGACCAACTGTGGAGCGCCGGAGTGGCGCAGGATGTAGTCGGTGAGAATCGCAGAAGCCGGCATCAGGTCGGCGCGCTTGGCGTCGATGCCCGGCAGCTCGATGCGATCGGAAAGCTCGCACTCCAACACGCGCTTGCGCACCTGCGCGATTTCATCCGCGGTCGCGGTAGCTCCGCTGAGACGGCCCAATTCCTCGCCGCGCGCCGCCCGCGCCATCGCGATCAGAGTGTTGACGGTACCCGAGGTTCCGACCGCGCGCTCGACGCCGTCGCGTTTGGCGCTCTTGAGCAGGTCGCCCATCTCATCGGCGAGATGCGCTTCCAAATCGCGCACCTGGCGCGCGCTGGGCGGATCATCGATGAGAAACTGTTCGGTGAGGCGCGACACGCCCAGCCGCAAACTGCGCATCCACATCGGCTCGCCGTCGCGCACCATCACCAGCTCGACGCTGCCGCCGCCGATGTCGACCAGCAGATGCGGCCCGCCTTCGAGGCCCATCGCATGACGCGCGGCAACGAAGATGAGGCGGGCTTCCTCGGCACCGGGAATGATCTCGACCTTGAGTCCGGTTTCGCGGCGGATGCGCGCGACGAATTCGGCGCTGTTGCGGGTCTCGCGCACTGCGCTGGTCGCGACCGCACGGACGCGATTGATGTTGCGAAGTTTGATCAGCTTCTGGAAGTTGCTCAGGGTGCGGACCGCGAGGTCCATCGCTTCCTTGCTGAGGCTGCCGGTCTCGAAGGCGCGCCTGCCGAGGCGGACGGTTTCCTTCACCCGGTCGACGACGTCGATGTTACCGTCGCGATTCACATCGGCGATCACCATGTGAACTGAATTGGTTCCAACGTCGATGGCAGCAAGCCGCATATATCGAAAGTAACCGTCTCAAAGACTCAAGTCATTACTCTTATGTTACATCTCAAGAAATTTTTGTCGGGTTGCCCTTCTTGGCGAGGGCTGCGGGCACTATTCTTGAACGATGAGCGCCGCCGCCATCGCTGGCGAGCAGCACCTCGAGGCCGGTTCGGCGCAAAAATGGCTGATCGCACTCGCGGTCATGCTCGGCACGACCCTCGAAGTTCTCGACACCTCGATCGTTAACGTCGCGCTTCCTCACATGCAGGGGACGTTTTCCGCGAGCGTTGACGAGATCGCATGGGTCGTCACCAGCTATCTGGTGGCCAATGGCATCATGATCCCGATGACGGGATGGATCTCGTCGCGCTTCGGCCGCAAGCGCTATTTCATGGCCTCGGTCTCGGTCTTCGTCGCGGCATCGGCGCTATGCGGCGCGGCTACTTCGCTCAACGAGATGGTGCTCTTCCGGCTCATCCAGGGCGCGGCGGGTGCGGCGATGATCCCCTCCTCGCAAGCAATCCTGATGGAGACCTTTCCGCCCTCGGAGCAGCAGCTCGCGATGGCGATGTGGGGCGTCGGGCTGATGGTTGCGCCGATCATGGGACCGACGCTGGGCGGATGGATCACCGACAACTGGAACTGGCGCTGGAATTTTTACATCAACGTGCCGATCGGCGCGGCCGCGCTGCTGATGGTCTACACCTTCGTGCACGATCCGCTCTATCTGCGGCAGCGGCGCGCGAAAGGCGGACGCGTCGACTACATCGGCATCATATGTCTGGTGCTCGGTCTCGGTCTGATGGAGATCGTGCTGGACCGCGGGCAGCGTGCCGATTGGTTCGCCGCGCCGTGGGTCTGGTACTTCACCGCAGCCTCGGCGGCGGCGTTCATCATTCTGATCGTCCATGAACTACGCTTCACGGAACCGATTCTGGATTTGCGCATCATGGCAATTCCCGCGTTCGATCTGTCGGTGACCCTCATCATCGCGATGAGCTTCGCGCTCTATGGCACCGGTCTGCTCAATCCGATCTTCCTGCAGGAGTACATGGGCTACACGGCCTGGCGAGCGGGGTTAGTGCTCGCGCCACGCGGCCTCGGCACGATGGTCGCGATGCTGCTCATCGGGCAACTCGCGCGCTTCAAATTCGATACCCGCCCGCTGGTTGGGCTGGGCTTCGTGCTGATGGCGACCTCGCTATGGACGATGTCGAATTGGAATCTGAATGTGAGCAGCTGGGTGGTCATCTGGCCGAGCATCACCATGGGCATCGGAATGGGATTCATCTTCCCGACCCTTTCGGCAGCGACACTGTCGGTGGTCAATCGCGAGCGGATGGGCTACGCGGCGAGTCTCTACAACATGATGCGCAATGCCGGCGCGGCGGTAGGAATTTCCTACATGACCAGCACGCTGGTGAGCCATCAGCAGACCCATCAGTCGTACCTCACGGAGCATTTCTCGGTCTTCGATGCGTGGCGGATGACCAATGCGGCGCCCCGATTGGGCGCGCACGGGTTCGCCTACATGCCGCAGATGCTGGGCGCAGGGCACCAGGGCTTCGCGGGCGTGTATGGGATGATCCAGTCGCAAGCGGCGATGCTGTCGTTCAACGACATTTACCGCAACCTCGCGATCTGGATGGTGCTGCTAATCCCGTCGTTCCTGTTCCTGCGCCGCGGCGCCTCCAGCGGGGGATCAGCCGCGCACTAACTTTGTGATGGTTGTCTAAGGGCTGCGTCGGCTTGTCTAGGCAAGCTCATCGAGAAGCTCTTTTGCGATGACCAGGTCCCTGCTCGCGAAACCTTCGCTGAATCGAGAATATACGCTGGATACGAGATGGTGAGCTTCAGTCTTATGTTTCTGTAGTTGATACATCCGTGCGAGGCTTACGGAGGCCCGAAGTTCCCACTTCTTCGCGCCTTGTGAATGCGCCAGTTCGATGGCTCTTTGGAAGCTGTCTTCCGCTTCCTTCTCGCTTGCCTTTGCCATCTTCGTGCTTCGTCCATTGCGATGCTGCGCGAGCAGCAACTCTCCCTTGGCGCGCAGTAACTCCGGCTCCCACGCATGCTCGTCTTTCAGTTTCACAAATCGCATGGCGTCGTTGATGGCGTCCTGACCCATGCGAAACTCGCCCGCCACGCGGCATGCGTCGGCGATCATCAGGTACATCCCGGTCAGGCCCGCCTCCACCCCGATTGCGAGGCTGGTCTGAATCGCGTGCTGCATCATCGGCAGGCCACTCCCGGTCTGGCCCAGCTGCGCCATCGCGGCGCCCAGCATGTGCGAGCCCATCAACTGGTAGTAGGGCAGGCCGTGCTCGCCGGCGAGCTCGATGGTTCGCTTCGACCAGTCGACGGCGGTTTCCCATTCCTGGCGAAAGCCATACAGGACGGTGGTGAAGTAGCACGCGTAAACGACGTCATGGGCGGTCGCGAAATTTTCGGCTGCTCCCACGGCACGCCGGCTCATGCTCAGCGCCTGCTCAGGAAATCCCATTAGCTCCAGGGTCCATGCGAGCGCGCTACGCGCATCGACTTCGACATTGGAGGTGTAAGACAGAGCGTCTAGCTGTGGATGGTGACGTCCGCACAGCGCGATCGCTTTCTCTAGGTCGTCGCGGGCCTCGCTCAGCTCGCCGAGAAAAAATCTGCCGTGCCCGATTCCACGCCACGCCCTGGCCAGTTGGGCGGGGTCCTGCACGCTCTCCGCGAGGCGCAGATTGCGTTGCGCCAGTTGATGGCTGCGCTTCCACTCGCCGCGTCCGACCGCGAATGACCACAAACCCATCAGGGCGGGAAACAGTTGCGGCGTCTCGCCGAGGCGTTGGCATAACTCGCCCGCGCGCTCGTAGGCCTGCTGCACTTCGGGTGCGCCGTAGCCTTTGCTGGCTTGCAGCGCGGCCCCCAGAGCGAGGCGCACTTGCAGCTCGCGCTCGAGCTTGGTGACCCCGTCCGGAAGATGCTGCAAGGCGTCCATCGCGGCGGTCAGATGCTCGACTGCTTCGCGCGATGCACTGGCCCGCAACGCATTGTGAGCAGCGCGATGGCGATAGCGGAAGGCGCGTTCGAAATCGCGGCCCTGCGTAAAATGACGGGCCAGCCCCGCCGCGATTTCCCCGGTGCGCTCGCCGTATGCGCTTTCCTCGCGCTCGCCGATCCTCTGATGGATGCGGCTGCGGCGCGCCGCGGTTAAACGTCCGTAGACCGCTTCCCAGTAGAGCGCGTGCTGAAAACGAAAGCGCGCCGCCACGGTGCCGTCCGGCCACTCGGCGTCGCCGGCGTCCTGTAGAAATGCCATTCTGCTCACCAGCCCGGCGCAGCGCTGCTCGACGCCGATAAGATCTTTTTCCGCGCCGGCGGCGATATCTGCGGCCGAGAATTCCGCGCCCGCAACGCTGGCGACTTCGAGCAGCGCCTGATCCTCGGCGTCGAGCTGCGCCAGTTGCAGCGCGATCATTTCCATCAGGTTGCCGGGCGCGATGCGGCTGGAATCGTCCGCGAGTTTTTTCATTGCGGTAGCCGCATCGGCAGAATCCGTGGCGGACGAGCCCTCGGCTCGCAACAGCGAATCCACGATCGCCGCCATGAAGAGCGGATTGCCCTCGGTCCGATGATGAATCGTATTCGCAACTCTTTTGAGCGCGGCATCCTCGACCGGAATGGTTTCAGTTATCCGCCGTTGCAGATATTCCGCGACCTCGGATGACGAGAGCGGTGCTAACTTTATGTCGTCGCTGTAGCGGCCGGCGAGCTCGCGCAGCATCGCGCGCAGCGGATGCTCTCCGGGCAGGGTCGCGGCCGGCCGATGCGTCCCGATGACCATCAAACGCGCGCGTTCGGGCCGGCGCGCAAGCAGGTCCATCAGCGTGAGAGTCGACGGGTCGGACCAATGGAGATCCTCCAGCGCCACGATCACGATGCGATTCGCGGTCACGCGCTCGAATGCTTCGGCGACCTCGCGCAGCATTCGCTGCTGGGTGGCGTTCGGCGCCACCGGCGCTTTACCGATTTGCTCGGGATCATTGAGCAGGGCCGGCATTTGCGCGAGCCACGAGGGCGCATGGTTGCGGATGATTTCCACGACCCGGGCGTCCTGAGTGCAGAGGCGGCTGAGCGCATCGATCACCGGCATGTAAGGTTCGCTCTCGCCGCGATGCTCGACGCATTGCCCGCGCCCGATCAGGACGCCATCGCGTGCGGCCGCATGCAGCAGGAAGCTTTCGAGCACCGTGCTCTTGCCGATGCCGGCCTCGCCGCTGAGAAAAATTACCTGGCGCTGGCCAGTGGAAGCCTTGAGGAATGCCGAGCGCAGCCGCGCGAGCTCGCCTTCGCGGCCGACCGGCGTGCACGGCTTTCGCCGGCGTCTCGAGCGGGGCCTGCGCCGGAATCGCGAGGTCGTCGACCTCGCCGCTACGCTTGACCTCGGCGATGAATCGATAGCCTCGCCGCGCGATGGTCTCGATAAATTTCGGCGCATCCGCATTGTCGCCCAGCGTCGCGCGCACTTCGCGCAGGTAGAGGCGCAATACACCTTCGCCGACGAAGGTCGCGGGCCAGATGGCTTTGCGCAATTCCTCGTGCGAGACGAGCCGGCCCGGATGCTCGACCATATACCGAAGAAGCGCGAACGGCTTGGGGCGCAGCGGGATCTGCTTCGAGCCGCGCACGAGGCGCTCATTGCGCGGGTCGAGCCGATATTGAGCGAAGAGCAGGTAGGATTCCGCCCCCATGATTCCCGCTTACGAACTGATTGCGCTCATCATTAAACCAACCGAACCAAAACTCTACATCCGGTTATAGCCCGTCACGAGTAAAAAAAATCCGGTCCTGGTGACGGTTCGACGAGCCGTCTGAGCGGAACTAAACAACTCGGCCGAAACCTTACGCCCGCCTGACGCAGACCTAACGGCGGCTCCATCGTACCTAACGGCAGCGATCCGTAATCTCCGCTCCTGTCAGGGAAGAATCGCACAAACGGACAGTCATTCGGAAGCTCACAACCTTCAGGGAGAAACGCCAATGAAAAATCACTCACAACATCAAACCACTCACCGTTCGCCAGGCAGCACGATGTCCCGCGTGACCGCGAGCATGATGAAGCCGCTGGTCGGTGGACTACTCGCGACCGGTATCATGCTGGCCGCGTCCGGCCTCGCGTTGGCCGACGGTAACAACAACGGATCGCATCTTCAGGTCCTGCCGCGCACGACTCCGAGCGGGATCCCGGTTGCGCCGGGGCTTTTGGGCGATTCCAATCCGTACGGCATCCAGTTCGTGCCCAGTAATTTCATGGGCGGGCATGCGATGCTCCAAACCAACGACGTGCTGATTGGAAACTACAACAACACCACCATGATGGACGGCAATGTTGTCAGCACCCAGGGGCTGGGCACCACCATCACCCGCATCCGGCCCAGCGGCCAGGGCTCGGTCTTCTTCAATTCCACCGCCGCGGGAGTGAGCGGGTTTACCAATGCGCTCGATATCATTCCACACGGCCTGATTTTCGCGGGCACGGTTCCGACCACCGATGGAACCTCGGCCACCGTCCACGGCGGCCCGGTCGTAATCATCGACGGCAATGGCAAGGAAGTGGGCACGCTGCCGGTCGGTGACGGCACCCACCCCGGCATCTACGGAGCATGGGGTTCGACCATCAACATTCAGAAGCCCGGCCAGATCCAGTATTTCGTCGCCAACTGCCTTGCGCCGGTACCGGGCAACGTGGGTGCGTTCCAGGGTACCATCGTACGCTACGAAATCACTTTCAGTCACAACGGAACAATGATGGTCAGCACCCCGGTCCAGATCGCATCGGGATATACCGGCGGACCCAATCCCGCCTCAATCGTCACCGGACCTGCGGGTCTCGCTTACAATGCGAAAACTGACACGCTGTACGTCGCGGCCGAAGGCGATAACGCCATCTTTGCGGTAGCCAATGCGGGAACGACGACTGCTGACAATGGCACCGGAACCGTGGTGTACTCCGACCCGGCGCATCTGTTTGGACCGCTGGGGCTGGTGCTCGCGCCCAACGGCGATCTGCTGACCGCCAATGCTGACAGCATCAACGCGCAGCCGACCTTCGCCAGCCAGATTGTTGAATTCACCCCCAGCCCCGGCAACCTGCAGGCGGCAGGCACCTTCGTCATGAGCCTCGGCGTCGATCCCCTCAATGGCGGCGCCTTCGGGTTGCGGCTGATGGAGAACAACGGCATCGCGAAGCTGCTGGCGGTCGATGATGCGACCAACACGCTGAACGCCTACAACTTCCAGCTCCAGCAGAATCCTTTCTGAGCTGCCTCTCCCTGACGCAGCGACGCCGGAGGCATTGGCCTCCGGCGTTTTTTTTCGAGGGCATCGGTCCTCTAAAATCAGGCGGCTTCCTTCACCATGGCCTCCGATGCGAGGTGACTTCGAGTCTGCTATGATGTGACTGTGGCGCTCGTCGAGGGCGCCACCGGCGTTTTCGGCTTCCGATGAGAGTATTTGCGGATTTACCAAACGAAGCCAAATGATCCTTGAAAATAAAGGAATCTTCGTTCCAACACCTTCAGAAATTACTAAAAGTGCCGGGCGGAAGCCTATCGAAGTGCAAAAACAAACCCACTTCATGCCCGCAAATGTTGGAGTTTTTAGACTGACCCTTGCGGCATCGCCGGCGCCGACTCTACTGTTTGACCGGCGCTATATAAGGAGATGAAACCGATGACATCGATGCCCGCGAATGCGAGGAAATTTTTCGAGGCGTGCGAGACCGGCAAGGGCTGGGACGGATGCAAGGAATTCTGCACGCCCAGCGCGACGTTTTCCGCGCAGGCCGAGCCGCTCGCGGATACCAGGACGCTGGCGCAGTATGCCGATTGGATGAAAGGGCTGCTTACCTTCGTCCCTGATGGTCGCTATGAGCTCAAGTCATTTGCCATCGATGAAGAGCGCAAAAACGTCTGCGCCTATGCCGTCTTCCATGGAACCCATACCGGCCAAGGTGGTCCATGCCCGCCGACCGGCAAGCGCACTGCCAGCGACTACGTCTATGTGATGGATTTCGAGGGCGACAAGATTCGCCATATGACGAAGATTTGGCATGCCGGCATGGCGATGAAGGACTTCGGCTGGGTTTGAGGCTGGATTACATAAACGAACCCACCGCGGCGATGACTTGCAGATTATCAAATCGCGAAAACAAAGCCACTTTGTCCGCGGAATCATTGAACTTTGCGCAGGATGGAAGCTTATCGACATCACGTCGATAAAGTTGTGAGACGCATGCTGAACAACGAACAGCTCGGGCATCTGCGCCATTTCGACAACCTGTCGCGTCAGTTGCCCAACGACTGGTCGCTGATGCAAGGGAAGGGTATCGGCCAGGACGACTTCGGTGGCTACCGCTTTCAGCTCGCCTACATGGCCTATGCGCTTGCGCTCGCCCACGTCCATCGGCTGCCCGCCGCTCCCGGCGTTTTCAAGGGAACGTTCCAGCGGCTCATCGAAAAGATCCTGATGCCCGAGGTCTGGATGTACTGGCGCGATACCAGCCGCGGCGGCGCGGTCTTTAACATGCATCTCACCGAACAGTTGCATGAAGAATGGAACCCGGTCGTACGCGACAACATCATGTACAGCGCTTATGTGCAGTCGATGGCGCTGCTGTACAACTACCTGTTTAACGACGATCGCTACGCGCGGCCGGGCGCGCTCACCTTTCGGCATTGGTCGTTTTTCTGGGGCGGCCAGGAAAAGCGCTTCGAATACGATCAGAACTCGCTCAATGAGCACCTCTACTGGCAGATGGTCGAGAACGGTTACCTCGGCATCGCATGCGAGCCGAATTGCATTTTCCAGATTTGCAACCAGCCGGCGATCCTCGGCTTTCGCATGCACGACCTCGTGAGTGGCGGCGCGGTTGCGGATGAAGTCACGCGCTCGTACGAAGATGCGTGGAAGCAGTTCGGCCGCCTCGACGCGAACGGGCATTACAACACCATGATGCTCGCCGACAGCAAGACGCTGCGCCCCAACGAGGTCAAGGCGCCGTGGGTCGACGCGTGGTGCGGCACCCTGATGAATATGTGGAACCGCGACTTCGTGCGCGCCAACTATCCGCGCCAGGTTCGCGACCTGCTGGTACCCGGCAACGACGGCGCACTTTCGGTTCGCTCCGCGCCGGTGATGGAGGTGATGGGCCAGCGGGTCGTCAACGACACTTGCGACTTCGGATGGGTCGCTGCGTGGGCCTCGGAGATGGGCGACCTCGAGACGCTGCAGGGTCTGCTCGCGCATGCCGATCGCCACATGACGCCGGCATGGCGCAACGGCGGCCTCTACTATCCTCGCAATGACATTGAAACCGACGCCGAAGGAAATCGCACCGTCGTGGAACCGCTGACCGGCAACGTGTTGCTCGGACTCGCGCGGCTCAACATCGCCGATGGGTTCTGGCGCCTCTATAACGAACCATGGGATCGCTCCCACTTCAGCGAGCCCGCGCTTGTCGAGGTCGCGTCGGACATCGACGTGAGCGAGGCGTTCTTCGATCGCACACGACGAGCACTCACATTCACGATCCGGCGCGATGCCGAGCGGACCGGCGACGGCATCATCCTGCTGAGCAACCTCGATGAGTCGGCATCATGGAATCTCCCGTCAGGATTCGCGCTGTCATTCGAGGGCGAGGGCGTTTCACTCCGCTGCCCGCACGGCGGATTTCACACCATCGTTGCTAACGCTGCGATGAAACCCGGCGGCAAATTTTCGCTCGTCGATCATCACGGCGATGCGGTCACCGATGCGACCTATCGCGGCAAGCACGTGGTGATCTTTTTCGGCTTCACTCATTGCAAGGTCGTATGTCCGCGCGCCCTCGGCAAGCTCAGCAGCGTCCTCGATGCGCTGGGGCCGCTCGCCGCGAACAATCTCGTCCACTCTATGTCACCGTCGATCCCGAGCGCGACACGCCCGAGGCCATGCGCAACTTCCTCGAGCCTGACTATCCGAGGTTCACGGGACTTACCGGTTCGAGGGAGCAGGTCGAGGAAGCAAAGAAGGCCTTTCGGGTGTTCGCGCGGCGCACGCCGGACCCTGCCGATCCGCAGGAGTATACGGTCCCGCATACCGCGATCACGTATGTGCTTGATCCGCATGGACAGTACGCCGCGCACTTCACCGACGCGGTCGACGAAGTTGAAATGACTGCGCGGCTGCGACTGCTGGTCACTTCGTGAAAACGCTCGCTATGCTTCGAAGAGATCGCCCAGGCTAGTGCGCCGCCATCGAAGCTTTGCCCGGGTCATTCCTCTTCATCAGCAGCACCAGCGGCAGCATGCACAGCGCCGCCACCGCGAAGACCCAGATCACATCGACGAACGCCAGCGACGCAGATTGCTGTTGCATCAGGCCATAGATTCGCCCGTACGCCTGCCGGCTCGCGTCCACCGGACTGTAGCCGCGCTGCATCATGTTCGAGGCTCAGGCGCTGAACGCCGTTGCGGAAGACATGGTCGTAGCCGGTCATGTGCGACGCGATGCGATCCTGATGGAACTGCGAGCGACGCGCGACCATCGTCGTGACCATCGCGATGCCGACGCTGCCGCCGATGTTGCGCGCGAGGCTGATGAGGCTTGACACCTGGTTGTTCTTGTTCGGCGGAATGCCGAGGTACGCGATGGTGGTAATCGGCACGAACAGGAACGCGAGCCCGATCGACTGCTGAATCCGATAAATCATCGCGGTCTGGAAATTGATGCTTGGATTGATGTTGCTCATCGACAAGAAGCGCGAGCCCGGTGATGAGGAAGCCGAAGCCCGATCAGCCATCGCGCCTGCACCTTGGACACCAGCGTGCCGACGATCGGCATCATCAGTGCGATCGCGAATCCGCCCGGCGACAGCACCATCCCTGCTAACTGCGAGGTATAGCCCATCAGTTGTTGGAGGTAGAGCGGCAGCAGGATAGTCGAGCCGTACAGGCCGAAGCCGAGGATGAACATCATAAGGATGGCGGTTGCGAAAGTGCGCTCGCGGAACAGCCTGAGATCGAGGATGGGATGCTTCTGACGCCACTCCCAGATGAGGAATGCGATCAGCGAGGCGGTCGAGATGATCGATGAACCAGGTGATCATGCGCGAGCCGAACCAATCGAGTTCCTGCCCGCGATCGAGCACTACCTGCAGGCATCCGAGGCCGAGCACGATGAGGCCGAGCCCGATGAAATCGATATTGGCGCGCCATCCGGCCTTGCGCTTTTCCTTCTTCAGGTACGGCGGATCCTCGACCATCCGGTAGGTCAGTAGTAGGGAAATGATACCGATTGGCACATTGATGAAGAATATCCACCGCCAGTTGAAATGATCGGTGATGTAGCCGCCCAGCGTGGGGCCGATGGCGGGCGCGAGCACCACCGCCATCCCATACATCGCGAAGGCCATGCCGAATTTCTCGCCCGGGAAAGTATCAGCGAGGATCGCTTGCTCGCTCGGCTGCAAGCCTCCGCCGCCGGCGCCCTGGATGATGCGGAAAATCACCAGCGAGCTGAGCGTCGGCGCGAAGCCGCAGAACAGCGAGCTGATGGTGAACAGCGCGACGCAAGTCATGTAGAAGCGCTTGCGACCGATGAAGCCCGAGACCCACGCGCTGAGCGGCAACACGATCGCATTCGCCACGAGGTAGGCCGTCAGCACCCACGTGCTCTCATCGACGCTCGCGGAGAGACCACCCGCGATGTGCGGCAGCGAGACGTTCGCGATGCTGGTATCGAGGACCTCCATGAAGGTCGCGAGAGTCACGGTGAACGCGATCGCCCACGGATTGCGCGGGAGCGCGCGCGACCGGATGCGCGACCAGGGGCGCGCGGCGCCGCGCTCATTTGAACCGGACTTTGGCTTCGACCGACATTCCGATGCGCAGGCGATGGTCCGGGTCCTGGCCCGGCTTCAAGCGGATGCGAATCGGCAGGCGCTGCACCACCTTGACGTAGTTGCCGGTGGCGTTCTCGGGAGGCATCAGGCTGTACTTTTCGCCACTCGCGCCGCCGACGCCTTCGACATAGCCCTGGTAGTCGCGCCCGATCGCATCGACGTAAATCGTCGCGCGCTGTCCCGGCTTCATCCGGCGAATCTGGGTCTCCTTGAAGTTGGCGGTGATCCAGATGTCGTCGAGCGGCACGATCGCGAGGAGCAACTCGCCGGGTTGCACCTCGCTCGCCCTTCCTCAAGGGTCTTCTTGCCGACGACGCCGCTCATCGGCGCGGTGATGCGCGTGTAGTCGAGATTGAGCAGCGCCTGATCGACGGCGGCCTGCGCGGCATCAACCGCCGCCGCGCGCGAGGCAATCACGGTCCTCGCGGCCTCAGCGCTTGCGCTATCTGACTCCACCGCCGCATCGGCAACCGCCGCGGCGCGCACCTTGTCGTCGTGCTCCGAATTCGAGGCGATTCGCATCTTGAAGAGCGATTCGTAACGATTGGCGTCATTGCGCGCCTGCAATGCGACGGCCTCGCTCTGGCGCACCTTGCTCAGCGATGCGGCATAGTCGGCGCGCGCCGACGCGAGTTGCGCCTTGGCCTGCTCGAGATTCGCGCGCGCGCTCGCCAGCGCGGTGTTCGCATCGCGCGGATCGATCTGCGCAATCAAGCTGCCCGCCTTGACGGAGTCGGTATCCTGCACGTAGACGCGCTCGATGGTGCCTTCGATGCGCGAGCTGATCGGCGCGATGTGCCCGTCTACTTGAGCGTCGTCAGTGGATTCATATGCGTCGAGGTATCGCCATAGGCGCGGGCCGCCGATCATCGCAGTCGATCCGAGCAGCACCGAGCACCAGCGTCCACACGATGCCGCGAACAGCTCGCGCCGCGAAGGCGCGCCGGCCGTTCCCGCCCGGATGCTTCGGTTGATGCTTCGGTTCGTGATGCGGTGCGTTGTGCGTGATCGGCGTCTCCCCGGCATCAGGCGGACCGACCGGGTTTTCATCCAGCATCGAGGAGTTCGCGAACCGCGCGTTTTCGTGCACTGGCGTGGACGGGGATTCCATCACTCACTTACCTGCCAAACTTACCAGCCAAAATCCGATCGATGTTCTCGCGGACGATCGATTGGATGAGCCTTGATCTGCTCCTGGCGAAATTTCGCGCCATCCGAGCTGGCGAAACACCGCCGCGCGGCTGGTGCGAAACACCAGGATCTGTCCGAGCAGCGTCTGCGTCCTGATGAGAATCTTTTCGTCGTCGCTGCGCCGTCCCAGCACGATCGCGAGCAGCTTCGGCACGCATCCGTCAATCGGCCATCATCCCTTCGTAGAGAATTTCGAATGCCGCGCCGGGTTGCAGTTGCTCGCGCATCACGAAGCCGGCGAAGCGTCGGCGAACTCCGAGCCGACCACGATCGCGGAAAACCGCTCCAGCAGCTCTTGCAGCAGCGTGGTCGCATCGTTGCGCGCGGGCTTCTTTCCTTCGAGCGTGAGTTCGATCCCGCTCGATCGTCGGCAGGATCTCGCTGCCGCAGTTCTCGACGATGAATTCGGCGGCCGCGCGATAGAGGCCTTCCTTGCTTCCGAAATGGTATGGAATCGCTGCGAGGTTGGCGCCGGCCGCATCCGCGAGCATGCGGGTGCTGGCGCCCTCGAAGCCACAGTCGCCGAAAATTTTCAGCGCGGCTTCGATCAGCCGCTGCCTGGTGTCCTCACCGCGCGAGGAAGATGAGGCTAATTCGCGTTTCGCAAGTGCCACAGCCATTGGCGCTCCACGCTCGATCGAAGGTGATGGAAATTCATTTAGATCAATCGAATGTTTCAGTCAATCGATTGAATGTAGGGCAACAGCGATTGCGAAATCTAGCGCATCGAGTCGAAAACCTGCTCGAAGGCCTTCCGCGCGAGGCGATCGTAGAGGACGAACTCCACCAGCTTCACCGAGGTCTCGCCGCCGAGATGATCGCGCACCTCTTCGAGCATCACCTGCGCGCATCGATCGAGTGGAAATCCCGCGACGCCGGTGCCGATCGCGGGAAATGCGATGCTCTCGACCTTGCGCTCCGCCGCGCGCAGCAGGGAATTGCGCGTCGAGGCGCGCAGATTTTCCTCCGTGGTGCGGCCGCCCAGATGCATACTCGCGGCGTGGATGACGAACCTCGCCTTGAGCTTGCCACCCGTGGTTATCGCGGCTTCGCCCAATGGAATGCTGCCGATGCGATCGCATTCCTTCTGAATCTCCGGACCGCCCTTGCTGCGGATCGCGCCCGCGACTCCCGCGCCGAGAATCAAATCGTTGTTCGCCGCGTTGACGATCGCATCAAGACCGCATTCGGTGATGTCGCCTTGCGAGATTTTCACTTGGTCGCGCCAGCCATCTTTTGCTTTCGGCATAATTCGCCTCCGTATGAAGTTGACGCCCTCGGTCCTAAGGAGCGATTGTAGTCACACTTTTTCAATAACCGGAGATTCTCATGGACAAGAGCAGCGTTGTTATTCCATCCGAAATGAAGGCGATGTACGACAACTTTCACTTCGCGCCCGCGATTAAAGACGGCGACCGTCTCTTCTGCTCCGGCGTGATCGGCGTCGGTCCCGACGGCAAGGCCTCGAGCGACCCCGAGACGCAATTCAAGCAGGCATTCGAGTCGCTCAAGTCGGTGCTCAGCGCGGGTGGCGCATCGATCGGCGACGTCGTCGACATCACCACTTTCCATGTCGGACTGCAGGCCAACATGCGCGCTTTCATGAAGGTGAAGGATCAGTATGTCACCGCGCCGTATCCGGCGTGGACGGCGATCGGCATCAGCGAGCTGGCGTTTCCCGGCGGCCTGGTGGAAATCAAGGCGGTCGCGCGACTGAAGAAGTAGGGCGACGAACAAACATGAAGGCGATCGACGGCGACAGCCATTTCATCGAGCCGCTCGACCTGTTCGAGCGCTATATCGATCCGCGCTTTCGCGAACGTGCGATGCGGGTTGAGCGCGACTCGGCTTCCGGCGAATTCACGATTCTGGTCGACCACAAGCCGATGCGGCTTGGCAACGCCGCGCAGTTGCTCGGCGCGGTGGTCGCTTCGGCGAGAAGGAAAAAGGCCACACCTCAACGACTTCGACGCGTACCAGTTCAGCAACGCGCGATGGCAGGACATGGATCGCCGCATCAAATTCCTCGACGACGAGGGTTTCGCGGCGCAGGTCATCTA
Organism: uncultured delta proteobacterium; assembly: GCA_963848285.1. Lineage (GTDB taxonomy): Bacteria > Desulfobacterota > Binatia > Binatales > Binataceae > DATGKG01. The sequence continues at coordinate 148,707 of CAWKCZ010000003.1, read as the reverse complement.
CCCGACCATGGGCATCTTGTGGCAGGGCGACGTGCAGGATCCGCTACTGGCCGATGCGCTGTGTCGCGCCTACAACACGTGGGCATTCGAGATGTGCGCGGCGCATAAGGATCGGCTGATTCCCGCCGCGCACATTTCGCTGCTCGATGCCGCGCTGGCGGCGCGCGAGATCGATCGCGTCGCCAAGCTCGGATGCAAAACCATTTTCGTCGCGTCCACGCCCATCGACGGCCACGGCTTCGGGATCCGGATTTGGATCCGGTTTGGGCTGCCGCGCAGGAACACAACCTCTCAGTCGGCATCCATCTGGTCGGGCATGGCGACTACATCGGCAGTCAATGGGTTCGCGGACTGCGATCCCGGGTTCATGTTCATCACCATGAATGTCATCCAGGATCCGCGCATGGCGCTCACCACGATGGTCTATGAAGGCGTGCTGGAGCGCTTTCCGAAACTGCGAGTGGCCACCATCGAGGCGATGTCCGGCTGGGTCGGCGAGTGGATCGAGCGGCTCGACTATCGCTTCAAGTACATGGGGCATACCTCGCAGATGAAGCGCTCGGCCAGCGAATACTTCGCGCGGAACATCTGGATCAGCGCCGATCCCGGACGAACGGATGCTTCCACTGATGGTGGATTTCGCGGGCGACGATCGCTTCTTCGTCGGCTCCGATTATCCGCATGCCGAGGGCTTCGTCGAATCCGGTGGCGACCACGCGCAGGCGGCTCGCCAAACTCCCTGACGCATCGGTCAACAAGGTGCTCTACGACAACGCCAAGGCGTTCTACGGAATTTGATATGGCAACCGTCGAAGAACTGATCGCGCGAGTCCGCAGACTCGATGACATCGAACAAATCAAACAGCTCAAGGCGCGCTACTGCGCCTACTGCGACGACAACTACGACGCGGAGGGCATCGCGTCGCTGTTCACTGAGGACGGGGTGTGGGACGGCGGTGCGCTCGGCAAGGGCGAGGGCCGCGCTGGCATCGTGAAATTTTTCCAGCGCGCGTCGTCGGCGTTCACCTTCGCGATCCACAACGTCATGAATCCGATCATCGAAGTTGATGGCGACAACGCGACCGGGCGCTGGTACCTGATGCAGCCGCTGACCCGTCGCAGCGGTGACAGCGAATCCGCGATGTGGCTGGCGGGCCGCTACGAAGATGACTACGTGCGAGTTGACGGAGAGTGGAAATTCCAGAGTTTGCGGTTTTTCACGCGCATGCTCACGCCGTATGACGAGGGGTGGGCGAAGAAGCCGATGGGCTGACCTCACCCGGCGCAGAGACCTCACCCGGCGCAGTAGCGCCACCCTCTCCCTGAAGGGAGAGGGAATAAGGAAGAGGACATCTTTAGTAGCTGCTACTCGCCCTTGAACTTGGCGGGGCGCTTCTCGAGGAACGCGCGCACGCCTTCGTGGAAATCCGCCGAGCTGCCCGCCTTGCGCTGCATCTGCCGCTCGAGGTTGAGCTGCTGCTCGTAGGTGTTTTCGTTGCTCTGCCAGTACATGTTGCGAATCAGGCTGAGCGCCACCGTCGGTCCATTCGCGAGGTCGTTGGCGAGCTTCTTCGCCTCGCCGAGCAGTTGCGCATCGTCGACGACTTTATAGATGAGGCCCCATTCGAGCGCCTTCTCGGCCGGAAGCTTTCTCGCCCATCAGCGAAAGTTCCATCGCGCGGGCGCGACCGATGAGGCGCGGCAGAATCCAGGTCGAGCCGCCGTCGGGCACCAATCCGATGCGCCGAAAAGCCTGCAGGAAGTAGGACGACTTCGCGCATACGACCAGGTCGCCCATCAGCGCAAGGCTCATGCCGACTCCCGCCGCGGCGCCATTGACGGCGCTGACGATCGGCATCGGAAATTCGCGCAGCCTGCGCAACATCGGATGGTAATGCGTTTCGAGCACCGAGCCGGCGTCGCGCGATCCGCTCACCGCGCCCGATGGCTGCAAGTTAGCGCCCGCACAAAAGCCGCGGCCTGCGCCGGTGACGATGAGACATCGCAGGCCGTTCTTCTTGCTCTCGGCCTCGGAGAGCGCGCTCATGATGCCGCCGATCATTTCGGTAGACACCGCGTTCATCACCTCGGGATGGTTGAGGGTGAGGGTGCCGACGTTGCCATCGATATCGAGCTTCGCGCGTTCGAATTCCATATTGGTCTCCAGATTTGCGCTCTCACACTATCGAAGCGGGCTTTCCCCGAAAAGCGATTCGACGATATTGTCGGGCTCCGTAATCATAGCGAAGCAAGTGAGGAGAATCGGATGGATGCCATCAAAAAACTAAGCCGCTCGGTCAAGGGGCGCGGCGTGCTCGTGACCGGCGCTGCGAGTGGAATGGGCCGCGCGACCGCGCACGTGTTCGCGCAGGAAGGCGCGCTGGTCGCAGTCACGGACATCAATGAGGCAGGCGTGGCGCGCGTCGTCGATGAGATCAAATCCGAAGGCGGCAATGCCCACGGATGGCGGCTCGATGTGATGGATCACGGCGATATCAAGCGCGTGGTGCGCGGAGGTCGCGGATCGCTTCGGCCGCCTCGACATCCTGATCAACAACGCGGGCTTCGGCGCGTTTCATCCGCTCGACGGCCCTGACTACGACAAAATCTGGGATCGCGCGCTTGGAGGATTGCTGAGTGCCCAGCAGCAACTGGTGCGCGCTGCGCTGCCGCATCTGCGCAAATCCGACGCGGCGCGGATCGTCAATATCGCTTCCACTGAGGGTCTGGGAGCGACGCCGGGCGATACGCCTTATGTGGTAGCGAAGACCGGCGTGATCGGCCTGACGCGCGGACTCGCCGTGGACCTCGGTCCCGAGGGCATCACGGTGAACTGCATTTGTCCGGGGCCGATTCGCACCGCGCTTACCGACGCAATTCCCGAGGAGCACAAGACCATTTTCGGCAAGCGCCGCACCGCGTTGAAGCGTTATGGCTTTCCGGAGGAAGTCGCGCACATGACATTGAGTCTGTGTCTTCCGGCAGCCTCGTACCTGACGGGTGCGGTGATTCCAGTCGACGGAGGCTTGATGATTCGCAACGCGTGAGCGCTAGCCGAACTGCATTGTGAATCAATCGGCAGAGTCGCCGGTGATGCTCGGAATACCGGTCTGCGCAGTGATTCCACCGTCAGCCACGATGTAGGTGCCGGTGACGTACGAGGACTCGTCGGAGGCGAGGAACAACACCACATTGGCGATTTCGATCGGCTCGCCGTAGCGGCCCATCGGGATCGCGCGCTCCATCGACTTGGCGAGGTCGCGTGAGGCCTCGATCGATTTCAGAATCGGTGGGGTGCGAATCGCGCCCGGACAGACGGCGTTGCACCGAATGCCCTTGCGCGCGTACTCGATCGCCGTCGTCCGCGTGAGGTTGATGACTCCGGCCTTGAGCGCATTGTACGCGCCGAGGCCATAGTCGCCGTACAGCCCGGAGACCGAACCGGTATTGATGATGCTGCCGGTGCGTCGCGGGACCATCACTCGGAGGGCGCACTGCGTCGAGTAGAAATACGCGGTGAGGCCGACGTCGAGGCTCTTGCGAAATTTGTCGAGCGGCATTTCGCCGACGCGGCCGGTGTAAAGTCGAATCGCATTGTTATGCAGGATGTCGAGCTGGCCGAATTTGTCGACCGCGAACTTGATCATGCCTTCGACTTCGGTGGGATTGCCGATGTTGGCCTTCAGCGCTTCGGCCTTGCCTCCAGCGTCGCGAATTTCTTTGGCGACCCGCTGCGCTCCATCCTCGTTGAGATCCACCACCGCAATCGCCGCGCCCTCCTGCGCGAGGCGCTTGGCGGTCGCCTCGCCGATGCCCGAACCGGAACCCGAAATGAGCGCCACCTTGTCTTTGAGTCTCATCGCACGTCACCTGTCGAATCGTGAAAATTGTCGGCTACTGCGCATCGTCTGATAACATCGTCATGATTTCAAATGCGATCGAAGACTCGATTTCAGACTGTCGCGTGGTGCGCCGTCGCCTTGGTGCTCATCGGGTGCGTCGGATGCTCACGCACTGATAGGGTCGCGCCCGGCTTCATCCAGGTCGACATCGAAACCTCGCCGACCGCCCTCGATCCTCGCTATGCAACCGACGCGATCTCGGAGCGCATTGACGAATTGTTGTTCGAGCCGCTGGTTCGCATCGATGCCGATGGAGGTTTCGCTCCGGTCATTGCGGAGCGCGTCGAGCGCACTACGGATACCGAAGTACTTTTCCATCTGCATCGGAACCTGCACTTCAGCGATGGCCGTCCGCTTACGGCGCGCGACGTGAAGTACACTTTCGATTTCGTTATGGATCGCGCCAATCGCTCTCCCAAGGCCGGCGGTTTGCGTCAGCTTGCGAGCATCGAGGCGATCGACGACTTCACCATTAGAATGACGACGCGAGGCCCGTACGCACCGGCGCTCGAGATGGCTATGCTCGGGATCGTTCCCGATGGAACTCCCGGCCCGCGCTCGCGTCTCTCGATTGCGCCTCCAGGAAGCGGCCCCTTTCAGCTTCGCCATTTCGAGCGCGACGATAGAGTGGTGCTGGATCGAAATCCGACGCGCGAGGTTCCGAATCCCAAAGCGATCCGCGGAATCGTTTTCAAAGTCGTGCCCGACCCTACCGTGCGGGCGCTGGAGCTGGTCGAGGGCGTTTGCGACCTCGCGCCCAATGACATCCAGGCGGATCTGCTTCCTTACCTCCGCAAGCGGAACGGACTCGACGTGATCACCTCGTCAGGTACTACCTACTGGTACGTGACGTTTAACTTTCGCGACCCGGTACTCAAGGATCTGCGGGTCAGGAAAGCGATCGCACTTGCAATTGATCGCGAGGAAATTATCCGCAGCTACCTGCGCGGAACGGCGCGGATCGCAAGCGGGATGCTGACGCCGGAGAACTGGGCCTACGACGGTGACGTCGCTACTTATCCATATGATCCGGCGCAGGCGAAGACGCTGCTCGCCGCCGCCGGCTTTGCGGCCGATCCGAGCGGCAAACGCGATCTCGTGCTGACCTACAAATGCGCGCCGGAAGGCATCCGCATGGCGGAAATCATCCAGGCGATGTTGCGGCGGGTCGGGATCGAGGTGCGCATTCGGAGCAATGAGTGGGCAACATTCTATGACGACATGCAGCGCGGCAATTTCGACATCGCCGCGATGCCGTGGATTGGAATCCGCGACCCGCATCACTACCTGATGGTTTTCGATTCGCGCATGCCGCCGCCGCGTGGGATGAATCGCGGGGATTACTCAAATGCTCAAATGGATGCGCTGGTCGAAGCGGGCGATGCGACTCTCGATCAAACCAGCCGCAAGCAGATTTACGCGCAGGTGCAGAAGCTCGCCGCCGATGACTTGCCGTACGTTTCCTTGTGGTGGCAGGACAATGTCTTCGTGATCAGTCACAGAGTGAGCGGTTTCCGGCCCTATCCGAATGGCAGTCTGTTGTCGCTCACGGATCTGGAATTTCCCGCCGAGGCCTCGCAGTGAGGTCCGCTTGATTCGCCAGCTGGTTCGCCGTCTGCTCGCGCTGATTCCGGTCGCGCTCGGCGTGGTGACGATCACCTTTGCCCTGATTCACCTGGTGCCCGGCGACCCGGTCGTCGCGATGCTGGGTGACATGGCGGCGCCCGCCGATATCGAGGGCATGCGCCACGAACTGGGCCTCGATCGCCCGCTGGCGGAGCAGTATTTCGGCTTTCTGCGCGGACTTGCTCATGGCGACCTCGGCGAATCGATCACCACTCGGCAACCGGTCGCACGACTCATCGCACAGCGCTTTCCCGCGACGCTGGAGCTCGCGCTGGCAGGACTCATCGTCGCGATCGCAATCGCGTTTCCACTCGGAGTCATCGCAGGCGCCAAGCCGGGAGGACCGGCCGATCTCGGCGCGATGGGATTTGCGGTGATGGGAATTTCCATACCGCACCTTTGTCTCGGTCCATTGCTGATGATCCTCTTCTCGTTGAAGCTGCGATGGCTGCCGCTAACCGGACGCGGCGGATTGTCGCATTTGATTCTTCCCGCGATCACGCTGGGGACTGCGCTCGCCGCGATCCTTGCGCGGATGCTGCGCCAAAGTCTGGTACAGGTGCGCGAGTCGGACTACATGCGCACCGCGCTCGGCAAGGGGCTCAGCGCCAATGCCGCCCTGATGCGCCATGGGCTTCGGAACGCGCTCCTGCCCGTGGTCACGCTGCTCGGCCTACAACTCGGCGGATTGCTGACCGGCTCGATCATCACCGAAATGATTTTCTCGTGGCCTGGATTGGGGCGGCTGATGATCAATGCGATTAGCGGGCGCGACTACCCGCTGGTGCAAGGATGCGTCCTGACCTTCGCGCTGAGCTACGTGTTGGTGAACCTCGCGACCGACATGGCTTACGGCTTCATCGACCCGCGCATCCGCGTCAATGACGAGGCATCCTGACTCGATGGCTTCGAAGCTAAATCCATCACTGGTCGTCGGCGCAATGTTGGTGACGATCCTGGTTTTGCTCGGAGTGTTCGGACCGCTGCTTACCACCCACGATCCGCTCGCGATCGATTTGCGCCTTGCACTGGCGGGTCGCACTGCGAGTCATCCGCTCGGATGCGACGCGTTGGGACGCGACATGCTCGCGCGCCTGCTTTTCGGCGCCCGGCTTTCCCTGATGGTGGCACTTTCGGTGGCGGGATTGTCGCTCGTGGCAGGGAGCCTGATTGGGGGATCGGCTGCGCTCGCCGCCGGGCGCGTCGATTCGATAGTGATGCGGCTGGTCGATGTCATACTCGCGTTTCCCGGGTTTCTGCTCGCGATCGCGCTTGCGGCGATCCTCGGTCCCAGCCTGACTGACGTGGTCATCGCGCTGACGGCGATGGGATGGACCGGGTATGCGCGGCTGGTCCGGGGCGAAGTTTTGTCGTTGCGCGAACGCGACTATGTTCACGCCGCCTCCGCCCTGGGAGCGGCGCGCTCGCGGATCCTGATGCGCCATCTGTTACCGGGCATCGCGGGGCCGCTCGCGGTGCAGGCCACTTTCGGTATCGGCGGAATCATCGTCGCAGAGGCGTCGCTATCGTTTCTCGGTCTCGGTGCGATGCCGCCCACTCCGAGTTGGGGCAACATGCTGGATGCGGGCCGCGCATTTCTGCTGGTCGCACCGCATCTCACGACCGTTCCGGGCATTGCGATTGGGCTGTCAGTGCTCGGATTCAACCTGCTCGGCGACGGCCTTGCGCAACTCGCGGGGCGTCGTTCGTAGGGCGCTTAGCGAGCAGGGCAAGTTCGACGCAGTAAAAATCGCGAACCGCCGCAGAGCTTGGCGCGATGGCACAGCAACCGAGTCCAGCCCGCTAGCGTCAGATACCTGACCATTGCGCTCGCCTTCCCGGTGGATCGCCGCTAGAGTGAGGCCATCGTTTCGCTGGTCGGAGCTCGCCACCTCGACGCCACGCACTTCTTCCGAAAGGCGCGCCTTCACTTTACGGCTTGCAGTTTTTCTCGAAATAAGCCGGTCCGACGCTGGGCCAGGCAAAGGCTCCTCGGCGCGGCTCGCGACGCTGGGCCGAGGGATCAATACGCGGCGAGTCGGAATGCCAAAACGCGAACAATTTCTGGTCGAGCTCATCAAGCCGTCTCACTACGACGACGACGGATACGTTATTCAGTGGTGGCGAGGTTTCGTTCCCTCCAATTCCTTGTCGAGCATCTATGGCCTCGCATTGGATGCGCAGGCTCGACAAGTTCTAGGCGAGGACATCGACATCACCATCCGGGCGCATGATGAGACCAACACCAAGGTCCCGGTGCGTTCGATAATCCGACGATTTGCGCGCAATGCGAATCGCGGCCTGGTGCTGATCGTCGGCGTGCAGACCAACCAATTCGCCCGTGCGGTAGATATCGCGACCGAACTCCGCGCCTCGGGTATCAAGGTGGCGATCGGCGGATTCCACGTCAGCGGATGCATCGCGATGCTGCCTGAAATGCCGCCCGAGATGAGGGACGCGATTGCTCTGGGCATTACGTTGTTTGCGGGCGAAGCCGAAAATCGCCTCGACGATTTACTGATCGCGGCGCTCAAGGATCGTCTGCAGTCGCTATACAACTTCATGACCGATCTGCCCGCCGTCGAGGGAACCCCGCTGCCATTTCTCCCGGTGCGTTACGTTAAGCGCTACGCGGGCGCGATTGGATGCTTCGACGCGGGTCGCGGATGCCCGTTCAGTTGCAGCTTCTGCACCATCATCAATGTGCAGGGGCGCAAGTCGCGTCATCGTAGCGCCGACGACATCGAGCAACTGATCCGAACGCATGCCGCGGAGGGGGTGAAGAGTTTCTTCATCACCGATGACAATTTCGCGCGCAATAAGAATTGGGAACCGATCCTCGATCGCATCATCGAGCTGAAGCGGCGCGAGCGGCTCAAGATCAACATCATCATGCAAGTGGACACCATGTGTCACAAGATCCCGAATTTCGTCGAGAAAGCCGCGCGCGCGGGATGTAAGAAAGTCTTCATCGGGCTGGAGAACATCAACCCCGAAAGCCTGAAGGGGGCCTCGAAAGGACAGAACCGCATCACCGAGTATCGCAAGATGTTGCAGGCATGGAAGCGCGCAAAGGTTTTGACCTACGCCGGTTACATCCTGGGGTTCCCCTCCGACACGCCGCAGAGCATCGAACGTGACATCAAGATCATCCAGCGCGAACTCCCCATCGACATCATGGAGTTCTTCATGCTGACGCCGTTGCCGGGATCGAAAGATCATCAGGAGATGAGTCTGCGCGGCGAGCGCATGGAGTCCGATACCAACCGCTACGATGCCGAACATGCGACCGCCGATCATCCCCTGATGAGTGCCGCAGAATGGGAGGATATCTATCGGCGCGCGTGGCATCTTTACTACACGCCCGCGCATATCGAGACGCTGATCAAGCGGGCCGTGGCGGTCGGCATGCGGACCAAGCGCGTCACCTCGATGGTGTTTTACTTTTCGGCCAGCCACTTTTTCGAACATGTGCATCCGCTGCAAGGCGGAATCATTCGGCGCAAACGGCGTTCGCAGCGCCGGCCCGGACTTCCGCGGGTGAACGCGCTTACTTTTGCGCTGCGGCGCGCGCGCGAGGTTGTCTCGACCTACGTGCCGGGGTTGCTCTATTTTTGGCGCCTCGAGCGACTGCGACGCCGCATCGAGAACGATCCGGAAACGAAGAACTACACCGACCTGGCGCTGAACCCCGTCGATGACGACGAGTTTGGCGATGAACTCGAGCTCTACCACGCGACCGATTCGGCGCGCGCCGCCGCGAACCAGGCGAAGTTGCATTCGGAAAAGCTGCGGAGAGTCGCAGCGCACACCGCCGCTGGCAACTAGCCCGGCGTTTCGTCAGCCTTGTCCAAACGCGATGAGGTCGCGGTTGAAGCGCTCGATGTGAGTGAACATCAGCCCATGCGGTGCGCCCTCGTACACTTTAAGCTGCGCCCCCGGAACTAACTGCGCGGTTCTCCGCCCGGTCAGATCAAGCGGCGTGGAAGCGTCCTTGTCGCCATGGATGATCAAAGTCGGCACCTTGATGTTCGGCAGCTCGGCGCGAAAATCAGTTTCGACAAAGGCGGTGTTGCAATCGAGCAGCGCCTTGAGCGAGGTGAGCGTCATCATTCGCAGGACCCAATCCATCATCGCCTGGGAAGTTTCTGCGACGAAGAACGGACGCGCGTTGTCGGCGAGCCATTTTGGAAAGTCCTGGCCGATTTGAGCGCGCACCTGATCGAACGCCTCTTTTGGGACGCCATCGGTATTATCCGCGGTCTTCAGGACGAACGGCGTGGTCGGCGCGACCAACACGATTCGAGCGACGCGCTCCCGACCGTGACGCGACAGATAGCGAACGATCTCGCCCGCAGCCATCGAATGTCCAACCAGCGTGACGTCGCGGAGATCGAGCTCCTCGAGCACCGCGCGCAGATCGTCGGCCAGCGTATCGTAGTCGTACCCGTCCGAGGGCTGCGCCGAGCGGCCGTGACCTCGGCGGTCGTAGGCGACGCATCGAAATCCGTCGTTGACCATCGGCGTCATCTGGTACTGCCACATCTCCGAGTTCATCCCCCAACTGGAAATGAACACGATGTTTTTGCCCGCGCCCCAGTCCTTGTAGAAAAGGGCGGTCCCGTCTTTCGCCTCAATGAATGGAAGCCGCATAGTTTTCTCCCTGCCTCTGCGGCCGAACATATGCCATCAGAAAAGAATGTCGATTACGTGCGAGGTAAGACCGGGAGTGATCGAAAACTGGCGCGATAGAGACTTCGAGCGAACCGTCTATGCGATGGCTACTTTGAATCGCCTTTCAAATATCTATCGAAAAATTTGAGGCCGCGATCCCATGCATCGTGGGCATCGCGACGGCTTATACCAGAACATCGCGGCAGGAAAATTAAACCCATGCTCCGCGCCCGGATAAATCTTCATCTCATGCGGACGTCCCGCCTTGGTCAGCTCGCGATCGAGGTCGCGCGCCTGCGAAACCGGAACGATGCGGTCGATGTCGCCGTGTAGGATGAGAACCGGCGGCATGGTCGCCATCGCGCGGATACAGAGCCGGCGGCAGACCGCCGTAATATTCGACGATCGCACCGACCTCGTCGGGATAAGTCGCGCCATAGCTCAGCGCGAGGTACGAGCCCAAGGAAAACCCCATCAGACCGATCTTCTTTGGATCGATCGATGGATTTTTCTTGAGCGCGGCGATTCCCGATGGAGCTCATTCATCCAGGTTGGGAAATTTGCGCATCATCCCGTCTATGTCGCCGGGCGAGGCTGGCATCGGTCTGGCTGTAGTAGTCGATGAACTCGGCGTAGTAGCCCTGCTCGGCCAGCTTCGCACAAAAGTTTTCGAAGTCATCGGTCCCCATGTTCCGAGGCCCGGAACCATGCAGCATGATCACGGCTGGGAATGGTCCGGCACCCGATGGCGTGCAGTGGTCCTCCTCAACCGGCTTGCCGTCGCTTTGAAATTCCCCGGCGGTCCACGCATCCGCGCGCGACGGCTGTCACCGCCGATCGCGATGATCAGCGCGATAACGGCGGAGAGGCAGCGCATCGAAAGGATAGGGCGAATGCTACGAGCGCATCAGTTGCGCTTCGTCGGCGGCCAGCGTCGCGTAGACCTCTTTGTCGATGCTGCGGTAGCGCGCGAGGGCTTCATCGGCGCGGGTCTCGTCGCCGGTTTCCTGGATGGCGATGTCGCGCATCTTGCGTTCGATCCACGACAGATGCCAGGTCTCGTCTTCGGTGACGGCCTTCAGCACTTCCATCGTTTCGGCGTCGACGCCGGGAAGAGCAGCATGCGCGGTGTAGCGGCTTTGCGCGCGCTCCTCGACCACGACCGTCAGCGCGAGCAGATCGACGATGTGCTTGGGCAGGCCGACCCGCAGGCCGAGGCGGCGCTGGTAGCCGTCCTCGACCGGGACCGGGGCAGCCGCCGAGGTCGGCGATGCGCTTGGTCCATAGCCAGGCGTGGCGGGTTTCGTCGGACAGATGCTTGGACATCTTGAGTTGAGCATCAGGATCCTGAATTCGACCCAGCAGGTTGAATAGAAGACGAGCGCCGCGGAGTTCCGCGTCGCGATAGAAACTGAATATCAGAATCTGCTTTTCGGTCGCAGACATTCGGCTCAGATCCATTAGCCCTATTACTCCTCCGCCCCTTTAGAAATGCTCATTTAATCGCCAGATTTGCGTGAAAAACGAACTGATTTGGCGATCGTGGTAACAGAGCGGTCTTGAAACAGTATTCTATTGAAAAAGGAAGGTCAATAAACCCGCCTCCGAGTAATCGCCCGATTTCCCTTAAGCCCACTTATTGTCAGAGTACGCCCCGATCGACTTCGAGTTACCATGTAACGCATAGTGCACATGCCTACTCCAGATGCATATTGGCTGGCGCTGCGGCGCGTGCGAGGCGTCGGACCTCGAACCTGCCGCCTGTTGCTCGATAAGTTTCGCTCGCCGGAAGCCATCTTCCGCCTCGACGAGGCCGAAATCGTCGCCGCCGGAGTGCCGCGTCCTGCTGCCCGAAGCATCAAGGAGTTCCGCGACTTCGATGCCCTCGAAAAGGAGCTGTGCGAACTGCCTCGGCTCGGCGCGCATCTCCTGAAATGGACCGATGACGACTATCCATCCAATCTTGCGCGAGATCGCGGACCCGCCGCCATACCTCTTCGTGCGCGGACCCGCCCGCGCTCGCATGAGCCCGGATGCCTCGCGATCGTCGGGCGCGCGAGCCGCGAGCGAGGCGGGCCTGCGAATGGCCCATCGGCTCGGGCTGGAGCTGGCCGCCAAGGGCTTCACCGTCGTGAGCGGGCTGGCCCGGGGCGTCGATGGCGCCGCGCATCAGGGCGCGCTCGATGCTGGAGGCCGCACCGTCGCGGTCATGGGATGCGGCATCGACGTGATTTATCCGCCTGAGCATCGGAAGCTGGCAGAGGCGATCGTCGAGGGCGGCGGCGCCATCGTCAGCGAGCTTGCCGCTGGGCACCCAGCCGATGGCGGAGAATTTTCCTACTCGCAACCGGATCCTTTCTGGGCTATGTCTTGGCGTGGTTATTGTTGAGGCAGCGGAGAAATCGGGCTCGCTGATCACGGCTCGGATGGCGCTGGAGCAGAATCGCCAGGTCTTCGCGGTGCCGGGTAGCCCCTTGACTGGGAAGACGCGCGGTAGCAATCGTCTATTAAAGGATGGAGCCAAGCTCGTCGAATGTGTGGAGGATGTCATCGAGGAAATCGCGCCGCAGCTTGTGGTTATCGCGAGCGCAGGCCGAAAAAAGCCGCGAAATCATTAGAGAATTCGCCGGTTCGAGACAGCCAGGCATATCGACAATGCCTCCGATGAGGACAAACTTATTTTAAGGCAACTAAAGCAGGACCAGAAGCTTCATGTAGATTCGCTAATAGCAGCATCCGGGCTGACGCCTCAGGCCGTGCTTAGATTATTGCTGGAATTGGAACTCAAGGGCGTCGTCGCCCAACACCCCGGCAAGCTTTTCTCGCTTGCCTAGGTCAGGCACCATGTGGCCATCCTCAAAGGTGCGGGGGCATAAACCGGGGGAAGTCGGAAAGAAGTGGCAAAAAACCTCGTCATAGTAGAATCGCCCGCCAAGGCGAAAACCATCAAGCGATACCTCGGGGGCAGCTACCAGGTCATCCCCTCGGTTGGCCATGTCGTCGACCTGCCCAAGAGCACCCTCGGCGTCGATATCGAGCATGACTTCAAGCCCGAATACCACGTCATTCCCGGCAAGGCGAAGGTCATCGACGACATAAAGAAGCAGGCCAAGGGCAAGGACCATATCTTCCTCGCCACCGACCCGGATCGCGAGGGCGAGGCGATTGCCTTCCACATCGCCGACCGCCTCGGCAAGGGCATCAATGGCAAGATCCAGCGCATCCTGCTCCATGAAATCACCAAGGATGGCGTAAAAGAGGCGATCGAGCATCCGACCGAGCTCAACCGCCCCCTCTTCGATGCGCAACAGGCGCGCCGCGTGCTCGATCGCCTGGTCGGATACCGCATCAGCCCGATTCTTTGGGATAAGGTCAAGCGCGGCATCAGCGCCGGACGCGTCCAATCGGTCGCGCTGCGGATAATCGTCGAGCGCGAGAAGGAGCGCGAGGCCTTTCGCGCCGAGGAATACTGGACCCTCGAGGCTAACGCTGGAGGGCAAGAATCCTCCCGCAGTTCAAGGCGAAGCTGTTCAGCCACGCCGGCCAGCGCATCGACAACAAGAATTACAAGCTTCCCGAAAAGGAAGCGCGCGAGGTGATCGCGGCATGCGAGAAGCTGCCATTCACCGTCAAGAGCATCGAGAGCAAGGAGGTCAAGCGCAGCCCGACGCCTCCTTTTATTACCTCGCGCTTGCAGCAGGAGGCCGCCCGCAAGCTGTACTTCTCGCCCTCGCGCACGATGAAGATTGCCCAGCGCCTTTATGAAGGCGTCGAGCTCGGCGAGGCTGGCGCGACCGGTCTTATCACTTATATGCGTACCGATTCGCCGCGGGTGTCGCCGCAGGCGCTCGACATGGTGCGCGGCTACATCGCGAATCGCTACGGCAAGGAGTACCTGCCCGACCACGCCAACTTCTATAAAGGTTCGAAGTCGTCGCAGGATGCCCACGAGGCGATTCGCCCGACTTCCACCGAGCGCGATCCCGACTCCATCGCGCAGTACCTCGACAAGGACGAGCTCGCGCTCTATACGCTCATCTTCAATCGCTTCGTATCGAGCCAGATGGTGCCGGCGGTGTTCGATCGCACCACCATCGATATCGAAAGCGGCGACGCGATTTTCCGCGCGACCGGCCAGGTGATGAAGTTCGACGGCTTCATGCGCGTTTACATCGAGGGTCAGGACGAGCCCGAGGAGCAGGAAGGCATGCTGCCGCAGCTTTCCGAGGGCGAAATCCTCAAGCTGCTTGGGTTCGATCCGGAACAGCATTTCACCCAGCCGCCGCCGCGCTTCAGCCAGGCCACCCTCATCAAGGAGCTGGAAGAAAAAGGCATCGGCAGGCCGTCGACCTACGTTTCCATCATGAACAGCCTGACCAAGGTTTATGTCGAGGAGGACGACAGCAAGCGCCTGCGTCCGACCTCGCTCGGACGCGTGGTCAGCGATCTCCTCGTCACCGGATTCCCCGATGTTCTCGAAGTTGGCTTCACCGCCAAGCTCGAGAACGAACTGGACGACGTCGAGGAAGGCCGCGACGGATGGGTTCCGACGCTGCATCGATTCTGGAAGCCGTTCGAGAAGCGCCTCGGCGAAGCGCAAGACCAACATGCCCGAGGTCAAGCGCACCGGCGTGAAGACCGGTCTCACCTGCGAGCTCGACGGCGGCGAGATGGTCATCAAATGGGGCCGCAACGGCGAATTCCTCGCGTGCTCCAACTATCCGGAATGCCGCAACACCAAGGAATTCAAGCGCGACGATCAGGGCGGCATCCAGATCGCAGGAATCCGTCAGCCGCGACGATGACCGATGTCACCTGCGACAAAGTGCGGCAAGCCGATGGTGCGCAAGCGCTCGCGCTTCGGCGAGTTCCTCGGATGCTCCGGCTATCCCGACTGCGACGGCATCAAGAAGCTGAAGGCCGAGCCGATCCATACCGGCGTCAATTGCCCCGAATGCAAAGAGGGCGAGATGCTCGAGCGTCGCACGCGGCGCGGCAAGATTTTCTGGGGATGCGGCCGCTATCCGAAGTGCAAATTCGCGAGCTGGGACAAAGTCATCCCGCAGCCTTGCCCGACTTGCGGCGCGCCATACCTGGTGGAGAAAGTCACCAAGAAGGAAGGCGCGCGATGGCAATGCGCCAAGGAAGGCTGCGACTATCGGATCCCGGTTCCGGAGAGCGCGCTCCCTCCTTCGACGCCGCCGGCCTCAGGCAGCGCGACCGGCTCCGAAGACCGCCCGGGTATGTAGCGCGAGAAGCTAAGCCGCCGCAGTAGCTTCCGGTCACATCGAAGGTGCGCTCGGCGATTATCGCGTCTGCCGCGAAACCGAAGGCGGTGAAGAAGACCTGGATCCCGAAAGGGTGCCGAGCCTTCGGGCCGCCGAGTTGGCGCGAAAAATATAAGGCCGAAGTAACTCGCCCTGACACGAAACGGCCCGGACTTCATCACCAAACATCGCGCGCGTGAGGTCGTAGGGCGTCTCCCCGTGGCGGCGCGCATTGGATAAGCTGATCCGATGGCACGCGATACCCTCAAAAGAATCGACATCCTGCGCCACGAATTGAAGGCGCTGCGATTTATCCTCGACAATTTTCATGCAGGCAAGATTGCGCGTGACACGATTCCCCCGCGCGACGATTTCCAATCCGAGCAGGGCCGCGAACTCTACGACATCATTGAGAAGGCGTCCTCACGCGCGGATGCCGAGGCGAAAATCGCAGACCTCGATCTCGACGACGTCGATATCGAATCTTTTCTGCGGCTTTCCGGCGAGCATTACTACACCTATCCCGCGCTGGTGCATGAGCGCGCCGAGGCGATTCGCGCCGGCACCCTCAAGGTCGAAACGGCGTGAGCCTGCCCGCAAATCTGGATGAGATTTTCTTCCTCCTCGATGGAGCGGGATCTCTGGTCGTCTACCAGGAGAAGGATACCTCGTGGCTCGGCGTGCTCGCTTTTTCGAACGAGGCGAACGCGCGCGCATTCGTGGAGGCCAGCAAGCTCGACGTCTCCGAGGTCGTGGCGATTACGGCTTCCGATGCGGAATCGATCGCGGGTCTCATCGCGCAAGTCAAAAAACGCATGGTGCGCAATCTGCTGCTCGACCTCGACTACGTCAGCGGCGAATGCACCATCGTGGAGTTCGAGGGCGATCGTCTGGGCCCTACGCGCAGATGGCAATTCGAGCCGAAGCATAAAGGTAGATGAGCGTCGCGTACCGAAGCGCGATGAGCGCTAACTACGAGGACATCGAGGCCGCGCGCCGGCGTCTCGACGGAGTCGTCAAGCCGACCCCGATGATGACGTGCAGCTTACTCGATCAGATGATCGGCGCGAGCATCTTCATCAAGCCGGAAAATCTGCAGAAGACCGGGTCGTTCAAAATTCGCGGCGCATTCAACCGCGTCGCCGCGATGTCCGAGGACGAAAAGAAGCGCGGGCGTCGTCGCGGCCTCGGCGGGAAATCACGGGCAGGCGCTCGCGTGGGCCGCCACGCGCGCGGGGGTGAAGGCGACCATCGTGATGCCGCGCACCGCCGCGATCGCCAAAGTTGCCGCCACTCGCGGTTATCAGCAGGAGGTGATCCTCGAAGGCGTCGACTACCAGGAAGCGCGCCGCGCCGCCGAAGCGCTGTGCGCCGAGAAGGGCGCGCTCTATGTCGATGCTTACGACGATCTGCTGATCATCGCGGGGCAGGGCACCCTCGGCATCGAGATCGCGGAGCAATGCTCACCCGATGTGGTGATGGTTCCGGTTGGCGGCGGCGGTTTGCTTGCGGGAATCGCGATCGCGATCAAACAGCGCTGCCCGAATGCCGAAGTTATCGGCGTCGAGGCTGCCGGCTCGCCGCAGCTGAGTTTGAGTCTCGCGAAAAAGGAATCGTGCTCGATTGGCCGTCCGGTCGACACCATCGCCGATGGCCTCGCAACCGGACGCATCGGCAGGATTCCTTTCGAAGCGATTTCGACGCTGGTGCGACGCGCAGTCACCGTCGACGACTTCGAAATCGGCGCGGCGCTGCTGCTGATGCTCGAGCGGATGAAGCTGCTCGCCGAGGGCGCGGGTGCGACGGCGCTCGCGGGCGCGATCAAAATCGCTGACGAGCTGAAGGGCAAAACCGTGGTCGTGGTGGTGAGCGGCGGCAACATCGACATCAACCTGCTCGACCGCATCATCGGGCACGGCCTCGCGAAAATGGGTCGCTTGTTCCGCTTCGCTATCGACATGCACGATCGCCCCGCCGAACTGGCCAAGTTGCTCAACGAGATCGCCTCGACGGGCGCCAATGTTCATAGCATCGAGCACGACCGGCGTCGGCGCGACGTTCCGATCGGAGGCGCGCGGGTGATGCTGGAACTGGAGACGCGCGGCCCCGATCACATCGCCCTCATCCGCGCGCACCTGACTTCGCGCGGATATCATCCGGTCGAGTAGCCGACCTATTGGCGTGAAGTCTGCGCGCCGATGTGCTACACTATTGGTGCGGCATCCTTCGGGGTGCCGTCGCCGTTTGTGGGCGCCTTGCGAAGAAATCGAAAGTGCAAAAACAAACCCATTAAATGTAGCAAACTCAAATAGTTTTCGGTTCTAGCACCACGAAAAGGGCCGGTCGATATTCGGTCAATCCCAGGCGTTTCCCGGAGAACATTGCGAAGAAAAAGCAAGAAGCGCAACGGCATCGCGCGCTAACTACCAGACGGGCTCGAAAAACAAACCCACTTAAGGTAGCAGGCAGCTACAGTTTCGCTATTTATTCGCCTAACAGTTTGTCGCGGCTAAGTGAACATTGCGGCGAGGCCCCTGGGCTTCACCATCTTGCCCGAAGGCTTGGCCGACTGCGCCATCTCATGAAGCTGCTGACCGAACGCGTCGGCCTCGGCGACCTCGCGCGCTTCGAGGTCGGCGCGCTCCTTCGCCTGGCGCGCTTCGAGGCGCTCGCGCTCGCGACGCCGTCGTCCGTAGTAACCCTCGAACGCCTCGCGGACGTTACGGCATAGCTTCGAGTTGGGCACAAACGATCCCGAGCAATTCGGGCAGAAGAACACGACGCCGGCCTGAAAATGCCGATAGGGGATCGAGAACGGCTCGTTACAGTCCTTGCATTCGACCGGCACCGCCCACGTTGACGGATCGTATTCCTCCACCGATGCTGCGGATGCCGGCGTCGCCGCGGCCACTGGTTGTGGCTTCGGTGCAAGCGCGGGAGCGGCCGCCGGTCCAGGTGCTGCCGCGGGAGCAGCCGCCGCGCCATTGGCGGTCGTCGGCGCGGGTCCCGGAGCCGGAGTAGCGCCACCTTCCTTGGCGAAGCGCGAGGGCGCATCGTCGGGAATCGTCAGCTCCGGATGCAATGCGCGGGCACGCGCCAGCAGCACATCGGGAGTTTCGGGATTGTTCGGATCGGGAACGCAGCAGTCGACCGGGCATACCGCGGCGCATGCCTCATGATCATAGAAGCCGACGCATTCGGTGCACTTCGAGGGGACTATATAGAAGATGTCCTGCGCGATGGCGGGATTCGACGCACCATTGAGTTCCCACGGCACCGCGCCCGCGTAGATCGCGGTGTTGGGGCATTCGGGCTCGCAGGCTCCGCAGTTGATACAATCGCTCGTGATGATAGTCGCCATCGACGGTTCCAAGCTCCCGAATGTGGATGAGTGCCGAGTCAGTCAGCCTGCATCGACTCTATCAACCGCGATTTTCGCCCGCAATCAAATTTACCAATAGCCAGGCGAGTGGCTGATAGCCCCGGCGTGGGCGATCATGAATCGGGTTTTGCGCCTATCGACCTTTTTCGTGCTCTCTCCGATTTTGCACCAGGGCCGCGCTGATTGTTCAATTCATCGAGCAGTGCCTTGGCCTCCTTGAGCGCGAGCGTGTCGAAGCCCTCCGTGAACCAGGCGTAAACCTTGGCGAGCACCTTGCGCGCTTGCACGATGCGCCCCTGCGCTTTGAGCCATCGCGCAAAGGGTATCGCCGCCCGCAGCTCGAAGAACCGGGCGCCCTGGCTGTGCGCGGACTCGAGCGCGGCGCGGTACGCCTCTTCAATCGCTAGCAGCGTCGGCGCTGCTCAGAGCGAGCAGGTCCGCACGCTGTCGAAGCGCCGGCGGCCTAAGCAGGGCATTCTCCTCCCAATCGGCGAGAACCTCGGCAACCAGCGCGAGGGCGTCGTCAGTCTTGTTTTGGCTGGCGAAGAATGCCGCGACATCGAGCTTGAGCCCATGGCAGTTGCGCGAGCAGTCCACTGGTTTTGTGCAACGGAATGGCCCGGCGCGAGCAGGCTACCCCCTCCTCCCAGCGACCCTGCAGCATGAGCGCGCGCCCGAGGTTTTGATCGGCCATACACTGAAAAACCGGCTGCTGCTCGGCCAGTCGGTTGAGCGCCTGCGCGTGGTGCAAGGCACCGTCCGCATCGTCCAGAAACCTGCTGACCATGCCTCCCCACAGGTGTGCCAGCCCTAGAAAAAACGGATGCTCGCGACGCTCGGCCCGACGCACGCCATTTTTCAGCAGTTGACGTGCGCGATCGGGAAAGCCGAGCAGCAGAGACGGAATTGCCGCAAGGGCGACTGCGTCGGTGCCCATGAATGCGAACTCGCCGCGGCTGTCTTCCTCGTAGTTACTGTCAGCCAGCTCGAGATGTTTGCGGGCCTGAACATATTGCGCGAGCGAGGTGAGAGTGTTGCCAAGCCGTGCGTGGGCCCCGCAGACTGCGGCACGATCGCCGCTACGTTCGGCTGCCGCCAGCATCAACTCTCCGAGTTCCAGCGCCAATCTGAATTGGCCGCTCCCGTCGGCGGCTGACTTCTGGCCGATCAGTACCAACATGAGTTGGATGGGCTCGCCGAGCTTTTTGGCCAACTCCTCGGCGCGCGCGAAGGCGTGTTTGGTCTCCGGATGCGACCAGCTCCGCGAGCTCCGCAGCACCCTGCCGAGTGCGATCTGGACCTCGAACTCCACCTGATCGCGAGCAGCGCTGGCCGGCAGTTCTTTCATCAGTTGGATGGCGTGGCGGTAATCTCGTTCGGCCTCCACTGCCGCGCCGCGCCCCTCCGCGCGCCCGCCGGCGACCCGGAAGTATTGAATCGCCTTCTGTCTGTCGTTGGCGCGACTGTAATGATGCGCAAGCTCGCTGGCGATTTCATTGGCCCGTTCGCCATAGGCGCTCTCCTCGCGCGCCGCGATCAGCCGATGGAGATGCACCCGGCGGCCGGGTGGGAGCAGGCCATAGAGAACCTCCTGATAGAGGGAATGGTGGAACCGAAAACCCGCCGCCACCGTTCCATCGGGCCATTCGACCGGAGATTGTCCAGTGACGAATTGCTGATGTCGCGATAGGCGCGTGCAGCATGCCTCCACTTCCGCCTGCGGGCGTTCGAGCGCTGCGGCGACGGCGGCGGCCGAGAACTCGGCACCCGCGACGCTGGCGCCCTCAAGGACGGCTTGCTCCTCCGGTTTCAGTCGTTCCAGATTACGCTCGATCATCTCGCGGATGCTGCGAGGCGCGCCGAGGGTGTCCGATTGAAGTGCCGCGGCTGCGGCATAAGCCTGGCCGGCGCTCGACAGGAACCCCGCGTCAACCAGGTAGTCGACCACACTGATCATGAACAACGGATTGCCGTCGGCGCGCTCATGGATCGCAGATGCGAGGCTATCGAAGCCCTGCGAATCGCGGCCGGAAAAGCGTCGTGCGAGGTAGCCCGCAACGTCCTTTTCATTCAGCAACCTGGGCGACAACTCCTCGCAATAGCGATGCACGCCAAGTTCCTGCCGCATCGCGCGCAGTGGATGCTCAGAGGTAAGCGCGTCCACTAGCCGATAGGTCCCAATTACCAGCAAGCGGGCCGGCTCGCCCCGCCGCGCAACCGCCGAGATCAGTTCGAGGGTCGAGAAATCGCTCCAATGCAAATCTTCCAGCGACAGAACCAACGGCGCGTCCGCGGTTAGGGCCTCCAGCGCCTCCGTCATCTCGCGCAGCATCCGCTGCGGCGGGACCTGATGCTGACCCTGCATCCGGGCGTGCTCTTCAGGCGTCTGCAAGGCGGGCATCTGCGCCAGCCAGGTCGGAGCGAATCGGTTTAGAAGTTCGATCACCTGTGCGCCGCCCGGTTCCTGACCGAGACGACTCAATGCTTCCAGTACCGGCATGTACGGCTCACCTGCGCCGTATTGCTCAACGCACTGGCCATGCGCGACCCGCGCGGTACCCTGCTGCGCAATCGAATTGAGGAAGGCCCGGACTAGCGTGGTCTTGCCAATCCCGGCTTCGCCTACAATGAAGACTATCCGCCGCTGACCCTGGAGGACCTGCGAATACCAATCCTGCAGTTGCGCCAAATCCTTGTCGCGGCCGACCATGATCGGTGCGGGACCTCTCGCCGCAACTGGCCGTTTAGGTCCCAATTCCTGCCCCGCGGTTGTCACTTTTGCGATAAAGCGGTAGCCGCGGCGATGCACGGTCTCGATGAACCGTGGGGTTCTGGCCTCGTCGCCCAGTAGCTTGCGCAGCTCGGCGACGCAGGTTGCGGGCATCGTGTCGCTGACGTTGACTTCCGCCCATACCGCATCGAGCAATGCTGCCTTGGTCACCAGCTCACCGGGATGTTCGACCAGATACCGCAGGACGTCGAAGGTCTTGCGCCGGAGGCTTATTTCCTCGTCGCCGCGCCAAAGCTGCGCGTTGGCTGCATCGAGGCGATAGGGTCCGAAAACGCTAACTGCTCGAGTGGTCATCGAGGTTTTCTAAAACTCGGAGCAGGGAAACTGCTCCAGATTGAATGCAAACTGCATAGAACTGGAATTGGAATTATAAGACTAGCCTCCCCCTCGGGCATACCCTTTATCGAAAAAGCGGACCGCATTGAACAGGGCTAAAGAATGTCAAAGCTAAAAGAGTTTGTGTTGCGTAGGATTTCCACTATTTCGCTAGGGGAGGCTAACAATGAGTAAGTTTGGTAAGCGGCGAGAATCGTTCCGGGCACTCGGAATGGCATTTCTGTCGACGGCGTTGATGGCGCTGGCAGTCGGGAACTCTGCCTATGCGGCAGGCAACCGTCAGACGGTTCAAGGCTCCGTCCAGAGCAACGGCAACGGCTTGGGGAATTATCAGGTCTCGATGTACGCTGGTCTACCGAACGGTAGATGGAAGTTGCTCGGCCAGGACAACACCAACCCTGCCGGCCATTTTACGATTAAGTATTCGTCGCCGCAGACTCAGGCGGGGAAACCGCGGCCGCCAGTATTCATCGAAGCGGTATCGGGGCCGGTCATGCTCGCAAGCGCGATCGGCAATGTGGGCAAAGTTCCCAAGCAGGTGGTAATCAACGAGCGGACGACGGTCGCGACCGGCAACGCTTTTGCGCAATTCATCACAGGCGATGGCATTTTCGGCAACCCGCAGGGCATGAGCAACGCACCGTCGATGGCGGCCAATTTGGCAGACCCGCAAAGCGGCGAGGTCGGGGTGGTGCTTGGGTCGGTACCTAATCGCGATGAGACGACAACGCTGGCGACTTTCAATTCGCTGACCAACGTAGTGGCAAGCTGCGTCGCAGTCGCCGACAACTGCGCGAAGCTATTTGCAGCCGCGACGCCCCCGGGCGGTACGGCTCCGACCAACGTGCTCCAGGCGTTGGCGAATATCGTAAAGAATCCGTCGTACCTCGAGTTGGATGGAAGTCAGGCGGCCGATGATCCGCTGTTCGATCTTTCACAACAAACGCAAATCTACACTCCGTTTCTGGCGGCGCGACCCACCAACTGGCTGCTATTTCTGAAGCTGACTGGCGGTTTCTACAGCGTCCAGAATGAAGACAACCTGTTGAACGGCCCGGCCAATTTCGCGATCGATAAGCAGGGCAGCGTCTGGATCGCAAACAATTACATCCCCGAGCCCCAGGGGCAGACCGCGTGCGCGGGCAACCGAATGGCGCGGTTTACGCCCTCGGGAGCGGTCTATCCGAAATCGCCATACATGGGCGGCGGTGTCAGCGGCGCCGGATACGGCATCACCTTCGATCCGAACAATAAGCTCTGGATGGCCAATTTCGGCTTCCAGGATCCACCTTGTGCCGACACTCCGGAAGCGGCGCCGAGCGACAGCATCACGAAGTTCAACATTCGCGGCAAAGCGCTGTCGCCTTCCACTGGATTTGCAGTCGGCGATATTTCATGGCCGCAGGGGGTCGTGTCGGATCTGAAAGGCAACCTCTTCGTTGCGAACTGCGGCAATGATTCGATTACCGAAATATTCAAAGGCAACCCCAAACGCACCATCAACATTAAACTTGCGGACGCGAGCACCACGCCGAATGTGCCTAATGTGAAACCTTTCGGTATCGCGCTCGATCTGAACGGCGACGCCTGGGTCACTGACAACTTCAACAATACGATGTCGATTGTCTCGCCGGAGGGAAAGTTGCTGGCCACCCTGGGCAACCCTGCTTCAGGCCCCCAGGTGCTGACTCATCCGATCGGCAACATTGCCGATAGCAAGGGAAACATATGGGTCGCCAACTCGGACTGGCTCGATGCGCCTTGTCCTGACACCAACAACGTCGGCATGGGAATGAGTCCATCGATCACCATGTACGCTGCGAATACTCGAGTGCCATATCAGAATTCTCCCTTCACCGGCGGCGGACTCACCGTACCGTGGGGGATCGCGGTCGACGGGAATGACTCGGTATGGGTGTTCAACTTTGGATCGATACCGGTCGATCCAGTGGCCTGCGCTCAAACTGGCCTCAATCAGTTCAAATGCGCTCCCACCGGAATCAGCCACTTCTGTGGAGCCAATGTCACTGCGTGTCCGGCAGGATTGCGGCGCGTCGGCGCCCCGATCTCGCCCAGCCTCACCGGTTATCAGAGCAACGCCTTGGAGCGCATCACTGGTGGCCAAATCGATCCGTCGGGGAATATCTGGATAGCCGGCAACTGGAAGATCAATGCGACTCCGGATACCAATCCGGGCGGCAACTCCATCGCAATTGCGGTCGGGGCCGCCGCGCCACTCCGGACGCCGCTGATCGGCCCGCCGGTTCCTTTCTGAGCAAGCACTTGACTGTTGGAGGGCGTGTCGACGCTAACGCGATGGCACGCCCTCTCCCTATTCGAGGCGTTCTTGCAACGGAACCTCGCCAAGCTTTATGTCGAGCGTGCCGGAGCCGGAGATGGAGCAGAGATCCTGGGTAATCATGGAGCGATCACACCCATGACCTGTCCTTTGAGATTGTTCCAGAGAACAAACTGATCCGGATAGATGTCGCGGCGTACGTTGAAACACATCGCCCCCGCGGCGGGAGCGATGTGGTTGTCGAGCCGGCGTATCTCGGCATTGAGGCATTGGATGCCGGCGTCGCTACCAAAGTGTTGATACTCATCGAAATCCACCGATCCCGGTTCATTTCGAATCTGAATCTTTTGCAGTCCGAAGCCCATCGAGAAACCCGGCTCGACGTCCGGAAGGGAGACGTAGGAGTTATTGAGCTCGCGCTGGGCACGAGGGCCGAGGAGTCCGCCCTCGATGAATGCGCGCAGAAAGACCGCATAGCTCCGGGGAGTTGCGACGAGGGCTCCGGCCCCGCCTCCGAAGTTGATGTTCGCGGGTGACCCAAGTCCAAAGCTAAGCGTATTCAGGGCGGAATATCCGTTGAAGCTGGCGAGCGGGTAGACTTGGGAGATATTCGGGAAATCTCCATCGGACGGGTCGTTAATGTACATCTCGTAACCGTTGGCGATGGCGCCCTTCGGATCCGGTCGCGAATAGATGTGCATGTCATCGATGTGGAGCGGCCCGGTTATAAAGTACTTGACTAACTGATCGAGCGTTAATCCAGTGCTCTGCTCAAGGAACACGCCTAAAAGTTGATACCCTGTGTTTCCGAAGCTCGACTCGAAATCTCGATGACCGACGTTCCCGCCGATTACCGCCGCCTCATCGCGCTGCAGACCATAAAACTTCAATTGGCCAAGCGCGGTGGTAGAAGTGGGAGGAGCGACGTGAGGGATCCCGAGGAAATCCATCAGCTTGGAAAACCAGCTAACGGCGACCGGGTCGGAGCCGTCCGGCAAATAAGTTTCGTCTATGAAGTCGTACATGCCGTGGTTTGCGGTTAGCAAATTGCGCAGAGTTACCTTCGAAAGGTCGGGACAGTCGAAGTGGGTTAACTCGAAGTCGCCGACCGCGCGGTTGTACAACAGTCGCACTCCCGGACATTGCGGATGGCTGGGATCGTCGCCCACCGTGAGCGACTTAATCTGGCCAGGGCTTAGAAACTGACTCGCCGGGGTGTCGAGGCCGCGGGATCCAAACCATCCCTGTTCTTCGAGCCGCAAGGTAAGTGCCGCAATGACCAGCTTCGTCATGCTGCCGATGCCCATCGGGGTGGCCGGCGTCAACGGCACATTGTGCTCGATGTTCTGCAGCCCGACCGCATACGTGAAGGTTCCACACTGCGGGCTGTACCATGCAACCGAAACGCCCGGCACCGACGAGCCCACGCCCGAGTAGGCAGGATTGGGCGTCGCGAGGTACTCGTCCACCATCTCTTTCAAAGTGCTGGCCGCTACGCAGCCACGACCTCCCCAATTTCCCTGGAAATGGCAGTCCCTTAGTTTGGATAGCATTCTCGGGTCGGGCGGGAGATTGCCCGGATGGTTCCGGCCTCGTGGATCATAATCTTTGAACCACCGATTCTCGGATCGATCCTGGGCCGCGACGGGCGAGGCAGAAACCAGAGCCCCGAGCATGATGAGAACCAGGAGAAGGGCGTGGTTGATCGGAATTGAGAAGGTTCCTATGAGCGGGCGACGTGGGGCGGATTTTTCCGTGAGCGGCAATGGTAGTGTTTTATGCATCATCCAATAACTTTTGGTTTCGACCGAATGGTATTGCTCGTCTAATGCAGCTTTATCGTGCGCCCTTATATCAGCCACGCCTGAGCAGGGTCAATTCGCGAAGTCGCGTCGCCCGACGAGCCCGGCGAATGTTTTCTCCCGCTCACAAACCCCTCGATACCCGCCAAGTAATCGGATCGGCAAATCTCTCCAACGCGGGCCACGGCATTGAAGCGGGGCGCTCGCAAACTCGTTCACGCACCAAATAATCAGTCAAACCAGAAGATGCCGAAAGCGACTCTAATTTCGGCGCTGGTAAAACCGCTATGCTTTGAGCGACAATCCGCATTCGTCCCTACGCCTCTTCGTGACTGTCGCGCCGAGGGAACAAATTCGTCCAACGGAGGAACCATCGTGAGTTGGGATTTTGAAACTGAACCGGAGTTCCAAAAGGAACTCGACTGGATCGATAAATTCGTTCGCGAGGAAGTCGAACCGCTACAGTACGTCCTGACCTGCCACCCTTACGATGTCCGCAATCCGCTGCGCAATAAGCTGGTCCGCCCGCTCCAGGCGGAAGTGAAAAAGCGCAAGCTATGGGCATGTCACCTCGGGCCCGAGCTCGGCGGTCCCGGCTATGGCCAGGTCAAGCTCGGCCTGATGAACGAGATCCTCGGTGGCGTTACCTACGCGCCAATCGTTTTCGGTTGCCAGGCGCCTGATTCCGGCAATGCTGAAATTCTTGCTCACTACGGGACTCCCGAGCAGAAGAAGCGCTATCTGCAGCCGCTGCTCGACAACGAAATCGTCTCGGCATTTTCCATGACCGAACCGCAGGGGGGCGCCGATCCGAAAGTCTTCAAGACCAAGGCCGAGCTGAAGGGCGACAATTGGGTCATCAACGGCCAGAAATGGTTTTCCTCGAATGCGCACCTCGCGTCGTTCCTCATCGTGATGGCAGTGACCGATCCGGATGCCTCGGACTACAAGCGCATGTCGATGTTCATCGTGCCGATCGAAACGCCGGGCGTGAAAATTCTGAAGAACCTGGCGGTCGGCATGCACGAGGGCGCGGGCAGCCACGGTTATGTGCAATACACCGACGTAATCGTGCCCAAGGACCATATGCTCGGGCCTCGTGGCGGCGCGTTCGCGGTCGCGCAGACGCGGCTGGGCGGCGGCCGCATCCATCATGCGATGCGCACTATCGGACAGGTCCGGCGGGCCTTCGACATGATGTGCGAGCGGGCGCTTTCGCGCTTCACCCAAGGCTCGCGGTTGGCCGACAAGCAGATGGTGCAGGAAAAAATTGCCGACTCGTGGATGGAGATCGAGCAGTTCCGACTCCTCGTGCTGCGCACCGCATGGAAGATCGATCGCTACAAGGATTATCTCAAGGTCCGCAAAGATATCGCAGCGGTGAAAGCCATTATGCCGAAGGTCTTTCACGACGTCGCATCGCGCGCTCTCTACCTGCACGGTTCGCTCGGTACGACCACCGAAATGCCGTTCGTGGAGCAGGTCATCCAGAGCTTCCACATGGGGCTCGCCGATGGGCCGACCGAGGTACACAAAATCACTGTCGCGCGTCAGATCCTGCGCGAGTACAAGGCCACCGAGGATTTGTTCCCGACCCAGCACATCCCGAAGCTGCGCGAAGCGGCCCTTCGCAAGTACGCAAGCGTCATCGAAAACGAAGTTCACGCACAGTCGTAGATGATGATGTCCTTCACCCTTTCACCCTCCCCCTTAAGGGGGAGGGTCGCGCTGCTGCGCGGGGAGAGGTTTCTGCCAACGGAGTAGCTATCAGCATGGGTTATCAGACCATCCTGTACGATGTCGCCGACAATATCCTGACCATCACGCTCAATCGTCCCGAGAAGCTCAACGCGTTCACCGGCGAGATGATGCGCGAGATGATCGATGCATTCGACAAAGCCGATGCCGATGACAACATCCGGGCGATCATCGTAACCGGAGCGGGCCGCGGTTTTTGTGCGGGCGCCGATTTGTCTGCCGGTGGGGCCACCTTCGATCGCACTGCATCCGGCGAAGCACCGAGCCGCGCCACTGCAAGGAGCGAGGCCGACATCGATTGGAGCGACGAATCCATTCGCGACGGCGGCGGACTGCTCACGCTGCGCATTTTCAAATCGCTGAAACCAGTGATCGCCGCCGTCAATGGACCCGCAGTTGGGGTCGGCCTGACGATGCAGCTCGCGATGGATGTACGTCTCGCTTCGGAGAACGCGCGCTTCGGCTTCGTGTTCGCGCGCCGCGGCCTGGTGCCCGAAGCGGCCTCGAGCTGGTTCCTCACCCGCGCGGTCGGCATCTCGCAGGCGCTTGAATGGACCATGACCGGCCGGGTATTCGCGGCTCAGGAGGCGCTCGAGGGACGCCTCATCAAAAAGATTTATCAACCCGAGGAACTGATTCCCGCGGCTCGCGCCCTCGCGCGCGAGATCGCCGACAACACCGCGCAGGTCTCCGTCGCGATGACGCGTCAGATGCTATGGCGAATGCTGGGCGCCGACGATCCGATGGAGGCGCACAAGATCGACAGCCGCGCCATCCGCTCGCGCGGCGCCTCGGGCGATGCGAAGGAAGGCGTCACATCATTTTTGGAGAAGCGGCAGGCGAAATATCCGAACAAGGTCTCGACTGATATGCCCTCGTTCTTCCCATGGTGGAAGGAGCGCAAGTACAGTTAGGAGGAAGTCGCGGATCAGGTCGCGGCGGAGGTTGGCTTGGATTTCAGTGCATCTTGCCGGGCACGCTCCTCACGCTCGAGGCGCGCGTAATGCAGCCCGATCGGGAACACCACGATAAGAACTGTTAACGCAAACAGAAGCGGACTCAGCGCGATAAGATATCTCCCCATCATGTCGTGCCCTAGCGGCTGCGTCTACGCTCGATCACTACCCCTGAGACGGCGAAAAGTGCGCTAGCGAATACCGTACTCTCGACAAGTAGCATGACGTCCTTCCATCCCATCGTAAAATGAAACGCTAGCACGACATCGAGCGGGACAAAAACAGCGATAAGCACCGCGGCCTCGCGCAGCATTTCGCCGATCATTTCAGCGACGCTTTTTGGTTCCTCCATGATTGCGAGAAACCACTACCAGTTGCGCTAGCGATGAGTCAATCGATCAACACTCATAGTGGTTGACGCGCGCAGCCGTCGAGGAACACAGACAACACCGCGGCGGTAGCGCGCTCGGGGGCCGTGTATTCGCGGCAATAGCGATTGATACCTCGCAGCATCCCCAGCAATGATTCGGCGATGATGCGCGTATCGAGACCTTCGCGCAGCGTCCCGCCGCTTCATTCCTTCGATAAGGATCGTGCGGATCATCTTCGATAGTTCCTGGCGCTGCTTCTGGTAGCTGCGCGCGAGACTCGCCGGCAATGCCCGGCCGGATCGTGCAGCAGCGCGAAGAACTGCTGTCGCGTCCAGAAGTACACCAGTGTAAGGCGAATGACGGTTTCGATCTGCTCGCGGGTCGAAGGGCATCCATTGAGCGCCGCGCGAATTTCATTTTGCAGATGCTTGAATCCTTCGATGACCACTGCCGCATAGAGTTCTTCCTTCGATCCGAAATGGCGATAGATGCTTCCCTTCCCAACCTCTGACCGCGCCGCGACCTCATCGACTGAAACGCGCGCGAAGTCGTTGCGCGCGAAGAGGTCCTCGGCATGGCGCAGGATGGTCTCGCGTAGAAACGGGATCGATGGACGTCCGCGAGTCCTCTTCGGAAGGTGCTTTGGTTTGGTGGCAGCGCGCGAAGCCATAGGCCTACTATGAAAAATGGACTTGCGGGTCCGAAATTGCAAGAATTGTTCTGCTGGCGCCCCGGATATTTGCGGTATCCGGAGTCGCGCAGATGCTTCTATAATGTGAGCCACGGAGCTGGTTGCCGATGTACGCGAGAAAAATCCGTTTGAAACGGCGTCCCATTTTCGAACGTCAATAGGATGATGGGCCCCGCGCTCCAAATCCGGAAACATTTTCGGAGCCGCGCAAAGCTCTCGCTACGGTAGCGAACCGTCTATCGACCTCAGAGAGCAACCCTCGCTTGGAGAAATCTGAATTGTTCGATGAGATGACTTCCGGCGCTTCCACCGCCGAGCAAACCAAGGCGAAGTACTCTGCCTCCGAACGGTCTCTGCCCGTTGTGGCTTTGCGACCGACCGGCGGGTGTGGGCGATTGGCGCGGTGGTGCTTATCGCTGATTGTTGGATATTTTTGGTATGCCCAGCGTCAGGCCGCTCAGACACGACCAAAATGGTGCGCCCTGCGGTGCCGGTTTCGGCGGCGCGCGCGACCCGCGGCAATCTCAATCTCTATCTGACCGCGATCGGCAATGTCACTCCCTTCAATACCACCACCGTCAAGTCGCGCGTCGATGGCGCGATCCAGAAGATCTTTTACAAGGAAGGACAGAACGTAAAGGAAGGCGATCTGCTTATCCAGATCGACCCGCGTCCTTACCAGGTTCAACTGGCGCAGGCGCAGGGCCAACTCGCCAAGGATGAGGCCGCCTACGAAGACGGCAAGAACTTACCTTCGAGCGCGACCAGCTTCTGTATTCGCAGGGCGTGCTCTCGCGCCAGCAACTCGACGATCAGCAATCGGTGATGAATCAGGCCAAGGGCGCTGTCGCGAGCTGACCAGGGGCGGTCGACAGTGCGAAACTGAATATTACCTACAGCCAGAATCACCGCGCCGATCACCGGACGCATCGGACTGCGGCTGGTCGACATCGGCAATATCGTCCATGCCACCGATACCACCGGTCTGGTGGTTATTACGCAGTTGCAACCAATCGCAGTAGTATTCGCAATTCCCGAGGACGACATTTCGAAAGTTGTCGCGCGGATGCAGACCGGACAACCGGTGCCTCGTCGAGGCGTGGGATCGCGAGTTCAAGCAAAAGCTCGCCACTGGAAAGCTGCTGACCTTCGACAACCAAATCGATCCGACCACCGGGACGGTCAAGCTCAAAGCGTCGTTCGACAATACCGACTTCTGCCCTGTTCCCGAGCCAGTTCGTCAACGCGCGCCTGCTCATCAAGACCATCAAGGATACGGTGCTGGTGCCGATCGGCGGCGGTGCAGAAAAGCCCGCAGGGAAATTTCGTCTACGTGGTGAATCCCGACAACACGGTGTCGCAGCGCGGGATCACGGTGAGTGCGACCGAAGGCGAGCTACCTCAATCGCGAGCGGCCTGACGCAGGGCGAAACCGTGGTGACCGACGGCGTCGACAAGTTGCAGCCGGGCGCGAAGGTCAATGTGCATATGGCGACGCGCGACGTGAGCGACAATCACGCCGCGCAATGAGTCTGTCGCGGCCATTCATCCTCAGGCCGATCGCGACCACCCTGCTGATGGCGGCGATCCTGCTCGCCGGCCTTGTGGCATTCAAACAATTGCCGGTCTCGGCGCTGCCCGAGGTCGATTATCCCACCATCCAGGTGCTGACGTTCTATCCGGGCGCGAGTCCCGATGTGATGGCGTCTTCGGTTACGGCGCCGCTGGAGCGGCAGTTCGGGCAGGTGCCGGGACTCAACCAGATGACCTCGAACAGCTCATTCGGCAGCTTCGGTCATCACGCTTGCAATTCGATCTCAACCTCAGCATCGATGTCGCCGAGCAGGAGGTGCAGGAGGCGATCAACGCGGCGGCGACTTATCTGCCGACCGACCTGCCCAATCCTCCCGTGTACAGCAAAACCAATCCGGCTGACGCTCCGATCCTGACGCTCGGACTGACCTCCACCGAGCTGCCGCTGGACCAGGTCGAAGACCTCGCCGATACGCGACTGTCGGAGAAAATTTCGCAAGTGTCCGGGCGTCGGACTGGTGAGCATCAGCGGAGGACAAAAGCCCTCGGTGCGGATTCAGGCCAACCCCACGCAGCTTTCGGCCTATGGGCTGACGCTGGAAGATCTGCGCACCGCAATTGCGGCTTCGAACGTGAATCAGGCGAAGGGAAACTTCGACGGCAAGTCGCAGGCCTACACTGTCGGCGCGAACGATCAGCTGCTGTCGGCGAAGGATTACCAGCCGCTCGTCATCGCCTACAAAAACGGCGCGCCGGTGAACGCTCTCGGATGTCGCCAACGTCGTCGACGAGCCGGAGAACGTCAAGCAGGCGGCGTGGATGAATTCGGTCCCGGCGGTCATCCTCAATGTTCAGCGGCAGCCCGGCGCGAACATCATCACCGTCGTCGACAAGATCAAGGCGCTGCTGCCGAGGCTGCAAGCGTCGCTTCCCGCCTCGGTCAAGGTCGCGGTGCTGACAGACCGCACGACGACGATTCGCGCCTCGGTCTCCGACGTCGAATTCGAGTTGATGCTGACCGTCGCGCTGGTCGTGATGGTCATCTTCCTGTTCCTGCGCAGCCTGTCCGCGACCATCATTCCCAGTATCGCGGTGCCGCTGTCGCTCATCGGCACTTTCGGCGTGATGTACCTGCTCGGCTACAGCCTCAACAATCTCACCCTGATGGCGCTGACGATCTCGACCGGCTTCGTGGTCGATGACGCGATCGTGATGATCGAAAACATCTCGCGCTTCATCGAGGAGGGCGAAGCGCCGCTGCAGGCGGCGCTCAAAGGCGCCGAGCAGATCGGGTTCACCATTCTTTCGCTGACCATCTCGCTGATCGCGGTGCTGATCCCGCTGCTGTTCATGGGCGATATCGTCGGCCGGCTGTTCCGCGAATTCGCGATCACACTGGCAGTTACCATTCTCGTCTCCGCGGTAGTATCGCTGACGCTGACCCCGATGATGTCGGCCAAGCTGCTGCGCCGCACCGAGGAAAGCGAGCAGACCAGGTTCTATCAAGCCTCGGAGCGTGCGTTTCAGCGCGCGATCGATTTCTACGCCAGCCACTTTGCGATGGGTCCTGAAGCATCAGCCCGCGACGCTGATGGTGGCGCATCGCGACGCTGGTGCTGACGATTCTGCTTTACTGGATCGTGCCGAAGGGATTTTTTCCGGTGCAGGACACCGGCGTCATCCAGGGAGTTTCCGAAGCGCCGCAGAGCGTATCGTTCCCCGCGATGGTGCAGCGGCAGCAGGAACTCGCGCATGTCATCCTGCAGGATCCGGCGGTCGAAAGCCTCTCTTCATTCATCGGCGTCGACGGCACCAACGTCACGCCGAACAGCGGCCGCATTCTCATCAATCTCAAGCCGCTCGATGAGCGCGATGCGAGCGTCTCGCAGGTCATCGATCGGCTGCAGCCGAAACTGGCGCAGGTCGAGGGCATCACGCTATATCTGCAGCCGGTGCAGGATCTGACCGTCGAGGATCGCGTGAGCCGCACGCAATATCAGTATAGCCTCGAGGATCCGAACGCGGCCGAGCTGAGCACCTGGACCGCGACCCTGCTCGACAAGCTGAAGGCACTGCCCGCAGTTGCGCGATGTCGCGACCGATCAACAGGACCAGGGACTGCGCGCGCACCTCGTGATCGATCGCGACACCGCCTCGCGCCTCGGATTACGCCCGCGACCATCGACAACACGCTCTACGACGCATTCGGGCAGCGCCAGATTTCGACGATGTTCACCCAGCTCAACCAGTACCACGTGGTGCTGGAGGTCGCGCCGGAATTTCAACGCGATCCGCGCGAGCTCGACGACATCTATCTGCGCTCGACCAGCGGTGGACAGATTCCGCTCAGCGCGTTCACCCATTACGAGGCGGGCAACACGCCACTCATCGTCAACCATCAGGGACAGTTCCCGACCGTGACGGTTTCCTTCAACCTCGCGCCCGGGCTACTCGCTGGGCGATGCGGTCACGGCGATCGACAAGGCGCAGAAACAGATCGGCATGCCCGAAAGCATCCAGACCGCGTTCCAGGGCACCGCGGCTGCGTTTCGCGCCTCGCTAGCCAACGAGCCGCTGCTGATTCTCGCCGCGCTGGTCACGGTCTACATCGTGCTCGGCGTCCTGTATGAGAGCTACATCCATCCGATCACGATTCTTTCGACGCTGCCGTCGGCGGGCGTCGGCGCGATCCTCGCGCTGCTCATCTGCCGCATCGATCTGAGCGTCATCGCGCTGATCGGAATCATCCTGCTGATCGGTATCGTCAAGAAAAACGCGATCATGATGATCGACTTCGCGCTCGAGGCGCAGCGCAAAGGCGGCAAGAACGCCGAGGACGCCATCTACGAGGCGTGCCTGTTGCGCTTTCGCCCGATCATGATGACCACGATGGCGGCGCTGCTCGGCGCGTTGCCGCTCGCGCTCGGAACCGGCACCGGCTCGGAGCTGCGCCGTCCGCTCGGGATCGCGATCGTCGGCGGCCTGCTCATCAGCCAGTTGCTGACGCTCTACACCACGCCGGTTATTTTTCTCTACTTCGATCGCCTCGCGCCGGAATCGGAAAAGGTGCGCGCCGAGGCCGCGGAAATGCAGACCCCGCGCGTGCAGGCGATATGAGTTTCTCGGAAACCTTCATCAAGAACTCGGTCGGCACCACGCTGATGACGATCGCGATCGCGCTGGCGGGGATTATCGCGTTCCGCCTGCTGCCGGTCGCGCCGCTACCGCAGGTAGAGTTTCCCACCATCCAGGTGCAGGCCAGTCTTCCCGGCGCAAGCCCCGAGACGATGGCCTCATCGGTCGCGACGCCGCTGGAGCGATCGTTCGGGCGGATCGCCGGGCTGACCGATATGACCTCGACCAGTTTTCTCGGCGTGACCAGCATCGTCCTGCAGTTCGATTTGAACCGGAACATCGATGCGGCCGGGCGCGATGTGCAAGCCGCGATCAACGCCGCCAATAGCAATCTCCCGAGCAACCTCCCGGCCAAGCCGCTCTATCGCAAAGTGAATCCGGCCGACGCGCCGATCATGATCCTCGCGGTGACCTCGAAGACCAAAAGTACCGGCGAGATGTACGATGCGGCGTCTTCGATTCTCGCGCAGAAGCTTTCGCAGATCGAAGGCGTGGGCCAGGTCACGGTGGGCGGCAGCGCTCTGCCCGGCGGTGCGCGTCGACCTGAATCCGACCCAACTCAACGCCGTACGGTATCAGCCTGGAACAGGTCCGCGCCGTGCTCGCAGCCTCCAATGCGAACCGTCCCAAGGGCGAGATCGCGGACGACACCAAGGCCTGGACGACTTTCAACCACCGATCAACTTTTGAAGGCCGACCAGTATCGTCCACTGATCGTTGCCTATCACAACGGTGCGGCGGTGGTTTTATCCGATGTAGCCAAGGTGACGGATTCGGTCGAGAACGTGCGCACCGCCGGGAATGATCGATGCCAAACCGGCCGTGCTCGTGATCATCTATCGCCAGCCCGGCGCGAACATCATCGATACTGTGGATCGGATTTACGCGGCGCTGCCGGCGCTCGCGCGTCGATTCCCGCCGACATCAAGCTGACCGTGGGGATGGACCGTACCACCACCATCCGCGCCTCGGTGCACGATGTGGAATTCACCATGCTCATCTCGATCGCGCTGGTGATCATGGTGGTATTCCTGTTTCTGCGAAACCTGCGCGCCACCCTGATCCCCGGCATCGTGGTGCCGATCTCGCTGGTCGGAACCTTCGGCATCATGTACCTGTTCGGCTACAGCATCGACAATCTCTCGCTGATGGCGTTGACGATCTCGACCGGCTTCGTGGTTGACGACGCGATCGTCGTGATCGAAAACATCTCGCGCTACCTCGAGGAGGGTTATACGCCGTTTCGGGCGGCAGTGCGGGGCACGCGCGAGATCGGCTTCACCGTGATGTCGATCAGTTTTCGCTCATCGCGGTGTTTATTCCGATTCTGTTGATGGGAGGGATTGTCGGACGCCTGTTTCGCGAATTCGCCGTCACGCTCGCGGCGGCGGTCGCCGTCTCGATGGTGGTGTCGCTGACGACCACCCCGATGATGTGCGCGAAGCTGCTACGCTCCCAGCACGATCGTCACCATGGCCGGTTCTATCGGATTAGTGAAAACATCTTCAACGCGTATGCTCGCGAACTACGAGCGCAGCTTAAAATGGGTCTTGCGTCATCCGGCCCTGATGCTCACGATCGCGCTCGCAACCCTCGTCCTCAATATTTATCTGTTCAAAATTATCCCCAAGGGATTTTTTCCGGAACAGGATACCGGCCGCGTGATGGGCGCGGTGTTCGCCGATCAGGACACCTCGTTTCAAGCGATGCGCGATCGGCTGGTGAAGGTGGTCAAGTTGATCGACAGCGATCCGGCCGTCGACAACGTGCTGGCGTTTACTGGCGGCGATGGCGGCGCGGCTAATAATGCGCGCTCCTTCATCGCGCTCAAACCGCAGAGCGAACGCGGCATCAACGCGACTGAAGTCATGGCGCGAATTCGCAAGAAGGCGTCGAAAATTCCGGGCGATCAGTCTATACATGCAGGGGGTGCAGGATCTTCGCATTGGCGGTCGCCTGGCCAGCGCCGAATATCAGTACACCTTGCAGAGCGACGATCTCGCGCAGCTGATGGAATGGGCGCCAAAACTGCTCCAGAAGATGCGCACCATTGCGCAACTCACCGACGTCAGCAGCGATCAGCAGAACAGCGGACTCGCGGCCAACCTCGTGATCGATCGCGACAGCGCGGCACGGCTCGGTATCACGCCCGAACTCCTGGACAACACCTTGTACGATGCTTTCGGCCAGCGCCAGGTATCGACCATGTACACGCAGTTGAACCAGTATCACGTCGTGATGGAGGCGGCGCCGGAGTTCTGGCAATCCCCCGAAGGGCTCAAGCAGATCTACGTGAGTTCCACTAATGGTGGACAGGTTCCGCTCAGCGCCTTTACCCACTATCAGCCGTCGACAACTCCACTCACAGTCAACCATCAGGGCCAATTTCCCGCGGTAACGATCTCATTCAACCTCAAGGAAGGGGTCGCGCTCGGCGATGCGGTCAACCTCATCAACCAGGCACAGAGCGATATCCACATGCCGAGCAGCATCCGCGGCACCTTCCAGGGAACCGCGCAGGCATTTCAATCCTCGCTTTCCAACGAGCCGATACTGATCCTGGCGGCCCTCCTGACGGTCTACATCGTGCTCGGAATTCTGTACGAAAGTTACATCCATCCGATCACGATCCTCTCGACATTGCCGTCGGCTGGAGTCGGCGCGCTGCTGTTCCTGCTGATGTTTCACTACGATCTCAGCATTATCGCCTTGATCGGCATCGTCCTGCTCATCGGCATCGTGAAGAAGAACGCGATCATGATGATCGATTTTGCGCTGCAGGCGGAGCGCCTCGAGGGCAAATCTTCCGAAGACGCGATTTACGAAGCGTGCATTCTGCGCTTCCGCCCCATCATGATGACGACCATGGCGGCGATGCTGGGCGGGCTGCCGCTTGCGATCGGAACCGGCACCGGCTCCGAGTTGCGTCGTCCACTCGGAATCGCGATCGTCGGCGGGCTGCTGGTCAGCCAGATGCTGACGCTCTACACCACCCCGGTGATTTATCTGTATCTCGACAGCTTAAGCCTATGGTGGGCGCGTGTGCGCGGCCGCACGCCCCAACGCGGCGCCCTCGCGCATCGCGAGGCTTGACGCCATTGCTCTCCCCACAATCGGTTTTACGAGGACTATGGAGGGTTGAATGACAGGCAACCTGACGCGGGTTGTAGTAACCTGACGACAATGTCACGAACGCCGCGAATGGTTGGTTTGCGCGAGCCGAACCAGAAATTCTCGAGCCTCATCAAGGCCGTGCGCAGGGGTAAGGAAGTTATCCTCACCGATCACGGCAAGCCGGTGGTGCGAATCAGTCCAGTGCGTCCAGAGTCGCCGGCTCAGCACGAAGATGCCGAGGAAGAAGCGATCAAGCGGATGGTCGAATCGGGGTTCCTGATCCCGGCGCGAAAAAAAGGACCAATGCCCCCTACAAGGGCCACCGACTTCCGGGGAAGTCGATCGTCGACACCATTCGGGAAATGCGCGACGAGGACTAGATGCCCGCAGTTCGGGCATATTTCGATACTAGCGTTCTGGCAAAACGCTATCTGAACGAAACTGGAGCGCTCGATGCGCGGCGCCTGCTGCGCGATATCGATGTGTGACTTCCGTACTAACTCCGGTCGAACTAGTGTCCGCCCTGACAAGAAGACGCATGATGGGAGAATTGAACGAGCGCGTCATCGGGGCGATCGCGCGCAGGGCTTCAGCTGATCGCTCCCAATGGGAGTTGGTGGCTGTGACTGAACCCTTGCTGCGCAGAGCTGAAGAAGTCATTAGGAGCAACGGACTCAAAGCGCTCGATGGAATTCAAATCGCGAGCGCGCTGTTTTTTCAGGATCGCTCGATAGCTCGTATTCCTTTTATCAGCGCTGACAGCGCCAACTGCACGCTGCGGCCGCGTGTGGACTGCGAGTCGAGCGAGGCCGCTAACGCTCATTAGTCGCTATTTCAGATCGGGGAGTATTGATCGCCCTGAGGTTTCATCAACGCGGGGCGCGATTGGGATCGCGCGTCATCGGCATGCGGCCCATCCCCGGCATGTCGATCATCATGCCGGTGTGTTCCTGACGGTGCGCCTCTGCGATTCGTGCCAGCGTGCTCGGATCCTTCAGCGGCGCCTTGGCATTAAGGAAACTCCGCACGTAGGCCGCGACGGCCCAGGTCTGATCCGGAGTCAGCGATTCCGCGTACGATGGCATTGGCGTTCCGTCGAGCCCGGTCCGCACCGTGAGAAAGATGTCACGCATGCTGGAGCCGCGGCGAAAAATGTCGCCGTCGAACGGAAGCGGCCGAATCGGTCGGCCACCTGCATCTTTTAGAGTGCTCGCCGAAGGGCCATCGCCGACTCCACCGGCGCCGTGGCATTCGATGCAGCCCACTTCTTTGAACAGCTTTGCTCCGGCGGTGACTAGCTGTGGCGTCTCAGCAGGAGGGGTGGGCACCGCGATCGATGTGCCGCGCGGCTCCGATGCGAATCGAGGAGAGAAACTCTGGACATAGGCTACCAGCGCCCATCGGTCGTATGCGGAATAAGTGATCCACGGCACCATCGCGGTGCCATGCAATCCGCCCGACACCACCTTCCAGATGTCCTCGTCGGTCGGCAGCGTGCCGGTCGGCGTCGAGCGAAACTCGTAGACTCCTTTGGTGAAGTCGCGCGGACGCGGCGACAGCTTGCCCGCCCAGGGTCCCGCGCCGTCGCCGTGGGGACCGTGACATGGCGTACACAATTGGTCATACCACGCGCCGCCGAGAAGACGGAGATTGTTGCTGAACGACGGCTTCGGTCCAGTCGGCTGCGCTTCAAGCTGCATTCCGCTGGTCCATGACATCAGCGCCTGATGCCCGGTCATATGGACGGTGCCCGAGGCCATCTGCGCCGAAGCGGAAAGCCCAAAGGCGAAGAGGGCGACCGCGGCAATCGAGGCAATCAGAAAATCTCGACTGATCGAGTCCTTCAAGCGTTTCCCCTTTTACTGATCAAACCGGCCATTCTGACTCGCTGTGGATGGGACAGGAAGGGTGACGATCGCGCTAGTTCGATGATGACTTCATGATGCGGGGCGGAGGAAGGTCGCTAGTCGGCGAATCGGCATCGTTACAGAGATATTTGCGGTAGACGCGCAGCGCGGGATCATGCGCGGTGTCGATCGCGCTCTTACGATCGTTGCGCCAGTCGCCGATTCCAACGCACATATATTTGATGTTCCTCGTGCAGTCGTAAGCATTTTTCATGAAGCCGGTATGGCCGATTTCCTCGGGCTTGCTGACTCCGGTGCTCTCGCTGAAATACACCAATCCATCGTCGCCGCGATGGATCGATGCGGGGTCGAGGTACGAATGTCCCGAGTCGCCCTCGAGGTTGAGCGATTTGGTGGCAGGCTCCTCGACCCAGCCGTCGCGCCCGTCCCATTGCGCGTGGACCCGCGGCACAACCAGCAGAAAGACGAGCATGACAACCAGTCGAAGGCGGTAACGGTTCGGCGTCGTCATCGGCTGAGCGAACCCCACGCCGGCAATGGACGTTCATCCGCGATCGCGAGCGCAAGCAGTTCTCCAGCCCGCACACTCAGTGCGACGCCGTGCCCCGCATATCCGCCGGATACCAATACGCGCGGCTCCCGAGGATGCCTGCCCAGCAGCGGGACGGTGTCTTCACCGAAAGCGATCGGCCCACCCCATGCCGCGGAAAACTTCACGCCCGCAAGCTGGGGATGAAGTCCGCGCACGCGACGGAGCATTCGTTCGAGCACCGCGGATGACTCGCCGAGGCTTACGTCGGCCGTTTCCAATTCGGCGGGCTCCCCGAACACCAGGCCGGCGCCAAAAATTACCCGCCCGTCCGCGATGGTCCGGCCCCATAAATAAGGAAGATCGGTGGTGTAAAAGGGGACGCCCTCGGCCAAGCCAATCGCCTCGAGAGTCGAGGGCTTCAGCGGCTCGGTCGCGCCCGCAAAGGTCAAACAACTGCTCAGCGGCGGGGTGTCAGGCAGCGTCGCGTTGATCCACGCATTGGTGGCGATGACCAGGTGTCCGGGAGTAACGCGCTCGCCGTCGACTTCGAGCCTCAACTCGGGTTCGAAGCTAATGTCCGTGACTCGCGCATTCTCGCGAATCACAGCGCCCGCGCGAATCGCCGCATGTGCGAGGCCCTGGGTCAGTGCGGCGGGTTGAACCATCCCTCCGGCGACGCTTTTGACGATGGAAACCGGCTGGCCCGCATCGGTCCACGGCAGCATCTTCCCCGATGCCGCCTGGCGATGCTGAATCTCCCAGCATCCCGGCAACACGAGGTCGCATTCGATCCGTTCGTCGGCAACCACGCGTTCCAATCCGACGACGCAATTATCGACATCCTCAAGAGGCCCCACCGCGGTGCCTTCGAGGACCAAGCCGCCAGTGCGGCCGCTGGCACCCTCGGCGACCAGTCCGGCCTCGAATACGACCGCGTCGATACCGCGTCGCGCGAGATGCAACGCGGTCGAGGTTCCGGTCAGACCGGCGCCAATGATCGCGATTCGAGGTCGAGCGGTACCCATGCGTGAGGGATCCGACTTGAGCATCGACACGTGGGGCCATGGTGGAATTCCCCATCCGGAGTGCTTCAGATTTGAAGATTTCGCCATCAGGTCGCACCACAAAGCTACGCCGGCTCCGGCCGCGAGGACAACCATTCAGTTGGCCGAGACGGCATAGGGCGATCCAGCAGTCCAAAAAGTCCCAATTAATATTTAGACAAATTTACAAATGTTTTTGACGGCTTGCGTTAGCCATAATTATCATCGACACTTAAGCTGTAAGCAGTTAAAAGATGTTTAATATCCTCAAGAGTGGTAATTATCGTGAAACTTCAGCGTATATATCTTTTGCTATCGTTATTATTCTTGACACTAGCAATATTCGCAATAAAAGGGGTCATTCGAACCTCCGGCGCCGCCAATCTCATCCAAATCGAGAACCTTAATACCGGTACCGCGGCTTGGTATCCCTCCAACTCTGCCGATAATCATGAAATCGAAGGCTATGCCTCGTTGACCAGCGTCAATGCCGGTAATCCGATTAGCTTTTTCGTCAGCACCATCGACCCGCAGTACACCTTCACAGTATATCGTCTTGGCTACTATCAGGGTCTTGGCGGACGCCAGATGACTTCGCCGGTGACCCGCACCGGACTCACCCAAATCACCCCGGCACCTGATCCGGTGACTGGGATGGTTGAATGCCGCTGGACCAATCCATATACGCTCACTATCCCTTCGACTTGGGTCAGCGGGCTCTATGTCGCCAGGCTGCGTGGCACCTCATCCGGCAAGGACAGTCTGATCGGGTTCGTGGTTCGCAACGATGGGCGAGCCTCGGACCTGATGTTTCAAAGCTCGGTGACGACCGCGGCGGCGTACAACGCGTGGGGCGGAAAATCGCTGTACGACTACAATAGCGAAGACGAGATTCCCGCCGTAAAGGTTTCCTTCAACCGGCCTTACGACGACTCCTTCGGCGCGGGCGAAATTTTGAGCTGGGAAGTGAACATGGCCGCTTTCCTCGAGAAGGAAGGCTACG
Organism: uncultured delta proteobacterium; assembly: GCA_963848285.1. Taxonomy (GTDB): domain Bacteria; phylum Desulfobacterota; class Binatia; order Binatales; family Binataceae; genus DATGKG01. The sequence continues at coordinate 106,624 of CAWKCZ010000003.1, read as the reverse complement.
ACGTCGTATATTCGACTGATGTCGATACCCATGAGCGGCCCGCCGAATTACTGCTGCACAAGGGTTTCCTCTCGATCGGCCACGACGAGTATTGGTCATTGGAGATGCGTCAGAACGTCACCGCCGCTCGTGACCAGGGTGTGAGTCTCGGATTTTTCACCGCGAACTCGGTGTACTGGCAGATTCGCTTCGAGCCCAGTCCCGCTACCGGCGCAGCGGACCGAACCATTGTCGGCTACAAGGATAGCTGGGAGCTCGATCCCGACGCGGGTAAGCCCTCGACCTACAATCTGGTGACCAATCTATGGCGCGACGATAAAGTCACACTGCCCGCCAATCCCGAGAACGGTCTCATCGGTGTGATGTACAACAACTTCGAACCGATCGATGGCGACATTATCATCACGGATGCCTCCAGTTGGGTCTTCGCCAATACCGGCCTAAAAAATGGCAGCGCGCTAAAAGGCCTGCTTGGATACGAAGTCGACGCCATCTTCGACAACGAGCAAAGCCCCGAGGGCCTGATCGACCTTGCGCATTCGCCATACAGCTTCGATGGCGAGACCCAATTCGGGGACATGACGGTTTATACCGCCGAGAGCGGGGCGACGGTCTTTGCGACCGGATCGGTTCAGTGGAGCTACGGCTTAAGCAACGTCAGTCCGTGGAGTCCGAGTCCTTCGCGAGTGAATGCTGCCGCACAGCAGATCACGCGCAACGTGCTGGCGCAATTCATCAATGGATCGACCATCGCCTCGCCGACACCCACCGCGACCAGCACAGCAACCGCCACTCGCACTGCTACCCGAACCGCGACGCCGACGGCAGCACCGACCATTGCGCCGACCAGGACCCCAACTACCGCCCCGACCAGAACCCCAACCCCGACGACCGCGCCTAGTAACACTCCAAGTTCGATTCCAACTCGAACGCCGACCACCGTTCCGACCGTTGGGTCGACCGCGACCCCAACCGCGATGCCCACCGGGACGCCCGGAGTCGTGCAAATCACGGCGCCCTCCAACAATGCGACGGTCTCAGGAACCGTGAACGTGGTCATCCAAAAAACCACCGCCGCAGTATGGGTCAATCTCTATGTCGATGGGCTCTATCTCGCCTCGACGCCGCCCCAGACGGTCCCCTGGAGCTCTACGACTGTGGTTGACGGAAGCCACATTCTGTCCGCGACCGGGTTCAGCAGCGCGGGAGCGGTTGTCGGCACCGTGTCGGTAACCGTCGTCGTGCACAATGCCGCGGGAGGCACCCCCACCGCGACGTCCACTGCTGCCCTGCCAACCGCGACGCCTACCCCGGGCCCGGTGCAAATCACGACCCCTGCCAACAATGCGTCGGTAACGGGAACCGTCACCATCACCGTCCAGAAAACCACCGCCGTTTCCTGGGTCAATGTCTACATCGACGGCATTTACAATGCCTCAACCCCTCCGCTGACGTTCAACTGGAACACCACTACGGTGGCTAACGGCGCTCATGCCATCCTGATTCGGGGATACAACAGCAGCGGAACGCTGCTCGGCACCGCGACGGCAACCGTCACGGTCAAGAACTAACGACGCTCGATGGGTGGTTGACGCCGGATCGTTCGCGATTCGGCGTCAACCGTTCCTAACTTCCCGTCTTGGAGAGCTGGCTCAGATTGACCGGCACCCCGGTGATGCTCAACTGATTGCCTTGCGCATCGGTAATCGCCACCGCGACGATCACCTGGACGGTCGAGTCGAAGCTGTTGTTACAGCTCGGGCAGGGGTCGCATCCGGTCCACGACAGCGCCATCGATGCCACGAACATCCCGGTGACCGCCCCGACCATACGTTGACGGAGCCCACCCTGGAACATCCAGGTCATCAACATCATTGGAACGATGGCGCCGAACAGCGTCAGCATGCCGCTGGTCGACATCCCATTAAACGAGGTCGCGCTGCGCAGGATTGCCGAGGCGGTCTGCATCGCCGAGCTGCCGTGGAAGCTTCCACCCGACAAACCTCCACCGGAGGATCCTCCGTCCGATGATGATCCGCGCAGCAGGCCGGCCGCAGGGGTGGCAGTTGACGTCGCGGTGGCCGTGGCCTCCCCCGAGGTTACCGCGCTCAGCGTAAAGTTCACCACTCCGCCCGGCGGAACGCTGATTGGTTGACTGAAAGTGAACACGCTGGGGTTGGTCGGAGGCGCGACGGTCGCAGTCGAGATGCTTCCGCCGATATTCGCGGTCAGGGTCAGCGAGGTCAGCAGCCCTGGCCCGCTGACGCTAACCGTTACGTTGTGCAGCAGCTCGGTGAATTCCTTCTGGCTGGTGTATGAGAACGTGCCGGCGTTATCGATGGTCTGGCTGTTCTTGATGATGATGTTGACGATCGGCGTCGGCACCGAAATCGCGCCTGCCACCGCCGAGGTTGCGGTCGCGGTCGGAGTCGGGGTGAGCGTCGCGGTGGCGGTCGCCGTTTGCGTAACCGTGGGCGTCAGCGTTGCCGTCGCAGTCGCGGTCGCCGTCAAGGTGGCCGTTACTGTCGCGGTAACCGTTGCGGTCCGCGTCGCGGTCGCGGTGGCCGTCGCGGTATGGGTCGCGGTGGCAGTTGCGGTTGCCGTTGCGGTCGCAGTCGCCGTGGAGGTGGCGGTCGCGGTTGCGGTCAGGGTGGCAGTCGCCGTCGCAGTTGCGGTCGCCGTCGCAGTCGCCGTGGAGGTTGCGGTCGCAGTTGCGGTCGGGGTCACCGACGGAATGATAACCTTCGCTGCGAAGGCATTGGCCCTGCCATTGAGCGTGGACTGGACAACATTCTGAGTTGCGGGGAAGTCGCTCGAGGCAGTGGTGCCATCGACATAAACCGCGGAGTTGTCGGGCGCCAGCGCGATGCCTTGGCCGAAGTCGGCGGCTTTACCGCCCAGATAGGTGGAAAATCGCAACGCATCTCCGTTCGGACCGATCTGCGCAAGGACGGCGTCCTTTTGCAAATTCTCCGTCATCACCAGACCCGCCGGTCGCGTGCGGATGAGATCCTGCCCGAGGTTGTTGAATTCGAACGGCCCCACGAACGGCGATGCATTGAACGCAGTCAGGCTGAACGCCGTTACAAAGGTGCCGCCATCGTCGGTGCTGGCGAACAATCCCGCATCGCTGGCGACATAGAGCCGCGTGTTGGTCGGCGGTCCAAAAATCGGATTGCTCCCGGTCGTGTCGAGCAGAACCGCATAGGCTGGTCCATGATTGGGGCCGAGCGGGAAGCTGTAGGTCGCAAAGCCGTCGTTGCTGAGGATGAGCTGATTGTTCTGACCTGCGGCATAGCCCCGGTTTTTGGAGGGGTCGATAAAAATCGATGAAATCGCATCGAATCCAACCGCAGTCGCGGCAAATGAAAGGCCGCCGCTGGTGCTCTTGAAGATTCCCTTGTTGGTTCCGATATAGACCGTCGGTGGAACCGTCAAAGAATTCAGGGTCGCCGAGGTTACCTCGGTATTGGCCGCCAGGGTCGAAGCGACGAAAGACACGCCATGATCGGTCGAGATGCTCACGCCGTTGGAACCGGTCGCCACCAGCATGATGTTGGTCTCCGGATCCATGAGCAGCGGTCGCGCCGGAGCCGTTCCGAGACTGGTAGTGCTGAAGCTTACGCCGCCGTCGCTGCTCTTCTTCAGGCCGCCGAGCGTGCCTGCGAATATGAGATGCGGCGTTACGTTCGCATCGGTTACGACCCCGTTGACGAGCCCGGTGGTAAGACCGCTCAGCGCGACGAAGCTGGTTCCGGCATTGGTCGTTTTGAACATCCCGTTGCCGAGGGTGCCCACGTAATACACGTTGGGTAGCACTGTGAAGTCGGTGGCAACCGCCAGCACGGTGGAGGGCAAAGCGGTGGTTTTGAAGGTCACACCGCCATCGGTGCTACGCATGAAGTTGCCGGCCGGCGTCGAGGGGCCGAACAGCTTGTTCGCGGTGACTGGGAAGTCCGGGGTGTCGGTGAAGCCGGTAACGTAGGCATTGCCGATGCCGTCGATCACCGGGCCGCCCAGCAGTCCGGCGGTGATGCCGCCGAGATAGGTGGCGTAGTTGAAGGCGCTGCCGGAGGCATTGAGTTTGGCGATGAAGCCGTTTTCGGTGGCGAAGCCGGTCCCCGGATTTCCGAAGCTGCTTTGCAGCGCGCTCGCAATCGGAAAATCGCTCGAATAGGTGAAGCCGCTCACATAGGCATCGCCGGTGCTATCGACCGCGATGCCGGTGCCGACGTCATAGGCGCTGCCGCCCAGATAGGTCGAATAGATGAGCGAAGTGCCGGCCGGAACCAGCTTCGCGACGAACGCATCGACGGTGCCACCGTAAGCCTGCAGCGAATTTTTGGTCGGAAAATTATTCGGCGGCTGTGAGTTGTTGGTGCCGCCGGTCACATACGCATTGCCGCCGCTATCAACCGCAATTCCGAGCACGGTGTCACCACTATGACCGCCCAGATAGGTGCTGTAGACGAGACTCGAGGCGTCGGCGGACAGCTCGGTCACAAACCCGTCAAATGGATCGGTGGTGCCGCCGTTGGCGGATTGCAGCGCGCCTTGGGCGGGTGCGATGGGGAAATTCGACGAATCGGTGCTGCCCCCGACATACGCCTCGCAGTTGGAAGCGCATCCGGGCAGCAACGCGATCGCGAGACCGCTGTCCTGCACCGGATATGCCCCCGCCGGCGTGCTGCCGCCGAGGTAGGTCGCATACTCGAGGTCATCGCCGGCAGCATTCAGCTTCGCAACGAAGGCGTTGCTGCTTTCAGTTGTCAGCGTTCCTTTGATGACGCCTGCGGTAGTCGGAAATCCGGGACCCGCAGAGCCCACTACGTATGCGGAGCCTTGGCCGTCAACCGCGATGCCGCTGCCCAGGCTGAACTGGGTGCCGGTGCTGAGCACGGTCGAATACACCAGGGGCGAGGTCGCGGTGGCATTGAGCTTGGTAACGAAGACGTTGCATCCCTGGTTGATGGCTTCCTGGTGGACCGGAAAGTCCGACGAACAGGTAATGCCGGTCAGGTAGGCGTTGAGACTGCTATCGACCGCGACCGCCGCAGCGCCGTCGGTCACACTGCCGCCGAGGAAAGTGGCATAGCTCAAGGTCGGTCCCAGTACCGGATCGATGACTAGCGCACGGCTATGATCGTAGGCGCCTACCTCGATCGCGACGGTGCGGCCGCTGATGCGATAGTTGCCGTCGATCGCGTGTCGCTTGCCATTAAGCTCCTGGTAAATGACCGGCTTATGCAGCAAGAGCTGATCGGCGCCGAGTTGCATCGTCACGTTGCCATGGCGGTCGAGCGCCATCGCGTCGGCGCCGCGGAAGTTCATTCGAATTCGCGCCGGATCGGCCCCGGGCTTAACCTTGAAATCGTATTCGAGCTGATGATTGGTACCGTAGTAGACCAGGTCGATGCCGCGATAAATCGACGAGTAGCGAACTCGATTGAAGTGCGGAATGTCGGTATGCCACCGGGTGCGATCTTTACCGACGAAGTAATTGGATCGCGCGGAATTCGGGTCCACGCCCTGAATCGGCGCGCTGCGGTTCGCATCCGCAAGACTCATCCGTAAAACGCGGCGCTCGACCAGCGGATGCGCATTCGCGCCCGAAGCCATCGTATCGCGGGTGAGACGGATTTTTTCTAACGCCAGCACCGCCTCGTCACCAGTCAAAAAAAGCGAATAGCCGGGACCGCGGGCGAGAAACTTTGCGCGCGCATCGATTTGGCCACGGTTCAGCTCGAAATCCATCGGGAGATTGGCGAAGCGCGCAGCAGCGTTGGCCGACGCTATTGGCGCGCGCGGTCCTGAATTACTGGCATCCGCGCCGCGTGACCGCTCTCTGGCGGTGGAAGGTCTGGTAACCGTCGCTAGAGCGAAGAGGGAAGTGAGCGCGAAGATTGCCAAAAGCATCGTTCGCACTCGCAGGTTGCTCACTATGGGTTTAGACTTGGTGCCATCTTTTGGCGGCATTATCCCCCCGCGCCTCGAGGAAAATCGTTGGAGCGCCGCGCCATTTACATTAGAGGATCGCACCCATGGGACCCGGTGATGCCTAGGGGCGGATTAGATGATGCTTGGCGCTAACTACAATCGAAACGGCACGGTAACTTTTGCAAGCATCTTAAGTCAAGGCAGGGCGTAATTGAGCTAGCGAGGGAACCCGAGCAGAAGGCTATACAGCAGGTGAAGATGACCCACGGATTGCGCCGCACTCTGGAATCGCATTTCTTCCATGGTACCTTCCGGTGCCGCTGACCTTGATGACCCGGTACCCTCTATCGCGCGGTAGGGGGTGGTTCCACCGCCCCGTTGGAATCCTCGATGCTTTGGTCCTTGTTTTCGAGCGAATCGCGTCGACGGTTCCAAGCCACCTCGATGCCGCGCCGGCGATGAATGACCGCTGCGCGGATCAGGATTCTATCGGGGCCGTAGAACCACCCCCTACGGTTTTTACTGCCGTGGCCGACATACAGGGATTGCCTCCGCGACCGCGCCTTTCGGGACGATCGCGAACGCCCCCTGCGAAACTTACTGCCGGGGCGATCCTTAAGGCCGCAACGCCCCGCGTCCGACGCACATTGGCATCTCATTCGATGCGATGTTAAAACCGCATTAATCCGAGGTATCCCACGATGGCCTTTTCTGACGAATTATTTTTCGCGCCCGCAACCAGGCTCGTCCAGATGCTGCGCTCGCGTGAGGTTTCCGCCGCCGAAATGGTTTCCGCGTTTATCGAACGCATCGAGTCGCTCAATCATCATGTGAAATCCGTCGTCACCCTCGTCGAAGAGCGCGCCGCCGAAGAATCCGATGAGGCCGACCGCCGACTCGCGGGCCGCGAAGACATTCGTCCGCTCGAAGGGCTGCCCATCACCATCAAGGATTCGATCGAGACCAAAGGTGTCCGCTCGACCGACGGGATGAAGATTCTCGAGCATCACATTCCCAAAGAAGATGCGCCGGCGGTGGCGCGATTGCGCGCGGCGGGCGCCATTATCATCGCGAAGACCAACGTTCCCGAAATGGCGATGGACTACGATTGCGACAATCCGCTGTTCGGCTCGACCAACAATCCGTGGCACGTCGGACGGGTGCCGGGCGGCTCCAGCGGCGGCGAGGCGGCATCGCTCGCGTCGGGGATGTGTGCGCTGGCGCTGGGTTCGGATTACGGCGGCTCGATTCGCATCCCGTCGCATTTTTGCGGCGTGGTTGGATTGAAGCCGACTTGGGGCACGATCCCGGGAACCGGGCATCTGCCGCCGTCGCCGGCCGCACCTCCGCCGATCGCGCATATGGCGACGATTGGTCCGATGGCGCGCTATGTCGATGATCTCACCCTCGAATACAACCTGATTCGCGGGCCACATCCGAGTACGCCTTACACGGTGCCATCGCTGGAGGCGCATCCGGAGCGGGTGAACCTGAAGCAGGTCCAGTGCGCATTCTTCACCAATGTCGATGGCGCAGTTCCGGTCGCGGCGGAAATCCGTGCGGCCACCGAGCGCGCCGCCAAGGCCCTCAGCAAGATCGGCGTGCCGGTCGAGCAGAAAACCCCGCCCATCGCGGATGCCGCGCGGATCTGGTTCGACTACGCGATGGCTGATGGCGGCGAGTTGCTGCGCCAGGCGCTGGCGGGCAAAGAGCATCTGTCGCGCGAGCGGTTGCGCAACTCGCTGTTGATGCCGTTGCCTTCGCGCTCGGCGGCGGATTTTTTTCGCACCTCGATCGAGCGCGACCTCTTTCGCGTCCAGCTTCAGCAGTTCATGGAAAAGTATCCGATAGTTATCGGACCGCCGTTCTGCGTCACCGCATTCGAGCACGGCCTGACCGACGTCAGCATCGATGGGCAAAGCTACAGCCTGTTCGCGGCGAACTGGCCCGCGCTATGGGTCAATTGCGCGGGACTTCCCGCGGCGGTGGTGCCGGCCGGATTGGATCGCGACGGGCTTCCGATCGGCGTGCAGATCGTCGGACGCGCATTCGAGGAAGAGACCGTCCTCGCGGTAGCCAAGGCGCTGGAGCACGAGTTGGGAGGCTTCAAGAAACCTCCACTTCCGGCTTAAGACGTAGTAGTCAGGCTCACCGAGGCGGGAGTGGCCGGACCACTGCCGCGGTAGTCGCTTGATCCCGCGGCATCTTCGGATAACCCTCGGCGTCACCAACCTCGGCCATCAGGTCATTGAGCTCGTGCGTCATCCAATGAAAGCGCTGCGCAATCCGCGCGAAGGTGGCGGAGAGCGATTCATCGTATATCTGTTGCTCGGCGACCATGTCCATTTGAGCGGCGGTCTGGCCGATGGCCGCTTCGAGTCTCTCGATCACGACCGCGACGAGTTTGCGATCGTACTCGAAGCAACGGCGCTCGAAGTCGGCGGGAATTTTGGTTCCGTTGAAGGCCCTACCCCTTGCGCATCCAGGACGATGGCGGGAATTACTCGAAGCGATGGTGTGACGTGCCATAAATTCCACTCCCTGTTTCACGCGATCTTCGACCGCAATCCTCTATGCGAGGTGTGATGGGTACCGGAGGAGTGCCTTGGGCTGGACAAACCGGCGAAACACCTGGTTCGCTATAGCCGGAATTAACTGTCCGAATCTCTAATTAACATTGTCGCTCGTGTCAACAACTCGACACAACCACGTTCACAGGAATTTATACGCCCATCTGCAGTCTGCGAGACCACCTCGGCGGGGAATCGTCGCCTTTGCGTAATCGCCTCAGACCACGCGCGCGATATATAAAGGAATCATGGCGAATGAAAAGAACACCGGCGCTGCGGCGCCGATTGGCGATCCTTGCACGATGGTCATTTTCGGCGCGGGCGGCGACCTGACCAAACGCAAGTTGTTTCCCGCGCTTGTACAACCTCAAGGCCAACAACCTACTGCCGGAATAATTCTCGCTGATCGGATTTTCCAACAACCCCTTCAACAGCCAGCAATTCCGCGAATCGCAGAACAAGGACATTCATGAGTTCGCGACCTGCAAGGTCGATGAAGACGACCTGGAAGTGGTTCGATGAGCGCCTCGAATATGTGCAGTGCGACTTCGGCGATCCCGCCGCCTACAAGCGCCTGGCCGATATGATTGAGAAAGTCGGACAAGCAGCATTCGACCAAGGGCAACGCCTATTCTACCTCGCGGTCGCTCCGCGGTTTTTTTCGGTGGCGATCAAGCAGCTCGGCGATGCGGGACTGATCAGCGAAAAAGATGGCCGCTGGCGGCGCGTCGTCATCGAAAAGCCCTTCGGACGTGACCTCGAATCCGCGCACGCGCTCAATGCCGACATCAAAAAAACCCTCGAAGAGAATCAGATTTATCGCATCGATCATTACCTCGGTAAGGAAACGGTGCAGAACCTGATGGCGTTTCGTTTCAGCAACGGCATCTTTGAGCCGATCTGGAATTCGCGCTACATCGATCACGTGCAGATCACCGCGGCCGAAACAGTCGGCGTCGAGGAGCGCGGCGGCTACTACGACGAATCCGGCGCGCTGCGCGACATGGTGCCCAACCACGTCATGCAGCTCATCTCGATGGTCGCGATGGAGCCGCCTTACTCCTTCGAGGCGGATGCGGTGCGCGACGAGAAAGCCAAGGTGCTGCACGCGATCGCGTCCGATCAAGCCCGAGGAGGTTCTGCAAATCCGCGGTGCGCGGCCAGTACGGCGCCGGTATCGATGGATGGCAAGCCGGTGCCCGCCTATCGCACCGAGGATCAGGTCAAGCGCGATTCGAATACCGAGACTTACGCCGCGATGAAGCTGTACATCGACAACTGGCGATGGTCGCGGGTCCCGTTCTATATTCGCACCGGCAAGCGAATGAAGCATCGGCTGACCGAAATCGCGATCCAGTTCAAACGCGCGCCGTTCACGCTCTTTCGTGATACCGCCGTCGAGAACACCATGCCGAATCTGCTGGTGGTGCACATCCAGCCCGACGAAGGCATTTCACTCGGCTTCAGCGCCAAGATTCCTGGACCGAAGATGAAGCTCGACCAGGTAGACATGAATTTCAAATATTCGGACTACTTCGGCGCCGCGCCCAGCACCGGCTACGAGACCCTCATCCTGGATTGTATGGTCGGCGATCAGACGCTCTTCCAACGCGACGATATGGTCGAGGCTGGATGGCGCATCGTGACGCCGCTATTGGATTTATGGAAAGCATTGCCGGCGCGCGAGTTCCCGAACTATCCGGCGGGCTCATGGGGACCGAAAGAGGCCGACCAACTACTGGAGCGCGATGGCCATCAATGGCGCTTCCACGGGGAGAAGTGACTGGCCGTAAAGTTGGCAAATCGGCGTGAGTCGGGAATCAAGGATCGCTGCGCGGATCAGGATTCTAACGGGGCGGTGGAACCACCCCCTAGGGTTCCATTGATGTGGCGATGCCCAAAATTGCAAACGGGCGCGATCGGTTAGCTAAGTGCAGTGCGCAGGCGCTCTTTGTCGAATCCCGCGATGACGGTCTTGCCCGCGATCACGATAGGGCGCTTGAGCAGATTGGGTTCGCGCGCCATCAGGCGGATGGCTTCGGCGGAGGTAAGCTTCTTGTCGGCTAATCCCATCTTTTTGTAGGTGGGACTTTTGACGCTGAGGAGATCGCGCGGGTCGAGGCCGGCCTCGGCAAAGAGCTGCTTGAGTTCGGATTCGCTGAAGGGATTTTTGGCGTAGTCGCGCTCGTCGAGTTCGAGGCCGAGATCATTGCGCAAGAAACTTCTTGCGTTGCGGCAGGTGGTTCAGGTCGATTTCCAGAGAAACTTTGCTTTCTTCACGATGCGAAATGCCTGTTCTATTCGATGCTGGTGTCGGGCAGCGTCGAGGGGCCGCCGGGCCGGCTCATCGAGCCGGACCCGCGATCCATCGGAGCGCCACCCCCCACCGGGGCGGGGGCGGCATTGGCTGCGGGCTGCGGTACGCTCGCCGGCGGCGTGATGGGTTGCACAGTCGCGCTGTTATCGGGCGGGAGCGGCGCGGTTTCGGTCGGTCCACTGAAATGAACCGGCTCCTTGCCCGCCAGCATGTCGGGGGTGACGACATAATCGCCGCCCAGCGAGCTGCGCCAGATGGTGTTGGCAGTCTGCGTGTTACCGCCGGTCAGGCACCATGCGCCGCCACCGACGATACCGCCGAAAATCGCGTACACCAGTTTGGCCGGGATATAGAAAATGTTGCTGGCCAGCGCACCGGCGCCGTAGCCGACACCCGACCAGTTGACGCCGCCTTCGTTGGGTTGCGGGACCTGCGATCCCGAGGCCGAACTTCCCGTCTGTGCAAGCGCACTGCGGGGAGCCATGCCGGCTGGTGCGATCATGATCAACGCGAACGCACCTGCCAGTAATCTCGAAGTGTTCTTCTTCCTCATCGTCTTCCTCCTCCACTACAAAGAAATTCTATTCCACTTTCACCACCGCGTCGCCTGGAATCAATTCGAGCAGATGCCTGAATGCCCGATCAAGGTAATCCTGGTCCTTCGATTCGAGCGTCAGCTTCACCCGATATTCCGGGTTTCCGATCTTTGGATACGACCCCAGCATCAGTTGCGGATATATCACCAGGGTCGCATTCAGATGTTCCGCCAACGAACTCTCGATGCTGTTGGTATAAATCGCACGCATGAAATACGGGTCCGCGCGCAGCCGCGGCTTGAGCGCGTTGAGCTTGCTCTCGAACAGTTGCGGGATGCCCGGCAGCACGTAGACGTTTTCCACCTGCACGGTGGGAAACCGGATGTCACCGGCATCGTTGAGCATCGCGCCTTCGGGAACCTCGGCCATCCGCAGGCTGGCAGCATTGGCACGCGCGCCCATGTGTTTATTGATGAGGGCGGCCAGCTCCGGATGCTGAATGAGCTTGCGGTTAAACGCGATCGCGACGCCTTCCATGGTGATGTCGTCATGAGTCGGACCGACGCCACCCGAGGTGAGCACGAAATCGAAGTGGCTGGCGCAGTAAGCGACTTCCTCGGCGATGGCGGCGAGCTCATCGGGAACCACCGCGATACGTTTCAGCTCGACGCCGAGGCTGCGCAGCTCGCGCGCGGTGAAATAGGCATTGCTGTCCTGCACCTTGCCGGAGAGGATTTCATTACCGATAACTACCAGCGCTGCGCTGCGATCGTGCATCGTCGAAAAGCATTATCCTAACGCCATCGCGGTGCGGCAACAGGCGCGCGCATCGAGTTGTGCGCCACCCCGCCGTCCTTTTTTCCAGGTCAAAAGACACAGGCTGAAGCCTGTGCTACAAATCCAGCGCTGAACGTCGCTCAGCGCCCCGCTTGCTCGAGGTCGTCGGCGTCGGCTCTTTGACAGATTCTAATGGGGCGGGTGCACCCGGGCCTCACAGGGCTGGTTCGGAAGCCCTCCGGCTTCGCAGCAGACTGGTAAGCTGACGGCGAAGCTCCTGAACATCGATGTGTTGTTCCGAGTATTCCGCAAGAACCAGTTCGATATCACCGGCCAGACGTGTCGTGCCGGGAGCTTCCTTGTCCGAATTCCAGATGTTACGAGTGAGCCACTCGACGAGTGATTTGAGTGACTGTTGGTCAGCGAGAAAAGCGGTCAGCTGATCACGAACTTGCTGAGCAGAGGCCATGGCAGTCGATCCGTCCATTCCGGTGGTAGTGGTTCCGAAGCGAACCATCAGAAGTATGTTTAACGAAAATCGGTATTGGAATCGAGCAAAAGGACACGCTCGGGAGTTTCGTCAGAAACTGGTCCGAGACAAACGCGCCCCCTCGTCGGCGAATGAACCGCGCGGAACCCGTTCTCAAATGGTCATGTACTTCAACTCTTCGGGGCAAATGGTGGCGCTGGTCCATCAATATTTAAGGCCGAATGGTGTGCTGGGCGGAAAAGGCGGCCGGCCGGATCCGAAAATACTGATTCACAATGGCGTTGAATTCCGCGCTGATCCGGACGACACGAGCCCCTAGAACCGCTACTCAGATTGCCATCCGAAAATCGATGAAGCGACAAACTGCGCCCCCTAGCGCCCCGCCTGCTCGAGGTCGTCGGCGTCGCCCTGGACGAAATCCTTGAAGCGCTTCTTGAGCCGATTCTCGATCTGGCGCACACGCTCGCGGCTGATGCCGAATTGCTCGCCGATTTCCTGCAGCGTGGTCGGATCCTCGGAGAGCAGGCGCGCCTGGAAAATCTCGCGCTCCTTGCCGTCGAGCGTCTTTACGAACTCCTCGACCTTGTCCTTGGCGAACTGGCGGAACTCATCGCCGGCGGTCGCTTCCTCGGGATTGCTCGAAGGATCGGTATCGGGGAGCACATCGAGGAGCCGCGTGTCTTCGGTATTCGGCACCGGCTGATCGAGCGAGACCTCGCTCTGCGACATCCGCTCCTGCATCTCGCGGACCTCGCTCTCCTTGACCCCCATCCGCTGCGCGATGAGCTTGGGCTGCGGCGAAAAGCCCTCGGCCTCGAGGCGATCGGTTTCCTTCTTGAGGTTGAAGAACAGCTTGCGCTGCGCCTGGGTGGTGCCGATTTTCACCAGCCGCCAGTTGTTGATGAGGTAGCGATAGATGTAGGCGCGAATCCACCATACCGCGTAGGAGGGAAACCTGATCCCGCGGTAGGGATCGAAATTCTTGACCGCCTCCATCAAGCCGACGTTGCCCTCCTGGATCAGGTCGAGGAGGTTTTTCGAGGCGCGCGCGAATTCCATCGCGATCTTGACTACCAGTCGCAGATTGGCGGTGACGAGCCGGAACGCATCCTCGCGATCCTGGGTCTGCGTGTAGCGCTTCGCGATGACGGCTTCTTCCTCGCGCGTCAGCAGCGGGAAGCGGCGGACCTCGGCCAGGTAGCGGCTCAGAGGATCATAGGGGACCAGCGCGGCCTGACGCTCGGCGGCGAGCTCGGCTTCCTCGGCAGCCTCCAGCAGCGCATCGCCGTCAGTGTGGTCGGGTTCGAGGGCAACCTCGGCGTCGGGGTTCAGAACGATTTCGGCCGGCGCTGAGTCGCCGCCATCGGCGGACAGGGACTCTCGATTTCGGCCGGCTCGGCGACGACCGCATGGCGTGCTTTCTGCGGCGCGGGTTTGGGCTCGTCGATGAGCTCGGGCTCGACGACCGGGGTCGTAACCTTGCGCGGGCGCTTGGCCGAAGAGGTTTTGGAAGGTTTACGCGCCACGTTGAAATATCCGACTCCTGTTCCGAGGACCAGGGCAAGTGGCCATTATCGGGATGTCCGAACGGTATTCGGGCGACTTCGACTATTCCTTTTCGGGGAATTCGATATTGACTTTGAAAGCGGCGATTTCGCGCAGAGCGGTTACGACTTCCTTGTTGTCGGACTCGACCAGCGGCGGCGCGCCCTTGAGCAGTTGCTTGGCACGGCGCGCGCCCGCGAGCACCAGTTCAAAACGATTCGAGACGTTTTCGAGACAATCTTCTACTGTAATACGTGCCATTTGGGTTCAATTCTCCGATGCCGCGACCTTCAAGTCAACGCGACGCGTGCCCGAAATGAGGATGCAGCAACGAGGATTTTACGGGTCGTTCGCGAACGACCCCTACGGCGCGATGGGTCGCGGATAGATTCCAGGATCCGCGTTGCCCATAAGGTCGCAATCTAGAACCCTTGCGATCGTTCCATTTTTTGAAACGTCGCGGCCCCGGGAACCCGGCTAACTACCGAATGTCCGGGGCCGCAACGCTCGGATGGCCGCAACCGTGGAACCGTAGGGGTCGTTCGCGAACGACCCGTAGAATCCTGACCTGGCTGCGATCCTGTGGCCTATCAGCCGCCGTAATTGAAGCCGGTCTCCGACAGCATCATGATTTTGGCGTCGCGCTTCAGATGACCCTCGGTCACCTTGCCCACGACGGTGCTATGGTCACCCAGCTCATAGAAGCCGACCACGTCGCATTCCACGGAGGCGGGCGCATCGCTGATGATGGGGCATCCGTTGGCGCCGGTCTCATAGGCGAACTCGCCGAATTTTCCATCCACCGGCTCGACGTGCTTGAAGTACGAGGTCGCGATTTTCTTCTGCCCGGTCTCCAGGCATGAGAGGGAGAACTTGCCGGAATCCTTCACCATCGCATGCGAACCGGAATCCTTCTTGATGCCGACCACCACCAGCGGCGGCGCGAACGCGGTCTGCGTCACCCAGTTGACCGTCGCGACGGTGCTCTTGCCGCCATGCGCGGCGCCCAGCACATAGAGGCCGTAGGGGATCATCAAAAGCGCTTTCTTTTTGGCATTCTCATCCATGAGGTTTTCTCCTTCGAATCGAGGTTTCGTGGTTAAAGACTAGTTCACGCTGTTTTTGGGAACGAAGCCGCTGACGCCTTTGTTGGGACCGTCGAGTGACCTCGATGACGTCGCCTTCGTCGTCGCTCGAGAGCACCTTGACCGGGGTTTTGTCATCGACGTTTTTGGCCTCGACGCCTTTGCCGACGCCGCTGGCGAGCGCGCCCAGCGCGCCCTGCTTCTTCAGGTCCGCCAGCTTGTCGTAGGTCTGCCGATCGGGATAAATCGCGACCGTCGTATCGCCGGGGGCCGCGACCAGGTAATGCTGGCATCCGGCGATCAAGAGACAGGCTCCAAGCATTGAAGCGGCCATCGCGAGCCGATTTTTTAGCGCCACAAATTCCTCCCGACGACGAATCCGATGCAGCAGTAGCATCACTCTTAGCATGCTCCCTCGACCTCGGTTCAAGCGCACGATGCGATCGCGATTGATCTTCCCGCGCCCACGGTTGATGACATCGATATGGCCAGAGGCCCTCGGGCACGGATCCCAAATCCTCGCCCGATGGGCGAGGTTGGTTCCGAGTCTGCGAGGAACCTGGAGTGGGACCTTATCCAGCGCGCTGCGCGCGATTCAGGAATTCTTTGCTCTCTGGATGTAGCACAGACTTTAGTCTGTGTTCCTCCGCTGGAATCCAAAGACCGCAAATGAGATATGGCGACGATCACTTGACGGCGGCTTCAGCGCCCGACTAGGACTTGACGAGATTTAACCTTCACGAGATCGCCGTTAAGAAAATCGCGGAGCAAACGCCATGGCATCGAAACTCGCGCAAGATCCTCGTATCGACCCCCGTCTCAAAGCAATGTTCGGAGCGATGGACCAGTTGAGCGGTGGAGGGAACGCTGCCAGCCGCGAGGAGATGCTGGCGGAAGAGAACAGCCCTGCCGGCAAGGCGCGGGCTGCCGCCCTGATGGGATGGCTCAACTCCGCCAACTACGAAGAGATCGCACCCTCGGCGGGATTGAGCATTCGCACTGAAAGCCTCGTGTCGGCGCCCGATGGCAATACCATCAAAATTCAGTTCATCCGTCCCGACAATGCGACGCGCCTGCCATGCGTCTATTACATCCACGGTGGCGGAATGGCCGCGATGTCGTGTACCTACGGAAATTATCAGGCGTGGGGCAGGATGATCGCATCGAAAGGCGTGGCGGTTGCGATGGTCGACTTTCGCAACGCCTTGTCCCCGTCGTCGGTCCCCGAGGTCGCGCCGTTTCCGGCCGGCCTGAATGACTGCGTGTCGGGCCTGAAATGGGTCCACGCCAATGCCGCCAAGCTGAACATCGATCCGGCGCGGATTGTCGTGGCAGGAGAGAGCGGCGGCGGAAATCTCACCCTGGCCACCGGCCTGAAACTGAAGCGCGACGGAGACCTCGGGCTCATCAAAGGCCTTTATGCGCTGTGCCCCTATATCGCCGGCGAATGGCCCCAAGCGCAATTTCCGTCCTCGATCGAAAACAACGGAATCCTGCTCGACCTGCATAACAATCGCGGCGCGATGGGCTATGGCATCGAGGCTTTCCGCAACCGCGACCCGCTGGCGTGGCCGTCGTTCGCTACCTCCGCAGACGTCGCCGGGCTTCCTCCCACCATCATTAGCGTCAACGAATGCGATCCGTTGCGCGATGAAGGGGTCGCCTTCTACCGGCTCCTCATGAATAGCGGGGTGCCGGCGCGCTGCCGCCAGGTGATGGGAACCATCCACGGCACGGAGATCTTTCCGGTCAGTTGCCCCGATATCAGCCACAACACCGCGAGCGACATCGCCACCTTTTGCATCAGCTGATTGCGGCACCGCATCGGCGGCATCGCGGCCTATCCGCATCAAGCTGAAAGGCGCGTAGCCTCGGACGGCCGAAAAGCCTAAATTGCGGGCGATTTTCCTGCGTGATAGGCTTGGTGGCTCGCCTTTGAGGACATCGACAGCCGCTACCCTTATGCGAATCGGGATCATTTCCGACACTCATATCCCCGAAGCCTGCGAGCATTTGCCGCCCGCAGTGTTCGAGGTTTTTCGCGGCGTCGATCTCGTCATGCACGCCGGCGATGTCTATGTGAATCGCGTCCTCGATGAGCTGTCGACGCATCGCGCCGGTGATCGCCGCGCTCGGCAACGGTGACGAAGGCCTCGATGGCCACGCGCATAAGCTCGATACCGATGATGACCGGGTGCGCGAGGCGCATCTGCTCGAAATCGACGGCGTGCGCATCGGGCTGGTGCATGCGATCCCGACTCCCGATGAAACCTCGGAGCGCGTGTTTCACAACGCGATGCATCGTCACTTCGGCGGCCTGATGGATGTCATTGTGCAGGGCCACAGCCACTGCGAGGGCATCGTGCGCTACGGCGATACGCTGGTGGTGAATCCGGGCAGTGCGACGCTGCCGCGCAACCTCGTCAATATTCCCGGCACCGTCGCGATTCTCGAAATTCTAAACGGCGCCGCATCCGCCGAAATCATCAAACTAGGCTGAGCGGCCGCCCGCTCGCATCCATGGAGGATTCGTTGTCCGCACCAGATCGTAAAGAAGATGCCGCCCAAACTGTGACCGGTCGAAAAGCGCGCGGTCACGATGGAAAAAATCGTGAACCTCAGCAAACGGCGCGGGTTCGTTTTTCCCACCAGCGACATCTATGGCGGACTCGGTTCGACCTACGATTACGGCCCGCTCGGCGCCGAGCTCAAGCGCAACGTCAAGGAAGCATGGTGGCGCTACATGGTGCAGGAGCGCACCGATGTGATCGGGCCTCGACAGCGCGATTTTGCAGCATCCCAAGACCTGGGAAGCCTCGGGGCATCTGAAAAATTTCACCGACCCGCTGGTCGATTGCAAAAAATGCCATCATCGGTTTCGCGCCGACCAGATTCCCGATCCGACCAAATGCCCCGATTGCGGCGGCGAGCTGACCGAGGCGCGCCAGTTCAACATGATGCTCAAGACCTTCCTCGGCCCGGTCGAGGATACCGCGAGCACGGTGTATCTGCGGCCAGAAACGGCGCAGGGAATTTTCGCCAACTTCGCGAACCTCGTAGATACACAGCGAGTCAAGCTGCCGTTCGGCGTCGCGCAGATGGGCAAATCATTTCGCAATGAGATTACGCCGGAGAACTTCATCTTCCGCACCCGCGAATTCGAGCAGATGGAGATGGAATTCTTCATCAAGCCCGATGAGGCCGAAGAGGCGAAGTGGTTCGAGTACTGGGTCGAGCATCGCCTCAATGGTTTCTGAAGTTCGGCGCCAAGCGCGATAACCTGCGGCTTCATCAGCATCCGAAGGAGGAGCTGTCGCATTATTCGCGCGGCACCACCGACCTTCAGTACCGCTATCCGTTCGGATGGGGCGAGCTCGAAGGCGTCGCCAAGCGCGGCAGCTACGACCTCGATCAGCATGCGGCGGCGAGCGGCAAGGACCTCACCTATTTCGATGAGGAAGCGAAGGCGCGCTACCGTCCGTGGGTTATCGAGCCGGCGCTTGGGCGTCGACCGCGCGATGCTGGTTTTCATGCTCGATGCGTACGACGAAGACGTGGTCGAGAACGAGGAGCGCATCGTGTTGCGCTTCGATCCGCGCATCGCGCCGATCAAGGCCGCCGTCTATCCATTGCTGCGCAAGGGCGGCCAGCCCGAGAAAGCCAACGAAGTTCTGATGATGCTTAAAAAGCATTTCACGGTCGCATATGACCAGGCGGGTTCGATTGGCCGTCGCTATCGGCGGCAGGACGAGATCGGCACGCCCTACGGAATCACCATCGACCATCAGACCATGGAAGATGACACCGTGACTTTACGCGACCGCGATACGATGACGCAGGACCGCATCGCTATCTCCAAGCTCGTGGAAGAACTAACTTCGCGTGTGGGCTGGTCGCGTTAAACACAAAGCGGAGAGATTTCCAATTGAGACGCGAAGCGGGCGAAGCCGCGCCGCAGGCGCTCCCGAGACCGGAGCGCAGCGGAGGCGAGGGAAATGTTAGGCATAAAATTTTTCGACTGAGACGCGAAGCGGGCAAAGCCGCGCCGCAGGCGCTCCCGAGAGCGGAGCGCAGCGGAGGCGAGGGAAATGTTAGGCATAAATTTTTCGACTGAGACGCGAAGCGGGCGAAGCCGCGCCGCAGGCGCTCCCGAGAGCGGAGCGCGGCGGAGGCGAGGGAAATGTTAGGCATAAAATTTTTCGACTGAGACGCGAAGCGGGCGAAGCCGGGCCGCAGGCGCTCCCGAGAGCGGAGCGCAGCGGAGGCGAGGGAAATGTTAGGCATAAAATTTTTCCGACTGAGACGCGAAGCGGGCGAAGCCGCGCCGCAGGCGCTCCCGAGAGCGGAGCGCAGCGGAGGCGGGGGAAATGTTAGGCATAAAATTTTTCGACTGAGACGCGAAGCGGGCGAAGCCGCGCCGCAGGCGCTCCCGAGACCGGAGCGCAGCGGAGGCGAGGGAAATCTTAAGGAGATTATTTTCGATGGCACGCGTTCATCCTGAAATTTATTTTTTCGGCGCCGGCATCGCGGAAGGCCGGGCCGACATGCGCAATCTGCTCGGCGGCAAAGGCGCCAACCTCGCCGAGATGGCCTCGCTCAAGCTGCCGGTTCCTCCCGGCTTCACGATTTCCACGCAGGTCTGCAATTACTTCTATGACCACGGCAACAAGTATCCCAAGGGCCTGACCGAGGGCGTCAAGAAAAGCGTCGCGCGAGTCGAAAAAGCGCTCGGGCGCAAATTCGGCGATGCCCAAAAGCCGCTGCTGTTTTCCGTCCGCTCGGGCGCGCGCGTCTCGATGCCCGGCATGATGGACACCGTGCTCAACCTCGGGCTGACCGACGAAACCGTGAAGGGTCTGGTCGAGGACAGCGGCAACGAGCGCTTCGCGTGGGATTCGTATCGGCGCTTTTGCCAGATGTACGGCGACGTCGTGCTCAAGCTGAAGCCCGAGAACAAGAACGATCCCGATCCGTTCGAGGAACTCCTCGATCATAAGAAGAGCGCGCGCGGCGTCACCGAGGATACGCATCTCACGACCGATGATCTTGCGCGAGCTGGTGAGCGAGTTCCGCGCGCTGATTCGCAAACGGGTCGGCCGCGACATTCCGCAGAATCCCGAGGAGCAGTTGTGGGAGGCGATCGGCGCGGTCTTCGGTTCATGGCACAACGAGCGCGCGATCACTTACCGGCGCATCAACAATATCCCGGGCGACTGGGGCACTGCGGTCACCGTCCAGTCGATGGTGTTCGGCAACCTCGGTGATGACTGCGCGACCGGCGTTGCGTTCACGCGCAATCCGTCCAACGGAGAGAAGGGAATTTACGGCGAGTTCCTCGTCAATGCGCAGGGCGAGGACGTGGTCGCAGGCATCCGCACTCCGCATCCGATCAGCAAAAAGGCCGGCCTCGCGGAGGCCGAGCGCGAGGGCATGAGCGAGGATGAGCGGCGCGCCAAGTCGCTTTCGCTCGAGGAAACTTTTCCGAAAGTCTACGGCGAGCTGCTGAAAATCTCGAAAGCCCTCGAAACGCATTTCAAAGATTGCCAGGACATGGAATTCACCATCGAGCGTCGGCAAGTTGTTCATGCTGCAAACCCGCAACGGCAAGCGCACAGCCGAGGCCGCAGTGCGCATCGCCACCGACATGGCGGACGAGAAGCTCATCGATCGCCGCACCGCGCTGATGCGCGTCGATCCGGTGCAGCTCGAACAGTTGCTGCATCCGCGCCTCGATCCGAAGTTCAAGAAAACCGTCATCGCGAAGGGCCTGCCGGCTTCACCGGGTGCGGTCTTCGGTGAAGTAGTATTTTCCGCCGATGAGGCGGTCGCGGTTTCCGAAGCGGGCCGCAAAGTCATCCTGGTGCGCATCGAAACGTCACCGGAAGACATCCACGGGATGCAGGTCGCGCAGGGAATCCTGACGGCGCGCGGCGGTATGACCAGTCATGCGGCGGTGGTCGCGCGCGGGATGGGCAAATGCTGCGTCGCGGGATGCTCCTCGATCGAAATCGACTACAGCAAGGGCAAGATGAAGGCCGGCGACACCATCGTGAGTCGCGGCGAGTTCATCACCCTCGACGGCACCGCGGGCGAGGTCATCCTCGGGCGGGTGCCGACCGTCGATCCCGAAATGTCATCATATCTTCACCAAGTTCATGTCGTGGGCGGATAAGGAGCGCACGATGGGTGTGCGCGCGAACGCCGACACTCCTCATGATGCGAAAGTCGCGCGCGAGTTCGGTGCCGAGGGCATCGGGCTGTGCCGCACCGAGCATATGTTTTTCGGCCCGGAGCGCATCGACGCGGTGCGCGAAATGATCATGGCGCAGAACGCCAAGGAGCGCGGCAAGGCGCTGGCGAAAATCCTCCCGATGCAGCGCGACGACTTCATCGGCATCTTCAAGGAGATGCAGGGGCTGCCGGTCACGGTGCGCCTGCTCGATCCGCCGCTGCACGAGTTTTTGCCGAAGGAAGAGGACGAGATTCGCGACCTCGCGCAGAAAATCGGCACCACCCCGGCACATCTCAAACAAGTCCGCGAGAGCCTGTTCGAGTTCAACCCGATGCTGGGCCATCGCGGCTCGCGCCTTGGCATCAGCTATCCGGAAATCTACAAGGCGCAGGCGCGCGCGATTCTGGAAGCTGCCTGTCAACTGCGCGCGAAGGGCGTCAAGGCGATTCCGGAAATCATGCTGCCGCTGATCGGGACGAAGAAGGAATTCGAGGTCCTCGCGTCCGAGATTCGCGAAGTCGCGGCCGAGGTCTTCAAGGAAACCAAACAGAAAGTAGCATTTACCGTCGGTACCATGATCGAGGTGCCACGCGCGTGCATCGTCGCGGATCAGATTGCCGAGACCGCGGAATTTTTCTCCTTCGGCACCAACGACCTCACCCAGATGGGCTATGGTCTCTCTCGCGACGACTCGGTGAAATTCCTCAACGACTACATCGTGCGCGGCATCTATAAGAAGGACCCGTTCCAGGAGCTCGACGCCGAGGGCATCGGCGGGCTGATGAAAATCGCGATCGAGCGCGGGCGCAAGAGCAACAAGAACCTGAAGCTCGGCATCTGCGGCGAGCACGGCGGCGACCCGGCGAGCATCCGCACCTGCAACGAGCTGGGCCTGAACTACGTTTCATGCTCGCCTTACCGCATCCCGGTGGCGCGCCTGGCAGCCGCTCAAGCCGCGATCGATGCGAAAAAGGGCAAGCGCGAATTCAAGGACGTGTAGGGAGGGGCCATCGCTGGGGGATGGATGACCGCTGCGCGGATCAGGATTCCTTCGGGGCGGTACAACCGCCCCCTACGGTGCGGTCGACCGGCGATTGTCTCGAAGGATGGACGTCGCTCGAAAAATCGCCCGGGAAACCCCGTGAAGGCTCGCCACCCATCGACCCGTAGCGGGCGGCTGTACGGCTCAGTTGAAATCCGTGCCCGCGAAGCGGTCCTCCATTGTCATCACCTGCCGAAGCGTCGCGAATCAGTTCGCTTTCAAAATCCGTGGGCAATCCCCTGTGGTTGGTGTGTTCCCCGAAAAAGTGATCGCTGCGCGGACCAGGATTCTATCGGGGCGGTAGAACCACCCCCTACGGCTTTCATGGTGGACGACATTGTTTCGGAGGTGGCCATGTTTCTAATTCCGAAGGGGCATTCGGCCAGCATCGATTTTGGAACCCTGCCGCGACCAAACGAACCGTAGGGGGCGGTTGTACCGCCCCGTTAGAATCCTCGATGGCTTTGGTCCTCTTTCCGACTGAAGCCGTCGCGCATCCGATCTGGAATTGTGCTATGGTTGTTAAGCGGCGTCCTTCGGGGCGCCGTCGTCGTTTGAGGGTTGTTGCGAGAAAGCCAAAAGTGGAAAAACAAACTCACTAAGTTCGACGATCACATGCTTATTCGCTAATTCTTCGCCTGCCGATCAGTCGTTGTACTTCTTGCCGAGCGCGTCCATTTCGGGGGCGCCCATCAGCTTTACGAAGTCGTCGAACATCCCACCCAAGCCGCCGCCTTTTACCGAGCCGGTTTCCTTCAGCTCGCGCAGCGCAGCGCGCATCGACTCGAAGGCCACCATGAGTGTGGCGGTGGATGGTCAGCCTGAAGCCGAGCTTCGCGAGATCGGCGACCGGCAGCATCGCGCCGTTGTAGAGCGCGGGCAGGTCGGTGAGCTCCTTGGCGTAGGTCGCGAGGTCGTCGCGGGTGCGGATGCCGTCGACGAAGATCATGTCGGCGCCAGCCTCGCGATACGAGCGACAGCGGCGAATGACATCTTCCCATCCATTGACCGCCAGCGCGTCGGTGCGCGCGATGATCACGAGGTTGCGATCGCGGCGCGCGTCGCAGGCGGCACGCACCTTCGGAATCATCTCCTCCATCGGGATGACCTGCTTGCCCGCGAGGAAGCCGCATCGCTTGGGAAAAACCTGGTCCTCGATGTGCAGTCGCCGCGGCGCCCGCATCTTCGTATTCGCGCACCGTTCGCCACACGTTCATCGGATTGCCGTAGCCGGTGTCGGCATCGGCGATGAGCGGGATCTTCACCGCATTGGCGATCGCGCGGACGTTGGCCGCCATTTCACTCATAGTGAGCAGGCCGAGGTCGGGAAAGCCACGCGCCGCGGAGGTGCCGAAGCCGGTCATATAGACCGCGTGGAAGCCGGCCTGCTCGGCGAGCTTGGCCTGCAGGCAATCGAAGCTGAACGGTGCGACGGTCATTTGTTCGGGAAGCGAGCAGCTCGCGCAGGCGAGCGCGGGATTCAGCACTCATGCGAAGTAGTCCTCGGCGCGTACGGCGGGAATGTCGATGTTCATGACGCGGTTGTTGCGCAGCACTTTGAATTTCACCATGTCGCCGGGCCCGTGGTTGCGCAACGATTCGTAGAGCATGCGGCGTTCGTTAATGTCGTTGCCATCGACCGTGATGACCAGGTCGCCCTGCTGCAGCCCGGCCTTCTCGCCGGGTCCGCCGGGCATTACGCCCGCGATGACGACGTGTTCGCGCATGGTGTAGGAGAGCACGCCGATCCACGCCTTCGAGGGCGCGGTGACGCGCTTGCCAAACTTGATCAACTCGTCGCGGGTTTGCAGCACGCATTCGCCGGGGATGGCGAGGATCGCGCGGCCCATGTCGGCGAAGTTGAGATACGAAACGCCGATCAGCTCGCCGCGCGCATTGCATACCGGGCCGCCCGACATCCCGATGTTGAGCGAGCCGGCGGTGACGCAGAGGCAGCGATCGAGCATGAATTCCCATACCGCATCGAAGGGCCCGGTGTAGGTGATCATGCCGGCATCGGCGCAGCGCTTCTCACCGCCCAGGCTTGCGACGCTGAAGACTTCCTCGCCGGGCAGACTCTTCTCGGCGCTTACGACCTCGACGCGCGGATAGTTGGAGCCCTCGATTTTCAGCAGTCCGAGGCCGGTGGAATAATCCTTGGCGATGATCTTCGCGGGAAGCTGGTCGCCATTGACCATCGTGACGATGACGCTCTGTGCGCCCAGCAGCATGTAGTGGACGGTCAGGATGAGGCCGTCGCTGCTGACCAGGGTGCCGGTGCCGCGCCGATCGGTGCCCAGGCCGATCGAGGCGGAGACGTGCGTCTCGGGGACCTGCGAATGGATCCCCACCGTCGCGCGCGCGACTTTTTCCAACAATTGTGGCCTTGCGTTCACGATGAACTCTGCCCGACTAAAGCCTTAAGCATATGCCGCGTGGATTCAAGTCGCGAGGCGCTTGCACAAAGATCCTCGATTCGCGATCGGAGTCCCCATGAAAAAAGAGGCGGCCTCGCGAAGAGGCCGCCTCGTAACGAATCCGGTTTTAGTTATTTGCCGCCGTGAGCCTTGGCCGGGCTGTTGCCCTGCGGGCGCAGCGCCAACAGTTGCAGCGCGGTACCGAGGTCCAACTCGCTGTACTTTTGGTTGTCGTACAGATTGTCGAGGCGATTCACCGCATCCTGCGGGGTGAGCTCGGACATCGAGAGCTGGGACTCGACCTCATGAATGATTTTGCGCGAACCCTTCCAATGGAAAAGGTCGCCCGCGGTGGTCAAGGTATCCAGCTTGGAAACGCTGACGCGCATGGCATCGGAGTAGCCGTTGACGTAGCCGTCTTTCGCGGCCCGATTGAGCTTGTTCCAGAACGAGCCGTCGTGAGCTGCATTCGAAGCGAACGCAACCGCGCAGCTTGCAATTAAGCCCACCACCACCCCAGCAACAAATCTCTTCATATCATTCAAACTCCCGCGCACTCCGGCGTGCTTCCGGAAGAGCCCGTGAACGATCTTGTATCAAATTACGCATCGACTGCAAAGCGGGTTCGGCAAAAAATTCGACCATTGCTTTAATTTTTTTGAGCCGCATGATTTCCATGCTTTTCAACTTTTTTGAAAATTTGTCCCGCTGTGAGGTCCTCCCATTAGACGTTCCCAGCTTCGATTTCGTTTCACATTCAACGATCTTCGCTCGCGGGCGTTGAAAACCCTACCCTCGGTCTGGTTAAAGGTCTGTTGAGACCCGAGCTGCTGATCGCGCATTCGCGCTGGTGCGAAAACTGCGCCAACCACCGGAGCTGTGATGGACCAACAAATAACCCGCCCCATCCTGTGGAACGTGCCCGACGCCTTCGTCGTGATCATGTATGCGCTCACGGCGTTATGGACCGCGGCGATCATCTATGCGGTATGGCGATGGTTCCGCATCGTGACGCTGGGGCAGCCGGAGCAGGGCCGCTTCGATCAGCTTCCGCGCCGCCTCATCCTCGCGCTGCGCGATTCGTTCGGCCAGGGCGTCGTCATCCGCGAGACCTGGGGCTGGATGCATTACTCCTTCTATGTCGCGTTCGTCGGGCTCTTCATCGGCACCGTGATCGTGCTCATCAATGATCCGAGCCTCGGCCCGATCACGCCGGTGCAGATGGTGCTGAAGAGCCTCGGCATCCCGGTGTTTTTCTACTACGGCGATTTCTACCTCATCTACAAAGCTGCGATGGACACCTTCTTCCTGCTGCTCATCATGGGGGTGCTGGCGGAAGGAGCGCGCCGCGCGTTTCGCACGTCCCACGCATGCTGAGCGCGCCGCCGGCCGGAGAAAGTGATCGACAATTTCGAGAATCGGCTCGGCTACGAAATCCCGATGCTGATGATGGTGCTGGTCGCCATCACCGGCCTGATGCTGGAAGGCGCGCGCATCAACGCGCAGCATCCGGACTTCACCGAATGGGCCTATCTCGGGCGCCAGATCGCGAAGATCGAAGGCGCGATCGGCGCCGGCGCGATGTACCATCGCACGCTGTGGATCGTCCACGTCATCCTGGTGTTCGGGCTGCTGTTCTGCTTTCCCTTCACCAAGCTGCGCCATCTGTTTTTTGCGCCGCTGAATCTGTTCTTCCGCAACCTCAATCCGCGCGGACGGCTCGCGCCGATCAAGGATTTTGAAAATGCCGAGACCTTCGGCGTCTCGCAGGTCGAGCAGTATGGATGGAAGACGCTGCTCGACATGGCGTCGTGCCTCGAATGCGGCCGCTGCACTATCAACTGCCCGACCGTCAACACCGGCAAGACGCTCAATCCGAAATTCCTGGTGGTCGAACAGCGCGAGCATCTGCTGAGCAAGGCGCCGTTCCTGTTCAAGCATCAGGGCGGAGGCGGCGAACGGCTGCGGCCGAGCTGCCGCAATATCACGGCGCCGACATGATCACCGAGGTCGCGACCGAAGAAGCGGTGTGGGGATGCACGACCTGCGGATGGTGCGAGGAGGGTTGCCCGGTCGGCATCGAGCACATCCAGCGCATCGTCGACATGCGCCGCCACGACGTGCTGATGGAATCGCGCTTCCCGCAGGAGGCGACCAGCGCGTTCAAGGGCATCGAGAACCAGGGCAATCCGTGGGGCATCGCGCAGGAGAAGCGCGCCGATTGGGCCGACAGGGCTGGAAATTCCGCGAGATGGCCGAGCTCGAGGACCCCAGCGACATCGACGTGCTGTACTGGGTCGGATGCGCGGGCTCATACGATGAGCGCAATCAGAAGGTCAGCCGCTCATTCGCCGGCCTGATGAAACAGGCAGGCGTAAAATTCGCCATTCTGGGCAAGGAAGAAATGTGCACCGGCGATCCGGCGCGCCGGCTCGGCAACGAATACCTCTATGCGACGGTGGCGGGGCAGAACGTCGAGACGCTCAATCGCTACAAGCCGCGGCGCATCATCACGCAATGCCCGCATTGCTTCCACAATCTGAAAAATGAGTATCCGGACTTCGGCGGCAATTACGAGGTCATGCACGAGGCGGAATTCCTCGACGAGCTGATCAAGGCCGGACGCCTCAAGCCGCGCAATCGCGGTCAACGAGCGCATCACCTATCACGACCCGTGCTACATGGCGCGGCACAATCGGAAATGGGACGGCGCGCGCAACGCGCTGCGCGCGATTCCCGGCACCGAGGTCGAGGACGTCGATCAGTCGAAAAATCGTACATTCTGTTGTGGCGCGGGCGGCGGATGCATGTGGAAGGAAGAGCACGAAGGCACCCGCATCAATCAGAAGCGCTTCGATCAGATCAGCGTCGCGAATCCGAAGACGCTGGCGGTCGGATGCCCGTTCTGCATGACGATGATGGAAGACGCGCTGAAGTCGCGCTCACTGGAAGACTCGATGCGGGTGCGCGACCTTATCGAGATCGTCGCGGAATCCACCGAGCCTCCGGGGAAATGATCTGAGAGTGCGGCATGGGTTAACGGCAATATTCAAGAAGGTGCCCGAGAGGTTACCTCGGCTCGAAGAATTGCCCGGAGCAAACGCGCAGACAAGCGCGGCGCGAAATATCGGACGTCAGGCGGCGCGGTCGTCCTCGGCGCGGATGGCGAACGCGAGGAGCGCCATCAGCACGGTGACGGCCAGCGCGAAGGCCATGCTCGAGGCGGGAGTCGAAACCGCCATCGCGCGGCCCATCAGCCATGGCACGACGACGCCGCCGAGCGCGCCGCCTGCGATCACGATCGAGGACATCCTGCCGACCTGCGACGGATAGTGAGCGGCGCCAATCGCGATCATGTTGGGGAACACCGGGCCGTAGCCGAAGCCGATCAGGAATACCGCTGCCGCGGCGAGGCCGTGCCACATCGGCGCCGCCATCAGCACAATGATCGCCATCGCGGAAAGCGTCGACGCGAGAATCGTGACCTCGCGCGGGGCGAATCGATGCCCGAGGCGACCTCCGACGATCCGCCCGACGATCAGGCCGAGCCAGTAAAACGACACGCCCCACGAAGAAATCGTCGCGCCCAGCGACGCGGCGGTGCGCAGGTAGAGGAAGAGCCATGCCCCGATGCCCATCTCGCCGCCGACATAGAGGAACAGCATGCCGCCCAGTACCCAAATCAGCGGATGCGCGAGAATCGGCATAATTCCACCGGGAGTGGACGGGACGCGAACCTCGACTGCCGGGGAGCGGGCCAGCGAGGTCGCAACTGCGACGCATACCAGTCCTCCCAGTGCGAAGATCCACCAGTATGGAATCGTCCACGCCAGCGCGAAGCCGACAATCAGCGGGCCCATCAGCGCGCCGACGCCGAACAGCATGTGCAGGTAGTTCAGCGCGGTGGCCAGCCGCTCCCGATTGAGGTCCACTATCAGCGCGTTAGCAGCGATATCGATGGCGCCGTTGCCGGCTCCCAGCAACACGCCGCTCCACAGCAGCATCGACAAGCCCGGGGCGAGCGCGAGGCCGAAGAGTCCGGCGCCGAATGCCGCCATCGCGAGGACCAGGATTCTCTGCGCGCTGTAGCGATGGCTCAGCGAGCCGGTGACCAGCAGTGAGACGAAGTAGCCCGCCGAGGCCGCGCTGACGACCAGCCCCGCGTCGTCGATGGGAATCAATAGTGCGTGCGAGATCTGCGCTAGAAAGGGTCCGATCCAGCCGGCATGGAGGCCGAACATCAGCAGGCAGGCGTATGCCAGTGCGGTCAGCCTGCGCTCGTTGCTCACTGTGAGATTATGCGCTGGCGACGATTTCGCGCGCGCGGGTCAGATCCTGCGCAATCTGATGCCGGAGCTCGTCGGCGGAGGCGAATTTTTTCTCGCCCCTGATCCGCTCGATCAGCTCCAGCTTGATGCGATGCCCGTAGATGTCGCGATTGAAGTCGAAGATGTGCGCCTCGATACAGCGCGCGGTCTCGTTGAAGGTCGGACGCATCCCGATGTTGGTGATCGAGCCGTAGTGCCCATGGTCGAGGATCACGCGCGTCGCGTAGACGCCGTCGGGCGGCATCAGCTCGGTTTCGCTTTCGAGGTTGGCGGTAGGAAATCCAATCGTGCGTCCGCGCTCGCGTCCGCGCACCACCGGCCCGTGCAGAAAATGATAGCGCCCCAATAGCTTGGCGGCGCTGCGCACATCGCCGTTCGAAATCAGCTCGCGAATCTTGGTCGAGGAAACTTCCATCCCGGCGTGCTTTACCGGCCCGACCACTGTGGTGTCGAAGCCGAATTCGCGTCCCAGCTCGACCATCACCGAGGCGCTGCCGGCGCGCTTATGCCCGAAGTTCACGCTATGCCCGACCACGACTTCGCGCACCCCGATCTTGCCGACCAGGTAGTCGCGCACGAAATCGCGCGGCTCGATGAGGCTGAACTCGTGGGTGAAGTGCACCACGATCACGCCGTCGATGCCGGAGATCCGCAGCAGCTCGAGTTTGTCTTCGGGTAGCAGGATCAGCTTCGGAGCGCGCTCGGGAAACAGCACCTTCGAGGGCAGCGGATCGAAAGTCATCGCGAATGCGGTGCCGCCCGCGGCGCGCGCGCGATCCATCGCGGCCTTCAGGATTGCACGATGCCCGAGGTGTGCGCCGTCGAAATTTCCGAACGCCACCACCGGATACGGATGTCGCGCAATCGTGTCGAGGTCGCGGATAATTTGCATGTCTGGATATTTCCCTCGACTACGCTTCGCTCCGCCTCGGGTACGCCTGCGGCGTGGCGCTGCGCGCCCCCTTCGGGTCTCGGTCGCAGGTTCTCTGTGATTCCGCCTCGTCCATCAACTTTTAGTCGCTGCCCAGATTTTTCAGCATCGCGTTGGCGGCCGTCGCTTCGTTCGAGCAATTCGAATTGTTCGCCAGCTTCTGCAAGGTCAACCGCGCATCGATGCGATCGTTGAGCCGCACGAATGATTCTCCCTCGCGCAGCAGACTCTCGCAAAGGAAACGGCTGCTGGGAAAGCGCATGGTCAAATCGTTGAATTGCAAAATCGCCTGCTCGTATTTGCCGCTCTCATAGAATGCGTTGGCGGTGAAGTATTGCGAGGGCTCCGAGAGCGGCGACTTGGGGTAGCTATGCTGCACCTTGGCGAAGTTGACGATCGCGGTCGGATAGTTGCCGGCCTTCATCGTTTCGAGGCCTTTGCGATAGATCTTCGCTCCCGGATCTTTGGAGTTCCCGGCATCCGCTAACTCCTTGTCGAGGTCCTGGGGCCAGGTCGGCGCGGGCTCGGGTCCGGCGCCGGCTGCGCCCGGAGGCCCACCAGCCGCGGGGCCCGGCGATATCGAGCTCACCGCGGGAGCTCCTGGAGCGGGCGCGGGAGCGCCGGGAATCTCGCCGCCGGGCGCGGGAGGAACCGCTGAATTCGGCATCGCCGCTTGCATCGCATTGACTTCGGATTCCAGCTTGGCGATGCGTTCGTTGGAATCGGCGGGCGCCGCTCCGCCGGCCTTGGCGGCGTTGCCATGTTTCAATTCGGCGATTTCATCCTGGGTGCGCCGCAACTCGGCGCGCAACGAATCGATCTGCTGGCGGTCGGTCGCAATCATTCCACGCAACGCGAACTCGTTCTGGTTGAGTTGATTTACGTTGGCGGCCTGATCGGAGCATCCGCTGAGAAAGCCCATAGCAGCAAGTATGGCGGCAGGTATGGTGATGGAAGAAAAGCGCAACGTGGTTGCTCCTATTGGCCGGCGGCCTGGTTGCCGCTGACGACGAAATGATCGCGAC
This sequence comes from uncultured delta proteobacterium, assembly GCA_963848285.1. Lineage (GTDB taxonomy): Bacteria > Desulfobacterota > Binatia > Binatales > Binataceae > DATGKG01. The sequence continues at coordinate 75,392 of CAWKCZ010000003.1, read as the reverse complement.
GATTGCGCTGCCAGCACGACTCGTCGGATTCATGGCAAAGCGGTAACTCTTTGCCATAGCTGATGGTAGTGATGCGATTCGGCGCGATCCCCAGGGTGGTCAGATAATCCTTGGCCGACTGCGCGCGCTTGGCCCCCAACGCGATGTTGTACTCCTCGGAGCCGCGCTCGTCGCAGTTGCCCTCGACCTGCACCTTGGTATCAGGATGTGCCTGTAACCAACTCGCGTTGGCTTTGAGGATCGAACTGTCCTGCGGCTGCACCGTGTAGTCGTTGTATCCGAAATGAATGTCCGACAGAGGTCCGCCTTCGCCACCCAGCGGTTTGTTTTGAGAGAAGTTGTGGAGGGAATCGTCCTCGGTTGTCTTCCCCACCGTACCGCTCTGGCCGCTGTTGAGATCGCCAACTCCCTGGGTTTTTTTGGATGAGCATCCGGCGATGCCGAGCGAAAAGCAGAGCAGGGCTGTCACCGCGAAGCGCGCGACCTCCGCGGTCCTAGTCACTGAGCCACCACGACCACGATGGATTCGTATCATTGCCATTGTCCTCCGTCAGTGCAGATATGATTTTGTGCGATTCAACTTGCAAAATGTAGATGTGCGCGTGCCCGCCGCGGGTCGAGCTGAACGCGATGTAACGACCGTCGGGCGACCACGAGGCCGATTCGTTGGAGCCCCGACCGTCAGTTAGCTGAACGGGATTGCCGCCGCCGACCGGAATCGCGAAGATATCGAAACGTCCACCGCCGCGGCTCTGATACGCGATGTAGTCGCCCTTGGGCGAGATCGCCGGCGTGGTGTTGTAGTTCCCCGAATACGTCACGCGCTTGGGCGCGCCGCCCTCGACCCCCATCGTGTAAATCTGCGGCGTACCGGACCGATCGGAAGTGAACGCGAGCGTTTGCCCATCGGGCGAGAAAGCCGGGCTGACGTTGATGCCGCCGGTGTCGGTCAGTTGGCGAATTTCCTCGCCATTGGACTCCATCAGGTAAAGATTGGTGGTCGCCGCCGTTTTCAATTGCCGCGACAATCCGATGCCCATCGGGCGTGATGGCGCCGCCGATGATGCGGCCGTGGCGCGTATCGATGCGGGTTTCGCGCCGCTCGCGCAGATTCGCGATGTAGAGCGCGGGCGCCATTGTCTTGAACGACAGGTAGAGGAGCTGGTCCGACGTTGCGATCCCACATCGGAAAAAGGTTGATGGTGGGATTGTTGGTGACCTGGAAGAGATCCTCGCCGTCGATGGTCTGGGTGTAGATTTCCTTGAACCTGCCGCCGCGGGTCGAGACGAACGCGAGCTTGCTGTCGAAGGGACCCTGGATGCCGGTGACGGCTTTGAGAACCGCGTCCGCGAAGCGCCGCGCCATCCGGGGGACCTCGCTCGGATCGCCGTTGAAAGTTTTCCCCATGATCGCGCGCTGCTGGTAAACGTCGAACAGACGCGCGGTCAGTTGGACCTTGCCGCCGGCAACTTTCACCGAGCCTTTGACCAGAAATTCCGCGCGAATCGATTTCCAGTCATCGAAGTTGAACTGGCCGATCTCGAAGCCGGAATTTTGCGGATCTTCGATGAAAGTGTGCGGGTCAACTAGCGTGTAGTAGCCGGACAGCATCAGTCGCGCGACAAATGCGATCGAAACGCGAGGAGAGCGCGTTGCTGTCGTCGCCGCCGAGATTCTTCAGGCCCGATACCGCGACCGGCCAGGTTTGTCCGCTGGCGCCAGTGATGGTCATGCGGGTCTGCGCGGCCGCATCGATGGCGCATGAGAGAAAGACGAATGAAACGAATACTGGAAGTAGAGATAAAAGAAGACGCCTCATTTTTCCCCTGCACTTCAACCCCTCAAAAAGAATACCGACTACGCGAGGTGCTTAGCAGCACCGACCCTGCGCAAACTTCAGAATCCGATCACGATGATTTAAGCTCTCCGAGTTTGAAGCTCGAAATGACGTCGGCGAATTGCGAGCGATAACGATCCGGCGGCGGCGGAAAGGGCGCCGCCCGGCGGATGGCGCGCAAGCACCGATTCATCGAAGGCCGAGTCGCCCGAGCTTTTCGCGATCTTTACGCCATTGAGCGTGCCGTCGGCGCCGATGGAAAACTCCACATCGGCACTGAGGTCGTTGGAGCCTCCGGGAAAGGTCCAGGCATCCTTCACCCGCTGCTGGACGGTGCGGAAGTAGAGCAGGTACTGAAGGTCCTCGAGTTTGCCCATGCTGCCGGTGCCGGAACCGACGCCGTAACCCTTACCTTCGGTATTCGCGGTGCCTGCGACCGGACCGCGCGGACCGCCGGTGTTTTTGCCTAATGACGCCGTCTCCGTCTCGGAATCATCATCGTCATCGGACGAGTCGTCCTCGGCGGCGCGCTTCCTGGCCTCCGCGATGCGACGCTTGAGGAGATCCTGCTGCAGCTTGCGGAACTGCTCGTGGACATCGGGAGTGTTCTCGGCCTTCGCCATCTGGACCGGGGTGCTCTTGGCCTTGGGCGTATTGTGGACGATGACCTTTTCGTGCCTATGCGGTTTGGCTTCGGGAGGTTTCGGCGTCGGCTTGGGCTCCGCCACCTTTTTTGGAGTTTCGGTCGGCTTCGCCGTTTCGATTGGAGTAGGTTCCGTGGTCGCTGGTACCGCGGTCGGAGCGGGTGGCGGCTCCGGGGTCGGCGTCGGAGTCGGCACAGTCGTGGCGGCCTTCAACGAGACCGCATTCTTGTCCTCGTCGGGCTTGGGAGGTTCCGGCGGCGGCAGGAGGTTTCTCCTCGGGCGGCGGAGGGACATCGGGCTTCACCTCGGCCTTCGCGACCTGCTCGGGCTTACGTCCTGCGAGCTTCGGCAGATGCGTCCCCAAATCCCCGGCTGGAATGTTGTCGACGATCTTCACCGTCATGCTGGGAGGCGTCACCGTCTCCGAATGGAGCCAGCTCGGCAGCACCAGCAGCGCGAACGCGAGAATCCCGATGTGCGCCAAGGCCGATACGGCGATGGCCGCGACATACCCGGCCCATCCGGGGCGCTCGTCGTCGCTATAAGGTCGCTGCCCTTCCACGATCAGTGCTTGGTGTCGGAGTCATCGCCGGAGGGCTCCTGCGTGACCATCCCGACGTTCTCGATACCGGCAGCTTTGATGGCCGCCATGGTGCGAATCACCTTGCCGTACGCGACCTGCTCGTCGGCGCGGATAAACACTTGCAAGTCGGGCCGCGTATGCGAAATCGCCTCGAGCTTGTCGGTCAGCTCGGTCGGCGCCGAGCTTCGCGTCATTGAGGTAGGTATCGCCGTCGCGTGTGATCGATACGACGAATTCCTGCTCTTCGCTCTTGAGCGCCGCCGCTTTGACCTTGGGAATCGAAACCTCGACGCCCTGCTGGATGATTGGCGCGGTGACCATGAAGATGATCAGCAGCACCAGCATCACGTCGACCAGCGGCGTGACGTTGATTTGCGAGACCGGCTTGCCGCGTTGTCCTGCTTCGAAAGCCATCGGCGTTTACGAAAAGAAATGCCGTTCCGCGATGTTGAGGAACTCGCTGATGAAGTTTTCCATATCGATGGCCAACACCTGCACGCGTCCTGTCAGGTAGTTGTAGAAGACCTGTGCCGGAATGGCGGCCGCGAGTCCGATCGCGGTCGTGATCAGCGCCTCGGCGATGCCGGGGGCGACCGCCTGGATGCTCGACGAATGCGCGGCGGACAATCCCGAGAAATGCCGTCATGATGCCCCATACGGTGCCGAACAGCCCGACGAAGGGTGAGGTCGATCCGGTGGTGGCAAGGAACGTCAGGCCGTATTCCAGCTTGGTCATTTCAACGTTCTGCTGACGCTTCATCGAGCGGGTGACGTTTTCGATGCCGCCGAATTCCGCGCCCATGCGATCCTCGCCGCCGACCACCTGGCGCTTGGCGCGATTGAGTTGCAGGAGTTCCTGGTATCCGGCGCGAAAGACTTTCGCGACCGGCGAGTAAATCAGCCCGACGCTCGAGGTGTTTATCGCGGCGAGATTTTTGGATTCCCAGAAAATCGTGGTGAAGCGATCCGACTCGCGCCGCGCGCGGGTGGTCTGCACCAGCTTGTAAATGATGATGCCCCAGCTTCCGACCGAGAACGCGATCAGGATCACGATGACGGCCTGGACGACCGGCCCGGTCCCAAGCAGGAGTCCCACCACACTCATTCCGCCCACACCACCGCTCATAGGTTCTCCAGGATCCCCTGCTTCGTCGCGCAGGCGGAAAGCAGGGGTGGGGTTTGAAATGAACATCGTCAACCCGGTTAGATTCTATACGGCTTTGCCATGAGCCAAAACCACCCTCACCATTTTAATAGAACGGACTACACCCCGGTTCGTTGCGCGGATTATGATACTTTTCCTTTAACGTCGAGTTGGGTTATTAAAGGGCTCTACGGCTCCGGGCATACGGATTCACAAGGAGGCTTTGAAAACGTGGCGATCAGGGTAGGAATCAACGGATTTGGACGTATCGGCAGAATGTTTTACCGCGCTGCGTTACATCATAAAGACGCGCTCGAAATCGTGGCCGTCAACGACATCACCGACGCCGCCACCCTCGCGCATCTTCTAAAATATGACTCGATTCATCGCACGCTGAGCCAGGACGTCCGCGCCGATGGCGGCGGAATCTCCGTCGACGGCAAACCGCTCAAGGTGCTGGCCGAGCGCGATCCCGGGAAGCTTCCGTGGAAGGACCTCGGCGTGCAGGTGGTGGTGGAATCGACGGGGCTGTTTACTTCAAAGGAAGCGGCCTCGAAGCATATCGGCGCGGGCGCGAAGAAGGTCGTCATCAGCGCGCCTGCCGACGGCGCCGATGTCACGCTGTGCATGGGCGTGAATCAGGAGACCTTCGATCCCGGCCAAGCACGACATCATTTCGAACGCGTCGTGCACGACCAACTGCCTCGCGCCGGTGGCGAAGGTGCTCAACGATTCCTTCGGTATCCAGCACGGCCTGATGACGACGGTGCATCGGATACACCTCGGACCAGAATCTGCAGGACGGGCCGCATCGCGATCTGCGGCGCGCGCGGGCGGCGGCGCTCTCGATGATCCCGACCTCAACCGGCGCGGCGAAAGCCATCGGCCTCGTGCTGCCGGTGCTGAAAGGCAAGCTCGATGGCATCGCGATACGCGTCCCGACGCCGAATGTATCGGTAGTGGATTTGACCGCGGTGATCATGAAAGACGCCGATGACAAATCCGTCAATGCGGCGATGAAGGCCGCGGCCGACGGACCATTGAAGGGAATCCTCCAGTATTGCGACGCGCAGTTGGTATCGATCGATTTCACCGGCAATCCGCATTCGTCGATCTTCGATGCGCCGTTGACCAAGGTCCTCGACAAGCGGCTGGTGAAAATTTTCTCGTGGTACGACAACGAGTGGGGCTACTCCAACCGCCTCGCGGATGTGACCGCATACGTGGCGAAGCGGCTGTAGGGAAAAGCAATGAATGCCGGTTCGTTCCATCACCGAGCTGCAACTCGCGGGCAAAAAGGTCCTCGTGCGATGCGACTTCAATGTGCCGCTCGAGGCCGGGAAGATCACCGACCCCGCGCGCATCGACGCGAGCCTCGACACCATCCGCCACATCCTTAAGGAGGGCGGCATCGCGGTGTTGTGTTCGCATCTGGGGCGGCCCAAGGAACGCGCGCCCGAGTTGAGCCTGAAGCCGATCGCGGAATATCTCACGGGCGTGCTGGGGCAAAAGGTCGGCCTCGCGCCCGATTGCATCGGCGAGGTGACGGGCAGAATGGTCGCGGCGCTGAAGCCGGGCGATGCGATTTTGCTGGAGAACCTGCGCTACCACAAAGAGGAAGAGGCGAACGACCGCGACTTCTCGCATGAGCTGGCGCGCGCGAAAGATGCCTACGTCAACGACGCATTCGGAACCGCGCATCGTGCGCATGCCTCGACCGTGGGGGTCACGCGCTTCATCGCGGAGCGGGCGGCGGGCTTTCTGATGATGCGCGAGCTGGAGGCGTTGCGCGCGGTGACGGAAAATCCCGCCCGACCATCCATTGCCATACTGGGAGGCGCAAAAGTCTCCGACAAGATTGGCGTCATCCGCAACCTGTTCAACAAGGTCGATGCGATCCTGATCGGCGGCGCGATGGCTTACACCTTCCTGAAAGCGGCCGGACTTCCGATCGGCACCTCGCGCGTCGAGGACGACAAGTTGGACCTCGCGCGGGAGCTGACCGCCGAGGCCGAGAAACATAATGTCCAGTTCTGCCTACCGGTAGATCACATCGTGGCGGCCGCGCCGGATCGCCCCGAGACCGCGCAGGTCGTGACGGAGATTCCCTCCGAGATGATGGGCCTCGACATCGGTCCGCGCACCATCGAGGATTTCATCCAGCGGCTTCAGAGCGCGAAGACCGTGATATGGAACGGGCCGCTGGGATTCTTCGAGCATGAGGCTTTCGCGGCCGGCACCATGCGCGTCGGCGAGGCGATGGCGAATCTTGTCGATGCGAAAACCATCATCGGTGGAGGCGACACCGCCGCCGCGGTGGGGCATCAGCCATGGTCGTCGCGCTTCACCCATATTTCCACCGGCGGTGGCGCGACGCTGGAATATCTCGAGGGCAAGGAATTGCCCGGGGTCAAGGCGCTGGAGGTCTAGATGCGACGCAAGCTCATGGCTGCTAACTGGAAGATGAACCTCGGCGCCAACGACGCGCGCGCGATGCTCGCCGATCTGCGCAAGCAAATCGATCCGGTCGCCGCGCAACTCGCGAAGGATCGCGACCTGCTTGTCGCGCCCGCAACCGTCGTCATCCCGGCGGTCGCGCAGGCGCTTGCGGGATCATCGGTCGCCCTCGGCGCGCAGAACATGCATTGGGAAGACAGTGGCGCCTTCACCGGCGAGGTTTCGCCTCCAATGCTGAAGGCATTCGGTGTTAGCCACGTCATCATCGGGCATTCGGAGCGCCGCCACGTCTTCCTCGAATCTGATCAATTCGCAAACAAGAAAGTAGTCGCGGCGCTGAAGCATCGGATGGTTCCCATTCTGTGCGTCGGCGAGACGCTGCAGGAGCGCGAGGGAAGCAAGACCGTCGAGGTCGTCATGCGCCAACTCGAGAACGGCCTCTCGGGAATTGCCGGTGAGGCGGCCGCAACCGTTGTCATCGCCTACGAGCCGGTATGGGCGATCGGCACCGGCAAGACCGCGACCCCCGAACAGGCGCAGCTCGTGCACGGCTCGATTCGCGAATTCCTCGACGATTCGTGGGGCAAGGCAAACGCCGCGCTGACCCGCATCCTCTATGGCGGCAGCGTCACGCCTGAAAACATTGACTCGCTGATGGCGAAGCCCGATATTGACGGGGCTTTGGTCGGCGGGGCAAGCTTAAAGGCTGACTCGTGCGCTAAAATCTTTCGTGCGGCACTTAGGTAGTAAATGGTTCAGGCAGCAATCGCGGTCCACATCGTCGTATGCGTGACGTTGGTGATTCTCATCCTCCTGCAGCAGGGGAAGGGCGCTGAGGTCGGCGCGGTGTTTGGCGGCTCCAGCAACACCGTGTTCGGCGCGAGCGGCGCCGGCAATGTTCTCACGCGTGCGACCAGCGGACTCGCGGTGTTGTTCTTCGCGACGTCGCTGTACCTGGCGTATACCTCCTCGGAGCGTGCCTCGGGCAGCATTTTCGGAAGCGGTTCGAGCGTGATGTCGAAGCATCTGAACAAGGCCGCACCGGCGCCGGGACCGAATGCGAATCCGTTGGCGCCGAACGCCGAGCCGAACAATCCGCTGGTGCCGAATGCCGAGCCGAACTCGGGAGCGCCTGCGGCTCCGGTGGCACCGTTGACCAAGTAACCCTCGTCAGCGCGAGCTGACTCCGCATCGAAGCGTGCGCGGGTGGTGGAATGGCAGACACGCCAGTTTGAGGGGCTGGTGGTAGTAATACCGTGCGGGTTCAAGTCCCGCCCCGCGCACCAAAATTCCCAACCGAAGCGTTTTCTACAGAACCTCGACGCGCGCGCGATGCCCCGGTGCCGAAGCGAGTTTGCGGTCGCAGGTTAGCAGCGGCGCCTCAAGGGCTTCGGCGAGCGCGACGTACGCGGCGTCGTAGGCGGTCAGATTGTTGCGAAGCTGCCAGATCCGTTCGAGCAGGATGTCGTGCGGATAGCGCAGCAGCGCAATCTCGGCAAAGTCTTGGAGAGCTTCCCGGGAGCGAACCGGAGTCATCACTCCGGACATTTCGTGTCGCCTCAGCACTTGTGCGACCTCAAGATCGATCAGATGAGGTGCATGCATTGATTCTCCCAATGTCAGGCTCCTGGCTTCGACGCGTGCGCCAGTCTCAGTCTCGAGCAAGAACTCGACCATCGCGGAGGCATCGATAACGATCACCGGTGGTCGCGCTCTTCGCGCACGGTCTGTGCCGCCGGAACCGGCAAAACCACCGGTTCACGCATATGGAGACGTTTGCGGAACTCCTCCATTGTAGGGCGCTGCCCGATAATCCGAAGTTCGCCGAGGAGGTAGTCCGATAGCGACATGCCTGCAGTCGCCGCACGTGCCTTGAGCGTGCGATGCAATGCGTCTGGAACGTTACGCACCTGAATCATTCGTGCCATGCGACAAGCATAGTTGCATGCTGCGCGCATGTCCACGATTTTTACAACTTCAACGCTGGTTCCACCCACTCCTTCGCGACCTGCTCGACGCGCGCCGACGCAATCGAAGGGTCATCTTCGAAGTTCATCATGAGGGGAACCTCGCTGATGCCCAAATCGCGATAGCGCTTCAAATCGTCCGGCGTGATCTTCTTGGTGTAGGGCGCCACGATAAGATCGATCTCGCTCAGCTTGCGGCCGCGCTCCTCCAGCAGTTGTTCGAGCTTTGCGACGCGCTCCTTGGCCTCCGCCGGATCGAGGTTGAAGCCGAACCATCCGGTGCCGTAATCCGCCACGCGCCGCAGCGCCGGGTTGCTCTCGCCGCCGAAGATGATCGGCAGCTTCGCCCCCTGCGGCGGCTTCGGGAAGCTGCCGGCATTGTCGAAGTTGACGAATTCGCCGTGGTGTGAAGCAACGCCGTCGCTCCACAGTTTGCGCATCGCGTCGATGTACTCGCGGGTGCGTTGCGCGCGCTTCTCGAAAGGCACGCCGATCGCCGCGAACTCCTCCGCCTGCCATCCAATGCCGACGCCGAGTGCAAAACGTCCCCTGGAAAGCTTGTCGAGGCTCGCGATCACCTTAGCCAGCACTACGGGATTATGCTCCGGCACCAGGCAGATGCCGGTCGCGAGCCGAACATTTTTGGTCACCGCCGCGGCGAAGCTCAGCGCGATGAAGGGATCGAGCCAGTCCGCGTCTGCCGGCAGCGGAAATTTGCCGCTGTCGGAATACGGATACTTCGAGTCATGATGATTGAAGAGCACCACGTGCTCGGGCGCCCATATGGTGCCGAAGCCGGTGCGCTCGGCCGCTTCCGCAGCGCTCAGGATCAAATCAGGATTTGCGCTCGCGCCGATTCCAATCGCGAAGAGTCCAATTTTCATCTCTATACCTGGCCACACCTTGTCGCTATTGCGGTTTCACGAATTTGAGCATGAAGCGGTCGGTCGCGCCGCGCTTCTTGAAAACGTTCCAGGTCCGATCGTCCTCCGGATGGCGCAGCGCGCTCGACGCCGCAACCAGTTTGAATCCGGCTTTCTGGATTTCGTCGATCACGAATTTTTCGTCGATGCGATGCAACGAAACATCCTGGATGCCGCTGCCGTCCTTCGCGCTGTGATCGATGATGTCGTAAAATCCACCCGGCTTGAGCGCCTTGAACACCGCGGCGTTGACGTTGGCGCGATCGAATTTGAACAGCACCAGGTCGTGGTAGTTCATGTTCATCACGACCGCATCGAGCGAGCCCGGCGGCACCGGCAGCAGGTCGGGAGCATCAAACGGCTTCTGCACGCGAACCACGTTGCTGAGCGAGGGCTTCTTGAGCCGCGCGTCCCAGGTCTCGCCGATCTTTTTGAATTTCTCCGGGAACGGAATGTTTTGCGAATAGACTTTTCCGGTCGGCCCCACCGCATGCGACAGCAGCTCGGTGGTGTAGCCGCCGCCCGCGAACAGGTCGGCCACTTGCATTCCGGGTGCGATGCCGAAAAACGCCAGCATCTGATCGGGCCGGCGGCCGGCGTCCAGCTTGAGGTCGTCGGCCGGGCGATCGGGCGATGCGACGGCGTCCTTGTCCACCTTGGGAATCTGGCTGGCGGGAATCGGAGCGGTTTCCTGGATGGTCGCCATCAACGGCGGCATCATTTGCGCGCGCGCCGGAAGCGCAAACGCCACGAGGGCGGCCAGTGCGAGGCCGAGGCGGAGAGATCGTCGAGTCATCGGAGCTCCTTGAATGTCTAGTTGCTAGCCTTCTGTGAGCGCCCGCGTTGCATCACGCGCTCGCGCCGCGCGTCCATGTCGCTCAAATCGCGGCTCAGGCTGTGTGCGCGCGAGAAATCCTGCTCGATGCGCAACCCGTCGCCGACGCTCGAGCGTGCGGTCAAATCGTACAGCCGCTTGATCTGCCGGATCATCAATGGATCGGAACTCAGGATCTGCGCCGCGAGTTCCCGCGCAACCTCCAGCAGCTTGTCGCTGGGCACCACCCGATTCACCAGCCCGAGCTTTTCCGCCTCGTGCGCGGTGAGGTAGTTGCCGGTGAGCGAGAGCTCGCGGGCCTTGCGGATGCCCACTGCTTGTGGGAGCCGCGCCGTCATCCCGCCGCCGGGCATCACGCCGACCCGCGCATGAGTGTCCGCGAACTGCGCGCTCTCAGCCGCAAGCATGATGTCGCAGGCGAGCGCCAGCTCGAATCCTCCAGTCACCGCGAAGCCGTTCACCGCGGCGATGACTGGGACTTCCATATCCTCGATGACGGATACGAAGTTGGCGGTGCTCGGCTCGCGTATCTGCGCGGTCGACAGCTCCTTCAAATCCAGCCCGGCGCAGAACGCGCGTCCGGCGCCGGTGATGATGACGCATCCGACCTTGGGGTCAGTGCGCAGTTGCTGCATGGTGGTGCAGAAGGTGCGGCGCAGTTCGGCATTGAGGGCATTGAGCTTCTCGGGCCGGTTGAGGGTAACCGTCGCGAGGCGATTTTCTTTAGTGAGAAGGACGACCGATTCACTCATGGATGCGAGAGGTAACACAGGCACCCTCGCATGGGCAAAACACCGACTCCGCACCTTTTTGCTTTATCGTCGCAGAGCCAATCGCCTGGTCGAGCGAGTCTCCATGCCGCGACGCCGCGTTGCACCCGGAATGACAAGCTACGGGCGGCTCTGGGAGATCGGGGAAAAATCAGATCCATGTCGCCGGCTTTTCGATGAGCTGGCCGATAAGGAAGCCATCGCCGAGGCAGCGGGCTGAGCAGGTCAGCGCAACCGTTTGACGCTCGCAGCGGGCCACACCTTGGCGAGGTCCGTGTAAATGGTGTCGAAGGATCGCGCTCCCTCGGGCAGCCGCACCCACGGCAGCTTACTGCGCGTGAAGATGTGGACATCGGGGGTGACGGCGTCGGGCTGGTCCAGCGTGCCCGCACGCACGAACAGGCAGTCGCCGGGCGCGATGTGGTACTTGCTCCAGACGTAGGTGCCGCACTTCTCGCAAAAGAAAACCTCATGCTTCTGGCTGCTGCCGCCCTTGAGCATGAAGGACTTGGGCTCCGCGCCCTTCGCTTCGACGAACTTGCGCTCGATCCAGATGTTGATGACATGCGGTCCGCCGGTGATGCGCTGGCAATCGCGACAATGGCACGCATGCACGATCAGCGGACTATTGGTCAATTTGTAGCGAATTGCTCCACATGAGCATCCACCTTCCATGGCCATGACTCATCGACTCCTGTCGGTAGTTTGTACGAGGATGAATGTACAACGGCGCCGGCTTGGAAACTTTGCAAAAATTGCTGCCTCAAAACGCCCCTCTCTTGGCCGCGCTCGCGTGTAAGGAGCGCGATGGGGCGCGAGGGGGGAACTTCGGGATGCCCGTTGCCGAAGGCGAGGGATGGCGGGTCCTCGACGTCATCTGCACCGCGGGGCCGCATGACCAGCCGTTCGCGGAACAGCATGCCTGGGAATCCGTCTCCCTGGTGATGTGCGGGACTTTCTCCTATCGAAGCGATTGCGGATCGTCGCTGATCTCGCCGGGCACGTTGGTGCTGGGTAGCGTCGGCCGCAGCTTCGAATGCTCCCATCAGCACGGAGCAGGTGATCGCTGTTTCTCATTTCAATTCGCGCCGGGTTTGCTCGAGGAAATTGCGCGCGACTCGAATGCCTCGCACGGCCGTTTCATCGGCGATCGGGTGCCGCCGCTGCGTGTGCTGGCGCCGCTCGCCGCGCGAGTTGCAACCTCGAAGGCTCGCGAGTCATTCGAAGAGCTCGCATTCGAGATGGCGGGCGCGGTTTTGCGGTTGGAAAGTGAATCCTGCCGCGCGCCCGAGGGTTTCGCGGCTCGCGACTGCGCTGGCATCGCGCAAGTGGTGCGCCATCTTGAGGCCAATCTGGACCAGCCGCAGCCGCTGGCAAAACTCGCGAACATCGCGGGAGTCAGCCGATATCATTTTTTGCGCACCTTCAAGCGCGCGGCGGGCGTTACACCGCATCAATGGATTTTGCGCGCCCGCCTGCGCGAGGCCGCGAAGAGAATCGTCTTGAGCCGCGCGCCGATTACTGAAATCGCGCTCGAGGTGGGCTTCGAGGATCTGTCCAACTTCATCCGCAGCTTCCGCACCGAATTCGGAATCTCGCCGCGCGCGTACCGTGCCTGCCACTCCTAAAACATCGGCTCTTCGGGATCGAGGCCGAGTAGCAGGCGCCCCGCGGGACGGTACATCTTGAGATGCACCACGCGATGTTGACAGGCGGTCAGGATATCGCGCATGTCGCGATCGAGTCGGCTGGAGCGGAAGATGGCGCTGGTCGCGGCGGTATCGTAGAGCTTTGAAATAAGGTCCTTCGCCGCCTGATGCGCGTAGGTCATCATCATTCGATACGCGGCGCGCTGGCGCGGTGACGGCCTGTCACCTTTGCAGAGCGTGTCCCACAAATCCTCGAGCGTCGCGTAGACGTAGCTGCGCGCGGCGCCGAGTTGGGCCTCGCACGACGCGATGATTTCCTGGAAGGTCGGATCCTCGCGCATCAGCTGGCCGCTCGACACCACCTTTTTCTGCTGCATTAGCTCTTCGACGAAGTCGAGCGCGTTGCGGGCGATGCCGAGCGGAACGCCCGCGTGCGAAACGAGAAAGAGTGGTGGAAATCGCATACAGCGGACCCGCCGCGTGACCGGCTTGTCCGCCATCGTGGTGCTGTCGCTGAACGGCACGAAGACGTTGTCGAGCACGATGTCGTTGCTGCCGGTACCGCGCATCCCGGTCGTATCCCATACGTCGACAATCGTCGTTCTTCGACGCGGGCACCAGCAGCACGCGATATTCCGGATGACGTCCATGGCGGCGCAGCTCGCCATTCTCATAGATGTTGCATCCGGCGGTGATAACGCTCGCATGCCGACATCCGCTGCCGAAGTGATAAGTCCCGCTCAAACGATAGCCGCCCTCGACCAAATCCGCGCGCTGCGGCGGGCGAACTTGCCCCGCGACTACGCTCTCGAGTGGCGCCGAACAGGCGCTGTGCCGCAGCGGGTTCAAGGAACGCGGGGATGAAACTGCCGGCCGTGGAAATCATCGAGAGCCATCCGACCGAGCCCTCGATGCGCGAAAGTTCCTCGACGACGCGCACCTGGCTCATCGGATCGAGTTCGCCGCCGCCGTACGCGCGCGGAGTACCCATGCGGAACACGCCTGCTTCCATCAAGCGATGCGCGAGCGCGTCAGGGAGCCGCCGTTCCGCCTCGATCGGAGTCGGATGCGGCCTTGATTTCCGGTTCCAGCGCGAGCGACCGCCGCCATCACATCTTTAGCGGCCGGTGCAGAAACGTGGTCAGTCTCCATCTGCGTTTCTCCACGCGAAAATGAAACGTGGCGGATGCCCGAGGGCATCCGCCACGATGTATTGCTAACTTGAACTGGCGTCCGACCGCTAGGCCGCGGCTCCGTGGCGCAAAACCTTACCAGGAGTCGCGCCCGTGAACTTGTCGCCCTCCCAGGTGATCTGGCCGTTCACGATGATGTGGCTGTAGCCCTCGGCACGCTGCACGCGACGCCATTCGTCGCCCGGCAGGTCGTGCGCGATCTCGACCGGCAGCACCTTCAGCTTGTCGAGGTTGTAGACCACGATGTCGGCCGGCGCGCCCTCGCGCAGGAAGCCGCGATCCTTGAAGCCGGCGCAGAACGCCGGCAGACCCGACATGCGCCAGTGGATGTCCTCGAGCGACATCCACTGCTTCTCGCGCACGAAGCGAATCAGGCCTTCGGTCGGGATAGCGGCCCGCAGTCAGGAACTTGGTGTGCGCGCCGCCGTCGGAGACGCCGAACGTGATGTACGGATAGTCGAGCAGCTCCTTCATCAGGTCGGACGAGTTGACCGCGGGTGCGAAGAACTCGGTCTTGAGATCCTCGGAGCCGCGAGGTCGAGCATCGTGTCGACCGATGTCCTTGCCGGTTTCCTTCGCCGCCAGGCGCAGGGTCATGCCTTCGAACTTCTTGTTCTCGGGCTTGCGTGCACTCGGTGATGATGATCTCGTCGAAGTAGTTGGTGATCAGGCTCTCGCGCGGCATCTGCGCTTTCAGCGCGGCGCGGCGGCGCGGATCGCCCAGCTTCTCGGTGCGATCGGCGACGGTGCCGGTGGTGGCTTCGCGCCACGCATCGGAATCGTCGAACAGGTTCCAGTCTTCGAAGGTGAAGGTCAGGCCGGCATCGGTGGTGACGCCCTGTCCGTAGACCGGCAGTCCCTTCTGACGGCAGCGCTCCAGCCACTTGCATCGTGTTGCGATGGCGATGCGGGAAGCGATCGTTGGTGACGACCGCCTCGTACATGATCGGGCGGCCGCTGACCTCGGCGAGCTTCTCGAAATGTCGCGCATCCTTCTTCGGATCCCAGCTCGACCAGCGTCAGTTCCTGGAAGCCCTCGCCGCGCTCGCCGAGCACCCGCGCCATCTCGAGGCAGGTCTCGTCGTGCATCACGTCGGTGTTCATCGGCGAGCCGTCGAAGTCGCGCTGCACCGAGGCTGGGTCCGTTCGGAATCAGCCGCTGCGCCGACCATCCGCACGCACCCGCATCCATCGCCTCGTGCAGCAAGCTGCCGCATCTGCGCGTGCTCGTCGTCGGTCGGCATACGCCCGGTCTTCGACTCCTCGATGCCCATGACGTAGCCCATCAGCGGATTCATCGGGACGTAGGGCAGCAGGTTGACGCCCTTGGGCAGCCGATCGAGCGCGTCCATGAACTGCGGATAGCTCTCCCAGTCAAACGTCATCGCGGCCTGCATCGACGCGCAGCGGAATCGCCTCGGTGCGGACCATCGTGAGCATCGCGCGCTCGACGTCCTTGGGCTGCACCGGCGCGAAGCCGAAGCCGCAATTGCCGATCACGACCGAGGTGATGCCGTGATAGCCGGAAATCGTCAGATACGGATCCCAGAAAATCTGCGCATCGTAATGGGTGTGCAGATCGATGAATCCGGGCGCGACGATCTGCCCGTCGGCGTCGACCACCTTCGCGCCCTGCGTGATGCGCGATGCGGCCGATCTTCGCGATGCGGCCGTTCTTGATTCCGATGTCGCTGCGGAAACGCGGCGCGCGGGTCCCGTCGACGATCATTCCGTTTTTGATGACCAAATCGAATTCCGCCATGAGGCCACCTCATTTGAGAGTTGAACGCGGGTTATAGAGCTTTGGACAATATCTACCCATTTTGGCGGAAAACACAAACCGATCGGTATGTTAAATTTTCCGTTTTCACGGCGCGCCGATTTGTGGGCTATATTCTGCGCTCCCTGCTCGGGCGGGAGGTGCGTCGCTTGGCCAACAGAGCGCTCGACGATCTGGTCGTAGTTGAGTTCGCGCAGATGGTCTCCGGACCGATGTGCGGCAAGATGTTCGCCGACATGGGCGCCGAGGTCATCAAGCTCGAGCCGCCCGGCGCCGGCGACGCGATGCGCGCGCATCCGCCGTTTCCCGGCGACATTCCGCATCCGGAAAAAAGCGGCTCGTTCCTCTACCTCAACACCAGCAAGAAGAGCCTCACCCTCGATGCCGCAACCCCTACGGGCGCCGAGGTTTTCCGCAAGCTCATCGCGCGCGCCGATGTGCTCATCGAGAATCATTCGCCCGGCTATCTCGACAGCATCGGGCTCGGCTATGAGGGACTGCACGCGCTCAACCCGCGACTCATTGTCACTTCGATCACGCCGTTCGGGCAGACCGGGCCGTATCGCGATTGGAAAGGCACCGACCTCATCGAGTTCGCGATGAGCCTGACCGGCTACAACACGCCGACGATGATCGATGACGCGGAGCGCGAGAATCCGCTGCGCGCGCCGGGCCATCAGGCCGAGATGATGGGCGCGACGGCAGCGGCGGCGTCCTCGATGTTTGCGGTTTTCCATCGCGAGCAGACCGGCGAGGGGCAATGGATCGATGTGCCGTGCTGGCAGGCGATCGCGAGCACCTCGAAGATCGAGATGGCGGCCTACACCTATGTAGGAATTCCCTTCAGCCGGTTGCGAGGCCAACGTCGCGTCGGGCCTCGAGCCGATGCGCGTGCAAGGACGGCTACGTCTACACGCTGTGGGCGGCGGACAGCTCACTACGAGGCGCTCAAGGACGCTGCTGCACAATCCCGAAGACCTCGAGAGCGAGGTCTTCGACAAGCTGCTCGGCCGCGCAGCAGAACGACGATGTGCTGCGTCCGATGATCCGCGAGCACCTGGCAAATACGACACCGAGTACCTCGTCAACGAAGGCCAGCGCCTCGGGCTTGACGATTGGCCCGGTGTTCACGGTCGCGCAGGCCGCGCATCATCCGCATCTGCGCGCGCGCAATGCGTTCGTCGAAATCGATCATCCGATCGCGGGCAGCTTCGAATATCCGCGCTCGCTGGTGAAGATGACCGCGACGCCGCCGATCCTCGACGCGCGCGCCGATGCTCGGCGAGCACAACAGCGGAAATCCTCGGACGCCTTGGCTACTCGCTCGCGCAGCAACAGGGCATGCGCGCCGCGGGCGTGATCTGAAGGAGGCATGACGATGGCAAAACTTCCACTCGAAGGCATCCGGGTCGCCGACTTCAGCTGGATCATCAATGGGCCGCAGATCGCGCAGTGGCTCGCGACGATGGGCGCCGAGGTGATCAAGATCGAGTCGCAGGTCTACATCGACATTGGGCGCATCAATCCGTCGGGCATGGCCGATCGCATCGCAGGGGCCGAACCGCAACGGCTACTATCACGCGCTGAACTACGGCAAGAAGGCGATCACGCTGAACCTCGCATGTGAGAAAGGCCGCGCACTCGCCGACGAGATCATTCGCAAGAGCGATTTCGTCCTCGAATGCTTCCCGACGCCGGCCGCGAAGAAACTCGGCATCACTTATGACCGGGTGCGCGCGGTCAAGAACGACATCAGTAATGATTTCGGTTTCGCTGCTCGGAAAGACCGGCCTCGAGCCCGCCTCGTGGGTCGGATGGGGTCCGATGGCGTGCTGCTTCGTCGGCATGTTCGATGCGCAAGGTTATCCCGATCCGAGCGAATCCGAATCCTCCGCCGCGTCAGACCGGCGGCACCTGGCCCGACTACGCGATCGCGAGCGCGGTGACCTTCCATCTGCTCGCGGCGCTGCGCCATCGCAACCGCACCGGCGAGGGTCAATGGATCGATGCGAGCATGGGCGAGACCGTCATCGGCCAGATGCCCGAATGGTACATGGACTACTTCATGAATGGGCGCGACCGGCGCGCGCGCGGCAATCGCGACGACGTGATGGCGCCGCACAACACCTATCACATGCGCCGGCGAGGACAAGTGGATCGCGATCGCGGTCGGCAACGCAATCGGAGTGGGAAGCGCTATGCGGTGCGATGGGTAACCCGGAGTGGACACGCGACGCGAAGTTCGCCGACCAGTACAGCCGCTGGCAGCATAGCGACGAGCTCGATGCGCACCTCGCGAAGTGGACGCGCTAGTCACGACATCCTCGCGCTCGCGAAGGAGCTACAGAGCGTCGGCGTCGCGGCGGGACCGGTGCTCGACAGCGTCGAGATCCACGACGACCCGCATCTGTGGGAATGGGGCTTCTTCCGCAAGATTCGAGCATCGCGAGGTCGGCGGCCGCATCCTGCCCAACATGCCGGTGCGAGATGAGCAACGTGCCGGAGCTGAACTACTCGATGCCGCCGGACCTCGGCGAGCACAATCGCGAAATCTTCGGCGGCCTGCTCGGCCTCTCGGACGCCGAAATCAAAATGCTGATGGAGCAGAAGGTCATCTACTGAATCAGTCGACGGCCTGGCGCGAGGCTTCGTCTTCGTCGGCGGGCTCGACCAGCTTGAGCTGCGGCTGCGGACGCTTGCGCAGCACCGCGTGTGACCACCAAGTCTCCAAGTCATCGAAGAGCGAATACGCGACCGGCGTGATGAGCAGCGTGATGACGAGGCATAACGTCTGCCCACCGATGACGACGATCGCGATGCCGCGCTGCTCGCCCGAACCCGCTCCGCGTCCGAACGCAACCGGAATCATGCCGGCCACGAGCGCCGCGGTGGTCATCAGGATGGGACGCAGCCGCTCGCGGTTCGCCTGCAGGATCGCCTTGCGACGCTCCATGCCCTGGTTGCGCAGGTTGATGGTCTGATCAACTTGCAGGATGGAATTTTTCTTGACGATGCCGAACAGCAGCAGGATGCCGAGGATCGAGAACATCGACATCTGCTGGTTGAAGAACATCAGCGACACCAGCGCGAACGGCACCGCGAGCGGCAACGACAACATGATGGTGATCGGATGCGTGAAGCTTTCGAACTGCGCCGCCAGCACCATGTACATAAAGATGATCGAGAGTCCGAACGCGATGATGAAACCGCCGACCATCTCGCCGAACATTTTGCTCTGCCCGCCAAACGCGGTCGTATAGCCGGGCGGAATGTCGATCGTTTTCGCGGCCGCGCCAACCGTCTTGATGATTTCGTTCATCTGGCTGCCGGGCGCGAGGTTGAAGGCCAATCCGATCTGGCGCTGCCGCGACTGCCGATCGATTTCCACCGGCCCCGTTCCGGTCACCAGCGACGCGACGTTATCGAGGCGCACCTGGCCGACCGAGCTCGACGGAACCATCAGGCCGGCGACAATCAGGGGATCGTTGCGATCCTTTTCGTTGAGCTGGAGCCGAACGTCGTAGGTGTCCTGCCCTTCGCGGAAGCGCGTGACGACGTCGCCCTGCACCATGGTGCGGATGGTCGCGGCGATATCCGAAACCGACACGCCGACATCGGCGGCCTTCTGGCGATCGATCTTCACCTGGAGCTCGGGCAACCCTGCCTCGTATGTCGAATCGATATCGAGGACGCCAGGGATGTGCTGCACCTTGGCGCGCAACTGCGCGATGATCGATTGCAGCTTGTCGAGGTCGGGGCCGCGCACGTCGTACTCGACGTCAACCTCGCGAAAGCCGCCCTGCTCCCATGGCTTGATGTCATCCACGCTAACGCGCATCGCCGGGAATCCAGCGACCATCTTGCGCGCGTCGGCCATCACGTCCTGCTGCGAACGTTTACGTTGGTTGACTGGCGAGAGTTTCGCGACGATTTGGGCGACGGTCACATTTCCCGCGCCCGTCGTATCGCCGACGGTGGTGAACATGTGGCGCACTTCGGGAATCGCGCGGATGCGCTCTTCCATCGCGCGCACCACCGCATCGGTATGCGCAAGCGAGTAGCCCGGCGGCGTGCGCAGGTTGATGGCGAACTCGCTGGAGTCCTCGGGCGGCATGAAGTTGGCGCCGACGATCTTGCCGAGGATCGGAATCATCGCCACCAGCGCGCCCGCGATGGTCATGATCACCCAGCGATGATCGAGCGACCAGTTGAGTGCGCGCTCATAGACGCGCTCGATGCCACCGAAGAACCATGAATCCTTCGAGGTGCGCTCCGCCTTGGTATGCTTGAGGAAGCGCGAGCACAGCATCGGGGTCAGGGTGAACGCGACCAGCAGCGACACCATGATGGAAAACGCCATCGTGAGGCCGAAGGTGTTGAGGAAGCGGCCGGTTACGCTATGGATGAAAGCGACCGGCACGAAGATGACTACCAGTGAAAGCGTGGTCGCGCTCACTGCGAGGCCGACTTCGGCCGTCGCAGCCTTCGCCGCGGCCATCGGGCTCATGCCTTTTTCTTCGATGAATCTGAAGATGTTTTCCAGCACCACGATCGCGTCATCGATGACGATGCCGACCGCGAGTGTGAGCGCCAGCAGCGAGAGCGTGTTGAGCGTAAAGCCCATCCACAAAAGCAGCGTGTAGGTCGAGACGATCGAAACCGGGATCGCGACCGCCGCAATCAGCGTCGAGCGCAACGAGCCGAGGAAGAAGAACACCACGATCGCGGCGCAGATGCCGCCCAGCACCAGATGCTCCTGGACGGTGTGCACCGACTCGCGGATGTACTCCGACGAATCGCGCGAGGCGATCACGTTGACTCCGGGTGGCAGCGCATCCTGGATGGTGTGCAGGCGCTCGAAGATATGATCGACCACCTCGATGGTGTTGGTCCCCGACTGCTTGCGGATCACCAGCGAGACCGCGTTCTTGCCGTCCCATCGGGAGAGCGAGCGCGGCTCCTTAATGCCGTCCTCGACCGTGGCAACATCGTTAATCGTCACCGGCCGTCCCTGCTGCTCGCTGACGATGATCTTGTTGAAGTCGGGAACTTCGGTAATGCGACCGAGGGTGCGGAGCACCTGCTCCGACAGGCCCTGCTTCATGCGGCCGCCGGGATACTCGACATTCTGCCGCGAGAGGGCGCTGGAAACCTGTTGCACCGAAAGCCCGGTCGCGCGGAGCCGATCCGCATCGACCAGGATGTGAACCTCGCGCTCACGGCCGCCGACGATTTCGATCGAACCGACCCCATCGACGGATTCGAGCGGCTCCTTGATCATGCGCCGGCCGATCTCGGTCAGCTCCTTCATCGATTGGTAGCCGGTGACGGTGAAGGTGATGATGGGCAGCGAGTCCATGTCCCATTTGCCCACCAGCGGTGGCTTGGTGCCGTCGGGTAGCTGATCGAGGACGGTGGCGATCTTGTCGCGGATGTCCTGCACGCCGGCGTTGACGTCGCGATCGAGCTTGAACTGCACCATGATGCGCGACACGCCTTCCAGCGTGACCGAGCGCAACTCATCGATGCCGGTGACGGTGTTGATGACTTCTTCGAGCGGCTTGGTGATACGCGCTTCGGTTTCCTCGGGCGCGGAGCCGGGCAAGTAGGTCAGCACCATCACCATCGGCATGTCGACTTTGGGATATAGGTCGACGCCGAGCCGTTCGTAGGAAAACCATCCCAGCACCACCAGCACGCCCACGAACATGGTGGCGAACACGGGCCGTCGCACGCATAGGTCGGCGAGGATCACGACTGCTCCTTTGCCACTACCACGGTGCCATCGGCGAGCCGGTCAACATCGCTGCTGACGACTTTTTCGCCTTGCTTGAGACCGCTGATGATTTCGATTTGGTCGCCTTCGATCGATCCGGTGGTGACTTCGCGTGAGCGCACTGCGCCGTCCTTGAAGACGAACACCCGCGCCACCCCGGCATAGCGAAGGATGGCGGAGTTGGGGACGAATAGTGCGCGGTCGTGGCCGAGGTTCATCGTCACATGCGCGAAGTAACCGGGCTTCAGCAGCCCGTCGGGATTGGGCACCTCGGCCTCGACCAACAGCGTGCGGCTGGTCTCATCGAGGGCGGGCGCGATGCGGGTCACGGTGCCATGAAAAACTTTGCCCGGAGTCGCATCGATGGTCAGGTCCAGCGGCAATCCCACTTTGGCGAGCGGCACGAAGCGCTCGGGAATCGGCGCGCGCAGCTTGATGGGATCGATCGCGATGAGTTCGTAGAGCGGCATCCCTTCGCCGACATGCTCGCCCAGCGAGACCGTGCGCTTCTGGACGAAGCCGTCGAAGGGCGCGCGGATGTAGGTGTCATCGAGTTTCTTGCGCGCGATGCCCAGCATCTTCGCGGACGCATCGGCATCGGCTTGGGCGACCCGCATCTCGGCGGAGGCTGAATCGTATTGCTGCGCGGACACCAGGTGTTCGGTGCTCAGCGCCTTCATGCGTTCGAAGTTCGCTTGCGCATTGGCAAGTCGCGCTTGCACTTGTTCGAGTTGCGCCTGCGCGGAGTCGACTCGCAGCTGATATTCCCTGGGATCGATGCGCGCGAGGACTTGCCCGGTCTTCACCTGATCGCCCATGTCGGAGAAGACCTGGGCCAGTGCACCCGCGACCTCGGCCGCGAGGACGGCCTTTTCCTTCGGGAAGAGGGCGCCTTGAGCCTGCGCGGTACGCATCAGGTCCTGCTGATGGGCCGTCGCTACGGCGACCACCAGACGTTCACTCTCAACGGGCGTCGATGCCTTGGCCGCGGAAGGCCCGCCGCATGCGCTCGCGAAAAGTCCCGCCGCAAGCGCCATGGCTATGATTGGGCGATAGGTCATTTGCCGTTCCTTTCCGGATGCAATCCACGGACCCCATATAAGAAGAGGTCGAGAACGGCTTCGACATCGGTTTCGGGCGGAGTATCGGTTAGCGAAAGGAGCCGCCTGCGCAGCGGCGCGGTCATCATTTCGGAGAGCGAGAGGGCTGCGAGTTGCGGATCCATTGGGCGGATGGCGCCTTGTTCGGTGGCCGCCTTAATTACGCATGCGAAGTAGTCCACCCATTCGAGGTAGACCTTGCGGAGTTCCTCGCCGCGACGGTCTCCGGGTTCATAGCTGACGAAACGTGAGTCGAGTATGAGCGCCTTGAAGAAGTCTTGATGGTCTTTTTGCACCTTAAACATGCAGCGGATCAACGTTGCGAGACGCTCAATCGCCGGGCGCGTTTTATCATCGTACTGCGCGATCTCAGCGGTCAGGTCGCGGATTCCCTCGACCACCGCCGAATGCAGCAGGGCCTCTTTGTTGGGGAAATACAGGTAGATGGTGCCCTTGGCGATGCGGGCTTCGTCGGCGACGCGATCGATGGTGGTGCCCTCGAACCCGAAGCGTCCGATGACACGGCGAGCAGCCTCGAGGATTTCACCGACGCGGTAATTCTTTAAAATTTCTTCTTTGGTTGCCACGACTGTTCGTTCAGTCAACTGAACGGAGGTTCAGTCTCTCATCGCCATCAAAATGAGGCAAGGGGGTCTGGAACCTTGGAGCGAGCCCTCGACGCGTGTTACGACGAGCCATGACTCGCGAGGAATTTTCGTTTCTAAGCCCTGAGGACTCAAACCGCCCGCCTATCGAAGTCGCATGCTTCCGGTGGCCTGCTGTCAGTCCGGTCGGCATCGTCCAGATCTCACACGGGATGGGCGAGCATTCGCTGCGCTATGCCAACCTCGCCGCCTTTCTCAATGAGGCCGGGTTCGACGTTTACTCGAACGATCATCGGGGGCACGGCCGCACCGCGCTATCGAAAGAAGCGCTAGGTGACTTCGGCGTCGGCGGATGGGACGCGCTTATCGAGGACATGGCGCGCCTGACGCGGATAATCCGAGAACGCGAGCGCGGGCTGCCGGTCGTGCTGCTCGGTCACAGCATGGGCTCCTTCGCGACCCAGGCTTATCTGCTCGATCACAGCGACCTCATCGAGGCGGCGGTGCTTTCGGGATCGGCCGCCATCGACAAACTGCAGATGAGTTCCTCGGGCGATGCGGACCTCACCGCGATAAATCAGGCGTTCGAGCCGGCGCGCACACCTTTCGATTGGCTGAGCCGCGATCCGGCCGAGGTCGACAAGTACATCGCGGACCCGCTCTGCGGCTTCGGCGTCATCGCGCGCTCGATGGCGACCATGGCAGCGGCCTCGATGCGTACCATCGATCCCACCCAACTCGCGCGCATCCGCAAGGACCTGCCGATCTGGATCATGGCGGGCGACAAGGATCCGATTAACCACAACCTCGAGTGGTTGCGCCCGGTCGCCGACCGCTATCGCGCGGCGGGCATCAAGGATGTGACCGAGAAGTACTACACCGACGGCCGCCACGAGATGTTCAACGAAACCAACCGCTCCGAGGTCTACCGCGACCTCGTGGGGTGGATACGCGTCGCTCTCCGCCTGTAGCTCTACTTGATGTAGTACCCCGAGACGCGCCACTGCCCGTCTTTGTCGAGCATCGGGGTGATGGTCTCGACGGCGGCCTTCTTGTTCGCGAATGAAGTATCGTACTGAATCACGACGTACTCGCCGTCGGGCGCGCCGGGCAGGCTGGTCGAGTAGTGCGCAAGTTTGAATTCCCGCGAGACGACGGGACCTAGAGGTTTTCGCACGGCGCCGCCATTTCCGTCCATCGATCGCGGTCACGTGATCCTTGAAGAAACCGGCGGCTTGATTCCAACTCTCCTGATACTTTTCTTCATCGACCAACTTGAGCCAAGCCGCCGCGGCTTTCTTCGCCTTTTCAACCGCGGTCCTCCCGTCGGCATGAGCAACGCCGGCAAATCCACCGACCGCAACCAACATCAGAATCGAAACGATTACTCTTCTGAACATCGTGGTCTCCCCTCGACCGATATCGCGAAGTCCTTTGACAACGCGATGACTGCTGATTGATCTCCTGCGAGTCATTTGTATAGTGTATGTGTACAAAAGACAAATGTCGGAAAGAAATATCATTCGCATCGATCTTTCGTCGCCGACGCCGGCCTACCGGCAAATCGCCGATGCGATTCGCGCGCGCCTGGTTGATCGGCGCCTGAAGCCCGGCCAGCAGCTTCCCACGGTGCGCCAGCTCGCGATCGATCTCGCGGTTCATCACAACACGGTTGCCGAAGCCTATCGCTTGCTCTCCGAAGAAGGCTGGCTCGACCTCAGGCGGCGGCGCGGAGCGATGGTGCTCGATCGTGTGACTCCCAATGCCGGTGCGAAGCAGCGCGGGGCCTTGCGCGAGCGCTTGCGAGGGCTGATCGCCGAGATGCGTACCGCGGGTCTGCCGCTGGAATCCATTCGCGCGGAATTCGACTCCATCGTACGCCGGGATCCATCCGCGAAGGGAGAATAGCCATGGAAATCTTCTGGATTGCGATGGTGTTACTTATCGGTTTGCTCCAATACGCGATGCCGCAACTCACGCGCAGCGACATTTTCTTTTCCGTGACTGTCGCAGCGGATTTTCGCGATACCGCCGCGGCGCGCCGCATCTTGGCTGCGTATCGGCGAGGGATCGTCGCGGTCACACTGACTGCGCTGGGGTTCGCCTTCAAAGTTGGCGCAAATGACGCGGGACTCCTCGGCGCCGGCTTGCTCATGCTGGAACTGCTCTGCACCGATGCGGTTTTCGTGGTCGCGCATCGCCGGACGTTTCCTTTCCGAGCAACTCCCCGTAGCGGACGTGAAGCCTCGCTCGAGACGCAACCGCAGATGCCAGGTCTGATTCCACTACTGGTCGGGCCATACCTGGTCCTCGGAGCCGCGACCCTTACCCTCCTCTTACACTGGAACGAAATACCCAATCCGATGCCGGTACATTGGGACCTGGTGGGGAACCCGAATGGATGGATGCCGAAGACACCAACGATCTTTTGGATGATCAACGCCGCGTACCTGCTCCTCTGCCTGGTCAGCACGCTGGTCGTCGTCGGCGTGGTGAACCACTCGCGTCGGATTGCCGTCACCGAGGTTAAAGCACGCGAAGAGAGCCGGTTTCGCTGGATCGGAATCGGCGTCATGCTAGCAGCCAGTTATCTGGTCGCCGTGCTCGCTTTTCTTCCGCTCTACCCGCACATCACCACTATGTTTGGAGGCCTCGCCGCATTGATCGCGATTATGACGGTGGGAGCGCTCGAACTGGTTCGGCGCGGACAGGGCGGGGTTCGGTTGTTGCCTGCGGGCGCCAACGAGAACGTATCCGATCGAACTCCAGATGCCTGCTGGAAGTGGGGAATGATCTACTATAACCCCGACGATCCGGCGCTGATGGTCGAAAAGCGTTTCGGCATCGGATGGACGCTCAACTTCGCGCATCGCGGTGCGCGGATATTGATGGCGTTGATCTTCCTGGCCCTGGCTTTTTCGCTCAGCCTGCCGCTGCTCGCCCGGCTTTGACCATCAGTTAGCGCTCCAGGCGGCCCGCGAGGAGCTCGGCGAGGCGCTCGGCCGGGACCTTGCGCAGCTCGGGAGTCATGAAGCCGCTGGCTGCCGCATGTCCGCCGCCGCCGAACTGCTCCGCCAGCTTTGATAAATCGACTTCGCAATCGGCGCTGCGGCGCAGGCTCACGCCCTGGCTGCGCAGGTCGAACAGCGCGATAACCGTTTGCGTCGTGTTCTCATACAGATGCGCGGCGACCTCGCTGCTGTAGCCGAAGCAGCATGCGGTGCGCAGGGTGACGCCGTTGCTCAACGGGCGTAGCACCAGCGTCGAATCCGCGAGGTCCATGCTCTTCTTCAGGCCGTCCTGCCCGGCGCGCAACGCGTCGCGCAGTCGGCGTGACATTACGGGTTCGCGCAACTTGAGGATCTCGCGATACGACGGAATTCCACCCAGAGTCTGCACCGCGAGCGCCCAATCGGGCGACTCGGGAATTTTATGAATCCAGCGATCGTGATCGTCGGCGATTTCCGCGAAGCGCCGGAACGCTTCGAAGTCGCGGCGCTTCTCCGCCGAGCAGCTCGTCCTCGCGCTTCTTGAGAAACTCGAAGGTCAGGCGCGCGGCGGAATATTTTTCCGACAACACCTTGCCCGCAAACGGCACCTTGAACTCAGGCGCGTCGGCGCGCGAGACTGCGGTGCGATGGTGGTCGATCCAGAACACGCGCGCGCCCGCCTCGGCGAGTTCCTTCAGATGCGCTGCGGTTTCCGGCTTGGTCCATGAAAGGTCGGTGATCCAGATTTCGTCGGCGCCGGATTTGTCGCGCAGCTTGAGACTCTGGATGGCGCGGTCGCTTTCGTTGTTGCCGGGCAGGTTCGCGATACACGTGATTGCCCTCGAAAAACCTGGCGATAGCCGCGGCCGCCATCACGCCGTCGAGGCATGAGGGTCCGTGGCTGATGATCTGGATGGTGCGCGTTTTAGACATGAGGCATCGATTGTAACGGAAGCGGCGAGCCACATCACTCCGCGCACGAGTTGTTTCCCGATACGTTCGCAGGCGGCGAACCTGCTCAGCGCCGCGCGCGTCATCGCTCGCGATGGCGTGGCTATGCGCGTTCGAGGCCGGCTACCGAGGCGCGATGCTGCTCGGCAGCCATCGCGATCGCCGGCGCGATATCCGACCTCCTCGACGGACGCCTCGCGCGCCGGATGGGAATCGCCGACGGCGTCGGACGATGGCTCGACAGCCTCGCGGACATCGTCTTCGTGTTGACCGCGCTGACCTGCGAAGCGTGCATCGGTGCGCATTCCGTTCTACATTCCGATGCTGATCGCGATCTCATTCTCGCAGTATGCGATCGACTCGATGCTGCTTGCCGGCGCGCCAATCAAGAGCCGCCTCGGCCACTTCGGCGGCATCATCAACTTCGCGCTGGTGATCATTCTGAGCGTCGCACCTGCGCCGGCAGTTCCGGGAACCGCACTTCGAGAACTGTGTCCGCTGCTCGCGGTCTTCTATATAGCGGCGATCGGCGAGCGCATGATCGGATACTTCCGCCGCGGCTAATGCTTGCCGTAGTCGAGCGGGACGCCTTTGCGTTGCGCGATGATGTAGGCTTCGAGCGCGCGCAGGCGCGGATCGTTGGGATCCATGGTTTTGCCCTTGACCGGATTCTCGATGCACCACTCGATCATGTCGCGCAGCAACGCCACGCGCTGTAGCTGCACCTGGTACTTCGGATAGGTCTCGGGATGCGTATTCGGCGCGTCCGGATGGCACATATCGCAACTGATGCCGATGGTGCCGCCGAGCTTATTCGCGTCGTGGAAAACTTCCTTGCCCTGCTGGACGAAGCGATCGGTGTTGGCCTGCCACACCTTGAAGTCGCGCTCGTTGAAGCTCGCGTAGGTGTCGCCCTGCTGAGTCTGCTTGGCTGCTTGTGGCCGGGACCACCGATGACCGGATTGGCGTCTGCGCGGCGAGGTGGCGTGCGCGGCGGTGCGCGTTCCGCGGAGGGCTTCTCCGCCGCGGGAGCATTGGCTGCTGCCGGCCGGATTCGATTCGTTGCGGCGGGCGGGTTTCTTCGTCCTCGCTGGCGCTGGTGTCCTGCGCCATCTGCCAATGCTCATCGGGATGCTTGCGCTCCCACTCCGCCATCAGCGAATGCGTGACGGCGAGCGCCTGCTCATGCGTCATCGCCTGGCCGGGCTTCAGTCCCTTCACTTCGGTTTTGGTGACGCCGTCGCATAGCTCGACCACGACGCTGCCATTTGCGGCTGCGCCGGTCTGATGCGTCGGCAACTGCTGCGCGAGCGCGAGCGAACTTGCGATCGAGGTAGCGGCCAGCGCGATGAGGATTTTGCTTCGAGGCTTCATCAGTAGCTCGCGAACTGCGGCGCCGGCGGGCTTGTTGACTTGTCCGCGCGAGGTCAGGTAGCTCGCCTTCACCGTCACCGGATTGCGATCCCACAGATTGTAGATGCTGTCGGCCAGGCCCTCGGGGCGCAACGTTGAACTGTCCGTCACCGAGGCCGTCGAACTGATCGAACGGATCGGCGCGATTCATCTGCACCGTCAGCGGCGGCAGTCCCTGCGGCGCATAGGGCCACGGCCACGCGGTCGAGAGCATCCCGTAGAAGCTGATGTTGTGAATCTGGTTGAGCAGCATCTGATGGGTATGGCCGTGGATGACGGTGACGTGCTCGTAGGGGCGCAGGATTTCCTGCACCTCGTCGGCGTCCTCGGTCCAGAAATTCCAGTTGCGGTAATATTTGTAGAGCGGCGAATGCGAGAAGATCAGAATCGGCGTCGCGGCGGCACCTTCGCGAGATCCTTTTTCAGCCACGCGCGCTCTTCGTCGCCGACTTCGAAGCGCGACTGAGTGCCGTTGTCGAGTCCGGCGACGGTATGCATCCGCTGCTCGGGCGTCATCTTGAGCGGGGTCCAGAAATCCTTCTCATGCACGCTCATCAGCGTGATGACGTGGACGCCCTTCCAGTCGAAAGAGTAATTGGGCGGGCCGAACATTTCCTGCCAGGTGTCGCCCATGTCGTAGAACCAGTCGTGCTCGCCGACCATCATCTTAACCGGCGCCTTCAGCTCATCGAGGATCTGCTTGCCGAGTTCGAGTTCCTTGCGCGCGCCCGAGCTGAGCGAGATCGCCGCCGAAGAGCACGAAATCCGGCTGCGGGTCGAGCGCGTTGACGTCCTCGACTGCTTTGACCGCGGCGCGCACGAAGCGCTGATTCAGCTGCGCTCGTAAAGATGGCGTGTCCGAAATGTATGCGAACGTGAACGGGCGCTTGCCCTCGGCGCCCTTGGTCCCGAAGGCCTTGTCGGTCGCGGCATCGGCCAGCGTGATGAGCTGGAACGAATGCGGCGGCATCAGGCCCTTCGCCGCGACCGCGCCCATCGTGCGCGCCAGCACTTTGAGGAAGCTGCGGCGGTCGAGGCCGCGCAGTCCGCGCATGCACGCGGTCGCGATCCTCCATATATTTCGTTTCGACGCTCTTGTGCCGGACCGCCATTGCGCGAACCTCGTTTCAGATCTATCTGTCAGTGCCGCCGAATGCAGCGCCGGATTTTCCTGCATCTGATCCTGTGTCGGGTCCGATATCGCCAAACGGGCCGGACAGATTCGGATCGTTGCGTCCCTTGAGTCCCATCGCGGCGTCGACGTCGCGCTGCGGACGATCGGTCTTCGAGCGCGCGAGCTGCGCGGCATACTCATGCTCGGCCGCGTCCGCATAGCGCGGGCTGGTGAGCGATTTCAGAAACGCGACGAGGTCATCAATCTCCTGCTCCGACAGCCCGAGTGGAACGATGCCGCCATCGAGATAGGGATTCTGCACGCCGCCCTTGTTGTAATGATCGATGGTGTCCCACAGCGTCGCCTGCGAGCCGTCGTGGAAGTACGGCTCGGTGACCAGCAGATTGCGCAGGCCCATGGTGCGGAACGCGCCGATATCGTGCGGCTGCTTGGTGACGAGGAAGCGGCCGAGCTCGCTCATGTCGGTTTGAATCGCGAGCTGGTCGATCTTCTCCGGCACTGCCGCCCTACGAGATGATCTGCAAGCGCCTTGCGCGCGAGCCCGACGAAATCCTTGTTGTGCGCCGACACGCCGATGTTGTGGAAGCGGTTGTCGCTGAACATCGGCTGCACTGGTTGACTCCGTGACACGACATGCAGCGGCCCTTGCCATTGAAGATCGACCATCCGCGCTTCTGCTGCTCGGTGAGCGCCTTGTCGATCGCCGGCCATGAACTTGTCGAAGGGCGCATCGAAGGCGACCTGGGTGCGCTCGAATGCCGCGATCGCTTTCACCATGTCGTCGTAATTCGGCGGATGCCCGAAGACTTCCATGAACGCTTTCTGATACTCGGGCGCGGCGTTAAGCTTGGCGACCACGGTCTTCTCGTCGGGCATGCCCATTTCGATCGGATTCAGAATCGGGCGCTTGGCCTGCTCCTCGAGGGTCGGTTCGCGTCCATCCCAGAATTGCAGAATGTTGAAATTCGCGTTGACGATGGTCGGCGCATTGCGCTTGCCGAACTGATTATGGATCCCCATCGAGGTCGGGAGCTGATCGGTGAAGCCCTTTTCGGGATCGTGACAGGTCGAGCAACTCTCCTTGTCATCGGCGGAGAGGCGGCGATCGAAAAACAGCGCGCGACCGAGTCCGATCTTCTCAGGCGGACGCTCCGAGGTTATCGGCCGGCAGAACCCATCGATAGAGGTCGTGCGGAAATCCCGCCTGGTCGGCCGGCTCGGGATCAGCCCTCTTGCCGCCCGCGTTCGCGCCGAGGCTGCCCGCGGGCGGAGTCACCGGGGATGGAGGGGTCTCGGATGGCGAAGCCTGCGCCCACGTCGGCGGCGGCGCAACTAGACTGAGAGATGCGATTGCGAAGACGAGGATCAGGTATTTCGGACGCATCTTAACTCCGCAAAACAGGGTAGCAGAGTAGGTTCAAAACAGCTCCGTTCAGCGGCCAAAATGCGGCACCCATCGCATTGTGTCAAGCAGTAGGGCATCTCGATCCTGCAAGAAAATTCCGCGCCGCCGTCTTAGCCATGAAGGCCGCACCTTCGGAAAATCAGGGGCACTCGCTCGGTCGGCCTTTCCAACCACATCTTCGGAGGTGAGGCCGATGACGATTGTCATTGCGGCGACGGTGACTTGCGTCTCAGTGATCTTGATTGCGTATCTAATCAGGCGCGCGCGCCGCCGCGATGATTCGTCGCAGCGCGACAGCATCTTACGCAATGCGCTTCACTTCATTGGCGGGCCGTTCCCGCTTTCGATTTCGCTGCATGCGCTCCTCCTGCTGTTCCTGATCGTCACGATCCATGAGCATCGAAATCGCGATCTCACGCTGCTTACGCTCGAAGCTGGCGGCGGCGGTGGCGGGGGCAGCGAGATGCGCGACCTCGAGGTTCCCGAAGAGCCGATGCCGGAGATCGCGCCGGTCGCGCTTGGCGCGCCGGTAGTGGCTACGTCCGAGGTGAACTCGGTCGCGCTCGATACTTACGTACGCGGATGGTCTTCGGGTGGAATCGGAGTGCGGCGCGGTGATGGCATCGGAAGCGGCTACGGTCCCGGTATCGGCAACGGTTTCGGCGGCTATCTAATGGAGCTACGACGGAAAGGACTCGATGTGGTGCTGGTGATCGACGGCACCGGCTCCATGTCGCTGGTGATTCAGGACGTCAAAGCGAAGATGCGCGAACTGGTTGCGGCGATTCATCGGATGGTGCCGACGGCGAGAATCGGCATGGTGGTGTATGGCGGCAGAGGCGAGGGCATCCAGTCGCAGCCGCTCACCTTGTCGCCCGCGAAGCTGGAAGCCTTTCTCGGATCGATCGCAGCGGCCGGCGGGGACGAATGGGAAGAGAATGTGCGCGGCGGCATCGCGACTGCGATCGACAAAATGGAATGGCGTCCGTATGCGAAGAAGGTCATCGTGCTCGTCGCCGATGCTCCTCCGTCCAAGGACGATTTCGCGCCGACGCGGCAACTGATCGAGGCATTTCGTGCGCGCAATGGAACGTTCAACGCGGTCGATCTATCGCGCCTGGAGCATGAACGGTTCGAGCTGGCCTTCGAACAAAAGATTCATGGCGACCTCGGTTCGGGAAAATCCGATGGCGCGTTGCCACAATTCTATCGCGAGACCCAACTCGCGTATCAGGTGCTGACGCGCGCCGGCGGCGGGGCGATGCATAGCCTCGATAGCAACGAGCAGATCAATCAGCAGGTGATGATCCTCGCATTCGGCGATCGATGGCGCGACATGATCGAGGCCTTCAGCCGCCCCATCGCGAGCAAGTGAGACCAACATCCGTGAGCATCGATAAGTTACTGCTTGGCGGGGCTGAAGAGCTTCATCAGCGCGTCGCGCGAGGCGGGAGGTTGGCGCATCGCCGCCAGGATGTCCTCGACGTGCTCCTGCGATTTCATGCCGACCAGCGCCACGTCGATGCCGGGGGTCGAGCGCACGAACTGCACCGAACGTTGCGCGTCGGTGGTGAGCCCCGGAAATGCCTCCGCGAGAATCGGCGGCAGTCCCTGCGAGAGGCGGCCTTGCAGCAACGAGGCGCTCGCACATACCGCCATGCCGAAAGCCTTCGCCAGCGCGACCGGAGTGGTCTTCGAATTCGGCGGCGCCCTGATTCGCGAGGGTCGCGGCTTCGGGCATCGCGAGGTTGTAGGGAAGCTGAATCGCGCGAAAATGATGGTCGTCGCCACCGACCTCGCGCGCGACGCGCAACAACTCGTCGAGCGAGAGCCATCCGCGCTCGGTCTGCTGCGCGCGAAATCCATTCCACGTCGCGGTGCCGTAGTATGCGATCTTGTTTTCCGTCACCGCGCGCTCGAGGAATTCGAAAGCCTTGCCCATCCGCGCGAGGAATTCCTTGCGATCGATGGCGGCGAGCTGGGTCTCGGGATTGTGGACATAGTAAATGTCGATGGTGTCGAGGCCGAGGTTTTGCCGGCTCATTTCGAGCATCGCGCCGAGGTACTTGGGCGTCATGCAATGCGAGCCCTCGACCATGTCTCGCGCCGAAACGATGCCGGTGCGGATGAAGTGCTCCTCGAACCATTCGCGCGGATTGGGCGGCACCTCACCATCGAAGGTGATGTAGCCACCCTTAGTGGCGACCACGACTTCTTCGCGCTTCAGCTCGCCGGCCGCGACCATCTCGGCGATCACTTTTCCGATGGTGCGCTCGCTGCGCTGGAAGCGATAGTTCACCGCCGTATCGATGAGATTGATCCCACCTCGCAAGCGCGGCGCGAATCGATTCTTCGTAGGCGCGATCGGTTTCCTCGTCGGTCTCGCCGAGATAGGTACCGAGTCCGATCGATGAGATCGCGAGTCCGAGCACGCTGCGAAAATTCCCCGGCATATCGGCATGACGAGAAGCATAGGAGGCGGTTCCGGCAGAGGTGGCGCGATTTTTCAGCATGAGGTTCCTGTCGCCGCGTATAGCCGTCGGCGCTATGAAATCTGTTGCGGAGAAATGGTTGGTTCGTACAGCACCTGGATCACGTTGCCGTCGGGGTCGCGAATATAAAATGACGCGGAACCATCGCGATGATGCTTGAACGGATGCGCAACCTCGAGATGCTCTGCCTGCGCCCATGACCATGCCGCCTCGACCTCGGCGATGCTCGGTACAATGAAGCCGAGGTGATCGAGCACCTGCGCATCGGCATCGCCATGCGATCCTTGGTGGAGTGCGAGGTTATCGCATCCCGAGGAGAGATACGCATTTTCGGGGTCGGGTTGCCATA
This sequence comes from uncultured delta proteobacterium, assembly GCA_963848285.1. Taxonomy (GTDB): domain Bacteria; phylum Desulfobacterota; class Binatia; order Binatales; family Binataceae; genus DATGKG01. Next base: position 41,393 of record CAWKCZ010000003.1, on the reverse strand, counting down.
CGAGGCGCATGCCGAACACCCGTGAGTAGAACTTCACCGCGCGCTCCACATCGGAAACCTTCAGTGCGAGATGGCGCAGCCCTCGATGCTGAATCATCCGGCCGTTCTCCGAAACATTTGCGAGTTATGCATGTTAAGATAGATTTATCATATCTCTATATCGCTCCAGGTACTTCCGACCGAACCATAGAGAGAAGCTTTGACTATACCGCGATTACCGTCTGACGTCGCCGCACATCTCGCCGCGATCGTCGCCTCTTCCGATGACGTCATAGTCAGCAAAACGCTCGCGGGCATCATCACGTCATGGAACCCGGCGGCCGAGCGCATTCTCGGCTACAGCGCCGACGAAGCGATCGGCAAACATATTACATTGATCATACCGCGCGAGCGGTGGCCCGAGGAGGATGACGTTCTGGCTCGCATTGGACGCGGCGAGCGCGTCGATCATTTTGAAACGGTGCGCCGCACCAAGGACGGCCGCCTGCTGCAGTTTTCGCTGACGGTTTCGCCGGTGCGCGACGCGACCGGACGTGTCATCGGCGCGTCCAAGGTTGCGCGCGACGTGACCGAGCGCAAGGCCGCCGAAGAGGAACGCGAAAGGCTGCACGCCTCTGAAAAACAGGCCCGCGAGGACGCCGAAACCGCCAATCGCCTCAAGGACGAATTCCTCGCGGTCGTCTCGCATGAGCTGCGCAGTCCACTGAATGCTATCACCGGATGGGCTTCGCTCCTGCAAGACCGGCCGATTGACCGAGGACCAGGCCGCGCGCGCGATCGACACCATCCAACGCAACGCCCAATTGCAAAATCAGATGATTGCGGACCTGCTCGATGTCTCGCGGATCGTTTCAGGACGCATGCGTCTCGACATCCGGCCGTTTCACCTGATCGACGTCATCGAATCTGCGCTCGAGGTGGTGCGGCCTGCCGCCGCCGGTAAGGGAATCCGATTACAGACGTTTCTGGATCCGGGCGCCGGCCCGGTCGCGGGCGATCCCGATCGGCTGCAGCAGGTCTTTACCAACCTGCTTTCGAATTCGGTCAAATTCACTCCGCGTGGCGGCAGAGTGCAGATTCAGCTGCATCGGATTAACTCGCACGTCGAAATCGTCGTCACTGATACCGGTGAGGGAATCGCCGCGGAAGTGCTGCCGTTTATCTTCGAGCGCTTTCGCCAAGGCGGTACCGGCAGTACCCGCGAATATGGAGGCCTCGGCCTGGGCCTGACCATCGCGCGTCATCTCGCGCAACTGCACGGAGGCGACGTCACCGCGGCGAGTGAAGGACGCGACAAAGGGGCGCAGTTCGTCGTGCATCTGCCGCTGATGGCCGCACTCCAGCCCGCTTCGACCGCGGAAGAGCGCAGTCATCCGACCGCGGCACAAATTCTTCATGGCGACGACCCGTCGTTGGCCGGTTTGAAGGTTCTGGTGGTCGATGACGAACCCGATGCGCGCGAGGTGATTTCGCTGGTCCTCAGCAACGCGGGCGCGGAATTGAAAACCGCGGCGAGTGCTGCTCGCGCGTTGGAGCTGATCGAGCAATGGCATCCCGACCTGCTGGTGTCGGACATCGGGATGCCTAATGAAGATGGTTTCAGCCTGATGCGGAAACTGCGCGCGCTGCCGCCCGAACAAGGTGGCGCAATTCCCGCCATCGCGTTGACCGCGTTCGCCCGTACGCAGGACCGCCTCAATGTGCTATCGGCGGGATATCAAATGCACGTGCCGAAGCCGATCGAGCCGCTGGAACTTCTGACCGTCGTCGCGAGCCTGACCAAGCGCCTTTCGCGCTCATGAGATTCGGTATCCCACCACCGCCCAAATCGGATCGGAGGGCGGATTGGTCGGCGCGCTCTTGTCGATCACATCTATCTTCTCAAATGCGCCGCTGTCCTTGAAGTAGCGCCCCACCAGCCCGACCCGGTCGCGCTCGTCGAGGTGTTGCCAGATCGCAACCGCCTTGGTCGGGAACATCCGATTGGAAAATGTCACGATGAACGGCGCGCCCGGCTTCAGCACGCGGCCGACATCGGAGAATGTTTCGATCGGATGCGTCAGGTACTGCGCCGAGACGGTCATGATCGCGCCATCGAACTGCGCGTCATCGAAGGGCAGGCGCGGATTCGCATTGACGTTGTGAACGACGGCCTCGGTGAGTTGCGGATTGTCCTCCATCTCATCGCGATTGAGGCCGACGCCGACCACGCGCGAGGGCCGAACGTGTTCGGTCAGATGCGTGCGCCAACTGCTCATCAAGTCGAGGATGGCGCCGCCTTGCGGAAGCAGTTGCGCATAGATGGCGCCGACTTTGGCGATGGCGCCTTCATCTATATGGACGACGAAGCGCGGCGCCGAGTAAAAACCCTCGTCTTCGGAATCATCGAGGCGGCGAAAAAACTCAGGTTTAAAATCGGATGCCATTTTTCATGACGCCTCCGTGCTCCGCAAGTCCGCGATGTGACTACGCGCATAGTGTCATAGGCAGAAAACTACGGCGAATTCGAGGGCAAAATCGACTCGAAGGCATCGTTGACATGCTTTGCCCTGCCCGTCTAGATTAAAACGCTTTCCCAAAATGGACGCGAGCGATAGGAAGGCGTTCCGATTCAGCATGGTAGTGAGACGCGATAAAACCAATTACCTCATCCAGTCCGTCGTCGCACGCGCTCGACGTGATGGAGCAGTTCTTCGGCGACGTCGATGAGCTCGGCGTCACCGAATTTCCAAACGCCTCAAGCTCCATAAGAACAATGTTTTCAGGCTGCTCGCCACCCTCGAAGCGCGCGGCTATATCGAGCAGAACAAGGCGAGCGAGAACTATCGCCTCGGCATCAAATGCCTGCATCTCGGGCGGCGCTACATCGAGCATATGGGGCTGGTGCGCCAGGCGCGCCCGATCCTCGCCGATGTCACCCGCAAATGCCGCGAGAGCACCTATGTCGCGGTGTATCGGCGCGAGGGCGTGATGCCACTGGAGGCGGTCGATCCCGAGGATCGCGCGGTGCGTATCAATTCGCCGGTCGGGCAGACCCTGCCGCTATGGGCGACGGCGGCGGGCAAGACGCATCTGGCGTTCGATACCGATGAGCAACTGAAGTCGTCGCTGCCGGATATCCTGCAAGCGCATACACCGAGCGCACCATCACCGATCGCGCGCAGCTCTTCGCGCAGTTGGAGTCGGTGGCGAAAAATGGCTATGCGGTCGACAGCGGCGAGTATCTCGATGAGGTTTCCTCGATCGCGGTGCCGATTCGCGACTACACCCGCTCGGTAGTCGGCTCGCTGTCGGTATCGGGGCCGGCCTACCGGATTCCCGGATGATCGGGTGGCCTCGGAAATCGCGCCGTTGATCCTCGATGCGGGGCGCGAGCTGAGTCATCGGCTGGGCTATAACGAATAATCGATTCGGGCTATTATTAGATGCAGCTGATTTAGCATTTGACTGGCATTAGGGCCGCTGTTACGTTCGCTTGGCGCTCGAAATCGATACGACCATCAGTCTTCCATAGCATTCGCCGCAAATACACTGATACGCTTCAGGTGAAACTGTCGTGAAGATTCTCGTGCCCATCAAAAGAGTTCCCGATCCCGCAACCACCATCCGCGTGATGCCCGATGGTTCCGGGATTGCCACCGACAACGTCAAATGGGTCATCAACCCATTCGATGAGATCGCGATCGAAGAAGCGCTCCGCATCAAGGAGAAGCAGGGCGGCGAGGTCGTGCTCGTCACCATCGGTCAATCGACCTGGCAGGAGCAGCTTCGCACCGGCCTCGCGATGGGCGCCGACCGCGCGATCCTGGTGAAGACTGACGCCGCGCTCGATTCGCTCGCGCTCGCCGGCATCCTCGCGAAGGTCGCCGAAGAGCAGAAGCCCGACCTCATCGTGCTGGGCAAGCAGGCCATCGACGACGACTCCAGCCAGGTTCCGCAGATGGTGGCCGAGCTGCTCGGATGGCCGCAGGCCACCTTCGCCTCGAAGGTCGAGTTCGCGGACACCAAATGCACGGTGGTGCGCGAGGTCGATGGCGGCCTCGAGACTATCGCGTTCAACCTCCCGGGCGTCATCAGCACCGACCTGCGCCTCAACGAACCGCGCTATGCGTCCCTGCCCGGCATCATGAAGGCGCGCAAGAAGGAACTGAAGGAAGTCCCGGCCGACAGCCTCGGCGTCGACCTCGCGCCGAAGCTGAAGATCAAGACGCTGGCGGCGCCGCCGAAGCGTCAGGCCGGCAGGAAGGTCGCATCGGTGCAGGAACTGGTCGCGGTGCTGCATACCGAAGCGAAAGTTATCTAGTATTTGACGGATGAGACCGAAGGGGCGTCTTCTCGAGCGCCGCGCGTGCGCCGTGAGGCGGAGCGCAGCGGAGTCGAAGCGAATTAGGTCAATAAAATTATGGGTGACGTACTGATTTTTGCCGAACATCAGCTCGGCCATTTTCCTAAAACAACACTGACCGCTATCCACGCCGGCCTCGAACTCGCGCAAAAGCGCGGCGGCAAGGCCATCGCGGTGGTCGCGAGCGACAATCCTGATGCGCTCGCCGGCGACATCGCGAAGTATGGCGTCGCGAAGGTGATCGCGCTCGGCGAGTCCCGGCGCTGAAGAACTACCTCGCCGATGCGCATGCGCAGGCGCTCGCCAACCTCGTCAAGGCGACCGGCGCCGAGTACGTCCTCGCGACGGCGACCGCGATCGGCAAGGACCTGATGCCGCGGCTGGCCGCGCGCATGAAAGCGCCGATGGCATCCGACATCAGCTCGATTGGCGACGACGGCACCGTGGTGCGTCCGATGTACGCCGGCAATGCGATGGCGACGGTCGAGTTCGATGGTCCGGTCAAAGTCATCACGGTGCGCGGCACCGCTTTCGATGCCTCGAAGCCCGACCGACGCCGCCGCTCCGATCGAGAAGGTCACTGCCGAGATCGATACCGCATCGGCGAAGATGGAGTTCGTCTCGTTCAACCAGACCAAGAGTGATCGTCCGCAGCTCACCGAGGCGCGCATCGTGGTGTCAGGCGGACGCGGCCTCAAGTCCGGCGAGAACTTCAAGACTGTGCTCGAGCCGCTCGTCGATGAGATGGGCGCCGCGATGGGCGCCAGCCGCGCCGCCGTCGATGCGGGCTTCGTCCCCAACGATTTGCAGGTCGGCCAGACCGGCAAGGTGGTCGCGCCCGAGCTATATGTGGCAGTGGGAATTTCCGGCGCCATTCAGCATCTGGCGGGGATGAAAGATTCCAAGATCATCGTCGCGATCAACAAGGATGAGGAAGCGCCGATTTTCAACGTCGCCGACTACGGCCTGGTCGCCGATCTCTTCAAAGCCGTCCCCGAGATGGCCGAGGAAGTGAAGAAGGCGAAAGCGCACTAACCGGAGTCATCAGCATGTTATTGAGAAGGGCCGTTCATCGGAACGGCCCTTTCGTTTTTCATATAGCAGGCCTCGATCCTTCAAAGCTGTAGGGGGCGTTCGCGAACGCCCCGATAGAATCCTGATCGCGAAGCGACCATTTCTACATCCGCCCACGGGAAGATTTAGCCAATCAACTATGTGGACCAAAGCATCCAAGATTCCAACGAGGCGGTACAACCGCCCCCTACGGCGCCGCGGCTTGCGCCGACCTCCAATGTCGAGGGTTCTTCACAGTGAGCGATCACCAGTGCCCGCCGCTCGCGCGGTTCTCACCATCTGCTAGCAATTCGACTTCCTCAGTGATGGCTGTGGATGCCGCCGCCGTGGACGCCGTAATGGCCGCCGCCTCCGCTGCCGTGCGAATGGATAGGGCCGCCTCCGCCGCCCGAGGACTTCACTCCGCCACCACCATTGCTTCCTCCACTCTTAGGTTGGATGCCGCCACCGCCAGTTGAATGGACGCCGCCGCCGCGCGGAGGAATCCAGACCGGCCAGGTGCGGAAGATCAACGGCGCGGGAAACGCATAGCCGAACGGACTCAGATTCACTAACTGCGCCGGCGCCTGCTCATTCATGTATTCCGCGGTGTCGTGCTCCTGCTGAAGCTCTCCGGCATAGCGCTCGTAGGCCGCCTGGTCGCCCTCGTACAGGCAGCTACAAACGGTAGGGTCTGCGTACCAGAAGACGCTGCCCTCGACGCTGTCGTAACGATTCAAGCGATGCAGCGGAAGCTGTTCGACGGCCCCGCCCTGCTCGGGGGTCTGGATGGGAACCCGCTCGAAGCCCGCCTTCACCAGCCGCGCCTCGGTCTCCATAATCTTTGCGGGACTGCTCGCCTGATAGTCCTGGTAGAGCGAGCATGACGACACGATCAGGAGTGCGACAATCGCGATCGGTCTGAGAGCGTTCCTGCGCATTGGAGTGCGATCAGGCTAGCTCCGAACGGCAAATGTACCAAGGCAGTTTCGATGGCTCGAATCATCGAGACAGACTCTCCGTCAAATCGATCGAACCCTTAGATCGCTGAGGTAATTCAGATGCCGTCCAAAGCGAACAGTAAGAGTGCGCCACCAAAACGGAAGTGGGCGCGGACCATCAAGACCGATTCGACCCATCCCCCCGAAGGTACCTTCACCAAATCGGGCGAGGAGATCGCGCGCATCATGGAGCGCAAGAGCGTCTCGCCGGGGGGCGTCGGCTCGGCCATCAAAATGGTCCAGATGTTCATCAATCGCGGCGGCAAGAAGCTCAGCGCTGCGCGCAAGCGCGAACTCGAAAAGGCCAAGCACATCCTCCAGAAGAAAAAAGGGCGCATAGCAATTTCACCTGTCTCGGATTCGCACCGGCTGCGCTAACATCGAGACATGAAGCGCGCCAAGTTCATCAAGCCGTTCCGGGTTGAGCATGGAAAACATTTCCGTCTGAGCGATTACGACCCCGGCGAGACTCGGGGTTTGAAGACGAATGAAGATGCCGCCGAGCTCCTCCAGCAAGGAGTGCATCGGATGGCGGAATTGCAGGACAAGCTCTACGCACAGGATCGATGGGCGCTGCTGGTCATGTTCCAGGCGATGGATGCGGCCGGCAAGGACAGCGCCATCAAGCACGTAATGTCGGGGGTCAATCCGCAGGGATGCACGGTCCATTCGTTTAAATCGCCCTCGACCGAGGAGCTCGATCATGACTATCTGTGGCGCGCGAGCAAGGTTCTGCCGCGGCGCGGCGACATCGGCATTTTCAACCGATCCTATTATGAGGAAGTGCTGGTGGTCCGCGTCCACAACGAGATGCTTCAGAGCCAGCATCTTCCGCCGACGCTGATTTCAAAGCACATCTGGAAGGAGCGCTACCAGGACATCGCGAACTTCGAACGCTACCTGACGCGCAACGGCATCGTGATTCGGAAGTTCTTCCTCAACGTGTCGAAGCAGGAGCAGAAGAAGCGCTTCCTCGAACGGCTCGAGGAGCCGGAGAAGCATTGGAAGCTGTCGGCCTCCGACGTGCGCGAGCGCGAGCGATGGGACGACTATATGACGGCATACGAGGAGATGATCGCGCATACCGCGACTCCGGATGCACCATGGTACGTGGTGCCGGCCGACAACAAGTGGTTTACCCGGGTGGTGGTTGCGGAGACTATCGTCGAGACGCTGGCCAACATGAAGGTGGACTATCCGAAGATGAACGCGGCCCAGATGAAGGAGCTAAAGGCGGCCAAGGCGGCGCTGCTTAGAGAGGATCGCTGAGGTGTGATCGCCACATTCCGACAGGATGTCGATAAGCCCTCCGAGTGGGTTTGTTTTTGTCTTTCCGCGATCACACGGAAGAACAAATCGCCAGGGTAAAGGGAGTAGGAGGCGCACGGCGCGGATTCGAATGGGTTTGTTTTTGCTTTAGACCTCGCGACCTCGTTTTGGCGAGAGCCTTGAATTCCCTCGATCATTTGGCTTCGTTTGGTAATGCGTGCGCGTATCCGCTCAGGTTTGGTGGGTTCGTTTGTGCAATGGAGCACTGTCGATGATTTGCCATTCGAGGTCCTTCGCGAGGACGCTCAGGACCACTTCTCGGCGATGCCGAGAAGTGGGTTTGTTTTTGCGATTTCAGCACATTCGGCAGATGCAGAATCCAGAGCTGAGGTCCCTCTCCGTCTCGTCACAGTTCATCCTCGCAGCCATGGCATGAACTGGGCCGAGACACCTCCCCCAATCAATGGGGAGGGAAGAACACCTCATGATAGCACATCTCAACCTTCAGATGAGCCTACCATCCGAAGCCGATCGAGCCGCTGTATTGTTCGAATTCCTGGCCATTGCCGAACTGATTGTGCCTCCATTCCGCGCCCACGAAAGTCTTGTCGAGGATGCGCTGGATCGGTTCCACTCGGAGGCTCGATAGCGAGACCTCGGTGCCCAGACCGAACACACCGCCGCCCTGGATATCGGCGTCGTAGTGGCGATAGCCTTTGCCCGGGCCATTTTTAACCACCAGTGGCGTGCTCAAGAGATTGATCCACATCGCGGGACCCGCCAGCACATACGGTTTGATCGATGCCAACGAGGGAAATCCGATCAGTCCGGGATCGAGGTGATACTGCACGGTCGGCTGAATCTCGACGGTGTAAAGCCATGAGCTGGAGGGCTGACCGGTCAATTGCCCCACCAGGTTGGCGTTGGTAGTCGCGTGATTTCCCTGTATCCACGCCGCCATCAATTCGCCGCTGACGAAACCTCCCGGGATGCCGTCTTCGGGCGACAACAACAGATGATTCAGGTAAGCGCCATAGGAAACGCCGCCCGGCATGTTGTAGGGCGATTCCGACCATCCGACGCGAAATCCTACTTGCGAGCGGCAGGTCGATTTGCGCGCGCTTCACCTCGGCGACCTGCTGCTTGAGCTGCGGCATCTCATGCTGGAGGCTGACGACCGGCGCGACGGTGCCTTGCAACTGCTGCTTGAGGGCGTCGATTTCCGATTTTTGCGACGAGAGCTGGCCCTGGATCGCGCGATTCTGGTCTTCGAGCATTTGGTTTTGCCGTTCGAGCGCTTCCAGGCGGGCTTCCGTCGCGCGCGACGACGAAACTTTGGCGGCTTTATCGGCCGCCGATGCCGAAGCAGGATGCCATAATGTCACACTCAACAAACTGAGCACGCCAAGACAGATTGTGGCCTTCGCGATCATACCCCTGCGAACCTCCTGACTGGTCGGACGACGCATGGGGGAGCATGGGGCATGCCGGAAAATTTGCGTGAAGGCGGTTGCTTAAACTTGGCATCGAAATCGTCCGAACGCGTCTCTTGAGAAAAATGGAAGCGGCCCGAGGATTCGGACCGCCGACGCGATTGTGCGAAATGAGCGGCAATATTGCCGCAGCCGTTCGATGCGGTGGCGCGAGCCGCGCCATTATTTCGGCGGTCGGATCAGCTAGCCATTCGCCGCGGATGCGGTAAGCGCGGCTTCGGAAGAATGTTCCGCGCCTTCGCTAAAATTGGCGACGTAATCCTTTCCGAAGCGGAGTTGATCGTGCAGATGGCTGTAGAAGAATTGCCCGCCGCGTCCGATCAGATCGAGATTTGAAATCGCACCCAGCCCTTCGATGATCGTCGATACCCGCGCCTGGTAGTTGAGCGAGTAGACCGGGTAGGCATTGGGCAAAAAGTGATGCTTCCACTCCAGCACATTCGCCGCCTTAATGATGCCGATGCTGTCGAGTTCGGCGACGACGCGCGTCGCGAGGTCCTCGGTCGTGGCGGTGTAGATCGGATCGTCGGTGAAGCATGGCACCTCGACCACCAGCGAGGTTTCGTGCGCCGGCGCCATTTTCGGCGAGCGATTCTTGGGTTCGTACATCCGCGTCACGCATTTTTTGGGATCGGGAATATAGATCGATGCGTTGGTGGATACGCTGGGCTGATTGAGGCGCAGGAAGAACATCCGGATGTGGCGGAAGCGCAGGGCGGACACCGCCTCGCGGACTTCATCGGAGACCGCATCGCCGAGAAATTTCACTGTCAGCGTGAGCGGCAAGGTCGAGACGACGCGCGAGTCGGGATCGAGAGGACGTCCCTCGGCAAAGTGGATGCGTCGGATGCGGTTGCGATCGCATTCGAGGCGCATGATGTCGCTTCCGGTGCGAACCGACTCCGGCGGCAAGCCTTCCTCGAGCGTCGCCACAATGTCGCCGTAGCCTTCGCGCGGATAAAGGAAACTTCCGTCGATGTGGGTGGTCTTCTTTTTCGGGAACAGCACTTCGAAGAACAACGACATCAGCGTCATGCCTTGGAGGCGACGCGTTGCGACGTCGGGCGACAACTCGTTTGACGGCAACCCCCACAGCTTTTCCGAGTAGTTGAGGAGCAGGCGGCGTGCGAGCGTCTCGCCGAATTGGCCGACCGCGAAATCCTCGAATGAGACTGGCTGGGTTTTGCGGCTACGCGAACGAATCAGCTCGATGCCGATCCGTCCCGACTCCAACAGATTGAATCCTGAGAACAACACGTTGAGTGGAGTCGGAGGAAAATCGATGAAGCGGCCGCGATCGTAAATCTTGCTCGGCGCATCGACGATCACCAGCTCGTCGCCCATCAGCGCGCGGACGTCATTGGTGATGTCGGCATCGCGATCATGAAAGCGATGGGCGCCGCAATCATAGGAATGCTCCCCATGCTTCAAAGTTCGGCATAGGCCGCCCAGGTGCGGGGATTTTTCCAACAAAACAAACGGAACGCCCGCTCGATGAGCATAGAAAGCGGTGCCGAGGCCGGCCGGCCCGCCGCCGAGAATGGTTAGCACACGCACATCCCCCAGAAACTTATTCGGGAAGCATGTTTAACATAGAACGTCAGGGAAAGGGCTATCGCAGCAGGAAGCGTCTTATGGCGAGAGATACCGGGCATCGACGGTGGTTGATCGACATTCGGTCGGGGTTGCGTCACACCGCCTAGCAAGCCTCGACCATTAAAGGGGTAACCACTAGGACAGATGGTAGTGTGTTAGCGAGTAATCTGATCTCGCTAGCGTAGCGTATCGCTGCATTGACGTAGCGCGGCTATGATTTGTGTAGCGAACGAGCTTTTACGATAAGGCATTCGCGATGAATGAACCTCTCAAAAATGTTACGCGGGTCGATCCGCCTCGCTATTTCCATCTGCTTGTGGGATGAGGATCTGGACGAATTGCATGATGTGCTCACTGCGGTTCGCGACCGCCGCAGCGAGGTCGTCAGCGTCTGGTACGAACTCTATCAGTTGCACTTCGGCGATCGGCGCGCGCTTTCGGAGGCCGAATTCCGCAACATCTTCGAGCCGGCCCTGCTGCGTAACCAGGAATGTCTGCTGCACAAGGACATGGACGGCTATGCGCGCGCGATTCTGAAACTCGGCGAGGAGTTGGCCGAGCATCACGTGCCGCTGCAGGAGATCATCGCGTCGCTGCACCTGTTCGAGGAGGCCGCACAGGCGGTTTTTCCGCAAGAGCCCCCGCCCACCACCGACGTCTACAACAAATTCGACAAGCTCAGTCACATCCGGATTATTTTGCTGGTCGATGCCTACTCGCGATCGCAATGGGCATCGGCAGCGACGCGCATCCACGCGCTCGAGCTGGAGGCGAAAATATCTTCCGCCTGAGGAGCGCACGCGCTTTCACGGGCTGGTCGGCAAAAGTCCCGCGATGCGCGAACTCTATCGACGCATCGAGGCGGTGGGCCGCGCCCGCGCCATCGCGCTCATCGTGGGTGAGAGCGGGACCGGCAAGGAGCTGGTCGCGCGCGCGATTCACGAATGCGGCCCGAATCCCAATTCGCCGTTCGTTCCGCTCAACTGCGCCGCGCTTCCCAAGGAACTCATCGAGAGCGAACTGTTCGGCTACAAGCGGGGCGCATTCAGCGGCGCGACGGCGGAATATCTCGGACTGTTTCGCGCGGCCGAGGGCGGCACGCTTTTCCTCGATGAAATCACCGAGATGAATCCGGATACGCAGAGCAAGCTGCTGCGTGCCATCCAGGAACGAAGGGTGCGGCCGGTCGGCGCCAGCGCCGAGGTCCCCATCGATGTGCGCGTGATCGCATCGACCAATCGCGATCCTGAAGAGGCGATGCGAGAGCGGCAATTCCGCCAGGACCTCTACTATCGGATCCAGGCCAGCATCCTGCACGTTCCGCCGCTGCGCGATCGCATCGACGATGTTCCCCTGCTGGCCGGCCATTTCATCGATCTGTTCAATCAGAAACTGGTCCGTCCCACGCAAGTCGCGGGCATCGAGGATGATGCATTGCAGGCCCTGCGCGAGTACTCATGGCCGGGCAACGTGCGCGAGCTTTCCAACGCCATCGAGGGCGCGTTCATCTTCGGCCGCACTCCGATGATCGAGCTGTCCAATCTGCCTCCCGCGATTGGTGGCAAGCGGGTTCAGGCGGCGCAGACAGGCAGCGCGGTAGCAGTGGGAACCTTCGCCGAGGCCGAGCGCGACATCATCGCGCGGGCGCTGGAGATGGCGGGAGGGAACAAGGTTCACGCCGCGCGCACATTGAAAATTTCCCGCAAGCGGCTTTACGCAAAAATCGAAAAGTACGGCCTCGAATAGAGATCATAGCCGCGCGGAGTGCACTGGGAAGCCCAACTTTGAGAAGCCGTGGCAACCGAGGAACCGTAGGGGTCGTTCGCGAACGACCCGTCGAATCCTGATCCGCGCAGCGTCCCTATTTTCCGTTGCCGATTCGCGGTCGGCGTCAAAAAAAAACGCGATTAAACCCTCAGCGCATCGCTTGCCGACGATCCTGGATCGTATCCAGGTAGGCGACGATCTTCCCGATTACTTCGCTGATGCCCAATTCGCCGCGCTCGCCTTCACCCGTCGAGTAGAGCCGCTCGCCCCATACCGGCATGTCTGCGGTACCATGCGCTCGGACCGCATCCCGTCCGTCGATTAGCTCGGCCAACTTCGCGGCCGGAAGCGGCGATCCGAATCTATCGGAGAGCAGACGCAGGTTGGCGGGCGGCTTGCTGAGGCTTTTCGCGACCGGTCCGTCGCCGGTACCGTTGGTACCGTGGCAGGAAGCGCAGTAGCGCATGAAGTATTTCTGTCCGGCGCGAACATCATCCTTGGCGGAGGTCTTGTCGCCGGCGCGTACCGATGATGCGAACGACAATATCGCAAGGACGGCCACTATCAGGCTGAGCTCTCTTCGCTTCATTTGCACTCGCGTGTGACGATGATGGGACTATCCTTGCCCGCGCGCCTACGGATTCGCAAGGTGGCTATTTCCGTTATGCATCTGAAGCTGCCGCTGTAGCAGCAAGGTTAGGTAACTGAGAGCCAACGGCTTGGCGGTATAAAAGAGCACCCCACGGGCGCGTGCCAGCTTCTCACCCTCATGGTCATGGTCGCCGGCGATATAGATGATGGAAGCGCGCGAGGCGCAGCGCCGAATTTCGGTCAGCACCCATCCGCGATCGGAAGCGGCGACCGATTCATCGTCGAAAATCACCAGCTTCACATGGGGCTCGCGGATGAGACTCGCGAGATCGCTAATTTCCGAGGTGACGATCGTCCAGCCCAGCGCGGCGGCCCTGCGAACCGTTACGAGTAACTCCTTGTCGTTGGAGAGCAGCACCAGGACCGGCATTCGCGCGGGCGCGGCCGTTCCGGTGGATGGAGCGCGGGTGCTGTTTCGGCGAGCCATCGGGTTGCCGTCAACTCGCCGCGATGGCGCCGAGGGTAGCTTCGTCTATCCACGCGCCATGACCGTCGGGGCAAGCGAAAGCGCGCGCCTTACCGAGCGACCTGCTCTGAAGAGTCTTGCCGCACTTGAGGCAATGCAACGCGCTGGTCAGCCTTTGGCGGATCTGTTCGAGCAGTTCGGCGTCGTGCTGGCGCGCCCACTGGTCTTCGAGGGCAGCCTCGGCGTCGTGAAGTTTTTGCCCTAGCCGGTCCTTTTCAGTAGCCATGGTTCATATCCTTGGCGCGAATTTACACGTCATAGACCAAGGAACAGCAAAGCTCCTGCCAACGGCCTCGGCTCCTCGAAAGGCCCGCAAAGACGACCCATTGCTCTCGGTAAAACATCAATCGAGGCCACGTCGAGTCGCCGATCGTGCCATTCGCCGCGATGATGCTGACACCGATCGCTACATCTGGGTGGCGGAACGTAGCGCCGAAACTTCAGCCGCCGTGGGCCATTTGGCAAGTCAACCGCAAGAGTAAACCTCGTCGCTATTGCGCGTGTGTGGGATTTCGCGACTTAATCGCACCGTGGCGTCATTTCAGGAGTTCGCGGAGGTTTGCCAGTCGCTCAGCCAGACCGGCAGCCGTCTGCAGATGGCAGAGATCGTCGGCGATTTTCTCGCGCGGTTGGATATTGATGAAGCTGAGATCGCGGCGCGCTTCATGGTTGGCCGTTCGCTCCAGCAGGGCGAGGAGAAGCGCCTGCAAATCAGCGGGCGCGCGATCTGGAAAATCGTCGTCGCGATGACCGGCGCCCAGGATCAGGGTGACCAGGGCGAGGACATCTACAATTCCGCCGAGGATTTCGGCGACGCCATCGGCATGCTGCTCAGGCTGCGCGCGGCGGAGCCGGCGCCGGCGCTAACTCTACGTCAAGTTGCCGCCAAGTTCGCCGAAATCGCGGACATCGAGGGGCGCGCCTCGCGCGCTCGCAAAAACGCCGAACTCCAATCGCTCTTCGAGCGTGCGACCGCGCTGGAAGGAAAATATCTGACCAAGGTGCTGATTCGAGAGATGCGCCATGGGATGAGCGACGGCATCATGCTCGAGGCGATCGCGAAGATGGCGCAGAAGCCGGTCGCGGTGGTGCGTCGGGCGCACATGCTCGAGGGCGACCTCGGACGCGTGGTGCGCGACATGCGCAGCGAAGCGGGCGCGACGCTGTCGGATGTCGATGCGCCGGCCCCGGCCATCGAGCGGGCGCGTGCGATGAAGCCGCTCAAGCCGATGCTCGCGCAACCCGCCAACGAAATCGCCGATGCGTTTTCGATCCTCGGCGGCGAGTTCGCGCTCGAACACAAACTCGATGGCGCGCGGGTGCAGATTCATCACGCGGAAGGCGTCACACGCATCTTTTCGCGACGCCTCAACGAGATCACGCAGAGCCTGCCCGAGGTCGTCGAGCAGATGAGCGCGCTGGGCGATCGCAATGTCATCTTCGACGGCGAGGTCATCGCCATCGACGCGGAAGGGAACACCCTCGCATTCCAGGAGCTGATGCGGCGGCTCGGGCGGCGGCGCGAAATCGAACGCGCCCGCGCCGAGCTCGCGATACGGCTCTTTGTCTTCGACCTCATCGCGCTGGACGGCGAGTTGTGGATCGACAGGCCGTACACGGAACGCGTCGCGGCGCTGACCGAGGTCGCGCAGTCAGCCGGCATCGAAATGGTGGGGCGCAGTTCACCGAAGTCGCTTGCCGAGGCCCAGGAATTTTATCGGCATGCGATCGAGGCGGGCTTCGAGGGCGTGGTCGCCAAATCGCTCGCGAGCAAATACACGCCCGGGCGCGCGCGGCCGCGGATGGCTTAAAATCAAAAACGCGCGCACACTGGATTTGGTGATCGTCGCGGCGGACTGGGGCTACGGACGGCGCAAGGGATGGCTCTCGAACTATCATCTTGCGGCGCGCGATGAGACTCACGGTGGATTCGCCGAAGTCGGCAAGACCTTCAAAGGCCTGACTGATGCGCAATTCGAAGCGATCACCGACAGCCTGCTATCGCATCAAAATCGAGGACGCGCACGGCACCGTGACCGTGCGCCCCGAGGTCGTGGTCGAGGTCGCCTACAGCGACATCCAGCGCAGCCCGCAGTACGCGAGCGGGATGGCGCTGCGTTTCGCACGCATCGTCGCGATCCGAGACGACAAGGCCGCCGAGGAGGCAGACACCATCGCCACGATGACGCAGGATTACGAGCGCCAGGCGGTCAAACCGTTGGCAGAAAAACCCGCCTCACAGTAGCGTCACTCTCAGTGGCCGTAGGCGTCGCTGAGCGCCATCGCGACGGCCTCCAACTCGCTCTCGCCGTAGTCTTCGAGCAGGAAGGTTTCTTCGGATTCGTGCGGTGCGTGGTCCGGATGCTTCTCCCAGACATCGCAGCACCAACAGGTCGCGCTCAACTGACGCGTGCGCAGGACGAACAGGCTAGCCCCAACTATCTCCACCCGTTCCATGGATCACCTCCAACTGAGTGAGTGATTTCCCATGGCCATCGGTGACCGTGGTCATTAGATGCTTAGCACGATTCAGTCAGTATCGCTAATGCTGCTTTTTCACGCGCGCAGCCCACGCTTCCAGCGCCTGGATGGTCGTGTCGAACGCGAGCTCGTTCCACGCAATCTCATCGACGCCGAAGTAGCGGACCTCGGTCGCTTCGGGCGTGACGATGGGAGCTTCGGGACCGGGCTTCGCGAGATAGGTCACGACCATGATCGGAGGGGGCTCGTTGCCGATCGCGCATAGATGCCGAGCAACTCCGGGTCACGCACCGTCATGCCGACTTCCTCCATGGTTTCGCGCATCGCGCAGCTTTCCGGCGTCTCGCCCAAATCGACGAACCCTCCCGGATAAGTCCATTTGCCCTGCGAGGGCTCCAGGCCGCGCCGTAGCAGCAGCGTGCGATTGCCGTCGGCGATGATGCATCCGGCGACCAGCTTGGGCGCCAGGAAGTAGACAAATCCGCACTGGCTGCAGACCTTGTTCTCTTTGTTATCGGGCGCGACGATCCGTGTCTCCAGCGCGCCGCCGCACATCGGGCAGAATTTCACATTGCGCGGATATGCATGCTGAACTTTGTGATTCGCCTCGATGTGGCCATGTGCCATGATGTGGATGCTTCATCGGTCATGCCGTAAGCCGCCGCACCAGCGCCTCGCCGATGAGCATGATCATCGCGGCGAGAACGAGATAGCCGTCGAACGGTTGGCGCGTCTCCATTGTGGGGCGCGTGATTTCCAGATCCGAGGTCGCGGGATTCAGGCGCCCGCCGGTCGCCGAGGCCAGTTGCTCAAGCAACGCATAGTTGGGCTCGGGCCGCGGCAGCTCCGCGTTCACCGAGGGGCTCACCGTATAGGCGAGGGGCGGCAGCGGCGTCCCCTTGCTGTCGGCGGATTTCACCTCGATGTAGTAGGTGCCGGGCTCCGGCGCATCGATGGCGCCCGCGAGTTCGCCCGGCGCTTCTTCGCCGAGCGCAGTCTGCGCGCGTGCTGCCGTCGGGGCGCGTGACCGTCGCGGTCACCAGATGCGCGCCGAATCCGGGCGAGTCGCTGTAGTCGGTCAGCTTCACGCGGATGCGTCCGGCCTGGTATCCGAGCGCGACGTCGATTTTCTGCTCACTCGCAGTCTCGGGCGTCATCCACGCGAGGATCCGATTCCACACCGGCGTGAAGGTGTTGCGCGCGATCCACGGCCCGGACCATCGCCCGCTCGCATCGGTGGTGACGGCGAGCGCCTTGCCCGCATCATACTTCCAGCTCGCGATGACTGGGTCGCGACGGCCCTGGCGATCGACGTAGGCATCGAGCGAGGCCTTCGGCTTCAGCTCGGTGGTCACGTAACCGAGCAGCGGCGGGAGTGGGCGACCCGCCCAGTCTTTCAGCACCGGGTTGGGGCTGACCGTATGTGGCGTGAACTGGGTCTCGACCATGGTGACGTCGCCGCCGTGTTGCTTGAAATCCTCGACGAAGATTTCCGGCAGATTCTTCGCGCTATCGGTCTGAAAATATCCGCCGCCGCCATATTTGGAAATTCCTTCCAGCAGCGAGAAATCCGCATCCTTGCCGATGGCGATGGTCGAAACGCTTCGCGCCGAGATCATGATGCATCGAGGCGACCAGGCTGTAGTACATGTCCAGCGTGCCGCCGACTTTTCCATCCGACAGCACGATCACGTGCTTGATGGGCGCGTCGCTGTCGACCAGCGTGCGCTCGGCCTGCTCCATCGCAGGCATCAGAAAGGTGCGGCCTTGCGCCTTAAGCCGCTCGACCATCTCATTGAAGTAGGGCCGCGCCTTCGCGACGGTTTCCAGCGGAACCACCACGAACGGCTGCGAATCGAAGCCGATCACCGCGATGAGATCGTTGTCTTTGCAGCGTGGTCAGGATTTTTTCTGCCGCCGCGACCGCATACTTGAGCTTGTCGTCGCGATTCATCGAGCCCGATTTGTCGATGACCAGGACCAGCGCGCGCTGGCGCTCCTTATGCTCCGGCGGCTTCATCACCACCGGCATAATCTTCGCCAGCGGACTGTTCTGATATCCGCCGAGGCCGAAACTTTCGTCGCCGCCGGTCATCACCAATGAGCCACCGCGCTCGACATAACTAACCAGCGCATTTTGCGCGGCTTCGGAGAGCCGCTCGCGCGGCAGGTTGTTCAGGATCGACGGCATCGTAACCGGCTGAGGCTGCCGTTCCACTGGCCGTCGGGGACCGGGACGATCACCGCATCCAGTCCCATCCGATGAATCACGGTCTCAAGATAGCTCGCGTCCTTCTGACTGTCGGTCAGCACGAGAATTTTCCGCTCGTGCACCGACGCCGACCCATCCTTGTAGCGAATCGTCTTCTGCATATGCATCGAGCGCGGGATTGTCGGCCTTGAACGAAGCTTTGTAGGAATCGAGGCCGGCATTTTCGGTCTGCACCGGAAAATCGAAGCGCTCCTCGCCCGGCTTGAGGCTGACCTTGCGCTGATCGAGCAGGGTGCCGTTGCGATAGATTTCGATAGTGCCCGCGACCGGCGCGCTGTTCAGATTTTCCATCGTGACGCCGAGCGCGAAGGGCGCCGATTTCGACAGCGCCGAGGGCAGCGCGAGCTCGGTCATCGCAACGTTGGGCACCGATGCTGCGCCGGGCGGCGTGAACATGAAGAGCCGAATCCCGGCCGCCAGCAACGCGGATATCGAGCGTGTCGCATCGCCGCGATTTTGCCATCCGTCGGTGACGATCACCGCGGGGCCGCCCTTGGCCGCGGGATTCGAGGCGAGCGCGCCGAGCGCGTTTTCAAGGTTGGTTGCGCCCGGCGCGCACTCCTTGCATCCATCGGCGCTTTTGAGATCGCGACCGCATCGCTGATCGAGGTCGCGTGGTTTTCGGCGGCGAACAGCATCGCCGGATCGCTTCCGCGCAGCTTCAGCTGATTGCCAATCAGGTCGATTGCCCAGGCGCGCATCGCGGGCGTGATGCTCGCGGACGTATCGATGACGGCGGGGCGGGTCGCGCCCTCGCTGCGCATGACTTTCTCGGGTCCGGCCAGCGCGAGCACGAACAGCGCGAGTGCGATCGCGCGCATCAGCCGCGCGAAGATGCCGCCGAAGCGGCGCAGGCCGATCAGCGACCACAACAGTACCACGCCGGAATCGCGAATAGGTAAAATGCCTCGGGTCGCGCGAAGCTGACCTCGCGAAGCATCGCGGCGATGTGCTGCACATCCATGCTCGCCTATGCCTCCAGCGCGAGGCGCTTGCGCCGATAGAGGAGCATCGCTTCCAGAGCCAACAGCGCGAGGATCGCGGCGAGGACATATGCGGTCAAGGGCGATTTTTCGTTCACAGGTTCGGGCGTCGAGGCGGTTTTTGCCGACTCGATTTTCAGCGGCGGCACGTTCTCGAAATCCGAAACCGTCAAATCGGCAAGATTTATGGCGCGCAAGGTTTCCTGAGCTGCCGGGACCGATCAGTTTGTAGATTCCTTGCGCCGCGATCTCGGTGAATAAGCGTTCCGGGCTTAGCGGGAATCTTTTTTCCCGAGGGCACGACGACATCGTGAACGCCCGCCGGCACCAGCCACGGCTGTCCGGTCCGATAGCCGCCCGAGTTGGCGCCCACGCCCGCGAGGTAACCGAGAATGTTGAGGGTAAGAATCGACATCGGGAGGTTGCGCCTGGCCGAGATAGGGAAACGGATTGAAGCCGGTCGCGACGAAGCGATGGCCCTGGCGCTCGCCGCGCAGCAGCAACGCGCCGCCCGCGCCATCCACGGTGGATTCCATCCACGGATGCGAGCCGAAAACCTCGCCCTGCGCGGATGTTGAGCAGGCGGAAGTTGACCGCATCGGTGAGCGAATCGATGGGACTCCACTCGCGTGATCTGCACCGGCGCGACCGAGGTCGTGGTGAAGCCGAACACCGGATCGCCGGCCGGCGGCATCACCAGCATGATGTTGACGGTGGGAAGCTCCTTGGGCGCGGCGATATTCGAAAATCGCGAGGTCGATATTGTTCAAGTCGGCGGGCGCGAATGCGTCAGGCGATTTGGACGTCACCGTCACACCGGGAATACTGTCGAGGCCCTGCGCGTCGGCACGGATGCGGACTGACGAAAAGTATCGACACCGATTTCACCGAACCCGGCGGTTGCGTAAGCGATGTTATCGAGTGGAAAGCCATCGCTCGGAGTGAGCTCGGCCTTGTAAATCTTCGCCGGGCCCAGCGAGGGAAACTCGACGACGCCGGTTTCGCGAGGGCCGAGGCTGGTTTTCGCGGTACCGAGCGGCTTGTCATCGCCACTGACAGTCACGGCGATTTGAGCGGCTTGCGGCGAAAAATTCGCGACCGTGAGCCGCGCATGAAGCGCCTCGGCGCCGAAGGTTTCGCGGCGCAGCGTGAATGATCCGATCGCGAAGTTATCGATCGGATCGCCGACCGTGATCGCATTGATGCGCGGTGGCGCTGGCGGCGCGAGCGGCGCGAACTCGCGAAGATCACCTTGCTCACGCGCCCGCTCGACGACAGTTCGCCGAGCAGGTTGGTGATCGCAGCTGGATCGCCCGGCGCATCGGAGGCGTTTTGCCTCGGCGATTTGAAACATGCGCATCGGTGGGCGACATCGGCGCGCCGTTCACCTGATGCGGATGGGGCGTGGTGAGATATAGCGCCACCGTGGTCGCGTCGCTGTTGGAGAGCATCGCATCGGTTTCCTTGGCGCCTGCTCGAAGCGGGTTTTCGCCATCGCGCGCGCGGGCCTGCATCGCGGCGGAATTATCCAGCACGATAGCGATCGGATTGCCGTGCCGAATCAGATACGGCCGCGCCATCGCGAGGACGGCGAGAGCTGAGGATGAGCAACTCGACGAAGAACGTCCAGTCGAATTTTGGCAAGCCGCCGAAGCGTTCCTTGCGCATCGCATGGAGGGCGCGAAATGCGAGCACGCTGGAAACCGTGACGCGCCGCGCGCGCTCGCGCACGAGGTAGGCGATTGCGAGCGCCGGCACGATCGCGAAGAAGATGAGCGCGCCGGGGTTCAGGAGACCCATTGTGGGTGCCTCGCCGCTCCGGTCCTGGTCTGGTCCCTCCCCCGTTGATCGGGAGAGGTGGTTCGGCGCGATTTTCGTGGTGGCTGCGAACGAAAATTGTGACGAACCGGAGAGGGACCTTAGCTCCGGATTCTGGTCCGGCTCTGTTCTGCCAGCGCTTCGCGCTGAGGTCTCGGCAAGAGAATGCGGGTGGTCACCGATCGATTGCGGAGCGCGGCAGAGCAGAATCCGGAGCTGAGGACCCTCTCCGGCCCGTCACAATTCGTGCTCGCAGACATCGCACGAACTGCGCCGGGACACCTCCCCCAATCAATGGGGGAGGGAATATCACGGAGGAGTAGATTGCGCATTACTTTGCGAGGCCCAGGTCGGCGACCGCCTTCAGGAAAAATTCGTGGAAGTCGCGGTCGGTCGTGTACGCATAATGCATTCCGCGCTTGAGACGTCGCCGGATTCTGGTCCGGCGAATGTCCACAAATGGTCGATATCGCCCTCGTCGTGCGAATGCGGGGAGCGTCGAGATAGATTGCGGGGCGCGGCAGAGCAGAATCCGGAGCTAAGGACCCTCTCCGTCCCGTCACAATTCGTGCTCTCAGACATCGCACGAACTGCGCCGGGACACCTCCCCCAATCAATGGGGGAGGGAATATACGGAGGAGTAGATTGCGCATTACTTTGCGAGGCCCAGGTCGGCGACCGCTTTCAGGAAAAATTCGTGGAAGTCGTGGTCGGTCGTGTACAACGCATAGTGCATCCCGCGCTTGAGGCAGAATGCCCGGATCTCGCGCGAAAGCCGCATCAGCGTGGTGCGATATTGTTCGCGCTCGCGATTGCCGATCGACACGCGCACCGCTTCGCCCGTCTCCGCATCGACGACCTCGACGTCGCCCTCGAGTCCCTGGCCGGATATCTCGCGGCCGCCGAGGATTTGGACCGCGGTGACGTCCATGGTGGCCGCGCTGAACAGACCCAGCCCGCGCGTCACGAATTTCGGCATCATCAGAAAATCCGAGATGACGAAGACTTTTCCCGCGCGCCGAAGTCCGACCAGGTAGCGCGCCAGCTCCGAAGCGAAATCGGTCTGGCCGCTCGGCTTCACCGTCTTGAGACGCTGCGCCAACTCGACCATGCGATGGCGTCCCGATCACGAAGCTCGGCAGGCGGGCCGGAGCCCGCGCCGGCCAGCACCCGAATCATCACGCGATCGCCGGAAGCCAACGCCACGTATGCGATCGCCAATGCGGTCGCGACGGCGCGATCGAATTTTTTATCGGCGGCGGGAAATCCCATCGACGCGCTCGCATCGAGGAAGATGTACGTGAGCAGGTCCTCTTCTTCCTTGAACAGCTTGATGTAGAGCTTGTCGGTGCGCGCGTACATTCCCCAGTCGATGTAGCGGAAATCGTCGCCGACCGAGTAATGCCGATAGTCGCTCCACTCCAGCGAGGAGCCGCGCTTGGGCGACAGATGCTGCCCGCGGCCCATACCCGCGATACTGGCGGCGCGTTTTGATGCGCAACTCTTCCAGCCGTCCGAGGAAGGTCGGCGTGAACTCGTCGGGTAATCCGAACACTAGACTTCCCCTCGACTACGCTGCGCTGCGCCTCGGGTGCGACTCCGTCGCGGCGCTGCGCGCCCACTTCGTGTCTCGATCGAGACATCGCGGCGAAGTTTCATCACAAAAATGCGCTTCGAGACTCTGTTCATGGAGTCCGTAACCGGAATGACCGAACCCTTTCCTTAACTGCGCGAGGTGGTGGGACGCTTGATCTTCTTCGTCACCTGCTCGAGGAGTTGCTCGGTGCGAGATGTCTTCTGCCTCAGCCTGGAAGTTGCGCAGCAGGCGATGGCGCAACGCGGGAACAACGTTGTCGTCGATATCCTCGTAACTCACGCTACCCACGCCCGGCGAGGAGCGCATTGACCTTGCCGCCGAGAATCAGCGCCTGCGCGCCGCGCGGACTGGGGCCGAAGCGCAGGTACTGCGTTATTTCAGGCGTCGCACCGGAACTGCCCGGCGTGCATGCGGTGATGATCGAGATGATGTAGCGCTCGATCGGTTCGCCCACGATAACCTCGCGTGCGAGTTGCTTGAGCTCTTCGATTTTGATGGAGGCATCGATCGAGTCGAAGTTCGGCTGGACCTTGTAGCTATGCGCGCCGGTGGTGCGATGCATAATCTCGCGCAGCTCGTCGGGCTTGGGCGATCCGATTACGACCTTGAACAGGAAGCGATCCATCTGCGCTTCGGGCAGCGGATAGGTGCCCTCGAGCTCGATGGGATTTTGCGTGGCCATCACGATGTACGGCGGATCGAGACGATAGGTTTCGCCGAACACCGTAACCTGGCGCTCCTCCATCGCTTCGAGGACGGCCGATTGCGTTTTCGGCGTCGCGCGATTGATTTCGTCGCCGAGCACCATGTGCGCGAAAATAGGGCCGGGCTTGAAGACGAACTCGCGGCGCCCGTTCGCCTCGGTCAGGACCTGGGTGCCGATGATGTCGGCGGGCATCAGGTCGGGGGTGAACTGGATGCGCTTGAAACTCAGCCCGAGCACCTCGCTGGCGGTTTTGACCATCAGCGTTTTGCCCAGGCCGGGAACGCCTTCGATCAGAATATGGCCACCGGCGAAGAGCGCGGTGAGAAGCTTTCGCACCACCTCGCGATGGCCGACGATTACTTTGCCGACTTCTTCCTCGGCGCGCGCAAAGACGCTGCTGAAATTCCGCGACGCGTTGGTCGGGCGATGCTTTCGGAGCCGCTCCCATCCGTTCTCCTCTACTTTCGCAATTGCGATTGCGCGCACGCGGTTATCGAATCAACTCGCGATAGCGCGGCGGCACCAACTGCCTCTCATCGGGAGGCGCGGTATCGGACGGTCGGTGCCAGTGGCGCGTTGGTGTACGCGGTGGTGGCCTTAGGCCGCTCGGTGTCGATTACAGTTTTTCCTTCGCCACTCGGAAGTGGGCGCCGGACGGAATTTTGAAAACTACGTAGCGCGCATCATTAAGATTGCAGTGCCCGAGCCCTTTTCGCCGGGTTTGAGAAATCGCTCATAATTCGCCGCAGTCGGAAACTCGCCGAGATGCGTATCGCCGCCGGTGCCGCCTGGTATTCGGCTTCGGGACCCTGGCCATTACGGCATCTTGGTTTGCGGCATTGTTGCCGGCCTGAGGAACCGGCATCGGCGCGCTGCCCTTCTGATTCGGGATTTTTGGTGCTGCCGCCCTGCTGATTGGGATTGTTGCCGGGCTGCGGCGCCTGCGCAGTTTTCGCATTCGGGCGCGGGTTTGTTGGGCGATCTGATTGGCCGCGAGGTCCTCGGTCTGGACCTGCGCCTGCGCCTTGGCGAGTTCGTTTTTCAGCTCGATGCTGTCGGCGGTGCCGGCCATTTTTCTGGCCGTTTTTCTTGCCGCCCTCTTGCTCTGCGAGTTTCCGCTCCCGCCTTTTCCTTCGCCTTTTCCGCTACCCTTGCCCTGGCCCTGGCTCTGGCCGCCCTCGCCCTTGCCCTCGCTGCCGCCCGACGCGCTCGATGACGACGATCTCCCGCTACCCGACGAGCCCTGCTGGTGCCGGTGGCAGCGCCGATCTGGTCGCCGGACCTTGGCTTCCTTCTTCTCGACTTCGGCGAGGACCTCGTCGAGCTCCTTCTTTTTTTCCTCGGGCGTCATCTTTCGGATTGGTCAGGTTGAGGGCGACCTTCTTGATCTTCTCCGCAAGCTGCTTGTCGTCGGCGAGTCTTTGCCGAGGCGTCGATCTTGTTGGCCAACTTGCGCAATTCGATGGCGGTCTGCTCCAGCGGCGTAGGCATCCGAATGAGCGCCAGCATCGCGACGATGCCGAGCGATCGAAAATGACCGCGGTTGGAAGCCACGACTCTTTGATCGGGTCGCCGAGCTCGAGGACGAATTCCTTATCGGGATCGAATGCGCTCAGCGCTGCGAGTCACATTGCGCCATAGCACCGGGAACAGCGGCGAGCGCGAAGTTGCGGGAACCTCGGGAGCCGCGGGATTGGCCAGCGTCGCGAGGGTTACCACCTGCTCGTTCGCATGGACACGCGCATCGACGTGGATCGCCGCGCCGATGAAGTCATCGGAAGCCGCAATATGCGCGCCATGCCGAGAACCGCGCCAATCAACAGAATGAGCGATGCCGCCTGCAACCATCAGCGCGAGGCGCGCATCCGCCATCATATCCGGCGGACATGAAATAGCCCATCCGCTCCCAGGTGATCGCGCCGATCACCGGAAGCAGTGCCGCCAGGCGAGCGCGGTCAGCGCGGGTGCGAGGAAATAGGCTCGACGCCTCGATGGCGGCGATGCGGGCAATTCGGGTGCGCGCGCGGAGATCAGTTCGACAGGATTGATGGCCACGCTGATCTTATCTCACGACGGGCGCTGCGGCGCGATGGTTTCGCGGCATCATGCCATACGGTTTTGCGCAGCATCGCGATCGCCTTTCTGATGCTCCTGGTAGGATTTGGAAAACACGTGTGTGCCGTCATCGCGCGCGACAAAGTACAGGTAATCGCTTTTCGCTGGATAAAGCGCGGCCTCGATCGATTTCTGCCCCGGATTCGCAATCGGTCCCGGCGGAAGCCCCGCGAACGAATAAGTATTGAAGGTTGATGGGACCCGCACCGCGGCTGCCGCAGACTCACTCTCTCCCTCGAAACTATACTCAGCAGTGGGGTCAGATTGAAGCGGCATTCCGAGCCGCAATGCGGTTGTAAAAAACGCTCGCGATGAGCTGGGCGCTCGCCCGCCACCTTGGCTTCCTTCTCGATGATCGATGCCATCGTGACCAGTTCGCGCGGCGTCAGCCCGAGCTGAAACATTCGCTTCTCGGCCTGCGGCGTCAGCACCTGGAAAAACCGCATCAGCATCGCGCTCAGGACATCTTTGACCTTCGCGCGCGGCGAAAATTTGTAAGTCGCGGGAAACAGATATCCCTCGGCGCCGAGCGGCAGCAGTCCCGAGCGCCTTGATGAGCGGGCCATCGTGCGCGGCATGCTTCGAATTCTGGCTGGCAGATGAGGCCGGTCATCGCGAGGCGCTCGGCAATTTGATGAACCGTGAGTCCTTCGGGAATCGTGACGACGATCGATACGAAATCGCCATTGACCAGATGTCGCATCACCTCGGGGATGCGCTCGCCGCCCTTGAATTCATAATCGCCGGGCTGGATGCGGCGGGCTTTGCCGGTCAATTCGCCATAGATGAGCAAGGCGGTGGAGCTTCGCACGACGCCCGCATCCTTGAGCCGTCGCGCGACGGAACGGAACGATTCGCCCTTTTCGATCGAGACCTGCGCGGGTGGTGCGAGCATCGGCGGAGGCGAGACCCAAAGATAAAACCACGCCGCCACTCCGGCGAGGATAATCACGCCGACAATCGAGCTTGCGAGACGAACCGAGTTGTTCCCCATTCAGCGGCCTGAGGATCATCATAGTTGGACGCCCTCGCGCTTACAGCCTGTCCGAGGTCTTACCACTTATTTCGATGCGACAGGATTGGCGGCGAGATAGCTTTCGAGGATGACGACGGCCGCGACCGCATCCATGGCGGGTTTCCTTTTGCCTCGACGCACCGAATGACCGAGGCGGTTTTCCGCTTCGAAGCTGGACAGGCGCTCATCCTGAAACTTCACCTCGACGCCCAGGGCTTCGGCGAGGCGCGCGCCGAAATTGCGAGCATGGCGCGCCATTGGGCCCTCGGATCCGTCCATGTTGACCGGCAGCCCGATAACAAGGCACTCTATTACACGGTCTCCGAATGTGTGTCGGATGGCCTCCAAGTCGGCGCTGAACGAGCGCCTTTCGAGGGTGCGCAGAGGATGGGCGGAGTGGTTTTCCGCATCGGTTACCGCAACCCCGATTCGACGCGCACCTAAATCCAAAGCAGCGATCGCCATGAGTGGTACGCGCCATGCTATCCCACTCCGGCTTGTGAACAATACCAGCGAGGTGCAGTTAGTAAATGATCATTCAAATCCTTGCCAGCATTTCTCAAATCGCTTAAGGTTCGCACCGATGGGGCTTCGGGGAGCGTCTGGATTAATCCGTCCGCGTGCGCTGGTCGCACTCGCAGTTGCGCTTTTTGCAACTGTGGCCGCGCTGCATATGTTTTGGGGAACCGGCGCCCCGCCGGGCGCAGATGACGCCCTGATCGCCGCCGGAACTTCCGATGTCGATGCCTACCTCGAGAATGTTGACTCGATCGACCCCGCTCCGCCTCCGATAGCAATCCAAACCGACCTCGAACGCACCGCCAACATCGAACGCTACCTCGTGCAGGCTGGCCTCAGCCGGCAGGATGCGCATTCGTGGGCGACCTACTTTCAGAGCGTCGCGCAGACCAACCTGCTTCGCAAAGGCCACCCGATTACCATCTATAAAGATTCCGAAACCGGTGCGGTGACCGGATTCAAATACGACGTCGACGATCGGGTATCAGATCTACGAATCGACGCTCGGCGCCGGCATCGTCAAGGCGTATCGGCAGCCGATCAATTACACCGTGCGCCCTGTCAGCCTCGCGTTCGAGCTACACGGCAACAGCTTCCGCGATGCTGCGCCACAAGCAGCACTTCCGCAGCCGATCGTCGATTCCATCGAGGACGCGTTTTCCGGCCGGTACGACCTCGATCAGGTGGCGGCCGGGACGGCGGTAAAGCTGATTTACGATGAGCGCATCAGTCGCGACGGTGTCCATCGATTGCCGGGCGATGTCGAGGCTGCGGAAATTCGGCACGGCACCCATACCGTCAAGGCGTTTGCGTTTCGCGACGAGCATGGCCGAGCGCATCTCTACGACGAAGAGGGGCATGCACTCGGTCCTCAGTTCCTCAAGCTTCCCGGTCAATTTCCAGTACATCTCATCGTCGTTCACGCTTGCATCGTTACCATCCGATCCTTCATCAATACCGTCCGCATCTTGGGGTGGACCTCGCCGCGCAATATGGCACGCCGGTGAAAGCAATTGCCGACGGCCGCATTGAAACCTCCGGATGGTGCGGCGAACTCGGCAACTGCATCCGGCTCAACCACGACAACAACACCACCAGCATCTACGGCCATCTCTCGAAGATCGATCCGACCGCGCGACCCGGCAGTTACATCCGCATCGGCGAGATTATCGGGCGGGTGGGTTCGACTGGCCTCTCGACCGGGCCGCATCTTCATTTCGCAATCGAGAAGCGTGGGGTCAATGTCGACCCGCTGACCCAGACGCTCGGGGTGCATCATCAGATTTCGCCGCGCATGAAGGCGCTGTTTGATAATCTCAAGACCCGCTACCAGGGCGCGCTCGCGAAGTTGCCCAACCTGGGCAGCCATTTCGCCGCCGCGATCGATCGCAAGCCCGCGATCTCGAAGCTGGCCGACCAGTTTCACGTTACGCTGACGCCGCATCTGAAAACTTCGGCGCATCGAGGCCGCCATCAGTTGATGTCCGAGGCCGGGCAAGTCTATAAAGCCGCATCAACCTTCTAACTCCGAGTGGAGTGGGCGATGCGCGCAAATCTCGACACCGATTTCTTCAGCTCTCCGTTGCCGCGCGTCTTCGGCCATCGCGGCGCCTCCGGAACTCATCCCGAAAACACGATGGTATCGTTTCAGGCAGCCGTCGACTTGGGCGTGCTTTACCTCGAAACCGACATCCACATGACGCGCGACGGCGAGATCGTCACCTCGCACGAGCCGGATCTGGAACTGGTCAGCGGCAAGCCCGGCGTGATCAAGGACATGGATTATGCCGACCTCGCGAAGTACGACGCAGGTTACACGTTCTCGCCCAACGGCAAGGATTTTCCGTTTCGCGGTAAAGGCATCCGCGTCCCGCTCCTCGCCGAGGTGCTGACGGCTTTCCCGAAAGCGATTTTCAACATCGACTTCAAGCCCGAGGACGTGAGCCTGACCGAAAGAGCGATCAAGGTAATCGATGCCGCGAAGATGCGACGGCGGGTCATGCTGGCGAGCGAGTTCCAGAATCGAATCGACGAAATCCGCGCGCTCGCGCCGCAAGCTCCGACCGTCCTCGGATTGCAGGAAGGAGCGGCATTCCTGCAGGCGATGGCCGCCAACGACGATACTTACCACCCGCCCGGCGAGGCGTTGCAGCCTCCGACCGAGTACTATTCCTTCAAATTAGCGACCCCCGAATTCCTCGCATTTGCGCATCGGCACGGCCTCGAGGTCCACTACTGGACCATCAACGAGGAAGCCGAAATGCGCGCGCTGCTCGACCTCGGCGCCGACGGCATCATCGGCGATTTTCCGGAGCTGGCGTTCAAAGTAGTCGCCTCGCGCCAACGACCGTAATGCGCGAGCGCTTTCCAGATTGCCCGCCGGTTTGTTAGCGTCTCTCTTTTCCGCGAACTCAAGGAGTCATCCTCGATGAAGCTCGATACCACTTTGCTCGCGCGCAATTTGAAAGATGCGCCCGCGGTTGCTGCCGCCGCCGAGGCCGCCGGCTTCGACGCGATCTGGACGGCTGAGGCCGGCAGCGACGCCTTTCTGCCCGCGGCGCTCGCATCGGAACATACCAAGAAAGCCAAAATCGGAACCGCGGTCGCGATCGCGTTTCCGCGCAGCCCGATGGCCACTGCGCAAGTCGCGTGGGATCTCGCCGGGCTTTCCGGCGGCCGCTTTATCCTCGGCCTCGGCACCCAGGTGAAGGGCCACATCGAACGCCGCTACAGCACCAAGTGGGAAGCGCCAGTGCCGCGCCTGCGCGAGTACATCCAATCGATGCGCGCGATTTTCGAATGTTGGGACAAGGGCGGCTCGAAGCTGAAGTACGAGGGCAAATATTATAACTTTTCGCTGATGACGCCGTTCTTCACGCCGCCGCATCATAACTGGCCGAATGTTCCCATTTACATCGCGGGGCTCAATGAGCACATCCTGCGGCTCGCGGGCGAGGCATGCGAAGGACTTCATGCGCATCCGTTCAACTCGCCCAAGTATCTGGCGGACTATGTGCTGCCGCACGTTGAGCAAGGATTGAAGAAGTCGGGACGCGATCGGAAAAATTTCACCATCGCGGCAATCGCGTTCGCGATCGTCGGGCACAACAAGGAAGAGCAGGACAAGGTGCGCGCGCAGGTTCGGCAGCAGATTTCATTTTACGCCTCGACGCGCACCTATCGGATAGTCCTCGAAACTCACGGATGGGGTGCGGTTGCGGATCGCCTCAACGAGAAGGCCGCGAAAGGCCAGTGGGCCGAGATGGCGAATGAGATCACCGACGAGATGCTCGACGTGTATTCGGTGACCGGCACCTGGGACGACATCGGCGGCAAGCTGAAGAAACGCTATGATGGACTGCTGGATCGCGTCGCGTTTTACATGCCGTACAATCCGGGCAAAAACGAAACTGAATGGCGTAAGCTGACCAAGGAATTCAACGGATAACTTTTTGCCGGCGCCGTGCGAGGCGCCAGGGGAGGACAGATGTTCAAAGTTCTATTTCGAACCTTCGCGGCAGGCCTGGTTATTGGTGCGTTGGCCGCTACCTACAATTCGAACGCATACGCGGAGGACGCGCCCGCAGCCGCGCCTTCGACCAGCACCGCCGGCTCCAGCGACGTCGGCGCGGGCGAGAAAAAGTTCACCCTCGTATCGGAGCAGCTTGGCGACACCAAGTTCTGGCTTCCCAGCGTGATCGTGGTCGAGCCCGGAGACAAGGTTACTCTGACGCTCAAGAATGAAGTTCCCGGGACCTCGGTGACGCATGGCTTCGAGTTGCCGGCCTTCAAGATCAGCGAGCTCGTGAAGCGCGGCGAGAAGCCGATGGTGGTGCATTTCACCGCCGACAAGCCCGGCATCTATCCGTATTATTGCCAGCTCCATCCGGGCCACGTGGGCGGCCAGTTGGTAGTGGAACCCTCCAGCAAGTAGGCACGCCACGTCGAATCGTAGGGGGCGGTTTTACCGCCCCCATAGAATCCTGATCCGCGCAGCGGTCCTTTAACCTCATCCGCGAGCCCGCTGGCGCGATGCGATCGCTTCCGGAATCCGCTACGCTGCCCTCGATGCGTAGGCGGGTGCTTTTCGCCGCGTCTCCGAAATGGGCGGCGCTGATTGAGCAAGCCGATCAGTTGATGGCCTCGGCGGCGTTTCGCGCGGTCAAGTCCGAAGGGAAAACCATCGCGGGATTTCTTTCCTGCTCCGACGGCGCCACGGTCTTCATAAAACGCAGCGAAGTCCGGTCGCTGGTGCGGGGATTGGCGCAACGGACTCGCGGCTCGCGAGCCGCCCGCGCCCTACGCAGTGCAAGGATCCTCGCGCGATGCTGGTTTTCATTGCGCGACGCCGCTGGCTGCGATGGATCTGATGCATGCGCGCGCAGTCCGAGCCAGCTACCTCATCAGCGAGGCGCTCGAGCACGCGGAAATCCTGAGCCATTTCGCGCTGGGAGGTCCCGCTCAGCCGAGACGTGGTTATGCGCGCCGTAAGGCGGTCTCCGACGCACTCGCCGCCGAGCTTCGGCGCATGCATGACGCCGGCATCTACACTCGCGACCTGCAGGAAACCAACATCATGGTCGAGCAACGCGAGGGCGCGCTGCGCTTCTACTTCCTCGACCTCGAGGATTTTCGCCACGCGCCCAAGGCGTCGCATCGCCGACGGATGCTGAACCTGGTGCATCTCGATCGCAGCATCGGCAGATTCGTCTCGCGCGCCGGACGCCTCGATTTCCTGTACGCTTATATCGGACGTCAGCTCGATCGGCGCGCGCGCAGAAAAGCGGTCGCGGAGTATATGGCTTTGCGGCGCACGGTCGAGCGCTCGCGGGAGCGCCGCCGCTAACCGGCAGTCTCCATCACATCGAAATGGCCCACGCAATTCGACAACGCGAATACAAGCATCACGCCGAGCGTCACGTCGCCGCGGGCGCCAATCTGCGCGATGTGATGCTGGGGCTCAACGACGGGCTGGTCGCGTCGTTCGCGGTGACCTCGGGCGTCGCGGGGGCGTTTAACAATCCTCGAATCGTGATCATGGCAGGCCTCGCAGAGATGCTGGGCGGCGCGGTTTCGATGGGCCTGGCGGCGTTCATCTCGGCGCGTTCGCAAATCGAGTTTTACCAGAGCGAAGTCGATCGCGAGCGCTACGAAATCCGCCGCTTTCCGGAACACGAGCGCGACGAGATCCGCGGCATCTATCAGCAGAAAGGCTTTTCCGGGCCGCTGCTCGATCAAATCGTCGCGCACATCACCGGCGATCCCGAGCGCTGGGCCGACGTGATGATGCGCGAGGAGCTCGGCTTTACCGAGGATAACTTCGAGTCGCCGCTGAAATCCTCGATGGTGGTCGGCGCGTCATATCTGATCGGCGCGGCGGTGCCGGTCGTTCCTTACCTGTTCGTCGTACCGTCGACGGGCGTCATGCTTTCGGCGATCGCGACCGTGGTGGTGCTGTTCGCGGTGGGCGCCGCGAAAACCATCATCACCGCGCGGTCATGGTGGCGCAGCGGCATCGAGAGCATGCTGACCGGCATCGCGGCGGGCGCGGTTACTTACGGAGCGGGCCGCCTGTTCGGCGGCCGCTAGCCGCTAGTCATCGATCAAGATATCGTCGCCGTCGAGCTTCACCGGGTAGCATCCGACTTTGACGTTTTCATCATCGAGATTCGCGCCGGTTGTGACGTCGTATTCCCATCCGTGCCATGGACAGGTCACCGTGGTGCCGTCGAGGGTGCCCTCGCCGAGCGGTCCCTTGCGATGCTTACACTCGTTGTCGATCGCGTAAAATTTTCCGCCTACGTTGAACAGCGCGATTTTCTTGCCTCGCGACGTCAACGATCTTTCCGGTTCCTTCCGGAATGTCCGCGCGCGACGCGACTTTGGTGGCCATGTGAAACCTCCCTCCCCCGGGGAAACCGGATTACGTCGTGTATTCGGCGTTGATCTTAACGTAGTCGTAGCTCAGGTCACACGTCAGGATGGTCGCGGTCGCGCTGCCGAGCTTCAGATCGAGGGTCGACCTTGAACTCGCGCGCGCGCATTTTTTCCGCCGCCGCCGGCAGCGCATCGACCAGCAGCGCTCCGCGCGCGGCAACCTTCACGCCTGCAATCGCGAGCACCAGGCGATCTGATTCGACCATTGGCGCCCGACGATCCCGCCGCCATCAGGATGCGGCCGACGTTGGGATCGTTTCCGAAGAACGCCGTCTTGACCAGCGGTGAATTGGCGATTTGCCGCGCACAGCGCTCGGCATCGGCGGGAGACTTCGCGCCTTTGACCTCGACGGTCACCAGCTTGGTCGCGCCCTCGCCATCGTAAACCAGTTCTCGCGCGAGTCGCGGCCGATACTGCCTCGACGCCGGCATTGAAAGCGTCGAGATCCTTGCGCGAGAGCGCGCGATTTCCCGCCGCGCCGCTCGCCATCAGGATGACGGTGTCGTTGGTCGACATGTCGCCGTCGACGGTGATCGCGTTGAAGCTGTGCGGCAGAGCCGCTTTGAGAGCCGCCTTGAGCTGCGCCGATGAAACCGCAGCGTCGGTCACGAGGTAGGCGAGCATGGTCGCCATCTTCGGCGAGATCATGCCCGCGCCTTTCGCGACGCCCGCGATGGTCACCTCGGCGCCAGCGATCCGGATCGTCACCGACGCGATTTTCGGCCGCGTATCGGTGGTCATGATGGCGCGCGCGAAATCTTCCATGCCCTCGGGACGGAGTTCGCTGGCGGCCTCGCGCACGCCGGCGGCGAATTTTTCCAAATCAAACAGATGCCCGATGACGCCGGTCGACGACGGCACGACCAGCTTCGGCGTCGCAGCCGATTTCCTTCGCGGCGATTGCGCACGAATCGCGTCGCGAGCTTCAGGCCCGGCTTGCCGGTGAAGCTGTTGGCGCATCCGGAGTTCGCGACCACCGCTTGCAAGCGGCCTGCGCGGATGCGATCCATCGTGACGTAGACGGGCGCCGCCTTGACGCTGGTTGGCGCTGAACACGGCGGTCGCAGGTGCGGGAGCATCGGCGACGATGAGGCCGAGGTCCTTCGCACCCGCGACCTTTTTCAATCCGGCACTCACGCCGGAAAAGCGAAAGCCTCGCACCGCGACGGGCTCAGCGTTTACGCGCATCAGAATCCTCCGTGCGCCGTACTATACGGATGACGCGCGGGCGTGCAAGCGCAGTGATGTGAAGTTGAGGGTCGGCTCTGCGGGGTTCGAGATCCTTCGCGAGGACGCTCAGGATGACCTCGCGACGATGTCGCGAGGTCATTTCCCGTGGCAGCGTTTGTATTTCTTGCCCGATCCGCATGGGCACGGGTCGTTGCGCCCGACCCGATCGCCATCGCGCTTGGCCTGCGCCGGCTGCGATTGCTGCACGTCGGCGCCATGCGCCATGGTGACGCGCTGCGGCTTGGCCGCCTGCTGCTGCTGGACCTGCTGGACGTCCTGCGGCTTCTGGACCTGGACCGAAAAAACTTTCTCGACGATGTCCTTCTGCATCACGTCATCAGCGATTCGAACATCGAGAAGCCTTCCTTCTGATATTCGACCAGCGGGTTCTGCTGCGCATAGCCGCGCAGCCCGATGCCCTCCTTCAGATGATCCATCGCGAGCAGGTGGTCTTTCCACAATGCGTCAAGCGTCTGCAGCGAAACGATCTTCTCGATCTGACGCATCACCTCGGGGGTGAATTCCGCCTCGCGCATGTCGTACAGAACTTTCACCGGATTCAGGCGCGACCTCGACCAGGTCCTCGGGACGCCGCACGTCCTTATCGGCGATGAATTCCTTCATCTGCGGACGGAAGCGGAACTGCTTGAAGAATGCATTCTCGATTTCCGGCCCAATCCCAATTTTCGGTGTCGATGTCGGCGTCGCAATGCGCCTCGGCGATCTCCTCGATGGCCGCCTCGCACATTTCGAGGACGTCGTCCTTGAGCGGCTGCGGCGAGAGCAGCTCGCGGCGGCGATGGTAAACCACCTCGCGCTGCTTGTTCATCACGTCATCGTATTCGAGCAGATGTTTGCGGATGTCGAAGTTGTGCGATTCGACTTTCTTCTGCGCGTTTTCGATCGCGCGCGAAATCCATCGATGCTCGATCGGCACCCCGTCTTCCATCCCCATCTTGCCCATCAGGCCCTTGAGGCGATCGGCGCCGAAGATCCGCAGCAGGTCGTCTTCGAGCGAAATGTAAAAGCGCGAGGAGCCCGGATCGCCCTGGCGTCCCGAGCGTCCGCGCAACTGATTGTCGATGCGCCGCGACTCGTGCCGCTCGGTGCCGAGGATGTGCAGTCCGCCGGCCTTGAGCACCTGCTCGCGCTCGGCCGGCGCATTGCGCGCGATATTTCTCCAGCGCCGCCTGGAAATTCGGATCCTTCGGATCGCGCGTGCCGACCTCGGCCGCCGCCATGAACTCGGGATTGCCGCCCAGCACGATGTCGGTGCCGCGCCCCGCCATGTTGGTGGAAATCGTCACCGCGCTGAAGCCGGCCCGCCTGCGCGACGATCTCGGCCTCGCGCTCATGATTCTTCGCGTTGAGCACGTGATGCTTGACGCCGGTCTTCTTGAGCTTGGCTCGGCGACGCGCTCGGATTTTTCGATCGACACCGTGCCGACCAGCACCGGCTGTCCCTTCTCGCTGCACTCGACGATCTCGTCGATGACCGCGTCGAACTTTTCGTCCTCGGTCTTGAAGATCATGTCGTGATGGTCGATGCGGATCATCGGCTTGTTGGTCGGCGCGACCATCACGGGAAGGTTGTAGATCTCCTGGAATTCGACCGATTCGGTATCCGCGGTGCCGGTCATGCCGGAGAGCTTCTTGTACATGCGGAAATAATTCTGGAAGGTGATCGTCGCCAGCGTCTGGTTCTCCGATTCGATCTTGACCCCTTCCTTGGCCTCGACCGCCTGATGCAGCCCGTCGCTCCAGCGCCGCCCCGGCATCAGGCGCCCGGTGAATTCATCGACGATGATCGACCTCGCCCTCCTTCACCACGTAGTCGACGTCGCGCCTGTAGAGCGTATGCGCGCGCAGTCCCTGGTTCACATGATGCAGCACCAGGATGTTGCGCGGGTCGTAGAGATTCTCTACTCCGAGTACCTGCTCGGCTTTGGTCACGCCCTCTTCGGTCAGCGCGACGGTCTTCAGCTTCTCGTCGATGGTGTAGTGCTCTTCCTTGCTGCAGCTTCGGGATCGCGCGATCGACGAGGTAGTAAGTGTCGGTCGATTCTTCCGATGCGCCCGAGATGATGAGCGGGGTGCGCGCCTCGTCGATGAGAATCGAATCGACCTCGTCGACGATCGCAAAATTATGCTCGCGCTGAACGTAGTCGTTCAGGTTGAACTTCATATTGTCGCGCAGGTAATCGAAGCCGAATTCGTTGTTCTGCCCGTACGTGATGTCCGCGTCCGTAAGCGACCTTGCGTTCCTGGTCGGTCACGCCATGCACGATGACGCCGACGCTGAGCCCGAGGAAATTGTAGATGCGCCCCATCCACTCGGAGTCGCGTCGCGCCAGGTAGTCGTTGACGGTGACGACGTGCACGCCGCGCCCGGTCAGCGCGTTGAGGACCGCCGGCAGCGTCGCGACGAGGGTCTTGCCCTCGCCGGTCTTCATCTCGGCGATCTTGCCCTCGTGCAGCACCATGCCGCCGATGAGCTGGACGTCGAAATGGCGCTGACCGAGCGTGCGCTTGCTGGCCTCGCGCACCGCGGCGAACACCTCGGCGCCAGCAGGTCCTGCATCGCCTCGTTCTGGCGCTCGCGCTCCTCGATCGCCGATAGCGTCGCCCGCCATTCGGCGATCTTCGCGCGCAGCTCGTCGTCGGAGAGCTTTTCGAACTCCGTCTCCAGTCCGTTGATCTCGTCAACGTACGGCCGCATCCGCTTAACTTCGCGGTCGTTCTTCGAGCCGAAGATTTTCCGCCCTATTCGATGAAAAAGTTGATGCCATTTTTTAGCGGGCGGAGCGGCGGCGCAGGTCGCCCTCGCTCCTTTACCCGACCCACCATTCTAGCAAGAGTAGCGGTATCAGAGCAGTCCCGATATCATCGCTCTATTCTGACTGCGGATTCGACCTCGGGCCCGAAAAAGCTGCGTCCGACGCGCACAAATCGGTCGGGCATTTCGGTGACGAAAAAACTCTGGCTCCCGCGCGCGGCTGCGCGAGGCGATGCCCAACGCATCGAGGCGCTCGCGCACCGCTCTCGGCGGTCGCGGTCGCGGAATCGATGATTTTCACGCCAGGGCCCATCACGCGCTGAAACAGCGGCCGCAGCAGCGGATAATGCGTGCATCCGAGCAGCAGCGTATCGATGCCGCTGGCTTTGAGGCTTTCGAGGTAGTACGCGACGGTCTTCTCGGCGATCTCGTTATCGAGAAATCCTTCCTCGACCAGCGGCACCAGCAGCGGGCAGGCGCGGGTGTAAATTTCCGCGCGCGGCCGCACCGTCTGAATCGCCCGCGTGTACGCCCCCGAGGCGATAGTCGCCTCGGTGCCGATGACGCCGATTTTGCCCGAGCGCGAGGCTTTCGCCGCCGCGCGCGCGCCCGGTTCGATCACGCCGATGACCGGGCACCGCGGTTTCGGCGGCGATGCGCTCGAGCGCCACCGCGCTCGAAGTGTTGCACGCGATCACCAGCATCTTGATGCCCTTGGCGAGCAGAAATTCGCTGTTCTCGCGCGAGTACTTGATGATCACCTCGTTGGTCTTGGTACCGTAGGGCAGTCGCGCCGTGTCGCCGAGGTAGATAAAATCTTCGCGCGGGCAGCACCGCGACCAGTTCCTTCAGCACGGTGAGCCCGCCGATGCCGGAATCGAACACGCCGATCGGACGCTCGCGCCGCCGGGATTGTTGGAGCTTGCCGCCGCGCGCGGCGCCGGGAGCGCGATAGCCATTGGGCGAGCGGCGCGGTCCCGGCGTCAGCCGCGCGGGCACTGCCTTCGACGATGGTGCGATGCGGCGCGTCATCTTATCGCCAGCCGTTCGCCCGCCGTCGCCGGGATGGCGGTGGCGGCGCGCCGAACACGCGCTCATGCACGCTGGAATTTTCCATGCACAAATAGGATGGAACCTCGGCGCCGGCGCTTTTGAACTTTATCGGCGAGAATTTTGTAAAGACGAATCCGCATCGGCGCGAAAGTGCGATAGCGGCCGTCCTCGGCGAGCACGTCCTCGCCGAGCAGCATCGCGTCTTTGGGAAAACGCCGCCGGGCGGCGGCGCGCAATCCTGCCGTCATCCGCAGCCCGCCCATGCTGATGAAGGAAATCTTCGCGGGCGAAATCGTGGAAAAGAGTTCGTCCATCAAATCAAGGTAATCACGTTCGGCGTCGGGATACGCGATCATCGGATCGAGATGAAACGCGACGCGATAGCCCGCCTCGAGCACGCGGCGCGCCGCGCGCAATCCGTGCCGAGGGCGACGCTGTGCGATGCTCGCAGTCCTCGAAAACGCTGCCGCGGCGAGAGCGTCCATGAAACCAGCACGCGGCCGCTTGGGATCGAGCGTCAGAAGATTTTCGATTTCGTCGGTCTTGGTTTTGAGTTCGAGGGTCAGATTCTCGCGCGCGGCGAAAAAGTTCACCAGATCGATGCTGAGGCCGGTGAGGGAATCCATCGCGAGGGAATCGGCCAGCTCGCCGGTGCCGATGCGAAAGTGGCGCGCGGGCGCGCTCGCGCTCAGCTTGTCGATTTCGGCAAATGCGTCGTCGTAGTTCGCATAGACCTGGAAGCTCGGGATTGTCGGCGACATACTCCTGCAGGAAGCAGTAGCTGCAATCCATCGGGCAATTCGACGCGAGCGTCAGGACGAGGTATCCGCAGCAGGCAAATTTCGCCGAGCCGGCCGGGCACGCCATCAGAAAAGGACTGCGCCGACGCATGATGACCATCCGGCGCTTGCCGGAGGCGAACGAATCGGCGGCATCGGCGCAGCGGCCGCGCGGCACTCGCGCCCATCCGCGACGAAGGTAATCGGGGCGAGCGATGCGGCACGCGCGATAACGCGCCGCGCCACGCGGATGTCGCGGCACGCATCCTCTATATAGATGTGGTCGAGGTCAAATTTCATTCGTCATGCTCAGCGTCGTCGCCGCCGATCAGTTTGGCGATGCGAACCAGCGCAGCCTTCTTCTCCACCAGCGCTCGATAAGCTTCTCCATATCCGTCGCCGGTGCGCGCTCTGATGTGAATCGTCATCTCATCGGAGCCGAGGTCTTTGGGCAAGTCGACGCGCATGCCAGAGGGCAGTTTGAGCGCGGCGATCTCGGCTGACAAGCGTTCCATCGGCCTCGCGCAGGCGCGGAAACCGTATCTTGCGCAGCGCCTCGATGAAAGCGGCAGCGCGCCACGGACCAGAGCCCGCGAGCTTGCAGGCGCGCCGAACCTCGTCGCGCGCAGGGTTTGCGCGGGCGAAACGCCCTCGCGGATTTCGATCTCGTCGAGCAGATCGATCGCGGCCGCGAGCTGGCCGGTGCGAAGATTGAGGCGTTCGGCGATGTCGAGCAGCGCCATCCGCGACGGCGTCAGCATCGCGAGCCACCTCTCGGTATGCGCCTCGGTCGAGGTGGCGACTGGCAGCACACGCGCGGATCGCGGCCGCGGTGGTTTCATCGCGCATCATCAGACTGTCCCCTCCCGTGCGGTGTATCGCGTGCAGGCGGTTGGCCTACTACCCGCTGGGACGGATTCCTGCCAGCATTCGCCGCTGGGACGTCATTTCAAACAACGGCTCGTCAAAAGCCGATTTTCCATTGCGAAGCCGCCGTGACGATAGCTTCGTAAAGATTCGATTCCTGCGATGCGGCCGCGATGGCGCGCGCCCTTCGCCAGGATGCCGCATTTCTCGATGAGCACTTCAACTACGGCGGCGCGGCGCACTCGAGAAAGATGATCGTTCGCGAGCAGTTTCATCAGCGCGAGAACGCGAAATCGATCGATCGCCGGAATCGACGAGGAAAGCTGATCGGCATGACCGGCGCGGCGCGTCACCATCGGCTCGTCGAGCAGGCCGACCTCATGATCGACGAGAATGCGCAGCCACAAATCGTAGTCCTCCGCCGCCGCGAGGTCCTCATCGAAGCCGCCGAGGCTGCGAAAAAGCTCGGTCCGCATGAATCACCGCTGAGGGACTGATGAGGCAAGTCCGAAGCGAATCGAGGAAGATCTCGCCAGCGCGTTTCAGATGGCGCAGGCCCGGATTCACTCGGCGTCCGTCGCGGATCCAAAGCTCGGAGGTCTGCGAAATCGCGCAATCAGGAAATTGCGCGCATGAAGCCGAGCTGGCGGCTGAGCTTGTCGGGCACCCATAGATCATCGGAATCGAGGAACGCGATGAGCGGCGCAGTCGCCCGCGCGACGCCGCGATTGCGCGCCGCAGCGGGACCTCGATGCGCGGTTCGCTCGACGATGATGCCGTCGAGGCCGGCGAGCATCTCCG
Source organism: uncultured delta proteobacterium (assembly GCA_963848285.1). Taxonomy (GTDB): domain Bacteria; phylum Desulfobacterota; class Binatia; order Binatales; family Binataceae; genus DATGKG01. The sequence goes on along the minus strand of CAWKCZ010000003.1, from coordinate 802 downwards.
AGGTGCCATCCGTCGAGCCATCGTCGACCACGATCAGCTCGAAGTTCACGTCGCGCTGTGCCAGCACCGAGGCGATCGCCTCGCGCACCATCGCACAGCGATTGTAGGTCGGGATGATAACGCTGACTTCGGGAGCCATCGCGTCATCGCCCGATCCTCAGGATGCGTTTGCGCAGCTCCTCGATGCCCTCGCCATCGGTTACGGAGCATAGAATCGGTTCGATGTTGAGCGGCGTGAATGTTGAGATTGCCCGCGCGCGCTCGGAGCGCTTGAGCTTGTCGCATTTAGTCGCGACGACGATTAGCGTCAGCCCGCGCTCGCGAATGATTCCCGGCAAGATCGAGTTCCTCGCGACCGGGGCCGCGACGCGAATCGACCAGCATCACCAGCGCGGCGAGATTTTCGCGCTCGTGCAGATATTCGCTCATCGACGCCGCGATCCGCTGTGCGATTGCCTCCGGCATTTTCGCGTATCCATAGCCGGGCAAATCCGCGAGCGCGAGGGAATCGCCGACCGCGAAGAGATTGATGCTCTGGGTGCGGCCCGGTGTTTTGCTGGTGCGCGCGAGGCCCTTGATTCCGGTCAGCGCGTTGAGCAGCGAGCTTTTGCCGACGTTGGAACGGCCCGCGAGCGCGACCTCGGCGCGATGCCATCGCGGACATCCCTCCAGGGAAAACACCGAGGTCACGAACTCTGCGTTAAGCTTCATATTGCGGTACGCCTCGCGCGACGAACTCGATGCGCGGCTGGCGGCATCGAATCGCTGTTTGCCACCACCGGTCGAGCTGGACCGTCAGCGC
>CAWKCZ010000002.1:0-1160563 GCA_963848285.1 uncultured delta proteobacterium | reverse complement strand
TTATGTACACCTGGACAGAGTACGTATTGCTGGTCTTTGCCGGTCCTTCCGGACCATGGCGCGGACTACTTCCGCAGCTTGATTATTTCCACAGATCGCCCTGAGTTCCATCAGCAGCAACGGTACCACCATCAGCAGAACGGTTGCGACGAACCCGATGCTGGCTCAGTACGGCCAACCCTCCTTCCAGATAAACATCTCGGTGTGTCACGGGAGGAAGTCCGAGTGGCTGCTTCACTAGTATGAATCCCGTAACTATCACGCCTACCGGAGTGAACACTTTTCACCGCACCGGCGAATGGTTGCAGTGGCGCTGGCGGGATGACGGGAACCTCGGCTATCGCCATCGTGGATCCGGGCGTTGGTAACAACGCAGGCCAGGTCGTATCGATTATTGGATCCGAGGGCTTCTAACTAACGATGTGAACCCGCCGCCCGCAGGAAACTGCGGGCGGCGATTATTTTCTGGCTCCTAAAGCTGTCTCCGACAGCCGTGACGAAGTTGCCGCGGTGCCGAATCTATTACGAGTCTCTCTTCGACATCCGAATACGTTGCTGAAATTGTGGTCGACGACTATTCTGCAAGGTCAGTCCGACTATCTAATTCCCCGGCTGATAAATCTGCGCGAGTCGAAGCGGTGGTGGTAGAATGATCAGGCGCTTATTTTTTCCCTTGATGGTGTCGATGGCCCTTATTAGCCGGGATCGGTTGCAAGTCTGGATGTCAGCCGTCCGATTCCCAGACCTCTTCCGCTACCTCGGGCGAAGCCAATCCAGCGGCGGCTAATTCGGCGAGCCCATCTCTTTCAACAGGAGTTCCATTACCCAGGCAACGGTGGTGGGCGATGCCTGGATGAAGCTGCTGGATGCAGGCAAGTTCGGCGATGCCTGGGAACAAATGGACGAGAGCTTCAAGAAGACCGCGCCCAAGGATGCGTGGTGTCAGCAGATTGGAATCGTTGGGGGCGGATTGGGTTCGGTCGTTTCACGGTCCATGGATCACGGAAAGTTCAAGCAGAAGATCGATGATCGGGCGAAGGACTTTGGTGAGTTCGTTTATCGACTACGACACGGTGTTCCAGAAAGAACCCAACGGAATCGAGCAGTTCACCGCGGTGCGCGCGAAAGACGGCACCTGGCATCCACGCGGTTACTATCTGACAGTCAAGTCGCCGACGCCCACCCCTACCGCGAAGAAGTAAAGCCCGATCGTTAGGGGAAGAAGAAGTAGATGATCGTAGTGAGGTCCTGCTGTCATGTTGTGCTTCGCGAGGCGCTTGTATCGATTTCACCTGGGCCAAAACGCCTAGCCGCGACTCGACAGTTGATAATCTGTCCAGACGCACCTGCGGCGGCACATCAGAGAGGACGCACTGAAAGTGTGCCTGCGGCACTTCTGCTGCGAATCGTTGTCCTCCACGCTATCGATGTTGGCCGGCATTCCAAGCATTGGGACAATAGTTTTCACTTATTGGTGTACTATTCATTTGCTTAGCTCATTGTACGCACAACCTTGGCTGAGGCGTGAGGAAATCTCCGGCATTGGAATAGATTCCACCAGCCCCTGTGGAAGGAGCAGAGCGGAAGAACCACGAGGTGAAGGCCAGTTCTTGAGGAACAAAGGTCTGCCCGTTGGACATCTTTATGCCATAGACGCCATTCTCTGAATAGTAGACCGGAGGCGTGGAATTGAATGGGTACCCACCCTCAAGCGATGACGAACATTGGACGATCTGCCCGATCTGACCCCATGCTGGAACGGCGTTGGTTCCGAGCGGATTGTTCATCCAAGAACCTAATTGGTTGCTCATTGGCTGAATGTCTGGATTGGCAAACGTTTTGCTCGTGTCGAAATCCGCGACCGCGTAAGTCTGCGCGCTGTTCCCGAGGCGATACGCGCCATGATAGCCAGTCAGGCAGCAATGGCTTGGTGAGCGAGGTGCCGGGATTTGCCATCACTGCGTTGTTAAGCACAAACAAAGCAAAAGTTGTCGGCGTCACGCCCGCTGACGCTAGCGATGGTAAGCACGGTGTCGCTGAATAATGGCGTCGAAGGTGGCGAAATCCATTACCGCGACCGGCGCGCATCCGAACCAATATTGCTTTCCGAACCCGGCCGGGATGTTTACGGTTACTGCTGGAATATGGTGGGATCCAGAACCGTATGGTAGCTGTCTCCAGTTTTCTGGACATTGATATCATAGAAATTCGCGCGCTGAAATTCGTCGACGTATTGACCGGTACCCATGTTGATGCCGTTCATGGTGTAGGCATGGTTCCGGAATACGGGCGAATTGATGACCTGCGTCAGCGCGCTGCCCCAACTCGAGCATTTGTACTGATTGACGGTCGGGTCATAAGTGCTGCCATCGGCAAGCAGAACGACGACCGGAATCACCATCGTGGGGATGGTGGTGGTCCGTGCTCCGTTCATGTACGGGCTGGCACCGACCATCTGGCCGGTGTAGGTGTTGCCGTCGATTGGTGAATTGACGCTGTAGGTCCAGGTCGGCAGACTCGAGGACTGTGTTGCGACCGCGCCACGGACTCCGCCGCCCGAGGACAGAGGAGTCGTCAGCGGCACCACCGTGCTGTAGGTAGTTAACGTGGTGGGATCCGGGACGTCCTGACCGGACACCATAGGTGCAATTGCTGAGGCGATCAGGCCTGCAGCAATCCCAAGCGATAAAAACGCTGCTCTTTTCATTTTCCCCCCAAGAAAGTCGCCGCGTCGTTCTGAGTCAAGTATATATTACCTTTGCTCATCTGCGCAGCTTCATGATTTCGTTTTTTCTTCAAACCTGAGCCTTCGTTTCGATCGTATTGGCGCCGAAAACCCCGTTGCCGCCGAAAATCGGGGGCGGGGTAGGCGTCGCCGAAGGCACGATGGTCTGGGTTACGGTCGGCGTCGGAGCCGGCGTCGTCGGGGCCGGAGTCGCAGTGACGGTCACCGTTGCGGTCGTGGTCTGGGTCGCCGTGGCGGTTGCGGTTCGAGTAGCGGTCACGGTTGTGGTCGGAGCCGCAGTCGGCGTCGAAGTGACGGTTGCAGTTGCGGTCGCCGTGCGCGTGGCTGCCACGGTCGCGGTCGGGGTCGGGCTCGAGCCCAGCGGCTTGAGGGCGAATGCGATACTGGCCCATCCGCCGCTATTCATCGAAGCGCTCTGAGACGGGATGGTACCGTCGCTGTTGAGGACCATGCTTCCCGCGCCGAGACCGAAATGCGAGCCGGCAGCGTATTGATTGAGCACCCCCGCCGTCAAGCTGGCCGGCATCGAAAGGCCGGTGGCCTCGGTCGCGAACAGGCCGACATACATATCGTTGGGATTGCTGGTCGAGAAAGAGCACAGCGTCGGGCTGTTGCTGTTTCCCGAATTGGTGCAGAAGCCATCTTCGAGGTCGTTCGGATCGACGCCACGCAGTGACAGCATGCCGCCCGCCTCGTAGGGAGTGCCGGTAGTGGCCCAGGTATAGGAGGAGCCGGGGGCATCGTTGCTGGCGAAGCGATACCACGCGGTCTCGCGCCCGCTGCCATTGGCGGCGGCGGTGTGGAGCTGGGTCCAGCCGCTGGGCGCGGTCATCGAGGCGCTGGTCCAGTAGGAATAGAAAGCCAGCAGCAGGTCGCCGTTCTGCACGCCGGTGGGCACGGTCTGTTTGGTCGTGGTGGTTGAGGTCGACGCGAGCAGCGAGATATTCGAGCCGAAGATATTGGTCGAGGTTGCGGTCGGCGTCGGCAACGTGGCGGTCTGGGTCGCGGTGGCGGTGCTGGTCGCGGTTGGGACGGCCGTGGTCGGAGCCACGGTGGCAGTAGTGGTTACCGTTGGAGTTGCGGTCAAAGTCACGGTCGAGGTTGCGGTCGCGGTGCGCGTCACCGTGGAGGTCGGCGAAACCGTGGGCGTCGAAGTGATGGTCGCGGTTACCGTCGCGGTGCGCGTCACAGTCGGGGTGGCCGTCCCGGTCGCGCTCGGGGTCGGAGTCGAGCCCAGCGGCTTGAGGGCGAATGCGATACTGGCCCATCCGCCGCTATTCATCGCACCCGTCAGAGCCGGTACCGTGCCGTCGGTGTTGAGTTGCTCGGTTCCCGTGCCGACACCGAAATGTGAGCCGGCAGCATACTGATTGAGCACCCCCGCCGTCAGGCTGGCCGGCATCGAAAGGCCGGTGGCCTCGGTCGCGAACAGGCCGAGATACATGTCGTTGGGATTGCTGGTCGAGAAAGAGCACAGCGTCGGGCTGCCACTGTTTCCCGAATTGGTGCAGAAGCCATCTTCGAGGTCGTTCGGATCGACGCCACGCAGTGACAGCATGCCGCCCGCCTCGTAGGGAGTGCCGGTGGTCGACCAGGTGTAGGACGAGCCGGGGGCATCATTGCTGGCGAAGCGATACCACGCGGTCTCGCGCCCGCTGCCATTGGCGGCGGCGGTATGGAGCTGGGTCCAGCCGCTGGGCGCGGTCATCGAGGCGTTCGACCAGTAGGAATAGAAAGCCAGCAGCAGGTCGCCGTCCTGCACGCCGGTGGGCACGGTCTGTTTGTTGTTGGTGGTCGAGGTCGACGCGAGCAGCGAGATATTCGAGCCGAAGATATTGGTCGAGGTCGCGGTCGGCGTCGGCAAGGCGGCGGTCGCGGTCGCCGTCGCGGTGCGCGTTATGGTCGGAACGGCCGTGGTCGGAGCCACCGTCGCGGTCGTGGTCAAGGTCGGAGTTGCGGTCACGGTGACGGTTGAGGTTGCGGTCGCGGTGCGAGTAGCCGTCGGCGTCACAGAAGTGGTCGCGGTCGCGGTCACGGTGGCCGTGGCGGTGCGGGTGCCGGTGGCGGTCGCGGTCAACGTTGCGGTCGGGGTCGGACTCGACCCGCCCGGCTTCAGCGCGAAGGCGAGGGTGGCCCATCCACCGTTGTTCATCGAAGTGATATCGGAAGCGACCGTCCCCGCCGAGCCCAGCGGCTTGCTGCCGGTCGCGAATCCGAAGTGCGAGCCGGAAACATACTGGCTGAGGGCGCGCGAGGTCAGATCGCCGGGATCGCCAGGGCGGCGGCTTCAGTGGCGTAGAAGCCCACATAGAAGTCGCCGTCATTGGCGGTCGCGAAGGAGCATAGGGTGGGGCTGGTGCTCTTTCCGGAGTTGGTGCAGAAGCCGTCTTCGAGCGCGGACTGATCGACGCCGCGATAGGCCGTCATCCCGCCCGACTCGTAGGCAGTGCCGCTAAAGGTCCAGGTGTAGGACGAGCCGGGAGTGTCGTTGCTGGCGAAGCGATACCACACCGTGGTCACGCCACTGCCATTGGCAGCCGCGGACTGCAGCAGGTTCCATCCTGAGGGCGCGGTCGCACTCGAGCTGGACCAGAAGGAATACGACGCCAGCAGCAGGTCGCCATTCTGGACCCCGCTCGGGACGGTCAGCTTGGTCGAGGCGCTGGTGGTCTGGCCGATAAAGGCGATGGCCGAGGACGGCGTCGGGGTCGGAACCTGGGTGGCCGTCGCAGTCGCGGTGCCAGTCAGGGTGACAGTAGGCGTCGGGGCCGCGGTGGTCGGTATCAACGTCGCGGTGGCCGTCGCGGTAGCTGTACGCGTAACTGTGGACGTCGCTGTCGAGGTCGCGGTTTGGGTCGCCGTGCGAGTTACGGTGGCCGTCGCGGTCGCGGTGCGGGTGGTGGTCGAAGTCGCGGTCGCGGTGGGCGTATGGCTCGAGGTGGCCGTCAACGTCGCGGTGGCGGTTGTGGTCTCGTTGCAGTTGCGGTGGCGGTGCGCGTGGTCGTGGCGCTGGTGGTCGCCGTGGGCGTCAGGGTGGCGGTCCTGGTGGCGGTCGGGGTCAAGGTTGCGGTCGCGGTACGGGTAGTGGTCGAAGTGGCGGTCGCAGTTGCGCTGCGCGTCGCGGTAGGCGTCGCAGTAAGGGTCGCGGTCGGCGTCGGCGTCGCGGTAGAGGCGCGTAGCCCGAAGACCACGCTGGCCCAACCGCCGCTGTTCATCGAGCCGAAGTCATCGGGAATCGTTTGCGCGATTCCCAAGGCTCGACCGCCCGCCGCAACACCGAAGTGCGAGCCTGCGGCATATTGATTGACCGCGATCGTGGATACATCGGAGGGCAGTGTCAGCGCGGTGTTCTCGGCCGAGACGAAGCCGACATACATACCGTGATCGGTAGCGGTCGAGAAGGAGCACAGGTTGGGAACATTACTGTTGCCCGCATCGGTGCAGAAGCCGTCTTCGAAGTTGGCGGAATCGACGCCGCGATAGGCCAACATTCCGCCCGCAGCATAGGGCGTGGTGCTGCCGAAGCCCCAGGTATACGAGGATCCGGGCGTGTCGTTGTTGGCGAAGCGGTACCATACGGTTGCTGCGCCGCTGCCGCTCGAGGCGGCGGTTTGGACCTGGGTCCATCCGTTGGGAGGCGTCAGCGTTGCGAATGACCAATAGGAATAGTAGGCGAGCAGCAGGTCGCCATTCTGCACCCCGGTCGGGACGTTCACCGTGGAGGTTGAAGTGGTGGTCGAGCCGATCAGCGCAATCGAGGTGGTGGGAAGCGCGGTAGGCGTCGCGGTCGCGGTTTGCGTCGCGGTGCTGGTGGCGGTCGCCGTCGTAGTAGGCGGTATCGGCGTGGGAACTACTGTGAAAGTGACAGTGGCCGTCGCGGTCGCCGTCCTGGTGGTAGTCGCGGTCAACGTTGGCGTGGCGGTCGCGGTTCTGGTAGCCGTCGCCGTCGCAGTTTTGGTCGCCGTGGCGGTAGTGGTTACGGTCGCGGTCCTGGTCGCCGTCGCGGTGGCGGTTTTGGTGACCGTGGCAGTCGCGGTGCGGGTGGCAGTTGCGGTGGTCGTAAGCGTCGCGGTTGCGGTGCGAGTCACGGTAGCTGTAGGCGTCGCAGTGCGAGTAACCGTGGCCGTAGCCGTCGCGGTCGGGGTAACCGTCGCAGTGGCCGTGGCGGTTGCGGTCCGAGTGGCGGTAGCCGTAGTGGTCGCGGTGGCCGTCGCGGTCAGGGTAGCGGTCGGTGTCGCGAGGACCGGGCCATTAAAAAATATCGTATCGAGGGCGAAGTCAGTAAGACTGCCTTCGTCGGCGCGGATGATACTAAAGACGACCGAGCTTATGTTCGGGCCCGAGGAATCCTGGATACCGAGGTAGAAGGCCGTCCCGTTCTGGTCGCTGGTCTGGACGAAGCTTCCAAGCGACGCGCCGGCCGAGTTAAAAGCCTCTATTTTGGCGGTAAAAATTGCCGGCCCATCCGCCTGGATGAAAGCGCCGACCCCGGCCTGCGGATGGCCCAGGAACACGGTCAGCGGTCCATTGCCGCCATTGTTGCCATCCGAGGTCCAGACCAGTGTATCGCCGGAAGATATCCCGTCGCCCGTCCAACTGCATGAAGATGCAGGACATACCACAGCAAGAACGCTATTAGCACCATTTAAGTTAACGGTGATGGGTACCCCATGCTGCGAGGTCGCCTGGAACGAGTCATCCAGGCTGTCTGTGTTGTTTCCCAACTGTGACCAGGTAACCGAGTCGGTCGATTGCTGCCCGGCGAACGAAGTCACGACGCTCATCGAGTCGGCGTGAGCGAACCCGCTCCCGCATAGCAGTAGCGCGGCAGCGATCAGGGCACCAATCGAGCGGCTCAGAATTGTTGATCGGCGGACTGAAGGGAATCTGAATAGACTGACGGCGCTCATAGCGACACCGGGAGAGGTGCCGAAAATGGCGCCCGATCAGCGTGGCCATCAGGACTTTTGCCTAAGCGGCTAAGCTGACTGAATCTCGAGAAAAGCCCTCGGCTGGTGCGCGGAGTGGCGTTCAGGATGTTACAAGAGTATCGCGAGAAAGATGGTCCCGCCTCGTGCAGCTCTAGCATCGGCACGCTAGCCGAGTGAGGCCTTGTTGGGGCCAGCCCATAATTCCTAAGGGCTCGCGTCATGGTTCCCCCCTTACATATGCCGCTAGGTTTCAGGTCGCAGGATCGCCTTCGGGCGAAGATGTCGACACTGGGCGGGGCGGCAAATCCCTATCAAACCGGACACAATTTGTTGCTGAGGGGGTTAGCAGCAAGAAATGTTCCTCCATCATCGATGAGTAAAAACCCAAACAGGTCGTAGAGAAATTTTACATCAAGTTTCTTTATTGTTGCTCTGATGATTCACATCGTGCTCTGGCTGCACATATACCTTGATTACAGGCACATTTGAGCAGCTACTGATTATTTCATGCGACTTGCATGTCTCATCGGTGACCTATTACGGAGCATTTATGATGCATGTCGTTCTGAACTCATTTAGCTTGCTGGTCCAAGTAAATTCTTTGGGCTGACCAAGCGACACCGGCTGCATCGATAGACTCCCGGATTACATTGTGGATATCTTCTCGTAGCGCTTATGTCCTTATTTCGGTGTTTCGTAGCAACGACAAGCTTACTCGTCGAAAACAAAAATGAAAGCCCTACTTTAGAAATTGCCGACTAAGGACAAATTTCTCGTTGCGTAGGCATGTTTAGACAGGATTTTTCGAGAATCGAGGGAAGGGGAGGATTTTAGTCATGGCGGACACCAATGGATTCGTGGTTTCCCATCTAATCGTTAATCGCGCACAGATCGTAACCGGCGGATGCAGCGCTTGCGGAAAGGAGTTCGGTTCAGGCCATTCGGGCGACCGCGCATTGAGCGCATCGATCGGTGCGGACCGCGCAACCTACATGTTCTGCGCATCATGCGGCGACTTCATTATGGGGCGGGTGCTGTCCGATGCCGTCCGCGACCGTTACACGTGGGATTGGGCGATACCGCTGCGCGGCGCCGTCGCGCTGGACGCTCCGCTTCAGGCCGAAAATGGTAGCCATCTAAACGGCCACTGATTTAAGCCCGCATATTTCGAATATCACTTTCACCTGTCTTCGGGTGGGGCGCCCCGAACGCCGACCTCCTCGCGAGGTCGCGGCTTGGCGCTCAAAGGATTGCAGGGTTTTCCTCGATCATTTGGCTTCGTTTGGTAATTTCACCTCCTTCCTGATGGTGCTGTAGTGGCTTTGTTTTGACGGGTCACCGACCTCACCCGCCTCGAGTCAGGCATCCGAAGTGGGTTTGTTCCTGTTATCTGACAGCATCGAAAAACCTTCGACGATAGCTGCCTTTTTGTCATCAATGGGTTTGTTTTTGCGTTTTTCCATACGCAAAAGAATCCCTCTCAAATGACCGCAGCACCTCCGGGTGCTGCAACCCAATGATAGCAGATTCTAACTGTTGGCGAGCGCCCCCCGGCTTCAAGCAATCTAAGGCTGCCTCACCACCTCGAGGCTATGCGCGATTTTCGCGAGGTCAGCCAGGCTGCGGGGTTCGCGGCCCAAATCCGGCGCACCGAGGACCTGGGTCTTCGCAGGGAGGTCAGTGAACAGTTCTTCCAGCGCATGGGACTCGCGTGCCTTCAATGCCGCAAAATCCTTGAGGTTGCGGGCCAGCTTTCGCTTGAGCGCCGGCGCGAGCTTCGAGCGCGCGATTTCGCCGGTATCGGGAATTTCCGGCAGGATACGATTCACCACGACTGCATCGACCGGCAGACCTGCCCCGTCGAGCGCGGCGACGAATTCGCGAGCCTGAATGATGCGCGCTGCCTCTGGCGTGGTCACAATCACGATGATGGTTTCATGCGAGCGCAGCAGCGCGCCGGCTTTCTGCGCGCGCTCGGCAAAGCCGGTATACATCCCGGCAAAACTCTCGACGAATCCCTGCACATCGCCAAGCAGATGGAGCCCGGTTGCCCGATCGAAGGCGCTCAGAATGGTGCGGGCGGCGAAATCGACCATCTTCAGGCCGCGCAACAGGTTGCCGCCCGAACGCCCGAGCAACGTGATCGCGCGCGAGTTGAGCAAATCGAGCAGGCGTTGAGGCGCCTCGAGGAAGTCGATTGCTTCGCTCGCCGGCGGGGTGTCGAGGACGACGAGATCGGCGTCAGCCGCCTGATGCAGCTCCAGCAGCTTTTCCATCGCCATGTAGTCGCCGACGCCCGACAGCGCGCTGGAGAGATTACGATAGATGCGATTTTCCAAAATCGTGTCGCGTGCCGAGGCCGTCGGCGCATAGCGATCCACCAGCGCATCGAAAGTCGCTTTCGCGTCGAGTTTGAGCGCGCGCAGCCGCGCTCGTGTGCGGCGGCCGGCTCCATCGATGAGGCCCTCGAGCGGAACCGCTTGCGGCTGTGCAGAAGAAGCATCGAGTCCGAGCGCGTCGAGCAGGCGTGGCGCAGGATCGACCGTCATCACATCGACCGAACGGCCCTCCATAGCTCCGTATAGTGCGAGTGCAGCGCTGATAGTGGTTTTTCCGACCCCGCCCGGGCCGAGGCAGATGATCAGACGACGATCCTTAAGATCGAGCGGCGTGGTCATCGCGGCGCCATCGATTTTTCGAGCCTATCGGCCAGTTGACCGGCTTCCGCCTTACCGAGGCGAGGCAGGAAGAGCGTCGGCAACTCGATAGGGTGCAGGCCCGCCGCCTTCAACTGGTCGCGGGCGCGAATCGTGTATTCGGCGATCGCATTGCGGCGTAGCGCCAAATGCGCGTGAGCCTGGAGCTGAGAGAGCGCCGCGAGGTCGGCGGTATCGAAGAGGGCTTTCGAGGTTGAATTGAGGATCGCGACGATCCACTCGATTCCGATACGACTGCGGAGCGCGTCGGCTGTTTCCAGCGCCTCACGCAGCGCCATCTCCTCCGGATTGACCGTTATCACCACCCCGAAGCGCGCACCGTCGATGAGAAACGAATGCACCCCCGAAGCGAGCCGGTTGAGCGTTCCGGTCGGCGCGAGTCCTTTGACGCCCGCGGCGACCGAGAGAAATTCCAGCGCACCGCCCGACGCGGGACCATCGACGACCACGTAACGATCGTTCAGCGCGGCTTCCCCGGACATGATGCGCAACCGATCCAACATCAGGAAAGCTTCCAGTCCCGGCAACGCCGCTGTCACATAGCCGAAGGTTCTGCTTTGCAGCATCCTTCGCGAGAGTGCCTTGAGCGGCACGATCCGCTCGATGAAGGCCTCCAGTTCGGCATGCGGACTGAGCGGGGCGCCCTCGAGGTGTCTGGCGATGGAGTAAGGTTTGGTGCCATCGTGATCGATTGAGCCAAGCAGCCGCAGCGCAGAACGTCGCCGGTCGAGGTCGGCAAGGGTGGTCGGATGATGCCGCGAAAGCGCCATCGCCATTGCTGCCGCGACGGTACTCTTCCCGGTGCCGCCCTTGCCGGTTACAAAGATCAGTCGCGGCAGGATCATCGGCTAAAATTTAGCAGGCCGCCCCGGAAAATCACTCATGAACGAATTGGCAGAAGCGCCGCATCTGAAGACGATACGATTCGCAATTGCGCCGGCGAAGATCGCGCTGTTCAAGGCGATTGTCGAGTCGTACGACAATCTCGCGACGCTGCGTACCGACGATCCGAAGCAGCATCATTTGATGCTGTATTTCTCCGCCGACACGGAAGCCGAGGTCCGCGCGTTGCTTGATTCGCTCGGTGAGCGGTTTTCGATCCGCGAAATCTGACCTAACCCTACGCTGCGTCTGCAAGATTAAGGGTGCGGATGCGAGGGCCACCGGCCTCGCGAGGATGGTGACTCTTGGACTGCACCCCCACCCGGGCGTCACGCGCTTTGCTTCGCAGCCATCGCAAAGCCGCGCGCCGCCCGGACTCCCCCACGCAACGTGAGGGAGTGGGAGAGATGGCGGCGATCTTTCTGGCCCCTCCCACACGTTGCGTGGGGGAGGTTTGGGAGGGGGTGCGGATGCGAGGGCCACTGACCTCGCGAGGATGGTGACTCTTGGACTGCACCCCCACCCGGGCGTCACGCGGCTTGCTTCGCAGCCATCGCAAAGCCGCGCGCCGCCCGGACTCCCCCACGCAACGTGAGGGAGTGGGAGAGATGGCAGCGATCTTTCTGGCCCCTCCCACACGTTGCGTGGGGGAGGTTTGGGAGGGGGTGCGGATGCGAGAGCCACTGACCTCGCGAGGATGGTGACTCTCGGGCTGCACCCCCACCCGGGCGTCACGCGGCTTGCTTCGCAGCCATCGCAAAGCCGCGCGCCGCCCGGACTCCCCCACGCAACGTGAGGGAGTGGGAGATGGCAGCGATCTTTCTGGCCCCTCCCACACGTCGCGTGGGCGTGCTCGCTCCGAGATAGGATACGGGCGCCTGATTCATCATGCAGACCGAGTCCGGGCTTTTTCCGCTTCTGGAACTTGTTATAAATGACCATCCAGATCGGCTTTGGGGGAAGTCCAGTTCGCTATGCCTGCGTCCAGCCAGGCGTCAGACCATCGTCGGATGATTTTGGGGTCGATGTTCGCGCTAACTGCGGGACTGTATGTCCTGATGTGCGCGTTCACTCCCATCGGCATCGGCGCCGACATGCGCCATGACGATGCCATGTTCATTCTCAATGCCCGCTATTTCGCCGCCGGCCATTGGTTCGGTCCCTACAACCAGTTCACCCTGGCGAAGGGTCCGGGCTATCCGGTTTTCCTCGCGCTTTCCTCGTGGTCGGGCCTTCCCATCACCATCAGCCAGGCCCTGTTCAATTGTTTTGCGGTGGCCGCGCTTTGCTACGTGATAGCGCGCATGAGCGGCTCGCGCGCCCTCGCGCTGGCGACCTTCATCATCGTGCTATGGAACCCCGGGATGCTTTGCTTCAAAATCCTGCGCCAGGCGATCAACCCGGGCCAGGTGCTGCTCTTCACCGCCACGTTCTCGTATGTCCTTTTTTGCGAGGTCAAAACCCGCCGCGTCATCGCGTGGAGCTGCATCGCCGGTGTGATTTTAGGATGGCTGTGGCTAACCCGCGAGGAATGCTTCTGGGTGTTGTCGGGCGCCGCCGTCCTCGCGATGGGCGCGGGCCTGTGCGCATGGGCCACAGAACGCAGTATCCGGCGTCCGATGATCGCTACCGCGGGAGCGATCGCCTCGTTCCTGTTCGTCCTGCTGGCCTACGAGGTGGGCAACCTGGTCGTCTACGGCAGCATGGTCCGAGTCGACACGCGGGAGCGCAACTTTGTCGGGGCGATGAGTGCCTTGCAGGAGGTACGGGTCGGAAATCCGATTTCGCGGGTCCCGGTCACCGCGGAAGCTCGCAGGACGATCTATCAGGTGAGTCCCGCGTTCGCTTCGCTGGCGCCACATCTTGATCCTTCGGGCGTGACCACGGTGTGGGAGGCGATTGCCTGCCGAAAGTATTCGTGGACCTGCGGTGAAATTTCAGGCGCATCGTTCCAATGGGCATTGCGCGATGCGGCCGCAGCGACCGGTCATTATCAAAGTCCGGCGCGAGCCATGGAATTTTTCCGCCAGTTGCGCGACGAAGTGCGCTCGGCCTGCCGCCAGGGCAAGCTTGAATGCGTTCCGTCGCGGATGCCGATGGTGCCGTCCTTCCACCTGCAGCAGGCAGAGCGCATGCCGGCCGCGCTCGCGCAAGCGTTTTCCTTTCTGCTCTTTACGAGGCCGCCGCCGCTGATGGACTCGGCCAGCAGCGGAACCCCCGGGGATTTTGCCGAGGCCCTGCGCTTGCTCAACTATCCGTTTTATCGCCATCTTGAAGCCTCCGCCCAATCAGGAGTCTTTTCTGCCCCACAACAAAGCCAGCTAGGAAAGCCGCTCAAGGATCTGATGCCGCTCGCCGCGCCATCGGCATGCCGCGGCTATTTTGACGCGGTCTCGTTCGATGTGGTCTCCGGAGCCAAGGTCTTCGGATGGGCCTGGGACCTCAATCAAAAGCGCACGCCGGACCAGATAATCCTCGCCGACAGCAACGGGAGGGTGGTCGGATTTGCCGCCATTGGCGTTGAGCGCCCGGATCTGGTGACCGCCGGAATCGGGATCACCGCGTCTAACGCCGGATGGCAGGGCTATGCCGTCGCCGGTAAATCCGTCTCGGCTTATGCGGTCGTGGAAAACGGCCGCGAGGCCTGCCGCTTGGGCGGGATGCTCGACATCGAAGCGCCGCCCTCGGCCAGGGATTCGGATCCTCGCGTCAGGTGGGCGCGAGGTTTTCGCGCGGGCCTCATCGCCGTCTACAGCTTTCTGATGCCGGCGCTCCTCGGCGCCGGACTGCTGGCGATGTTGTTCAATCTCGGGATGGTGACCCGAAGTTGCGCGAAAGGCGATTGGCGCGCCGCGGCCGATCCGATGCTGATGCTGGCGGCGGCTTCATGGGTACTGCTTTTCAGCATCGTGCTGCTGCTCTGCGTGATCGAAGTCGCGCTGTTCGATGTCATCAACCATTCGTACCTCGCGCCCGCGTATCCGCTGGCGTGCCTCGCTCCGCTGCTTTCACTTTGGGCTGCAATAAGGCAAGTTCAATTCGACAAATAGTTTCGCGCGCGAGGGTTAGCATTGGTGGACGGAACGACCAGGCTGTCCGTCAAGATGTGGAGGTGGCTGAAGTCCCCGATCCTTTGGATCGTTGTTTTCGTATTCGTCGTGCTGGGACGCGCGGTACTTCCCGGCAACGTTCTCTCCTCAGCCGATATTCTCTACGTAGTTCATCCGTGGAATTCGCTCGCGAAGGTGGAGCCGCAAAATCGGCTTTTCACCGATCCCGCCTTCCAATTTGAACCATGGATGATATACGCGGCGCGCGAGATTCATCATGGTCACTTTCCATTGTGGAATCCGCATGCTTTCGCCGGCGCGCCATTGTTGGGCAATGCTCAATCGGCGGTCCTGTTTCCGTTCAACTGGTTGTCATACATCTTGCCGGTGTCATCGGCGCTGGGCTGGGAAGCGATACTGAAGCTGCTCACGGCCGGCCTCGGAATGTACTGGATGTTGCGAGTGCTGGAGGTCGGAGCAATCGGCGCAACTGCGGGGGCGGTCGCGTTCATGTTCAACAGCTTCTTTATGGTGTGGCTGCTATGGCCCTTGCCGAGCGTGGGGATCTGGCTGCCGTTGTTGGTTGGCTTGACCGAACGCCTCCGCCAAACCCTCGCCTGGAAATACACTGGCTACCTGGCAGCTGATCGTGGGGCTGCAGTTTTTGGGAGGGCATCCTGAAACCTCCTTTCACGTAATGTTTGTGGTTGGATGCTACGCGCTGTGTCGCTTCGGAGGCGCAGCATGGCCACGCTTTTTCGTCCAGTTCGCGGTGGCAACTGCGCTTGGTGGCCTGCTGGCGGCGGTACAGCTATTGCCGTTTCTGGACTATCTGGTCCACAGCACCATCATCGTGCTTCGCCATCCGGGGATCCCTCGTTCCACGCTTCCACTGCGTGCCGCTTTCACCCTCCTTATCCCTAACTATTTTGGCAGTGCCGCTTTTAAGAACTTCTGGGGACCGGCCAACTCCAACGAAATTGCTAGTTCCGTGGGAATACTGCCGCTGTTGGTTCTCTCCTGCGCCATCCTGGGCGGTTGGAGACGGCTGGGAACCAAATTCTTTTGCGCGATGGCCCTCTTCAGCGGGGCGGTCGTTTATAACTTCTGGCCGGTGCTGTGGGTTCTTTCCAAGCTGCCCGGATTTTCACGTGCCGCCAATCAGCGCCTGATCCTGGCCTTGATGTTCAGTCTCGCAGCACTATGCGGAATCGGGGTGGATGTCGTCCTCCGTTCGGAGCCGCGCTCGCGAGCGCGCCTGCTCGCCGGCGTCATCGCGTCGTTTGGATTGTTGGTCGTCATTTCGGTTGCGGTACCGGTCGCGGATCATCGAGAGATTATCGCGCGAGGAATGGTCCACTTCGTCGCGAGACAATGGTTGATGTTCGTGGTGCTGCTCTCGGCGGCCGCGTATGTGACGATTCGCGCACTACGTTCTCATGCTGACGTCACCGCGCTGGGTATCACGCTGGTGGGGATCGAGTTTCTTAGCGTCCTCATCTTTGCCGCTTCCTACAATCCCATCATCAAGAAAGAGCAGTTTTATCCGTCAACCCCGGCGCTCGAATACCTGCGCCACGATCGCGACATCTTTCGCGTCGCTCTGCCGATGTTGAACCTCGGCGCCGTGTACGATTTGTCGGACATGAGCGGGTACGATGCGATGACACCGCTTCGGCTCACTGAAATTTTCGATGCGACCCACAAAGCCTCTGGCGGATGGGGCAACGGTCCGCTCTACTATCGCGACAACCTCAACTCGCGGCTGACAGATTTTCTAAACCTGAAGTACGTGCTCCTCCCGCCCGGCGCCGCTAAGCCGGGTCCCAAGTTCGTACTGGCCTACGATGGCCCGGATGCACGGATTTTCCGAAACCGCGAGGTCTTTCCGCGCGCGTTTCTGGTTTCCCAGGCCCGCAGTTGTGTCGGGGATGGCGCGGCGGTTACCGCAATCCGGTCCGGCCACCTCGATTTGCGCAGGGAGGTAGTGCTCTCCGACTGTGTCGCTTCGCCGCCCGCAGCATCAACTCAAGCTGCGGGAGAAATCGAGGTCTATGAACCCGAAAGAGTGGTAGTACGAGCCATCGCCAATGCCCCCGGATTCCTGGTGCTTACCGATACCTACGATCCGGGGTGGCAGGTCAGCCTTGATGGCCATGACGCGCCGCTGCTGCGGGCCGACCACGCCTTCCGTGCGGTTGCGCTGGGACCGGGTTCCCACCGGGTGGAGTTCCTGTACCGTCCGCTGGCGTTCAGAGTGGGGCTCGTGTTCAGTCTCGGCGCCTTGGTTTTGATGGTTGCGCTAATCTCGCTTCCGAGCGCGTTCCTACCCTGAACAGTCGGATAGCACTTCCGCTAGACGATATTGGGACTGCGAAAGGCGTCGTGCATCTGCGCGCGCCGCTAGCCCGCATTCGGATTGTCGAGAAACCATTTCAGTCGGTCCATCACCTCGCCGCCCAGGGCCTCGGACCAGCGCGTCTGCCAATGCAGTTGCGCGCCCGCAATACGGCCCTCGATGTCATCGAGGCGGGCCAGTGCACGGACCATTCCTTCCTTGATGCCGACCACGGTCGCTGGTACTGCGAGGAGATTGCTGGAGATGGCCTCGAGCGTAGCGGCGGTCTTGTTGGCGTAGGTGTTGGTGATGGTGATCATGCCGGCCGCGGCCATGTCGAGCGGCACCAGGCTCGGATGCGGAGTCAGCATCAGGCTCACCCCGAGGTCGTAGGAGGGGAGCATCGCGACATATTCATCGAGGGTGACCCGCGCGAGCATCTGCAGATGGGCGTCGCGGCCCATCGCGAGCTGATGCGCGCGCAAGGTGCCGATGCCGTCGAAGCGCCATTTTCTATAGTCGAAAATTCCTTCCTCGATGGCCTCGGACAGCGCGATCACACCCATCTCGAACAGGTTACGAGCAGCGTGCCGCTCGGGACGGGCATAAAACAGCAGTCGCCGGGCACCGCGCCGGCGCATTTGCTCGGGACGCGGACCGGCGCTGCCAATCGCATTCTGAAACGAGACCGAATAGCGATCGCCGGTGCCGTTGGCCGCGCTGAACACGCCGATGCGCTGCTGGCGAGAAAAATCGCGTAGCAGTTCAGTCGAGAACAAGGCGAAATGCGGGAAGGTGTAGGACTCCTCCGCCATCGCATGCATCGAGCCGGCCTCGTAAAACATCGGCTCATATTCCTGGGTCAGGTACACGAAGCGATGTTGCTTGAGCGCCGATGCCGCATGATGAGCGACGTGGGCGGTCCACCAACTGGTGGCCAGGAAGGCCTCGTTCGGATTGACTGTCAGCGCCCGCGAGCGGTCGTAGCGATATTCGACTTCGACCTTGTCGAACAGACCTTCGAGCGGGGCATAGCCTTTAAGCTGCTCGCGCCATCGCGCCGGCTGGTAGTCGCATTGATCGACGATCACGATGCGGACCCGATAGCCTTGCTCAACCAGTTGCAGCGCCAGGCTGAAGACCGCGAGGTATCCGCCATAGAGATATTTGAAATCGATGGTGGAGACCAAAACATTGACCCGCCGCTGGTGTCGCGTGGAGATATCGAGCCGCAACGGCGCGACGACTTCCTTCAAATAGGTGATGCGTCCGAATGCCTCCGGCATCGGCTCGAAAAACTCAATCACCTCGGGCGGCGGCGTCGGTTCGGAGACCGCAGGGGCAGGAACGGCGGAAGCGGCCTCATCGGAAGGGAGGTCGTCTGAAACGAGGTCAGGAGGAGCGAGGTCGTCCGGAGTGGGGTCTTCTAAAGCAACCTCGGCTAAAGCGATGTCTTGGGCAATAGCGGCTTCGTGCGCGATGGGGGCTGGCGTAGTAAGGGGCAGGGCGGCGGGATACTGGGATGTCCCAAGGGCGGCATTAAGCAGCCGCAGCGGCGCTGCCAGCTCCCATGACAAGGATTGCCGAATCGCGATGATGGTCCGGATCGCCTCGGCCTGGGAAAGCGCGACAGGCTCGGTTTCCCTCGGCAGGCCCCGGCGACGGCGCAGGAAGTTGCGCAGCGGCCGCAGCAGGCGCCATGAGCGCGAATTCCACAGGCTATGGACCTCGGCCTGCAAAATAGCGTGGCCATCGGAATAGGTCGGCAGCGGCATCGACGAGGGTGGCGGCGCGGGGTCCATCGGCGATGCATCGGGCGCGGGCAGGGAGGAATCGGGCGTCGAGAGTGGCTGACTGACGAGGACATTGGTCAGGCCACGCCGATGAGTCGCGGCGAAGTGATATCCCTGGTGCTGAGCAATAAACGGCAGCAGGCGCTCGAGGGCGTGCAGAATGGTGCCATCCATCGGCGCGGGCTCGGGCGGGTAGTCGTCCCACTGGAGGCGCAGCCCAAATAGAGGCTGCAAGGCCGCCGGACGCGCCCAGAACATGGTGCCGGCGGGAAAGTCGAAGGCCTCGGGCAAATCGACCTCGAGGTGCATGCGGCGGGCCAAATGGAGGGCGAGCGCCTTATCCTGCGACCATCCGACCAGGTTGGGATCATCGGGAAAGACCAGGCCCAGGCGCGGGTCGGCTTCGAAAGCCTGTGCAATAACATCAACCATCGGGCGGTCGGGCCCCAGCAGATTTTTCCATAAAAACTTCCGCCAGATTTCGCCGAAGCCGGGGAAGCCGTACAAAGATTTTTTGAAGTGGAGATGACCGATGAGATCATAGCTTCCGTCGAGGAGGGCGCCCTCGCTAAGAAACGGGCCCAGGTCGCGCCCGCGATTGGGGGCGATGGATACCTGGACTGTGCCGCGATCGTAGTTTTGCATGTGGTCGCGGATCCGGCGCGCTTGCAGCTCACCTCGAGTGCTGAAGAAGAGGTCGCAGCGCGAGGCGTTGGTGAAGAGGCATTCGAGGAAATCGTCGATCAGCTCCGGATAGTAGGCATGCACCTGCAACGCGATGCGCAGTTTGCTGGAGCCGGGGTCGTCGAGCGGCGGCCGAAGGAGTGGGGTAAGCCATCGACCGTGCGGCTTTCCATGCTCGATAAAATGCGCGAAGGGATTTCTGAACGCTCGTTCAGGAGTCTCCAACGCCTCCGTCGCGTAAATTTCCGGATTGAATCCGCTGCAAGGTTTGCGATTGCGGTAGTCGCCGCGCGGCTGGCGCAGATATGCCTCGATCGCCGCATCTCGAGGCATCCGCGGCGCCGAGGGAGGCAGGAAGAAGTCCGCGTCGAAATCGCCGTCGTCCCGGATGAGTTGGAAATCCCGCCCACGCGAGCGGTCCGAAGGCGAGGTGCCGGAGAAAGCGGTAGCGCTCTTCATGAAATCATTGATCGGCGAAGGACCCCCCCCATTTGCCGCGAGATATTTCTGCATCACTTCGGCATGAAGTACAAGTGCGTCGCGGATCGCCACGGTGAAACATACGCACTGCTTAGAAAATTCTACAAAATGACGAATGAGGGCAGCGAGCCGCCTTAGAACTTGAAAAAGATGCGTGAAGGGAATTGTATATGCGCCAATCAAGATGGAACGCATCTGCTTCCTCCACGTCGGAATCCATAAGACGGGAACCACCTCGCTGCAGCTCTTTTTGGTTTCCAACGAGCTATGTTTTGAGCAATACGGAATGCTCATCCCGCGCAACGGACGCCCCAAGCCCGGCAGCGGCGGCCACCATAACCTCGCCTGGGAGCTGAGCGGCGACCCAAGGTACGATCCACAGTTCGGGTCGTGGCGCGAGGTGCTGGCCGAGATTGCCGCATCGAAGATGCCCGCCGTTTGCATCAGCTCCGAAGACCTGGGGCTCCTCTATCAGAAACCGGATGCGCTGTGTGATCTGAGGAAGCAGCTCAATTCGCTCGGCTACCAGGTCCGCATCGTGATCTATTTGCGACCGCAAGCCGATTGCGTCGAATCGGCATATGCCGAAATGGCGCGCCACCAGGTGCCGTTCAGTTTTCGCCAATACCTTGAAGGAAGCATCCCGAGTGATCCGCGCAAGCCGCCCGGCCCTCGCGCATACCCGTTCGACTATCGAAAATTACTGGCGCCATTTGAGCGCGCCTTTGGGCAGGAAGCTCTCGTGGTGCGTGCCTATCGGGGAAGTCGGCGCCCCAATTATCTGATCAAGGATTTTATCGCGACCGTTTTGCCGAACCGCAAGATTCGCGGGTTGAACTATTATTTCTCGCGGGCGCGTCACAATCCTTCGTTGAACTTCGCCCAGGTGGTCGAGCGGACGCTGGCGCAGCGAAGGCTCGACGGCAGCGGGGAGTTCGATGGGGATCATGCGCTGGTCGCGCGAGGAGAGTTCATGCGCGGCCGCTTCGATCCGTTGGACCTGCGCGATCTGAGGAACATCCGACAACGACTGCGCGAATCGAATCTGGCATTGCGCGAACGGTATGAGATCAGGCTGCCGACGGTTTCGGCGGGGCGATTGTTGCGGGAATTGATGTGCTCGGCCGGAATCAATCGCGCGAGCATCAAGCGCAAAGCATTGTTAGCGGAGCTCGAAAATTCAGCGGGAACCTCACGGGTGACTGCGAACGAGACGGCGTAGTTCTCGCCGCCGAGGAGCTTAAGAATAGTCGGGTCCGGAAGCGAATCCGGGGTCAAAAAAAATGCCGCCGGGGGAATCCCCCGGCGGCATCGGTTTCGAATTAATCGGTGTTAGAACGAGCTCGGGCAGGTGCACCAACCCTTGCCGGAACCATTCTGGATCGCGTTCTTGCACTGATCCTGCAGATTCCCCGAGATGTTGGTCGAGTCGCCCGGCGAATCGTCAAACATGTTCACTTCGGTCAACCCACTGGCCGAGCCAATGCGCTGATTGTGCACGATGTTTCCGTTCAAGCCCTGGCCCGATGGCGTGCTCTGGACCAATACGCCATCCTGAAAGCGGATGGTCGGATCGCAGCCCGCGTTACACGCTGGGTTCGGAGTCGAACCATTGGACGCCGAGCCGTTGGTGGTGCAGCCCGCCAGCGCCGTCGCGCCGATAACCGCAATCACGCCGCTCTCTTCGTCATGGCTCGCTTCACGCCAGTTCGCCGTCAGGTTGTCATACAGTCCCGACGCCGGATGCGGATGGTACGAACGTCCGCCGCCGATGCCGAAGCTCTCCAGCTCGTTCGCGGTCAGCGGGCATCCGCAGCACTCGCCGAGCTCTTCGTCGTCGTCGAACACGTAGATCAACGCGCACATATCCTGGGCGGTGGTGTTGATCAGGCGCATCACGTTGTCGCCATTGCCGGTCCCGTTGTCAGTGGTGGGCTCCAGAACGTCAAAGTAGCCGTACAGCACGCTACCGGGATCGCTCACTCCGCCGCCCGAGGCGCCGCTCGACTTGGAGCCGCTCGCCGATGCGCGACGCAGCGACGCGGCATTTGCCGGTACTGCCATCGACGCTACCAACGCGCCTGCTGCCACGGTCAGCACGCCCTTGGCTAGCCAACCCGAAAAAACCTTACTTCCTACCATAGCTCGTTCCTTTCCCCTTTTGTTGTGAGATTGCGTCGAGTCGCGATCCCAAAGTTAACTAAGTCCGCCGTGACCTGTACCACAACCAATCGCTTGCTACAAGCGCTATAACACGCAAATCAGCGAATTTAATCCACTGGTGCTCCGATGGCGTCTACTCAGCGAACGGGCACCAACCCATTCGGGCAGGTGCACCAGCCGCGTCCGGAGCCGTTCTGAACGTTGTTTCGGCAAAGATCCTGCAAATTAGCGCTGGTATTGACGGAGTCCCCCGGAGAATCGTCAAACATGCTGACTTCCAGCAAACCATGCACATCGCCAATTGCCTGATTGTGGATGATGTAGCCATTCAATCCCTGGCCTGACGGGGTACTTTGGACTAACACGCCGGACTGAAAATGGATGGTGGGGTCGCAGCCTGCATTACAGGCAGGATTGGGGGTGGAGTTGTTCGAGCTGGAACCGTTGGTGGTGCAGGGAATCAGTGCCGAGGCGCCGACGATCGCGATTACTCCGCTTTCCTCATTGCCGCTTGCCTCGCGCCAATTCGACGTCAAGTTGTCATACAACGGCCGCTCCATCGGGATCTGATTCTGGAATATAGCTTCTGTCGGCCGGCTGCCGATTCCGAAATTCAGGAGTCTCGTTGGCGGTTAGCGGGCATCCGCAGCATTCGCCAAGCTCTTCGTCATCGTCGAAGACGTAAATCAGCGCGCACATATCCTGCGAGGTCGTATTGATGAGGCGCATGGCGTTTTGACCATTACCGGTACCATTGTCCGTGGTTGGCGAATCGAAGTCGAAATAGCCATACAAAACGGAGCCTGGATTCTGGCTGGATGGATCAGCCGATTTGGCTGCGCTGGCGGCCGCTTTGCGCAACGAAGTGGCGGCATGGGCGGAAGCCGGAGCCATCGCGATGAAGCTGCCGATGGCGACTGTGAACGCCGCGCCCGCTAACCAAGTGGCATGCGAATACTTAGTTGCCATATTCAATTCCCTCCCACTGCTGGTTGTGCGACCGCACTAGATGCGGTCATCTGGTCGATAAGTGGCCTGTCTAACGCAAATGCACACATCAGACGACTACCACATGTAATATTTCCCTACAAGCGCATTTGTGAGCAAATTGGCAACTGGTAGGAAAGATTTAATCGAACGGGAACCGAGTGCGACGGTTTTTGGCGAGAAGAACTGAGGGCGTGCCTCAGGAGGTGACAAAAAAAGTGTGGCCGCCGAAGTCTCCTCCGGCGGCCACATCGTCGTTCAGATGCTATTCAGCGATTTAGTCTTCGCCAAATTCGTGCGGGCAGGTGCACCAGCCTTTGCCGGAACCCTGGGTGATCGCATTGTGGCACTGATCCTGAAGATTGACCGCGGTGTTGATCGAGTCGCCAGGCGAATCGTCAAACATGTTGACTTCGGTCAAGCCACTGGCCGATCCGATGCGCTGGTTGTGCAGAATGTTTCCGTTCAGACCGAAGCCCGAAGGAGTGCTCTGAACCAACACGCCGTCCTGGAAGCGGATGGTGGGATCGCAGCCTGCGTTACAGGCCGGGTTCGGGGTGCTCCCGTTCGAGGTCGATCCGTTGGTGGTGCACTGCGCCAGCGCCGTTGCGCCGATGACCGCGACCACGCCGCTCTCTTCGTCATGGCTGGCCTCGCGCCAGTTGGCGGTGAGGTTGTCAGTCAATCCGGAGACTGGAATTCCAGGGTGGAACACTTTGCCACCGCCGATACCGAAGCTGAGCAGCTCGTTGGCGGTCAGAGGGCATCCACAGCACTCGCCGAGCTCTTCGTCATCGTCGAAGACGTAGATCAGCGCGCACATGTCGGCGCCAGTGGTGTTGATCAGACGCATCACGTTGTCGCCGTTGCCGGTTCCGTTATCGTCTGGGCTCTCGAAGACATCGAAGTAGCCGTAAAGAACGCTACCAGGATCCGAGCTGGACCCCGAAGCCGCCCCTGAGGCTCCTGAGCTTGCCGTCGCCCGCCGAAGCGTTGCGGCGTTGGCCGGTACGGCGATCGACGCAACGAATGCGCCCGCCGCCAAGGTCAGCGCCCCTTTGGCTAACCAACCGGAAAAGATATTGCTGCCTACCATACCCAAGTTCCTCCTGCTCTCTTTGCGGGATTGCATCCCCGTTGCGCGATTCGATGTTTAATTCGTACAGGGGCACCAGTAGCACAGCGCATTGCTTATCACAAGAGATAAAACGCTGATCAAACGAATTAAGCTTCCAGTAACGTTGCGGTGCGATTTTAATGCGGATGGCGTCATGATGAAAATAAACGGCGCGTTCCCGCTGGCCCCCGATGCAGGACTCTGATCGGCAATCGATTCCGCCGGGCGTTCCGTCGCAGATCAAACTCCTGGCTTTCTCAATCGCCGTTTTTGGCCTCGGCCGGTTACCGCAAAATGCTAAAAAGGGAGACCACCTTTCGGTGGTCTCCCTTTGCAAAATGTTCGCCGACGTATCAGCGATCAGCGGTTAAAAGCTAGAACGAGTTCGGGCAGGTACACCAACCGCGTCCGGAACCGCGCTGCACGTTGTTCTGGCAGAGCGTCTGGAGGCTGGCGAGATTGGTCGGATCGCCGGGCGAATCATCGAACATGTTGGTTTCGGTGATGCTTTCGGCTTCGCCGATTTCCTGCGTGCGGATGATGTCACCCACGAGGCCCTGTCCGGACGGGGTGCCTTGAACCAAAACACCGCTCTGGAAGGGGATGGTAGGATCGCAACCAGCATGGCAAGCGGGGTTGTAGGTCGAGCTATTCGAAGCCGAGCCATTCAAGGTGCATCCAGAAAGAGCCGTCGCACCCACTGCCAATACGACACCATTGGCGATGTCAAAGCTTGCTTCACGCCAGTTTCCGGTCAGATTGTCATACAGAGGCCCGCGCAAGCCGATGCCGAAGCTCACGAGCTCGTTTGCGGTCAAAGGGCATCCGCAGCATTCACCGAGCTCTTCGTCTGCGTCGAAGACGTAGATCAGCGCGCACATATCCTGCCCGGTGGTGTTGACGAGCTTCATGTCGCTTTGTCCGTCGCCCGTTCGATTGTCACCGTGGCCGTAGACATCGAAATAGCCATACAGAACGTTGCCCGGATCCGCACCTCCCGCCGAAGCCGAGGTTGTGGCTGCTGCTGCCGATTTACGCAATGTCGCGGCATCAGCCGGCATCGCAGCCGATGCGATGATAGCGCCAGCCGCCAGCGTGAGCGCCCCCTTGGTTAGCCAACTCGAGAACATATTTCGCCCTCCCATTCCTAGAGTCCTCCTGCTCTTTGTATGCAGTTTGATAGTCCCCATTACAATATTACCGTTCTATGCGTCTGCGGCGGCAGGATTAGCACAAGCGCTCGGTTGTAACAAGCGCAACAATACGCGTCATTGCGCTTTAGGTTGGTAAGGAATCCCGCTAACCGGCTTTCATCAGATATGGCGGGGAGGGGACGACTTGAGCTGCAGAGGCGGGACCAGCGGTCAGAGGAGCCTAACAAAAGCGATTGGGCAAGCGCGCAGAAGCTCAAAGTTGCGTAGAAACAGGCATCGCAATCGATTGCCGCCGAGCTTATGACTTCTCGACGGCAATCTCTTCCGAATTTGTCAAAACTATTTCACGATCAGATCGCCAAATTCGTGCGGACAGGTGCACCAACCCTTGCCGGAGCCGCGCTGGATGGCATTTCTGCACAAATCCTGAAGGCCGCCGATATTGGTCGCGTCCCCCGGCGAATCATCGAACATATTGACCTCGAGAATTCCGCTTGCCGCGCCGATGCGCTGATTGTGCAACATGGCTCCATTGAGGCCCTGCCCCGAAGGGCTGCTCTGCACCAGAACCCCATCTACGAAGCGGATGGTCGGGTCGCACCCAGCATTGCAGGCAGGATTCGGGGTGGTGTAATTCGAGGGCGAACCGTTGTTGATGCACCCGGAAAGCGCCGTAGCGCCGACCACCGCGATGACGCCATTTTGCTGGTCCTCGCTCGCTTCGCGCCAGTTGGTGGTCAAGTTGTCGGTAATTCCGCCCGAGTAGTAGGGGTCGTTGGTGATGCCGAAATTAATCACCTCGTTGGCTGTCAACGGACATCCGCAGCATTCGCCGAGCTCTTCGTCGGCGTCGAATACATAGATGAGCGCGCACATATCCTGCGCGGTGGTATTGATGAGTCGCATCACATTGTCGCCGTTGCCGGTGCCATTGTTGGTGCTGGGCTCGGAGACATCGAAGTAACCGTACAAGACGCTTCCCGGATCCCCTGCCGGCGACCCAGAAGTGCTCGCCGCCTCGCTCGCCAGTGCTTTGCGTAACGACGCGGCATGGGCCGGTATCGCCATCGATGCCGCCAAGGTCCCCGCCGCCAGGACTAGCGAGCTTCTGACCAACCGATTGAAAAACGCTTTAGTGGCTTTAGTGGCTGGCATAACCAAATTCCTCCTGCACCTTAGTGCAAATGCATTCCCCCCGGGCGCATTGCATATAGTTGCTGCGCATCGGTGGCATCAGTAGCACAAGAGTTCTCATATCACAAGTGTGCGACATACTGCTTAAGTGGCGGACTTAAAGCATCAAGGCATCGGATGCAGGCAACACCTGCCTAATTGGATTTATTAGTTGAGGGGAGAAGTGGCCTGGCGGAGATAAATGAATGAAGAAGAGGGTCAGCGCGTGGTTATGTCAGAAATCTGGCGAATCCAGGACTTCAGATTTGGGTTATTAGAGCTTCCACAACCGGTGAACAAAGTGCTGCCTTGAGCGAGCTCTCATCGAGCGTTGCGCTTCATTATTCTCTTTCGAAATCAATGCTTTGCGAGAGGGGGGACTTGAACCCCCACGCCTTGCGGCACTGGATCCTAAGTAGTTCATCGCGCGATCGCCCCGGTGCGAAACTCAACCGAGGCAAGGGCTTTTCGCCCGCCATTGCTCGCCACGAATCGCGGACGCGGCTGTCAATCTGGCTGTCAAAAAGGAATGCTTTTCCCCCGAGGACCCCCCCACCCCCCAAGAACGCGGCGCGCACGATGGGCGTTCAGGGGAGGTATGCCCGACGTTTTTCCATTTTGAAATCGGGAACTGTCAGCTCGCCTTAGCGTCGAATTTATAGGCTGGTTGGCGCTGTAATGCGTCAGGAGGCCTTTTCGGTCACCTGTTCGAGTACAGCAGCCATCTGAGCAGCAACGTCGCGCAAGGACGCGGCGGCCACATGGCTATAGATGTCCAAGGTCGTGGCGATGGAGGAGTGACCGAGTTGCTGCATGACGATCCGGGGATTGACGCCGGCGGTTAGCAATGCGGTGGCGGCGAAGTGGCGGCACGAGTGGAACTTGAAATCAGAAACTTTGGCCTTTGTTAGTATCCGTTTGAAATCTTTGTGAAGGCGGGTCCGCTCGATAGGTGAGCCATCTTCCATGCAGAAGACCAGGTCGAGGTCAGCCCAAGCCGCGCCCATGCTGAGGCGTTCGACGGCTTGGCGCTTGCGGTGAGCGAGCAGGATTTTGACCAGAGAGGGTGAGAGCGCGATGCATCTCCGCGAACGATCAGTCTTGGGGGAGACGAAAGAGAACTCTCCGCCGATTCTTTGTAGTGCCCGAGAAATGGTCAGCGTGGGTTCATCGCCTTCTAGTTGAAGGTCGCTCCAGCGCGTGCCCAAAACCTCGCCCTGCCTAGCGCCCGTCATTATCGCGAGGTGGTAGAGAGCTTCAAGGCGCTCGCCGCGGGTGGCGGCAAGAAAGGCCCGGGCTTCTTCCGGTGTCATATGTTTTTCCTCGAGGCGCTCGACTCTTGGCGGATCGACGGCGGCGGCCGGATTGAACACGAGAAGCTTTCTCTTGATGGCGAAGTTCAAGGCGCGCCTCAAGATGGTACGAATGTGGCGGACGGTTTGCGCGCTTAGACCGCTCTTAAGCTTGGCGGCGAGAAGCGTCTCGATATGCGAGGGTTCGAGGTCTCCCAGCCTGATGCCACCGAGCTCGGGTATGAGATGCTTCTTTGTGTTCAGTTCATACGCGACGAAGGTGCTCGGGCGCGTGCTCGGGCGAGCCTGTGTCTCAAGCCACGAGGTCAGAAATACCTTTAGGGTCTGGTTGCCGGCCACGCTGGGATGATTCAGTTGCCGATCCCGTAGCGCCTTGGTTAGCCAGTCGGCAACTTCTTTGCGTGTGGCGGCATAGAAGCTGCGGCGTTTTCTCCGCTCCCCGACCCGCGAGGTCGTGAGCGTAGCGCACCATCGATTGTCCGAATCGCGAAAATAGATGCTGCCTTCGTTGTTGCCTCTTTTCCCTTAGCCATGGTTTTATC
Organism: uncultured delta proteobacterium; assembly: GCA_963848285.1. Classification (GTDB taxonomy): domain Bacteria; phylum Desulfobacterota; class Binatia; order Binatales; family Binataceae; genus DATGKG01. The sequence goes on along the minus strand of CAWKCZ010000002.1, from coordinate 1,132,493 downwards.
TTCCTCCGCGGATCTCGGCCGCCTTACGCTCAAAGGATTCGTGCGCTTCCGCCTCAATCAAAAGAATCTGACCGCGCGATCGAGGATATTTCGCCGCAAATTTTTCCGAGCGCGGTCTGCATAAAACTCGCCCCGCTTTTTTCCCGAATTCCTGTCGGCGATGCTCACGCATTTCAAAGTCGTGGCGTTCTCGATCGAACCTATGCGGGCACTCCGCGAGGAACACCAGTTCCGCTGCCTGAACGGGTGACAGCGGCGCACCATCCACAGTTTCTTTGCGTAGCCGCACGCCTCGTCGAGCGACCTTTGTCGCGAAGGACTTTCCTTTCTTCCCGCGAACCTCGGCGACATATCTCTCGTGTCGGCTTTGGTAGCGGGTGGCGAGATCCAATTCGGCGCGGCGCTTCTGAGCCTGTTCGCGCTCGGCTATTCCAGCGCATCCCTTGCTTCCCTTGGAACAGTACCGGCTCCGACCAAGTCGAATGATGATCTCCCTACATCCATCGCGGGCGCACTTTGCGATTAGTCGCCCCTGCGGGCTTCCTACCAGGTCCATGCAAGCGAGCAAGAAAGCAGAGCCGGAATCTTCAGCAATCTCGAACCGTCGCCCCGGCATCGCGCAAAGTGTCACGCTGGCTAGATTGATTCTAAAGTCTCGCCCGCTGGCAATCTCATCGAGGTGGTAGGCGAGTTCGGACTGGAGACGCTGCACCTCTTCAACGCTCAGTTGATCCAAGGCTCCGCGCAGACTGCCGTTAACGCTCCATACGAATAGCGGAATCTCTTTGATCGCCCGCTGGGGTGAGTATGGCTTTTTTCGAGACGCGAATCGCCGCATCCATTGCAGACACTGGCGCTTACTCCAAGGTTTTGCGATTTTCGTGCGGCTGCTTTTGGCATCTAATTCAATAATTTAATTCCACCGTATGGCGTGGCAATAAAGAGTCGTACTCCACTATCAACGTTCGTGCAAGCCCGCTAAGACTCGTAGGCAGTGCAGCGAACATTCGACAACCGGAGGGAGAAACCATGACGGAAGCGACCAATCAGCGAGATGGGATCGCGGTATCGGCGCGCCTTACGACACTCAGCGGAGCGGCGGCGGCGTTGCACCTCGGGTTAACCACCATCCGAGAAATGGTTGATCGAGGCGATCTTCGGACCATTAGGATCGGTCGCGCAGTGAGGATTCCGGTTTCGGAACTCGATCGCATCGCCGGAACTGCAGGGACCGGGGCGGACGCGCGCTAAATGGATACCGCCCGATTAAATGGCGACGCAGACCACACTGAAGCGCGCGCAGCGTGGCAACGAAGATGCACGAACATCGCGCGCGAGATGTTGAAGCGGGATGAAGAATACGCCAAGCCGAGCCTAACCGCTGACGACATGCTTGTTCCGTTGATGCGCGATCTTCGTCTGGCGGTCGATCAATTGCCCGAGTATGGGGTGCCGGGTTTTCTGTCGTCCCGCGAGGTCGAACATAGTCTAGAAGTCATCGCAACTGCCGAGATCGAGCTTCTTTTGAGAGCCGGGCGGGCAGCGAAGTTCCACGCATCCGATCTTTGAGCATTGGGGCCCTGTTCGCGATGGAGATCGCGCCGCGCGAGCCCATCCTCGAAACCTTCGACGGCAAACCACTTCTTTGTGTGCAGGAGACGGCGATGCTCCATAGCTGGCGGGGAGTCGGGAAAACGTACACCGCGCTCGGGTTGGCGTTGGCCATCTCATCGGGTGGAACGTTCTGGCGCTACCGGGCGCCCAAACCGCGGCGCGTGCTCTATGTCGATGGCGAGATGCCCCTTTCGACCTTGCAGCGTCGCCTAGCTGAGCTGCAGGCAACATCGGAAAAGGATCCCCCGGAAGACTACTTCCGCATCGTGACACCAGATCACCAACTTCTTCCGCTGCCTAACCTCGCGACGGGATTCGGACAGGATGCGCTGCACCTCTACTCAAAGATGCTGAGGTTTTGATCCTCGACTCTCTATCGGTGCTTTGCTTCACCGGCCGCGAGAACGAGTCGGATTCTTGGACACCTATTCAGGAATGGGTCCTCAAGCTGCGCCGTCAGGGGATGACCGTGATCCTGCTCCATCACAGCGGCAAGTCGGGAGCTCAAAGAGGTACGAGCCGGCGCGAGGACATTCTCGATCTAGTTTATCAACCTCAGCCACCCGAGCGACTACGAGCCCGACCAAGGCGCGCGCTTCGTCGTTCGGTTCGAGAAGACCCGAGGTTGATGCAGTCCGAGCCCGCACGCCAGCCGCTAGAGCAGTCCACGCGCGCGAATGGCTAACCTTCCGCACTGGCACAAAAACCCGCCTCTTATCGACGTGAGGTGCCCACTGTGCGGCCGGGTATTCAAGCGAGGTGAGGTGAGCGCATCGAGGCGCCGACGCAACGACGTTCTGAGGCTCTGCCAAGTGCTGGGCGCGGTACTTTCGGTCCCCTTTCGAGGCTGGGAAAAAGGTCATTGATGATCTCGTGGCTGTCAGACTGGCTGTCAATTTCTCCCAAAGGTCTCCGGCCTCCTTCTCCCGATCGAAAACCTCAAGCAAATCAAGGCTTATGCGAGAGGGGGGACTTGAACCCCCACGCCTTCGCGGCACTGGATCCTAAGTCCAGCGCGTCTGCCATTCCGCCACTCTCGCGCGCGATCAGAATTCAGCGGTCGCGGCTCCGCTGTCAAGTAGAGCTGCCCGACCGGACTGTACACTATCTCAAAAGGAAGGAATCGAATCGATCTGACCCGCTCCCGTCAGGCGCGCGGCTTGATTTCGTGCCCATCCTTGGAGAGTGCTCGTGCGGGGCCACCCGCTTTCGCGCTGTCCACGCCGGGAGCGTCGTTTACGGTTGGGAGCTGGCGCGCGGGATGACCCTCGCCGTCTATGGAAGCCCCGGAAGTTCTTTCGCTCGCCATCCAGCTTGAGACTTCGTCGAGGTCGAAGCGCCATACACGACCGATTTTGAAACCAGGAAGATGGTCGCTCTTAAGCAGGCGGTAAATCGTTATGCGATGAACCTGAAGATGATCCGCCAGTTCCGAGACCGTCAGGATCTTGCGTGCCATTGGACCGCACCGTTGGGCGAACTAGTTGAGAACGATTCTCATGTCCAATTTACGCCTCAATCGACCTACGTCAAGCGGAGGGCTGTTTGGCTGGGCTGAAAGCAACGGCTGCCGCCGCCGCATCCGCCATTATCGCAGTTTCATTTGCCGAGTGCGCGGGATAAACTGCGACGGATATGCGACATAATGTTGGAACCTCCGCCCGCCGGAGTCTCGTCTCCGGCGCTTTTTTTTGCGCGCTCGGCATCGCCGCGATCATCTCGATGTGGTCGGCATCGGCCGCAGCCGGCCCCGATCAAGTGGTAGCCACCGTAGGCAATCATAAGATTACCGAAAAGGAGCTTGACGCCAAGATCAAGCCGCAGATGGCCGCGATCGACAACCAGATTTACGAGCTGAAGAGCTCGGCCATCAAATCGATGGCTGACGAATACCTGGTCGAGCAGGCCGCCAAAAAAGAAAATCTCAGCGTGCCGGACTATCTGAAGAAGCATCTATCGCAAGCGAAGGTCACCGACACCGACGCCAAGATGTTCTACGATCAACACAAAGAAATACAGGCGCGGTTTCCCAAGTACGACGAGATCAAAGCCCGCCTCATCGAGGCGCTGCAGAACCAGAAGGAAGGCGAGGCTCGTACCGCGCTGATCGAGGGCCTGCGCAAAGCGGAGCCGGTGACCGTGATGCTGACCGCCCCGCGCATCAACGTTAAGAGCGCGGGTCATCCCGAGATCGGCGGCAAAGATGCGCCGGTCACCATCGTTGAGTTCTCGGATTTTCAATGTCCCTTCTGCGGCCGCGCCGAACCCACCCTCAAGCAGGTGCGCGAGAAGTATGGCGACAAGATCAAGTTGGTGTATCTCGATTTCCCGCTCGGCATGCATGATCATGCGATCGATGCGGCTTCGGCGGGTCGCTGCGCCGGCGAGCAAGGCAAGTTCTGGGAAATGCACGATGCGATGTTTGCCGATCAATCGAAGCTGGCGCCGGCGGACTTGAAAGCGAGCGCCAAAAAGATCGGCCTCGACACTGCGAAGTTCGATGAGTGCCTCGACAAAGGCAAATATAAGACCGCGATCGAGGCCGACATGGCGCAAGGGCGCTCCCTCGGCATCGACGGAACCCCGGCCTTCTACATCAATGGGCGTCCGCTGACCGGCGCGCAGCCGTTCGACAAGTTCCAGACCACCATCGATGAAGAGCTGGCGAGCGGTTCGAAGCAGGCCAACGCGAAATAGTAATCGCTAGCATTTAGTTAAAGTGGCTGCCGAAAATTCGGCAGCCACGCAAATGGCGGTTCTCACTGATCGCTGAAGGGTGTTCGATACATCACATGATTTGTGCGATGGGTGATGCACCGGCTGATAGGCGCGCCCTCAGTTCATCAAGTTATCTGAGAGCAGTTACTAATCGAAATATGCCTGGCGGCACCCTACATAGCGGTGCGGTCCAGCAGCGAAGGCCAGCCTTCAGAGGTCATGTACTCAAGCCAGCGACGGTAAAATCTGCGTTGGGGAAACTCTCCGAGCATATTGGGATGGAGAGTACCCGGATAGACGCGGTCCGCACCCTCAGCGCCCATCCCCATTTGATAGTTAAGCTTCAGGCGTTGGGCCAGCGGCCCCGCGAGGCTCGATTGGATGCCACCCCAATTCTCACCATCGTCAGCATCGGCAAGACCGACCGGCCAGACGTGTAGACAGCGGGTCATGGCTTCCTTCACAACTTTAGGCGCGGCTTTATCCACGATGCCCCAGCGCCAATGCTCAAACTGATGTGGGCCCTTGGGCTGAAACACACCGATAGTAGAACTGCCCATGACCGCAGACAGAAAAGCGAAATTCGGAAACACCAGGCCCGCGCCGTCGGGAGATCGGTCGGCTCGCTCGACCCCGAGGCGATTGGCTACTTCATTGCGAGTTGATTGGTAGTAATCGGCAACAATTCCCTGGTCTTCACTAACCGATCGATCGCCGGGGAAGCTCAGCAAACTGGAACTATCCGCAAGAAAACCCGCCATTCCATGCCCTTGACGAGAACTAAACTGGCGTCCCGGTAATGCCATGAGTTTTGCGAAACCACCCGATGACTTGCTTGCTCCCGGGTCTGCCCACGCGTTTGCGACGGAAGCGTGCGTCATGATCGCATGGTAATTGTCACCGGCAAATTGCTCGGCGGCGAGTTTCCAGTTTCCCCGGGTGCGCATTTTATGCACGCCGCCAATGACTTCCGTTCCGCCTTCGCGGCGATCGAGCATGCAGTCGAGATACCAGGCCATCTCTCCCAGATATTCCAGCAGCGACGGAGCGTCCGCATCAAAACATCCGAAGACGAGGCCCTTGTAGCTCTCGACCCGAGGAACTGGGAGCAATCCCCATTGCGATTTATCGAGTTCGCCGTAATAGCCGCTTTCAAGGTTAGGGGCGGATATTAAATGGCCCGCCGCATCATAGGTCCATCCGTGGAAAGAACAAGCAAAAGATTTTGCATTTCCGAGATCCGCCCGGCAGACGGTCATTCCACGATGCCGGCAGGCATTGAGCAATGCTTTGAGCGAGCCGTCTTTCTGGCGCGTGACCAGGATTCGATCGGCACCTATGTAAGTGGTAAGGAAATCTCCGTAGCTCCTTAGCTGGTCTTCATGAGCCAGAAAGATCCAGGTTCGAAGGAAGAGCTTTTCAGCCTCGCGCTTATAGATATCGTCGTCGACGAAAATGCGACCCGCGATCAGACCGCGCTCCCAATCAACCATTTGCTCGAGGGACTCGGTATGATTTCCACCAGATGTCATGCTTTTTTACCGTCAGACTCAGAAAAATACGCTAAGGTTTTTCGAGAGGACGACGTTCTGATCGAGCAGGATTTTGCGGCGGACGATCTGCAATCCCCGCTCTCCGTCGCGCCGCAACAGGTCATTGCGCTCGCCTGCCCAGATGTCGACCTCGTCTTGAAGTCGGTTGCGATAGCAGATGAAATTCGATTTCACCTCATACTCGTTCTCGCATCGAATCGGCGCGATCCGAACGTTACTCACCAGGTGACGCGTGCGGCTGCGCGGGTTCTCTGCCCAATGGGTGAGCGAGTCCATCTGTTTGACCCGCCAGCCCAAGGATTTTTTATTGTCGTCGAAAAGAGCAAACTCACCCTCGACGGATAGCTCTTTGTCATGGTCGCGCAGCAGGCGGTTGGACCGCGTCGGCATCCAGTAACGGGCATCGCCCGAAAAAAGCTCCAGCCACTCTCCATAACGATGATCATCGAGCAATTCCGCTTCCAGATAGTAATATTGCTCGATTTCAAACTGAAGTTCGAAAGCTGATCGCGCTGTTTTGTTACTCATTCATAGTGCTCTTGATAAAGTGCACGGCTACCATCCTACGCTCCGATTTCAATTCGGGTAATAGACCGAACGGTCGATTCTCGGCAAGATTTTTGGCTGCTCGCTGCGATTGGGTAAGTCGATCCAGGGCTATGTCGATCTGGAGTCTTCCTCCAACTCGACCCGCCTGCTACTTCGCGGGCGGCATCGCATCCAGCAACGCCTTGGTCCGCGCCTCGATGAGTGCCCCCACGATTCGATCGGTGTGGATATAGAGTTGATTCGACTTGATTGCCGTAAGAACCATTTCACCGACGGCATTCGGATCGACGCCGGTCGCCAGAAAGGCATTGATTTGCGCCAGCACGGCATCCGAAACCGAGGTTTCCTCTGCGCCGGGCAATTGCGGCTGCATGGCGCGGCTGTTCGATACGATCTTCGTGTTGACCGGTCCGGGGCACAACACGCTGACGCCAATCTGATGGGGTTCCAGCGCGAGGCGCAGCGATTCCGAGAGCCCGACCACCGCGAATTTCGAGGTCGTGTAACCCATGCCACTGGGTGTCGCGACCAATCCCGCGCCCGAAGCGGTATTGACGATATGTCCACGCTCGCCGCGCTCGAGCATCCGCGGAAGGAAAGTCTGGATGCCGTTGATGACTCCATTCAAATTGATGCCGAGCACCCAGTCCCAGATTTCGTAAGTCAGCCGGGTGACGTTCGGTTCTCCGGCTACGCCGGCGTTGTTGCAAAGTATCGACACCGGCCCGAGCCGCGCTTCGGTTTCATCGGCGACCCGCGCGTAGGCTGATCTGTCGCGTACATCGAGGATGAAGGTCTCGACCGCGGTCACCTTCGAGAGCTCAGCTTTGGCCGCCGTCAGCGCGGCTTCATCGATATCCACCAACGCGAGTTTCACGCCGGCCCTTGCGAACGCGCGTCCGATACCCAATCCAATGCCGCGCGCTCCTCCAGTGATGAAAGCCGTTTTCCCATCAACCCGATCCATAGTGTCAGCCTCCCGTTCCAGCCCTGCGCAAAAAAAGAATCATACGCAACCGGAGGCCGTCAGTCTTTCGCCCGCGCGACCGCATCGGCGATCGCCGGAAGCTGTTTGCGATCCTCATCCGTGTATTGCGCGGGTCCAAGCTCAAAGGTCAGCTTGTTGATCTTGCCGGTGAACTTGAACGGGCAATCGTAACGATATTCCAGCATCGCGACGCCGGTGCGGGTATCCATCCCGACGTCGAAGTCTTCGTCTTCGGGAAACGTGATGGGAATGGTGTGGTCCATGTGCTTGCGGTCCGCTTCCTTGCCGTCCACCGTGAGCACACCGGTGCCGCCTTTGCCGAAGCCGCCGCCATCAAACTTGAAGTCGAACACGATGGTGTGTTTGCCGGCACTCAGCTCAGGGCCTTCCCAAATCGTCCGCTTGAGATCCAGCAAATTGTATAGAAACACGACCTTGGATCGACGCGCTCCCAGTTCGCCCTTGGACAGGAACAAACCATAACCACCGAAGCGGCCACCCTCGGTCACGATCATGCCTTCCGCATGTTCAGGAACCTCGACCTCGGCGGTGATGGTGTAGGACTTCTGCATGATGTTCGGTGCGGTGCTGGCCGGCACGCCGGTCAACACGCCCGAATAGGTGAAGACCTTGCGCCCCGCGGTGGTGCTGGGACGCGGCGTTAGAAACCGCGTGAGCGTCGAGTTGTCGAGCGGTAAAACGTCATATTTGCCCGCCTCGTCGTAAAAGATTTTTTGCATCTCGGCGAGCTTGTCCGGCATCTGCGCGGCAAGGTCGTTGAATTCGGTCGCATCGTCATTGAGGTTGTAGAGTTCCCACTTGTACCCGGTAATGACATTAGGCGGCGTCGCGGTGCTAAGTTCCCATGGAAGACTTACTGGCGTCGTCGCCGCGATCCAGCCGTCGTGATAAATCGCGCGGTTGCCGAGCATCTCGAAGTATTGGGTGGTGTGCTGAGTCGGCGCGTCCGCATTCTTCTTGTCCCAGGTGTAGACCATGCTCACGCCCTCGATGGGCCGCTGCTTGATCCCATCGATGGTGTCCGGCGCCGGAATCCCGGTTACCTCGAGAAGAGTGGGCACGATGTCGATGACATGATGAAACTGGCGGCGCGTACCGCCGACGTCGGTGATGTGGCCGGGCCATGACATAGCCAAACCTTGCGAGGTCCCGCCGAAATGCGATGCCACCTGCTTGGTCCACTTGAACGGCGTGTCCATTGCCCACGACCATGCGGCCGCATAATGCGGAAAGGTCCGGTCCGATCCCCAGAACGGATACCACAGAAACTGATCCTTGACCGGCACTGCGACCCCGTTGAAGGTCGTGAACTCGTTCGGGGTGCCGTTGAGCATGCCCTCGGCGCTCGCGCCGTTGTCGCCGCTTATGTAGATGATCAAGGTATTGTCGAGTTGTCCCATGTCCTCGACGGCCTGGATGACGCGCCCGATCTCGTGATCGGTGTAGGCGAGATACGCCCCATAGACGTCAGCCTGCTTGATGAAGAGTTTTTTCTCCTCGAAACTCAGGCTATCCCACTGCGGCAGTTCCTTCGGCCATGGCGTTAGCTTCGCGTCGGCAGGCATGATGCCGAGCCGCTTCTGATTGGCGAAGATGGTTTCGCGCAGTTTGTTCCATCCGACGTCAAACAGATGCTGGCCGCTGATTTTCTTGATCCACTCCGGGGTCGGATGATGGGGCGCGTGAGTGCCGCCCGGAACATAGTAGATGAAGAATGGCTTCTCGGGGTCGAGCGCCTTGAGCTGCTTCATGTACTGGATGGCGTCGTCGGCCATCGCGGTCGTGAGATTCCAGCCCGGCTGTCCCTGGAAGGGGTAGATCGCTGTCGTATTGCGGAACAGGTTCGGCTGCCATTGGCTGGTGTCGCCGCCGACGAAACCGTAGAAATAATCGAAGCCCATCCCGATCGGCCATTGATCGAATGGTCCGGCCTGGCTCGCCTGGTAGAAAGGCGTGTTGTGATCCTTGCCGAACCACGCCGTCGCGTAGCCGTTCTCCTTGAGGATTCTTCCGATGGTGCCGGTATCTTTCCTGATGACCGAGTCGTAACCGGGAAACCCGGTCGCCGCTTCGCCGACCACACCAAAACCCGCTACATGATGGTTTCGTCCCGTGATCAGCGCCGCGCGGGTCGGCGAGCATAGCGCGGTGGAATGAAACTGAGTGTAACGAATCCCGCTGTTAGCGATACGATCCAGCGCCGGAGTCGCGATGACTCCGCCAAACGTGCTGGGCGCGCCGAACCCGGCATCATCGGTCATGATGAGCAAGATGTTTGGTGCGCCCTTGGGAGGTACGACTCGCGGTGGCCACCACGGCGTCGAATCCTTGGCGCTCTCTTTGATCACTCCACCGAAGGGCATCGGTGGCGGAGGGAGTTGCTTGCCATCGAGCGTGATGGTGGCATTCGGTGAGCCAGGCACGCCGTTGATTTGTTGCGCACGCGCGAAACTGGCGGTCAACAGCAACGCCGCGGTCAAGGTTGCACATACACGGAAGGTCTGCCGGATACCCGGTACGATCATTTCGTCCATACCTCGCCAAGCCAAGTTTGGTGGTCAGGTTGGACAATTGCGCCGAAGCGGCCTAGCGGACCTTCGTCCTATAAGGAGCGGCACGAACGCCGCCAGCGCCAAAATTCCCTTTTTTCCTGTTCTTCCGCTGTTATTTCCCTCTCCCATTGATTGGGGGAGGTGGCTCGGCGCGATTTTCGCGACGGCTGCGATGCGAAAATCGTGACGAGACGGAGAGGGACCTCGACTCCGGATTCTTTCTTCTAACAACCGCGGAAATCGCGATTCTAACGCGGAAGTATCTGGCAGTGGACAGCTGCCAATTCCGCACGCCTGTTACTTCGCGGGCGGCATCGCATCCAGCAACGCCTTGGTCCGCGCCTCGATGAGTCCCTTCACCATCCGGTCGGTGTGGATGTAGAGCTGATTCGCTTTTACCGCCGCCAGCACCATGTTGCCGACATCGTTGGGATCGACGCCTGCGGCTAGCATTGCTTTGGCCGGCGCGAGGGCGGCTTCCCATGCCTTCGCTTCCACGCCGCTGGGCAAGTCTGGCTGCGTTTCGCGCGTGTTCGAAATAATCTGCGTGTTAACCGGGCCGGGACACAGCACGCTGACCCCAATCTGATACGGTTCCAGCGCGAGGCGCAGCGATTCCGAGAGCCCGACCACCGCGAATTTCGAGGTCGCATAGAGCAACACTCCTGGTGTTGCGACCAGTCCGGCACCCGAGGCGGTGTTTACGATATGCGCGTCGCCGCCCCGTTTGAGCATTCGCGGCAGGAAAGTCTGGATGCCATTGATGACCCCATTCAGATTGATGCCGAGCACCCAGTCCCAATATTCGTAAGTCATCCGCGTGACGTGCTGATCTCCCGCGACGCCGGCGTTGTTGCACAGAATGGAAACCGGCCCGAGCCGCGCTTCGGTTTCGTCGGCCACCCGCGCAAATGCCGAGCGATCGCGCACATCGAGGATGAAAGTCTCGACCGCGGTCACCTTCGAGAGCTCGGATTTTGCCGCCGCCAGCGCAGCTTCGTCGATATCCGCCAGCGCCAGTTTCACCCCGGCCTTCGCGAACGCGCGTGCGATACCCAATCCGATGCCGTTTGCTCCTCCGGTGATGAATGCGGTTTGCCCTTCAACTCGATCCATGTTTTCCGCCTCCGATTTCGAACCTTGCCCAACAGGCAATTCGCAAAGCCAGAGAATATATACTGATGCATGCGCGAACCGAATCGAGGGCGCATGGCCCGACCGATCTCGTTTGCAATGAACGTTCATTCAGTCATAATGCCCTTGAGAATGGGCACCGGGTGGGTGTACGCAACTGTCCTCCACCACTTTTTCGCAAGGTAAATCTGAACCATGGCTGTAAGCTTTCCTTCTACCGATTACTTCGATGCGCTTAAGGCGCAGATGGTCGCCGCCCAGGAACATTTCTCCCGCCTCGGCTTTATCGACACCACCTTCGCCGTCAGCGTCGCCAACAACGGCAAGACCCACAACTATGTCCTCGAGTTCGAAGTCTTCGAGCTGAAGAACGTCCAGCGAGGTCCCGGCCATCGATCTTAAGAAGGTGGACTTCTCGATCGAGGGCGACGCCAAGGTCTGGCGCGAGATGATCGAGAACATCAAGCGCAACGGCCAGGCCGACACCCATCACGATCTCAACACCCTCGCGCATTTCGGCGAGCAGCTCAAAATCAAGTACGACGATCCCGACGGGCACGACAAACTGTATCGCTTCATGGAATCGATCCAGGAATTTTTCGACCTGTCCAGCAAACTCGAAGTCAGCTTCAACTAGCACGCGGAGGCGCGGCCAATGGCATATCTGGCGACCCACGATTACCTCGAAGATAAAAACTTCGTCGACAAATGGCTCTACACGATGCGCACCGGCGAGATGGACCTGTCGTGGATGAATGCCAAGACCGAGAAGGTCGCGACTCGTCCGCAAAACGCGCGGCGCGGGCTGACCTACCGCGACCTCGATGTCGGCAGCTACGGCTTCACCGAGGTGCCGGAGAAGGTGCGTGAAAATCGATCCTACGCGCCGCGCGGCGCCGAGATTCCCGAGGGCGTGCCCGACGCGCAGCCGTGGGTCTCGCGTAAGAGCGAGTTGTGGGGTTTCAATACCGAAAGTTACTACGAGGAAGCGGTCTCGCGGCAATGGAACGCGACCACCGATATCCCGTGGGACCGCCTCGAAGGCGTCGAGATGCCCGAGGCGACCGGCAAGGCGCTCTCCCAGCTCATGACGTTTCTCACCGAAGTCGAGATGATCGCGACCGACACGCCCGCGATGTGGTTGCCGCGGATCAATCCCGATTTCATCGAGGTCAAATCGTTCATCGCGAGCCAGGCGATGGATGAGGCGCGCCACGCCGAAGTTTTCCGCAAGCGCGCGCTCACGACCGGCTATGGCCTGATGGCGGCGAGCCCGATGAACGAGATGGCGCTCAAGCATCTGCGCGACGCCGATTCATTCAGCGAAATGTCGGTCGCGCTGCATCTCGTCGCCGAGGGCAACGTGCTCACGATGTTCCGCTTCAGCGAGTATCTCTCTCCGACCGATGTCGACAAGAAAATCTTCCGCCTCGTGATGCAGGATGAAGCGCGTCACGTCGGCTATGGCATGCAGCATTTCAAATACGTGCTGGAGAACTTTCCCGAGAAGCGCGAAGTTCTGCATGCGCATCTCGATGAAGCCGAAAACATTTCGTTCGCGGGCGCGGCAGCCACCGAGGTGACTGAGAGCTTCATCATCCTGGCCGGCGGCGGAATGAAGAAAGAACAAATCGAAGAGGGCATCAAGGTCACCACCCAGTTCAACCTGAAGCAGATGCACGAGCACTTCGAGCGGCTGGACAAGTGCGGCATGCCCGAGCGCAAGGACCCCAAGCGCTCCAAGCTGTATGCGATGTTCCAGCAGGGCAAAGCCGACGCCGAAGCACACGGGATTACATTCTAAATGGCCTTCTACGCGTACAAGGATTATTCCGAGGACCAGGAAGTCCTCGCGGCGATGCAGTCGGTGATGGCCGGGAATCTCGGCTTGCGCTGGTACAACGCCAACACCGAAAAAATCAAAGGCCATGCCAGCAACCCGCAGCGCGGGCTGACCTACGACGACCTCAACATCGGCATCGTACGGCTACACCGACCTGCCCGAGTACCTGCGCACCAGCCAATCGATGGTCGCGCGCGGCAGCGACAAGTCCGGCAAGCTTCCGGACATGGGCTACGTGGTCAATCGCAAATCCGATGTGTGGTCGGACAACGTCTCGCAGCTTTACGAGGAGCAGAAGGCGCGGCGATGGGCGCCCGCCACCGACATCCAGTGGAGCGCGCTCAGCGAGAAGCCGCTCGACGAGAAACTCGAAGTGGCGTGCGCGCAGCTCTACACCTTTCTGCAGGAATGCGAGCTGGTCAGCCTCGATTTTCCCTCGCGATGGGTCGCGCTCATCAACCAGGATTTCATCGAGCAGAAAAGTTTCATGTGCGGCCAGATGCTCGATGCGTCGCGGCTGCTGGAAGTCTTTCGCAAGCGCACGCTGTTCGGCGGCGCCGGCATGAAGCGCGCCAGCGTCAACGCGGAGCAGAGCCTCAAAGAATGGCTGTGGGCGGAGACTTATCCGCAGGGATCGATCTCGATCAACATCGCGCTGGCGGGACTGCTGCTCGCGATTTTTCGCCATGTCGCGGCCTTCGCGCCGACCGCCACCGATCGCGCGATCATGCGCAAGGCGATGCAGGACAGCGCGCGCTGGACGGCATATGGCGCCGGCGCTCTGCGCTATCACCTCGAGCATCAGCCGGGACAGCGTGTCGCGTTGCACGAATACCTCGACGAGAGCGAGCACGCGATGCTCGGCATCATCGGTAGCGCGGAATTCCTCGAACCGATGATCATCATCTCGGGCGGCGGGTTCGAGAAGGATCAGGTGAAGGCGGGCCGCGTCGCGGTGTCGAAGCTGATTCAAATGATCATGCACGAGTATTTCGAGCGGCTGGATTACGCTGGACTCACCGGCCGCAGCGAGCGCTCGCGGCTGCCGCGCGTCATCGAGCGCATACAAGTCGCATAAATTCGCCAACGCGAAACTGAATCGCGCGCCGGTCTCCCCGATGAGGCCGGCGCGTTGGTTTTAAACCGTCCGCGCTGTCGGTTGTCTTCGCGATCCTTTCAGCGATCAAAAATTCTACTGGTCTAGGCTGCCTCCGCACGATTATAATCAGGGAGTCTTAACCGTCGCGTACCGTCCGCGAACCTGTTGATACCTCCTGATGAAGCACGGAAACCAACCTGCCATTTCCAGTCCGCATCCATCGCCGCTGCGTCGCGGCCAGCCGCGCTACTTCCATCTGCTGTGGGAAGAAGACCTCGAAGAGCTGCGCCCGGTGCTGAAGGCGATCAAGGAGCGCCGCGTCGAGGTCGTGGATCGATGGCATCATCTATATGTGCTGCACTTCGGCGATTCGCGCACGTTGTCGGAGCCGGAGTTCCGCTCCATCTTTGAAGCCGCGCTGGAGCGCAACCAAAATGATCTGCTGCGCGGCGACATGGATGCCTATGCCGCCGACCTGCATCGCCTCGGCGAGATTCTCGCGGAGCATCACGTCTCGCTGCAGGAGATCATCGCGTCTTTGCACCTGTTTGAAGAAGCCGCGCAATCGGTTTTCCCCGAGGGCCTCAAGGATCCGACCTGGGTCTACACCACTTTCGATCGCCTGAGCCACATCCGCATCATGCTGCTGGCGGATTCGTATGTGCGATCGCAATCCGCGATGGCCGGGGCGCGCCTGCATGCGATGGAACGCGAGGCCTCGAAAATCGCGCCCGAGAAGCGCGAACGATTTCACGGCATCGTCGGCAGTTCGCCCTCGATGCGTGAACTCTACCGGCGGATCCACGCGGTGGGGCAGACGCGCGGCACCGTGATGATCGTCGGCGAGAGCGGCACCGGCAAGGAACTGGTCGCGCGCGCGATCCATGAATCGGGGCCCAATCCGCATGCGCCATTCGTCGCGCTCAACTGCGCCGCGCTGCCCCGCGACCTCATCGAGAGCGAGCTGTTCGGCTACAAGCGGGGCGCCTTCAGCGGCGCCAATACCGAATACCTCGGGCTCTTTCGCGCCGCCGACGGCGGCACGCTGTTCCTCGATGAAATCACCGAGATGGCGCCCGAGACGCAAAGCAAGCTCCTTCGCGCATTGCAGGAGCGCAAGGTGCGTCCGGTCGGCGCCACCGCCGAGGTCCACGTTGACACACGGATGATTGCATCAACCAACCGCAATCCCGACGAGGCCGTGCAGAAGGGCCTCCTGCGCCAGGATTTATACTACCGCTTGCAGGCCGCGGTGCTGCGGATGCCGCCGCTGCGCGAGCGCCTCGAGGACCTCACGCCGCTATGCGAGCACTTTATCGATTTCTTCAATGAGAAATTTCCGCGCAAAGTTCCGGTGGTCGGCTTCGATGATGCCGCGCTCGAAATGATGCGCAACCACTCGTGGCCGGGCAACGTGCGCGAGCTGTCCAACGCCATCGAGGGCGCATTCACCTTCGGCAACTCCGGCACCATTCGATGCGAGGATCTTCCGCCGGGGATGACCGGGCTGAAGGCAACGAAGCATCCAGCGCCGTCATCGGAAAGCAACCTCGCGAGCTATTCGGATGCCGAGCGCGACCTCATCGAGCGCGCGCTGCAGATGGCGGACTGGAACAAGGCCAAAGCAGCCCGCATCCTCGGGATCTCGCGCAAGAAGCTCTACGCGCGCATCGGCAAGTATGGCCTCGAGTGAGCGTCGCAGGTTTTTGTCATTCTGAGGTGAGCGCGGAGCGCGCAGCCGAAGAATCTCGAAACGTGGCATGCCACAAAACGTGGACCGCGCTGCCCTCGTTCGTGTGTGGTGGAAATTGGTTCGGAGTGCAGTGGGATTGGGCGATCCGAGATCCTTCCGCCGCGCTTCGCTTGCATCAGGATGACATCCGTCGTGTTACGCTTGCGTCAGGATGAGAACGGACGCGCTGCGCGGACGGCTGCCGGGCGGCTCTTCATTCGTTTTCGCGAGGCTGTTACAATCGCGCCTTCCCGATAATTCCTCTCCTCGATCGCAGGAGGGGTTTTTTCTTTTGACTCGGCGAATCGAATAACGGTCCGGTGGCGTATTGGGAAGGGTAGGGCGACTTTGCGATGACGACCGATACCGATCTCCCCCTGCAACGAGGTTTCTTCGAGCGGCTCTGGGACCGCTACGTGCCGCATACCCCGGTCTTTCGGTTTCTCACTTTCGTGCGCCCGCATGCGTGGCTGGTCGCGGGCGGTTCGTTCGGCGGCATCCTCAAATTCGTGCTGCCGCTCGCGTTCCCGCTGGCGTTTAAATACATCTTCGACGTCATCCTGGTCCCGCAGCCGCACCTCGACCGCTACGACCTCTTCATCGATAAATGGTGCATCGCGATCGCGCGGACGCTGCGGTCTGTCGATCGATTCCTACGGCAAGCTCGCTGCAATCGCCATCGCGATGCTGGTGCTGTTCGTGTTCCAGGCGGTCGCGACCTACTACCGCAACTATTGGGCGAGCACTGCCGGCCACCGGCTGATTTTCGATTTGCGCTATGCGCTGTATCTCCACATGCAGCGCCTGTCGCATTCGTTTTTCGATCGCAACACTTCCGGTGGAATCGTCTCGCGCTTCACCAACGATATCGTGCTGGCGCAGAATTTCGTCGGCTCCGCGATGATCAACATCTGGATGGATGGCGCGTCGCTCGGCATCGCGGCGGTGATCCTGTTCTCGCTCAGCGTGAAGCTCGCGCTGATCTCGCTTGGGGTGGTGCCGTTTTATGTCGGAGTGGTGCGGATGATCTCGCCGCGCCTCAAGAAGGCGAGCCATCAGCTTCAGGAAGTGGTCGAGGATTTCTCGGGCGAATTGCAGGAGCGGATTGCCGGCGTCGCGACGGTCAAATCATTCGCACGCGAGAATGAGGAGGCAATCAAGTTCCACGACCGCACGATGCAGCTCTACGACCTCACCATCGTCAACGTGAAGCTGTCCTCGCTCCACCAGATGCTGACCGAATTCATTTCGCGCGCCGCGCCACTCGGCGTGCTGTGCGCCAGCGCGGTGATGGTGCTCAATCACACGACCACGCTCGGCAATGTGGTCGCCTTCTATGCGTTTCTCGGTGTGCTCTATCTGCCGCTGCAACGCTTCTCGGAATTGTCGGTGATCGTCGCGACCTCGCTGGCGGCGATCGATCGGCTGTTCGCCTTCTTCGATGAGGAGCCGGAGGTCGCCGATCATCCGGGCGCGCGCCACTGAAAGTCGGCAAGGGCCGGGTAGTGTTCGAGCACGTCAGTTTCGGCTATCCACCCAAAAGCGAGGACGAGAAGTTGCGGCTGGTCCTGAACGATGTGAACCTCGCGGTCGAGCCCGGCACTACGGTCGCTCTGGTCGGGCGCTCGGGAGCAGGCAAAACCACCATCGCATCGCTCATTCCGCGCTTTTACGAACCGGTGTCGGGCCGCATCCTGATCGATGGCACCGACATCTCGACGGTGACGCTCAAGTCGTTGCGCGACAATATCGGCATCGTGCCGCAGGATGCGGTTTTGTTTACCGCATCGATTCGCGAGAACGTGCAATACGGCAGTCCGGGCGCGCCTGACGCCGCGGTATGGGATGCGCTCGGCCAAGCCAACATCCGCGACTTCGTCGAGTCGCTGCCGAATCAGCTCGACACGATGATCGGCGAAGAAGGCATCCGTCCGTCGACCGGACAACGGCAGCGGCTCGCGCTCGCGCGCGTGTTCCTGAAAAATCCGCCGATCCTGATCCTCGATGAGGCGACATCGGGACTCGATTCCGAAGTCGAAAATCTAATCCACGATGCGGTCCGGCGCCTGATGCGTGGCCGCACGTCGTTTCTCATCGCGCATCGGCTTGCCAGCGCCGTGGAAGCCGACGTCATCATCGCATGCGATCAGGGGCGCATCGTCGAGACGGGATCGCATCTGCAACTGCTGGCGCGAAACGGTGTGTATGCTCAACTCTACAACGAGCAGACCCGCAAGCTGATGGTCGGGGAGCAGACGCTTCGCCGTCCCGGGCTCATTGCGCGCGGCACAAACCGAGGCCGGCATTCCCGCCAAAACCGGCACCTGAAAATTTACGGCGCCATCTCCGAAGCGCCTATGGCGCCATTTCGAGGTCGCCGTCGCCCGCGGTCAGATACCAGAGTTTGATCGCGGTGAACTTTGCGAGGTCAGCACGCTTGGGGCTCATCCGCCGCATAAAGCCGATTGGCGTGCGCTGCGGCGCCGGGAAAAAACCCGCGCGGAAGAGTGCACTGCGGGCGGCAGGATCGGTTGCATAGCAAATTACCGCGGTCACTCCCGCGCGCCGGAAATCCTCCAGGGCCGCGTCGATCAATGATGACATGATGTCACGCCGGTTCTCCGGCACGAGGAAATCGACCAGATAGCCCCATTGCATGCCGCGATAGGTGGTCGGGCGTGCCACCAGAAATCCGTCCAGCTCCGATCCGCGCTCGACGGCGTACAAATTGTAGGTCGCATCGGGCCGCCGGCAGTAACGCCAGTTCAAGTATTGATGATTCCGGACAATCATCGCGTTGGTCGGGCGCCGTGCGCGTTCCCACAATGGGTCAACGCGCTCATCGAACGCGCCGAGGCGCACCACCGTGCCTCGCGTGCGACGCAGGGGCGAGGAGGCGATTCGAAGCGCCGTACTGGCGGCGCCGGCAATCGAAGCCAGCAGAGGGCTATGGGCAAAGTTCTCCACCAGCGGCCCTGCGTCGAGAACTCGAACCAGTGGTCGCACCCGATCCGTGCTGCGATCGAAGCTGGCGCCCACGCGCGGAGGAAGCCGGCTCCAGCCGAATTGCACCGGAGCGAACGGATGCGGCACTCGTCCGGCCCTCTTCCATAAGTCGCGGCCGCGAAAATCGGGATGGACGACCCAGGCGCCGCGAGCTTCAGCAGTACATTCGATGCCCCCCATCCACATTCGCAGCCGGTAACTTCCCGACAGGCCGACCATCTTCTGCCCGAGCCGAACGAAGCTAACGTCGGGACCTTCAGGAAGCGTGAATGGGCTCCCTTCGTATCTCCAGGCCCACTGCGTGATCAAGCGGGCGCTGTTTTGGGCAGAATAGGCCTCGCGAATGAAGTCAAACACTTCCGGCCGGTCTGACGCCTGATACATATATAGTCGCGGATCATCGGCCATTGCATTCAACCTGGGGTGTGGGAGTTCATTTAAATCGATTTGAGACGATGCGACCATCCCACTCGAACTTTCGCATGTGCACCTGGCCTCATCACAACTGAGTCGGGGTTGGATCTCAACCTGCAGGAGGGAAGACCATCTGACGCTTAGCTTTGACTTTTCAAGCCGAGGTTTCCAAACTATGCGGAGTGCAACCTCCAGCGTCCGCTCCCGACAGCTTTTACTACGTCGCAATGGCAGAGGGCCGCTGGAGCGAGGTCGCGGCGCCATGGGGATATCGCATCGGGCTTCCCTGGATGGCCGCCCATCTGAGCCGATGGGCAACCGTCTCGCTGCCGACTGCCCTTCTGTTGTTGGCGGTGGCGTCGGGTGCGATCCTGATCATCTCGTTGATGTTCCTGCTCGGTGGAAGATCTCGCGTATTACCGGTGCTGCTAGCGACACCAGTGGCTGTCAATTTGTTGCACAATTACTATCTGCCGGACTTGATGCATGCGGCTTTGGTAGCTTTGTTCTTCGTACTTCTGAGCGTGGAATGGTGGATAGCAGCCGCCGCGCTGTTATTTCCGATGATGTTAGTGCGGGAATCGACGGTGCCGTTGACGGTAATACTGATTGTGGCCTGTTGGAAACCTGGATGGGGCACTATCGCCATCGTCGCCACGCTTGCCGGATATCTGGTTAGTCATCTCGCGGTCCCCCATCCGGCGAATGTCCACGGAATGGGTGAAGTGCTCTACCTGGTGCTTAAAGTTCCGGTCAACGCGATGCGGAACCTGACGGGGATTGTAATGATTCCCAGCACTATGAGCGGACAGATCGGTTACCAATGCCAGCCAAGCCTGACGCTGCACCTCAACCTTGGACGCATTAGTAATGTCGGCGTATGCAGTCCTGACGCACTGCTACCGCTAACCACGCTGGCGTCGATGTTAACCGTCTTTGGAACCGGGCCCGTGATGCTGTGGTTCCATCACGAAATTCCGGCGCAACCATGGCAAAAAGTGGCAATGCTGTATGGACTAGTCTCTTTCGCCATAGCTCCGGTGCTCGGCGCGGCGGTAGGGAGGTTGGCCGCTTACGGCTGGCCTTTGTTTTGGCTCTATCTAGCTCAGCGAGAATCTCCCCCCTCGCAATGGCTGCTGTTTATGATCGCCTCATGGTTACCGTTTGCGATAGGCCTTGAAGGTCATCCGGCACGCTCCTTATGCGTTGTATTGCTGGCGGCAGCCTTGTATCTGCTTGCGGCCATATTGCATCCAGGATCGCGGTGCGTGCATACCATTACTAGATCGAACTTCGTCAACTCATGAAGGGAATCAGAGCAGCCGATCCGATGAATAAATGGTAATTGCAGTATATTCTTCGCAAGCCGGGATCATCTCTCGTGCAGGGCAAAATAAAACCAGCATTCTCTTGAAGAATGTCGATTAGTAGAAGAATTCCAGTCTGTCACGGAGGTTTTAGATGCCGTGCTGGGAAAAGCGAACAAAGCGGATAAACAGAAGTGATGAATCCCGCGCCCCCGCTCCAGGTGTATACCATCGTCCGAACCCAGACACCTGTTCCCAAGGAAGACGCCAGGGAGCTAGCCTATGTCCCGGCTTTTGACGGTCTGCGAGCGCTGGCGGTTGGAGCGGTACTGGTTTCCCACATGCTCTCCAGCACTTCCGTGGGATGGCTCTCTTCGATAGCAAGTAAGGGCTGGTACGGGGTTGATGTATTTTTTGTCCTCAGTGGATTCCTGATCACGCTGGTTCTGACGGGGGAGCTAGCCGCACCCAACGAATCGACATCCCGCGCTTTTATTTGCGGCGGGCGCTGCGTTTACAACCGGCGTATCTCTCCGCGATCATCCTGATGCTCTTCGGACATTGGCTGACTGGAGGGTTCGCCACCGCGGTTCACCGGCTTCCTTACCTACTGACCTACACCTTCAATATCGCGATCGCCCTGCAATGGATTGGCCCCGGGGGATTGTTGCCCGCGTGGACGCTGTGTATAGAAGAGCAGTTTTACTTAGTGTGGCCGAATGTTCTGAGTCGCGTGGGAGTGCGAAACGCGCTCAGGATAGCAATATGCGGCACGGTTCTGGTGGCGCTCTATCGGACCCTGCTCTATGCATCCGGAGCTTCCTGGACGCGGCTCTACTATTCGACCGATACCCGGTTTGACACCCTGCTGGTAGGTTGTGCCGCGGCACTGCTTTTGCGGCGCGGCACTTTTGATCGAATAATCCAAGCACGCGCCTTTCCCTTGCTGGCCACCCTCAGTTGCGCAGCCTGCCTGATCATTTGTTTGAGTTCCAGGCTTCTAACCGCCACCGTAGGATACACTGTGATGGCAGTGTCGGTGGCGATGATCATTGTGGCCATCTACTCTCGCAAAGAGTTTTTGCTGACCCGGGTCCTTTCCGCGAAATGTCTGGTATTCGTTGGCAAGATTTCTTACGGCATTTACATTTTCCAAACCGCTATGATCTTCCTTGCCGCGAAGCTGCTGCATACGCCGACGCGCCCGACGACGGTCGCGGGCGGGCTTGCCCTGTTGACGCTGACCGTAATTCTCGATGTCAGCTTTGCCTGGGCTCATTACGTTTTTATCGAAGCCCGCTTTCTTGGGTTGCGAAAGTCCGATTCCAGAGAAAGACTTCTTCTGAGAACCTGGTGGCGATCCTTACGTCAGGCCTTGCATTTGAACTCTCCGGACGCTGCTC
Source organism: uncultured delta proteobacterium (assembly GCA_963848285.1). GTDB lineage: Bacteria > Desulfobacterota > Binatia > Binatales > Binataceae > DATGKG01. The sequence continues at coordinate 1,110,560 of CAWKCZ010000002.1, read as the reverse complement.
AGACCCGTCGTACCACGGAAGTCGAACCTGGTGGGCATCCTTAGTATTTCCGAGAGGATGTGCTTCTCCGGCACAGTAACTCGAACTTGAGTTTCCTCCCATCCAAAAGAGCCCTGGAAAAGCAGGGACCTATCTTAGTCTACAGCTTGGTTACCATATGGCTGCTGGCATGGTTCTTTTATGGGTACGGATATTGGGAAGACGACGCTTTCATTCATCTGGAATTCGCGCGCAGCCTTTTCGACGGGAAGGGATTCTCATTTAACGGCGTCGTAACCAATGGCGACACCTCACCGATGTGGGTCTTCCTATTGGCGGGCGTGCATTATCTGGTTCCCACCTGGATCCTGACCGGGAAGCTATTGATGCTGGTTACCTGTGGTGCGGCGCTTTGGGCGGTCCACTTGGTAGCGACCAAGTTGGCGCCAAAGGGCATAGCGCCGCAACTGTTCGGAGCAATCCTGGTATTGTTGTCGGCCGTGAATCCCTACTTCGTAGTGTGGTTCCTGGCGGGCATGGAAACTCTGCTGGCGGTTGCGGTGAGCTTGTTAATTATCTGGACCGCTACAATTGCCCCATTGAGTTGGCGCAGCTTTTTGCTCGGGAGTGTACTGGCCGGCTTTGCGCCATTGCTGCGCCCCGAATTGGTATTCCTGGATTTGATCGTTGCGCCTTTTCTGGTAGCGCGCGTTTTACGATTGAGCGCTGAGAAGTCAATCACGACGCGTCTTGTGCTCATGATTTCGGCTGGCGTGATAGTCATCGGACCAATTGTCATTTGGACGGCTTATGCTCACGAGGTCTTCGGCACCGTGATCGCCAACACCAACGCGGCGAAACGCGATACCAGCAACGACTCCGTCATCTATCGCCTCGCGAGCGTTTTGTCCTTTGGATTTCCCTTGATTGTGGTTTTCTTCGTTTCACTCCCGGCTTATTTGATTGCTGCGCGCTACTTCAGTCGTGCGGCCTTTGATCGGGTCATCCAGCGCTTGCGGCAAATGCCCGCAGTCTTCTGGGTCACGACTGCGTGGTCGCTGTTCACTTGCGCTTTCTACGTCGGGAATCGCACTTATATCCAAACCAGATATGTATTGATTTTCGCATTGCCACTCACACTATCAATTCTGATCTTCATTTTTAGCTTTCAGAAACAGTGGCTGTCATGGGCAATTAGCGTCTTAGTAGGGCTGCTAGCCATCGCTACTTCTTTGGCGATAGTGCAGCCTTTGATCGCTAATAAACTGGAATATGTTTCCCAGATGGAAGCGCTTGCGCAGTTTATAAAAGCAACCCTGCCGGCTGAAAAACCGATCGCCGCATTCGCCATCGGCCAACTGGCCTTTCAGACTTGTCATCCGATTATTGATATGGGCGGGATTTTGGATCCCGCGGTGGTTCCGTTTGTGAATTCTCTCGATCAGAGGGTGGAGTGGGCGAAACAGCAGGGTGCAGCATACCTGGAAGGGGGAACAGATGAGCGGCCGGGCGCCAACTCGGTCATGATCTACGAATCAGACGCACACTTCGATGGATGGACGCTGCACCGCAACAAATTTCGCGACCCATTGCCAATCAGGCTTTGGAGGCTGGGACCGCCAATCGGTTCGGCGCGTCCCAGAGCGCAGCTACCCTCTTCAGTCGATTGTCGATAGCTGCTCGTATTGCCGCGATAGATCGGGCGTGTTCCTCAATCTGAGCGCGCGGTTTGCGCTTTAACAGAAACGCGCATGGTCACTAGACGCCAACCGTCACCAAACGAATCTCTTAGTGATGCACTGCGGTGCAGTTGGCGGTTCCTGAGTGAGCGGAACTGGAGTCATTATTTTTCACTTGAAACGCGACCGTAGTCGCCGTCTTGGTACTCGCGCCGAGTACCGTAAGAAAGCCCGCGTTGTCGACTACCACGCAGGAGAAATCATAGTTGGTGTCGCCGAACGGGGTATTCCAACTCACGGTCGCGGAACTGCTGCCGGAGGCCGCGATCGACGCAATCGAGGTTTCACCCCAATTCACCAACGGTTGGCCATTGCGAAACAGCAGACCACCGAGGTTGAGCGAACCTTCGCCCATCGCTCCGCCGGTCGGGTTTCCGATCCGAAAGCCGCCGTCTCCACGCGAATAAGGCGCGATGTGTTGGGCCGATCCGTCGGTTCCCGTGCACATGTCCCCGGTAGTGTTGACCGCGCTGACTCGAGAATAAGGGTCTCCGCAGTTGGTAGACCAATAGTTTCCATGACCCTCTACCGCGCCCGCGGCGCCGCTTATAACGATGCCCGCGGGAAACTGGTCGGTGGTAAAATCGTTGTTGAAGGAGACCTGCGAGAGCTGAAATTCGTTTCCCGAGAGTATGGTCGTGTTGCCGCCGCCTAGCGTTACGAAACCTCCGTCGAGAGGAATCCGGGTATCGGTCCAGGTAGTAGCAATCATAGTGAGTTGAGTGCCGACCGACCCGCCTAAGACAGGTGTGTAAACTGCCCGCTGCAGGTGCTCGTTGCGACAGGTGTCGAGCGTGACCGGGTGACCAATCCCGGCGGCGAGGAAGACCGCGATCCCGTCAGTCTGGCCCATCTCGCTTTGGACTGCGTAGAAGCCGCCCTGGTTGTTCCAGACACCGATATTTCCGAGCAATCCGGAGCCGTCGATCCGGGTGCCCAACGCATTACTGGAATTGATCAGCATTCCGAATGTCCCGGAGGCGCCGTAAGTCGAGCCGAACACCAGGTTGACGATGCTGCTTTCAATTACGCCAAACTCGCAGTTACCAGTGTTGATGTTTGCGAGCCGGATGCCGATCGAGGACTGCCCGACATAGATGTCTCGGAAGGTCTCGCGGCCGCAAACGAATACCACGCCCAAACCATCGCCGGGGTCGAACCCATCCATGTCGATGCCGACGCCCATGGTACTTCCGCTGATATCAGCCACCGATTGCAACGATAGATCTTCAATCTGGGGTTTCTCTTGCTGATTGAGTTGAAGCATCGTTCCCCCAAGCGCACCAACCCACAGCCATCCGGAGGGCGCGACGGTACTCGGTTCCGCACCGATCGGCCCGGCGCCGCCGAGCAGATACAATCCACGTCCGCGCTGCGCGATGATTGGCGAGGCGACCGGAAACAAACGAGGTGAAGACGGGGTGTAGATGGTGCCGCATCCGCCGCTGGAATTGCAGGAAGCTTTAATCGCGGCGCTTATATTGGGTCCATTATCATGGCCCATGGTAAAGGATCCGCTCTGCGCGGCGACGACATTGAGTCGCACCGTGGTCCCACTGATGGAGAGAATTTTGGCCGTCAGGTTTTGATTGACGAGTCCGCTGGGCGGGTTGGTTCCACGCATCACATCGTGACCGTAGGGATGGCCGATGTCATGGAATGTTACAACGGTGGGAAATCCTTTGAAGAATCCTCCCAGCAATTGGTCGTTCCAGGGCACCGGATCCGAGCGGTCGAAGGTGTAGCTATAGGTAGGCACTTCTACTCCGCACAGTTGCAACGGCGCGCTACCTTCGGCGCAGTAAAAAGCCCATGCCATCGGGATACTGCCAGGTAAGGGATAAGTCGGATTTGGAGCATTGGGCGGTTGCGGAACATTTACCTGCACATCGACCCAGTTGCCCCAATTGAGCGCGTTCGCTGTGGTGGTGACCGTCGTTACCGCGGTAGGAGGACCCCAGCCGCCATTCGAATCGATCGGAAAAGCCTGGTAGCGACGGGTGGTGGTGCAATTTGCGCCGGTTACCGCCGCGCCGCTGACGGTGGTTGATGGCGCAGTCGCGAGAGCGAGGTTGTTGCCCGCGTCATCGAGGCTCGAGATCGTGGTGGTCAGAGCTGCCCCTCCAGGACCGGCACCCGCGATGGTGATCGTTTGCCCCTGCTCATAGAAAGTTACATTGCTGAGCCCACAGATTGAGGAGCCTGCAGTGCACCATGCCAGCGCGTTTTGTACTGTGCACCCTTGGGCGAACCGGGTGAATCGGGTTCCCGAATTTGGCGAATTGGTTGTCGTTACAGGTTGGACGCTAAATCCCGTCGGCTGCGATACGGCTGGCGCAGGGCCAGCGCCATAGAGGGCAACGTTCTGGTTGACGGCGAAATCGGAGCTTCCGACCCCGGTGCAGATGATGTTGGCTTGGCCTGCAGTCGCACTGCAGTTGATGCGCGTGCTGCTCGCGATAGCGCCAAAATCGAGGATGTTCCTCTCATTGGGACGGGTTCCATTGAATGGCGAGAGCGTGTCAGTTCCGTCGAACTTCAGCGGCACTGCCGGAGCGTTGCATTGCCACTGGCCGGTACTACCTGTAGCCCATGCGCCGCTCCCGCCCGCAGTACATGGCAGGGTGGCTTTGCAGTCGGTGCAGTAAAGCGTCGCGCCATCCTGCTCGGGTCCCAGGTTTGCAAAGGTTACGTTGCCGAGGCGTGGCGCTATCGGTTGGACGCCGGAGAGGCGATCATTGATCGCATTGCGGAAGCTCAAACCCGCATTATCACCGGTAAAGTTTGGAATCGGGATGTAACCTCCGGGCGGCGGAAGGTTCTGTTGGGCTTTAACCGATGAGGAAAAGAGCGCGAGCAGGCAGGCGCCGATGACGACGCGAACACGAGGCAGGTGCATGCGAGAAACCGTCCTTGTCTAGAAAGTCGCGAGCGGCGCCGATGAGGGGGCGTTCGCTCCTGGAGCTGAAATAAAGCGGATCCGAACCGGCTCGAGGCCTCAGCTTAGCGGAGCCTGGAGCCGAACTTTTAGGGTCTCGGTACGGGCGGGTGCAACCGAAGCATCGAGGTAATTATTAGCCAACGGGTCCGCTCTTGTCAACTACTGTAGTTGACAGAACTTAAATTGTCACATCGTGGCGGAAATGTGGGAAAATCGAACATGCCAATTCGGAGGAGTTGCAAATGAAATTCGTGCATCACGGAGTCGGGGCCGTCCGGCCTTATGTTTACGGCCACCTCGACCTCCTTGATTTTGTGAAGAACGTTTTCGATGCTGTCGAGCTTGAGCGCAACCAGATGCCGAACGGATTTCACGTCCAGGCGCAAATTGCCGATTCGGTGATGGTGCTGTCGGCGATGGATCCGCCTTACGCGCAGGCCACCCGCGCCTCGACCTATGTGTACGTTGAGGATGTCGACGCAACCTATCGGCGCGCGCTCGCTGAAGGCGCAACCTCGATGAATCAGCCGGCCGACAAGCCGTGGAAAGGGCGCAACGCGGCCGTCAAGGATTCCTTCGGCAACATTTGGTATATGGAAACCTACAAAGAGTAGGATGTCGATTAGAAACTCGCGTGCTTGAAGATGCGCTCCGGAATTGCGCGCACTACCGCCATGATCGGACGCCATAGCGAGGGGACGTAAACCACCTCGCGCTTTTTGCGCCATGCCTCGAAGATCAAATCGGCGGCGCGCTCCGGAGGAACCGTGAGCTAGCGTGCCCTCGCGGCCCCACGTCATCCGCGTGTCGACCGTGCCGAGGATCACCGTCATCACGTGAACCTTGGTCTTCGCAAGCCGTGCGCGCAGCCCTTGCAGGAAAAGATGGAGCGCACCCTTTGCGGAACCATAGACGTAGTTGCGCTTGCGCCCGCGATCGCCGGCAACCGAGCCGATCACCAGCAAAAACCCGGTCCCCTGCGCTTCGAGCTTTTGCGCCGCGATGGTGAGCAACGATACCGCGCCGGTGAAATTTTGCTGGATGATCGCCAGCGCTTCGTTCGGATCGATTTGCGCCTTGTCCTCGTCGCCCAGCGCGCCGAAGCAGAGCACCACGCCGTCGAGGCCGCCGAGCTCGCTTCGTCGCGCGCTCGACGAATTCCGCGTGCGCGGCGAAATCGGTGGCGTCGAATTTGCCCGCCAATGCTGGAACTCCGGAACGCACTTGAATGTCGTGGGCGATGTGGCCGGCCTCGGCTTCATCGCGCGCCGCTATATAGAGGTGAGCGCCGATCGAGGCGAACTTGATCGCGAGTAACCGTGCAATCGGTGAGGTGCCGCCGAGGATTAAAACTTTCACGCCGGGTCCATCTGCAGACGTCGCGAGAGTGTCGAGGAAAAATGATTGTTGGGATCGGCCTTCGCCTTCGCGGCGCGCCACTCCTCAAACTTCGGATACATCGCGCGAAACGTCTCAGGCCGCATCCGCGCATCCTTCGCGAGGTACACTCGGCCGCCGCGTTTCAGCACCATCGAATCGAGGCTGATCGAGAAAATCGAGCAGACCGTCAGTTACCGGAAAATCCAGCGCGAGGGTGTAACCTGGCATCGGAAACGACATGCATGCCCTCCTGGGCGCCGAACTTTTTTAGCACCGCGAGGAACGATGCGCGTCCACTTCCGCTGATCGCTTCGAGCGTTTCGATGAGGCCGGCGCGGCTTTGCTCCAGCGGCCACACGCATTGGTACTGCACAAAACCGCGCTTGCCGTAGATGCGACTCCAGTTGCCAATCGAATCGAGCGGAAAAAAGAATGGCTCGTAAGAAACGATCGCGTGGATTCTGATTGCGATGGATCGCGTAGTAACCGTAGTTGAACGCGCGCACGCTCAGCGAGTTGAGCGCGAAGTTCGGCAGATTGAAGGGCACCGTCGGCGAGCCTTTTTCCTTCGGCATCAGCGGCTCGGTCCGAAGATTCGCAGGCAGTGCATCGCGCGCGAGCAAAGTCGCCGACGTGCAGCACCGAACGCCCCAGCGATCCTTTGGTCGCGACGCAATCGATCCACGCCGCCGAGCATCCGTACTCGCGATCGGTCCGCTCGAAATTCTCGATCGCCTCATCGACATTGGCGACCCGAATAATCTTCACCTTTAATGTACGCGCTCTCGACCCGCCGCAACCGCGTCGCCACTTCGAGAATCACCCCGGTGAGGCCCATCCCGCCGACTGTCGCCCAAAAGAGATCGCTGTTCTCCTCGCGCGAGCAGCGCCAGCATCTCGCCCGAAGCGAGCATCAGGTCGAACCACAGCACGTGCGTCGCGAGCGAGGAATCGCGATGGTGGCTTTTGCCGTGGATGTCGGCCGCGATCGAGCCGCCGAGAGTCACGAAGCGGGTGCCCGGCACCACCGGCGGAAAAAATCCGCGCGGCAGAAACACCCGGATGATTTCATCGAGCGTCACGCCGGCCTCCGCATGGAGGATTCCGCTCTCCGGATCAAAACTGCGCATCCGGTTGAGGCGCTGCAAGTCGACCACGCGATTGTCGGCTTTGAGCGCTGCGTCGCCATATGCGCGTACCGGCGCCGCGGGCAATCAGCTTGTGCGAGTTGCCGGCAACGACGGCTGAAAGTTCGGCGAATTTTTCTGGACGAAACACCTCGCTCTCGCAGATCGGAAAGCGGCCCCATCCGCTGAGCGCGGTGCGCTTGCTCCCCGGCATCAATGAAGTCGCCGGAGCGCCGTTATTTGTCCATCATTCATCGCGTCGGAAGTAATACTATCCGGAAGAATCGCGCAAGAAACTTTGTTTGCCACTTCCTTTGTAATGCTGAATTTGAATGCCGTATCCTCAGATGGCACAGAGTCGGTTGCAGGCTGCGTTGCGATGCCGTAGGATTGGCCCCGAAGCGTGGAGGAATACCCATGTCCTGGCAACCGGAAATCGATGAAATCAAGCGCCGCATCAAAATCGCCGAGCAGATGGGCGGCGCCGAGAATATCAAGCGCCAGCACGACGGCGGAAAGCTGACTGTGCGTGAGCGCGTCGCGCGGCTGCTCGATCCGGGAACCTTCCACGAATACGGCGTCCTCGCCGGCTCGGTGCGATACGAAGGCGAGGAGATGGCGGAATTTCGCCCCTCCAACTTTGTGATGGGTACCGGCAAAATCAACGGCCGCATGGTCGTCGTCGGTGGCGACGATTTCACGGTGCGCGGCGGCGCTGCCGATGCCTCGGTCGGCAACAAGCACGGCTATGCGGAACTCATCGCGCGCGACTTGCGCATCCCGATTATCCGCCTCGTCGACGGGACCGGCGGCGGTGGCAGCGTGCGCAGCTTCGAAACCCTCAAGCGCACCTACGTTCCTGAGATGGCGAGCTTCGACGTCATCGTGAGCGTGCTCGCCGAAGTGCCGGTCATCGCCGGATGCATGGGTTCGGTCGCGGGCATCGGCGCGGCGCGGGTGGCGGCGTCGCATTTTTCGGTGATGGTACGCGGCACCAGCCAGCTCTTCGTCGCGGGTCCACCGGTAGTCAAATGGGGTACCGGCGAGGAGCTCACCAAGGAAGAGCTGGGCGGCTCCGAGATTCATGCGCACGTCAGCGGCGCGGTCGACAACGAAGTCGAGAGCGAGGACGAAGCGTTCGCGCAACATCCGGCGCTATCTGTCCTACTTTCCACAAAATGTCTGGCAGGTCCCGCCGTATGTGAAGCCCGACGACCAGCCCGACCGCCGCGAGGAGGAGCTGCATCAGCATCATCCCGCGCAACCGGCGCCAGGGTTACGACACGCGTCACATGCTCGATTTGATCCTCGATCGCGATTCGTTCTTCGAGATGGCGCCGTACTTCGGCCCATCGCTCATCACCGGCTTCGCGCGCATCGACGGCTTTCCGGTCGGCATCATGGCCAACGATCCGTATTTCATCGCTGGCTCGCTCGATGCGGACGCGTCCGACAAGATGGTGAAGTTCGTCGACCTCTGCGACACCTTTCATCTGCCGGTCGCCAACTTCGTCGATCAGCCCGGCTTCCTCATTGGGCGCGAGGCCGAGATGCGCGGCACCATTCGCCATGGCGCGCGCGCACTCTATGCGGTTTTCCAGGCGACCACGCCGTGGGTCGCGATCATGGTGCGCAAAGCGTTCGGCGTCGCGGGTGCCGGGCACGGCAACACCTCGAAGGTGAATCTCCGCTATGCGTGGCCGTCGGCGGATTGGGGATCGCTGCCGATCGAAGGCGGCATCGAGGCGGCCTACAAGCGCGACCTTGCGGCATCGCCGAATCCGGAGAAGCTGCGCGCCGAGTTGGAGGCGAAGTTCAACGCGGCGCGCTCGCCGATTCGCACCGCCGAGGCCTTCGACATCAAGGAGATGATCGATCCTCGCGACACGCGGCCGCTGCTATGCGAATGGGTGCATCAGGCGTACGAAATCATTCCGACCCAACTCGGGCCGCGCCTTCGCGCGATGCGCCCGTAACATTACATTTTGTAGTAGCACAGGCTTTAGCCTGTGGTCCCTACGCGGTGGCGGGCTGGGGTTTGGGCTCGGTTTTTGGTTTCGCCACACGCGTGGGAACGGTGGTTGGATGCGTGAACAACATCGCCACGCCGTAGATCACGAACGACAAGAGCGAGAACTTCAGCCAGGTCGCCCATCCATATTTACCCGCGATGATGACCATCGCCGGGACCGACAGCGCCAGCCATGCGCGGGTCGACAGGCCATAGAACGCCCATCCGGTGGCCTGGATGGCGGGTGAGATCTCCTCGAGCGATTCGGAATACTGCGCCGCCCACGGCACCGACAGGATCGCGAGGCAGATCCCAGCAGCGTCGCGACGATGCGCATAGTCGCGCGCGGCATCGACTTCGCCGAAGGTCGGAATCCACCAGCGCGAGCAGAATGCAGGTCAGGATGGTGCCGAAAATCGAGATCGGTTTTCGCAGTCTGCAGCCCATCCGAGATCATTCCGACGAAAACCAGCGCGAGGATGTTGCCGCCCCAGAACCATGAGCACATCGCGGCGGCGTCGCCCGGCGTATAGTGGAACGATTCGGTAAAAATCAGCGGGCCGAAGACCTGGATCGCGATATATAAGCGACAAGGCTGATGGTGAACGGCACCACCAGCAGCCATGGCTCCGCATGCCGCAGCAACGCCACGAAGGCCTCGCGCGCGTTGCTGGGAAGCTCTGCCGCAGTCGCTACCTTGCCGGTCTCCAGCTCGATGGCCGCGATCTCGCTCTGATAAATCTTCATCCGCAATTCGGGACTGATGTCCTTGAGGAAAATCAAGACCGGCACGTACATCGCGATCGCCGAGAAAGCCCATGATCCACATCTGCGATTGCCAGCTTTCGTAGATCGGCAGCGTGACGCCCGGCGATGTAGGTGGCAAGAAAGTTCGAGCCTACCGGACCGATAGTGAGCAAGCCGAAGGCGAGCGCGCGCGACAGGCGCGGCGACATGTCGCGGACCAGCGCGGCGCCGGCCCCGGCCATCATTCCCGCGACCACGGCCATCGTCGACGCGAATCGACGATGAACGATTTGATCCCGACGATGAACAGGTTCGAAAACACCATCGCGGTCATGATCGCGAGGCATACGTCGATGATCATCACGCGTCCATAGCGATCGGCCAGTGGGCCGCCGATGAACGCCGAGACTGCCGAAATCAGCAGCGCCGCCGAGACGAAATAGCCGTAGCCGAGTTTGCGTCATGTGCAGGAACGGCAGCAGCAGCGGGAGCACCGGCGCGAGCTGGAACTCATACGAGGCGAGCACCACAGACAGCACGGTCAGCAGGAGCAGGGTCCATCGATAACCGCCGGTCGGGTATTCATGAAGAGTTCGCCTTTCCTTGAATGAGCCCATGCGATTCGCCCCGCGTCCGGATGATTCCCCATCTATAGCCGATAGCCGTTCGCGGTTACAACACGAAAATTTCTAACCGGCTGGCGCGCGCACATCGCGCATTGCTAATAAGCGAAAGGCGAAAATTCGCGAGGGTTGGGATGGAAATCAAAAGTCCGTCGGTCGGTAAGGTGTTGCGACTCTCGCATCGAAGCGGGCGCGCAGGTCGCGCGCGGCACCGAGGTGATGGTGATCGAATCGATGAAGGTGGAAATCCCGATCAAGTCGAATGCGGCGGGACGGCTGAAGGAATTCCGCGTCAAAGCGGGCGATCAGATTCAGCGCAACGCGGTGCTGGCGATTGTGGAGACGTGACAATCGAGTCTTCAGTAATTCGCTCGACTCCGCTGCGCTCCGCCTCGCGAGCGCCTGTGGCGCGGCGCTACGCGCCCACTTCGTGTCTCGTTCGCTGGGATCGTTACCTCACGTATTCCTGGAAATTCTCGCTGAAAAAGCGCTGCTTCGTCACCTCGGGATGCTCCGCGAGGCTCGCCTCGAAGCGGCCGATCGGATCGCGGCCGCCCTCGGCATGCGGATAGTCGGTCGAGAACATGTACAGCCGATCATCCGAATAGCGAATCAGCTCGCCGACATCCTCGAAGGGGTAGGGCGTGAAGCGCAACTGCTCGTCCATCTGTTGCGACGGCTTGCGGAGCATCTCGCGCAGATGCGGCTCCGGCTTCGCCCATACCTCGACGATGTGATCGAGGCGCCGGCGCATCGAGGGAACCCATCCGGCGCCGAGCTCGATGCATGCGCCACGCAACTCGCGATAGCGCTCCAGCACGCCATCGAGGATCAAGCACCGACAGATAGCGCTCCGCCGAATGGAAAATCGAGGTCATGTCCTTCGAGCCGACCACCTCGGCGCCGCCGCGCGCGGTCTTTTGCTCCGGATGGCCGTCGTTCATCCATTCGGGCATCGATCGAGAGCTTGCTGCTGCCGACGTGGATGACGAAGGTTCCGTGCGCCTCGGCCAGCCGCGCCCAAATCGGATCGTGCGCGGGATGCCCCGGCGAGCGGCCGCACGAATCGGTAGGAATCATGAAGAGCCGCAGACCGTCGCTAGCGCGCGCTCGAGCTCCGCGACCGAACGCTCCGGATCTTCGAACACCATCAGGCCGACGCCGACCAGCCGCGGATCATCGGCGACGAATGCCTTCATCGCGCGATTGAATGCGCGCACGCCGCCGTAGCGAACCTCGAGGTCTTTGCATCCGAACACCACGCCCGATGAGAACGACGAAAAAATCACCTGGCGCCGGATGCCCGAGCATATCGAGCACCGCGCCGCGCTCTGCGACGTTGAATGCGCCCAGCGCCTCATACCATTTGGGTCCGCGCAGGATGCGCTCGCCGAGCGTTTTCAGCTCCGCGACCTTCTCCGCCGGATGCGCGCGGCTGCCGTCGGTGGGCAAGTCCCACCAGGCTCGGATCGAGCCGTCCGTACGGGCAGAATCGGCGGCAGCTGATCGCGAATCGACGGGTCCGCGTATGCGGTCAGAAAATCCGGCAGCTCCATGATGTGGCTGTCGGCGTCGTACAAGAGCGTGCGGTGTCATGCTTCTCTTCTAACGCTCCGACCGCATGCCGAACAAGCCGACCACCACCGTTGCCAGAATGCGGCGCGGCTCGGAATACTCATCGCATGCCGACATCTTGCCGCACCCACAATCGATCTGGTCAGCGCGTCCTCGTATCGCGCAACGGCCAGCCGCATGATCAATTCCGCTGGCTGCGCGAGCACGACCCGGTGCATTGGCATGAGCAGAAAGGACGCGCGCGGATTCTGGGCCGTCACCCGCTATCAGGATGTCTGGGCTGTCGGACGAGACGCAAAAACCTACTCCTCGTATGCCGGCGGCATCATGCTCGATGACCCCGACGAGTTCTCGCTGCAGCAGTCGCGCAGCATGATGCTGCACATGGACCCGCCCGAGCATACGCGCTATCGCACGCTGGTCAGCAAGGAGTTCATCCCGCGCAGTGCGAAGCCTAGCGACCGCGCATCGAGGAGCTGGCGAAAAAGATCATCGACGAGGTCATCGAGCGCGGCGAATGCGACCTGATGCCCGATATCGCGGGCGTGCTGCCTTCGTACGTTATCGCCGATCTGATGGGCATTCCGCTCGAGGACGGCCGCCGCATCTACGCGCTCACCGAGAAGATGCATTCGGCGCACGAAGCGGTGAATGAGCAGGAGCGCGCCGCGGCGGGAATGGAGATGCTCGGCTACGCGCTCAACCTGATGGAAGAGAAGCGCAAGCATCCGGGCGACGACATCGCGACCAAGCTGCTCAATGCCGAGGTCGACGGCGACCGCCTGACGCCGTCGGAGTACAGCTTCTTTTTCCTGCTGCTGATCAACGCCGGCGGCGATACCACCCGCAACCTGCTCGGCGGCGGGATGCTCGCGCTGTTCAACCATCCCGATCAGCGCCGTCGCTTGCAGGCCAACCTCGATGCGCTGCTGCCGACCGCGGTCGAGGAGATGCTGCGCTACGTGAGCCCGGTCATCTATATGCGCCGCACCGCGATGAGCGACACCGAGTTAGGCGGCAAGCAGATCGCAAGCGGGCGACAAAGTGGCGATGTATCTATGGCTCGGCGAATCGCGACGCGAGCATGTTTCCCGAGGCCGACAAGTTCGACGTCGCGCGCACGCCCAACGAGCACATCGCATTCGGTGGCGGCACGCATTTCTGTTTGGGCTCGCACATCGCGCGGGTCGAAATTCAGGTGATGCTGCGCGAGATCATGACGCGACTGCCCGATATCGAGCAGGCCGGGTCCGGTGGAGTATCCTGGCGTCGAACTTTATCTCGGGCCCCTCGAAGCTGCCGGTGAAGTTCACCTCGCGAGGGTCGCAGTAAGTCCGCCGAAAGGCAGTTTTCCGTCCGGAAGCTTTTCTCGCGTCGCGAATTAGGTAATACGTGGATCGATGATCCCTAGGCTCGATCCGTTTGGGACGAGGGGTATCAGTCAGGACGGCGAGTGAAGACGCGAAAACAAACCCACTACATTTGGCGCGATGGATCCGAAATTGACAAAACGAAGCCAAATAGATCAGGCAAACGCTGGAGTTTGATAGGACGGGCGGTGCTTCGCAACGGGACGGATTGCGCCTCCGGCCCCCTGGCGATGCGACAAACAACGCGTGTCGGCTCGCCGGTTCCTCCCATCCTGCGGCTGGGTCCGCGCAACTGTGGGCGATGGCGATTTCGAAAAAACAAACCCACTTTATGCGCAGAAATGCACATCTTTTTGGGATCGAGATGTGAAACAAACGGCCTGCGACCCGCGGTCATGAAATAAGGCGGGCCATATCGACACTATGTCGATAGCAGCTTTATGATTCCGGCACCGAGTCGCGCCTCGCACCCCACTTCTCCCAGAACGTTATCGACAGCGCGGGCTTCCGCTCCGGCCGCGCCCATCGCCCCTTTGGATAGCCCATCGGAATCAGCGCGATATTGGCGTACTCGAGCGGCACCCCGAGCTGCTTGTCGATCTCGTCCGCGAACATCATATGGAGTCCCGTAATCGAGGTTCCGAGACCATAGCCGCGCGCCGCGAGGCATAAGTTCTGGATCGCCGGGAAGAGCGCGTTCTGCATCGGCTCGCCCGCACGAGTGCGATCGGTGTAGCGCTTGACGCATCCGAAGATGAGTACCGGCGCCTCGCCGATATGCTCCGCCAGGTACTTCGCCGAGCGCAGCACGCGTCCCTTCTGACTTTGCGGATCGTTGGCGACGATGGCGCGCGCGGCGGGCGTAAAGTAGCGCTCCCATGCGGCGCGATATCGCACCGCGACGAACTCCTTCATCTCGGCCTCCCGCACCACGATGAACATCCACGGCTGGCGATTGCCGCCGCTCGGTCCCATCGTCGCCGCCTCGATGACTTTCACGATCAGCTCGGGTGGGACGGGGTCGGGCTTGAGCCGGCGCATCGAGCGCGTGGTGTAAATAGCCTCGTAGAGGTCGAACGGCGGATGTCCAAACATGCGCGCGAAGCTACAACGCCTCGGCGCGAACGGCAACAAATCCTAGCTGCTAATTGGCCTCGTCGGACGCGGTGGGATTCGCAACCTTGTAGAGCTGCTGCGCGTTGTCCCACAGGATCTTGCGGCGCACCGATTCCTCGCAGTCCGAGAGTCCGCCCTTGATGCGCGCGTGAACCTCTTCGCCGTAGAGCGAGGTCGGATGCGGAAAGTCGGTCTCGAACATCACTCGATCGGCGCCGATTTTGTCGATCAGACGGCGCGGCGCGACTTGCTCGAACCAGTAACAGGCATACACGTTGCGCGCGAAGTATTCCGACGGCAGCCGATCGAATTCCGGATGCTCCTCGGCGACCGCGTTGCCCTGAAACTGGTAGTCCATCGCCTCGAGCATGAACGGAATCCATCCGATGCCGCTTTCCACCGAGACGAACTTGATTTTCGGATAGCGCGCCAGCACTCCCGACATGATGAGGTCGGCGACCTGGATCCCGTTTTGAAACAGGATGTCAACCGCGAGTGCGGTGAATGCCGCTCCCGCGCCATAGGTCGTCACGCGATTGCGCAGCAGGCCTTCTTCCATGTCGCCGGAGCCGACGTGGAAGCTTATGGGCAGGTCGCATTCGACCGCAGCCTCCCACAACGGATTCCACTGCGGGTCACCGAGCAGCGGCTGCCCGAAGTGTTGAGGCTCGCCGGTAAAGAGAATCCCTCGATGCCCCATGGCGGCGCAGCGGCGCACCTCCTTCGCGGCGGCGGCCACCTCCCAAAACGGAATCGAGGTGATTGGCAATAGCCGGCGCGAATCCGCCGACGCCCACTCGGTCTGCCAGTCGTTGTAAATCTGCACGCAGGTGAGCATCAGCTCGGGATCATTCAGCTTGAGGAACTGCTGCGCGCCGAAGCCGCCGACGTTGGGATACATCACCATCGCCCAGATGCCCATCTCGTCCATGTACTTGAGGCGCGCCTTGGCATCGTAGGCGCCGGGATGCATCTCGTCGTAATTCTTCGGTGGATTCCTGAAGCCGCCACGACCCGCGGTCGCGGTCATGCCGACGTTCGCCACCGGACGGCCGTCACCCACCATCCATCGCATGGTGCCGTTGGCGCTGGTGACTACGTGTGGCACGCGATCGCGCATGCTGGCGGGCGCGCGGCTGGTCCACAGGTCGGCGGTTTCGGTCACATGGGTATCGGCATCGATGATGGTGTAGGCGCTCATGGCATCCTCCACTGACGGCTAGCGCGTATGCGCGCGGACGAAGGCGATCATCTTTTCGAGAGTGCGTGGTGGACGCGGCCGATGACGGGTCGCGCCCCTCGTACATACGGCCAATCGCCGGAGGAGGATTCTTCGGCGCGAAGGCGTCGGCGGCGCCCTCCGATAACTCAAGGTCTACCGTGCCGCCGGCTTTCCGATACAGCTCGACGAAGCGTTCGAGCTGCGGGCGCGGATGCACGATGTCGCGCGTATCCTGGATATAGAGCACGGGAGGCAGCTCGCACTTTTCGCCGCGCTCCAGCGCCTGCACCGGGCTGCCCTCGAGCATCGCCTCCTCGGTCTGCCAGTACTTGTCATGCAACGGCAGCACCATGTCCACGAATGGCGGGGGATCGCCTTTTTCCTTGAGCTGCTTCGCGTATCGATAACGTCCGATCGGATCGATGACTGGCGCACCCATGATAACTCCACCCACTGTCGCATCTTCCGACGCTCCCGGCAGCGGTATCGAAGCGTAGCGCGCATCGCGAGGACGCATCCCGAGCAGCATCGCTTGATGGCCGCCGCTCGAGATTCCGAAGGTGAAAACGCTATCGGCGCTCGTGTTGAGCTTCGCGGCCTGCGTCTTCAGCCATCGAATCCCATAGTTTATGTCCATCAGCGAAGCGGGGTAGGAAGCGACCGGCGGCACGCGAAAATCCAGCGCCGCCACCAGGATGCCGCCTCGCGCGAGGCGTTCGTTGATGGTGGTGTCATTCAATCGATCGCCGAGGCACCACGCGCCGCCGTGCAACTCGACGATCGCTGGAAACGGTCCGGCGCCGCGCGGCTTGAACAGGCGCGCGAGCAAAGGCGTATCGCCGTGGCGCAGATACTCCACATCTTCGACCTCGATTGCATATTCGAAATTTCCGGAAGCCGCAGCGGCCATAATCGTGACCTCCTATAGACTGAATGGAGCCTCATCGTTGGCCTTGGCACGAAAGCATCGCGGTGTGCAAGTTTACCCGCTTCGCATATCGATGCTGGCGGGTGTAAAATCAACATCTATGAAGATGTATGCAATGGCGGGTCTGGTGTTTGCCGCCGATGTGGCAGCAGTGCTGTTGATTGTGCTGTCGCTATGGGTTGAGAACTGGCTGGGTCTGGAGCGCGGCGTCGTCCTCGATGTGATCGTTGTCGCCGCGGTTTGCTACGGCGTTGCCGGCTGGATCGTCGGCAAGCTGGTGATGTGGGAATTGTCCGAGCGCACGCCGGCGCGGACCGAAGCGGCCGCGCTCGAACATCACCCGCATCCGGCAAAATAGCTGCCTGACCGAAAAGCGCTCGGTTAAGGAATCAGCAACACTCTGCCCACCGCCTGTCTGCTCTCGATGTACCGGTGCGCCGCGGCGGCCTCCGAGAGCGGGAAGGTCTTGTCGATGACCACCTTGTACTCGCCGCGCGCGGCCTCATCGACGAGGCGCTGAATCATGTTGTGTGCGCGATCGGTGCCGATCTCCGCGCCGAGGAAAACCCCGGTCAGCGATCGATTGCCCGCCATCAGCGACGATACGTCGACCGTCATCGCTTCGCGACCTGCCGCTCCGACCATCGAGAGTCTGCCGCGATACGCCAGTGACAGGATGCTCGCCTGCAATGTCGCGCCGCCGACCGGATCGACCACCAGGTTGACGCCCTTGCGATCGGTGAGCTTCATCACCGACTTGACGACGTCGCCGGTGCGATAGTTGATGCCGTGGTCCATGCCGAGCGGTTTCAGCTTCTCAAGGCGCTCGTCGCTCGACGCGGTTGCGATCACGGTTGCGCCCGCGCGCTTGGCTAGTTGGATCGCCGCGACGCCAACGCCGCTCGCGCCCGCCTGCACCAGCACGGTCTCACCGGACTTGAGATGGCCGAACTCGAACAGGCAGTCGTCGGCGGTGCCGAAGGGAACCGGAATCGCCGACGCTAACTTGATGTCGTACCCCTTCGGGACCGGCCACGCATTACGCGCCGGCACTGCGCGCAAGGCGGCATGCGATCCGGCGCCGAACACGGTGGTGACCTTCTGCCCGACCTTGAGGTCGCTGACTTCGGCGCCGACCTCGACGATCTCACCGCCCGCCTGGTAGCCGACGATGTGCGGCTTCGAGGTCAGCGCGCCGTGCCATCGATTGAGCGTGTCGCCGCCCTCGATACTGACCGCCTCGACGCGCAGGATGACGCCCTTGGGATGGCAAACCGGATTGGGCACCTCCTCGTACTTGAGGACCTCGGGACCGCCGTTCTCATAGTAGACTGCTGCCTTCATCGGCTAATTCTCGGGCGGCGCGAAGACCGTCAGCGCGAACAGTTTCTCGTTGCCAGTGCGCAGGGTGTGCGGTGCGCCGGCCGGGATCGTCACGAAGTCTCCAGCCTTGACGGTGCATTCCATTCCCGAGACGCGGCAGGTCGCGCTGCCCTCGATGACGTAGATGAGCTGGTCGCCGCGATGCGAGTTTTCGCGGCCGTCGCCGAAGTTGGGCGGCAGGGTGAACACCGCGGACTCGGTCTGCGGAGTCTTGCTGAGGCTATGCTGACCGAGTTTGGCGCCGTCGCCGCGATGCGCGAAGACGTTGGGGACCGCGACGTGGCCGTCGCCGTTGGAGCCCATCAGCTCGTCCATTTGATCGGTGAAGAACTCCTGCGAGATGACGCCCGCGCGCAGGGCTTTGAAGAGTTGTTGGACTTCGAAGTTTTTGGTCGCCATGATCGACTCCTTGTGTTTGAGCCTGAGGTTGAACGTTGGTCGGCAAGCCTGTCCCGAGCTTTAGCAAAAAAACGCTAAAAACCCCACTTGCGAGATCGGCACTGGCGCGCGCCGAAGACGCCGTATAGAAAATAGCGCTGTAAGCTCAATCGAGGAGAGCGCCATGGCGGAAATCATCCTGCATCAATATGTGAACTCACCTTTTTCGGAAAAAATCCGCAAAATCTTCGCGCATAAGAAAATCAGCTGGCGCGCCGTCGAGCAGCCGGTCATCATGCCCAAGCCGAAGCTGATTCCGCTCACCGGCGGCTATCGGCAGGATTCCCGTCCTACAGATTGGCGCGGATATCTACTGCGATACCGGCATCATCATCCGCAAAATCGATGAGCTGTTTCCCGAGCCGACGCTGTATCCCAATGGCCTTGAAGCCGCCGCGCATCAGATGAACATCTTCGCCGATCGCCGGATGTTCTGGTCGACCACGCCGGTGATCTTCGAGAAGCTCGCCGCGAGTGTGCCCAAGGAGTTCATCGAGGATCGCAGCAAGATGATGCAGGGCGCGGACTTCGGGCAGATTCCCGCGCAGGCGCCCGATGCGCGCAACCAGCTCCGCGCATACCTCGACATGATGGATCGCCAGCTCGAGCGCACCACCTACATGCTCGGCGAGTCCTTCAGCCTCGCGGATGCGGCGCTATATCATCCGGTGTGGTTCCTGCAGTCGGAGCCGAGTTCGTTCGCGCTCGCGCAGAAGTGTCCGAACCTGATGCGATGGTTCAAGCGCATCGATGCAATGGGTCATGGCGACATGAAGGGGATGGATCCCGACGAGGCGCTGAAGATCGCGCGCGAGAGCACTCCGGCCTCAGGCGGCGAGGAAGACCGCGACGATCCCAATGGCCTCAAGCTGGGCGCCAAGGTCGCGATGACTGCCGGACGACTATGGCTTCGACCCGGTGGTGGGCAAGGTAGTCTCGACCTCGATCTATGAGATTGCCATCGAGCGCGACGAGCCTGCGTCTCGGCAAAATTGTGAATCATTTCCCGAAGGTGGGGTTCCGCATCGTGGCAGCATGAAGGCTCGTACATATCCTCGTGCATCTTTAGGCTGAGATTGCCTAATGCGGCTAACATCATGACGATATCTGTTAGCAGATTGTCTTAAGCACGATTTCCTCGCATCATGCTTCCATAGCCCTCCGAGGGCCAAGGGAGGCACGTGCGAGCGCGGTCCGTTCATTCGCCCAGATCCGCGATCCTCGCGGCACTGCTCATCATCAGTAGCCTCGGCATGCTGGCGGCTCATCTCGATGCCGACCCTGTGGCGATCCACCCTCAGCCGGGGGCGGCATATATAGATGATGCGTCGCCGCATTCCCGGCGCGCGAGGTATCTTGCGAATCGGCGCGGAACGGCTTTCGGCGTTCCACCCGGCGCGTATGAGAACGCGGTCGCTTCGATGCGTGAGATGGAGCGCGCGACGGCAGCTTCGGCGGTTCCGCTGGCCGCGCCGACGCCGATGTGGACCTCGCTTGGCCCGTTGCCCGTCACCAATGAGGTTCCGATCTTCGGCACCGACCGGATCGGCCCGCCACTCGCGAGCGCGACCGGAAAGGTCACCGCCATCGCGGTCGATCCGACGACCTCGGGACGGCTCTTCATCGGAACCTCCGGCGGAGGCGTCTGGATGTCCACCAACAGTGGCATCAGCTTCGTCCCGATTTTCGATGCACAGCCGACCCTCGCCATCGGCGCCATCGCGCTCGACTCGGGCACGACGCCGCCGACGATTTACGTCGGCACCGGCGAGGCTAATAACACCGTCGATTCGTATTTCGGGCTGGGAATGTTCATCTCGACCGACCTGGGGAATAGCTGGACGCGCAACACCGGGCTGGGGGGGTTCACCAATCTTTCGTTCTCGCGCATCGCGATCGATACCTCGAAGACGCCGCGGGTAATCTTCGCGGCGCTGTCGACCGGATCGAGCTCGAATCGCGCGGGCAACAACTTCATCAACAGCAGCATCGTCAACAATGGGATGTGGAAATCGCCCGACGCCGGCGCGACGTGGACCCAAGTGCCGTTCACCTCGCAGCTCGCGTGTCCCGAGCTTCGACGGGTTTTGCCCCGCCTCCGATGTCGCCATCGATCCGGTGTTCCCGGCCAACGTGTACGTCGCGATCTATCAGTTCGGTGTGTTCGCCTCCAATGACGGCGGCAGCACGTGGCATGCGCTGAGCTTTCCGGGAGTGACGAACACGCAGATCGGGCGCGCGAGCATCGCGACGCGCAACGGCGTCGTCTATGTGATGCTCGGAAACGCCAGCAGCATTCCGTACCTCGGCTTTTTCAAATCCAACAACGGCGGCAATAGCTTCACCGCGATGACAGTGCCGACCGGCAACCTGCCAACCTCGACCATCGATGGCACCGATCCGACCAATTTCGTTGCGGCCGACTATGACCAGGCCCTCGCCATCGATCCCGCCGACGCGACCGGCGCGACGGTGATCTTCGGTGGCGTCGGGATTTATCGATCGACTGATTCGGGCGCGCACTGGACCTTCATCGGGCAGAATGGCGGCGTGCATGCTGACCAGCATGCGCTGGCGATGGATCCCTTCAATGCGGGCCGCTTCTTCGCGGGCAACGACGGCGGCGTCTACTCGTTCAATCCAACCGCGAGCGTGTGGACGGCGCTTAATGCGAATCTGTCTGCCACGCTGCTACAGGGCGATCGGTCCCCACCCCACCAGCAACACGCTGATGCTGGCGGGTTCTGCGGGAAACGGCATGGTCCGCTACAACGGCCCGGTGACTCCGCAGCCATGGAACACGCTTGATCCGGGCGACGCGGGCTTCGCGTTTTACGACCGCGTCAATCCGAGTTTCGCTTATCACAACTTCATGACGACGCTGAGTGGATCGGTCGGCATCGCGCGTTCGACCGATGGCGGGGTCACCTGGAATAGCGCGCAGCCGACCTTCACGCTGCAATCGGCGATGGCCGCGGCGAACGATCCGGGGGCTGGATATTTTCCACCGATGGCGATCGATCCGCTGATTTCGCGACGGGTGTTCTTCGGCGCGCACACAATCTACGTCTCTACCGATGCCGGTCTAACCTGGGCGCGGCAGACCAAGCAGGACCTCACCGGGCAATGTTCGAACGGAGCGTGCGCAATCCAGGACCTCGAGTTCGCGCCCTCATCGCATAACATTGCGTATGCGCTCTCGACGCAAACCTTCGAGACCGGATCGCCGACACCATTCAAGATTTTTCGCACGACTCAGGCTGATGTTCAGGTCGACAATTCGCATCTCAACGGAGGCGCGTGGTCGGATGTCTCGGTGAATCTTCCGTTCAGCCCGACCGGCACGCAGGCGACCGGCATCGCCATCAGTCCGTTCAATCCTGCGATCGCGTTGCTGAGCGTTTCGGGATTTACCGCCAGCACCGGCATCGGCCATGTTTTTCTGACCGTCGATTCCGGCGCGCATTGGTTTCGTGCCGATGGCGATCCACAGAATGTCACTCCGCCGCCGGCCACTGCGATCCCTGACATCCCGGTATTGCGGCTGATGGTGGATACCAATGATCGCTCGGGACAAACGATCCTCGCAGGAACCGACATCGGCGTGTTTCGCAGTACCGACCTTGGATTTAGTTGGGCGCCGTTCAACCTCGGCGTAATTCCGGTGGTGCCGGTCTTCGATGTCGAGCAGAACCTCAATGGGGTGACCTACGCGGGGACGCATGGGCGCGGTGCATTCCAACTTTCGGGAGCGGTCGGTCCGATTCCAACTCCCACTGGGGTTCCAACCGGCTCGGTGGCGACGCCCACACCGACCGTCACTCGCACGGCGACCGCGACCAAGACCGCAACGGCGACGGTAACACCGACTGCAACCGCCTCGCGAACGGCAACCGCCACCGCCACCGCGACCGCGACGGTCACCTTGACCGCGACACCAACTGCTACTGCGACGCTCACTACCAGTCTGACTATCACGCCAAAATCGAGAAAGTTCGGTAACGTGGTTTTCGGGAACACCGGCGCCATCTCGAAGCCGCAAACCCTTACCCTGGTGAATAACAGCACCAACGTAGCGACCATTTTTGGAACCAGCTTCAGCGGACCGGCAGCGGCCGACTACCAGGTCATCGCGAATGGAACGACCTGTGGTGTGACTCTCGGTGCGCGCGCGCGATGCAACTTCGCGATGACTTTCCAGCCCAGCGCGCTCGGCGCCGGCAACGCTTTCCTGATGATCTCCGACAACGCCGCGAATAGCCCGCAGATCGCGAGTCTCAGCGGCAATGGCATCGCGGGGCCGATCGGAATCGCGCCGAAGACCATAGCATTCGGCACGGTGACAGTCGGTCAATCGGTTCAGAAGCCGTTCACCATAACCAACAACAATCCGGTCGGCCTGACGATTTCCAACCTCGCCTCGACCAGCACCGATTTCCTTCCGAGCCAGACCTGCGTCGGCGTTCTCACGGCGGGCGCGAACTGCGTGGTAAATATCACCTTCGCACCGACGGCCGGTCCTCGTGCGCGCAAGGGCGAAATTCAAATCTTCGATAACGCCGCGAAGAGTCCACAGACAGTCAAAGTCTCAGGCAATGCCGGCTAGCGACGTTCACCAGGTTTTCGCCGCCATGCGGTATTCGTCTTCCAGGATCCCCATTAAAACCGAGTCGTGATAGCGGCCGTCGAGGAAGCGAAACTCGCGCTGCACCCCTTCGCGTTTGAAACCGCATTTCTCATACGACCTGATGCCGCGCAGGTTGAAGTCGTAGACGTTAAGCCACACCCGGTGGAGGTTCATCTTGTCGAACGCAAACCCCAGCACCACGCGCATCGCATCGGTACCGAAGCCTTTGCCCCAGTTCGATTTGCTGGCGATCACGATCCCGACCTGCGCGCTGCGATTGATCCAGTCGATAGTCATCAAGCTGATACCGCCGAGATATTCTCCTGCGAGCGTTTCGATCGCCCATCGGCAATCCGGATCCGCGCCGATGCTGTTCGCATTCAAATAGGCTTCCTCTGCGACGCGCGAGAGCGGATAAATCATCGGCGCGCCGAGGTTGCGCGTGATCTCTTCGTCGTTGACCCACTTCATCAACGAATCGAGGTCGCTTTTCTCGTAGGGCCGAATCCGAACCAGTTTGCCTTCCATGCGCGCCTCCAAAAAGAAAGGGCGGCCTTTTTCAGGGCCGCCCTTTTGAGGATCTATTCGAAATCGATTATCCCTTGGGCAGTCCCATTACTCGCTCGCCGATGATGTTATGTTGAATCTCGCTGGTGCCGCCGGCGATGGTGAGCGCGCGCGACGCACAGCATCCGGTACGACCACTTGCCCTTGTCCATCGCGAACGGCGCATGGAAGTCCATCTGGCTGTAGGGCCCGAGCAGCTCCATCGCGAATTTGTTCATCTTCAAATTGAGTTCGCTGACTGCGAGCTTCAGCACCGAGCCCTCGGGACCTGGCGGCAAGCCCTTGAGGCGTCGCGTGATTTGACGGAAGCCGGTGTACTTGATCGCGGCCGCCTCGCATGCGAACTGGGAAATCTTCTGCCGCACGTCGGAATTGTCCCACGCAGTCGAGCCGTTATGCCGCACCGTCTGCGCCAGATCCTTCAGCTCCTTGACCGCGCCGAGCATGTCGCGTCCGCCGCCGATGCCCGAACGCTCGAACATCAGCGTGGTGATGGCGACCTGCCATCCCTGGTTCTTCTCGCCGATGAGATTTTTCTTCGGAACCTTCACATCCTCGAAGAAAACCTCGTTGAAATTCGCATCGCCGGTGATTTGCACCAGCGGCCGCACGGTGACTCCCGGACTGTGCATATCGACGAGGATGTAGCTGATGCCCTTGTGCTTGGGCGCCGCTCGGATCGGTGCGCACCAGCAGGATGCACATGTCGGCGTGATGCGCATCGGAGGTCCACACCTTCTGCCCGTTGACGATGAAGTAGTCGCCGTCCTCGATCGCTCTGGTCTGCAGCGACGCGACATCGGAACCGGAGCCGGGCTCGGAATATCCCTGGCACCAGATTTCCTCGCCCGAGAGAATCTTCGGGACGTAGCGTTTCTTCTGTTCCTCGGTGCCCCAATGGATGAGCGTCGGGCCGACGAGCAAGCGTGCCGAGGCCATTGACCAGCGTCGGGCGCATTCGCGCGCGCGATTTCCTCATTGTAGATGATCTGCTGAACGAGATTGGCGCCGCGTCCGCCGTATTCCTTGGGCCAGCTGATCCCGACCCATCCGCCGGCGTGCATCTTCTGTGCCACGCGAGACGGCGCTGCCAATCGCCACCTTCCTCGTGCATCATCTCGGCGCCGTCGTTCGCCGCGCCGATCCTTGGGCAGGTTGGCTTCGAGCCAGCTTCGAATTCGTGGCGAAAAGCCTCGTCCTCGGCACTCCATTTGAAATCCATGTCTTCCTCCGAGCGTGGATGGAAGCAGCGCTTCCTAACAGTCGTTATATAAACCGCCGGTTGGAAGCCGCGCAAGGCACCCTATCGAGTGAGCCGCAGATGGCGGCGCGCCAGGCGGGCGAGTGCGCTACTTGCGGGAGTCTTTTCCAGCGCGTCGAGGGTCGCGAGTTGATCCTCGAGCGGGCGATTTTGGCCGAACTTGAACTTGCCTTCGAGGCGCTCGATCGGCATTTCGAATCCGACGATCGCCTTGAGCAGATTTAGCTTTGAACTCCGCCGGGCACTTCGCGCGTCGACCACGGCTGCGCGCATCGAAGCTTCATAGATCGCCGTCAGGCGCTCGACGATCTCTTCGACGCGATGCGGATCATCGATGACGCGCGGCGCTCCGTATCGCATGCACCGTCGCGTAATTCCAGGTCGGCACCGCGGGCGAGGTCACGTACCAGCGCGGCGAGATGTACGCATGGGGACCATCGAACATCGCGAGCGCCTGCAGCCTTGCCATCGAAGCTGCGCCAATGCGGATTCGCGCGCGCGACGTGACCGATGAGTGTGCCATGAGCACTCGCTTGTCGCGATCGAGGATCAACGGCAGGCGCGTCGCGAACGGCGCGCCATCGACGGAAGTAACCATCGTCGCGAAGCTGTTGGCCTCGATGAAGTCGTGCAACGTCGCGCGGTCCGTCACCTCGAATGCCTTCGGGATGTACATTCTACTTCGCGCCGCCGCACCGCGCGCCGATAGATGTCGGGATCGGCGCGTTCCATCGTGGCGCTCCGGATGAACCGGCTCGCGCGAAACCGAATTTCCGTACAGCCCGTGGGCATCGGCGGTACCAAGCGTCCATCGCCGCAAGCCCTGCAGATGCGGATGCGACGTGACGGCTTCCATCAGCGCCTTCGACAAGCCCGCGCCTTCGGTAGGCCTCGACGATGAAAACGTCCGCGAGGTAGGCAAACGTCGCGTAGTCGGAAACCACCCGCGCGAAACCGACCTGCTTCGAACTCCTCGTAAACGCCGAAACACAACGAGTTAGCGATCGAGCGCGCCACGACCTCGCGCGGCACGCCTTCCGCCCAGTACGACTGCGTCGACAGAAAACCGTGGATGACGTCGAGGTCCAGCCGCGCGGCATCGGTGCTGATGAGGAATCCATCCACCGTGCGCTCGAACGGAGCGCCGTCGTGCGCGAAACGAAGCTGCGGTCATCGGGCAGAACGATACTCGGAAATGTTTCTGCGGCATCGGAAAGTCAGTCGTATCGCGGATCGGCAATCGGGAGCAGCGCCTCGGTGCGCAGCGGAATCACGCCGGCCCAGATCGGCAAGCGCGTATGTCCTCCTCGTCGTCGATCGGACGCCGTCGGCGCGGACTTTCGCCGAAGCCTCATCGATCGGAAGTTCGAGGATCGAGGTCGCGGTGATCTCTTTCGGATTCGGCTGCCGTGTGCCTTCCCATTGTCCGGGCGCCGATGTGCTCGACCAGCGCGCGCATCGCCTCGAGTTTGCGCTCGGGATCGGTGACTTCGTGGCGCGACGCCGAAAATGACCACCGACCGATAGTTCACCGAATGATGGAATGCAGACCGCGCCATCACCAGACCGTCGATCAGCGTGGCAGTCAGGCAGATCTCGACGCCCTCGGCAGCGGTGCGAATCATCTTGTTGCTCACCGCGCCGTGGATGAGAGCCGGAATCGCCCATCCGCGCGACGAGGGTGGGCAGAACGCGCGGCGCGCCATCGACCACCACCCCGACATGACATACCAACGAGCGATCGAGGATCGCGTTGATGACCTCGCGATCGTAAGCTGCCGCGTTTGCGCATCCGGTTGACGATAGTGCGAGGCGTCGGTTTAAGCTCTTCCATTGGCTCCGTCCTTATGTAACAGTACAAAGCAGTGAATGTAACAGCACATTCGTATCAGATCGACGGGAAATCAAGCAACCGGATTTCCGCGAGCATCGAGGAAAAGATCCGCAGCGGCACGCTGGCGGCAGATACGGTGCTGCCTGCGATTCGCGCGCTGGCCGACCGGCTCGAGGTTAGCCCCACTACCGTAGCCGCGGCCTATCGCTTGCTGCGGCTGCGCGGGTTGGTGCGCGCCGGCGGTCGGCGCGGTACCGTGGTCAACCGACGGCCGCCGTTGGTGACCCCGTCGGCTCCGCTCGCGCCGAAAGGTGCAATCAATCTCGCCGACGGCAATCCCGATCCGGAATTGCTGCCGCCGCTGGCGCCGATCCTCGCGCGACTCAGCGGAAGCCACCAGTTCTACGGGCGCGAGACCAATCATCCGGAGCTGATCGAACTCGCGCGGCGAGGGTTTAAACGCGATCACGTGCCGGCGCGCGATATTGCGGTGGTGAGCGGCGCCATCGATGGATCGAGCGCGTGCTACAGGCACATCTGTCACCGGGTGATGTCGTCGCCGTGGAAGATCCCAGTTACACCGGCGTCCTCGACCTTATTGCCGCGATGGGGATGATTGCCGAGCCGGTCGCGCTCGACGAGTTCGGGATTCGGCCCGATTCGCTGAATGCGGCGATCCGCGCCGATGCGAAGGCGCTCATTCTCACGCCTCGCGCACAGAATCCGACCGGTGTGGCGCTCGACAAAAAACGCGCCGCCGAACTTCGCTGCGGTCCTCGCAAAAGCGCCGGCGTTACTGCTCATCGAAGATGACTTTGGCGGCCCGGTATCCGGCGCACCCGCGGTCACGGTTGCTGACTGCGAAGATGCACGCGATGGGCTGTAATTCGTTCGGTATCGAAGGCGCTCGGCCCCGATTTGCGACTCGCAGTTGTTGCGGGCGACGACCTTACGATTGCGCGGGTTGAAGGCCGCCAGCGCCTCGGCCCGCGCTGGGTCAGCCACATCCTGCAGGATGCGGTCGTCGCGATGTGGTCGGATGCGAAAATGATGCGCCAGGTCGAGCGCGCGTCATATACCTACGCGCTGCGGCGACATACGCTCATCGAGGAGCTCGCGAAGCTCGGTATCGAGGCGTAGGGCGCTCTGGCCTCAACGTATGGATTCCGGTCGCCGATGAGAACTGCGATCATGCAGTCGCTCCTCGAAGACGGATGGGCGGTGCGACCGGGCGCAGCCTATCGAATTCGCAGTGCGCCCGGCATTCGCGTGACGATTTCCGCGCTGAAGCCTGCCGATGCGCGCCGCCTCGCCGCCGATTTCGCCCGCGCGCTGCGCCCCCGCGCATCCACCAACGCCGCGCTAATCCCTTCGGCAATCCCAAAACCCGCTCGCCGATGATGTTGTGCTGAATCTGGTTGGTGCCGGCGTAAATCGTCGGGCCGCGCGCCGCCAGCATCCGGAATGACCACTTGCCGTGATCGATGGCGAAGGGCGCGTTGTTTTCCATCTGGCTATACGGCCCCAGCAGTTCCATCGCATACATCGCCATCCGCAGGCGCAGCTCGGTGCTGCACAGCTTCATCATCGAGCCTTCGGGGCCCGGCGGCATGCCCTTTAGTTGACGCGTGAGTTGACGATAGCCGGTGTACTTGAGCGCCTCGGCGTCGCAGGCGAACTCGATGATCTTCTGGCGCACGCTCGAATCATTCCACGCGTTGCCGCCGTTACGAGGAATTCGCTTGGCGAGGTCCGCGAGTTCGTGCACTTCGCGAATCGGAACTCTCGCCGCTGCCGCCCGAGCGCTCGAACATCAGGGTGGTGATGGCGACCTGCCAGCCCTGGTTCAGCTCGCCGACGATGTTCTTCTTCGGCACGCGCACGTCTTCGAAGAACACTTCGTTGAAGCCTCTGCCGCCGGTGATCTGCACCAGCGGACGCACCGTGATGCCGGGGCTTTTCATGTCCACCAGCAGATAGCTGATGCCCTTATGCTTGGGCGCGTTGGGGTCGGTGCGCACCAGCAGGAAAATCCAGTCGGCGTGCTGCGCGATCGAGGTCCACACCTTCTGTCCGTTGACGACGAAGTAGTCGCCGTCCTCGACCGCGCGCGTCTGCAGCGAGGCGAGGTCGGATCCCGAGTTGGGTTCCGAATAGCCCTGGCACCAGATTTCCTTGCCCGCGAGGATTTTCGGGCAGATGGCGCTTCTTCTGTTCCTCGGTGCCCCAATGAATCAGCGTCGGGCCGAGCAGGCTGATGCCCATGCCGGTGAACGGCACGCTGGTGCCGGCGCGCTCGAGCTCCTCATGGTAGATGACGTTCTGCAGGAGTGCCGGCGCCGCGCCCGCCGTACTCCTTCGGCCAGCTGATGCCGATCCACTTGCCCTCGTTGAGCTTCTTGTGCCACGCGACGGCTTCGTTCCAGGTGTCGCCTTCTTCGGCGAGCAGTTCGCGCGTGGGCATCACGCTGGCTTTGATTGGCCGCGAGCCATCCGCGCAATTCTTTGCGAAACGCTTCATCCTGCGGACTATAGGTGAAATCC
Organism: uncultured delta proteobacterium; assembly: GCA_963848285.1. Classification (GTDB taxonomy): domain Bacteria; phylum Desulfobacterota; class Binatia; order Binatales; family Binataceae; genus DATGKG01. The sequence goes on along the minus strand of CAWKCZ010000002.1, from coordinate 1,081,148 downwards.
ATTTCGACTATATTTCCTATATAGTTCGGACTGTATTTGCGATTATCCCTTGGGCAAGTCCGAGCACGCGCTCGCCGATGATGTTGTGCTGGATCTGGTTGGTGCCCGCCGCGATAGTTCCGCCGCGCACCGCCAGCATCTTCATCAGCCACTTGCCGTTCTCCATCGCGAAGGGTCCGTCCGGTTCCATCTGGCTATACGGCCCCAGCAGCTCCATCGCGAAGAGCGATACTTTGAGCGCCAGCTCGGTGCCGACCAGCTTCATCATCGAGCCCTCGGGACCCGGCGGCAGTCCCTTGAGGCGGCGCGTGAGCTGGCGAAAGCCGGTGAACTTGAGCGCCTCGCCCTCGGAATAGAACTCCGCGATCTTCTGCCGCACGCTCGAGTCGTCCCACGCGGTGCCGCCGTTGCGCGGAATCTGCTTGGCGAGGCGCGCGAGTTCGCGAATCTGTCCGGTGCCGGGAGCGCCCGCGCCGCGCCGCTCGAACATCAGCGTGGTGATGGCGACCTGCCAGCCCTGGTTCTTTTCGCCGACGAGATTGCGCTTCGGCACCCGGACATCGTCGAAGAAAACTTCGTTGAAGCCGCTCGCGCCGGTCATCTGCACCAGCGGGCGCACCGTGATGCCGGGGGTTTTCATGTCCACCAGCAGATAGCTGATGCCCTTATGCTTGGGCGCCTCGGAGTCGGTGCGCACCAGCAGGAAAATCCAGTCGGCATGCTGCGCGGTCGAGGTCCAAATCTTCTGCCCGTTGACGACGAAGTAATCGCCGTCCTCGACCGCCTTGGTTTGCAGCGAGGCGAGGTCCGATCCCGAGTTGGGCTCGGAATATCCCTGGCACCAGATTTCGTCGGCGGCGAGGATTTTCGAGATGTGCGCCTTCTTCTGTTCCTCGTTGCCCCAATGCATCAAGGTCGGTGCGACCAGCGACGCGCCTTGCCCGATGAACGGCAGCGGCGCCTTCGCGCGCGCGAGTTCCTGGTAGTACACGATGGTCTGCAGGATGGTCGCGCCGCGCCCGCCGTATTCCTTGGGCCAATCGATGCCGACCCATCCGGCCGCATGAAGTTTTTTGTACCACGCGATGCGCCGGCCCCATTCGTCGCTGTCGTCGGCCTCGTCGCCGAACGAGTCCGAATTCTCCATCCCCTTGGGCGCGTTGGCTTGAAGCCAGGTGCGGAACTCCTTGCGAAACGCTTCGTCTTCGGGACTGAATTTGAAATCCATCTGCTTCTCCGATGCTTACCCTTTGGGAAGTCCGAGCACGCGCTCGCCGATGATGTTGTGTTGAATCTGATTGGTGCCGGCGTAAATGGTCGGACCGCGCGCCGCGAGCATCCGATATGACCAGCGCCCATGATCGACGGCGTGGTCAGCCTGGTATTCGAACTGGCTATACGGCCCGAGCAGTTCCATCGCGAAGAGCGAAACTTTGAGGTTGAGCTCGGTCGAGCACAGTTTGAGCATCGAGCCTTCGGGTCCCGGCGGCACGCCCTTGAGGCGCTTGGTGAACTGACGAAGCCCGGTGTACTTCAGCGCGGTCGCCTCGCATGCGAACTCGGCGATCTTCTGGCGGACAGTCGGTATCTTCCCACGCCGTCTTGCCATTGCGAGGAATCTTCTTCGCGAGCTCGACGAGGTCCTCGATCATGCCCGCGCTGCCGCGATCGTTGCCCGCGCTGCCCGAGCGCTCGAACATCAAGGTGGTGATGGCGACCTGCCAGCCCTGGTTCTTTTCGCCGACGAGATTTTTCTTCGGCACGCGCACGTCTTCGAAGAAAACCTCGTTGAAGCCGCGACCGCCGGTCATCTGCACCAGCGGCCGTACCGTGATGCCGGGGCTGCGCATGTCCACTAACAGATAGCTGATGCCCTTATGCTTGGGCGCGGCGGGATCGGTGCGCACCAGCAGGAAAATGAAATCGGCGAACTGCGCGATCGAGGTCCACACCTTCTGCCCGTTGACGACGAAGTAATCGCCGTCTTCCACCGCGCGGTTTGCAGCGAGGCGAGGTCCGAGCCGGAGCCGGGCTCCGAATAACCCTGGCACCAGACTTCCTCGCCTTGCACGATTTTCGGAAGGTAGCGTTGTTTCTGTTCCTCGGTGCCCCAATGGATCAGCGTCGGGCCGAGGAGGCCGGGTCCCATGCCGATGAGCGGGGCGGGCGCGTTGATGCGCGAGAGCTCCTGGTTATAGACGATGTTCTGCAGGATGCCGGCGCCGCGTCCGCCATACTCTTTCGGCCAACTGATGCAGGTCCATCCGCCCGACGCGAGCTTGCGAAACCATGCGACGCGGCGACGAAAATCGCTCTCCTCGCCATCGGCGAGAACTTCGCTGTTGGAGTCGCGATGCGCTGGGCGCGTTCTTCTCCAGCCACGCGCGAAATTCGGCGCGGAACGCTTCGTCTTCGGGCGAAAAATTGAAAGTCCATAGTCCATCCCCCTGGAGCCCGCGAAGGTGCCCCGGCTCGCTGACGTATCGCTGTCCAGCAGGCAGACTAGGTTCGCATATAAAGGAGAGAATCGTAAAGCTCGCGCGCAATTGACATTGCGGATGCGATTGTCGAAAGTCGGATCGAGAACATGATCGAACTCGACTTGACATTCCGGCCGACATTTTCGATGCCGAATTTCCGCTGGCGGCATTCAGCGAGCGGATGCGCGAGGTCGCGATCCTCGAGCTGGTGCGCTCGAAGCGGATGCATGAGCACGAGGCGCTGGAACTGCTCGGCCTCGAGCGGCGAGAACTGCTCGAGAAGATGAGGGAGCACGGCATCGTGCCGACCGAGAACGCATTCGAGGAGATCAAGGGCGAACTCGAAAAGGCTATCAAGACGCGCGCGACGAAGATTAGCGGCGTCTGCAAAATCAAACGGCGAGGATTCATCCATGCAACTGCTGCACACCATGATTCGCGTCAACGATCTCAACGAATCGCTGAAGTTCTACTGCGATCAGCTCGGCATGAAGCTGCTGCGCAAGGAGGATTTTCCCGGCGGCGAGTTCACCCTCGCGTTCGTCGGCTATGGCGATGAGAAGGACAACACCGTCGTCGAGCTGACGCATAACTGGGGCACCAAGAGCTACGACCAGGGCAATGCGTTCGGCCATCTGGCGATCGGCGTGCCCGACGCATACAAGGCCTGCGCGGATTTGAAAGCCAAGGGCGTCAAGGTGGTGCGCGACGCGGGTCCGATGAAGCATGGCACGCACCGTGATCGCGTTCATCGAGGATCCCAACGGCTACAAGATCGAGCTCATCGAACAGAAGCGCCACTAAGGCGCGACGAGGACCTCGATGAAGGCCGCCGCGTTCAAGAAGCAAAATGAGGTCGGCATCATCGATGCGCCGGTGCCGAAGGCCGGGGCCGGGGCAGGTCGTCCTCAAGGTGCACAACTGCGGCATCTGCGGATCGGATTTGCATGCGGTGCAGTTCGGCACGCTGCGCGCCGGACTGCATCATGGGCCACGAATTCTGCGGCGAGGTTCATGAAGTAGGCGCAGGGCGTGCGCGGCTTCGCGATCGGCGAGCGGGTCGCCTCGCTGCCGTGGATCACCTGCGGCGAATGCGAGGCGTGCGCGCGCGGCGAAGGCTACCATTGCCGGCGCAACCGCGTGCTCGGGCTGGGGCAGCTTCCCGGCGGCTATGCCGAATACGTGATGTGCGGCGAGCGCAGCCTGCTGAAGCTGCCGGACAATGTCACCTCGCGCGAGGGTGCGCTGGTCGAGCCACTCTCAGTGGGGCTGCATGGCGTCAATCGCGCAAGCATCAAGCCGGGCACCGGATGCGTCGTGATGGGCGCGGGACCGATTGGCCTCGCGGCGCTGACGTGGTGCAAGGCCAAGGGCGCCAACCCGATCATCGTGTCGGAGCTGGCGGCGGGACGCGCCGAACTCGCGCTGAAACTCGGCGCCACCGAAGTCGTGAATCCTAACGAGCAGAAGCCCGCCGATCGGATGCGCGAACTGACCGGGCATCCGCCGGAGCTGGTCATCGAATGCATCGGGGTGAAGGGCACGCTCGGCGCGGCCATCGACATCGCGGGGACGCATGGACGCGTGGTCGTCGTCGGCGCGTGCATGGAGCCGGACACCATCGTGCCGATGAAATGCCTGATGAAGGAAGTCTCGGTCGAGTTCGCGATCGGATACACGGAAGCGGAGTTCGAGGAGACTATCGAGGCGCTCGCGAGCGGCAAGCTCAACGCGAAGCCGATGATCACCGACGTCATCAGCTCGAGGAGGTTCCGGCGATGTTCGATGCGCTGCGCAAGCCCGGCAACCGCGCGAAGGTGATGGTGGAGTTTCCGCACTAGCTGACTATCGGTTTGACGTACTACGGAACGCGTAGTACGCTGAGCCGTTGATCAAGAGCTTCCGCAACGAAGCCACGTCGCCGTTTGTACGACGAGCGAACCGCGCGATCTTTTCGCGGACTGGATTTACGCCTGGCGCTCGCGGGGTTGATCTACCTGAACAACGTTTCGTCATTGGCAGATATTCCGACGCTGCGAAGCTTCAACCTGCACGCGTTATCCGGCCGGCGGAAGGGTCAATGGGCGATTTCCATCAACGCGAGATGGAGACTGTGTTTCGAATTTCGCGACGGGCACGCCTACAACGTGGAAGTAGTCGACTATCACAGAGGCTAGAATGGCACGGAAGAAAATTCTTGTTCATCCGGGCGAACATTCTGCGCGAGGAACTCAAAACGCGCGGACTCAGCGCGAATCAATTCGCGCTCGATCTTGGCGGTTCCGTCGGGACGAATCGTGGAAATCCTCAATGGCAGACGCGGTGTTAGCGCGGATACCGCCCTTCGGCTTTCGCGCTACCTTGGGACCTCCGCGCAGGTCTGGATGAATATTCAGGCGCAATACGATCTGGAGCGCGCCGAGCAGGAGTCCGGGGAAAAGATTGCGCGTGCAGTGAGGCCCGCCCCGAAGATGGCGCGACCGCGCAAGCGGGCCGCGGGTTAGACGACCGCGAGGAACTTCGCGATCGCCGCGAGCGCGGCCGGTTCCATCAGTGTCGGCGCGTGGCCGACTCCCGGGACTTCCACCGACTCGACGTGCGGGATCACCGACTTCATCCGCTCCACCGTCCGCGCCGCGAGGATGTCGCTTTCGGCGCCGCGAATCACCAGCATCGGCGCCTCGATACGCGCGAATGGCACCCACATGTCGAGCGGACGCGCCGCAGTGCGCAGCGGCTTGCGAATCTGCGGATCCATCTTCCAGGTAAGCTTGCCGTTGTCGGCCGGCTTCACCGACCACTTCACCTGCTCGACGAGATCGGCCTCCGGGATGTTACTCATCGCCGGATAATTCGCCCGGTAGTAGGCCGCGACTTCCTGCAGATTGTTGAACTCGCTCGGCGATTCGCCGACGTAACCGGTGATGCGCGTGATGCCCTTGCCGGATCGATGTCCGGCCCGATGTCGTTGAGGATCACCTTCGCGACTCGATGTGGATAGCCGCCCGCGAACAGGATCGAAATCATCCCGCCCATCGAGGTGCCGATCAGCGTCACGCGCTCGATCTTCAACTCGTCGAGCAGTCCCGCGAGGTCGGCGGCATAGTTCTGCGGCGTGTACTCGCTTCCCGGCGTCCACCCGCTGTCGCCGCGCCCGCGCACGTCGATCGACCGACGTGGAAGCTTGCGGCTAAGGCGCGGCGCGAGCGCGTCGAAGTTGTGCGCGTTGCCGGTCAGCCCGTGAAGGCATACCAGCGGCGGCTTACCTTCCGTTCCGTGATCCAGGAATGGAGCTTGAGGCCGTTTAGTGCTGATGAATTTGCTGACTGACATTTGAGTGCCCCCGTTGGGTTGCGCCGGCGCGGCGATGTGTTCCTCGTTCCTGTGCAGCAGCCGATGCGGCACGATTATCATCCGGCGCCCGTCGCGAATCAGCGCCTGCTCGTTTTCGAATTCCTTGAGCTGAACCGTGGTGCGCTGGCGCGAGGCGCCGACCAGGTCCGCCAAATCCTCATGCGTCAGTTTGAGCGTCAGCAGCACGCCGCGCGAGTCCTCGACGCCGAATTTGTTGCCGACCTCGAGCAGCGCGCCGGCCAGCCGCTCGCGCAATCCGAGGCCGACGAAGTTCGCGTAGCGCACCAGCATCATCCACCAGCGCCCAACCGTGGCGTCGAGGACGCGGCTCAATAGCTCGCGCTGGATGCCGAGGGTGGTCTCGACGAAAACCTCGGGCTGCACGATGGCGACTGTGCAATCGGTAAACGCGTCGCATCGAAAGGGCCGGATCGCATTGGGCAGCAGCGACGAGACGCCGAAGACCTCGCCGGGGCCGACCAGCCCGACCAGCACCCGGTCCTCGCGATTGAGGATCGACAGCTTCGCGACGCCCGACAGCATGATGTAGACGCGGTTGGAGGATTGCCCTTCGGAGAAGATGGTGTTGGGTCGCCGAATGCGCACCGCCTCGGCGGCGCCGGCCAGCCGCTCCAGTTGTTCGAGGCTCATCCACGAAAGCGTGCGCAGCCGCTTCATCGCTTTGGGGTCCAATGGATTCTCGCGTACCACGATCACTTAGGTACCACATGCGAGCGCGAGTCCCCAAAAGGTGGCATTAGAAAGGGTAGGGTGAGGCGGGCGGAAAGCCTAATGCAGCCGCTGCTGCTGCAGGTAGATGGTAAACTCGCTCAGATGCTGCAGCATCGCGCACCACTGAAATCAAAACGCCGGTGCTTCCGTCATCAAACCTGATGCAGACCGGCTCGCGGGGCATCCGCTCGCGCCCAATCGGGACAATCCCGAGGTGGATGGTCATCGCGCACGACGAGATAAGCGCGGCAAGAAGAACACATCTGACATAGCGATGTCATCGGGCGCGATACTCGGATTCAGAAACTGTCGGTCAATCTTTGGCTCTCGCATAGAAGAAGCGAAAAGGGATGCAACATCTGAGGAATCTAGCGGGGCGGTAGAAACCACTGCCTACGAATTTTACGATCGGCGAGGGTCCGATGTCAAACGCCTGAGCGTCGATCGACCTAACAATCTCCGTCGACCGCGTAGTCGACGAATTGTTCACACGACGTTGATCGAGGCAACGCAGATCGTCTTGGCCATCGCGGCAGATTACGACAATCCACAACGCAGAGAGTGAGCTTTAGTCGTCACATCGACGCCGAATTTCACCGACAGATTACATCGCAACCGTCAAATCCTCGTCACGTATGCGACCATTTGAGGCCATCAAGGCGGATTTTTCGCCATTTCGTCACAAGCGGGACAATCTTAAGTAACACTAATCATTGCTTAGCCCTGCTCATTAGTTCATCTTACAGACCATACACGAACATGATTTCCGCAGCAATCTCGAATCGAACTTCCGAAGATGACCCCGACGCAAACGAGCAGTCAGCTCGCACGATGCGCGATGGGTGAGCATCGTGCGGATTCTGCGACGAATGCCCTGTTGGACTTAGACATGCTTTAAGCGTCGCGGGACAGGGCACCGACCTTGCACAGATGGCCCACCCGGGTGGGTTGCGGAGCCTAGACGACGGAGGATTTTTATCATGAGCCAGCCCAAATCAGAACTCAAGATCCGGACTTCTCGCGCTCGCCGAGGTCGCTTTGATCGACCTGCCCGCGGCGGTAACCCTACGCGCCTTCAAATCCGACACCGATGGCGAACTCTACCAGGCCGGATGGAAGGCCTACGAAGCGGCTACCGGTGTCGCCACCGAGCTGACCAATCGCGCGTATCGCAATCGCGGCATCGCGAAGGTCGGCGCCCGCATGATGGAAAGCACGATGAAGACCCAGCGCGTCGTCGATGCGTTCGCGGGTGCGTTTTTCTCGGCATTCTGGCCGAGCGTCGGACTGCCGACTGTCTCGATGACATCGAGGCATTACGCCGCGACGTGAAGTCCCTGCGCGAGGAGATTCGCACCGCCGAGTACGAGCGTGCCGCCGCGGCCGAACGCGAGCCGCGCGAAGTGGAAGCCGACACCGACGAGATCGCGCGCGAGGCCGAGGTTGCCCGCGAGATGGCGATTCGCGAAGCCGCGTCGGCGCCCGTTCGCATCCTGAGTTCGACAATCCGGCGTGGATCGGATGGCGCGCGCTGCCGGCAGTGGAGGTAAGCAACCGTGTCCGTCGTTAGTGAAGTTGCAGGATTCTGGGGCGAAGGCGCCCTGCGCACGCTGAATGCGTTCCGGCGCGGATTTCGGCGCTCCGGAAAACGATCCGCCCATGGTGACGCCTTACACCGTCATCTATGAAGGCGGCAAAGTCAGCCTGCGCTACTATGCGGCGCGCGGCGCGATTCGGCATAAGACGCCGATGCTGCTGGTGTACGCGCTCATCAAGCGCCCCTTCATCCTCGATCTGCAGAAGGGTCGCAGCGTCATCGAGAACCTCACCGACCAGGGCTTCGACGTCTACTTCATCGACTGGATTCCGCCCGACGCCGACGACACCTGGCGCGGCTTCGAGGCTTACGTCAACGGCGACGTCGCCAATGCGGTGCGCGCGGTGCAGATCCATAGCGGCGTCGAGCGCATCAACCTGCTCGGCTACTGCTTCGGCGCGCTGCTCTCGCTGATGTACACGGCGCTGCATCAGGAGAACATCAAGAACCTGATCACGCTCACGATTCCGTTCGACATGAGCAATCGCGATCTGCCGATCACGAACTTCGCCGATGCGATGAATCCCGCGATCGCGGATACCATTACGGCGATTTACGGCAACTGCCCGGCGTGGATGATGAACTCGTTCTTCACCGCGATGAACCCGACCCATCACATGATCGACAAGTACGTCGGACGCTATAAGAATCAGTCGCGCGACAACTATGCCGAGACCTTCGAGCTGTTCGAGAAGTGGATGGCGAGCGATGTGCCGCTGGCGGGACAGATCTTCCGCGAGCTGACCCAGGAGCTCTCGCGCGAGAACAAGCTCTATCGCAACCTGATGAAAGTGGGCGAGCAGCTCGTCAACCTGAAGAACATCACCGAGCCGCTGCTCAATGTCGATCGCGGATCACGATGATGTGGTGCATCCGAATGCGAGCAAGCCGCTGCCGGAATTCGTCGCGTTCCGAAGATAAACGCAACCTGCATTTCCCGACCGGCCACATCGGCGCGGCGGTGAGTGGACCAGCAATCAAGAAGCTATGGCCAGAAATCGGCAAATGGCTGTCCGATCGGGACTAGTCGCGCACGACACAATCGAGGGTTTCGTCGCCTCGGTGACGAAACCGCGCAGGCGCAAACCGCGATCGATGGTTAACTTCGAGGCAACCAGAACGCGGGGACAGATCCGCGAATAAACATCGGTCAATAATCGGAGGATCGAAGTGGAAGGTAAAGCAAAGGAACGCGCGGAAAAAGTGGCAGAGAACCTGGCCAGCTTCGGCAGCCAGATGTTCAGCACCGACGGCCTCAAGAAGGTCGCCGCATGGTACATCGACACCAGCGAGAAGGTCGCCAACGGGATGCTCGAGTATCAGGCGAGCGCCACCGAATGGGCCAAGTCGACCGCGCTCGCGCCGATTTTCGAAGCGCAGCATGACCTCGGCACCAAGATGGTAAAGCGTTCGGCGGAAGTCGCGCGCAAGCTCTGGCAAATCGAGAACTAATCGCTCCTCCTGCCCGTTGTGAGCGAAGGGCGCGGGCGCATCCGATGCGCCCGCGCCTTGTTTTTTGGGACTCTGCTGTGGCTTCAGCATGCCATCAGCGCGCGGCTGACGGCGGAAGCGGCGGAGGCGTGACTTCTACCGCGACCGGTACGTGATCGATCTCCTTCGGTACCCGGCGAAGCAGTTGCGGATCCGCATGCCGATCAAAATCGTAATTCCCATCCGACCGTCAGGCATCGGCGCGACCTCTATGGGGTGGGCCAAGTTTTCGGTACCTACCGCCTGAGTCGGATATTAAAAAGTGACCAAGTTGTCGACATCTATAGTTTCCCCGACGGACCTCCCGATCGGCACACTGTATATAACTGACGGATCGGCGTTGTGTAACTTGTAGAAGGGTGCACCAGATGTAGCCGAGGTCTAATTCGTAAAATTGAACAGCCGACGTTACCCGTCGGCTTGCCACACAACTGGCGCGGGGATAGCGTCCCAGTAACCACATCCCTTCGATGAGGAGGTCTCATGATGGCTTCTCCCCTTAACCCCGAACTATCGCGCGAAGACCTCGACTCCTTCGACCATGACGAAGAAAGCCTCGAGTCCGTCGAGCTCGGCTCCGCGTTGCTGCGCGAGACCCTCAAGGATGCGCTCTCCAATCACGGCCTCGTCCTCGATGAGCAAACGCCGCTCGCCGATGCGCTCGCGCGAGATGCGCGAGCATCGCCAGGGATGCATCCTGGTGACGCGCGACGGCAAACTGAGCGGCATTTTCACCGAGCGCGACGTGCTGATGAAGGTGGTAGGGACCGCCATCGATCTCGAGCGCACGCCGATTCGTCCATACATGACGCGCGATCCGGTGCGGCTGCCTGACGACGCCATCGTCGCCTACGCGCTCAACAAGATGTGCGTCGAGGGATTTCGCCATGTACCGCTGACCGATGCTGACGGTCGTCCGGTCGGGGTTGTGTCGATGCGCGATATCATCGAATATCTGAGCGGCTTCTTTCCCAAGGACGTCCTGAATCTGCCGCCTGAACCCACCACCAGCGGTTTCCGCAGTCGCGAGGGCGCCTAGCGCGGAGCGCGCGCTAACGATAGCGCGCAGCGCGGGATAAAAGGGTAGAGTCGTCCCCAGGTTTAGCAGTCCGAAGCCCGACATATTCGCAAATCGAGGTGCTATGAAAATCGTAGTGGATCGCCACGCCTGCGAGGGCAATGCGCGTTGTTCCGATGTCGCGCCGGAAATCTTCGAGGTGCGCGACGACGACAAGGCCTACGTCAAACTGGAAAATCCTGCCGCCGCGCTCCAGGAAAAGCTGAAACTCGCGGTCAAGCTCTGCCCGCGTCAGGCGATCACGCTCGAGGATTAAGGCGGCAAATCAATGGAAGCTCCCAATATCGAATCGCTCAATCTCGATAGCCTCGAAATCGTCGCCGGACCGCATTACGAGAAGAACGGCTATCCGCATGCCGAATGGACCTACCTGCGCAAGCACGCGCCGGTCTACTGGTACGATCGCGAGAACGTCGCGCCGTTCTGGGCGATCACCAAGCATGCCGATATCGTCGAAATCGCGCGCCAGCCGAAGCTCTTCCTCAATGGCCCGCGTCTGCTGGTATCGACCAAGGATCAGTACATCGAAGGCGGCGACATGCTGTTTCGCCATCTGCTCAACATGGATCCGCCCGAGCATGCGAAGTATCGCGACCTGGTGAATCGCCGCTTCACGCCGCGCGCGGTGCGCTCGCTCGAACATGAGGTGCAGGAAATCACCAACGAAATGTTGGATGACCTGATAAAGACCCATCGCAATGGCGGCTCGACCATCGAATGCGACTTCGTCACCGATGTATCGGCGAAGGTTCCACTCGATGTCATCGCGGCGCTGCTCGGCGTGCCCAAAGCCGATCGCCCGCAGCTTTTCCAATGGACCAACGAGACCATCGGGTCCGGCGATCCGGAGTTCAACAAGGGCGCCACGCCGATGGAGACCGTCCAGCGCGCGCAGGCCGGCCTCTTCAACTACTTCACCAATCTCGTCGAGCAGCGGCGCAAGGAGCCCAAGGACGATCTCACCAGCGTGCTCGGCGCGGCTCAGCTCGATGGCCAGCCGCTGCCCATCTTCGAGATGCTGTCCTACTTCCTGCTGCTGGTGGTGGCCGGCAACGAGACCACCCGCAATGCGACTTCCGGTGGAGTGCAGGCGCTCATCGACAATCCCGAGCAATGGAAGATGCTGCAGGGCAATCCCGCGCTGCTGCGCCCCGCGATCGAGGAAATCGTGCGCTGGATCAGCCCGGTCATCCAGTTCGCGCGCACCGCGACCGAGGACTACACCCTGCGCGGCAAGACCATCAAGGCCGGCCAGTCGCTCGCACTTTTCTATCCCTCGGCGAACCGCGACGAGGAAGTCTTCGAGGAGCCGTTCAAGTTCGACATCACGCGCGACCCCAACCCGCACATCGCGTTCGGCATCGGCGAGCACTTCTGCCTCGGCGCCAACATGGCGCGCCTCGAGCTCGAGGTCATCTTCCGCGAGCTGCTGAAGCGAGTCGAGTACATCGAATCGGCGGGACCGCTGGAGCGGCTGCGCTCGGGCTTCGTGGGCGGCATCAAACATATGCCGGTGAGGATGAAGCTTCGCGCCTGAGGTTGTGGTATAAATAAGTTCTTCCCTCCTCCTCCTTTTTCCTCTCCCCCGTGTTGCGCGGGGGAGAGGTTTTTTTTTCGCCCGCGTTTAGCCGATGGTTGCACCAATGGTTTCTCAATGACCTCCACCGGCAGTGAAGCGCCGTCGAGCGCAAAGCCGCGCCATTCGCTACGGGCGATAGGTGTGGTCTTCGCGATCGCGCTGCTGGTCGCCACAATTGTCTCGACGCGTCATTCGTCGTCGCATCTGCCGGGAGGCGCATTCGCATTCAACGGAAGATCGATCGAGGAGTTCCATTGCTCACCGGGAGTGGGGCGACATCCGGCAGTCATCCTGCTGCATGGCGCGGGATATCGCGGTTTCCTCGGTGACTGAGTTCGAGGCGATGTGCACCGACCTCGCGCGCCACGGCTTCTTTGCCGAGTTCATCGAGTACCTCGATGGCGGCGACAATACCGATCCGGCGATCGACCCGTACGAGAACTTCCGCAACTGGACCGGCGCCATCCATGCGGGAATCGATGCGCTCGGGCATAATCCCGAGGTCGATTCGAACCGCATCGCGCTGATGGGCTTTTCGCAGGGCGCGTATCTCGCGGTCGGCACCGCCGCGATGTATCCGCATCAGGTTGCGGCGGTGGTGGAATACTACGGCGGCATGATTCCGACGCTTCGCGACCAGGCCGCCACGATGCCGCCGACGCTGATTCTCCATGGCGAAGCGGACACTGTTATTCCGGTTTCCGAAGCGCACGAGCTCGACGAACTGTTAGCAAAGGCCGGGCGTCCGCATGAGATGCACATCTATGCGGGGATGGATCACGGCTTCAATTTCCACGGCCGCGGCGGGCACTATGATCCGAAGGCCTCCGACGACGCGTGGCATCGCGCGATCGATTTCCTCGCTCGTACGCTGAAATCCCACTCCCACACGTCCTCGTGGGGGAGTCCGGATGGCGCGCTGGTCGCTCTTTGGTTGTGCGACCAGCGCGCCATTCGGGAGGGGGTGACTGCCCGGGAGCCACCATCCTCGCGAAGTCGGTGGCCCTCGCCCTGCATCCCCTCCCGAGCGTCACGACGCTTGCTCGCAGCCATCGCAAAGCCTCGCGCCGCCGGACTCCCCCACACAGCGTAGGGAGTGGGAATTCCGCTCCGGTCCCCCTTCCACTTCAGGGGAAGGGGTTAGGGGTTAGGTCCGCGCCCTATCGATTTTCTCCCAGCGTGGTATTGTCACCCCAATCACAAACCCTTCGGCGACGGAGTGCTCATGGCAACCACCAGAGATTTTGCGCAGTCCAAAGACGGACTCAAACTTCGGTACGAAATCCGCGGCAGCGGCGATCCGCTCGCCCTCATCATGGGCTTCAGCGGCTCCAGCCGCGGATGGGGTGATCCGTTTCTCGACCTCATCGAGAGGCGCTTCAAAACTATCCTCATCGACAATCGCGGCACCGGCGAGAGCGACAAGCCCGATGCACCGTGGACCATGACCGATATGGCGAATGACGTCGCGGCGGTCCTCGATCATGCGAAGATCGACCGCGCGCACATCTACGGCATCTCGATGGGCGGCATGATTGCGCAGGAGTTCGCGCTCAGGCACGCGGCGCGCGTGCGCGGCCTGGTGCTCGGATGCACCGCGCCCGGCATGGCGCATGCCGCGCCCAACGATCCCGACAACGTCGCGAAGCTGATGCCCGATCCGAGCAAGACTCGCCGAGCAGCAGGCGCGCACCGCGTTCGAGGTCGCATGCGGCACCGCGTTCCTCAACTCGCAAGCGCGGGCAGGCTTTCATCGATCAGCAGATTGCCGAGATGGGCAAATATCCGATCACGCCGCTCCCGACTTTCACGCGCCAGATGGAAGCGATCCAGGGATGGGAGCCGTGGGATCGCCTCGGCCAGATCAAAGCGCCCACGCTGATTTTTCATGGCGATGATGACAAGCTGTTGCCGCATGCGAATGCCGAGATCCTCCACTCGAAGATTGCCGGCTCGAAGGTGCACATCCTTAAAGGCATCGGGCACATGTTCTTCTGGGAAGCGCCCGAGGAATCGGTCGGCATCCCCGGCGATTTCGTCGCCTCGGTGAAATAAGCGAAGCGGAGAAAACAAAATGGCGAATTATGAAACCATCACTTATGAAAAGGTCGAAGACAAAATCTTCCGCCTGACCCTCAATCGTCCCGAGAAGCTCAACGCGCTCTCGCAGAAGCTGCTCTCCGAGTTCGAAAGCGTGATGAGCGAATACGAAACGATCAGGATGCGAGCGTGCTCATCATTCGCGGCGCCGGGCGCGCGTTTTCGGCGGGCTACGACCTGCAGGGCACCCAGCATCCGGGCTCCGAAGTTCACCGTCACCAGCGATCGCTTCGGCCTGCACAAGACCATCGAGCGATGGCAGCGGCTGTGGTCGATCAACAAGCCGACCATCGCGCAGGTGCACGGCTTTTGCCTCGCCGGCGGCACCGAGCTGATCGGGCATTGCGATATCGTGTTCGCGAGCGAGGACGCGCAGTTCGGGCATCCCGCCGGGCGCTCGCTCGGCATCCTGCCGACGCTTTCGATGTGGCCGGTGCTGATGGGTCCGCGCAAGACCAAGGAGTACTTCTTCACCGGTGACTACATGTCAGCGAAAGAAGCGCTCGAATGGCATCTCATCAATCGCGTGTATCCGAAAGACAAGCTCGAGGAAGAAACGCTCGCCTATTGCCGTCGCGTCGCGATGGTGCCGGCCGAGCTGCTCGCGCTGCACAAGGCCGCGGTGAATCGCTACTACGACATCCTGGGGATTCGCGCGGCGGAGCAATCGTCGGCGGACATCGATGTCATCGCGCATCAGACGGACACGGTGAAGGAGTGGATGAAGGCCAGCCGCGAGAAGGGCCTGAAGGAAGCTCTGAGCGAGCGCGACCGTCCCTTCGCGAAAAAGAAGGCGTAGCGCCCCTCTTCCGATGCTCGGGATTCGAGGGAGCTCAGTACCTCGTGATAACCGTCGGATGCAGGCAGTGGGCGTCGTCGCGGTTAGGATGATCGAGGTTGTAGTTCAAGCCCGCGCGACTCCTGGCGCATCGAGGCCGAGCGCACGATCAGCTCTGCGACGTTCACCAGGTTGCGCAACTCGATGAGGTCGGAGTCGAGCAGGTAGTCCCAGTAGTAGGCTGTGGATCTCCTCGTTCAGCAGCGCGAGGCGACGCTCGGCGCGCGCGAGGCGACGATCGCTGCGCACGATGCCGACGTAGTTCCACATCATGCGGCGAATCTCGTCCCAACTCTGAGTCACCATCACGCGCTCCTCGCTCTTGATGGCGCGCCCGGTTTCCCATTCCGCGAAGTCGGGCACCGTGCCGTCGGGCGAGTCCGCGATCTCGCGATGCGCCGCCACCGCGCCGCGATGGCCCATCACCGCGGCCTCGAGCAGCGAGTTGGATGCGAGGCGATTGGCGCCATGCAGCCCGGTCATCGCCACTTCGCCGGCCGCATAGAGACGCTCGATCGGCGTGCGCGCGTTGAGGTCGGTCATCACGCCGCCACACATGTAATGAGCCGCGGGCACCACCGGAATCGGCTGCGTCGTCATGTCGATGCCGAAGCTGAGGCATCGCGCGTAGATGTTCGGGAAGCGATTGCGAATGAAATCCGCCGGCTTGTGGCTCAGGTCGAGGTACACGCAATCGAGGCCGAGGCGTTTCATCTCGGCGTCGATGGCGCGTGCGACGATATCGCGCGGCGCTAGCTCTGCGGCCGCGTCGTACTTCTTCATGAAGGGCGTGCCGTCGGGCAGGCGCAGAATCGCGCCCTCGCCACGCAACGCCTCGGAAATCAGAAACGACTTCGCCGCCGGATGATACAGGCA
This sequence comes from uncultured delta proteobacterium, assembly GCA_963848285.1. GTDB lineage: Bacteria > Desulfobacterota > Binatia > Binatales > Binataceae > DATGKG01. The sequence goes on along the minus strand of CAWKCZ010000002.1, from coordinate 1,065,023 downwards.
GGTCGGATGAAACTGGATGAACTCCATGTTGCCGATCGGCGCGCCCGCCCGATACGCCATCGCCACGCCGTCGCCCGACGCGATATCGGGATTGGTGGTATAGAGGTAGACTTTGCCCGCGCCGCCGGTCGCCAGCATCGTCGCGCGAGTGACGATCTTGATGACGCGATTGGTGTCGCGATCGAGCGCATACACGCCCCAGCATGATTTGGGCTTGCCGGTCGCCGCGATCCTTCTTGATGAGCAGGTTCACCGCGACATGATTTTCGAGCATGCGGATGTTCGGCGCGCCGCCGCAGCCTCGCCCAGCGCGCGCATGATTTCGCGGCCGGTGAGGTCCTGCGCATGCAGCACCCGCCGATGGCTATGCCCACCCTCGCGCCCGAGGTCGTATTCATCTTCTCCGGCCGCTTCTGGGCCGCCCGCCTCGATGCGGGTGAACTGGGTGCCGAGGCGAATCAGCTCGCGCACCGCATTGGGCCCCTCGCGCACGATGGTCTCGACCGCATTGCGATCGCATAGCCCCGCGCCGGCGTTGAGAGTGTCGTCGATGTGCGATTCGAAGGTGTCGTCGACGCTCCACACGCTGGCGATGCCGCCTTGCGCATAGGAGGTATTCGCCTCGGAACTCGCGGCCTTGGTCAGAACGATGACGGTGCCGACCTCGGCGGCTCGGAGGGCGAACATCAGGCCCGCGATGCCGCCGCCGATGACGAGGAAATCCGAATCGAAGTGCGAGGACTGTTTCATCGTGATGATCTTGAGGTTACCCGATGTGACGGCAGGAATGCATCAAGCGCGCCGAGCGCGAAAACGCGGCGGTTTGCCCCGCATCCACTATTGCCATAGTCTCGAAAGGGGCGGGGAATCGCATCTAACGCGACGGAGAGCGGATTTTTCGCGTGGCGTGGACAACTCCCAACATCCTTACACTATGTAGAATCGCAACCGCGCCGTTGCTGGTGTACCTGTTGCTGTTGCCCGGCCCGACCGCGGCGGCCTTCGCGGCGACGATTTTCTTCCTCGCGACCATCACCGATTTCCTCGACGGCTACATCGCGCGCAACTACGGCTCCGGCACCACGCTCGGCAAATTCCTCGATCCGCTGGCCGACAAGGTGGTGGTGATTTCCGCGCTCATCATGCTCGTCGGCAACGCCGCAACTTCCGCGCGTGCCGGCATGGATCGTCGCCGTGCTGGTCATCCGTGAAATCATGGTGACCGGACTGCGCGCGATTGCCGCGGCCGAGGGCGTGGTGATGGCGGCCGAGGAGCTCGGCAAGTACAAGATGGTGCTGCAGTCCATCGCCATCCAGGGACTGCTGATCCGCTACACCTATTTCTACATCGATTTTTTCACCGCCGGCATGTTCATCCTGTGGATCGCGATGGGACTGAGCGTATGGTCGGGCGTCGATTACTACGTCGGCGCGCTGAAGCTGCTGCGTCCGAAGCCGCAAGCGGTTCCCGCCAAACGCGCCGCCATCTGATTCCGCTCAATGCGCGGGTGGTGCCGCGGGACCGGATTTGCTGCTCGGCAGGAACAGAAACAGCGGAATCAACGGAATCAGCGCGATCGCGATGATGCGATAGATATCGTTGAACGCCAGCATCATCGCCTGCTGACGGACCAGGCCATAAACCATCGCGAGGCTATGCGGCGATCCGTGGCCGAGTTGCGGTAAGTACGCGAAGGCCTGCGCCGCGCCCGGCGGCATGGTCCGGCCGAATCGCCACGCATCGAAAATCGAAAAATGCTCGACCAGATGCGACTGATGCACCTGCTGATGGCTGATCAGCGAATTGGTCATGAACGCGATTCCGATCGCGGCTCCGGTGTTGCGCAGCATATTGAACAGACTCGCCGCATAGCCGATGCGCTCGCGCGAGACGCATGACAACGCGGCCGCCGAAGTGTTGGGAAAAATCATCCCGAAGCCGAACGACATCGTGATGTTGCGGTTGAGCACCGACATCATGCTCACTTGCAGATTCATTCCCGACATCCGCCACGCGCCCAGGGCGACCAGCGCGAACCCGAGGCCGACCAGCGGCCGCGTATTGAGTCCGAGGCGCGCGAGTTGTCCGGTCATCAGCATCGAGCTCGCGGAGCATAGCCCGAGCGGGGCCTGCACCAGGCCGGTCTTCCAGGCGCTATAGCCGAGCAACTCCTGCAAAAAGAGCGGGTTGAGCAGGATGCTGCCGAAGAGCGTGAAGCTCATCGCAATCATCAGGATGACCGAAATCACAAAGGTGCGTTCCTTGAAGATGCGCAAATCCAGAATCGGCTCCGAAAACGTCAGCTCGCGCGCGATCAACAGGACGAAGCACAGTGCCGAGAACGCGGTGGCGAGCACCACCCACGACGATTCGAACCAATCTGCGCGCTGCCCGCGATCGAGCACGAGTTGCAGCAATCCGATGCTGAGCACCAACAGCAGGATGCCCGCGTAGTCCACCTTGCCGCCGCGCGTGCGCCGCTCGTGCATGAACGGCGGGTCGTGCACGAAGGTGTAGACCATGATGAACGCGATCGCGCCGAGCGGCAGGTTGATGTAAAAATTCCAGCGCCAGTTCCAGTTGTCGGTAATCCATCCACCCAGAGTCGGCCCTGCGATCGGCGCCACCATCAGGCCCATGCCCCATACCGCCATCGCGAGCTGCTGCTGCGAGGGTGGAAACGTCTCCATCAGGATGGCCTGTGAGGAGGGGATCATCGCGGCGCCGGCCGCGCCCTGGATGAGGCGGAACGCGACCATCTGGTCGAGCGACTGAGCGGCGCCGCATAGCGCGGAGGCCGCGACGAAGGTGAATACCGAGGTCAGAAAGTAGCGCTTGCGCCCGAAGCGCGAGGAAATCCATCCCGACATCGGAATCATGATGCCGTTAGCGACCAGGTAGCTGGTCAGCACCCATGCGATCTCGTCGACGCTGGCGGAGAAGGTTCCCTGCAGATGGGGCAGGGCGACATTGATGATCGAGTTATCCAGCACCTCGAGGATGGTGCCGAGCATGACCGCGAGCGCGACCAGCCACTTGTGGGATGGTGCGGCAGTTTCGAGCTGAAGCTCGCCTGCTAGTGCGGTTGCTGCTGCCACGGCGTCCTCGGAAATTCAGCGATCGCAATTGCACCCTCATGGCACGTTCGGCGCCGCCGCGCCACTCCCGCGATCCGAATAGAAATCTCGCCTGCGCGATGCTACTGATGCTTCCTTGCCGAGGTTCGATTCACCGCTGTTCACGCTGCTGGAGGCCGTGCCTCGCTATGCGCAATTGACGCTCTCGCAGTACGCGAGTCGCGATCGTCTCGAAGCGCTGCGGCGCACGCGGCTGCACAAAACGTTGCAGGCCGCGATGCGCATTCCGTTTTATGCGGAGCGTTTCGGATCGCTGCCATCGGTGGCGGAATTGGAAAAACTCCCAATCCTCCAGCGCGCGGATCTCGCCCAGATCACGCGCTCGGTGCTCAGCAGCAGTCCGCCGGGCGCCAGGATGATCAAGGTGAAAACGTCCGGCACCACCGGGCAAAGCGTGGACGTGCTGTTCGATCGCAGCCATCAAAGCGGACGGCACGCGGCGCGCGCACGCTACCTGGTCGAGAATGGATGGCTCCCAATCCATCGCACGGCGTGGGCGCTCGGACTGCGGCCCGATCCGCCGTCGCCTGATTCGATCCTGAGCAGCAGCCGGGTCATCATGGGCTCGCAGTTCATGTCGCATACGGAGGACTTTGGAAAACAGATCGCATGGATGCGGAGGATGAATCCGCATTTCATCTACACGCTGCCATCCAACCTCGATGCGCTGCTGATGGTGCTGGGCAAGGAAGACCCGCGGCTTCCTGCCTTGCGCAAAATTTTCCTCGGCGGCGAGGTGCTGGACGATTCGCTGCGCGCGCGCACGCGGCAGATCCTCGGGGTGGACATCGTCGATAACTACGGCACCACGGAATTCTTTCCCGCATGGCAATGTCCCGACGGCAACTATCATCTAAACACGGAGCATTTGATCGTCGAACTGCTCGATGACGACGGCGCGCAGGCCAGGCCGGGAGAGCTCGGTCGCGTGGTGGTGACGACGCTGGAGAATTATCTTGCGCCATTGATTCGCTACGAGATCGGCGACTATGCGATGGCGGTCGAGGGTAGTTGCTCCTGCGGCCGCACGCTGCCGCTGATCGGAAAGGTGGTGGGACGATCGATCAATCTGTTTCGCTTGAAGAATGGCGAGCTGTATCTGCCATGGCGAATCTATGACTTTCTCGAAGGGCTCGACGACCTGCGACAATTGCAACTGGTCCAGCGCGCGCTCGATCACTTCGTGATCAAATTCGTCCGCGATGAGCCGTTGGCGCCGGAAGTGGAAGCAGCGATCAAGAAGCGAATTGCCGATGGTATCGGCGGTGGAGTAACCGTCGAACTGGAAAGAGTAGACGAGATCCCGCGCACCCGGCGCGGTAAATTCATGGCCGCGTTGTGTGAAATCGCGCCGATTGAAACTACCGAACTGCCATCGGGCGTCCAGGTCACGGGAAGCTAGCGCGGATGATCGATTCGAGATCCGCGCATTGATGATGCAAGTCGTACTGCTGCGCGTGATCTAAAATCGTGCGGCGCACCGTTAGTGGCCGGTCGGAGCCTTCTTCAGGGCGGACCGAGAAAACCCCGTTGTCATCGCATCGGATCGATGGGGTATCGCCGGGCAAGGCCAGCTCGCGAGTCATTTCCTGAGCCCGCGCGGTCTCCGCGGCCATCGCCTCGAACAACTCCACTCCTTGTGGAGTGAAATGTGCAGAGCGCCGAAGCTGTCCCACCGCGAGCGCAAGACGGATCGAGACTGCGAGGATCTGCTCGGCGGCAGCGGCGCGGCGCAGCCCGGAAGTCTCACCGCTTTGATAGACCGCGAACCAGAAGCGCCAGACTGCGAGATATACGTAGAGGCCGTGGAAAATCCCATGCAGCGGGCGGAGGTCGTCGCGAAAGGGCGAGTAGAACTCGTTGCTGGTCATCAAGTTGTCGCGTTGGTCGGCGAAAAAGGCGCCCAGCTCTTCGACGAAGAAAAACCGGTTGTGATGGAACTCATGGACGAAAAAATCCGCCATCATGTAGGGATCGTTCGCCACTGAAACGATGAAGCTGCCGGGCAAATCTGAATGGCTGACGTTGCTGTACTCTCCGGCCTCCGAGGTCTTCAGCGCGATCAGCCGCACAATCAGGCTGAAGTGCTCAAAAGTCTGCGGAAGATGCCGATGCAGAAGTTCGAGCGCCTGCGAGGTGACCGCAACGTGCTCGGATTGGAATGACGGGGGCACCAACCGCAGCGGCGCACCTTCTTTCAGGCCCGGCAGATTGAAGGCTTCGGGCTGAAGCACGACCGAGCAGCCGGAGGCCTCGGCGACCGGAGATTCCCGAACTGTCAAAGCCCCGGGAGTTTCCTGCGGCGATGCCGCGAGCTTCAGGCGCAGATGCCCTTCACCGTGAGTCACTTCGAGATGCCCGTCGCGCAAAGCGTTGATGAGCAGAGGTCCTGGGCCGTCGATTACGAAGCGGCTGGAGGGGATGGCAAACGGCAAAGCCACTTTGAGTGGAGTGGAGAATTTCTGGTCACTGCCTGACACCACGCCGAGGGCTAAAACGAAGCGCTTGAAGTCATCGAGATGCGCCTCGAGCGCAGTCTTGGGCTCGGCGGCGCCGCGCTCGCGGGCGGCAGTTTCGGCCAGCGCAGAGAGCGGGGCAGGAGACAGGCAGTTACCGACGTACTCGTAGGCGAGGCGCACCCAGAAGTAGGCGGTCGGATCGCGCCATACGAGGGTGAAGTGCTCGGGATCGGCCGCCACCATCCGCGCGTATAGTTCGAGGAATTCCGCCTCGCCGCCATCGAGCGGATGGTTGCGCTCGAGCGCCTGCGAAATCGCGATCAGCGCGGAGGCGGTTTTTTCGTAGCGGGCCTGGTAGAGGCCGGCGTCTTCCCACAGGATGTCGATCGCAGTCACAGGCTAAACTCCGCGGTCGAATCTGGATTCGCGCTTGGCGTTGCCCAGGTGCGGCGCGCTCAGCGTCGCTTGGGAGCAGATTTCGACGCGGGCACCGCGATGAACCGGGTCGGCCAGCGTGGAGCATCGTTCGCGCTTCCGGCCCCGCCTTCGAGCTCTTTGAGCATCGAGGAGATATTTTTGCGCGCTTGGCCCTTGAGTTTGGGTAATTCGATATTGCTGGTTTTTTTCTTCATGATTCTGCGCCGAGAAATTGGCAGCGTGTCGGTGCTCGCTTGAGACCAAACACGGCTCCCTCCGAGGGTAAGGAGAATGAGACCTAACGCCGGAGCCCGGCATCCTTGGCGCTGGCGGCGGAGAAGCGACTTCCCCAGCGCGGCGCGGCCTTCGGACCTGGGACTGCGAAGCGTGAAGGCCACCGGGAGTCATCCTGGGGGACGCCCGCCAGTTCGCGCGTCATCGATTCGACGAGTTCCTTACCCGCGAGCTCGCTCAGCTTAACCTTTCCAACTGTTTTCAATGGTTCTCTCCCTCGTCTCGCGACGACGAGTGCTATTTGCGATGACGAAGGATTAGTCGCGCGAAGGCGCGCTCTTAAGTCCGGAGGCGGCGAAGCGATTGCCCCAACGCGGTGCGGATTTAGGTCCAGCGACCGCGAAACGCGAAGGCCATCGGGTGTCGTCGTGCGCGGAGGCTTCCAACTCATGCGCCATTGAATCCACGAGTTCCTTGCCTGCGAGCTCGCTCAATTCGATCGTTGCGAATTTTTTCATGTTCGGTCCCCGTTTTCCAATAGAAGCGTTAGTTGACGATGAGGATTAGTTGACAATGAAGGATCAGTCGCGCGAAGGAGCGCTCTTGAATCCGGTGGCGACGAATCGATTACTCCAACGCGGCGGCGCGGACTTCGGGCAGGCAGAGACAAAGCGAGCCGGCCAGCGCGAATCCGTCGGCGCATCTTCCCGAGGAGCGCCTTCCAGTTCGTCCGCCATCGATTCGACGAGTTCTTTCCCGGCCAGCTTGCTGAGATCGATGGCCTCGATCGATTTCACTTGCGCGCTCCCTGTTCACGCGACGGCGCCAGCTTCTGATAGGTGATGAAGCGCGTGGGCCATTGCGGCGCCGGATCCGAACCTTCGAGTTCGTTGAGCATAGCCGGGACGCTGGATGAGCTATCGCTTAGCTTGATGAGATCGAGCTTTTTTGAATCCATCAAACCCTCCTACTTTCGGACTTGCGCGGTTTTGGTGTCGGACGCGAGGAATCGAGTCGGCCAGTGGCGCGCAGCGCCCTTGGTGCCCGCAGGCGCGAACCGCGTCGCCCAGCGCGGGTCCGCCTCAGAGCCGGCGTTGCGAGGCCCCTCGAGTTCCAGCAGCATCGAAGCGACCGCGCGCACGGAGTCATTTTCCAGCCTGCGCAATTCTATGGTGCGAATGCTTGGTTTCATCGAGCTCCTATTGTTTCGAGGGCGCTGCAGGTCAGGTACAGGTTAGACGCGCCTATGTCAAACCAAGGGCCGACCAGTAACCTCGCAAAGAATCCGATAAGCTCGCGAAACCGCGAGGCGATAGCATCGATGGAGCCGGTTGTGCTAGCGCATCGCGAGGGAGTGTAGAGGATAGTCATGACGACGGAGCAGACCCTCAACGAGGCAGCTAAAAAGACCTGGGGCGAAAGGAAGACGAAGCCGATTCTGAGCGAATCCTCGGAGAAGCCCGAGAAAAGACCGTTCACCCTGGCGATCGATATCGGCGGGACCGGCATCAAGGCGGAAAAGCTGGACGCATCGGGGAAGCCGATCACGGAGCGCACCAAGCAGGCGACGCCGAAGAACGCGACGCCGAAGAAAGTCATCAAGATAATCGAGGACTTCGCGAAGCAGCATGGGACATTCGACAGGGTGTCGGTAGGCTTCCCGGGGGTCGTCAAGGAAGGCGTCGTATACACTGCGGTCAACCTCGGTAAAGGATGGAATGACTATCCGCTGCAGAAGGAACTCGCCCGCCGCCTACACAAACCGGTGCGAATCGCCAACGATGCCGATGTGCAGGGGCTCGGATGCATCAGCGGGCGCGGCATCGAGTTGGTTATTACGATGGGAACGGGAGTGGGGTCGGTAATTTTCGTCGATGGCCGTCGAATCCACATGGAGTTGGCGCATCATCCCTTTCATAAAGGGAAGACCTACGAAGAAGAGCTCGGCAACAAGGCTCTGTCCAAGAAGGGCAAGAAGAAATGGACCAAGCTTCTGCTGGAAGCGATTGGCGACCTGCAACGAACCTTTAACTATGATCGCCTGTACATCGGTGGCGGCAACGCACGGCTACTCGACGGCGCGCTTCCTCCGAATGTAAAAATCGTCAGCAACATGGAAGGTTTGCTAGGCGGCATCAAGCTGTGGGCCTCATGACGCTGGCATTTTTAGAGCGGTCCGAAATCGATCAGCACCGGCTGATTGAGATTGGTGCCGGTCGCATCCGCATCCAGGAAGACCGCCGGGGACGGGCTGCCGCTGGCCGCGAGTTGATCCTTTGTGAATTTAATCAGACTTCCGAAGGTGTCGCTGGTCGCATTGCTGACCCACAGATTCCCCGAATGATCGAAGGTCAGCCCTTCCGGACAATCGAGACTCAATGCTGTACCGGTGGGCGTAGTCACGGCGGTTGCTTGCAGCTTGATAGCCGGCGTTTTGCTGCCTCCAGTTGAAAGATCCGATGCGTTGAACATCAGGACCTGGTCGTTGAAGCCGCAGTTGGCGACCCAGAGGTTTCCGTTGCGATCGAGGGCGACCGCGGTCGCGGAATCCACATCGGCGGACGTAATGATGATATCGGGATCGATGTCGCTGCTGGTGCCGATGGCGCTCGCCAGCGTCGCCTCCTTATATTCGAAAACTCCCGGGAACGAGGCGTCGGCGATCCACATCGCGCCCGACTTGTCGATGGTAATATCCTCAGGATCACCGAATTCGCCTGAGGTAATGATGGTGTCGGGCAACGTCACTCCGCCCTGCTGCAACTGCGCCGGACTGAAGCTGATGAGATTTGGAGTAAAGCGATTGCTGGCCCAGAGATTGCCGCTTTTGTCGAACTCAAGGCCATAGGGGCAGTTGAACACGTTGCGCCCGCCGTCATCGAGCAGTTCGAGATCCGGAGTGGGCGTCGGATTCTTCTTGAGACTATGCAACTGGCTCGCGGTAAATTTGGAAATGCTTCCGGAGAAGTCGTCCGAGCCTGAGCAGTTTGATACCCAAAGATCGTTTTTTTTGTCGAAGGTTATCCCCTCAGGCGTCACGAGGTTGGCGCTTTGGTTGAGCCGGGTGGCCGCCGGCGCACCGCTGTGCTTACTGACCGACGCGGAGAATGCCGCTAAAGTATTGCTGGTCCGATTGGCTACCCAAACGCCGTTTGAGCTGGTCGATCCTCCACCGCCTGAATCGCCGCCGCATCCCGCCAACAACGCGCTCAAGATCAACGCCATGGCGGCCGATGCTGTTTTGCCACCGGCGCTCATGGCTGGGTGTTTTCGCTCCGACAAACTATGGCCCATCAGACGATCCCCCTCAAGCTATGAAAGGTGCAGTAAGGGGAATTTACTACCATGTATTTCGTTCTGAATGGAATGTGCCGCAGATATTGTTCTTCAAGCAATCGCAAGCTATCTGTTATTCATTCAGTCGTTATGATCGCTCCCGTTCCAATATTGTCTGAGCGCGCTTTCGATTCATGTTCGGGTGCGAGGCGACTGGTCGTCGTACAGGGGGATCCAAGATGCATTCTGAGCTGCGTGTCCGAGTTGTGGCCGTTCTGAGCGCCTGCCTTTTAGGCTTACTCCAAGGCAATCTTCTCGCTTCAACGTCTCCGGGTGCGAAGGCGCACGTCGGCGCCGGCGAACTCGAATGTAAGAACGGTCCGTTGGCAAGTCCGGGAACCGGCAAGGATCTGGTCGTGACCGGCACCTGCACGGTCGGCGCCGGTACTTACAACTACGGGGAGATCAACATCCTCGCCGGCGGGATCCTTCAGTTCGGCGATACGGTTACCGATTTCTATGCCAAATCGATTCTGATCCAGAACAATGGCGCGATGCTCGCCGGGGTGACCAGTCCCGATGCGCCAGCCTCGAGCATTGTCCCGATCGGTACCAACGGCGGCAAGTTGACTTTTCATCTTTATGGGGCCGAGCAGGCCAACAAAAAGATGGGGGTCGGCGTCCCGTGCAAAAAAATCAACGGCAATAGCGTATCGTCCGATAAAACCTGCGGCATTCCGGACACCACCACCATCAACATGATGGCGAAGACTCCGGAGCCCCCGCCGACGACCTGCACCCAGACCACCAACCTCGGCGGGAGCGGGATCACGGACTGCTTTTACATGTACGATACGATGGCGTTCGATAACGGCGGTGGCAACAATCCCGGCTTTTTTGGCTACAAAGTAATCGGTCTGTCTTACGGCGGTACGCTTCGCCTGTACGGTAAAAAGGGCGCGACCTACGCCGATACGGTCAATCCGGCGACACTCGATCCCTCCAACACTGCCACCAGTTGGGTCCGGCTCGACAGCTGTCCCGACAAGGCCACTCAAACCTTCACGGTCAACAATCAGACGGTGGGCGTCTGCAAGGAGGGCGTTCTCCAGGCGGCGGTTCCCTCGCCTGCGCCAACCGCAACTGCTCCCAATGCGGCGACCCAGATCAAGCTTTCAGCGAAGGTTGACTGGCAGGCCGGTGATCTCGTCGTCATCACCACGACTGACTACCTGGTCTCGCATACGGAAGTTCGACAAATCCAGGATCCCGGCGATGGTCAAACTATTACCTTGAGCAAGGGACTTACCTATCCTCACAACGCCTCGGCCTTCGATGTGAAAGACCGTATTCCCGCCGGCCGAAGTGGACTGACCGATCTTACCTCGGTCGATACGCGCGCGGCGGTAGGATTGCTAACCCGTAGTATCAGGATCGTTTCGCAAGGCAAGAATTTTATGGATCCCTTGCCGGCGGCCAACTCTAACGACGACGATCGTTATTTCGGCGGCCACATGGTGGTGCGGCAAGGCTTCAAGCGGCTGCAGCTCCAGGGCGTCGAGATGTTTCAGATGGGGCAGGGCGGCAAGATTGGCCACTATCCCATCCATTTCCACATGAGCCGCAAGGTTCCGACTGACACCCTCGTTAAGGATTGTTCGATTTGGGATTCCTTCACGCGATGGGTCGTGCTGCATGCCACTCAAGGGGTAACTCTCGCGCGCAACGTGGGCTATCGCTCTATCGGGCACGGCTATTATCTGGAAGACGGGACTGAGACCGATAACAAGCTCTACGCCAATCTGGGAGTGTCAGCACTCGCCGCGGTTGATGACCTGGCCAACGAGCGCAAGGTCCCCGGCATCCTGGTTGCCGAAAAGCACCCCGATCCCATTCCGCGCGCAGTGCCCTACAAGACTGACGGACAAAATCCGACCATCTTCTGGTTGATGAACGGGTGGAACGACGTCGAGTACAACATGGCGGCGGGCGCCGAAGCCTGCGGCGTCTGCTACTGGTATGTCCCGGGCAGCAACAGCGGCGGTTCCAGGCTCATGAACTGGACCACCAACAATACGCCGTACGCCTCAGAGCAGGTTTCCCTCGATCACGATGGCACCACTCCGATCGAAAAGTTCCTCGGCAACACCTGTACGACTGCTATGACTGGGGTTACGACTATTGCCGACGTGTCGCCATGCAATGGGGTAGGTGGGGGTGGCCTTGCGACGCCACCTGGTGGGTTCAACACTATCGACAATATTCTGGTGCCCAAAATCCAGGCTGACATAAACAAAGAGACCTATTATCCGATCGTGCATGGTGGATTTCGCAAAGCGACGCTGTGCCCGGCGGGTCAGGACTGCTCACGGGTTCCGATTTGCGGAGAAACCAACCCGGGAAATTGCGCGGTCACGACTATCGATCGTTTCACCACCTCCTTCAATTACACCGAGACCAACTTCGCCTCGATCTGGCTGCGTCCACTATGGAGCCTGGTGATTAACAGCGCGATGACCGACATCATCAATGGCGGCATCAGCTTCGTAACCGGCGGAGGCTATACCCGTTCCGATACGCCGCGAGGATTGTGGCTGTTGGCGCGCAAGAGTGTCTTCATTGGAAGTTCTCAGAGCGCCGATGCTAATCCTTTCACCTCGAATGCGGGTCCGGTCAATCCGTTTTCGGGGCTCGAATGTCGAAACCCCAAAAGTCAGATAAATTTTTGCATACCAGCCGACAAGGAAGGCTCCACCGCCGACCTGGGAACGGTCTTTCAGCTCAGTAACCACGCGACCAATCGATTCTTCAGCATTTACGATGGTCCGTCCTTGCAGGATTCCAACGTCTACCTTGACATCACCACGACCAAGCTCGTCGATAAGAGCGGCAACAATGCCTGTTCTCCCGATGTCTTCAAGAAGTGTGAAAATAGCGGCTATATGGAGGGCCGCGTGGTCGGCATCCCGGGCCTTGGAGGCGATCCAACTACCAAACCGGTGACGCGTCCGTCCAACTGCTACCTGCCCAATGCTGCTATTGCCTGGAAGCAACCCAACGGTTTCTTCTATCCGCCGGCGTTTCACTCGCTCAATCTGTTTTTCGACGATGTACAAATTCGCCACTATCTGATCGAGCCGAATTTTCTTCCCGTGACGCCCACTCAACAGGATCCTTACAAGATCGATGAACCTACCAGCTTCGCGAACTACTGTGACGCCGAGCCTTCGATGTGGACGGGTTTCACCTCGGTGGATAAGCAGACCGAACTTAACGATGACGATGGCTCGTTAACCGGACTGGTCAAGACGATTTCCGTCAACTCGAACACTTTTTTCCAGGCGCCCACTGAGGACTTTGAGTGCAAGTCCGACATACCGGGATTGAATGCCGAAAACCGCGCCACCGCGAAGACCAGTCCCTACGACTACGTTACCTCGGTGGTATATCCGGCTGCTTGTAGTAATGGCGGGCCGGACAATTGCGGCGAATGGAAAAGGCGCTGCACCAACAACCAGTGCTTCGGCGTGCCTCTCTATCGCGAACTACTGGTCAAGGGCGAAACAGCGGCTCCGCTCATCTTCATGTCTGGCCAGGCGACCGGCCAGCGCAGCAACCTGACCCCGAACAACGGTCGCTGGTACATCGACACGACTTACAGCACCGATGAGCAACGGAGGGTCGCCATCGACATCAGCCCCTTCTTTCCGAACGAGACCTATCATGTGTTCGTTCTGTTCGCGAAACCGAACGATCAGGGCATGATGAATCAAACCAAGGAGACCTACGACCTCTTTGTTGGTAAAGGAATGGATGCCAACACCTTCCTGCCGACGGTCCATGCTGAAACGGCGCAGATCCCGGATCGGAATCTACAGTTCACGTCCTTTGATGGCGATGGCAAGGGTGCGCCGTGGTCTGGCAACACGCCAGTGCCAGGTATGTGGTTTAAGGCTTACAACCCGACTACCGGCATGCTGACTGTCACTATCGACATGAGTCTGAAGAAGTTCTCCGACGACTACACCAATTCGATCCAGGGTCGTTGCCTGCCCCTTTCGATGTGCAAATGGAACGGTACTGCCGCGCCCGCCGATCGTTGCACCTGCAACACCGATTCGACCGCGTACCTGCCGCAGGACTGCAAGGACAATCCGACCGGCATCTGCAAGTGGGCGATCGAGGATATCGACTATCCCGACGGCGGAGCGTACGGGTTCTCCTTCACGCTGCCCGATGAAACCATCTTCAAGTACGAGCATCAGCCGGTTCCCAACCAGGCCTGCTTGACGGCAGCAGCGAATCCGGAATGGAACATTCCGTTCCAGGTCCCAACCGATATATTGGCGGGTGATTGCGCCTACAAAAACAGCCCGCCGGCGCCGATGTTCTCGAGCAGCGTCACGCCGCCCTGCAACTGATCGAGGCGGTTAGCGAAGGCAGCGAGGACGCCACTCGCAGACTAAAAAAAGAGGCTCGTGCGCATCGCACGAGCCTCTTTTTAGCGGGCTTTCAGACGGCGATCGCAATCATACGCGTCGAATTTTGCAACCCGTAGAGACCGCAAGTCCGTCTCAAGCGGCGTGGCAATCGTACCGTCATGCTGTGCTAGGATGGGTGGCAAGAAAGGCGCCTCATGTTCCAAAGATTGCTGCGTATGCAACTGCTCTCGCCCGGACGGGTCGGCGGAATGGTCACCCATCTGCCGAAATTCGTGCGCGTGTTTTATCGCCTGATGAAGGACGAGCGCGTTTCCATCTTCGCGAAAGCCGCTCCCGTTTCTAATCCTTCTGATGATGTTTACCCCGCCGGCCATCGAACTCGACTTTATCCCCATTGTGGGCGAAGTGGATTGGTTGCTGGCCGGATATGTCGCACTCAAGCTGTTCGTCTGGCTGTGTCCCGCCGACGTAGTACGTGAGCACGTCGCGCAGATCGCGCACGGTCAATAATCGCAGATGCGACCGCGGATAATCCTGTTCGGCGCATCGCGGCGCTCGTCATCGTTACGCTGATCCTGCTTGGCGTGGCGGATACCTTTCTGGTCGACTTTCTGTGGTTCAGCTCGCTCGGATATCGCGAGGTCTTCGATCGGATCGTCGGCGCGCAGGTCTCGATTTTCGCCGGCGGTATGGCTGGTGGGCTTTCATCGCGATCGCCGCCAGCGGCTTCGCGGCGATCGGTCCGGCGCGCGATCGTGAGCGGCTGCGCGTGGTTCGCCGCCCCGATCAGATGACCGAGATCAATCTGCCCGAGCTGCTGCGCGCCTTCAGCGATCGGATTCCATGGCGGGTCCTGGTGCTGGTGGGCGCGGCGGTGCTCGCGATTCTTCCCGGCCAACGGCGAGGCGAGCGGATGGGACGTTTATCTGAAGGCGTTTCATGGCGTGCCGTTTCACGTCAGCGATCATTCCTTCGGATATGATGTTGGATTTTACGTCTTCACGCTTCCGCTGCTGGAAAGTTTCCGCGATCTGTATCTGTTGATCCTGTTTCTCGCCGCGGCGGTCGGGATGGGATTCATTGGATGCGCGGGACGCTGGATTTTCGCGAATCTCCGCCGCGCATCAGCGGCTCGGCCGCCGCGCATATTTCGGTGCTGCTGGGCTTCTTCTTCGTCCAGCGCGCGTACAGCTACTGGCTCTCGCGCTTCGGACTGCTCTATCATACCAATGGCGTCGTCTACGGGATGCGCTATGTCGATCACGTGCTGTGGCAGCCTGGGCTGTGGGTGCTGGTCGGCGCTTTCGATCGTCGCCGCGGCGCTATGCTTCAGCAATGTCGCGTCGCAGCGGTGTCCGCCTTCCGGTGATCGCGTTTGTGATCGTGTTTGGCGCCTCGCTGCTCCTGAGCTTCATGGAGCCCGTCATCGAGCGGCTGTGGGTTAAGCCCGACGAATTGCGCATCGAGAAGCCCTACCTCGACGGCGAATATTGCGATGACGCGGGCGGCGTACAAGCTCGACAACGTCGATGTGAAGCCGTTCGCGGGAAAGGGCACGCTGACGCGGGCGTCGCTGAAGAACGACGCAGGCCACCCTCAGCAACATCCGGCTCTGGGACCCGCGCCCGCTCATCGATACCTACAAGCAGTTGCAGGAAATTCGCCTTTACTACGATTTTATTGACGTCGACATCGATCGCTACAACATCGATGGATCGGTATACGCAGGTGATGCTGTCGCCGCGCGAGTTGAACGTCGGGCTGCTGCCGGAAAACGCCCAGACCTGGGTCAATCAGCATCTTAAGTTCACCCATGGCAGCGGACTGGTGATGAGCCCGGTCAACGAGAAGGATAGCGAAGGGCTGCCGGTATTCTACATCAAGAATATCCCGGCCGAATCGAGCGTTGGCTTCAAGGTGGAAAATCCGGCCATATATTTCGGCGAGGAGCCGGACAATTACGTCGTGGTGAACTCGGCAACACCGGAATTCGATTATCCCAAGGGCGCGGACAACGTCTTCTCGCTTTTACAAAGGCGAGGGCGGCATCCCGGTCAGCGGCTTCGTGCGGCGCGCGCTGTTCAGCTACTTCTTCAAGGACATCAATCTGCTCGTAACCGAGAATATCGTCGACAAGAGCCAGATCATGATCCGCCGCAACATCCTGACCCGGCTCTCCTATCTCGCGCCGTTCCTGAAGCTCGATGCGATCCCTACACGGTGCTGCTCAACGGCCGCCTGGTATGGATGGTCGATGCCTACACCACCAGCGATCGCTATCCGTATTCGCAGGATATCGACGGACTCAACTACATTCGCAATTCGGTCAAGGCGGTCATCGACGCCTACGATGGTCACCACGACTCTTTATGTCGCCGATGCCGAAGATCCGGTGATTCAGACCTGGCAGAAGATTTTTCCCGACCATGTTCAAGCCGCTCAGCGCGATGCCCGAAGAGTTGCGCGCTCACATCCGGTATCCGGAAGATTTCTTCCAGGTTCAGGCCGCAATCTATCGCACCTACCACATGAACGATCCGCAGGTTTTCTATAACCGCGAGGATCAATGGGACGTCGCCAAGGAAAACTACGCCGGGCAGACCGGCCAGATGCAGCCTTACTACATCATCATGCGGCTGCCGGGCGAAGCGCATGAGGAATACATCCTGATGCTCCCGATGGTGCCCAAGGGGCGCGACAACATGATTGCGTGGATGGCGGCACGCTGCGACGGCACCGACTACGGGCATCTGTTCGAGTACGCGTTTTCGAAAGACAGCCTCTTTTACGGCCCGTACCAGATTCAGGCGCGCATCAATCAGAGTCCGGAGATTTCGCGCCAGCTATCGCTATGGAATCAGATGGGCTCCAAGGTGATCCTCGGCAATCTGATGGTCATCCCGGTGCAGGATTCCCTGCTCTATGTCGAGCCGCTCTACATCCGCGCCGAGAACGGGCAACTTCCCGAATTGCAGCGCGTCATCGCATCCTATCGGCGATCAGGTTGTGATGGGTGAGACGCTGCCTACCACCCTGGCGTCGCTGTTCACCGGACGTGAAGGGGTCGCAGCTCCGGTGGTCGCGGAAGTGAAACCGCAGGCTGCTACGCCGGGCATGAGTACTCCGCCTCCGCTGCTGCAGGGATCGCCTTCGGCAGCCGATCACTACAATCGCGCGCTCAAGGCGCTGAGCGCCGGGAACTGGACTGAGTTCGGAAATCGAGATGCAGCAACTCGGGCAGGATCTCGGACAAAATCCCACAGGCTCGCCGCACTAGGTGTCTCATGGGCGAAGGTTCCGGCGATAGGATCAGGGTCCTCATCGCGGATGACCACCGCATGTTCCGCGACCTGCTGAAAGCGACGCTCGCGACTGACTGTGAAATCGTGGGCGAAGCCGAGACTGGCGAAGCTGCCCTGGCGATGGCGCTTCGAACCAAACCCCACGTCATCCTGCTGGATGTTCTGATGCCGGGAATCGGCGGCCTGGGAGCCGCGCATGAGCTGGCACACAAGCTGCCGGGAACCAAAATCCTGGTGCTCAGTCAGTACAGCGACGAAGAGTACGTGATCGAGGCTCTCGGGGAAGCGGGCGTCGCCGGCTATATCCTCAAGACTGATGCGGCGGCGGAAATTCTTCCTGCGATTCGAGCGGTCCACGCCGGCCTGCGCTACCTGAGCCCCTCCATCGCGCCAATCGTGCTTCAGGAGATGAACCGCCCGTCCTCGCAGCGCGGGACCGGCAAGAACATACTCACCAAGCGCGAACGCGAGGTACTGCGGCTGATTGCCGAAGGGTCCACGACCAAGGAAATCGCGACGCGGCTGAAAATCAGCCCCAAGACCGCGCAGGTCCATCGCGATAATCTTAAAGCAAAAGTTGAACTTGCATAGCACCGCCGCCATCGTTCGTTACGCCATCGCAGCACAAAATGATCCGGGTCGATTAGCCCTGCGCTGTAGCAACCCTGCTCTCGATTCTCGCGCCCGCGACATTATTGAGGCATCGCGCCACGGTTTCGATGGCATCGGCGTTGCTGCGCCTTTCTCGGGTTGTATGACGGCGGATCGGGTCAATCATCTCAATATTGGTCTTATGGCAATGGCGGCGGGAGCAGCATTCGTCCTGCCGTTCGAAGTCTTTCTGCTCGCTTATGCGGTTCTGGGACCGCTGCACTATCTCACCGAAATTTCATGGCTTCATGACCGCGAATATTTTCTGCCCGAACGAGGGGATTACCTGCCGCTGCTGGTGCTCTGCGCAGTGGCAGTCGTTGTGTCGTTAACGCATTGGTTACCGCAGCAGAAAAGCGCGGTCGCCGGCCTGATCAACTATACTGCCTTCGGCGGCGCCGCGGTTCTGCTGATGACGAAAACAACTTCGAGAAGGATTGCTTCCTTCGCGCTGATCGCGCTCTCGTTCCTGATCGCCGCGCATTCGGAGACCTGCCGAATCTTCTTTGGAATATTTCTTCCGACCATCGTCCACGTGTTCATCTTCACCGCCGGCTTCGTCGCGCTAGGAGCCTTGCGAGGACGCAGCAGGTCGGGGCTCATGTCTCTGTGCGCCTTTGCGCTCTGCACGATGACAATCAGCTTCGCTCACGCTGCTCCGATCTTTCCGATTTCCACCTACGCGCGAGAGGCTTATCTGCCATTTGAAAGGCTCAACCTCGCGATGCTTGGGCTTTTTCGTCCGGCGGGAAACGAATCATCTGAGGCGATCTATCATTCGGCGGAGGGGCTCGCGGTGATGCGTTTCATCGCGTTCGCCTACCTGTACCATTACCTCAACTGGTTTTCGAAAACCTCGATTGTCCAATGGAATCGGATTTCAACCTTCCGCGCGTTGGCGATCGTGGCGGTTTGGATCGCATTGGTATGGCTGTATGCCAAAGATAGCCGCACCGGGCTCGTCATCTTGATGACGCTGAGTTTGCTGCACGGATTTCTTGAGCTACCGCTCGATCATCAAACCTTCGTCAAGCTCACGCGCGAGCTCCTTGCGATGTTCACAACCCGATCGAAGCTGGCGGGGAAAACTAGTCTTGCGCGTCCGAACCTGAGTCCCGGAAGCGGCTGAGGTCGTCCCGCTCATCGATTTCCGAGAGAGCTTGCAGAAATTTTCCGGAGCGCGTGCGTCCGAATTCCGCGACTCGCTCGAAGCTGACTTCAGCCGGCGTCCCGAGGATGGTCCGAAATTCCGCACGAATGAGCTACTGCGTCGCGTCGCTGAGGTTGCTATCCGCGACGTAGCGGACGCGAAAAACCTCCGGCTCCATTTGGATGATTTGGTACTGTCTTATTTTTATCCCTTCCGCGAGCCGCAGCGAATCGACCAGAACGTAGGGAAAGTAGATCGCCCATCCGCATGTCGAAAGAGACCCCGCTTGCGCCCAACCACGCGGCCCAGCAGCGGTAATGTGCGACCGCATCGACACGTGCCCTGCGCCGCGATCGCGTAGTCGGTGAGATCATATCGAACCAGCGGCATCAGAAAATTTTCCAATGTCGTGATGATGACGCGCCCCATTTCACCGGGCGCGACCTGACCGCCCATCCTCATCGACCAGCTCGACCAAGACATGCTCGGCATTGATGTGATAGCTGCCCTGCGGACATTGCCACGCGATGAAGCCCTCGGTGGCGCCGTAGTTGTCCGCGATTTCCACTCCGAGGATGCGCCGGGTGCGCTCTCGCAACGCTTCGTCGACGGTCTCGGCCACCGTGAAAATTCGCCGATCGAACGCAACTTGCGGTTGGCTCTCCTCCAGAATCTGCAGCATCCCCTCGAGGTTGGAGGGATAGATGTACAGGTAGCGCGGATCGAACTCGATGACGCGCTCGACTTGCGCGGCGAGGTCATTGGCTGATCGCCCATGAAGCCCGGCAGGAAGCGATGGCGCACCCAATCGGAATCCTCGGATGCATCCACCTGATGGAACATCGTGCGGCGCATCGGATTCCATCCATGGGCGCGCAGATAGCGCATCCGGGCGGCATAGCGGCCGCGCACCCGCGAACGATCGAAGAGGAATTCCGCTTCGATCGCGGTCGAACCCGAGGATGCGCCCCACAGGATAGCGATGATCCGGTGGATACATCGATCGCACCGAGGCATTCAGCTCGGCGATGTCCGTGCGTTCGAGAATTGGCAGGCGCTCGAAATCATGGAGCTTCGGGATTCCAACGAAGTGAGTCGAATAGAAGCGGAATCTTCGCGGCCGCCTTCAAGGTGCGTTCGAGTTGACGCTGGTGTAGGCGCGAAGCTGATCGGTCGTCCAGTATTGCGATCGCAACAATGAGGCGTATCGAGGGAGCGCATCGAGAGCCTTTCCGATGGCCGACACGGCGCCTCACTCCGGCAATTCTGACAGCGCCGTCATGTACTTGCCGCCCGCGGTGCGACGGATTTCGTCGCACCCTTTCGAAGTTCACTGCTATCGCATCGCCGAGGACCTCGCGGAATCGTTTCCGAATCGTCTCTTCGGCCTCCGGCAATCAGAGCATCGTCCACGATGTAACGCACGTGTAAATTGCCCGATCGAGTTTTGTACGATCTGGAATTGCTTCACTTCGTCGCGACTTGCTGACCGCGCTGGAGAGATGCCATGGCGAAATCAGTTCGCCCTCGCCGCGCCGGAACAGATTCATTCCGCGGCCGATGATTTTGCCGATCAGCGGAAGAGTCCGGCCGCATTCGCACCGCCCGGTCGCGGCGACTGCGTAGTCGCCGATCTCGTAGCGCACCAGCGGCGCGAGCCGATTTTCCAGCGTGGTGACCAGCACTCTACCGATCTGCTCCGGGCGCGACCGGCTGATTGCCACTCATCGACGATTTCCAGCAATACGTGTTCGGCGTTGACGTGATGATTTCCGGCCGGGCATTCCCATGCCGATGAACGCTTCGGTCGAGCCGTAGTTCTCCGCGATCTCGACGCCGAGTATTTCCTTGGTGCGCCGGCGCAGCGAATCTTCCAGCACTTCCGCGCCGGTGAAAACTCTCTTGAGCGAAGGGAGCGTGCGTCCGGTCTCGCCGAGCCGGTTGAGCAGGATCTCCAGGTAGGAGGGAAAGGTATACAGAAAGACCGGGTCCAGCTCGCGATAGCTCCTCCACCTTGCCGTCGAGCTCGGGTGTGGCCTCGATGAAATGGCTCGCCATGCGCAATCCGGCTTCGCATCAAGCGCTCGTCCTCGTTGCGCTCGGTTCGGAACACCGCGTAGAACAGCCAGGCCGTTCGCTTTATCGGACGTCCAGCCATGGGCGCGCAGGTATCGCATTCGCGCCGCGAGGCGGCCCGTTGATGATGGCGATCATCGAAGATAAACTCTGCCGGCATCCCGGTCGAGCCCGATGAAGAATGCGAGGAGTGGCGAATCCCGCGCCGGATAGCGACTCAGCGCCGAGCGATTCAGCTCGGCGATTTCGCTCGCGCGCGATCGTCGGCAGCTTCGAGAGATCGTCCGGCCCGCGGACGACCATTCCATCGCGCCGCATAAAAAGGGATCTGTGGCCGCCGCGCGCAGAGTTTCATCGAGCGACGCTCCGCGTGGTAGGCACGAAGTTCCTCCGCGCTCCAATATTGGGAACGGAGCAGGCGCGCGATATCGATTGGGGCGCGCGACAATGTCGGCAAGAGTCGTCATCTCAAGACCGGATGCCGTCGGATTAGCAGAAATCGGATCGCCAGACGACTCAGATGGCCGTGCCCTCAGATTAGAAATTGCGCGTGCCAGGACGCCGTGATACTAATCAGTCAAATCAGAACCATCGTTCAAGAGGCGCGCTATGAAAACCGGCGTCCATCATCTGGGGCTTGCAACTCTCGACCTCGATCGTACGGTCGAGTTCTGGACCAAAAAGCTCGACTGTAAAGTCGCGTGGGCCGATGTCCTCGAGCCTCCCGAGGGCGGCAAAATCAAAGCACGTTTTCATGGACACCGGCGACGGCACGCTGATCGCCTTCATGTGCCCGAAGAAGGTCCCCGGCATTCCCGAACGAATGGGCGACCGACATCAACAGCGCGCAGAACCTGCCTGGCGCGTTCTATCATTTTGCGTTTCATTGCGACGATGCCGCACAACTCGAAGCCAAGCGCGCGTTGCTGCTCGAGCGCGGCGTCGACGTGACCCCGGTGGTTGACCATGAGTGGTGCCGCTCGATTTACTTCCGCGATCCCAATGGGCTGCTGCTCGAATACTGCGCCACCACTCGCGCATTCACCGAAGAAGACAAGCACATGGAGCATCACGACCAGCCCGGCGTGATGGTCAAAGATCCCGAGGATGCGAAAGAAGGTCTTCAAGATGCTGATGGGCCCGGCGCCTAAAACGAAAAACGTGCCGGTCTGATTGAGGCGACGTTTCCTCCTCGCCTTAGGGGCGGCGGGTCGCTGCGACCCGCCGCTCTTTTATTTCGCGCCGTCTCAGCCGATATTCATTCGACTCCACAACTGACTTAGCGAGGTATCTACCGATGGCGGAAATGGGTCTGTTCGAAACGATGTACACGGCGCGCGCGTTGCGCCGCTACAAGACCGATCCCATTCCCGACGATGTCATGACCAAAATTCTCGAGGCCGCGCACCCGCGCGCCGTCGGGCAGCAATCAGCAGAACTGGGTCTTCGTGGTGGTCAAAGACGCCGCCAAGAAAAAGAAGATCAGCGACATCTACGCGCGCGGCGCGCAAATCCTCTCCACCGTGTATGCCAATCGTCCGCGCCCGCCGCACATGGACGAAAAGCAGTTCCAGATGCTGATGAACTCGGCGATGTATCTCTTCGATCACATGAACGAAGCGCCGGTGCTGCTGTTCGCGTGCCTTCGCAGTCGAAGCCGGCGGGCCGATTCCGAACATGCCGCCGGAAGTCGCCGCCGCAGACGGGCAAGATGGCGCGCATCGGCTGGATCGAGCATCTATCCCGCAGTGCAGAACATCATCCTCGCGTGTCGCGCATTCGGCATCGGCACCGTGCTGACCACCCTGCACGTTTTCTTTGAGGATGAAGTGAAGGAGATCCTCGGACTGCCCGCGGACATCCAGACCTACGCGCTGCTGCCGATGGGATATCCGATCAACAAATTCGGCCCGCTCAAGCGCCGCCCGGTGAGCGAGGTCGCGTTCCTCGACACTTACGGCAACAACTGGAAAGGCCAGACCTGACAGTTCGCTTCTTTCCGTCCCCCTTCCCCTTCAGGGGAAGGGGTTAGGGGTTAGGTCGCAGCGAGTAGCCGGACCTTCCTTTCAGCGCGAGGTCTCATTTTGTCCAGCGCGCGCCTCACATCCTCCGCGCGCTGCTTCACCATCTCATGATCCTTCATCAGCTGATCCAGTTGCTCATGCGGATGTGACTGGCCGAGCCGATACTGATCCGCATCGCGCACGAATTTTTCGTAGGCATCGACCAGCTTGATCGAACGCCATCGCGGCCGAGCCTCCGAACCGTGCGCTTCGCCGCTCATTGCTGGAACGCGCGCGCCTTCTTGAGGCCATAGTAAAACTCACCCATCTCCTCCGATGAGAGCGGATGGCCCTCGACGATGAAATCCTCGCGGCAATAGTCCGCGAGCTTGTCCGACAGACTCGATACGAGCGCGACCGAGGCGAGCATCTCGCGCCGATAGTTCGACGAGTAGCACGACGCGAGCAGCATCGCGCACGCGAGCATCACAAAATAAACGGGCCGGCGACGCGCGCCGGCCCGCTGCACATTTCGATTCAAAATATCGATTGCTCAGCCCAGATGGGTCTTGAAGAACGCGATGGTCTTCGCCCACGCCTCTTTCGCATGCGTCGGATGATATGACGGGCGATCATCGCACATGAAGCCGTGGTCGGCGTCGGCGTACAGCACCACCTCGGCCTGCTTGCCCGCCGCTTTCAGCGCGTCGCGGAACTTGTCGACCTCGGTCATCGGAATGAAGGCATCCTTGCCGCCGAAGAACGCGAGCACCGGCGCCTTCAGCCCTTCGACGTATGCGATCGGCGGCTTCGCGCTGGGATCGCGCGAGGTCACCATCCCGCCGCCGTAAAATGGCGCGGTCGCTTTCACCCGCGAATCGCGGCATGCGGTCAGGAACGCGACGCGTCCGCCCATGCAGAATCCGGTGGTGCCGAAGTTCGGCTTCACTTCCTTGAGCCTCTTCAGATGATCGATGGCGGCGCCCATGTCGGCTGACGACCTGATCATCCTTCAGCGATCCCATCAGGCGAAACGCGCCCGGCAGATCGTTGTAGCCGACGACGTTGTTGTCCTGGCGAAAATACAGGTTGGGCGCGATGGCGACGAAGCCTTCTTCCGCGAATCGATCGGTGATGCTCTTGATGTGGGTGTTGAGCCCGAACGCTTCCATTACGACCACCAGCGCCGGGTAGGGTCCGCCGGTCGCGGGCCGCGCCAGATGGCACGGCATGCTCTCGCTACCGGTGCGAACGTTGATTATTTGCGAAGTTACTTCCATTCGGATCCACCTCCTGCAAGCGATGCTCGCGCCGAATGTTGGGATGCAGGCGAATTTCTCGCATGAAATTCGCGGGCGCTCAAGTGCGGTAGCATCGGCTCGACACTCGCACTCTCGCACGAAGTACCCGTGCGCCGCTAACATAGCGAACCATCTTCCTGCGATGCGATCGCGGCGTGCCCAACTTCGATCTCTGCGAATCTCAATGATTCCTTTCCGCGATAACCAGGCCAGCCGCCGCCTGACGCTCATCAATGTGATGCTGATCGTGGCGAACGTCGCGGTCTTCGTTTATGAGGCGTCGCTCGGCGCGCGGCATCGGAGGTTTCATCTACCAGTATGCGATGATTCCCGCGCACCTCACCTCGGCGCTCGAAGGCGGCCGCGAGCTGGCGCGCATTCCGTCTGCCGCCGCCGCGCAGCCCGCGCTGGAAACCATCGTCACCTCGATGTTCCTCCACGGCGGCATCCTGCATCATCGCGGGCAACATGCTCTACCTCTTCATCTTCGGCGCCGCGGTCGAAGAGGCGATGGGGCATCGTGCGCTACCTGCTCTTCTACCTCGTCATGCGGGATCGCGTCGGCGCTCGCGATGGCCGCCTTCACGCCGCATTCGACGGTCCCGGTCATCGGCGCGAGCGGCGCGATCGCGGGCATCCTCGGCGCATATTTCGTGCTCTATCCGCGCGCGAAAATCTCCACCATTCTGCCGATTTTCGTGCTGATGTACTTTGTAGAGATTCCCGCCATCGTGTATCTGCTGGTCTGGTTCGTCGCGCAGCTTTATGCGGGCCTTTCGCAGAATCCCGAGGTCGCGGGCGGGGTCGCATGGTGGGCGCATGTGGGCGGTTTTCTGGTCGGGATGCTGCTCGGTCCGATGCTCGCGACAACCGGCTCGCCAAAGCGCGTCGGCGATGAGGCGAAAAGTTAGTAACAGGATCGGCTCTCGGATGTGGATAATAAAATTCAAATCCCAAAAATATCAATAACTGCCTCAAGCTATTTGCACTCCTGTGCTCGATCGGGCCTGTGGATAGATTGGGGACAACCAGCCAAAATCGCGCCTCTCCGTATGCTTTTCTGCATGGGCACAACTGACGCCGCTTCGTACTGGTAGTCGAACCGTGCCGAAATGAAATACTCCCGCCGCGTAAGTTGTGGAGTTGGAGGATGTGGTGGCAGCGCAGACCGATGACGTCCTGAGACGAGTTCCCCCGCAAAATATCGAGGCCGAGCAATCCGTGCTGGGCGCGGTTTTGCTCGAGAACGAGGCCATCAACCAGGCGCTCGAAATTCTCACCGCCGACGATTTCTATCGCGAGACGCATCGCGAGATTTTCCGCGCGATGATGGATCTCTCCGACCACAATCAGCCGGTCGACGCGATCACGCTGACCGACGCGCTGCGCACCAAGGGCGTGCTCGAGCAGATCGGCGGTCCCGCGTTACATCGCGGAACTGGCCGATTCGGTGCCGACCGCCGCCAACGTCGCGCACTACGCGCGCATCGTGCGCGAAAAGGCGGTGCTGCGCAGCCTCGCGACGATCGCCACCGATATCGCGTCGAGCGCGTATGAGGCGAATGCCAACGTCGACGAATTCCTCGACACCGCCGAGCATCGCATCTTCGAAATTTCCGAGCGCCGCATCAAGCCGTCGTTCCACACGATGCCGGAGCTCACGCGCGAATCGTTGCGCATCCTGGAACGGCTGTACGAGAATCGCGAGCTGGTCACCGGCGTGCCGACCGGCTTCAAGGACCTCGATCGCTCACCGCGGGTCTGCAGCCGTCGGACCTGATCGTCATCGCGGCGCGGCCCAGTATGGGAAAAACCGCGCTGGCATTGAACATCGCCGCCTACGCCGCGATGGATGCGGAACCGCAAGCGCGGCGTCGCATTCTTCTCGCTGGAAATGTCCAAGGAGCAACTCGTCCTGCGCATGCTCTGCTCCGAGGCGCGGGTCGATAGCGCCAAGGCGCGCGCCGGATACCTGAGCGAGCGCGATTTTCCCAAGCTGGCGCAGGCGGCCGCGCGGCTTTCGGAGGCGAACATCTTCATCGACGATTCCTCCGATACGACCGCCATCACGCTGAAGGCGAAATGCCGGCGTCTCGCGCAAGCGACAAGAGCAACAACCTCGGCCTGGTGCTGGTCGATTACCTGCAACTGATGCGTTCGGCGCGGCCCGGCGAATCGCGCGAAAAAGAAATCGCGGAAATCTCGCGCTCGCTGAAGGCGCTCGCCAAGGAACTCAAGGTCCCGGTCATCGCGCTGTCGCAGCTCAATCGCCAGGTCGAGACGCGTCCCGATCGCCGTCCGCTGCTGGCGGATCTTGCGCGAGTCGGGCGCTATCGAGCAGGACGCCGACGTGATCGCGTTCATCTATCGCGAGGAAATGTACAAGGGCAAAGACAGCAAGGAAGCGGGCGTCGCCGAGATCATCGTCGCCAAGCAGCGTAACGGCCCGACCGACACCGTGAAGCTGACCTACCTGAGCCAGTACACCCGCTTCGAAAACTACGCGCCCGCCGATTCCGCCTACGGGGATATGGACGGACTGATGCGCCTAGGAATTTCCCTCGCGGGTGCCGCCGTCGATGGGAGGCTCGGGGGTTTCGTCGTCGGCGAGCGGAGGATCAACCGCGGGAGGCTTCGGGCATTTCCGCTCGGCTCCTCGGGCGTCGGCTTCGGCGCCTTCGGCCTCGAACGCGGCGGCGATGTCGCGCATCTCGGTGACCGTCTCGACGCCCTGCGATTCCGCTTCTTCCTGCGCGCGCTGGATTTCCTGGAACTCCTTCAGGTCGGGCAGGCTTGCGATGTCCTTCAGCCCGAAGACTTCGAGGAATTCGGAGGTGGTCTCATAGAGCATCGGGCGGCCCGGCGCTTCCTTGCGGCCACCGATTTTGACGAGGCGGCGCTCCAGCAGCGTTTCCAGCACGCCGCCGCAATCGACGCCGCGCACCTGCTCGATCTCGGGACGCGTGACCGGCTGTCGATATGCGACGATGGCGAGCGTCTCGAGGAGCGAGCGGCTGAGGCGCGGAGGCTTGCCGGCGAGCAGCTTGCGGATTTGCGGTGCGAATTCCTTGCGCGTGCGAAGCTGGTAGCCGCCCGCGACTTCCTCGACGGTCAAGCCGCGCCCGCCTTGCGCATACTGCGCGCCCAACGCGATGAGCGCGTTGCGGATTTCCTCCTTCGGCACGCTGTCGAGGACGGCGGCGAGCCGATTGAGCGAGACCGGTTCGCCCGCCGCGAAGAGCAGGCTTTCGAGAATTGCCTTGAGTCGTTCTTCGTCCAAAAAACCTAACCCCCAGTCCCTTCCGTTGAAGGAAGGGGCAGCAGAATCTCTACGGGCAGCTCGCCGACTTCCTCGGGGCCGCGCTCGAGGAAAATCGGACCGTAGCGCACTTCCTGATAATGCGCGGACCGCGCGACGCCGCACCAGTTCCAGCAGCGCGATGAACGTCGCCACCACCAGTGAGCGATCTTCCATGTCATCGAAGAGCGAGGTGAACTCGATGCGCGTGCCGCGCCGCGATCGCTTCCATGATGCGCGGGATGCAATGCGCGACCGGAATATCGCGCAGCTGGATGTCGCGCGGCGCCTTGTCCGCCAGCCGCTTCAGCACCGCGCCCATCGCCTCGATGAGGTCGAAGAGCGACACCGTGAACTGCGGCGGCGCGCTGTCATCCTCGGGCGCGAGCGGCTCGCCCGGCGCCACGAAGACGTCGCGACCGACGATGTTGCGCTCGCCGAGGCGATCGGCGGCCTCGCGATAGCGCTGATATTCGAGCAGCCGCTCGACCAGATCGCGGCGCAAGTCCTCGACCTCGGCCTGATCGCCGCCATTGGCATGCGGCAACAGCGCGAACGACTTGATGAGCAGCAGCGTCGCCGCCATCACCAGGTACTCGCCCGCGATGTCGAGGTTGAGCTGCCCGAGCATCTCGACATAGCCGAGGTACTGCTCGGTGATCTGGCTGGTCGTCACATCATGCGGGATCGAGTTCGGCCTTCTTGATGAGATGGAGCAGGAGGTCGAGCGGGCCTTCGTAGATCGGCAGGCGAAAGCGCGCGTTGCCGTCGCCCGGAATTTTCATCGCACTCTGCGTAATTTCGCCGTCGCTCACAGCATCCTCGCACAGCCCGTAGTAAACCACCGCCACCCACGTGATCAAAGCACGCCCCGCGCCATTCATCATCTGCGACAGGATCATGTTGAACCGTTGCGAGTACAGCAGCGGAAACAGTAACAGAAATCCCGCCGCGTTCCAACCTCGCCATCACGCGCGCCGCCTGGTACGGCAGGAATCCGACCAGCACCCGGCCGCCGTCGAGCGGCAAAATCGGGATGAGGTTGAAAATTCCGAGCGCGACGTTTACCGACAGCGACGCGCGCAGCATCTCGAAAATCGGCACCCAGAGCGAGGGTCCCCACGGCCCCTCCAGATGGGACTGATCGCCAGCATCAGGACAATGCTGATCGCGGCCAGCGTCAGATTCGTCAACGGACCGGCCGCCGCGACCATCATCATGCCGGTGCGCGGATTGTGCAGCCGCGATAGTCGACCGGCACCGGCTTCGCGTAACCGAACACCGGCGCATGCCGCGAACAGCAGAATTGCCGGCAGGATGATGGTGCCGAACGGATCGACGTGCGCGATCGGATTGAGCGTCAGGCGCCCGGCGCGCTGCGCGGTATCGTCGCCGAGCGACTTTCGCGACCACGCCGTGCATCACCTCATGCAGAATGATCGCGAACATCATCGGCACCGCCCGATACGGAAATCTCGGCTATGTAATGCGCGATGATTTTCAATTCGCGCGCTTCTCCTCATGACTGCCCGCTCGCGGCGGCTCGCGCGCGGATGAAAGGTGCGATGGACCTTGCGCAGATGGCTCTTCGACAGATGCGTATATATCTGCGTGGTCGAAATGTCGCTGTGGCCGAGCATCTCCTGCACCGCGCGCAAATCGGCGCCGCCCTCGAGCAGATGCGTCGCGAAGCAGTGGCGCAGCGTATGCGGACTCATCCACGACAGCCGCGGATCGAGCGCCGTCCATCCCTTGAGATTTTTGAAAAATCCCTGGCGCGTCATCGGCTTATGCAGCCGGGTCAGGAAAACATACGGCGAGGGCTTCGCGGGCGCTTTGACCTTCGACGCGCCATTCCCAGTCTCATCGATGCGATCGCGATTGGCCGAGATATTCCTTGAGCGCGCGCGCCGCCGCTCCGCCAACCGGCACCATCCGCTCCTTGCCGCCCTTGCCGAAGACGACCACCACGCCCGCCTTCAGATTCACCTGATGCAGCTTGAGCGACACCAGCTCCGAGACGCGCAGGCCGCATCCGTATGCCATTTCGAGCATCGCGCGATCGCGCATCCCGCGCACCGTCGAGGTGTCGATGGCGTCGATGAGCATCGCGAGGTCCTTGCGTCCGAGCGTGCGGGGCAGGGCGCGCGAATGTGCGCGCAGCTTCACCGCCGGCGCCGGATCCTGCTCGATGATGTGCTGATCGACCAGCTCGCGAATCAAACCGCGCAGGCTGGAGAGCTTGCGGCGCTGGCTGGAAATCGCCATCGCGCCGAGGCTTTCGAGGTAGGCAGTCATCGCGCGTCGCATCGAAGTCGGCGGGTGCGATTTTCTCGCTCTTCGCAAAAATCCACGAAGTCGCGCAGGTCCAGCGCGTACGCCTCGATGGTGTGCGCACTCAGTCCGCGCTCGACCGCCTGTCGATCGAGGAATCGATTCACCAGCTCATGCCACGCCGCCCCACTCATCATTGTATGTTTCTGGGTCATGCGCTAAGTCTGCGCCGCCGCGACTGGCTGCTCGGCGCGGCCGATCTTCCAGCCGCTCGAGGAGCTTCTCGCGCAGCTCGCGCTGCGCCGCGAGGTCGGTGACTTTGTTGCCCGTCGCGATCGCTGAAATAGAAAACGTCGAGCGCCTGGTCGGCATTGGTGGTGATGCGCGCGATGTGAATCCGCAGTCCCAGCTTGAACAGCGTGTGCGTGATCGCGAACAGCAACCCGACACGATCCTGCGTGAACACATCGATGACGGTGTACTGCTCCGAGGTGCGATTGTCGATGGTCACCTCGGTGGCGACGCGGCGCAGAAACTTCTTGTCCGCGCTCCGCACGTGATGCGCCGAGGCGACCAGCTCCGCGATGTCCTGCTGGCCGGTGATGACGCGTTCGAGGTCGCGCTCCACCCGCAGCCATCGATCTTCCTCCAGCGCGACCGCGCCGGTCGGTCCCGAGTGCGAGACGCGGAAGACATCGAGCGCGATGCCAGTGTTGCGGGTGGTGATGCGCGCGGAAAGGATGTTGAGATTGTTGGCCGTCAGCGCGCCCGCGATCATCGAGAACAGTCCCGGTCGATCGCGCGTCACCACCATGAACTCGCTGAATTCGAGCTCGGGAAAGTGGCGATGGCGGGTGACCAGCGGATTCTCGCCGCAGCGCGCGCATCAACTCGAAATGGAGCTGGACATCGCCGTCGGGCACGGTGAAGAAATAGCGGTCCGGCATCTCATCGAGGAATTTCTGAATCTCCTCGCCGGGCGCCTTAGCCTTCATGAGTGCAGCTTGCGCACGTCCTCCTTCACCGCGGCCAGCCGGCGCGCCGGATCGACTGCCTCGCGATGGCCGTGCTCGAGGATCTTCAGCGCGCGCATGTACAGTTCCGAGAGCAGCATGTCGCGCCAGTTGTTGTAGACGTTGGGCGCGACCGCGCGCATGTCGGCGAAGGTCAGCAGGTAGAGCGCCTTGAGACGATCGATGGAGCCGACCTCGCGCACGAATTCGCCGACCGTGGTTTCGTCGTCGATGTCGCCCTTCTGCGCGACCTGCGACATCGCCAGATGCTCGCGCACCAGAAAAACCACCAGATCGATTTCCTCGTTGTTGAGGCCGAGCCGGCGGCATACCTCGACAGTCAGCACCGCGCCGCGCTCATGATGGTCGTGGCCGTGGCCCTTGCCGATGTCGTGCAGCAGCAGCGCGAGGAAACACCAGCGGCAACGAATCGAGCTCGCGCGCGACCTCGGTCAGCAGCGGATTGTTGTTCTTGTATTCGCCGGCGCGCAGCTTCTCGAGTTCGCGCACCGCGACCAGCGAATGCCGATCGACGGTGTAGATGTGGTAGAGGTCGTGCAGCACGCGCGCGTAGAGATTTCCGAACTCCGGGATAATCGCGCCGAGCACGCCCGAGCGATGCATCGCTTCCAGCGTCTCGGCGACGTGGCTGCGATTGGCCGGAAAGAATCGTCATCAGGGTGGTGCCGACGCGCGGATCATTGCGCATCGTGTCGTTGTCGATGAGCGGCAGATTGTCGCGCACCGCCTGGTACGCGGCGCCCGAGAGCCCGACGCCATGCGCCTGGCAATCGGCATAGATCGTCATCAGGTTGAGCGGATCGCGCTTGAACAAATCGGGATCGGAAATCGCCAGCAGATTTTGCTGGATGATCGACGCCGGGGCGAATCTGCCGCGTGAGCAGCCGTCGCCGAAGCGGCCGTTGCCGCCTTCCACCACGCGCGCAATGAGACCCTTCGGAAAAGCGCAGGATGGTGCTGGCGTGCTGATAGTAGGTGCGCATCAGGATCGCGCTGGCGGAGAGCGATCCTTCCGGCTTGAAGCCCAGCAGTCGGCGCGATGCGTTCCTGGTATTCGAAGGTGAGCTGGTCGAAATGGCGCTTGCTGAGGAAGTGGAGCGAGTTGCGCACGCGGAAAAGAAAATCGCGCGCCTCCAGAACCTCGTTCAGCTCGGGCGCGGTGATAATCGCGCGCTGCACCAGCTCCTCGACCGAATGGATTTTGTATTTGACCTTCGCCAGCCACAGCGCGGTGTGCAGATCGCGCAGGCCGCCTTCGCCTTCCTTCAGTTGCGGCTCCAGCAGATAAATCGAATCGCCATACTTGGCGTGCCGCTCGCGAGTCTCTTCGAGCTTGATCTGAAAAAACTTGTGCTGATTGCGATTGAGGACATCGGCGACCAGCAGCCCTTGCAACTCCGCGAAGATCGCGCCGTCGCCCGCGAGGAAACGCGCATCGAGGATCGCGGTCTTCTCCTTGAGGTCGGTGCCCGCCATGCGAACGCATTCGCGCGCGTTGCGGATGCCGTGGCCGACGATCAGGCCCGCGTCCCACAGCGCATGCAGCATGATCTCGGTGACGATTTCCGCATACGGCCCGCGCTTGTAATCGTGGATGAAGAGCAAATCGATGTCGGAGTAGGGGTTCAGCTCGGCGCGGCCGTAGCCGCCGCGCGCCACCACGCATAGCTTCTGATGGAGCTTGGCGTAATGGCGGGTGTGCTCGGCGTCGGCGTAGCGGAACAGCGCGCGCATCATGTCGTCGACGGCGGCAGTGTATTCGCGCACCACCTCGGTGCCCGAGGCGCCGGCGAAATGATGCTCCGCGACTTCTTCGCGAATCACTTCGAGATAGGCGCGCGCGATTTTGCCGGGCGCGCGCGAGGCTTCGAACTCGCGGTAGAGCGCTTCCTCGCCGCGAGGAATGGTGTCGCGCGGCGGCGTGGACGGGCGGTGGTCGGGGCCGCAGCGCTCACAGATTTCCCGCTGCCGCGTCAGAGTTCAGATAACTGCGCGACCGCGGTCGCGATCCCTTGCGCGAGGGTCTGCTGGTACTTCGCCGACGCGAGCCGCTGCGCTTCGTAAGAGTTGGACAGGAAGCCGCATTCGACCAGCACCGCCGGCATATGCGCGCCGACCAGCACATAGAATGGTCCCATCTTCGCTCCCAGCGGATTAACCTCCAGCCCCAATTGCGTATCCAAATCGGTTACGGTTTGCGTATCGATCATCCGCGCCAGCGAGGCGGCTTCATTCGCCTTATAGTTCTGGCGCAGGTCGGCAAGGATGTAGTTTAAGTTGCTATCCCGCGGCGCGCTAGTTCCCGTCACGCCCGCATTTTCCATCCGCGCGAGGCGAATCGTCGCGCGATCGGTGGTGTTGTTGAGGTAGTACACCTCGATGCCGGTGGTCTCGCGGATTGGGACTCGAATTGAGATGGATCGATACGAATAGGTCGGCATTGGCGAGGTTGGCGCGGCGGGTGCGCTCCGGCAGCGCGATGAAGTCATCGCTGTCGCGAGTGAGCTGCGGTGCGCACCCCGCGCGCCTTCAGTGCATCGGCGAGCTGGCGCGAGATGTCGAGGGCGACATCCTTTTCGAGAATCCCGCTGCGAGGACTGCGTTCCCGGGATCATAGCCGCCATGTCCGGGATCGATCATGACCAGAGGATTTCCGGGTAGCGGCGCGATCCGAGTCGGAGACCTCGCGCGACGGAGCGGATGAATCGCGACCGGCTGCCAGCGCGCGCAGTACGTGCCACGTGCTGGACGTGCGGCCGTCGGCTCTTGTGATGCTGAGGTCGCAGCGGCAGCGCTGAGATTTGCGACCATGCCCGGCGGCGCGAGGCGCAACACGATCTCATCGCTGACGCTGCACGATCGCATAGTCGGCACTTGCCGACGACCTCGACCACGATGCGCGTATGCGATGCCGTCGGGGCTGATCGCGCGCACCACTCCGATCGGCGCGAGCCTCGCGGCCGAACAGCGGAAGCGCCGGCAGACTTGCAGCGCGGTGCGATCGAGATCGATCCATAGCTCGTCGCCATGCGCGCTCAGATGCATCTTCGGCGCGGGATGTGTCGAGGCCAAGTTGAGTTCGGTGACGAGGCCTGCGCGATTCAGGCTCGCCGAGGTTATCGCCGCGTCGGCATTGGAGCTGCGATTGCGAGACAGCAAGACGCCGCGACAGAATGGCTGGCACGCCGCTTCATCATCAGACGATACGCGCGCGAGGCGCTACTCGTTACCGCCGCTCAGGCGCGATTTCAGTTTCGCGAGCATCGTGAGCGCATCGACGGGCGCCATCCGATCGATATCGAGGGTGCGCAATTCTTCGAGCGCGCGGCTTTCGATCGGAGTGAAAAGCCCGAGCTGCGCGCCGCGATTGGATTTGTCGGCGTTGCGCGCGAGGCGCGCCTTGCCCGCGTCATCGAGCTCGCCCTGTTCGAGGTTGGACGAGAATCTGCCGCGCGCGCGTGATGATGCCGGCGGGCAGGCCCGCGAGCTTCGCGACCTCGATGCCGTAGCTGCGCGAGGCCGGCTGTTCGACCACGCGGCGCAGGAAGAGAACTTCCCCGCCCCATTCCCGCACCGCCATGGAAAGATTTTTGACCCTCAGCTTCTCGCGCGCAAGGTCGGTCAGCTCATGAAAATGCGTCGCGAACAGCACCTTCGCGCGGGTCGCAGTCGTGCAGATGCTCGGCGACCGCCCACGCGATCGCGAGCCCGTCGAAGGTGCTGGTGCCGCGCCCGACCTCGTCGAGCAGCAGCAGGCTGCGCTCGGTGAGGCCTTCGAGCAGGCGCGCCGTCTCGCGCATCTCCACCATGAAAGTGGATTCGCCGCGCCGCAGCTCGTCGCGCGCGCCGATGCGGGTCAGCACGCGATCGGTCAGTCCCAGCTTCGCCTCGGTCGCGGGCACGAAGCTGCCCATCTGCGCCATGATCGCGATCAACGCGACCTGGCGCAGGTAGGTCGACTTGCCCGCCATGTTGGGGCCGGTGATGAGCAGGAGTTGGCGCGCATCGGGATCGACGTCGAGGTCGTTGGGCACGAACTCGCCCGACTTCATCCCGGTTTCGAGCACCGGATGGCGTCCGTCGCGAATCGCGAGGCGCAGGTCGGTGTTCATCTGCGGGCGGATGTAGCCGCGCCGGCGCGCCGCCTTGGCGAGCGACATGATAGCGTCGAACTCGCCGACCGCGCGCGCGGTTTCCAGCAGCGATGCGCTATGCGCCTGCAACTCGGCCTGCAGCTTCGCGAAAATTTGCAGCTCGAGTTCCTTCAGTCCCGACTCGGCGGAAAGAATCTTGCGCTCGAGTTCCTTCAGACCGGGAGTCGTGAAGCGCTCGGCGCCGACCAGCGTCTGCTTGCGCTCGTAGTCGGCGGGCACGCGATCGAGGTGCGCCTTGGTAATCTCGATGTAGTATCCGAATACCTGGTTGTAGCGGACCTTGAGCGAGGGAATTTTGCTGCGCTCGCGCTCGGTCGCTTCGAGCTGCGCCATCACGCCGCGCGCGCCCGATGCGAGCGAGCGAAGCTCATCGACTTCGGGATTCAGCCCCGCCCTGATGAGGTTGCCGTCGCGAGGATTGACCGGCGCATCTTCGGAGAGCGTTTCGAGGATGCGCGCGGCGAGTTGCGGCTCCGGATTGCATCCGCTCCGCGATCGCATGGATGAGTGCGCTCTTGCGATCTTCGAGCGCGGTCTTCAGCTCGCCGACCGCCGTGATCGCATCTGCGAGGCGCAGGCAATCGCGAGGCGAGGCGCGCAGGCTCCCGATGCGTCCGGCCAGTCGCTCCAAATCGCCGATGCGCTTGAGCTCGTCGGCGCCGCGCCCGCCGAGGTCGCCCTCGAAAAGCTCCTCGACCGCATCGTGCCGTTCGCGAATCATTTCGAGGCTAAGCAACGGATAGATGATCCAGTTGCATAGCGTGCGCGCGCCGACCGCGGTCAGCGTCTCATCGAGGACGGAGAGCAGCGAGCCGCGCCGCGCGCCATCGGAGGACGAAATCAGTTCGAGATGACGGCGCGTGACCTCATCGACCATCATGTACTCGGTGGCGCGATAGGCGCGCGGCGGCGTCACATGCGCGAGGTCGCGGCCGAAGGTCTCCTCGACGTAGGCGAGCGCGGCTCCGGCGGCGATGCTGCGACCGCGCCATCGAGCGGCCGATGCGCATCGGCAAAGCGTCGCGCAATCGTCGCGCGCGTGATCGCCATGCATCGAAAGCGGCGGGATCGAGTTCCGTGAGCGAGCATTCCGAGGTCAGCGACGATCGCGCGCAGTTTCTCGTCGCCGCGCGCCGCGATGATCTCGCGCGGGGCGAGGCGCGCGATCTCCTCGTGCAGGCTTGCCGCGCTGAGCGTCTCGGTGACGAGGAACTCGCCGGTCGAAACATCGAGCGCCGCGAGGCGAAGCTGTTTTCGCCGCGCGCGACCGGCGACCAGGAAGCTTTTTTCCGCCGCGGTCAGCACCATCTCCTCGCCGACGGTGCCGGGCGTGATGACGCGCACGATCTGGCGCGGCACCAGCCCTTTCGCATTCGCCTCGACCGCGCCTGCTCGCAGATGGCGACCTTGTAGCCGGCCTTCACCAGCTTCGCGAGGTAGGGCTGCACCGAATGATAGGGGACGCCGCACAGCGGCACGCCATCTTTCGAGCGCGAGGTGAGCTGGATGTCGAGGACGCGCGCGCCGATCTCGGCGTCTTCGAAAAACATTTCGTAGAAATCGCCGAGCCGGAAAAACAGGATCGCGTCGGGAACCTTCTGCTTGACGCTCAGATACTGCGCGACCAGAGGAGTGTGTTTAACCGCTGCCACTTGCGCGGTCAGGATATCCGCCATCGATCGTCATCGCAAAACGCATCGGCGACGGGGCTTTGCAGCAGGCTTTGCACAGCTTGCCGAACTCGCCCATCAGTAGTGTAATCTGCGCGACCGAAATCGCTCGAGGTGAGCATCATGCCGGTTGTCGATAACAGCAAACAGCAGGAACACGCGCTGCCCGGACTGCGCCATCGCACGGTGGGCGGCAAGGGCGAGGGCGTGCTGTCGATGGAAGTATGGCAGCAGACCATCGCGGCGGGCGCGGCGACTCCCGTGCATCGCCACGCATGCGAGGAAGTCATCGTCATCCTGAGCGGCTCCGGCACGCTGATGATCAATGGCGAAACGACCGTCGTTCGGGCCCAACAGCACGCTCATCATTCCCACATGACGTGGTGCATCAGATCACCAATACCAGCGCCGATGACATGAACATCGATCGCGACGCTCTCGATGGCGCCGGTTCGGGTCCGCACCGGTGACGGCGCGCCGATGGCGCTGCCGTGGGACGCGCGCTAGCTGGGGCGAATCTGGATCGTTACGGCTTTCAGCGCACCCGAAACGAGGTGAACTCGCCGCGATAGTCGCTCCACTCGTCGCTGACGTCGTGGACCCTCGCACCGGGCGGCCCGGTGTACGCCCATGCCCATAGCATCTGGAGGTAGCGACGCGGTCCTTCTGCGAGGATCTCTACTTCCTCGCCGGAGGGCAGATTGCGCACCCATCCGGTGAGACCGAGGCCGTGGGCTTCGTCCATGGTGGCGCGGCGAAAGAAGACGCCCTGCACCCGCCCGCGGACGATCATGTGAAGCCTCGCGCGGTCATCTGGATGTCCATGGCTCATCTTGCGTTGGTCCGTAATTCCCTTTCCCGCATTTTTCCGCGGGAGAGGTCGAGCGGCGCGATGCGTGCGCTGGCTTCACGCAGGCATCGTGACGCTCGGGTGAGGGTGCTGCGAATGCCTACCACCTCGCGCTTCACTCAAGCGCCGAGCGCGAGGAATTCCTTTTCGTCGAGGATGCGCACGCCCAATTCCTGCGCCTTGCGCGCTTTCGAGCCCGGGTCGGCGCCCACCAGAACGAAATCTGTTTTGCGGCTGACGGAGCCGCTCACCCGTCCGCCGCCTTCGAAGATTTTCTGCTCGGCCTGCTCCCGCGTCATCGTTTCCAGCGTGCCGGTCAGCACAAACGTCTTGTCGCGAAATGGTCCCCTGCCTTCCGCGACGCGCACCTTCTCGATATCGAGTTCCCGCTCCAGCCGCTTCACCGCATCGAGGTTGCGCGGCTCATCGAAATATTCGCGGATGCTGCGGGCGACCTCGCCGCCGATATCACGCACCGAGGACAGCTCCTCCTCGCTCGCCGCCGCCAACGCATCGATGGTCTGGAACTTCAGCGCGAGCTGCCGCGCCGTATGCTCGCCGACGTGCCGGATGCCGAGCGCATTGATGACTCTATCGAGCGGCGCCTTGCGCGAGTTCTCGATGTTCGCGATGAGGTTCTCGGCGCTCTTCTTGCCCATTCGCTCGAGTGCGAGCAGCTCGGGCATTTTATTCTTCAATTTGTAGATGTCATCGAGCTCCGCCACCAGCTTGGATTCGATGAGTTGCCCGACCAGCTTGTCGCCGAGACCGTCGATGTTCATGCAGTTCTTCGAGGCGAAATGCCGCACCGATTCGCGCATCCGCGCCGGACAATTCACGTTGACACAGAGATACGCGACCTCGTCTTCCTCATGCACGATGGCGCCGCCACAGACCGGGCAATGCGTCGGCATCTCGAATTGGTCCGCGCGAGGATCGGCAGGCTGCGTGACGCGTACGACATAAGGGATCACGTCGCCGGCGCGCTCGATGAGCACCGTGTCGCCCTCGCGAATGTCCTTGCGGCGAATCTCGTCGAGGTTATGCAACGAGGCATTCGAAATCGTGACGCCGGCGAGCTGCACCGGAGCGAGCTTCGCCACCGGGGTCAGCGATCCGATGCGACCCACGAAGGCCTCGATCTTGTCGACGCGCGTCTCGGCCTGCTGCGCCTTGAACTTGTACGCGATGGCCCAGCGCGGCGAGCGCGAGACCTCGCCGAGCTGGTTCTGCAGCGCGATATGAATTGACTTTCGCGACCACGCCATCGGCATCGTATTCGAGCGAATGCCGCCGCTCGGTGAGGTCGTTCCAGTACGCGAGGACCTCATCGACGTTTTTGCAGACGCGCGATTCCGGATTGGTCGCGCAGCCCGAGTTCCTTGTATCGCCTGCAGGAACTCCCACTGCGACTTGACTTCGAGGCCTTCGACGACTCCCGGCGAGTACACGAAAATGTCCAACGGGCGCGTCGCGGTGATCTTCGGATCGAGCTGGCGCAGCGAGCCGGCCGCCGCATTGCGAGGATTCATGAACACCGGCTCGCCATTGGCCTCGCGCTCGGCGTTGAGGCGCGCGAATCCGGCCTTCGAATAAATCACCTCGCCGCGAACTTCGAGGAGTTTCGGAATCGCGCCATGCTTCGGCTTCTGCAGTCGCAGCGGCACGCTCTTGATGGTGCGCACGTTGAGCGTGATGTCCTCGCCGTTGTCGCCGTCGCCGCGTGTCGAGGCCGTCGTCAGCACGCCGTCTTCATAAATCAGCTCGACGCTGAGGCCGTCGAGCTTGACCTCGGCGACGTACTCGACGTCGGCCTCGCTGTGCAGCATCCGCTTGATGCGCTTATCGAACTCGACCATCTCCTCGGCGTTCATCGCGTTGGCGAGCGACATCATCATCTTACGATGGTGCACGACGCCGAATTTTTCGCTGGGCGCGGCGCCGACGCGCTGGGTGGGAGAATCGGGCGTGATGAGCGCGGGATGCGCGGTCTCGATCTCCTCGAGACGGCGCATCAGCACGTCGTACTCGGCGTCGGAAATTTCCGGCGCATCGAGCACATAGTATAGATGATTCGCGCGATTGATTTGCTCGCGCAGCCGCTCAGCCTCGGCGCGCGCCTTATCGAGATCCTTCGCCATCAGCGTCGATCATTTCGGCTGGCTGGCACGAGGTCAAGCTGCAAGGACCGCGGCATCGCACCGCGGTCCTTTTCGAATGATTATTCTTTGGGCGGAGGCGGAGGAGGTCCCTCGGGGCGCTGGAAGTTGCCCCACTCATGATGGCGATGGTAGCCCTCGGGAGGGCCATAGTTGTTG
Source organism: uncultured delta proteobacterium (assembly GCA_963848285.1). Lineage (GTDB taxonomy): Bacteria > Desulfobacterota > Binatia > Binatales > Binataceae > DATGKG01. Next base: position 1,024,976 of record CAWKCZ010000002.1, on the reverse strand, counting down.
CCGGGCCGGTTGGCCCACCACGGCTGGCGGCGGGGACCATCCATCATGCGCGGGCCGTCGCAGCCGCGCCCCATCATGCCCATCCCACATTCCCATGCCGCAGCCCATACCCATCAGCCCCATTGGCGGCGGGGACGATGATGGCGATGATGGCCGGCAATCAGGATCGACAGCGCGACCAGGACCAGCGCGGCAATCAAACCGCCGCGCCACCATTTGTTTTCGCGATCGGCCGCGTATTCCAGGCTCTCGAGGCGTCGTTCGAGGCGACGCATCGCGTCGTCATTCGAATTCGGGGTTGCCCGGATCGATTTCTTCGGGCACTACTTACTCCTTGGCGAACAATAATGATGAGCGCGAATGGCTCTCCAAGTAAGACGTGCGAGATTCGCCGCGGTTTCGCGCCGCCCGCCGCCGCAAAAATTCTGCGCTAGCGCCCTACGCCCATCGCATCGAGGAAGTCGTCGAGGCGTCGGGAAGCGCATGTACATGTTGGTGCGCTTCTGCTTGCCGATGGTCGTGCTTGGCTCGTTCGAGTACGCGTGCCCCGGATACACGACGGTGTTGTCGTCGAGATTTTTCAGCGTGTTGTTGAGGCTATGGTACATCGCCTCTGGATCGGAGCCCGGCAAATCGACGCGGCCGCATGAGTTCACGAACAGCGTGTCGCCCGAGATGAGGTTCCCCTCGCACAGGAAGCATTGCGAGCCCGGCGTATGCCCGGGGGTGTGGAGGAACTTCACCTCGAGGTCGCCCACCTTGACCACGTCGCCGGCATCGACCTTGACGATGTCGGACTCCGACAGCCCCGCGACTTTGCGCGCGCCCTCCGCCTCATGCTTGTTGAGATAGACCTTGGCCTTGACCTTGGCGAGCATGTCGCGCGGCGCCCTCGATGTTCTGCCCCATCATGCGGCCGCCGAGATGATCCTGGTGGTAATGGGTGATGAGAATCTTGTCGATTTCGTAGCCGTCGCGATTGACCGCATCGATGATCGCGTCGACATCCCATGCGGGATCGACGACCGCGGCCTTATGCGTGTTGGGGTCGCCGATGAGGTAAACGAAATTCGCCATCGGACCGATTTGGGCCTGCCGCAGGTAGATGTGATTTTCCATAGACCTAACCCCTAACCCCTTCCCCTAAAGTGGAAGGGGAATCAGACAGAACCTTCACTTGCTGGCGACCTTCTTTTTGGCCGGCTTCGATGGAAGCCGCAGGCCGCGATCCCACAGGAACTCCGGCTCGCCCAGCCGCTTCGCAATCCAGCGCGATTGCACGAAAAAATGGTCGCTCAGCCGATTGATATAGATGATGACCTGGTCCGCGATGTCTTCCTCACGCTTGACCGCCCATAGCACGCGCTCAGCACGACGGCATACGGTACGCGCCTGATGCAGGAAGGCATTGAGCACTCCGCCGCCGGGCAGCGTGAAAGACTTCAGCGGCTGGAGGTCCTTCTCCATCCGATCCATTTCGTCTTCGAGCAGCTTGACCTCGCCGTCGCCCATCTTGTGCATGCCTTCGTACTCGCCGTCGGGCGGCGTCGCGAGTTCCGAGCCGACATCGAAGAGTTCGTTCTGGATGCGCCGCAACATCTCGGAATACCACTGGTAGTCATCGCCGAGGCGGTCTTTGTATTCCATGAGATAGGTGCGCACGATGCCGACGATTGAGTTGAGCTCGTCGACGGTGCCGTAGGATTCGAGGCGGCCGCTTTCCTTCGGCACGCGCTTGCCACCGACCAGCGCCGTGGTGCCTTTGTCGCCGGTGCGGGTGTAGATGCGCGTCAATCGAATCGCCATCGACCTTACGCTCCCGCCTTCGCGCGCAATGCTGCATAGCCGGCATCGCCCACGTCGCTGGAGACCGGCAGGCCTTCGTCGCGCCAGCCTTTGACGACGATGTTGCCTGAGGCATCGCGCTGTCCGCCGAATCCGCCAACCACGTTGGTCAGGTCGGTGTAGCCGGCCTCCTCGAGGATTTCGCACGCGCGCTGCGAGCGCCCGCCGGACAGACATCCGACGATCAGCTTGGTGCCCTTCGGAATGACTTTGCCGACCACCGCCTCGAAGTCGTCGTTGAGCTGCATGTTGCCCGGCCCCTTGATGAAAACGACCGGAACGTTGAGCGCGGCGGTCGGATGCCCTTGGGCGAATTCGCCTTCGGTGCGGACATCGAGATAAATCGCGCCGGGATTTTTGGTCAGGGTATCGTGAGCCTCAGCGGGCTTTTGTTGTTTGATGGGCATAATGTTCGCGTCCTTCTGAAGATGACCTGATAGCCAAATTTACCATGCCGCCGAGGAACCGCTAATCGTTCAAGGGCGCAGGTTGAAACGCGGCTCATTCGATGGAAACGATCGTCGCCTGGCGAACGACGAGCTGCCATCGATCGCGGCTATCCTTCCAGACATCGGTGAATCGGCGGCGGATGGTTTTGCCGGCGTGCGGCGCGTCGCCCATCGGGCGGACGATTTCCTCCCCCGCGATAATCACGCAGTCGCCGCGCGCGCCCGCGAATTCGATCTTTCGTTCGACCTCGGGTTCGTAGCTGATCCGCCCGGAACGCAGCCGGGCCAGGACGTTTTCGCGTCCGACGATAGCGTTGATGGGTGCATGCACCACCAGCTCGGAAGCAAAGAATGTCTCGACGGTTGCGAGGTCGAGATTCTGCATCGCGAGGCCGAGGGCAGTTTGCGCCTCGAGCGCGGCCCGAACCCGCGGATCATTTTCGATCCTTCCGTTAGACCTCTGCGTCACCGTCCATTGCTAACCTCCTGCGCGCTGAATATCACATAAGAAGAGCGGGCGGCCACGCGAGGATTCATGGCCGTCGTAATGTGCTATGATGCTGCTGCGGCGCCCCTCCGGGCGCCGTCGTCGTTCGGAGGGACTGTTGGAATAATTTGAAATCGCAAAAACAAACCCACTTAATGCAATGAAATAAAGGCTTTTTCATTTCGAACACCATCAAAATGCTGCTTGATCAAGCCAGCCCGTGATGCTGAACTCGCGACCGCACCGCGATCGCATCGGAGACGGCGCTGCGACGTCGTAAATGGGCAAAAACAAAGCCACTTAGTCCGCACAAATGCTGGCTTATCTTCGAAACAACAGTTGGCCCACGCCGCTTCCGACGATATGTCGATAATTTAATGCCTTCCCTCTTCCCACCCTCCGCAACGTCCGACAGCAAGCGGCTGATCGTGACCCGCGCCTTGCGCGGCATCGGCGATGGCGTCACGAGCGTTCTCCTCGCCAGCTACTTGAGCGCCATCGGGATGAGCGCCCTCGAAATCGGCGCGATCGTGTTCGCGACGCTGTTCGGCTCGGCGCTGGTCACCCTATGGGCGGGATTCGTGGCGCATCGAATTGGCACACGAAGGATGTTCCTCGGCGCATCGGCGGTGATGGTTGCCACCGGCCTCGGCTTCACCTACGCGCGCAGCTTCTGGATGCTCGCGCTGATCGGTTTCGTTGGAACCATGAATCCCTCGGCCGGCGACGTGAGCCTGTTCCTGCCGCTGGAGCAGACCGCCATCGCGCAGAGCGTCGAGACGCGCGATTTGACCGGCCTGTTTGCCTTCTACAATGTCGCGGGAGCTTTGGGCGGTGCGCTGGGCGCGCTCGCCAGCGGACTGCCGACGCTGTTCGCTGCTCACTTCGGGTGGAATCCGATCGCCGCGCAGCGCTCGGGCTTCGTCGCCTATGCGATCCTCGGAGTCATCGCGGCATCGATCTATGCGTCGCTCTCGCCCGCGGTTGAAGCCCCACCGACCATCGTCAAGCGCGCGCCGCTGGCGAAATCGCGCGCCACCGTGATGCGTCTCTCCGCCCTGTTCAGCCTCGACGCGTTCGGGGGCGGCTTCGCGATTCAGTCGCTGCTCGCGCTATGGCTCTTTCGCCGCTTTAACATGTCGATCCAGGCGGCGGGCACCTTCTTCTTCGTCGCGGGCCTGCTCGGCTCGTTCTCGCAGTTCGTCTCGTCGCGAATCGCGGCGCGCTTCGGGCGCATCAACACGATGGTCTACACGCATCTGCCCGCCAACGCGTTCCTGATCCTCGCCGCGCTGATGCCGACCGCGCCGCTCGCGATCCTCTTCCTGCTGCTGCGCTCGTCGCTGTCCTCGATGGATGTTCCGGCGCGGCAATCCTACGTAATGGCGGTGGTGCCGCCCGAGGAGCGCGCCGCTGCCGCGAGCGTGACCAATGTGCCGCGCAGCCTGGCGAGTGCGGCGGCGCCGATTCCCGCGGGCATGATGCTCGATGCGACCTCCTTCGGATGGCCCTTGATCGCAGCCGGAGCGTTCAAGATCGCCTACGACCTTTTGTTGCTGATGCAGTTTCGCGCGCTGCGCCCCGAGGACGAAGTATCATCTTGAGGGCGGAAATTTCGTCTAAACACTCTTGCCCATGACGATGCGCGAGAGTGGCCGAAACCCGAGCTTACGATAGAACGCCTGCGCGGCTTTGTTGTCGTGCTCGACCTGCAGTTCGATGGCCGAGATTTTGTGGCCGCGGCAATACTTCGCCACCGCGTCGAGGGCGAGCCTGCCAAGACCGCGGCCTCGATGCTCCTCGCGCAGGTAGAGGTCGGTGACGATGCCCTGCATCCCGCCGAATTCGAGGTCGTAGTTGAAAGTCAGGATGACGTAGCCGGCGACTTCGGAATCATGATGAATCAGCCACGCGAGTCCGAGAGTTTCATCGCGGAGCATCCGGCGCAGCGCAGGTCCGATGCTCCTGGCGCTGAAGCGGATTCCATCGTAGCGATAGTATTCGCGGATCAGTTCGAGCAGCCGCGCAAAATCGGCGGACTTTGCCTTGGTGAACGAGCCCGAGGCTCGATTGGAAATGGAAGTGCGCCGCTTCCTACTGGATTCAACCGGCATCCGCCCGCCTGGGTTCCGCTCTGCGGGAACCGTACCCGCTCAAGAGGCGTTGACTATGATGATGACGCTAAGAACGACCGCCGCCGTGCTCTTCGCGCTCGCATGCGCGTGTTTCGCATCCTCAATGGCTTATGCGGCGAGCGATTTGCACCTCGCGCCCAATCTATCCTTCACCGACGACTCAAGTTCCAATTTCCCGATTGCCGGCAACTCCATCGAGGATGCGACCGTCGCCGGCGATCGCGCGACCATCATGTTCTTCGGCACTGCGCACTGCTGGAACACCAATCGCGAGGCGGAACGGCTGGTCGCGCTCTATCCGAAGTATCGCGGCCAGATCGATTTCGTGATCGTCGACGTGAACCATCCGTCGAGCGCGCAAGAGCCGCTGGTGGCGAAATATTACCATGGGTACATACCGACCATCGCGGTGGTCGATCGCAGGGGCGACCTCATCTACGATCGCGCGGGCGAAACCGCTTCGACCCGCGGGGACACCTCGAAGCTGGAGGCGCTGCTGAACGCCGCAAAATAGGACTCCCGCCGCGCATCTTCGAGGCTTGGGACTACATCGCCCGGTCGATGGGCATCTGCCGGATGCTTAAGCAGATCGGCCTTTCAACCTTTTCCCGCATTAGCTATACTTTTCTTCCGGTCAGGACATTCATTTTGATTACTTCCGACAATCGGGCTATTGGTTCGCTTACTTTCGAAACCGCAAGGAGATTGGACTGAAATGGCAGTACCACCTGAGGTGGCTGGGCAGGCCTCCGAGTCATCGGGGAACGGCGGCGGTGCGCATTCGCACAAGCCGTTAACCCCACGCGACAGCGTTGTTATCCGCTTCGCCGGAGACTCAGGAGACGGGATGCAGTTGGTTGGGACGCAGTTTACGTCGGAGTCGGCGCTGGCCGGTAACGATATCGCTACGGTGCCCGACTTTCCCGCAGAAATCCGCGCCCCAGCCGGAACCCTCGCCGGAGTCTCGAGCTTCCAACTGAACTTCTCATCGAGCGAGATTTTCACCGCCGGTGATGAGCCCAACGTGCTGGTCGCGATGAACCCGGCGGCACTGAAGGCTAACCTCGAGGATCTGCCGCCCAACGCGGTGTTGATCATCGACAAGGAAGCCTTCACCGAGGCCAACCTCAAGCGCGCCGGCTACGATTCCAACCCGCTCAACGATCACTCGCTCGACAAGTACCAGGTCTTCGAAGTCGACGTGACGCGCCTCACCAGCCTTGCGCTGCAAGGCTCGGGCCTCAGCAATCGCGACGCGTTCCGCTGCCGCAATATGTTCGTGCTCGGGATGCTCTCGTGGCTGTATCAGCGTCCGGTCGAGAGCGCGAATCGTTACATCGAGAGCCGCTTCAAGAAGAATCAGCCGGTGCTCGACGCCAACTTAAAGGCGCTCAAGGCCGGATGGAACTACGGCGAGACGACCGAGATGTTCGCTTCGAGCTACGTCGTTCCGAAGGCGCAAATCTCGCCAGGATTTTATCGCAACATCACCGGCAACAGCGCGACCGCGATGGGATTCGTCGTCGCGGCGAATCGCGCCGGACGTCCGCTGTTCCTCGGCTCGTATCCGATCACTCCCGCCAGCGACATTCTGCATGAACTCGCAGGCTACAAAAACTACAACGTGTATACCTTCCAGGCCGAGGACGAGATCGCGGGCGTATGCTCCTCGATTGGCGCGGCGTTTGGCGGCGCCATTGCGATTACCTCGACTTCCGGTCCGGGCATGAATCTCAAGGCCGAGGCGGTTGGCCTCGCGGTGAAGACCGAGCTGCCCATCGTCATATGCGACGTGCAGCGCGCGGGTCCTTCCACCGGCATGCCGACCAAGCCGGAGCAGACCGACCTGCTTCAATCGATGTATGGACGCCACGGCGAGTCCCCGGTTCCGATCATCGCGGCCTCGACGCCTGGCGATTGCTTCATGGCGGCCTACGAGGCCATTCGCATCGCGGTGAAGTACATGACCCCGGTCATCCTGCTCACCGACGGTCAACTTGCCAATGGCGCAGAGCCGTGGCTGGTGCCCGACGTCTCGAAGCTTCCGGAAATCAAGGTTGAGTTCGCGCAGCAGGTCGAAGGCCAGACCTTCCAGCCTTACGCGCGCGACGAGGAAACGCTCTCGCGTCCGTGGGCGATTCCCGGTACGCCGGGCCTGCAGCATCGCGTCGGTGGCATCACCGGCGAGCATCTGACGGGCAACATTTCGTATTCGCCCTCGAATCATGAGCTGATGATCCGGATGCGCGCGCGCAAGATCGCCGGCATCACGCGGGAGATTCCGCCCATCGAGATTTTCGGCGACGCGGACGGCGGCGACATCGTGATGCTCGGATGGGGTTCGACCTTCGGACCGATTCGTGAGGCGGTTAAGCAGAGCCGCGCGAAGGGCAAGAAGGTTTCGCACATCCACCTGCGTTATCTGAATCCGCTCCCTGCCGACCTCGCCGACAAGCTCCGCAGCTTTAAGAAAGTGATGATTGCGGAGATGAACATGGGACAGCTGCTGAAGATGGTGCGCGCCGATTACATGATCCCGGCGATCGGCATCAACAAGATCCAGGGCCGTCCGTTCAAGGTAGCGGAACTGGTGACCAGGATTTCGCGCGCACTGGAGGAAAAGTAAACATGGCAACCGCGCTTACGCGTAAGGATTTCGTTACCGACCAGGAAGTGCGCTGGTGCCCCGGATGCGGCGACTACGCGATTCTGGCCCAGGTGCAAAAGCAGATGCCCGAATTCGGCATCGCACCTGAAAATACCGTCTTCATCTCGGGAATCGGATGCTCAAGCCGCTTCCCGTACTACATGAACACTTACGGTTTCCACACCATCCACGGACGCGCGCCGGCCATCGCGACCGGCCTCAAAGTATCGCGCCCCGACCTCGATGTATGGGTCGTCACCGGCGACGGCGATGGTCTCTCGATCGGCGGCAATCATCTCATCCACTGCCTGCGCCGCAACGTCGATTTGAAGATCCTGCTGTTCAACAACAAGATCTATGGATTGACCAAGGGTCAATATTCGCCGACCTCTGAAATCGGCAAGGTCACCAAGTCGACGCCCGACGGGTTCGGTGGATTTTCCGTTCAACCCGATCACGGTTGCGCTCGGTGCGCATGCAACTTTCGTGGCGCGTTCGGTCGACGTCGAACAGAAGCATCTCGGCACCACCTTGAAGCGTGCGCATGACCATCGCGGCGCCTCGTTCGTCGAGATTCTGCAGAACTGCAACATCTTCAACGATGGCGCCTTCAATGAAGTCAGCGACAAGGGCATCAAGGCCGAGCATCAGCTCATCCTCGAGCACGGCAAGCCGCTCATCTTCGGCAAGAACCGCGACAAGGGCATCCGCATGAACGGGATGCGTCCTGAAGTCGTCTCCATCGGCACCGACGGCAAGGACCTCGAGAGCATCGTGGTGCACGACGAGACCAACCTCGCGCTGGCGTTCATGCTGGGTAACTTCGAGCCGCCGATGCCGGTTCCACTCGGAGTGTTCTATTCGACTTCGCGCGCGACCTACGACTCGGCGATGAACAAGCAGGTCATCGATGCGATGGCGAAGGGCAAGGGCGATCCGCAGAAGCTGCTCAACGGCGGCGATACCTGGACGGTGAACTGAACCTCGACATCGTCGAGGTTCATCCTGAGTGAGAGGCCCTCGGCCGACACGAAGGATCTCGAATAGCGTAACAAAGGCCCGGGCATCCTCGATGCTCGGGCCTTCCTTAAGAGCGTTGCGGGCGGATTCCCTCACGCAGCTGGGAATCGCCATCCTTGAATGCGAAGTTCGAAAGCCATAGACGCAGCAGGTGGCGTTTTCGCTCCGGCTCTCTCCAGTCTTCGTACTCGGTGCGTGCGTGCAGAATTACTGCATTTTTGAGGAACTGCATGTCGCCTGGCTCGAAATCCATATCAAGATGATAGGTCGGATCGTTCGCGATCGAATCGATCAGATCGAGCAACTCGGTCTGCGCGGACGTAAGCCGCGGTACTTCGGCGAAGCGCTGAGCATTGCGGATATACCAACCAATATAGAGGGTGCCGAGGCGTCCGTTGTCGTACCTGCAAATCGGAAATCGGAAGTACGGCGGCTCTCCCGGGTCCGGCGTCGGCTTCCCGATCCCAATAGAAGCCCTCGAAGAGCAAAGGAACCAGGTCGGGCCGACGGCGCATGACTTCGTTGAAGACGGAGACCGAGCTCGCGATGCGGCTCAGCCCTCCCGTCTTCGCGCGTTTGAGGCAGAGCAGACCGATGATGTCCGCGCCGTCGGTATGGAAATCGAGTTTCACGCGCGTGCGATAGAGGCGGATGCCCGCCTGCTTCGGATCCGCGCCGTCGTCGCGAACGTGACCCAACACATCGCCATTGCGGTTTTGGGCGACCGGGCGTCCCATGTGCAGACCGATGAGCCAGTACGCGAAGGCGCAGTCTTCTTCCCCGTAGTTGTCGGCCGGAAATCCTCTCACCAGAATGAAGCCTCGGCCGTCGTCAAGTTCGCGCATCCAGCGCGCGATCGCGGAACCGAGGGTTGGCAACGGACAATCGGATGCGATGATATCTGGCAGTGCCGTGCCGGCGCGACGGTGTGCACGGATGGCGGTGTCCAATTCCGCTTTTTCGGCATCAGAGAGGACATAGATCCAGTCACTTCGTTCGCGTTGCTCGACGCCCAGCCATGCTGCAGGGCTTTTGATCGGAGATTCAGGGAGGTTGGTGGCCATCGAACTCTCAGCTATCGCGAGATCGGCTTGGAGGCGCGGACGAAGGCGCTCATGAACTTGCCATCGGCCTTCTGTGCGATCTGCTCGAGATCCTCATTTTTCGCGAGGAAACCCTTCGCGTCCGCCGCCGTATAGATGCGCGTCGGCTCTACCTCGATCGCTTCGAAGCCGGCCGCGGTGAGCTTGGACTGATATTCCCTTTCTTCCAATGCGCCCGCGATGCATCCGGCCCACAGCTCCAGGCGGTGGCGAATTTCGGCAGGCATTTCGCCGCGCACCACGATATCGGACACTGCGAAGCGGCCGCCGGGACGCAAAACTCGAAACGCCTCGCGCAGCACACGATCCTTGTCGCCCGATAGGTTGATGACACAATTCGAGATGATGACGTCGACGGAGTTGTCCGGCAGTGGAATGCTTTCGATTTCCCCCTTCAGGAATTCGACGTTGGTAACTCCCGCCTTACGTTGATTCTCGCGCGCCAGCGCCAGCATCTCATCCGTCATGTCCAGACCGTAGGCCTTTCCGGTGGGACCAACCCGGCGCGCCGAAAGCAGCACATCGATGCCGCCGCCGGAGCCCAGGTCGAGCACCGTTTCGCCCGCCTTGAGTTCTGCGAGCGCGGTCGGATTGCCGCATCCGAGCGAGGCCGCCACCGCATCTGCCGGAAGTGAGCAAGTCTCGTTGTCAGCATAGAGGTTGGAGGTGATCGCCGCGTATTCCGAAGGTGCTGGGCCGCAGCAAGCCGCCTTGGAACCTTCGGTGACCCGGCGCGCCTCGCGCGCGTAGTTCTCGCGGACCTTTTCCTTGATCGATGCCTCGGTCTTCCATCTTCATTCTCCTATCGTTTTGCGACGCTACGAACTACGCGTGGGGCCGTAGTTGCTTCTTCGGTACCGCATCCACGCTTTCCGCCGCACGCGCCAGGCTCGTTTGGAACGAACATGGCATTCATGTCCGCGCAGCAGTCTTCGGTCAAAAAGCGAATCAAGTTGGAGGCCTCGGGCCAGTTCACCGCGTAGTAGATGAAGCGCCCGGAGCGTTGTGCGTTGCACAAACCCGAACGCGTCAAGGTGTCGAGGTGATGAGAAAGGGTCGAACCGGGCATTTTCAAGGCGCGCTTTATCTCATCGACACACTTACCTTGCAGACCGGCACGAACCAGCAGGCGGAAAATACGGAGGCGATCCTCCTGCCCGAGAGCGCTGAATTGTTCGACGCGCTTGTTCATTACTACTACATTTCTAGTATCATCGAAATGATAGGCGATGCAAGCGGGCAGCTTGAGCAGAGGCGGTGTTTAGCGTGCGTCGGCGCTCGCGGTAGAAGCGATTTGATCGATCTGAACTTCCTCCTGCTGGTTACAGAATTCGGAAGGGGAGCGTAATGCAAGTTGGCGAAATAGTTTTGCTCGTCACGCAGCACCCTACGGAAAAGTTTCTCATCGCTTCGAACCTCGCGACGTCGCGCTGCTGCTGATAGACGAGAAAATAAGTAGAATCAATCGCGAAGAAAAGGTGCTACGGCAATCGGATCGCAGCGGAGGCGGGATTCCAGAACGTATTGCCATCGATGCCGCCGGTCGGGCTCGCACCAAAAACCGGATTGCGACAGATCCACCCGCACCAGAAACAGCGGCGTAGCCGGACTGCCGGGCTCCACGGATGCGGCGTCGGATTCGGTATCGGCCAGCATGTAGGCGAGATTGCGCTCCGGATCGATCGCAAGCGGGCTCGGATCGTCGATGACGACGAGTTGCGTTTGGCGTCCGCTGACGTCTCCCATGGGATTAGACTCGGCCGCGATGGTATAGGCCGAGCTCCTGTTGGGACGCGTCTTGGTACCGGGCTGGCCGTTGTTATCGAGGCCGCCTTTCACTTCGAGCTTTGGGCAATTGGATCAGCTTGAAGTTCTGGCCGAACTGGTCCGCGATGAATCCTTGATGCGTTACGCAGTTGACGATCGCGAGACCGCCCGGACCTTGCCCAACCGGATCGAGAAAACCGAGGCCACCGACATAGACATTGCTCGCGAACGCCGGCGACGCGCGTCAGGTTGACTTTGCGGAAGTTGAACGCATAGCTGCTGTCGGACTTGTTCATCTGCGATTGGAACAGGATGTTGGTCCCGACGTCGAACGCGACGCCATTGGAAAGGCTCTCGTTGGGATCGATCTGAAAGATGATCGGTGTCCAGCGGCGTGCTGTCGGTATCGATCACGATGTTGTTGCCGAGGTTGGAAACGAACAGCAGGCCGCTGAAGGAGTTCAGCGCCATCGAGTCGATGGTGATTTCCATGTCCGACAGGTCGATGATCGACGGCTGATCCCAGGTCGGCGGGCTGGTCGAGGTATCGAGAATTCCGAGATCGCTGGTGCCCGCGACGATCGCCGTGATTGTTGACGAAGTTCTCCACGATGCCGCCGCTCATACCGGTATCCTCAGACCTGTGGCGACGATCGAGTTAACCACCGTCTTGAGACGCCGGATCGATTTCGTAGATGTGGACCACGTTGGCGCCGTCGCGCGCCTCGGCCAGGATCGGATGGCCCGTGAGGGATTGTAAACCTCGGAGATTGGCTGGATGGAGCCGGTCAGCGAGATAGTCTTGAGCACTGGATTGCGCGGCGCCGACCGTCAGATCGACGACTGCCAGTTGCGCGTTGCCGCTCCTGATCAAGCTGGTAGATGGCGACATAACCGACGTTGTGGACCGGATCGATCGCGATCAGCGACTGGCCCGAGCAGGCCTGCGGAAATGTCACCGGCGCAGGAGTGGGTGCTGGCGGACGGCCGAATTGTTGTCGCTGCCACATGCTGTCAGCGCGATGGCCTGCATAGTCAGCGAGCGCCAGCATGATCAGCACGCGACCAGAGACGCGCCGAACCGATTGTGTCACTGCGGTCATCCATGATTGATGAACCGCGCGATGTCTTCGGCGATGATGCTCGGGGCGCGTGTGACTGGAGGAATATTCGCTCTGCAGTCCGCCGTCGCCGCGCACGAGGAAAAACGCCAACACATGATCGATTGAGCCGTCGGCCTGGCGCGAGCGCTCCAGCTTGAAGGCTGACATCAGCGCTCACCTGCTCGGGAGTGCCGGTAAGAAACAGCCATCCGGGCCGATTGGCGCCCTGCGCCTTGGCATAGGCTAGCATTTTCGGCGGCCCGTCATGTTCAGGATCGATAGTTACCGAGACGAAGCGCACCTTGCTGCCGAAGCTAGGACCCAGCTTGTCGGCGACCTTGGCCATCCGCTGGGTCATCATTTCGCAAGGCCCCGGGCAGCTGGTATAAATGAAATCGAACAGCACCGGCGCTGCCTTTCAAGGACGCGAGGTTTACGCGTCTGCGCATTCTGATCGGTAAGACTCAGGTTTGGCAGGCAATCCGCCGCGGAGGTCCGCGTGGCACGATCGCCGGACGCATGATCGACACGCGGATCAACATTGCAAGGGTCAGCGCCATCACTGCGGTACAATTGATGCGAGGAAGCATGGCTACCTTCGTGAAATCACCGCGGCGTGTAACCGCGCTCGGCGGGCTTGACCGCATCGCGCGAGGCGCTGGGAGCGGGAAGCACCACGCAACGGCCGCATCATCTCCTGATCCTCGTGCTCCAGGATGTGGCAATGCCATACGTACTGGCCACTGAAGCCCTCGAACTGCGCGATGACCTGATTCACGAAGCCGGGCACGGCGCGCATGGTATCCTTCCATCCAATTTCATTGGGATCGGGCGGCATCGTCGGTCCGGTCAACACCAGCTTGCCGGTCGCGACGTACTGATCGACATCGAAAGGAGTGCGGCCGGTGATCTGGAAGCGAATCAAATGGATGTGAATCGGATGGCCGTCGCCGGTGGTGTTGACCAGGTTCCAAATCTCGATGGTGTCGAGGACCGGCGTCTCCGAAACCGGATCGGCCCATCGCTTGCCATCCAGCAGGTCGATAAGCGGATAGTCGAGATCGTCGTCGAATTCGACCAGCGACAAGTTGCGCGTCATCACCGCCATCGCGGGATTGAGCGGCACGATGGCTCGCAGGATCGGCGGGACGACGCTGGTGTCCTTGATGCGCGAGATGCTTGGCGACGCGAAACTGCATTACCAGGTTAGGCGTGATTTGCCCTCCGCCCGGCCACGGCGCCGACCGCATCATTGGTCAGCTCGATGTTCTTCCCGGCGAATTCCGAAAAGTCCAGCACGATGTCGAAGCGCTCGGCCGGGCGTCATCAGGATGGTCTGCAATTGCACCGGCGCACGCAGCAAACCCTGATCGGATCCGATCTGGATGAACGGCTGACCCGAGGAAAGAGCTCATCTGCAGGAAGCGCCCGTTGCACGCATTGACGATACGGAAGCGATACTTGCGCGGCTGCACATTGAGGAACGGCATCACCTTGCCGTTGACCAGCATCACGTTGCCGAAATATTCCGGCACGTGGGGAACCGAGGGATTGCCTGATACGGGATAGTTGAACTGTCCGTTGGGTTCGAACGATCGATCGAACATCGCCAGCGGAATTTCGAATTTGCCGCTGGGTAAATTCAGCGCCGCTTCGGTCTGATCGCGAATGAAAAAGACGTCCCGAGCAATCCCGCGAAAACATTGAGGCGTGTGATGCCGAGCGCGTGGTCGTGATACCACAGCATCGTCGGATCCATCTGGTTGGGATAGAAGTAGTTCGCCTGGTTCCCCGGCGTGAACCAGTCCTCGGGAAATCCATCGCTAGTCGGGCTGAACCTTGGCGCCATGCAGATGCACCACGTTGCGGACATCGGGCTTGTTGGTCTCGGCGCCATGAACCGAATGATCGATCGGTCAGGAAATGTTTGGTCGGCAGGGCACTAATCCAGTTGACCAACATCGATTCTCCACTCTGAGTGTCGAAGGTTGGGCCCGGGACTATGCCGTTGTATCCCCACACCAGCGTCGGCTTGAGATCGCGATGAAGCTTGAGATGCACCTGCTTCATCGTGATCGAGTAGACCGGCGCCATCGCTCCGGCGAGCCATCGGGGGCGGCGATACCCGGTGGGCTTCGCGATCGGCATGATCGGGAGCGGATCGACGAACGGCTTCAGCGCATAAGGATCAAGCAGCGGCTTGGTCCAGATGTAATGAAGCTTATGATTGTGGCGAGGACTGGCGAGGAATGCGGAGCTGGTAAGCGAGCCGCGTTTGCAAAATTCCCGCAGGCCAACCGAAAGCGAGGCGCCATAGAGCAGGCCCTCTTTCAGAAACTGCACGCCGATCGACCAGCCGAACCTTCTTCATTCGAAATTGCGTACGTCAGCATCGCGGCAACTGATCGGTAGCCCCCCGGCGTTTCGGTCAGGGCATACAAACCATGCCATCGCCTATGGGTCAAGGAGGCGCGTCGGAAATGTCAGCGGCAGCGAAACCGGATTGAGTTGATGCGACTAGCGAAGGTAGCGCTACCGGAAGCGCGCGGCCGGATTATTTGACTTTAAAAAATCCTCCCCCTACAGTACCGTGCGGTCCGGGTCAGGCCGCATCCGGCGCCCTTGGAGAGGCTCTTCGCGCGGTCAATTTTGCGCCCACCTGCGCCGACCAGTGAGTAATGAGGTCGAAATTCCGCGTGAGTTCAAGAAGCCGCCTCGACTACAGTTTGACAACCCTGTTCGCCGTCCTCGCGGCGACGATTCTTATTGGGATCGCTCGAATCGCCGACGCTTCAACCTATGTCGTATACATCCCGCTCGACAGCCCAATCTATGACGAACTCGATACCCTGAATTCGCTCGGCTACCTCGACGATTACCTCGACGAGATAAAGCCCATCAGCCGTATCGAAGCAGCGCGCCTGACCATCGAGGGCCAGGCTCACGTCGCGGAGGCGTCGCATCCAGATCAGATAGCCCGCGAGATAATTCGCGACCTGCGCGAGCAACTACGGGTGGAGATGGGGTGGCTTCAGACCAATAACGAGAACAATCCGCCCACCGCGATGGTCAATCCCATCGATCGGGCGGAGATCCAGTACATCTATTCGCGGGGGCCTCAGCGCTTTTGGGACAGCAGGCCGGCGAATACCCTGCAGGCCCAGGAAGGCACGCCCTTGCTTCCCAACAACGACGGCATCGCGACCGCATCCGGCAGCAACGAAATCGCGCGGTGGGGAGCATGGGGCGGGTTCGGCGGATTTCTCACCGCATATGGCGAAGCGGCAATCGCCGGTCCGCTGGGGCGCGATGTGCAGGATTCCAACCGCATCCGCCCGCTCGGAGCCGAGGTGGTCGCGAGCCTGGGGAATTTTGCGGTTTCCTTTGGGCAGGAAGAGATGTGGTGGGGGCCCGGCCATTTCTCGACCATCGCGCAGAGCAACAATGCCGATCCGATCCCCGGCTTTCGTTTGCAAAACATTCACCCCTTCGAGCTGCCGTTCTTTCTGCGCTACTTGGGACAATTCCGGGTGCAGGTTTTTTTCGGCCGGCTCGACGCGGGAAGAGTGCCGACCCCGCGCAACGGACAGCTCACGAGCTATGCGCGGCCGTTTATCAGCGGACAGACCCTGAGTTTCAAGACGCTACCGAATTTTGAATGGGGTGTAACCCACGCCATCATGTTCGGCGGGCATGGGAACAGTAACTATGGGTTTAGCGGGTTTATCGGACGTGCCACCGGAATAAATACCGGAAGCGCATCCTCGGGAAATACCAACACGCAGGCGGGCATCTATCTGAAGTTTCGATTCCCGCGCCTGCGCGACTCGGTGTTATGGGTGCAAACGCTCGGTGAAGACAACTTCACCAACGAGCTTCGTCCCATCGGAGGAATACTCCCGATCCTCTCGATATCGTACCAGGGCGGTTATTACCTGCCGCGCCTGACCCAGGATGGGCGGACTGATTTGCGCTTCGAATGGAAGATCATCGAGCCCAACTACTCGACCCATAGCGATTCGCTGTATTGGAGCTACAGCGATCATCTGATGGACGATCCGCTCGGTCCCAACGCCAGCGAAATCGATCTTCAAATCGGACGCTGGTTTTCCAATCTGACCAAGGCCAGCGGCGATGTTTTCTTTACCGATCGCGCCCCCAAGGTCAGCGGCAATCAGTTCGTCCCCGCGCAGTTTTATGGCCCACCGTCAACCTTACATCATGAGCGCAGCGCCGGGATGGCCTTCGACCTCCTGACGATTCCGCAGAGCTCGTGGCTGCGCAAGGATGTACTCGCCTTCGGACGCAGCCGCCTGGCGCTCGAATACTGCGAGCACATGAACTTTGCCCCGGGCGGCACCTGGCGCGCTGTCGTTTCAGTCTCCATCGGTCTCCAGCCCAATTGGGATGGATGGTCGTGGACCCGATGACCAGGTCGCGCTACTGAATCAACATGGTGACTTTGCCGGCTTCGAGGTCATAGCGGCCGCCGACGATGCTGAGCTTGCCCGCATCGACCATTGCCTTAAACGGCGGCGTCTCGCGCAATTCTTTGACCGTCAGGATGACGTGCTGATCGATGGTCTGCTGCTCCAGCGCGGCCTTGTCCGACGCGTCGGGCTTGCCCGCCAAAATTTCTTTGGCCTTGGCCACTGCAGCATAGATTAATTTCAGAAACTCGGGCGCCTTGGCCGGATACGTTCCGATGGCGGCCTTGACCGCGCCACACTGCTGATGCCCGAGGACCAGGATCGTCTCGACCCCGAGATGCTCTGCCGAATAGGCAAGGCTTTGCGCGCCGACTTTATCAACGCTGTTACCGGCTACCCGCACTATGAAGAGATCGCCCACGCCCTCGTCGAACAGCAATTCGGGTGGGACGCGAGAATCGGAGCACGACAGGATCGCGGCGAAGGGAGTTTGGCCTTTGTCTGCTACGCATTCGCGGCGTGCGAAGTCGCGTCCCGAATGCCGCGTATTGCCCGACGACCAGCGCTCGTTTCCATCGACCAGCGACTTGACCGCATCGGCCGGGGATGGCGGGCGCGCCTCGTTACATTGCACCGCGTCCGCGCACCATCCCAAGCCGGGTGCCGATATTATCAATGCGAGCCCGAATATCGCCCAAAGCTTCTTGCCCATAGTCCCCTCCTGTGCGCTGACGCGCCGACTCGGCCACGATCAAGACGATTGCGTGCGATTTCGCACTCGGCGATATTTGTCTACTTGAAATGCAGAAGCAACCACATCGTTTCGGATTACTGACGACCATCCCCCCTGCAATGCTTATTGCAGCCACTCTCGTGTTCATGGGCGGATGCTCGAATGATGCGCTCCAAGCCAATCAGCGTCAGGTCCAGGAGAACCAGAAGCTCATCGAGCAGAGCCAACTCGAGATTGCGCGCTTGCAGGCAAATCAGGCTGCGGGAGGCGGCCCACCCCCGGCGGCCACTACCCCGACCGGCGCCTGCGATAAAAAGGTGGAAGCCACCGCGACCCATCGCGCCGGTGATGCATATGCAGCGGGCGACACCAGCAAGGCGCTCGGCTACTACAAAGATGCGTTGACCGCGTGTCCGACCAGCTCCAAGGCTGCGATGAATGTGGCGCGCACTTACGAAACCATGAACGACCGCACCGCGGCGATTCGCTACTACCGCCAGGCGGCCACCTCGAGTGATGCCGATGCACCCAGCATCAAGGATGCGAAAGCCGCACTATCGCGCCTCGGCGCCGGCTCCTCAGCGCCTGAAATCGAGTGAGGCAACTCGGAATCGCCACGGAGAGTGATCGCGCCAACCAAACTGAAAAATCGCCGTAGCGTCAAGTTGATGTTGTTGCTGGTCGCGGCCGTATACATCGGCTGCGCGTCCACCTCGCCATCGAAGAATGAAGTTGCCGCCGATGCTCCGGGATGCCTCCATCCTTGCCCGACGGGGTTTGAATGGTCCACCGCCGTGATTCAAGGCATCAAAACCGGACTCTGCGTTTCCGGGCCGGTCGAGTGCAAATCCGACGCTGACTGCGCAAATTCCGCGGCTCTTCCGGGAATGGTCCCGCTCCGCTACGCATGCGACAAACGCTCCGGCGCGCATCCTGACAAGACAGGCAACGCGATTATCTCGGATCGAGGTACCTGCATGCCGACCGAAAAGACTGGAATGGAATAAGCCCCACGCATTTCCGACCTAGCTTGCGCAAACATGGTCTGAGGTTATCAAATGCGTGCCAATGCAGCCTCTACCGACGAACCGTCGGAAAATCAATGAGTTCTTCGTCGATGAGCGACTAGCTGTCTCCGTCGTCCTGATTCTCACCGCATTCGTCATCGCGACCTCGCTATTCGTGCGCGCGATCTACATCCAGTATCCGCTGGTGCTTGGCGATGAGGCGCTCTACGCGCTTCATTCCAAGTTCCTCTACGATCCGCGCTTCGTACCGGTAATGCCCAACATTCTTTACTTTTACGTCTACCATTTCACCGCGTGGTTCGGGTCCAATCACGCGATCGTCGCCAAGCTAATGAATGCGGTTTTCTTTGGCCTGGTCCTGTTTCCATTATATGCGACGGCGCGCCGATTTCTGTCACGGCCGGGCGCTTATCTCTTTGCGGTGATCGTTGCGCTTTCGCCGGTCAGCTCCTATTCGGCCTACGAGATGCCCGAGTCGATGTATTTCTTCGTCTTCTGGGTGTTGGTTTATGTCGTCGTAGTGGAAATTCCACGCAGCCTCGTGCGCGGCGGGCTCTATGCTGGTCTGACCTTGGCGGCGCTCTCGGCGGTAAAGCCTCACGGTCTCGTGCTGGCTGCGATAGTTCCCCTGGTTCTCATCTGCCTCTATGTTTTCAACTCCGAAGAGATTTCGTTGAGCCATTCACTTAGCGCCGGCCTCGTCTATTTAGCTGCGTTCATGGTGGGACGATTGATCATCAATTTTATGGTCCGCGGTGATCCGTTCGTCTCACCAGTCGGAAACTTCTATGCGAGATTCCTTCCATTCGCGCGCGCGGTGGAACGTCCCGCAGGAAGGGCGGGGATGTGGTACGCGATTTGGGGACACCTTGGTTGGCTGACGATCCTGTTCTGGCCTGCCGCGCTGGTGACTCTATGGCCGACCAAGGCATCCGAACGACGCAGCGGCTTCGGCACCGATTACCAGGCCTTGCTGGTGTTCTCCTTCGCATCCCTCATGGCGCTGATTTTGATGACCGCGAAGTTTACCGCCGACCTCGACGTCGCGGAACAGATTTGCCGGCTTCATGGACGTTACTATGACTTCGTCTTCGGCCCACTGGCGCTGTTGTTCCTCGCACGCACGAGCGCCGCAGGCGCCGCGGCCCGATGGCAGGTCTTATTTCGGATCGTCCTGATGGGAGGTGCGTTGGCGGCTGCCGTGGCGGCGATCGTCGTGTTCAGAGATTTTTGCCCGAACCTCGTCGACTTCCCCGATATCCTCATATGTTCCAAGTTGCGCCTCGGTCTCGTGATGGCTATCGCCGGATGTATCGGGTCGGCGGCAGGTCTGGCGTTCCTCGGGCTAAGGGTTGGACGCTTGGTCTACTCGGGGTTTCTCGCGATGCTCGCACTGACGACCTCAATCGCGGTTTTCGTGGGGCAGTACCGGGCTATCGCGCATCCTCACGCCGAGGATCTCGCAGGAATCGCGGTGCGCAACCTGCTTCCCGATCAAGTCGACGATGGGATAATTTTCGTGCGCGGCGACACAGCCGGAAGCTACCGTGCGATGTTCCAGCTGTACTCGCTCTCGACGCGGAAAATTCTCAAACAGACGGGCATCGGCCCCGACGATGTTCCCCCTGGCAAAAAATGGGCGCTGCTGCTCGACCCCTACAGCATCCAGGTTCCTCACTACTCGGTACTGCGTGGCAACGGTTTTGAGTTGATCAAACTCGGAGCTGCTAGCGCCGTCACAGCCAACCCATTTCGAGCATCTCGACAGTAGGGCACAATCGCTGCTTGAGGCGTTGTCGAAGGAGCGGGAGGTGTAATGAAGATCGACTATGCAATTCTGGCCGACGCGGCGCAGGCCGTCGGCGGTAAAATTTTCATCCTCGGGCGGCGGATGGAACGTCTACCGCAGCGCCAGCTATCCCGCGCCAATTCAACTGGCGGTGGCGATCGGCATTGGCTTTACCAGCAACGAAATCGGCAACCGCTTTCCTCTGAAAATCGTCATCGCCGATGAGGCCGGGGTTCCGATCGTTCCCGAATTCAACGGGCCAATCGAAAACGGCCAGCCCGCGCCTGATCTGCCGAAAGAACTCCCGGTCAAAGTTCCACTCGCATGGAATGTCAGCCTTGCGGTGCCGCGGCCCGGGAAGGTATGGAATCGTTATTACGGTGGGTACCGCGCAGGCCGACTCTGACATTTGACGCCATCTTCGTCGGACAGCGGGTCCAATTCGGGCCCGGCTCGCAGGTTCCGCCGGCAGAACGCGGCAACTAAAGACGATAAGAATTCACCCGCGCGCATCGGCGGGTCCGATTTCGCCATTCCTACAACTTTGGTCCGATGTTAGCCTTTGGTGGAGCGACGGCTTCTCCCAGGTCGCCATGAAGTTCAGCAACGGAGGGCCTTCGCGCGTGACGCCGATGGAAGAGCAAGCCAAATCGGACCAGCTGCAAAAAGATCAGCCGCACCCCAACCGCAAGCATAGCGGGCCGCCGCGCAAAATCGCGGTGCTCACCTCGGGTGGCGACGCTCCCGGAATGAATGCCGCTATCCGCAGCGTAGTGCGCGTGGCGGGCGCCGCCGGCATCGAGGTGGTCGGCGTCCAGCGCGCTTTCGAGGGCCTGCTGTTCGGGAAATTCACTCCGCTGCCGAGCCGCGCCGTCGCCAATATCATCCAGCGCGGCGGGACCATCCTCGAGACCTCGCGCTCGGATCAGTTCCGCACTCCAGGCGGCCGCGCCCATGCGGTCGAGAATCTTCGCTATCACGGCATCGGCGGTCTGGTCGTTATCGGTGGCGATGGAAGCCTCCAGGGTGCGCGCGCGCTGGCCGAGGAAAGCGACATCAAGGTGATGTGCATTCCCGGTTCCATCGATAATGACGTTCCCGGGAGCGATTTCTCGATCGGCTTCGACACCGCGGTCAATACTGCGCTGGAGGCCATCGATCGTATTCGCGATACCGCGTTTGCCTACGAGCGGCTGTTTTTCGTCGAAGTGATGGGCCGCGATTCCGGCTTCATCGCGCTCGCCGTCGCCATCGCGGGCGGCGCCGAGGCGGTGGTGGTTCCCGAGATGCCTGTCGATGCCGAGGAACTCATCCAGCGCATCGAGGAGAGCCAGGCGCGTGGCAAGCGGTCCTCCATCGTGGTGGTGTCCGAAGGCCCTCGCACGGGAGGCGCGATGAAACTCGCCAATGCCGTCAACGGACGCCTCGGCGAGGCGCCGCGGGTGGTCGTCCTGGGGCATATTCAACGCGGCGGATCTCCCACCGCACGCGACCGGCTGCTGGCGAGCCGGATGGGCGCGGGCGCGGTAAAGGCCATCGTCGAGGGGCGGCCGTCGTCGATGGTGGGGGAGCGTCGGGGAGAAATTTGCTTTGTGCCGCTTCCCGAAGTTCCGGAAAAATCCCGGACCCTCGATACCGAGCTGATCGACCTCGTCGCGCTCTTGTCGCTATAGCTCTCTATCTATCTCCCTCTCCATCCTTTTGTCGACGCCCGAATCCAATCCGAACGGGCGTCGCAGTCCGTATCAGTGCTGAGCGGACAAACTTGCAAAGTTTTTTTGAGATGCCGGGAACCTTTTCAATTCTTTGGCGGTTATATGGTCATAAGAGCCGATGACCGAAGTTACGACTGATCATAACCGGCAAGGCGCCAGGCCGTCGGCACCGAACCAGGAAAGGATTGCCCAAGAGGGGACCGCGATGTCTGAGTTTCGTTCCACTCCCGATGTGATCATGGAGAACGTGGTCGGCCTTCATCAGATCCTCCCCTCGCAATATTTCGATGTCTCCGGCGGCCATCGCCTGACCGCCGAGCAGCGCCTGATGCTGGCCCTGCTCGCCGACGCCATCAACGTATTTCAGCAGGGCGCGACCACCCGCGCGACCCGCAAACGGCTCCTCTACATCGACGCCGAACGATGGATCATGATGACCGCGCAGCCCGGTCCGCATGCGTTCACCTTCGACACCGTGTGCGATGCCCTCGGCATCAACCCCGGGATGCTGCGGCGGCGCCTGATCCTGTGGAAGCATCGCGTCTGCCGCGACTTAGAGTCGTACGCCGCACCCCATCTGCGCCTCAAGATAACTCCTCGCGCGCGCCATCTGAGCCAGCGCCGGGGGCATCAGCGCGCGATGCCGCGCCAAATCGCCACCGAATAGTTTCACCCCCGGTCACATCAGACGGCGTTCGTATTGAGACGCTGTGAAAAGCGGCGTCGCGTCTGCTAAAGATCGTCCTCGCTCATCGTTTCGAGGAGGACTGCCAGCGTGGCGAACGTCAAAGATATCTTCAGCGTCGAAGGCAAGGTGACCATTGTGACCGGCGGCGGAACCGGCATCGGCGAGTCAATCGCGAAAGAGTTTGCCGCGCGCGGCGCGAAGGTGCTCATCGCGAGCCGCAACGTGGAAAATCTCACCAAGGTCCGCGACGACATCCGCAAGGCCGGCGGCATCTGCGAATTCACCACCGTCGATGTGCGCCAGGCCGACCAGTGCGATGCGATGATCGAAAAGGCGGTTGAGCATTTCGGCCGCCTCGATGTGCTCATCAACAATCACGGCGCGAGTAT
Source organism: uncultured delta proteobacterium (assembly GCA_963848285.1). Classification (GTDB taxonomy): domain Bacteria; phylum Desulfobacterota; class Binatia; order Binatales; family Binataceae; genus DATGKG01. The sequence continues at coordinate 1,001,648 of CAWKCZ010000002.1, read as the reverse complement.
CACCACGCCCGACCTTCAACCTCTCGCCCAACGGATGGCGCGCGGTCATCGGCATCAACCTCGACGGGACGTTCTTCTGCTCGAAAGCGGCGGCGCGCCAGTTCATCAAGCAGGGCGACAAAACCGGATCGATCATCAACATCTCATCGACGGCGGGCGTGCATGGCTCGACGACGATGCTGCCCTATGGCTCCGCAAAAGCGGCCGTCATCAACCTGACGACCTCGCACGCGGGCGAATGGGGCGAGCATGGCATCCGGGTCAACTGCATCGCGCCGGGACCCATCGATACCGAGGGCGCAGCGCCTCGCGTATGGCCGAATCCGAAGGTGAAAAAAGCGGTCGCCGACTCGCGCGCGCTGGGACGTTTCGGCACCGTCGAGGAAATCGCGTATCCGTGCCTGTTCCTGGCCTCGGAAGCAGCGAGCTACGTAACCGGCGCGCTGCTAATTGTCGACGGCGGCACCGGCCCCCGCGCGATTGGGTGAGCCTCGCAACTTGAAATCACAGTTTGTGATTTCAAGTTGGAACCTGACAAGCAGTTGCCTTTTCGGCCCGCTCACTCATAGTCGCATTTTCTTCTTGTGGCGGCGGTGCCTGTCATCTTCGTTTGGCGAGAAACCGATAGGACGGCGGGGGGAGAGGGGCGGCGCCATCATCTCGCGAATCGCATCGAATATTACCTTAAACTGCGAGTCATATTTCTTCTCGAGCGAATCGAGTTTATGCGAGAGCTCGGCGTGCGACGCCAGAATGCTCCGTAAGCGCACGAAGGCGCGCATGATCGCGACGTTCACCCTGATGGCGCGTCTGCTGCGCAACACGCTGGAGAGCATGCCGACGCCCTCCTCGGTGAAAGCATAGGGTAAGGTGCGCATACCTCCCCAACTTGAGATCACAATCTGTGATTTCAAGTTTTGAAACTCCTGCTCATTGAGCTGAAACATGAAGTCCTTGGGGAAGCGACTCGCGTTGCGCCTGACCGCCTGAACCAGCGCGCGTGGTTCGACGTTGTAGAGGGTAGCGAGCGTCGGGCTCAACATCACTCTCTGGCTGCGCAAGAGATGAATACCTTGTTCGATTGCGTCTGCCAGTGGCTCGCGAGTCCCATTAGAATGTTGTAGACTCCTGGTTACCATTGTATGCTGAGTAGATATCTAGTTTGGTCATAACGCAACCGCTTGTCCCCTGCGCGAGGTCATGGTAACGCAATCCCTATAGTGCAATCGCTCCTATAGTGAGGTTCAATCACGATGGCCGACCGTAGCGTTATCGGCAAAACCAGCAAACCCTTTAAAATGCCCATCGAATGGAGCAAGGTGCGCGAGTTCGCCCGCGCCATCAAAGACCCCAATCCCATCTACCTCGATCCCGAGGTCGCCAAAAAAGAATGCGGCGGGATTCCCGTGCCCGTCACTTTCCTGCAGACCTCCGCATTTTGGCAGGATGCCGATTCTAGCCCCGGCATGGGCGGCTTCGATCTGCGTCGCATCCTCCATGGCGAGCAGGAGTTCGAGCTGCTGAAGCCCATCCTCGTCGGCGATACGTTGACCGGCGTGTCGAAGGTCGCCGACATCATCGAGAAGGAAGGCGGGCGCGGCGGCAAGATGACCATGCTGCTGATGGAAACCGAGTACACCAATCAGAAAAACGAGAAGGTCGCGATCGCGCGCTCGACGCTCATCGAAACCGGCCAGGCCGTGAAGGCGTAGGGAGGCATCTGCATGTCAGCAAAATTGAAATATGATTCCGTCAAAGTAGGCGATGAAATTCCGGCGTACGTCGTCGAGGGCGTCACGCGTCCCGACTTCGTGCGCTATGCGGGCGCATCGGGCGACTTCGTTCCGCTTCATTATGATCAGACCTTCGTCGAGGCTGCCGGAATCCCCACCGTCTTCGCGCAGGGGATGTTCACCGCTGGCCTGCTCTCGAAGGCGCTGACGGATTTCGTCGGCATCGGGCAGGTGCGACGCTTCAAGGTCCGCTTCGCCACCCGGGTATGGCCGGGCGACGTCGTAACTTGCAAGGGCAAGGTCACCAACAAGACCGAGCGCAACGGCGAGAAGATCATCGAGGGCGACCTCGAGGTGATGAATCAAAAGGGCGAGGCGGCGATCAAGGGGTCATTTGCGGCGGCGGCAGGCTAGGTCACTGTAGTCTACAGAACGCCATTTGAGGGCCGTCCGGAGGATTCCGGGCGGCTCTTTTCATTAAACGCGCTTATTCACAGCTATTTCTTGATAAGTTTTGCGAATTGCGCCAAAAGAAGGGATTCATCGAGAGAGGGGATCGCTGCGCGAGAACCGATGGGGCACTTTTCTGCCTCCTTGCGAAGGCGCAGCATTAAATTAGATGTCTGAGCCACGTTACGTAATCATCCACGGTCACTTCTATCAGCCTCCGCGCGAGAGCCCATGGACCGGGCTTATCGCCGCCGAGCCGAGCGCCGCGCCCTTTCCCAACTGGAACGAGCGCATCCTGAGCGAATGCTACACCGCCAACGCGCACGCCCACACGATGGAAGGGACCGTCGTTCATGTCCGCAACAACTATGAGTCGCTGAACTTCGATTTCGGCCCGACGCTCGCCGCCTGGATGGAGCGTCACGGCAAGGCCGCCTATCGCGCGATGCGTCGTGGCGATGAGCTCAGCGCGGCGGCGCATGGGGGCCATGGCAACGCCATCGCCCAGCCCTACAACCATTCGATACTTCCGCTGCTTGCGCCCCGCGACCGCGATTTGCAGATCGCGTGGGGCATCGAGGATTTCGTCTATCGCTATGGCCATCGGCCCGACGGCATCTGGCTGCCCGAATGCGCCGTCGACGACGCGACGCTGGAGGCGCTCGCCGCCGCCGGTTTGAAGTTCACCATCCTCGCGGGCGACCAGGGCAGCTTCGGTGGCGAGGCCGCGAACAGTCGCAGTGCCGGGCCGTTCATATGGCAGCGCGACGAGCTGCGGCTCGCGGTGTTTCGTTTCGACCGCGTGCTCTCCGGGGACGTTTCCTTTGGCGAGGCGATGCAGGATGGAATGGCATTCGCCGATCGGGTTGCGGCAGTGGCGCTCGAGCACGCGCCCGGCAGCGCGCTGCTGCTCGCGACCGATGGTGAGACATTCGGTCATCATAAGAAAAGCGGAGCCGCGGAACTCGCGCGGATGATCATGACGTTGCAACGCCGCGACGATATCGTCATCACCAATTTGAGCGAGTACCTCGCGTCGCATCCCGGCGCGGGAAGTTTCGTCATCGACCATCCGAGCGCGTGGAGCTGCGCGCATGGGGTCGAGCGCTGGCGTTCGAACTGCGGATGCCGCCTCGATTCGACTACCAGTCAGCATTGGCGTACGCCGCTGTTCGAGGCGATGCATTTCGTCGTCGACCATGCGAATGCGATTTACGATCGGTTCGCGCCGCCGCTTTCTCCGAATCATGCGGCGCTGTTGCGTGAGTCGATGCGCCTGATGAACGATCCCACACTCGCGCTGAAGGAAGAATTTTTCGCCCGCCATAAAGTTGCCGACGAATACAGTCGCGACCGCCTGATGCTGCTCTTCGAGATGGTCCGCGCGGCGCAGGCCTCGCTCACCAGTTGCGCATGGTTCTTCGACGACTTCGGTGGCCTGGAGGGGCGGATCGCATTACGCTGGGCGGCGCGAGCGGTCGAGTTGTCGGCGGAGTTTGCCGCGAGCATCGAGCCCGAATTGCTGGAGCGGCTCCGCGCAATCCACTCCGACCGGCGCGAGGTCGGCGATGCCGCGACATTGTATCTGAGTCTAAAAACGCGCGAAGCGCGGGGAAGGATTTAGTCATGGCTGCATCTGAGGGGCACGACATTGAATCGGTACTAAGCGAAGCGCGGAAGTTTCCGCCTTCGAGCGAGTTTTCCAGCCACGCCTGGATCAAAAACGTCGAAGAATACGATGCCTTGTGTCGCCGTGCCGAACAGGACCCGGAGAAATTCTGGGGCGAGTGCGGCAACCAGCTCTCCTGGTTCAAGCCCTATGACAAAGTCCTGGAGTGGAATTTTCCCTTCGCCAAATGGTTCGTCGGGGGCAAGATCAACGCCTCGTACAACTGCCTCGATCGCCATCTGACCGACGGCCGTCGCAACAAGGTCGCATTCATATGGGAAGGTGAGCCCGGCGACTCGCGTATCCTGACTTACCAGATGCTTGCCGATGAAGTGGGCCGCTGCGCCAACGCCCTCAAGCAACTCGGAGTGAGCGAGGGCGACCGGGTCGCCATCTACATGCCGCTGATTCCCGAGGCTGCGATCGCGATGCTCGCCTGCGCGCGCATCGGCGCGATTCATTCGGTGGTGTTCGGCGGCTTCTCGGCCGAGGCGCTCGCCGATCGCATCAACGACGCCGAGGCGAAGCTCGTCATCACCGCCGATGCCGGCTGGCGTCGCGGCTCGCCAGGTCGACCTCAAAGGCAACGTCGATGAGGCGCTCAAGAACACCCCGTCGGTGCAGAAATGCCTGGTGGTGCGGCGCACCGGCGCCAAGGTCGACATGCGCAAAGGCCGCGACATCTGGTGGGACGAGCTGGTGCCCGCGCAAAATCCCAACTGCCCGGCCGCGCAGCTCGACTCCGAGCATCCGCTGTTCACGCTCTATACTTCCGGCACGACTGGCAAGCCCAAGGGCGTGCTGCATACGACCGGCGGCTATCTGACCCACGTCTCGCAAACGATGAAGTGGGTTTTCGATCTGAAGGACGACGACATTTACTGGTGCACCGCCGACATTGGATGGGTCACCGGCCATAGCTACAGCGTCTACGGTCCACTCTCAGTGGGCGCGACGGTGGTGATGTACGAGGGCGCGCCGAACTTTCCCGAGAACGACCGCTTCTGGCAAATCATCGAGAAGTATCGCGTCTCGATTTTCTATACCGCGCCGACCGCGATCCGCACCTTCCTCAAATGGGGCGACTCGTGGGTCAAGAAGCATGACCTTTCGAGCCTGCGGCTGCTGGGGTCGGTCGGCGAGCCGATCAATCCCGAAGCCTGGATGTGGTATCGCAAAGTCATCGGCGGCGATCGATGCCCCATCATCGACACCTGGTGGCAGACCGAAACCGGCGGCATCATGATCAGCCCGGTCCCCGGCGCTATCCCTACCAAGCCCGGCTCCGCGACGCGTCCGCTGCCGGGCATCGCCGCGGAAGTGGTCACTCGCGAGGGCAAACCGGTCGCCGCTAACCAGGGCGGCTTCCTCGTCATCAAGCGGCCGTGGCCGGGGATGCTGCGGACCATCTTTCGCGATCCCGATCGCTACAAGTCAGCATACTTCAGCCAGATCGATGGAATGTACTTCACCGGCGATGGCGCTCGCCGCGATGAGGACGGCTACTTCTGGATCATGGGACGGGTCGATGACGTCATCAATGTCTCGGGACATCGCCTCAGCACGATGGAAATCGAGAGCGCGCTGGTCTCGCATGAGGCGGTCGCCGAGGCGGCCTGCGTCGGCAAGCCCGACGAGATGAAAGGGCAGGGCGTGATGGCCTTCGTGACGCTGGAGGGCGGGCGCAAAGGCGACGACAAATTGCGCGAAGACCTGAAGCGTCACGTGGTGAAGGAGATCGGCGCCCTGGCGCGTCCCGACGAAATCCGTTTCACCGACTCGCTTCCGAAAACGCGCAGCGGCAAGATCATGCGCCGGCTTCTGCGTCAGATTGCGGCGGGTGACGAAACCCTCGGCGACGTGACGACCCTGGAAGATCTCTCCGTGATGGCAAAACTTCGCGAAGACGAGGAATAGACTTTCTTCCTCCGTCCGGTGGGTTTGTTCCTCCCCCATTGATTGGGGGAGGTGACTCGGCGCAGTTCATGCGATGTCTGAGAGCATGAAGTGCGCCGAGTCGGAGAGGGACATCAGCTCCGGATTCCGTCTCTGCGGACCGATACTGTCCCAGCCCAAACGTGATAAGAGATCTAGGATGAAGTTCACGAGGATTACTGTCGATCCGCAACGCATGGATGGTGTCCCTTGTATCAGGGGTTTGCGAATTCCCGTGGCGACGGTAGTCGGAATGGTGGCAGACGGGATGACCCGCGAAGAGATTCTTGAGGCCTATCCCGATTTGAAGCCCAAGGATATCGAAGAGGCTCTGCGCTCGCCGCGGAAGCGGTTCGGGAACGAGAACTGCCGTTGCGCTCCGCCTCTTGAAGTTTCTTATCGATAATTCGCTTTCACCGTTCGTCGCCATAGGGCTGCAGGCCGCCGGGCATGAGGCGGCTCACGTGCGTGACTATGGAATGCAGAACGCTGCCGACGTAGATATTTTCGAGCGCGCGCGGTCGGCGCAACAGAATCACGGACCGTCTCAGCGGCGTCCAGGCAGAACAAGTGCGTCTGATATGCGCCAATCTTGACGATTTGGAAGAAGCCCTTCGCGATGGAAGCACTGTTGTCTTCGAGGAAACTCGATTGCGAGTTAGACCGCTACCTATCCGCAAGGCGCCGCGACGCCGCAGTTAGAATCGAAAGCGAAATGTGCTCGCAGACTCGCTCATCCCGGCGCTATGATAGTGAAAGACCATGGCGCTGACACCTCAGATCGAGAGCGACTACTACGGTTGGCTAGTTGGGCAAGCCTCCGCATTGCGCGCGCGCGGCGATTTTCCAATCGACTGGGAAAATGTTGCCGAGGAACTCGAAGCGATGGGGCGGAACGAAGAGAACAGCCTTCACAGTTATCTTGAACGACTGCTGATTCATCTTCTGAAATATGCCTATCAACCCACGAAAATAAGCTCCCAGTTGGGAAGCTCCGATCGAAAGTCTCGCCTCGACAGATTAGCCTTCTTTTCAAACGGTCGCCCAAGTCTCAAGAGCAAAATCGAAGAATGTTTGAAGACGCCTATCCGATCGCGCGCGAGACGCGGGCGCCAGATGCGGATGCGCAAGCGACAATGGGATGCGGTTTTACCGAAGTCCTGTCCGTGGCCGCTCGCAAGCGTACTCGATCCGGATTTCTGGCCGGCGCCCGCTGATTCAACTAACGGACGGAACTAGCAGAGGCAGAATCCGGCGCTGAGGTCCCTCTCCGTCGCGTCACGATTTTCGCATCGCAGCCATCGCGAAAATCGCGCCGCGTCACCTCCCCCGATCAACGGGGGAGGAAACCTAACGGGGGGGGATAGCAAGACTTGCAGTCACCAGAAACTAGATCGCCGTATAGCCGCCATCCACCACGAACTCGGCGCCCGTGACGAAGGAGGCTTCGTTCGAGGCGAGGAACATCACCAGGTAGCCGACTTCTTCGGGAGTGCCGGCGCGCTTCATCGGCGCCAAGGCCGTGATCGCCGCGATGCTTTCCTCGTCGAGCGCATCGACCATCGGGGTCTTGATAACTCCCGGATGCACCGAATTGACGCGGATGTTCTCCAGCGCATACTGCACCGCCGCCGCCTTGGTCAGCAGCCGCACCGCACCCTTGGTGGCGTGATAGGCAGCCGCGCCGCCCGAGCCGACCAGTCCGTAGATCGACGAGATGTTGATGATCGACCCGCCGCCGCGTTTGCGCATCGCGGGGATGGCGGCCTTCATTCCGAGCCATACGCCCTTCTGATTGATGTTGATGATCGCGTCCCACTCTTCCTCGGTGGTTTCCGTGATGCCCTTGAGGTTGGCGATGCCCGCGTTGTTGACCAGGATGTCGAGGCCGCCGAATTCCTTCTCGCAGGCCTCGACGGCGGTGCGCCAATCCGCCGCGCGAGTGACATCGAGTCGCAAGGCGTGAGCGACTTTCTTGCCCGCGCCCTTGTTGATTTGCTCGGCAGTGGCGGCGGCCTCCTTGTCGAGGACATCGCCGAGCACAACCATCCCGCCTTCCGCGGTGAAGAGCCGTCCCTCGGCGGCGCCCTGTCCGCGCGCCCCTCCGGAAATCAGCGCAACTTTGCCTTTCAGCCGATCCATATGCGTCGCCTCCTGCGAGATGATTGCTAGATTGCGGTGTAGCCGCCGTCGACCACATACTCGGAGCCGGTCACGAACGAGGCCTCATCGGAGGCGAGGAACAACACCACGTAGCCCACTTCCTCGGGGGTCCCGGCGCGCTTCATCGGAGCGAGGGCGGAGATCGTGGCGAGGTCCTGCTCCGCGAAGATGTCCACCATCGGGGTTTTGATAACTCCCGGATGCACCGAATTGACGCGGATGTTTTCCGGCGCATATTGCACGGCTGCGGCCTTGGTCAGAAGCCGCACCGCGCCCTTGCTGCCGTGATACGCGGCCGAACCCGCCGATCCGATGAGCCCGTAAATCGACGAAATGTTGACGATTGAACCGCCGCCGCGTTTGCGCATCGCAGCGATCGCGGCCTTCATCCCGAGCCACACGCCCTTTTGATTGATGTTGACGATGGCGTCCCATTCTTCTTCGCTGGTTTCGGTGATGCCTTTGACGTTGAGGATGCCGGCGTTGTTGACGAGGATGTCGAGGCCACCGAACTCGCGTTCGCAAGCGTCAACCGCGGCGCGCCAATCGGAAGCGCGGGTCACATCGAGATGAATCGGCAGCGCGATCTTCTTGCCGCCGCGATTGAGTTCCTCGGCCAGCGCCGAGGTTTCCTTGTCGAGCACATCGCCAAGGACGACCTTGGCGCCCTGCGCGGTGAAGAGCCTTGCTTCGGCCGCGCCTTGTCCGCGCGCGCCCCCGGAAATCAGCGCCACTTTTCCTTTCAACCGATCCATAGCCGTCGCCTCCAATCGCGATGATTAGCAGGTTATCGGCGCGCCGCCAAAAAGGATGGAGGCCGAGATATCAGGCGGTGTCGAGGTCGGTGCTAGAGGGCGGTAAGTCGTCCCCGCCTCCAGGGACGAGGACCTTGCCGATATCAAGCAAAATGCCGCGATCGGATTTTCTGGTCTAACAGGGGATCGCGATGGCTATCCGTGGTGCCGAATCTCGATGAGATGCCCCGCCTCTAGCTCACTTGGTGGATTGCGCAGGCGACAATTTCTTCAGCATCCTCACCTGTACATCACCCCGGTTGCATCGGAGCCGGAAGGGAAGGAGTGCGTCACTCGGAAGCATATTCGACGTTTTCGAGGAGTTGCTTGACCGGCAGGCGAGTGATCAGCACGCATACGAAGTGGCCAATTGGCGAGTAGCTGTAGCAGATGCTGTAGCCATAGTAGCTGTAGAACAGATGTCCGCCCATCGCGTGTACGAAGCCCGGCGGCGGATCGAATCCGCGTACCTGGTAGCGCACGCATAACAGCGAAACCGAGGTTCGTGCACTCTTGTAGAAGGTAAAAGTCGCCAGCCGCTTGTCCGGCAGCCGATCGAGTCTGCCACCGATGAGAGTCAGCCCCGAGCCATTGAAATTCCAGATGTAGCCGGGCATGTGCGCGTCGAGGTAGGCACCCGCGATATCGCCATAGGTGTCCGAGGGCACATTGGGATCGAAATGCTGATCGAATTTATCGAAGTAGGCGACTGCGGTATCGAACTCAGGGCTGCCGCCTTGATGATAGACCACGTTGACGCCGTCGCGCGGGAAAAAGCCGCGGACCGCGATCAGGCCGATCAGCAATGCCGCCGCAATCGAGGTCGGAATCCATATCGCGGGACGCCGCAATGCCCGCAGGCCGCGCTCGCGCGAGGGCCCTCGATGCGCGCCCGGCTCGGACCCCATCGCGCCCTCGCCACGCGCGGCTTCCTCGGCCAGCAGCGCAAGCAGGCGCGTGCGGACCGGGGAGGGCGTTTCGACCTGGCCGGCGCCGATGCGCACCAGCGACTTCATCGCGCGTTCCTCGGCCAGCCGGGTCGCGCACTCCTTGCACGAGGCGACGTGAGCTTCGGCCTCGCGCAGCTCGGCGCCGCTCAGCTCGCCGTCCGCATGAGCCGAGAGAAAATCGTCTATGTATTCGCGACAGTTCAACTGCCTACCGACTGGTTAGTTTACCCGCAACTGGACTAGTAAGATGCCCTCTCATTCCGGTGTCAAGATCGAATTACGCCCTTGCCTTTTGCGAACTCGAGCAAGGTCTCGCGCAACATGCCACGGGCGCGCGAGACCCGTGATTTTATCGTGCCGATGGGTACCGTTAGAACCCCCGAAACCTCCTGATAGCTTAACTCCTGCACATCGACTAACAGCAGCGCGGTGCGAAACTCCTCCGGCAATGCGTCGAGCGCCGCGCTCACCTCGGGCGCCATCACATTGGCGAAGGCGAGGGCCTCGGGGTCGCTGTGGGTCTGGTCGGCGGCCAGGCTTTCGGCCTCCAGCCGCTCGGTGAATTCGGCTTCCGACTGGCTTACCTGTTCCCGTCCGCTCTTGCGATAGCCATTGCGAAAGTTGTTGAACAGGATTGTTAACACCCACGCCCGGCAGTTGGTCCCGGGGGTGAACTGATGAAAAAATCGATAAGCGCGCAGGACGGTTTCCTGCAGCAGGTCGTTGGCGTCCTCGGGATTGCGGGCGAGGCGCAACGCCATCGAGTAGATCGAATCGAGATGTGGTAGACTTCCCGTTCGAACGACTCGCGCGTGCCGAGACCGCTTGTCGCGCTTTTCCGTCATATGAAGCGGGTAGGAACATTAGCATCTCTCGTTTGTAAAATCGACAGTTGGGTGGAAAAGTTCCCGAAATCAGGGCTAAATGTTGCCGGTTGCAAAGACCTGTTTCAGGTCAAATCCATGACGGGTCCGCCCGCGTATAGCACTTGGAACATCGAACCCATGTGAACGGTTAATTGGATGAAGTCGCCCGGCGCGCGGTGCGGGGGTGCCATCATCTTCGGCAGCTAACTCTCTAAAGCGGCGCAAAGCGCCAACCATCTGAAGGAGGAATTCTATGCGCAAGGGAAGCAGAATCACCGGAGCGGCTTTGGCTACCGCAGTGGCGTTGATGTTTGTCGGCAACGCCATGGCCGCGGATACCCCCTCGGGCGACTCCGCCCAGGTCAAGTGCGTCGGCGGCAACGCCTGCAAGGGACAGAGCGCGTGCAAGAGCGCCGCGAGCTAGTGCAAGGGCCAGAACGCCTGCAAGGGCAAGGGCTTCGTGATGTCCTCGAACGAGAAGGAATGCACCTCGGGCGGCGGCAAGGTCGAGAAGTAGTCATCGTCAGACTGCGGCACGCGCGTTGGGTTGATGCCGGCGCGCGTGCCGCACGTGAGAACCCCGTATGAGCGATGCGAGCGACTGCGTCTTCTGCAAAATCATCAGTGGAGAAATCCCCGGCCGCATCATCGATCAGAATGCCGAGGTGGTCGTGTTCGTATCGCTGGAGAATCATCCACTGATAGTCACGCGCGAGCACATCGCGGATATTTTCTCGCTGACCGATAAGCTCGGCGCCGCGGTGATGAGCGAAGCGACGCGGATTGCCAGGGCGATGCGCGACGCGCTCGCGCCCGACGGCATCCACCTCGCGCAATCCAACGGCGCTGCGGCCGGACAGGAAGTCTTCCACTACCACCTGCATCTCTATCCGCGCTGGTCGGACAAGGCCGCGCCCGAAGCTACTCCGGGCAACATGGATCACATGCTCGCGAGCCTTAAAGCCGCGCTGCCGAAGGTCTGATGAAGCGCGACGATTTTCCATTTCTCGGATTCGGCGTCGGGCTGCGGCGCGACCACTATCTGCACATCCTCGAAGATCATCCGCAGGTCGACTGGTTCGAGATTCTTTCGGAAAACTTCATGGTCGCGGGAGGGCGTCCGCTCGAAGTCCTCGAGGGCGTTCGCGCGCGCTATCCGCTCGTGATGCATGGCGTATCGATGTCGATTGGCTCGACCGATCCGATTCGCCGCGACTATCTGCGCGAGCTTGAAAACCCTCGCGCAACGCATCGAGCCGGCGTGGATATCGGATCATCTATGCTGGACGGGAGTCGGCGGGCGCAATCTGCACGACCTGCTTCCGCTGCCGTATACGCCCGAAGTGGTGCGCCATGTCGCGGCGCGAATTCGCGAGGTGCAGGATTTCCTCGAACGTCCGATTCTCATCGAGAACGTTTCCAGCTACATGGCGTTCACGGACTCCACGATGACGGAATGGCAGTTCCTCGCGGAAATCGCCGAGCGCGCCGACTGCGGGATTCTGCTCGACGTCAACAACATTTTCGTGAGCGCGTTCAATCATCGCTTCGATGCGCGTACCTACATCGATGCGATCCCGGTCGAGCGCGTCATCCAGTTTCACCTTGCGGGACATAGCGATCACGGCACCTACCTGCTCGATACGCATGATCATCCGGTGCGCGACGAGGTGTGGGATCTCTATGCGCATGCGGTGCGGCGCTTCGGCGCTGTCTCGGCGCTGATCGAATGGGACGACAACATTCCCGAGTTCGAAGTGCTGATGGAAACCGCGAACAAGGCGCGCGCGATTCATCAGGCGTCGTGGCCGAGGCGCCGCGCGATGCCGTCCGATCTCAACTGGGTTGAGAGCCTGCTCTATCGGCTCATCACGGCGCCGTCGGGCGTCGCGGAGGGCCTCGCGAATGAAAAGTCGCTTCGCACCCGGTGGGCTCGCGCGAGTCATCGCCGGCGACGATCGCTCTGAGTGCCGAAGAGCGCGTCGACATCTATGCGAACATGTACTTCTATCGCCTCCTCGAAGTGCTGCAGGAGGATTTTCCTGCGACGCTGGCGATGATCGGCGCCGAGCGCTTTCACAATCTCATCACCGGCTACCTGATCGAATATCCGCCGGCGCATTTCTCGATCTCGTATGCGGGCAAATCATCTCGCGGATTTCATTCGGCGACCATCCGACTGCGCGAGGAGTTTCCGTTTCTCGCCGACCTGGCGCAGATGGAGCGCGCATTGATCGAGGTCTTCCACGCGCGCCGATGCGGTCCCGCTCGACGCGAAGCAGATGCGCGCGATTCGCGCCGGAGGATTGGCCGGCGCTGAAGCTGGCGCTGCATCCGGCGCATCAGATTCTCGAACTTGAGTGGAATGTCACGCTCGATTCTCAAAGCGGTGGAGCAGGGCGAGCAGCCTGGACAGCCGGCGCGCGAGGCGATCCGCATGCTGGTCTGGCGCCATCGCAATCGCGTGTACTATCGCGCGATCGATGCGGCCGAACGCGCGGAGCTGCGGCGCTTTCGGGAAGGGCACGACCTTCGCGGAAATCTGCGAGCTGATCGCGGATGGCATCGAAGGCGATCCCGCGGTGGCGATCAATCAGCGCCTCGCGCGCTGGCTGCGCGACGGCCTCCTGCTGCGCGAGTAATTCCTGCGCAGCATCGATGGCAGCCGACGAAGATTCGACGGGTCGGTCGCGAACGACCCCTACGGCGCGAGGGTGCAAAATTTTGCTCAGAAACTCGTAGTCGTCATGGCACAGGCTTCAGCCTGCGCCCCCGCGCGGCTTCATGATCGACGTCACGATCGATGCCTTCGGCGCATTCGGATCGAACTTCACGGATCGCCGCGCACCTTGACGCCGAGGTTCTGCCACAGCTGCGGAAGATTCGGATCGAACGGCGCATCCTTCATCTTGTCGTATAGCTCCATCAGCACCGGCACCCCGACCGCATCGTCGCCGACCTTGAGTGCGCGCGTCAGCGGCCAGTCGTCGAGCATGCTCGCCGATTTCGCGATGGCGCGCAAAGCATCCTGCAGACCGAACTGTTGTTCGTGCGCCGATGAATTTCCACGTCGGCGAGGAGACAGAACATCGCGCCGCCCCAGTAGGTTCGGCCCCAGGTATGGGTATTGTCGAGGCCGCGATCGCCGGCGGCCGGCAAGACCCTTCGGCATGCCGTCGACCATGTCGCGCCACACTTTCGCCGCGAGTGAGATCACCGACTTGCGCGCGCGCGATCGGCTCGACATAGGTCGCGATTCCCTCCTCGATCCAGTGATGCTCTTCCGGCACCGACGGGAACGCGAGGTGGACCATCTCATGGGTCATGATCCAGTCCTCGTGCAGGTCGCTCGTCGACGCGACCGCGCCCGATCATCACGCGGATGACCGGGACCGGACCGGGAACGAAGGTGCGGCCGAACACCACGCCCTTGCCGTGATCGAGCGGCACGATGATGACGTGCAAATGCGGCACCGGAAAATGGCCATAATATTCGGTGACGGCGCAGGCCGATTCGGTAATCCAGTCGAGCATCGCGCCGCGCGCGAGGCTGAGTTCGCCCTCCTCGAAGCTGACGTCGATGTCCGCGCCGCCGACTTGAAGCGTGACGCCAGGCTAAAGTCGCCGCCGTGCGCCGAAACGAGTCGTCGAGCATCACAAGGGCGAAACAGGCCGATTAGGATCGCGGCTCGCATCAGCGAGATGCTGTAGCACGCCTGGCATCTGAAGCTGTAAATGATTTAGGGAGTGGATAGGTTCCGGCAGTAATCGCCGCTGGAGTAGCTTTCCCGATCGATGAGTTCCGGACGCATCAGCATCGAAAATCCTCGCAGCCGCGCCGCGATGGAGGATTTCGCGCGCCTGCCGTTCCTGGTTTATGCGGACCGCAAGGCGTGGTGGCCGCCCGACGTCCAGAACGAAGTCGATCTGCTATCGCATCGCAGCCCGCTCAGCCCGTTCCTCGAGATCGAGCCGTTCGTGGCGCGTCGCGACGGCAAAACCATCGCGCGCGTGAGTGCCGTCATCAATCGGCGCTATATCGAGCATTGGAGGGAAAAGCTCGGCCAGTTGATCCATTTCGAGGCGATGCCCGATGAGGACGAGGCCGCGACGATGCTGCTCGATGCGTCCGCGCAGTGGCTGCGCGAGCGCGCGATGGAGGCGGCGCGCAGCGGCTTCGCGGCGTTCCTCGACTATCCGTACGCGATCGATAACTACGGCGAATTCCCCTCTTTTCTGCTGCGCGCGAATCCCCCCTACTATCATCGCTACCTCAAAAACGCGGGATTCGAGACCGAGCGTGGACAGCTCGACTACACCGCGCATCTGACGCCGGACATCGCTCGTGCGCTATCGACGGGATGCTCGATGCGGCGCGGCGCGGCGGCGTTCGAGCTTCGCAGTTGGCGCGAGTTCGGCTTCCTCGCGGCGGTCGATGCGTGGACCAGCGTCACCAACGTCGCGTTCCGCAATCATTGGGGATGGAACCCGGTCACCAATGCCGAAGTGCGTCCGATGCTGACCTCGCTTATGGGAGACGCCGGTCTCCGATCTCTCGATGCTCGCGATACTCGATCGGCCGCGTCGTCGGCGCGGTGTTCTGCGTGCCCGATTTGAGCGAGGCGCTCGCGTCGCTCAAGCGCGGAGTGAGGCTCACGCCCGACAAGGGCGGCGGCACGCGCGGCGCGCTCATCAACATCGGCGTTATCGATGAGGCGCGCGGGCGCGGCGTCGCGCGCGCGATGGCGGCGCGGTCGTTCCTCGAGATGGCGCGCCAGGGGATGCAATATGCAGGCTACACGCTGGTGCTCGACGACAACTGGCCGTCGCGCCGCTGCGCCGAAAGCCTCGGCGCGCGCGTGACCGAGCAACTTCCTCACCTATCGGCGCAATCTATATTGACGCTCAAGTCGTCTAGCGCATCGCTCGTTGCTCCATTCCCTAATGGCTGTTAGAAGCCTGGCAGCCGTTCGTCGGGAGGCTTCGTTTCGATGATCAAATTCATGTGGTGGCTGCGCGCGGGCGCCGTTGCGCGACGATCGTTTTCGCGTTCGCAGCCATTTCACATGCGCAGGTGAAGCCCGGCGATCACATCTCGACGCCAAAGCCGCGCATGGTGAAGGACCTCGTCAGCCCGGGAACCTATTTTGCCGTGACCAAGGGCATGGGGATGGACATCGTCGCGTCCAAGCGCGGTCGATGGCCGCCGCCATATCAAGATCGCGACCGAGCAATATTCCTCGCAGGTGCGGCTTTCCGACGATCATCGCACGGTGCTCGGCTATGTCGCGGGGCAGCCGTTCCCGCTGCTCGATGCTAATGATCCCTACGTCGCGACCAAGATCATGTGGAATTCGTATTTCCGGCCCATCGCGACCGACGACGCCGATTTGCGCTTCTTCGAATGCCAGGTCACCCAGTTCAATCCGGGCGGCGCGCAGAAACTGGAAAATCTTTCCGAAATCGGCCATCTTGGCGCTTACTATGAAATCGGACGCACCGAGGTCGAGCCGATGCCCGCCGATCCCGACTTCAAGAAAACCGGCATCTGGTGGCGCGCGGCGGCGTATCCGGTCATCGCGCCCGGCGGAAGGGCGCGGCAGCGGCGGAATCCGCTATCGCTACTGGGATCCCGATCGCGGCGACGATGCGTGGGCTTATCTCAACACCGATCGCGCGCGTGCGGCGCGTCAACGAGACGATCCTGAGTTCGTCGCCGGGGCTGACCACCTGGGACGCCGATCATGCCGGCGGCTTTGCGGCCAAGCCGCAGGAGTACAACTACAAGTTCCTCGGCGAGCGCAACATGCTCGGCATCGTGCACGCGAAAAACTCTCCGGCGGTTCCGTGTCCGACCGACGGACAGAGCACCACCTGCAACGAGGACTGGGAGATGCGGCATATCTACGTCGATCGAGGTGACGCCGCGGCCGGAAAAGACCTCGCAAATTTTGCAATCGAAGACCATCGTCTATATCGATGGCGAGTTGTGGTTCAATCCGTATGTCGACAGCTACGATCGCAAGGGCGAGCTGTGGAAGACGCAGATTTACGATTCGACCTATCGCGATCGTCCGGTTCCCGATGCGAAAGTCGCCATCTATCCTTTCGAGCGCGAGTTCATCCTCGCCGCCTCGAGCATCGATGTGCAGACCGGCCAGGTCACGACCTGCTACTTGCCGGCCCTGATACGCCGGAGCGCGAGTGCTGGTACATCAACATGGGCGCGGTCGATCGCGACTTCTTCACCACCGACGCGATGATGAAAGCCGGCCACTGATTTGCGTGGGAAGCGCGCGCCGCTCATCATGAATCTATGGCCTCGACGAGACTAGCCAAGGCTGCCCCGAAGCCTCATCGGCGGACGGCAACCCGACGCATCCTACGAGCGCGACTTCTTGCGTGGTCGTTTGAGCAGGCGCGCGCCCTGCGTGCCCGCGAAATCCAATCGTTGGATTGGGAAAACCTTGCCGAGGAGATCGAAAGCTTGGGCAGAAGCGACCGTCGGCAAGTGCGCAGCAGACTAGAGGTCATCCTGGTCCATTTGCTGAAGTGGCAGCTCCAAATCGAGCACCGCTCGATCTCGTGGCAGAGCACCATCAACACGCAGCGCCGCGACGTGGAGATGGTCCTTGAGGATAGCCCCAGTCTTCGAAGTCAGGTGCCCGATCTGCTAGCCGAGGCTTACCGACGCGCGCGTCGGGAGGCCGCTCGATGAAATGGATTTGCTCCCGGCCGCTGCGCGCATGCTCCCTGAGAAGTGCCCCTTCACCGTCGAGCAGATCCTCGACGACGAATTCGTTCCCGACTAATCGCTGCAAAAGAAGAGGGCCGCGCGAGGCGGCCCTCTCTACTTCATGTTTCGCGCGTTCTACTTAATGGCGAGGGCGTTGGGAGGCGAGCCGACGCCGCCCGGAATGTTCATCGGCGCCGAGGTGATGAAGAACTCGTACTGCTTGTCCTTCGCGCAATCCGCCGCCAGCTCCTCGAGGTTCCACATCTCGCCGATCGGCATGCCGAAGAACGCCAGCATGTGGAAATGCAGGAACTCGGTGTTGCCCTCCGGCTTCGGCAAGGCCTCCAGCGCGGGCGAGTCCGCCGCCACCGCGGCGAGGTGATGATTCCATAGCCACTTCGCGACGCGATCGCTGCCCTCGATGCCGGGGACCACGGTCTCGCGCGCCAGCTCCGCTTTCTCGCATGTCTCGAGGCCGTAGTAGAACTGCGTCCATCCGGTGCGAATGAGCAGGATGTCGCCATTGCGCAGCGGGCTCTTCTGCTACTTGCCAGCGTCGCCTCGAGGTCTTCGAGCGGAATCGATTCCGCCTTCATGTAGTCGATCTTCTTCCCGACGCTTTCGTAGTACCGCGCGATGTCGGCCAGCACGCCGCGTCCCGCGATGCCGCGCCGCGCCGAGTTGTCGATGCCCAGCCGCGTGCCGCCGCGTCCGGTGATCTCATCCTTCGGCACGCCGTTGTAGGCGCCCAACTCGGGATGCATCACGTGGCATAGCGCGTCCCATTGCGATGACGCCTGCGGGTAAAAATTGTCGAGGTAATCGTCGAGGACGAACTCCATCGCGCCGCCGAAACTCTTGATGGTGTGGCGATGCGCCTGGCGGGTGAACAGCGGCGGATTGGGAACATCGATCGGCAGGTTGAGCGAGAACACCTTGCCGCTTTTGATCGAGGCTTTCGAGGCGAGCACGCGCGCCGGCGTCAGCAGGTTGATGGTGCCGACTTCGTCATGATCGCCGAACACGCCCCATGCCGAACCGGCGGGAGCGCCCTCGCGCACCGGAAGCTGATCGTAGCTCGGCAGATTCTCGCGCGGCGCGCTGGGCGGCCGCCTTGGAATGACGGTTCGCGAGGCCGGCCGCGCTTTGGGCTTCATCGCGGGCTTTTTCGCGACGACTTTCTTGGCAACTTTCTTGGCGATTTGGGGTGCCGGCTTGCGGCTCTTCGAGGCTTTGGGTTTGGCTTTGGCCACGACATTCTCCTGTGTCGTAAGTTTTAGGGGGAAGGATGTTTCGGCTCTCTCTTTAGCAATTCAGTCGTCAATGGCAAGAGAAAAGGTTACAACCTCGCTGATGTCTGCGATCGCGGAGGAACTGATGTCGGAGCCACGCCAAGTTGATCAAGGCCTATTGGGAAGCGTCGAATCTGGACGATCTCGATGCGGCCGCCGGGTTCTTCGCCGAGGAGACCTGCAATCATGGCCGTCCGGTCGGGCGCGCGGGCGTACGCATGGTGCTGCAGGACATCAAAACCACCTTTCCCGACCTACAAATTACGGTGCTGCAAATCATCGCCGACGGAGAATGGGTCTGCTCGCGGACGACATTTGCGGGGACGCACCTAGGAGTGAGCAAGTTTCCAGTCAACGGCGCGGTCCTGACGGGTCTCCCGCCCACCGGCCGCCGCTGCGAAGTTCAGCACATCCACCTGATGCAGGTGCGCGACGGCAAGATCGTCGAGCATTTCGCCAACCGCGACGACCTCGGAATGGCGCAGCAATTAGGGGTGCTGCCCCCGAAATGATGCGACCCGCTATCGGTTGCTGGGCGGGAACAAGCTGAGCGTCTCGCCGGGCGCGCCGGGGACCATCAGCTCGGGGCCTTCGTTTTTGACGTTGTTTACGAGGCTCGAGGCTGGCCGCACCTGCAAAAGATCGTCGGGCGCGGGAATCAGCAGCCGCTTCAGCGAGAGCGGATTCGCCTCGTGAGGATTGATCCAGTCCTCCTGCGCCTTGGCGCTTGGGAGGATGACCGGCATCCGGTTGTGAACCGGGCGTGTGATGGCATTGGGCGGGCAGGTCAGGATGGTAAACGTCATCTGCGAAGGGCCCACTGGAGGCTGCCATTCCTCGAACAATCCTGCGAAAAACAGCAGGCCGTCGTCGCGAGGATAAAACCACATCGGGAGGCGCGCCTGCTTGCCTCCGACCCATTCGTAGAAGCCGTCGGCGGGCACCAGGCATCGACGCTGGCGGAACGCTTCGCGAAACGAGGGCTTGGTATCGACGGTTTCGGCCATCGCATTGATGCATTGTGCCGCGCGGGAGCTATCGCGCGCGCTGCGATTGACCAGGCCCCAGCGCGCGGGCAGAACTTTGCGCCGCTCGTATTGCGAGATCAGCACGAAATGGTCCTGGGTCGGCGCGATGTTGTAGCGCGCGCTATGAAAGCTGCACTCGGCCTCCTCGACGCCGAGCAAATCGGCGAGCTCGCGCGAGGGCCCCTTGGTCAACCCAAACCTTCCGCACATGAGGATGCTTTACCGATTCAGACGCGAATGATCGAGTCCGGCCGGCAGTCCGATGACATACATATAGACTCGTTTATCTACTAACTGTAAGTTGCCGCCAAGGGTTCAGTCCTGATCGTGCGTTGGTTCAACGCGCCGTCAGGTGTAAAGGGGGGACGATGTACTTAACCGAAAGCCGTAGGCTTTTTAACCAACAGTCTTGTCGATCGTTTTGGCTATTGCTCGGCGCAATGACGATTTTCGCCGCGCAGGGTTTGGGGGGCATCCGAGCCGCATGGGCGGAGCCGCCCCTGCCGCTCGAGATTCCCGCGGCGCAGGCGACGTCAAGCTGCAGCACCGGAAACAACTACACGATTGAGAATCACAATCTGTATCCAATCTGGCTGGCGGAGTTTGCGGCCAGCGCGACGGATATCGTGGCGCCCGCCAATGGTTGGAAAATGAAGGCCGGAAGCTCGCTCAATTTGTGCATTACTCCGCCGTGGCCGAGCGGGCGCTTTTGGGCGCGCACCGAATGCGACTTCGAAGACCTGTATCAGAGCGGTGCCGCGACTGGTCAAAGCCGAGGGACGGCGTTTACGACCTGCCAGGCAAATACCGATTGCCCCAGCGGCAACGGCCTGACCTACGATTGCCTCGGCGGGGTGTGCATGGTCGACTGCACCCAGAACAATACCAACGCCTATTGCCAGACCAACATGGGCATTCCAGGCAACAGCAACGCCATCTGCTCGACCAATACCGGCGCCTCATTCGACGCCTGCACCTATCCGGTGGGAACGGTCTGCAAGACCGGAGATTGCAGCGGGTTTTATCAATGCGGAGGCGTGTGGACGAATAGTACTGGCACAGTCGACACGACTGCGACAGGGATATCGCCCGCGACGTTATTTGAGCCGACTTCGAACTCGCTATCCGATGTTAACTACGACGTCAGCAACGTCGGTGGCTACAACAACGAGATCCGGGTCAAAATCACGCCGCAACTGACCGCCAATGCGAGCTATCCGAACAATTGCTATCAGCCAAAATGCGTCAGTGACTTGAACACAAGTTGTCCAGTCAACCTTCAAGTGACCGAAGCGCCCATGACGAGTGTCGGCCCGGTGAAATGCGGCGGTGGAACCGGACTATTCTGCAAAAGCGGAGCTTGCCAGCCCTGCGTATCCGGCAGTGGACAGTCGTGCGATGCCGCCAATCAGAAGACCTGTGTTCTTGGATGTAACGATCCAGGCGATCAATGCGCCGCGAACCCGGCCAACGCCGCGAACCTCAGCTGCAGCACTCCGATACCGAATCCAGCCGACAATAGCTGGACCGCCGATGGCTCGACCTATTTCGATATGTATGAGACGGCGAACAAGAGCGGACTGGTCGATCCGAATAACATCGGCACCTCGATGGCCTCGCAGAACCAGGGCAATCCGCTGTGTTGGACTGATTCCAAGCTGGCGAATCCCAACCTCGATTGCGCGCCGGACCAGGTTTGCGACACCAAAGACTTTGCGAGCCTCGGTTTTCCCAAAAACATCGGAGTTTGCATCTACCAAAAGAGTGCGACGCCCCCGGGAGATACCGGCGGTCTTGCGCCACAAACCAACTGCGGTTCAAGCGCCGCTCAGGGGACCGCTTGCGGCGGATACTCCGACTATCCGGGCGCACTGGGCTATACCTGTCAGCCAGTCACAATCACTGTGGGTGGACATAAAAAAGCGAAGACCAACGCATGCGTGCCGGGTTTCGGCGCCAACCTTATCGCAGGAATTGGAACCTACAACGATCCCAACGGCCTTACCGCTCTTTACAGCGGCAGCGGTAGCCCACTGAATCCCGAATGGGACGCGGCGGCGCGATGGGCGACCGGCAACGGGACGACGCCCGGAAAGCCATTTTACCGATACTTTTCGCAGGCGTGCCCGAATGCCTATGCCTGGACTTATGACGACAACGCGGGTGGATTCTCGTGCAATTCGGCGGCGCCGGGCGGCAACAGTGCGACAGTTAACTTTACCGTAGCGTTCGGACCGCCGACCCATCTGGGACCGAGTCCGTCTGCGACGGCAACCGCAACCGCGACCGCGACCTCAACGCCAACCGCGGCCCCCACCGGCACTCCAACCGCGACTGCGACGGCTACCGCAACCATAACCGCGACTCCGACGGTGACTGGCACCCCGACTATCACTGCCACCCCGACCGTCACCAGCACCCCGACCGCGACCGCCTCGTCAGCAGTCACGGCGACCGCCACTGCCACTGCTACTTCGGTACCTCCGACGGCCACCGCTCGACCCCGACGCCGACGCCGGCTCCAACGTCAGTAGCCTGCTCGCCGAACTTCCTGTACTTGACCACCAATCCCGCAGGGACATTGCCGTTCCCCGCAATCCCGGTTGCGACCAGCACAGCGGCGACGCTGACGGTTACCAACGGTGAGCAGTCCGGATCGCTTAAGCTGAGCGCCGCGATTTCCACCGGAAACGCAGCGCGGTTCTCCATCACCGGTGGTTCCTGCATCTCGAACAGGACTCTTTTGGCCGGTGATAGCTGCAGCTATGACGTCCAACTGAAGGCCGGCAAAAAAGCGGTCGGCGCCATCAGCTCCCTGCTGACCATCACTGGAAAGTATCCACCCGGAGTATGTCCGGTGAGGGACAATCAGAAGGTCACGGTTACGTTGGCGGGAAACATCACCCAATAGACCCTTTCGTCGACGAGGAGCGCCCGATTTATGCGTGCGCTCCTCGTCGCAATTGAGCTTGAGGCGTCCCCGATGGGGTGATAGGTTTCTAGGTTCGCTCCTTGCTCCGAGAGGGGCAAAATCCACAAGGAGGACTGCGCGTGCGGCGCTACGAAACGATTTTCATCGTTCGCCCCGATCTGGGCGAGCCACAAATCAAAGACATCATCAAACGCTTCGAGGGAATTGCCACCTCGGGCGGCGGCGAGGTCATCGAGACCGAAGAATGGGGTTTCCGCGAACTCGCCTACCACATCAAGGGCGAGCGGCGCGGCTATTATGTCCGCCTCGACTATGCCGCCGAAGCCGCTGCAATGAACGAGGTTGAGCGCAACCTCAAGCTGCAGGACACGGTGCTACGCTATCTGTCCGTCCTCGAAGAGGAGGAAGCGGACGTCGCCAAGGCGCGCGAGGAAATCGATGCGCGCAAGCGCAAGATTGCCGAGGCGCGCGCCGCAACCGAGGCCCGCATGGCCGCCGCCGCTGCGCAGCGGGCCGAGGCCGCCGCAGCCGCATCGCAACCGGAGAACCCGGTCGCCGAGGAAGAAATTCCCGATGCTCCCGAAGAAATGACCGAGCCGGAAGGTGGCCGGGAATAGGATCGAGCTGTGGGGCCGAATTCTGGGCGACCCAGAGCTGCGAACCACGCCCGCGGGAACCTCGGTATTGCGGATGCTTGTAGGCGCCGATAGCGAGGGCCAGTTGGCGCTCGCAATAGTCGCCTCGGGCGAGTTGGCGCGGCAAATCGGTCCGCAGTTGAAGGCCGGTTTCCAGATCAGAGTGGGCGGCACCTTGAAAGCTATCCGCAAGCGCCTCAAATCGGGGCTTACCGAGGTAGCTCACGAAGTAGTGGCCGATTCGATAGTGATCGGGGGATCGACAGGCAGCAAAATTTAGACTTGGAAAGTGGCCGCAAAAGTTCCGTGACTATCGGACTTGGGGGCCATCGAAATGCTAGGATTAGGAACTTAAATGGCAGACGAAGAAAGAAGTGAACAGGGCGGGGGCGAACAGGGCGGCTATCGAGGTCCTCGCGGTGGCGGGGGCGATCGAGGCGGCGACGGCGAGCGTGGCGAGGGTCGCGGCGGCATGCGCCGCGGGCGGCCAGGTCCGCGTCGCAAGGTATGTCGCTTTTGCGCCGACAAGTCGCTGAAGGTCGACTTCAAAGATGTTCGCACCTTGCAAAGCTTCATCACCGAAGGCGGCAAGATTGTACCGGCACGCACGTCAGGTAACTGTGCGCGCCATCAGCGGCAACTCGCGATCGCGATCAAGCGCGCGCGGGTAATCGCGTTGCTGCCGTTTTCGACCTTGGGCGTTTGAGGAAGCTGTCGGCGCGAGATTGATGACACGCAAGGCGATAATCGGACTGATTCGGGCAGCGGCGCTCTCGGCCGCCTTGTTCCTCGCAGTTGCCGCGATACCCATCGTAGGCGGCTTCGCGATGCTGTTCGCGCCCGCGCCAATCCTCATTTTCGCGGTCGGGCGGCTGAGTCCCAATCTCCGCGCGATGGTGTCAGCGCTGCTGGCGGGCGCGCTGGTCGCTTTGGCGGCAGGCCTCAGCGCGGGGATCAGTTACGAGATCAGCTTCGGCCTCGCGGCGATTTTGATGTGCTACATGCTCGAGCGCCGCTTCTCCTTCGAGCTGATCGTGCTGGTGACGGCGGGAGTGATGCTGATTGCCGGGACGGCGACGGCGCTCATCAGCGCCGGCTCGCCGGACGCGATGTTGAAGGCGATCCAGGTTTCGCTCAAAGGCGGGATGGACCGCGGCCAGGAATTCTACAAAGCCCTCGGCATGGACGCGACGCTTCCGCCCGATACCGAAGCAACGGCCATCGACATTTTCATTCGGTTGAGCCCGGCGCTGGCGACGATCGCGGCGGCCACGGCGGTAATGCTCAACTTGACGGTGTTCTGGCGTTGGGTCGGCAAGAAACGGCTGTCGTACGAACTGTTCGGCGAGCTGCCGAAGTGGTCGACGCCCGAATGGCTGGTGTGGGTGCTGCTGGCGACCGGATTTGCGTTTCAAGGCTTCAAGTACCTGATTCCGATCAAGCCGATCGAAACCATCGCGATGGACGCCTTCCTGTGCGTGGCGACGGTGTACTTCTGCCAGGGCATCGCGATCATGTCGTATTACTTCAGGCTTTTGGGCATGCCGGCGGTGGCGCGGGTCGCCATCTACATTATTACGTTTGTGCAACCGGTGCTGGCGGCGATCGTGTGCGTTGCCGGGCTGCTGGATATGTGGATCGATTTTCGAAGACTCAAGCCGCCCAGTCAGGAGGCGGGGAATTTCAGCGATTTTCTCTAAGTGGGACGGGATCAGAAATGAACGTACAGATCATACTTAACGAGGACGTTCCCAACCTGGGACGGACCGGGGACGTGGTGAAGGTGCGCCCCGGCTTCGCGCGCAACTACCTTTTTCCGCGCAAACTCGCAGTCGAGGCGAACCAGAAAAGCCTGCGCGCCTTCGAGCACAACAAGCGCATCGCGATGGGTAAGCGCGAGGCGCAGAAGACCGAAGCGACCGACCTCAAGCAAAAGATCGAAGCGCTCACCATCAGCATCGGTGCGCATGCCGGCGAGGAGGGCAAGCTCTTTGGCTCAGTGACCAACATCGATATCGAACGCGCACTGCGTGAGAAAGGATTCAACGTCGAACGGCGCAAGATCCATCTCGCGGAGCCGATCAAGCAACTCGGCGAGTTTACCGTTCCGGTCAGGCTGCAGCCGGAAGTGGAGGCAAGCCTCAAGGTCGAAGTGAAGGCGGAATAAGGGGTCGCCCGGCATGATCAAACTTTACGACTTCCTCCCGTGTCCTTACGGACAGAAGGTCCGGATCGCATTGGCGGAGAAGGGTCTGGAGTACGAGTTGGTCCAGGTGGATATCACCAAGGGCGAGAATCGACATCCCGATTTCTTCCGCCTCAATCCGTTTGGGCGGGTTCCGGTGCTCGTCGATGAAGACGTCACGATTTACGATTCCACCATCATCAACGAATACCTCGAGGACGAATATCCCGAGCCTCCGATTCTGCCCCCGGTCGGCGCCAGCTCGCAGCGCGCCCGCGCGCGACGCCTCGAGGACTTCGCGGATACCTCGTTCACGCCGCAGGTCGGCCAGCTGATGGCGGAACTTGGCAAGCCCGATGCGGAACGCAACGCGGAGCGTCTGCAGCGGCTCAACCAGGCGGTCGAGCGCGTGCTCGACTACCTCAATCAGGAGTTGGCGGGAGCGCAATTCCTCGCGAACGATTTCTCGGTCGCGGAAATCGCGTTCATCCCGCGATTGCTGGTGCTGCCGAATTTGGGCATCGAGGCGGGAACCAATCGCGCCAATGTCGATGGATGGATCAAGCGCCTGCTGGAGCGCCCCAGCCTCCGCAACCTGCAAGGCGTGACCACGGATTTCCTCGCTGGGGTGTAGCGCGAAACTGCTGAGCTGCCACGCAGCATCTGCCAAAAAACCGATGCGCCGTCCGGAATCCGGGCGGCGCATCTTTGTCGATCGTGGCGGTCGTAGATCTGGAACGGCCGCTCAAGTGTAGACGATTCGCGGACGGCTTTACAGCCTAGTTCACTCCGTAATCGTCGTCGTCGTCGAGGGTCACCGGCGAGGTGCCCATGACCCGGAAAATCAGCTTGGCGGCGAACAGCTTGTCTCCGATCCGGCCCTGAGGCTTCAGGGAGCCGCCGTGGCGGCGGCAGCGCGGGCAGGCAATCGGGCCGCTGAGCAGACTTACCGTCTCGGGAGTGATGCGCAAATCGAAAGTAAATCCGCATCCGGGATTGTGGCAGGTGGTGCGATAAACGACGCCCTTACCGGTGCTGTTGCGGGTCTCTTGTTTGGAGTGGTCGTGGTCTGCATTTTCAGTACCTCCCCTCCTGGGGGGTTGCGCCGAGGCTGCTCTTTGTGAGCCGCCATTTTTCTCACATCGTATAGACGTAAGAACTAGGAGAAAGTTTCAAGCAAACCGTGTGCCTCGCGACGATTTTTCTTCATTTTCGCGAAAAGGCCAGCGATTATGACCATTATTGGCGCTAAAGCCATTAGCGGTCCTTGGTTCAAGAAGGGACGCGGAGTGAAAAACCGTGCACTTTTTGCGACATTTCGTAAATTGCGGTCCAAAACCGTCCTTGGCATTCAGATCCCCCTTCACCGAAAAAGTCGCCGACGCTCAGGCTTTCCAGTAGAATCGTTTACCCTTATATTGGCCGTCAGATGGCCGTTGCGGGCTTTTCTTCCGCAACAAAAGGGATGCATCTGCATGAGGACTCTTGCGCTTGTGATGGCGGGTGGGCAGGGAACCCGGCTCTATCCGCTGACTCGCGATCGTGCCAAACCTGCCGTTCCGTTTGGCGGCAAATACCGCATCATCGATTTTGTCCTTTCCAATCTGGTCAACTCTGGCATCTATTCCATTTACGTCCTGGTGCAATGGCGCTCGCAATCGCTGATCGAGCATCTCAAGGACGGGTGGCAAGTTACCGGCTTGCTCTCTGGCCATTTCATCACGCCGGTGCCGGCCCAGATGCGGCTCGGCGAGAGCTGGTACCAGGGCACCGCCGACGCCATCTACCAGAATCTGAACCTCATCGAGGATAACAAGCCCGACCTCGTCGCGGTCTTCGGCGCCGACCACATCTACCGGATGGATATCTCGCAGATGATCGAGTTCCATCACGAGCGCAAGGCCGCGGTTACCGTCGCGACGCTGCCGGTACGGGTCGAGGAGGGCGATCAGTTCGGTATCGTCGATGTCGACTCGGGACTGCGCATCAACCGCTTCGATGAGAAACCGAAGAATCCGCGCTCGATGCCCGGCGCGCCCGGAATGTGCCTCGCCTCGATGGGTAACTACGTGTTCGATCCCGACGTGCTGACGCGCGCGCTCATCGAGGATTCCAAGAAGCCCGGCAGCAATCACGACTTCGGCAAGGACATCATTCCCGAGCTGATCCAGAAGATGCCGGTGTATGCGTACAACTTCATGACCAATCGCATCCGCGGCGACTCGGAGCTGAACCTCGCGTATTGGCGCGATGTGGGAACGCTGGAGTCCTACTACGACGCCAACATGGATCTGCGCGACGCCCGGCCGCATCTGAATCTCTACAATTCGTATTGGCCGCTGCGCACCGCATACTACGATCAGCCGCCCGCGAAGTTCGTCTTCAATGAAGATGGCCGCCGTGGCGAAGCGCTACACTCGGTCGTATCCGAGGGATGCATCATTTCGGGCGGCGTGGTGCGCAACTCGGTGCTCGGACGCTCGGTGTTCGTGCATTCGTACAGCAGCGTCGATGATTCGGTCCTGATGGACTATGCGGAAGTGGGGCGCCATGCGCGCATCCGCCGCGCCATCGTGGACAAGAACGTCAGCATTCCCGACGGCGAGGTAATCGGCTACGATCTGGAACGCGATCGAAAACGCTTCTTCGTCACCGACTCGGGGCTGGTGGTGATCCCCAAAGCCCCCAAACGCGAACACGAGTTTCGTCCGCACAACTGATGGGAGACATCTTCTTCGAAAACCGGCGAAGTTCCTCCAGCGCAACCCGAAGCCATCTCGGTCGAACGGCGCGGCCGCACTCGCGGATGGTCCCGCGGAGCGGCTCGCTCAGTGCGCAGACTCGAGGCGCGGGCGCCGCGCAAATCCAACCTCCAGCTCGATACGAAAAGCCGCGCGATCTTTTATCTGCTGAGCGGCATTCTGCATGCGCTCAGCCTGATCCCGGATTTCATCCTGTACCCGATCGGCATCCTCGGAGGCTTTCTCGGCTACTGCCTGGATCGCCGGCACGTCAAAATCGGGCTGAAGAATCTTTCGATCGCATTCCCCGAGCGCAGCGAAGAAGAGCGTCGGCGGATCCTGCGCGCCTCGTACATGAATCTCGGAAAAGGCGCGGCGGAGTATGTTCGACTGGCGGGATTTTTTCACTTCGGCTGCGAGACCGCGTCGCTTACGATCGCTACCACTACTGGAAGGAAGTGATGCGCGAGCATCCCGGCAAGGGCATCGTGGTGATGTCCGCTCATTTCGGGAATTTCGAGCTACTCGCCTGCGCGCACGCGATGCACGGCCATCAGATAAGCCTGGTCCATCATACCCAGCGATTCCTGGCCGGCGACGCGCTGATGACCTTTGCGCGCGAACGCTGCGGCGTCGAGATCCTGCGCAAACATTCCGCGGCACGCGCAGTCCTCAAAGCGCTTCGCACCGGCGAGATGGTCGGCGTTCCATTCGATCAGAACGCCAAGCGCAGCGAGGCGGTATGGGTCCCCTTCTTCGGTGAGCCGGCCGCCACTACCAGTGGCCTGGCGCGAGTGGTGGCGATGTCGGGAGCGCCGGTGGTGCCGGCGTTCATCGTGCGCGAGAAAGACGGCCGCCATCATCGCATCGAGATTCAGGATCAGATTCCGATTCAGCGCACTGACGATGCCGAAGCCGACGTGCTCGAGAATACGCGCGCGCTTCGTTAAGTCGATCGAAGACATGGTGCGCCGCTATCCCGGAGCAGTTCCTCTGGACCCATCGCCGCTATCGCACCCGCCCCCGCGGCATGGCGCCGATTTACGACAAGTAATTTCTAGATGCGGCGGGCGCGCGTCAGCGGGCGAATCAGGATCAATATCGCGAGCGCCAGCGACCAGGCCGCAATGCCGCTGATGAGCGGCTGTGAGCCATAGCCGCGCAGCCATCCGGGAAGTACCTCTCCCGCCGAGGTTAGCTTCGGCCACAACTTGGAACCGAGCACAAATCCCGAGTGGAGACCGATCGATAAGTAGACGGTCCCGGTTTGGAGGAACGCCTCGCCCAGCACGATCCCGAGCAGGAACAAGCCGATGAAGGTTGGCAGCATCAGCGAGGGATTCGCGATGTGCGCCAGACTCATCCCCAGCGTTTGGAAGCCTGCGAGCGGATGGATCCCCGTGAGGTAAAACTTCGCGGGCGAGCGTACCAGGTGCGAAATCGCGTAAATCGCGGAGCTCAGCAGCAGCGCCGGCGTGCGCCCGAAGTCGCCCTCCATGCCGACCATCAGAAATGCGCGGAAGAATCCTTCCTCGATGATCGCGATGACGATCGCCGAGAGGAGATACTTCGGCATCAGCGCCCAGATTCCACCGGAAGTCTCATTAGCGTGCGCGCCAAGAATCACGGCGATGTAGACCAGCGTGGCAATGGCGGCCATCGAGATCAGGAAGCCTCGGGTGAGACGGCGCAGGTTGCGCATCGGACGGTCGAAGCCACTGCGCAACAGCGGCACGACGCGCAGCTCGCGCGCTTGCCAGATCAGGGCCAGGCCTACCAACACCATCACCGTGCGATCCCAGATTCGAGGGAAGGGAAAATGAAACCCCAGCGCCGCCACGATCGCACCGACGAATGGTGCGACGATTGCCGCGATGACGACGCTCACAAGGAGCACAACAATCAGCCGAAGAGTGAAGGACATTCTACTTCGCGCGCTCCGGGCGGCGTTGCGGATGCAACATCGACCTCGACCGGACACACGCGCGCGGGCGACTTTACGACATTAAGCACGGCCGCCGCGATATCGTCGGGCGTCAGCATCAGCTCGCGATCGAGGCGCTTGTTGTTCGGGATCAGCGCGGTATCGACCAGGCCCGGAATGATCACCGATACCTTGATGCCTCGATCGCCGAGTTCCGCGAACGCCGCGTGCGTGAATGCGATGAGTCCCGCCTTCGCCGCAGCATAGACCGCCTCGCCCGAGCTGCCAGGTTGCGCGCCGCGACCGAGGCTATATTGATGATGCGTTCCGCTGCCGCGCTCCGCCATCGATGCCGCGGCCATCCGCGTCAGCGCGATCGGCGCGCGCAGGTTGACCGCGAGGATTCGATCAGTGTCCCACGGACGCATCTTCATTAGCGGCGTGCGTGGCGGCGCCCATCCGGCATTGTTCACCAGCACGTCGATGCGCCCGAAAAGGTCGAGCGTGGTTTCGACCACCGCCTCGCGCGCATTCCTCGTCGGTCAAATCGATCAGCACGATGAGCGCGCGCTCGAGCGGCAGCTGCGAGAGGCGGCGCGTCTCCTCGAGTTCCTCGCGGGTGCGCGCCGCGATGCATAGGGAGTAGCCTTCGCTGCGCAAGCGCCAGCGCGATGGCGCGACCGATGCCGCGGCCGGCGCCGGTCACAATCGCGACCGGATGCGGATGGATTTCCCTCATTCAGGCCATCCCATCGCACGCGCGCGCCGACATAAACTTGATTCGCGCGTTGCAACTTGCACAGACACGCATCATAACGTGAGCATTCGGGCTGCGGCCACCGAGCGGAGAGGTGAATGAATCGCCAGGTTTTTCGCGAGTACGACATCCGGGGAATCGTCGAGGACGATTTCACCGACGATTTCATCGTCGACCTCGGGCGCGGCTATGCGACGATGCTGCATCGCGCGGGCAAGCACAACATCACCCTGGGCGCGATTGCCGGCTGTCCTCGCCGCGCCTGCACGATCTGCTGCTCGAAGGATTGCTGCCCGGCGGCATCGACGTGACCGATGTCGGCATCGTGCCGACGCCGCTGCTCTATTTTTCCGTGCTGCACTGGAAGATGGATGGCGGCGCGATGATCACCGGCAGCCATAACGCGGCCGAGTACAATGGCTTCAAGCTGGGCGTCGGTCCAACGACGATTTTCGGCGCCGAGATTCAGAAGCTCGCCGACATCGTCGAGAAGCGCGACTTCCAGTCAAGGCGCGACGCAAGGGCTCGCTCA
Source organism: uncultured delta proteobacterium (assembly GCA_963848285.1). Taxonomy (GTDB): domain Bacteria; phylum Desulfobacterota; class Binatia; order Binatales; family Binataceae; genus DATGKG01. Next base: position 970,326 of record CAWKCZ010000002.1, on the reverse strand, counting down.
AGGAGGTCGCGATTCGTTCCCGAGTATGGCGATTTCATTCGCGCCAACATCAAGCTCAAGCCCGGACTCAAGGTTGCGGTCGACGGCGGCAACGGATGCGGCGGCGTGGTCGCCGAGCCGCTGATGCAGGATCTCGGCGCGACGACCTTCGGCATCCACATCGAGATGGATGGCCGCTTTCCGAATCATCATCCCGACCCGACGGTCGAGGACAACATGCGCGATCTGATCGCCGAGGTCGCGAAGCGCAAGGCCGAGATCGGCATCGCCTACGATGGCGATGCGGACCGGGTCGGCGCGATCGATGAGAACGGGCGCATCGTGTGGGGCGACGAGCTGATGGTGGTGTTTTCGCGCGCGATCCTGAAGGAGCAGCCGGGCGCCGCGATTATCGGCGACGTGAAATGCTCGCAGCGGATGTACGACGACATCGCGAAACACGGCGGCCGCCCCATCATGTGGAAGACCGGCCATTCGCTGATCAAGAGCAAGCTGAAGGAGGAGCATGCGGCGCTGGCAGGCGAGATGAGCGGGCATATGTTTTTCGCCGACAAATATTTCGGCTTCGATGACGCGATCTACGCGTCGTTTCGGCTGCTCGAAATCGTTAGCCGCGAAGGCAAGGGCCTCGCGCAGATTCTCGCCGATCTGCCGAAGAGTTTTTTCACCCCCGAGATTCGCATCGATTGCCCCGACGACAAAAAATTTCCGGTCGTGAAGAATGCGGCGGAATATTTTTCGAAGCACTACGACGTCATCGCCATCGATGGCGCGCGGGTGAAGTTCGCCAACGGATGGGGCCTGGTGCGCGCATCGAACACGCAGCCCGCGTTGGTGACGAGGTATGAAGCGAGCGATCAGAAGAGCCTCGATGAGATTCGCGCGATCTTCGAGGCCAAGCTGAAAGAATTGGGCGCGATGTGAGGCAGACCTAACCCCTCAGCCCCTTCCCTTTAGGGAAGGGGAACCAGAAGAAAGCAGTAGCCGCGTGGCGCGACGAGTGCCGAAGGCGCCGGCGAAAGCGTCGGCACTGATCATCGCGGGAGGAAAGGGGACGCGGTTCTGGCCCGCCAGCCGCGAGAATCGTCCCAAGCCGCTTGTTCTCCATCGACGAGGGAACCACGCTGCTCAGCGAAACCATCGGGCGGCTGCAACCGCTCATCTCGCGCGATCGAATTTTCGTGCTGGTGACCGCGGCGCAGAAAAAAGCCTTCGCCGTCGGCAATCGAGGGCTGATTCCCGCGAGCAATCTCATCCTGGAGCCCGAAGGACGCGGGACCACGGTCGCGATCGCATACGGCGCGGCGGTGATCCGCAAGCGCTTCGGCGAGGGGCTCCTCGCGGTGATGCCGGCGGATCATTACATCGCGCCGGCGAGCGGCTTTCGGAACACGCTCGCGAAAGCGCTCGGGCTGGCACCAGCGAGAAAGCGATCGTCGTCATCGGGGTGACGCCGACGCGGCCCGAGACCGGTTATGGCTACCAGGAAATCGGCGCGAACCTCGGCGGCGGCTATCGGGTGAAACGCTTCGTCGAGAAGCCCGACCCGGCGGCGGCGAAGAAGATGGTCGCCTCGAAGCGCTTCCTGTGGAACGCGGGAATGTTCGTGATGACGACGGCGACGCTGGAGGCCGAGCTGACGCGCCATGCTCCCGCGCTGGCCGCTGCGGCGGAGAAGCTCGCAACCTCAAAAGGCGCGCGCGCTCGCGAAGCTCTACCAGCAGCTCGATTTCGATTCCTTCGATCGCGTCGTCATCGAGCGCACCTCCAATGTTCTCGGGGTCAAGGCGGACTTCAGTTGGCATGACGTCGGGACGTGGGAAGGGCTGTGGGAAGCGATGGGCGGGCGCGAGAAGAATGTCACTGTCGGCCACGTGCTCACGCTGGAATCCAACGGCGTGCTGGCGCATAGCAGCTCGCGTCTGATGGTACTGCTCGGAGTGAAGGATCATCGTGGTGGTCGACACCCCCGATGCGCTGCTGGTGATCGATCGCGCGCGCTCGCAGGAGACGCGCAAGGTGACCGAGGAGCTGAAGCGCCTCGGCCTACATAAATATCTGTAATGTTTGGAAGTCGCCGCAGAGCAGAATCCGGAGCTGAGGTCCCTCTCCGCCCCGTCACACTTCATGCTCGCAGCCATCGCATGAATTGCGCCGGGGCACCTCCCCCAATCAATGGGGGAGGGAAAGCGAAGAACAGAAAATATTAGTCGAGCGCCTGAGGGTCGAGTTTCGCGACCAGGCGGCGCAGCTCGTACTCGTTGTCCGAGGCTTCATTGGCGATTTTCATCAGCGTGTCGCCCAGAAAGCGCAGCCTCGCTTCGCCCTCCCAGCGCATCGCATGCTGATGGAGTTTGCGCGCCAACAGCAACAGGATCTCGAGGTCGTTGCTGAGCCGCTCCCAGTTGTTGGAGCCCTCGTGCGGAACCTCCTCGGGCGGCCGCGGCCACAGATGCCGCTCGGACAGGATGCCGCGCATGGTTCGTTTCGTGCGCGGCTTCTTTTTCAGCTATCTCCCGCACGCCTTCGGCGATCGCCGGATACGTCACGCCGCTCGCGCATGACGCGCGCAGCCGATTCACCAACGCCTCGGATTGGCCCGCCAGGATCGCCAGTTCGTCGATCAGTCGCGGTCCCGAGATGGCGCTTCGTAGCCTGTCCATTAGTCCCATTTCCTGCACGATTCTCCCCGCTCTCCGCCGAGCTTCGGCGCAACATTCCTACATTGATTCGTGCGCCGCATTCCACGCGATGGCGATGCATCGCGCAGGGTATCTGCGCGTCTGTATAATGGATGTGGGATCGCTCGCGAGCCGGATGCGCAACAGAAGAGACAACCTGTGGCACGTCGCCTCGCCGGAATTCGCAAAAGCGCCCTCGCAAAATGGTGGAGGAAGGGACCGCTCTCGCGCCGGATCCGAATCGCGAGCAGGCGCCGGATTCCTCGCGCTCACCTTCGCGCTCGGGTTTCTATCTTGCCGGCCTTTACGAAAGCATTTCGACGCTGATCGAAGAGCGCCATGCCGCACTGACCTCCGCGATTTATTCCGCGCCGACCAAGATTCAAGTGGGCGATGACATCGATCATCTGAACCTCGTCGATCGGCTGCAGCGGCTTTCCTACACCCAGACGCAATCGCCTACCGCGCCGGGCGAGTTCGCCCTGATGCCGGGCGCGATCTGGATCAACGTGCGCGAATTTCGTGCCGGCGCAAAGCGATTATCCCGCCGCGCTTATCCGGCTGGTGCTGCACGGCAAGAAGATCACCGGCATTGCCGATGCCTATGGCGTGGCGCAGAAGCGCGCGCTAGCTGGAGCCCGAGGTGATCGGGCGCCTGCTTCCCGGCGCGCCCGCCGAGCGCGTCGAGGTGCGCCTTAGCGAGCTTCCGCCGTATCTGGTGAAGGGCCTCCTCGATACCGAGGATCGATGGTTCTACTACCATCCGGGTTTCGATCCGATTCGAATCGTCGAGGCCGCGGTGAACGACGTCCGGCGTCATCGCCTGAGCCAGGGCGCCAGCACCATCACGCAACAGCTCGCGCGAACTTTCATGGATCGCCACGAGCGCAGCTTCTCGCGCAAATTTCGCGAGCTCGCGGTCGCGCTGGTGATCGAATTTCGCCTCAGCAAGAACGCGATCCTCGAGCGCTACATCAACGACGTTCCGATGGGCGAGTACGACGGCACGCCGATCGAGGGCATGCCGCTGGCGGCGCGTTACTTTTTCAATAAGGATTTGCGCGAGGTCACGCCGGTCGAGGCCGCGACGCTCATCGGCATGATCCAGGCGCCGACCGCATACGATCCCGCGCCGCCATCCGGATCTGTGCCGCAAGCGGCGCGACACCGTGCTGGCTCATCATGCGCGTGCATGATCTCATCGATCAGCCGACCTATACCGCCGCGACCGCCGCGCAGATGCAGGTCGCGAAGATGCCGGGACTTCGTCGCGCGCCATACTTCACCGACTATGTGACGGCGTTCGTGAATCGACTGCCCGAGGTTCGACGGTCATCTCGACGGGCTGAAGGTGTACAGCACGCTCGACGCCGGAATATCAGGCTGATGCGCAGGAGGCGGTCGAGAGCCAACCTCGCGAGGTTCGAGAAATCGCGGCCGCAGTCTGCGGCGCAAGGACGACAGAAGGATCGCCTCGAAAGCGCGATGGTGGCGCTCGATGCGACCTCGGGCGCGATCGTCGCGATGGTCGGCGGACGCGACTACGCCGTCGAGCCAGTTCAATCGCGTGACGCAGGCGCAGCGCCAGCCCGGGTCCGCATTCAAGCCGATCGTCTATCTCGCCGCGATGGATCCGGACCGCTCCCCGATGCATCCGCCGCTCACGCTCGCCTCGGTGCTGCCCGATCGCCCGATGTCGTTTGGCGGATGGGCGCCGGCGAACTTCGAGCACACCTATCAGGGCCAGGTGACCGTGGTGCAGGCGCTGGCGGAATCGCTCAACGTTCCGACCGCCTATGTTGGCAGTCAGCTCGGGCCGCCGCTGATGGTGCGCACCGCGCATGAGATGGGAATTCATGCCAGATCTTCCGGCGGTGCTCCCGATGGCGATCGGCGCCGACGAGATGACGCTGCTCGAATTGACCTCGGCCTATCAGACCTTTGCCAGTATGGGCGAGCAGGCGACGCCCTATGCAGTCGAGTCGGTGCTCGATGCGCACGGGCGGCTGATTTATCAGCACGCGCCGCAGACGCGAGCAGGTGATCGATCCCAACGTCGCGTACCTGATGACTGGCGGTTTCAAAGGCCGTGCTGCGATCGGGGACTGGCGCATCGTCGGCGCGCCTCGGCATCGATTTTCCTGCGGCGGGCAAGACCGGCACCACGCAGGATTACAAGGACGGATACTTCATCGGATATACGCCCGAGGTGGTATGCGGCGTGTGGGTAGGTTTCGATCAGCCCGCGCCGACCGGCATGACGGGCGCACATCGGCGCTGCCGGCATGGGTGGATTTTATGGCTGCCGACGGCGCCCGATGACGCGCAGGATTTCCCGATTCCCTCGGGCATCGAGATGGCGACCATCGATCCGCTGTCGGGCGGACTCGCGACGCCGGCATGTCCTCGCACGTATGCGACTGCCGTTCCTGATCGGATCGGCGCCGACGCAGCAATGCCCGTTGCATGGCGGCCTGTTCGCTTCGAACCCCAGCACGCCACCAGAAGCGCCGATGCCGGCCGCGATGCCGTCGCCGGAGCCAATGGCCGCTGCGAGCCCATCAAATTCAGACATCTTTGGCAAAATCGGCAGCTTTTTCGGCTCGCTGATCGGGCACTAGAGACTTACCAATAATTTGCCAAATAATTTGCCAGATCGCATCGTCCAACCAAGGTCGAGCGCGGCGAGGGCGCAAAAAAGGGGGGATTGATAGAAGGAAGAAGTAAGGAGATCTTTTTTCGAGTAGCGGTTGTGGTAAAGTAACATGCAATCAAGCTTGCAGGTTATTTGCGCGTGCTGCACTACCAATCCGCCTTTCGAAATCCGATCCCCAAGATTTCCCGTGATTCCAATTATCTTTTTTATCGCTGCCAAGGCTCCCATCCAATGGAATACATGAGCCTTCCCGTAGCCTATTCGGTTTCAATGTGGTGGCCGTCGCGCCGCCATCCGTGGCCACCGGGCTTAAGCAGCATTGGCAGCCGCGCCCGATTCGCCTTTCGTTACCTGCTGGATAGCCTGCACGGCTTCTCGAATCGCGAGGTTGGCGCGGTCTGCATTTATTACGCTGACCAGCTTGTACATTATTCGGGCTTCACCCCGCGCTACTGGCGGTTTCCGTTCCTATCCGACGACGACTTGCAAATTGGCGATACCTGGACCGCGCCGGCGCATCGCGGCAGGGGTCTGGCCCGCTATGCGCTACAGGAAATCCTCGATCTAAAGCGCAAGGAAGGCCGGGCGATGTGGTACGTCGTCGGCGACAACAATCCAGCGTCGATTCGGGTGGTCGAGCGAGCGGCTTTTGAGCTGGTGGGTGTAGGTCATTGGCACCGCCCGTGGGGCATCAAAATGCTTGGCTCGTACCTGTTGGACGACGCCCGGGCCCATGAGTCGTCCACAACCGTCGATCAGTTCGATGCTGATGCCTTTAGATTCAGCGCTTCTCTCGCATTGAGTAATGGTTCTGTAACGGCGGGCGGTGAGCGATGAGCCGCCTCGGCGGCGAATTGTCCAAAACCCTCCAGCCTCCACATGTTGCAACCTCCACCACACCATCCACACCCTGATGAGGCATGTGAATCGATGAATCAGCAAAAAACCTCCCCCTCCAAATGCGGCGCGCTGGTTTCCCGCCTTGCGGGCATGACCGCACTCATCGCAGGCGCGACGATGCTGCTTTGCCTACCCGCGTCGGCGAAAACCAAGCCGGCCCCCCAGCCCCAGGTCGGCGACGTCCTAATCGCCGGAGGTGTCGCCGCGGGCGGGAGCACCACCGCGTCGGCGGAATTCTACAGCGTCAAGAAACGGAAGTTTTTTGTGACCGGTTCGATGAGCACCCCACGCGCGGGCCATCAAATGGCGTGGATGCCGGCATCGCCCGAACGGACGGTTGATCACGGCGTCGCGGTTGGCGGGTTTACCGGCAGCGCCACGATCACCGGAGCCTCTTCCATCGCCTACACGATGAACGTGCTCAACAGTGTAGATATCTATACGCTTTCATCCGGGACTTTCGCTGCGGACGCAGCCCCGCTGAATAACGGTCGCGCCTTCTTCGCGGCGCTCGCGCTGCCGGGCGATCTTCCCACCGACTTCCTGCAGGGCCATCTCCTTATGATCGACGGCATCTGCAATGCTGGCGATTTGGAATCATGCCGGACCGCCGACATCCTGCATCCTGACGCGGACGATATAACCGCAACCTCGAATCCGAAAGTCGCCACCATGATGGAGACGCTCACTTACCTCGCAGATGGAACCGCGCTGATGGCGGGCGGCATCGATGACTTCGCCGGCGACATCACCAACACTGCCGAGGTGTTTACGCCTGCGAATGAATTCTTCAATCCCGTCACGGCCACGATGAATGTTGCGCGCGCCGGACATACGGCCACACGGCTGAACGACGGCACAGTGCTGATCGTCGGTGGGATTACCAACAACAGCGGAGTGATGACCGCGCTTAATAGCGCCGAAATCTACGATCCGGCGGCGCAGACCTTTACCGCAGTCCCGGCTACCATGACCGCAGCTCGCGTGGGCATACCGCGACGCTGCTGAAAGATGGGCGGGTGCTGATCGCCGGCGGTTTCGCCGGGACCTTTACCTTCAGCGTATCGGGCGCGTCCGATGGCGTCACCCTGACATTTGCGGACGAGAACGGCTCGATCCTCAACACTGCGGAGCTTTATGATCCGGCCACCAAGACCTTCAAGCCGGTCGGCGGGATCGTCAAGAAGACCGGGCTGCCGAAGGCCGCGATGAAATCTGCGCGCTTTTACCATACGGCCACGCTGCTCTCGAACGGCAAAGTGTTGTTGACCGGTGGGTTCGGTCCCAGCTCGGGCGCCCTCGGGGAGCTCAATACTGGCGAGCTGTTCACCCCGAATAAGAACAAGAATACGCTGGGTGCCTTCGCGAAAACGCCCGTGATGACATCGGCGCGCGCGCTGCACACGGCGGTGGCTGTCGAGCAGTAGCGGGCAGAAAGAGGAGGACCGGACAAAACCACCAAGCTGTGTCCGGTTCTCCTCTTTCTAGCGGCGCTTGAAGGTCAGGTTAGTAGCCGACTCCACGCAGACCATCTGCATATGCCCGGATTTCTCGGCAGTGAATGGGCACACGAAAAAATCGCCGGTTGCATTTGCATCCATGGTCACCTTCCCCGCGAGCGATTCGGGTAGTAGCTGCGGCTGCGAAGGTGGGAATGGAGCATCGGTCACGCCGAGGATGCGGTTTGTTCCGGTGGGCGAAATTCGAAACGTTGGGTTGCCATTCCATGCTGACATCTTGCCTTGAACCGCGAAGCATTTGCCGACGAGGTCGGGATCGGATTTACATGTTTGCGATGCCGAGCTCACCACTTTTCCGTAGCGTGTGATCCTTGCAGAGGCGGCAATTGAAGATGCCGCCGCCGACTCTGGATCTATCGCGTAGAGCCTGGGTGATGACACGCAGTGGGGCCGCCGGGATGAGGCCATGACCGACGGTCGCGCGCGCAGCGCGATCTTGCCGTCGGAGGTAAATCCGAGCGGCTCCACCGTCGCATCGCAATCCTTCCAACCGAGCACATCCCATACGTTGCGCCATCGAATTTGACTGCTCGAAATCGGGAGCGAGGCGATCTGGAGATAGCGGAACTGCGGGTCGGGATTTTTTTCCCGCGTCGCGGCCGAAACCAGCAGTTGTTTTCCGTCGGGGGAAAAATCAACGATGGCGAAGTCCTGTCGCGCCGCATCGGGCAGCGCGATGGTCTTCGCTTTGGTTCCGTATTCGAGTTGGATCTCCGCATCGCTATAGCATCCATTTCGATTGCGCAGCGCACTCGCAGTGATGAATGCGACCGAGCCGGCATCCCAGGCGGTGGTGCTGCGAAACCGCCGGCGACCCATCTTTTGGGAACAGGTAGGAGCGCCTCCGCTTGCGAGCGGCGGCTGTTGCGCATAGGTTTCCGCCGGCAGCGCAAACACGAGAATCATCATGACTATCGCGAGGTGACGAGCAGTCATCGGCTAGGCGGCGTCGTCGGGGTCGTCGTTCACGATGCCGTCCTCGTCGACGATCACGCGCTCATCCTCGATGGGCGAGGGCGGCAGCGGCGAGACCGTATCGGACAGCCGGCGCGACACGATGATGAACGCCGAATGCGCGATCATCCGATGCATCGGGCGCACGCTCATCCCCTTCACCTGCCAGAAGCGCAGCATCGTCTCGAATGATTCGATTTCGCCGAACGACGGCGAGCTGCTGCAGCTGCCTCGCAGGTGTCTTTGAGCTGCACCGTGGTGGGGACATAGCAGACCAGCACGCCGCCCGCGCGCAGCGCCTTCGCAGCCATCGGCAAAGCGCGTCCCGGTTCGGGAAGATCGAGGAAGACGCGGTCGACGCCGGTTTCCTCGAAGCCTTGGTAGAGGTCGTGCAGATGGAGCGTCCAGTTGGGCGCATCGCCGAAAAAGGTCGCGACGTTTTTGGTTGCCGCTTTCGCGAAGTCCTCGCGTATCTCATACGAGATGACGCGTCCGTTAGGCCCGACCGCGCGCAGCAGTGCGATAGTCAGCGCTCCCGCGCCGGTCCCACCTTCGATCACGGTCGCGCCCGGGAAGACATCACCCCATATCAACAGCGGGCCGGTGTCCTTGGGATAAATGACCTGGGCGGCGCGCGGCAGATGCGGAATCAGGTCGGCATAGGTGGGGCGCAGCACGAGGTACGTCTCGTTGCTGGAGAATTTGACCCGCGAGCCCTCCTCGACGCCGATGACTTCATCGGCCATCAGCTCGCCGCGGATGAGCAGCTTGACGCCGGGCCGCAGGATCTTCAGGTAGCGGCGGCCCTTGCGATCGATGAAGAGGGCGGCATCGTTGGGTTTAAACTTGGAATCCAAAGTGGTCTACCGATATTCACATGTGGGCTCCACGCAACAGCAGAAGCAGAAAAAGGCAGAGCAAAACCAACCACAGACACCAAGGCGGACGAAGTCAGGACAAGCGGCATTTCGCGGTAGGCGCAGGATCAAGGCATCGTGGCCGAAGAGCAGATCGCCAGATGCGGGCCGCAGCGGCCCTCCTCGTGCACCAAGGGAAGATTAAGGGAAGATTAAGTGTTACGACCGCCAGGCGAGGTGGAATTCGCTTTGTCGCAGACCTAACCGCTAGCCCCTTCCCCTAAAGCGGAAGGGGAACCAGAAATAGAGACTGAATAGACAGTCGCCACACTTGATCTTTACTTGGTGTTCGAAGAGGGCCGCTGCGGCCCGCATCTGCTGGCTTGCTCTTCTGGCCACGACACCTTGATCATGCGCCTAACCGCCAAATGCCACTTCTCCTCACTTCGTCCGGCCTTGGTGTCTTGGTGTTTTGCCTGATGTCCGATGTCCGTTTCCTCTTTCTTTACCGTTGCTACTTGACCGATCGGGTATCCGCAACTAGGTTTATCGATGCTGCCCGGCCCCGAGATTTCCGATGGCCGGGTCGTTTTACATCAGGCATCTACATCTGACGTGATTTGCGACCCTCAGCCGGCGATTCATATGCAATGCGCGTGTGAAGCGCCGGCTTGATGCTTTATAATACATCTGAGGATCAGATTTTATGGCTGAGAAAAAAGCGAAAACCGCAGAAAAGAATCCCGGCGAAGTGCAGCATAAGCATCTATGCGGCGAATGCGGCGGCGAGGCAAAGTGACCAAGTTCGCGGGCTTCGGACGCAAGGGCTTTTATCGTCGTTTGCGATAAGAATGCCGCTCACGTCGGACGGCTGCGCTAGCTTGGGCTGCGGCAAAAGGGAGGCATGGTGAGCGATGGCGCGGACCAAGAAGACGGCTAAAGCCTCCACCAAGAAAGACAAGTACGGCAGCTTCGATGACTTGACCGAAGAAGCCGACGAAGATGCGGATCTTCCCAAGGACGAAGCCGGCAGGCGCAAGATCAAGCGTCAGTACACCGATCTGCTCGGCATCCGCATCGAGAAGCTGCGCGGCAGGATTCTCAACCGCGAGCGCATCAACAAGACTATCGAGGGCATCTACTACATCTGCGTCGATTGCCTGAAGGTGTGCCATTCGCTCGATGACGGCTTGACCGAAGACCCCAACAACCAGCAGAACCTGTGCGCCGCATGCAGCAAGAATCGCGCGCAGGCCGCGCGCGGCCGAAGCGAAAGCGGCAGCCGGCGCCCGGCGCATCCGGCGCGCGCCAGTTCGCGCAAGCGCGCCTCGGCCTATCCGCAGACGGCTTCCGACGACGTCGAAAAAAGTAAAAGGAAGTACGTAAAAGGTAGATCAGAAGACCGATGGCACTGCAGCTAATTCCTCCCGATATCAATCTCGATTTTGTCGGCAAGCGAAAGTTCTTCGTCGGTCTCTCGCTCCTCATCAACCTCGCCTCGCTCATCTTGCTTTTCACCGTCGGACTCAATTACGGGGTCGATTTTTCCGGCGGCAGCGTGGTGCAGATCCGGATGACGCAGAAGGCCACCCCCGATCTCATTCGCAAGGCGCTGGTGCCGCTCGATTTGGGCGAGGTCTCGGTGCAGGACTTCGGCAGCACCGGCCAGGAATTCCTCGCGCGCTTCGAAAAGCCCAAAAGCATCGGCAGCATTGGACCGCGAATCGAAGACGCGCTCGCCAAGCAATTCGGCCCCGGCCAGGGCAAAGTGGTGCGCGTCGAAACCGTCGGCGCGAAAGTCAGCAAGGATCTGAAGTTCGACGCGATCGCGGCGGTCACGGTCGCGACCTTGTTCATGGGCGTGTTCATCGCCATCCAGTTCCGCCACGTGAGCTGGAGCTTCGGCACCGGCGCCGTCATCGCCCTGGTGCATGACGTGCTGGTGGTGCTGCTGGCGCTGATCATCAGCCGTTTCGAGTTCGACCTGACCACGCTGGCCGCGCTGCTGACGGTTATCGGCTTCTCGGTGCACGACACCATCATCGTGTCGGATCGAATCCGCGAGGATGCGAGCAAGCGCCGCCGCGAGAGCGCTCGCGGCGGTGATGAATCGCGCGATCAACGAGACCCTCTCGCGCACCATCCTGACCTCGGGCACCGCGATCTCGGTGCTGATTGCGCTGCTCGCGCTGGGCGGCCCGATCCTGCGCCCGTCGGCATTCACGCTGCTGGTCGGCTTCATTACCGGCACCTACTCGTCGGTATATATCGCGGGCCCGGTGGTGCTGTTCTGGGAGAGCCGGGTGAAGATCAAGAATCCGCGCCCCGCGCGCGCCGCGTAGACTGGCGGAACTCGCGATCCAGCTCCATCGAGTAGGTTTCTCCGTCGACTGGTCCGATCTTGCTAAAAAAGACCCCTCTTTCTCCATCGCGCGCGATGCGGTGAACAATAGAAATAGGGGGATCACTGTGAAAAAACCAGAACTTAGCAAGTCGGCCATCGCTCCGGCCGATGTCAATGGGAAGTCCGAGCACGGGGCGCCTGCTGATTGTCGAGGATTCGGAAAGCACCCGCGCAATGATTTGTCAGTCATCTGCGCGAGGAAGCTTTCGACTACGACGAGGCCGACAACGGCGCGATCGCGGTCGAAAAGGTCAAAGCCGACGCGTTTCGATCTCATCCTGATGGACATCAAGATGCCGATGATGGATGGCTACGAAGCGATGCGGCGCATCCGGCAATGGGAGCAGGCGCGCGGTCTGACGCAGACACCGCATCATTGCGTTTACCGCGTCATCATTCGAGGAAGATGTTCAGCTCGGCCATGGCCAACGGCGCCGATCTGCACGTCGCCAAGCCGGTCAAAAAGGAAGCGTTGGCGGCGGCGATTCTGAGCCTCATGCCCGAAAGCGAGCCCGCGCAATGCAATCGGAGGCATCGTGAAATAGCTATTTCTACCAAACGAAGCCAAATAACCCTTGAGAATAAAGGACTTTGTATTTTCGAAGTCGTCGAAATTGAGTGACATTTGAGCTGAAAACCGCGCGAGGTCCCTACCTTCTGCGCTCGCCAAAGAGCCCGAGGCGTTTCCCGAAGGGACGCTACTGACACTGAGTCTGGAGCGTCGCGACGGCATCGAAAAGGTTCGCCCTCCAATGCCGCGTCGACAAGGCGCTGCGCGCTCCGCCGATACCGACGAGCTCCTCGGGAAGCTCGCGCATTGGATCGAGCGCGACTTCGAAATGACCCGCGAGTATGCCCTGAAATCCATCCGCAGCGAACGCAAGCTTCTGGAACTCATCTTCGATGCCTCCAATCGCGGCCCGTTCTGATATGGATTGCTGATGGAAATCCGCCGCGCCGTCGAGGCCGATGTGCCCGAACTATCGCGCCTGGTCCAGGGAATCGCCGCCTATCATGAATCCGCTGATGATCGCGTCCGTTACGATTGGGATACCGTGCGCAAGTCCGCCGAATGGCTGGCTGTGGTAATCCATCGCGACCATCATGCGATATGGGTCGCCGATTTCGGCGAAGGCAGGCTGGTCGGCTATCTATGGGTGCATCTGCGACGGTATCGCGATGCGCGCATACCGCCGGTATGGGGTTACATCGCGCATGCCTTCCTCGAGGAGGCGTGGCGCGGGCAGGGCCTCATGCGGCCGATGCTCGATGAAGCGTGGCAATGGTTTCGCGAGAAAGGCATGACCCACATCACCCTCGGAGTCATTCATCGCAACTGGATTGGCTCGTCGGCCTGGTACAAATTCGGCTTCGAGGACTACAACCACGAGCGCCTGCTGATCCTCAAAAACAAACCCACTTAACGAGGCCGCCGTCCATCAGCTTGCGCTTAATCCCGCTTGACATCGATCGCGGTTCGTCTTAATAGCCTCTATCGGTCGTCTATTTAATTAGATTCGGCCTAATGCCCTTGTGTTCCATTGAAGATCACTCTCGGAGATGGCTATATTCGACTTGTAAGGTCCACTATTATTTGCGAGTATTCGGGAAGGAATGAAGGATGCCAGTCGATGCCCAAGTTGCCCATCTACATGGATAATCACGCGACGACTCCGGTCGATCCGCGCGTGATGGAAACGATGCTGCCGTACTTCACCGAGAAGTTCGGCAACGCCGCCAGCCGCAATCACAGCTTCGGCTGGGAAGCGGAGGAGGCGGTCGACCGCGCGCGCAATCAGATCGCCGCGCTGATCGGCGGCAAGTCCAAGGAAATCATCTTCACCAGCGGCGCCACCGAGTCCGACAACCTCGCGATCAAGGGCGTGCTGGAATTCTACAAAGATAAGGGCAACCACATCATCACCTGCGTCACCGAGCATAAGGCGGTGCTCGACAGTTGCCGCACGCTGGAGCGCAACGGCAAGGCGACGGTGACTTATCTCAAGGTCGACAAGTACGGGATGGTCGACTCCCGACGACGTCCGCAAGGCCATCACCGATAAGACCGTGCTCATCTCGATCATGTACGCCAACAACGAGATCGGCACGATTCATCCGATTCGCGAGATCGGCAAGATCGCGAAAGAGAAGGGCGTCATCTTTCATTGCGATGGGGTTCAGGCGGCGGGCAAGATTCCCGTCGATGTCGAGAAGGACGGTATCGACCTGCTCGCGATGAGTGCGCACAAAATTTACGGGCCCAAGGGCGTCGGTGCGCTATGGGTTCGCGCCAAGGGACCGCGCGTCCGTCTCACCCCGATCATCGATGGCGGTGGGCATGAGCGCGGGATGCGTTCAGCGGCACGCTGAACGTCACCGGCATCGTCGGATTCGGCAAGGCCTGCGAAATCGCGCAGCACGACATGGCCGACGACAACGTCAAGCTCCTCGAACTGCGCAACAAGCTGCAGGCGGGGCTGTTCGAGCGCCTCGATGAGATTTACCTCAACGGGCATCCGACCGAGCGGCTGCCGGGAAACCTCAATGTCAGTTTTGCGTATGTCGAAGGCGAGTCGCTGCTGATGGGTATCAACGATATCGCGGTCAGCTCGGGTTCGGCCTGCACCTCGGCGACGCTGGAACCCTCGTACGTGATTCGCGCGCTGGGAGTGAATGAGGAACTCGCGCACAGCTCGATTCGCTTCGGGCTCGGGCCGCTTCAACACCGAAGATGAAGTCGACTACGTGACCGATCGCGTATCGAAAGAAGTGAACCGGCTGCGCGAAATGTCGCCGCTGTACGAGATGGCGAAAGAAGGAATCGATCTCAAATCCGTCCAATGGAAGGCGGAATAGGGGCGGACGGAGACAAACATCATGGCTTATTCAGAAAAAGTTCTTGACCATTACAATAATCCGCGCAACGTCGGCAGCTTCGACAAGAACGCCGCCGATGTCGGCACCGGAATCGTCGGCGCGCCCGAGTGCGGCGACGTGATGAAGCTGCAACTGAAGATCAACGACCTCGGCGTCATCGAGGACGCCAAGTTCAAGACCTTCGGATGCGGCAGCGCGATTGCCAGCTCCAGCTACGTGACCGAGCTGGTCAAGGGCAAGCACATCGACGAAGCGATGACGATCAAGAACACCGTCATCGTCAAGGAATTGAACCTGCCGCCGGTGAAGATCCATTGCTCGGTGCTGGCCGAAGATGCGATCAAGGCCGCCATCACCGACTGGCGCAAGCGCAAGGGCGAGCCGGCCGAAGCCTCGGAGAAGAAGGCCGAAGCGAAGTAACATGGCCATGCTGACACTGTCTGAAAACGCGGTCCGCAAGATCAAGACGCTGGTTGCCGAGAAGGGCGACGAGGCGGGACTGCGGGTAAAGGTCGTGGGTGGCGGATGCTCCGGGCTCTCGTACCGGATGGAGATCGATTCGGCGAAAGAGCGCGACAAGATTTTCGAGCGCGACGGCGCCAAACTGATTGTCGACAAAAAGAGCTTTTTGTATTTGAACGGCTCGGAGCTGGACTATTCGGAAGAGTTGATGTCGGCCGGCTTCAAGCTGGTGAATCCGAACGTCAAGCGAAGTTGTGGATGTGGGGAATCGTTCGTCGTCTGACGGCGTTCCATGCCGCGGGGCACGCGTTGCCAGGAATACGGCGCTCCCGTGGTCGCGATGAGGCGGTGAGGTGGCGGGGAAAGCACCTTTATAGAAATAGCAACTCTAAAATGATCCAATGTCCTTCATGCGCGCGGCCGCAGGAGCCGCGCTTGATTTGCGATGCGTGCGGCAGCGCCGCTGCCGGTTCCCGCCGATCTCGATTGCTTCAGCGCGCTCGGATTTCCGCGCCAGCTGACGCTCGATACCGCCGCGCTCGAAGCCGCATACCACGACCTCGGGCGCAAGATTCATCCCGACCGCTTCGCTTCGAGCGCGCCTAATGTCCGCGCGCTGAGTCTTTCGGGCACCGCGCTTCTGACTCGCAGCTATCGCACCCTGCGCGATCCGATATCGCGCGGGCTTTACTGGCTGGAACTCATCGGCGAGAAGCTGGCCGAGAACAACAAGACGTCCCGCCCGAGCTGGCCGAGACCGTGTTCGAGGTCCAGGAGCAGCTCTCCGACTTGCGCGATGCGAGTGGCGATGCAGCTATCGAGCTGCGCAGCGAAATCGAAAAGCGCCGCGCCGAGATTGCCATCGAGTATCGATGACTCTGGAAGCGCAACTGGCTCGCAACTTTTCGCAGTGGGATGCGTCTCTCAACGGCAATGGCAGCGACGCGCAAAAAGTCCTGGTCGCCGATCTGAAAAGCTATTCTGTCCAAAATCGCATATTTACGAACTTTGCTCCGCGATATCGAGCGCGGATTGGAAACCTTGCGGGCTGCGTAACGTCTTATTAACGATGGCCGCACTCCAAATTTTCGGAATAGACCTCGGCACCACCAACAGTCTCATCGCTGTTATGGAAGGCGAGGCTGCGCGCGTGCATTGCCGACCCGAAAACCGGCGCAACGATTCTGCCCTCGGTGGTCGCGATCGCGCCCGACGGCGAGGTCTACGTCGGCGACGAGGCCATTGCGGTCGAGCCGCGCCTCGCGCTCAAGAACGACGGCGTCATCCATGCGACGGGATTTTCCGGCGGCGACATGGGCGCCGTGATTCGCTCGGTCAAGCGCTACATGGGGCTCGGCAGAAGCGAGATCGCGCCCGAGGATCAGGCGCGCTACACCTTCGCCGATCTGACCGGCGCCGGTGGTGCGGTTCCAGGTCGACAAGCGGTCGTACACGCCGTCGCAAATTTCCGCGGAGATTTTGCGCGCACTCAAACATCGCGCCGAGGCCGCGATGCCCGGCGAGAAAGTCGAGCGCGTCGTCATTACCGTGCCCGCGTACTTCAACGATGGGCAGCGCCAGGCCACCAAGGATGCGGGACGTCTCGCCGGCCTCGAAGTGGTGCGGCTCGTGAACGAGCCGACTGCCGCCTCGCTCGCGTATGGATTGCAGAAGCTCGCCGAGGGCCGCGTCGCGGTCTATGACTTCGGCGGCGGCACCTTCGACATTTCCATCCTCAATGTGAAGGGCGGCGTGTTCGAGGTTCTCGCGACCAATGGCGATACGCATCTCGGCGGCGACGATATCGACGGCGCGATCGTGAACTGGTTCCTCGCCGATTTGCCCGAGAGCATCCGCACATGAGCGCCACATCTGGAACAGCGCGCGCCGGCTTGCGGAGGACGCGAAGCAAAAACTTAGCGTCCGTCTGAAGAAACTGAACTTATACTGGAGATTCCTCCCGACCTGAGCCTGCGCGAGAAGCTGACCCGCGCGCATCTCGAGGAGCTCGCGAAGCCGTTCGTCGATCGCACGCTCGAGCGATGCCGCCTCGCGCTCAAAGACGCGAAGCTCGACGCCTCGCAAATCGATGCGATCGTTCTGGTCGGCGGCTCGACCCGGATGCCGATGGTGCGGCGCGAAGTCGCAAAGATGTTCGGCCGCGAGCCGCTCTGCTCCATCAATCCCGATGAGGTTGTGGCTCTGGGCGCTGCTGTTCAGGCCTCGGTGCTGATGGGCACCCAGCGCGACATGCTGCTGCTCGACGTGGTGCCGCTCTCGCTCGGAATCGAGACGGTCGGCGGCGTGATGGAAAGGATTATCCACAGGAACACCACCATCCCGACCAGCGTAACCGAGATGTTCACCACCGCGGTGGACAATCAAACCCACGTCGATGTCCATGTTTTACAGGGCGAACGCGAGATGGCGAAGGATTCCCGCAGCCTGGCGCGGTTCAAATTGGGCCCGCTGGAGGCCCAACCCGCTGGATATCCGAAGATCGCCGTCACTTTCCTCATCGATGCAAACGGGATACTTAATGTAACAGCGCGGGATGAGCGCACGGGCCGCGAGCATTCGGTCGACATCAAGCCCAGTTATGGGCTGACCGACGACGAAATCGAAAAGATGCTCGAAGAGGCCATCGATTTAGGTGAGCAGGACCTCGAGGAGCGCCTGCTCATCGTAGCTCGCAACGACGCCCATCAGATTTTGGCTGCGCTGCAAAAACAATTCGCAGAATGGGGCCAATCTGGTGGAGGCGGACGAGCGCAGGGCGATCGAAGAGTTGGCGGGGCGGTTGGAGGAGGCGGAAAAGGGTACCGATCGCGAAAAAATAGCGAAATTAGTCGAAGACCTGAATACGGCGACGACTCCGTTCGCGGAACGGATTATGGACGCCGCCATCAAGCAGGCATTGGAAAAAAAGTCGGTTGAAGAACTGACATAAGTGCTTAACTTAACGGTTGGAAACTAACGAGCGTAAGGGCGATGGGACTGAAGTGGGATCAAGCGGAAGAGATTGCGGAGGTTCTCATCGAGAATCATCCGGGCCTCAATCCGCTCGATGTCCGTTTCACCGATTTGCGCCAATGGGTCATCGATCTCGACGAATTTGACGACGAGCCGTCGGGCAGCACCGAAGGCAAATTGGAAGCCATACAGATGGCGTGGAACGAAATCTATAAGGAGCAATACGGAGACGACGCAGAGTAGTTCTTTTGAATAAAGGGAACGCTTCTTGCGTCTCTATAGCTGACCTTTCAGGAGGAGGTGGGGGCGGATGGCGACCAGTGAGAACCTGAGAGCCGACCAGGAAGGAAAAATGGAAAAGGAAACTCTCGACGAAAAGTTGCCGGGGTTGTTCGAGCCGGACACCCTTCTGCCGATTCAGTACTTCGAGGCGATGCGCCGCAAGCATCTGCTCGAGGGCGAGAAGCGCCTGATTCTGAGCGTACTCGAAGACGCGGTCGAATGCTTCATGAAGTGCATCGACTCGGCCACCAACAAGGGTCAGCGGCTGTTCCGCGACGCCGACGAGTGGATCGCGCTGGAAGACAAGCGCTGGGTGTTCTCGTTCGACAACGTATGCGACATGCTCGACATCAACGCCGAGTATATGCGTGCCGGACTGCGCCGCTGGAAGGAAAAGAAGCTTGTCGCCATCCAGCGCCGCAACGAGGAACGCGCGCAGCAGCAGGCCCTCGCCGAAGCGCAGGCGTTGCTGCCGGAGCCGAGCGTCAGCCGATGCCGATCGTGCGCCGCCGGTGCTCGAAGTGAAGCCGATTGCCAAGCCGGCCAAGCCCGCCAGCCGATGATGCTGCGGGGCCGGCGCAAGAGCGAGCCCGCCGCGTGGTCGCCTCGCGCTCGCATTCGAAGCTGCGCAAAGCGCGCGCCTAGCACCTTCTTCCCACTTAAGTTGAAAAAGCGATGCGGCAGGATACCTCCTGCCGCATCGTCGTTTTCTCGAACATCTACAAATTGTATGATAATCCTGCTTCATCAAGGCGCGGATGTCGTGGTCTCCAGCAGGTTGACCTTGCCCGCGAAGTCTTCGAGGTCGACCTCGGTGGTCTCCAGCACCCGCGCTACCATGCCCCAGAATCCGATTGACATCACCAGCTCGACGATCTCGGCCGCGCCCATATGCTTCTTGAGTTCGGCCACCGTCGCCGGGCTGCCCTTCACGTTGCGTGCGACCTCATCGGTGAACTTGATGACGAGCTTTTCGACTTCATTGAAGCAGGTCGCGCCATCCGGATGTATCCATCGCCGCGATTTGCGCATCGGTGACGCCGACGGCCTTCGCGATCGGCACGTGCTGAGTCCATTCGTAGACCGACTGGCTCACTTTGGCGGTGCGCAGGATCGCGATCTCGCGGAATTTAGCGTCGAGCTTGCCGCGCGTGAGCAGCGAGTCGCCGAGCATCGAGAACGGATAGAATGCGGCGTCGGAGTTGGCGATCATCCGCGCGACGTTCATTTTGACCTTGCCGCGCGTTGAGGATCTCGCGAGTCTTTTCGGGAGCCTTGGTTTCGTCGACATAGGGTAGCAGCGCCATCGGGTGTCCTCCTGAAGTGGAGATGTCGATCGCGACGCTAGTACCGCCGGTGCCCGATCTGCAAATGCTTTCAGTTGCTATCAGGCTGTCAGGCAGCGTGATCCCACGCGCAGCGCCATGTCGGTCTATGCGCGATCATCGAGGGTTCGCCGAGCGGCGCCTCGCGTGAAGCATCCGGCCGCGATGCCGGTGTACTCGGCGAGCGAGGTCGCCTTCCACAGCAGCGTGGTGGCCGCAGTTGCTGCAGAACCATCGCTGCGCGGGAATCTCGCCGTGGACGTCATACGCCTTGAGGTCACCGTCTTTGCGAACGACCTGGGCGTCGGCAAAATATGCCGACCATCCGAATGCACTGCCGGTACGCTTCTTACAACTGCGGCAATGACAAACCGCATTGAAGATGGGTTCCCCTTCGACTTCGATCGAACATTGGCCGCAGCAGCAACTGGCGTTGCGAATCATGCTTTCCTCACAAATCAGTTTTTGCCGATCGAAATGCCCGCCGCATCAATCGAAGCGAGCGGTGGTGTCATCCGCGATGGCTGATTCACCCGAGCGAAAGAACGTGACGAGAATCGCAACCGCGGGTTCGGCGTGAACGCGGTGGATGACGTGCGCGTCGACGGGAACCACGATGCCGGGGTTCAGCTCGTATGCCTCCTCTCCGATGCGCAACGTACCGCTGCCGGCGAGTGCCTGAATCGTGATCGGAAAGCGCGCCGAATGATCATCGAGCACGGCGCCGCGCCGCATCTGGATCAAGGCCAGCTTGTGCCATTGATCAGCGACAGAGTTCGCACCTCGCGATCCTTGCCATCTCCGAGCTGGCGCGGCGTCGAATTGGCTTAATCCTGCGCAATCAGTTTACGCCGAAGCGCAGCGCTGTGCATATCGCGTTTCTGTGTGCGCGGGGCGGGAAGGCGGCGCGGAATTTTGGATCGGCGAGCAGCTCGCCGATCGCGCGCGAGAGCGCGACCGAGAGCGACTCGGCGGGATCGGTTTCCAGTGGAAAGAAAACCTCGCCGCCCGACCGGCTTCGGCGGTTCATCCTCGACGCCGGTTATCTCGTTCTGGTAGATCATCGAGCCGTCGCGGCGCCGCAGTGTGTACTTCAGCTTCACGCGCGAGTTCATCGTGAAGTATTGCCCGTGGATGGTCTGCTGCGCGCCGAAATTTTTCTCGACGCTGAGCTGGAGCAACTCACAGATGAGCATCACGTCGACGCCCGGCTGCAAATCCTTCGGATCGATTGTCGAGTCGATGCGCGATCGGCTTCAATCCCGCATCGGCGAGGGCGGTCATCAGCGCGTCGTGCACCATCGCGTACCCGCATCCGCGACACTGGAGTATCTTTTCGCAGTTTGCCCGACGAGTCGTAGATGCTGCCGACGTCATGAATTCCCGCTGCGAGGTCGCCGCCTTCGATCGGCGCGACCGCGAGATTGGCGGGCAGAAAAATCGCGCGCGTGCCGGGAACGAATCCGTTCAGATAGTGGAGCTTGAGGACTTCGCGCGGAGCGCATCCGTAGCACAGAGCGCGCGAGCATGAGCATCCGAAGGATGCGCCACGCGATTGCGGCGCAACCTTGCTTCTCGCGGTTCAGGGCTCGGGCCGCGGCGCGGCGGTCTGACTTTTCTCGCGCCACCAGAAGAACCACAGCAGGAAGCAGAGCAACAACGCCGCCAGCGCGATCCATCGCTGCGCGTGATGCGCCATTTCGGCGACCCGATAGAGTTCGTCGCCCACCAGGTATCCGATCGTGACCACGGCGTGCACCATACGATCGCGCCCAGCATGTTCCATCCGAGGAAGCGCAGAAACGGCATCCCCGCCGCACCCGCCATCGGTCCCGCCATGAAGCGCACCCCGGCGATGAAGCGCGCCATGAAGACCGCCTTGCTGCCATGGGTATGGAAGAAAAGCTGGAGCCGCTCGTAGCGATGGCGCATGCGTCGACGAATCGCCGGTGAGCCGCGCGATGATACGCTGCCCGCCGTGGCGCCCGACAAAAAAGCCGCAACAATCGCCGGTGACCGCGCTCAGCACGCATACGAGGTAAACGAACTCGAGGTTCGAGAATCGCGCGCCCCGCGAGGAAGCCTGCCACCAGCATCACGGTTTCCTCGGGGACTGGAATGCCGAGATTGCCGATGAACACGCATACGAAAATTCCGAGATAGCCCCAGTCTCCGAGCCAGTCGATAATGTTCGCCGGGTTCAGCAGCGCATGCATCAAAGTTTCCCGCCGCACCGCTCATACTCCTTTTTTGATCCCCCAGATAGCTTGACTAGCTTGCACGCAATGAATCGCTCGAAGCGATACGGCGATTTCAGAGACCCCAAATCACGGATGTGCACCACTCCGAAGGTGATGAAAATGACCGACACGGTGATCAGGATCCTGGTCAGCCGATCCGGCGCGCCGCATGCCCTTCGCCATCATGCACCAGCAGAAACGGAAAGACCTGCAGATAGTGCCGGGTGCCGATACTGCGCGAATCCGTTCGCATAGCAGAGCAGGCTCGGGATCGAGACGAGGAACGGCCGCCAGCATCAGCAAGGCGCTTCGATGCTTCGCGAAGTTGGCCTTGAACGCGAGCACCAGCGCGGGACTGGTGAACGAGCAGCGACAGGCCAGCCATGTTCGGATGGAAGTAGGGGAAGTTGTCATTGACGTTCGGCACCAGGAAAAACAGCGTCGCGATGTTGCCCAATCAAATAGCGAATCCCGAATGCCGGCGCGTCAGCCGGGCCGGTCAGCGCCACGCCCCTGATCGAAGAAGCTTGCATAGCGCGCCTCGTTGTAGCCGATGACGAATACCATCCGACCGCGAGCGAAGCCCGGGGATCATCAGGAAGACATCGCGAAGCCGCCGCCCGCGAAGCATCGCGATGATCGCATAGGTCACGCCCGCGATCGCGAGTTCATAGCGCGACAACGCCGCGATCGCCGCGAAGATGCCGAGGCAGCAGCGGCCGCGCCAGACCGAACGCCTCGTCCAGCGCTAAGCAATGTGAAGCATGATCGAACAGGTCTCCGGCATCGCCCAGGTGTTGCCGTAAATGGTCTCCGACCACAGGATGGTTCCGGCGCGCGAAGAACATCGTCAGCCATAGGTCGCGCGCTGATGCTCAGGCGAAACCTGCCGCAGCAGCCGCCACGCCAGCGCCGCATCGAGCGCGCCGATGAACAGCGACCACATGTTCTGGTTGGTGTCCATCCCCCATAGCGCCGCCATCGGCATCATCAGCATGGCGGGCATCGGAGGATGGAGCGCGTAGCGATAGGGACCGACTCTGCGCCGCTTCGAGGAAGCTCTTGGGCGCATCGATCCAGGTATGGCCCTGCAGAAACGCTACGGCCTGGCGAAGCTGTTCGTCATACGGAGTGTTGGGGAAGCTGCTTATGCCATAGAGCGCGAGGAAGGCCGCGAAGACCGTCCAGGTGCACCAGGTTTCGAGGAAGTCAGTGTCCTCTGCGAGGCTTCGTCGGAACGCGGCCGGCCAGATTAGAAGCCCCCACGCCAGCGCTCCTGCGGTGAGCGCAGGCCAGATCGGAAAGCCACCGTGCCATTCGACGTAGACCGCATCGACGAGAACCAGCAGCAACGCAAGGACGCAGAATCGGGTACCGATCTTAATCAGTTGCGCGCCATGCGTCGGAGAGACGCGCAACCCCGCTTCATGCTCGATGGATCGCTCCCGGACCGCGAGCTCCGCCGATGCGGTATCGCCAAACGCCTGATTCACCCTAGCTATATGTCCGAAAATATTTGATGGAGACAAGATCGCTCCAGCTCACGGCAAGATGGTTGCCGGTTAGGCGCTTCATATCAACCCGTCAAGTTTGCGCCGTATGGTCGCCGACCTGGCGCTCCGAGTTTTGCGTCGAGGCCACGGTCTCTTCCGGAGGGTAAATGTTGCGGAAGAAAACCCAATACAGCAGTGTGTTGATTCCCTGCATCAGCGCCGCAACTTCCAGCGGTAGCGAGAGAAACAGATGTTCCATGAAGTAGCCGGCGAGGTAGGGCCCTAGCGCCGAGGTTACCTGGGAGGGTAGATTCGCCATCCCTGCGGCGCTGGCGCGCTCGGGCGGATCGATTACACCCATCAAATATGATTGGCGCAGCGGAATCGAAAGCACGTTGAACGCTAGTCGAAGCGCATAAAGCGCCGCCGCAGCGAGAAAACTGGGCATCAGCACCACGCCGAACAGGAGGAGCGTCGAAATGGCGCGGGTGGCGACAATCGAGCGCACCGAGCCGAACGCGATCGCGACCCGACCCGCGAACAAATAGGGGAGCGCGGCGATCAGGTTCAATATGAAGAACAGTTCCGCGAGCTGGCTGGAAGTGGCATTGAAGCGTCGATAGAACCAGTACACCACGAAAGGTCCCAGCATGCCGATCGCGGCACCGTTGGTCGCGTTGGTTACCATGAACCGCCAGATCAGCCGCCACGACTTCCTCGACAGTCCGAAAGTGAGCACCGGCGAAGCGCTTTTTGTTGCATGCTCATCGACCCGTTTTGAGTGCGACCGGCCGTGGCCATGGTGCAGTTCGCGCACCGGTATTGCCGCGACTGCCATTGCCATTCCCAGCGGTCCGGACAGGATGAATAGCGCTCGATAGCCAGTCAGCATCGAAACCCCGAAGTGCAGGTACATCAGATGCGGAAGGGCCGCTAGCAAGGAACCGAATGCGGCCGCTCCCACTCCGACGAACGACAATGCGCCAAAGACGGTGTTGCGGTTGGCGTCGCTGGTCTGCTCCGCCACCAGTGCCTGTGCGGCCGGATAGAAAGGACCCCACGCTCCGCCCGCCAGAGCGCCGCCTCTGCCGACGGAACCGATGGCGCCCGCAGCCACGATCATCGCGAAGTTGCGCGTCAGCGCGAAAAGCACACCGCCCACGGCCATCATCATCGAAATCGAGATGAGAAAGGTCTTGCGTCCAAATCTGTCGGCCAGCACCCCGGTCGCAGCGGACAGCAGCGCGCTGAAGATTGCCGAGACCCCAAACAGGATTCCCAGCGCCTCGGCATTGTAGCCGAGCAACGCAATGTACAGGGGGGTGATGACGCCAAGGTAGCCCTGCGCGAAGCTGCGGAGCGCGCGCAACAAAAAGAGCCACAGCAAGTCGCGATTGAGCCATTCGAAGCCGAAGCGGCCCCCATCAGCGAGGCTATCGGGCCAGTCCGCCGGCGGGCTGGCACTTGGATTCATGGTTCGAGGGTGATCGGCCACCGGAACAATCTACTTCAATACTGCGTGTGCCAGATGAGATTCAGCTCGCTGGCGTTGCCGAGTGAGCTGCGGCTCTGCGAAGTATCCACCTCCAGATGCTGCGTGAGGTAGTACTGGATGGTCGCCTTTTGACTCGGCTGGCCGGGGATCTGCTGGGTTTGCGGCGCGAGGTTTTGCGACGCTGACAGAAAGACGTCCTCGGTGAGATAAGTACCGATGGAGGCCATCCCGCTCTCGACGCTGAACTGCAGCGCCTGCAACCCGAGCGCATCGGCCACCGATTGTCCGATCTGATTGGCCGCGTAACTTCCGGCGATGGTCGCGGCCTGATTCTGCAGCGACGCCTGCTGATTGTTGTTCAACTGGCTCGCCGGGCTGACCGAACATCAGCACCGATAAGACGTCCGCTTGCGACATCGCGGGCTCGCTGGAAAACGTCAGCTTCGGCTTGGCTTCGCGGTGCCGCTGATGTTCGCAGACACGATGTACTGCGGAAGCTGGCGCTGCGCGACTGATATCGAGCGGTCGGATCGATATTCGCGCCGCCGGTGAAAGTCACCTCGCCCTTTTGCAGGGTCAGTGGCTGCCCGGCGAGCGCGATCTGACCGCGCACGGTGTGGATGGCGCCGACCAGCGTCACCGGACCGCCGGGCTTTTTCCGCACGTGCACCTTGCCCTTCGAGTTCCGCCGTCGAGCCCGCCACCTTGATCCAGGTGTTGCGATGAATCTGCGCGAGGACATCGATGGCAAGGTCGCGGAAAACATTCGTAAATGGCGAGGGGGCGCCGGCGGAGGAGGCGGCGGCGCGACGCCGTTGTAAACCACCTCGATGGTCGTGGTCCGCTTTGATCGTCGTCGGAGCCGAGGAACGCGAGGTCCGGCTTGACCACGCCCCACAGCACCTCCACCTTGCCGCCCAGCTTGGGCGATCTCGAGCGTGCCATTGAGCGCGCAGGTTCGCCGCGGTGTACGCGACGTACTCGGACGGTGGTGATGGCCGGCCAGTTGTTCATTTTGAGGCTGATGTCGACCGCGGTAGGCACGATAGCTATTGAGCGGCGACGCTGCCCCACGCGTCGATGCTGCCGTCTTTGGCGCGCGCGTTTAGGTCCTGGAGAAAGATCGCCTGCGGCGAGATCGCCATCGTCAGGTTGACCGCGTCGATCGTTGACTCCGGTCGGAACCACCTTGGCCTTGCCGCCCCAGAGCCAAATCGCCGCCGTTGGCTTGCGGATGCTTGATCGGTCCGGTCAGCGCGACATCCATCGAGACGCTTGCCGTGCAGATGTCCGGATCGTGCGCGGAGCTCATCGAATTCAAAAACGCGAGGCTGATGCCATTGGAATGCACGCGGCCATTGATCCCGCCGCTCGCGTAGGCGACGAAACTTCTGGTCCCATCCGAGCTCCATCGGGAATCGTCGCATTCGCGATCAGCTGGTGATTCGCGTCCTGGTAAATCTCGGCATCCGCCACCATTTGGCCATTGGTGTAGTTCGCCTTCGCATCGATCTCGCTGAAGCGTATAGCCGCGCGCGCGCGAGCGGTTTGATTTGCGCATGCGCGCGCTCACCATCGGCATCGCCGAGGTGCCGGTGATTCTGAATCGACGAATCGAGAGCGTTCCCGCGAGTGCCGGATTACTTGGAAGGAATGGATTGAGATCCGCGAGGTCGAAACCGTTGACCAGCAGCGAAACATTTTGCGCGCCGCCGAATGCAACCTGGCCTTCGAGCGAGATCTCCTTTGCGCGTTGGTCAGGCGCAGATTCTGCACCGCGATTTGCCGGCCATCCTTGTGAATAGCTGGCCGGACTGCGGAAGTTGCCAGGTGCCATCGGCTCAGCTGCGAGCGCGAGCTGGCTGAGACTCGACGTCGATCGCGTTGGGCTTAAGATGAATTTCGCCGGCAAGTTTCTGATCGCGCGATTG
Organism: uncultured delta proteobacterium; assembly: GCA_963848285.1. Classification (GTDB taxonomy): domain Bacteria; phylum Desulfobacterota; class Binatia; order Binatales; family Binataceae; genus DATGKG01. The sequence goes on along the minus strand of CAWKCZ010000002.1, from coordinate 943,276 downwards.
CGCGTCCCAGGTGTCGACCAGAATCCGCGCATCGGTCGGATGAAGCCGGACCAGATCGACACCAAGGTAGACCGACTTGAGGTCAACATTGGTATGGACCTGTGTCGAAGCCCGCATCGATGCGGCCGTGCGCGCGATCGTTGCCGACCTCCGCGAGGGCATAGGTAATCTTGCCGGCGCCGATCGAAATGCCGCCGGTTTGCAGCGCGCGTCATCGAGGCGCTGCCGTTGACGCTGTCAACGCATGGAGAGGACCGCTCGCGCGCCCGATGACCTGCAGCTTGCCGCCGCCGCTGCGTCCCGCAAGCGTCATCCACGGCGCGAGATCATCGGACTTCAAATTGTAGGAAAGATCGCCTCGCCGTGCACCCGCCAACGCGACCTGACCCTTCGCGCTGACCTTGGTGGCGCCGGCGCTGATCGAGGCTTGCGCGATTCGCACCAGCCCTCGTGCAATCGATGCGCGCACCGCGCCCGAGTCGATTTTCGCCGGACCGAGCACGCTGCGCTTGAGGTCGATGCGCGCGACCGCATCGGCCTCGTCGAGCTTGATGCCGCTGCCTTTGACCTGCGCCGCGAGGTTGAGGTCGGTGCTGCATCAGGCGGCGATTCTGCAGCTTCTGCAGGTTGAGATGATTGGTCGTCGAGCGCGATGTCATACTTCGGGCGTCGCTGCGAAAGTCGATGCGCCCGCGCGAGGTCGTCGCCGGCCTGCTTCCCTTGCGCGATTTTCGCATCGTAGGTCGCGACGCTATTCGCCACGTCGGCGGTGACGACCAGATCGCCGCGTTCCATTCCTGCGACCGCCGAGTCGCGCCACTCGCAGCATCCGCATGGCCCTCGAATCCGGCCACCGAGGTCCCGCGCCTTGGCCGCGCACCGACGCATTCACGACGCCGCTCGCACGTCTGATCGTGAGAAGTTGCTGCGGGTTTGAGATCGGATCACTCTCACGCGTGCCGTGGTAGCGCGGCTCGGTTGTGGCTGACGTCGGCATGCACGTCGCCGTGAATCTTCGCATCTGCGGCGTTCATCGCGAGCGTGACGTGCAAGTCGGGCCGCGACCCTTCGATGGGAATTGTGCCCGCGAGGTTCGCACTCGGCGACCATTGTTTCACGATAGCGCGGCGATGTCGGCGCCGCCGATCGATTCGGCATCGAGTCGCAGATCCATCTTGAGCGCGGCGAGATCGCTGATCGCGCCGGTCAGCTTGAGATGCGAATCGTGGGTGTCGATCTTAACGACCTCGATCGTCACGCTCGCAGGATGCAGCACGTGCCTGATATGTCAGGCTGGCGAAAATCTCGCCCGGCGGTAGCTGCGGACCCGTGATGTGCCCCCACAAGCTGTCGAGCTTCGCGCGCAAGCCATCCTTCAAAATGTAGACCGAGCCATCGAGGCCGGCATTATCGAGCGCGTAGGTCTCGCCATTCGCGCGCGTGACACTGATCGCAGCCGCGGCCGAGGCTCACCTCGCGCACCAGCACCCGAAATCTGCTCGTGCCGCCACCTTCAGTCGGACGCCGCCGGATGCGCCGAGGCGAGCGCCTCGAGCAGCGTTCCACTTGCCGTTCTCGCATCCTGCTTCGCGCTGAGTTGCAGCCCGCTGATGTCGAGATGCGTCAGGTCGATGGTGTTGTGGAGCAGCGAAAGAATCCCGTATGCGACGCGCAGCCGCTCGATATGCGCGATGCGTTCGCCGCGGTAGGTCAGTGTGACGTCATCGAGGATCAGGTCGCGCCAGATCGATCCTCGAATCCTGCCGATCGCGAGTTGTCCCTTGAATGTGCCGGCCAAGATCGCATTGGTCTTGTCGCGCGCCAGATCGCGAAACCATTTGGTGTTGAGTGACGACCACCAGCCGCGACGATCGCGATCGACGATGAGCGCGACGATGCCGAGCGCGATCCGCCTGACGATTTTCCAAAGCAGCCGCATCGCCCGCCTCAGAAGAAATTCCCGATGCTGAAATAGATTTGCCACCACGGATCGCCGCGTGGCGCCTGCGAAGGAATTCCCAGGTCCAGCCGCAGCGGCCCGATCGGCGTCGATACATCACCGCGGGTCCGAAGCCGAAGCGAATCGGGGTCGGGAACTTATAGGGCTCGATGGTGGTCTGGCCGAAATCGACAAAGGCCGCGCCGCCCAGCTTCTCGTAAATCGGATGCCGCAATTCGACCGATCCCTCGAATAGCGACAAGCCGCCGAGCGGATCGTTCGAAACGCTCAGCGGTCCGAGGCGCCATCGCCCGTAGCCGCGCACGCTGCCCTCGCCGCCGGGAAAGAAGCGCAGGAAGAGCGGATAGTCGTCGCGCGGCCCGAGCGAATCCGCGACGCCGAAATTCAGCCGCGTCGCGAGCACGGTGTTCTTCGCGATGGTGGTGTAGTTCCGATCCTCCAGCGTCGCGCGATAGTACTGGTAGTCGCCGCCCCAAATCGAGCCGCCCTGTTCGGCGAGCAGACTGACGATCGAGCCGCGGGTCGGGTAGTACTGATCGTCGGTGTTGTTCCAGGTCATGCTCGCCAGTCGGACCGCTCACGATGCCTTTGCGGCGAAGACCGTGCAGCGCTCGACCACAGTCGAGCTGACGCTGTTGAGGTCCGCATACATCAGGCGGTAGCCGAGCGTGCCGCTCAGCTGTTCGGTGAAATGCCAGGTGAGCTTGCGGCACGACCGATTCCGAGTTGAGGGTGAAGGTCTGCTCGTTTTCCTGCTGCAGCGACGGCGGTTATCCCGGCTTCGAGGTTGCGCGTCGCCGAGGAAATAGGGCTGGCGCAGCGACGCGCTCGCATAGCTGTTGATGCTCGCATAGCGGACCGACACCGACATCTGGCGCCCGTCGCCGAACCAGTTGTAATCGTTCCACTGGACCTGGCCGCCGAAGTCGTCCTGGGTGCTGTAGCCGCCGCCGATGCTGATGTCGTGCTGACGGCCTTCGCGCACATTAAGGTCGATCGGAATCTCGCGCGCCGCGCTTTCGAGGTCGGGGTTGAAGTTGACCGCGCTGAACAAATGAAGATTCAGCAGTCGCGTGCGCGACTTGTCGATCTTCTGATTGGAGTATTCCTCGCCCTCTTTGTAGAGCGAGCTCGCGGGTGATGATTTCGCGTCGCGACCTTCTTGTTGCCGCGCAATTGTGGTCTTGCCGAAGTACGCTTTGGAGCCGACGTGGACGGTGTAGAAGATCTGCGCCGTGTTCTTGATCACGTCGACTTGGGCACGACGGCGCGCCTTGGTCCGCGCGTATCCGGCATTGACGAAGAACAGCCGCAGGATGTGTTGACCGCTCTGGTAGGCATGCCTGATTGAAAATTTCGCCGCGATGCATCGGCAGCTTGGTGATCGGCGCGGTGTTCGCGGGCGGATGGTATCCGTCGATGGTCACGTCGATCTCATCGATCCGGATCGGCTGACCCTCGACCAGGTGCAGCGTCAGCGTCGACGATGCGCTCTTTCCTTTGACCTCGGTCTTCAGTTCGTAGGTGAGGCGCAGATGGTAATAGCCATGCGCCTCGTAAAAAATTCGCAGCCGCTTGAGATCATTGGTGAAGGTGCCGGGCTCGAACTCGGGCCGCGCCTTCCACGGCGTATAAAAAGGCGCGCGGCTTGGTGCGCATGACCGCCTGTAAGTCGCTGTCGGCAAAGATGTTGTTGCCGGAGAACGAAATCGCGCCGACCTTCCATTGTTGCGCGGGATCGAGATCGTCAACCGTCAGCGCGCACGCAGGCGCCGGCGAAAGAGCGCGACGAGAAAAAGAAGGCGGCGGAGATTCGCGGGAGCATGGCGTGCAGGCTGGATGACATGAATCAAGTGGTCGAAGTCGAAACTATCCGGATTCTGGCGAATCCGTTGCCGCAGACTCGAAGCCAGCGTTGATAATAATTTTATCCGCGCATGCGAGGGCAGGGAAACGCGGCGCGGGCCGTCGCGCGCGAATCGGTGGCCGCGCCGCTTCGCGATGCGATATGGTGGGGCATTCCTACGCAGGGGCATATGATGCAGCAACGACTCGGAATCACACTTCCTCTCGACCCATTCGTCAATCGCCGTATCGGCGAGCTGGTAAAAGTCGCCGACGAGTGCGGCTATACCGACGGCTGGTCATTCGAGGCCAACAGCAGCGACGCCTTCTCGCCGATCGCCGCGATGGCGATGCTGTCGAGACAAACTGCGCTTCGGCACCGCGATCGTTCCCGTCTACACCCGCTCGGCGGCGCTCATCGCGATGACGGCGGCGACCGTGCAAAATCTCTCCGGCGGCCGCTTCGTGCTCGGCCTCGGCATCTCGTCGCCCACCATCGTGGAGCAATGGATGAGCGTGCCGTATGTGAAGACCCATTCGCGCACGCGGGAGACAGTTGCGGCGGTGCGCGCCATCATGAAGGGCGAGAAATATTCCGTCGATGGCAAGACCATGCGCATCAACGGATTTCGCATGGACCTTGCCGATGGATCGTTGCCGCCTCCGCCGATTTATCTCGGAGCGCAGGGCGCGGCGATGTGCCGGATGGCGGGTGAGATCGGCGACGGCCTCATCACCAATTTCGTCACCACCGACTCGCTTCCCGCGATGATCGAGCATACGCGCGAGGGGATGCGCGCGGCGGGCAAGGATCCGTCGCAACTCGATGTGGTATGCCGCATCAACGTGGCGCTCGGACGAGGACCTCGCGACTGCGCGCACGACTCTTCAAGCGCAACCTCGCCGCCTACATCACGGTTCCCGGCTACAACAAGTTCTTCAAGGAAATCGGCTACGAGAACGAAGCCGGCAAGGCGATGGAGTTGTGGAATCGCGGCGATCGCAAGCAGGCGCTCGATTCGCTGCCCGAAGAGATGGTCGAGCGCATCTACGTCTTTGGCGATGCGAAGACCTGCCGCAAACGGGTCGATGAGTTTTTCAAAGCGGGCGTGACGACCACGGCGATGCAATTCTTCTCCTTCTCGCCGAAGCCCGAGGAACGGGGCGCGCGCATCCTGAAGGCACTGCGCGCCTTCGCCGACGCTTAGACGCTGATACTCACTCAGGGAGGCGCGGGTCCGGTGGCATCCTGACTTTGCCGCGCGAGGCGCTGTGCGTCGTCCTTGCCGGCGATATCCGAGCGCATCTTGAGCAGCGTCTTGAGCGCGTTGTACCAGAACGGCGCGCCGAGGCTGAGTAGAAACGTCGAAAGCAGGATGCCTGGAAGCTTGGACGCCCAGCCGCGATCGGCCGGATACTTTGTTGCGGGTTGACCCCACGGAAGTACGATGAGCCCGCTGAGGGCATAGCCTTTTATCTCCTCGATCTCGTGGTCATCGAGGTGAACGCCACCAAGAGTCAAAAGCGGATTGGTCTTGTCGATCCCCTGGGCTTCGGTAACCAGCTCCTGAGCCAGAATCTCGTTGCTCCACAACGAGTTGAGTATGTAGATCGTGTCCAACTGAAGACCAAACGCGATCAAGAGCGCGCATCCGAAGGTGATTGCGCGTGCGCTCATGGTGAATCTTTCAGATACTCGATCGATGGTCTGATCGAACCATCCGTTGATCCGGCCGATAAATTTAGACTTGGCTTCCTGCAGGATTGCCATATCCGCCCGCACGCTGCTGGCGAGTTCCGGATGTGACTCTTCGAGCGCAAGCGCGACCCTGCGAATATTGTCGAGCGTCAGGTCTACATCGTCGATGCCGGTATTCTTCAGCGCCTTCTGCAGAGCGGCTTTCGGATCGGAGGGAAGGGTGACCCATGCGCTAGCCGACGCCAGTTCGAGGAGGAGCTTGGTCAGTTCGTCGCGATGGATGACTGTGCCCAATCGCGTAGCTTCACTTAAAAACGGAAGCATCGGCTTTCCGCCGATCAAAGGATGTTTAAGCACCGCCTCGGCAACCGCCAGGGAAATTGCCTTCTCCTTCAACGCCGGATCGAGATGGGAAATGAGATCCTGGAGCCCATTCCTCAAATTGCGGCCGTGAGAATTAAATGCCGTCGTGAGGAATTGGGTCAGCACCGTCACCACCATGCTGACAATCAGCATGACCAGGGAGATTCCGATCAGCACATCGAGCGATTTCAGCATTGTTCCCTCGCGGTCGACTCGAAGTGAGCGCATCGTTAGCAACGTGCGAGGTCTAATTCAAGACACAATAGCGACCCTGAAACCAAAATGGGCGCCCGGCATCGCCGAGCGCCCACGTGCATGATGAGTATGTGGATTTAGTAAATGGTTCCGACAGCGTGAACCTCGAGACACAGTTCGGAGCACGGCTGCCGGCCGGCTAGTACGAATAGCTTACGGGCCGATAGGTATTGCCGATGTGCTGGCGAACGCTTGCGATGCGCTTGTTGAGTTCCTCGATGCCGTTGGCGAGATGGCCCGCCGCGTTGTTGTCATGGCGGCGCAGAGCCGCGCGATATTGAAGTACGGCGTTATCGCGCTGACGAATCAGCGAAGCCAGGCGCTCGTCGCTGCGGATTTCCCCGGACGGTGGCGCGTAGCTGTTATAGGAATCGCGCTGCAGGTAGTTAGGATGATAGCTGGTGCGGTAGTCGTAACGATTGACTCGCGGTGGCGGGCAGTTGGCCCGATCCTGATCGCGTCCATAGCGCCAGTCGTCGCGGTCGCGGTATTTGTGGTCATCGCGGTCGTGGATGGGAACCACTGGAGAAATCACCGCGCGGCGCGTAACAACGAGAGGCCTCGCGGGTTGCCGGCGGAATACCCCCACCTTTTCATACGCCGGTGCGGGCGGACGGTTACGAACTTCGTAGCGAGGCTGCGCTGACGCCATCACCGGCACGGCCAACATCGCGACGCCCAACAGAGCGGACATCAAATTCCTGGTTGCTTTCATTGCCGTCACCTCCTGACCTTCTTGATCTCTTGAAGGGAGCATAAGAAGTGCCATGGGCGTGTGGATAAAAATCCTCGGCGGCCCTGAGAAGTTTTGCGGCGACCGAAAAGTAGGACGGAAGAGCTATCCCAAAGGGTTAGACCCAATGTCGCAACGCGTCGAACTAGACGAAGGTGCGGCGCGCGAGCCAATACATTGTCGCGCCGACGATGGCATATGCAGCGATCCCCTCGAGCAGGCTGGCGCCGCTGGTGACCAGGAAGACCGCGACCATCGCGATGGTGCCGAGGATCGCGACGACCTGTTCGATGCGGCGTTCGCGTGCGCGCATCTTCGCGACGTGCTCGCTGATGGCCGCGCCGCAGTTGGGGCATACGCCGCCGCGTTTGACCACCAGGTCAGTGGCGCAATGGGGGCATTCGATTTTGGTCCGCAGTGGCATCGTTTGTCCGAAATTATGGGTGGATCGCGAACAGTTTTGAAGAGCCAGGCAAAACACCAAGGCACGAAGGACACCAAGTTCGGACCAGTGGATTTTTACGGTAGGCGCACGATCAAGAAATCCTGCATTGAAGAACAGCCAGCAGATGCGGGCCGCAGCGGCCCTCATCGAACACTAAGGGAAGATCAAGAAGACGGCTTCTGAATCTTTTTAGTCCTTCTTGGTGTACTTCGTGCCTTGGCGTTTGTCTGATTCCTTCCTAACTCGCCGACTTGCGCTGCTCTTCCAGCTTGCGCAGTTCGACGCGGCGAATTTTGCCGCTGACGGTTTTCGGCAGATCGTCGACGAATTCGATCTCGCGCGGATACTTGTAGGGCGCGGTGATGCGCTTGCAATGCTCCTGGAGCTCGTGCGCGAGCGCATCGTTGCCGGCGACCCCCGGCTTGCAGCCGGACGAACGCCTTCACGATGTGGCCGCGATCGGCATCGGGACTCGCGACCACGGCGGATTCCATCACCGAGGGATGCTCGAGCAGCGCGCTCTCCACTTCGAACGGCCCGATGCGATACCCCGCCGACGTGATGACATCGTCGGCGCGCCCGACGAACCACAGATAGCCCTCGGCGTCTTTGTAGGCTTTGTCGCCAGTGAGGTAATAATCGCCGCGAAACACCAGCGCGTTCTCGTCGGGATTTTTCCAGTACTCGCGCATGATCGAAGGCGGCTTCTCCGGCTTGACGCGCACCGCGATTTGGCCGACGTCGCCGACCGCGCATTCATGCAGATCCTCGTCGACGATGCGCACGTCGTGGCCGGGAACGCCCGCCCCATCGAGCCGGCTTCACCTCGGTGCCGGGCATGTTGCACGCGACGATGTCGGTTTCGGTCTGCCCATAACCGTCGCGAATCGTGAGACTGAAGTTGCGCCGCCATACCTCGATGACCTCGGGATTGAGCGGCTCGCCGGCAGCGGTGCAATGGCGCAGCTTCGGCAGCTTGTACTTCGAGAGGTCCTCCTTCACCAGCATTCGATACTCGGTCGGCGGCGCGCAGAAAGTAGTGATGCCATAGCGCTCGAGGAGTTCCATTTCCTTCTCCGGCTCGAAGCGCCCGTTGTACATGAACACCGTGACGCCATTCATCCACGGACCGAACAACACGCCATACGCGGCCTTCGCCCATCCGGTGTCGCTGGTCGTCCAATGCACATCGTTCGGTTTCAGGTCGAGCCAGTTCAGCCCGGTGAACTTGTGACTATAGATGTAGCCATGCGAATGCAGCACCGCCTTCGGTTCCTTGGTGGTGCCCGAGGTGTAGTAGCAAATCGCAGGATCGCCGGCGCGGGTCTTCGCGACAGCGAACTTCGGCAGTGCCATCTTCATCTCCTCGAACAGACTTTTCCATCCGCTGCGCGCGGCTGCCGACGATGAGATAATGTTTCGAGGGTAGGGCAGTGACTGCGCAGATCACCAACCATCGTCGCGCTTTCCACCGATGCGATGATCGCCCTGGCGCCGGAATGATTCGCGCGATAGACGAGATCCTTCTCGCGCAGCATCGCGGTACACGGCACGACCATCGCGCCCGCCTTCAGCACTCCGATATACGCCGCCTGCCATAGTGGAATCCGTGGCAGCACCAGCAACACCGGATCGCCGGCGCCGATGCCAAGCTCCTTCAGCACATTGGCGATGCGGTTGGATTGTTCCTTGAAATCGCCAAAGGTCAGGTGCGCGCGATTGCCTTCCTGATCCTCCCAGAGCAACGCGACGCGATTGTGATCGGCAGAGTACTCATCGATGACATTGCCGAAGTTGAAATACTCGGGCATGTCCCATTGGAAGTTGTTGTAGATTTGCTGATAGTTATCCATCTGCTAACCGGCAGTCTCCTCGATCCGGTAAATTCTTCCAGCGCCACGCGCTGAATGCCCGGTCATTCGATTCTCATTATCAACGCGCATTTTCACCGTATCTTACAACTAATTCACTTCGATTTCGCGCGGGAACCTTTACTTTTGGGCCTGCGTTACTTCTATGCGTCCACAATAAGGTGCCATCACGGCGCCTCTGTTCGGTCGCGACGAAGGGAGGGGTGTATGTGCGGTCTCACCGGGGGCAACCCCGTGGCGGATCGCAAACCTTCACACGACGATCAAAAACGACGGTCGCATCATCGTCGACGGGCGCGGGCTGCTGGTGGCCGCCACCAATGGCATCGGGACTAACCTCGGGCAGACCATCCAGGCTGAGCTGTTTTGCAATACGTCCAACGCGGCGTGCGGCGTCGCCGCCACCACCAGTCCGACCGGAGTGGCATTAGCCGCCAATGGCGACTTCCATATCGATGACACACTGTCACCTTTGCCTCCTATGTCGTGCCCGAATCCGGTGCTCCTGATCACGCAAATACCTGCCAAGGGCGGACGCTGGTTTGCCGCCGGCATCCCGGTGGTGGTCAATCACTAGAGCGCAGGCAGACTCGTTGTCACGGGCTGAGCGATGCGAAAAGGGACTTTCGGGGGCTACGGGGAGAGTCAAATGCTGGATCATCAACCGTTGCGAGGGCAGGGTGCCTGCGGCTCTGCCCGCCAACGACGCCGTAGCCAAACATGCCTATCCTTTCCGCGATCGTGCGCTTCTTTTCCGGCGGCGTCTGCGAGTGCTTCGCGGCGGCCTTGATGTACTTCACGGTGACCGGCGAAAGGTCATCGCGCTCGACGCGAACATCGATGATCGAAAACGTTTGCACCCGATGGGCATTCTCCAATGCCTCGCGCAACTCGTTCGGCGTATGCGCCTGGAAGCCCGCGCCACCCCATTCGCGCGCGAGATTCGCGTACGGCCACGGCGGGATATCGAGCAGCTCGCGCCGCTCCGCAATCGGCCGGAAGATGCCCCATCCGCCATTGTTGATGACGAGCACGATCGGATTGGCGCCGAAGTTCGGCGCATGCGAAATCTCCGGCCCCGTCATCTGAAATGCGCCGTCACCGGATAGCACGATAGGCCGCAGGCCCGAGCCGATTTGCGCGCCCAGCGCGGCCGGCACCGCGAATCCCATCGAGGCGTAAAATCCCTGCGCGAGATATGCCCCGCGCGCTCGGAACCCGGATGTCGAGGCCTCCGAACAGCATGTCGCCCGACTCCGCTACGACCATGTATTTCCTTTGTGCTCGGCGAGGAAGTCGTTCACCGCGCGCAGGATGTCGGCCACCTTGATCTGGCGTCCATCGCGCGAGGATCCCCTTCGGCAGGTTGTCGGCATACTCGCACCTTCTCATGATGCGTTTTCAGCTCCTGCTTGAGTAGTCGCGCGGGTGAAATCGCGCACGCCGACATCGGTGTAGGTGTGATACTTCACGTCGACCTTGCGATCGACCGCCCAGACGCTGCGATCCTGGATGATATGCGGCGGCCGATTGCCGAAGTTCATGTCGGTCTTGAGGCATCCGAGGTTGATGACCATGTCGGCCTCATCCATCCGCGCAACGATCGGCCGGCGGACTGATCGGACCGATATGCACACCCATATATAGAGGATGGTCCATCGGAAACGCGCCCTTGCCGAGCACCGTGGTGCATACCGGCGCGCCGAGTTTCTCCGCCAGCGCGACCAGCTCGGCCGACGATTTGTAGCGATGAATCTCGATGCCCGCGATGAGCATCGGCTTGCGGCTCGCGTTGAACATCGCGGCGGTCTCGCGCGCGGCTTCGGCAACTTTGCTCCGAATCCGACGGATTGGAAATGCAGATAGCCGTCCCATTCGATGATTTCGTCGGGAACCTCGATTACGCGATCGACCATGTCGCGATGGATCTCGATATAACCGGGACGCTGCTCGGCCCAAATCGCGCGGACCACATCGTGAAGTTCCTGCGCGGCACGGCGCGGATCAGTCAGCACCGCCGAGGCGCAAGTGACCTCCTTGAAAATGCGATGCTGCGATTCGATGTCGCGCGCCTGATGATGAATCAGGGTGCCGAGCTTGCGTTCCTCCTCGCCCGGGCCGCCGGAAAAAATCAGGATCGGCACCCGCTCGGAAAACGATCCCGCGACCGGGTTGATGGTGTTATGACCGCCGGCGCCGTAGGTGATGCACATCACGCCGATTTTGCGCGATGCCCGCGCATATCCATCGGCGGCAAAACCGACTCCGGGCTCATGCGAAAATGTATGGACCTGGAATCCGTGCTTGCGGCCTAGCGAAAAAAACAGCTTCAGCGCGAGGTCGCCGGGAATTCCAAACAGGTGCTCAGTGCCGATTTTGCGCAGGTAGGCGACCAGGAAGTCGCCGAGCTTCATATGTCGCTTCAAGATGAGGTTCCTTTCTCGTTCGCGCGCATCGCCACGCGCACCAGGTTATGCGACCCTCGCATGAACCCCATCTTACCACATCAGAGAAATGCTCCTTACTATTGCGGCGTCGTATCCTCGGCGACTGAGCAGGAGGTCGAGCCGTCCTGATTCTTGGCGCAAGTGCAGAGGCATTCGTTGAGCGCGGGCAGCGGCGGGCCATCGAGTCTCAGAGTCAGGAAGTCGGCGGACCCGGTTGGCGCGCCCACCGGAAGGATGGCTCCATTAGAAGTAGGATTGGGTACGCTGCACGATGCGCATGCGCTGGCGTCGCATCGGCTGCCCGGCGCTGCGTTGGGATGATAGACGCCGAAAATCTGGTATCCGAGGGGATCGCTGCTGCCGGGCGTCGCCTCCGTAGAAATCGGACACGAACACATCACCTCTCTATTTTTCAGCTTTACGTCGAAGCCGGGAAATCGCTTACCACGGCTGCTGGTGAAGCACATCCCACCGTCGCATTGGCCATAAGCGACCGGCGCGGGAACTCCGGCGCCGGCATCATCGGTTCCAGGGCACGTGTACGCGGCGACCGGCCCGCCCTTTTTAGCATCGTTGGGAAGGCTGTAGGTGCTGAGCATGTAGCCATTGCGGACCCCTTGCCGATCGACGTCGCACGCGTTTCGCTCGCCGACCGGGCTGGTGTAGCTGAGCTGCAGACTGATGCTGTCGCCCTTTTTTACTTCGCATTTACAGTAGGCGACGCCGTCATAGACGAAGCAGTCCGCCTGTGCGCACAGCGCATAGCGCTGATTGTGGCAAATGACGAAGGGTGGATCGGCTGCGGGCGTCGTCTCCGCGCCGAAAGCTGATGCAAAACCAATGAGTTGGATGGCCACCACGATACGGACGGCATTGAACAACCAGCGAATCATAGTCCCCCCTCGCAAAGCCGATGAAATCAAGCCCCAGTGGCTGTTAGCAGTAGCCGTCACATTTTAGCGAGGCAAGAGAGTCGCCTAAGGCAATTGAAGCTTCAGTCCTCGGCAATCTGTTCCACGAAGTCAAAGACTGCGCGTTTGCGATGCTAACTATGTGACACAAGCGGCGGACACTGTGTTTATGACCGAGAAGCGGCTATTCTTCCGATGGTCTCACGGTATAGGAGTTTGCGCAGTTGGATAACGACACTCTTTTATGGTCGCTGTTCGCGGGTCTCATACTGACCTTGCTTGCGGGATGCGGTGGTTCCTCGGGTTCCATGGCAACCTCGAATCCGGCGCCGTTGAGCGCGGCGAACCTTAATCTAATTTTCGTAGTAAGCGACGACCTGGCCTTCAACACTTCCGGCGACGTCAACCCGAATACGGCGAACCTCACCAGTCAGGGCTTGCAGCGCTCACTGCGAATGGCGACGTATCTCAAACGTCAGGTCCTGGGCAGGCAGAACGTAACTGCCATTTATACCTTGGAACCGATGACCCATCTACAAACCGGCAACGCGTATCCCGATATGGCGGCGCTGGAGACCGTCCAACAATTCGCCCTACTCAATCATATCACGCTGTCGAGCGCGGACCCGCCGCAATTGATCCCCTATACCGGCAACAGCTATCCGCTCAACGCCTCCTATGCGTCGTCTATGCCGCTCCCGAGCGGAGTTGCCACGCCGAGCACCTCGTGTCCGAACTGCCAGGGGTTGGATTTCGCCGACCAGGGCGGCGACAACGAGGCTCTCGTCACCGCTATCATCGCGGCCAAGGTGCCGGGCTTCTATGTCTTCTCGGCGCCCTGGGAAACAACCAGCGCTCTGATGACAGCTATCAATAGTCTCGAAGGGTACGATCTCACTCTTCCGACCAGCTACGCCGGTGCCAATCCGATCTATGCGGTTTCAATCGCGCCTGCGGGTGGCGCCACTTTCCTTACGTTCGATAGCAAGTCGAGGCCGCCCTCGGTTTATCCCTCGCTACCCGCGCCGGTAGCGGTCAGGCCGGAATGCATCGCGCAACCGCCCTTCGTCCCTGTCAAAGTAGTGATTGGGAGTGACGGGGCGATTAAGCCCAACGGTATCAACAACAATGAAACTTTGTACGTCATACGTCATGCTGATGCGCATCCGCTGCCATTCTGGACCGATGGCAACTACGTCTGCGCGGGCCAATGGCGAGCGCTAGCTCTTCCCAAAGCTCTGCGCGGCAAGATCGATCCTCAAGAGGTGTATTCGAGCGATCCGGCGGAAATTTCACCCGGCACGCAGAATTCATGGTCAGGGGTTGCGCCCTCATTGACCGCCGAACCCTACGCCGTCGCGAACAATTTGCCGTATGGTCTGGCGGCGAGTTTTTCCCAGACCTCAGCCGCTTCAACCAGCGATTTCTTCTTCACCGGCAATCAATTCACAAATCATAAGGTGCTGCTCGCGTGGTCCTATCAATTCATCCAACCGATGGTAAATGCGCTGCTCGCGAGCTACTTCCCTGGCGGTATTGTTCCGAACCCGGCGCCCGCCTGGCCGGGCGATGACTATGACAGCGTGTGGACAATAACCCTCGATGCGCAAAGCAATCTGACCGTCGACAACACGCTCTGCGAGGGCATCGATTCCGCAACGCTCCCGGCCACCTGTCCGATCTTCTGACGCTCAGACGTCCGATCTCCAGCCGCACAAATCTAAGGCAGTGCCCGATCCCTAGTCACGTAGATGCGAGCGTGCGGACCTGGTGGACCGCTCTCGTCCATATGAACTAGGCAATTTCGTTCTTCCATGGGGGAGGTGCATACCTCGATAGTGGTCGTTTAAAAATCGTCCTCAAGGCGGGCTTCGCTCGTCCGTGTGAGTCGGTCAATATCCTGGTGGAAGGCATCGCCGATACTTGCATTTGCGGTGTAACTTTCTGGCTGTGGAGCTTCGTTTTCATGTTCTGCCCCGGCACTCCACGGATCGGCGCCACCGGCGGTCTAATCCTGTGGTTCGGATGGTACGGGTTCAACCCGGCAGCATGCTCTCTGCCCTCGACGTGCAGGGCATCGGCCGCGTTTCCTTCAACACCACGCTGGCCGCATGCTCAGCCGGCCTCACTGGACTTTTCATCTCGTATGCGAAGAGCGGCAAGTGGGACCTCGTCCTGACCGTCGATGGATTCCTCGCCGGTCTCGTCGCCATCACTTGTCCTTGTTACTGGGTCGATCCCGAAGGCGCGTTCCTGCTCGGAATCGTCGCAGGATTCGTCGTCTACGGAATCGATCTTCTGGAGTACCAGCGCATCGACTATCCGATCGGCGCGATCCCGGTTCATGCAATGTACGGAATCTGGGGTGGGTCGCGCACCTTCGCGTGTCCATCGAAAAAACGAGCAGCATAACCTCGGACTTGCCCAGCCCCGATGGGTTGGTCTTCTTTCCTCCTCCCAGGAAAAAGGGGCCGGCCCTATTTTTTGCCGGGTGCGAAGGCGTCGTGAAATCCGCTAACATGAAAACCTCCCGATGCGGAGGGGTGGCAGAGCGGTTGAACGCACCGGTCTTGAAAACCGGCAGGGATGAAAGTCCCTCGTGGGTTCAAATCCCACCCCCTCCGCCAGCTATGGGCTCTCTAGAACGCGCGCGTGGGGCCGATCTGCGGGGAACGTACGGGCTTGGCCATCCCGTAAAAAATCGTTACACCCAAACCACCACAACGAGTCGAGAGTGCTTCATCGGGATCGCCGAAGCAGCTGGCAATATCCTGCCAGTTGTCCATCACCCAGACATCGCCTGACGGGCTGATAGCCAGATCGGTCTGCATCTGAAGACCGCCGCCCACGTACCCTCCCGGCGGAGAGATCGGATCGCCCGTTTTCATGCCGGGCGGGCAGTTCTCGGTCTTGACGCCGCACAGATGCGCAATCCGACCCGCTGCACCTGCAAAGTTGGAGATCCATACCGTGTCGTCGCCAGCTATAGTGGCGGCCCAAGGACCGGGCAGGCTTCCGCCGGTGAAGGGCGAGCCGGGATACTCAGTACCGTCGGGCCTTAGCAGAGTGACGCTGCCACCATCCGGGCCACCATGCTGATTGAACATGGTGTACGCGAGCGTCTTGTCATAGTTGCCGCCCAGCGCCAACACCACGCCTATCTTCGCCAGCCTTTCGAGCCCATGTACCCCATTGCCGAAACGGTTGGTGATCCAAACATTCCCCTGGCTATCGATACCGAGGCCGCTACCACTGTAACCCGCCTTAAAGGTCTCGACCTGGCTCGGATCCTTGGCAGGAAAGCGAACCACATGGTTGCTGCCTGCGTTGGTCACCCAGATTCTGTCTTGCTGATCGATGCCTAGGTGAAACGGCAACTTGAACGACTTACAAGGCTCCGCGCTGGCGCCTTCGCAAAGGAGGCGGCCTTTGGTCAGGTCGCCCTTGGGAAACGTTACCAGCTGATTTTTCTGTAGTCCCAGCGCCCAAATATCCCCGCTCGGAGTGGCGATGATGCCCTGCATCAGGCCGAGTTTATCATCGAAAGTTATGCCGTTGGGCGGAGTCAGCGGCTTGCCGTTCTTGTCGAACACCGCGATCGACTTGCCGCCATAGCTGGTGAGCCATGCGTTGTCGCTTGCGTCGATTGCAGCGCCAAAGGTACCTCCTTGCATCCCTCCGCCCGCGTAGCCGGTAGTAATCGGTGATATCGGCCTACCGTTGGGATCGAATTTGGTCGCATTGCCCTGCCACAGGTCGTCTTGGGCCTGCCATCCAACGGTGAAGTTATCTCCGACCCAGAGGTTGCCTTCGCTGTCGAACATGGCCTTGCCACCGGCGCGGTATCCGCCGCCGGTTACTTTCAAAGGCAGCACCCACGCGCTGGGCGAGAATTTCAGATACGGCATGTATGGAACCGCGCGCATCGTCTTGCCCTGGGGTACCGGATAGAATGCTTTGAGGAGCGCAAAGGTCCGCTCCGGCCGATACCAGGGGAAACGCGCGATCGATTGTGCCGCGGTTAGAGTATCGGTCGGGGTGCGGCCGGTCGGTGGTTTTGCCGCGTCGTAAAGCTTCGTACATGCGTCGGAGGTCACGCGTGTGATGCAACCGGAAAGCACATCAGCCAAGCTGGCAAAGTTGGCCATCGTCGGGGTTTGGCTACTGTTGAGCGGGTCCTGGATGGTGCTCCCCCAACCGCCGGTCGCGAGATCGACGAAGCTCGGCACGTTGCCCGCGGCAATTTTCAGCTGTAGCGGCTGGCCCGTGATCGCGGTGCCATCGATGAACTGGTTGGCCGTCCATACCGAGGCCACGGTCGTGAACTCGTCAATGGTGATCGTAGCTGGGGGCCGACTGCCAAGTACCGAGATCAATGCGATTGCAGGATTGTCTCCGCGCCCTTGTTGCGTGGCGGGCTCACCACCCTTGGCCACCACGTAAAGAATGGTGTTTTCATCGGGAGCTGCCTCCGGGGTCAAAGTAAACCGGCCGTCATTTCCGGTTTGAGTTTGCGCTAACTGCTTGGGGGCATCAGCCCCGGCAGACCATAGCGTGACCGTCGATTTCGCGATGGGAGACCCGCCGCCAAGCACCTGTCCTTCCAAGGCATCGGCGGCGTGTGCCGGCGCGCCTATCAGAAATGCGGCAATAAGAATGGTCGCGAGTAACGATCGTCCCGCCATTGTCTCGATCCGCTTATTTGGTGCGTTCATATGAACTCTCCAGCACTCGAGTCAAAATTCCGGCACATCGAAAGCGATATAATCTTTCCGCGCCGATTGCTGACCAACATTTTGGCTCCCGCGTATTGGGAAGCCGATAAGCCGGGAGCTTTAGAGAGATACTTCTTCGCGAAATGTTCTCATATGCGACCTTAGTCCCATCGCCCATTTCGTTCACGCCGCACGCGCGCAGGTCTGACCACCAACAGGTGAATTAGGGGCGCGACATTCGGATGTTGACAGACGGACTATCTCACAAAATCACTCAGCGTTGACACCGACCAGTTGTACTCGTGCGAATTTGAAAACCGGCGGGGACGAAAGCCCCGGGTGAGTCCAAATCCGTTCCGCTCCGCCAAGCCCGGCCCGATTCGAGGGGAATGTTCGCACGCATCGCGGAAGCGCCTTCTTCGGGAAAAGCAATGACAATGCAAAAAGAGCGACCCGTCCGATTGCACCAGACTTCGGTTACCAGCGGTCCGCAGAACCTCGGTAGGGCACCTGGAATGCGAGCGGCGGTGCGGGGCGGAATCTCGGGCATCACAAGCACTCGAGGCGAACCATCAGCTTGACGATCAATCGCGGTTGGTTTGAGAGGATCCCGGGTGTCACGCGGGGCAGATTATCGCAGGCAACACTAAAATGTGGACGCGGCGGAAGATGGACCGATGAATCTGAAACGGCCGGGCGAGTAGCGCGTGGCTCAGAAACCCCTTCGGCTTGCATTTGCGCATTGCAAAGCACGAAGGCGCCGAAATTCAGACCCGGCCGGCCGTCCAAATCACGCGCCCGATAATGAGCACGCTGTTGCCGGGAACGGTTGCGGATTCGTAGGCGGGATTGTCGCTGATGATTTTGAGCGAGTCGTCGGGACGGCGCTGCAACCGCTTGACCTCGAGGTCATGGTCACGACGCAGGACATAAATGCCGTCGTGCCGGAAGCGTGGTTCTGCCAGATCCACCAACAGTAGGTCGGAGTCGTTCAAGGTCGGCGCCATCGAGTCGCCGACAGCCTCGATCAGAAGAAGATTACGCGGGTCGGCATTCAGCCGCATCCGGACCCATTCTTTCTTAAACGCAAGATAGTCAACTATCTGTTCGCTTCGCAGCAGCTCTCCTCGTAACCCCACCGGCTCGACATGATAACGAGGAACATGAGCGAACCCGTTCTCGTCCACCTCGGGTGGACTCGAATGCTTTGCAGCTGGAGCTTCGTGCCCGGTGGCTAGCCATTCAACCGACACCTCGGCGGCTTTGGCGAGGGCAACCAGATTCGCCACGCTCGGTTGACCTCGGCCGGATAGCCATTTGTAAATCGCGTTGTCAGAGACGCCGATCCTACCGGCAAGCTCGGCAACAGATGTAAAAGTCTTAAGTATGTGAATCAGCCGCGTTTGCAGATCGGCCGGCGGATGTACTCCCACTGTAGTTGACTCCTTCTACTAGTTGTGAAATATACTTATTACACATGGAGGCGCCGGTAAACGCAAGACACCGGAACTAAAGTTCGGTGGAATCTCTCCGATGAGGCGAACTTGCCCAAAGTAATCCGCATGTCACCAGTTGAGCGAACATCCAAATCACGCCTCGGACGGCTGGGACCGGTGTTGTGCGGTTGCCAAGCTCTGGAGGACTCAGGCTTCCAATTCATCACGATCATTTGATTGCCCGCAAATTTTACTTGCCGAGATTCCCGCCTTACTGAAGTGCCCGGGTACCAACTGCCCAGTTTCGTAGGAGGCAATGTTTGATGGAACGTTCGAGCCGGATTAGCAAGACCACTGCGACGGTAGATCGTTCGGTGAAATGCGTGTTTTGCCGCGATTCGATTGCGCTGGCCGAGGCAATGCACAACGCGGGGGTGTGCAAACTGTGCGCATCGGAGATCGAGGAGTTTGGGTGGCGCACAATCTATGATCGGGAACAGAGTATCGGGCAAATTCCGGCGAATCTTCGAGCCGCCTATAAGTTATGAATTCCTCCCAATTGATCGGTAGCGACGTTGGGGAGGCGATCGCGGCAATCCCCGCAAAACCGGCACGCCCGCGCCGCCGGCTCGATCCCGATGCGCCGGCGGTGGACAACATTGCACGGATAGTAGGAGCTGGCGCGACTACGCGTCTCATTTCTACTTTTGGAGGGAGCCGAGTTTACATTGCCCGAAGCCCCGGCCGTCTGGATGCGGTCGCGCGCGTGATTGGCGCGGAGGCAGCGGGCTTGCTGGGGACCATTTTCGGGGGCGAGCGGATCTGGCTTCCCAATGGCAGCGGGCATCTGTCCCGCAGACGGATCGCGATGATGCGCCGGCGCGGTTCGAGCGTTTCCCGAATCGCGCGCGAGCTGCGCCTAAGTGAAAGGTATGTCTACAAAGTGTTGGCGCAGCTTCGCAATAGCTAAACAGGTCGGCAGCGAACGACCAATCGCCGATGCCATCGGAAGCAGGGTTCACGGAAGCCTATCGTGCGCGCGGTTAAAAATGGGAGCGGTGGTGTTTTTTTGGGTTTTCAACGTAGACAGAGAGTGAAGGATTGCCCAATTGCAGAAGGCGAATTCGCGATTGAGAACGTCATCGACAACGCTCGCCGAGGCGCCTGCGAAAGGACCTTTGAGTTATTCAGATCGGCCCCCGGACTCCGACTGCATCTCGGGTCTCGACCGCGGGTGGTGGGTCGAGTTGGGAGCGACCGATGGTGACGGCGGGCCTCCTTCGAAAACCGGGCGGCAATCCGGAACCGGCGGTGTTCGAGGTTGTGAGGGGTTGCTGAATCCTGGTGTTTGAACGAAGTCGAATCAGAAAACGAAATCAGCGCTGCGGGTCGATGGGTAAACGTGATGACTCGATGACGCATGAGGAGTTGATGGTTCGAAACGTCGGGCAGCAGCCGATTCATCGGCGAGCACTCGATTGGGTTGACGCTTGGGTTACGTTTGTACAAGAACGGCGCGCTGCGCCCACAACTGTTGGAGGAACAATGGATACTCTCATCACTCTCAATATCATCGGTTATGCGGCCGTTCTGGCGGGAGGCCTGGTGTTGGGGACCCTGTTCGGTCGCAGCATCGTCGCTGATATGACCGCTGCGATACACTCGCTGGATTCGCGGGTGGTCGCATTGGAAACCACGATTCACGTGAGTGGTGTCAATGCGCAAGCGAGCACGGATTCAAGCACCTTGGCGCTAAAATCGCACGCCGAGGCGACTACGAAGCTGGCGGCTGCGATCGAAACGCATACCGCAGCGCAAGCGGCCGCGAGCGCGGCGCCCTCCAACAAGGGGTGAGAAAATCATGCCCCTGTTCGGAATTCTACTCTCCCACTATTGGAAGCCGATGATATTGGCGGTCATGGTGGCCGCTGTGGTCGCCTATCGTGAGGTACTGGTGCATCAGCGCGACAGCGCACGCGGACAGATCGTGCAGCTCACTGCCGAAGCGACCTCGCTCCGAACGAGCAACCAGGCGCTGGGCCAGATGATCGCGCGTCAAAATGCTGCAGTCGCCGAACTAAAGGCGCGGGCCGACGTGGCGGTCAATGCCATGTCTGCCAACGAGACCGCTGCCACCCGCGAGGGCAGTGCGGCACAGGGGCAGGCGATGCAACAAGCGCATGCGCTGATGGAGACGCCAATGGCGGCGGGCTCAGGATGCGAGGGCGCCATCCGATGGGGCAACGCGCGAGCGGCAGAGTTGTCGTCATGGTAAAAATCGGCTGCCTTATCGCGGTCACATTGGCGGCGGCAGCAGGATGCGCCGGGCAACCGCGAAATCCCGCTTTCACGCCGATCGAGGTGAAAATCCCGGTCGCTACGCCAGTCTACTGCGAGTTAGCAAAACTGACCAAACCGGAACTCCCGATAGCGGACTTGAAGCCGGACTCCGCGGCGGCTGACACGCTTCGAGCGTACGCCGCCACGGTGGCGATATTGAAAGGCGCGGTGCGCGAACGTGATGCCGTGATTGCGGGATGCGCCGCGCCGATGGGCTCGGTGCGTGGCGCGTCGCGGGGAATCCCGGCCACCGAAATGCCAACTCCAAGTGAGTGAAGTGAGAAAGCGGAATCTTAGAAGCGATGCGCATAACTTGGCGGGAGTGCGTATCGGAAGCTGGCGGCGGGCGCGGCGCCGCCGCCAGCTTCTTCTGTGGTGGGGAGTTTCACGGCTCCAATATGAACCTTTGGATCGTGAAGATTCCACCAGACATCAATCCCGACGCGTTGCCCTCTACAGTAGGAAAGAAGAGGAGGAGAGCCGAGCGACCAAGTTTACGACTGTTCTCCGAGAGCGAAGATGACGTCCCTTTTGGCTCGCGGGAGCGCGCAGCACCCTCGCCCGACCGTCACGAGTCATGCGTGCAGCCAGGGCATGACCCGCGCCGGCCGACCTCCGATACTCGCTTCGACTCCACTAGGTTGCGCCTCCGCGGCTTCGGGTCCCGCGAACGAATGCGGGAGAGGAGGAAGAAACAGACAGTGGCGAGCGCGAGTGGGCGACGCCATCCCAAGCCGCGTCACGGAGCTTGCGTGCAGCCAGGGCAACCTCCGCGCCGCGCGGCGAGTAGAGAGCGGGAGGCGAGAGATTCGTGGCGGACTCGCACACGAGATGGAGCGCGCAGTACCCTCGCCCGACCGTCACGAGTCATGCGCGCAGCCAGGGCATGACCCGCGCCGGCCGCACTCCGATGCTCGCTTCGACTCCACTAGGTTGCGCCTCCGCGGCTTCGGGTCCCGCGAACGAATGCGGGAGAGGAGGAAGAAACAGACAGTGGCGAGCGCGAGTGGCCGACGCCATTCCAAGCCGCGTCACGAAGCTTGCGTGCAGCCAGGGCAACCTCCGCGCCGCGCGGCGAGTAGAGAGCGGGAGGCGAGAAATCTGTGGCGGACTCGCACACGAGATGGAGCGCGCAATACCCTCGCCCGACCGTCACGAGTCATGCGCGCAGCCAGGGCATGGCCCGCGCCGGCCGACCTCCGATGCTCGCTTCGACTCCACTAGGTTGCGCCTCAGCGGCTTCGCGTCCCGCGAACGAACGCGGGAGAGGGAAATAAGGTACTTGAGTAATTTTGCAGGTAGGAAGATTTGAAACTGTTCAATGACATTTTTACCGGAAAGGACAACCTGACCTACGACGCCGCGCGCGTGGTCGGCGTGCTGGGCGCATTTGCCTACATCGTGTTTTGGTGCATCCAGGTCGCGATCGCGCGCCACTTCGGCGCCGCGATGCCGACGCTTACGGACGCGGGCTCGCAGTGGTGCTGCTCGCGATGGCGGGCGCCTGCACCATCAAACGCAGCACCGAACCGGAGCCGGCGCAGTCTTCGGGCAGGGAGCGAAATGAGCTGGGAAGCGGTAGCGACCTTCGCTTCGGTAATGGTCGACGTTCGTCGGAATTAACCTGGCCGCGTTGCGCGCGATGTTCGAGCGCCATCAGCGGATCGTGCAGCCGCGACGACGAACGCTGGGCGTCAACTGGAGCGCGCGATTTACGAACTGCGCGTGCTGCTTGCCGATCGAATATGTGCGGCGCGAGGACTGGATCAGATTTTCCGCGACGCTGGACGCCAAGATGGACGGCTTGCGCGAAGAGATGCGCGAGGAAATCGGACCGCTAAAGGAAAAACTCTATGGCTGAAGGATTGGATCTCGAACAGCGCCAGCGCGAAGAAGCGCGCTGGAGAATTCTGCGCGTGGTCGACGCCGGTCGTCCGATCGCGGTCTCCGAACAGATCGTCTGGCGCGTGCTGACCGACCTCAAGATTACGCTCTCGCTCAACCAGTTGCGGCGCGAACTCAGCTACCTGCACGACCTCGGCCTGCTCGAACTCGAAGGCGAGGAATGCGACATCTGGTTCGGCAAGCTGACCGCGCAGGGCGTCGACGTGGTGGAATACACGGCCAAGGCGCCGGCCGGGATTGCGCGTCCGCGCAAGTACTGGTGAGCGATGGCGACTCCGCTTGAACCGGAAGTAGTAGAATCCGTCCCGGAGGAGAAGGCGGCGAGGAAGCGCCGCGCGCAGGTGCGTTTCAAGATTCGCCGGCTGCCGCCCGAGGTTCGCCAGGAACTCGACGCACGCTTGACAGCCGTGGTCAGCACGTCAGGGACGTTCGGAGTGGCTGGAAGCAGGAGCACGGGCAATCCATTTCGCATTCAGTCGCTCACCAATTACCACCGCAATGAACTTCGATCCGCTGCTCCAGGCGGTGAAAATGGCGACCGTGCAGGCGGCGGAAATCGTGCGCCTGACCGGCGGGACGACGACGAGCAAATGAGTCTCGCGCTGCTGCGGCTGGTGCAGACCGCGATCTTCGATCTGCTGGTCCATGCAAACCGCACCGTGCGACTGTTGCGCGAAGATACCGGCGGCGGCAAGCGCTCCGCCGCCAAGCGCTCGCGACCCGCCAGGGCGAAATCCGAAAGCGGGGGCGAAGCCGACGCGGCCGCGAGATCCCGGCCGAAGCGGGGACCGCGGAACCGAAGTTCCCGGGCAAGCTGGAAGCTCGCCGTGATTAGCGCGCTCGGCAAAACCACCGCGACGCGTCAGCAAAGCAATCATCGAGGTCAAGAACGTGGCGCGACCAAAAGCGCGAAAAGCGTCGCGCAACAGATTGCCGCGACCACCGCGCACATCACCCAGGCCGCGCGCGAGGGCGGGATGTCGCCGGAGGCCGAAGCAACCATTCGCTCGATGCTGATGGAAATCAAGCTGTGAGCATGGGCGCCAACCCCTCGGTATGCTGCTGCCCTATCAGCGCAAATGGATCGCCGATCCCGCACAGGTCAAGGTCTGCGAAAAATCCCGCCGCATCGGGACTCACCTGGTGCGAGGCCGCCGATCGCGCGCTGGCCGCCGCGAGCAAGACCGGGATGGACACCTGGTACATCGGCTACAACAAGGACATGGCGCTGGAATTCGTCGAGACCGCCGCCTGGTGGGCGCGCGAATTCGATCGCGTCGCGCGCGGGATCGAGGAGATCGCGGTCGCCGATCAGAGCGCGCGACATCCTCGGCCTATCGGGTGCGCTTCGCCTCGGGCCACAAAATCGTCGCGCTCTCCTCGCGGCCCTCCAACCTGCGCGGCAAGCAGGGCTGCGCGGTGATCGATGAGGCCGCGTTTCACGACGACCTGCAGGACTGCTGAAAGCCGCGCTCGCGTTCACCATGTGGGGCGGATGCGTGCGGGTTATCTCGACCCACAACGGCGCCGACAGCGCATTCAACGAATTGGTGGGCGACATCCGCGCGGGCCGCCGCCCCTATCGCGCTGCATCGCATCACGCTCGATGAGGCGGTCGCGGAGGGGCTCTATAAGAAGATCGCGCGAGCGCACTGCAACGTGAGTGGTCGCCGCAGGCCGAAGCGGCGTGGGTGCGCGAGCTGGAAGATTTCTACGGCGATCACGCTGACGAGGAGTTGCATTGCATCCCGCGCGCGTCGGCGGGCGCGTTTCTTTCCTCGCTGCTGATCGAGGCGCGCATGGAAGCCGAGGTGCCGGTCATCCGATGGGAGATGCCGGCGGAATTCGCCGAGCGCTCCGAGGAAGTGCGGCGCGCGGAGACCGCGGCCTTTCTCGAAGATCAGCGTGGAGCCGATCCTCGACGGCGCTCGACCCGGCGCTCGCCGACCTGCTTCGGCGAGGACTTCGGGCGCCTCGGCGACCTTACCGTGATCTGGCCGCTGCAAATCGCGCGCGACCTGAAGCGCCGCACCCCCTTCGTGGTCGAGTTGCGCAACATCCCGTTCCGCCAGCAGGAACAGATCCTCTTCTATATAGCCGATCGGCTGCCGCGCTTTATCGGCGGCGCGATGGACGCGCGCGGCAACGGACAATATCTGGCCGAGACCGCGCGCCAGCGCTACGGCGCGCGCATCGCACAGGTGATGCTTTCGACCGAGTGGTATCGCGAGCAGATGCCGCGCTTCAAGGCCGCCTTCGAAGACGGAGCCATCGCGATTCGCGCGCGACGCCGACATCCTGCTCGACCATCGCGCGATCGTGATCGAGCACGGCATCGCGCATGGTCGGCGAACGGCGGATGCGCGGGAGCGATCAGCAAATCGCGTCACGGCGACAGCGCGATCGCGGCGGCGCTGGCGTACTTCGCCTCGCGCCAGGATGTAGCAGAAATCGACTATCGGTCGATATCGAGGCTGAGGCAGCATCGGCGCGATCCATGGGGACCTCCGCCGGACGAGGATTCGGTGTTCGCGGTAGCCATGGGTCGCATCTGCAGATTTCGGCGGAGGCGCGTGGTGAGCGGACTGACCTAACCCCCAGCCCTTTCCCTTTCGGGGAAGGGGTGCAGAAGAAGGCAACGACTGCGGCAATCAGCGAAAATCGACGAAAGATCTCATTGCTTCCTTGTCCGGTCCCCCTTCCCTAAAGGGAAGGGGTTAGGGGTTAGGTCATTCAGGAAGCACAGGAGTTATATGAGCACAATTCTGGAAATGGAAATGCGAACAGTGCGGACACGAATTCACCCTGTCGCTCGCGGAAATGCCGAAGCCGTGCCATCGATGCGACGGCGAGTGGTTTCTCAAAGTAGGCGAATCCGACACCAAGGACGAAAACCCTACCACACACGTGGTGGTGAGGCAGCGCGCTCGCGCGAACCGAGGCGGCGCCTCAAAGGATAATACCATGAAACTCTACGATGCGTTCGGGCGCGAGGTTGACGCCGCAGCGGCTGCTCGAGGAGCAGGCCGCTCCCACCATGAGCGGGGTGCGCAACATTTACTCCTCGATGCATCCGTCGGCCGGGCTGACGCCCGAGCGCCTGACGCAGATTCTGCGCGAGGCCGAATTCGGCGATCCATTTCTCTACCTGGAGCTGGCCGAAGAGATGGAAGAAAAGGACCTGCACTATCTTGCGGTGCTCAACACCCGCAAGGAAGCTGTCAGTCAACTCGAGTTCGAGGTCAAGCCGGCTTCGGGCGCCAGGGACGACCTGCGCGCGGCCGCGATGGTGCGCGCGATGCTCGCCAGCGATGAGCCTTGATCTTCGCCAGCGCGATGGTCGACATCCTCGACGCGATCGGGAAAGGCTTCTCCGCCACGGAGATCGTGTGGGATACCTCCGATCGCGAATGGTTCCCGCGGCGCCTGCGATGGCGCGATCCGCGCTGGTTCATGTTCGATTGGGTTTCCGGCGAGGAGCTGCTGGTGCGCAGCATGAAGAATGAAGGAGCCTCGATCGCGACTGACGGCGAGCAGAGCGCGCGAGCGGCTCGCATTTCAAGGGCAGCGGGACTCTATGGAGCGCTTGCGCGGCGACATCGGCATCCAGCCGATGACCGAGCCGCTGCTGCCCTACAAGTTCATCGTGCACGTCGCCAAGGCCAAGGCCGGATTGCCGATTCGCGGCGGCCTCGCGCGCGCGGCCGGATGGACGTACCTGTTCAAGAACTACGTGCTCAAGGACTGGGTCACCTTCGCCGAAGTCTATCGGGCAACCACTGCGAGTTGGCAAATACGGCGCGGGCGCGACCGAGCAGGATAAGGAAACGCTTGCTACAAGCGGTAGCAAATATCGGCACCGATGCCGCCGCAATCATTCCCGAATCGATGCTCATCGAATTTACCGAGGCGCGGCAGAGCGGCAGCGCCGAGCTCTACCAGAGCTTCTGCGCCTACCTCGATGCGCAGGTGAGCAAGGCGGTGCTGGGGCAGACCCTCACCACCGAGATTCCGCAGGGCGCGGGCTCGCGCGCCGCCGCCGAGGTGCATGACAGCGTGCGCCGCGACATCATGAGTGCCGACGCGCGCCGCCTCGCCGCGACCCTCAATCGCGATCTGATCAAGCCGATCGTCGATCTGAACCTGGGCCGCGCAGAAACTATCCGCGCCTCGACGCTGGGAATCGCCGACGACACCGACGTCAGCGGACTTCGTGGACATCGTGAGCAAGCTCGCCGACCACGGCGTGCGCATCGGGCAGCGCACGGTGCTGCGATCGATTGGGCATCGCGGAGCCGAACGCGCGGCGAGCCGGTGCTGCAGGCGAGCCGCAGGCTAGCCGCGCCTAGCGCCGGCGAATGATTTCCTTGACGCGGCGATTGAACGCGCGCCGGCGATGCTTGAAGTTGAGCGCGATCGAATCGTAGAGCAGGCGGCGCACCCAGAACGGCGCGCCCGGATCGGGTATCGCGGCGGGCGTCGAGGCGGCGCGGCGGAAGCGAAACACCTGCACGCCGTTCCACCAGGTCGGATGATGATTGCGCGGGGTGCGCAGATCGAGCACCAGCTCGAAGCCGGGCACCATCCGCGCGAAGAGCGCGTCGGCGGCGCGCGCCTCGCGCTTGTTGGTATCGTCGATGATGACGAGCGCGTCGTCGGCGAGCGAGGGCAGGGCATACTGCAGGCCCTCGAACTGATCGGCGAAGCTGTGGCCGCCATCGAAGAAGTACGCGCCGATGCGCGCGGGACGCCATGGCGCCTCGCGCAGGAAATCGCGCGACTCGCATGTTGTAGAATTCGGACCTGCCCGGGCGCGTGACGATCGAGGTTGCCGCTGCAGGATCTCCTCGGTGCCGTCGAACTTGCGAAAAATTATCGCAGGCGAAAATCTTCGCGGCGCGATTTCCGCGCGCCGCGCCCACGATGCTCGCGCCCTTGTAGCATCCCACCTCGACGTAAACCTCGCGCGGGCGCGAGATGCGCGACCGCGAGGTTGAGCAGCAGCAGCTTGTTCTCGGTCGCCATCCCGGGAACCTCGGTGAGCACGTCGGCGAGGCGTCGATCCTCGGGATGGCGCGACTGCGCGAGCTTCGCTGCGATGCTCGAAGCAGGGCCAGTTGCGGCGGCAATCCGCGATGAAAGCGTCGAAGTCCAAGGTTACAACGCGCTCGCGCAGCGATCGATCAGTACACCCACATCGGGCCCACGAACATCGGGTTCATGAATTCCATCTGCTCTTCCTGCGCGGCTCTCGGCCTGCATCTCGTGCGGCCTGATTTTGTTCGCCGGCGAGCCGCGCCTGGAACTGCTCTGCTTGAACTTCTGGTAGGCGGCCTCGTTGCCGATGTAGACGCAATGACAATATTGCGCATCGGCCATCCAGTAGTGCAGGGTGCCGTCGGGATCGGTGAAGTACTTCACTTTGAGTTGGGGCAACGATTGCGCGTGCGCGAGTTTGTCCTGGGTGTCGGCCGGAAGCATCTTGAAGCCCGCCGCCGACAGCATCGATTCTTTTTGATCGGCAGCCACTTGCCCGGATCGGGCTGGAATGCGGAGCATCCCGCGAGCGCGAGCAGAACCTGATGGCGATGATGCCGCAAAAATTGACAGCGACTCGAAATCTTCAACATTATTCCCCGCCGTTATTGTCTGTGCGAACGGCGACCGCCGCAAGTGGAGGCGGGCGGGCGCGGAACTTCGGGAAGTGAGTAGCGTTCGACTATCAGCTGGCCGCAGACGCGGTGCTCTCGCGCGTCCGGAAAGAGATCGCATACCGACCCACTGCGATGCGAAAGTGGGCGCTCTCGCCGTGGACTCTTCATCTGACATAACCTAACATGTTGAAAATGACTTTCAGCATCTATCTCGACGATAAAGTGACCAAGCGCCTGAATCGGATTGCGGCCGAATCGGGCAAAGCGCGTAATGCGCTCATTCGCCAGGCGATCGAGGAATGGCTTGCGAAGCGCCAACCGCGGCGATGGCCTGGGGCCATTCTTGCGTTTGAGGGGGTTCGCGGCGCGGTTCGATTCGAGGCGCATCGCAAGACTCTCAGAACGCCGGTTGATCCCTTTAAGAGGATTTCCGCTTAAAGCGTTGCGATGCGCTATCTGCTGGATACCTGTGTGCTGAGCGATTTCGCGCGTGGGGAAGCTTCGACGCTGGCGCGCATCAAGCAGGCGTCGCCCGGCAACCTTGCGATCAGCGCTGTCACTGAAATGGAGATCGACTACGGGTTGCGCCTTAATCCACGCCTGGCGCGCAAACTGAAACCAGTTATCGATGCATTTGTCGAAGCTGTCACGGTGCTGCCGTATGATCGAGCCGCCGCGCATGCGACCAGCGAGTTGCGCGCGATTCTGAAACGAAGCGGCCGCCCGCTTGGCGCTTACGACGCCTTGATTGCGGGGACCGCGCTCGCTGAGGAATTGATCCTGGTGACCTCGAACGTGCGCGAGTTTTCGCGCGTGACTGTTCTTCGCCTCGAGGACTGGCGGCACTAGCGCGAGGCTGAGGTGACCTCAGGTACGCTTCTCGCGCTCCCACCCGCCGGTCACGGTTCATGCGCGCAGGCAACGTATGGCGATGCCGATGAGGCTTCCAAGCAGCGAAGCGTCGAACATTCTCCGCAACCATTGCGTGTGCGGACGGCGAGCAGCGTCGCAAGCGGAGGCGGCGATGGGCAGCTGCGCTACTCACCTGCACGCAAAAGAGATCTGCCGCGCGAACGAAAGCGCGAAAAGAATCTTAGACGATGAGACTTTTGAGATCGGTGAAGACTTTCTTCCAGATCGACTTCAATCGCTCAGCCATGCCTCGGCGAATTTATTTTTTGCCGTATCTCAATAACTGAGCCGGCTGGGTCCTCCGTCTTTGAAGAATTCAATCGCGGCAGCCGATATGGTGATCGAATCATTCTCACCGGTGCGCAACTATTGGCGAGCTTTGGCCATGAGTAATCGCCGCGTCAATTGCTTACCGGTACGGATTCCTTGCGTGATGTATCGGGTTGCGAATATGCGGCTACCAGGAGACCCGACACTGCCCCAGACACGGCGCCGGTAATGCCCCAGTTATATAGCGCGTAGTAGGCGTCGCCTGGTGCATTCGGGTCCCTCTCGGCTGATAAGGCAAGACTAACGAGCAAGACTGCTCCGAAGGACGCGCCTGCGATGGTCGAGGCCACGAGCAACAAACCTCTTCGCGGGTCAGATCGTCTGGAAAATTGGACCAGGGCCCATCTAGCAATGGCGCCGACAAACGGGGCGACGTAGCCAAATATAAACAAGGTGAGAATATAGGTAGCGATAACCGCGGAAATGAAATCCCGCGAAAAAATAGAGTATGATCGATCGTATTCAGCCACAACCGAAGTGACTGACGCTATCAAGGGAATAGCCAAATACAACAGCAAAGTAAGTGGTGCGGGATTCTTCAACAAAACACAGGTCAAAATCGCAATTAGAGGTAAGCCAACCATTAAGACTGGGCCAGAAAGTAAATTGTTCATAGAGGTCTGCTCTGCGATATTCTCCATCACGGAATAATCAGAGGCTGCAACTTGCGGCACGCAGGATAGTCCAGCCATCGCTTCGAATTGCTCAAGGCAGCGCGTGGGCCGTTCGAGCACCCCCAATAACATGCCACATGAGCTTCCAGTCTGCAGACTCCGGAGTTAGGGCTACCAAAACAGGCACCGCTTTCAAAGCCCAGCAAGCAATTGCGAGTGCAATTTGCGAACGCCGAGTTACCAAAAGCGCGGCAACAATCTCCCGAAAGACACGCGTATTGATCCGTTTGACCGCTCTGTGCGCATTCGGAGTCGTATTGTGAGCATTTGGCGGTCGCTGAGGCAGAATTGCCTTGGCCAGAACTCGAGGTCGAGGACCCACTTGACATCGATGGGACTGAACCAGGATTGAGCCCGTTGGAAGTCATCTCCTGCGAAGAATCGACTCCCGGATAGGCGGATGTGTGTCCCAGGTTTAGATTGCTGGCGTCGGCGGACGAGCCTTGAGGGGGTTGGCCTCCGTCAGGCTGGCAGAACAACACACCCAAGTGTGTCAACACGTCTAACAAGCTCTGCCCTGATCCATCGTCTTGACTCTGGCCACTACCGACGCCGCAACCGCGCATCCCGCGAGCGCGAGCGTGATCGCGTTGATGCCGATGAGGCTATGGAAGTTCGAAAGCATCGAAAGTTTCAACATCATTCTCCGCCGCTATTGTGTGTGCGAACGGGGGCCGCCGCAAGTGGAGGCGGCGTTAACCCAGCGGAGTCGTCGAAAGGACAAAGATCGCCTGGCGAGCAGCCAGGCATCAAGAATCGACATAGTTAGGCGTTATCGGCAACTAAAGCAGGCGAGCGTCATTTTATTGGACAGCCTCCAGCACTGTTGAACCAAGCCGGCTTGGGAACATCGACAGCGGCGGCGATTGCGGAGGAGGCATTGACCTTAAGCTGCACCGAAACCTTGAAGTCATAGGATTCAACGACAGGGGTACTAGCTTTTGATGCGCTGGAAAGTGTTACGTTCGAGATTGTGAGTGTAATCTCCATGCCCCTCAGCTGGAAGTGCCGGGTTTGACCCCATTCTGGCGTCTGAGAACACGGGGAAATAACCTGATTCGATAAAAATCGGCCCCGGTTATCCCAATCGGAGGTTTGATTGAAGGTCTCTGTCAAAAGGTTGCTCACTTTTTCCTTTGAATAAAAGTGAAGTGACGTAACATTGCAGCAACCCAGAATAGTCCTGACCATTGGAGGCGTAGTTACCCGAGTGACAACTTATCTTGTATAGGTCCTTGCCATCCAGGCTTTTGACAGTCAGCTCCATGCCCGCTTTCGAAGAATCCGCATTTACAACGGGAATGGTCTCTTTCGTCTCTCGGATCTCGGGCCATTGAGTGGAGTAGGCTGTGCCGGCGCACAGCGCAATCGTGAACGTAAGGGCCTGGAAAATGTTCCTACTCGAGATCATAGCACGGACGTCCCTCACTGCGCTCCAGCTGAGCACCCATAGCGTTCGGCGCTTCGAGGATTACGTTTCTGTACCCCGTACGCCAACAGATTGTTGTCGTTGCCAGCGAATCCTTTTGGGTCTTCGGATAGGAAGCCAGCTTATCACTGAAGTTCGTGGCCGGCGTTGCCCTCTCTCACCCGTCCGTCACAGTTCATGCGCGCAGCCATCGCATGAACTGCGCCGTCCACCCTCTCTCACATCGTGAGAGAGGGGACCTGGCAAAAGCCGGTCCTGACTCCAAGTCTAGGCCATTTTGAGATCGATTCCTGCCCTATTCCATGGCAGCTCCATTGTTAATAGCAGAAAAATATAGAGGAATAAGCTAGAGGTGGAGCACTTTTAGGCCGGGGATTTTCGGGAAGCTCCGGAGGTCGCAGGTCGCCACGGCATAGTCGCGCGAGCGAGCGGCCGCGGCGATCATCAAATCGCGCTCGCCGACGGTGGTACCGCACTGGGCAAGAGCGGCCCAGATTTCAGCATGCGTGCGCGCTGCGGCCAAATCGAAGTCGAGGACCCGAAAACGCCGAATGATGTCCTCGGCAAACGCCAACCGCTTCGCGCGCTGTATCGGCGAATTGGTCCGCAACACTCCATGCAGGATTTCGGAGACGGTTACCGCGGACGTGAACCATCGCTCGTCAGGAAAGGTTTGCAAAAGGTCTTCCAGGTCAAGCGCCCCGGGGGTCGACCGCAACCGGAATGCTGGTATCTAAAAGCAGGCCGTTGAAAAGAACTTTCACAGCCTGCTTCCCTCACTGTAAATCTCTCCCAGAGGGAGAGAACTAAAGGAAGCAGCTATCTTTCCGCAGGGCGTTGAGAATAACGATTGCTGGCCACAGTTCACGGCCTCCTTTCTCAACACCCTGCTAACGCTCCCATGGCGACGGCGCGACTGGTCTTTGTTTGCGTGTGATCTTCTCGAGGGTGTTGAAGTAGGCTTTGCCCGGACCGGGCCTGGAGCGGAGTATCTCGACCAGTTCCCGGGTCGAAATAGCTTCGAGTTCAATCGGCGAAATCTCGCAGATTGGACGTCCACCGCTCCTCGACAAAGGTTTCGCGTTTTAGGCGACGCGATTTAGAATCTCCGAGAACCCTCGGGCGGCCTCGGTTGCCGTACCCCCGGGTTTTCATGGAATCAGATTGTCCGATTATCGTGTTTGGGTCGAGGTCCACGTTTGGACCGATGATGCCACTGCGTGATGCCGATGGGTCGACCATCGCGCTGGTGAATCCGGCCGCGCCGAACAATCCTCCGCCCACCACCTATTCCTACGATGCCTATGAAAATCCGACGCCGAGTGGCGCCAGCAATGGGTTTCGATTTTTATTTCAAGGACTGGAGAGCCAGCTGAACCCGCAAGGGCTCTACTATTTACCCAGCGGACTCGCTCGACCACGAAGGTTTCGCCATGGTAGGGGACGCGATTCAGAATCTCCGAGAATTGTCGGGCGGGCTCGGTCGCCGTAATCCCGGTTTTCATAAGTCAGGTTATCCGACTATTCGTATCGTCGCTAAAACGGGCGGTTCGACAACAAATCTAAGGCCTCGGCCGCACCACGGGAGCGTGAACTGACAGTACGAGTCACAAGGATAAACGTTGGGGCTCGATATCACGTGATCTCAGCAATGCTTCTATGATAAGAGCGCGTTTCATATGATAAGAATCCGATGCCAATGAACATTCTATTTCTCGGCAAGGCCGTTCTCACTAACGACCCGCGCCTGCAGCCACCAGACGAGGACGCGGATCGGTAATATAGAGACTGCCGATAGTGTGAGGTTCGACTCCGGCAAGGATTTACCAAAATATGGGAAATGTCGGCTGAATTAGAGGGGGAGTAAGAAGGCCAAACATTCACGTGTTGGTGCTAGTTGAGCATGAGGTGCCGGGAAGGAACGTTCGTATGAAATATTTGATTCTGGATGGTCCGAGCTATCGAGTACCTTTTCGCTACTCTGCTTACCGCGGCACAGACCGGAAGTATCCGCCTTGTGTCGCGGGATTACCTGTGGAGAACGAGGTCAATCGTTGGGGGTTGTGGTATATGGGTGAACTCGAGAAATTCGGAGGCATCCGCGAACTTGCGAAAGCGCGAGAATGCTCAGAATTCTGCAATCGATATTTTCCTGACCAGCACTTCGAAGTGATTGGGATATCTAAAAACAAAGAGCTACCGAACGACCACGCGAAACTTCTGGGCTTTGACATCGCCTTCGCCGGTGCAAGCAGTTCTCTCATTTTCATGACTGGGTTTATAGCAGGGCCGTACGACAAAATGCCGGAGGAACCGGTACCTGTACTGGACGATTTGCTTAGGCGCTACTTCTGTCCGAAACTCAACGAGTTAGGGCTTTTCCAAACCTTCGAGAATGCCGCGCATTGTCGCCGCGCGATGATCGCACTACATAATTTTGATCCGGATCTATACGAGGGCGGAAGCCTCGAAGTGTTTGAGGTCACAGGCGTATATCTCATTTCCGATCCGAAATGAGGTCGATTTGTGTTACGGTTCGACCGCGAACCACCAGGAGTAGGGTTTGCCAGAGGCCGTGATCTTGACCGCGTAGGTTGCGCCGGGGACTAGGGGTTGCTTCGGTACCATCACGATGCCGCCGAAGTGAGCGAGCTCCTTGTTTACTCGATCCAATGCGATGGGGTCGCTGCTCTTGTAGGACGTCGCATCGAAGGCGCAGGCCTCGACCATCGTGCCGTTGCGCGCGAGGGAGAACGAATCCAGCTTCGCGGGCGTTTTGGCACCGAGTTGTAGAGTTATCGGGATGCCGGTGGGAGTATGATAACCGCAAGTGGCGAGGGGATCGGGCCATTCCACTTCATCGGCGCTGAACTTGCCGTCGGCGATAGTCGAGCGATCGGCCGGATACATCACCAGCGCCGAGGAGTTAGACGTAGCGTCTAGGCCATCGTGGATATTTAGTGCGGCGGCGCAAACGCCGTGCTCGCAATATTGCCCATAGCCGATCTGGCGCAGCGCCGGGATTCAGAAGCCACATCCGGTGGAAGGGGCCCGTAATCCAGTTCTCGATCGCCCATGGCGACTCGGGCGTTTCGGGCGGGTCGGTGTAGACCGCATCGATATCGCTGAGCGCGCCGGCAGCTTTGCCCTCGGGAGTGAAGTAGGGCGCCGAGGCATCCTCATCGTGAATCGAGGCGTCGATCTTACCGCTGCGAATCATCGCGGCCTTGTTGGCAATCAGGTAGCGCGCATGTTTCGCGTCGCCATCGGAGAGCGCGGCGGCCTCGGAGAGCGGAGGCAGTCCCGCACTCTCACGATAGTGATTCAGGCGGCCGAGCCAGGTGTTGCTGATGTCGACCGCATGAATCGGCCCTCGATGCGGAATCAGGTTGTTCCAGAATGATTGGGGAATGATGTAGGACAGCACGATCGAAATCAGGAGCAGGACGGTGACGAGGCCTTCCACGCGCATCCGGCGGGCGAGCGCGGAGCGCAGCGAATCCTGGGTCGAGCTCGGAAGCAGGAAGGTGAAGTGGAGGGTGCCGAATTGGATGTCATCGGCGCTGGAGAGCGCATACTCAGTGTTGGGCGTGAGCTTGCGGGCTTTTATAAAGGTGCCGTTGGTGCTGCCGAGATCGGAAAGCAGGTAGCCGGCGTGATGTTTGCGGATGATGGCGTGGCGGCGCGAGACAGTCGGATCCATCAGGACGAAATCCGCCTCGGCGCCGCTGCCAATCACGGCGCGCTTGCCCATGACGCGATGCTCGCGTGCCGGCTCGCCGGGCAAGGAGATCAGGCGCGGCACCTGCGCCATCAGTTCGCGAATCGGAAAGCGTTCCGCAGCCGCCGCCATCTAGCCCTCCATCCTACAAACTGTAAGGAAATGCTCCATCGAAGCAAGAGGGTTGAGCGACGCGCGCTTGCGGCAAAATTTGCAGCGGCTCACCATGGAAATGGCGGCTGACGAAGAATCGAGCATAAACCAGACACTTATCCGACCGCGGAGTGACCATGGCGAACATCCTCGAAGACGAAGACACCTCCTGGCCGACTGAGGAAGAAATCCGCAACCATGCCTACGAACTCTTCCTGGCGCGGCGTCCCGATGAGCCGGGGAGCGACCTCGATGATTGGCTGGCAGCCGAGGCGCAGCTCAGGGCGGCCGGAAAGCGCGCGATGGAGCGTGGCAAGTCGTAGCAGCGGGCCGCGCGCGAAGAAAAACGGCAGCGCCCGGATGATCGGACGCTGCCGCTGAAATGGAATAGCTCGAGTAGGGTTTTCCTACTGGGGAACGCTGGCGAGCAGTTTGCCGTCGGCGCCGTAGATGAACAGCGCGGCGCGGTTTTGCTGATCGAGGGAGAGGGCCGCGCGGGTCAAGCCGCTGCCGAGGATCGCGACGCCTGCGGTGGTCTGGGTCGCGCTGAGCCCGACGCGCGGCTGAGAAGCATCGGAGAGGCGCAGGGTGGAATCTCCGGCATCGGTGGTTTCCATCGAGGCACGCTGTGCGCCTTTGTCATCGACCAGCGCGATGTTCGATGCGCCACCGTCAGTCACCGCCATGCCCATGCGCGGCGCGCCGTGATCATCGAAGAGACGCATGCGGGAAACGCCGCGCGAGAGACTGACTTCGGCGCGGGTGTGGCCGTCGGCATCGTAGAGGCCGAGCGCGGGGACACCATCGTGCGCGACGCCCAGACCGGCGCGCAGCTTGCCGGCATCATCAAGCATGCGCAGCTCGGCGACGCCCTTGGGGGTGACATCGAGG
This sequence comes from uncultured delta proteobacterium, assembly GCA_963848285.1. Taxonomy (GTDB): domain Bacteria; phylum Desulfobacterota; class Binatia; order Binatales; family Binataceae; genus DATGKG01. The sequence goes on along the minus strand of CAWKCZ010000002.1, from coordinate 906,587 downwards.
AGGGCGCGGGTGGTTCCGTCCTTGTCGACCAGGGTGAATTGACGGGCGGTCATGTTCTTGCTGATCGAGGCCGCATCGAGGGTGGGCACGGCAGCCGGCCAAAAATGCTCGGCGGCAGCGCCTCCGACCAGGGAGAAAATCGCCGTCACTACAATGAAGACCAATTTGTCGCGCCAGGACATCGTGAGGACCTCGCTCCTTTGCCGCCATTACGACGGGTTTTGCTCCCGAAAATCTAGCAAGCGCGATGCGCGGGGCAAAACGCTCGCGCTAACCATCAATCGGCCTTCGCCTCGGTAGTTTCGGGAGGAATCACCGCACGACGCAACCTTACGACTTTGCGCAGGAAGCTGAAGCGTAGTGAGAGGTAGAGCGGCGCTGACAGCATGGCCACCATGCCCATGATTTGCCAGGTACTGCCGAAGCCGTAGGAATCGGCGAGGCGTCCTCCGATCGGCAATCCTAGTGCGGCGCCCAGCCGTGCGCAGGTGCTCTGGAACGAAAGCAGCGTCGCGCGATGAGCATCGGTGATCTGATCATTGAACCAACTGAGCCCGATCGGCTGCGCGATACCGGTGCATGCGCTGGACAACAGGAAACGCCAGCAACACCAGCAGTGGTCGATGAATGCAGATGCCCGCGGCGATCAGCAGGCCACTTTGAGTCGCGATGATTGCGAACATGAAGGCAGGACGCCCTCGCGAACCGGGCTGGCGTCGCGCGGCAACCTCGGCCCCCAGCATCGTGGCGATGGCGTTGCCGCAGTAGACCCAGCTCGCGACCTGCGGTCCGTGATGAAGGCTGGAATTGAAAAATTGCGGCCATTCGTACCAGAAGGGCGACCACGCCGCCATCGTGATCGCGTTCGCGATTCCTAGAGTGAGGACCGGCCGGCTAGCGAAGGCGGCACGGATCGCTTCGACAATGTGCGCACGCATCAATCCGGCGACCGCGGCGGGATGAAAGGATTTGGTGCGCGGTTGCTCGCCGCGCATCAGCCTGGCCGCGGCGGCCGCCATCAGCAACTGCCCCATCGCGCCCAACAGCCATGGGATCGCGATGTTGCGCATGGTGAGACGGCCGCCGATCACGACGCCGAAAATCGCGCCGAACTGCATCAATTGCGCAGCGCGCGAAAAGAGCAGGTCCATCGAGCCGTCGTGGCCGGAGCCGGCGAGGGCATCGACGGCCCAGGCATCGATCGCGCCATTGCGCAGCATGTCGCCCACGCCGCCAATCACCGCGGCGAGCAGGAACAGGAAGTATTGATGGGCGAAGAAGTAGGTGACGAAGGAAGCTGCGCCCAATCCGCATCCGAAGAGGTAGGCGAAGCGGCGGCTGACGGTATCGGCAAACGCGCCCATCGGCACGTCGCTTACGAATGAGACGATGAAATACGTCGCTGCCCAGCAGCTGATCTGGAATTGGTCCAGCCCGCGCGCCTGCATGAAGAGAACATTGTTGATGAGTACGAACGAGGGACCGATGGCATCGGTCAGGCGCAGGGCGTAATAGCGCCGCACGACGGATTCGGCGGTGGGAGCTGGAAAAAAAGCATTCACACGAGCTGCGATAGAGACCGGCGATCGCTTCAGGAAAGATAAGTGCGTCGCCGGAACATTCTGGCAGGTCGATGCCGATATAGAAAATAAACCGCAAGCGCCGACCCGTCATGAACATGACCAAACGCGTCGCCATAGCCGCGAAGCGAAGGATCTTCGATGACCTGGTTAATCAACTCTGCGCCGTATCTCCGCTGACTGGATGTTCAGCGGAGCGCAACTTTTGTGCATCTTTCCGCTTCTCTCCGTAGCACAACCTACGGCTGAACTAGTTCATCCTTATTGAATCGACGAAATCGCGGCACAATGCCCGCGATGAACGATTCTTCTCATACACGCGCTGGCGGCGACCCGGGCGCCACTCCACGCCGAACCGGCGGATTGGTCCGGGTCGAGACCGCCAGCGCGCCAGCCTTTGGCGTCGAGGACGAATCGTCGCGACGGCGCCGGAATGGATCCAGCTGATCCCGGCCGGCAGCTTCCACGGACGCGACGGGCGCGGTCCTTACCTCCTCGATGATCCACAGGCGGTCATCGCGGCGACCAGGGCGCTGCGCATGAAGGCCGGGATTCCGATCGACTATGACCATGCGACCGATTTCGGTCGCGCCGCAGGGAAATCCGGCGCCGGCCGCGGGATGGATCACGGAGTTTGCGGTCCGCGATGGCGCGATCTGGGGTCGTGTCGAATGGACCGCGCGCGCGGCGAGCGCAATCCGCGCGCACGAGTATCGCTACATCTCGCCGGTTTTCCAATACGCGCCCGGCGCCGGCACCATCACGCGCCTGCTGCGCGCCGGGCTGACCAACAACCCGAATCTTTACCTGACCGCGATCTCGGCGGCGGGAGACGAGGAAACCAAAATGAATGAATTTCTCAAACAGCTGCGCGAGATGCTCGGGCTCAGTCCCGACGCTTCGCCCGACGACATCCTGAAGGAAATCGGTGCGATGGCGTCTGCACAATGCCGATGCTGACTCAGCGTCACATCGGTAGCCTCGATCCCGCGCGCTATGTCGCGGTGGCGGAGTTTCAGCAGGCGCTCACCGAACTCAATGCGCTCAAGTTGCAGCGCGCACGCGAGAAGGCCGAGCATGCGGTCGACGCAGCGATTCGCTCGGGCAAGCTGGTGCCGTCGCATCGCGAATGGGCGATCGCATACTGCGCGGCCGATCCCAAGGGCTTCGATACTTTCGCGGCGCGCCAACCGGTGGTGCTGCCGGGCGAAAGCTGAATCTCGGCGGCGATCCGCGCATCGCAATGTCGCGATCGCAAGCATGCTCGATGCTGAGCGCGACCGAGGTTGCGATTTGCGGACTGCTGGGAGTGACCGCGCAATGACTTCGTGCAAGCGCAAAAGCAGCGGCGCCGATTTTCTGCGCCTCAACAAGGATCAGACGGATCCGAATCTCTAACTCTAATCCAACCAGCAAGGTGACAAGATGGCGGCACTGACAAATTCTCGAAACACGCCTGAGATGGCTGACGGTGGACGCATCCGCGTGCTCGGACGTCGAGGCGAACACGACGATTTTTCTCGGCAGCATGGTCGCGATCAACGCGGCCGGCAACGCGGTTCCCGCCTCGGCGACCACCACCACGGCCAACGCGCAAAAGTCATCGGACGCGCCGAGTATGTCGTCAATGGCACTCCCGCGCAGAACGCGGTGAACAATCCGGGCGCGGCCGGCGCGCTCCAGATCGCGGTGCGCAAGGGCGTCTTCATGTATGCGCAGGACAACTCGATCACCGCAGCCTCGGTCGGCAGTCCATGCTTCGCGCTCGATGATAACAACGTGACTGCGACCGACCGGCGCCTCGGGCGCATTCGGTGCAGCAGTACGCAGCAGCGGGCCAGGTAGTCGCGACTCGATGCGTCAGGCGAAGTGTGGGTCGACTTCTGGCATCAGGCAACCGCCGGCCGCATAGGCGACCTTCGCAACTATAAGGAGCTAGAACCAAGATGGAAGTATCTCCGCAAAACCTCTCTGCACTTTTCACCGGCTTCGATGTCGTCTTTCAGCGCGGTTTCGAAAAGCCGCCGTCATACTACGAATCGATCTGCTCGATCGTGCGCTCCTCGAGCCGCGTCAGTACCTATCCATGGCTGGGACGCACGACCAAGTTCCGCGAGTGGCTCGGCGATCGCGTTATCCAGGCGCTCGAGGCGCATTCCTATACCATCGCGAACCGCAACTTCGAGGACACGGTGTCGATCGATCGTAACGACATCGAAGATGACACCTATGGCGTCTATGAGCCGATCATCGAGCAGCTCGGATGGGATACCAAGGTGCATCCTGACATGCTGCTCTTCCAGATGATCAAGCAACTCGGTCACGACTCCTTCGAGTGTCGTCGGCTACGATGGGCAGCCCTTCTTTTCGGCGACTCATCCGGTAGGTCCGCTGGGACGTGCGGATGCGGACTCGACTGCCGTCGAACATCAATAGCTCCGGCTCGGGCTCGTACTGGTTCCTCATCGATGCTTCGCGTGCGATTCGTCCCTTTATCTTTCAGCTACGCCGCGAGTACGCGGTGACGCGAATGAGCTCGATCAACGATGAGGCGGTTTTCAATCGCCGCGAGTTCCGCTACGGCGTCGATGGCCGCGCTAACACCGGAGTAGGGCTGTGGCAGCTTGCCTATGCCAGCAACCAGGACCTGTCGAATCCCGCTAACTACGGCGCGGCGCGCGCTGCGATGCGGTCGCTTCAAGACCGACGCCGCGATGCCATTCGGCACGCTCGTCGAGCGGCAAAGGAGTCTATCTCCTGGTTCCGCCTTCGCTCGAGGAAGTCGGCACGTCAGCTTCTCAATTCGGAATTCATGGCAGGCGCCGGCGCCAGCTCCGGGCGTGTCGACCACCAACATCTGGCGCAACAGCGCGGACCTGATCGTAAGCGAGTACCTGGCCTAGGAGATGACATGGTCATGAGTTACGCGACGCCACAAGACCTGATCAATCGCTATCCGAACCGCGACTTGGTTCAGCTCACCAACGAGGATCCGACGATTACCACCATCAACACCACGCGCTCTGCAGCAGGCGCTTGATGATGCCTCAGCGGAGATCGACGGATACCTCGGCGGTCGCTTTACGCTTGCCTCTGACCGACGTCCCCGAAGTGCTGCATCGGCTCGCATGTGATGTTGCGATCTATCGCCTGCAGTCGCTGCGGCCGATTCATGACCTGGCCGATGCGCGCCGGCGCTATGACGACGCGATAGCGATGCTAACGAAAGTTGCGAACGGCGCGATGACGTCTGGGTATCGGCGCGGATGGCACTGAGATCTCGATCGCGCCGGGCGCAGAAGAGACTCGCAGGTCCAGTGCGCATATTCAGCCGCAAGAGCATGAGGGGATTCTAGGACCATGGGAGTTAGTTCTCGACACGCCATGGGCCGGGCAGCAGTTCTCGCCGCCCACTCCGCATCGATATCGCGACCATCGAGACGGCGATAGTGAGCCGATTGCGAGCGATGGTGACCTCGATCGAGATAGTTCACTTCCCGGACAACCCGAAGAACTATCGCCTGACGCATAGAATCGGCGCGGCGCTGGTCGTGTATCGCGGCTCCGAATACGGACGAGCTGGAAGACACTAGCGTCGATCATCCAGGAACGCAAAATGGAGTTCGACGTTACCGTACTGGTCCGCGACCTGGGCTGGAGCGTGGGTGGAACTCCGGGAGCGACCTCCCCGGGAGCCTATGCCATCCTGGAAGCGATCCGCGCCGCGCTGACCGGATATCGGATTCCCGGTGCGCGCAAGATCTACATGGTGCGCGAAAAATTCATCGAGCGTGACGCCGAAGGCGGGGTGTGGATATACCTCTTTACGCTTCGCGCTTACGACGATGGCTCTTGAGGCTCTCGACGACCTGACGACTTCCCGCTCTTTATCAAAGGTGTAGCTCTGGAAGCCGACGGCGAGAGCACCGTTACGATCGGAGCGACGGAATTTACCTTCAACTCGCAGGATCAGATTCAGCTTCCGAACTCGAACATCTGTGCGCTTACTGTCAGCACGCCTGAGCGGTTCTTCTCTTCGTTCCAGGAACCGACTTTTCGCTCGATGCGGTAAACGGAGTCGTCACTCGGCATTCCCTCGGGCGGAATCGGCAGCGGCGCGACCGTCAACATCGCATGGAGCTACGCCGACGCCGTGTCGCAACGCCGGAGAGTCGTCGCCAATTGTTTAGAGGCGGTGAGCCTTAGCCGAGAACTCAATCCCAAACCACGGTGAAACAATGCCAGCAAGTTTCTTACATGGAATTGAAGTGATCGAAGTCGGCAGCGGCCCGGTGCCGGTGACGGTGGTCAAGTCCGCAGTCATCGGGTTGGTCGGCACCGCTCCCTCATGGGCGGTCCAGTCGCCGGCGATCGCCCCGGCGGTCAACGCACCGACGCTGGTGTCCTCGGCGCTCGATGCGCGCCAACTTCGGGCCGCTGGTGCGTGGCTATACGATACCCTACGCGTTGGCCGCGATTCAGAACCAGGGCGCGGGTCAGGTCATCGTCGTTAACGTATTCGATCCTACGCGGCATTTCACTTCGGTCGCGGCGACGGCGCTTCCCTTCAATGCTCAGGGCGTCATCAACCTCGGGCACATGGGTGTTTCGAATGTGGTGGTTACCAGCGATCCTGCCGGCACCACCTATGTGGCCGAAACCGACTACACCCTCGACGCGGTCAATGGAGTCATTACCATTATTCCCTCGGCGTCGGGCGGTCACATCGCGTCCGGGAGCGACGGTGCTGGTCTCCTTTAACTATGCCGATCCGACCAAGGTCCAGGATTCCGACATCATTGGGGCGGTGACCAGCGGCGTCTACACTGGGATCCAGGCCCTACAGACCACCTATGGCACGATGGGCTTCTTTGCAAAGATTCTCATCGCGCCCGGATACTCGCAATTCGCGGATGTCGCGGCCGCCGAAGTAGCGCTTGCGAACAAAATTCGAGCCGTGGCGCTGATCGATTCGCCTCCTTCGACCCCGGTCGCCAGTGCGATCAGCAATCGCGGTGTTACTGGGAACGCATTCAACACCTCCAGTAAGCGCGCCGATCCTGTGTTATCCGCAGGAGACCTTCTATGATACCGGCATTGTTCCTACCGGCGTAACTCTGAGCGCGACCGGCGCGGCGGTAACATCGCAAGTTCAATGGGCTGGCGGTAGGGCCGTATTCCTCATGGGTTGCCGGCGCGATCGCGGCTCGTGATCTGGCGAATGGTTACTGGTGGTCGCCCTCGAATTTTGAAGTAGAAGGCATCCTGGGACCCGATGTGCAGCTTTACGCGTCGGCGGTGGATTCTGCTTCGGACGTCAACAATCTGAACTCCAACGGGATAGTCACGGTGTTCAATGCCTTCGGCACCGGCTTGCGGGTGTGGGGAAACCGTTCCTCCGCGTATCCTAACTACACCGCGCCCGACAACTTCATCAGTGTGCGGCGTACGATGGACGTCATCGAGGAGTCAGTCGAACTGGCGATGCTGCAATTCATCGATCAGCCGATCTCCAACGCACTCATCACCGCGATCCTGGCGTCGGTAAATTCCTTCCTGCGAACCCTGATTCAGCGCGGCGCACTGGTTGCGGCGAGTGCCAGCTACGATCCGGCCGAAAATCCACCGGCGCAAATTTCGGCCGGCCAACTGGTGTTCGACATCGATGTGATGCCGCCGCCGCCGGCGGAGCGTCTGACCTTCCAGACCTTCATCGACGTCTCGCTGCTTGCAGCAACTGGGTCAGACCAACGCTTGACTACGTCAGCACTGGCCACCGCATAGTAACTTCGAACGAGCTATTCGAGGTAGCCGAATGAACATCCAGATCAATTCTCTCACCAACGCCAACGTGTATATCGACGGCGTTGGTCTGTTAGGACGCGCCGAAGAAGTCGAAATCCCGCAGCCGCGCCATAAGATGATCGATTACAAAGGACTCGGGATGGTTGGCACCGCCGAGCTATGGAGCGGAGTCGACAAGCTCGAGGCGCAAGATCAAGTGGGCTTCGTTCGATGCGGAAACCTTGACCATGTCGGCGAGTCCCTTCCAGACCCATTCTTTCCAGGTGCGCGGAAGCCTTGAGCAGTACACCAGCCAGGGCCGCTCGGCGGAGCTGCCGGTGGTCTATCTGATGACCGGTGTCTTCAAAGACGCCGGAACCGCCAGCCTTCAAGCATCAAGCCATGGTGGAGACCAACTCCACCGTGAGTGTCTATCACTGCGAGCTTTATGTAGCTGGCACCCAGATCTACCTCTACGACGTGTTTGCGAACGTCTATGTCGTCGGTGGGGTCGACCAGCTTTCTACTTTCCGCACCAACCTGGGCGGATGAGCACTGACTGAGACTAAGGCCATCTGCAATCAAGAAGGAGGTCTTCGATGAGATCTGATGATCTAACAGTCAATGGAGTGAAGCTTCGGGATGTCGTCGAGGCCGGGGGCGAAAGACGCAGCGGTGCTCGTCCTTCCTTCGGGGAAGACGCGCCATGATCCGGAAAGGCTGTGGCCGCGATCTGATGCGTGCGCAGCGAGTGGTCGGAGCATCGAGCGATCCGACTGCCGTCGTATTTGCGCTGATTGCCGAGCTGGTCGAGATCGATGGCGAGAAGATCGTCTATGAGGATCTCCTCGCGATGGATCTCAACGATGTGCTGGCGTTGCAATCGGAGGTGGCGGGCGCAAATTTTCAGGGCCCTCCGCCGGCGCCTTCGCAGCCCTCGTTCACTTCGGATTCGGAGTAGACGAGCTGGCGGCGATGGACTTCGAGTGAGCTGATGCTACTGGCTGCAGGCGGTCAAGGAGTACCAGCGCAAGGCCTCGAGAATCGCGGGCGGAGGGAGCTAGTCAAATGTCGCTGGAAGGCTGTATGTCGCCGGGAGGCGGCGCCGGTTGGGAATCGTGAAGTGAAATGCCATGCTTCACTAGTCGCTTGGCGCGGTCTTCGGCGAGCGCCGCGCGCGCACCTCCTACGAACGCTCGAACTCCCTCGATGACCAATAAAATAGCTCCCGTCGCTAGTCCGCCCACGACGCCCAGCCCGAGTATGAAAACGGCACCCTCAGGGCTTCCGCCCCACTCGAGGAACCGCCCTAACTGATCCCAGGAGTCGTTCATCTGCTTCGCGACCTCAAACCAGCAACTAGATGCACCAGAGGCCATTCAAATGTCACTGACGGGTGGTGCGTCGCCGGCAGGCGGAGCATTGTGTGAATCTTCACTCTTGAAAATCTGTTCCGCGAGGCGCCTTGTCCGATTCTTTGCGAGGCCCTCTTTGAAACCTCGTACGAGAGCTCGGATCCCTGCGACTGCGATCACGAGCGCTCCGATAAGCAGTCCGCCAGCGGCGCCCATTCCGACCATGAACACAGCGCCCTCGAAGGTCGAACCCGACCAGAAGATACAAACGAGCTGATGCCACCAATAGTTCATGCGGGTTTTAAGTCGGAACTCGAAACATCGAACCTAAGTACCAATGACTGAAAGCGTCAAATCCGGCGATCTCGGTCGCCTCACAGCCTTCGCGGCAGCACTGTCGTCCGCAACCATTCGTGTTAACGACTTCAGTACCCAACTCAAAGCGCTATCAAAGACGTTTCAAGAAGCCGCACGTCAAATTGCACACCTTTCCTCTAGTGCAGCACAGATAACAGCGCCAAGTCAACAAATCACGACATACAGTCAGTGCGCATGTGCGGTTCCAACGGAACCCACGAGCAGCGCGTCGTCTTTTCTGGATACTATCAAACGAGTGTTTGTTCCAGTCGCTGCGCTCGTCACAACCACGGGCGCTTTCCTTGCGGCGGGTAGATGGCTTTTGACAATCGACATTGGACTTCGCCTAACGAAAACGCTCAGCGCGATCGGCGAAGCCATGGCCGGATTTTGGCCTGTCGTGGACGCCTCGGAATTCTTCGCTGCCGTCGCGGAAGCTGCAACCGAATTGACTGCAGCCGTGGCCGCTCTGGCGGCTTCGCCCGTGCTCGCGGTGATAGCTGAAATAGCGGTGGCCGTGGCAGCTCTCGCCGGCGTCGCGTATCTGATCTGGCGCAACTGGCACGCAATCGTGACGATTCTGCGCACAGCGGCCAAAGCTGTTTCCGGCGAGGCGATCACCATCCTGCGCAAAGTTGCTGAGGCCCTCAACGGAGACTTCCAGGACCGTATCGAGGAATACCTTGGGATGTCGCGTGATATGCCAAAGAGATGGCGAGGGTGGGTTCGGCCGACCAGCTATTTTGCGACGTTGCCGCTTCTCGCCTCTGGGCCATCGGGTCAGCCGGGCATCGGTCCGCACTTTCTTGGAGGCGCAGGAAGTCTGGGAGGCGCAGCTTTGCTGATGCTTGCCGCTCCTCTGCTGGCGGCGCCCACGCTGGCCGGGGTTCCATCGCGGCGGGCGAGCGTCGATGGGATCGGTGCAGGCTCGATAGTCATTAACTCGAGTCCGACGATAACTGTCAATTGTTGCGACGCTGACGACATTCAGCCGCAAATACTGGAAGCGCTAAGACAGCATCGCGAAACGATCTACCAGCAGTGGTGTAGCGAGGTGCAGCGGCGCCAAAGGACTGATTTCTAATGTTCGCGTTGTTAGGTGACATCACGTTTCAAGTAATCGGCTCGCCCGAAACGTATAACGATTCGCGCCGCTACGACTATGCGGAACATCGCGTCATTCAGGATCGGCCTCGATTGCAATGGCTGGCTGATGACCTAACGAGAATCCGTCTGGAGCTGCTGCTACATCGCTCATTCACGAATCCCGCGACAAGCTTGGTGGTAATGCTCGAAGCAGCTTCGACCCACCTCGCGTTGCCACTGATCTTCGGCAATGGTGATTTCCGCGGCTACTTCGTAATCACGCAAATCGACACCACCTCGCGGCAAATGAGCGGGTCCGGGGATTTATTTGGAGTATCCGTGCGACTAAGTCTATGTGAGTCACCTCTGGATTTCGATCCAGGAGCACCTGCAATTCCGCCCTTTGTTCCGATTGCTATAACAGCCCTCGCAGGGTCAGCGGCCTTTGGTGCCACGGCAAGCCTGACCAATGGAATTTCCGCTCTTGCCGTTACCGCGTCGCCGTCGGGGCCTACGAGTGCGATTCTGCTCCCGAACGACATACCTACGTCCGTTATCGTGAGGAGCGCTCTATGAGCAACTCTCAATTTGTTACCCACATCAGCGCAGACGGGGATCGATGGGATCTGCTTGCATGGCATTACTATGGAGATCCAACCAGCTTCGGGCCTATTGTGATGGCAAATCCCGGCATTCCGATTGAACCCGTGCTATCAGCCGGACTAGCCATCGCAATTCCAGTGTTGCAGAAGTCAATGCTCGTTGCTGCAGATTTACCTCCGTGGAAACGCATTTAGATTAGGTCTATTCCAAGATGGCATCGCCAATTGCGCTTTCGGTCCGGGCTCCGACATGGATGTTGACCTACAGAGGAGTGGATATCACCGCGGCTACAGCTTCGATGTTGCGACGTATCAGCTATACCGATTACCTCTCTGAATTCTCGGGAGAGGTCGAGCTGGTGATCGAAGATCATCTCCAGAAGTGGCAATCCTCGTGGTACCCAACCCTGGGCGATGAGGTCAGCCTCGCGATCGGCTATAGGAACGAAGACTTATTGCCTTGCGGAAACTTTCAGATCGATCAACTGGAACTTGTGGGTCCGCCCGATACGTTCACGATCCGATGCCTCGCTGCCTTTATAACGCCGGCGATGCGGACGCGTATCAGCCTCGGTTATGAGGACCAGACCTTAATGAGTATCGTCCAAACGATTGCAGCCAAATATGGTCTGGTTGTGATCAGCGCGCCCGACGACGACTTCCTATTCGAAAGAATCACCCAAAAATACGAGAGTGACCTGGCATTCCTGAAGCGTCTAGCGTTTGAGCACGGCTTCGACTTTACGATTAGGGGATCGAGCCTGGTCTTTTACTCACAAACGTCACTCGAGTCGGTTGCTCCGGTCCGCACGATTACAAGGGAAGATCTCGAAACCTTCGAGTTCCACAATCGGACCCACTCGACCTATGGCAGCGCTCAGGTTGCACACCACGATCCTAACACCAAGGCGCTGATAATTCAGAGTGTCGTGGCAACCGAGCAGATCGCGACCAGCGACGTTCTGAAAATCGTGACACGCTGCGAGAATGGTCAGCAGGCCCTCCTGAAAGCAGAAGCTTCCTTGCAATCGCACGACATGGTTCTGACCGAAGCAAATCTGATTATGCCCGGCTCGATCGCGATGGCTGCAGGAAATACAGTCCAACTGTCCGGCTTCGGGGCGTTCGACGGAAAGTACCTTACCACGGTGGCGCAACATCGAATAGAACGTAGTACGGGCTATACAACGCGTCTGGAGGTGTCACGTGTCCTGTAACATGTGTGGTGGTTGTAGCCACCAACGAACCCGAGGATGGACGATGCTTCGCCTTGGCCTGGTCAAAGATCAGGACCCCTCCTTGGGGCGAGTCCGGGTAATCTTCGACGAATTCGACCAGATGCTGAGCTATTGGCTGCCGGTAGTAGTAGCTAAAAGTCAAGACGACAAGGCCTATTGGCTTCCCGATCTGGGCGAACAAGTCGTGTGTCTGATGGACGAGCGGGATGAGGATGGCGTGGTGATAGGCGCGATCTACTCGCAAGCCGATAATACTCCGGTGCAAAGCGCAGAGAAGCTCCATCTGGGATTCAAAGATGGCAGCGCAATGGAATACGATCGGAGCTCACACGTCGCTTTCGCTAACTTTCAGGATGCTTCGAGCTTTCGATACGACAGTGGAAATCACCTATTGACGTTGAGCTTTCAAGACGGCGCCAGTATCAAATATGATGCAGGCGCTCATTCTCTGGCGCTAGATTTTAGCGACGGCACTACGGTCGGCTATGATGCGATCCTCCATGCCTTTACGATTCTCGGCAGTGTAGCCGCCTCAGTTACGATGATTGCGCCGGCGGGAATAATACTCCAATCAGAAGGCTCATTCGTGAAAGTGTTACCGAGCGGCGTGTCCATACATCCGCCGCTCGATTGATAAGGCCGGTTTCATTTCTTTGCTGACCTAATGGATACATACCAATGCGCCGTTCCAACCATCCTAGTAATCAGGCCGTGCTATGAGTGCCGCTGCCACCACACTTGCCGATATAAATTCGGCGGATTGGTCGTTGAAGCTGGACAGCATCGGATCAGTCGTACAGGGGCTTCAGGACATCGATCAATGCATAGCTATCATTCTGACTACCCCTCGAGGATCTGATCCGTTACGCCCAACCTTCGGTGCCGACTTGTGGCAATTTATCGACAGTCCCATAAGTGCGGCGATTCCCGCAATGGTCCGTGAAGTTAGTGCTGCGATCGCCATGTGGGAACCGCGCGTCAATCTGCAATCGGTAAATGTCGCGCCGGTAAACGACAGCAGCTCTCAATCCGGCGCTCACTTGAATGTCTCCATAACCTGGCAGCTTAAATTGGCTGGCCCTCCTCGGCCTCGCGAGTCACAGTGGTCGGCGTTTCAGGAGGTGCATGATGGGGCAGGGAATTCCTTCACTGCCGGCGCCGATATTTGTTAACGACGCCGACGGCACCGATCCGAATCTGATTCTGGCCGATATGATCGCAGCACTTCGAGGCTTCGTCCGGGCGGACCCTGCAGCCGGCGCAAGTGGAGCGGCTGCTCATCGATCTTTACGCTTACCGCGAATCGCTGGTACGCAACGCAATTCAATATGCGGCGCAGCAGAATCTGCTCGCGTTCGCCGTCTTTCCTATGATCGACTATTTGGGAGTCTTGGTCGGAGTCGCGCGAGCTGCAGGCGCAACCCGCGACGCACTACGCATCCAGTTCACTCTTGCAAGCTGCCTTGACCGTGAACTATACGATCGCAGCCGGGACCCGGGTTGGCAGCGGCGACGGCCAGGTGGTATTCGCTACCAGCGCCGACTCGACCATTGTATGCGGGGGTGACGAGTACGCACCGTGAATGCGCGCCGCGGTTGAAGCCGGCGTCGCGGGAAATGGGTTTTTGCCCGGTCAAATCGATGTGCTACTCAATCCTAGTGGACTACTTTCGGGAGCGGCAATACCAGTACCACGTTCGGGTGGTTCCGCGCCGGAAACCGACGACCATCTGCGAATCAGGATTCAGGCGGCGCCCAATCAATTCAGCTCAGCCGGTCCGGCAGGCGCTTATCGGTTCTTTGCTCTGAGTGTCGATCCTTCGATCGTCGATGTTCAGGTGGTGAGTCCCGCTCCCGGAACCGTGAATGTGTACGTTCTGACCGGTCCTATTTCGTGTGCAACCCGCGCCGGCGCCCAATTCGATTGCGATTGCGGGCCCAACACTGCTTAGCAAGTGTTCAGGCCGCGCTCGATTCCGACACGGTACGTCCGCTCACGGATACTGTTGTAACTTCAGCCGTTAACGAAGTTGACTATCAAGTCGATGCGATCGTAACATCTGTACTCGGATGCGGATCCGAACTTGACCATGGGCGCCGCTGCAACCGCGATCCAGCAGTTCGCGCTCGACCTCGCATCAAAAATCCAGCGCGACCTCGTTCCCAGCCAGATCATTGCGGCGCTGTCAGTCCCCGGAGTCTACGAAGTAACGCTTAATTCTCCGGCGTATACCCAGCTGATGGCAGGGACAGTGGGCCAACTGCACCAACATTACTCTGGCGCAAGCAGCCAGCACAGAGCATAGTTAGAGCACTAAGTTATGGAACTGTGACGCCCAGGACTGTGATACATGGCTGAGCTACAGATTCCACCTTCCATAAACGACAGCCGCAGTCAGGCCTTGATGACCTTGATCGAGCGGCTTGGAGCAGATCGACTTGACCCCGATGCTGGTCTATCGAATCGATTCGGTTCCTGCCGACGCTTTACCGTTTCTTGGCTGGCAGTTCGATATTATCTCTCCTCTATGGCAGACCGTCGCGCCGGTTATTAAGAGTGTCGACACGATCACCGATGTCGATGCTCTAATCGACATCGATACACTCACCGAAGCGGATTCGGTAGGATGCCTCCAGGTCGAGAGTCAGCGATCGCAGCAGAACGCGCTGATCAAGATGGCGATCCAGTTGCATCGCTTCCGAGGGACGGCCTGGTCGATCAAAATGCGCTTGCGACCCTGGGTTGGACCGATCGTGTCTATCGCCTGAAGGTCAAAGCAGTTGGGGCGGGAGTCAGTATCCTTCGAACCAGGGTTGGGCGGCATTTCGCGTTGCTATTCAACTTCAGGCCGAAAATATGGTCGCAGCCAGTGCGCCGATTAAATCGCGATAGCTGCGATAAATTTCTTCAAGCCTGCCAGATCGCTACTCGACGCCTTGGTGTTCGTCTTGCCGGCCATCATCGACTGGTTCCCGAGTCCACATTGACAGCCTGACGCTTGGAGGAATCGTGAGCTATCAAGTTGGATATCCCTCCGACGCCGGTCGATGCCTCCCTTTCGGTGGAGGTCATCATGCCGCCTCTATGATTCTTATGGACCTGCGATCGCCGCTTTATTCAGCTCATATCGGCACAGCGGGATCACTTATGGCGCGAATGAACCAGCGGTGGCAGATTCCGCCTTGGTTGTGAACGGCAACGCAGTTCTGCAGGGTGGCTGCATCTCTGCAACTCCGTGATTTCCTCCGTCTTGCTTCGACGTTGGAGGAATTAATGAAATCATCGCCTAGGTATGTGAAATCGAACAGTTTGGCTTCGAAGTGCAGCGCGTTCGTCAAGGATACTGGGAGCGAAAGGTTAGGTAGGCCGCGCGGAATGGTTCGCTTTCAATTGTTCGACCATGAGCGTCTGATCGCGAACATCGAAGGATCACAACCTCTTTGTCAATGCCGGTCTTCCCGCGTTGGCCGCGCTGATGGGCGGCGACACCAGCGGAGAGTTTGCCGCCGCCGTGGGATTCGGATCGGAGCGCACCGCCCGACGCTCACAGATGCCGGTCTCACGGCGCCGGCATAC
The DNA here is from genome assembly GCA_963848285.1 of uncultured delta proteobacterium. GTDB lineage: Bacteria > Desulfobacterota > Binatia > Binatales > Binataceae > DATGKG01. The sequence goes on along the minus strand of CAWKCZ010000002.1, from coordinate 891,008 downwards.
TATAAGATCACTCGACTCTCATTCGGAGGACGGCGCGGGCAGCGTGACCTTCAACTGGAGTCTCGGCGCAGGCGATACCGGCGCAGTCGGAATCAACATCCAGGAGCTGGGACTCTTTGCGAACAAGACCACCGTGGTGCTTCCGGGCACGACTCAGCCGACTCCGATGCTGGCGCGTAAGACTATCAGTCCAATCCTGTTTACCTCGAGCATGAGTCTAAGTGGGATCTGGACGCTGACCTTCTAGCGTCGGCCAACCAATCGACAAGGAGATATCGCGATGGCGCTTACTAATCGATAACCCAGCTTTACCGCTAACGAGGTTTATGAAATCCAGGCCACCGATCCGGTCGAAGGTGCGGCGAGTGGAGCGAGTTTCGGTGGGCATAGGTCTATCCAACCAGCCTCACCAACAATTGGCGAATCGAACTGCCTTTCTGAAGCAACGCCAGGACACCAATATCGGAAATATCACCGCGATGCAGTCCTTCACCGCGCTGTTCAAAGGGCTGATGTCCAGCCAACGGATACTTGCAGCTTCCTTTCATCGATATCAATCGCGGCTTCATCACCGCGACGCTGCAATGGGGCGCGCTTGTTCCCGTCCGGCGGCCTGGTGCAGGATCAGACCTATGCGGTAACCTGGCCGATTCAGTTTCCCAACGCATGCGTCTGGGCGTTGGCTTCGCTTTCAAACAGTACGGCGGACACGAATTGCGGAAAGCTGGTTATGGAGACGGTGGGATTCACCGCCGCCAACGGCATCTTCATGTCCGACTTCATCTCCGGCGCGTTGATCACCGCGCCACAAGAATGATGGCTTCTATTGGATTTCGCTGGGCTTCTAAGGCTTGCACACAGTCACCTCAAAGACGATGCTCCCAGCTTCTGACGCTGATCGATAGGATCGCCAAACATCATCGAGCTTGCGCGCGCGCGTTTGAAGTAGAGATGCGCCGGAGCCTCCCAGGTGAAACCCATTCCGCCGTGAATCTGGATATTCTCGGCGGCGGCGTGAAAGAAAGCCTCGGAGCAGTAGGACCTTGCGATGTGGGCCGCCGATTGCAGTTGCGGCTTCGTCGTTCTTCGGCCGCTGCAAATGCCGCATTGTAGGCGGCGGAGCGCGCGAACTCGGTCTCCACCAGCATATCCGCGCATTTATGCTTGATCGCCTGAAAGGTCCCGATAGGTCTTCCGAACTGGAGCCGGGTTTTCGCATACTCAGTTGACAGCTCGAGGCATCGTTGCGCGCCGCCGACCTGTTCGGCCGCCAGCATCGCCGCGCCCAGAGCGAGGACGTGGCCGGATGGCTGCGGTCGCATCGCCACTGTCCGGATAGCAACGTAGCCGGAGTATCCGAGAAAGAAAGCCGCGCGAGCTTTCGGGTGAGATCGAGAGTGGGAAGCGCGGCGCGCTCGAACTTGGCGTCCATCCGCCTGAAACAGCCCCAAGCCATTGTCAGTGCGCGCGACGACTAGCACTATGTCGGCGATGGCGCCATCGAGGACGTAATCCTTCACCCCCGAGAGCTTCCACTTCGAACCATCGCGCGTCGCCCGCATCGCGATAGATTCGGCGTCCCAGCGCCCATGCTCTTCGACGAATGCCAGGGTGGCGATCGATTTGCCCGACGCGATCGCCGGCAGCAGCTTTGCTTTGGCGGCATCGTCCGCGCCATGCAGCAATGCGCGCCGTATCGCCAGCACCGCAGTCGACAGATATGGTCCGCAGAACAGCACACGTCCCATTTCTTCCATCACGATGCCGAGCTCGACCGGCCCGAGTCCCGCGCCGCCGTACTGCTCGGGTACGATGAGTCCTAGCAGCGACAACTCCGAGGCCATCCGCTCCCAAGTCTTCGCGTCATAGCCGCGCTCGGTTTCCATCAGCTTGCGGACGGTCTGCTCGCTGGATTCGTTTTCCAGAAATCGCCGAACCGTCTGCCGAAGCTGTTCGTGCTCGGTGGTGAATGAAATGTCCATTGTCGTCCTTAATTCTACTAGATCGCTAACTATGCGTCTAGGCGCTGCGCGGGATGTTCTTCCATGGAATGTCTTTGTCGCTGCGAGGCTCGCCGGGAAGTCCTAGCACCCGCTCGCCGAGGATGTTTTTCATCACCTCGGAAGTCCCGCCCTCGATGGAGTTCGCGCGCGCGCGCAGGAACTGGTACTTCGCCATGCCGAGGCGGCCTTCGCTGCGTCGCGCGAAGTCGGCCGGCGGCGCTGATAGCCAGCCTCATACACCAGCGAGTCGCCGCCGATAACATCCATCGCGCATTCCCAGATGCGCTTGTTGAGTTCCGCCTGCGCGAGCTTCGCGACCGATCCTTCGGGGCCCGGATTGCCGGCCTTGCGCGCCGCCTTGCCGCGCTGCACCGTGATGCGAAGCAGTTCCGCCTCGATGTAGAGTTTTGCGATCCGATCGCGCATCACGGTTTCGCTCGTCAGGCGTGAAATGTTTGCTGTCGCGCGATTTCCACAGGTCCATCAGCACGCCGATGGCGCCGCCGCCGGGCCTGGTCGGCGCGCCGCCGATCGCGGTGCGCTCGTTCATCAGCGTGGTGATAGCGACCTTCCAGCCTTCGCCTTCTTTTCCCATCATTCGGTCGGTGGGAATTTTCACATCGGTGAAGAAGATTTCGTTGAACTCGGCCTCGCCGGTGATCTGATGGAGCGGTCGCACCTCGACGCCCGGGACTCTGCATGTCGAGCAGAAAGTAGGACATGCCCGAGATGCTTGGGCGCGTCGGGATTGGTGCGCGCAAGCAGCATGCCCCACTTCGACAGATGCGCGAGGCTGGTCCACACCTTCTGGCCGTTGACCGTCCACGAGTCGCCTTCTCGCACCGCGCGCGTGGAGAGGCCCGCGACGTCCGAGCCCGCGCCGGGCTCGCTGAACATCTGGCACCAGATGTCCTCGCCGGTGAAGATGCGGCGCAGCAAATTGTCGCGCATCCAGTCGGTGCCATGAGTGAGCACGGTCGGCGCGCCCATCCCGATACCGATGGCATTGATCATCATGTCGTCGTAGTGAGTCTTCGCGTGCTTGGCGAGTTCGTCGGCGACAATCGCCTGCATGCCGGGGCTGATGCCGAGTCCGCCGTAGCCTTTGGGGAAATGCACCCACGCCAGGCCGTGGTCGTACTGTTTGCCGCGAAAGGTGAACTGATCGACCTTGTCGGGATGCGCTTCTTCGAGCAATTTGCGGACGCGCGCGCGCAGATCGGCTTCGGTGATTTCTTGCTGGGCCATCGTGTTGACTCCTTGCGAACCCCAAGGATTAGCATTTCCGACGGCACCCGGAAAAGACTTCGGCGCGAGAGCCTAACAGCTGCTAGGGGACGGCTGCCGCCTGGACCTGCTGATGGTGCTTCATGGTCGATTCGAACTCATTCAGTGCGGTGAGGGTTTCCTCGCGGTCCTTGTCACTCTCTTTGAATTTCAGCGCGGCCTTCGCGATCGGCGAAGTGCTTCGCGCAGATCTTCTGCGAGCGGCCTCGGGCATCCGAGCGAAATGATCCTCCGCATGTTTGCGAAGCAATTCCGCATAGGCCTGGTCGGCCGGCGAATAGGTTCCCGGCTGATCCGATCCTGCCGGTATCCAGAATTAAATTCGGAAACCATGCGAGCGGGCCCGGAAAGCTTTCGCAAGTTCCTGACGGTATTGCTCCGAGGCCTTGTGAAATGCGCCGAAGTACAGATTCCGCACCTTTTCGGGCAGCGGTCTGTAGGGCAATCTTTTCAGCGGACCCACATTTGGAAACAAGATTGCCGATGCATGCCGAAAAAGCGCACGAAATAGCCCGGCTCGAGGAACGCCTTGCCGAATTCCTTTTCAAAATCGGCCGCGTGACATCGACGTGCAGGAAATCGGCGCTCTTCGACCACTCCGGGCTCCAGTGATTTGATGTCGTCGCGATAGAGTCCGCCACGCGATGCCGGTGGCCTCATCGATGAGAGTGCGAAAACCCCATCGATAAGTTGTCAGTGCGACATCGAAGTTGTTGAAAAGATCACTCGACCTCGAGGCCGTAGGTCTCGCTGAAACACGCGGTTCAGGAAACTCCTTCGGAACCTTAAACTCCAATCGAATGCTCGAACAGCTCGGGAATTTCGCGGCGGTGCGCGACCTGCAGAATGTCGAAGCGAAATTCGGTCTGCAGATGCGCCGACGGCGATTCCGCATAGGTCACGGTATCGCCGTACTCTCGACGCCAGCTTCGGATGCAGATATCGGCACCGCGAGATTGGTCGCCAGCGGATGGCCGACGGTGTCGCCCTCGTAATGCGCCATGACGCCCAAGGCGAATGCGTACTCCTGAGGCGTATGCGCTTCGGTTATCAGACGAGTCGACGAAATCGCCGGTGCGCACGTAGTGAAGCAGATCGGTGAAGACGCGATTGCCGAGCGGAAAGTAGCCGAGGTCGGGCAGATGCGAGCCGGCACGAGCGTAGGCGCGAGCATCGGTCAATTCGTCGATCGCTGGCGTTAGGAAAGCGCCTTGGATCATCGGACGCAGTTGCTTTTTCCATGCGTGATCGACGATCGCCTGATGCGCGAGCACCGAAAATGCGTGACTGGTGCGGGGAAAGAGAAAGCAGTTGATTAGAAGGGTAAACGAAAGCAGCAGACCAATTCGCCACGAGGCAGCTCTCATCATGGGGCGTTCCTGGATCGAGCTATGAGGTTTGGCGTCAGCGCCGATAGCCGTCAATTAATTGTGTATGGATTTGACGCGCTCTTCCACCTCCTTGTGGACGCAAAAAAGCCGGCCGACCTTGAGGCCGCCCGGCATTCATCGTTGGATCGTTGTGCTATTTGTTGTGCGGATTCTGTTGCTGATTGGTGCGTCGACGCTCGTCCTCCTGACGATTGCCGCCTTGCGGGTTCCGCCTTGATTCTGCCGATCGCGCTGCGTCGCCCTGCTGATGCTGCTGGCGGTCGTGCTGATGCTGATTGTCCGGCGCTGACCCGGATTCTGTTGCTGCGGATTCTGGTTCTGCTGGTTGGGGTTGTTCGGACGTTGTTCGTTACTCATCACTTTACTCCTTACAGGCTGACTACCCGAGGCTCCGGAAGTGTGGTCGGGTGGGTAGTCGAGGGCTGACATGCCCGATACCTAAAGGCTATGCTCGCAATCGCCCAGTCGGCAAATTTAGCTCTGTCGACGGCAGAGCAGTCCTGGCAGCAACGCGATTGCAGCATTTGCGCTGGATAAATCGCAGTGCGAGTGCGCGAATTCTACATTTTGTGTCGGAAACCCGCCACGATGGCGGTCGAAATCGCCTAGCGCAGGTAATTGGTCGACAGACTCTGGACTGTTTTGAAAAAATCATCGACAGTCTCGCGGATGATTTGCGCGACCGGCTTGATCGCATCGATGCGGCCGCACACCTGGCCCGATAGCGCGATGCTCGCCTCCATGTCGCCGCCGAAATACAAATCCTTCGCGTTGCCGAACTCGCTCATCATGTTGGGGCCGGGCTCGCGCTCCAGGCGCGAGGTTTTGTTGGTGCGGAGTGCGCGCAGCGCGGGCTTGGAGAACTGATTGAGGAAAACCGTGTCGGTTTCCGCCGCGGCGAGGATCGCATTCTTCCAGTTCGCATGCACCGGAGATTCCGCCGACGACACCATGCGGGTGCCCATCTGCACGCCCTCGGCGCCGAGCGCGAAAGCGGCCGCCATCGTGCGTCCGTCGGTGATGCCGCCCGCGGCGATAATCGGGACGTCGACTTTTTCGCGCACCAGCGGCAGCAGCACCATCGAGGCGACCGGCTGTGGATTCTTGAAGCCTCCGCCTTCGCCGCCCTCGACGATGAGTCCATCGACGCCGGCCTCGACCGCTTTGAGCGCGCCCTTGAGCGTCGGCACCACGTGGAAAACCGTGAGTCCCGCGGCTTTCAGCTCGCCGCAATATTTTCCCGGATCGCCTGCCGAGGTGGTGACGAAGCGCACGCCCTGGTCGACGACGAACTTCACGATGCCGGGGTCGCGCACGAACGCCAGCGCGATATTCACCCCGAACGGCTTGTCGGTGAGCGAGCGCATCATGCGGATCTCTTCCTTGATCTCGCTGAGCGCGCCCGAGGAGGTTTCGATGATGCCCAGTGCCGCCCGCATTCGAAACCGCCGAGGCGAGTTGCGCGCGCGCGATCCATCCCATCGGCGCCTGTACGATCGGATACTCGACGCCGAGCATTTTGGTGACGCGATTTACGATGCGCATTGTGCGTCCGTCATCTCCTCGAACGATGAAGCGCGATTCGTTACCTGCTCACGTGAACCGGCGGCTTGCGCGAGGCCCACGGGCGCGCCTGCTCGAGTTGCGAGGCCAGTCGAATCAGCGTCGCCTCGTCGCCGAAGCGTCCCGCGATTTGCACGCCGATCGGAAGTCCCGCCGGAGTCCAATATAGAGGAAGCGAAATCGCGGGCTGACCGGTGGTGTTGAACAGCGGCGTGAACGGACAGTAGGCGAAAACCTGGCGCGTCCATTCCATCGCGGTCATGCCGGCCTGATTCTGATTGATTTCGCCGAGCGGCGCCGGCGGGCGCGCGATGGTGGGCGTTACCAGCGCATCGACGGTTTCGAAAAATGCGCCGACCGAGCGCGAGAGCATGTTGCCATGCGCCTCGGCATAGAGAAGCTCGAGCGCGCTGATGCGCTTGCCGTCCTCGTAGCATGCGAGCGTGACCGCCTCGAGGTTGTCGAGGCCCGGCTTGCGGCCGAGCGCCTTGGCGGCGCTGTCGACCGAGAGCGCGGTGAACGCCGCCCAGATCAGATGCACGTTGTTGAGGAACGCATCCCAGTTGTACTTCGGCCCGCCCTCGATGAGCGTATGGCCGAGGCCCTCGAGCGTGCGGACGGTTTCATGCACCGCCTTGACGCATTCGGGATCGATCTTCTTCCCCCGAGGCGGGCGTGGTCGTCCATGCGATGCGAAGCTTGCCGGTCGCCGCGCCGACTTCCTGCGCGAGCGGGCGGGCGAACGGCGCGATCATCGCCGGCGCGCCAACATCGGGTCCCGCGACCGCATCGAGGAGTGCAGCCGCATCGCGAACCGTGCGGTGACCGCGAACTCGATCGCGAGGCCGCAAAGCGGATCGGCATAGTCAGGACCGGTGGGCGTGCGATCGCGCGTCGGCTTCAAACCGACCAGCCCATTGCATGCGGCCGGGATGCGAATCGATCCGCCGCCGTCGTTGGCGTGCGCTACCGGCACGATGCCGGCTGCGACCGCCGCGCCCGGAGCCTCCGCTCGAACCACCGGCGCTGCGCGTGAGGTCCCACGGATTTGCACCGGGCCGAACAGCACCGTCTCGGTGGTCGGGTTGTAGCCGAGCTCGGGAGTTTGCGTGGTGCCCATCAGGACCAGGCCAGCGCGACGAAAGCGCGCCATCAGTTCGGTATCGGCAGTCGGGAACCATGCCCTGGGCGAGCCGGCATCCGGAATCGGAGCGGACATTTTTCGCGTGCAGCACCAGCTCCTTGATGACGAAGGGCACGCCGGCGAAGGGACCCGAAGGCAGCTTTCGCGGCGATCTCCGCGGCCGCCATTTCGGGCAGCGTTTGCAGCACGGCGTTGAGTTTCGGATTTACCTTCGCGACCGCGGCGATCGCGGTCTCGAGAAGTTCCTTCGGGAGTAACTTCCTTGCGCGCAACCAGTGCGGCGAGTCCGAGTCCGTCATACGAGCTGTAATCGGAAAGAGAAATCATGCGAGGCTCCCATTTTGCCGAAAGTACCCGATCCATAGTCGGGGGCGACGAAGATTGAAAGGGCAGGGCGCTTCAGTCACTGCACCCGCGAGAGCGCGGTCATAAATTTGCCGCCCGCGGTGCGCGGAATCGAGTCCATCTTTTCGAATGCCACGGTCAGTTCCGTCGCCAGGGTCTTCGCAAAACCCGCCACGATCTGCTGCGCAGCCTCGCGATCCATTTCGCGATCGGAAACATAGCGCACCACATAATGATCGAAGGTTTCCTGCACCATCTGGAACTGTTGCATCGTCGCATCGCGCCTTGAGCGGTCCGATCAATGGCCATGGCGATTGGAGCCGTCCGCCCGGTAATCGAAACAGATTGATCCCGCGTCCGATGACCCTGCCCAGGAGTGGAAGCGTTCGGCCGCAAGTGCAGCGCTCACTTGTTGCGATCGCGTAGTCGCCGATCTCATACCGGATGAGCGGCATCAGGCGATTCTCCAGAGTCGTGATGAGGACCTTTCCCATCTGGCCGGGTGCGACAGATTGTCCGCGCTCATCGACGATCTCCACCGCCACATGCTCCACGTTGACGTGGTAACTCGCGGCGGGGCATTGCCACGCGATGAAACCCTCGGTCGAGCCGTAGTTGTCGCGAATCTCCACTCCGAGTAGGTGACGGGCGCGCTCGCGGAGCGAGTCGTCGAGGACTTCGCCTCCGGTGAAAATGCACTGGAGGGTCCTCAGCCTCGCGCGGCGACGCTCGAAAACGCGAAATATGCCATCGAGATTCGAGGGCATGGTGTAAAGAAATTCCGGATCGAGCGCGAGCAGGGCGTCGGCTTGTTCCTCGAAGGGACGAAAAATTTTCAAGAAGGTCGAGCGTCCACGCAGGCGGCTTCGCAGCATGAAGGCATCGGGATTGCCGGCCTGATCCGAGGTGAAGGCGACGATCCACGCGTTGCGGCGCAACGGCGACCATCCGTTGGCGCGCAGATAGCGCATCCGTGCGGCGTAGCGCCCGGTCTGATGGGCCGCATCAAACAGGAACTCCATCGGCATGCCGGTCGAGCCCGAAGAGTCGTCGTGGAAAAATTCCACTCCCGGTGGCATGCGATCGCGAATCGCGCGATTGAGGGCCGGAATTTCGCGGCGGCTCAAAATCGGATAACTGCTCAGCTGCGACGGATCGGAACTGCCGATGCGTTCGCGATAAAAGGGCATGCTCGCGCCCGCGCGCAGGACTGCGAGGAGCCTGGTAGCTGCCAGCTTCTCGAGATCCTTGGCGGGCCAGTATTGCGATCGCGCCAATCGGGCATAGGCTGTTCCCGCGCGGATTAATGACCGAATGGAAGCAGAATTCATTGAAAATCAGTGGGTCCGACCAGAGTGCATTCGCCGCGCATATAGCATCCTTGACATACCAACAACCGACGACATACAAGCAAGACCTATCAAAGCGGAGGGATGGCTCACGTGAAAAAACGTACGCCTATTGATCTTCAGAAGCTCGGGCTGGAAGCAGCCAGTGAATTGAACGCGATGGTCGCGGAACTCCATGAAACCTCGGATACGCAAACCGTACCCTTCGCCAATCGCTTCGGCGCTTCGGGCAAGGTCAAGAGCGGGATTGGTAGCCTTAACCTGAGCGATGAATCGGTGGCGCAATGGACCAAGCGCTTCGCGGCCTCGGGCAAGACCAAGTGCCATTTGGCTAACTCGGACTTCATCGAGGATTCCAATGCCCCGCGCTTTACGCGTCGCTTCTCGGCGTCCGGCAAGATTCTCCCAGCGCCGCCCAAGATTCGCGACTAGGGCCTGAGATGAAGAAAAAGACCCTTGCGTTGGACAAACTCGCGGACCAGTCGGCAGCCGATCTGGCATCGATGGTCATCGAGTTGACCAGCGATGCCAAGCGGCTCGACGCACCGCGTTGGAGCAAACGCTTCGCGGCCTCGGGCAAGGGCGTTTGCGTGGTGGCGCCGAAGATTCGCGCCGACTAGCTGTAGCCGTAACATCTATAAGGGCGCCGAGTCTCCTCGGCGCCCTCTGAAATCCCCGCGCAGTATTCCGTGGACGCCCGAACCATTCTCTGGAACGACACGGACGTTTATCAGCGTCGCTACGAGAAAAGCGCCACCGCATTGATGGCGGTGGTGCGCGCGCTGGAGGCGCGGCGCCCGCTCGGAGGCGACGAAGACGAATTCCTCGCGCTTTATGCGGACCTCGCAGCGGCCGATCCGGAAATCTTCACCCTCATCTGGCGCGATCCTTATGCCTACTTTTGGGCGCGGCTGGCCTACGAATTGACGGGATGGTGCCTGAATCCCTCGCCGCTTCCGGCGGCTTTGGAAAAATATTACGCTGCGCTGGGCACCGATGATCCTCGGCGCGCGCTGGCGCTCCATCTCGAGGATTTCAAGCGCTTTGTCATCGCGCTGGAAATGCTGCGCGGGGTAAACCGCTGCTTTGCGCGGCCGTTTGCAACCGCGCTCCCGCTTTCGATTCCAGGAACCCCTTATTCGCTCCTCGGGTCCGGACGGATCGCGGTGGTTGGCGTCGAGGCTGCAGCCCTCGAGGTAATCCACGGCGGCGCAACCATGCGACTTAAGGTGGACAATACCGGCTCGGATAGGCCCACGGCGCGACTGGTGAAACGCCCGCTGGTTCAGCAACAGGACCTGGAAGTGTGCCTGAAGCCGGAAACCTTTTGCCTTCCGACGATCGATGGCGCCGCGGTGCTGATCGGTCAGCCGGACGATTATCAGTATCAGCAGTTGCCGCTGCTTCGCGAGGCGCTTGCGCTGGTCGCGCGACATCAGCCGGATGCGCTGGGGCATATGTGCGAGTTGCTCCAGGTCATCGCGATGAAGCCGCCGACGGTCGGCGATTTTTCCAACGTGAGCTTTTCGGATTTGCCGGGCGCGTTCATTCTGAGCGCAGTCAAAGAGCCCTATTGGATAGCAGACGCGCTGATCCATGAGTCGATGCACAATCGGCTGTTCTTCATCCTCGATCGCGGCGAGATACTGGAAGGCCTGGGCGAGGGCATCGAGACCGGCGAATTCTACTCGCCGTGGCGCGACGATCTACGCCCGCTGAGCGGGCTCCTGCATGCAGTCTATGTGCACCTGGGAGTGAGCAAGTTCTGGTTTTCGGTTTGCCGTAGCGGGGAGACCCGCGGCGCCCGGCGCGAGTACGCCGAGGATCAGGCGGTGCGCGCGATCCTCGACCTGAGGATTGGCACCGCGCAGCTCCGGCGTCATGCGACGTTCACCGACCCGCGGCGCCGCGCTGTTCGAGGAGCTGGCGCGCGAGGTCGACGAGCTGTCTGCCATGATGGGTGAGATGAATCTTTCGCCGTCGGCTCCCGGAGCCATCGCGCGCGGTGACGGCAGCATCGTTCCCTTTGCGGTAGACGCGGCCGGAAACCGGATTAGCATCCTCGACAGCATCGTCGCGCACGCAGAGAAGTACGACATCCGGCGCCAATGCGGCGACCTCCGCGCGCTTTTGCAGCTCGCCTAGTCGTAGGAGGATTTCTTCCAGATGCCGCGCTGCTGCATCAGCGCGACCTGCTTCTCGATAACCTTCTCGCGATACTCGCGATGCTTCATCGGCGCGCGCTCGAGGTAGAGATTCTTCGGGTAGATCGGGATCTTTGTAGAGCAACTGGTACAGCTCGGTACGTAAATCCTTCATCCAGTTATCCCACTGCGCGCTCTCGCGATGATGCCGCATCGCCTCGATATCGATGACGCCGCCGACGTAAGTCGCGACGCCGCCATAATCCTGGCGGCCGACGATCTGTCCGCGATAGTCGATGATGAACGACTGCCCGCCAAAGGTGTCGATCGGTTCGCTGGTCGGCGTCGAGCGCGTAGGCGCCAAGGTTGGGCGCAATAACATACATGTTGTTATCCAGCGCGCGGGCGCGGCTCTGGATTTCGAATAATCCATTGCCGGCCGCCGGATGCGGATACGAGCCGCGATATACTACCTCGGCGCCGTTCATCGCGAGCGCGCGCGCATTCTCGGGATACGATCCTTCATTCGCCATCATGATGCCGAGCCGTCCGATCTCCGTATCCACAACCGGCCAGAACGCGTCCAGAGTGTTGCCGTACTTTTCGATCCACCAATCGTAAGATGTCGTGCGGACATACCGAATGCTCGACCGGAAACAACGGCGAGACCTTGTAGTGCTTGAGGACGACCGCGCCGCTTGGGATCGAGGATGAAACCGACGTTGAAAAACCGATCCGGCCAATCCGGATGATGCGCCTTGGCTTGCGCCATAATGTAGGAATTGTATTCACGTGCGATGGCGCCCAGCGCGTCGGTCTCGGGACCGGGGATATCGATCGCGCATTCGCGCGCGAACTGCACGTGATCGAGGTCGAGTACCTCGTCATTGAAGCCCTGCAGCGCTCCCTCCGGCAGCGCGATCAGTCTCACCGGCAACTCGAGGCTCGACAACCATGCTGCCGCCTTCACCAGATGGCGCAGATTTTCCAGATTGACCGCGATGTCCTCGCGCTTTCGAATCCCGCGCACGGTCGGAATCGAGTCCAACTGCTGTATATGGCTTGATCATGATATTTTCCTCGACTCCGCCCTTGGAAGCGCCTGCGGCGCGACGCTACGCGCCCCCTTCGGGTCTCTCCCGAACAATCTGCGAAATATTCTGGGAAGGCTTCAGGCGCCCGCGAGGCTGATTTTCGGTAGTTCCGCGAGCGCCTCCTCGATCGCGTGCGCTGGATAGGCAGAATCCTCCAGCTTGCCGCTCAGGAAGCTGTCGTACGCCGCCATGTCGAAATTGCCGTGGCCCGATAGGTTGAAGAAAATCGTCTTGCGCTCACCGGTGCGCTTGCATGCGAGCGCCTCGTCGATCGCGACGCGGATCGCATGATTACTCTCGGGAGCCGGAATGATGCCCTCGGTGCGCGCGAACGTCAGCCCTGCCTCGAAGGTTGCGCGTTGCGGAACCGCGATCGCCTCAACCATGCCCTCATGATGAAGCTGCGACACCAGCGGCGAATCGCCGTGGTAGCGCAGGCCGCCGGCATGAATCGACGGCGGCACGAAATTGCGCCCCAGCGTGTACATCAGCATCAGTGGAGTCAGGCCCGCGGTATCGCCGGAATCGTAGGCATAGTGACCCTTAGTCAGCGTCGGGCAGGATTCGGGCTCGACCGCGACCAGCCGCACCTGCTTGCCCGCGGCCTTGTCGGCCAGAAATGGAAACGCGACGCCACCGAAATTCGAGCCGCCGCCGCAGCACGCGATGATGACATCGGGATAGTCGCCGACTTTTTCGAATTGCTTCTTCGCTTCGAGGCCGATCACCGTCTGATGCAGCAGCACGTGATTGAGCACCGAGCCGAGCGCGTAGTTGGTGTCGTCGCGGGTCGCGGCTTCCTCGACCGCCTCGGAAATCGCGATGCCGAGTGAGCCGGTCGAATCCGGATGCTGTTCGAGGATATGCCGGCCCGCGTTGGTGCGCGTGCTCGGACTCGCGATGACCTCTGCGCCCCACGCCTCCATCATCGAGCGACGAAACGGCTTCTGCTCGTAGCTGACGCGCACCATGTAGACGCGAATCTCGATGCCGAACATCTGCCCCGCCATCGCGAGGGCAGAACCCCATTGGCCCGCGCCGGTTTCGGTCGCGATGCGCCGTATGCCCAGCCTGATGGTTGTAATATGCCTGCGGCACCGAGGTATTCGACTTATGCGATCCGGCGGGGCTGACGCCTTCGTACTTGTAATAAATCTTCGCGGGCGTCCCGAGTGCCTGCTTCCAGCCGATGCGCGCGGAACATCGGAGTGGGGCGCCATTGCCGATAGATTTCGCGCACCGGCTCAGGAATCGGGATCCATCGCTGGCGGGAAACTTCCTGTTCGATGATCGCGGGCGGAAAAATCGCCGCGAGCGACGGCGGGATTGATCGGCTTGCCGTCGCCGCCGAGCAGCGGCGCAGGCGGTTTCGGCATGTCGGCGACGACGTTGTACCAACTGGCCGGAATTTCGGACTTCGTCGAGGAGAATCTTCACCTGAGGCATGCAGGGTGATTAGCAAGTTCCGGGCAGCGATAAAATCCCTCTTGCCCTATAGCCGATTGACTCTGGAGTACGGTCGAGGGTCCAGGCTTCTGATTATGGAACGTCGTATATCGGTGGCGTTCGAAAACGAATTCGTCCGCATTGTCCAGGTCCATTCTCGATGCGCTTCGCGAGGTACCGCACTATCTGCCGGTGGCACTGCCGATGGTACGCGTCATCATCGAATCAAATGATCCGCAACTGCCGGCGGGAAGCGTGCGCTATTGCGACGCGATGCCCGATGATTCGGCGAGCTTGACGCGCGAGATTCGCATCGAACTGAAGTCAGCTCCCCGGTCCATCGCGATGAAACTCGACGCGGTGCGCGTGGATCCGCCGCGGTATCAAAATCGAATTCGAGAACCATCGCGTCAGGATCGTGCGGCTCGGATTCGGACCGCTTGAAAAGGGCATGATGGTGGAGCATCCGCCGCGAGTGCTGCGTGACGCTCACCGAGGTCGCGGTGAAACTGCTCTTTGCCGATGGCCGCACCGATGAGCGCGGCGCACCTCGCGGCGTCGCGGCATGGCTCGAGAGCGAGACGCTACAAACCGAAAACGCCAATGCCGAGCCACTGGAAGTGGTGCTCATCGAACCGAAGAACGGACCACTCTGAGGTGGCACAGGCTTCAGCTTGTGTTTTGCGTCTTCCGCGCCGTTGAGAACACAGGCTAAGGCCTGTGCTACAAGAAAGAAATCCAACGGAGGAAGTCGCATGCTGAAAATTATCGGAACCTCGATGTCGCGTGCCGGCCGCGTGCTATGGGCGGCGGAAGAAACCGGCGTGAAGTACGAGCACGTCCCCACGGCCATCGCTGAAGTGAAATCCCCGGCGCATCTGAAGCTCAACCCCAATGGCCACATCCCGGTCATCGATGACGATGGCTTCGTGCTGTACGAATCGATGGCGATCAACTTCTACCTCGCGGCGAAGTACGGCAAGGCACCGCTATGGCCAGAGTCGATCCAGGATCGTGCGGTGGCGAATCAATGGAGTTACTGGGCGATGCTCGAAGTCGAGCCGCACCTTGTGACGATGCTACAAAATGCGTTTTCGCCGCCCGACAAACAGAATCCCGCGGTAGCCGCCGAAGCCGCTGCCAAGCTGAAGGCGCCACTGGCGGTCATCGAGCAACACTTGGGGAATCGCGAATACCTGGTGAACAAGGACTTCACGATCGGCGATTTGAACGCAGCCTCGGTATGGGTGATCGGCACGATGGTCGGGCTGGATTTCTCGTCCGCGCCGAAAACCACGGCATGGCTTACGAAGTGCACCTCGCGCCCGGCGAGCCAGCGCGGCCGGCAGCATCCATAGGAAGAATTCCGGGCTCGGCAACCGGCCCCGCAGGGCCGCCGGCCCTCGCCAAGGACGGCGACACGAAATGTCGCCGTCTGTCCTCTCCCAGTTAGCGGCGAGCAGCTTCGCTGTCGCCGCGGGAGAGGAGGCTTATTCCGGAAGGTCGGTTTGCGAGGCGGCGGTCGGCGAATGCATCGGTGCCGGGCCGGCTTCCGCGGTATGGGTGTTCGGGCAGCGGCAATCGGCGCCAATCGACAGGATGAGCATCCCTTCCTCGTAGCGCGGTCCGCCAACAAACAGGATGCCGTGGTTGCGCAGCTTGAGCTCGGTGGTCATCAGCGGCTGCTCGCCCTGAAACAGGATTAGCTCCATCGTGATCATGTCGCCGTCGACAGTGCGCGGACGGATGTGCAGGATGCGGCCGCCCGGAAGATTGAAGAGAATCAGGCTGCCCATCGGAGTTACCTGCTCCTGATGGTTGACCAGGTGATAAGTCGTGTAGCTGAATAGAGAATGCAGCCGCGGACCCATCGGAGTGAGCTGCTGGTCGATACCCTCATGGGTGTCAGAAGCGACGACGGAATCGACGTGAACCCCGACCTTTTGCGGGCTTGCCGCTGACTCAGCCCCTGCGTGACCGGCGGCCGCGAGGCTGAAAGCCAGCGTAGCCGCCACGGTCAAAATCCCCCACTTATTGTACATCATACTCCAGGTTATCGTTCCGATGGGACCCAAATTACAGTGGTGCCGTTCTCCGGCTCACTCCAAACTGCCGTGTTAGAACTCTCTGATTCCAGTTTTTTGATAACCGCATGTGAATCGCCGGCCCCTAGCTTCGGAGCGGACGCCAACTGCTGCGGTTCCTCATTCGAGGGTATCAGTGCGCGAGTGCTTTCCTGGTCGGTGGTCGTTGAAGCTAAACTCGCAGCATTCGGAGAAGCGGCCTTGGCCATCGGCGCAATCGGCCCGCCCACGTTCTGGCGCAGGTACGGGGTCAGCACCAATGCGGTCAGAACCGCGACGGCGCCGGCCATCGATACCATGGCAAAGGCCGCGGCCCATCGCTCGTTGAGGCCTTCGAAGAATTCCGCGATGCGCTGACGCATCGGTACGCGGATCTCCGCAATGCGGGCATTGACGCCGGCCGCGAATCCCTCCAGCGGAGGAATGGCGATGACCTGACGCAGCTCGCGTCCAAGGACGTTAAAATCGCCGAGGAGCTCTTCGCATGAGGCGCAGGTGGCCAGATGCCGGGCAACATCCTGCATCTCATGAGGCTCTAGTTCGCCATCTTCGAAGGGCCCGAGGAGTAGGGAAATTTGCTCGCAGGTATTCATAAGCTTAATTAATTTGACGCAAAGTCCTTCAAGATTGTTCGAAGTCGATTTCTCGCATAATGCAAGCGGCTCATCACCGTGCCTCGCGGGCACTGCAGGACGTCGCTGATCTCGTCGTACGATAGCCCTTCGACCTCGCGCAAGAGGACCACCGCACGATGCTCGGGCGACAACTCCTCGAGGGCTTCCTTGAGGCGGCCTCCAAGCTCGGTCTGGCTGGCAGCGCGATACGAATCGCCCTGGCTGCTCGGCATCCGGCGCAGCTCATTTTCCGCATCCTCACCCCGCAACACATTATAGCGACCTTCGCGACGCCAGAAATCGATCGAAAGGTTGGCCGCGATGCGATACAGCCAGGTCGAGAAGCTGGAGCGCGACTCGAAATTCTTGAGATTCTGGAATGCGCGTACAAATGTCTCCTGCGCAAGCTCCAGCGCGTCGTCCTGGTTATGCACCACTGCCAGCGCGACGCCGACCACCCGGCGCTCGTAGCGCTCGACCAGAACGCTGAATGCGTCACGGTCGCCTTCGCGCGCCTTGAGGATGAGTTCGGCCTCGTCGCCATCCTGGCGAACTTTTGCTCTCAATCGGTTAGACGGGGTTGACGCCAAGAAATTCAGCCTTATACGGGTTCATCAGGTTATCAGGTCCTTCAGGAGGTAAGTTGAGCCCAGTTCGGTCCCCATTTTAAGTCAGCCTTAAGTGGGACCAGCAATTCCGCGGCGCGTTCCATCTCGCCTTTGGCAATATCTTTGACATCTTCGAGGATTCCGGCCTCGACCTCAATCAGTAATTCGTCATGGACCTGGAGCAACATCCGCGCATTGAGACTACGGCGTTTCAGCTCCGAGGCCAACTTGATCATCGCGACCTTTATGAGGTCCGCCGCGGTGCCCTGAATCGGCGTGTTGACCGCGATTCGTTCGGCCTGCGCCCGGGCCCCGCCCTCGGGCGAACGCAGCTCGGGCAAGTAGCGTCGGCGGCCATACATGGTGGTGACGAAAGCCGGATCTCCCGCGCCTTCGTTAGGGTTTCGTCGATGAAGGCCCGCACTCCTTCGAGCCGCTCGAAGTAGCGCTTGATATATGACGAAGCTTCGGCCAGCGGTATTCCGAGTTCCCCCGCGAGGCGGCTCGGCCCCATCCCATAGATGATACCGAAATTGATGACTTTCGCGATGCGGCGAGCATTCGACGTCGACCTTGTCCGGCGTAACCCCCAAAAGCTCGACCGCGGTGCGGACGTGGATGTCTTCGCCCTCGCGAAAAGCGCTGGTAAGGGTTGGATCATTCGACAGATGAGCGAGGACGCGCAGGTCGATTTGCGAATAATCCGCCGATAGCAGGACCGAGCCCTTCTTCGCCACGAAGGCCCGCCGGATGCGCATCCCGTCCTCGGTGCGGGTGGGGATATTCTGGAGATTCGGGTCGCTGGAGCTGAGCCGGCCGGTCGCCGTCAGCGCCTGATGGAAGGTCGTATGGATGCGGCCGGTTTTCGGATCGAGGAGCTCGCCGAGCGCATCGGAGTAAGTCGACTTGAGCTTCGTGACCGAGCGGTATTCCATCAGCTTTCGAGGCATGGGATGGACGGCGGCGAGCTTCTCCAACGTATCAACGTCGGTGGAGTATCCGCTCTTGGTCTTCTTCAGCCCCTTTACGGTCAGTTTGAGATGATTGAAGAGGACATCGCGAAGCTGGATCGGCGAGTTGAGGTTGAACTCGCGACCCGCCAGTTCGTAGCATTCCTTCTCCAACCTGGCGGCCTCGTCGCCGAACTCCTTCGAGATGGTTTTCAGCGCGCCAGCATCGACCGCAATCCCGCATTCCTCCATCTCATCGAGGACGTGGGCCACCGGCATCTCGATGTCGTTAAACAGCGGCATCAGCCCATCGCGCTCCAGCTTCGGCATCAGCCCGAGACGTAGCGCGGCGACGATCGCGGGCTCGGCTCCGCTCGGCGCACCGCCAGACAGTCCCGCCAGATGCTCATGATAAAGGTCGCTGAGACTCGGCTCGGGCTTGCCCGAGTTGACCAGGAAGCCCGCGATCATCGTATCGAAGTCGACGCCCGCGAGGCGCACTCCGAATGCGCGATAGCTTCCGCAGATGAGTCTTGAGGTCGTGGACTTCCTTGGGAGGCGTCACCTTGTTCAGCAACGGCGCGGTTCGCCCAATCAGATGCGTATCGAAGAGGAACGTTTTCGCCTCGCCGGAGATTTTCAACTGCGCGGCTCCAATGGCATTGGCGCTCGAGGTTCAACGACAGCCGCGGCGCCTTCCCGAGTTCCTCGAGCGCGGCTGCCAGCGTCTCCTCGGTGACCTCGATCTCCTCGCCGGCGCGCACCGGAATCGCAACCTCCGAGGGCGTCAGCTCCTGGAGCAGGGTGGTGAACTCCAGCTCGCGCAGGATTTCCGAGAGCGCCTTCTCATCGATGCCCTCCCAGGTGAAATCCTCGGGGCCGAGGTCGAGTGGCACCTCGCAATCGATGGTCACCAGCTTGCGCGAGAGCATCGCACTCTCGCGATGCTCGGCGAGCAGCGCCGCGACTTTCTTGGCGCCGCGAATTTTCTTCGACTCCTCCACCTTGGCGAGATTCTCATACAATTTGTCGAGGCTGCCGAATTCCTGGATGAGCGAGGTCGCGGTCTTCTCGCCGACCCCCGGCACGCCCTTGATGTTGTCGATCGAATCGCCCATCAGTGCCTGGATGTCGATGAGGGTGCGCGGCTCGACCCCGAAGCGCTCGCGCACCTCGCTTGCACGCCGGTGGATTTGTCGCGCATCGGATCCCATAGCCGCACATGCGGCCCGACCACCTGCATGAAATCCTTGTCGGCGGTGATGATCACCGAATCGATCTTTTTCTTGACGCCCTGGGTCGCGAGCGTGGCGATGACGTCGTCGGCCTCGTAGCCCTCGCGCACGATGCGCTTGATCCGGAACGCATCGATCACGCGATAGATGTAGGGAATCTGCACCTGCAGGTCGTTGGGCGTCTCGGAGCGATTGGCCTTGTACTCGGTGAAGAGGTCGTCGCGGAAGGTGCGTTTGGGCGAATCGAAAATCGCCCCGATCATCGTCGGATGCTGCTCCTTGATGAGCTTGAAGAACATCCGGATGAAGCCGAACACGGCATTGGTGGGCATCCCGCGCGAATTGTTTAGCTGCGGGAGTGCGAAGAAGGCGCGAAAGATATAGTTCGAGCCATCGAGCAGAAAAAGTTGCTGCCGTTCCTCGGCCATGATCGGATCAGGTTATCCGAGCGCCAGCGGAAAATGAACTCACGTCGTCCGAGGCTACCGTCGATGGCGAGGCAGCCTGCGTCGTCGCCGCGTGATTTCATCGGTAACTCCCGCGTCACGCGCCCGCTTGATCAACCCCGCCGCGTCAGCATACTGGTCAGCGTCGAGATGGATGTGGCTGTCGAGCATAGAATCTCTGGGTCGGCTCCCGGTATAACACAGGCGCGCGCGAGTCGTATCGATGCATGAGTTGCGCGCGATGTGGCGCAACACCCGCATGATCGTGCTGTGCGCGATTTCCGCCGCGCTCTATGCCGCGGTGCTGGTCCCATTCAAAGTGGTGCCGCTGATCCCCGGCGTCACCGAGCTGCGCCCTGCCAACGCGATCCCGGTGGTATGCTCGTTTCTGTTTGGCCCCGCTGCCGCATGGGGTTCCGCGATCGGCAACATGATCGGCGACTTTTTCGGCGGCGTCTCGCCGGGTGACACCTTCGGCTTCATCGGCAACCTCGCGTATGGCTACATTCCGTACAAAGTCTGGAGCGTGGTCGCGAAACGCCACAGCCCGGTCGAGCGCTCGTGGTATGCGATCGGGGTCTACGTTTTCGTATGCCTTCTCGCCAGCGTGTTATGCGCCGATCTGATCGGCTTCGGCGACAACGTCCTCGCGATCCGGCCGTTCATGCTGCTCGGCAATGTCGTGATCCTGAACAACATGGCGTCGGCGCTGGTGCTGTCGCCATTCATCCTCGCGGCGGTTTATCCGCGCGTCGCCCGCGGACGAATGCTCTATAAAGATGTGATGCCGGAACTCAAGGACGCGCCCGCCACGCAAAGTTTCGCCGGCCTCGCGATGCTGATGGTCGGCGAATCGGGCGCGTGGATTTCCGGCAACCTCCTCTCCAGCGGCTACTGGACTCCGCATTTTCTTCCGGCGTGGATGGCGGCCGCGCCGTATGACAAATCCATCGCGGTGATCACTGGCCCGTTCCTCCTGCTATCGTTCGTAGGATTGGCGTTGTTGTGATGGACAAGCCGGTCACCATAAACGAGGCGGTTCGGATCGACGACGCGAGTTTCACCTACGCTGGAAGTCATGCGCCCGCTTTGCGCGGCGTTAACCTGGCGCAAAACGCCGGGGAGATGATCGGCATCATGGGAGCCTCGGGGGCGGGCAAATCCACCTTGGCGAAGGTGCTCAACCGCATCATTCCCGAACTCGAAGGCGGCGAGCTTCGCGGCGTGGTGATGCTCGGCGGCCGGTCGATTGCGCAGTCGCGTGTGCGCGACCTCGCGCGCGATATCGGCATGGTGTTCCAGGATTTTGAGTCGCAGCTTTTCTCGACGACGGTGGCGCATGAGGTGGCATTCGCGATGGAGCGCGTCGGGATGCCCCGTGAAGAGATCCTCGCGCGCCTGGAACCTGCGCTGGAAGCAGTGGGCCTGCGCGGATTCGAGGAACGCGATCCGACCACGCTGTCGGGCGGGCAAAAGCAGCGCCTCGCGATCGCGTCGGTGCTCGCACTGCGGCCGCGCGTCGTGGTCCTCGACGAGCCGACCACCGACCTCGATCCCGAGGGGCGCTCGGAAGTGTTCGAGCTGATCCGGCGCATGCGCGGCGAGGGCACCAGTCTCATTGTCATCGAGCACGAGGCGGAAGAGCTGCGCCAGTGCGACCGCATCGTCATTTTGCGCGACGGCGCGATCTTCGCGGACGGTCCGCCGTCGACGATATTTCCTCGGATCGAGCAGCTCGAGGAATGCGGCATCAACCCGCCGAGCCTCGATCGCGTCGCGCGGATGCTCGGCATCGAGGAGCATCCGGCAACCGTTGCGGATGGGGAAGCCGGAATTCGGAAGCTGCTCCCGCATGCACCATCGGCGGGCGAGGTACTTCCGAACATCCTTCCGCAAACGCCCGCCGAGGCAAAAGTGATCCTCGAAGTGGAGGCGGCGAGCTTTTCGTATCCTGAGGGCCCGCGCGTCCTCGATCGGATGTCGCTGAAAATCGCGGCGGGCGAATTCATCGCGATCGTCGGCCAGAATGGCTCCGGCAAAACCACCCTGGCGAAGATGACCGTGGGTCTGCTCGCGCCCGATTCCGGTAGCATCCTGCTGGAGGGCCGCGATCGTACGATGCTGCGGCCGGCCGAGACCGCGCACGAGATCGGCTACGTCTTCCAGAATCCCGACCATCAGATTTTCGCCGACACGGTGGAGGCTGAGGTAAAGTTCGGTCCGCGCAATTTCGGTCTCGACGAGCGCGAGGTCGAGGCGCGCTGCGCCGAAGTCCTTGCCGCCGTGGGCCTCGAGAACGAGCGCGCCACCGATCCGTTCCTGCTCGGCAAGGGCCAGCGGCAGCGACTGGCGGTGGCGAGCGTGCTGGCGTTGCGCCCGAGGCTGTTGATCCTCGATGAGCCGACGACGGGGCTCGACTACCGCGAGCAGCGCAAGATGATGAAGCTGGTGGCGGAGCTGAATGCGGCGGGCGTCGCGATCGTGATGATCACGCATACGCCGTGGCTGGTCGCGGAGTACGCACGCCGCGTCATCCTGATGCGCGCAGGACGCAAACTCTTCGATGGGCCGGTGCGCGAATTCTTCATGCAGGACGAACTGCTGCGCGCGTCGTCATTCAAGCCACCCGAAGTTACCACGCTCGGCCGCCGCTTCGGTATCCTCGCACTCAGCGCGAATGAGCTGGTCGATGCGCTTCGAGGCACGCCTGCGATGAAGACCTCGCTCTACATCGATCGCGGCTCGGTGGTCCATCTGCTGCATCCGACGCTCAAGATTTTCGGACTGTTCGCAGCATTCTGGTCAATCTACTGGATCGACAATCCGCTGACGCTGGTTCCATTCATCGCCGCGGAGTTCGCGATTGCCGCCGCGATCGGCGCCGGTCCCAATGTCTACCGCTTTCGCTGGTTCTTTGTCCTGATTGTTCTTCCCACCATGATCACCTGGATGATTTCGTATCGTAAGGGTGTGCCGATCGTTAACATCCCGATCCTCCATGTGAGCAAGGAATCGATCCTGTTCGGCCTCGGCAAGGGGATGAAGGTCGCGGCGCTGGTGCTCGCGTCGGTGCTGTTTCTTTCCAGCACCAAGGTCGAGGAGTTGTCGGTCGGGCTCTCGCGGCTCGGGTTTCCCTACCGCTTCGGATTCACCATCACGCTCGCGTTTCGCCTGGTGCCGCTCTTCATCGATTCCGCGCTGACCGTGGTCGATGCGCAACGACTGCGCGGCTACGACTTTGACGCCGGCGGACCCATCGAGCGCGTTCGTCGCTATGTCCCGGTGATTATTCCGGTGTTCATGGGAGCGTTGCGCAAGGCCAACAACATGGCGATGGCGCTGGAGGCGCGCGGCTTCGGGCGCAGCAACCAGCCGACCAGTTTCATCGAGTACCGGATGCATACGCGAGACGCCGAGGCCTTCGTCATTCTGATCGCGATCGGGACGGTCGCCTTCATGCTCTACTGGACCGGCTATGGCGCGATCCCGGGCGCGTCGATCCATAGTTGAGATCGCCTTTCGCGCCATCTCCGCTGCGTGCTAATTTCGAAAGCTCGCTTCATTGAAGCCACACCCTATGCTCTTCGTAATCATCGGACATGATGGACCCAACGGCGCGCGCCTGCGTCCTTCCGTGCGTCCCGCACACCTCGCGAATCTGCAACCGCTGGTGGACGCCGGACGGGTTGTCGTCGGCGGTCCGTTCACCGACGGCAGTGGGAGCCTGATGGTGGTCGACTTCGAGGACGAGCGCGCCGCGCGCACCTTCGCCGAGAACGATCCGTACATGGTCGAGGGCGTTTTCGAGCGCGTCGAGGTGAAGCCTTTTCGCAAGGTGGTGCCGGAGTAGAAATGCCAGGAGCGCTTTCAGACGTAAAAATTGTCGAGCTCGGCGAGCTGGTTGCCGCGCCCTACGCGTCGAAGCTGATGGCCGACATGGGCGCCGAGGTCATCAAGATTGAGCGCCCCGGCGCAGGAGATCGCGCGCGCACCCGCGGCCCGTTTCCGAAAGACGATCCGCATCCGGAGAAGTCCGGCCTGTTCCTCTACCTCAACACCAACAAACTCGGCGTCACGCTCGATATCGCGACCGCCGAGGGCTTCGAGATTTTCGAAAAGCTCATCGCGGGCGCCGACATCCTTGTCCACAACGTGATTCCACCCGAGATGGATCGGGTCGGGCTCAGCTACGATCGCCTCAGGAAGATTAATCCGAAGTTGATCATGACCTCGATCACGCCGTGGGGCCTCGATGGTCCGTACCGGAACTGGCGCGCCGAGGATCTCACGATCTGGGGCGCGGGCGGCGTATGCGTGCTCAATGGCGGCGGACCCGATCATGCCGACCTGCCGCCGCTCAAGACTTTCGGCTCGCAGTCCGGCTTTCAGGGCGGAGTGCATAGCGCGGTCGCGACGATGGGTGCGCTGTTCGCGCGCCTGCGCGACGGCGAAGGCCAGCACATCGACGCGCCGATGCAGGAAGCGGTTGCGGTGCAGCTCGAAATGACCTTCGAGTACTGGCCGTATATGAAAATGATCGCGACGCGGCTGGGTCAGAAGCCGCTCCAGCCGGTCGAAACTTTCATGGCCAAGGACGGCTACATCTACGTGTGTTGCATTGAGGAGCATCAGTGGCAGAACTTCGTGCACGTGATGGGTGACCCAGAGTGGGCGAGCATGGACATTTTCGCCAATCGCCTGCTGCGCGGGGTGAACTGGGACGCGCTGCGCCCGATGATCGAGGAATACGTCAGCCAGCGGACTGTATTGGATCTCTACAAAGAGGTGCAGGCGCGCCGGGTGCCGTTCGCGCCGGTGTCGACGATGGGCACGCTGCTCTCTAACGAGCATTTGAAAGCGCGCGGATTTTTCGTCGAGATCGCGCAGCCGGTCGCGGGCACGCATAAGTACCCGGGCGCGCCGCTCAAGTACGAGAAAACGCCATGGGAAATCCGCCGTCCCGCGCCCACTCTCGGTCAGCACAATGAAGAGATCTTCGGCGGCCGCCTCGGCATGACCTCGGCACGGCTCGCCGAACTTAAGCGCAAGGGTGTGATTTGATGGCCAAGCCACCGCCGCTTTCGGGAATCAGAGTTTGCGATTTCACCTGGGTGTGGGCCGGCCCGTACTGCACGCTGCAACTCGCACACCTCGGCGCCGAAGTCATTCGCATCGAGACCAAAACCCGTCCATGCGTAACGCGCCAGCTTCCGCCGTGGCCGAATGGCGAATTCAAAGGCCTCGATCGCTCCGGCTACTTCAATCAATACAACCAGGGCAAGAAATCGCTGTCGCTGAATTTCAAGCATCCCGAGGCCAAGGAGATCGCGCGCAAGCTCATCAGCAAGAGCGACATCCTCATTAACAATTTCGCGTCGGGCGTGATCGAGAAGATGGGCTTCGGCTACGAGGAAGCGAAGAAGCTGAAGTCCGACATCATCATGATCACGCTCTCCGGCTACGGTGACACCGGGCCGTGGCACGAGTACGTCGCATACGGTCCGGCGCAGGTTCCGCTGTCCGGGCTTTCGTCGCTCACCGGCTACAAGGATTTTCCGCCGATGCACGCGGGCTTCAGCTATGCCGATCCCAACGCCGGAGTGCATGGCGCGTTCGCACTGCTCACCGCGCTCTACCATCGCGCGAAAACCGGCGAGGGGCAGTACATCGACATGAGCCAGTGGGAATGCGCGATGGGCCTGCTGGGCGAGGGGATTCTCGAGTACACCATGAACGGGCGCGAGCCGCTGCGAAATGGCAATCGCGACGCGTTCATGGCGCCGCACGGCAATTTCAAATGCATCGATTGGCCCGAGAAAATCATGGACGTATCGATCGATCGTTTCGTGTCGATAGTGTGCGCTGATGACTCCGAGTGGGGCCGCCTCGCGACGGCGATGGGCCAGCCGGAGCTCGCAAATGACGCGCGTTTCAAGACGCTTGCCGCGCGCAAGCAGAACGAGGACGAACTGGAAGCAATCGTGCAGCAATGGACCTCGACGCGCACGGTCGAGGACGTGGTCGCGACGCTGCAGAAGGCCAACGTCGCGGTGGGTGCGGTCGCCGACAGCCGCTGCCTCTCCACCGACGCGAACCTGACCGCGCGCGATTTCTTCGTCTACAAGGAGCATCCCGAAGTGGGCAAGATGCAGCACTGCGGGATTCCATGGAAAATGAGCGGGACGCCGACCGAAGTCCGCTCCGCCGCGCCCACTCTGGGTCAGCATACCGATGAAGTGCTGGGCGAGCTGGGCTACAGCACCTCCGACATCGAAGCGCTACACAAACTCGGCGCGCTCGACTGAGATTTCTTTAGTCATCCTGACGCATGCGCAGCACCTTCCGTTTGTCATCCTGATGTGAGCGCGGAGCGCGCAGCAGAAGGAGCTCGAAACTTCCAATCGCCACTGACGGTGGACCTCGCCGGCCGACAAGACGTGGTCGCGATCGATTCGGAGTGCGATGACTTCGCGTGTCGAGGTTCTTCAGCGACGCCGCAAAGCGGCGTGCTTCAGAATGACATGGGGGGAGTGCGCCGATTCAGATGACGCCCTTCGCACGCATCGAGGCGAGCTCGGCGTCGGTGTAGCCGACCGAGCGCAGGACCTCGTCGGTTTGCTCACCGGCAGGTGGGGCGACATGGCGAATGCCCTTCGGAACATCGGAAAGATTGAGCGGTGAATTGATCAGCGCCGTTGCGCCCCGCTGCGGATGTGTCGTCGGGGCCGCGATATTTAAATGCTTGACCTGCGGGATCTGCAAACACCTGATCAACCGTGTAAATCGGGCCGCACGGAATGCCGGCCGCTTCGAGGGTTTCCATCCAGTACGATGACGGCTTCGTCCGCGTGACCTGACTGATAGCGGCGTTGAGCGCGGCGCGATCGTCGCTGCGTCCACCGCCAGTCTTCCATTTCTCAACCTCGGTCCACTCCGGGTGCCCCATTGCCTCGCACATCCGCTTCCAGAGCCGTCCCGCGCTTGCCGCGAGGTTGATGTGGCCGTCGCTGGTCGGGAAGGTTCCCATCGGAATTCCGGTCGGATGATCGTTGCCGGCCTGGCCTGCGACCTCGCCGTCCATCAGCCATCGCGCGGCCTGAAAGTCGAGCATGTGAACCTGCGCCTCGAGCAGCGACGTATGTACCCATCGCCCGAGGCCGGTCCGCTCGCGTTCGTAGAGCGCCATCATGATGCCGAAGGCGAGTAGGTTCCCCGCGCTCACGTCGGAAATCGCCACCCCGACGCGCATCGGTCCCTGGCCCGGATGCCCGGTGATCGACATCAGCCCGCCCATTCCCTGCGCGATCTGATCGACGCCACCGCGAGTGGCGTACGGGCCCGGTCTGACCGAACCCGCTGATGCTTCCGTAGACGAGGCGCGGATTGACCGGATGCACATCTTCCCACGCCACTTTCAGTCTATGCTTGACCTCGACCCGCATGTTCTCGACGATGACATCGGCATGCGGAACCAGTCGCATGAAGGCCTCGTGACCCTCGGGCGATTTCAGGTCGAGCTGGATCATCCGCTTATTGCGATGGAGGTTCTGGTAGTCGGGGCCGTTGCGAAAGCCGAGGATTTCATCGCCGCCGCTTTTGGCGGGCGCCTCGATGCGGATGACGTCGGCGCCCCAGTCCGCGAGATGGCGCACCGCGGTCGGCCCCGCGCGCGCGAGCGTCAGGTCGAGCACTCGTGAGATTGGAAAGCGGCAGCGTTTAGATTCTGCCATGCTGCTCAACTTAGCGAATCGCCGGGCTTGACGAATTCAAAGAATCATCCGCGCTGCCCTTGTTGCATGCGGCGCAGTCGGCTTGCTCGGTGCAGTAGGGTGCGGGCCCGATCGCATAGCCCTTGGACGCGCGTCGGTCCATCATCTTCTGCGAGATCCTCCGCGCAATGATTCTCGCCGGTATTGTAGAAGCGATATCGATATTGTCCTCCGCGCGATGGCATCACGAGGACCTGGCCGCTGATTTTCGCGGCCTCTTCGGGAGTGAATCCGAGAGTGGTCGGCGCGAGCGGCGGCGGAGGTTGGCTCGATTGCCATACCGGTACGCCCGGCAGTCCGACTGACTGCAAGTGGCCCGACGAATCCTCGGTCCACTCGAAGCATCCGGCCAAAGCAGTCAGACAAAATAGCAATACTGCGAGTTGTGTCAGTCTCACGAAATCCCCCTCGCGCGACGAGCAGTATTGGATCTATCTTTACTCGGAGCACTTGTCCACTCAATGCTATCAAGATTGCAGGGCTGGGCTTTTCGCTACGGACTGGGCTAGGTTTCCGATCGAAGAGGAGGACGAACCATGCGCACTCTCAAGACCTTGCTCGACAAGCTGGCGTTTCCCGAAGGTCCGCGCTGGCATGACGGAAAACTCTACTTTTCGGACATGCACGCGCACAAAGTGATCGCGGTCGACATGGGCGGCAAGACCGAAACGATTTGCGAGGTGCCGAATCGTCCCTCGGGGCTCGGATGGCTGCCCGACGGCACCATGCTGGTGGTGTCGATGACCGATCGCAAATTGATGCGGCTGCAAAACGGCGCGCTCAAGCTGCACGCGGACCTGAGCAAACTCGCGGGATGGGACTGCAACGACATGGTCGTTGATACGAAGGGCAGGGCGTACGTCGGCAACTTCGGTTACGACCTGCATAAAAATTCCGAGCAGAAGGATGCCGACCTGGTGATGGTGACGCCCGAGGGCAAGGCCAGCGTCGCAGCGAGCGGCCTGAAATTTCCCAACGGCACCGTCATCACGCGCGACGGCAAGACGCTCATCGTGGGCGAATCGATGGGCCGGCGCATGAGCGCGTTCGATATCGCGGCGGACGGCTCCCTGAGCAATCGGCGCATCTGGGCGGAAATTGCGCCCGCGCTTCCCGACGGTATCTGCCTCGATGCCGAGGGCGCCATCTGGTCGGCCTCGCCATTCACCAACGAAACCATCCGCGTGTTTGAGGGCGGACGGGTTGCCGAGCGCATCAAGACCGAGCAGATGTCGATCGCGTGCGTGCTCGGTGGCGCCGATGGCAAGACGTTGTTCATCCTCACCGCGCCGAGTACTGATCCCGACAAGTGCATCGCCAACCCGGGCTCGCGCATCGAGATGACGCAGGTCGAAGTGGGGACTGGTGGCTCTCCCTAACAGATGCGTAAGGCGGAATTCGTCGGTAGACTTGAAGGTCTGTGGAGCGGGTAGCACAGGCTTCAGCCTGTGTCCGGAATATTGTTGATGAGTCTCAACGGCAACGCTGAAATCTTTCGCAAACGACGCGAGCACATGCTGCGCGCGATTGGCGAGGGCGCGGTCGCGATTCTTCCGAGCGCGCCGACCGCGATTCGTTCCAACGATGTAGAGTTCGTCTACCGCCAGGACAGTGATTTCTACTATCTGACGGGTTTCGTCGAGCCCGATTCGGTGGCGGTTTTTGCGCCTGGCCACCCGGATGGCGAGTTCGTCATGTTCGTGCCGCCGCGCGACAAGGAACGCGAGACCTGGACCGGGCGGCGTGCCGGTGTCGAAGGCGCGATGATCGAATACGGCGCCGACAAGGCTTACACCATCGAGGAGTTCGAGCGCATCATCGCGCGCTACCTCGATAAGGCGGAGCGGCTCCATTATCCGCTCGGACTCAATGAGAAGATGAATGACAAGGTGCTGCGGCTGGTGCGCAACGCGCAGGCGATGCGGCCGCGCACCGGATTCGGGCGCATCGACGATTCTCGATCCTCGCGAGATCGTGCACGAATGCCGCCTGCGCAAGGAGCCCGAGGAGCTCGACCTGATGCGGCATGCGGCGGGGATTTCTGCGCAGGCCCACGAGCGCGCGATGCGCGAGGCGCGTGGCGGCATGATGGAGTGGGAGGTCGAGGCGCTCATCGATTTTACTTTCCGCAAAAACGGTGCGGCCGGTCCGAGCTATCCCTCGATCGTCGCGTCGGCCGGCAACGCGGCGGTGCTGCACTACATTACCAATGACCGCGAGATGCAGACCGGCGAGCTGCTGCTCATCGATGCGGGATGCGAGTACCGCTACTACGCCTCCGATGTGACGCGCACGTTTCCGATCGGCGCGAAGTTCACGCCGCTGCAGCGATCCTTCTATGAGCTCGTGCTCACGGCGCAGCTCAAGGCGATCGAGATGATCCGGCCGGGAGTTCGCTTCGACGATCCCCATGAAGCGGCGCTGCGAATTCTCGTCGACGGGATGCGCGACCTCGGTCTGCTCAAGGGCTCGGCCGAGGAAATTATCGCCGGCGGCACCTATCGGCGTTACTACATGCATCGGACCAGCCACTGGCTCGGGATGGATGTGCACGATGTCGGCATCTATCGGCAGGGCGCGCTTTCGCGCGAACTCGAGCCGGGCATGGTGCTGACGGTCGAGCCTGGGATCTACATCGCGCCCGATGACGAAGAGGCGCCGGAGAGCTTTCGCGGCATCGGCATCCGCATCGAGGACGATGTTCTGGTGACGACTGATGGTCACGAGGTCATCACGCATGCGACGCCGAAGAAGATTGCCGATGTCGAGGCGCTGACCGCGAGTTGAGCGCGGCGTGCGCGGATTGTCATTTCGACAGCGTTGACCCTCGCGAGGCCCTATTCCCGCCTTCGGAGTAGGGCCTTTGCGCGTCTGCGTTCATGACGATTGCCCTGAAACATTGAACTTAATGGGTTTGTTTTTTCACTTTCGTGATCACTGAAAATCGAGCTTTCGCCGCTTTCATCTTCCTTAATAGCCGACTCTGCCGAGCTTACGAGTGGGTTTGTTTTTGCGATTTTATGTTCGGTACGCGGCGCGTCCTGGGACCCGAAGTGGGTTTGTTTTTGCACTTTTCGCTCGCGCAACCTCGAAGTCGCATAGCTGATGTCGCGCTCCAGGCGCCCGATCAGACGCAGGATGGTATTCCCATCGCGCTCGCCGGGAATCGTCGGCTTCCAAAGGCCGGCGCGGCGCTGCGTCTCGCGATACTCGTGCAGCCGTGCGGCCTCGGTCGGATTAGCGGCGGCAATGCGCGCGTCGATTTCGCGGTCGCGTTGCTGATGGTATTCGTAGCGCGGCGATACTTTCGTAACGCAACACCGCCGCCATCCGCACATACGAATCCGCGACCGACGCGACCAATGCTTCCTCGATCGCGGAAGTTGGCCGGAAGTCGTCACAAAGTCCGAGGAAGGTGTCGGCGAAGTCGCGCTGCTGGTCTGCCGACCATCGTTCCATTGCGGCGAAGAAGCCGTGCTTGATGGCATTGTCGCGACGCGCGCCTTGCCCTCGCGCGTACGAGGACCGGTCGAGCGGCGGGCGTTGCGGCGGTTGGCGTCGATCCTTCGCTGGGTCAGAACCAGCCGACGACGCCGAGACGAGGAGGGTGGGGTGACACTGACAGGACACGCAGCCATAGTGCATGCCTCCTTGAGAACGGCCTCGCGAACGCGAGACCATAACTCATAAGCATTTACCTATGACTGGCGGTTGTCCAGATGCCCGAGCCGCGAACCTAACCCCCAGCCCCCTCCCTTGAGGGAAGGGGAGCGGAGAACACAAAGTGGCAAGTCAAACGATCGCTGAGTACAATGACGGAAGCATGGCAAAGTCGGCGCACGTCGCTACCAACGGGAACGGAAAGAAGCATCGCTACACGGTGTTTTTCGAGCCGCAGATCGGCGGCACTTATAATGTGGTATTTCCTGCGATTCCCGAAATTGTGACTTTCGGTCGCACCCTGGAAGAGGCGCGGCGGATGGCCGCCGATGCGTTGAAATGCCACCTCGAAGGTTTGATCGAGGATGCAGATCGCGCCGCCTAAAGAAAAGCGCTCCGAGCGGAATCTAAGCAATCAAGAGATTGACGGCCACGCTCTGCAGAGAAACCACTTATCAAGTCCCAGGTGTCATCCTTCTCGGATTCGCCGGTTGTCGCCTGGCGCTTAATCGGCTTCTAGCGCTTTAAGCACGCGAAGCAGTTCCAACCGCATCTTGCGCCGATAGCGTTTGGGTAAATTCATCCATGCGTAGTTGATCCCGCGAGTCGGATGGGGGTTGTGATGAATTTGCACTACCAGCGTCGCGCGCTTTTTATATTCCTCCGACAATTGTTCGGCGGCGACCGCGCTCGCATTTCGTCGTTTTTTCATCGAGGCGTCGGCTCCGTCTCAAATAATCTTGTTGAGCGGGTACTCCACGATGCCGACGGCGCCGGCTTCGAGGAGCTTCGGAAACAGCTCGCGCACCTTATGCTCCTCGATCACCGTCTCGACCGCGACCCAATCGACCCCCTTCAGATTCGGCGAAGCATAGAGGTACGAGATCGTCGGCGCCGTTATCGAGGGCAGCAGCTCGATAACCTTGTCGAGGTTCTTCTTCGCTACGTTCAGTTTCAGGCCGACCCGCGCGTCAGCATCGAGGGCCGCGCGCATCAGCACCGCGATCTGCTTGATCTTGGCCTGCTTCCATTCGTCCTTCCATGAATCCTGATTCGCGACCAGCACCGGATTCGAGGTCAGGAGCTCCTCGACGATGCGCAACTTGTTGGCGCGCAACGATGATCCGGTTTCGGTCACCTCGACGATCGCATCGACCAGACCGTCAGCAGCCTTGGCCTCGGTGGCGCCCCATGAAAATTCAACATTCTACGTTGACTTTGCGCTCGGCGAAAACGCGCTTGGTGAAGCCGACCATCTCGGTCGCGACCAGCTTTCCTTCGAGATCTTCCAGCCGCTTGATTGGCGAGGCTTCGGGCACGACAAGCACCCATCGTGTCGGCTTCATCGAGACTTTCGCATAGATGAAGCTCTCGACCTGCACGAGGTCGACATCGTTCTCCATCACCCAGTCGCTGCCGGTGATGGCGGCGTCGAGGTGGCCGTCGGCGATGTAGCGCGGCATCTCCTGCGGGCGCATCACGCGCAGGCTCAGCGCCGGCATCATCGACGCTGGGGATGTAGGAGCGGCTGTCGACCGAGATGCGCCATCCGGATTTGCGCATCAGCTCGATGGTCTGCTGCTCGAGGCTGCCCTTGGGGATGCCGAAGCGAAGGATTTTTTCTGCCGATGCCATTCATTCGCAGTTTGCTGGCGTCCTTAGGAGGATGGCCGTAGTTGGGGCCATACTTCGCCGGATCGACGAGGCGCGTGTCGACGGTTTGCCATTCGCCGTCCTTCCACATCCGGAAGAAATCCGATTCGTAGCCGACGTGGCATGCGGCGCCATCGCCACGCTGCTCGACGGAAATGAGCACTGTGTCCTCATCGCAATCGAGGCGGATTTCGCGCACCACCTGGAAGTTCCCGGACTCCTCGCCCTTGCGCCACAGCTTTTTGCGCGAGCGCGAGTAGTAGCATGCGCGTCCGGTGGCGACGGTTTCTTCGAAGGCCTCGCGATTCATGTAGGCCAGCATCAGCACGCGGCCGTTGGCGTGATTGACGGTAACGACGGGAATCACGCCGCCATTCTTTTCGAAATCGATTACTGATGATGCTGAGGTAGTCACGATGCTTCCGTCGCGTTCATGTGAATCAGAAAGTATCAGCGAAACCTAGCTCGGATTCAACATACCTCATTATTAAGGTTTGATTCCGGCCGGGCGCTTTACCGAGAGAGCCGGGTGCCTTAGATTGACGCGGATGAGGCGCAATTTGTGGGGCGTGATTCTGATGAGTACCATTGCGCTCGCGATTGCGCTGCCCGGTTGCCGCAAGAAGCCGACTCCCCCCAATGTTCCAAGTGTTCCGCGAACCGCGCAGGCGAAGCCGCCGCCCAAGCGCGCAGTCGTGCAGCCGTTCAATTTCGAAATCGCGTTGGGCCCGAACCATTACCAAATCGAAGGGTACGTGGTTAAAAGCCCCGAGGCCGGCAAGCTGCCGGCGGTGTTGGTGCTCAACGGCGACGAGGGCGACGCGCATCAATGCGTGAAGAAAAATGGCGACCTCGCCACCATCCTGGGAATCCAGGTCGCGTGCGTGAGCATCCCCGGCTATGGCAAATCCTCGGGGCCGAGCCGTCTCGTGGGGCCACAGGCGGTCGAGGCCGCGCGTCATGCGCTGGATCTGCTTGCCGAACGTGACGACGTCGATCCGAATCGGATGGCCGTATGGGGCGTCGCTGACGGCGCCGTCGCGGCCGGCCTGCTGATGGATTACGACAAACGGCCGAAGAGCCTCATCCTGCAATCGGGCGCCTACGACATGGTGAAGCTGTGGCCCGAGGCGCCGCTACGCACCAAGCTGAAAATGCTACATGAAGTATGGCCCAGCAAGCGTGTCCTGAAGGAGCGCAGCGTCATCGAGAATCTGCCCAGCAAGCTCGACTGCGCCGTGCTCATCATGCACGGGGAGAGCGATAGCGCACGCCGCTTCGGCAGGCCGTCAAGCTTGCGGATGAGCTTGCGGGCACGCGGGCGCGCATGTTTCGACGGCATACTTCCCCAACGGCAGCCACGACATCGTGAAGCAGGCGAAACTCCCGGCGGAAAATTTCCTGCGCGACACGATCGGCGAGCATCAGCCGGTACCCGCATCCTGAGCCCGCCACACTGCCTCGTATGAGCGACGTTCCTTTTTCAATCCGCAGGCAACAGACGATCGACAAAGCGGTGGCGATTTTCTCCTCGGACCCGCGCTTTCGCGCCGGGTGGCTCGAAGGCAGCCTCGCGGACGGCTCCGCGGATTCTTTCTCGGACATCGATCTATATCTGTGTGTTAGCGAGGACGCATGGGATCAGGTGTGGCCGCAGCGTCGCGAGATCATCGAGGGCGTCGCGCCTATCCTGGCGGCGGCCGACGTGATGGGCGTGTTCGGCGTCGGATGCTTGCTCGAAGGCCCGGTGAAGCTCGATGTCTTCTTCGAGCGCGAAAGCATGCTGGCCGGCAAGCAGCGCATCGCGGTCAAACGGCTGTGGGGGCCGGAAGAAATCTTCGCTCGCTTGCGCATCGGCGACGATTCGGGCGACGACGCCATCGCGCGCACGCTGGAATACACGGTGCTGGGATTTTTGCAGGGCGCGACCTGGCCGGCGCGGATGATCGCGCGCGGACAGCGGCATACTTTCCTTTACAGCGGCATGATGCTCATCGAGAACGGCATCGTTCCGCTGATGCTGCTGGAAAAAGATCGGCGCGCGTTTCATCGCAACATGTTCACCCGTGCCAAGATGCTGACGCCCGAGCAGCGGGCCGAATACGAACGCTTGATCGCTCGTCTTGTGTCGGCGGTCACCTCAGGCGATTCCGACGCGATGCGTCGCGCGAGCATCGAAAACCTCCAAACCCTTTGCCGCCTCGGACGTCTGGCCTTCGAACGCTACGGCCTTACATTTCCACCGCGAGTGGAAGCGGAGATGGTGGCATTTTTCAAGCGCGAATGGCCTTCCTGAAGTTCTGTCGCGCGTACTGATTTGCGGCATCTTCCCCCACCCTCGCCCGATGGGCGAGGCGGGTCGCGATTCTGTCGCGACCGGTGGAGTGGGACCTTTTCCAGCGTGCGTGCTCCGCACGCGATTCAGGAAATCTTGTTTCTGTGCTCGGTTGCGCTCGGGATCTCGAGCCCCGAATCAGAATTCCTTAATCGCGCGAGGACGCGCTGCACAAGGTCCCACTCCAGCTCCCTCGCAAAGCCTCGCGGGCGACCTTTTTAACTTCGCTTCGGTCTCCGCTTCGCTTCGCCTCTGCGGCTTCGCGGCACCACCGGGCGAGGGTTAAAGAATGATCTATAATCACGCCATGAAAGCGATGATGGTAAACATTCCCGGGCCCCATCGAGGAGCATCCGCTCGCGCTCGCCGATATCGCGACTCCCGAACCTGCCGACGGCGAAATCCTCGTGCGCGTGAAGACCTGCGGGGTATGCCGCACGGATCTCCACGTCTCCGAGGGCGACCTGCCGATGCATCGCGAGCACGTCATCCCCGGGCATGAAGTGGTAGGCGTCGTCGAGCGCCTCGGCGCCGGATGTACGCGCTATCGCGTCGGCGAGCGAGTCGGCATCGCATGGCTGCGCGAGACTTGCGGCATCTGCATTTACTGCAAACGGGGGCGGGAAAATCTCTGCCCCAACGCAAAATTCACCGGCTACGATCACGACGGCGGCTATGGCGAATTCGCCACCGTGCGCGAGGACTTCGCGTATCGCATCCCCGACGCGCTCGGCGATGAGGAAGCGGCGCCGCTGCTATGCGCGGGCATCATCGGCTATCGCGCGATCAAGCGCGCGGCCATCGAGCATGGCATGACGGTGGGACTGTATGGCTTCGGCGGCTCGGCGCATCTATCGATGCAGGTGCTGAAGCATTGGGGATGCAAAGTCTACGTGATGACTCGGGGTGGCACGCATCGCGCGCTGGCGGAAAGCATGGGCGCGGATTGGGTGGGGCGCGCCGAGGATCGCCCGCCGAAAAAACTCGATGCCGCCATCCTGTTCGCGCCGGCGGGCAACATTGTGCCCTCGTGCATGGAGGCCCTCGATCGTGGCGGAGTGCTATCGATTGCGGGCATCTATCTGACCGATGTCCCATCGCTCAACTACGAGAGGCATCTGTTCGAGGAGCGCGAGATCCGCAGCGTCACCGCCAACACGCGCCTCGATGGCGAGGAGTTCATGCAGATTGCGGGCGAGATTCCGATTCACACGCACACGCAATTTTTCGGCCTCGAGCAGGCGACCGAGGCGCTGATCGAGTTGAAGCACGACCGCATCCAGAGGCGCCGCGGTTCTAAGGGTTGGATGATGCCGGCTACGCTTGCGCTATCGTACCAAAATTGGTACAATGAGAATTGTCCCTCAAAATCTCAAGCGGGTCCGAGCGGACGAGCATTTTTACCGTTCCGAGAGATGGCCGTGAGCCGGTGCGCGAATGGCTTAAGAGCCTCGAGGTTGAGCATCGCCGAAAGCTTGTTCGGGCGAAGACATCAAGGATCGTTGAATTTTCAGGCCGATACGGAATGCCGTTGGGTGCTTCGCTACGGGCCTGTGAGCTTTGGGAAGTTCGCAGCCGTTTATCGCAGAGCCGCATCGCGCGAGTGATCTTCTGTGCCGAGGGCCAGAGATGATTCTTCTTCACGGTTTCATCAAAAATAACCCAAAAGACTCCGCAGCACGAAATCGAGTTGGCGCTCAAACGAAAGAAGGATGCCATCTGGTCGAAAAAGAAAAATTCGGTCGTCGTTCGACATGCTGGCTGCGCGAGGAAGGCATTGTACGTAGGAGTTGCTGCCAACGCCATTAAGCGCGTATTGGCGCGCCGGTTGGAAGCGGCGATGAAGCGAAAAGCCACACTTCTCCAAGGCCGAAATGGCAGCCGTCATGTTCGGATGCTTGGAACCCTTCACGTATCCGCGCTGCGCTCCGATCGCCTCCTCGATCCACACTACGACGCGGTGACCTTGAATACGTCTTTGAAGCCGCCTCCGCGAGTTGCCGAGAACTTCGGGCTGGAATCTGGTATGAATACCATACCTCCGACGCTCAAATGATCACCGAGTAAGTACAAGCCGAGGTCGACAAGGGTCGGCAACTTCGGTTCAGCGTGCCTTCAACTAAAGCACACCGTTCATTAGGAATTGTTGACCCCATCCCGAGGCGGTTGATAGCTTAGGAACGGCAACCAAGAGGCACATCATCTATGGCTGACGACAAGCAGTCCGAGGGGCTTTCGCAGGGCGGGGACGAAATCCTGCTCGGCGATACCGCCGTTTTGACGCGCCTCGACAAGGCGATCGGTGGGCGCGCAAATTTTCGATTTTTCCGTATCCGTTCGCGACCGCATGCTGCGCGATGGAGTACATGTCGCTCTCGATGACGCCTTACGACATCGACCGCTTCGGCGCGCTGCTGCCGCGCTTCACTCCGCGCCAGGCCGACCTGCTGATGGTCATCGGGACGGTGACGGTGCGCCAGGGACCGATCCTGCGCCGCGTCTTCGAGCAGATGGCCGAGCCCAAATGGGTGATGGCGTTCGGCGCGTGCGCCTCGACCGGCGGCTTCTATGATAACTACGCGACGCTGCCCGGCATCGATCGCATCGTGCCGGTCGACGTTTATGTTCCCGGATGCCCGCCGCGACCGGAATCGGTGCTCGATGCGCTGATGGCGCTGCAGCGGAAAATCCAGGGGCAGAAGCAAAAGCTGATGGCGCTCGACACCAAGCACGGCGCGCACTCTTAAGCGCTAACGACTCCTACATAATGGAAAGAATTCTTACTCGCTGGCTGGACATCCCGGATCTGCGCAAGCTCGAGGTGTATCGCGCGCAATGGCGGATACGAGGCGCTGCGCAAGGCGCTTTTCGAGCTGACTCCCGAGCAGCTCATCAATGAAGTAAAAAATTCCAACTTGCGCGGGCGCGGCGGCGCGGCGTTTCCGACCGGCACCAAGTGGAGCTTCATTCCCAAGGAATCGAAGAAGCCGGTCTACATGTGCTGCAATGCCGACGAGAGCGAGCCCGGCACGTTCGCGAATCGGTACCAGCTCGAAAACGATCCGCACGGCATCATCGAAGGCATTCTGATCTGCTGCAAGGCGGTCGGATCGCATACCTGCTTCGTTTACCTGCGCGGCGAGTTCACGGTGCAGAAGCGCATCCTCGATGCTGCGATTGCCGAGGCGCGGGCGGCGGGCACTCGTCGGCAAGAACATCATGGGTTCGGGCTTCGATGTGGAAATCTGGACCCATCGCGGAGCGGGCGCCTACATCTGCGGCGAGGAAACCGGGCTGCTCGAATCGCTCGAAGGCAAGCGCGCGTATCCGCGCAACCGGCCGCCGTTTCCCGCGATCCAGGGCGCGTTCGGATCGCCGACCGTGGTCAACAACGTCGAGACGCTGTCGAACATTCCGCACATCATCAATCGCGGCGCCGATTGGTATAAGAGCATCGGTCCCGAGAAGAGTCCCGGGCCCGAAGCTGTTCTGCCTCTCGGGTCACGTCAAGCAAGCCCGGCCTGTATGAGCTGCCGATGGGCTTTCCGCTGAAGGATCTCATCTACGATGTCGGCGGCGGCATCCTCGGCGACAAGGCGCTCAAGGGCGTGATTCCGGGCGGCTCGTCGTTTCCGGTGTTCACCGCCGAAGAAGCACTCAAAGTGAACATGGACTTCGATTCGGTGCGCGCGGCCGGATCGCTGATGGGCACCGCGGGCGTGATGGTGATGAACGAAGACACCTGCATGGTCGACATGCTGAAGACCGTCGCGCATTTCTATCATCATGAGTCGTGCGGGCAGTGCACGCCGTGCCGCGAAGGATGCGGCTGGATCGAAAAGCTGCTGACCGACCTCGAAGAAGGGCCGCGGCAAGATGGAAGACCTCCAACTGCTGATCGACATTTCGGTCAACATGGAAGGCAACACCATCTGCGTGCTAGCTGACAGTCTCTCGATGCCGGTGAAGAGCTTCGTGCCGAAGTATCGCAGCGAGTTCGAGGATCACGTGCGGCTCGGGCAGATGTCCATTCAAGGATCGCAACGGCAAGTCCGCGATCGCGGCGTAGCTGATTTCAGGAAAAACAGGTTCGGGGAAAAGTAGATGCCGAAGCTCACCATCGACGGCAAGGAAATCGAAGTAGCCGACGGGCTCAATCTGATCCAGGCCGCCGAGCATATCGGCGTCGAGATTCCGCACTATTGCTATCATCCGGCGCTGACCATCGTCGGCAACTGCCGGATGTGCCTGGTCGAGGTCGAGAAGGCGCCCAAGCTTCAGATCGCATGCAACACCAAAGTCGCAGAGGGCATGGTGGTGCACACGCAGAGCGCGAAGACCAAGGCCGCGCAAAAAGCGGTGCTCGAATTCCTGCTCATCAACCATCCGATCGATTGTCCGGTGTGCGATCAGGCGGGCGAGTGCAAACTGCAAGACTACTACATGCAGTATGACGAGCAGCCCTCGCGCTTCGAGCTCGGCAAGAAAGTTCGCAAGGGCAAGGCGATTCCGATCGGCTCCGATGTGATGCTCGATCAGGAGCGCTGCGTGCTATGCGCGCGCTGCACGCGCTTTTTCGACGAGGTCACGCATACCAGCGAGCTGGCGATCTTCGAGCGCGGCGATCATAACGAAATCGACATTTACCCGGGCCATCCGGTCAACAATAAATACGCCGGCAATGTCATCGACATTTGCCCGGTCGGCGCGCTGACGGAAAAAGATTTCCGCTTCCGGATGCGCGTCTGGTACCTGCACAAGCGCGCCTCGGTATGCGGCGGATGCGAGCGCGGATGCTCCATCGATATCCATCATCATCGCGCGCGCATCTATCGCTACAAGCCTCGCTACAATCCGCATGTAAATTCCTACTGGATGTGCGATGAGGGGCGGCATCATTTTACCGAGTTGCAGCACGAGACGCGGCTCACTGCGCCGCTGGTGCAGCAGGGCGAGCATCTGATGCCGGAGCCATGGGGCGTCGCGCTGCGGCGGCTCGCGTCGAGCATCGAAAATACCAGGAAGGAATCGGGGCCGCGCGCGATCGGCGCCATCATCGGGGCGCAGGCGACCAACGAGGAAGCCTTCGCGCTCAAGCGCCTGATGCTCGACACCATCGGTTCCGATCGCATTTCGATGATGAGTTACACGCCGCCAGGACTGAGCGGCGACGATAATTTCCTGATTCGCGCCAACAAGAATCCGAACACTCGCGGCCTCGAAGCGATGGGTATAGCGCCCGCGCATTTCAATCAACTTCGCGATGCGGTCGCAGCCGGGGAATTGAAGATGCTCATCGCGATGCGTGCCGACCTGGTCGCGATGATGGGTGAGACCGAGTTCATTCGCGATTTCGGCGCGCTGGACTACCTCGTCCTCCTCGATACCGACGGCGACGAGACCGCGCAGATGGCGAACCAGGTCCTGCCGATCGGAACCTATCCGGAGACCGACGGCAGCTTCACCAATTTCAAGGGACGGGTGCAGCGGATCTCGCAGGCGTTCCCGCCGCCGGGCGACGCGCTTACCGGCATCGAGGCGATCGCGCGCCTCGGCCACGCCCTCGATGGCGTGCCGCGCACCGCCGATGCGAATGCGATTTTCGCGCAGCTCGCAGCCTCGGAACCCGCGTTCGAGGGTCTCAGCTTAGACACGCTGATGCCCTACGGCGCGAGCCTTAAGGGCGCCGAGAGTTAACTTTCCGGACCTTCGACGATTTCGATTTTTTTGAGGTATTCCGAGAGATCGGCGACCAGACGGTGCGCTGACTCAGAGTCACCTTGCTTACCGGCCGCTTCGAGCGCGGCGCCGATTTCGCTGACGACATCGAAGCCGAAGCTGCCGCCTTCGCCCTTGATGCGATGACCGAGCGCGGCGATGGCCGCAAGATCGCGGTTCGCGAGTGCCTCATTGAGGGATTGCAGATCGATTTGTTTGCGGGTCAGGAAGTCGGGGATCAATTCGATCAAATCAGGATCGACTTCGATACTCACCCTTGGCAACGTCTTCCATTCCGGGTCCATGCCCTAGCTAACTACCGCTTCTGCCGACTCGATGGAATTGGCGATCGCCTCGAGCAAAGTCGCTTTTTTCACGGGCTTGCTGACGTGCATGTCACACCCCGCGTCGTGGGCGCGTCGAACCGCGTCGTCGAGGGCCGAGGCGGTGAGTGCGATGATGGGGGTGCGCTTATGCCGATGACCGTGTTCCCACTCGCGAATCATGCGCACCGCACTGTAGCCGTCGAGGATCGGCATCTGAATGTCCATCAGGACCACGTCGTATTTTCCGCGGATGAAACGATCGAGGGCGACCTTTCCATTCTCGGCCTCATCGAGGGAGTAGGGCGTTTTCTTCAAGTAGGCCCGGATCAACATTCTGTTATCGGGAGAGTCGTCAGCCAGCAGGAGGTGCAGAGGGCGCGTGACACAGTCGGCGTCGCGGCGCAGCGGCGCCTCGATGGGCGGCGGCATAGCCACACGACTGCATTCCCGCGCGGTGGCAATCAGCTCGCGCACCTTGGCAATCAACTCGCGCTGCTTCAACGGTTTCACGATGTAGGTGGCGAGTCCCGGTTCCGTCAGGGACGACAGATTGCCGGTGAGCCCGGTCGAGTTGACCATCATGATGACCGGCAGCCGGGTCTGACGTTCGGCTCGGAGTTGCGCGATCAGCTCGCTGCCCTCCATCCCTGGCAACGCGGAATCGATAAGCAGGAGGTTGAATGGCTCGCGAGCGAGGGTCGCAGCATGAGCGGTAGCGAGAGCCGTCGCGCCGGACTCGGCCTCCGATACGACCGCGCCCTTTGCTTCGAGCATCTCGCGCGTGATGGCGCGGCAGGTCGCGCTGTCATCCACCACCAGCGCGCGTATCGCGGATAAATCGAAATCCTCGGTCGCGAGAGTCTGGTCGGGCGAT
Organism: uncultured delta proteobacterium; assembly: GCA_963848285.1. Classification (GTDB taxonomy): domain Bacteria; phylum Desulfobacterota; class Binatia; order Binatales; family Binataceae; genus DATGKG01. The sequence goes on along the minus strand of CAWKCZ010000002.1, from coordinate 848,970 downwards.
GGGTCCGGAATCCCCAGCTCGATGGTGAATGAGAAGACGCTGCCCTGGCGCGGCGTGCTTTCCGCGCCTACTCGCCCGCCCATCAAGGTAACCAGCCGGTCAACAATCGCGAGGCCGAGTCCACTGCCGCCATAGCGCCGGGTGGTTGAAGAATCGGCCTGGGTGAAGGCGGAGAAAATCGACGCGAGCTTGTCGTGCTCGATGCCGATGCCGCTGTCTCGCACCGAGAACTTGATCAATGCCCGGTCTGCTCGCCTCGGGTGCGGGCTCGACTTCGATGAGCACTTCTCCCATTTCGGTGAACTTGATCGCGTTGCCGACCAGGTTGACCAGCACCTGCCGGATGCGCAGCGGATCGCCGACCAGCACGCGAGGCAACCGAGGGGCGAAGCGCAGCGCCAGTTCGAGACCTTTGCCGTGGGCGCGCACCGCCAGGGAGTCGGCCACCTTCTCGGTTAACTCGATGAGGTCGAATTCGATTTTCTCGAGGCTGAGGCGGCCGCTCTCGACTTTGGCGAGGTCGAGGATGCTGTTGATGAGTTCGAGCAGGCTGTTGCCGTTACTCATGATGGTATCGAGGCATCGCCGCTGTTCCGGGGTCAGCTCGGTTTCCGCAAGCAAATCCGACATGCCCAGGATCGCGTTCATGGGAGTGCGAATCTCGTGCGACATGCTGGAGAGGAATTCCGATTTGGCTTTCGAGGCTGCCAACGCCTGGTCGCGTGCCGTCGCGAGTTCTTTCTCGGCGCGTTTGCGCGCGGAGATGTTGCGCATGGTGGTGACCATGATCGGATTACCCGAGACATCGCGGGTGGCGCGCCCGACGAATTCGCATTCGACCCATTGTCCATCGGCCGCCCGGATGCGCGCCTCGGAACGGACGACCTTTTCCGGATTCATGAAGGCGTCGCGGGTATTCTCGGCCTGCTGAATCGTATCATCGGGATGGATCAGCATGATGCCGTTGGTTCCGATCACATCGTCGGCCGTGTAGCCGAGCTCGCCGCGACCGGCTCCGCCGACCAGCGCGATATTACCGGAGTTGTTGATTACGATGATGACGTCGGAAGACGCTTCGATAAGATTGCGAAAATACTCCTCGCTGCGCTGGAGTTTGAGCTCCTGTTCCTTGCGCTCCGAAATATCGCGGGCGATGGTCAGGGCGCATTGCTGCCCGCTGAGGTCCATCAGCACCGTGGAAACCAGCACCGGCACCTCGCGTCCGTTTTTGGTCCGCACCAGCGACTCCGAGTTGCGGACCACGCCCTTGGCCAGCAACTCCTTGATGCGGCTGCCGTCGGCCTTGCTCCAATCGATCAACGGAACATCCCACACCCGTTTGCCGATTACATCTTCGCGCGAATAGCCGCTGGCCTCGACAAATGCATCGTTGACGTCGAGGTAGATCCCGTTCATGTCGGTGATCGTGAGGGGGTCGGCGAGCGAATCGAAAACCCTACGCAGAGTGGTTTGGCTTTCGCGCAGCAGATGTTCGGCCTCGAGCCGATCCGAGATATCGCGTGCGATGGTCAACCCGCACTCGCGCCCGCCCAGCTCGACCACCACGGTCGAGATCAGACAGGGAACTTCGCGCCCGTCTTTGGTCAGAACCGCAGCCTCCGAATTGCGTGCCTCGCCCCTCGAATGGAGCTGGAGCAAACCATCCATCGGATCGTTGTAGCGTGTGACCCGCGGAAGATCTGAAACGTACTTGCCAAGAACTTCCTCGCGCGTATAGCCGAAGACCGTCAGGAAGGCGTCATTGACATCGAGGTAGACACCGTTCGAGGTGTCGGTGACGCAGAGCGGATCAGCGATCGAATCGAACATCCTGCGAAGGGTTGTTTGATTTTCGCGTAAGCTGCGTTCCGCTTCGAGGCGATCGGAAATGTCGCGCGTCATCGCCACGCAGCATAGACGGCCGCCGAGCTCGACCATCACCGCTGACAACAAGCATGGCGCGATGAGCCCTGCGCGGGCGCGAATCATAACTTCCATATTACGTACGCCGCCCGCGCGCAGCCGCCGGATGAATTCGTCGCGCTGCGTCGGCTCCGCCCAGGTCGAGGTTTCAAGATCCGAGCGGCCGAGCACTGCGTCCTTGGTAACCCCATGAAATTGACAAAACGCCTGGTTGACGTCGGTCCAGGTGTCGGACTGCAGGTCGAAGATCGCCATCGGATCGACCGCGGATTCGAAGATGGTGCGGAGGCTGGCCTCGCTCTCGCGAAGCTTGCGTTCAGTTTCCTTGAGGTCACGCACATCGCGCGCGCTGACCAGGATGCATGCTTCGCCGGCGACCTCGATGGGCACCGCGTTGATCAGGAAAGGAACGAGGGCGCCGTCCTTGAGCGGGAATTGTTGTTCGAGGTTGCGCACCGCGCCATCGCGCTCAAGCCGGCGAAGAAACTCCGTGAATCCGTCGGGGGCCAGGCGGAGACCAAATTTCCATACCGGGGCGCCTTCCACCTCTTCGAACGAATAGCCGGTGATTTTCGAGAACTGCTCATTGACGCGCAGATAGGTGCCGTCGGAGCGGCGCACCAATGCGATCACGTCGAGGGCGGAGTCGAAAATCACCTGCAGGGTCGATTCGCTCTCAGCATAGCGGCGGAGTGCCGCTTCGCGCTCGCGCGCGAGGCTTTCGCCGATCGTCATCTGGAGCTGTAGCTCGCGATGTTGAGTTTCCAACGCCGCGATCTTGTCCGCGATTTGCCGCCGATACTCGCGCTGCAGTCGCGTGTTGGCCTGCGCGACGGCCACCAGCAGCAGCAGTCCGGTCCAGTGCAGGAAGACATGCGGATCGCGCCCGGGCAGGTTCGATTCCAGGATGTAGAAGCATGCGATTCCGAGCCATCCGATCGCCGCCTGCCATCGACCCTCCCACGGCGCCATGGTGCCGACCCCGACCACCAATGCGACGATCGAGACAAAGAGTGGCTCGAACTGTCGAGATTCGATTCCGATCGCGGTGGTGGATGCGAGTAACCCGCCGCATACCGCAAGGCACACCTCGCGCCAATAGCGCGGAACCAGCGGGGTAAACGTCGTCGCAAAGGTTAGCAATCCGATTGCGACATTGAGCAGATGATAGTTTCGTGTCGGTCCGGAAGTCGCAAAATCCTCCACCAGGTAGACCAGTTGGAAGACTACTATCAGCGGCGCGCCCGCACGGAGCAGAAGCCGAGTGTCGTAATTCACTTCATGGGAATTTGCATGGGTTAGGCGCGATGCGGCGTCGTCGGCGCGCAAAGACGCGGAGATCCCCGCCTCTGATGGATCAGGCGGGCGAGGGACGGAATCATACTCGGTAAGTTTGGGCGCTGCGGCCACCACTCCCCCCGGAAAGAACGACGCTAGTGAAGCAAATGAGGTGCCTGCGGAATGTCGCTCGACTGCAACTAGAGTGTGCTCATAATGGGTTAACGGAAGCTATGGCCGCCCGACCACTGTGCGTTGAAGTGATCAGGACGGTTAGCAACGAGAGAGGGGCAGGGGATTGCGGGAGACGATCAAGCCTCGAGGCTGCGCATCTCGGACCGATAAATCGCCTGGATCGCCTCCTCGCCGTAGATCCGTTCGAGGCGGCGCAGACCGAAGTGGTAGTAGGCGATCTGGTTAAAGAAGTTGGCGAAGTATCCGTTGAGCGCCGCGCCTCCCAGCGCACCAACAATCGGAACCATTTCCGCATAGGCCAAATCCATCGCGAGATAGCTGACGCGGCCGGCAATCGCGCCGATGAGACGCGTGACTTCAGGGGCGGCGCCGCGCGCCAGCGCCTCACTCAGTTGAAGGGTCGATTTGCCCGCAATGAAGCGGCCTGCGTCGCGAATCAGCAGCGCGAGGCCGACTCGCGAGGTTAGATACGAGGACTCCATCGCGTCGTCCGAGATCGATGGGCCACCGAGACTCAACACCGAGACGCATTCCAGTCGCGTTGCGGGGTCATCGAGATCGGCGTCGAAGTCGCGCGCGATGGCAGCGATGGAGCGCAGGATCACCAGCGTCGTCACCGGCAACTCGATGGGCAGGGCGCTGACTCCGAACGCGCCGCTGAGGCCGCCCAAAATTGCTGCGGCGGTCACGTGCATCGCGCCACGTGATTTCACCACCGCATTCGAAAGCGCGGAGACGTGCTTTTCGTCGGCGTGGATCGAGCCGTCGAGAGTTTTGGCCGCCCACCCGACGGCATCGAGGAGGGTACGTTGCAACGCGCGCTCGACGCGCGAACTGGCCCACGCCGGCAAATGGTTGATGAGCGCCTCGGCAGGCCTGCCCATGGTGTTGAGAAATTCGACAAAGCGGCCGGGCCGCTCGAGTTTGCGCACCGCTGCGGCGATAAAGGCGCGATCCATCAATTCGATCGTGGGTGGGACAGTCCGGAGGGTGGAGAGATCGGAATCCATCGCGGTCACCTTAGTGATAATTCTAGCGCGTCGGCGCATCGCACGCCTCAAGCAAGGTTGGCGGCCGGAACCCTCGCACTCATACTGGATCCCATGAGCAAGCAGGAGAGTCCCGCCATCGAGCTGATATCTCATCGGACCACCCTGAAGGGGCTTGCCGAGGCCGCCGCGAATTGCCGCGCCTGCGACCTCTGGAAAAATGCGACGCAAACGGTCTTCGGCGCAGGCGCCGCGCACGCCTCCGTGATGATGGTCGGGGAGCAGCCGGGCGATAAGGAAGACCTCGCAGGGAAACCGTTTGTCGGCCCCGCGGGGAAGCTGCTCGACCAGGCGCTCCAAGAGGCCGGCATCGAGCGCGCCAAAGTATACATCACCAATGCCGTCAAGCATTTCAAATGGGAGCCGCGCGGCAAGGTGCGAATCCATAAGAAGCCCAACGGCAAGGAGATCGCGGCATGCCGTCCGTGGCTCGACGCCGAGCTGCTCGCGATTCGTCCACAGATGGTGGTGCTAATGGGCGCGACGGCAGCGCAGGCGATTCTGGGCAGGGCTTTTCGGGTCACGCAGCATCACGGCGAGGTCATCGAGGCGTCGGAGCCGTACGCGCACCAGGTCACTGCCACCGTCCATCCGTCGTCGATACTGCGCGCGCCGGACGAGGAGACGCGGCATCGCGAGATGGCGCAGTTCATCGAGGATCTGGCGGTGGTCGCACGGCGGTTGAGATGAGGTGACAGGATCGGTCGGCGTCCGTCGCGCCGCCGCAGGGGCCAAGGCGCCACTCAAAGTCATCGAGTAGCATCTGAGCAATCGCGAATACCTGGTGGGCAAAGACTTCACGATTGGCGATCTGAATGTGGCCTCGGTATGGGTCATCGGCACGATGGTCGGTCTCGATCTTTCGTCCGCGCCCAAGACCGCCGCATGGCTGACGAAGTGCACCTCGCGCCCCGCGAGCGAACGCAGCCGCCAGCACCCGTAGCAAAAATTTTGTACCGGCCACCGAGGGCACACGCTGCTCGGTGGCCGGATTCGCTAGGGCCAATTCTATTTACGTATTCTCGGGAGTTAATTCGGAATTCGCGAACTTGATGACGCCACGACCTCTCTGAGCTGCTCGGATTGACAATGGGTCCCACTGCGTTCTCCACCTAGTTAGGCAGCTTACGAGGTGAGAAAATGCCTCCATGTTGACGAAACAGTTGGATAACCTTAAAAGCTCGGATTTTCAGGCGCTGATCGATGATGGGGTGGCTGAAAGAAAGACCCTAGACTACAAAAGAGATCTGCCCGGAAACAGCGATGCTGATACCAAGGAGTTCCTTGCCGACGTTTCATCCCTCGCAAACACGGCCGGTGGCGATTTGATCTTCGGCATGGAAGCTCCTTCGGGAATCGGCGAACCCACCGAAGTGGTGGGTGTTTCGAGCGCCTCCATTGAAACCGAAAAGCTCCGACTCGACGGAAAGATCCAGTCCGGAATTTCGCCGCGCCTCCCGCGTTACGACGTGAAGGAAATTCCAATCACTCAAGGCCGCGTTGTGCTTGTTTTGCGAGTTCCACAAAGTTGGAACGGTCCCCATCGAGTGATTGCCAAGGGTCACGGTCACTTTTACGGAAGAAACTCTTCTGGGAAGTATCAACTCGACGTCGAACAGCTCAGAAGAGCCTTCACCCTGTCTGAATCAATGGCGGAACAACTTAGGGCTTTCCAAGCGCAGCGGATCTTTCTGGCGAACAGGAACGAACTTCCAACACCGATTGATAATGGCCCACGGTTGCTTACGCAGGTTGTGCCCTTCGAGACGTTCTCACCGTTTTCTCAAGTGGATATCAGCGGCAAACTGTCGGAGGCATTCTCCCTCTCGGAACCTTACGGTCTCCGGTACTTCGAGCCTTTCTCACATACTGGGAGTTGGGACAGCCGGGTGAACCTCGACGGTCGCCTGATCTTTCCAACCGCTGCAGGAGGGAGGCCGGCAGGGCGATCATACATACAACTCTTTCGCCGAGGCTTCATAGAGACAGTGTGGGCGCTGCCAACAAGAAATGAACATCGATTGATTCTGTGTGACGAATGGGTGAATCGATTCCTTCAGCTCATACCTCGGTACATTCAGGGCGTCGAAAAACTGGGGCTTCAACCACCCATGTCTATGTTTGTAACCTTGTTGAACGCCAAGGGGTATGAATTGGTTCACAACCGATTCCATAACACGAAAACAGCTCTGAACACGCCCGAAATTATTTTTCCCGAAATCCGACTTGAGACCAGCGACCAAGACATTGCCCCAGCCTTTAGTTCTCTTCTGGACATTTTGTGGAACGCCTGCGGAGTCGAGGCAAATCCGTATTTCAGCGCTACAAAGTAGGCGACTTTACCCGCTCGCCGATCTTTGGCCAAAATGGTTACGGAATTGGTTGTTTTGATTTCATCCGTGTAACTTTGGCCGGAGAAAATTGCTGCGCGGAGGTCCCTCGACTCGGTAGCCTCGCTCGGGATGGCAATTTGAGAAGTAAGAAAGTGAGAGGGGCCGGAGCGCATCGAGGCGCTCCGGCCCGTAGCATCTGAGAGTTAGCGCGCAACTATTGCGCGCGATACCGATTTACGCGTGGCCGTGGCCGTTGCGCAGCAACTGGCCCGGAGTCGCGCCAGTGCACTTGCCCTCATCCCAGGTCTCCTCGCCATTGACGATGATCGACTTGTAGCCGCGCGCATGCTGCACGCGACGCCATTCGCCGCCCGGGAAATCCTTCACGATCTCGCCAACCCAGTTCGGGCTCGACCGCCAGGCCGTTGAGGTCGTACACGACCACGTCTGCCGCGAGGCCTTCGCGCAAGGTGCCGCGATCGCGGAAGCCCGCCGCATGCGCGGGGAGCGCCGAAAGCCGATAGTGCGCTTCTTCGAGCGTGATGCGCTTCTCGTCGCGCACCAGCCATCCGAGGAAATCGGTGGTGTACGCGCCGCCGGTGAAGAACTTGGTGTGCGCGCCGCCGTCCGATACGCCCGGAATCGTGTACGGCGAGTCGTTGATCATCTCGGAATAGAAATCGAGGTTGAAGCCGCGATTGGGTCCGAGGAATTCGACTTTCAGGTCGCCCGCGATCGACAGATCGAGCATCACGTCGATTTCGCCTCTTGTTCTCGTCCTTCGCAATCTGCCCGACGCTCTTGCCGACGTACTTCTCGAGCTCCGGCTTCTCGTCCGCCCATTGCACGATGAGCGTGGCGATGTCGTCCGCCGACGCCCTTCTGGATGACTTCGAGGCTTCTTGTTGGCCTCGGCATGCTCGCGCTTGAGCGCCGCGCGCAGTTCGGGATCGCGCATCTTGGGATTTTCTCTTCGGTGGTGCCGGTGGTGACGGCGCGCCACGCCGGGCTCGCATCGTAGAGGTTCCAATGTTCCAGCGTGAAGGCGAAGCCGGTGCGCAAAGTCGCGGTCTGACCGAAAATCGGCAGGCCCTTCTCGCGGCAGCGCTTCAGCCACGCCATGCTGCGCTTGATGGGGTAGGGGATATTCGCGCGCGGGCGCGATCGCATTGTAAAGGATCGGGCGATTGCGCCGCCGCGGCGAGCTCTCGACGAACGCGAGGTCATCTTTGATATTGCCGGTCGCCTGCGTGATCTGGATGAAGCCCTCGTCGCGCTCGCGCAGCACGCGCGCGAGGTTGAGGATGTCCTCATCGCACATCAGGTCGGTGACCATCGGCGAGCCGTCGAAGTCGGCCTGCGTCGAATCCTCTCCGAGGCGCTGAATCGAAAATCCGCTGAGGCCGGCATCCATGCCTTCGTTGAGCAGGCGGCGCATCTCGTTGCGCTCGGCCTCGGTGGCCGGGCGCGACTTCGCCGCATCGATGCCCATCACGTAGACCATCAGTGAAGAGGTCGGGAGGTACTGGATCGCGTTGACGCCCTTGGGTGCGCGCGTCGAGCGAGTCCATGTACTGCGGAATAGTTTCCCAATCCCAGTTCATGCCGACTTTCATCGATTCGTAGGGGATCGCCTCGGTGCGCGTCATCATCAGCATCGAGCGCTCGCGGCCTTCCGGTTTGACCGGGAAGAAGCCGAAGCCGCAGTTGCCGAGCACGACCGAAGTCACGCCATGCCATCCGGAAATCGTGCAGTACGGGTCCCATCGAATCTGCGCATCGTAATGGGTATGCAGATCGACGAAGCCCGGCGCGACGATTAGGCCATCGGCATCGATGACTTTTTTCGCGAAGCCGTTGGCGCGACCGCCGACCTGGGCGATCTTGCCGTCCTTGATGAAGAGATCGCCGTGGAAGCGCGGTACCCGCGTTCCGTCAACGATCGTTCCGCCTTTGATTTGAATATCGTATTCGGCCATTAATGGTTCCCTCCTTGGGAACAAGGTTGGGACTCGGCGCACCGTTACGCGTCTCGCCCGTGATGCAATGTTTGTACAGCATTGCTTATGCAGCAGGCAAGCGAAAATTGAACGACCGGTATGTTGATGAATCAACAATGCCAGCGTCCAGATGGAAGGCGTCGGTGATTTTCCAGCGTGGAATATGCAGCACCGCGGGATCCGATGTCAGGTGAGCATCAAGCGCCGCTTATGACGGCGACCATCGATGCTCACGCGCATGGGAGAAGCGCGACCGACTATGCGGCCGACCATTTCGGCGAGCAGATCGGCGCCGCCATGCCTCCATTCTGAGATCCCTGGAGCGATACGGGCATCGACTCGATAGTGGGTGCAGGAACCGCTTCCTCGACCACCGCATCGAGGTCGATGCGTGCGCCGCTGAACAGACGCTTGCGCACCGCCTGCGACATCGAGCTCGAACAACTCGGCGATCCACCGGAAGCTTCCCATCGACGCGGAGTCGCTGAGGAACCACGCGCGCGCGGTGCGTTGACAGTAGTGCACCTGGACCTTGCGATAGCGACTGGGACCCTCGGAAGGGATGTCGCCATAGTAATCGCGGAACGCCTGTGCGAGCACCGCGAACCATAGCTTTGGGCGCCCTTCGCTTTGTTCGAGACCGGCGAAGAGCGCACGTGACTGGAAGCGAGACTGATCGGTCGACTTACCGATCGAAACCTGACCGTCCTGACCCACTGGGATTCCCTCCCTTAACTGAGAAACATCCCCCCCAGTGTCTGCTTCGATCCGGCTGCGAGCCCCAGCCGAAAGCTCTCACTTGACAACCGCGTTTCTACGGTGCGAGATAAATATCGTAAGAGAGAAATCTGTGTCAAGCATCGAGGGTGAAAATTCTCTCCCAAAAACGGAAACTCTGGCCCATCGCCTTCGCATGTGCTGGAGCAGCAAGGACTCAATCAGACCCAGGCTGCGGAGCGCGCCGGGATTCCGCTCGCGACGCTCAACAAATGGATTAATCAATCGCGATAAGGCGCCGAATCCGAGCGCTGAAAATCTTATCGCGCTCAAAGAAGCATTCAATGTTTCGATTGATTGGCTGCTGACGGGGGAGGGTCTGCGCGAGCCGATTCCGTCCTTCGCCGATATCCTTACGCGGCTGATGAAATGGCTTCAGTCATCGGTGGGTCGAGGGGCGCTCGATCCCCATCGTATCGATATCGTTCGTCCCGAAGGCGACGCATTTCTGCCCGACTATGGGCCCAACGATCTGTTCGTGCTCGAGCGCACGAACGTACTTCCCGCCCAGGATCACATTTGCCATTTGACCTTTGGTGGGATGACCGGCTTTCGGCGCGTGATTCATCGAGCTCGATGGCTCGGTGTTGCTCACTGCCCCCAATCCAGCGACCCCGCCCTGGCGGGTTCAAGCCAGGCAGTTGAACGGACAAATCCAGGTTCATGGACGTGTGGTGGGCGCCCTTAAAGTCTTCAGTAGAATGGATTAATCTCCATTATAAGAGAAAAATGAGCGAGATAAAGTTTGATAAAATCGCTCAGCGTCCAAAAGATTGTGTCAATGCACTAAATTGGCTTGGTATCGGAGCGTAAGCGGCAAAGCATTTTTAAACCGTGAATGACGGCTTATAGATATAGCTGCCAACGTTGGCGGGGAATTATCTGGCTCCGAGCGCGCTGCTTTTACGAGAGAAATCGTTCTTCGACAAGGAATCGTCGTCGGCAGTTTCTTGAGGATGTGCCGACAACGGGTCCAAACGCCGCGATGCCGACCTCGACCGTTTGACCATCCACGCCTGCACGGCTCCAATCCATAGATGAACTGATGCGACGGCTTCGTCCAGGCGTTTGCGAGTGCAGCGGTACCTGCTCCGGTGCTTTTCGATTGTTTATAAGCGATGCATTGGACGACAGCCTCCGCTGCGCAAGACTCGCGGCGAAGGCGGCGGAGAATTCCGCCCGCCCCTTCGTCGCGTCGTAGTCGACCGCGCGTACAACTTATAGCGCGGCCCCCGCCCCCCAACGACACCGCAGCTGAAGGTGCCGGCGCCTACATGCCGCTGGTCGAGCGCGAATCCGCACTAAGCCTCCATCGATCGATCGTCTCGACGTTGAAACGCCAATCGCTGCCGACCCTGAATGCCGGCAAGCTGCGAGCGCTTCAGCATCCGATAGATCGTGCTTTGATGGACGTGCAGATAGTCCGCGACTTCTTTAACTGTCAGAACCCGTTTCGCCATGGTTTCCTCCCTCCTCGTTAATGTCGATCTGTGTTAAGTACCATGACTATGTGTTAACGCGAGAGCCACGATTGAAGCAAACGAAATGCCGATCTTTTTGAAAAATTATTTCGTCGAAATAGTCAGTTTTCCTCCCAATTCGAGACAACCTTATGTGGTTCATTATGCGGTCGTAGACCGCAAAAAATTGGCGATACGCGCCAATTTTCGGAGGTTATGAATCAAGTCAGTTCGACGTCCGTGCGCAGCGCCGGCAAACTCGAACCGATCTCCGGCTGATCTCCGAATCGCCTCGACTATCCGCTATTATCAACCTTGAGCCTCAAGCGGTGCCCGCATACTCGGTCGCAACGCTAACGCATCTAACCACCCGCACCATCAACTGATGAGCGACATCTACAAGCATCCTGACGAATACGATCTGGAACATCTTGGCGATGAGGAAGACATCGCCTTTTATGTCTCTCTCGTCGCGCTCCCTGCGCCCGCACCGAATTCTCGAACTCGGATGCGGTACCGGCCGAATCACGCTGCCGCTGCGCAGGAGGCCGCTCGCTGGCGTGCGAGGTGATCGGCCTCGACAATCAGCCGGAGATGCTGGAGCAGCGCCGAGCAAATCGCGCGCCGAATTGCCGCCGGAGCTCGCGCGCGTGCTGCAGCTTCATCACCGGCGACATGCGGACTTCAGCGCCGAGCCGAGGGTCGACCTCATCATCGATTCCGTGCTCCTCGATCAGCCATGTGCTCGAGCTCGAAGATCAGATCGCGGTCTTCCAGCGATGCTACGAGAACCTCAATCCGGGCGGCCGCTTCATCGTCGAGGTCAACATGCCCAACCTGGCGGCCTACTACGATTCCTTCAGCGTGCCGCCGCGCACGCCGCTCGAAATCGACCTCGATCGCACCGATGAAAGCGACGGCACCCGCCTGATCCGGCGCAAGACCACGCGCTACCGGAGCGATCGGCAACTGGCCGAGATTCGTTTTCTCTACGAAAAGTACCAGCATGGCCGCGCGGTCGAGAGCTACGTCGATGACTTCGCGAGTCACGTGTTTTTTCCGCGCGAGCTGGAGTTGCTTTTCATCCACGCCGGCTTTGAAATCGAGCGCACGATGGGCGACTATCGCGGCCGTCCGCTCGCGGCCGAACTCATCGCTTATCATCATGATCGGGAGACGAACTGATCGCAATGCCTGAAAACTGAAATCCGCAGTGCAGGGCCCGTCGAAGCGGCGCTCCTTTATCTGATGGATCGGCCCGAACCTGCGCTCGATGCTGCCACCGGATGGCCCGGGGGTTCGGCACCACGCACAGTCAGCATTGCCGATGCGCGCGCAGTGGTGCGCGCCCTCGCTCGATCGCGAGGGCTTCGAGCTGGTCGCGCCATGAATCGGCGGTCGCGAATTTCTATGACTCCGACAGAGGTCCGCGGCGTTTACTATCCCGAGCTGGTGCGGCTGGTTTGCGAAGTCTACCGGCGCCGCGAAGGTCGTGATCTTCGCGCATGATGTGCGCTCCTCGGACAAATCGAAGCAGAACGGCGACAAGATTCGCGAGCCGGTCTCCTCGGTGCACAACGACTACACGCCCGAACTCCGCGCCGCAGATGGTGCGCGAGAATCTCCCTCCCGATGAAGCGGAGCATCCGCCTTCAACGGCGCTTCGCCGAGATCAACATCTGGAAGCCGATTCGTGGTCCGGTGCTCGCGCGTCCGCTCGCAGTATGCGATGCGCGCAGCATCGCGCCGGGCGATCTGATCGCCGACTGACCGCTACCTCAAGCACGAGGTCTACATGATGACCTGCAACCCGGCGCATCGATGGTTTTACTTTCCGCATATGCTTGCCGGCGAAACGCTGCTCATCAAGGGATTCGACTCGATGCTGGATGGGTGTGCGCGTTTCACCGCGCACGCGTCGTTTCTCGATCCCACCACGCCTGCCGATGCGCCGCCGCGCGAAAGCATCGAAGCGAGAGCGCTGCTCTTCTGGTAAAAGACTCGCATGACCAATCCCTGCATCGATATTCATGCGCATGCGCTCATCGCGAAGGCCGAGGAAATTGCGCGCGCACAGGATCGCTGGCGGCGCGAGATGCAGGAGGTCGCGCGGCTCACCGGCAAGGAATCCTCGGAGCACAATCAGCGCCTGATGCAGACCGCGTATCTCGCCGGTCTGACCCGGGTCGAGGCGCGGCTCGCCACGATGGACGCGATCGGCGTCGACATCCAGACGGTCAGCGTGGTGCCGACCCAGTACCACTACTGGGCGGAGCGGGAGGTCGCGGAGAAAATCGTCGACGCTGCGAATGAGGGAATCGCCGCAATCTGTGCGAGCAAGCCCGATCGATTCGCCGGGCTGGGCAGCGTCGCGATGCAATTTCCCGAGCTCGCAGCCGATCAGCTCGAACATGCGATGCGCGAGCTGAAGCTCAAGGGCGTCATCATCTCAACCGCGGTAAATGGCATCGAGCTCGCGGACCCGCGTCACGAAATTTTCTGGGCCAAGGCAGAGGCGCTGGGCGCGCTCGTTTTCATCCATCCGATGGGATGCTCGCTCGGCGCGCGGCTGACGCCGTACTATTTGTCGAACGTCATCGGCAATCCGGCCGAGACTACGGTCGCACTCGCGCACCTGATTTTCAGCGGGATGCTCGATCGGCATCCGAAGTTGAAAATCGTCGCGGCACATGGCGGCGGATATTTTCCCTTCTACACGGCGCGCTTCGATCACGGATGGAAGGTGCGTCCCGAGGCGCACACCTGCGCCAATCCGCCGAGCACGTATCTCAGGAAAATCTGGTTCGACTCGCTGGTGTACGAGCCCGAGCAGTTGGCGTATCTCATCCAGCGCGCGGGCGCATCCAAGGTCGTGCTCGGGACAGATTTTCCATTCGACATGGGCATGGAGGACCCGGTCGGTTTGCTGAATTCGGTGCCGGGACTGGCCGATGAAGATCGCGCGTCGATCCGTGGAGCTAACGCCTCACGGTTGCTGGGACTTGGCTGAAAGTCCAATCGGCCTTGCCCGATCGCAACTCTCTGTCTAAGCTGCGGTTATGGCATCTGCGCCCAACGCGTCGCAACTTGACCCAGGTTCGATTGCCCTGCTGCAGTGCCAGCTGGAACCAGGCGAGCAGTTGCTTTGGGGTGGCAAGCCTCAATGGTTCCGCGACCCGTTCCTACGGATTAGAGTGGCGACGATTTTCACCGGCTTCGGGATAGTGACGATCGGCTGCTGGTATTTTTTGCCTCGGCATCGCTGGTGGAACGCTCTTGCATACATAGTCGGCAGCACGAGCGTAAATTTTGCACTGATCTGGAAGGGATACCATTCCGATCGCGATTCCTTGTTCGGACTTACCAACAGGCGCGCTATCCGAATGTGGCCGCTACACTCCGTCGCGCTGATCAACGACCAAGGCCAGCCGGTCAGCATCCGACGCCGCATGTTGGGTCGCGTGACCATCGGCGACACCGCCGTCAGCACTTGGAACGGGGTTCCGCGTTACGTCAAATCCGGAACCACGGCGTTTCTGGATTTCTTCGCGATTCCCCATCCTGAGGTCGCAGAGCAGATTGCCCTCGCAGCGCAGCGGCGAGAATTGGGAGAGCAGAAAAAGCTCCCGGCGGCCTAGTTCTAATCCGATCATCCGGCGCGTGGTCTGATTCTCTCGTTTGATCCACAACGAGTCGGAGTTAGATAGGACTATGTTCGCTATTTCTTCGCCTCCCAGTTCGTCCAATCAAAAGACTGGCGAATGGGTTTGTTTTTGCTCCTAGCCGACCGCGTGAGCGCTCCGGAGCGCCGCTCGGCGCGATATTCTCTGACGGAAATTCCTTACGAAATGGGCATTAATTGGCTTTGTTTTGTCATTTTTATATCGCGGCGATACGATCGGCTCCGGAACCGCAGTGGGTTTGTTTCTGCGATATGAAGCCTCTCCTTCGGACAGCTCGTCATGGAGTTGCAGCCTCATAGCCGGTAGTTTATCAGAACTCCCCGATGCCCGCTTCATCGTCGGCGGCGGTGGTTATCTCCGGCTACTTGAGGGCCGAAAACTTGGTCGGCGACAGGATCGTGTTGCTGAAGGACGAAACCAGCGGGCCGCCTTCCTCGCTCTTGGCGCGCGCCGCGATCCATTCCGGATCAGTCGCCGAAGGCCGCGAATTTCTTCTCGCGCTCATCGAGCGATTCCCATCGCGAGGATGTAGTGCAAGTCCGCGTTCGATTCGCCAATCGCGATCGTCCAGTAGCCGATTTGCCGGAAGCCATACTTCTCGAACAGCGCGACCGTCGCGATTTCGAAGCGCTTCAGCAGCGCGGGCAACTTGCCGGGCATGCAATGATAGATGCGCAGTTCGTACAGCATGGATTTTCCTCCGTGATCGTTCAGATACCGCCACATTAATCACAGCGTGCGCTTAAACGACATACTCGCGAGCACCAGCATGATGGCGGTGAAGACCAGCAGGAAGGTCAGGTCCGCGCGCACCGCGCCGAACACCGCGCCCTTGAAGAGAATCGATTTCAGCGCGCTCACCGCATGCATCTCGGGATTGTAGCGCGCGAAGGTGCGGAGCCATCCCGGGAAGCTCTCGACCGGATAAATCGCGCCGCTCGGAAAAAACAGGATCACATTGAGGAAGCCGGCGAAGGTTCCCACCAGGCGCGGATGCGTCGCGCGGCCCAGCACCGAAAACGTCATCGCGAGCAGGCCGGTCGCGCCCACTATGATGATGCCGATGATCGTCAGCAGCGCGAGGGAAGCCGCCCTCGATGGTGCGCGCCGGTGATCAGCAAGTCCGATGAACAGCACGATGATCGCCGCCGCGCTGGTGATGGTCACGCCGCTGGCGAGGATGCCGCCCGCGATTTCCCATCGCGAGAGCGGCGTCACCAGGTAACATTCAGTCACGCCCATGAAGCGATCCATCACCCAGTTGAACACGCCCGACATCAGCGAGCCCATGAACAGCGACATTACGATGACGCCGGGAATCAGCGAGCGATCGTAATCGACGGTGGTGAACAGCTCCGCCGGGCGCATGCACGATTTGTCGCAGCTTCGGCTCGCGCGCCGTGACGTAGTCGCTCTCGATGGCAGCGTCGCGGCGGCGTGATCGAGCGCGCCTCCAGGGTGCTCCGAGCTGACGGTATCGACGTTGTCGGTGAAGACGCCGATTTCCGCGACCCGCCCCTCGTGCACGCTCTTGGTGAAGTCGGGCGGGATGACGACCGCAGCCTTGTAGGTGCCGTTGCGAACGTCCTCGATCGCCTCGCCGAGGTCGCTGACAGTACGAGAGCGTGAGGGTCTTCGGGCCCGCCTCCAGCGCCTGCAGCTTCTCGACCATCCGGCGTCCGTAGATCGCCGTGATCCTGGCTGACCACCGCGACCGACAGATGCTTCAGGTTGCCGTTGAACGAATTGCCGATGATGACGAGGTAGACGATCGGCATCAGGATGGTCGACAGCAGCGTGAGCGGATTGCGCGAGAGCTTGAGGAGGTCGCGCCGCATGATCGCCCACATCTTCATGATTCGATGCTCCTCGGGATCATCCGTGCGTTAGCGCCGCTGCGGCATCCCCGCGCCGACCAGCAGGCTCACCTTCTGCGCCGGCTCGTCGCGCAACGAGCGCCCGGTCAGCTCGATGAAAACGTCTTCCAGCGAAATTCGATGGAGATTGATCGAGGTCACTTCGCCATTGATCTCGTCGATCTCGGCTGATGAGATGGGGCAGCGCATGCGCGCCATCGCTGGCGCGAATCGTCAGTTTGCCGTCGTCGCCGTCGCGCTTGACGTCGTGAATTTCCGGGCGCTCCGACAGCATCGCGACGATCTGATCGATGGGGCCTTTCACTTCGAGCTCGATGCGATCGGAACCCTTGACGCTCGCCTTCAGTCCTTGCGGCGTATCGAGCGCGACGATGACGCCGTGATCGACAATCGCGATTCGATCGCATAGTGACTCGGCCTCATCCATATAGTGCGTCGTGAGCGAGATGGTGAGCTCGCTTTCCTGGCGCAGCTTGACCAGCAAATCGTGCACGGCGAGGCGGCTTTGCGGATCGAGGCCGATAGTAGGCTCATCGAGGAACAGCACCTCGCGGCGAATGAATCAGGCCGCGCGCGATTTCCAGCCGCCGTCGCATCCCGCCGGAATAAGTCGCGACGAGATCCTGCGCGCGATCGCGAATGCCGACCATCTCGAGCAGGCGCTCGGCGCGCGCGTGACGCTGACGCGCGGGCATGCCATAGAACTCGCCGTAGATGTCGATGTTCTCCCATCCGGTGAGATCGAGGTCGGTGGTCATCGCCTGCGGAATGACGCCGATCTTTTTGCGCACCCGGGTCGGATAGCGCGCGATGTCTTCTCCGGCGACGCGCGCCTCGCCCGAGGTCGGCGGCAGCAGCGTGGTCAGCATCCGCACCAGCGTGGTCTTGCCCGCGCCGTTGGGGCCGAGCAAGCCGAACACCTCGCCGCGTGCGACTTCGAAGCTGACGCCTTTGACCGCCGTGAAGCTGCCGAAGCGCTTACAGAGGTCCTTGGTAGTTATTGCGGCTGAGCCGGGTTCCATCTTGACGCCGCGCGAACGAGACTTCCGCGGTCATGCCGGGTTTCAACTCGCCGTCGGCCTGCAGCACCTGCACCTTGACGTAAAAAGTCCGGATGTCCTGCCGGCCGCGGCGCACGTCGCGCTCGGTGGCGAAGTTTCCTTCCTGCCCAATCGCCATCACGCGTCCACTGAATGTCACCGGCGGATTGGTCGGCAAGCTACCACTTGCGCGGACTTGCCGACGTAGATCGATCCGAGGTCGGTTTCCTGCACATCGACGCGCGCCCAAATCGTGGTCAGATCATCGATGGTGAGAATCGGGCGTGCCGGGCGTGACCCATTCGCCGACTTCGAGCGCCTTGTTGACGACGACTCCATCGACTGGCGAAACGATCGCGGTATCACGCAGCTGATCCTTGAAGAAATCGACGTTGGCCTTGTAGCTCGCGACCGAGGCCTCCGCCTGATCGTATGACAGTCTGCGCGCTCGTCGCGATCCTTGACCGCGATGACGTGCTGCGCGAAGAGCCGCTCGTCGCGATCGAGGGTGCGCTTCGCGTTCATCATGTTGGCCTGCGCCTGCAGCAAATCCGCCTCGGCCTTGCGCAGCTGATTCGCGATGTCGATGTCCTCGATGCGGCAGATGACTTGCCGCGCGTCACTCGATCGCCTTCGAGCAGCTTCAAATCGGTGATGCGCCCCGCGATGCGGCTGGTGATGTTGACCTCGGGCGCCTCGACCATCCCGACTGCGCGGATGGTGCTGGTGTCGGGCGGCGGCCATAGGAAAATATTCCCGAACCAGTAAAACCCGTAGCCGAGCCCAATCAGGATCGCGAGCGTGATGATGCGGCGGATGATGGCTCTTCATTGGCGCTGCTCGGCGCGATGCCCGATGCTGCCTGCCCGCGCGCGACGAGCCCCTTCAGATAGAAATCGCCGAGCTCCTCGCTGATGCTCTGCGCAGGATGCGTGGTGCCATAGTAGAGCAGCACCGAGCGGATGCCGCCGAGGATCGCCAGGGTCGCGGCGCGCGAATCGGTCTGCCCGAACACCCCGGTGCGCATCCCTTCCTCGATCAGCGTGGTGTAGAAGACGTAGCCGCGCTCGCGCCAGTTCTGGATCAAGCGATTGCGCGCCTCGGCCAGCCGCGGTTCCTCGGTGGCGATAAGCCGCAGCAGGTCGCGGCGCTCATCGTAGAACTGGATGGTGACATCGATCGCGCGGCGCAGGCGGTCGGCCGACATCGCGGCGATTGTCACTGTTGGCCTGGTAGCGCTTGCTCACCGTCTCCAGCCCGTCGCTGAGGATGCCGAGATAGAGAGCTTCCTTGGAGGGGAAGTAAAGATAAAGGGTACCCTTGGCGACGCCCGCGGCCTCGGCCACGCGATCCATCGTGACGGCCTGATAGGTCTCGTTGGCAAACAGGCGCAAACCGGCGGCGAGGATACGTTCGCGCTTGTTGCTGCCGCCATTGGTGGCGGGCTCGGGGTTGCTGACTTGCGACGCAAAGGTATCGAGGTTGGCGGCGCGGCGAAGCGGGGAAAATCGTTTTTCTCATATAAAACTGACTGGTCAGTCATTATTTTAGTGAGGTCTTGAAAAGCAGTCAAATTCCGTGTCGTTGGTGCACTGGCTGCAATTGATTGCCGGTGGCACAGGCTTCAGCCGGTGTCTTCGGATGGTGCATGGACATGGCTCGATGAAAATGATTGATCGAGGTATTCGATCTTTCGCGCGCCCGTAGCTCAACTGGACAGAGCATTAGACTTCGGATCTAAGGGTTGGGGGTTCGAATCCCTCCGGGCGCGCCCAAACATTCCCCTTGGGTTCATGCATCTGCAGTGGCACAGGCTTAAGCTTGTGCCACCGCAAATGGACGGTCGGACCGTACCCCGTGGACACCCAGTCGCATTCCCGATACCTACTGTTGTATGCCGCCAGAGGGGGAGGGCGCACATGACCTACGACATCCGGCCGCTATCGTTCGGCGAAATCCTCGACCGCTCGTTTCGGGTCTACCTCGACAATTTCGCGGTGCTGTTCGGCATCTCTGCGGTGGTGCTGATACCGGCCGGAATCCTGCTCTCTTCCGGTTTCCTTATCGGCAACGGCCCCGCGACCATCCTCGATTTCCTCTTTTTGATCGTAGCGGCGCCTGCGATGCATGCAGCTCTCACCGTCGGGGTCGCCGAAGCCTATCTCGGCCGCCCGGTCACGATTGCCGAGGCTTACCAGACCATCCGCCCGATCTTCCTGCCCTTCATCGGAACTTATTTTTTGCTCGCACTGGTTTTCATTTTTCCCGCCGCGCTGTTTGGCGGATTGCTCGGCTTTCTGAATTCGTTTTCCGGGGTAATTTTCGTGCTGGCCCTGATAGCCGGCGCGACCATCGGCATCTACTTCCTGGTCTGTTGTGCGCTGGTCGGACCGGTGATGATCGTGGAGCGTCGGTTCGGGATGGCGGCACTGAAACGCAGCCGCGAGCTGATGCTAGGCTCATGGTGGCTGACGATCGGAATTTTGATAACCGCGGGTCTGATCGCGAATGTGCCGGCGGGCGCGCTCAAATTCGTATGGGGATTCATTCCCGTGCTCGGTGTTATTCTAACTGCCGCCACCCAGGCCGCCGCGAGCGCTTATAGTATGATTGCGCTGATGATCTACTACTTCGATCGCCGCTGCCGCACCGAGGAGTTCGATCTACGTCTGCTCGCCGAACAGATTCGCGCGCAAAGCGGCCCTATATCCGCGGCCGTCCCGGAGTCGTCGTCGCTTGCCTGAGATGTCGGATGCCGCGGTCCGCCAGCTTGCGGATAAAATCCTCGCGCGGCCGGAGTATGCCGGGGCGGTCGGTTTAAACTCGAAGGCCGAAAGCTGGCTGTTGCGCATGCTCGATCGCATCCTCCATTGGATTGCGAGCCTGGAAATCCTGCGCGGCACTTCGCCGATGCTCTACTGGCTCATCATCATCGCGATCGCCGGCGGCATGCGTCGGGCTCATCGCGCATGTGACGTGGACCGTATGGCGCGCGATGAAGGAACCGGAGCCTGCCTCGGCTCAGCGATCATTCGCCGTCGATTCCCCGGACCTTGCGCGCGAGGCCGAGTCGCTGGCAGCCGGTGGACGTTACCTCGATGCGGCGCATCGGCTGATGCTCGCGAGTTTCCGTACCCTGGCCGAGCGCTCGCTCATCGAGCTGCGCCCCGATCGCTCCAATCGATGGATCCGAAGCGCGTTGCGCGGATCGCCGCTGGCGCAAGGTCTTGCCGTCGAGATTGACGCGCTGGTCGAGCGCACCGAGCGTCGATGGTTCGGGAATCGCGCGGAAGACCCTGAAATTTACGCGCGCTGGCGCTCCGCGTACGAGCAACTCTCGGCACCGGTGCGATGAATCCGGTTCCAAAACGGATCCTGATCCCTTCGGGCGTGCTGGTCCTGCTGCTGCTCGCTATCAATTTGTGGCTGCGCCCGAACCAGGCCCTGCAAATGTCGCCGACCAGCTTCGGCATCATGCGCGGCGGATACAAGGCCGCCTACGATTTGCTTACCGAGATGCATCTTCCGGTGACGCGCTCTTTTCATCGTCCGAGGCTGATGCCGACCAACCAGACGGTGTGGTACGTCGCGCCATCGTTTCTGATCGCAGACAAACCCGGCGCCGAGGACGATGCCCACGAGCTGACGCAGTGGGTGGAGGGCGGTGGCACCGCGGTGGTGTTCGGCGAGGGCGGCAGTAACTGGATCGCGCTGGGAATTACGCGTGAGGCCGAAAAGGATGATGCGAGATCGCTTTCTCATCAAGAGCGACGCCACCAGGGCTCCGCGATGGCTGGTGACGCCGCACCTGCTGCACTTCAAGGACGGGTCGGCCAAGGGCAGCGCCGCTAACGCACGCGAGCGAGTTGTTCTCAGCGCCAACGGGAAACCATTCGCGCTGGAAGTAAGCATGGGAAAGAACCATGGGCGCATGGTCGCAATCGCGGATAGCAAATTTCTTCGCAACGAAAACCTCGGCGAGGGAGACGCGAGCCTGTTGGTGGCGGATCTCGCGCGACAATATGGCGCACCCGCCTTCGATGAACATTCGCATGGCCTCGCGCCCGCCTCATCACTGGTGGATGCGGTGTTGGAGTCGCGCGCCATTTTGCCGATCCTCGTCGGACTGCTGCTCGCGATGCTATGGGCGGCCTCGGAGCGCGCATGGCCGCGCCGCCCCAGCGCGGATGGCGCAGAGCTTCCTGCGCCGTCAATCGCCGGGTTCGTCGAGTCGCTGTCGATCCTGTATTCGCGTGCGGGTGATCCGGCCGCGGTATTTCGCGCCTATCGCGCGGGATTTCTGCGCCGCCTGCGCCGACAGCTCGGCGTGCGCGCCGACTATCCCGAAGATCTTTTGAAAGAGCGGCTCGCACGCGATCGCTCGCTTTCCGCCGAGACGCGGCATTGGCTCCTCGATGCCGAACTGCCTTCCGAACAGGGCGATCTTATAAACGCCGTGCGTGCGATAGAATCCTACCCGAGGCAGGCGCGTGAAAACCGAGCGTGATGAAACGAGCGCAGGACGCACGAGAGATCCGGCATGGGTGGCCGAGGTATTCGCCACAATGCGTTCCGCGATCGGCGCGGTCGTCATCGGACAGGACGATGCGATACGGCTGTCGTTCGTCACGCTGCTGTGCTCGGGCCACAGCCTCTACGAAGGTGTTCCCGGCATCGCAAAAACACTGCTGGTGCGCACGCTGGCTGCGACCCTCGGCATCCGCTTTGGACGCATCCAATGCACTCCGGACCTGATGCCCACCGACATCATCGGCACCCCAATCCTCGATGCGCGCGCGGGCGACTTCCGTTTTCGCGAAGGCCCGCTCTTCACTGATTTGCTGCTGGTTGATGAGATCAATCGCGCACCGGCGAAAACCCAATCCGCCCTTCTCGAAGCGATGCAGGAACGCTCGGCCACCGTCGATGGCGTCAGCTATCCGCTCGGCGAATGGTTCACGGTTCTCGCGACCCAAAATCCGATCGAGCAGGAGGGCACCTATCCACTGCCGGAGGCCGAGCTCGATCGCTTCCTGTTCAAGATTCGCATGAGCTATCCGAGCGCGGACGAGGAGGTGCGTATCCTGGCGACGCATCATGCCAACCGCGCGCCGCTGGCCAACCTGAATGCGGTGCTGGATGCCGCTGATCTTGGTTCCGCGCGCGCAATCGTAGACGCTACCCTCGCGCGCGAGGAGATCCTTCAATACGCGGTGGCGCTGGTGCGCGCGACCCGCGAGCATCCCGCGATTTCGGTGGGCGCCTCGCCGCGCGCAGCCTTATGGATGGTGCGCAGTGCGAAGGCTATCGCGACGCTGGAGGGGCGCGACTTCGTTTTGCCCGAGGACGTGCAGGCGGTAATTCGGCCGACACTGCGCCATCGAGTGGTGCTGGAGCCGGGTGCCGAGGTCGAGGGGATGGGCCCCGACGACGCGGTCGACGAAGTAGTGCGCGCAGTTCCCGTGCCGCATTGACGCATGACCATCGTTCCGTCGCCGCTACTGGTGCGTATGGTCGCGGTGGTCGCGATAGCTGCGATCGTGGCCATCGTATTGCCGATTCTGGTGATACCCGTGCTGGCGATGCTCGCGATTGTGCTCGCGCTCGCCGGCGCTGATTGGATGACGGCGCGACGAGAAGTCGCACCTTCGTTCGCTCGCACGATTCCTGATCGCCTCGTGAAAGGGCGGCCTGCGACCATCATCTATATGTTGTCGCGACCCAGGGGCGCGGCGACCACGGTTTCTATCCTCGATGAGCTGCCGGCGGCGTTCGGCGGCGACCTCCAGATTAGTGATGTGCGAATCGCACGTGGCCAATCGATCGAAATTCCTCGCGAGCGCATTCCGCTTCGGCGCGGTATTCATGCGCTGGGCAGGACCTTCGTTTTATGGAGGTCGCGCATCGGCCTGCTCAATCTCCGCGCTGAGGTGGGCAGCGGTGGAAACATCGCGATTTTGCCGCCGGCCTCGATGCCGCAGCGCCAAAGCGCCCTCACGCATCGTATGATCCGCGACGAGCTTGGTATTCGCCCGCGCGCCGCGCGTGGCGAGGGCACCGAGTTCGAATCCCTGCGCGAGTATGTCGCGGGCGACGATCCGCGCCACGTCGATTGGCATGCGAGCGCGCGCCGCGGACGTCTCATCGTGCGCCAGCATCAGACCGAGCGTCATCATACGGTGATGATTGCGGTCGACACCGGGCGCCTGATGGCAGGCCGCATCGAAGGATCTTCCAAGCTCGACTATGCGATCGATTGCGCGATTGCGTTGGCGCGCGCCTCCAAAGAATACGGCGATCGGGTGGGCTTCCTCGCGTTCGATCGGCAACTGCGAGTCTTCACCCGTCCCAGGGCCGGCTTCGGCGGAGTCGGCGGGCTGGTGCAAGCGACATTGCCGCTCAGCCCATTCCCGTTCGAGCCTGACTATCGAGTGCTGGTCGAGACGCTTGCGCGCCATCAGAAACGCCGCGCTCTGATCGTGGTGCTGACGGATTTTGTCGAGGGAAGCGCGTCGCGCGAACTCGAGGAGTATCTTGCGGTGCTCGCGCGCCGTCATGTCGTGATGCTGGTGGCAATGCGCGATCGGATGCTTGGCGAACTCGACCAGCGTGATCCATCCATCACTCGCGAGCGCGTCTACCGTCGCCTTGCGCTGCAGGATCTCGCGGCGGAGCGTGACGCGGCGCTGGCACGCATCGCGGCGTTCGGGGCGCAGACGCTCGATCTCGATCCGGCGCGCATTACCGCGCCGGTGCTGAATCGATATCTGGCAATTCGTCAGGCCGCGCTGCTGTGAGCCATCGCAGATCAATCGCTGAACGGCGCGCCGCGAGCCGTCGCACGTACCATACGTAGGTGGCGATCGATGCGACCGCGAGTGCAGCGGCGGCAAAGCGCAACGAGGTCGCGAGCGACGACTGCCGCAGGAAGCTTTCGATCGCCGCGGCTAAGATGAACAGCGGCACCGATGCCGCGACCAATTCGAGCGCAGGGCCGGAGGCGTCGCGTAGGGAGGCAGCGACCCCATCGCGTCCGGGTGCGAGGACCGCCTTTGCTATCGAGAGTCCTGCGGTTGAACAGAGAGTTATCGCGAGCAGTTCGGGAACCGCATGGGGCAATAGCCAGGCCCAGAAGACTGGCCATGCGGCGTCACGCGAGAAGATCCATGCGAATGCGCCGATCGTGATTCCATTGTAGAAAACGAGGATGATGGTCGGGATGCCGGCAAGGATGCCGGTCGCGAACGCCAAAAAACCGATCCCGGTATTGTGAACAAACAGGCTCGCAGAGAAAACCGACTTGAAGCCGAACGCGACCGGCTCGCGCGAGAGGAATTTGGCGCGGTCCGCGGGCGAGCTTACGAGCCGTTCGAGGTCGTCGGCCGGGTACATCGCGGAAGGAATCGCGGCGTAGATGTTGGCGGGATTTTGCGCGACGATCGATGCACCGGTCAGCGCGCCCGCGAGCAGCACAATCGCCACCAGGCCCTGGAGCCATGCCGTCGCAGCCAGCGTCGCAGGAAACCGCGCCAAATAAAACCGACCGACCCGGGCCTCGCGGCGAGGGGGCTCGACCTGCAGATGCGTGTAGGCGCGCACGCACAGCGCATTGAGGTAGCGGGAGGCCTCGGGATCGCCTGCCCGCGAACGCAGGATCGCGAGTTGCGCCGAGGCCAGCCGGTAGAGGTGCGCGAGCTCGCGGGTTTGCTCGAACGAAATTCCTCGGCTGGAACGCTCCGCGTGGTTGAGGAGATCTTCCAGACGCGCGCGGACCTGGCGATCCACCGCGTTCACGAATACCTCGCATGAGTAGCGTCGGGCGCGATAGCGATACTCCGATTCATCGGCTCTTCTCTCCCGAAGGAGTGCGATTGGAGCTGCCGGTGGCCGGTCCGGCGCCGCGAATGTTCGCGTACGGAATCGACCTCGTCATCATAATCACGGTTTTCATTTTGATGTTCGTGGTGCTGGTCGCAACCTTGCCGATTGGCGACACGGTTGACAAATGGATGCATCAGATTTTTCATGAGGCCGCGCGCCAGGTCAGCGAGCGCAACCAGGGTCACACGGCATCCTTCGGCGCGCTCAGTGGGCTGCTGATCGCGCTGTTCGTGCTCGCGCAATTCGTGGTCGAGTTCGGATATTTCATCTTTTGGGAAATGGTGACGAATGGCCGCTCGCCAGGGAAGATGCTGGCCGGTCTGCGAGTGGTGCGCCGCGATGGTCTGCCGATCAATCTGCGCAGCTCGTTTCTGCGCAACGTGCTGCGAATCGTCGATATGCTGCCGGACAATTATGTCGTCGGCCTGGTCTCGATGCTGCTGTCTCCGAGTGGCGAGCGGCTCGGCGACCACGTCGCAGGGACCATCGTCATTCGCCTCGACCGTCCCATGGCCGCGGCGGAGATTGAAGCTTCGCAAAATGGCGCCTCCCTTAGCTTGACGCGCGCGCAGCTCGCGCGCATCGGCCCGCGCGAGCTCCAGTTGATTCGCGCGACGCTGCGCAGGGTGCCGAATCTTTCCAGTGAGCGGAACCATGCGCTCCTCACCGAAGTCGCGGACACCATGCGTACGCGCCTGGAACTCGCCGAGTCTTCGCCATCGGATCCGTTGATCTTCCTGCGCGAACTCTTGACCTTGGCCGAGCGCTATTCGCGCGCCGCCGATTGACCGCCGACGCGGCGGTTCTGGTATGGTGAGGGCAAATCGTCGTCCAGGTGCACAACGGAGGTGCGAAGATGGGACCGCTGTCAGGTTATCGAATCATTGAACTCGCCGGGATCGGGCCGGGGCCGATGTGCGCGATGCTGCTCTCGGACATGGGCGCCGATGTGCTCAGGATCGATCGCACCGCCGACGCCGGCTTGGGTATTGCCACCGAGACCAAGTATGCGTTGCTCAATCGCGGCCGGCGCTCGGTCGCGCTCGACCTCAAGAAGCCCGAAGCGATCGAGGCAGTGCTGAAGCTGGTTGAAAAAGCCGACGGCCTTATCGAGGGCTTTCGTCCGGGCGTCACCGAGCGCCTCGGCATCGGACCCGAGGTATGCCTCAAGCGCAATTCGCGGCTCGTTTATGGGCGCATGACCGGATGGGGTCAGGACGGTCCGATGGCGCTCGCCGCCGGTCACGACATCAACTATATCGCGCTCTCGGGCGCGCTCCATTCGATTGGGCGTCGCGGCGAGGCGCCGGTTCCTCCGCTCAACCTGGTCGGAGATTTCGGCGGTGGCGCGCTCTACCTCGCACTGGGCATGGTGGCGGGAATCCTCGAGACGCAGAAATCGGGCAAGGGCCAGGTGGTCGATGCCTCGATGGTCGATGGCGCCGCATCGCTGATGACGGCGATTTACGGCATGCATGGATCGGGACTTTGGAATGACAATCGCGGCGACAACATCCTCGATACCGGCGCGCATTACTACGACGTCTATGAGACCAAGGACGGCAAGTACGTTTCGATCGGTTCCATCGAGACCAAGTTCTACGATGAGTTGCTGGAGCTGTCAGGCCTGAAGCGGGAAGAACTCGCGCGCCAGAACGATCGCAACGCATGGCCTGCGATGAAACAAAAAGTAGCGGCATGCTTCAAGACCAAGACTCGCGACGAATGGTGCAAGATCATGGAAGGCAGTGACGTGTGCTTCGCGCCGGTGCTGAGTATGAGCGAGGCGCCGAAGCATCCGCACAACAAGCATCGCGGCACCTTCATCGAAGAAGGCGGGGTAACTCAGCCGGGACCTGCGCCGCGTTTCAGCCGCACGCCGAGCAAGATTCAGCGTCCGCCCGCGCGTCCAGGGCAGCATACTGAAGAAGCATTGCGCGACTGGGGCTTCAGCCCGTCTGATTTGGAAGGGCTTCGAAAGGCCTCGGCTATCGTACAATCCTAACCCGCCCTCCTCACCTGGCTTTTCAAACTCGGCGATCCGCACTCATGGGATCGCCGAGTTATGTCTGCAATCTGACAGTTAGCTGTTTAATCGCCATTTAGACGACGATGCCTGAATGCCATGAGGCGTCAGGTAGTTGGCATTCGAGCGCCCGCGCAACCGATTGCGGTGTTTCCGATTGATTAGAAAGACAGCGGTAGCCGTCTAACTAAGCAATCTCCCCTTCCACTTGAGGACTTCATCATGAAACTACCAATTCTAATCTTTGCTTCCGCAGCGCTTTTAGGCGGCGCGATCGGGATCGTCAATGCCGCGCCATCTGACTATGTGCCCTCGACCGACAAGTCGGCCGCCGACAACAGCGCGCAGAACGTACGCGACCGCGACAACAACACCATGACGCCGATGGACCAGTCGAATAAGCCCGAGGATGTCGACATTACCCGGCGGGTGCGTCAGGCGGTGGAGTCCGATAGCGGCCTTTCCACCGATGCCAAGAACGTCAAGATCATCACCGTCGATGGCGTGGTATGGCTTCGCGGACCGGTGAAGACGGCGCAGGAAAAAGAAGAAATCGCGCGCGCTGCGCATAAGATTGCCGGCGCTCGCAACGTTCACGATCAACTCGAAGTGGCGCGTGAGGCCAGCAGCAACTAAAAAAGTTTTCCGCGACAGTTCCTCAACCTCAACAACTTCCCCAGGAGAAATATCATGGCTAAGAAAGCAGTTTTTTGTATCGCAACCAGTGAAGAGCAGGCGATAGGTATCGCCAACATGCTCAAGGCCGAAGGATTTTCCAACAATGACATCGCGGTGTTATTCCCGGATCGCAGCGGTACCCGCGACTTCGCGCATGAGCAGCACACCAAGGCGCCCGAGGGCGCAGCCGCGGGCGCGGTAACGGGAGGCGTCCTGGCGGCGCGCTCGGATGGCTGGTGGGAATCGGCAGCCTCGCAATACCCGGCGTCGGACCCCTCATCGCGGCCGGACCGATCCTGGCGGCTCTTACTGGCGCCGCGGCCGGCGGTGCGGTTGGCGGCCTCACCGGAGGTCTCATCGGGCTCGGAATTCCCGAGTATGAGGCCAAGCGCTATGAAGGCGCGGTCAAGAACGGCAACATCCTGATCTCGGTGCATACCGACGACGCCAAGGAGCGTGACGCGGCCAAGAAGATCTTCGAGCGCGCGCAGGCGCAGGACATCTCCTACACGGCCGAGGCGCGGCCCTAGTTAGTCTCAAAGACTAAGTCTCGTTGTGAGCGCTCGCGGGCCTCAGGAATATGGGAGGCCCGCGAGCCTATTTCACTGTCGGTTGCAACTATGAGTTTGAAGCTATCCCGCCGCCGCATCGGTTCTGCGATCGGTGCATTGTTTATGGCAATCGTCGTAGGGCTTTTTATCCTGTCGTTCTTTCTCGACGGGATCATTCGGCCGCGTATCGAGCGCGCGATGAACG
Source organism: uncultured delta proteobacterium (assembly GCA_963848285.1). Classification (GTDB taxonomy): domain Bacteria; phylum Desulfobacterota; class Binatia; order Binatales; family Binataceae; genus DATGKG01. Next base: position 820,014 of record CAWKCZ010000002.1, on the reverse strand, counting down.
AAAAGCTGACCGGATACCAGACCAGCCTGCCGCACGCGCATTTGCAGATCATCGGCGGCAGGTTGACCTTGGGTGGACTGAAGATCATCCAGGAGCATCATCCAAAGCCGCCAGTCGCGCAGATCGATAAGATGCAGTTCACGATCCAATGGCGCGAGCTGTTCAGCGGCCATATCGTCGCGGATGTGCTTTTGGTGCGACCCGAGGTGCGCATCGATACCGCCCAATTCAAAGCCGAAAGATTCTGATAAAACCACGCTACGCCAGAAAGGATGGCAGGACGCGCTGGAAAATGTTTATCCGTTCAAGGTCAACCGATTCAGAATTCGTGACGGCGACGTCACTTACATCGACGCCAACGATCCGAAGCATCCCTTACATCTGGAGCAGCTCGAGTTCACCGCCGACAACATTCGCAATCTGCACTACGCCTCGAATGAGTATCCATCGCCAATAACGCTGCGCGCCACGGTATTCGGAAAGGGCCGACTGGAAGCCGATGGCAAAGCGAACTTCCTCGCCGAACCGTATCCCGGGGTGCGGGTCGCGTATCGGGCAAGCAATATTCCGCTCGACGCGATAACTCCTGCCGCGATGAATGCCAACATCGTGATGCAAGGGGGCGTCCTGACCAGTCACGGGCTTCTGGAATACTCGCCCAGGATCGCGCAGGGTCGAAGTCGATGATGCAATGATCGACAAGATCAACCTTAGTTATGTGCATACGGCCCAGACTGACAGTCGGGAGAAGGAAAACGTGAAAACCGCGGGGAAGGCGGTTGAGAAGGAAAACAATCGCCCCGGGGTGGTGATCCTCCTCAAGCGACTGGACATCCGCCAGAGCCTCTTCGCTTACGAAGACAAGGAAAAGAATCCGAACTACAAGCTCGACCTCGCCGATGCCAACCTGACGCTCACCAACTATTCGAATCACGAGAAACAAGGTCCCTCGCATATCAGTATAAACGGCAAGTTTATGGGCAGCGGGCCGACTACGCTCGATGGGACCTTCCTCGCGGCGAGCGCCGGTCCCGAGTTCAACATGAACCTCGCGATCAAAAACACCGACATGACCGCGATGAATAACCTGCTGCTCGCCTATGGACGCTTCGACGTGAAGCATGGCGAGTTCACGGTCTACTCACAACTCGGAGTCAAGGACGACAACATCACGGGCTATGTCAAGCCGATGTTCAGCGACCTCACGGTTTACGACTGGGCGCAGGACAAGCATAAGCCGATACTGCATCAGGCCTACGAGGCGGTGGTCGGAGGGGCAGGGCATCTCTTCAAGAATCATCAGACTGAACAGGTCGCGACCAAAGTCGATTTGACCGGCAAGCTGAAAAATCCGAACACCAGCACCTGGCAAGCAGTGGTCGAGGTGGTGCAGAACGCCTTCATCCAGGCGATCCTTCCCGGCTTCGATCGCGAGGCGCAACTGGCGAGGAATCAACCCCAGTAACGATTTCTTCCTCGACCCAGCCGGCGTTTTTAGCGCATAATGACGGCGGCTTTCGTGATGAAGAAACCTTTCGCATTCGCGATGCTGCTGTGCGCGCTGACGATCGCCGGGCGGACAATATCGTGGGCCGGATCGTGCGGCGGGGATTCGTCGATTCTGCAGCGGCTTGAAACACAATCAATTCTTGAGGATGTCGGAATGATCCATTCCATCGATCCGGATTTGTTGAAAGCGATTGCGAAGGCCGAGTCCGGCGAATGTTACGATGCTATTTCGCCGCAAGGGCGCGGTCGGCCTGATGCAGTTGATGCCGGCGACCGCGAGCGAATACGGCGTCGAGAACAGATTCGATCCCGCCCAGAATGCGCTCGGCGCCGCGCGCTTCATCGACTACCTCAAGCGCAACCGCTCCGCAGGGCAATTGGACGCTGCCGGAAATTCTCGCCGCTTATAATGCCGGCGAGGCGCGGTAACTCGCGCAGGCGGAATTCCGCATTATCGCGAGACCGAGGACTACGTGCGCCGAGTGCTATGGCTTTATCTGCATCGGCCACGTTCCCGAATCCGAGCGCGAGCGCGAAGCCGCACTGGTGGCGCCGCCCACTCAGACGAAGCCCTTGGCTCATCAGGCGCAGGCCTCGAAGCTGACTCATAGTCGCAAGTATGCGGCGGGCAGCGACGGTGAGATCCTGGAGCAGATGGCCGAGGTGCGTCGCGCGCGCGAATCCGGCAACAAAGCCGCGCCGTAACCTAGTACTCTACTTCGGCGTATGTGCCTTCAGGAACGCGCGCACTCGTTCGACCGTCCGCGCGCACGGTTTCGGGAGTTTTCCACTCAGTGATGATTTCCGCATGGGGCGCGAGCTTCGCGAGCTCGTCAGAGGTCTTCGCTCGGATGGTAGTCGTCGTTGCCGCGCAGCACCAGCAGCGGAGTCTGCACGCCGCGCACGAAATCGCGCGAGACATTGAAGACGAAATCGCTCTCGCCATACATCCGATCGCGAAATGGTCGGAACGCGGAGGCATCGAGCTCGGGCCGCTTCTTCTTGAGCGCCTCGGCCCAGCCGTCGAACATCTGAAAGAACAACTCGCGATTCTTCGGCGAGAGACCGATCGGCTGTTGCAGCACCGCGGCGCTTACGCGATCCGGAATCGCCTTGATGAGACCGAGTGAGTACGACCCGCCGATGCATCCGCCCATCGCATGGCAGGCTCTTGACGCCGAGATGATCGAGCAAGGCGACGTGGTCGGCCGCGTAAGTCTCCCATCCGTCGAGCGGCCTTGATCGGCGCGCGCGACTGGCCGGCATTGCGCTGGTCCATCGCGATGACGCGAAAATCTTTGGCGAATTCGACGGTGGGATCGAACGGGCTTTGATGCCAGAACTCGATACTCGATCGCATTCCGCCGGGCGCGAACAGGAGGATCGGGTACCCGGAGCCGAATTCTTCGAAGTAGAGACTAACGTCGCCGCGATTGAATGTCGGCATGATGGGCTCCTCCTCGACAGACTAAACAACAGCGGCGCGTGAATTGTGCAACCGGCGTCTCAGCGCGCATCGTGGAAAATTATCCCCAGCGAATAGCGCTGGCCGGCACGCAGCGTGCTCACTCCATGACGCACATTGACGCGATAATGTCCGCGCGCTCCCGCCACCGGCCGATAGCGATTGGTGAAGATGATGCCCTCGCCCTGATCCATCGAGATCGCCTCGCCACGCGACTGCGCGCGCGGCCGCTGCTCGACCAGCAGGAATTCGCCGCCTACGAAATCGCGATCGCGCCTGGAAAGCACGCAGGTGAACTGCAGTGGGAAAGCGATATCGCCATACAGATCCTGATGTAGGCAATTGTAACCGCCGGCCTGGTATTGGAGCAGGAGCGGGGTCGGCCGCAGTTGCCCATGCGCGGCGCAGGTCTTGATGAAGGCGGCCATCGAAGTGGGGTAGGGCTCGCCATCGCCAAGGAGGTTGCTCCATCGATTGGCGACCGGCGCGAGGCGTGGGTAGAGCGCGGCGCGCAGGTCGCCGACGATCTTCGGCAGCGGGCGCGCAAAATACTTGTACTCACCGGCGCCGTAACGGAGTCGCGTCATATCGACGCGGCTGCGAAAGCGCTCGCGCTCGGGGTATAGCGCGATGAGCGCCGCGCATTCATCGGCAGTGAGGACCGCGCCGGTCAGCGCGAAGCCGTTCGCGTCCAGCTCGCGATTGATACGTGTCCAGTCGAGCTTCGCAATGCGGAGTTTTATTGCGGCATCCAACGTCCGAAGTTTACGAGGTTGGAGTTAGATCTGATAGACGAAGACGCGCGGTTTTTCCCGCGGTTGCGCGTACACCCTCTGCCACTTTTGCAGCTTGAGAGCCTCGAAACGATCGTGATCGATTTCCGCGAACACCGGCCGCCAACCTGTTCGATACGTCCCTCATTCATCACCACCACGCGGTCCGCCAGCTCCAGAGCTTCTTCCTGATCGTGAGTGACGAAGACGCTGGTGCTGTGAAGTTCGTCGTGCGGGCGTCGCCGCCGGCGCCGCCGCTCGGCGCGCACTTTGGCGTCCAGCGCGCCAAACGGCTCATCGAGAAGCAGCACACTCGGCTCGACCGCGAGTGCGCGCGCGGCTTCAGGCGCCAGCCCGAAGGCGACATTTCGAACCCGCGCATATGACGAAACAGCATTGCGCGGCCCGGTTGGGTGAGCTGGTGCGCGCATTGACGAAAACCGTCAGCCGCGAGGCATTAAGGGTGGCGGCCAATCCACCCGTCGTTGGAGTAAACTATAGTGAAAGTGATTCCTGCGCCCGAAGTTGGCAATGCGAACCGCAAATCCACCATGGCATCGACGATCGAAGCGGCGTTTTTCCTTGCGTTCGATCTGCACTACGCGCGAATCGTGAGTAGTAACTTCTACCGAGGCGAAGCGGATGTTGCGGATGTCGCTGGCTACTTCCGATCCACTTCGGTTAGTTGCGGTGGACAATCCGCTGAAGCAGGGTGAATCGAAGGAGCTCTGAGGCTCATTCTAATATTTTCTATTGAAGTAGTTTGGTAGGGGCTTAAAGAAAGCCCTCTAAGCTCAATCTCGCACCGTCTGTTACGACTTTTTAAGCGTCGGCGAAGCTATCGCCAGGCAAGGGCGTGACGAGATGCGGAAGGCTTACCGCCCGCCGCATCTCACGCACGATCCTATTCCGCGTGTTTGCGCACGAATGCGCCAATCTTCTCGATTGCCTGTTGGCCTTCGTCGAGCATCGGCGCGAACAGATGCCATACGTGGATCATGTTCTGCCACGGCTCGTAGGTTACGTTCACGCCGGCCTTCTTGGCGCGCTCAGCCAGCCGCGAGGCGTCATCGAGCAGCGTCTCGGAGGTTCCAACCTGGATGAGCAGCGGAGGCAGCCCCGCGAGGTCGGCATACAGCGGCGCGGCAAGCGGCGTGCGAGGGTCCTTTCCGCCGAGGTAGGCCTTCGCCATCCCGAGCAGGCCATCCTTATGCACCATCGGATCGACGCTATCTTTGGTAGTCATCGATTCGCCGATCCCTTCCATGTCGACCCACGGAGAAAGCAGCGCACCGGCCGCGGGGAGCGGCAGCTTTGCGTCGCGAATTGCCACCAACGTGGCGGCACTAAGTCCTCCGCCGGCGGAGTCGCCCGAGACTGCGATGCGCGAGGGCTTCAGCCCTTGCGCCAACATCCATCGGTAGGCAGCAACCGAATCGTCCACCGCCGCTGGAAATGGATGCTCGGGTGCCAGGCGATAGTCGATGACCAGCACGCGAGCCTTCGCAGCGCGCGAGAGACGCGCCGCCAGCGAGCGATGGGTGTTGATGGAACCGATCACATAGCCGCCGCCATGCAGGTAAAGAATCGCGCGGCCGGGGTCGGCGTCGGGCGCGGAGACCCATTCGGCCTTGACGCCGTTGGCGGTTACCTGTTCGCGCTTGATGTCGGCGTCGACCGGAAACATGCGCCGCCATCTGCTCGAAGCCGGCGCGCTGCTGCTCGACGCTGGGCGAGGCGAGAATGGGCTGCGCCTTCATCATCTGCAGCAGAGTATCGAGTTGTTGTTGTGACATCGAAGGTGCCTCCTAATTGTATGAAATGTTTACCACTCGGGTCCTTCGCCCGAGATGCTCGGCATGCCGGAATGCGCCCATAGCCCGCCGTCGGCGACGAAAAATGCTCCAGTTACGAACGAGGCTTCATCGGAGGCGAGGAACAACGCGACGTTGGCGATTTCCTGTGGTTCACCGAGGCGACCCATCGGAATCGCCTCGCGAATTTGAGCGACCGTTTGCGGGCGCGATTTCTCTAGCGCCAGCAGCGGCGGCGTTCCGATCGGCCCGGGGCATACCGCGTTGCAGCGGATGCCTTTGCGCGCGTATTCGATGCCAGTTACACGGGTAATGTTCACCACCCCCGCCTTGACCGCGTTGTAAGCGCCGAGAGTGTAATCGCCGGCGAGACCGGAAACCGAGGCGGTGTTGACGATGGCACCTTTGCGCCGCGGCAACATCGCCTGCTCGATCGCCACCTTGGTCGCATACCAGTAAGAGGTAAGTCCGACCTCGATAGTCTTTTGCCATCCTTCCAGGGTGATATCTGCGATCCGCGCGACGGTGGTGAAGACGGCGTTGTTGTGCAGGATGTCGAGGCTGGCCGAACTTGGTGGTCGCGAACTTGATCATCCGTTCGATTTCTTTGGGATTGCCGCAATCAGCGCGATGAAATTCGGCATTGCCGCCGATCTTTCGAATCTCGGCCACCACCGCATTACCGCCCTCATCGTTCAGATCGACGACTGTCACAGCGGCCCCTTCGCGCGCGAAGGTTCTGCGCCGTGGCGGCTCCGATTCCCGAACCGGCACCCGTGATCAATGCCACTTTGTCCTTTAGCCGCATCGCGTTCTCCCGTACCCGATTCCAAAGCTGGCCGAGTATAGCGCCGTCGCGATCAAACCAGCAAAAGCTTCGCGCGACGAGAATACAGGAGGTGTGGCGGTTGACTTGCTGGGCAGTCGGGCATAGAAACGAATCGTTTCCAGAGTAATCCGATATAGTCGATTGAAAAAGTCGAGTAACGTAGATTCCACAAGAACAGCTTAAAGAATCTGGATAAAAACAGCAGATGAGGTAAACCAATGAAGAGAATCAACAGGTTTTTCGCGCATGGCGCCTTCGTATCGACGTTGACGCTTATTGGATGTGCGAATCTTTCGTCGCCGTTTGCGGCACCCCCTTCACCTGTCTCATCGCAGGCTTCCGCCAAGATCGGCCCTCGGGTTCAGAACTGTGGCGTGCTCAACACCGGAACTCCAAGCCGTTTTGTATGCAACGGCAAGGTCTACACCTCATACCAACTGGCCAAACTCCGCGAGGACGAAGCCAAAAAATCGGCATCCACCAAATGAGCATCAAACGGATGCGATTCATCATCCAGGGAGGGAGTTCAATAAAAGTTCCGCGATGGAGACGGGCGATGGCCGCACTGATGACCGCCGCGATACTGGTTGCCAGTCATCACCGCCGGTGCTAGCGCAGAACGCATCACACGGCATCACGCTGTACGAGGACATGAAGACCGGGCGCGCTCTACCGCAAACCGGGGCGCGGCCGAATAGCAGTAACCCTCGGACTCGAGGAGAGCCCGCCACCGGCTGCGGTCGAGAAACAGGTGCAACAGGAGGTCAGGAAGAGCAATGAGGAACTGCGCGCCGAATTTGCCGCGGACCAGCAGAGGCTGATCGCGGAAAATGCCGAATTGAAAACCCGGGTCGGCAAGATCGAACCGACCTGGAATGACTATCTCGCCAACTTCCGCAATCGCTTTCGGGTCGGCGCGCTGGTGTATGCCAGCTACAAGATGTACACCCACACCGGCTTCGGTCCCGCGCAATTTGACAACAACACGTGGCCCGGCCCCGGCAACAATATCTACAACACGTTCGACGTCGACCGCGCCTACCTGAATTTCTACTTCAATCCGACGCCGGACTGGACCCTGCGCGTCACTCCCGACATCTACAAGTCCTACGGCAACGCGACGCCGACCTCGAACAGCCACGTCTCTTCGGTGAGCAGCAATCTGACCGGCGACCTGAGCTATCGGCTCAAGTACGCCTATGTCGAATACAACAAAATTCTCGATTGGGTGGGCGATACGACCAGGGGCAGTACGCTGCAGTTCGGTTCGATTCCCAATGCCTTCATGCCGTGGGAAGAAGAGCTGACCACCTTCCGCTATGTAACTTCATCCCCTTGGAACTACGCTGGATTGTCGACCACCCAAATCGGCCTCGGGATCGGCGGGCCGATCAAATATAACGAGCGCACCTGGATTGACTATCAGGCGCGGCGTTTTCACCAACGCAAAATACAACCAGTTCGAGCAAACCAATACCAAGCAGGCGATGGGCCGGGTCACTGCCTTTCCGTTCGGCTCGACCTGGAAAAATCAGGGCCTCGGAATTACCGGCTTCTATGACTACGGCTACAACAACACCTCACCCGACAACGGATCGGTGAATACCGGCTTCGGTCCCAATCCGACCGCGTTCGGCCACGTCGCCAGCGCCCATCTCGCTCGATGGTCGGCCTTGATCCACTACACGGCCGAGGAATGGGGTATCGCGGGCGAGTATGATCAGGGCCACAATCCCTTCCCGGGCGCGAGCCTCTTCTCGGGCAATGGACCGTCGGTGTTTTTCACTCCGCCCGCATCAGCATCGACCGCCGGCGGTACTACCAGTCCGTACGGAGTTCAGTACTACAACTTCTCTGCGATGACGGCGGCGTTGCTCGGCAACAGCCGCACCGTGCAGCAGGGCTTCGATTTCTTCGGCCATCTGCACATCCCGAATACGCCGTTTCGATTGATCGGGCTGTTCCAGTTGTTCCAGCCCAACACCAAGGTTGACGACGATCCGCTGGATTTCTATCGCTACATGGTCGGCGTCGAATGGCAGATCAACGAGTTCGTGCGACTCGCAGTGGATACGCAGAACCTGAGCTTCTACCAGGGCCAGAGTCCGTTCTCGACGAATTATGCCAACAGCTTTGCCGACGTATTCATTCCGGTGAAGAACACCTCGAAGGCGGGTGCAACCCCCTTCGCGCCGCCCAGGAGCATCACCAATCCGGTCCCGCGCGATACGCATGCGATGGAACTCAACCTGGAGTTTGCGTTCTAATCCGCAAGCGTAGTTTGGACGCGGCGCGAAGCCTACCATAGCTTCGTGCCGCAACTTTTTTCACTCGCAGGACGTATTTTCATCACTTGATCAGCGCAGAGCCACTCTTATAGCCTGCCGCTCAAGGGCGGGGACTTTGTCACGCAGTCTTGAATCCTACCAGCAAGTCGTAGCATCGGCCTGAACCAAAACGCTCGCGAATGGTCCATGGCGCATACGCGCGGAGGCCCGTCTCGTAGATCACTGCGATAGCGCGAATAGGGAGGGATCCAAAGTGAAGCATCGAGTGGGACGCAGCTTGCAGTTGGCAATAGTCTGCCTGGCGGTAATAGGGACATTGGAAGGACGCGCGCTCGCCGCGGTTTGTAACGACACTACGGGAAACCATCTGCCGGCGGGCAGCTCGACTACCGACCTTCAAGTGACGGGTCCGTGCGAAGTCAAAGCCGGCACCTATACCTTTCACAATGTCGACATCTACTCGCAGCCGATGAACAGCAGCCGCGGAACCCTGAATTTCGACGATGCGACGATCGACTTTTACGCCGAGTCCATCGTCATTGAGAACCGCGGCAGTCTAATCGCGGGCAGCCCAACCCAGCCGATCGGAACCAACGGCGGGTTGGTGACGATTCACCTCTGGGGCGCTCCGACGGACGACGGAATTATCTGCAAGCGGGACAACTGCGACGTGCCGGAGGACATCTGGTCGACCAATCCCGCGCCGCCGATGATGAACCCTCCGCTCAATCCGAAAACGTGCGTATTGCCGCCGCGAAAGCTGCCGGGCGGCGTCAATGATTGTTTTTACGACTACGACACGTTGGACCCTTCGGACATGAACAAGCCCGCCTACTTTGGACACAAGGTGTTGGCGCTTTCCTACGGCGGTACCCTGCAAATGTTCGGTAAAAAAGGTGCGACCTACGCCGGCAGTGAAATATCCGAGTGTAAGGAAGACGATCCCTCCTGCAGCGGCACCAGCTGGGTGCGCCTCAATGCTACCTTGAGTCCTGGCGATCAGGAGATGAAAATCGACGGCGCGGTCGACTGGCAGCATAACGATCACATCGTGGTCACCACGACCGACTATCTGCCCAGTCATTCGGAGGAGTTGATCATCAGCAAACCGCCGACCTTCGCGGGCGGCGTTACGACCATCGATTTCACCAATGTCGACGGCGGTGCGGGTGTGAAGTGGCCCCATAACGGTCAGCAGTACGATTTCGCCAATGTAGTTCCTGCCCGGCTCGGTCTGAGTCAGACCAAGGCTGAGACACGAGCAGCGGTGGCGTTGCTGTCGCGCAGCATCCGCATCATCTCGCAGGGCGATGGGCCGGGCGATGACTTTACCGAAGCGCCCGGCAATTTCTACGGTGGCCATACCATCGTGCGGCAGGGCTTCCTGAGCTACCAGGTGCAGGGAGTTGAATTCTTCCAGCTCGGGCAGGGCGGTGCGATCATGCACTACCCGGTGCATTTCCACATGGCGCGCCAAACTCCAATCACGCCGGGGCCCCTGACTCCGCCTCCGACCTTCGTCAAGGATTGCTCGATTCATGATTCGATGACGCGCTGGATCACGCTGCACGCAACCCATGGCGTACGCCTGGCGCGCAACGTCGGGTATCTCTCGATCGGTCACGGGTTCTACCTCGAGGATGCGACCGAGACTAACAACCAGTTGTTCTCGAACATTGGAATCATGGCGCGCGCGGCGGTCGACAATGCGCAAAATCCGCGCAAAGTCCCCGGCATTCTCACCGCCAAGACGCCTAGCCAGGAAAATCCAGACACGACCATCGGGGTTGACAATTTTCCTTACTATTCCGACTCTAACAACCCGGCGGTGTTCTGGATCACCAACGGCTGGAACGACTTCGAATACAACATGGCCGCCGGCGCCGGCACGTGTGGTTCATGCTACTGGTTTGTTCCCGCGGCGATCAGCGGAATGTCGATGACCGAAAAGTGGTTCGGCTACGCGAGCGAACAGCAGGGCGTGGGACGCGCGGGGATCTCACCGCTGAAAACCTTCCTCGGAAATTCCTGTTCCTCGGCGATGAATGCCTTCACCGTCAACAGCACCACTACCGCCTGTAATGGTGTCAACCAGGTCAATCCTTCCAACTACAAGACTGACAGTGTGCTTTCGATGATACCGTTTCCGGGTTCCTCGAAGGTCTATTTCTACAACAATAAAAACCAGTTGGTTGTCGACCCCCTTTATTGGCCGACTGTCAGTGGAGGTGGCAGGCTCGCGACCCGATGCAAAGCCGCAGACCATGGCAACGTTTTCGAACCCGATTGCTCTACGGTTGCCAAGTGTTCGGACGGTAACGAGTCCAACTGCGATGTCACCGTGATCGACAAGTTCACTACCGGGTTCAACTGGGCGCAACAGAACTTTGCCGCGATCTGGATGCGTCCGTTCTGGTCGCTGGTAATCAACAGTGTCGTCCACGATGTCCAGAATGGCGGAGTGAACTTCGTCACCAGCGGCGACTTCAGCAAGTCGTCCGTCATCACTGGTTTCTGGGCGCTGGCGCGTAAGAATGTCTTCATCGGCAGTACCCAGACCGACAATCCGCTGGCCTCCACCGCGGGTGCCTTCAACCCGTTCGTCAGTACCACCTACAGCGGACCGGATGGAACCGGAAAACTTACCGGTTTCAAATGTGGGGTGGATCCGGTTAGCGGTCAGTACAACGCCAGCTACTGCATGTCGCACGATGATGGGGTCGCGGTCCAGTTGAGCAACTTCTCGGTCTCGCAGCGCTTCTTCAGCGTCTATGATGGTCCGGCGTACCAGGAATCGAATGCGTACCTGAATATAAAACCGACCTATCTCACCACCGACGGAACGGTAACCGGCGGTGTAGTTAGCAACTGCCAGCCGAGCACGCTCAACGGCAACCCCTGCGTCAACACCGGCTTCATGAACGGCGGTCAGCCCGGTATCGTGGCCGACCAGACCAATATGCGATGTTTCCTGCCCAATGCCGGCATCGGATGGAAGCAGCCCAACGGTTTCTATTACGCGCCCGCATTCCATTCGCAGAATCTATTTTTCGATGAGGTCGATATCCGCCACTTTGTCACCGAGCCGCTTTTCATCCTCGGGACCTTCGATACCGACGTTACCGCACTCAAGCAGCAGTACTGCTATTGGGGCGCGTCGCCGCAACCGGGAACCTTTACCGGCTTCACCGACATCGATCGCGAAACGGTGCTCAATGACGACGACGGTACGCTTACCGGCTTGACTGCGAGTGTGCCTACGATGGTTCCCACCGCAGTGCCGACCACGTCGGCCGCGAAGGGCGAGACCATTTCGGTCAACAAGGAGGATTTCTTCGACGCGCCGATCGAGACGCCCGAATGCGCTTCCGATGCGCCGCTGAACGCCGGGATGGACGCCAAGTGCGCGCCCAACACCGCGAAAACCAGCCCCTACGAATACATCACCGCGTCGATTTTTCCCGAGTGCGCGCTCCAGGTTCCGGAAAACAAAAATCCTTTGCGTCTGTGTGCGGATGGTAACTGGGGCAACGCGTGTACGACTTCGGATCCCTCCCAGGTCAATACATGTGTCGGTGTCCCCCTCTATCGCCAGTATCTAATCAGCGGCGAAACTCCATCGCTGAAGCAGCAGAAGCGGATGATGGGTCAAAGCACCTTCCAGCGCAGTGGACTGACAGTCAACCACGGCAACTACTACATCGACACCACAGTCTCGAAGCAAACCCAGGTAAATGAGGGGGCCAAGAGCGTCAACGTGTTTACCGCCGGACAGAAGTACGATCTGTTCTTCCTGTACGCGAAAAACACCACGGTGCAGACCTACTCCTTGTGGGTCGGGAATAAGTTCAATGTGGCGAAGGACCTGAATTTCGGTTACGTCAACATCAACACCGCCCAGTACGACTTCAAACAACATGGGACGGGAAAGCTTCCGGCCGGATGGACCGCTCCTCCCCCGGTCGACGGCATCCTCACTATCACGGTCGATATGGCGTCGCTTGCGAAGGACTTCGATCTGACGCAACCCAAGGCCAACCCGCTCGGCAATTCGCTTTGCCAGCCGGCGACCATGTGCGATTGGAACAAGACCTCCAACAAATGCGAATGTAACATCACCGATACGAGGAACTATCTCTACGACGAATGTCATGAGAAGAACGCGGCCGGCGATGATGCTATCTGCAGTTGGTCGGTCAAGGATCTGGATTGCCCCGCACAAGGCTGTCCTGCGATCCAGATCACAATGCCCGCCGGCTTCGCGCCCGACGACGCGCCCGATCATCATCGGCCTGCGACCGCGCAATTTTCCAGCGACCCCAACTTCGCAAAGAACTGGAACATTCCGTTCGACTTGCAGAAGTCGGATATCGCGGGGCAACGCTGCACCTATACGCAGTTCCCGCCATCGTGCCCGTAGGCTGATTTAGCGGCGGCCGGACTGATCCGGCCGCCGTGCTGAAGTGCACCTACCGATCGGTAAGTTTCTCTTGCCGCTTTGACGCGAGCCGGTTTAGAGTCGCGATCGCGAGATTGACTAGCGCGAGGTTGCGATGAAAACGTCGTTGTTCTATCTGCCGTCGGTCGGCAACAAGGCTCAAATCGAGCAGGGCAGGGTCGGGCTTAAGGGCGAATTGTACGACCAGATGCTGCGGGAAATCTCCGCGCAGGCGAAGCTCGCCGACGACCTCGGTTACGATTCGATGAGTTTCACCGAGCATCACTTTCATGTGGAAGGGTTCGAGCTTTCCAACAATCCGGTACTGCTGGATCTCTATATAGCGATGCAGACCAAACGGCTGCGCGTAGGCCAGTTAGGCATCGTGCTGCCGACCCAGAATCCAATCCGCGTCGCCGAAGACATCGCGATGCTCGATCACATGAGTGGTGGGCGCGCTAATGCCGGTTTCGCGCGCGGCTATCAGCGGCGCTGGGTCGACATTATGGCGCAGCAGACGCACGGGATTCATGGCGCCCTGCCGCATCAGCACGATGAGATCGACGCAGCCAATCGCGCGGCGTTCGAGGAAAACTTCCGCATCATCAAGCAGGCGTGGACCCAGGACTTCAGCTCGTACCAGGGCAAGTATTGGCGTATTCCTCCGGGCGATACGCCGTGGACCCTCGAGGCGACCAAGCTATGGGGTGGCGGCATCGAAAACGATGTCGTCAAGGCGGTGTCGGTGGTGCCGAAGCCGGTACAAAAACCGCATCCGCCGGTCTTTCAGCCATTCGCGTCCTCGGAGCGCAGCATCAGATGGTGCGCGGCGGAAAACGTCACCGCGATTTTGCCGCCGCTACATCCGAAGCTCGAATCGCAGCTATGCGACATCTACGCGGAAGTCTCCGGCAAGCCGCGCGGCGAGGGGATGGGAGTTCTGCGCGACATCATCATCGCAGACACCGACGATGAGGCGCGCCGTTTGTGGCGCGACAGCGGCTACTTCTGTGGGCATCACTGGTTCGAATCATTCGGCTTCTCGCAGGGAATGGTCGATCCGGACGGCGGCAAGGACGCCGATCTGTTTGCGGACGGGCTCGCGTTCGTCGGGACCGTCGACACGATTACCCGTCAGCTCGAAGCGCATGGCGAAGCGGCTGCCGGTGCGATGGATCTTCGCGTGGATCTACAACAGCCTGCTTCCGCACGACGTGCTGATGAAGACCATCGAGCTGTTCTGGACCAAGGTGTTGCCGCGCGTTACCGACCTGAACTGATCCCATCCAACGGCTCCCGCTCGCGGAAGGAAGCCGTTGGTCTAAGTCCGCTCGCAGCAGGGATCAGATTCCCCGCTCGGGAAATGCTACTCTCCTTGCAACTTTGGAACGGCGAGGATAGTGCGCTCTGATCCCGGAAATCATCTCGCATAATTTTCTCGAAGACCTCGCGATGGTGCTGTGCGTCGCCGCGGTGGTCACCGTGGTCTTTCAGGCGATTCGCCAGCCGGTGGTGGTTGGCTACTTGATCGCCGGAGTGATCGTCGGTCCGCATACGCCGTTCGTTTTCGCAGATCCTGAGCGGATCCATACCATCTCAGAGCTCGGCGTCATCCTGCTGATGTTCGCTCTCGGCCTGGAGTTTTCCGTGCGCCGTTTGGTGCGGGTCGGGCCGACCTCGGGCTTCATTTCGGCGCTCCAGGTCAGCCTGATGATCTGGCTCGGCTACGTGGTCGGCAAAGCGATGGGCTGGAGCACGCTCGAAAGCATCTTCACCGGGGCGCTGTTGTCGATTTCGAGCACCACCATTGTCGCGAAGGTGTTCGAGGAAGATAAAGTCCCTGAGCGTTTGCGCGAGCTCGTCCTGGGGGTCCTGCTGACCGAGGATCTGATCGCGGTAATCGAGCTGGCGATTCTGACCGCATTAGCATCCGGCAGTGGAATGTCGGCGCGCATGGTGGTCTTTACCGTCGGCAGACTTTCGTTGTTCCTCGCGGTGCTGATCGCGGTGGGCATCGTGGTGGTGCCGCGCCTGATCCGGTTGGTCGCGCGGTTCGAACGCTCGGAAACCCTGCTGGTAGCGAGTATCGGAATATGTTTCGGCTTCGCGATCATCGCGGAGCATTTCGGTTACTCGGTCGCGCTTGGTGCGTTTCTCGCCGGCTCGCTGGTAGCCGAATCGGGCGAGGGCCACAAGGTCGAGCATCTAATTCTGCCGGTGCGCGATATGTTCGCGGCGGTGTTTTTTGTCTCGGTCGGCATGATGCTGAATCCGGCACTGGTCGCAGAGCATTGGGGTGCGATGCTGATCCTCGTCGCGACTGTGGTGTTGGGGAAAATCTTCGGCGTCAGCATTGGCGCGATGCTGGCAGGCTCGGGGCCACGACTCTCGATCGAAGCGGGAATGAGCCTCGCGCAGATCGGCGAGTTCTCGTTCATCATCGCGAGCCTCGCGCTCGCGACGCACGCGGCGGATGAATTCCTCTATTCGCTCGCGGTTGCGGTTTCGGTGATAACGACTTTTACAACCCCTTACCTGATAAAGGCCTCGGGGCCGGTCGCAGAAGCATTTGAGCGGCACATGCCGCGCCGATTCGGTGTGATTGAGGCGATCTACGAATCCTCGCTCGAGCTGATCCGATCCCGAGCGGCGTCGCGCACCCAGGCCGTAACCATTCGATGGTCATTTACGTTGGTGGTCTGCGCCGCTGCGGTTATTGCGGGGCTCATCATTGGAGCCGAAGTCTTCGCCGATACTTTGTCTTATCGGGTCGAGACATTCGCAAAAATTTCCTTTCAATCCGCGGAAATCGTGGTGGGCATTCTCACTATCGCGACGTGCCTCGCGCCGTCCATCGCGCTGTATCGGGCCACCGGCAGACTTGCGATCGCGCTCGCTTCGCGTGCAGTTCCCGAAGGCGCTGCCGATGACATGGCTAAGCCACCCGGATGGGATGCGCTCGTCGAAATCATGCAAATCGGCATGATGATCGTCGTCACCGTCGTCGTCCTCGCCCTGGTACAGCCGTTTCTCGAACCGGTCGACGGGGTGGTGGTGCTCGGATTCGCCATCATTGCAATGAGCGTGGCGACCTGGCGCGGAGTGTCACGAACCCTCGGCCAAATGCGTCATGCGGCGCGGCTGTTAGGTGGTGCGCTGGTGGCAGATCGATCCGATGATCCCGGCGCCTCCTGGCATGAAGAAACGATCCCTGGGCTCGGCGTCATCGTGCCGGTGCGATTGCAACCCGGAAGTCCAGCGAGCGGGAAGACCATCGCCGATTTACATCTTCCATCGGCGACCGGCGTGGTAGTGGTCGCGATCGGCCGCGATCATGACGGCCTGGTGGTGCCGAGCCATCATGAGGTTCTGCACGAAGGCGATGTACTCGGCCTCGCAGGGCCGCGCCACGCGATTCAAGCGGCCGTCCAGATGCTTACACCGCCGCCTCAAGCAAACCCATCAGGAAGCGGGCACTGAAGTCTGATCCAGCAGCGCCTTCGCCTCGATGAGATCGCCGGTCTCAAAGCCCTCGGTAAACCATTCGTAGACGGGCTGGAGAACCGCGCGACCTTCTTCGGTGCGGCCCTGATCAAGCATCAAGCGCGCGAGGCTGGTGGCGGCGCGCAGCTCCCATGACTTGGCCTGCTGGGCCACGGCGATACGGATTGCGTTGCGGAACTCGCGCTCGGCCGCGGCGGCGTTGTTTCGAAGGCGATAGAATTCGCCTCGCAAGCGATGAATCTCGGGTTCGAGAATTCTTGTATCGTTCACCTCGACGCCCGCCAGCGTGTCCTCCAGCGCGGCGATGCCTTCGTCGATTTGTGCGGCCGTCAGGCAGGTTTCGGCGAACAGCACTTCCATGAATTGATAGACGAGCTCACCACCGGCCTGACGAATTTGCGCAAGCCCTTCGCGCATCATCTGCAGCCCCAGTTCAACTTCGCCGAGGTCGACTTTCATTTTGCCTTCGGATGCGGCGCCGGATGCGACCCAAATCGGAAAGCCGCTTTCGCGCGCGATCGAGGTCAGGTTCGCCGCGTTTTCATAGGTCTGATCGTAGGTGCGGCAAAGATGATCGACGGAGACTTTATATTGCAGGGCGAACGCGATGCTGAACGGCCTGTTTACCCTCAGCGCCAGCCGCAACGCCTCCGCGGCACTCTCCCGGGCGCCGTCGGGATAGCCGCACATCCAACGCGCCCATGCCAGATGCGCGCGGTTGGGCACCACCGGATCGATCATGCTGAACAGCGAGGTATCCAGGTTCAGATTGAAAATGTCGACCGCGCTTTCGAACGATGCGCGCGCCTCGACCGGATGTCCGCGCCAGATTTGTGCGACGCCGAGGAGTTGCAGCGCCGAGGCCATCTGCGTCTTGTCGGCATCCGGCGGCAGCATCGCGATGATGCGGCGCGCCATCTCCTCGGCGCCGCGCGGATTGCCGCGGGTGAACTCGACGTTCCATCGCGCATAAATCGCGAGATAGAGCGCCTCCGGATCGGTGACGCGATTGGCAAGTACCTCGAGCCGCGCGATGATTTCGAGCAGGAAAGGATCGCGATAACCGCGCAGTGAACCAAGGGTTTGCCCAAGCATTGAGATGAGCCTCACCTCGCGTCCGTCACGGGCCGCGTCCTCGGGCATCTGCTGCAGGCGGTCCATCGCCAGCGTGTAATGTTCGAGGGCCTCCTCGTAGGCGGAATTGGCGCGCGCCTGCTGCCCCGCCAGCATCAGGTAGTCGAATGCTTTCTCGAGGTTGCCGCTGCGGCTGAAGTGATACGCGAGCTCTGCGATGTGCTGATCGAGGTTGGCGCGGTGCATTTCTTCGAGCGCGAGGGCGGTGCGTTCGTGGATCAGCCGGCGGCGCTCAGTTAAGACCGAGTCGTAGGCGACCTCCTGGGTGAGCGCGTGCTTGAAGACATACTCGATATCGGGGAAGGCAGGTTGCTCGTAGACAAATTCGCCAAGTTGTAATGCCGAGAAGATGGGCGTCAGTTCTTCCTCCTCGCGCTCGACCACCCGTTTGACCAGCCCGAGCGGGAACTCCTTGCCGATGATCGACAGCGTCTGCAGCAGATCCTTTTCCTGGTTCGACAACCGATCGATGCGCGCCGCGAGGATGCCTTTGACACTTGGTGGAATCTTGATCGAACTGAGCGGCTGGCCGAGGCTCACTTTGCCGTTGCGCACCAGCGTGCCGCTTTCGAACATCGCCTGCACGGTTTCCTCGATGAAAAACGGATTACCCTCGGTTCGATCGACGATCAGTTGCTTCAGCGGATCGAGCTCGGCCTCCTTGCCCAGCATCGCCACCAGCAAATCGTCGGCGCTATCAGCTCCGAGCGGGTTGAGGCGAAGCTGAACGTAGTAGCTCTTGGCGCTCCAGTCGTGCCGATACTCGGGCCGATAGTTCACCAGCATCAGGACGCGGGCGGTTCCGATCGAGTCAGCGAGCAGATTTAGAAACGCCTGGGTCTCGGCGTCCACCCAATGCAGATCCTCAAATACCGCGATGAGCGGTTGATTGAGGCTCTCACGCAGCAACAGCCGCTTGATCGCATCGAGGGTCCGGCGCCGGCGAATCGCAATATCCATGTCGGCGAGCGAGTCGCCCGCCTCGGCGACTCCGAGCAGTCCGAAGAGGTAGGGCAGGGTATCTTCGAGTGCGCGATCGAGCATCAGAACCTTGCCGCCGATTTTTTCCCGCCGCTTGCGCTCGTCGTCATCGGAAGTGATTTCGAAATAGTTCTTGAGCAGGTCGATCAGCGGCAAATAGGCGGACGCCTTGCCATGCGAGACCGAAAACGTTTCGAGGATCGCGCAATCCGCGTGCGAAATGATTTTGAACTCGTGAAACAGGCGCGACTTGCCGACCCCGGCCTCGCCCACCGCCGCAACGATCTGGCCGTCGACCCGCGCGCGCCAGTTCCATGCGCGCGTCTGAGCTGCGCCATCTCGGTGTCGCGGCCGACGAACTTCGAAAGCCCGCGCCGCGCGGACGCTTGCAGGCGCGTACGCAGCGGACCGAGGCCCATCACCTCGTAAACATTGATGAGATCGCTGAGCCCTTTGACGCGCGTCGGTCCCAGCGGCTTCAGCTCGAAATATCCCTCGACGAAGCGCCGGGTGTTCTCGGTAATCGCGATTGAGCCGGTGGGCGCGAGCGCCTGCATCCGCGCGGCGAGACTGGTCGCATGCCCAATCGGCGTGTACTCGGTATGAAGCTCGTCGGTCCGGATGCTGCGCACGACGGCCTCGCCGGTGTTAACGCCGATGCGAACCTCGATCGGCGAATCGCCGGACTCGCGCAGCCGCGACGAGTAGCGGCGCAGGTCGTCCTGCATTTTGAGCGCGGCCGAGCAGCGCGCGATGCGGATGATCCTCGTGCGCGATCGGCGCGCCGAACAGCGCAAAAATTCCGTCGCCGGTCGACTGCACGATGTAGCCGTCGTAGCGATGGACCGCATCGATCATGATGCGCAATGCCGGATCGATGAGCGCGCGCGCCTGCTCGGGATCGATGTCCTCCATCAGTTCCATCGAGCCCTTGATGTCCGCGAACAGTGCGGTAACGGTTTTGCGCTCGCCCTCGGGAAGCGCTGTGGCGTCGGCAGCCGGGCGCTCGCGTCAGACGTCGGCCCGCGATTGATTCTCCGAGCTCGGGCGCGCGGCGGTGTCGAGGCCACTGGCGGTGGAGTTGCGCCCAGCCGCGTGCCGCATTGGGTGCAGAACTTCGCATCGGGCGGATTTTGCGCCCCGCAGGAGGGACAACGCGCGTCGAGGCTCGCGCCGCATTCAGCGCAGAATTTCGCGTTGACGGGATTCTCAGTGCTGCACTTCGGACATCGCATCCGATTCGCAGTCTCGCCGAAAATCGCGGCTTAGGAAAGGCAGCGCGAAAGATGCGGCGGTGCGACTACTTGGCAGCCCAGCCCGCCGTCGATGACGAAGGGCTGCGCGGTGACGAATTTGCAATCGTCGCTCGCCAGGAACAGCGCAGTCTGCGCGATCTCCTCGGGCTCGCCCATGCGCTTGAACACCGACGCGCGCTGGTCTGCTCGGGGCGTCAGGCCTCGTCCGCCCGACGCGCGATCCGCCATCTCGGTGTGGATGAAGCCGGGGCAGATGCAGTTCGCGCGGATGTTGTAACGACCGTACTCGATCGCCACCACCCGGGTCATGCCGATCACGCCGGCTTTTGCCGCGCTGTATGCCACCGATCCTTGCAACCCGATGATTCCCGCGATGGAAGCGGTGCTGATGACCGACGCCGCCGCCGCGCTTGACCAATGCGGGCAGCGCGTACTTCATCCCGAGCCATACGCCGCGCAGATTGATCGCGATGACGCGATCGAACTGCTCCTCGGTGACTTCGGCGGTGAAGCGGCCCTCGCCCTCGATGCCGGCGTTATTGTAGATGATGTCGAGCCCGCCGAATTTCTCGACGGCGCCCGACACCATCGAACTCGCATCTTCGGAATTGGAAACGTCGGCGCGAATCGCGATGGCCTCGCCACCCGCGCCGGTGATGCGGCGCACCGTATCCTCGGCGCCGGCCGCGTTGATATCGACTACGGCGACTTTGGCGCCTTCGCGCGCGAAAAGCGTCGCCGTTGCGCGGCCCATCCCTGAGCCGGCGCCGGTGATGAGCGCGACTTTGTCCTTTAATCTCATCGTCACGCCTTAGACCAGTCCGAGTTCCTTCAGCAGTCCGCGATCCGAAACCGGATTGCGCTTCACGCCCGCGCGCGCCTTGATCGTTGCCGGGGATCTTCGTGATCGCATCGACGAGGCCGATCGAATCCGCATGCTCCTTGAGCGCCGGCATAACTTCCTGCGCGATGAGCCGCATGCTGGTCTGGCGATCCTTGTTGCTCACCGGGTCCCTGCACGTTGAACACGATCAGCGAGCCCGGACGCAGCGTGGTCAGGATCGCCTTCATCTTTGGAATGACGGTCTTGGGGCTGCCGATCATGAACTGCAGATTCTTTTGCGCCTTCTGATAGCCGGGGATCAGCTTCTGGCGGATTTTCACCGGATCGATTTCGACTTCCTCGACCTGACCGCGCATCTTTTCGCCGCTGATGCCGAGCCAGCTTCCCTGCGGCTGCTTGGCGAGCTTCTGAATTGCTTCCTTCGAGTTGTAGCCCGGAGGCAGCGTGTGCTCGACGCGCGAGAAAGTGTTCTGGCCGCCGCCGAAGAGAAATCCCTGGCCGAGTTCCTGCGCCTTCTCGTCGGTCTCGGCGACGAAGGTCGGAAGCAGATAGCCGAAGTTCTCGGAGCCCGCCTCGTAGCCGTGCTTGAGCGCTTCGTCGGCGTAGAGGTCCCACATATCGCAGGTCGCGGGCAGCGCGGTGCCGAGCCCGAAATAGGGATGACCGTTCTCCGCGCACCATCGGATGGTCTCGGGGCTGAGCGTGCCGGGAATCCACATCTGAGGATGCGGCTTCTGATAGGGCAGCGCCCACGGATTCACGTGGCGATAATGGAAATGTTTGCCCTCGTAGCGCCACGGTCCCGGCCTGGTCCACGCCTGGATGATGAAGTCGTGAGCCTCCTCGAAGTACTCGCGATTGTAGGCGGGATTGGCGTTGTTGAAGAACTGCTCGCTGCCGGCGCCGCGCACCCATCCGGTGATGAGGCGTCCTTGCGAGATCAGATCGATCTCGGCCAGCTCCTCCGCCATTCGCAGCGGATGCTTGATGACCGGCAGTGGATTGCCGATGAGCAGGATGTGCGCCTTCTTGGTGAGCCGCGCCAGGATGCCCGCCTCGACGTTCATCACGCTGCCCATGCAGAACGGATTGCCGTGATGCTCGTTGAGCGCGACGATATCGAAGCCGAATTCCTCGGCGTAGAGGTTCTCGTCGATGTAGTAGTTGTAGTCCTCGCGACGCCCGCTCGCGATCGAAGTAGCTGTTGGAGACCGCGAAGTGCGCGCCGTTCTTCAGGATGACTTCTTCCGGAACCCAGCGGACCGGACGTTCGGTGAAATATCCTAATTTCATATGAGACCGCTCCTGCGTGTCGCTATGCAGCCAGAAATTTGGTTACGACGCGTTCGAACTCGGCCGAGTTTTCGATCTCGGGCCGATGCCCGACGTCATTGATCGTCGCGATTTGCGCATCGGGAATCGCCTTCTTGTAGGCGTCGATGCATCCGCGCGGGACCACGTGATCCGCGGTGCCCCACACCAGCAGCGTCGGCGTTTTGGTGCCGCGCAGCAGATGCGGGAGGCTGGGATTGTGCATGTACGGTTCCCATCCGATGCGAGCCGCTTCGGCGCGAGCATCCTCGAAGGCCTCGAACTGCTCGGGCGTCATCTCGCCGCCATAGAGCTTCGCGAACTCGGGCGTCTTGAACGGATCGGCGACCGTCGCGCGCAGATGGGTGCGGATCGTGATCGGGAAGATGTCGTAGATTTCGCCTTGCGCGGGCCGGATTCCCATCGGCGCGACCAGCACCACTCTTGGAGAAGATGCGCGGGTCGGCGGCGAGCATCTCGGCGGCGATAAATCCACCGGCCGAAAATCCGATCACGTCGATCGGATCGAGCTTCATCTCGCGCAGCACCTGCGAATAGAATCCCGCCGAGGTCGCGATAGTTCCTGATCCAATCGATTTTCGGAGTTTTGCCGTAGCCGGGCTGCAGCGGAATCAGCAGTGTGCGCTCATGCGCGAGAGTCTCGTTCCAGGTCATCCAACCCGGGTATCCGAGCTCGTCGTGAAGGATGAGCAGCGGCTTGCCGGAGCCCGCCCTTCACCATCACCAGTTCCGCGCCCGCGACGTTTAGTTTTTCCTCGGTGGATTTGTATCACATCATTCTCCCCTGAGAGTCGCTTGGCAGATTATTCCCACGATGTGCCGCTGTTGATCAACCAAAACTGGAAAAATCATACCGCTTCCGGTCATGCTTCGAGCCCGATGCGGGATTGACCTCTAGCTCAACTGCTGCGCGAAGAAATGCTGCTAGCGAGATCCCCTGGGTGGCGTCGTAGGGTCACGCAGAACGTGAGTGCATTTGCAAGATTGCTCGGCAAGCTACTGCCGAGGTATGCGCGCCTGTGGCGCTCGCAATACTGGGACGCTCGACCGATTGCATGCGTATCAGGAGGATCGCCCTTCGATGCGGAGCGCTGGCGGCCGCAGCGAAGATTCCATTCTATGCTCAGCGCTTCGGTGCTCCGGTCAGCCTCGCCGATTTCGCGCCGCCTTCCGAGGCCTGCGCCGCGAGGACTATCGGCTGCGCTCAGTTCGCTCGGTCCGCTCGCTGTATCCGACCGCGCGCAGTTCCCGGAGGCCTGGTCGAGCGGCACCAGTGGCGCTCGCGCGCGGAATTTGCTTTTCGATCGTTCCCATCAGCGTGGCCGCTACGCCGCGCGGGCTCGCTACCTGCTCGCCCATGGATGGAATCCGCTTAAACGCAGCGGCCTGGCTTGCCGGCGCGTGCATTCCTGAGTCCCGGATCCGGCAGTGGATACGAAGATATCCACTTCGTCAGCTCTGTGCTGCTCGTCGGTACGCGGTTTCGTCTCGAATTCGCTTGCGCTGCCGGCCCTCGCCGCGACGGTTGTCGGAGCTCGATCCGGTGCTTCATCTACGTCTATCCCGTCGGTGCTCGATGGCCTGCTGCGGACGCTTCCGAGCATCCTGCGACAACGCCTCCCGTCGCTGTGCAGAATCTTTGCCGGCGCGGAGATCGTCGAAGATCGCGCTCCGCGAGCGGGCGCTTGACCAACTTGGCGTGCCAATCGCCGACAATTACGGTAGAGATATTCGCCAACTATGGTTCCACCGAGGCCTTTCTTCGCATGGCAATGTCCCGCCGGCAATTACCATCAGAACGCCGAACACGTGCTTATCGAGCTTGTGGATGAAACCGGGCGCGAGGTCGCTCGCGGGTCAGATGGGTACGCGTGCTCGCTTACCACGCTCGAAAACCATCTGATGCCGCTCATTCGTTATGACATCGGCGATTATGCGATCTGCCGCCGATCGGCGCTGCCCATGCGGGCGTACGCTCCCACTCGCTCGGCCGCATCGTAGGACGCGGGATGAATCTCTTTCGCTCTGCGCGACGGCGAGGCTGCTCGCAATCCTTGGGACCTTGTTAATGCGCTGGGAGAGGTGACCGGAGATTGCGACGTTCCAGATCGTGCAAAGGCGACTGGATCGCGTCGTCGTAAAGTACGTTGCGCCAGGTACGCTTATCGCAGCGGAGCTCGAAAGGACAAAATCCGCGCCGAATTCGCGACCCTACCTCGGCGCCGAAGTGTCAGTCGAATTCGAACCTGTCGCCGACAGTGCTCGCACGGCCACGGGCGGCAAGTTCATGATGACGCTTTCAGGATGTCGCTCCCTCACCGATCGCATCACCACGTATCGATGTACGCGTGCTTCTTGCCGGCGCGCGGCGGCGGCTTCGGACACTGAGCGCCAGTCCGGCCGCGATCTACTTGCGCGTCTCGGCCGGATCGATCACGTCATCGATGCCGAAATGCGACGCGTTGTTGAGCGCCTTGCCGCGCTGATACATCGAGGCCACCATCTCATCGAAGCGAGACTTGCGCTGCGCCGGATCGCTGATTGCCGCCAGCTCGTTGCGATAGCCGAGCTTCACCGCGCCCTCGATCCCCATCGGGCCGAACTCGCCGGTCGGCCACGCGACGGTGAAAACCGCGGCATCGTAGGCGCCGGCCGCCATCGCGATTCCGCCGAGGCCATAGGCCTTGCGCAAAACGATGGTGAAAAACGGCACCGTCGCATTCGCCGCGGTGACAAACAGTCGCGACGAATGCCGTACCAGCGCGGTCTTCTCGATTTCCGGGCCGACCATGATGCCGGGCGTGTCGCATAGAAAAATCAGCGGGATGTCGAAGGCGTCGCACAGCTTGATGAATCGCGCGGCCTTGTCGGAGCCGTCGCTATCGATCGCGCCCGCGAGATGATCGGGTTGTTCGCGACGATTCCGAACGGATGCCCCTCGATGCGGATGAACGCGGTGATCATGCCGTGGCCGAAATGCGGCCGCAGCTCCAGCACCGAATCGGTATCGGCCATCGTATGAATCGACGTTGCGGATGTCGTAAACGCGCAGGCGATTCTCCGGAATGATTCCGCGCAGCAGCCGCTGATCGGCGCAGCTCCAATTCGGCGAGCGAGCCCTGAAAATACGCGAGATACTTCTTCGCGACGACGGTCGCCTCGGCTTCGTCCTCGACCGCGACATCGACGACGCCACTGCGCGTTTGCACTTCGAGCGGACCGATTTCCTCGGGACGAAAGATGCCGAGCCCGCCGCCCTCGATCATCGCGGGGCCGCCCATCCCGATGTTCGAGCCTTTCGTCGCGATCACGACGTCGCAAATTCCGAGCAGCGACGCGTTGCCCGCATAGCATCGGCCCGAGGTGATCCCGATCATCGGCACCAGCCCGCTGAGGCGCGGGAAGTCGTAAAACGTTCGCGAGCTGAAACCGCCATCGGTGTCGCCCGGCCGTCCGCCGCCGCCCTCGGCATAGAGTATCAGCGGCAGGCGAAAATCATTCGCGATCTGGATCATGCGATCGGTCTTGCGATGATTCTGATGTCCCTGCGTGCCGGCCAGCACCGTGAAGTCATACGCCATCAGGGCGCAGCGCGACTTTGTCCTCGGGAAATAGATCGCCGTTGACGCTGCCGAGGCCGACCACCATGCCATCGGCGGGCGTGTTCTTGATGAGATCATCGAGGGTGCGGCGGCGTGCGCTGCGCCGCAATCACCAGCGGACCGTACTCGACGAACTTGCCGGCGTCGCAGATGTCCTCGATGTTCTCGCGCGCGGTTCGCTGATCGGGTTTTGCGCCGGCGCGCGACCGCCTCGGGCCGCGCCGCATCGAGGGTGATGGTCGTGGCGCTCGTGAACTTCCTCGAGGTCGGCGCGCACGCGCCATCGTTCTCGAGAATCGCTTCGGTTCTTCGGTGTTGACATATGAGATGATTGCATCATCTGTAACCCAAGACGCGGTATCTTGCATATGCGCCGAGGCGGACTTATCGTCATCGCCGCGAACAATTTCGTAACGAGGTAATGCAATGAACCTGAAAGACACGGTCGCGATTGTCACTGGCGGAGGCTCCGGACTGGGCGAGGCGACGATTCGCGAGTTTGCGGGCGCCGGCGCGCGCGTTGCGATCCTCGATCTCGCGGCCTCGCCGGGCGCGAAGGTCGCGGAGTCGATCGGCGACAAGGCGTCTTTCGTCACCGCCGACGTCGTTTCCGAGGATCAGGTGAAGGACGCGGTTGCCAAAACCGTCGCGAAGTTCGGCGGCGTTCACGTGCTGGTGAATTGCGCCGGCATCGGGCGCGCGAGCCGCACGCTTTCGAAGGACGGACCGCATTCGCTCGACCTGTTCAACAAGGTCATCCAGGTGAACCTCGTCGGCACCTTCAATGCGATTCGGCTCGCGGCGGCCGCGATGGCGAAGAATCAGCCCAACAGCGACGGCGAGCGCGGCGTCATCATCAATACCGCGTCGGTCGCGGCGTTCGATGGCCAAATCGGGCAGGCGGCATATTCGGCCTCGAAGGGCGGCGTGGTCGGGATGACGCTGCCGATCGCGCGCGACCTCGCCAACGTCGGCATCCGCGTATGCACCATCGCGCCGGGCACCTTCGAAACTCCGATGCTGGCGGGATTGCCCGATCCGGCGCGCAAGGCGCTCGAAGCGCAGATTCCGTTTCCGTCGCGGCTCGGACGGCCGACCGAGTATGCGGCCCTCGCGCGTCACATCGTCGAGAATGCGATGCTCAATGGCGAAACCATCCGCCTCGACGGCGCGCTGCGCATGCCGCCGCGCTAACTGAGGGCTTAGTCATGATCGACACGAGCAAGATTGCAGACGGGCTCAGGCGGGCCGCGGAATCGGGCGACGTTCCCGGAGTAGCTGCCGCGGCGGCGAACCGCCGATGGCGTCATCTTCGAGGGCGCTTTCGGCAAGCGAAATCTCGCGACCGGCGCGCCGATGACGGCGGACACCGTGGTCTGGATCGCCTCGATGACGAAGGCCATCACCGCGCGCCTGCGCGATGCAGCTGGTCGAGCGCGGGAAGCTCTCGCTCGATCAGCGACCTCGGGGCGATCGTGCCGGAACTGCGGAACGCGTTCAGGTGCTGGAAGGCTTTGATGCGGAGGGCAAGCCGCGCCTGCGACCAGCCGAAACGCGCGATCACTCTGCGTCATCTGCTGACGCATACCTCGGGCTTCGCTACGACATTTGGAACGGCGACATCGTCCGCTACCTGGAAAAGACGGGCACGCCCGGCATCATTCAGCTGCACAGAACGCCGCGTTGGACGCTGCCGCTGATCGCCGATCCTGGCGAGAAATGGGAATACGGCATTTCGATCGATTGGGCCGGCAAGGCGGTCGAAGCAGCCTCCGGCCAGACGCTCGACAAGTACATGCAGGAGAACCTCCTCGGGCCGCTCGGCATGACCGACACCGGCCTTCAAGATTGGCGATGCGCAACGACAGACGCCTCGCCGACGATTCATGCGCGCAAGCCGGAAGGACTGGTGCCGACCGACATCGAAATTCCGCAGAACCCGGAATTCCACATGGGCGGCGGCGGCCTGTATTCGACCGTCGGCGACTACCTGAAGTTCACCCAGATGATCCTGCACGGCGGCATGTTGAATGGCGTCCAGGTGCTGCAAGCCGGAGACCGTCGCGACGATGTCGCGCAACGCGATGGGCGATCTCGTGTGCAACGCGATGAAGACCGTCGTTCCGTCGTTGAGCAACGACGTCGATTTCGTCGCCGGCATGAAGTGGGGTTTGAGCTTCATGATCAATCCTGAGCCGATGGCGACCGGGCGCTCGGCGGGAAGCCTCGCATGGGCGGGGCTTGCGAATTCGTACTACTGGATCGATCAGAAGCGGAAAGTTAGCGGGGTCTTCGCCACGCAGATTTTGCCGTTCTATGATGAGAAAGCCGTCGCGGCATCTGAGGCCTTCGAAGCTGCCGTGTATCAGGCCCTCTAGATCGGATCAGTGGAAATCGTGCGAGGGGGGCAGGGCGCCGCACAGCTTCAGCTCCTCGAAGCGCTGCCGCCTTGATGAGCATCACGTTGTCGCGCTTCTGCATGATGCCTTCAACTTGTAGGATCGCCGCGCCTCGCAGTAGTGCGCGATGCTTCTGAAACAAATCGGGCATCACGATCGCATTGCTGATGCCGGTCTCATCTTCCAGGGTCAGGAAGAAAAACCCCTTCGCAGTACCGGGCCGCTGCCGCACGATCACGAGGCCGGCGGTTTTTACCCATGTGCCATGTTCCACCTTCGGTAACCTCAGCCGCCGATAGCACGCCGCGCGCGGTGAGGCGCTCGCGCAGATGCGCCATCAGATGCGGTCCCGGCAGTTAGGCCCATCGTCGAGTAGTCGGCGCGCGTCTCATCGAGCGGCGACATGCCCGGCAAGGGCGAGGTGGTGTTGCGCTTCGGCTCGATGCCGGCGAGCAGGCTTTTCGGATCGCGCTCGACCGCGGCGGCCTGCCATAGCGCCTCGCGGCGAGTGAGCCCGAAGCATGCGAAAGCGCCGGAGTAGGCGAGGGCATCGAGTTCGCGGCGATTGGGCGCGGTGCGCGCGGTGAAATCGGCGAGCGAGGCGAAAGGCGCGCGGGCGCGTTCGGCCTCGATGCGGCGGCCGACTTCCTCGCGCAGGCCCATCACGTATTTGAGTCCGAGGCGGAGAGACCTAACCCCTAACCCCTTCCCTTTCTGAAGGGGCAAGGGGAGCAGAGCGAGCATCTCCAAAGGGAACTCCGCGAAGCGATTCTCTCGCGCAGACCTAACCCCCGACCCCTTCCCTAGGGAAGGGGAGAAGATTAGGAGTTGGTGGCACTCGCCTGCACCCTGCGTGGCATCGGTCTCGCGAGCACGAAGAGCGAGACCGATGCCACGCTTCCTCCCCCGCGAAGGAAAACGCGGGAGAGGGGAATCTCGAGAGTGCAGAGCCAATCGGAAGCGCGAAACATCGATCGGAAGAATCGTGACGCCGTGGCGTTGCGCGTCCTTCACCAGCGTCGCCGGATGATAGAAGCCCATCGGATAGCAGTTCAGCATCGAGGCGAAAAACGCCGCCGCATGATGGCACTTCAAATACGCCGACGCGTACGCGATCAGCGCGAAGCTCGCCGAATGCGATTCCGGAAAACCATACAGCGCGAATGACGTGATGCTGCGCACGATCTCCTCGGCCGGCGCGCCGATGATGCCCTTTTGCGCCATCCCCTCGCGCAGGCGGCTGTTCGATTTTTTCCATCCGCGCCTGCGAGCGCTTGAAACCCATCGCGCGGCGCACCTCTTCGGCCTCGCCGCCAGTAAGCCCCGCCGCCGTCATCGCAACCCGAATCACCTGCTCCTGAAAAAGCGGAACGCCGAGCGTGCGCTTGAGGATCGGCTCCAGCATCGGATGCGGATAGGTCACCTTCTGCCGCCCGTTGCGCCGCTCCAGGTACGGATTGACCATGTTGCCGACGATGGGGCCGGGGCGAATGATCGCGACCTCGACCACCAGGTCGTAAAACTTCGTCGGCTTCATGCGCGGCAGCGTCGCCATCTGCGCGCGGCTCTCGACCTGGAACACGCCGATGGTGTCGGCGGCACGTAACATTTTGTAGACCTCGGGATCGTCGGCGGGCAGATGCGCGAGGTCGATGTCGACATCTTCATGCTGCGCGAATCATCGGGATCGCCTGCTCCAGCACCGCCAGCATCCCGAGCCCGAGCAGATCGATCTTGATGATGCCGAGGTCGGCGCAATCTTCCTTGTCCCATTGCACGACCACGCGCCCCGGCATCGAGGCGGGTTCGAGCGGAACGACCTCATCGAGCGGACCCGCCGCGATCACCATCCCGCCGCTATGCTGCCCGAGATGACGCGGCACGCTCTGGATGCGCCGCACCAGGTCGATCATCATCGCGATGCGCGGCGTGGCGACATCGACGCCGCCCTTGCGCAGCAGCGCGACGATATCGTCGTGGTCGTCGCGAAATTCGTAGGCCTGATTGAGGCGCGCGAGCTTGTCGATCTGCTCGGGCGGAAAGCCGAGCACCTTGCCGACCTCGCGCACCGCGCTGCGCGTGCGATAGGTGATGACGTTCGCGGTCATCGCGGCGCCGCGCTCGCCGTAGCGCCGATAGACATACTGGATGACCTTCTCGCGCTGGTCGCCGCTGGGCAGGTCGAGATCGATGTCGGGCCATTCGCCGCGCTCCTCGGACAGGAAGCGCTCGAACAGCAGCTCCATCTTGACCGCGTCGATGGCGGTGATCCCGAGCGCATAGCAGACTGCGCTGTTGGCGGCCGAGCCGCGCCCCTGCGCCATGATTTGATTCTCGCGGCAGAACTGCACGATGTCCCATACGATGAGGAAGTAGCCGGCGAGCTGAAGCTTCGCGATGATTGCGAGTTCGTGCTCGAGCTGGCGGCGCGTGCGATCGTCGATCGTGCGGCCCCATCGATCGCGCGCGCCCGCATAGGTCAGTGCGCGCAGATAGCTGTCGGGCGTCTCGCCGGGCGGCAGCGGATAGTCGGGGAAGCGATAGCCGAGGTCGGTGAGGGTGAACTCGCATCGATCGGCAACCTCGCGCGTCATCGCGAGCGCGTCGGGCAGGTCCTTGAACAGCGCGGCGATCTCGGCGGGCGATTTGAGATGCCGCTCGGCATTGACCCATAGTGAGCGGCCCGCCTCTTCGAGGGTTTTCTTGAGGCCGATGCAGGTGAGCACGTCCATCAGCTTCCGATCCGCATCGGCATGGCATACGTCGTTGGTGACGAGCAGTGGAATTTTCGAGGCGTCGGCGAAGGCGCGCAGCTTGCGATTCATGCGCTCCTCGTCGGCATCGAGATGACGCTGGAGATCGATGAGGAGATTGCCGGCGCCGAAGATGCCGCGCAGGCGATCGGCGAGCGCGCGAGGATCGTCGCCACGAATCAGCGCGCGCGAGATGGGACTGCGCGCGCCACCGGCGAGGCATATGAGGCCGGCGCCGAAGCGATCGAGATCATCGAAGGTGATGCGGCTTTCGCCCTTGGCGGGATAAATCGGGAGCGGGAGTGCCATCCGCCAGCACCCCCTCTAGAGCGGCATGCGATCTCGCGCAGCAAAGAGCGAGATCCTACGCCGCTCTTTCTCCCCCGCGGAAAAACGCGGGGGAGAGATTTGGTGGCGAGGACGCGACACTTCGATGCGGTCAGCATCCGGCAGAGATTTTTGTAGCGCTCGCGATCGGGCACGAGGACGTAGAGGCGGCTGTCGTCCTCGAGGGTCAGGTCGGCGCCGACGATCGCCTTGACGCCGGCCTTCTTCGCGGCCTGATAGAAGCGCGGATGGCCATAGACGCCGTCGCGATCGCCCATCGCGATCGCGGGATAGCCGAGTTCCGCCGCGCGATCCGCGAGGTCCTCGGGCGTGGTGGCGCCTTCGAGGAAGCTGAACGCGGTGCGCGAGCGGAGTTCGATATAGGGATGGCGGATTCATCGTTCCAAAACTTTGTGGCGCTCCACAACCGGCGCCGCAGCGAGCCGGCCCTCACCAACATGGCGACATACAATGTCGCCATGTGTCCTCTCCCAACTTGCGGCTTCGCAAGCTCAGCCGCGGGAGAGGAGCAGCATGATCAGATATCCTCGAAATCCAGTTGCGACGCGGGGATGTTGTGCTTGCGGCCGTGCGCGATTGCAGCTGCCCAGCTCGCGCGATCGTTCAGCTTCGCCGCGAAACGCTTGTCGTTGAAAATCACCATCAGCGTGTCGTCGCGCCAGAAATGCGTGAACCATCCGCGGCTGAATGTGCTGCTGAAACACCTCGAGATCGTTTTCGTCGCAGCACACGCGATACAGATGCCAGCGGCCGGAGAACGGCTTCGCGCCTTGATGCGGAACCCATTCGAACGGCTTCGAAATCAGCGCGCGCTCGACCGGGTACCGATTGATGATAGTTGGATTGCTGAGACTCTCGGCGATTACCACGCCTTTCCAATGTTCCATTGTACCCTCCTCGAAGAACAGCCGCGACGCGAAGCGCGCGGCGCAGAATCCAGAGCTAAGGTCCCTCTCCGCCTCATCACGATTTTCGCATCGAAGCCATCGCGAAAATCGCGCTGAGCCATCTCCCCCGAACAACGGGGGAGAAAATATCCATCGCGCCTTCCTCAGTCGTAGATTCCATCGACGAACCACTGCGCGGAGTTGAGGTCGCGATACACCCGATAGACGCCGCCATCGGCGAGCGCCAGTTCGTAATAGTCGCGACGAAAGTTGCCGTTGGTTTTCATCGACCAGTTGTGGCGAGGGCGCGGTGTCCTCGCTCGCATGCCACCATTCGCCGTCGCGCCGCCATGGACCCGCGATCGAGACCACCCGCGCGCCGAGGTTGGGGCCGCGCACGAATTCCGGCGCGCCGCGGCTCAGCAGCACCTCCACTTCGAGTGGAGGCCGCACCGCGCGAATCGCCAACTGCGCGATGGCTCTTCGCTTCGACGTTGCCGTTGAGCTGAGTTCGAGCGGACGCGGCGGCGGAGGCTCGAACTCCTCGAGGCGTACCGCCTCGACGCGATGCGAATCCTCGGGCGCGCAGCGTGCCGACATTTTCCGGACCGCATAGCGCGCGCGAGCCGCGCGATCGTCAGTTCGAGGCGATCGGGCGCGGGCGCCGGCGGCAGGAACATATCGGTCTGCGCGGCGCGCGGCTTGCGCGGCTCGACATCGATGCGAATGGTTTCGACGGCGGCTTCGGGCGCGAGGCTTTCGAGGCTGAGCGTTACCATCGCGAGCATCGCGCGCGCATCATTCGATGGGCGCGCCGATCGCGACGCGGCGGCTGAACTTGCGATGGTCGCTGAGCCCGAACGACAGCATCATGTCGCCCGCCACCAGCCCGCGCAGCTTGAGCCGCTCGCACAGCCGCTCCAGCATCGGCAGCATGACGAAGCCGAGCGGCTCCAGCGTCTCGATGCCGTAATCGAGCTCGATCGCTTCGGTGAAAATCTCCGCCGGACGGCGCGGGATCAGGCGCGTCTGGTTCTCGCCGCGCGCGATGCGAATCAGCTCGACGCCGCGCCGCCCGAGCCGGCTGCCGATCGCATCGGGATCGAGACGCGCCAGCTCGCCGAGACGGCGGATGCCCCATCGCGCGAGCGTATCTTCTATATCATTTGAATCAGCCGACGTTCTCTCATCCAAACCGAGCATGTCGAGCGGCAGCCAGTTGAGGAAGTCGCCTTCCTGGCCGGGCTCGATGACGCGCAGCCCGCCGCATCGCGCCGCCAGATGCGCAATCTCCTTGTTCGAGGCGATGCCGATCGACGCACTCCAGCCCGACTTGCCCGACGCGCTTTTCCAACTCCGCTGCGATCGCTTCTTCCGAGCCCATCAGGCGTTCGAGGCCCGCGAGGTCGAGCCATACGCGGCCGTCGTCGCCCTTCTCGACCAGCGGTGAAATCGACTCGGCCGCATCGGCGAGCGCATCCATCGCGGAAGTCTCGGCGGCCTCGGAATGATTGACGACCGCGAGGTCGGGGATTATCGAGCGCGCCTGCGCAATCGTCATCGCGGGATAGATGCCCGACTTGCGCGCGCGGGTGGAGACCGCGATCAGTTCGGCATGCGGCGCCGAGGTATTGCTGATCGCGAAAGGGGCGAGATGCAGCTCGGGATTGGCGCGCACGATCGCCGCGATCGGAAAATTGGGAACGAGGATGCATGCGATGCGTGGCATAGTGACTGTGGGTTAGCGAATCGCAACGAGTGACCTGAAAGAGATGTCCTCCTTCCTTTTTCCCTCTCCCTTCAGGGAGAGGGTGGCGTTACTGCGCCGGGTGAGGTCGAAGAGCCGTAACCCTCTAACACCTTCACCAGCGGTCACGCCTCTACGCCCGGAGCGCGATTGCGCCGCTCTCCTCCCGCGATAAAATGCGAGGAGGGACATCAAGGCTTCCGCCGTGACGGCTTTGTAGTGGAAGGGGGACCGAGAGCAGAGTCTTGAGTTGATAATGGATCGACTGCCGCGAAGAGTTGCGCGCGATCGCCGAACAGGCCCAGCTTGTTGCGCTCCACCGAGGCCTCGAGGCGCAGGCCATCGAAGAGCGCCGGCGCATCGGTGCTCATGCGGCTGAAACTCGCGCGCATGCTTGCTCATCGAAAGCGTCAGCGCCGCGAAGGTGCCGCATACGCGATTGGTGGCGAGCGCGAGCACCGCGGCGCCGCTGCGTTCCGCCGCACGCGCCAATCGCAACGACGCGCTCTGCGAGAGCGGGATAGCGCATCGCGCCGAAATCGATGACGACCAGCCCGAAGCCGCCCGCCTCGAGGAGCAGCTCGGCGGCCTTGAGCTCGGTGCGCCGTTCGCGCTCCTTCGTCATGAATCCGCTGCGCTGGTGGAAGGCGGCTTTTTCTCGAAGCTGACCCACAGTGATGCGCGCGAGGTCGGCGCCCGCCGCTTCGAGGCTGCGCGGATCGAATGCGCCCGGAACATCGACCCATCCGACGACCTCGCCACGACGCGAAGCGGCGCTCGCGAATGCCGCGGCTATCGTCGTCTTGCCCGAGCTGATGGGGCCGGTGACCTCGCTGATGCGGCCGCGTGCGAGGCCGCCGATGAGCGCATCGAGCGGGACGATGCCGCAGGTGAGACGGCCTTCCTTGCGGGTCAGCTCGTGGCCTTTGAAGACTCCTGAAAACTCAAGTAATTGTTGAAGTTGTTCGGCGGATGCGGTCTGGCCGTTGAGGGGAGGTCGGCCTCGGGGAGTTGGATCGCGAGGGCGGGGAGGGCGGCCATGCGATCGATATTCGCTCTTTGTTCGCCTCTGGGTCAAGCGCGAAAATGCATTTCGCCTAATCTGGTCGAAAAAGCTTCTTATTTTCTGCCGGAGGGGATATTTCCGCCTCGTCATTGAAAATGGAAATCCCTTTAATTCATTGATGAAAGTGGGTTTGTTTTCGCATTTTAATCGTAAGAGTCGCCGAGCTCAGGATAACATGCTAATAGTGGGTTTGTTTTATGCGCTTTGTAGCGCTCGAAGGTGGCATTCGAGGTCCTTCGCGAAGCGCTCAGGACACTGCTCGACGATGTCTGGAAGTGGGTTTGTTTTTGCGTTTTCAATTCGCGCCGCATGCTCATCTAAAACGCGATGAGCGCGGCGACTCGATGTCACCGCGCCCACTCATTCAGTCTACCATGACCGGCCGGAACAATGAAGTAATCAACTCAGGGCAGGGTAATGCTCCAACTGTTGATGGTGCTCCATGGATTGCCGTTGGCGAAATTAACGCTCCCGGAATCCAGGCATTTGGCCGCCGAAGCTGATGGGTTTGTTCCGTCGAGGAAGCGATTAGTGACACCGGTGCTTTGAGCATTGGCGCACGCATTGCCATTGGAGTGGAGAAAGAGGTCGGACGGAACGCCGGTAATCACATTCCCCAGATGAGACGCGCGATTCGTCGCATCATAGTAAAGGCGCAGGCCGGTCGCATTGTTATGGCTCCCGCCCGGGCCGCTACATTTCGAGCCGTTGGGATTGGTTCCAATTCGCGCAAGGAGCTTCAGCGACAGCACATCGCCACTGTTGAAGCTGGTCGATGAAATGGGGCCAATCGGAATGTTTGCATTGGTTGCGTTGGCCGGATTGCGGGTAATGTCGGTGACGCACAGGGTTTGCCCTGAATCGATCAATGTCGAGTTGAGGTAGACCTCGGCACGGAGGTCGAACTGGGTGCCCTGATCGTCGCTATTTTTGAGGCCGACCCAGACCCCGGCAGGCCCGAGCGCGGTGATGGCCGAGGTGGTATTGCCGAGCGCGTAAAGATTGCCGTCATTGGAGCCGATGTAGATGGTGCCGTCGGCGCCGATCGCCGGCGCTTGTCCAATCGCTCCGCCGGTGGCAAAGGTCCATTTCAGGCTGCCATCCGGGTTGATGGCGTAAAAGTTATTGTTGGTCGAGCCGACATAGACCGTTCCGTCGGCGCTGATTGCGGCAGATGCATCAATCGGCGCGCCGGTGGAAAAGGCCCATTTCTGGGTTCCATCGGGATTGATGGCGTAAAAATTGTGATCGAAGGAGCCGACATAGATGGTTCCATCGGTCGCGATCGCGGGGCCGGAAACCACCAGTGAGCCGGTTGCGAATTGCCACTTCTGGGAGCCGTCGGGGTTGATGGCAAAGAGAATTCCAGCGTCAGACCCGATGTAGATGGTGCCATCGGCGCCAACCGAGGAAGGAGAAGAACCGCGCATTCAACCGATCGAGAATTGCCACTTTGGAGTGCCATCGGAGTTGATGGCGTAAAGGATGCCACCGAAAGAGCCGACGTAGAGGGTGCCATCGGCAGCGATCGAAGGAATGGGTCCCGCGGCGCCGTTGGTGGGGGAAAACACCCATTTCTGGGTCCCGTCGGGATTGATCGCGATCACGCTTCCGTCGCCACCGGCAGAAGAACAGTCACTCACTTTAGCCGTTATCAAGATCAGTTCCTTCCGATCCCACCGTCGGCATCTGCATGGGACCAATCGTGTGAACTTCCACTTCTGAGTACCGTTCGGATTGAGCGCCTAGAGCCCATCGAATTGTGCGAGGCGTAGATGTACCGTCGGGCCGATGGTCGGGCGGGCGACAGGTTTCCGTTGGTGGGAACTGCCCATTTCTGGCTAGCCGTTGGGATTGAGCGCGAAGAAGGTGTCGTTGCCGGCTTCCGGTGCCGACGTAGATGGTGCCATCGCCACGATCGCGACGAAGTGCCGAGGAGACGCCGAGTCGAAAACTGCCATTTGAGCGCGCCGGTATCTTGCGCAGTGAGACTGACTCTGGCCGCATGTTGCGATCGTGCTGAACTGGGGCCACGGCGGAGGACTGTCGGACAGAGCCTAACCAGACGGATCAAAACGATTGCGAAAATGATAGTGTACGGTTTCCATACGCGCTGCATTTGATTCCCTCCCGTGATTGGAGAACGCATCGGCGCGCGTCATCGTAACGATGGTGCGGGTTGGTGCTGCTTCGCAGCGAACTACCGCGCCACTTCTATGTCAACCATTAGCTTACAAATGAATTCACAATCTGTGATGTGCACGAGGCCGCGGTTACCGGCGGAGCGATCGGCGGAAAAGCGCGCGGGCGCGGTGACTTGATGTCACCGCGCCCGCGGTCGTCTTCGTCCGGTCAGCCGTACATTAACGGTTTGGCAAGTCGCTCCGGAACGCGTTGTCGATCGCGAGGTTGTTGATCTCCTGGTCGGGGAACCATCCGAGGAAATTCGCGCCCACCGCCGAGAACGGCAGCGGGGTGCTGGTGGTCGAGCCCGCCGGACATGCGCCATCGGCGATTGCGCGGCCAGACAGGTCGGATGAATCGTCCAACTGCCGACCGGATGATTGCTTCGCGCGGGCTGACGGCCAGGTCCACTTGAGATTGCCGTCGTGATCCTTGGTGAAGGTGTGCGTGAAGGTGTACCAGCCGGACTGCGTGATGCAGGTTTGCGGTGGATTTGCGGGATTGTGCGCATTCGCGCCGGAGCGCTGCGAATTGGTGGATGCCTCGATCACGAAATATCCGCCGCTCGAAGGCGCGCATGAATCGTGACCGTCGCCGACCGCCACATTGAAGATGTAGTCCTGGAGGAAATTTCCCTGGTTGTCGAGCAGGTCGGAGTCCCAATCGAAGCGATAATCCTTCGAGCGCGGCTTCGGACGCCCCCGCGAAAGTGGTGTCGAGGTAGATGTCGATGGAGGTCGCGCGAGCCATTGCCGGTGATGGGGACGCCTTTATCGAAGTTGCCGTAGGGCAGGCCCCATTCGGTCAGGGGACCATCGCAATTGACGGTGCTATCGGTGCCGAGGCCGCCGGGCTTGCATGCGCCGGGCGCCTGTGAGCCGTTGATGCCGCAAAATGAATTGCCCGAGGTGTCGGTGAAGCATCCGTTTTGGAGCCATGCCTGCACCAGCAGGCGCGCATAGTTGTGCCCTGCGAGGCGGCGATTCCGGGCGCATAGTCGGTCTCGGTCTGTCGATTTGGAGGGGCGGATATGGACTACGCCGACGCCATCATCAAAGAAGGTTCCGCCTTGCTCGAAGCCGTCGAGATAGGCCACCCTGCCGCCATCGCGTCGGACGTCGGCACCCTTGTCGCGATCGTCGGCATGAACCGGGAAGCGAACCGATAGCAAGCTCAAGGCGAAAAAGGCCGTTATGACGACTGCGAGCATCTATTCTGAAATGCCCCCATCAGAAAACCTCCTAACCAACAAATCTTACCACAGGAGCGAGAGTATGCCCCGATTGCCGATTTCGAGGCGAGATTAGCGGCAATTTGGATAGTTAATTGAATCCCATGCGGCATATGCGCAAGTAACCGATTCCGACGCATCATCAGTTTGAGTCGGTTCCTGACCAAAGGCCATACCTGGAAAGTGATCGCGGAGGCTTGCTCCATCATTAAGGCGGGCAGGTTACGGGTTCGATTTCGCGACGGCACCGGGCGGCGGAGTCCGCACCATCATCAGGTTGTGATGGCGGTAGAAGCGATCGAACAGACCGCCGACGTAGTTGAAATCGATCGGCGGATCGAACCATCCATAGGCTTTGGGGATCAACGGACCGGCGAGCGCGCCCAGCCATCCGAAATCCGGCACCATCTCGACCTTCACCAGGTTGCCCGGATACATCGCCCACTTCGCTGTCTGCGGCAGGCGGGGTCACTTTCATCGCGACGATGTGCGGACCGGGGAGGCAGATGAAGGTATGCATCGTGATGTTGCGCGCGCCTTCGCGCAGCCGTCCCACCAGCAGCATCAGTTGGCTCGATCCCGACGTAGGTATCGGGCGGCACGACGACTTTCGAGGTGCCGGACGTCGGGGGCGCCATCAGGGAAATGAGTGCAGGCCAGGATGCCGGTTTTCGCGTCGAGCGCATCGATCGATTCCGGCGAACCATCGGCATTGAAAAACGAATGCTCATAGCTGACGAGCACCGGCGCGGCGCCATCGCTGCGGGGCTCGACGCGTTCCACCTCGTGATCGTATTCGCCATCGAGGAAGCGATTCTCGCCCTCGAAGAGAATCGCGCCGTCCTGATGCGTGACCTTGTAGTGCGCATGCCCCAGCACTTCCTTGCTCTCGGGATTGAGGATGGTGATATCGGTGGCGGCGAGATCGAAGATTCCGGAATCGTCGCCGGCGAATGCGACGATTTGCGAAGTGAGCAGGATTCGCGATGAGCAGCAGGATGGTCGTGGCCATGAACCGCCACGGCGCGATGGGCATCGCAGCCTCATTGGAGCTCGCGTCGAGCTGAATCATCCTCAAGTTCCGCCTCGCCTCATCCACCCGCCGTCGATGGAGGGAGAATAGCCGCGTCCGCAATTGCGTAAAATGTGCGACGCGACGAGATGATTGGATTTAATCACTTATTCTCATCGCAGACATCATACCCCAAAGGGTCGAAAGCCAGTCGATTGGGAGACTTGTGTCGCCGCCCTACCACGTCTGCTAACCTGCCGCGTCTGATGCATCCCGAGCACCTCTCCCTGGTCAAGATGCTTGCCATCGCGATTGCGATCGGCCTCGACGTATTTGCGATTTCGGTCGGAGTGGGCATTACCAAGGCGGAATGGC
Organism: uncultured delta proteobacterium; assembly: GCA_963848285.1. Classification (GTDB taxonomy): domain Bacteria; phylum Desulfobacterota; class Binatia; order Binatales; family Binataceae; genus DATGKG01. The sequence continues at coordinate 780,243 of CAWKCZ010000002.1, read as the reverse complement.
CCACGCGCATTCGGCTCGGTGCGGCCTTCGCGACGGCTGAGATCACGATGCAGATTGTCGGCTACGAATTGGGGACCGGAGCGGGAAAGCTGTTCGGTGAGATCGCAGAATGGGCGGGCTTCGCGCTACTCGCCGCGGTCGGCGCGTTTATGATTCGCGAATCGTTCAAGCATTCCTCGGAACCGGCATTCGATCTGACTCGCGGGGTCGGACTGCTGGTCACCTCGCTATCCATCAGCCTTGATTCGCTTGGAGTAGGCTTCGCGCTGCCGGCGGTGGGGATAGCGCTGGTTCCGATGCTGATCACCGTTTCGATCACGACCAGCGTTTTCACTTTTTTGGGGTTAGCCTTCGGGCAGCGCATCGGGGCGCGATATGAAGATGAGGCGCAGCGGGTGGCGGGCGCGATCCTGTTATTGCTGGCGCTGATTTTCACTATTCAACATTTAATGCCGCATTTACACTGAATGCTTGAAGGGCGCTAAAATTCCGGCTGGGGTTAGCGCATCTAAATGACGAGGACGCATCGCAGATCCTTTCGCTTCGCATTCGCAACGCTTGCGTTGGTCGCCAGCGCCGCGATCGGTTCCATCAGCTTCGCGCAGCAACAAAAAGGCCTTGCGCCGCCGAGTGTTGCGCCGAACAACACGCTTTCGATCCCGGCCCGGCAGCATCCCGAGGCGGCGCCCTCGGTCGCGGCGCCACTGGTGGGACAGCCGCTGGCTTCGCTCGAAGTGCCGTCGCTTAACCTGCGGAGCCAGCCGGGGTTTGAGCAAGTGACAGTCACCGTCACCGATTCATCGGGCAAGTACGTCACCGATCTGAAGGAAGATGATTTCCGCGTTCTTGAAGATGGTCAGCAACGTCCGATCGGATTTTTTCGTGTCGATCGAAGCGTGCCCGTATCGGTCGGTATCGTGGTCGATTGTTCGGGCTCGATGTCGAGCAAAATGTGGCAGGCGCGCCAAGCCATCACGCGGATGGTTGAAGACCTCGACCTGCGCGACGACATCTTCCTCGAATCATTTTCGATTGAGGCGCATCTGCTCCAGCCCTTCACCCTGAATCATACGGAGATCATCGACCACCTGGATTTCCTGCATCCTCTAACCGAGACCGCGCTGTACGACGCGGTCTATATGGGACTCTACGAGATGCGTCATGCGCGGCGTGACAAGCGCGCGTTGCTGGTCGTTACCGACGGGATGGACAACCGCAGCGAGATCGATCGTGGCCGCGTAGTCGATGCGGCGCGCGCGATGAAGGTGCTCATCTACACCATCGGTATCGGCAACGAAGCGCGGACCGAGGAAAAGGGATTCATGAAGGGATTCTGGTCCAGCGACGACAACCAGGTCGACATGGACACGTTGAACACGTTGTCTGATGAAACCGGGGCGCGCTCCTACAATCTGCACGAGGCCGGCGACGGTGTTGAGCTGGCACGCGATTGCGAGGCCATCAGCAAGGAGCTGACCCAGCAGTATACCGTCGCCTACCTGTCGCCCGATGTCGGTCGCCCCGGCTATCGCGCGTTGAAGGTCGACATCCCCAAGCATCCGGAGTTGTCGGTGCGCGTACGCAAGGGCGTCGCAATCGGCCCGATCAGATGAGGCGGCCTACGGCGCTGCAGGAGCGGCGCCGGACGCCTTGGTCTTCGCGATGATCGCGGCGCTGATGTCGACGCATCCCCCGCAGATGTAGACGCTCGGTGGATTGCCGCCGCCGGCGAGCAGGAACTGCACCTGCTCCGAAGTCTTGCCGCAGAACGAACATTGAAGGGGCAGGTGGGTCGTCGCTTTCATCGCAAACCTCCTGAGCCGATCGGCGAAGCTGCCGGCCTTGCGCGCTCTTTTTGGGGGAGCCGAGTGGTAGGCGTCATAGTCGGCGCGGATTTTTTCGAGGTCATCTTTCTTCACCGCGAAGAGACCGCGCGCGAGATACTCGAAGCGTTCGTATTCGGTGGCCGGTGTCTTCATCGAATGATCGCCCCGCGTTGACGAATGCGATGGCGCGGCAGCGCAATGATGCTTGCCCGCGCGGCTTTCTTTCTGGGAAATATCCGCTTCGCGAAAGCCTCGGTGTTTATCGCGAACTGGATGCGATGAAGCATGAACGTTGCGGTCTTCGGCGTCACTCCGAGGGTGCGCACGAAACTGCTGGCGGCGGTGTCCTCGGGACGGTTCGCAATGATCCAGATAGCGCCGAGCCACTTGTCCATCGCGATGGGAGAGTCCTCGAAGATGGTGCCAACTTTGACGCTGAACTGACGTCCCGCGTGTGCGCGTTTGCACTTCCACACCTGCCGCGACGCGAGGAGCGTAACCTCCGCGCTGCCGCAAGTCGGGCATCGGATGCCACCGGGCCAGCGCAATGGCGCGACGACTTCAGGGCATCGATCCGGGTCCGCGAAGTACCCGAGCGCCTCGCGCAAAGTGGCCGGATGCCGCACCTTCGTCATGAAGGCATCGGTACATCGGAGGCAGATGGTGAGTCAAGTCTTTATATGGAGATGTCTCACCAAGGAGAGACGCTTACGGTGCCAGGCCGTTGGGAATCTGGAACTTGCGCAGCAGCGCGTGGCACGCATCGAATTGGTCTGGGTGCTCGACGCGAATCGCTTCGAGCGAGTGGACGAATTCGTTTTCGTCACGAACTTCGTATACCGCGCGGAACGCCTTGGTCGCCGCCTGCCACGGCTCGGGCTTCTTGCGCAATCCCAGCGCGGCGATGAAGTCGTTGCGGTCCTTGAAAATGGTGAGCAGTTCGGGCGGCTTGGAATGCCGCAGAATGATGAGCGCGTACATGTGGAACTCCTGGTGGGGCGCGCACCCCGTATATAAAAAGGCTAACGGGCGAAAGCTCCGACTACAACCCATCGACATTTGCCTGATTGCGACATTGCCGCGTCAGCCCACCGCGCCTAAGATTGCGCCTATGCCGGAACAAGAAGTTCTCTTCATGCGCAGTCCCTGGACCCCGCTCCACATCGAGCGGGCCGAGGGCGCGTATCTCTACACCAAAGACGGCCACAAGCTGCTCGATGCCGGTAGCGGCGCGGTGGTCGTCAACGTCGGGCAGGGCCGCGAGGAGCTCGCGAAGATCGCTGCCGAGGTGGTGCGCAAGCTCAACTACATCGTGCCGGTATGGGTTTCCGATGAGCGCGAGAAGCTCGTCAATCGGCTGGCGGCGATGGACGCCACCCGGAGTCAATCGATTCTTCTTCACCAGCGGCGGCTCCGAGGCCGTCGAGATGGCGATCAAATTTGCGATGCTTTACCACAAGGTGAAGGGCAAGCCCTCGAAGAAAAAAATCATCTCGCGCCAGTTTTCGTATCATGGCAACACGCTGGCGGCGCTCTCGGCCGGCAGCGGTCTGCGCCGCGCTCGACTACGAGCACGTGCTGTTCGATTGGCCGAAGATTCCGCCCTCGTTCTGCTATCGATGCCCGTGGGGCAAGACCTATCCGGCATGCGATATCGATTGCGCCAATGCGCTCGAAGAGGAAATCAAGAAGCAGGGTGCGGACAACATCGCGGCGTTTATCGCAGAGCCGATGATGGGTGCGGCCGGCGGCGCGGTTCCTCCGGTCAAGGAGTACTGGCCCAAGCTGCGCGAAATCTGCGATCGCAACGACATCCTGCTCATAGCCGATGAGGTGATGACCGGCTTCGGCCGCACCGGGCGGCGTTTCGCAGTCGATCATTGGAACGTCAAGCCCGACATCCTGATCGGCGGCAAAGGACTGACCGGCGGTTATCTGCCGATGGGCATGATCGCGGTCGATGAAAAAATCGTCGAGGTCTGCGAGCAGGCCAATCGCGACTTCATGTTTTTCACTTACAGTTGCCATCCGCTTGCGTGCGCGATCGGTGATCGCGTGCTGGAAATCATGGAGCGCGAGCAGCTCGTCGAGCGCGCCGAAAAAGTCGGCGCACGCCTCGGCGCGCAACTCAAGGAAGAACTCTCGGGGCATCCGATGGTGGGTGACATTCGCGGGTCGGGATTTTTCTGGGGCGTCGAGCTGGTCCGCGATCGCGACACGCGGACTCCGTTCGCTCCCGAGCTGAAGACCGCCAACAAGGTGCTGGGCGCCGCGGTCAAGCGTGGGCTCTTTGTCTATCCATCAACCGGAATGGCGGGGCCCGCGGGCGGCGATGCGATCATGATCACGCCGCCGTTTATTGTGAACGACAACGACATCGATTTCATCGTGAGCACGGCGCGCGCCGCGCTCGATGACGTGAAACCAAGCCTCGGCTGAGTCGGAGAACCCAGCGGAATGCCCGAAAGCATCATCGGACCGACCTCGCACTATTTTTACTCGCAGCGCCTTAAGCTTCACTATGTCGATTGGGGCAATCACGATGCGCCGCTGATGATCCTGGTGCATGGCGGGCGCGATCATTGCCGCAACTGGGACTGGACCGCGCTCGAGCTGCGCAAAAATTTCCACGTCATCGCGCCCGACCTCCGAGGGCATGGCGATTCGGCGCACGCGATCGGCAGCCCCTACGCGATGATCGATTACGTGGTCGACCTCGCGCAGCTCATCAACGCGCTGGGTAATCAGCCGCTGACGCTGATCGGGCATTCGCTCGGCGGCGGCATCGTGCTGCAGTACACCGGCGTGTTTCCCAAGATGGTGAAGAAGGTGGTTTCGATCGAAGGCCTCGGGCCGCCACCCGACATGATCAAGGACACCCCCGCCAGCGAGCGGATGAAAAATTGGGTGGGCCAAATGCAGGCGCTTGCACAACGGAACGTGCGCGAATACCCCAGCCTCGAGGAGGCGCTCGCGCGGATGCGCTCGGAGAATCCGCATCTCAGTGTCGAGCAGGCGCGCCATCTGACGATTTGGGGCATCCAGCGCAATGAGAACGGCAGTTGGTCATGGAAGTTCGATAACTACGTGCGCGCCACCACGCCGTATCAATTCAATTTGAAAGATGCCGAGGAAATCTGGTCGCACATCGAATGCCCCACGCTGCTGATTCGCGGTGGTGAATCATGGACCGGCGATTGGGAGAAGGACGGGCGCACGCGCGTGTTCAAGAATGCCGAGATCGTGACCATCCAGAAGGCAGGGCACTGGGTGCATCACGATCAGCTCGATGAGTCACTGAAAGTCATCAAAAAATTCCTGCTGATTTGATCCATCGGATGGGGTGTTTGGGTGCCTGGAAGCAAAATCAATCCTGCCAAGCCGAATCTCGGGCTGCGCAGCGATCAATTCAACTATGTCCAGATGATTCTGCTCGCCGCGATCGTGGGGATGCTCGCGGCCTTGGGCAACCTCGGATTTCGCGCGCTGATTCGCTGGTCGCAGGCCGGTATTTCTCTACCTCGGGCTGGACATACTTGGACATTTCGCGAGGCGGCGTCTTTCGCATCTCGATACCGCTGGTGCTGGCGGTCGGCGCGGTCGTGATGCTGCTGCTCGACCGCGTCTTTCGCGGCGACGTGCTCGGCTATGGATTCCCTAACTTCCTCGAGCAGGTCAACCTCGGTAACGCGCGCATCAAGCGCGGATGGATTTTCATCAAGGCCGCGGGCGCCGCAGTTTCGCTCGGCTCCGGATGGTCGGTGGGGCGCGAAGGACCCATCGCGCAGGTGGGAGGCGCCATCGGATCAGCGGTGGCGCAATTCCGCAAGCTCGGCCCCGAGCGCGCAAAGGTGCTGGTCGCGGCGGGCGCCGGCGCCGGCATCGCCACCACCTTCAACGCACCCATGGGAGGGCTGATGTTCGCGCAGGAGATCGTCCTCCTCGGACATACCGAGCTGGCCAACCTGACCCTGCTCATCGTGGCGACGCTCACCGCGGTCGTGACCTCGCGTTCGGTGACTGGCAACGAGGCGGTGTTTCAAGTGCCTCCGTTTCGTCCTGCGAAGCTATTGGGAGATGATCACCTACGGCGCGATGGGTGCTGCATTCGGTGTGCTGCGCCGCTGGCTTACATCCGCTTCTTCCATGCGACTGCGGACCGATTCCGCACGCCTCGCGATGACAGATTGGCAGAAGCTCGCGATCGGCGCGGCGATCGTCGGCACGGTCGCGATTTTTCTGCCGCAGAATTTGGCCGACGGCTACCCGACCATCAACGACGCGATGGCCGGCAAGTATGAACTCATGATGCTGGCCGCGCTGACCTTCGCGAAGTTCTTCACCAGCAGCGTGTCGCTCGGCTCGGGCGCGCCGGGCGGCGTGTTCGGACCGATCTTCTTCATCGGCACGATGGCGGGCGGTACCACGCAACGGCTGTTCGCGCATCTCCTTCCGCATTTCACCGGACCGCGCGGCTCGTATGCGCTGGTCGGGCTCGGCGCGTTTCTCGCCGGCACCACGCATGCGCCGCTGACCGCGCTGTTTCTTCTTTTCGAGATGACGCAGAACTACACCGTCGCACTGCCCGCGATGATCGCGACCATCGCGGCATTGGTGGTCGCGCGGCTGATCGAAACCGAATCGATCGATACCTATCAGCTCGCGCGCGAAGGCAAGACCTTGCACATCGCGCAGGAGCGGCTCGCGCTCGGCCAGATTCCCGTCAGCGCGGTGATGGACAAGCGACGTGGTGACGGTGGCGGACAACACCTCCTTCGATGAGGTTTTGCGGGTCGCGGGCGAGACCTCGCAATCGACGCTGCCGGTGGTGAACAGCAGCGGAGGCTTCACCGGACTCATCGTGACGCGCGATCTGCTTTCGATGTTGGTGCGCGACGCCGAGCTTCGCCGCTGGTCAATGCCTACGATCTTTGCGAGCGCAATCCACCGTTGGTCTTGCCCGACGCCACCCTCGATGCGGCCAGCGAGTTGATGGGCGTCGATGGGCTGGAGGAAATTCCGGTCGCGGATCGCGCTCGCGGCGGGCAGTTCCTCGGCCTGGTGACGCGCCGCCATCTGGCGCAGGCGCTCAATCGTGTCGCGTTGTCGCTGACCTCGATCGCGCGCGGCGATTCCAACATCTATTGGGCGACCGGTTATCGGGTAACGCGCGTCGAGGTGCCGCCGCAGCGGTGGCGACAGACCATTCGCACGCTCGATCCTCGCGCGCGCTTTGGCGTCACCGTGCTCGCGCTGCGCGATGTCGACGATCCGGTGTCGGGCTTCGTCCCAGTTTCTCCCGACCGCCCGCTGAAGGCCGGCGATCTGCTGGTGATCGCGGGACGCGCCACCGATTTGCGTCGCTTTTCGCGGTCGTTGGGCGAATCCAATGGCAAACCCGCCACCGTCTAGCTATTCTGTGAACCTAGACTAGTAGTGGATGCGGCGCTGACTGACACCGTCCTGCGCATCCGAGCACCGGTTCAGGAGAGGGGTTCGTGCGAAATTTGAAAAGTCTGGCCCTACAGGTCGGCCTTCTAACCATGGCGGCGCACCTGTGCGGCTGCCTGTACTTCAAACACGGCGAAACCGAAACCATCAACTTTCAGTCGGAACCTCCCGGCGCGCAGGTGGTAGTGAACGGCACTCCATATGGAAATACTCCGACTGATGTGACCCTGTCGCGTTGCCAGACTTATGAAGCGAAGATCACCAAATCGGGCTTTACTCCGGCATCGCTGGAGATCTCGCGAGGGCTCTAGGGCTTCGACAGCTTCCTGGCTTTTTGCGACGATCTGCTGATCCTTCCCGGCCTCGTGGACTCCTACTATTGCGCGAGGCCGCAGTTGAGTCCGAATCCCGCGCTCGTGACACTCGCGCCGATTAAAGAAACGAAAACGCAGTAGACAATCCTACGCGGGGGGCAAAAACCGATAGGGGCGGGCGCGGCCGGCGCGCAGCTCGACGCATAGTTCCTCGACGTTTTTGATCGGGCGCTCCAGTTCGGTCGCGCAAGTCAGGAACCAATGCGCGGTCGGAAAATGCGCGTCGCTGCCGCCCAGCGCAGTGAGTCCGAGTTTTTCCGCCGACGCGATCGCGCGTTCATTTTCGGTCGGCGAATTCTGGCCGTTGATGGCCTCGACTGCGGAAAGCGCGCTGCCATGCTTCGCGACGAGATCATCGAGTCGCGAGCCATACCCGGAATCGCGAAACGGATGCGCCGGGATCGCGATGCCGCCTTCCTTGTGAATCACATCGATGAGATGCGCGCTTTTGAGCATTCGATGACTCGGGTCGAAGCGCCGGAGTACTTCGTCGTTGAGGCCGAAGAGCAATAGATGACCGAGATCGGTATCGGCCTCGACGCCTTTGATGATCAGGATGCCGTGATTGTCGGACAGTTCGGCGTAGGTGCGATCGAGCTTCGGGATCGCGCGGAAACTTGCGATGCTCGGTGAAGCAGATCGCGCCCAAACCCGCGCCGCTTTTGATCGCTGCCTCGACATATTTCTCGGGCGACGTTTTCGAGTCATCCGAAAGATTTGTATGGACATGAAGATCGATGATCATCGTCGTCATGGCTCGCTGACATGCTTCGGGATTGGGGCGAATCACCAGTGATCGACGATGCTGGTGGCCCCGGTCAGCATCGACGCCTGCGTGCTGCACCCACCGGCGCTCGAATTCATTCGGCACTGTGCCCCACAGAATGACGGTGTCGCCGCTGATCGCGAAATGCACCGCGCTGTAGCCCTGCATGTTGAGCCATTGACGCAGAGTTATCGGCGAGCGCAGAGGTGTGTTCCGGCTCAGGCGTGTCCGGGACTCGGATTTTCCAGCGCGGGCAGCACCGATCGCCTCCGGAGGGATTCGATGCCATAGGGCGCCGATGGGCGCGAGCCTGCTCGGCTGGCGCGTCACTTGCTGGAGATAATTCACCACCCCGGTCACCGCGATCGCGACGAAAATCAATCCAACCATCATGGCGACGACGAACCGCACCGGACGCGGATCGCGCCGCGCGGGCTCGCCAGTTTGGATGCTGATCGACGCTGCGCGAGTAATTCCGGCTCGATGCTGAGGTTCGCTCCGGAAGCACCGTCGTCGCCGAATCCGCGCTGCCGCCCACGTTGGAGGCGCGGATATTCGCAACCGCCTCCCCACAGAATGAACAGAATCGCGAATCCGCGGGAATGTTGCGGCGGCACGACGGACAGTAAGCATCGTCGCTGCGCAAAATAACCGTGGCATCTTCGGGCGCGGATTTCGTCGCGCGGCGCACCACTTCCGAGCGGCAAGCGCATCTGCGGTTTGCCGGATAATCGGTGGCCGGGTCGTCTGTCCATTGACCTGCGCGGTCGCGGCGCCGGACTTGATCGCGAGCAGACGCTCCTTGAATTCGACCGCATCGGCCATCCGATGCACGACGTCGTATTCCAGCGCCTGATCGACCAGATCGGCAGCGCAGGATTGAGGTCGGGGCAAAGCGTACGCAGCTTCGGAAAGCTGAACGGCGGTTCCGCGGCGGGATCGCGACCCGACAGCGCATGATGCATGGTGGCGCCGAGCGCGTACAGATCGGAGCGCGCCTCGGCGCGTCCGCGATACTGCTCGGGCGGCGCATAGCCCTGGGTGCCGATCATGGTGGCGTTGCTCTGCGGCAGGAAGAAATCGCGCGATACCGAAATCGATCAGCTTCACCTGCCCGTTGCGCCCGAGCATCACGTTCGACGGCTTCAGATCGCGATACACCACCGGCGGCTCGAGGTTGTGCAGGTACTGCAGCGTGTCGAGGATCTGCAGCGCGATGTCGATGACGCGCGACTCCTCGAGCTTGCCGCCGTTGTTTTTGAGCTCGTCCTCGAGCGTGATGCCATCGACATACTCCATCACCAGGTAATGACGGTTCTGCTCGCTGAAGCGATCGAAGACGCGCGGGATGTGTTCGTTGCTGAGTTGCGCGAGCATGTCGGCCTCGCGCTGAAACGCGGCGACCGCCTGCTGCTGCATGGTCGGGATCGGTGAAGCTGTCGACCATCTCGGCCAGCGCGCACGGACGCGACGCGAGGCGCATGTCCTCGGCAAGGTAGACGAGCTTCATGCCGCCGCCGCCGAGTGGTCGGGTGACGCGGTATCGCCCGCCGATTATGGAGTTGGCCGCGATCATCTCAGTCCGTTCGCCGATGCTCAACATGTGCGCGGAGGCGCGATCTATCCTCCGCTGCGCGCGCCTGCGCCCGCGTTCCTCGCGGCTCTGATAACCATACGAAGCCGCGCTCGCCGCGCATATCAAATGTAGCAGATACCCGATATGTTCCGGCGCCATAGGCGAGTCAGCGACACCGAAAGAACCAGAGCACCCCGCGCATCGGCATGTCCCTGGTAAAGATGGCCGAGGCCGGGAATGATGCTCAGGAAGAATGCGATCAGTCGGGCGCATCGTGCGGTTCGCGCGCGGATGATCGCAGTGCCATCGAGTGCGGCGCCGCAGTCCTTGCAGAAGCTCGCGCCCTCGACGACTACTGGCCGTCCGCATCGGGAGCAAAAGCGCGGCCGGTCAAAGAATTCCGCGTCAGGCACGGAAGGTAAACGAAGCGTCGCCGACCCGCACCGGGTCTCCGTTTTTCAAGGGAGCTTCGCTGACCCGCTCGCCGCGCACGAAGGTTCCGTTCTGGCTGCCCAGATCGCGCATCTGGAAGCCGCCGTTGCGCGCCTCGATCGCCGCATGATGCCGCGAGACCGACGCGTCGTCCAAGCACGATGTCGTTGTCAGTGGCGCGCCCGATTTTGGTTTCCTTGCGCAGACTGTATTCGGAAAACTCCTCCCGGTCGCGTCGATCAGGACCGCGCCTCCACTCAGAGGACTGCGATGGGAGCAACGTAATGTCTGCGAGGGTCCGGCCCCGACCCTCATCGAGGGTTTCACGCCGCGCAGATGGAAGCTCAATCTCATACGAGCCGATACGGATGCGATCGCCGTCGTGCAGCGTCGCGCTCTCGATGCGCTCGCCATTGACGAAAGTGCCGTCCGCGACCGCGAGGCCGCGCAGCACGTAGTCGTTGCCGCGACGCTCGATGACCGCATGGCGCGCCTGCACCGCGCTGTCGCCGAACAGTCCCGACCGGATTTTCCTCGGCGCGGCCGATCGAGGAGACCCCGCCTTCGAGGCGATATTGCCGACCTTTCAGGCGTCCCGCATCGACCGTCAGCCATGCGGCCTTGGTCAGCTCCTGAACCAACCCGATCAACAGTCCGATCGCCAATCCGATGAGGCTGAGGCCGATCAGTCGCGACGCGAGTCCGCCGCCGGTGGCCTGATTGATGATGTCGAAAGTCAGTCCGCCGGCGACGCCGCCGATCCATCCGCCGGCCGCGCCTTTGATGATGTTGATCGGCGGGGAAATTTATCGAGCCGACCAGCGATCGAATGAAGGGAATCGCGGAACCGAAGAAACCCGCAATACCGACGCCCGCGCCGAGCATCGTGCCCATCATCATCCACGATACGACGCGGCCGAAAATCAGGATCGAAATCGAACCTTGATGGCCCGTGCCCCAGCCGCCGTACGCGAGTATCGATGAGAAAACGATATTCGAGTAGTAATTCGCCGGGACCGCGAGGATGAAGCATACGCCGAAGCCGAGAATGAACCGGTCGCGATGACGGTCGGCGACGAACTCGATCTTCTGTTCGTCCGATGCGAGGATGAGGCCGCCGATCATCCCCGACAGGATGGCCATCGAGAGATACGCGAACAGGATGTCGCCAGTCCGCTCATCGCGTCGGTGAGATTTTTGCCGTGGCTCGCGAGCTCGACCGGCAGCCATCCGATCGCGCCGCCGGCCAGACCGGCGAGCGCCTTGTAGGTCAGTTCCCGATGATTGAGTGAAGTGTTCATCGCCCGAAGTATGTTCCCATCATAACGCGCGCTCCCAGAGCGGCCAACGCCATGGCGAAGCTGCGCCGACGCCGTTTCGGTTGCCCGCGTCGGCAGCAATCGCGGCATGATTCTCCTTCATTCAGTTTAAGCATGAGGCGGATCGAATGCCGGAAAAGACTCTGATGCCCGAGGCTTTTGGACCTTTGCAGGGCGTGAAAATCGTATCGACCGGGACCCTCATCGCGCAGCCGTTCGCAGCGGAATTGGCGGCCGAAATGGGCGCCGAGGTCATCCAGGTCGAGCGGCCCGGGACCGGCGACGCTGGATGGCGCACCATCGGCATCCGCTTCGATGCGAAAGACGGTGGCGAATCGGTCTCCACCAACTTCATCCAGGAGCGGCGCAATGTGTTCGGCGTCACGCTGGATTTTTCGAAGCCTGAAGGCAAGGAGCTTTTCCTCAAGATGATCGCGCGCGCCGACATCTGGATGGAAAGTTCGAAGCCCGGCTCCTACTCGCGCTGGGGCCTTGATGACGCCAGCGTGTGGAAAATCAATCCGAAGCTCGTCATCACGCACGTCTCGGGCTTCGGGCAGACCGGCGATCCGGATTGGGTGCATCGCGCGCTCCTACGACATCGTGGGGCAGGCCGTCAGCGGCACCATGTTTCAAACCGGCTCGCCCGACCCCGAGCCTCCGATGCGCGCGGCGCCTTGGATCGGCGACTACATGACCGCGATGTTCACGCTGTGGTCCTCGCTCGCGGGTCTGACCTACGCGCGCTCGACCGGAAAAGGGCAAGCCATCGACCTCGCGCAGTATGAGGCGATCCATAAAACCATGGGCGGCACGATGCTGGAGTATTTTCAGAAAGGCATCGTGCGCGAACGCTCCGGCAATCGCGCGCAGGGCTTCCAGCCGCTCGACGCATTCCAGGCGAAAGACGGATGGCTGGTGCTGGGCGCGCTCGGCGAAGAAAAATTCGACGCGGTGACGAACGTCATCGGGCTGGATCCGCGCGACGAAAAATGGAAAAACGCGCGCATCCAGATCGAGACGATGGAAGGGATCGAGTGGGATGCGCTACTGCGCGGATGGATCAGTGAGCACAGCGTCGAGAAGTGGTTCACGCGATGAACCAAGTGGCAAGTGCCGTGCGCGCCCATCATGTCGAGCAAGGACGTCGCGCAAATCCGCATTACAAGGCGCGTGGGTCCACATCGAGTGGGAGGACGAGCAGGTCGGGAAGGTGAAGGGCATCGGCATCGCGCCGAAATTTTCGCTTACTCCCGGAAAGATATGGCGCGGAGCGGTCGCCGTCGGGCATGACAACCAGCGCGTGTATGGCGATTTGCTCGGCGTGCCCGCCAATGACCTCGAGCAGCTGCGGCGCGAAAAAATCATCTGAAGATGGAATACACGGAACTACGACCGTTAGTCACCGAAGGAAAGTATTTCGAAGGGCCGCGCTGGCACGAGGGCAAACTATGGTTCGTCGACAGCCTCGCGATGAAGCTGCTGCGGGTGTCGCTCGCCGGCGAATGCGAAACGGTCTGCACGATACCCGGCATCGCGGGCGGCATCGGGTTCCTGCCGAATGGCGATGTCGTCATCACCTCGATGTTCGATCGCACGCTGCTGAGATTCGCGAATGGCGAGGTCTCGACGCTTTGCGATCTTTCGAACATAGCGGCGGGCACCATCGATGACATGATCGTCGATGGCCTCGGGCGCATCTACATCGGCGATCTCGGCTTCGATCTGATGAAGGGCGGCAGCCATGACAACGGGCAGATCATCCTCGTAACCCCGGATGGAAAGGCACGCATCGTCGCGCGGGCGTTGCGATTTCCCAACGGCATCGCGGTCTCGGAAGCCGGCAAGCGACTGGTTGTGGCCGAGAGCGACGGCAACACGCTAGCGGAATTCAGCATCGCGCCGGACGGCTCGCTCGACATGAGCAAGCGTTTCGGCAAGTTCACCGAGCCCGACGGGATCTGCCTCGATCGCGAGGGCGCGGTCTGGATCAGCGTCTTCCAGGAAGATGCGTTCGTGCGCGTCGATCGAAAAGGCAATGTCCTCGATCGCATCTCTGTCAAAGGCAGACGGGCTGTCGCATGCGCACTCGGTGGCGAGGATCGGCGGACCCTCTTCTGCATCGCGGCCGAGACGACCCACGAGGATCTGATGCACGGCAAATCCAGTGCGCGCATCGATACGGTTCGCGTCGAAGTGCCGGGTGCCGGATTTCCTTAGGCCACTTTGCTCATGAAGATGTCGACTGCGCGGCCGAAGGCGGTCTCGTCCTCATAGCGGCCCAAATCGAGGATGAAGTAGGTCGCACCCGCGTCGGCCTCGGCGCGCACCTTCTCGCGCGCCGCCGAAACGTCGTCGAGTTTCATGCCTCTTCGCACAATGATCTCGGGCGCGGGTTTTCCCGCCGCGGCGACCTTGGCTTTCAGCGCATCGGCAAAGGGTTTCAGCTCCGACGGCGCGCACCATCGGATGCCATCCGTCGCCGATACTTCACCACGCGCTCCTGCGCGGCGGGGCTGTTGCCGCCGATCCAGATCGGAGGGCGCGCTGGTCGCGGCAGAAAAACGAACGCGGGAAACTTCACCAGCTTGCCATCGTAAGGTCGAGCCCCCTCGCTATTCCATAGATGATGCAGCACGGCGAGGGTTTCATTCGTCATCGCGCCGCGCTTCTTGATGTCGACGCCGAGCGCGTCAAACTCCGGCTTCATCCATCCCACCCCGACCCCGAGGATCATGCGATCGCCGGAGAGTTCCTGGATCGTCGCGACCTGCTTCGCGGTCAGCACCGCGGGACGATACGGAATCACCAGCACCGACACGCCGAGGCGAATGCGCTCGGTCGCGCCGGCGAGGAAAGCCAGCGTCGCGAGGACATCGAGGTAGCGCCCGCCCGATCCTTCAGTTTGATCGGGTGGGATGCACAAATGGTCGGATACGAATAGCCGCATCGAAGCCGGCCTGCTCTGCGATGCGCGCGCATTCGCGGATGGTTTTGCGGTTCGACTGCGGACCCATGTTGCGGATGGCGATTCCGTATTTCATCGGGGCTTCCTCATGCGGTTTTTGAACGGCCGTTTAGGCTCTCCCGCGCGGCTGCGCTGACAGTGTAATGGATATGTCGCGGAAACGCCGCAACGGAGGAGAACAGGGTGGGGCGCCCATCGGCAAAATCTCGCAAGGCTTACAATTTCGATGCGCTGCTTGACGTCGCGGTGCGCGTGTTCCTCGATCGCGGCTACGACGGCAGCTCGCTGGACCAGGTTGCGCGCGCGGCCGGCATCACCAAGGCCAGCATCTATTATCATGCGCGCGGTAAGGAGGAACTGCTGCTGCGCGGCGCCGGCCGCGCCTTCGATGCGATGTTCGCGGCGCTCGCAGAGCCCGAAGCGTGCAAGGGACCAGCGCTCAATCGCCTGAAGCATGTGGTCCGGCGCACCATCGAGATCACCATTCACGATGACGCCTGAAGTCGCGCTGCTGTTGCGCGTGCGGGGAAACACGCGCGCCGAGCGTCGCATCCTGGAGCGACGGCGCGAGTTCGATCATCTGATGGCGGAGTTGATCGTCGCCGCGCAAAAGGAAAAAAGCATTCGCAAGGACATCGATGCGCGGCTGGCGACGCGGCTGCTGTTCGGGATGCTGAACTCCATCACCGAATGGTATCGGCGCGAAGGCGCGCTGCATGCGCCCGGAGATCGCCGAAGCGGTTTTCAAGCTCGCCTTCGAGGGACTGGAGCGCAAATGATCCCGGTTCGCCCGGACGCCAACGAGCGGCTACGATGGAAGCAGGCTCAAGTGAGAGCATCATGAAAGACAGCGCCGCAGTCCAAAACGAAAGGTCGGTCCGGGTCGACGAAGATTTCCACGCCTGGCTCATCGAGCAAGCCTCGCTGCTACGAAAAAAGCAGCATCAGGCGCTCGATTGGCAGAACATCGCGCAGGAGCTGGAAGACATGGCGGGCGCGGAAAAACGCGAGCTTCGTCGGCGGTTAGCGACCCTCTTCGAGCATTTTCTCAAAATGGAATGTCAGCCTGAGAGGCAACGCCAGCGAGGGCGGAAAAACACACTGGCAAAAACGCGCACTGCAATGGAGGTCCTGTTTGAGCAGTCGCCGGGGCTGATGGGTCAGCTCAAGGAATTCGCCGCAAAAGCATACGCCGACGGATGCAGGTACGCGGGCACCGATCTCGGACTCTCACGTCTGCAATGGGAGAAAACATTTCCGCGGACCTCGCCTTGGAGCATCAAGCAGCTACTGGATCAGGATTTCTTTCCAACTCCGGCGAAATCGCACCGCAAGGATTAATCGTGCGCATGACTCCTGGTTTCTCTGGAATGCGTGAAATACGCCGCAGCTACTTCCTCGTCGTGATGGCCTTAGCGTTCGTGAGCATCGGCGCGACCGGATGCAACGGCATCAATCAACTGCCAACCCTCGATGAGCAGGTCAAAGCGGCCTGGAGCGAGGTGCTCAATCAGTATCAGCGCCGCGCCGATCTGATTCCTAACCTCGTCGAAACCGTGAAGGGCTATGCGCATCAGGAGGAGAAGGTCCTGACCGAAGTGACCGAGGCGCGCGCCAAGGCCACTCAAATGCAGTTGCCGTCCGATGTCCTCTCGAATCCTGAAGGTTTCATCAGTTCGAGAACAATCAGGCCGCCTTGGGCGGTGCGCTGGGACGGCTGCTTGCGGTAAGCGAAAAATATCCCGACCTCAAATCGAACCAGAACTTCCTCGCGCTCCAGTCGCAGCTCGAGGGCACCGAGAATCGCATCGCGGTGGCGCGCCGCGACTACATTCTGGCAGTGCAACAATACAATACGTATCTACGCACCTATCCGGGAAAATGGATCGCGGGCTGGATGTATCCCGACTTGAAAGTGCGCGAAACCTTCACCATTTCCGAGCAGGCGCAGCAGGTTCCGCAGGTCAAGTTCTGATGCCTCGAACGACTTGCGTCCACCGCGCTCGCGTCTGCGTGCTGATGCTGGTGAGCACGAGCGCGTTCGCTGCCGATTTGAAATTTCCCGCGCTCACCGGGCGCGTGGTCGACGATGCCGGCATCCTGAGCGCCTCCACCAAAAACGAACTCGACGCGATGCTCGCGCAGCACGAGCAGACCACCGGCGAGCAAGTCGTCGTCGCCACGCTCGAATCGCTGCAGGGCCATACGATCGAGGACTACGGCTACCAGCTTGGGCGCTATTGGGGCATCGGGCAGAAGGGCAAGAACACCGGCGCGATCCTGATTGTCGCGCCGAATGAACACAAGGTCGCATCGAGGTCGGCTACGGGCTGGAGGGGCAACTTACCGATGCGACCAGCCGCGTCATCATCGAGAACTACATCACGCCGCAATTCCGCAAGGGCGATTTCGATGCGGGTGTGCTGGCCGGCACCGGCGGAATTCTGCGTGCGCTCGGCGACGATGCGGCCGCGAACCTCCATCGGAAGCCGAGCCCGCCGCGCAGTCCAGCGAGCGATAATCAGGCTCGCCATTTCGACCGTCCGATCATGCTGGTGCTCGATCATTTTTTTCCTCATCGTGGCATTTATCGCGCTGCGCCGCCGCCGTCCCTATTCGATGCGTCATGGAGGATATTCCGGGCCGGGTCCGGGTAGCTTCGGCGGCGGTTCGTCGAGCGGGGACGGCGGAGGATTTTCCGGCGGCGGCGGATCATTCGGGGGCGGCGGCGCCTCGGGGAGCTGGTGAATGATGCGAGGTCCGCTGAATCGCTGAGGATCATCGGCGCATGCGCGAGGCGGCGGCGTCGGTCGAAGCACGCACCGACGCGCGAATCGCGATCGTGATCACTCGCATCAGCGAACGCTATCGCCCTATACGCTCGCGGGCGCGGCGTTGGGAGCTTTTACCGCCGGCGGCTCTGCGATTGCCGCGCGTCCGGCGCTCAGCGGGCGCGCGCTGATTTTCGTCGAGCTATGCGTTTTCTTCGTGCTTGCGCTGCGCTGGATCTTCTGGCGATCCGGCTCGCGCTGGTGCCGGCAGCGGCGTCAAGACGCGAGCCGCCCGCAACCTCGCGCATCGCGAGTTTGCTGCGCATATGATCGGCCGACGCCACCGCATCGAAGACATCCTGGTTTTCGTTTCGCTGGCCGAACGCTACGTGGAGATCATCGCCGATCACGCGACCCATGCGTGGCGCCCCGACGGCATTGGAATCGCATCGTCGATGATTTGATTGCGGCGGTGAAATCCGATCGCATCGCCGATGGGGTCGTCGCCGCGATCCAATCATGCGGCGCGATCGTGCCCGCCGCGCCCCGAAGGCAAAGAGCGAAGTTTAATCGAGCGCAACTGTGCCTACTGCTTCGGCGCCCATGGAGCGCGCTGCTTTGCGAAGAATGCGCTCAGTCCGGCGCGGCATTCATCAGTCAGATGAGGCGCGGCGGCGTATTCAGCCGTAGTCATCGCCATCGCCTCGGATGAGAACTCGCGCAGCAACGATTTCGAAATCACCTCGGCCTTGGGACCGTTCATCGCGACGGAGTTTACCCATCGCATCGCCGTCGGAATCAGCTCGTCCTTGGGAACGACCTCGTTGATGAGGCCGATCTCTTTGGCCTGCGCCGCCGCAATGAGATCGCCGGTCAGGATGAGGTAGCGCGCCTGGCGCTCGCCGACCAACCGCATCAGATGGAGCAGCACCATGCCGGCCTGGATGCCGACCTTCATTTCGGGATAGCCGATGCGCGCCTCGGGCACCGCGACCACCATGTCGCATGCGCTGAGCGAGCCCCGCGCCTCCGGCAGTCGCGGCGCCATTGACGGCCGCGATGGTAGGCTTCAACGATTTGAACACGCGATCGATGAGATGCTCGCCGCGCAACGCGCTCTCCCACGCCGCGCCGCCATCGGTGAACTTCAGATGTCGTCGAGCGCGTCATGCAGTTCCTTCAAATCCATCCCGGCGCAGAATGCCGAGCCCGACGCCGGTGAAGATGATCGCGCGAACCGCGGCTCGTTCTCGGCGCGCTCGAATGCCGCCGCGATCGCTTCGATCATCGGGATGCTGAGGGCGTTGCGAGTGTCGGGATTGTTGAGCGTGATGATCGCGGCCGGGTAGCGCGCCTCTACTGGACGATCTCCGCCATGCACGATGCCATCGTACTTGAATAAGTCGTTAAAGGCGTTAGACTTCGCGATCGATCTGATCTTCGATCAGCACAGTCAGGCTGTCGCGATATTCGGATGTGGGCAGCTCGGCGAGCAGGCCGCGCGCGATCTTCACCTGGTCGGCAGCCATCGCACGCGCTTCGGCGATGAGGTCGGGAGCGCGCAGCATTTCAAGCGCGCGTTCGAACTTCGCGCCATCCATCTTGCCGTCGTTCTGGAAAAGCTGGCGCAACTCGGGATTGCGCGTCATGCCCAGCACCACCGGCAGCGAAGGAATTCCGGCGCGCAAATCGGAGCCGACCGGCTTGCCGATTTTTTCCTCCGGTCCGAGGATGTCGAGGATGTCATCGACCATCTGAAATGCACGTCCCACCGCGGTGCCGAGGTTCCACATCGACTCGATGGTCTTCTTCGGCGCGCCCGCGAGGTCCGCGGCGACGCGCCCACCCGCCGAAAACAGCGACGCCGTCTTGCGCGTGATGACTGTGAGGTAGTCGTTGAAATTCGCCGCCGCGCTGTGCCGGAAGCGACCCTCCATCACTTCGCCCTCAGTGAGCTGGATGCAGGCCTGCGCCGCCGTGCGCACGAGATGCTCCTCGAAGCGGCCGCATAGTTCGAACGCGCGGCAGAAAAGATAATCGCCGGCGATGAGCGTGCCACCCGCGCCATAGCGCGCGAAGGCCGAGGGCTTGCCGCGCCGCAGCATGCCCGCATCGATGATGTCGTCGTGCAGCAGCGTCGCCGAATGAATCAGCTCCAGCGCGATCGCCGCATCGATGGCGTCCTCGACATGCGCATCGTCACCGCCGCATGCGCGATAGACCAGCAGGATGAACGTCGGGCGCAGGCGCTTTCCGCCCGCATCGATCGAGGTAATGGCAAATCTCCGCGATGATCGATTCGTTGGAATCCAGCAGCCGCGAAAGCTTCGCCTCGGCGGCGATGCAGGTCAGCCTCGACGAGGCGCGCGGGACTGATGCTTTCGCCGAGACTCTCGGATTCCAGTTGATATGCTTTGGCTTTCTTCACGAGTCTAGCGGAACAGGTCGGCCTCGGCGGGACGAATGAGAATCTTCGCCGTGCCTTCGTAAGGTTGAAATTTGTATCCGCGCAGATGCACCGCCGGAATGCCCGAGGCTTTTTCCATCAGCAGGCCGCCCGCGGCGGAAAGCTGATCGGCCAGCGCGACGACGGTGTGATGCAGCTCGCGTCCGCCGAGGTCGTTGGTCCCGCGCAAATCGAGCATCGGATTGATGCCCGCCACGCCGATGCAAATGTCGGTCAGCCCGTCGCGCCACGGACGCCCGAAGGTATCGGTGACGACCACCGCGGCATCGGCGCCGCACAGCCGCTTGAGGCCATCGCGAATCTGGCGCGCCGAGGCATCGCGCATCTTCGGGCAGCAGCAGCGCGAGGTCGTCGCCGAGCGTGTTGGATTCATCGACGCCGGCATTGGCGCATACGAATCCCGGGCCGGTCTCGACGATCAGCACGCCATGGTCATTGCGCACGATGCGGCTGGTCTGGCGCAGCACCAGCTCGACTGCGCGCGGATCTTTTTCCCATCGCGCGGCGTACTGCTTTGCGAAAGCCGACGGCTCGATGCTTTTCAGCTCGACCATCCGCCCTTCGGCCTTCGACACTACTTTTTGGCATACGATGACGATGTCGCCGGTTTGCAGCGTCATGCCCGGTTTGGTCGAGTCCCTTCGCAATCAGCGCGGCGAGGTCGTCGCCGGCCTTGACGATCGGAACTCCCTCGATTGCGGTAAGCGTAATCGAAGCCATGCCACGCCTAAATTACACGGTCAGAGAGTCGAGAACTATCCTCTTATCGATAATTATTCTGGCGAGGCGCGCCGACTTGGCCGGGGTGGTCATGATGGTGTCGGCCACGACAGTGCGCATGCCGAGTTCGCCGAATCGCATTCGACGATGACGGCGGTCTACTTTATCGAGAACAAAAGTCCCGACGATATCTTTATAGAGGCGCGCGATCCCGAGTGCCGATGCTTCCAAGCCGAGGCCGCGCAGCATCTTGTCGGCCGGACCCTTGATGGTCTTGCCGCCGACGATCGGGCTTATCGCGACGACGCGATCGCGCGCCGCCGCCAGCGCCTCGCGCACGCCGCGCAATCCGAAAATCGGCCCGAGCGACACGAACGGATTCGACGGAGCGAGGATGATGGTCGCCGGAATCGCGAATCGCATCGAGTACCGAGGGCAGGGGACGCGCTTCCTCGATGCCGCGCAGCTCGATTTTCTCGACGAATCCGCGCGCGCGACCTTTCACGAAATATTCCTGGAACGGCATCGACGCCCTGCCGCGAATTTTCACGAAGGTGCGTACGCGATCATCGCTCATCGGCAGGATGCGCGATTTGACGCCGAAGCGTTTTCGCGATATCGGCGGTGATTTCGCTCAGTTTCGCGCCCGCGCGCAGGCGATCGGTGCGATACAGATGCGTTGCGAGGTCGCGATCGCCGAGCCCGAACCAAGGCTTGCCGTAAAATCGGCCGAGCGCCTCGAGCACGCGGAAGCTTTCGTCGCGCAGGCCCCATCCCTGGCCCGGATGCACCTCGCCCGCGAGCGTGTACATCACGGTATCCACATCGGGCGAGACGTGGAGGCCGAAAAACGTCTCATCGTCGCCGGTGTTGACGACGACGGTGAGACGCTCGGGCGGAATTACCTTGACCAGGCCGCGGATGAACTTAGCGGCCCCCACCCCCCCCGCCAGCACCGATACTTGCTTCAACCTGGGAGGGGACGATTGGCCTCGCGCCATTGGGAGCCTTTCTTCCGTATAACTTTTTGTAGAGCGTGGAACGTTCGACGGCGACGCGGCCCATCTCGCGCGCCTTCTCTTCGATGAGATCGACCGGCACGAATTCGCCGGAGTTGCCGCCGGCCTCGCGCGTGATGCTTTCTTCCATCAAGGTGCCGGAAAAATCGTTGCATCCGGCCTTGAGCGTCAGCGCGGCCACATCGACGCCGAGCTTCACCCATGAGGTCTGGAGGTTGTTGATCTGCCCGCGCAGGAACAGCCGCGCGAAGGCATACATCTGGAAATCGAGCACGCCCAGCTCGGGCGGCTTCACCAGGCCCTTGCGATAGAGCACGGTGTTTTCCGCGATGAAGCGCAGCGGCACGAACTCGGTGAAGCCGTGAGTGTTCTTCTGGATGCTGCGCAGCAGGTTCAGATGATTCACGACGTGGCGCGAATTTTCCAGATGCCCGTACATGATGGTCGAGGTGGTCGGCACGCCGAGCGAATGCGCAGTCGTGATGATCTCCACCCACGCGGCGACATCAACTTTCTTATGGCTCAGAATCTCGCGGATGCTGTCGTCGAGAATTTCCGCGGCGGTGCCCGGAATCGAGCCGAGGCCGGCATCGCGCAGCATGCCGATATACTCGGGATAATCCATTCGCACCCGCTTGGCGCCGAACAGAATCTCCATCGGCGAGAAGGCGTGGACGTGAATCTCGGGATACTTGGTTTTGATCGCGGTCAGCACGTCGCGATATTTGAAGTCGGGCATCTCAGGATTGATGCCGCCCTGCATGCATACTTCGGTGGCGCCGCGCGCGATCGCCTCGCCAACTTTGTTCGAGCACGACCTCATCGGGATGATCGTACGCGTCGGATTCCCAGCGCTGCCGCTTGAAGCCGCAGAACTGGCATCCGACGAAGCAGATGTTGGTGAAGTTGATGTTGCGATTGACGACGTAGGTGACCTCGTCGCCGACATCCTCGGCGCGCGCCAGATCGGCGCATTTCACGACCGCGCGCAAATCGTCGCCGGTCGCGGTGTAGAGGGTGTGTCCTTCCTCGGGAGTCAGTTCCTCGCGCGCGAGGCTGCGCTTCAATGCGGCGCGCACCTCCGGCGAGGTTTTGTCGAGCAACGCGCTGAGCGACGTTGCCTCGATTTCATCGACCCAGTTTCGCCATACTTCGACGTTCACAGGCTAGCCTCCGGAAACTCGCGCCTGCATCGCGCGCACTCGCGGCGCGATGGCAGGATCGAGCCATTCGTCTGAAATATACTCTGGATAAATTGCGAGCCGTTCGCGCAAACGAAAGCCCGACCTATCACAGCGTTCCGCCAGCCGTTCGAGATGCGGCCATGGCGACTCCGGGTTCACGTAATCCTTGCTGAGCGGGGAAATGCCGCCCCAATCATTTATTCCCGCGCGCAGGAAAAGTTCAATCTGATTCGGCGACAGGTTCGGCGGCGCCTGGACGTTCATTTTTCGCGCCAAAAAGTAGCCGCGCGGTCGCGAGCGTCCGCGCCATGTCGATTTCATCGGGCTCCGGCGCATTCGCCATCGGGATTTCCGGCTTGGCGCGGAAATTCTGGATGATGACTTCCTGGATGTGGCCGTGGCGCTCGTGAATATCGCGAATCGCGAACGAGGCTCTGCGCGCGCTCGACGATATTCTCGCCGATGCCGATGAGAATTCCGCTGGTGAACGGAATCTTCAGCTCGCCTGCTTCCTCGGTCATCTTGATGCGCAGGCGCGGTTCCTTGTCGGGCGCCCATTGATGGACGCCGCCACTCATGCGCAGCCGCGGCGAAATGCTTTCGAGCATCAAACCCATGCTGGCGTTGAGCGGACGCAGCATCGCCATCTCGTCGCGCGTCATCAGGCCGGCATTGGTATGCGGCAGCAGGCCCTCGTCGATCGCCAGCTCGCACGCGCGGCCGACATATTCGATGGTGCTGCGGACGCCGAGCTGACTCGAGCGTCGCGCGATACTCCTTGAACGCGACCTCGGGCTTGTCGCCGAGGCACATCAGCGCTTCTTTGCAACCGAGTTCCGCGCCGCGCTTTGACCACGCCGAAATTTCATCCGGCATCATCGTCCACGCGCCGGGATCGCCGGGGTCCTTGCGAAAGGTGCAATAGGTGCATCGGTCGCGGCAGAGATTGGTGACGGGCAGGAAAACCTTGCGCGAGTAAGTGACGTCGCGACCCTTGCCGCGATCGCGCAACTGCGCGGCCGCATCGAGGAGGTCGCCGAGGTCGTCCTCGCGGCACTCGATGAGCGCGATGGCATCCGCTTCAGTCAGTCGTGCGCCCGCGAGAGCACGGTCGAGAATATCGCGAATCGGCGAGCGCGCGGTGGAAGCGGAAGCGATAGTGATTCCGCCACCCATTCTTATCGGGTTATAGGCTACGGATATGATGCGGCGCAAGCCAGTTGCAAAAGAAAACTGCGATTGGTGGAGGTCATCCATGCCGAGTTCGGGGTGAGAGAACTCGGTTTGGAAAAGGTCTTTTCGGGTCTTTTATCCCAACGCGAGGCAGGACCGGACCGTTGCGGGGCCATGAAAGCCGCCTTGGACTTAAGATCGCCATCGAGCTACGCTTTGTAAACTCCTTGTTATGGAGCTAGCCCGAATCAGGATTTAACCATGGAATGTCCGGTTAGATGGCGTGCCCTGTTTTTCCCCGCAATAGTCCTTCTATGCGGCTGCGGTGGTGGCACCGGTTCTGCCGACGCTCAACCGCCCTCCGGCCTGGTCTACACTAACCGCACGGCGGTTTACACCGTGGGGGCGGCGATCGCGGCGAACCATCCCACCAACAGCGGCGGGGCGGTGACAGCATATCGCGTAAGCCCCGACCTTCCGACCGACCTCAGCCTGGATGACAGCACCGGTATAATCAGCGGAACTCCCACCGCCGTAACCGCTACGGCCGACTACACGGTAACGGGTACCAATGCGAGCGGGCGCGCCACATCGACCTTGACCATCACGGTCGAGGTGGGGGCCGCGGGCGCGGCGTTCATGCCCAACATGAACCAGTTCATTACGCCACTGGCGGCCCAAGGTTCTTCGTTCCAGCCACTGATCACTCCCTGGTTGGTCAACGGTAACCCATGGGCGGCGGGGCATGCGGTTTCGAGCGTGGTGAGCACGGATGGGAACACCCTGTTTGTCCTGACCAGTGGGTTCAATCGGATTTATTACGCGGATAGCGCCCAAGGCTACGCCTTCGGGCTCGAGCCGCCGGTGATCGAGCTCGCACCCGGCATGTCGCCGGCGGACGGAGGGTTGCCGGCGGCAAACTCGCCGTCGAGTGAGTACGTATTCATCTACGATATCTCGGCGGGCACGCCGGTTTATAAGCAAAATGTGATGATCCCCAATGCCTACCATGGGATCGCCTATGACCCGAAGCAGAGGGCCTTTTATGTCTCCAGCTGCGCGGGAGATTTTCCCTTCGACAGCAAAGGTCTGCCCGCCAACCCTCCATCGGATCCCTACCAATCTGACAACGTCCACATCTTCACTCTGAACGGAAACACCTGGGCGCCCGCGCCGCCGACGTTGGCGCCCGGACCCGAGCTTGCCATCGGCCATCTAGGAGGCGTTGGGCTTCCGCTGCCTCCCTCGATGTCCGAAGCAACCCCGATAAACAGCCTGGTTTTCGTGCAGCCATGCGCCGCTGGCCTGGCGATTTCCAATGACGGCGACACCATGGTGGTGGCGAATTACTACAACGATTCGATCATGGTGTTCAGCGGAGGCCTCGGTAGCTGGACGCCGCTCAGCAGCCTCAATGCGATGGGGTATCGACCGGGGGAACTCGACTTGCGCCCCGGCAGAGCCGCCATTTCGCCGCAGCCGGGCAAACCGGGCGGAGAATATCCATTTGGGGCAGTGATCGCGCAACCGACGCCATTGCCACCCGGCAGCATGACGACCACCTGGGCGTATGTCTCAAGCATTCGCGACCGCGAGATTGACGTAATCAATCTGGATGGCGGCACGCCGGCGGTACAGGCCCGCATCGCGGTGAAAGGCCAGCCCAACAAGATGACGCTTAACGCGACCCAAACGCGCCTTTATGTTGCGGAAGACGAGTCGGACACGGTTGACGTGATCGATACCAACCCGAACGACGCCAGTTTCTGGAACGTCCTCGAATCCATCGCGGTCATCGCGCCGCCGGGGCTGCTGGCGTCCACCCCCAGGCTGGCGCAGTTTACCGGCGCCAACACCAACAGCGTGACGCTCACTCCGGACGGGACGCAACTCTATGTTACCAATGGCAATCTCAACAGCATCGCCGTGGTACCGCTCAACGGAACCGATCATAACGACCAGGTGGCAGCTCTCATTCCCACCGGCTGGTACCCGAATTCGGTGAGCTTCAGCAGCGATGGCAAATGGGCCTACGTGGTTAATGGCAAATCGCCGACGGGCGCGAATCCGGTTTGGTGCTACAACAACGGCCCGTCCTGGTATCCAAGTTGCCAGACGATGAATGACTACAATCCGCAGATAACCCGGGCCGGCTTGCTGAGCTTTCCGACGGCCACCCTGGCGGCGCAGCTCCCCACGCTAACGACGCAGGTAGCCTCCAACGATCGTTTTTCCACCGTCGAAAACCCCAGCGACGCCAAGATCATGGCGGCCGTGCACAAGGGCATCCAGCACGTCATTTTTATCATCAAGGAAAACCGGACTTACGACCAAGTGCTCGGCGACCTGAAGGTCGGCGCGGGCGATCCCGCTTTGGTCCAATGGGGAAGCGCTATCACCCCCAATCAGCACAAGCTGGCGACCACTTTCGTTACCCTCGACAACATCATGGCCACCTCCGAAGTCAGCAATGATGGCTGGCCGTGGACCACTTCGGCGCGCGCCCCGGACATCGTCGAACACCAGTACCCGGTGGCATACGCGGGCCGCGCCTTCAGCCTGGATACCGAGGGGGTGAATCGCTCGGTCAACGTTGCGATACCGACGCTCGCCGCGCGGATAGCCTCGGACCCGCTTTACCCGAACGATCCGGATCTTTTTCCGGGCCAGACCGACGCGGACGCGCCCGATGGGCCCAACGATGAAATAAACACCGGCTATCTGTGGGACAACGCGCTGCGGGCGGGTCTCACGGTCCGTGACTATGGCTTCTTTGTGGATACCACTTGCTATAACGACGTTAGCTTAACCTGCTCCACTCCGTTGGCGCACTTTCCAGCCTCGACCGTTCCAGTGCCAACCATCGTGGCCCCTCCTGCGAGCGCGTCCCTTACCCCCTATACCGATCAGTACTTCCGCGGGTTCGATAACAACTTTGCGGATTATTACCGCTTCATGGAGTGGGAGCGGGAGTTCAATGCCAACTACGCCAAAGGCGGACTCCCTTCCTTGAGCCTCGTCCGTTTCATGCACGATCACACCGGGAACTTCGGTACCGCCATCGACCTGGTGAATACTCCCGAAACGCAGCAGGCCGATAATGACTATGCGGTCGGCTTACTGGTCCAGAAGATCGCCTCCAGCATCTACAAGAACAATACCCTGATTTTTGTCATCGAAGACGACGCGCAGGATGGCGCCGACCATGTCGATTCGCATCGCACCATAGCGTTCGTGGCGGGCGCCTACGTGAAGCAACACACGCTGGTCCACACCCAGTACAACACCCTCGACTACCTACGCACGATAGAAGAGGTGCTGGGCCTGCCGCAAATGAACCTCAACGACGCGCTCGCCAAGCCGATGGCGGACATCTTCTACAAGACCCCGCATAAGTGGAACTTCGTCGCCACGCCCTCGGCATATCTCTACGGCACGATGCTGCCTTTGCCTCAGAAGCCGAAAGGCCTGGTGGTGCCCAAGTCGACGCACGACGCGAAGTATTGGGCCCAAGCCACCAAGGGAATGGATTTCTCGGACGCCGATCGGGTCGATTTCTCCGTCTACAACCGCATTCTTTGGAAAGGGACGATGGGCACCAAGCCCTACCCAAGCGGGCCGGCCGGACCAACCCTACGCCGAGGCCGCCAGCAGTTCCCCGCGAATTATCAGTGGTCTCCGAACCAAAAGACGGCGCAGAAAGCCAAGGCGGACACGGACTGAGTAACTTTGCCATTGAATCACAGCCCGTCTCCAATATCGCTGCCACCGTTGACGGCACGCACGAGTGCGAGGTGAAATTCATGAACTTCTGCCTTAAATGCGGTTTCACGCTACTCATAGCGGCTTTGGTGTTATCAGTGTGTCTGCCTGGGCGAGCCTACTGCGACCCTGACCCCTCGCAGTCGCAGGATTGGACCGTCGATGGATTCGACTATTTTGGTCAAGGTAGATTGACCCCAATGGTCCTGGAGACCTACACCGCCAAGGGTCATCAGGCTGGTGATGACGGCATGGTGGCGAGCGACAAGCTGCAACGCACCTCGCTGCGGGTGTTCTACGGCCTGACCAGTTGGGCCAATCTCTTTTTGCAATTCAACGCGGCGAAACCGAATGGAGAATCCTACGAGCCGGAAGGCTTTGAAGGTGGTTTTCATTTCGATTTCTACCAAGGCCATAACTGGAAGCTCGGATTCGCGTGGGAGAACGAATGGCAGCGCGCTCCGAAGTACGTTGACAACGCATTCGACATGGACTTCCATCCGCTCATCGAATACGACGTGCCGCTATGGGAAACGAGATACCTCAGCTTGTTGCTCAATCCGATCGTCGAAAAAAACCTTATCGGTGCCGGATCATGGGAAGGCAGCTACTCCGGCCAGGTCCTCTTACATTGGTCAACGGACTGGTCGGCTGGAGTGGAGGCTTATGGCGATGTCGGAGAGTTCAAGGACATGGGGCAGGAGCACGAGCAGGGCGCCTACGTCATGCCGGTTTTGAACTATAAGTGGATCTCAGTCGGCCCCGGCATCGGACTGACGGCCGGATCGGATCGGCTGGTCATCAAGCTGAACGTGGCCGTGCCGATAGACACAGGCGTTGCTGATGTTAGGCAGTACTTCTGAAGTGTCGCGGCGTCTTTTTTGCCCGATGTCCCTGCGGCAATCGCACCTCGTCGATCTGCTTCCGGTTGCCTTACTTCGTGCCCCTGTGTCTCTGTGGTTTTTCCTATGACGAAAGATCAATTGGCACATACCTATTCGATTGTCGCGCGCGATCCCGAAACCGGTGAGCTAGGAGCGGCCGTCCAGTCGCATTGGTTCGCGGTCGGCGCGATGGTAATCCACGCTGCTTCCGAGGTTGGCGTCGTCGCGACGCAGGCTTTCGTGGATCCCGGCTATGGCCCGCTCGGCCTCGACCTGATGCGCACGGGTCATTCCGCGCCGGACACGCTCGCGAGGCTGCTCGCTGCCGATGAGTACCGCGAGATTCGCCAGGTTGCGATGGTAGATGCGCAGGGCAGGGCGGCGGCGCATACCGGCAATCGCACGCTAGCGGAAGCCGGCCACATCGTGGGCGCGCAATTCACCGTCGAGGCCAACATGATGCTCAATGCGACAGTACCCGAGGCTATGGCGCGCGCATTCGAGGCGACGACGGGCGACCTCGCGCATCGGATGCTGGCGGCCCTCGATGCCGCGGAGGCTGAAGGCGGCGACATTCGTGGGCGTCAATCGGCGGCGCTGATCATGGTACGCGGCAAATCATCGGGGCGTTCGTGGTTCGACAAGCTCTTCGATGTGCGCGTCGATGATCATCCGGAGCCGCTGTCGCGAGTTGCGGCGGCTGGTCGATGTGCAACGCGCATACGCGGCGAGCGACGTGGCCGAGGCGGCATTCGCACGTGGCGACATCGAGACGGCAATCGCGAATATGCAGCGCGCGCAATCGCTCTGCGCCACTGAATGCGGAGTTTTCCTTCTGGCATGGCATCGCTATGATTCGAAACGGACGCATCGACGATGCGATCCGCATCCTGCGCGCCGATTTTCGCAGGGATCGGAACTGGGCGACATTGGCACTGCGGATGATTGGCTCGCGGTTCCTGCCGGGCGATAGTAGCAGCGCTCGCGACGCAATCGCGAAAGCGCAGAAAAACGATTAGCCCCGCCGTCTGTACGGCGAGGCTATATCGCAAGTTGTCCGGACTGAGCTATTCGCCGGTCTAGTCGACGCGCTTCTCAGCCGCAGTCGGGGGCGCCACTACACCTTTGACGATCAGATTGTTGTGAACCGCCTTAACTCCGGATACCTGGTCGGCAACCGAGCCGGCTTCGGCTATCTGTGACCGCGAGTCGACAAAGCCGCTCAGGTCCACGACGCCTTTATAGGTCTTCACGTGAACGTCCGATGCACTCACCTTGTCGTTCTGCACCAGGTTGGATTTCACCTTGGCGGTGATGGTCGAGTCATCAACGTAGCCACCGGTGCTTTCCTGCGTAGGAGTTGCGGCACATGCTGCTGCAAACATGGCGACGCCGGCCACAACGAGCACCAGGAGCGAACGGGTAAAGGTTGGGCGATTAGTTTTAACTTCTTTCATAGGTTCTCCAGTAAGGTTTCGAGTGAATCCGGTTGCGAACGTTTTGAGAGATAGCTGCTCAGCGCAGGAAGCCGCCGCCCAGCACCAGGTAGACGATCAATACGATCACCACGATGCTCGCGACGCTCATGCCGCCGCGTCCGTAATGACCAGCGCGATAGCCATAAAAACCACCGCCGCCAAACAACAAAATCAACAGGATAATCAGAATTAACATGAAAGCTTTCCTTCAATTGGTTCAGTGGATGTGACTGTCAGTCTGAGACCGCGGACTTGCGCGATCTTTCAACCATGAACCAGCCACACAATGACGAGGATCAATACAAGTCCGCCGAGCGAAATGGGGATATACATACGCGTCTCCGCAGGCCTTGGAAGTTGGATTGAGTTGGTCGAGCGGAACGCGGTCAAAGGCGAGGAAGGACTGCGGTTCGGGCTGAATCAAATCGGGACGCGAGTCATATGTCGATCCCGAGGACACACAATACGTCATGCATCACGCAATAGCCAGCGCCTAACGGTTGGTTTGGTTATCCAAAGAACGAATAGAATGAATTCGACAGTCCACACTGGGTGAGCAAAGGAAATGGGAGACACTTCTGCCCGCGGCATGAACAGTCAATGCTCGCGACGTACCGAGATTGAGGAATTGCTGTTTCGCTCTATGAGGTCGTTCGACGACAAGGACTGGGATGCGATGCGCGAGTGCCTGGCGGAAAGCATCCATTGCGACTATTCGAGTTTCCGCGGCACGCCGCCCGGCGACATTGCGCGCGATGACTATATCGGGCAGCGCGCGATTGCCCTCGCAGCGCTGAAGACGCAACACAATCTGTCAAACCTTTCGATCGAGGGAACCGAGACGCATGCCGAGGCGATCTGCAACTACGCGATCCTGCGGTTTGCTCCGGACTTTGACGGAACGCCGGCGAGGTTTTTCCACTCCTACGGGCAATACCAGTTCGGCGTCGTTATGACGGATAACCAGTGGCGCATCATATCGATTCGGCAGAGCCTGTTGGTGAGCGACGGCAATCCCGAACTGCATGCCGGCGCGCGCAGTAAGCAGGGAAAATTCCGCTAACTGGTGCGATAGAGCAGGACCTTCCGTCATCGCCGGCAACCGTGCTCGGACCAGATATTGTGGAAATTTTCGTTCTGGCACGTCATCGCGCCGATTCGGACCGGACGCATCATCGATGCAGTAGGGATTCGGGCTCGGATTTTCCTGCGCGATCTCAACCAGGCAACCCTGGCTCTTCGGATAGCCGGTCGCATTTGCTGCCCAGCGACCCCGCAACGGCTCGCGAATCCATCGCCCAAGCTGAGGAGTGGAAACAACCCTCAGATTTCCAGCACCTCGCGGAGGGCGGACTCCACCTTTTGCATCGTCGACGAATCGAGGCGGGCTAGCGGCCCTTGAGTAAAGAAGCGATTGTCGATCGCGCGAAGTTGATCGATGAGAAGGTCCGAATCGCGCCGGAGCGACGACTGGGCGTGAATCCGAATTCGCAACGGTTCTGCGTCATCGATGAGATTCGTGGTTAAGGGAACGATAAGCGTCGACGGATGTCCCGCATCGGTCAGAGACTGCGTCTGGACAATCAGCACCGGTCGATTCTTGCGGGGTTCGGTGCCGCGCCTCGGCTTCAAATTCGCGATCCAAATTTCGCCACGCTCAGGCATCTGGGTCGCGCTCGACGCTGGCGAACTCCGCATTCACCCGCATGCTTTCCTTGCGAACCTTGCGCGAGGCGCGTGCCATCCGCTCGGCACGTGCACGCAACTCGGCCTCATGATTCATGCGTTCGAGCGCTCGCCGGATGTATTCGGCGCGCGCAATCCCGAGCGCTTCGGCGCATCGGTCACTGGCTTTCAGGAGCTCCGGTGGAAGCTTTAGGGAGATGGATTCCACAGATATACCCTGCCGATATACCCATGGAATATCAAAAAGAATATGTGAGGTCTATCCAGATCTAACCCCGCGCAGGCAGGCACGCGACTTAGCGCTCGCGGCACTAGCTGGTGCGATAGAGCGGGACCTGATCCTCGATCCATTCCTCGGCGTCGACTTCGCGCACGAAATCGGCGGCGACGCGTTTCTCCTTCCAGAAAATTTCCCACTTTCCAGTGTCGGCGTTTTGCTTGATGAGATAGCCGTGAAGATCGCCCATGTTATTGACTCCTGGTTATCCGAGCAGAACCGATTGCGATAACAAATGATGTTTTTCCGCAAGTGCGCGCACCGTCATCACCGGTACCGGTGATTCGCGGACCACGCGCTCCGCCACGCTCCCGAGGAAGAAATGCTTCAAGCCGGTGCGCCCGTGGGTCGCCATAACGATGAGGTCGGCGTGCTGCTCATTTGCGACTTGGCTTATGGTGGTGGCGGGCTCGCCGGTTACCACCAGAATCTCGTACGCGTGGGTCAAGCTTTCGGCGGCGAGGTGGTTGAGCCGGCGGCGCGCGTCTTCTTCCGCGCCGGTCAACGGCTCGACCATGAGTGGCTGGCCTATCGCTTCGACCGGGAGTGGCACCACGTGCAGCAGAATCACGGTGCCCTTGCTCGATTCGGCGACTTGGCGCGCCATGTCGACGGTCATCTTGGTGCCAGGACTGAAGTCCACTGCACAAAGGATTCTTCGAAAGGGATCCGCCATTGCCTCGCTCCTTATTGATTCTGACGAGAGCGTGAAACGCACAGAATGTGCCATTCGCCTGCGGTTCAAGGCTGAGGGATTTCGATGTTTGCTGCATCCGATCGTGACACCAGCGGCGAATCGTTGGCGCGATAGGAGCCTCGAATCGGGCAATCACGCTTTCCTCCGTGAGAGGATTCGCGTACCACTCGCGCAGGATGGCTTCGGTATCGACGATCTATTTCTTCGAGGACAGCGCGATCCTGGCCCGTAAAATCGCGTCGGCACTTCACGCGCCGGCGCGAAAAGTCCACCTGCGGCATTTTCCCGACAGCGAAAGCCTGGTGCGGGTGGATGCTGCCGATGGCGATGAGGCTGTGGTCGTCGTTTCGCTCGACCATCCGGACGCCAAGCTGATGCCGACGCTGCTGGCTGCCGATGCGCTGCGGCGTGCGGGCGCGAAACGCATTACCCTGGTCGCACCGTATCTTGCCTATATGCGCCAGGATGCGGTGTTCGCGCCGGGTCAGCCGATTTCGCAACGTGTCATCGGCGATATCCTCGGCAGATATTTCGATCGGGTGGTGACCGTCGAGGCGCATCTGCATCGCATCAGCGAGCTTGCCGAGGTGGTACCATCAAGCTTGAAGTCGCAATCGCTTTCGGCTGCGCCGGCCATCGCGAGGTGGCTGCGCGAGCGCGACCTGGAATGCATCATCGTCGGGCCGGATCGTGAGTCACGACCGTGGGTGGAGGCGATCGCCCACGCATCAGGGAAGGACTTTGCGGTGGGAGACAAGAAGAGGCGGGGAGATCGCGAGGTGAGCGTGAAGTTGAAAGATATGCGGACGCATCGGCGCGCATTGATCGTCGACGACATCGCGAGCAGCGGCGTGACGCTTGCGGCCACCGCGCGGGCTTTGCGCGCGCGAGGCGTTCGCATCATCGAGGCAGTGGTGGTGCATGCGATTTTCGCGCCCGGGCGCGCTGTCGATGATCCGCGGCGCGGGCATCCGCAAATTGTTCTCATGCGACACCATCGCGCATCGCACCAACGCCATCAGCGTCACAGCAATCATTGCGGAGGCTTCGCATGAAGGCGCGTGCACCCTCGATGTTGCGATTCCTTGGCGGCGCGGGAACCGTCACCGGCAGCCGGTTTCTGCTGACGATCGGGGGCAAGCGCATCCTGGTCGATTGCGGCCTGTTCCAGGGATTGAAGGAACTGCGGCTGCGCAACTGGGATACGTTCCCGCTCGACCCCAAACTGCTCGATGCGATCATTCTCACCCATGCGCATCTCGACCACAGCGGCTACATCCCGTTGTTGTGCCGCGACGGCTTCCACGGACCGATTTTCGCGACTCGCGGCACGGTGGATCTCTGCCGCATCCTGCTTCCCGACAGCGGCCATTTGCAGGAAGAAGAAGCCAACTACGCCAACCGCGCCGGGTACTCGAAGCATTCGCCGGCGCGCCCGCTCTACACCGAGGAAGACGCGTGGGCCTCGATGGAGCGCTTCGAGGCCGCCGCGTTTCGACACGCCGGTCGATATCGCGCACGGAATCCGCGCGACGTTTCGCTCGGCCGGCCATATCCTCGGCGCGGCAACCGTGAGTCTCGAAGTCGACGGAAGCCACCCGGCGCCGGATTTTCTTCAGCGGCGACCTGGGACGCCCGAGTCATCCGATTCTTCGCGCGCCGAAGGCCATCGAGGATGCCGACGTGGTGCTGGTCGAATCGACCTATGGCGATCGGGTCCACGATGACGCCGAGTCAATTCGCAATTTCGAAGCGGCGATCGCGCGGACCGTCGAGCGCGAGGGCGTCATCGTGATTCCGTCGTTCGCCGTCGATCGCACTGAAATCGTGCTGTTCCATCTGCGGCGCATGATTCAGCGAAGGGCGCATCCGTTCGATTCCGATCTATGTCGACAGCCCGATGGCGCTGGCGGCCCTGCAGCTCTATAAGGACGCGATCGCGAAGCGGCACCGCAGAGATTCGTCCCGAGATGGTCGGCCAGCAGGAACTGCTCGATCCCGGCAACCTTACCGAGATGCATACCCCGGACGAATCGATGGCGCTCAACGCGCGCGGCGGTCCGATGGTGATCATCTCGGCGTCGGGGATGGCGACCGGCGGCCGCGTGCTGCATCATCTCGCGCATCGGCTCGGCGACAAAAGGAATACCATCATCCTGGTTGGCTACCAGGCGGCCGGCACGCGCGGACGCTCGCTGCTCGAGGGCGCGGAGTCGGTGAAGATGCTCGGGCCGCTATGTCCCGGTGCGCGCCGAGATCGTCAACGTGCCGGCGTTTTCGGTGCATGCCGATCGCAACGAATCATCGAATGGCTGCGCGGCGCGCGATCGCCGCCCCGAAGTCGTCTACATCATCCATGGCGATCCGCCCGCATCCGAAGCGTTGCGCGTCGCGATCACGCAGCAGCTAAGATGGAATGCGGTGGTGCCGCGTCATCTCGAACAGGTTCGGATCGACTAGCCGATGTTTCGGGTCAAGCATCTATGTCTCGATACGCTGCGCGAGCACGTCATCGTGATTCACGAGCGGACCGTGCGCGAAGGACATCTCGGTTTCAATCCGCTCG
This sequence comes from uncultured delta proteobacterium, assembly GCA_963848285.1. Taxonomy (GTDB): domain Bacteria; phylum Desulfobacterota; class Binatia; order Binatales; family Binataceae; genus DATGKG01. The sequence continues at coordinate 744,847 of CAWKCZ010000002.1, read as the reverse complement.
ATCGCGTCGTATGTCTTCGCGCATCGACGCGTCGGGGAAGCGCCACGAGATCATCGGGGTGCTGAATTTCTGTCGCGATGAGCTGGTGGCGCTCCGACGAAATCGGCCTGTCGGAGCAGGCGTTCGCGGACCTCGGGCTGCCCGAGGGCGCCGCGGTCAATGCGACGCTCGCGGTCGCTCCGCGCAGCGTCGATCGGGTGCGCGCCAAGCTGGGCGGCAGCGCGCTTCGAACGCGCCGACTTCGACGCGATCCTCACCGACGTCGTGAATCATCGGTACTCGCGGGTCGAGCTGACGATGTTCGTGCTGGCGTGCGCGCTCAAGACCCTCGACCTCGACGAGCTGGTCGACTACACGCTCGCGATGATTCATACCGGCACCAGCCTCGACTTCGGCGCGGGCCGATTGCCGACAAGCACAGCATCGGAGGGATTCCCGGCAATCGCACCACACTGATTGTGGTGCCGATTCTCGCCGCGAACGGACTCATCGTGCCCAAGACCTCCTCGCGCGCGATCACCAGTCCGGCCGGAACCGCCGATACGATGGAGCTCTTCGCCGAGGTCGCGCTCTCTCCCGAGCGGCTGCGCACAGGTGGTGGCCGAGGCCGGCGCGTGCATCGCATGGGGAGGCGCGCTTCAGCTCGCGCCCGCCGACGACATCCTCATCACGGTCGAGCGTCCGATGGAGCTCGACACCGAGGCGCAAATGATCGCCTCGATCCTCGCCAAGAAGAAAACCGTCGGCGCGACTCATGTGCTGATCGACATCCCGCGTCGGGCCCACGGCGAAGGTACGCACCTATGCCGCCGCGGATCATCTGGCGACGCTGTTTAACGCAGGTGGCGGAGCGCATCGGATTGCGCGTCGAGGTCGACGCCACGCATGCGAACGGGCCGGTGGGATTCGGCATCGGGCCGCGCCTCGAAGCGCTCGATGTGCTCGCGGTCTTGCGTCGCGATGCCTCCGCGCCCGCCGACTTGCGCGAGAAGTCGCTCTACCTCGCGGCGCGGTTGCTCGAGATGACCGGCGCGGCGCAGCCCAATTCCGGATATCGCGTCGCCGAGCGGACGCTCGATTCGGGCGCCGCGCTGGAGCGCTTCGAGCGGATCATCGCGGCGCAGGGAAAAAAGGAGCTTCCGCCGCGAGGCGCCCTCGAAGGGCGTCGTGCCTTCGCCGAGCGACGGCCACATCAGCGAGATCGATTGCTGGGAAATCGCGCGAGTCGCGAAACGCGCGGGCGCAGCCGGCCAACGTCGCGGCCGGGCGTCCGGATGCTGCGATACTCTGGGCGAGGTAGTAGGCGAAGGGCGATCCGCTGTTCGAGATTCACGCCGGCACCGACGAGCAGCTCGGCTTCGCGCGCGCCTATGCCGAGAGCCATCCGGAGATCATCAAGTTCGGATTCTGACAGTTGCGACATCTGCTACTTCTGCTGGATGCCCTCGATGTAGTCGACCAGCGCTGCGATGCGGGCCTTTACCTTCGCCTCCGCTTCTTTGCTGAATTCGCTGCCCTCGGGCTGGAAGGTCAATCCCCATAGCGGCATGTCGGTGTCGGCATCGTAATGGCCCGACATCCGCTTGCGTCCATCGATGACGTCGGAGACTTCCTCGCGCGGAAACTGACCGCCGTTGTTTTTGCTCAGCAGCGTCAGGTTGGCGGGCTTGAATCCCGGAATCACCTGGGTCGCGGGTCCATTGCCCTTGCCATCGACGCCATGGCAATCGGCGCAATGTAAGCACGAAATCTTTTTTCGCCGTCGAGGGCTGCGAGATCTGCGCCGATGCGATGATCCGAGCACCACGCAAATTCCAAATGACATCAGTAGTGAGCGCACGCCGCTGCGAAGCAGCCGGCGCAACGATAAGGACCGGTCGATCGTCATGGCGACAGTAAAATCATGCCGGATACTTCCTTAGCAAGCCGACGCAATGCACTGGTCGATAACGTGTGGTCAGGCTTGCGCCGTCTCCGTGGCTGAATCGTTGCGAAGGACGAATCGTCAGCACCGGGCAGGCGGCTTCGCGCACCATGTGTTCGGCGACACTGCCCATGAATAGATGCGAGAGGCCGCGGCGTCCGTGGGTGCTCATCACGATGACATCGGCGTCGAGGGCTTTCTGGGCATGAAGGATCGCGGCCGCCGGCTGCGCGACCACAGTGCGCAGCTCGTGCTTCACACCTAAAAGACGGGTTTTTGGCGAGCTCCGTCAGCTTCGCCTTCGAAGCCTCTTCTTCAGGAGTGTAGAGGTCGACATAAAACGATGTGGCGCCAGCCTCAACCATGATTGGTATCACATGGAGGACTTCGAGCGCGCCGTCGATTCTGGCGCGCCATTTCGGCGGCGGCGTCGAGTGCGGCAATGGAGTTGTGGTCGAAGTCGACCGGGCAAAGGATTTTCTTGAAGGGATATGTCATCTGACTTCTCCTGCCGCAATTGCGGAAATCATCCAGATAGCGATTGCCATGCCATTGCGATCGGTAGATATCAGACTGGCTCCCGTCGTCCGAGGGTGTAGCGATCGGAAACAACGCCCCGAATCGATGGCACGATTCGTAACCGAGATCCGATTCTGCAGGGCATCCGAGTCAGGCCATCTTCGACGAAATCCCGGAAACTTTCAACTATGGCAGGAGGCTTGCAACTGTCATCCATTCGAGGTGACGAACGATGCTCATCGCAGATTGATGACCTACGGCGCAGCAACGGTTTCTTCGCACGACACCCTGCAGAACTGCCGCCGATCTTGATGAAGAAGTGGCGGCTTTCGACGCGTTCCGGTCGTGGATGACGGCAAGCTGGTCGGCATCGTCTCCGATCGCGATGTTCGCGAGCATACGCGGATATCTCGAATTGACCAGAGTCACCGCGGCGATGACCGCTGACCCGAAAACGGTGACGCCGAAGATGAGCGTCGAAGACGCGGCGCGGCTGATGATCGAGCATAAAATTGGCGGCCTGCCGGTGGTCGAAGATGGCAAGCTGGTCGGCATGATTACCGACGACCGACGTCTTGAAGGCATTTTTGCAAGGTTGAAGCCGCAGCGCAGACCTTCGCGGACGAGTAACTCGAAGTCCCGGGAAGGGTACTGAAAATGAAAACTGGACTAAATCAGAAAAAGCAGGTGGAAAAGGGCTCGTCCGCAGCAATGGACCGTCGCGGCTCGCGCTCCGACATGAGCCCGCCGGTGACTCGAAGCGCCGAGTTCAGGATCCTTCGATCTGCGATCGATGTGGCGCGGTTTATTCGGCGAAGACCTGGCGTCGTGGCCGCCGTTTGACGGAGGAGTTGGCGAACAAGGCCGCATGGGTACATTGCCCCGGATGCGCGCAGGCGGAGGCGGGAGAGTACCACGGCCGCGTGCTCATCGATCTTCCCGAACGCGCCGCGGCCAGTCGCCGACGACGTCTCGCCGACGGATCAAGAACGTGGAGAACCGCGCCGGCTATACCCAGCCCGAGCGGCAAGGTTCTCTCGAGCACCTGGAACGGCAACCAGCTCGAAGTGCTGACCACCTCGCAGAAGCTCGCGCATCGGATCGCGCGCGAGGTCGCGAAGGCCTTCGGCGGCAAACCGCGGCTTTCATGGGATGACGAAGACGGCACCCTGCTGGCGCGTCTCAAGGTCAGCTGCCACCAGACACGCCCGGTAGGACCAGGAGAGGAAATGAACGATAAAGCAATTCATCACGCAGTGTCGCGCAGCGAGCAGGAACCGATGTCGAAGGCGCGGGAGCGATCACCTACGCGGTATTCCAGGAGCTGCGCGAGCGAATCACTCCCAAGGAAGCGTTCGATGTCGCCAGCCAGTTGCCGGTCGATCTGCAGGTGCTATGGCTGGAGAACGAGCGCATCGATCGTGGCGTGCGCAAGACCCATGAAACCGAGTTCCTCGCGCGGGTGCGCTACTATGCCAGCCTGGCCGATGCTCGATGACGCGGAACGCGGCGTGCGAGCGGTGTTTGCGACGCTGCAGGAAGCGCTCGGCAGCCCCAGCGGCATCGAGGGCGAGGCGTGGGACATCTTCAGCCAGCTGCCCAAGGACCTGAAGAAGATGTGGCTCTCGGCGCACGACGCGCACGCCTAGCTCCAACTGAAACGTTCAGACCAATACCCATCGAAGCGAAGGAGTCGGCTCGGCGGCGATTCGTCCGCGCGATTTTCTTGAAGCGCCAGGATCCTGCGGGATCGAGTTTTCCTCGCCCATTGGAGGATCGTTGTGATTGCGTCTTTGCCCGGTCCACTCCGTCGTCTGCGACCATCGGGATATTGCTCTCGCTATCCATTCTCCAGCTCGTCCGCATCGAAACGCAACATTCGCCCGATGCGGAAAACCGGCAGCCGTCGCTTCCTTGGCCAGACGATAAACCGTGACCGGATGCATCGCCAGACGCTCGGCCACTTCGGCGATGGTGAGTATTTTTTGCGTCGCCACGTCCGCATATGCAGTTGGCGTGCCTCTTGCGTTTCATGTAACCAATCGTTCGATAGGTGATAGCCGATAGGAGCGAACATCATGCCAGTCTACGTAGTTCATACCCTCGAAGATGAAGCGGCCTGGGAGAGAGCCAAAGATATTGCGGCGAATGAGTATCCCGATGCGACTGGCTCCAACTATTGGCGAATAGTGATGGGCATCTACAAGAAGATGACCCACTACGTCGCGAAATCTGTCCAGCGGCGAGCACGATCCGATCTGGCGGATGGCGCGATAAGCGTGATGCGATTCGTGGCAGGCTGGAGCGAATCGATTCAGCCGGAAAAATCGCGTTCCGCTCCACATTAGAGAATTGTGCCGTCCCGAAGTGGTACAAGTTCCGCGTTCTCTCTGAGGTAATGCTCGCGCGGATCAAAGGCTTCGCCGCTGGCCGTTTCCTGTGGCCGACCGGAGATCGCGGCCTTCAAGAGCGCTACTATCTTGGGAAGGCGCCGACGTTGTTGCTGTGGGGTGGATCGGAGGCGTCTGATTCCCCGGTGTATTCGCAAGCGTTTCGGCGCGCGCTGACCGAAGCCGCGTCGGTGAAGGAGCAACGCATCGCAGCAGCGGGCCACGTGCTACTCGCCGAGCAGCCGAAAGAGTCGGTCGAAGCGATCGTAAAATTCTCTAGCGAATAGTCCGATTGTATTGTGCCATCGCAACCAACCGACCGTTCGGTTGGTTATGGCGGTTAATTGCCGACCTGCCGCATCCACTGAATCCGCTTTCATCGCAAGCGCGAAATTCGCTGACGCCGTTCGCCACATCCCGGCCGTGCCTGACGCGATCGGAAGCAACCAGCCGCTGCAAGCACGCGGAAATACGTGGCTTTTAAGCCTCGCAGCGATTGGCACACAGACTGCTTCCAAACGAACTGCTCTCAAATGTCGGCGCTGATATTAACCGTCGCGAGTGCCGGGAAAGGTAGAGGTTAGGATGCTGTCAGGCTGGATGCCGCCAAACGTTTCGACCTTCGGCGGGCAAATCGATCACGTTATCTATCTGATTCTCTACATCGTGGGATTCTTTTTCGTCCTGAGCGAAGGGCTGCTGATCTATTTCGCGATCTGCTCGCGACGCAAAGGCCCCCGGCAGGCGCATTACAATCGCGGTGACACCCCGCGTCGAGATGGCGTGGATACTGGTCCCGGCGCTGGTGATCCTCGGGCTTGACCTCGGGATCGACTCGGCCGGCAATCGCGCGTGGGAACTCGAAAAGAACTGCCGATCCGGCAGGCAGCGATCGAAGATCAAAGTCACCGCCAAGCAGTTCAACTGGGAATTCACCTATCCGGGGCCGGACGGAAAGCTCGGCACCGCCGATGACGTGGTGATTGAAAACGAGTTGCATGTGCCGGTCGGGCAAGGTGGTCCATCTTTCGCTCAATTCCGAAGACGTCATCCACAGTCTGTGGGTTCCCAATTTGCGGCTTAAGCAGGACGTGGTGCCGGGCCGCGCGATCCCCGCGTGGTTCGAGGCGACCAAAGCCGGCACCTACGAAATCGCGTGCTCCGAGCTGTGCGGCTTCGGCCACTACTCGATGCACGGGATTGGTCGTCGTGCATAACCAGCGCCGACTACGCCAAGTGGACTGCACGACAACGTCACTTCATCCGACGCAACACCGCATGCGGCACAGTAGGGAGGAGAGGGGAGATCGAATGAACGTCGCAATCAAGCAGCGTGCAGCATCACGAAGAGCACGCAACTGGGCTTCGTGCGGCGCTACATCTTTTCCACCGACCATAAAGTCATCGGGAAGCAGTACATGACGCTGTCCGCGGTGATGGCGATGATCGGAGGCTTTTCCGCTTACATCATTCGATGGCAACTGGCGTGGCCCGAAACCTCGATTCCCGGATGGGGTCCGATCGGGCCCGACCAGTACAACGCGACCATCACCATGCATGGCACCGTGATGGTGTTCTTCGTGGCGATGCCGTTCCTGCTCGGCGGCTTCGGCAACTACCTGATTCCGATCATGGTGGGCGCCGATGACATGGCGTTTCCGCGCCTCAATGCGATGTCGTTCTGGACCCAGTTGCTCGCGTCGCTGGTGCTCATCGCGTCGATGTTCGCGCCGGAAGGCCCGGCGGCCGCGGGATGGACGGCATACACGCCGCTCTCCGACAATCCTCTCTATACCGGAGTCTATCTCGGGCCAGGATCTGTGGATTCTCGCATCGGCGCTGGAGTTCGGATCGTTCCTGATGGGCGGGGTGAACTTCCTCACCACCGCGTTCAACATGCGCGCGCCCGGCATGACGCTTGATGCGGCTGCCGCTTGTTGGTATGGATGGAAATTACCGCGGCGATGGTCTTTCTGCTCTCGGTCGGTCCGCTGATCGCGGCGGCGCATCATGCTGCTGCTCGATCGTCACCTCGGCACCGGCTTCTTCCGGCCCGACAAGGGCGGCGACCCGCTGATGTGGGAGCATCTGTTCTGGTTCTTCGGGCATCCGGAGGTTTACGTGGTCGCGCTGCCGGGCTTCGGCATCATGCTCGAAGTGATGCCGGTTTTCGCGCGCAAGCCGATCTTCGGCTACAAGATGATGGTCTACTCGACCATCGCCGCCGGCCTGCTGAGCTTCGTCGTGTGGGCGCATCACATGTTCGTCTCCGGCATGGATCCGCGGCTGGCGACGCCGTTCAGCATCACCACCATCATGATCTCGGTGCCGTTCGCGATAATGGTCTTCGCGATGATTGCGAGCTCTGTGGCGCGGCTCGATTCGCTTCACTGCGGCGATGCTGTTCGCGCTCGGCGGATTGGCTGACCTTCCTCATCGGCGGGGTCACCGGAATCTTCCTCGGCTCCGCGGCCTCCGACATCTACATGCACGGCACTTACTTCGTGGTCGCGCATTTCCACTACACGATGTTCCCGGTGACGTTCTTCGGCGGCCTCGCGGGATTCTACTTCTGGTTCCCCAAGATGTTCGGCCGCATGATGAACGAGTTCTGGGGCAAGGTTCATTTCTGGATGTCGTTCTTCGCGTTCAACGGCATCTTCATTCCGCTGTTCCTGGTCGGACTGGGCGGCCATCCGCGGCGCATCTATGAGCTTTCCGCCTACGAGATGCTGAAGCCGCTGCAGCCGCTGCATGTGCTCGCGACGGTATGCGCGATCGCGCTGTTCATCGCGCAGGTGCCTTTCATCATCAACCTGTTCTACTCGATGGTGCGCGGCAAAGTGGCGGAGAAAAATCCGTGGCATGCGAACACGCTCGAATGGACGCTCGACTCGCCGCCGCATCATCCGAATTTCCCGGTGCCGCCGCGCGTCTATCGCGATCCCTACGAGTACAGCGTTCCCGAGATGACGCGAGGACTGGCTGCCGCAGGATCAACCGATGCCGATCGCCGTGGCAACTGCGGCGCGCTGAAGCGACGCGGAAGGAGAAAGGTAAAACGGATGAGCGCAGGGGTTGAAAGCATTCCGAGTCAGTAGCGTCGAGACCGATCATCTTCGCGAGATCCCGATCGGCAAGATGGCGATCTGGTGGTTCCTCGCGTCGGAAATCCTGGTCTTCGGCGGGCTGATCACCGCCTTCGTGCTGTATCAGTTCGCGCACGGCGGATTTGCCGCCGACGCGGAACACGTCAAATGGCGCTTCGGCGCGTTCAACACGCTGGTGCTGGTGACTTCGAGTCATGACGATGATCATGGCGCTGGCGTCGGCGCGCGCGAACAATCGCTCGCGCACCCAGATGTTCCTCCTGCTGACCATCCTGCTCGGCTGTTTTTTCCTGTGCGTGAAGGGACTCGAATATCGCGGCGGAATTCCAGCGAGGGCTTCTTTCCCGTCCTCGGGAATGTTCTGGTCCTTCTACTTCGGCATGACCGGGCTGCATGCGCTGCACATGTTCGCGGGCATCGTCATCAACCTGATGCTGCTGATCGCGGTCGTCGCGCAACTACCGTGGGAGTTTCTGCAGCGGCGCATCGAGTACGGCGGGCTCTATTGGCACTTCGTCGACGTGGTGTGGATTTTCCTGTTCCCGCTGCTGTACCTGACCTGATCGATTTGGGGAGAAAGTGAGATGAGTGAAACTACCGGAGCAATCGACACCCGGGCCGAAGGCAATCTCTACATGATGATATGGGCGTGGCTGGTGTTCCTGCTGGTCGCCGGCCTGATGATTTTCGTGCTGCCGATTCCGCGCACCGCCGCGGTGATAACGATCTTCTCGATCGCCGCGATCAAAGCGGCCTCGTGCTGCGCAACTACATGCATCTGAAGCACGAGCACCTGCTCCTCTATCTCACCGTGCTGGTGCCGGCGCTGCTGTTCCTCGGGATGGCGCTGACGCTGATTCCGGACATCGTCTATCGCCATCACCTGGGGCTGGGTGATGAAGACTCTCGTCGCGATTCTCGTTACGTTCGCGGCCGCGCTGCTGCCGTCGATCGCGGCGGCTTGTCCCGCCTGCTTCGGCGCATCGGATGCGCGCACCATTTCGGCCTACTACGCGAGTACGATGCTGCTCTCGCTGATGCCGTTCGCGCTGATCGGCGGCGTCATCCTCGGCGGTCTATCTGATGCGCAACCGCCCCAAGGTTGACGCCACCGGGAAGATCATTCGCGCTGGGACATGAAAACCTCGCGCGCGTGATTGGTGTCGCAGTACTCGAGCACCTGCGCGATGCTTGTCGCCGTCGAACTTCACATAGAAGTGATAGAGGTTCGAATACTTGCGGCCATTTGCGGCGGTGGTGTTCGATTCGCACTGGACGGAGACGTTGTTGCCTTCGCTGAACACGGTGCCGTATTTCATGTTGAGGCCGTTCGGCATCATCGCCTTGAGTCCCTTGCGCGAAGCCCTTGAGCGCCTCTTTGCCCTTGACCGGCGCGAAGCCCGCCATGCGCGTCATCACGCGCCACTCGAAGTTATCAGAGACGATCGGTTCGATTTTCGCGGGATCGGGATTTTCGAGCATCGTGAGAAATTCGACCGCGCGTTGTTTTTGCTGTTCTGGTGTCATGGCGTTACCTCCTGATGTGATGATAGCTACTCAAACCGCATCGGATGCGCAAACTCAGTGCGCCGCTTCGTGGCATAGCCGCCTCGCGCGATGTAGCAATTCTTGTAGATCGCCCGCGATGTTTGACATATTTGATGGCTGGCCTGTTGAACGATCGTTTAGGGCCGCCGGGAGATTCGCACGATGCCATCCAAAGAAATCGTTGTCGATGCCGACGGACACATCCTCGAGCCGCCCGACCTGTGGGAGAAGTATCTCGAAGCAAAATACCAGCCCCGCGGCATCAAGGTGGTGAAGAACGAGAAGGGGCTGGAATGCCTTCAATATGACGGCAAACTCTCCGTCCATGGCGCAGCCGGGATTCCTCGCCGCGCTCGGCGGGCATGGGCAAGGAGCAGGATCAGCTTACGCCCCGCATGCGGAACGCACCTACGTCGGATGCGCGCCGTTCGGTTCGATGGATGCGAAAGAACGCGTCGAGCTGCTCGATCGTGAGAACCTCGCCAAGGCGGTGCTGTACCCGACGTTGGGAATTTTGTGGGAGGCCGAGGTCGAGGACGTCGAGCTCTCGCAGGCTTACTGCCGCGCCTACAATCGCTGGATCGCCGATTTCTGCCGGCCCTACAGCGACCGCCTGATTCCGATCGCGCATCTGTCGCTGGGCGATCCGCAGGCGGCCGCGGTCGAGCTGGAGCGCGCGGTCAAGGACGGATGCAGCGGTGCCTTCGTCGCGCCGTTCACCATCACGCGCAAACCGCATGGCCATCCGGATCATGATGTGGTGTTTGCGATGTGCGAGAAGCTCGATGTGCCGTTCGCGATTCATCCGACCTTCGAGCCGAAAGGACTCAATCGCGCGCGCTTTCACGGCATGGAGCGGATGCCGCTGCTGGGCGTGATCGCATCGCAGATTTTGCAGCAGCCGCTTTCGACCTTTTTCCAGTTCGGCGTGTTCGACAAATTCCCGAAACTGAAAGTGGTGATCCTCGAATCCGGTTCCTCGTGGCTCGGATTCTGGATGGATCGCATGGACGAGGGCTACGAGACCTGGATCGGCGGCACCATTCCGCTCAAGCACAAACCGAGCGAGTACGTGCGCAAGCAGGTCTGGATTTCCGGCGATCCCGATGAGCAGGCGACCGCCTATGTGATCGATTATGTGGGCCGCGATCGGTTCTTCTGGGCCAGCGACTTCCCGCATCCGGATCACGGCGGCAAATACCTCGACGCGCTGGAGCGGATGGTGAAGCCGATGTCGCCGGAAGCGCGCCGCGCCATCGTCGGTCAGAACGTTCTCGATTGTTACAAACTGTAGGACATCGAACCATGCCGGGAAATCAGCTCATCATCGATGCCGACGGCCACATCCTCGAGCCGGTCGAGCTATGGGACCAGTATCTCGAAGAAAAATATCGCGGGCGCGGCATCAAAATTAAGCGCGACGACAAGGGGATGGAGTTCCTCGAATACGACGGCAAGCCCGCGCAGATGATCCGCCCCGGCATGCTGCACACCATGGGCGCGATGGGCCGCACGGCGGCGGACATGAAGCCGTCGGCCGAGAAGCGCCTACGTCAAATCCGCGCCATTCGGCTCGATGGACATGAAGGAGCGTCTCGCGCTGCTCGACAAGGACGGCATCGACAAGGCGATTCTTTATCCGACTATCGGTTTGCTGTGGGAGGCCGAGGTCGAGGATCCGGAACTCAGCGCCGCGTACTGCCGCGCGTACAATCGATGGATCGCGGATTTCTGTCGTGACTCGGGCGGACGCCTCATTCCGATCGCGCATCTCTCGATGCGCGATGTTCCGGCCGCATGCGCGGAGTTGGAGCGCGCGGTGAAGGACGGATGCAAAGGCGCATTCGTCGCGCCGTTCAATCATAAGCGGATGGCGCACGGGCATCCCGATTTCGATCCGCTGTTCGCGAAATTCCAGGAACTCGATGTGCCGTACGGAATTCATCCGACCTTCGAGCCGACCTCGATCGCATCGCGGCGATTCAGCGGGCTGGGCACCTCGATCTGGTACCATCAGATCATGGCATGTTATGGGCCGCAACTCGCTTTCACTACGCTCTTCTCATTCGGCGTGTTCGACAAATTCCCGCAACTCAAAGTGGTAGTGCTCGAGGCGGGCGCGGGATGGATCGGCTACTGGGTGGACAGGATGGACGCGCTGTACGAGGTCCCGCTTAATCGGCCGCCGCTTAAACACACTCCGAGTCATTACATCCGCACGCAATGCTGGCTCTCCGCCGATCCCGACGAGCGCGCGCTCGCGGGGTTGAGCAAGTTCATTGGCGAGGATCGGTTTTTCTGGGCGAGTGACTTTCCGCATTCGGATCACGGGCGCGAGTACATGAAAGAGCTGAAGGGGCTGTTGGCCGAGATGCCGGCGTCGGGTGCCGCGAAGCTTGCGGGCCAGAACGTCGCGGCATTGTACAAAATGTAGCGTGTGGTGATTGAGGAGAGGCCGGTGGCGCTCGGCAGTCACCCCCTCCGGTGCGTCACGGCGCGTGCTCGAAGCCATCGCAAGCCCCGCGCCGCACCGTCTCCCCCACGCGGACGTGGGGGAGAGAAAGGGGTTATTGCCACCTGCCGACGGAACCGTGGGGGCGTTCGCGAACGCCCCGTTGAATCCTGGATGCGCGGTTGCCGCGCGACCGATCTATGCGCGTTCCGTTACAGGATGCGGAATCAAAGGATCGCAGCCAGCGAAGATTCCACGGGTCGTTCGCGAACGACCCCTCCGGTGCGATGCGTCGCGGCAGGCCATCAACATAGGCGGCTCTTGATGTCGCGGGAAGAGACACCGCCCTCAACTCGAATAGCTGATGAATTCGAGCAGGTTGCCGTCGGGGTCGCGGAAGTAAACGCTGATGCCCTTGCCGCGCCCGCCCAGCCGCGGCACCGGACCTTCCTCGATGGCGATGTTGTGCTTCTTCAGATGTTCGATCGCCGTTTCCGGCGTGCCCGGCCATACGAAGCAATAGTCGCCACCACCGATCATCGGATGCATCGCCTTCAGCGTGATCTTGTTGTCCGGCGGATGCAGGTTGAAGCGGTTGCGCCCGAAGCTGAGGCTGACGATCGGCCATTTGCCCGCGCGCCATTTGTCGAGGGCGTCCGGCTTCGCATCGAAAACGCGCTGGTAGAACTCGACCGAACGTTCAATGTCGCCGACCGGCATCGCCACGTGATCGATATCGATTTCCATGTCGTCTCCTCATCCTCCGTGCTGGAGGTAGGTCAATTCGATCGCGACTGAGGGAAGTGCTGACGGAGAGTCATCGGCTTTGTAGAACGCGCCCGCGAGCGCGAAGGGCGCTTCGCTGCGAAGCCATACCGCGCGCCGATAAGCCTCGCCGCGAAACCCGGGCTTTCGATAAACGATGCGCGCGCGTGCGGCGTAGAGACGCTTCATGTCGTGTTGCGCGCCGTGCAGCAGGTCCGCGACGTGCTCTTCCATCGCGCGCAGGTACGCCATCCCGTTGATGTGCCGATTCGGATCGGTCTGCCCGTAATGCCACACGTGAGTCTGCGCTTCGACGAAATCGGGTTTGCGCGCGAGGTCGACGATCGTCTCGACCGATGGCACTTCGACGATGCGGCTCGGCACCGAGCCGAGCCCGAGCTCCGGCGGCAGCTCGGTCACGCGGCGGTGCGCCGGATCGGGATTGTAGCGAGTGAACACGTTGAGCATGCGCGCGCGAGCGAGTTCGATTCCGGACTCATCGAGCACGCGATGCCGACCTTCACGTACGAGGTGGCGTACCGCGCCTGACGCATCGAGCGCTTTGGCGAGGAAAGATTCTCCGCGAATGACAACGCGTTCGGTCGGACCGCAGGGCGCATCGGTGGTTTCTAGTTCGACATAGACCAGCGGCGTGAAGATGCCGCCCATGGTTTCGAAATTGTGCAAGCCGGCGAGGATTTTGTGCCACGGCGCGAAATGCGATCGCCCCGCGTAATCGGAAACCGAAGTCAGCTTGATGCTGCGATTCTCGGTGAGCCCTGGAAAGCTGACCGGCTCGCGCATCCGGGTGCGCACGATGCGATCCGCGAGATTCGAAATTCGTTTGCCCATTTTCGAAATGCGCTAGCGGCGGCGATTCATCATCCGATAGTCGATGTAGGCCACGACCTCGCGCGTCTGGTTGGTGAGCGTCGAGCGAATCACGGTGAAATCCATGGTGCCGGAGCGGCCGGTTTTTTCGTAAGTCTCTTTGACTTCGGTACCGATCGAAATGAAATCGCCAGGGCGGATCGGCATCTTCATCTCAATGTCGATGCCGGCCATCAGGCCGCCGCGCGGGAACAGCGTCGCAGAAGCGAGTTCGGCGCGCCGGAACGAGGCGGCATAGGCGGGCGGCGCGATGATCCCTCCGTAGGGCCCGGCCTTGGCGGCGACGGGATCGAGATAGAGCGGATTGTTATCGCCCATCGCGGCGCAGAACTCGGCGATTTTCTGAACCGTCACTTCGATCGGTTGATCGACCTCGAATCTACGGCCGATTTCGGCTGGATCGTCTTTCATATTGCTCATCGGTAGCAGCCCGACAATTATCACGCTCGGCATAACAGTCAAAGTTAGCTCTTTCTTTCCCCTCGCCCGATGGGCGAGTCGGACCTTATCGTGGCACAGGCTTCAGCCTGTGTTTCAGCAAAAAAAGACAAGACACAGGCTGAAGCCTGTGCCACTCAAATCCTAGGAAATCCGAATCGCGCGCAGCGCGATGGACAAGGTCCCACGCCAGCGCCATCAGATGGCGCGCGCTTCTCCCACCAGGAGTCCGGAGAAGGACCGAATCAAAGTTGGGCTTGCACGGCGCGGCGCATTCGCGGATTCATAGCGGAGGCATCCGCCACGCGAAAAGGAGAAACCCCATGAGCGTCGAGTTCATCGGGATGATCGGCACCCAGCACTACTCGGAGATTTATCCGCCACGCCCGCCCGCCATCGATATCGAGTATGTGCGGCGATTCACCCAGGCACACGAACAGGCGGACTTCGATCGCATCCTGATCGGATATTTTTCCAACGCCGCAGATGGCTTCATCGTGGCGTCGTATGCCGCGTTCGTGACACAGAGACTCGGTCTGATGCTGGCGCATCGGCCGGGTTTCGTCGCGCCCACGCTGGCCGCGCGCAAGCTGGCGACCCTCGATCATTTCAGCGGCGGCCGGCTCGCGGTGCACATCATCTCGGGCGGCGATGACGCCGACCAGGCCAAGGACGGCGACTTCCTACCGCATGATGAGCGCTACGCGCGCACCGATGAATATGTGGAAATTCTGCGCCGCATCTGGACCGCCGAGAAGCCCATCGACCACGAGGGCAAGTACTACAAATTCGTGCGGTCGTTTTCGGATGTGAAGCCGGTGCAGAAGCCGCATCTTCCGATCTACTTCGGCGGCTCCTCCGACGCCGCGATCGCGATCGCCGGAAAACATGCGGATGTCTATGCGCTGTGGGGTGAGCCGCTCGCCGAGGCCGCCAAGACCATCGCGCAAGTGCGCGCGTCAGCGGCGCGGCATGGCAGAAGCGTGCGTTTCAGTTTGTCGACGCGGCCGATCCTCGCGGCGACCGAAGAGGCGGCCTGGGCGCGCGCGAAATCGATCATCGAAGCGGGTGCGGGAAATCCGCGGCCATGGGATGCTCGGGGCGCCGACGAAGACGCCACAGGCAGTCGGTTCGCAGCGGCTGCTCGAAGCCGCCGCGCATGGCGAGGTGCTCGACACGCGGCTCTGGACCGCGGTGGCGGCGGCGACCGGCGCGCGGGGCAACACGACGGCATTGGTGGGGACGCCGGAGCAGGTGGCCGAGTCGATGCTCGCATACTACGAGCTTGGGGTTACCACATTCCTCATTCGCGGATTCGATCCGCTGGAAGATGCGATCGACTACGGGCGGGAGCTGATTCCCATAGTGCGGAGAGAGATCGCGGCTCGCGAAGCGAGATCGAATAGTGCCGGCATCGCGGCGCAAGTCTAACCCAACATCCGGTGAATGATCGGAACGGTGACGAGGCTTATCACCGTCATGAACGCGACTGCGGTCGCCAGCACCTCGGTATCGAAGCCGAATCGATCGGCCACGATGAAGGTGAACATTTGCGGCGGCATCGCGGCTTCGAGCACGGTCGCGCGGAAATTGAGCGCGGTGAGACCGATGGTGGAAGCGATCAGCGCCACCACCAGCGGCGACATTCCCAGCTTGATGAAGACCGCTGGCCACCAACTTCTTATATGCCGCGGCGTCTGCGCGATGACGCTCGGTTTCAGCGCCATCCCGAGGACCAGCAGCATCAGGCCGGAGGTGGATTGGCCGAGCAGATGGAGCGCCATCAGCATGAAGTCCGGCAGTGGAATCGACAGCGCACGGATGACGGCGGCGAAGGCGGTCGACCATATGAGCGGAAACTTCAGCACCTGCACGAAGGCGTCGATCAAGTGCGTGCGCGGGCCCTCATGGTAGAACATCGCGAGCAGTGAACCGGCGATGAGGTCGCTCGAGGTCACGGTGATTTCGCATAGGATGGCGATTTCAGTGACCTGCAACAGATGCGCGGGGAAGAGGCCGCGCAGCAGCGGCATGCCGAGGTAGGTGACATTGCCGAAAGCGCTGGCGAGAAGCAGCGAGCTTTTGAGCCTCGGGTCGAGCTTAAATTGCCGCAGCACCAGGAGCGCGAGGCCGACGCAGATTAGGATGCCGAGCAGCATTGCGAGCGGAACCTGCCATAGCTCGCGGCCGGCGGGCGAATGGTAGATGACCTCGATGTTGAGCGCGGGGAGAAGGAGGTTGAGGACCAGGGCGCCACATTGGCGGCGCATCGCATCGATATCGAGGGCCGGGAGGAAGTAGTGCAGGGAGGCGCCCGCGGTGGCAATCGCGGCGAGGGCGAGGAATACGTTTACCATCGGGAGGGAGAGTATCGGTTTGCGATAGATGCGGCATATCGGACGAATCAGAGAATCGTAGGTATGATGTCGCCTTGGATACTCAAGTGCGCGGATAGGGTAACTTTGTCATACTGAGCTGAAGGCACGAGAGCGAGATCGATTCGAGCCGTGCCTGCTATATTTCAGGCTTAGCGAGAAACAACCCTGCGATGGCGAATGGATGGATTCGATCGCGATGACAAGGAGTCGTGCATGAGCAGCTCGCGTCAATTGCACTTGGGCGCTTTCATGCGGCCGATCAGCATCCATACCGCCGCGTGGCGCTATCCCGGCGCGTATGCCGATGCGAATTTCAACTTCGAGCACATCACGCAATTCGCACAGACCCTCGAGCGTGGCAAGTTCGATGCGTTCTTCATGGCCGATCATCTCGCCGTCCTTAACATGCCGGTGCAGGCGCTCAAGCGCAGCGCGACAGTTACCTCATTCGATCCGCTTACGCTGCTGCCCGCGCTGGCGGTGTTGACCAAGCATCTCGGGCTGATCGCGACCGCGTCGACGACCTACAATGAGCCGTACCATGTGGCGCGGAAATTCGCGTCGCTCGATCACATCAGCGGGGGTCGCGCGGGATGGAACGTGGTCACTTCGGGGAATCCCGACGAGGCGATGAACTTTGGCCTCGAGGAGCATGTCGAGCATGCTACGCGCTATCGCCGCGCGCGCGAGTTCTTCGATGTCGTGACCGGCTTGTGGGATAGCTGGGCCGACGACGCGTTCATTCGTGACAAAGAGTCTGGGAGCTACTTCGATCCGGAGAAGCTTCATGTGCTGGATCATCGCGGCGAATTTCTGAAGGTGCGCGGTCCGCTCAACATCGCGCGGCCGATCCAGGGATGGCCGGTGATCGTGCAGGCGGGTGCCTCGGATGCGGGTCGGCAGTTGGCGGCGGAGACTGCGGAAATGATTTTCGGCGCGGGCGGCAGCATCGAAAATGCGCGCGAGTTCTATGCTGATGTGAAAGGACGAATGGCCGCGCTCGGCCGTCCGCGCGATCATCTGAAGGTTCTGCCAGGCGCTTTTGTGGTGGTGGGAGACACGGTCGAGGAAGCGCGTGCGAAGCGGATGAAGCTCGACAGCCTGGTGCATTACGATAGCGCCATCGCGTCACTCTCGATCATGCTCGGCCACGATGTGTCGAAGTTGGATCCTGACGGGCAATTGCCGCCGATTCCTGAAAGCAACGCCAGCAAGAGCGGACGCGAACGCATCATCGAGTTAGCGCAGCGCGAGAAGCTCACCGTTCGTCAGTTGGCGCAGCGCGTCGGCGGCTTCAGCGGTCTCGCGTTCGTTGGCACCCCGGCGACCATCGCCGACGGAATGGAAGAATGGCTTGTTACCGATGCGTGCGACGGCTTCAACGTGATGTTTCCGTATCTTCCGATGGGCCTTGATGATTTTGTCGATCGCGTCGTGCCCGAATTGCAGCGCCGCGGAATCTTCCGCCGCGAGTACGAAGGCCGAACGCTGCGCGAAAACCTTGGCTTGCCGCGCCCAGACAACCAGTTCTTTCCGAGGCGTGCGAAAACTCTCGCACCATCGCGCGAGCTCGAATCAACCACGACCTGATTCGAATTCTCGGTTTTACCAGGCGCCGCGACGCAACAGCTCATGCGCCTCGCGTTCGAGCGATTCGCGAAAGTCGGGATGCGCGATCGCGATCATGCGCCGCACGCGCTCGCCCAGCGGCTGCCCGCGCAATTCGGCGGCTCCGAAATCAGTGACGATGACGTCGGCGTCGCCGCGCGCGGTAGTGGTGGGACCCGATAGTTGCGCCACGATCCGGCTGAGGCGCCCGTCTCCCGCGGTCGCCGGCATCGCGATGATGGAACGGCCACCCCTCGCGAGTTGCGCGCCACGCACGAAATCTCCCTGGCCTCCGATTGCGCCGATATACGCGCCCGACGCCACTTCTGCATTGATTTGCCCGGTGAGATCGGCTTCGACCGCCGAGTTTATCGCCACGATTCGGCCGAGCTGGCAGAGCACCTCAGCACGATGCGTGTGCATCAGGGTGAACAGCTTGAGCGCGGGATTGCGATCCACGAAACGATAGACGCGTTCGGTGCCGAGCACGGAGCATGCGATCGCGAGACCGGTATCGATGGGCTTGCGTGCATTGGTCATCGCGCCGCTTTCCATCAGGTCGGCGATGCGATCGCTGATCAGTCCCGAATGAAGTCCGAGATCCCGACGATCGCCGATACTCGCCATCACCGCATCGGGGATCGCACCGATGCCGATCTGGATCGTCGAGCCATCCTCGATGTAGCGGCCGACATGCTGCGCGATGGCACGTTCGCTTTCTCCAATCGGGCGCGGCTCGAGCCCGACCGGTGGGCGTGAAACTTTGACGAGATAGTCAATTCGATCCGCACTCAAATACGCGTCGCAGTAGGTCCACGGCGCCTGCTCGTTGACCTCGGCGATGACGACGCGAGCCTTCGCAATCGCGGCCTGCTGGTAATCGTTGGTGAGTGAGAAGCTGTACTCGCCCCGCTCATTGGGCGGGCTGGTCTGCACGAAAACCACGTCCGACCCTATCAAGCCGTCATTGAAGTAGGGGACCAGCTGCGACAGATGACATGGTATCGTACGCAGCGCGCCGGCGCGCGCGAGTTTCCGCAGCGTACCGACCGCGCCATAGCCGGTGAACGTAAGGACATCGGCGTGCTCGGGTTTGAGCGTCGAGGTATAACTGATGCCGCCCAGAAAGACGTTGGCAGGGCCGATTTGATGGCGCTGTTTGACGAGCGATTCGACCAGCGTTTGTGGTTCGCCGGAGCCTTGACCCCATACGATATGATCGCCGGGCCGAATGATTCCGGTGAAGTCTAGATTATGCGGATCAAGCTCTTGCGGCATTGGAGTATGCGCCTCAGCATCGGTGCCTGGTTCAGATTCGCATAAATTGTGAAGGAGCGCCGCTAACGGCGTCTACTTTTTGGAGAGATTGAAATGCCCGCTCTGCTTTTCGAGGTCCGCGATCATATCGCTTACCTCACGCTCAACCGGCCCGAAGTTCACAACGCAATCAATCCTGAGTTGATGATTCAGTTGGCGGAGGCATGGCAACGGGTCGCATCCGACGACACAATTCGGGTTGCGATAGTCACAGGCGGGGGAGACAAAGCGTTTTCTGCCGGCGCGGACCTCGTGCGATTCCTGCCGCTGACGACTCGGCAGCGCGCGCCCGAGGACGAATGGGATCACGCGATTCTTAAAAACCCCGGGCTGCGCGATATCGCGATGCTGCATCCGTTCGAGATGCACAAACCGATCATCGCCGCGATCAATGGATATTGCGTTGCCGGCGGAATGGAACTGATGCTGGCCACCGACATCCGAATTGCCGCCGAGCACGCGACCTTCGGTCTGATGGAAGTCAAATGGGGCCTCATCCCTTATGCGGGATCGCTGGTGCGGACGCCGCGCCAGATCCCGTACTGCAATGCAATGGAGTTGCTGCTGACCGGCGATCGGATCGATGCGCACGAGGCGCGGAGATTGGGACTCATCAATCATGTGGTACCGGCATCGCAGTTGATCACAAAGGCCGAAGGGATCGCGAGAAAGATCGCCGCGAACGGTCCACTCGCGGTGCGCGCCATCAAGGAAGGCGTTGCGAGAACCTCCGGCCGTCCGCTCGAAGAAGGCTATAAAATCGAAAATGAAATTGCGCGAGGAGTCTTCTCCTCAGAAGATGCGAAAGAAGGTCCACGCGCCTTCGTCGAAAAGCGCTTACCGAACTTCAAGGGAAAGTGATCCGCGGAGAGCAGATGAAATACGAAGCGATTATTTACGAGAAGCATGGGGCGGTTGCGAAGGTCATCACCAATCGCCCGCGCTACAAGAATGCGCAATCACGATTGATGATCGAAGAAATGGATCACGCCTTCGCTGATGCCAATGCCGACGAAGATGTCCGCGTCATCATTCTCGCCGCCGCGGGAGATACTTTCTCCTCGGGTCACGACATCGGGACGCCGGAAGAAAAAGCCGACATGCGCCGGCGTCCGTTTCCTAAAGGCGTCCGTGGAGAGTATGCGCTCTCGCGTCACCTCTTCCTCGACACCACGTTGCGATGGCGCGACCTCGACAAACCCACCATCGCACAGGTTCAGGGTATGTGTATCTTCGGCGGCTGGATGTTCGCTGCTGCGATGGACTTGATCGTCGCCTCCGACGACGCGAAGTTCCTCCCTGCGCTGATGCAATACTTTTCGATTCCATGGGACATTCCGATTCGTAAGGCCAAAGAGGCGATGTTTCGCAGCCGCTTCATCGGCGCCGAGGAGGCCGCTCAACTCGGATTCGTCAACCTGGTCGTCCCGCGCGATCGACTGGAAGACGAAACGATGGCGCTCGCGAACGAGATCGCCGAGAACGACCCATTCATGCTGCGAATGCTGAAATGGGCCGCGAACTCCGCGCAGGACGCGATGGGCTTTTCGCATTCGATTCGCAACGCGCATTCGCACTACATGGTCCAGGGGCTGGACAGCTTCACCAAGGACAAGTTGGAGGGCAGAGGCTTTCCGAAAGTCATGCCCGGGGTCTCGCGCGCGCTCAAACCGCGGGAAAAGTAGCCGAGCAGAATTGACGCAAGTCAGTGAAACCCTCGCCACGCATCCAGCACGGGAGCGCGAAACAATTGCGGATAGCGCAGTGCGCCCGGAATCGCGATCGCGATTCCAGCCACGACCAGCAGCGCGCATAGCGTGCGTTGGTTACGTCCGGCGTGCCGCATCGCCTCGACAGTGGCAAGGGCTAACCACGGCATGAATGCCACCCAGTATCGAGGTCCATAGCAGTATCCTGATCCATGGCCGACCGAGCTGACGCCGATCAAATACAGGAACAGCGGAATTGCCATCGTGCGTAAGAGGCGAGAACCTTGCGCATCGGGTAGGAGCGCGCGTCCGCAGGCAACGAAAGCGAAAATCGCCCACGGCGCGTAAAGCAACAGACCTTCGACCGGATCGAGCAGGGTTGCGAACAGTTGACTGAATGGCAGGAATCTCCGATTCATCCAATAGTCGCGAAAGAGGAAACCAACCGCGCACAGTCCAAGAATCAGAAAGATATTGACGGTATGTTTCCAACGGCGTCCGCGGAGGTCCTCGGTCAGAAAACCCGCGCCAACGACCACAAATGGAGGTTTCATCACCGCGCCAACAACTACAGCCACAGCGGCCAGGATTGGAAAATCCGACAGCATCGCCCACAGACCCAGGAGGAGCACCGTCCCAATCGTGGTTTCTGCGAAATATGCTCTCGAGTACGGCAGCCAAGGACTGGCCGCGAAGAGGGTCAACGCAGCCAGGATTGCCCAGCTCGCGATTCATCTCGACCTGACGGCCCACGAAATAGGTGGCGACAATGCCGAGCCATGCGATCAGCATCAGAACCCAGCCCACATCGGCTTCGACCTCGCCAGCGGTCGGCCGCAGCGGCGCTATCGCCAGCGCCATCAGAATTGGAAAGCCTGTGGGGTGGACCGGAACTTCGTAGACATCGGTTGAGGGCGCAAACTCCGCTGCAGGATTTCGGAACCATTCGCCATTCCTGACCTCGGCCATAGCGCGATTACCGGTGAGCCGATTGACGACGATGGTGTGTCGATCCAGTTCGTTCAGGTGCGCCAGCACTCCGGCTTCGGGTCCACCTTGTTCGACGTCGTCATAGACCGTCTGTAAATGGAGATCGTGCTGAAACAGGAGGCTATTGATCATGACCAGGTAGTGAGGCTCGTCGCCCCCCACCGCGTGCGGTGCCTCCACGTAAAGACCATGCCCCGGTAGGTACTCGATACGTGTGACCAGCCAGGTCCCTAAGAGCGTAAGGCATAGGAGAGTTGCGACGATCGCGCTGCTACGCAACGTGGGGTCGTAGAGGAAGTCTCTCGGTGCCCTTCGACCCGCCTGGCCGGGATTGTATCTCGCGTCTAGCCAGGTGAGCGAAGCAAGAAGAAAAAGTATCAACGCGATGACGCGGAGGTTCAGCAGGCTCGCCCAAAGCGACTCATCGGGCCGAGACTGTACGAGTTCGACTTCGCGTAATGCTTTCTTCTCTGCGGGTGAAACAACGATCGCATGCGTGATATCCAGCTGGCGCGAACCAGGAGGCGGAGTGCCGGAAATTCGGCTAAAGCTGAGGTCGCGGAAGAATGCACGACCAGACGGCATCGCACGCACCCCACAGCCGATTTGCAGCGGGCCGCTCGTAGCGTTGAGGTAAACCTCCAACGGGGTCCATCGATCAGCACTTTGGGCGGTTTCTACGGTTGCAAGTCGGCCCTCAAACTTGAGAACCGCGAAGGCCTCGCGAGTGTCGGTCTTGACCTCGGTTCGAAGGAGATACCAACCGGGCTCAGGGAGGGTTAGCTGTTGTCGCCAGTACGGCGAGTGGCGAAAATAGCCGCGCACGATGGCAACTTCGAAAGACGGAGGCTCGCCCTTCGGATGCGACCATGCGAAGGAATTTGCGGGCGCAAACGGGGTCCTCGTCCAGTGCGGGGGCGTTTCCCCCGCGCCGGCACTCAAATCGCCATTAAGAAGCAGATTCTCCGCGCCGAAACCGGAGGTCGCCACGCAGAGAAACCCCATGAGCAGCATGGCGACGCGAGCAACGGCAGTCACGGTAATAAGCAATGCAGAATCGAGCCCCTTTCCTCAAGACGCGGGAGAAGGTGATAAAACTTGCCAGAAATCGTTGAAAGAAGCATTATTGCGCGCGGGGTATCACGTGGAGAGTGCGATAGCGCGCGCGCCGGCGCAGGACATGATTGAGTTCTGCTTTTATGGTGTCGGGCTCAGCATCGCGAGCGCCTCGCACGAGTTGCTCGAAAACCTGAAACGCGACTTCCACTACTTCGCCGGGCCGAGTGCCGAGAAACCCATAACCGTTGAAGCGACCCTGGGAAATCCGCCCTGGGAAAAAATTCCTGAGCAGTTCGCCACTCAAATTACTCCCAATGCTGCCATCTACGATTGCGGTGGCATCCGCTTCAACGACTATCACCACGAGGCCTTGGCCATCTACGATTTCGAGAATGAACGAGGCGAAGTGTGGTCCGAAAACGCGGATCTGCTTTACGAGATTACCTACCTCCTATGTCTATCGCGCATCGGCGAGATTCATGATCTCCAGCGTCTTCATCGCGTCCATGCGATGGGGATTTCGGTGGGAGAAAAAGGAGCACTGATTCTTCTACCTGAAGCCGGAGGCAAGAGCACGCTCTGCATGGAGATGTTGCGCCATCCAGAAGTGAGGCTCCTTTCCGACGATACGCCGCTGGTGTCGCGCGGTAAGCTCCACGCATTTCCAACCCGCATCGGCATTCGAGGCGCCAAAAGCGTCGGCATCGATCCGCAGTATTTGCGCACGATGCGCCGGCGGAATCGCGAACCGAAGATCTTGCTCGATGTCGACTATTTTCAAAATCGTATCGCCGCGGAAGTCGCTCCGGATTTTGTCTTCATCGGGGCACGACGCAATGGTGAGGATTCATGGATTGAGCCGATAAGTGCTCGCAAGGCGCTGCCCGCGTTGTTCGCGAACCTGGTCTTTGGTCTGGGCTTGCCACAGGTAGTTGAGTTTTTCCTTCGCGGCGGCGGGTCGGATTTCATCCGCAAGTTTTCTATCGTGCGATATCGCTGCGCCGCGGTGGCGAGTCTCCTTTGGCGAGCGAAGTGCTATCGTCTCGCACTCGGGCGCGATGTTGGTAAGGCAGCCTCCGAGGTTTTGTCGGTTATGAAAACCGCAGCGTAGCAGCCAAGTAGTAATTCACTTTTGGGTGGAATCCGGACAAGACAATTATTATGGCTACCAGTTTTGGCGAAGCCCTCGGCCAACCCGATCTTTTGCGCAACCTTGTTTGGGCCGAGCTGACCGCACGTTACAAGACCACCGCGTTCGGCATCCTTTGGTTCATCATCAATCCGCTACTGATGATGGGCATCCTGGTAATGATTTTCGGACGTGTCGTCCAGCTCGACATTGCCAACTACCCGGCCTTTGTACTGTCAGCGTTGTTGCCATGGACTTTTTTCTCGATGAGCATCAACAACGCCGCCAGCTCGCTCTCCCGCGCATCAGGCCTGGTGAAGTGGGTCCGCATCCCACGCGAGTTCGTACCACTGTCAGCCATGGTGGCGGGACTGGTGCATTTTCTAATCTCGCTGGTCCTGCTGTTCGCGCTGATGTTTGTGATGCGGGTAAGAATTTCCCCGATGGTAATATTTCTGCCCATCGTCATTGCTATTCAGTTGGTATTTCTGACGGGCGCATGTCTCCTGTTCGCGAGTCTCAATGTTTTATATCGCGACGTCGAACATTTACTAGGTCCGCTAGTGCAAGCGCTATTTTATTTCACCCCGACCTTCTATCCAATTTCGTATGTGCCGAAGCCCTGGTTGCGATGGTACTTGTTGAATCCGATGGCTGGAATCATCGAACTGTATCGCAACACTTTGGTTGCGGGATGGCCGGCCTCGAAGCTGGTGCTGCAGATGGCGATAGTCACATCAGTTGTCACCCTGGTGGCGGGAATCTTCGTCTTCAAGCGATTGGAGCCTCACTTCGATGACTACATCTAGTTGTCTCGGTAGAGATCCCGGACACACGTCAGCGGGACCCGAAGTAGTACTCATCGCGGTGAAGTTTGCTTTGGAGCGGGTGTGTGCCTAGCCCGAGCGACGACGTAGTGATGGTCGAAGGACTCTACAAGTCCTATCGGGCGCGCACGCACGAGCGTGAGGCGATGGTCGAGACCGTGGTCCGTTGGATGCTCGGCCGTCCGTCGCGGCGTCGGGAAATCCACGCACTGAATGGAGTGTCGTTTCGGGTCAAGCGCGGTGAGTCGCTCGGCATCGTCGGGGGCAATGGCGCTGGTAAAAGCACCTTACTGAAGATCCTCGCGGGAATCGCTATGCCTTCGAGCGGGACCGTCGAAGTTCATGCGCGGGTCTCAACCCAACTCTCACTTGGTTCAGGGTTTCACCCATTTTTAACCGGACGAGAAAACATTTACCTTCAAGGAACCATCCTGGGAATGACCAATCGCCAGATCCAATCTTTGGTACCTGCCATCGTCGAATTCGCAGGCATCGAAGAGGCGGTGGACCGCCAGCTCTGGACCTATTCGACCGGAATGGCCTCGCGGCTCGGGTTTGCAATCGCCGCTCACGTCCGATTCGAATTGTTACTGCTGGACGAGGCGCTCACTACCGGCGACATCGAGTTTCGATCCCGATGCGATGAGCGATTGCAGTCGTTTCGTGCGTCGGGCGCGACGCTCATTATTGTATCGCACGGGTCCGAGAACCTGCGGATACTTTGCGACCGCGCATTGTGGTTGGACCATGGCCAAGTCCGAGCGATCGGTGCTGCCCGAGAGATCATCGACCGCTACGAAAAATCAGTCGTTGCGCAGCCGATGGCGCAACCCGAGTTCGAGAACGGGCAGGGGGTACAGAACTAGTGATTGGCATTGAATCCGTTTTCAATGGCGCGCCGGACAAGGCGAATTAGCGATGCTTTCCGAAACGCCATCTATTGCGGTGACTTCCGCTCAATCGGCCCCAAGGGTCCAGGTTCCTCTATTATCGATAGTCATCCCAACCCATGGCCGCCTCGCTGCTCTGCAGCAATGCCTCGCGAGTATATTTGCAGCCGCGTTACCGGAAGAAACTGAAATTCTGGTTGTATGCAACGGATCGGATCCACCAACCGAGGACTTCGTGACACGGCACGCTTCGTCGGATCCGAGGCTCAGACTAATAGTGATCGCAGACAGCTCGCCCGCGCACGCGCGCAACGTGGCTTTGAGTGAGGCCGTCGGCGAGGTGATCTATTTCCTGGACGACGACGTGACCATAAGACCAGACCTATTCACACGCGCGATGGATACATTTGCGCGGAAGCCCGAAGTCGACGTCGTCGGTGGACCGAACCTTACTCCCGCAGCGAGTTCGATGTTCGAGCATTGCGTCGGCAACGTCCTCGCGTCCTGGTTCGGCTCCGCGCGCGTGCGAGGACGATATCGCTCGACCGGTCAATTGCGACGAACTGACGATCGAGCGCTGATCCTGTGCAATTTGGCGATTCGCCGCAGCGCTATAAATGGTCGTGGTCCAGTGTTTGGAAGCGAGCTGGTTTGTAACGAGGAAAATCTGCTACTCGGGCTCCTCGCGCTGGAAAACCGCGGCATCCTGCACGATCCGGACCTTATTGTGTACCATAGCCGACGTGGCACCTTGGATGGCTTCGTGCGCCAGATTTTCCGCTATGGTCGCGGGCGATGGCAGAATACGATTGCGCTGCCCAGCTCTCTCTCTCTGGTTTTTCTGATTCCGAGCATTTTTCTGTTGTATCTATTGGCGATCCCGCTTCTGCCCGCCAGCTGGCGATTTTTTCCGCTAACTGTCTATGGCGCACTGCTGGTAATGTTTGCTGCCGCGGAAAGTATTCGAGCTGGTAGTCTCAGAGCCTTCCCGCGATTTCTGATCCTGTTCCCAGCCTGCCACCTGGCCTACGGCGCGGGACTCATATGGCAATTTGCGCTGTCTTTAACAAATTCGCAGTAGGATTTGGAAGAGGCGATCTCGCGCTGACGATTTTCAGTTTCGAAATCCGAACCTGGGTAAGGGCCGGAAGAATTAAGCAGCGCCCTTGCGCGCCAGTCGCACCGCGGGATTCGTAGGAGCTGTCGAGCCTCCAGTTAGCGCCTGCCGGAGGGACATTCCACGCTGGCCTGATTGGATGCCTTTAATCGCCATGATGACGATCTTGTCGAGTTCTTTTTCCGCATGAGCTCGCGCGCGAATTTTCTTACTGATTGGATAAGCCAACAAGTTCGCTACCCCGACGCCATAAAGCGTGGCCACGAACGCTGACGCGATACCATCGCCGAGCTTGGTCGGTTCGTTGAGCATCGACATGGTGTGGATGAGTCCCAGCACCGCACCCATGATGCCGAAGGTCGGCAGATATCCGCCCGCGGCTTCGAAGACCTCTGCACCCGCGTTGTTGAGACGAGTGTTCTCGGCAAACTTACGTTCGAGGATGGCCATCATGGTTTGCGGATTGATGTTGCTGACCAACAAATTGAGCGCCATCGACAAAAGAGGGTAGGGCTCCTTCTGCACAGAACCCTGGAGCGCGATCGGGCCATCGCGATTGAGCGTGTTGCTGTAATCGACGATGCGATCGATTACGTCGAATGAGTCCGGGGTGGTCTCACCGACCACCTTGCGAACATCGGTGGCAGCCGCTTTCAAGAACACCGGCGAAAAGGAAAGCATGCAGGCCGCGACGCTAGCGCCGATTACGATCAAGGCCGCGCTACCCTGCACCAGCGTACCCAGATGACCGCCTTCGATGAGTTGTCCGGCGATGATGCAGGCAGGTCCTGCAACCAGTCCCATTACGCTGGCCAAGTCGATCTTCATTTCTGTGTTCCGCGCACCGGTCGAACGACCGGAGTTTTACGCGGCTCCCTGTTCGATCGCCTTTCCCAGATATGCCATTAGCTTTTGGGTCACGTTGCGCGCGGTTTTGAAATCTCTCCCTTCGATCGCTTGGGCGAGGGTTCCCCCGAATTCGCTAATCTTGAGAAAGCCGTAGTTTGCACCTTCGCCCTTGAGGCGATATGCGAGCTGGGTCACGGTATCGATATCGCCCGCATCGATCGCAGCCAGGGCGACGCCGATTTCTCGCTGCTTCTCCGCGAGAAAAATCGAGCGCATTCCTTTGAGACCTTCCTGCTCGACGTTTTCGACTTCCTTCTTGGCGCCACCACCCCATAGCTTGGAAAACATTCCACCGTTTTCTTTCGTAGCAGCAGCCGGCGCTGAAGCGGCTTCGGGAGCCGGTGCCACGCCCATTACCTTTCTGATCGCTTCGCCGAGAACCGCGGGTTTAAGGGGCTTACTTACGAAGGTGGTGCAGCCGGCATCTTTGGTCTTGGTTGCCGCCTGGCCCGGATCCATCGCGGTTACTGCGATGATCGGCATTTCGGGGCGACCTTTAGAGCGCTCCCACGCGCGAATCAACCTGGTGGCCTCATAGCCGTCCATTCCGGGCATGTGGATGTCCATCAAAACCAGATCGTGAAGACCCGGTTTGGACTTCTCGAAAGCGATACTCCCGGAGTCACCTTCTTCGATTTCGAATTCGAATCCGGTAACTCCCTTGAGGCAGTTTTTCACCATCATGCGGCTGGAGCGGGAATCGTCGATGATTAAAATCTTGACCAGGCTGTTTGCAGTATTTTGTGTGTCCATTGGCTGTCACAACGCCTCCCATAGCGTTGATAGGATCCTTCATCCTATCTTGTAGAGTTACATCGATTTGGTCTGATCGGGATGATCCAAGCGTGAGAAGGAAGCGGCCTTTCCGCCAAGAGGGAGTGAGCGGTAGATCGAAAGTAGTGGGCGCGAGATGAACGATCGCGCGACCACTACTGATCTTGATGGATGAAATAGAAAGAAATGCGCGCCTGCCACAGCGGACAAAGCAACGGCGCATCATCGACGCTCATTGTTTCCTTAACCTGTACCCGACCACGCTTCGCTCGAGCGAAGCGCTTGTCCACCTTGCGTCTAGGAAACTCGTTGCGGAGTCAAATGACCGGATTGTGCGCCAGCAATTGCCTCAAATACCACGATGTTGAACGGCTCCTCGCAGAACTGAAAATGAGCCTCGTTCATGATTGAACAACGCGGCAGAATGAGCTTGTAGTCTTTACCTTCGACCACTGACGGTGGCGATAGTTCCGATGGCGAGGGCATCAAAGCCTGAACCGCGCCCGCAGTCAAGTTGGCAAGCTCTCCAACCGTATCGCACACTTCGTCATCGGCCAGTTCTTCCGAACCGAACATGGTCGAAGCCAACTGTGAAGCGAGCTTGAAGGAGCAACGCACCACGGCGGCGCCTTCCCACGCCCCGGTAAGCTGAACGCATCCGGTCAGGAAGCGATCGTCGGCGCTGGCGGCCTCGCTATCGAGGCGTTCCAGGCCGGCGCCGAACATACTATCCCAGATCCGGTCGGCCAGCTGATGAATATCGTCTTGTTCGAGCCTTGGTCTCATCACATTCCCCTTTTCACTTCTTGACCCGATGCCAACCGCCGCGGTCGTCGGGCTGCCGCTCGAAGCCGTCGTGGATTCCGAGCGTGGTCTCGCAATTGCCGAGTAGCATGTAGCCGTCGATTCGGAGCTGACGGCGCATGCCTTCGAAAATCTGCCGTTTAACCCCGACGTCAAAATAGATCAGGACATTGCGCAGAAAGATAATGTCCATCCGTGGTAATGGCGGCCATGCGCGGGTGAGATTCATTTCAACGAATTCGACCATGCCACGAATTTCTTTGCGAATTTCCCAATCCAGCTTGTCGCGGACGAAGTAGCGGCTGAGAAACTGCACCGGCATGCCACGATTGACTTCGAGTTGACTGTAGCGCCCGCTTTGTGCGCGTTGGAGCACTTCGCGCGACAGATCGGTGGCCAGGATTCGACACGACCAATTTGTCAGTTCGGGAAAATGCTCCCGTATGATCATCGCGATCGTATAGGGTTCCTGACCCGTCGAGCAGGCCGCGCTCCAGATATTAAGGCGCCGCTCATCGCGACGATTGGCAATGATCCTCGGCAGGATCGCGGTGCGCAGCGTCTCGAAGGGGCGCAGGTCGCGAAAGAACGAAGTTTCGTTGGTGGTCATCGCTTCGATGACGCGCCGCCGCATTCCGGTCCCATTAGGCGAGCGCAATTGCTGGATGAAAGCCTGCACCGAAGTCAGTCCGACCTCCTGTGCCAGCGGGCGCAGCCGCGCTTCGACCAGATATTCCTTGCCCGATTCCAACACCAGCCCGGCGTCATTCCGGATCAGCGTGCTGACGTAATCAAATCCTTCGCGATCGATACTCACAGGCTTGCCCTCGCTGATGCCATGGGCCGCAATCGGGGAATGGCTTCGGTTTTGCGCGTGCGACGCACAATTTCGGCGCCCAGCTCCGAAAGTGGAACCACCTTTTCCGCCAGCCCGGCGCGTGCAACAAATCCAGGCATGCCCCATACCACGGAACTGGCTTCGTCCTGGGCCAGGACCTGGCCGCCTCGCGCGCGAATGGCTTCGCATCCGCGTAGGCCGTCCTGACCCATTCCGGTCATGACTACGGCCAAAGCGGTTTGCCCATAGGTATCGGCGATGGAACGAAACAGCGAATCGACAGATGGCCGGCAGGAATTTTCCGGCGTTTCCTGGTTGGTCTGGATCGTAACTCTGGTGCCGATGCGCTTGACGACCATATGGAAATCACCGGGTGCTACCCACATTTTCCCCGGCACTACCACATCGCCGGGGCGAGCCTCCTCGACCGGAATCTGGGTTTTACTCGACAACCGTTCAGCCAACAGCTTGGTGAACAGTCGCGGCATATGCTGAACGATGAATACCGGTACCGGTAAGTCAGCCGGAAAGGTTGGCAGCAGCACCGCCAATGCATTCGGTCCTCCGGTCGAAACACCGATGGCGATGGCTTCGATCGGACCCAGCCCCGCCGGCGCAGTTATAATTGCTGGACCAGGTTTAGCCAGCGCAAGTGGCGGTTTTGCCGTGACCAGACGCGGGCGATCTTCGCCGGGTTGCCCGGCGTCGATCGAACTCATGTCGAAGTGGCAGTGGGCGAGGATCTTGTCGACCAGCTCTTTGTATACCAGTCCGATCTGGCCCACCGTTCCGCTGCGCGTGCTGGGCTTGGTTACGTAGTCATTGGCCCCCAACCCGATGGCGTCCAGCGTTGCCACCGCACCGCGTGCCGTGACGGTGCTGAACATAATCACCGGTAGTCGCTTGTTGAAGCGCCGGATCTCGGCCACCGTCTGCAAGCCGTCCATCTCGGGCATCTCAACGTCGAGGATTACCGCATCGGGATTTATCTGCGGTATCCGTGCTAAGGCGATGCGCCCGTTGGAGGCGGTCGCGACGGATTCGATGGCCGGATGACTCGACAACATTTCGCTCAGCATGCGGCGAACCACCACCGAGTCGTCGACCACCAGGATTCTAAGTTTGCCTCTCACTGGGAGTCCTCGAGTACTCCAAGCATTTGCAACTTGGAGACCATCGCTTCTTTGGTGAAAGGTTTCATCAGGTATTCATTGGCGCCCGCCTCGATCGCTGTATTGATGTGCGCCAGATCGCTCGCGGTAGTTACCATGAGCATTTTGAATGCCGACGAGCCGGGTTGCGCACGAACTGCATGCAAAAACTCGATGCCGTTCATTTCCGGCATATTCCAATCGACCAGGATCAGATCGACGTCCCCATGCGAGTTCAGCTGCTCGAGACCCTCGCGTCCATTCGCCGCTTCGATGATCTCGAAGCCGATTTGTTTAACGATGCGTCCCACAATAGAGCGCATGGCTTTTGAATCATCCACAATCAGTGCACGCACGATAATTTCTCCATTCGACCGACAGTTACTAACTGGGCACCCGAGCAGTGTTGCCAAGGCGTCCGTTGGTTAAAAGTTTGAACTGAGCGACTACGCCGGTCAGGCTTTGTGCCACTTTCGAGAGCGTCGCGGCGGAGTTCTCGGCCACCGCGGCGCAGTCATGGGTCGCCTTTGCCGAAGACGCAACACCCGTGATGTTGCTTGCGATATCGGAACTGCCCTTTGCAGTCTCGGACACATTGCGCGAGATCTCGTTGGTGGTGCCGGTTTGCTCCTCGACCGCGCTGGCGATGGTGTTCTGGATATCGTTGATGCGCCCGATGACCGCGGTGATCTCGTCGATCGCCTGCACCGCTCCCTTGGCGTCATGCTGAATGGCCTGCACCTTCGCGCCGATATCTTCGGTGGCCTTCGCGGTCTCCTTCGCCAGCTCTTTGACTTCGTTCGCGACCACTGCGAAACCTTTACCCGCCTCACCGGCGCGTGCGGCCTCGATGGTCGCGTTGAGCGCGAGGAGGTTGGTCTGTTCCGCAATCGAGGTGATCACCTTAATAACGTTTCCGATCTCGGCGCTGCTTTCGCTGAGCTTCGTCATGGTGGCGTTGGTCGCTCCGGCCAGCCGCGCAGCAGAGCTAGCCACCTCCGCCGCTTCACTGGCGTTCTTGGATATTTCCTTAATCGAAGCCGTCATTTCTTCGGCCGCGGTTGAGACAGTCTGCACATTCTGACTGACTTGCTCGGCGGCGGAGGAAACTGCGGCCGCCTGGCTGGTAGTCTGTTGGGAATTCGTGATGAGGTCCCTGCTGACTTTGCTGGAGTCGTCAGAAGCTTTGTAGAGAACCTCCGAATCGCTGCTGATTTGGGTCAGTGCGCGGGACAGGTTCTCGATAGTTTCATTGAGCGCCTTGCCCATCTGCGCGATCTCGTCGCTGCCGTTGACCGCGAGTCGGCTGGTCAGGTTGCCGGTTGAGACTTCGTTGAGTACCTCGACGGTCTTGTGCAGTGGGGCGACGATTCCGTTGCCGATGTAAAAGGTTAGTCCACCAACTAACAGGCCCGCGATAACACCGACCGCGATCAGGGTCAGGACGCCGGTCGAGATCTGCGAGCGCGCATCGTCTTCGAATCGAACGGTGTGCTGGGCCAGTTGTTGTAGAAACTCCTGCTGAAGTTTTTCATGCTCGGCGTATAGTGAGTTCATCTTCTCGACGCGAAAGGCGTCAGCTTCCGCAGCTTTGCCGGCCAGCAGCAGAGGAGCATAGGTATCGATCGCTAACGAAAGGTACTGATGTCCAGGTTCATAGGTCTTCTTGATCAACATCTTGAGCTCGGGCTCATCTTCCAGTGCCAGCCAGTGCGTGTGGCCGTCCTCGAAAGCTTTGAGCGCGTCGCGAAGCTGGTCATTTTCCTTGACGAGTTTGGCTTTATTCTCGACGTCCACGCGCATTTGATAAACCAGCAACCGGCCGGCGATCGCGAGTTGAGATGGAACCGAATAGTCGGCCTGCTCAGCATCGTTATCGGAGATTGACTGATAAAGGGCGCCGCCGACTTTGACCTGATTGAGGGTTCGGTACGCCAACAGGCCAAAAAGCACCATTGCTCCGACGAAAAGCCCGGTCAGTATTCGCAACTTGCTCTTCACCGAAATGTCTTTAAGTCCTTTCACTGTGAAAATGTCCTCCAAAATGGTACTCGAGGGCTTAGTGGCTAAGACGCGAGCCATTGCCACGACTTCCATTGTCGGCGAGCTGGAACTGGCCGACCACATCGCTAAGCTTGACTGCGAGTTTCGACAGATCCTTGGCAGCTTGAAGCGAAGCGCTCGCCGTATGTTGCGTTTCCGTGGCGGCGGTCGCGACGCCCGTGATGTTACTGGCGATATCGGAGCTGCCCTTGGCGGTCTCCGAAATATTGCGCGAGATCTCGTTGGTGGTGCCGGTCTGCTCTTCGACTGCGCTGGCGATGGTGTTCTGGATATCGTTGATACGTCCAATGACGGCGGTTATTTCGTCGATGGCCTGCACTGCGCCCTTGGCATCATGCTGAATCGCCTGGACCTTCGCCCCGATGTCTTCGGTGGCCTTGGCGGTTTCCTTTGCCAATTCCTTGACTTCGTTGGCGACCACCGCGAAGCCCTTGCCGGCTTCGCCGGCGCGCGCCGCCTCGATGGTGGCATTGAGGGCGAGCAGGTTGGTCTGTTCGGCAATCGAGGTAATCACCTTGATGACGTTGCCGATCTCCGCGCTGCTCTCGCCGAGCTTGTGCATGGTGGTAGTGGTGGCGCTGGCGAGGCGCGCGGCCGAGCTGGCAACTTCGGCAGCCTCGCTCGCGTTTTTGGAAATTTCCTTGATCGAGGCGGACATCTCCTCGGTGGCGGTCGATACCGTCTGTACGTTCTGGCTGACCTGCTCGGCTGCGGACGATACCGCGGCGGCCTGACTGGTGGTCTGCTGGGAATTGACCCCGAGCTGCTGACTGGTGGTGGAAAGCTCCTCCGACGCGCTGGAGAGCACGTGAGCATCCTCTCCGATCGTCGAGATGACCTGCGATAGTTTGTCGATGGTTTCGTTGAGGGCATTGCCCATCTGCGCGATTTCGTCGGTGCCGACCACATTCATGCGATGGGCGAGGTTACCCTTGGAGACCTGGTTGAGCATTTCGAGGGTGGCATTCAAGTGAGTCAGGATTCCCTTCGCGATGACGACGCACAGCGTGAGGACCAAACCGATTGCTATCAATGCCACCGCGACCATCAAGTACGTGCGGGATGCGACTGTGGAAGCAGCAGTCTTTTCGACCATGGCCAGTTGAGCGTCGCTAGCCTCGGTGAATGCTTTGGTCGCGACGTCGTGAGCCACAAATAAGGGTTTCATTTCGGCCCGCACGGTGTCGGCTTCGTCGCGCTTGCCTGCCAGCAGCAAAGGAATGAGTTTGTTCGTCGCTACGTCCAGATATTGACGGCCGGGTTCGTAAGCCTTCTGCAGCAGCTCGATCAAACGAGGATCGGTGATCGACTTCGAGAAGGTGTCGTGAGTGTCCTGGAAGCGTTTGGCTACTTGCTGGAACTGCTGAAGGTCATGATCCAGCTGGCCCTTATCATTTACCTCGTACATCATCTGGTAGACGAGTTGTCGAGCGGAGAGCAGATGGCCTGACGCAGGTTCATAGTCGGCGCTGATGTTGGCGCCCTGATGGATTTGCGAATACAGGATGCTGCCGATTTTGACCTCGTTGAGCGCCACCAAGGCGACCACTCCGAATACCACCATTCCGGTGACGAACAGTGCGGAGAGCAGGGTCAACTTGGTTTGTATCGATAGGTTCTTTAGTGACATCGTTACCTCGATTCAGCGCGAAATCCGTAGTTAGAGATTTATGGGTTATCCGCGGCCGGCAATGGGGTTCATAGAGCTATCCCATCATCGATGGGTTCTCGCGATTCCGTTTGCCTGGGCTGCTGCGCTCGGCAGCTGGAACTGGCTCACTACCCCGCTGAGCTTGACCGCGAGTTTCGATAGATCCTGAGCGGCCTGCAGGGAAACATTGGCTGTTTGCTGGGTCTCGGTCGCGGAGTTCGCGACTCCGGTTATGGTGTCTGCGATGTGCGAGCTGCCGCGTGCAGTCTCCGAGATATTGCGCGAGATTTCGTTGGTGGTGCCGGTCTGCTCTTCGACCGCACTGGCAATGGTGTTCTGGATATCGTTGATGCGGCCGATGACAGTGCTGATCTCGTCGATCGCCTGGACCGCCCCCTTTGCATCATGCTGAATCGCCTGCACCTTGATACCGATGTCTTCGGTGGCCTTGGCGGTTTCCTTCGCGAGTTCCTTGACCTCGTTGGCAACCACTGCGAAGCCTTTTCCGGCCTCGCCCGCTCGCGCTGCTTCGATGGTGGCGTTAAGTGCGAGGAGGTTGGTTTGTTCGGCGATGGAAGTTATCACCTTGATGACGTTGCCGATTTCCGCGCTGCTCTCACTAAGCTTGGTCATGGTGGCGGTGGTGGCGCCGGCCAGCCGCGCGGCCGAGCTGGCGACCTCGGCGGCTTCGCTCGCGTTCTTGGAGATTTCCTTGATCGAGGCCGACATCTCCTCGGTGGCAGTCGAGACAGTTTGAACGTTCTGGCTGACTTCTTCGGCGGCGGACGAAACGGCGGCCGCCTGGCTGGTGGTTTGCTGCGAGTTGGCACCAAGTTGCACGCTGGTGGCGGACAGCTTTTCGGAGGCGCTCGACAAGACCTTGGCGTCGGATTCGATCTCCGCCATCACATGCGACAGATTGTCAATGGTGTCGTTGAGCGCATTGCCCATCTGCGCGATTTCGTCGCGTCCGTCGACGTCGATCCGATGGGTGAGGTTGCCAAGCGAGACTTGATGGAGCATCTGCAGGGTGGCGGCCATCGGAGTCGTGATTCCCCTCGCGATGACGACGCACAGGATGAGCACTAACGCGATCACTACAACTGCAACGGCAATAAGCGTGAAGGTTCGCGAGGCTACCGTTGAAGCGGCGTTCGCTTCGAGGGTCGCCATCTGCGCCATGTTGGTTTCATCGAATTCCTTGTTGGCGGCGGCATGCTTGATGAACAGGTCCTTCATCTCCGGGCGCGTTGCATCCGCTTCCGCGACCTTGCCCGCGAGGAGAAATGGGATGAACTTGTTTGCGCCGATTTCCAGGTACTGGTGCCCGGGCTCGTAGGCCTTCTGCATCAAGTCCTTTAAATGCCCTTCGGGCATGCTCTTGACGAATGCCTGGTGGATGTCCTCGAAGTTCTTGCGTTCGACTTCGAATTGCTGGCGGAAAGTGTTGAGGGCGACAGGATCCTTCGCCCCGTCAATCAGCATCTGGAAAATCAGAACGCGCTCGGCCACGATGTAGCCGGCAGGCGGTGAGATCTCGGAGTCGATTTCATTGGCGGCATTAACCGCGGTATAGATCGGGCCGCCGATTTTGACTTCGTTCAGGGTGGTAAACGCGACCACCGCGAACACCAGCAGTCCGGTTACGAACAACCCCGATAGCAGGGTCAGTTTGGTTCCAAGCGATAGATTGTTCAGCTTCATGATGATTTCGATCCGTTTACGATTCGTACTGCGGTTGCGCTTCCGATCCGTTAATGCTCTAAGGCCTCGCCGGAATTGTTGTTGCCGTCGAGTACCGCCGACAGGGTGGTGACTACTTCGGTGCTGACACGCGCCGAATCGGTCATGCTGCGCGCGATCTCGTTAGTGACCGCGGTCTGCTCTTCCACCGCGCCCGCGATGGTGTTGGAAATATCGTGGATCTGATCGATAACCGCGCCGATTTTTCCGATCGCGTCGACCGCGTTGGTGGCGTCGTTCTGAATCGCCTCGATGCGCCTGCCGATGTCCTCGGTGGCTTTGGCGGTCTCCTTGGCCAGCTCCTTGACCTCATTGGCAACCACCGCGAAGCCTCGGCCGGCGGTGCCGGCGCGCGCGGCTTCGATAGTGGCATTGAGCGCGAGCAAATTGGTCTGCTGTGCGATGGTGGTAATGACTTTGAGCACCTGGCCGATCTTCGCGCTCGACTCGCCTAGCGAACTGACCACCGTGTTGGTCGAGGCGGCCAGCTGCACCGCCGAGCTCGCAACTCGCGCCGATTCGGTGGCATTGCGCGCGATTTCGCTGATGGCGGCGGTCATCTGTTCGGTCGAAGTTTGGACATTCTGCGACGAGTCGGTCAGCCGCCCGACCATCGAATGGGTCGTCTCCAGCAGCCGTGAGAGCCGGGTCCGTACTCGTTCGAAGGCGTTGCCGGCGACCTTCTTGCCGCCAGCGCCGTCGAAAACCGGATCGGTCAGGCGCATGTCGGCCAGCGCTTCGGCCTGCCGAAGCATCAGCGCGGTGGCGTCCTTTACCTCCGAGAAGTATTCCGTGCGATCGGTGCCGGGCGCCTTGTGAATCGACTCGATGTCAAGCCCGATCGACGCCAGCACACTCAGCAGAAAGGAATCGCCGACCGCCTGCATGTCGTAGTTAAAGACTTTGAAGATGGCTTGTTCGGACGCGGAGGCTTTCTTCAGCGAGAATGACTTGCTGAGGTAGTCGTGGGTAAGCCGCTGAAATTCGGCATAGGCTCCGATGTACCACTTGAAGGGCAGATTGATCTGATCGTGAAGCCATCCGACGTGCAGCCGCTGCTCGAAATAGTCCGAGCCCCATCGGTCGCGCGCGCCTTCGAAGACCTGGCGAAAATAGTTTCCTTGTGCAACTTCCAGGTGGCGGCGCAACTCTTCGAGAGGCAACTTGCGCGCGGCGGCATACTTCTCAAAGAACGTACGAGTTGGGCCGAACGAGAACTGCCAGTCATAGAACTCCTTGACCAGCGGCTCCGCTGCTTTGGCGGACCACGGGATGAGTTCGATCAGCAGATCGCGTTCGGGATCGCCGAGGCGGATGAACTCCCGGCGCCGAGCCAGGCTCGCATCATCGACGCCTAGTTTCTCGCCCAACGAATGCGTGGCCACAGGCTTGCGTGCGGCCGACCCGGCGGAGTTGTGATTGTTGCTCATGGAAACCTCGGACTGCTTTGAGATCACCCCGACGATTCGGAGGTCAGCTAGTGCTTCGTTTAATTTTCGGTGACCGCCACGGTGCGATTCGTATCCAGCACCAGCAACAACCGGTCATCGAGTTTGTAGACTCCGACGATGAGGTCGCGCACCGCTGGATCAATGTTGTGGAGCTTGCGTTCGAAGCGGGAGCCCTCGACCTGCAGCACATCGCCGATTTCATCGACCAGCAGGCTCACCGCCTCGTCCCCGGATCGGACCACGATGTTCATCGGAATGGTCTCGGGTGCGCGCAGCGGCAGATTGAGCCGCCGCCGCATGTCGATCGAGGTCACGATTTGACCGCGCAGATTGATGAGTCCGCTGACGACTTCGGGAGCGAGCGGGACCCGGGTGCTGGCTTGCGAGCGCAGCACCTCCTGGACTTTCATCACTTCGACGCCGAACAGCATTCCATCGACGATGAAAGTAGTGAACCTGCCGCCCGCGCCTTCATCTAAGTTAGCTTCCGCCATTGAATTGTTATGCGTATTCAAGAAAGTTCCCCCGTTAGTTCAGAGTCATGCCGGCCGGCGCCATCTCTGCGTGAACCATCGGCACCGCCAGATGCTCACGAGCGCCGCCGATCAGTTTTTCGACCCCATCGAGAATCGCCTGGCGTTCCGACTTGAAGTGGCAAGCGTCGTAGCGCTGCGTGACTTCCTCGGAGATTTCGCCGCGATCGTCGGTCAGTCCCATCACCGGAATGTGGAACTCGCGAGTCTTCTTGCGAATCTGTTCGAGCGCTGCACCGTTGCCGGCCAGGTTGGTCGAAACAATTGCGAGGTCGACATGGCTGCAGTCGAGTTTTTCAAGCGCCTCCTCGAGGCCGTTGGCTTCCTGTACATCGTGCCCCGCCATCTCGAGGTAGCTGCGCACCAGACCGCGCGAGAACAGCGACTGGTCGACCAGCAGGATCGATCGATTGACGGTCTGGTCGGCCGCTTCGCCGTCGTACCAGCTCTGCTTGGCGGCCTCGAAGACCGCACGCAGGTCGAGGAAGTCGGTCGCCTTTTCGGTCACCACCGCGGAGCCGAGCAGGCCCGGTCGGCTGCTGAGCTGAGTCGCGTAGGTTTCTTCTTCGACGATGTCGATGATCTGGTCGACCACCACCCCGACGCGATGATTGCGCCCGTCGTCGAACACCACCACTGGCAGTGGATCGTGCGTTTCGTCGCTGGAACCACTTCCGAGCAGCGCTGCGAGATCGACCAGCGGGAGTATCTGATCGCGATAGCGAACCACCTTGGAACCGGCCGCGTGCTCGATTTGCGTCTGGGCAAATTCCTCGAGACGTGAAACCAGCGCCAGCGGCACTGCGATGCGCTCGGAGCTTCCGGCGCGGCACAGCAGTAGACGCTGCTGCTTGCTCCTGGCGCGTGCGGCTGCATCCTGTTCCTGTTTTTCGGTCCGCGCGTTATCGCGGAAGTTGAGCACCCCGGACAATTGCGCAGCGCCCGGGACGTCGACGATCAACGCCACCCGTCCGTCGCCCATGATGGTTGCTCCCGCAAAGGCGGACACGCCCTTGAACTGTTTGCCAAGCGGCTTGACGACGATTTCTTCGGTATCGCTGACCTGGTCGACGACCAATCCGAACTGCTGTTCGGCCACCTGCAACACCACGATGTGCGAGGCGCGCGAGGCGGCATCGCCATCGGTGGCCGGCGGCGGCATCTTCAGAACTTCGTGCAGGTAAACCAGTGGGAGCAGGTTGCCGCGCAGGCGGTAAACGGGCGCGCCGTGGATCAGTTCGATCTTGTGCGCCTTCTCGTCGGCTTCGAGGCCGACCAGCTCGATCAGGCTGATTTGCGGAATCGCGTAGCGGTCGCCCGCGCAAGTGACGATCAAGGCGGGGATGATCGCGAGGGTCAACGGAATCTTGATCCGAAGCCGCGTACCCTGGCCCTGCGTGCTATGCATGTCGACGGTGCCGCCGATGCGCTCGATGTTGGTCTTGACCACATCCATGCCGACGCCGCGCCCGGAGATGTTGGTGATCTTTTGCGCGGTCGAGAAGCCGGGCAGGAACAGCAACTTAAGCGCCTCGCTCTCGCCCATTCGGGCCGCCTGGTCGGGTGTGATGAGGCCCTTCTCCAGAGCTTTCGCGCGGACGCGTTCGACGTCGATACCGGCGCCGTCATCCACCACTTCGATGATGACCTGGCCGCTTTCGTGCAATGCGCGCAGCGACAAGGTTCCCTCGGCCGGCTTACCGGCGGCGAGGCGTTGGGCGGGCAGCTCGATACCGTGATCGATCGAATTGCGCACGATGTGCGTTAGCGGATCGCGAATCGCCTCGATGAGGGTCTTGTCGAGCTCGGTCTCCTCGCCCTCCATCTCGATGCGCACCTGCTTGCCGCAGGCCAGCGCGAGGTCGCGAGCGATGCGCGGGAATTTGCTCCAGATGTTGCCGATCGGCTGCATCCGGGTTTTCATGATCCCCTCCTGCAGTTCGGAGGTGATCAGATTGAGGCGCTGCGAGGTGCCGAGGAAGGTTGATTCCTGCGAGCGCAGCGAAAACTGCAAAATCTGGTTGCGGACCAGCACCAACTCGCCGACCAGGTTCATCACCTTATCGAGCAGGTTGACGTTGACCCGAATGCTGCTGTCCGCGGCGGCCGAGGTAGCTGCTTCGTGATTGTCTTCGCGAGCGGGAGCATCCGGATGCGGCGCCGCTGGAGTTGTGGGCGGGACTGCGGCTGACACCGCATGAATCTCTTCGATAGCCTGGACCATCGGCGCGGCCGCCGATTCCTCGACGCGAGGGGCTTTGGGCTTGCGGATGGCTTTGGGTTTCTTCTTCGGCGCTTCCGGAGCTGCGTCGACGGCTTGCACGGGCTCGACGGCCACCGCCTCGGGCTGCGCGACGACTGGAGGTTCAATTTCCGGTGCTGGAGCCTCGGGCGTGGGAGCAGCGTCAGCCGCCTCGTCGCTGGTTTCCTGATTGCAAAGTTCCGCCAGCCGGGCAATCAGCTCGGCATAATCCTGGTCGCCGTCGTTGCCGTCGGCTTCGATCTTCGCCAGCATCTGGCGCACCGAATCCACCGTGGCAAGCAGAACCGACGTGATGGCCTGGTTGAGGACCTTCTGGCCGTCACGAAGCTTGCTGAGCAGCTCCTCGGCGGCGTGGGTCAGGGCTTCCAGTTTTGGAAAGTCGAGAAATCCGGACACACCCTTTATCGAATGGATGGTCCGAAAGACGCTGCCGAGCAGGTCTTTCGAATGGGGATCCTTTTCGAGCTCGATCAGGTCATGATCGAGCTGGTTGAGGTTCTCGTGACTTTCAATGAGAAATTCTTTTACGACTTCGTCCATCGATGACTTCCACGCGCTCGCACTCGATGTGCGGCGATGCTTGGGTTAATCGAGCTTCTCCAGTGCGCCCCCCTTTTATGGAGCGCGCCGAGCAACTTCATGTGCAGGGATCATGCCGCCGAACCCAGCGGGAGGGCCGCGCTACCTGAACGCCAAATCGGGATGACTATTGGTCAACGGTTGGCTAAAGTGAGCGTGAGACAGTGAATTCGTAAGGGCGGCTGCTCGCGATGAAACAGGTGTCCGAGCATGTGTCAATTTGACGCCTAAGCATGACTCCTCGTCGACATTGCATGGGTCGCACCATAGCGGCGCTATCGGTAGGTAAGAGCGAACGAGGAGAAAGCCTGCGCGAGAACGGCAGGCGAGGGCGTTAGCCGGCGATGCGCGCTTCGATTAGGAGGTCATTACCGATCTGCCAGACTTCGAGATTCTCCAGAGCCAGCGCGTCCTTCATCTTCAGCAAGTCCATTCCCTCGATCGCGGACAGACCTCCGCCGAGGAGCTTGGGCGCGATGAACATCGCGAGGCGATCTACGACTTTCTGGCGCAGTGCTGATGCCGCCAGATGCGCGCCGCCTTCGAGCATGATGCGATTCCATCCGCGCTCGCCGAACTCGTGCAGGAGCGGAGCCAGCGCGATTTCCTTTCCGGCGGTCTTGATCGCGAGGACTTCGGTGCGCGTCGAGCCGTAGCGCTCGTGAGCCTTCTTGTAGTTGGCTGCCGTCGTTACGAGGATCGTCGACGCGCTGGAACGTTGCGTGAAAACGCGCGCGCGAGGATCGGTGCGCAGGTTCGCATCGATGATGACGCGATACGGATCGCGTCCGCCTTCATCGCGGCAGGTGAGGCGCGGGATTATCGGCGATGACGGTGCCGGCGCCGACCATCACCGCATCGCTGTAGCGACGCCATCGATGGACCAGGGCGCGGGATTCCTCGCCGCTTATCCACTGCGAGTCACCGCTGGAGGTCGCGATGCGTCCGTCGAGCGTGGTCGCGAGCTTGAGGATGACCATCGGGCGGCCCTTCTCGACGCGAGTGAAGAACCCCTCGTTGATGCGGCGGGCTTCCTCTTCCATCACACCGAGTGTCACCGCGATGCCTGCATTCTTGAGGATGGCGATGCCTTTGCCGCGTACCTGGGGAAATGGATCGCCGCATCCGATGACCACGCGCTTGATGCCGGCCTCGACCAGCGCATTCGCGCAGGGCGGGGTCTTGCCGTAGTGCGCGCAAGGTTCGAGCGATACGTATGCGGTCGCGCCGCGCGCCTTGGCGCCGGCTTTGGCGAGTGCGACGGTTTCGGCATGAGGTCGGCCACCGACGGCAGTGGCGCCTCGCGCGACGATCTTATCCCCCGCGACGATCACGCATCCGACTGCGGGATTGGGCGAGGTTAGGCCGAGCACGGATTCCGCGAGCGTGATGGCTTCTTCCATCAGGCGCGCATCGCGTTCGACATTGGGGCGGGTCATGGAAGCGTCTCTTTCCGTTTCCTCCTCTCCCGCATTTTCTCGCGGGAGAGGAAGCGCGGCGCGACCGTTGCAATGGCTGCGCGCGACGGGCGTGCCGCGCAGGTGAGGGTGCTGCGCGCGCCATCAGCCTCGCGAGGTAACCGCCCCATCATTCCTTCGATGACTTCAAGTCATACGCTGCCGCGACCTCGCCCTTCTTTGTCGCGGCCGCGCGACGGAGCAGGGGATTCCTGCTTGCGCAGACGGATCAGATCCTCCAGCTCGTGCATGAACTCGTCGAGGTCCTTGAACGATCGATAGACCGACGCGAAGCGCACGTATGCCACCTCATCGATCTCGTGCAGCTCGTTCATCAGCGCGCTGCCGATGAAGGTGCTCGCGACCTCGCGCTCGCCGCGCTCCAGCGCCGACGACTCGACGCGGTCGGCGATCTGCTCGATGGTTTCCATCGAGACCGGACGCTTCTCGCATGCGCGCTTGATGCCGGCGATGATCTTGCCGCGATCGAACGGCTCGCGCCGCCCGTCCTTCTTGACCACCATCGGCGCGGCTTCTTCGACCCGCTCGTAAGTGGTGAAGCGCTTCTTGCACGCGGAGCAGACGCGGCGGCGACGGATGGTCGCGCCATCGCCGGACATCCGGGAATCGACGACGCGGTTCCCCTTATGACGGCAGAACGGACACCGCATGATCAGAACCTTGCGCAGCCTTCCACATCTTCCTCATCGATGCCCCCATCCCCTCGGAGCCTGCGAAGGGATGGCGGCCGAGCGCCGCCATCCGAAACTGCGGTATGTTGAAGTGACGAATCGCGGTGGATCAGCTCTTGTGGGCCTGGATGTATCCCACCACGTCTTTGACGGTACGGATTTTCTCGGCGTCCTCGTCGGAGATTTCGATGTTGAATTCTTCTTCGAGCGCCATCACCAGTTCGACGATGTCGAGCGAGTCGGCACCGAGGTCTTCGATAAACGAGGACTCGGACTTTACTTCGTCGGCAGCGACGCCGAGTTGCTCGGCGATCTTCTCGCGCACTTTTTCTTCGATGTTATCAGCCATCGGGATTGCGGTTCCTCCTCGGCAACTCAGACGCGGTCGCCGGACAATTCAAATGCAAGGTCGATTGGGGGGAGCATATGGAGTTGATGCGGGATAGGCAAGATTGCCCGAGCGCAACGCGAGCGTCCAATCGATCGTCGTTCAGCTCTTCGGTTGCGCAAGCGCCTCGGCAACCGCCTTCAGCGAGGCCAGGTCTTCGAGCGGGCGCACTCGGATGTTCTTGTTGATGCGGCGCATCAGGCCCATTAGAACTTTGCCGCATCCGAACTCGATCGCGTCGGTCACGCCCAGCTTCCCGAGCTGCTCCATCGATTCGGTCCATCTCACCGGCGAGGTGATCTGGCTAATGAGCAGGTCG
The DNA here is from genome assembly GCA_963848285.1 of uncultured delta proteobacterium. Lineage (GTDB taxonomy): Bacteria > Desulfobacterota > Binatia > Binatales > Binataceae > DATGKG01. Next base: position 700,170 of record CAWKCZ010000002.1, on the reverse strand, counting down.
GCGACCTTCGCGGGATCGCTGTTCGGTTCGGCGGTGACATTGGCGATGACCGGGAAACGCAGCGGCGAAATCGTGAGGCCGCGGAGAATCGGCGTCATGCCGTCCTGCGCGGGCTTCATCAGCGGGCAATGGAAGGGGGCGCTCACTTTGAGTTCCACCGACATCGTCGCACCGCGTTCCTTCGCGAGTTCGAGCGCGCGGTGAACGGCGGCGGTATGTCCCGCGATCGCGATTTGGCCGGGCGCGTTGAGGTTCGCGGGCACGGCAATCTGGCCGCCCTCGGAAACCGTCGCGCAAATTTCTTTGACCACATCGGGTTCGAGGCCGATGAGCGCCGCCATCGCGCCCTGGCCGGGAGGACACGCCTCCTGCATCAGTCGGCCGCGCTCGTGCACCGCGCGGACGGCATCGGGAAAGCTTAGCGCATTGGCGGCCACAAGCGCGCTATATTCACCTAAGCTATGCCCAGCAGCGACAACAGGTGCTATGTGACATTCAGACTCGAAAAGCCGCATCGCCGCGATGGCCGCCGTGACCATCGCCGGCTGCGTATTGGCGGTCAGGCGAAGGTCGTCCTCGGGGCCTTCGAAGCATAGCTTCGAGAGCGAAAAGCCGAGCGCCTCGTCGGCCTCTTTGAAGGTATCGCGCGCGATGGGAAAGTTTTGGGCAAGCTCGGCACCCATCCCGACTCGTTGGGCGCCTTGGCCGGGAAAAAGGAAGGCAAGTTTCATGGATTCTTCAGGAAATTCGGACCTTTAATGGGTTTGTTTTTCATGCTTTTGCTTCTGCCTGTCCCTTCTCTCGCTGGCGAGAGAAGGTGGGCGGCGCGGTTCTCGCGATGGCTTCGATGCGAGAAGCGTGACGCACGGATGAGAGTGGGGCTCGCGCCTGCCGTGGAGCGCAAATTTCCCAGACCCTAGCAATCATCTGATCTTTTTGGCTTCGTTTCGTAATCTCCGCTCTTCTGTCGTTCACCCCAGTGGCTTTGTTTTTTCGATCGCTAGATTCAAAGGCACTTCTCGACGAGCGCTGGCCCCACTCTCATCCGTCTGTCACGTCGGTCGCCAATCAAAGAGCGACCGTCGCGCCATCCACCTTCTCTCGCCAGCGAGAGAAGGGACATACGCAGCAATCGCCTGATCTTTTTGGCTTCGTTTGGTAATTCCCGTTTTCCGTCGATTACCGCAATGGGTTTGTTTCGCATCTTTGCTGTATCTGTCCCTTCTCTCGCTGGCGAGAGAAGGTGGGCGGCGCGGTTCTCGCGATGGCTTCGATGCGAGAAGCGTGACGCACGGATGAGAGCTGGGCTCGCGCCTGTCGTGGAGCGCGCCTGCCTTCCAAACCACAGCAACCATCGGATGGTTTTGGCTTCGTTTCGTAATAGCCGTTGCCTCGCCAATCATCAAACTCAGGAGTGCGGCTCCTTTAATGGGTTTGTTTCGACGATCTCGGGAGTCAAAGTGGCTTTGTTTTCGCCATTCTGCAGATGAAGTTCGGCCGTCGATTTCCTGCCGTTCAGCGGCGAGGTCCCGCGCCTCCGGCGCCGGGATTACCTCGAGCTTGAGAGGCTCCCTCGCATGTTCTTTCGGATGTTCCTTGCGCGCATGCTCAGATGCCTCCTTCTTGAGGCGCTCCTCTTTAATGCGTTCCTCGGGCGGCAGGATGTCGTCGTGCGCAACGGCGCCGACCGGCACCGTCGAGGCCGCCGCGTTGATGCGACGCTCGCGCTCCTCGGCTTCTTTCGAGCGCGACAGCCGCTCGCGCATCTTGGCGAACATCCCACGGATGCCTTTGCCCTGCGGTTTCGCACCCATGACATCTTCGTTCTTCCCGAGGATGTCGACGATTTCGTTGTTCACCTGATGAACGAGGGCTTCGTTGGAGGCGGCCCGAATCGCATTGCGAATCGCGCGCGCGTTGGATGATCCATGCGCGATGATCGCGACGCCGTTGACGCCGAGCAGCGGCGCGCCGCCGTACTCATGAGGATCGAGGCCCTCGCGCATCGTGCCGAGCGCCTTGCGGATGAGGAGGTAAGCCATCCGGCCCCGCCAGCTCGCGGTAAACATTTCGCGCAGATGGCCGAGCAAAAACGCCGCGAAGCCTTCCATCGTCTTGAGCGCGACGTTGCCGGTGAAGCCGTCGGTCACCACCACGTCAGCTTTGCCGCGATTGATGTCGCGGCCTTCGACGTAGCCGATGTAGTTCACATGCGCGGCCATGTGGCCAAGCATCTCGGCGGCGCCGCGGGTGACGTCGGTCCCCTTGGAGGCTTCCTCGCCATTGGAAAGGATGCCGACCCGCGGCCGCTCGAGGTTGCGCACCCGGCGCGAATACACACTGCCCATCACGGCGAACTGCGCGAGATGAATCGGCTTTACTTCGGTATTGGCACCGGCATCGATGAGCAACGTGAGGCTGCCGGTCGCGGGAATCAACGATGCAATCGCGGGACGGTCCACATGCGCGAGGTTGCCGAGAATCGCCATCGCGGCCGCCATCATCGCGCCGGAGTTGCCCGCGCTGACGAAGCCCTGGACCTCGCCGCGCTTCACCATCTCCATCCCGATATGAATCGACGAATGCGGTTTGGTGAGGATGGACTCCAACGGCGAATCGTCCATCGCGACGACTTCCGGCGCATGCTCGACTCGAATCGAGAGGTTGGTGATGTCGTGCGTGGCGAGTTCGGTCTCGACGATATCCTTGAGGCCGACCAATACGATTTCGAGGCCGAAGTCGCGGGCCGCGGCTACCGCACCTTCAATAGCCGCCTTGGGGGCGAGATCACCCCCCATCGCGTCGAGAGCGATACGCAATGCTCTCTACTCCTGTAGTCTACTCAGTCGCTTCGGAAAGCTGGCGTCCGCGATAGGTGCCGCAATGGCGACATACGCGATGCGGTAGGATGGGTTCGCCACACTGCGCGCAGTTAGAGGGGTTTAAGGCCTTCAAAGCATCATGCGAACGGCGCATGTTCTTCTTCGAATGGGAGGTACGGCGTTTTGGTGCTTGCATCTAAATAATCCCGATTTATTCCTGATGTTGTTATATGACAATTAAGACGGGCGGCCAACCTTAAGGTTGCGCAGCGCCGCCAGCCCCGGATGTCCCGCTTCGACGGTACAGGCGCATTGCTCGTGATTCAAATTGACCCCGCACTTCGGGCATAGCCCTCGGCACTCGTCCTGGCACAGCGGGCGGGTCGGCAAGGCCAGCAGGAACTGCTCGCGAATGAGCGGCGAAAGGTCGATTTGGTCGCCATCATATAATGAGAACTCGAGGTCCTCGTCGCGGAGGTCCTTTTCCTCGTCGAAGCCCACCGACTTGGGCGCGAGCACGAGGCGGAAGTCGCGGTCGCTCGGGGCCGCGAATTCCTCGGCGCAGCGTGCGCAGATGGCGGTGGTGGAGGCATGCAGTCCGCCCTCGAAAAACAGCTCCGTCCCGGCGCGATAAAACGAAACCGTCACGCCGATCGGCTCATTGATGCGGAACTCCGTAAGCGGTCCTTTTTCGAGGATACGGTTGATCTCGGCCTCCGGCTCGGCAAAGGAAAGCTCCTTCGCCTCGCCCGTAATGTCATCTACCCGAAGTTTCACCTGGAATACCCCCTCCGGGGGGAATTGAGGTTGCGCGAAGGGCGATTATTACATGTCGGCGAAATCGTTCAAATACGCCGCGCCAACATGCCGGGCCGGTTTGTCAAACCGACCGGGCGGCGGCTGCGGCGACGAGAACCATACTGGTGCTCGAAGGTGGAGGACGTCTCACCAGCGCAGCGTAGGGAGGAACAAAGAAACCATAACCCAGGTGAAGACTAAGCCGTAGGCAAGAAAGGCAGCATAAGTCGCGATTCGAGTAGACACCGCGTTCTCCTGAAGTGTGGAAGTCATAGTCACCATTGGGGAGCAAGTTCTTTGCCGAAGGCTCGGCGTCAGAGAATTAGACGGTGACGAGGTAGCGCTTTTTCAGTTCAAAGAGCGAATTTCCTGATTTGTAATAATTACCCCGGATAGGATGTGCGATTTACATCGAAATCCGGACTCCCCCACGCGGACGTGAGGGAGTGGGTGTGTAGCGGCTCTCGTCATCGCGAGGTGTTTGCGCTCGCGACGGGACGTTTGCCACATTATGGCTGGTTATGACAGATAGTGAACACAAGGGTGAGACAGGGTTGGAAACGGGAGAGCAAATATGCGGTTCCCCGATCTTCATCTGGATTTGATTGAAAGCGCACCCAGAAAGGCCGATCGGACCACCATCGTCCATCTGTCCGACCTCCACTTTGATTCTGCTACCGATTGAACGTGGCCGTCTTTTTCCTCTTTCACCTCCGATCTTGAGCATTTAAGCGAACGGATTGTTCAGAAAAGCTTATTTTTAGAACGTTTCAATCCGTACTTTCGCAGTCGCATTCTGCCGGCCTGAATCTTCGTTCAGGAATGGCTCACCCGCTATGGGGGATTCACGCGCTTTAGGGCATTGACCAAAGTCGCCCTGTTACATCACGCGATCACGGTCCGACTCGGTGGGTAGCGGGGGCAGCCGGGACCATAGAACGTGTTGCGAGGCGCGACGGAAATACCAGGTGAAGCCGCTGAGCTTTAAGGGTATATAGTCGAGGCGAAGCTCAGGAATCTCATCGGGCTTTTCCGCCCAAATCTGCAGAACGACATCGGGTTTGAGTTGTCCAAGAGAATACGCGTAATCCCATTTCAAATGTCCCGGCCAGAACCCGAAGGATCGAGCGAGTAGCTGCGGATCGGATCGCATCCGCTCGTGTGCAATCTTTGGATCGTTTTTCCCGAGCAAATCGATCGCTTCACGTCCCGCAAAATATGGAATAGCTCCCGCCCAGTGACGGCCACCCTCGCACGCTCATCCGTGACGTTACGTAAAAGAATGGCCTGCCGTACCATGTCTTCATTGCCATCGGTCTGAATGGGACGAGTGAGGAGCAAATTTGTGCGCAGGTGCACAGCGTTCACCAGCAGTAGCAAGGTCGCTACGAAGGCAAGTCTGATTAAAGATCGGTGGCGGGGAATACCGAAACGTCTTCCGATTCGGTCGACCATTCCTTCCAAGCCGATCGCGGTCAACACGAAGACCATGGGCATTGCAATCGAGAGATAGCGATTGCTTCCACCATACCATTCCCACGCATCGCCGCCGACCCAGACGCTATAGGCAAACTGAGCGACAACAGCAGTCGCAAGCAAGCACGCCCGGGACGGATAGGTACGAAAGCCATTGAGGCTGACGGCGATTGCAATCGGAATCCAGGGCAACAGGAAAATGATTCCCACACGAATGCCCCGGAATATCCTTAGTTGCGGCGGAAAACCCGTCATTTTCAAGTAGTAGGTGTTGGGTAACAGATCTCCGTAGTAGAAGAAGTTGAATGCGGCCTGGAGCAAAAGAAACACAGCCACTATAGCCAAGCCTGCGAACAGATGAGCCAAACGGCGATTCGGCGAGAGCACGGCCATGGCCAGGAGAAGAGCGATTGAAAAGACCGCCATGTCGGGTCGAATCAAGGTAGAAATTCCGAGCAGCAAATAAACTGATAGATAGCGGGAAGGCGATTTTACTGCTGGCAAGGCCAACCACACTGAGAGACTCACCAGCATTGTAAGGATGCTTACCTCGGTGCCCTGCAAGCCCCAATTGTTTAAAGGCCCATAAAAGGCGGTAAGCGCCATCGCAACTAAAGGTATGGACCGAGCTTCCGGCACTAATTCTTTACAAATCGCCCTGACGATGAAGAGGTTGAAAAGCAGAATCAGCGCTCCGCTGATTTGGATGCATAGCGAAAGCCTTGGGGGGGCGATCGGAAATAAATGGAAGAACGCCATGTAGAGCACCCACAAGGGGTTAGTGAAGCCAAGAATTCTCTCGCCGCCCGGATTCCATAGCAGTCCATGACCGCGGGCGAAGTTCGCGGCATAGCGCATCGAGATCATGTCGTCGTCAAAGAGACAGAAGTAACGGACGTCCCCGATCTTGAAACTTGACTTGAAGATGAAGAGTGCGCAGTAGACGCCAAACAAAATCGCGATGCTGATTTCTGAAGTGCCCAGGCCTCCAAAGAGGCGAGTCCCAGGAGGATTCGAGGCCCACGTCTTCGATAACGTCGGCGTATCGATTTTCTGGAATGACATGACCGAGGGTTCCCTCTATATGCCTCCTTGAGCAGCATCCATGCAATGTGGAATTCAAGGGAACCACGAGACAGCCTTCAATTGGCTCTAGAGCAAAGCCCACCATCCGATGCCGAGCGCGGAAATCGAGGGCAGGGGCCGCCGCGACCCCTCGCAGTTTCACCGTGGAGGAGTGCCTGAAGTGATTAAATCCACTGAACAAAAGGAAATCGGTCCCGGGTTGAATTCGTTCAAGGTTGTAATCGTTCCGGCCGCAAAGGCTCCCCAAGCGCCGGCGGATTCCAAAACCATTCAAGCAAGACCCACTTCGCGACCGCCCCCGCGATACCCCGGTTTCCGTAAAGTTCTTCGAATTCTTCCTTTCCTTTGTCGCGATCCTCGCCTTTCATTTTTGCGAATCTTCGAAGTCGCCTGAGTTCGGCGCCGCATCTCGTAGGCTTGCGTTTTGTTGGACGCCCGTCTAATATTTGGCCATGCGGTCAGAAATTGAATCGAATGACCAAAATCGCTCCTTCATCGAAGAAGCCCGCCGTGCGCAAATCATCCAATGTGCGATCGAGACCATCGCGACGATGGGTTATGCCAATGCGTCGCTGGCGCAGATCGCCAAGCGCGCCGGCATCAGCAAGGGCGTCATCTCGTACCACTTTGCCGACAAGGACGAACTGATCCAGGAAGTTCTGCGCAAAGTTCTGACCGAGTTCGGCGACTACATACAGTCGCGAGTCCTGGCCGAGGAAAGTTGCGCAGCGAGGCTGCGCACCTACATCGAATCGAACATCGGATTCATGGCGGCGCGGCGCGATTATGTGATCGTGTTGTTCGAGATTTTTACCCATGGGCGCAGTTGGAATGCGGAGGGCTCATTCTCTGACAAGGCCGAGTATGAATCCGGCCTCAAGGAGCTGACCCAACTGCTGCGCAAGGGGCAGCGCGCCGGCGAGTTCCGCGAGTTCGCGCCGCGCGTGATGGCGATTACCATCCGCCAGGGCATCGACGGCGTATGCCCGCAGCTGATCGCCGATCCAAAACTCGATCTCGATTCCTACGCGACCGAGCTCGCGAACATCTTCGACCTCGCGACGCGCAAACAGGTACGACGTTCCTGAAAGGGGTTTGATTGTGGAGCATCAATTGAAAGACGCCAACGGCGCCGGCAAGCCGACCCTCACCCTCATGACCAACGTCCTCTACGGCACCGGCTCGGCCGCCTTCGGAGTGCATCTGGCGGCGCTCGGATCGCTGCTGCTGTTGTTCTTCAACCAGGTGGTCGGCCTGCCCGCGGCGTGGGTCGGAGCGGCGCTGATGATCGCGCTCATCTTCGACGCCGTCTGCGATCCGCTGATCGGCGAATGGTCCGATCACACGCGGTCAAGCTGGGGCCGGCGCCATCCGTTCATGTATGCCTCCGCAGTGCCGGTCGCGGTCGCGTTCTACTTCCTGTGGAATCCACCGCATGGATTATCCAACAGCGCGATGTTCGCCTACCTGCTGACCCTGCTCATCGGACTGCGCCTGCTGCTCAGCCTTTACGAAATTCCTAGTTCGGCGCTCGCACCCGAACTGACCGAGGACTATGACAAGCGGACTGGATTGATGAGCTGGCGCTTTTTCTTCGGCACCATCGGCGGCGCCGGAATGACGTGGCTGGCGTTCGGCGTATTCCTGCGCCACGACGCGACCCATCCGCTGGGGATCATGAATCGCGCCGGATGGGGGACCTTCGGGCTGATAGGCGGCCTGGTCATGTTCGTCAGCATCATGGTGTCATGCCTCGGGACGCATCGCTTCATCGGCGGCCTGACGCATGCGCCACGACGGGTGGAAAGCTGGGGCGACAAGCTGCGCGAGGTGACCGCGACATTGTCGAATCGATCATTCGTTGCGCTGATGATTTCCGGCTTGATCGGGAGCGTCGCGACCGGCCTCAGCGCCGGGCTCGAGTTGTACATCAATAATTATTTCTGGGAGCTGTCGCCGCGCGAGCTCTCGATATTCCCGCTGGTCGCGTTGCTGGCGGCGTTCGTGGGAGTGGCGCTGGCGCCCGCGATCTCGAAACGCTTCGGCAAGAAGCGCGCGATGATCGCGCTGTTCTTCGTGTCGCTATTTTGCGGGGTGGTGCCGATTCCCTTGCGGCTGATCGGCGTGATGCCGCCCAATCATTCGTCGGCGCTGCTGGCCATCCTGCTCGGGTTTTATATGATTTCGGCGAGCCTCGGCATCATGGGGTTTATCATCGTCACCTCGATGATGGCCGACGTGGTGGAAGACATCGCAGTGAAAACCGGGCAGCGCTCGGAAGGCTTGCTGTTCGCCTCCAACGGGCTGCTGCAGAAATGCGTGACCGGAGTGGGTACCTTCTTTTCGGGACTGCTGCTTTCAGTGGTGAATTTCCCGCAGGGCGCGGTGCAGGGCCAGGTTGCCCCTTCGATACTGCATCACCTGGTGTTGCTGTATCTGCCGATCTCGGCGACCTGCAGCGCGCTGGCGATTACGGCGCTGATGTTCTACCGCATCGATCGCGACGTGCATCGCGACAACCTCGAGCGGCTGCGCGAATCGGCGGCAACCTTGGAAGCAGGCGAGGAAACCATGCTGGAAGGCTTCAACCCGCGCATCCCGCGCGCGGCTCATTCGGCGAACTAAGCGACGCCGTTGTCATCCTGAAGCCAGCGCGAAGCGCGCTGCTGAAGGATTTCGAAACGTGAGATGCCGCCGCACTCCGAATCGGATGCGGCCACATCCGAACGGACGCGCCGAGGTTCCACTGATGGTGGCGCTCCGCGTTTCGAGATCCTTCCACTGCGCAAGCTTGTGTCAGGATGACATTCATTCGGAAGCGCTTGTGTCAGGATGACATTCATTCGGAAGCGCTTGTGTCGGGATGACATTCATTCGGAAGCGCTTGTGTCAGGGTGACAAGATGAAGATTGCTGCGGTGGGAATACAAAGGCCATGCACTATCTGGGTTCCTTGGCTGCGCGAAGCGCCACCGCAGCCCTCGGTGGTAAAGTCACGTCGCTGAGCGATACCTGACTGCCACTGGAAGGAGCCGGCGTGACCTGCGGTATGGTCGACAGGGACGACAGCGGCGCGGTTCTGCTCGAGGTCCCGGTTTGCTCCGCGCTGGTAGGGGCGGCTTCGAGGAGCACCGACACCTCGCGTCCGTCCACCCCGGTTTCCCCCGCGATTACATCTACCAGGAGAATTACGTTGGCCTGCGCGATGGTGCTGGTGCGCGGCGCGGGCGTCCATTCGCCGACGATGGCAGTCCGCCGGGCGCGTGCCATCGGAACCAGGATCGGTGAGGAGAGCGCCCAGAACATATGTCCGAGCGCTCTCCGATAGTTTCCTTCATAGAAGGAGAATCGTACATAGCGAAGATGAGTCGCGACGTGCAGACCGACGTGGTCGCGGCCGAGGTTGTGCGCTTCATGCAGCCAGTTGAGCGCGCCTTGCTCATCGCCGATGCGAAGGGAATCGGCGCAGAGTTTCAGAAACTTCCGGCTTTCATCCCATCGCATGGCGTTTAACGGACTCGCTTTAACGACCATCGCTTTCACTTTCGCGAACCCCCGAAGGTCAGTTTTGATTTTACGATACGTTATTGGACCTTCACAAACCGCACGATGCCGCTGCCGACCAGGTCGACTGAACCGTCGACCTTGTGGCCGTTCCCGGGACTCGGATCGCGCGCGGTTAGCGCCGGATTTAGCAGATCATCCAGGTTCACGATGGCGAGGTAGGTTGAGCCACCCGCCTGGTTGTTCATCAGCACACCCATCACCTTGCCGGTAGTGGGGCTGACGTAGGTCGCGAGGCCATTGGGCTGATGCCATCCGGCCCATGCGACGTTGTCCGGATCATTCGGCATCTGCGCGTTGACCCAATCGGAGATCGTCAGGTCGGCGCCGCTGCTGGGAAGCTGGAGGACGCCGAAGTTGCTGTCACCGGCAGACACCAGCGCGAGATGATGGACCGCCTCGACGCTGATCGGATCAATGCCGTTGAGGGCGGTGCCGGTGATCGACTGGATGTTCTTCGCGGGCGTATCCCAGGTGTTGGGCGTGCCATTGGTAAACACCGCCTGCGACAGATCGAACATCGCGATGTCGTTGGGGGGCGCGCCGAAGCAATCCGACGGGGTATGGAACGTCACGTACGCGATGCCAGTGGACGTATCCAGCGCGGTGGTTTCGGGCAGCTTGTCATTGTGCGCTGCGCCGTTATTGCAGGTGCGATTGTTAGTGAGCAGGAAGGCCTGATCATTGGCGAGCTCGTAGACCACCGGCGTCGCGGGATTCGATATGTTGATGATCTGGAAATGCGGTGGGGTCTGCGCGAAGTTGTTGTTCGGATCCACCGTGTAGTTCGCCGACAGGATCAGGTGATGTGCCATATCGTAGCCGAAGTTGACTCCCACGGCCTCGTCGGCGTTGTTAACGTTGGTCGCGATCGGACTTAGCAGCGTGTTATTTGACAGATCCACCGGCACGTAGCCGAGGCCGCTCGCGATGATGCCGAGCGGAGGAGTGAGCAGGTCATCCACCATCGCGCCGCATCCCATGCAGTCGCCGGTGGTGAAGTTGATGGTCGGTACGGTGCCGGCGCTGAGCGCCTGGATGATCGGGGAACCGCCGCCTGACGGAATCACATCAACGCTGCCGCCCTGACCCGAACATACCACCTCACCCGATGACGAGGGGGTGCATGAGTTGACGCGATCCGCGCCAATCAGCGCAGGCGTCTGCTGCGGGCTGGGTCCCTCGACGACCACCTGCACCGCGCCATGGGTATTGTTGTCATCGCTGCCGAGCGGGACATAGACCGTAACCGTCGTGCCCGAAATGGCTACGCCCGGAGCATTGGCGGAATTCTTGTCGGTCGATACCGGCCCACCGGGAGTCGGCGTCGCGCTGGGGGTTGCGCTCGGGGTAGTCGCCGGTATGGGGCCCTTGGCCGATCCTGTGAGATGGACCTTGTGAGTCGCGGCGCCTCTGGTCGCGTCGCTGCCGATCAAGATGATGGCAGGAGCACCACCATCGGCGATCGGCTGGAATTGTACGGTAACCGTCGCCGATGCGCCGGGCAGCAACGGGGCAATCACGCCGCCTCCGGAAAGTATTGTGTATGCTGCGGCGCCGGCTCCGTTCGCGCCCGCGACCGTGGCATTGAGGCTAGTGGTGCCTTTGCCGGTATTGACGATGGTGAAGCTTTTGACCTCGGTACTCGGGCCGGCCGGAAATTTGAGCTTTTTGAAAGCGAGGTTGGCCGGCTTGACTGCCAGTCTGCTGAAGTTGGGGGCAGCCTTGGCGTCGGGTGCTACGTTCTCCTGCGAGTTCGCAGCCGACCCGAACAGCATCGCAGCGAAGCTGATCGCGAGGGTTAGGAGGATTGAGGTTACCGTCGAGCGGGATTTACCGGACGAGTAGGGCATTGAAGGACGCTCCGTTTCTCAGGAAGGTTGGGCCAGGTATGCGCGGCGCGTTGATGATGGATCTGACTCAAACTCATTCGCATTGATCGAGTGCGGCATTATGCAACTCGACTTCTGGATTCATAGGGCTGACGCGCGATAACGGACTTTATTCATTCGGTTGGGATGACCCGCAGCTTTAGCAGTCCGCTTGGCCCTACCGAGGGGGACCAATTGCGCCGATCGCTGGAACCAGGTTTGTGAGGATTTGCGGACGCGCCAATGCCCGCGCGTCAGACGCATAGATGAAGGAGGCGGTTTTAGTTAGCGACAGTTACCGTGATCGAGGCGCTGCCGATTTGCGAATTGCCGGTGCCGTAGGCTGTCGCCGAAATCGTATGGCTGCCGTTGGGGACCGACCTGCTGTTCCATTGGAAGCTGGTCGGCGGCGACGACGCCAGGTATTGACCATCGATGTACATGTTTTCCCATTGCACCGAGGAAGCCATGGTGGTGCTGATGCCGACGGTGCCGGTTACCGTCGTGCGGTTTTGCGGCGAATTAATTTTAGTCACATTCTCGACATCGACCGTGATTGCATCGCTCCCCGCTTGCGCGCCGCTCGCACTGAATCCGACCGCGGAAACCGCATGTGAGCCATTGGCGACCTTGCTCGAATCCCAGGTGAATGTTGTTGGCGGCGACGACGCGAAGTAGCTGCCATCGAGGTAAACATTCTCCCACGCGACCGATGCGTCCTTGCGCGTGGCGATCGGAACCGAGCCACTGACCGTCGCGCTATTTGAGGGCGACGTGATGCTGACCGGACCCGTCCCGTTCTCGACATCCACCTGGATAGTGTCGATGCCGATGCGGGCATTGCCGGCGAATGCCCGCACGGTGATCGATCGCAACCCGTTGATGACGGTGCGGGTATCCCATGAGAAATTGAACGGCGGCGACGACCCGAGGTATTGCCCACCGATGTAAACGCTGATCCACTCGGCCTGCGGGCTGGCGGTAGTAAAGATGTTGACGGTTTTTTGCACCACCGCGCCCCCGATCGGCGTCATCAGCTTCACCACCGGCATCGACGCCGGATGGTACAGTTCCGCCGATTGTACGCCCCCTCCAGCGACCAGCACCGTTCCATTACTCAGCAGCGAGGCGACCTGAAACGAGCGCGCGGTAGTCATGCTGGCGGTCGCGGCAAAGGTGCCATTCGAGGGGTTGAACAAATCGGCGGCGATGGACGGTTGGGGGCCGTGGTTGGGGTCCAGTACCAATCCACCCGCGGTGAGCACCTGGCCATTCGGCAGCAGGGTCGCGGTGAAGTATGCGCGACCGACGGTCATATTTCCTACTGCTTTGAAGCTTCCGCCAGCCGGATCGTAAATCTCCGCGGATGCCGTCGGGACGCCCGAACTCTCGCCGCCCGCGACCAGCACGCGGCCATCGGGGAGCAAGGTCGCCGTGTGCGCATAGCGTCCCGTCGCCATACTGCCGGTCGCGCTGAAAGTGCCGCTCGACGGGTCATACAACTCCGCCGTCTCGTCGCCGATTCCTCCGCCCAGATTGCCGCCGGCGACCAGCACCTTGCCATTGGCGAGCAGCGTCGCGGTGTGGAAGCCGCGTGCATCGTGCATACTGCCGGTCGCGGTGAAAGTGCCGGTGTTCGGATCGTAAAGTTGCGCGGACGCATCCGTGCATCCGGTGATGAGCACGCGCCCGTCCGCGAGGAGAGTTGCGGCATGATCCTGACATCCGACGATTAGGTTGCCGGTCGTCGTGAAAGCGCCGCTCGAGGGATCGTAGATCTCGGCAGTCGCGGTGAGGTTCCCGTCGTTGTCGAGGCCACCGGTGACCAGCACCTTGCCGTTCTGCAGCAGGGTTGCGGTGTGATCGCGGCGCGCCCTGATCATACTGCCGGTCGCGCTGAAGCTGCCTGCGACCGGATCGTAAAGCTCCGCGGTACCGCGCGAAGTGGTGCCGTCGGAGCCGCCCGCGACGAGCACCTTGCCGTTGAGGAGTTGGGTCGCGGTCGCGGAATCCCGCCGAATCGACATACTTCCGGTCACGGAAAAGGTCTGCGCCGAGGCCTGCGTCGCAACCATCATCAAAAAAAGGATCGCCGCGACCAAACGATTTACTGCAGGGAGGCGAAAACAATGACAGGGAGTTACAAGGAGTTCATTCCAATCCGAATCCAGCCGATACACTTATCCGCTCCATCCCCGCCCATACGTTGGTTGCCGCATGCGACGACGCATGCGCCGTTACGGCGTTTGGACGACGAACCTGGAATGGATATTCGCCTCGAGCTCTATGCCGGCCAGAGCCAGGCGGCGCCGCGCACGCCGCTCGAATCGCCATGCATCGCGCGCACGACAGGCGTCTCGACCCCATCGGAAAAGACATAGCGCTGAATGAGTGCGGGAACGTTGCGGTAAAGCCGCTCGATATTCGAGAGCCCGCCGCCTAGCACGATCATGTCGGGATCCACGATGTTGATGACATGCGCGAGGCCGCGCGCGAGCCGATCCTCGTAAAGCTCCATCATCGCGATCGCAGCGGCTGTCTGCCGCATCGGCTGCCGAAGAGATCTCATTCGCGTTCAGTGCCTTGCCGGTTCGGAGGTCGAAACTCGCGCGCGAGGCCCGGTCCCGAGAGAAACGTCTCGATGCATCCGGTTTTGCCGCAATAGCAGGACGGGTCCGGGCAACTCGTCGGCGCGCGGCCACGGCAGGGGATTATGACCCCATTCGCCGGCGATGCGATTGCGCCCCGCGATGATGCGCTTGATCGATCACGATTCCTGCGCCGACCCCGGTACCGAGAATGACGCCGAACACCACCGATGCCTCGCGCGCGGCACCATCGACGGCTTCCGAGAGCGCGAAACAGTTCGCGTCATTTTCGATGCGCAGCGCGACGCCCGAGCATCGACGACCAAATCGCGATCGAGTGGGCGTCCATTGAGCACGGCGCTGTTGGAATTTTTGATGAGTCCGGTGCGCGGCGAAATCGCGCCCGGCGTGCCGATACCGACCGATCCGCGCTGCCCGAGTCTTTCTTCGATCGCGGCGACCAAATCGCGCAATCGCTTTGCAGCGTCGCGTCGTAATCGCCCGCGGGCGTCGGCACCCGACGGCGCAAAATCTCGCGTCCATCGTCGCCCAGCGCGATCGCCTCAATCTTGGTCCCACCCAAATCGATGCCTATCCGCATGTGGTCCTACCCACTCGCCACTCGATGCCAGTTCATTTACGATAGCTCCTGTACATGAGCGAAGCCGAACTTCATTCGATCTCCATCGGGCATTACGCGCACTACTACCGCTAGTGCCTCGGTGCTGATCGCCGATGATGATCCGGCCATCCGGCTGGTCGTGCGCCATCGGCTCGAAGCCGACGGATGCCGCGTCGAGGAGGCCGCCGACAGCCAGGCCGCGCTCGAAGCGCTGCGCACCGGCCGCTTTGATGTGGCGCTGGTCGATATCATCATGCCCGGGATGGGCGGACTCGAGGTGCTCTCGACCGCGAAGGCCGAAGGCATCCGCACCCTCATCATCGTCATCACCGCGGCGAGCACCATGAACAACGCGGTCGAGGCGATGAAGCGCGGCGCCCACGATTACCTTACCAAGCCATTTGCGAATCTCGATCTGGTCGCTGCCGCGATCCGGCGCGCGGTGGAAATATCGAACCAGGCGGCCAAGGCTGCGGAGCTGGACAATCTCAAAGAGACCGTCATACCAAAGCTGGCCGGCGGCGAGATCATCGGGCGCAGCCCGGCGATGCAGGAAGTCTACAAGCTGGTCGGGCGATTGGTGACCAACGACGCGACGGTTCTGATTTATGGCGAAAGCGGCACCGGCAAGGATCTCGTCGCGCGCACCGTCCATTTCAAATCGGCGCGCTCGGCGGCGCCATTCGTCGCGGTCAACTGCTCCGCGATTCCGCACGGCCTGCTGGAAAGCGAGCTCTTCGGTCATGAGCGCGGATTCCTTCACCGGCGCGACCGAGCGGCGCGCGGGAAAATTCGAGACCGCCGAAAATGGCACCCTGTTCCTCGATGAGATCGGCGACCTGCCGCTGGAACTGCAGCCGAAGTTGCTGCGCGCCTTGCAGGAGCGCGAGTTCAACCGCGTGGGCGGCACCGAGACGCTGAATTGCGCGCGCGCGTCATCGCGGCGACCAACCAGGACCTCGAAGCCGCGGTACGTGCGAAGCGCTTTCGCGAGGACCTGTATTTCCGTCTCCGAGTCATCCCGATCCAGATGCCGCCGTTGCGCGACCGGCGCGAGGACGTGCCGGAGCTGGCGGAATATTTCATCGCCAAGGCGACCCGCGAAATGGGCGCGAAGAGCACCACGCTTTCGCCGGCGGCAATCGCGAAGCTGAAATCCTACGATTGGCCGGGCAACGTGCGCGAGCTCGAAAACACCGTGATGCGCGCGGCGCTGCTGGCGCCGGGCACGGCGATTCGTCCTGAGGATATCGAGCTGGAGCATTCGGCGAGCGGGCAACGTCGTGCGCCCGCGCAGGAAGGCGTCGAGCTCAACGATCTCATCGCGCAGCGGGTTTCGGAATGGTTCGACGATCCCAATGGCGAAGAGCCACGCGACCTCTACCAGCGGATGGTCTCCGAGTTGGAACGGCCGCTCATCGAGCTGGCGCTCAAGCGCGCGAGCGGCAACCAGGTCAAGGCGGCCAGGATGTTGGGGCTCAATCGCAACACGCTGCGCAAGAAGATCACGGACCACAAGATCGCGCTGACGAAATATCCGGGGCAGCCTTAAACAGGGTGTTGGGGAAGCCCTGAAACCGCGACGTGGGCATAATGCTCTCAACACCCTGGATCCGAAGTTGGCTGCTTTCCTTCACCTTCTCTCCCTGCCGGGAGAGACAAGAGTGAGGGCTGGAGTGCCACTAACGTGAAACTTCCCTCGCATTTCTATGCGATTGTCGATCCGATCGCGGGCCACAATCCGGTGGACCTTGCGAGCGCAATGCTCGAGGCGGGCGCGCGCATCATGCAGCTTCGCCTGAAGAACGTATCGACCCGCGATTTCCTCGCGGCCGCGCGCGCAATTTCGCAGGTTTGCCATCGGCGCGACGCGCTTTTCATCGTCAATGATCGGGTCGACATCGCGATGCTGTCTGATGCCGACGGCGTGCACCTGGGGCAGAACGATCTTCCGCTCGAAGCGGGGCGCGAGCTGCTCGGCCCCGACAAGATCATCGGCGTATCCACCTCGAATGTGGAACTCGCGCGCGCGGCAGAAGCCGGCGGCGCGGACTACATCGGCTTCGGCCCGATGTATCCCGGTGGCTTGAAGAACACCGCGCAGGGCAAGGGACTCGAGGCATTGGCGCTGGTGCGCGCGGCGGTGAAGCTACCGATTGTCGCGATCGGCGGCATCACGGAAGCGACGGTCCCGGAGGTCCTACGTGCAGGCGCCGACGCCGCCGCGATTATCACGGATGTGGTAAAAGCCCCCGACCTCGCGGCGAAGATCAAAGCGATCCTCGCAATCGAACCTTCCAATCCTTGAGCATCCTCGCTCGCGGACGTCCTTCTCGCTATGGGAAGCGCAAAGCGCGGATCCGAAAGTGAAAGCGCTAGACCTTTCTTTCCTTGGCTAGCTGCTGACGCTGGCGGCGCTCGGCCTCGGGGCGGATGTCGCGGAGCACCTGCGCCATCTCGCGATGAATCAGCTTGTTGGTCGCGAGGATTTGCGCGCCTGCGATATCGAGCGGCGTTCCGTCCATGTTGGTTACCGTGCCGCCCGCCTCGCTGACGATCAGTGAGCCTGCGGCGACGTCCCACGGCTTCAGGCCGAATTCCCAGAATCCATCGAGCCGGCCGCATGCCACCGAGGCGAGGTCGAGCGCAGCCGAGCCGGCGCGCCGTATGCCCTCGACCCGCGTCATCATGTCTTCCCAGAATGCGAGGTAGAAGCGGCGTCGCTCGCGGCGATCGTAGGCGAATCCCGTCGCGAACAAGCGAGGTCGCCAGCATCTTCGACTCGTGCTCACGCGGATCGGCTTGCCATTGAGCTTCGCGCCTTTGCCGCGACGCGCCGATGAAAAGGTCCTTGTGCAACGCATCGAAGACCACGCCGTGCTGCACGCGCGCGCGATGCTCATATGCGATGGAAACGCAAAACGCCGGGAAGCCGTGCGCGAAGTTGGTGGTGCCGTCGAGCGGATCGATGATCCATCGATGCTCGCTCTTCTGCGCGCTGGCGCCACTTTCCTCGGCGAGGATCGCATGCTCAGGGAACGCGCGCCGGATGATTTGTGATGATGGCGGCCTCGGCTTCCTTGTCGGCCTCGGTCACCAGATCGAGCGCATTGCTCTTGCGCGTGGCCTTGGTCTTGTTGAGCCATCGCAGATGGATGCGCCCCGCGGCGCGCGCGGCGCGCAACTGCGACCTGTTCGATGTCGCTCCACTGGGAGGGTGAGTCTACCAGCGCGGCATTCGCCGAGGCCGATGCCGAGCGCGCTCTTGCCGATCAGCTCGCGGGCGCGCGCATTCGAGAGCGGATGATTCACGCCCGCGCGCACATCGCGGAAGTAGCGCTCCATCGGAAATTTTTTCAGGTAGCCATGTGCGCCGACGATTTCCATCATCTGATCGACGGCGCGAATCGCATTGTTGGTGGCGACATATTTCGCGAGCACCACGCGCGCGAGTCCCGCTTCGCCCTGCAAATGATTCGGAATTCGAAACGTAGTCGCGCGCGGTGCCGAAATAAAGCGCGCGCGAAGCGGCGAGGAGCGCTTCGGCATCGGCAGCCGCGAACTGAATTCCGGGCAAGTACTCGAATTGGGCGCGGCTGCGACAGCGGCTGGAATCGCGAGGTGAATTCCTTGACGAACTTGAATGCCGCGATCGCGACCCCGGTGTATACCGCCGCGACCGAAAGGCAAAACCATGCGAACAACGACACCGCCGACGCGTCGATGGGTCCGATGGGCCGCGATTCCGTCATCGCGATCGCGGGCACCCGTACATCCTTGATGACGAGGTCGTGACTGGCAGTCGCGCGCATCCCCATCGCATCCCAGGTCTCGATCAGCTCCAGCCCGGGCGTGCCCTTGGGAATCAGAAACGTCGACGAGCGCGGCGGATTGGTATCCTCGATCGTCGCCATCACCATGAACAAATCGATGACGGGCGAGAGGCTGGTGAAAGTCTTGCGCCCGTTGAGGACGTAGGTAGTCGCCGTCCTTGCGCGCCTTGGTCGCGAAGTAGCCCCAATCGCCGCCGGTCTCCGGCTCGCTGATGCCGCCGCCGATGATTTGCTTGCCGTGTCCGATCGCATCCCAGAAAAGTTTTTCCTCGGGACGCTGTGCCGGTCGAGCGCTCGACCATGCTGCCGAGGCCGAACAGATGCATGTTGATGGCGATGGTGGTCGCGCCGCATCCTTGCGCGAGTTGCTCCTGGCATAGGACGTAGTCTTCGAGGTCGGCGCCGAGGCCGCCGTTCGCTTCGGGAATGACCAGCGCGCTGTAGCCGCGTCTCTTTCAGTCGCGCGATGTTTTCGAAAGGAAAGCTGTTGTTGCGATCGTGCTCGGCCGCGCGAGTCGCGAAATCGCTTCGCGAGTTCGGTCGCCAAGGCGACCAGTTTTTCACGTCGATCGTGACATCTGATTGTTGTTCCGCCCCTGCGAACTTGTGTTGCGAAAGAAGAGCATAGTCTCTGAGTTATGGAAAATCTGCGCCGCCGTTCAGTTACCGCCGCGCCGGCCGCCGCCGCCGTCGCCGCCTGCGCCATCATCAATTGCTGCGCGTACGGCATCATCGTCGCGAAGAGATCGACGCTTGCGAATCGAGCGATTTGCCGAGCCCGCTGAGAAGTCCCATCACGCGGCTGACCAGCAGCACGTCGCCGGGAACTTCGACGACGGGATTTTTCTTCAGCTCCTTGGGCAGCTCCTCGGAGAACTGCTCCATCAGCTCCTTGTCCGCGTAGGCCTTTCCGCTCTTCACCGCGCCGCCGAGGAACGCCTCGGACAGCGCGACCAGCGTGTCGGGCGAGCCGTTGCGGGTGCGGAAGCCGAACTCGGTGAACGCGCGCACCATCGCATCTTTGTCGTTGGTGAGGATGGCGAAGGTCAGCCGCACGATGCCGTCGCGGAACGCGGGCGGGAAATCCTTGGCGAGGCCGAAATCGAGCAGCACCAGCTTGGGGCCGGGCTGCACCAGGATATTGCCCGGATGCGGGTCGGCGTGGAAAAAACCGTCGCGCAAAATCTGCGCGCAAAAAACCTCGGTCAGTTTCTGCGCCACCAGATGCTTGTCGATGCCGGCGTCTTCGAGGTCCGCGACGCGCGTGATCTTGATGCCCTCGATGAACTCCATCGTGAGCACGCGACGGGTGGTGAACTCGCGATAGACCTCGGGCACGATCACGTCGGGATCGGCGGCGAAGTTGTGCCGGATGGTGCTCGCAGTTGTCCGCCTCGTGGAGGAAGTCGAGCTCCATCGGCACGTACTTGAGCGCCTCGCGCGCGATGATGCGGAAATCGAAATTGGGCTCCAGATACGCGAGCACCTTGAGCACGAAGGCGAGATTTCGCCAGATCGGCGCGCACGATGCCATCGATGCCGGGATACTGCACCTTGACCGCGCACAGGCGGCCGTCGTGCAGCCGCGCGCGATGCACCTGCGCGAGCGAGGCCGACGCGATCGGCGTCTCGGCGAATTCGCTGAAGATCCGATCGAGTGGCTTGCCCAGCTCGGTCTCGACGCGATGCTTGATCATCGCGAAGGGACGCGGCGGCACCCGATCGTGCAAATCCCGCGAGCGTCGAGACCCATTCATCGGGAAGCAGATCGGCACGCGTCGCGATGAACTGCGACGCCTTGATCAGCATCCCTTCGAGGCTGATGGCGGTGTGATAGAGCGCGCGCGCCGAGCGCAGGTCCTGGCGGCGATAGAGTTCGTCCTTGTTGGCGGCGCTGATGTACTCGCGTCCAGAGCTGCGTGGCCTTGTAGCCGGCATAGATGCGCGCGGCGAGGCAGGCCACCGCGGTAAATCGCCGCGCGCGTTCGAGTGAGGCCGGGGTCTTCGACGGTTGGCGGGAAGCGTAGGTATTGACGGAATCGCTGCTGCTCATGAAGACGAAGAACTCCTGGCGCAATTCTAACGGATGTAAGGCATGGAGAGAACCTCGCCCGCTCGCGACGCGGTTGCTATACGATTGCGATGGATGCGTCGTGCAAAATCGCGCTGATGCTGCTGGGCGTTTGCGGCACCATCGGATGCGCCCAGCCCGCGACGCGTCAGGCGCCCGGCCCGCTTTGGAAAAGTCCGGCGGCTTCAGCGTCGGGGCCGCTCATTTGCCGCATCCATCAGGAGGACAAGGTCTTTAACGATGCACTCGCGTTTCGCATCCCCGTGCATGACGACAAGCACACTGCGCCATTGAGTTGCGACGCGATGGTCGCAGCAGAGAAGTCCGCGCTCGAAACTACCCGGACGATTCCGACTCTCGATTTGGGATTCATCTGGCTCGGCGCGGCGGCCCAGTGGATGATCGCGCACCCCGAGGTGCATCAATGCGTCGAGAAAGTTGATGCGCCAAATTTCGTACTGTCGCGCTTCCTCGGGCGCGCCGACGGCACCAAGGGACCGACGATCGTGCTGCTGCGCAACTGCGACGGTCACATCTTCTTCGTCACCAATGCCGAGGTTCCAGCCGATACGAAGGCGTGCGGCGAGGCGCATATCGAGGATTGTCCGCTCGCGGCGAAATGATCAGGCGAACACCACGCGCGGAAAGTACATCGACACCACCCAGTTCGGCATATCGACGATCTCGCTGATGCGCAAATCGGCGCACACCGAGCACAGCATGTAGGCATCGATGGCGCTCAGCTTGTGACGCGCAGTGAGCAAATCGATCATGCCGGAAACCGCGGCGCGCGCTCCCTCCATCAAATCGGGCCCGATGCCGGTGGTGACCTCGTAGCCCTCGGCATCGAGGTAGCGGCTGACGGGACCGGGCGTGGTGAAGCGAGGGTAGGGCAGGCGCGCATTCTTCACGAGATCGAATTTGACAACCGCCGCGATGGGGCTTTCGATCGCGGTGCCGCATACCTCGCCGTCGCCTTGCGCGGCATGCGTATCGCCGAGGCTGAACAGGCCGCCCTTCACCTCGACTGGGAGATATAGCTCGACGCCGGTCGACAAATCGCGGATGTCCATGTTGCCGCCGACGCGCCGCGGAGGCACCACCGAATGCTGACCCGGCTCGGCGGGCGCGAGGCCGATGGTGCCGCAAAATGGTTTGAGTGGTACGCGCCCACCGGGACCATATGCCGCTGGCGTCATCGAGGTCGCATCGTACTTCCAAATGTGCAGATGCGGTTCGGGAAACTGATCCGCGAGCAGCCCGAATCCCGGAATGTTGCCGGTCCAGCCCCATCCCGAGGCGGTGAACTCCAGCATCGTCACCTTGATGGCATCGCCGGGTTCAGCCCCTTCGACATAGACCGGCCCGGTAACGGGATTGACGCGGCTGAAATCCAGCGTGCTCAGGTCACCCGCCTTCGATGCAGTCGTGATTTGCCCACCGGAGGCATCGAGCGGATGGAACTCGACGGTCTCGCCGGGCGCGACGTGCACCACCGGCACATTGGCATTGTTCCAACCGAGGTGTCCCTGCTGATGATGGAGCGTGTGAGTGCTCTTCATCGAGCCACCGTGAACCGAGGCGATTTGAGTGTCAATCGCAGCGCTTGACCGGAAAAGATCGGTGATTATTTTTTCGCTCGAAGAGGGCTCATCACCCCAAAACCAATCTCAATACGGAGGATGATCATGGCGCTATTACAGTTCGACCAATTCGATCCCGTCACCGGCCTGCTTACCCTCCAGAGCGAGCTCGATCGCGCTCTGCGCAGCCCGGCCCACAACCTCGGGCTATCAGGCCCCGGCGCATACCCACCGATCAACATGTTCGAATCCGAAGACGACCTCCTGCTGATCGTTGAACTACCCGGCATCGACCTCGAGGAGCTCAAGATTTCCGGCGCCGCCAGCTCGCTCACCATCAGCAGCATTCGCAAGCCGCTTACGATGGCGGGCGACGGGCGCGGGTACCATCGCCGGGAGCGCGCGCAAGGAGAATTCACCCGCTCGATGCATCTGCCGGACCGTTTCGACATGGGCAAGGCGGAAGCGAAATACGAGAAGGGCATGCTCATCGTTCGCGTTCCGAAACGGGAAGAAACCAAACCCCGACAGATCGCAGTGCAGAGCAACTGAAAGGAGCGACATCATGACCCCACGCGAAATTGAAAATCGAGCCAAGCACGAAGTGGCAAACCAGGAACAGGGCCGCGAGCAGACGCGCCCCGGACGCTACTTCCTTCCCGACGTCGACATTTATGAATCCGACGAAGGGCTGCGGCTATGGGCCGATATGCCGGGCGTCGATGAAAAGGACGTCGAGGTGACCTTGAAAGACGGCATGCTCACCATCGAGGGAATGGTGTCGACCGAGATGTATCGAAACCTGCGGCCGGTCTATACCGAGTACAACGTCGGCAACTACCATCGCCAGTTCATGGTCAACCAGGACATCGATGCCGGACGGATTGAGGCGCGTATCCGCAGCGGTGTGCTTGAAGTGTCATTGCCAAAGGCCGAGGCGGCGCGTCCGCGACGCATCGAAGTGAAGGCTGGCTAAATTTCCCGGAAAGTGCGACCCGCCGCTAACGGGCGCGAGCCTGATGACCCTCGGTTTCGCGCCCGTCCCACACATACACATTTTTCGGCTTGACTGATTCGGCGCGCGACGCTAACTTCGTGCGCAAGTAAATCCATGACAAATCACCTTACTCACATCGACGTAATGAGCACCAAGTGCTCGCGCGGCACCGGCAAATTTGTTGCCGTAGTCGGGGCTAAGGCCGGCTAACCGCATATTGATATCGGCTCGACAAAGCCCCGGGTGCTTAAGAGCCCCCGGGGCTTTTTTCTTTTTGGAACCGAGAGAACGCCAATGAATTTGGCTGAAAATATAAAAAATCCGCACGAAATTCGCGGCGTCATGCGACGCTACTATGGCGTGTGGATGACCTACTCGCTGGCGGGCGGATTCCTGTTCGGGGTCTATCCGATTTTCCTCCACGCGCGTGGGCTGAACCAGTTCGAGATCAACAGCGTGCTGGCGATGTACTTCGTCGCGCTGTTCCTGACCGATGTGCCGACCGGCGCCTTCGCCGACGCGTTGGGTCGTCGCCGCTCCTTTGTACTCGGCGCGGCGCTGCGGGTATGCGCCTTCTTGCTCTACTTCACGGCGCATCACTACTGGGTGTTTCTGATTGCGGAGACCATCGACGGCATCGGAACCACCTTCGGCAATGGCGCCATCGATGCCTGGGGCGTCGATGCCCTCGATGACGCAGGTTACGACGGTCACAAGGACAGCCTGTTCTCGCGGATTTCACAAATCTCCACCGTCGGTTTCATGATCTCTTCGGTAGGAGGCGCGTATATCGCCGATATCAACATCGCATGGCCATGGCTGTGCGGCGCCGTCGGATATGCGATCGCGGCGGTGATCGGCGTGGTGCTGATGAAGGGCGAAAGACCCCGCGCTTCGGGCGTTGACCTTGCCGGGATGCCGCGGCAGATCGTGCGGCGCATCGTCGAAGGGGTCAGCGGCGGATTCAGCAATCGCACCGTGCTGATGCTGAGCGCGGCGGGCGCCATCGAGGTCGCGGCATGGTCACCGTACTGGCTCGAATGGCCGATCCTCTTTCACGAGGGCTTCGGCGTCGGCGTGTGGATCATCGGATGGATTTACTGCGGCCTGGCGATCGCGCGAATGATCGGCGCGGAAGTGGTCTCGCGAATGACCATCGATGAAAACGCGCGCGCCGGACGGGTCAGCGGTCTCATCGCATTGGCGGGCATCATGCTGGCCGGCGCGGGCATGGTGCAGGGATGGCCGAGGGTCGCGCTGGTGTTTCTGTTCGTCATGAACATCGCGACCGGAGCGGTCACCCCGATGCTGACGAGCTGGTTCAACGAGCAGATTGAGTCCGAGCAGCGCGCGACGATGCTCTCGTTCCAGAGCACCTTCGCGCACCATGGGCGGCTCGATTGGATTGTTCATCAACGGCTTCATCGCGGATCGTTCGGGCCTCGCGATGGCGTGGCAGTTCGCGGGCGCGCTGACGCTCGCGGCGATCCCATGTTACCTCGCGATCCGGCCGCGAATGGCGCGGATCGAATTGGCGGAACCGGTAGCTAAATGAATAACGCGATTCATCTGACAGAGATGGCGACAGTTATGGCTACGAAAAAAGCTGACGTTGCGGAGTTGATCGCAATGAGACTCAGCCTGGAGGCGGAGCGGGCCTGCCAGCCCAGGCCTCATTGCGATCGCAAGCCCAAAGGGCCCGACATTTGGCGTCGTCTGCTCGAGCTTAGCCACGACTCCGACGCCAACGTGCGTCAATGGGTAGTGGAGCGAGTGCGCGACGGCTCGCCGGTGCGGTGGCGTCGCGTCATCGTAGGCCGGCTGATGGTGCTCTCCGAGGATTCGGACGCCAAGGTGCGCCGCTCCGCGAAGAAAGCGCTGGATACGTATCGGAATGCCGCGCAACTGGATTTCTTCGCGCGCGCCTCGGAAACCATCGCGTCGGAGTAACGAGACGAAAGCGAATTAGACTGGCTGTTATCGACCGGGGATCGCCGCCGATCCCCGGTCATATTCTAGTGCGCAGCCGATGAAGCCCCGCCGGATTTTTTCAGCAGCAGAAATGCCGGGATGAAAATCGCCGCCGCCGTCGCCAGTATCCGGTACATATCGTTGTATGCGAGCAGAGAGGCCTGGCGCTGCACGGTCGCATAGAGCACGCCGAAACCGGTCGGATGGTTGATGATAAGCCCATGCAGGAGGCCGAGTGATGGAGTGCCGGGCATTCGCGGCGTCATTCGGTCGAGCTGCCATGCGTTGAAGATCGTCACGTGCTCAGTGAGGTACGACTGGTGCAGTTGCTCGCGGGTGTTCAGCAGATTGATCACCAGCGAGATACCGATGGCGGAGCCGGTGTTGCGCATCATGTTGTACAGGCTGGCCGCGTAGCCGATGCGTTCTTTCGAAACGCAGGCCAGGGTCGAGGCCGACATTACCGGGAAAATCAGTCCCGAGCCGAAGCCGGAGTAGATCATCGGCCAGTAAACGTTGTTCATGCTCACATCGAGTGACCACCGGCTCATCAACATCAGCGCGTAGGCGAGAAACACGAAGCCGAGTCCGACCAGCCATCGCGTATCGAAAGCGCGCCGCGAAAGTTGCCCGATGAGAAACATGCCGACCAGCGTCCCGAACCCGCGCGGCATCACGGCGAGACCGGATTGCCACGGCGAGTAGCCGAGCAGCTCCTGGAAGAACAGCGGGTTGAGCAGATTCAGCCCGAAGACCACCAGCATCATTACCAGGATGATGATCACCGACACATCGAAGAGCGGAATCTCGAAGATCCTCAAGTCCAGGATCGGTTCGGAAAAGGTGAACTCGCGAAACACCAGCAGAATCAACGCGACCACCGCGGTGACCGAGAAGATGCATACCCACCAGGAGGCAAACCAGTCGGCGCGCTGGCCGCGATCGAGCACGATCTGCAGCAGCCCGAGTCCGAGCGCGAGATAAAGGATGCCGAGGTAGTCGACCTTGCGTGCGGCCGCCCGCGACTTGCGGATATGCTCGGGGTCGTGGACGAAAATCCACACCATCAGCGCCGCGAAAATTCCCGACCGGCAGATTGATGTAAAAATTCCAGCGCCAGTTCCAATTGTAGGTGATCCATCCGCCGAGCGTGGGGCCGAGCATCGGCGAGGTCAGCAGTCCCATGCCCCATACCGACATCGCGAGGCCCTGCTCATGCGGCGGAAAGGTCTCCATCATGATCGCCTGCGACGACGGAATCATCGCGGCACCGGCCGCGCCCTGCAGCAAGCGGAAGATAACCATCTGGACCAGCGTGGTTGCTGCGCCGCAGAGGCCTGATGCGACCACGAACACCACGACCGAAAACAGAAAGTAGCGTTTGCGGCCGAAGCGCGCCGAGATCCATCCGGTGAGCGGGAATCATGATGCCGTTGGCGACGAGGTAGCTGGTCAGCACCCAGGTGATCTCGTCGCGGCTGGCCGAAAAGCTGCCCTGCATGTGCGGCAGCGATACGTTCACGATCGAGGTGTCGAGGACCTCCATCGTCGCCCCGAGCATTACCGCGACGGCCACCAGCCATTTGTGGCGCGCCGACGGATTCAGGACCTCGGGGCGCGTGGCTTCCAGGTTTACTGCGGTGGCCAAATTGAGATTCCTCTAGCCGCGAGACAATCAGTCAGGGCGCGCGCCGTCCGTACCGAGGAGCGGGGCGGCGAACTCCAGCACGGCGCTGCTGAAGGCGTCATTGCGATCGCCCGCCACCATGTGGCCGGCCTCGGCAACGTCGACGAATTTGGCGTGCGGAATCAAATCGAGGAGTGCCTGTGCCGCTTCGCGGGTGACGACGTCGCTGCTCGCGCCGCGAACCAGCATGGTCGGCACCTTAAGCTTGCTCACTCCGGAGATCATGCCGGCGCGAAGCTTCCCGCGGTACGCATCGGCCGCGGCAGGGTCGGTGAGAAAGCTCCGGCGCGCATCGAGGATGCGTGGATCCCAGTGCCATCGCCAACGCTGGTCGGCCCCCTGCCGCAGTACGCGCGCGAGGCCGGACGGCGACGGCTTGCCGCGTCCGCCACGATACGCGGCGATTGCTTCGGCGGCTTCCTCGAGGTCGGCATAACCGTCGGGATTCACCGACATGAACGCGATGATGCGACGCGCGCCTTCCATATCGATGTCGGGCGTGATGTCGACCAGCACCAGACCGCGAAAGAGCTGCCGATCGGAAGTGCCCTGAGCTATCAGGCCGGCGACACCGCCCATCGATGCACCGACCAATAGCGGTGGTTGCTTGAGAGCGCCGCACAACGCGAGGACGTCGGTGGCGACGTGCGTATGTTCGTAGGCTGCGGAGGCTGAGCGTTCGCTATCGCCGTGCCCGCGCTGGTCGATGGCATAGGCGCGCCACCCCTGCTCGCCAAGCCGCGCCGCAGCGAGTCCCCACGATTGCCGGGTCTGGCCGAGTCCATGCAGGAGCAGGGCAGGCGGGCCGTTGGGAGGGCCATAAGCGTCGGCGACCAGCAGCAGGCCTTCGGAGCTGCGAAATTCGACCTGTTCAGACATTTCCGGCTTTTCTTCTCTCGCATACCGCGAGCAATCTTGCTAATTGCACTCGACAGTGCATTTATAAGCTTTCAAAGTGTAAATGATCAAGGAATCCGGTTCGGGCGGCAAGCGAATCCGGAGCACTTAGATTCAAATGCGCAAGAAAAATGTCGCGGTTGAGACCGAAGTGCTGCGCGTTGCAGCCAACATCTTCAGCGAGAAGGGCTACCAGGCGACCACGCTCGACGATATCGCTGCCGCCGCGAACATCTCGCGCCGCACCTTCTACAGCTACTTCGGCAGCAAGGACGACCTGCTGCGCCACATCTATCGCGAAGTGGTAACTACCAGTGTGGCGACCGCCGGGCGCATCGCGAAGGAAAAGCTGCCGGCGCGCGAGCGGCTGCGCCGCCTCGTCCGCTACCAGGTCTCCAACCTGGCCACCCAGATGCCGCTGATGCGGGTTTTCTTCAGCGAATTTTTCAGCCTGCCGACCGAGCTCGGACGCTCAGTGGCGCACGCCAATCGCGCCTACGGACGCATCTTCGAGCGCGTCGTCGCCGAGGGCATCGGCAACGGCGAACTGATCGCTCTTGACCCGCAACGCTTCAGCTACCTGCTTTTAGGTATGTGCAACTGGATTCATCGATGGTACCGGCCCGATGGGAAGTGGACACCCGACGTCATCGCCGACGAGATCATCGCGGTTTTGGAGGGCGGGTATCTGCGTCCTGCGCCCGACGTGAGCAACGTCTCGCTGATGCGCGAGCTCCGCGCCCTGCGCAAGGAAATCGCGGCGCGCCCGTCGATTCGGAAGGGTCGAATGCCGCCTCGAATGCGGTGACTCGCAAGCCCACTAGCTCCGGAAGGCTTGGGTCAGTTACAAAAGAGTACATCAGTATTTAGATGAGCGAACCAATCGAGTTGGCGAAAGTGGCGGAAGCGGCGAAACCGAAAACCGAAAAAATCGAGTTCCCTCGCATCAAGCGGCTGCCTCCGTATGTCTTCAACATCATCGGCGACCTGTGCAAGGCCGCCCGGCGCGACGGCGAGGACATCATCGATTTCGGGATGGGCAATCCCGACCTCCCGACCCCGCCGCATATCGTGCAACAAGCTGGTCGAGGCTGCCACCAAGGCCCCCAACCATCGCTACTCGGTTTCGCGCGGCGTCTACAAGCTGCGCTCGGCGGTCACCGATTGGTACAAGCGCCGCTACGACGTCGACCTCGATCCCGATAGCGAGGCGATCGTGACCATCGGCTCGAAGGAGGGCATCGCGCATCTCGCGATCGCGATCCTCGATCAGGGCGATGTGGTCGTCGCGCCGACGCCGACGTATCCGATTCATCAATATGCATGCATCATCGCGGGCGCGCAGGTGCAGAGCGTGCCGCTGCGCAATGGCGACGATTTCTTCGACGAGCTGACGGCCACCGTCACGCGATGCTGGCCGCGTCCGAAGTTGATGATCCTCAACTTCCCGCATAATCCGACCACCGCGATCGTGAACCTCGCGTTCATGAAGCGGGTGGTCGATTTCGCGCGCGAGAACGGCATTCTCGTGGTGCACGATTTGGCATATGCCGACCTGTGCTTCGACGGCTACAAGGCGCCCTCGATCATGCAGGTGCCGGGCGCGAAAGATATGTGCGTCGAGTTTTTCACCCTCTCGAAGAGCTACAACATGCCCGGATGGCGGGTGGGCTTCTGCGTCGGCAATCCCGACATGATCGGAGCGCTGACGCGGCTGAAGTCGTATTTCGATTACGGCATCTTCGCGCCGGTGCAGGTGGCCTCGATCGCGGCGCTCAATGGCCCGCAGGATTGCGTCAGCGAAATCGTCGAGACTTATCGCAAGCGGCGCGATTCGCTATGCGAAGGCCTCACGCGCGCGGGATGGCCGGTCGAAAAGCCCAAGGCCACCATGTTCGTATGGGCGCCGATTCCCGAGCCGTTTCGCGAAATGGGCTCGCTGGAGTTTTCGAAGTTCCTGCTGCGCGAGGCCAAGGTCGCGGTGTCTCCGGGCGTCGGATTCGGCGCCGATGGCGACGGCTTTGTGCGCTTCGCGCTAATCGAGAACGAGCATCGCACGCGCCAGGCGATTCGCGGCATCAAGGCAGGCGCTCGCGAACGCGCCCGCCTCGAAAGTGCGTCGCATCGCAACCGCATAGCGTCATCAGAGGATAAGGGGAGAGGACGGATTGGCCGGCGCGAAGTCACAACCGGTGCGGATTGCCTCTGCTCGGATGCGGCACCGTCGGCACCGGCGTGGTCAAGCTGATGCGCCACCAACGCCGCGATCGCTCGAACGCCGCCTTGGCGCGCCGCTGGAATTGGTCGGCATCGCGGACCGCAGCCTCGAGCCTGACAAATCGATCGGAATCACTCCCGCGCTCATCACGCGCGATAGTGCCGCGCTCGTCGCCCGTCCCGAAGTAGACATTGTCGTCGAACTGTTTGGCGGCATCGAGCCCGCGCGCAAGCTGATGTTGCAGGCGCTCGCGGCCGGCAAGGATGTCGTGACCGGCAACAAGGCGCTGCTCGCAGAGCATGGCGAGGAGCTTTTCGCAGCCGCCAACAAAAGCGGCATGGCGATTGGCTACGAGGCCAGCGTCGGCGGCGGCGTGCCGATCATCAGCACCTTGCGCGAGGCGCTCGCGGGCGATCGTCAGCGCGCCGTCTATGGCATCGTCAACGGGACCTGCAATTCGATCCTCACGACGATGACGGAGCAACGGCGCCGAGTTTTCGCGACCGCGTTGAAAGACGCGCAGGCCAGCGGCCTCGCCGAGGCTGACCCGACCCTCGATATCGGCGGGCATGATGCCGCGCACAAACTTTGCCTCCTTGTCACGCTGGCGTTTGGCGTGTCGCTCAAACCGGAGCAGGTTTATACCGAAGGCATTACGAAGATCACGTCGGCCGATATCGCGTATGCGCGCGAGCTCGGCTACGTCATCAAGCTGCTCGCGATCGCCAAGGATGACGACGGCGCGATCGAAGCGCGCGTGCATCCGACGATGATCGCGCATCGCCACGTGCTCGCGAGTGTCGGCGGCGCGCTCAACGCCATCTACATTCATGGCGAGGCGCTCGGCTCGACGATGTACATCGGGCAGGGCGCGGGCCAGATGCCGACCGCGACCGCGGTGATGGCGGACATCCTGCAAATTGCGCGCGACCGGCAGCGTCCGGCGGCGATGCGCGTCCGCATTCGCTCGGCTATCCGGTTAGCTTCATCAAGCGCGCCCGTGTAAAGCCGATGGACGACGTGGTATGCGAGTACTATCTGCGCTTCATGGCCGAGGATAAGCCGGGCGTGCTCGGCAAGCATCGCGTCGGTGCT
Source organism: uncultured delta proteobacterium (assembly GCA_963848285.1). Lineage (GTDB taxonomy): Bacteria > Desulfobacterota > Binatia > Binatales > Binataceae > DATGKG01. The sequence continues at coordinate 668,992 of CAWKCZ010000002.1, read as the reverse complement.
GGGGCGCAACGGAATCTCGATGGCCTCCGTCATTCAGCATGAGCGCAGCGCGGGCAAGACCGTGCCGGTCATCATGCGCAGCCACGAGACGCGCGAGCGCAACCTGACCCGCGCGCTCAAGGAAATCATGCGGCGCAAGCTGGTCGCGGCTGCCCCCGCATTCATCAGGATTGAGGAGCAACTCTGAGCGATGGCCGCAAAGAAGACTACGTCAAATGGCGCTTCGGCGCGGCTCACGCGATGGCCCGGGCTCATCGAGCATTACCGGCGCTTCCTGCCGGTGACGGCGAACACGCCGGTCGTGACCCTGAATGAAGGCAACACGCCGCTCATCGAGAGCACGTCGCTGGCGGAACGGCTCGGATCGAACATAAAGGTTTACTTGAAGTATGACGGCCTCAATCCGACGGGCTCCTTCAAGGATCGTGGGATGACGGTGGCCATTTCGAAGGCGCTCGGCGAGGGCGCGCGGACCGTCGTATGCGCCTCGACCGGGAACACCGCGGCCTCGGCGGCGGCATACGCGGCGCGCGCGGGACTTAAAGCATTTGTTTTGATTCCGAAAGGATCGGTCGCGGTCGGCAAGCTTTCGCAGAGCGTGATGCATGGCGCCCGCGTGCTCGAGGTCATTGGCAACTTCGACATTTGCCTGAAGGTCGTGCGCGATGTCGCCGAGCGCGACCCGCTCAAGATTCGCCTCGTCAACAGCGTCAATCCCGATCGCATCGCGGGCCAGAAGACCGGCGCATTCGAGATTTGCGATCAACTTGGCGACGCCCCGACGCATCATTTTTTGCCGGTCGGCAATGCCGGCAACATCACCGCATATTGGGCGGGCTACCGCGAATACAAGGAAGTGCGGCCTGTCGCAAGTCGCTTCCCAAGATGATGGGATACCAGGCGGCGGAATCGGCGCCGATCGTCATCGGGCATCCGATCGATGATCCCAAGACGGTCGCGACCGCGATCAAAATCGGCAATCCCGCGAGCTGGAAACAGGCGGTCGCCGCGCGCGACGAATCCGGCGGCATCATCGATATGGTGACCGACGCGGAAATCCTCGCGGCATATCGGCTGATAGCGGCGGGTGGAGTTTTCGCGGAACCTGCTTCGGCCGCATCGGTGGCGGGCCTTCTCAAGTATGGGGCGACCGGCGGCATCAAGCCCGGCTCGGTGGTGGTCTGCACTCTTACCGGCCACGGCCTCAAGGATCCCGACACCGCGCTGAAAAATCTCAGTAACACCATCGTGGTCGAGCCCGATATAAATAAGGTTCTCAAAATCCTGGAGAACGACTGAATGAAGTACGTCATCATCCATGGCGACGGGATGGCCGATTGGCCGTGCGAGGAACTCGGCGGCAAGACCCCGCTCGAAGCCGCGCACAAACCCAACATGGACCTCATCGCGACGCGCGGCACGCTCGGCCTGACGCTCACGATTCCCGAGGGCATGCCGCCCGGCAGCGACGTCGGCACCATGTCGATGATGGGCTACGACCCCAAGCGCTATCCACACCGGACGCGCGCCGATTGAGGCCGCCAGCATGGGCATCGCGATGGGGCCCGGCGACGTCGTGTTCCGCATGAACCTGGTCTCGCTGAAGGACGAGGGCGGCGCGACGCTGATGAACGATTTCACCAGCGGTCACATCACCAGCGAGGAAGCCGCGCGCATCGTCGCGGATTTGCGCGAGCAGCTCGCGCGCGACGGAATCGAGTTTTTCAACGGCGTCAGCTATCGCCATCTGATGATGTGGCGCGGCGGCCCGCGCACCACCAAGCTGACGCCGCCGCACGACATCACCGGCCAGAGCATCGAGGGGCAATTGCCGGAAGGCGAGGGCGCCGAGCGGCTTTCCGCGCTGATGAAAAAATCGCAGGAAATTTTGCGCAATCATCCAGTCAACCTCGCGCGGCGTGAGGCCGGCAAAACCGAGGCGACCTCGGCATGGTTCTGGGGGCAGGGCACGCGGCCTGCGGTGCCGACGCTCAAGGAACGTTTCGGCCTCGAGGGCTCGGTGATCTCGGCGGTCGATCTCGTCAATGGCGTCGGGCCGTCTGGCCGGACTCGAAGTCATCACGGTGCCGGGCGCGACCGGATTTCTCGATACCGACTATGCCGCGAAAGGTCGCTACGGCCTCAAGTCGCTGGAGCACAAGGACTTCCTGCTGCTGCACATCGAGGCGCCCGATGAAGCCGGCCATATGGGCCGCGCCGATTTGAAAAAGGAAGCCATCGAGCGCATCGACGAGTTGATCCTCGGGCCGATGCTCGCGGGGCTGCAACCAGATGGGCGATTTCCGCCTGCTGCTGCAGCCCGACCATTCGACGCCGAGCAAGATCAAAACTCATTCGAGCGAAGCGGTCCCGTTTGCGATAATATCGAACCGTACTTTTGGAAATGCGGGCGCGAAGGCGCGCCGCTATACCGAAGCTGATGGCGAAGGCGACCGGCACTTCGCTCACTGACGGCTACCGGCTTATCGAAACGCTGTTCAATCGTGGCGGCACAATCGAAGCGAACTGACCGAACATCGAGACTCGCGGGAGTAATAGATGGATCGCAACCTGGCCCTCGAAGTTGCACGCGCGACCGAAGCCGCCGCTCTCGCAGCCGCCCGCTTCATCGGCAAGGGTGACGAGCGGATGGCGGACCGCGCGGCCTGCGACGCGATGCGCAAGGCGCTCAACTCCATCAACATGGACGGCAAAATCGTCATCGGCGAGGGCGACCAGGCCGAAGTCGACGTCCTTTATAATGGCGAGATGGTCGGCATTGGCGCGGGGCCCGAGGTCGACGTGGCCCTCGATGCGCTCGAAGGCGCGTTCATCTGCGCGATGGGCGGGCCCAACGCGGTTTCGTGTATCGCGCTGTCCGAGCGCGGCCGCATCCTCCATTGCCCCGACACCTACATGGACAAGATCGCGACCGGCCCGTACGGCGTCGGCGTGATCGATCTGGATCGCTCGCCCGCCGACAATCTGAAGGCGCTGGCCGAGGCGAAAAAGGTATACGTCGAAGATTTGCGCGTCGCGATCCTCGATCGTCCGCGTCATGAGAAACTCATCGCCGAAGTCCGCAAGGCTGGCGCGGGCATCAAGCTGCTATCTGCCGGTGATCTTTCGGCGGCGATCGCGACCACGCGCCCCGAAAGCGAAATCGACATGCTGCTCGGCGTCGGTGGTGCGCATCAGGGCGTGCTGGCAGCGCTCGGCGATTCGCTCGGCGGGTGGCGAGATGCAGGTGCGCTTCATGCCGCGCAACGAGGCCGAAGCCGAGCAATGCCTCGGGACGGGCATCCTCGATTTGAAGCATCGCTACACGCTGCAGGAGATGTCGGGCGACAACGTGATGTTCGCGGCCACGGGCGTGACGACCGGCGACTACCTGCATGGCGTGCGATTTTTCTCGGGCGGCGCGATGACCAACAGCGTCGTGATGCGCTCGAAAACCCGCACCGTGCGCTTCATCGAATCGATCCATCACTTCGACTTCAAGCCGGAATACTAACGACCACCGGAATACTAACGACCACGACTCTGCGCCTGGGCGCGTATCGCGCGCCGATATATCCGCGCCAAAGGAGCACTTCCCATGATGAAGGAACATGAAGACGTCGTGCTCGCACGGAATCTACCCAAGTACGGTCTGAAGAAAGGCGACGTAGGTACAATTATTCGCGTTCATCCCGCGAAAGGGTATGAAGTCGAATTCATGACACCGCGTGGAGCAACGATCGCGGTAACCTCGCTGTTGAGAGACGAAGTCCGGCCTATATCGTCCAGAGATATCCCGCACGCCCGTGAGATTGTCGCCGAATAGGTAGACTAGATCGCTAGTGGCGACAAAAGCGATCACCGTCGATCTTCTAGCACTATCTCGGCAGCGAGTTTTCCCTTTCCCTTGAGCCGAATCGGTTTGGGAAGCACGAACGGCGCAGTCGGAGCGACGACGATTTCGCGTCTGGCTAACCGTTCGAGCCACTCTTCACCCGGTGTACGCTCCAGCGAACTCCAACTACGGGACCTCGGTTCATGGAGTCACGATATCCATAAGCTCGTGACCAACTCAAACAATGGTCGGCACTCATCAGCCGCATCGCTATTTTGTCAGCAGAACGCGCTGGGATTCTTTTTTCGTCTTTCGCGGTCTGCTATTAGTACTGACTAATTGTCAGAATTGGCGGGGTATCGGAGGTCTCCCCAACGTAAAAAATCGCTTACTCGCATGATGAGAGCACGCGCGGCCGTTTTCGCGGTTTTGGCGGTGGCGATCAGCTTCGGGTCCGTGGCTCATGCGGACGCGGTGATCGGCACTTCCAACGAAGCCTTTGTGCAGTTCCTGGTTACCCAGGCGGGTAGCAGCAACGTCGTCAGTGGCGGGCCGCTGATCGTCGAGAACTGCAATGCAGACAACACTTCATTTGACCCGGTAGCGTCCGAGATATCGATTGACTCCAATGACGTACCGATCCAGGACGTCTACTTCGAATGGACCGGAGGAACCGGCTACGCAGTGCTAATCGGTAGTTGCTCGGTAACCAACAGCGGGCAAACCAATTTTTTCAATTTCGCGATCCCGGTCGAATTTGAGCAGGCGGGAAGCACCAACAAGATGCCGGTCACCGCGCAGGTGATCACCAGCGCGTTTCCTTCGTCATGTCAAATTCTTACCACCTACGGCGTGGTCAATTCGCAAACCCCGACTATCGCGACCGTGCAGGAGAATCTCTCGGTCTTCGCACTGGAGAATCCGAGCGACACCGGCCTATCCGCCAACCAGATTCCGGCAGTAGGGATCGATATCCAGGGATTCTACAACGGGTTCACGGTCAACAAATGGACTTACGGATCCGGGGGATGCTGCGGCGGTGCTCCATTTCTCATTCGGGTAATGTGTTCGACGCTGGCGCATTTCCAGACCAACGGATGATGATGAATCGGAAGGCTGCAACACTACGATTGGCACTTGCCGCACTGGGGGCGATGCTTCTGGGTGCTAGCCCGGCGCATGCTTACCAAACCTTACAGGTCGCACTCTACAACGTGACCAGTGACCAGATAACCGTCACCTGGCCGGCGTATAACACCAGCGATCCCAACAGCGAAATCGATCCATTCGAACAATCAGTCACCGGATCGCAAATGCTGTTTTTGGGTCAGGCGCTGATTCCGACTGAATCGAGTGATGAGGACTCGTCGTTCCTGGTAAACATTCAGGATGCTACTACCGGGGTTAACCTCGAATTTTCGATTAGCGCCACTTCCTGTCTATATGACGCGTACACCTGGGCGCTCTCCAACTACTTGGAATTCTGTGAGAACGGCACGGAACAAAACGGCGGCCTGATGGACAACGTCAATCTGCTTTCTTACAACATCAATGCCGACAACATGCAGGTCTGCCTCAAGGGAAATCCCACTACCGGAATCAATAACAGCGTGAACTACAACGTCGGCATTACCCAGACCAGCACGCCTTCGAGCAGCGAGGGGCATTGTTACGAACCCTCCGGCAGTTGGGTGCCGGAATATTTTCCGACCATGAACGTATCCGCTAATGCGTTCGGCGCCAATGCTCAATACTACATCGCGCTAGGCTCTTACGCGCCCAACGCCGGCCCTGCGATAACCAGTCAGGCATTCGCGGGACTATCGCCGGCAGCCGTGAGCCCGTGCATCGGTAGCATGTGCAACATACCTAACGACGTAGAGAACTGGCCGATTACGATTTACTACTACGGTACTGCGGGAAGTAGTCCAGGCTCCTTCTTTCCGGGCTTTCAGTACAACAGCACAGCTACCCCAAGTTCGAGCGACGGGCTCATCCTATGGAACTCCGAGGCAAGCGTTAACCCATGGGGGCAGGGCGCGATCAATGCGCCATCGTATCTAAGCAACTATGGCAATGCCGGCAGCGAGGACTCCTATATTCCGATTGCCAACAGCTTTCCCAATATCGCGAATATTCCGATGCCATGCTGGCCGACCTTCAACTCGAGCGATCAGGCTGTCTGTAACGGACAGCCGCTGTTTACGGAAACCCAGACCATCGAGCAACCTGCGGCAAAGTCTACCACTCCTTTTGGGTCGGGTGTTGAGGAGGCGGTAAATTTCGCGGCTTCACTGATAGTCATTTTCTCGGCGTTTTGAGAGCTGTGAGACTGCCTATGCTGAATCGGATCCGCCCCTTGATGATGGCCACCATGGTCGCGATGGTGGCGACCGTCTGTGGGTGCAACGGCGGCTCGAGTGGTCAGAGCAGCACTACCTCGTTCGCCGGCATCAACCAGACCTACACGCTGGCATCCGGCAGCCGCAAACTCCAATTGAACGGACTTAAAGGTACCTACGCCGCAGTCACCTTCAGCGGGCTCAACACGATTCCGGTTTCCTTGACTCGCGACACGATGGTTATCGGCGGGCAATCAATTCCATACCTCGCCAGTCAGAATTTGATCCAGGGCGGCGGCTATGTCGGCTACGCTGACACTATGGTGATTGACGATCCGGCCGCGGTTGCGGGCAATTTCAATACTATGGTCGGAGCAAACTTTCCGGGCCAGTTGACGATCACATCCGGTCATACCTATACCTGGTGTCAACGCAGCAGTTTCAACAGCGCCGGTGGCTGCGCCGATGGCAGCGTGCCGTTGGCAGGGGCGATCGAAGCGCTGCCCTTGAAGGGCTTCAAATTCGCGGGGGTGTCAGGCCGCTATGCCGCGTACCACGATGGTTCCGCGGGAGCGCTTTTTCCAATTGACAATCATGGCCTGAACCTAAGGGCACTAAGTCAGACAGCTTCGATTCCTAAAGGAACCTTCTCCCAGAGGCTGATTGGAACCACCGCGCATCACCATAACGCCACCGTCACCTTCTCGGATAACCACCGGCTGAAGATAAAAGGCATTCCGAACTTCAGCGATACCTTTACCTACACCTATGCGAATGGGGTGATCAGTTTCCCGTCGAGCGCCTGCCGCAATGGCACCTGTAGCGGAATCTACAACGACAAGCTGGGGCTGGTTTACCTCGCGCAGATCGGAGACATCCTGTTTTTCAAACCCTAGTCCGGGACAGCTCTTTCCACATTAGTGTCGGACCTCGATTTGCGGATAATAGGCAGATGGCTACCTACGATCCGCGCGACAAGTATTACCGCAAAGCACGCGAGCAGGGTTTGCCCTCGCGCGCCGCATTCAAAATCGAAGAGTTGATCAAGCGCATCAGGATGCCGCCCGATGCGCGCGTCATCGACCTCGGATGCGCGCCGGGCGGATGGCTCGCGATCCTCGGCGCCGCGCTCGGCCGCGATGCTCGCATCATCGGCATCGACTTGACGCCATGTGGAAATTTCGGCGCCTCCGTCGAAACGATGGTGGCCGACATCCGCGCCCCGAAGCTGCCCGCCATCCTCAAGGAAAAACTCGGGCGTCCCGCCGACCTCGTTACCAGCGATCTTGCGCCGAAGCTGACCGGGATCCGCGCGCGCGATGACGCGCAATTCGAGGAGCTCGTCGAGGCGGCCCTTGCCATCGCTGCGGCGACGCTTAAACCGGGCGGCATGATGATCGCGAAGTTGTTCATGAGCGAAGCGTTCAAGGGCATCGTCGCGAAATTCGAACACCATTTCACCGAGGTGGATGTAACCAAGGTAAAAGCGACCCGCCCCGGATCATCCGAGCTGTACATCATCGCGCGAAATTTCCGCGGCTGATAACCCAGACTGAGAGTTGCGACGTTCTAGGGATTCGCGGCGGCGGGCATCCGCGCGATGAAGCCGACGTGGCGCCCGAGGAGTTTCCAGCCGTCGCTTTCGCGTTTCCATGTATTCATGTAGCTGCATACGAAGAGGTCCGCCGTCGATGCTTCCCGGCCGCTGGGATCCTCTCCGACGGTGAAACTTTCGTTGCCGGTGGCCAGCGCGACCTCGCCGATCACGGCGATCTTGGAGATTCGCCGCTCGAAGCTTTTGAGGCGAATCCTTCCGCCGCGAAACAACGTCAATGCCTGGCTCTTGCTCAGGACCAGGTTGGCGGTGCTGCTGACGACGAGGCTCTCCGACCACAGCGCATCCAACGCGGCGACATCGTTTTCGAGCGTGGCGCGAGCTTCGCGCTCCTCCACGTCGACAATCTCCGCCGGCAGATCCGGCGAACTAGCCTGCGTCATTAAAGTAAGAGGTTTCCCGACTCCCGACGCAAAGATAGTCGCACTGGCGAGGTTTGCAAAGCGAAACGGCCGGGGCCCAGGTTTCGCTAGCCGGCTTCGGCGTCGGGCGGGCTCAGATGTCGATTGACGATGGCCGAGAAGTCGTCGGGATCAATCGGCTTGGTGATGTACCCGTCACAGCCGGCGGCGAACGCCTTCTCGTCGTCGCCTTTCATCGCGTAAGCGGTGAGCGCCAGCACGATGATGTTGCGACGATTCGGGTCTGCCTTGAGATCGGCGGGTCAGCTCGCAACCCATCGATGCCGGGAAGCTGCAGGTCCATCAGAATCAGCCTGGGTTTGAAATGACGCAGGATGGTCAGGCTTCCTCGGCGCTGGAGGCGGTGCGAACTTCGTAGCCGTCGAGGACAGCAGCACGCGCGCGAGTTTCAGATTCGCGAGCGTTGTCATCGACGACGAGGATCGGTTCACCGGCCATCATCGATCCGGCTGAGGTAGCCTTTTTCGCGCCGCCTCGGGTTGGGAGATAACGATGTAATTCATCGAGCAGCGCCGCGGTGCCATCCTGATTGCGAAACACCACCGCCTGCGCGGTCGCGCGCAACATTCGCCTTTCGTCTTCGCTGAGGTCCTTAACCGTCCACACGATGACCGGAATCCTGCGGCCCGCGCGCGCTATGCCGCAGCCGATCGAGAAATTCGAAACCGTTCATCGGCGCCATCACCAGGTCGAGTACGATGACTGCGGGCGGGTCGGCCTCGACCGCGGCCAACGCTTCGCCGGCGTCGAGCTTGCAAATGGGGCGATATCCCCATTGCTTCAGGGTCGCGTCCATCAGGCGCAGCGAGCTGATGTCATCATCGACGACCATGATGGTTCGCGCGGGTGAGGACCGGTGGCGCGTCGTATCGAGCGCCAACAGTACGGTTTCATCGACCGGCTTGATCAGGAAATCATGCACCACGAATCCGTGACTGGGGCCGCGGTCGGCGGAAACAGTTACCATCACGATAGGGACATCCGCGTTCAATTCATTGGCGCGGATCTGCCGAGGACCTCCCATCCACTGGAGTCCGGCAGCAGCAGGTCGAGGGTTATCGCATCGAAGCTTTTGCGCCGGGACAGGCTGATCGCGTCGGCGCCATTGGCGGCCGCCTCGACGCTGAAGTTGGCACGGGTCAGGGTGGCGATGAGCCATTCGCGCTCGCGTGGATTGTCCTCGATCACCAGGATTCGCGGTCGCGATTCCATCGTCGTCGGAAGATTGCCGGAGCCGCCCGCGTCCTTTGGCGAAATGGGCGGGGCCTGCGAACCGCGGGCAACATCCGCCGCAAAAACGCTCCCCTGGCCGAATACGCTTCGGACCGCGACGCTGCCACGCTTGCGCCTCGACGATGCGCTTGGTGAGGGCGAGGCCGAGTCCGGTCCCCGGCATGCCTCTTCGCGGTGCCGCGCGTCGAGTTGGCTGGAACTCGCCGAACAGGCGCCCGAGGTCCTCGGGTCTGATGCCGATGCCGGTGTCTTCGACTTCGAGCCGGAAGTTGTCACCTCCTCGGTCGCCGTGCGAATGGTCACCTTGCCGCCTTCGGGCGTGAACTTGATGGCATTGGACAAGTAGTTGAAGAGCACCTGTTTGAACTTCGACGGATCGAGGTTCGCCGCGGTCAGTGCCGGGTCCATCTCCAGGTCGATGTCGATGCGCTTTTCGGCGGCCAGCCCCCGCAATGCGTCGCGGACCTCGCTTACCAGCCGGCTCGAGATTGATCGATTCGCTGTGGAACTCCATCTTGCCTGATTCGACTTTGGCCAGGTCAAGGATGTCATTGATTAGCTCCAGCAGATGGCGCGAGCTGCTCAGGATGTCGCCGAGATATTCCTTTTGCCGTTCGGAAACCGGCGCCCGCTTTGCCGCCATGAATCAAGCGCGGCGAATCCGATGATCGCATTGAGCGGCGTGCGCAGCTCATGCGACATGTTGGCGAGGAACTCGCTCTTGAGGCGGGTGGCCTCCTGCAGTTGCGTCTCGGTCTTCCTGCGCTCGGTGGTGTCGCGCAGCGCGCTCAGGACCACTGTGCCGCTGGAAGTCTTGAGGGGGCTTAGACTGACTTCGCTGGAAAATTCGGTGCCATTTTTGCGCAGGCCGAACAACGCCAAGCCGGAGCCCATCGAGCGCGTTTGAGGCTCCTTGAAAAAACCTCCGACCAAATTCGAGTGCTTGCCGCGAAAGCGCTCAGGCATCAGCATCTCGACCGGCCGCCCGAGCATCTCCGTGCGCGTGTATCCGAACAAAGCCTCGGTCTGCGCGTTGACGAGAACGATACGTCCCTCGCGATCGACAACGACCATCGCGTCGGGAGCCGATTCGAGAACTGCGCCCGCATCGAGAACGGTTTGACTGCGTACTGCCACGCTCTCTGAACAGCAAAAGCGGTACCGTCAAAACGGTGACCCAATGGCTACGACTGCTTATGTAAGGCCGCGGTTAAGCCTCATAGTTGGCGACGTAATTCGGCATCCGATGACAATATGTCGTCATCGACGCCTGCGCGGGTCCGTGTGTTGCTGCTCCCGCTTCATCGGCTCGATGGCACCGCTGCTGCCGCTGCGCTCCATCCGGTAACCAGATTGGCAATGTTCACGCTTCCCAGCCCGCTCGCGAAGTCCCATCCTCCCGTCGTCGGATACGCGGGAGTGAGCGCGGTGTTCGAGGTTGAAAGCACCCCTACCGGCATGGCAGGGACGCCGAAGCAGTTGCGCGCCTTGCCTTTCTTGGGCTTGGTGCAGGGCACATCGATGTCGCCGAGGGTGACGTCATAGAAGACGCATGCACCGCCGACGGTATTGCCGTTGTTGGAATTGCATGCCGTCAGGTTGCCCTGGTTAGGCGCGGCAGAGCTGCCGTACTGGCCCGCCCCCAACGCATACAGGACCGGGTTGGGATTGCCCCATTTCTGGCCGGTCTGCTGATTGACCAGGGCCTGGATGCCCGCGAAGGCCGGCGAGCTGAACGAGGTGCCACCCGCGCTGCTGAAATTCGCGTCGATGGGATTGGTGTAGTCGCACGGCACGCCTTCCTGGGCCAGGTCCGACATGCAGTACAGCAGCGCATGCGTAAACAACCCGTTACCGGCGAACAACGAAACGTCGGGGGTGTCGCGCTTGCCGTCATCCACAATGCCGACCACGCCTGCCTGCCATGAAGGCTTGCCATAGATCGCACTGGGACCTCCGCCGCCCGCGATATCGTTGGTGAAGGCGAAGAGGCCCGGAAAGCCGTTGCAAAAATCGACGCCGTTAGTGAGTCCTGCGTAGGTGAAGAGCAGGCCGCTCGCACAACTGTCGTTCCAGGGCGTCTCGGGAAGATATGAACGGACGGTCTGGGTACCTACGCCCGCGCCGCTCCAGTAGTCACCGATGTTGTCGTTGATCGCATCCTGAAAGTCGGTGCCGCCCACCGCGACGTTGAAGGGCGTCGAGGCATAGCCGCTCGCCGCGATGCCTTTGAGTGCGGTGTCCGAAAACCCGTCGCATCCGGCGGCGCCGGAATCGCCCGCCGCGACGTATACCGAGGTGCCTTCCGCTGCGGCGAGTTGCCAGGTCGAATTAAACGCGGCATTGCCGGCCTTGCCCAGGGTGCTTTCGCAATCGCCATAGCTGACGCTGATGATCGGGGGCGGCGAGGCGCCGTTGAGGAGGTTTTGCGCCGCGATGAGGCCGCCGAAGGTAGTCCGGGTGTTATCGCACGCGGCGACCACGATGGCGGCATCGGGCGCGACCGCGGTGGTCCATTCCGCGTCGAGGGCGGCCTCGGCCTCGTCGAGATTGGTTCCGGGGTCTTTGCAATTCTTCAGATGCTTGACGCCCGGGGGCGGCGGCGGATTGACCTGCGTGAAGGTGCCCGCGAACGAATCCAATCCGAACGCGGTGCGGAAGGTATCCCAGTCATCCACATTCATGTCGGTATCTTCGAGCACCACGATGGTCTGCCCGGCGCCGGTAATTGGGGTGCCGAGGTTGAACAGCGGATTGAGGTTGTAAATGACCGCGAAGTCCGCCGGCGAAACATTGTTCACCTGGTTGCCGAGATATGGAAAGGCGAATTTCCCGCGCAGCTGATTCCACCCCGGGTCTCTTTTATGCAACATCGGATGGGGCCGGAAGTCATTGAGCGACGCGAATCCGAGCACCGTCCCGGCCAGCGCGGCGGGAATCTTGGGATTGCTCGCATTGGCGATATGCGCCACGCCGCTCACATCGTAGTGGTGGATTTCGGTATGGAAAGCCTTGCTCACCGATGCCGCGGTGCCGGTGATATCGAGCGTGGTGCCACTCGGGTAGACGACGTTTACCGTGAAGCCGTGGGCCTCGAGCCATCGGGTGACTTTGGCGACGGCGCGCCTGGAAGGGCCGAATGAATCGCCGAACTGCTGCGCGCTGAGCCATTGATGATAGTTCGAGGAGTGGGGGTCGTAGAGTCCTGCGATCAAGTCATCGAGCGCCTTTTGCTGTGCCGGACGCCGCTTGAGCTGAAGCATCAGATGTTCCAGGGGCAGGCTCCCGGCCACCGCACCGCGATCGAACTCGGCGCGCGCCATCGGATGCACATTGCCGCTCAGCTCGACCAGTTGGCTCTCATCCACCGGTGCCGAATCCTGCGCCCGGGTGACGTGAGCGGATGCGACGAGAAATATAGACGCGAGTGTGAATACAGCGATCGCTTTTCGCATGGGATCGAATCCATCGGGGAAAAAATTCTGGGTTTTCGAAAAACTATTTCGCAATCAAATACCAATTCGAGCAGCCGGAGTCTGTCCGGTTAACAAGCCGTTAACTCTTAACAAAGCGTCCCGCCCTCGTGCAACGCGAAAGAGCAAGGCTGATGGAGCCGTCACCCTGGGTCCTTCGGCACCGACGGCCCGCGTCGTCAGGAGCGGAAATAGACTCAGGTAGGTTGCCAGCGATTAGACAATCGGTTACTTTCTCGGCTCACCATTGCATCGAGTCGGGGGAAACAATGTGGCATTTCGGCGGACGGTCCAGTCTCATAAGCCTTGCGACACTGCTCCTCGTGTATGCCGCAGGATGCTCGGTTTACATGGAAGCTACCCGACCCACGCCGGTGGAACTGGATGAGTTTCAAGTTGGGCAATCGCGCGATTCGGTCCTGGAACGGCTCGGCGCACCCGAGAGCATGGCCAAGGAGAGCGACGGCGCGAGTTGCGATTTCTATCGGCTCTACACCAAGGGGTACGGCGCCGGAGGGAAGATTCCCATCGCAATTGCTGAAGGTGCGGCCGATGTGTTCACCCTCGGCCTTGCCGAAGTGGTGCTGACGCCAGCCGAAGGCGTCACCAAGAACGCTAAACATCCGGTAGCCATTTGTTACAAAGACGATCGCATCGCGCGCATCAACACGGAGGGTCAAGCTGCCCTGCCCGGAGCGCAGACCGCGATGACGGCGACCTCGCCCCCAGCCGTCCCAGCCGCGGCATCGGACAGCGCGGTTCCCAATCCGGCGGGCAGTCCGGCCCCGCAGGCTGCGGCGACGACTGGCGTTGCGTCGCCTCCAACGGCTGCGACCGCTGACGCCGCCGCGAAGCCCCCGGTCGCTCCTGCGAATGTTCCTGCGCAGGCGCCCAACCCGGTGGCCGCCTTGCCTGAATAGGGAAGATGCAATCGGGGCGCCGTCGGCTACTTGAAGGCGGGAATGATTTCGGCGCCGCATGCCGCGATGAACGTGCGCCCCGGCAAATTCGGCTGCAGGATCACGTGATGCGCCCACGGCGTCGTTGCCAGCAGGCGCTCGAGTTGGCCGCGCACCTCGCGCGGCATTGCCCATCAGGCAAAAGCGCTTGGCGACAGATTCGGGAATTTCCGCGACCATCCGCGCCGCGAGGTCCATGTCGACCGCATGATGAAAATCCGGCCGCACCGTTTTGAGGATTTCATGGACCGGTGCGCATGGCCATTTCTCGCCCGCGATCTCCCATAGGCGCGGATTCACTTCGTAGTACCCGGCCGCCATCACGCGGGCGCGCGCCCGCGCGAGGTCGGGGTCGTCGGTAATCACGGTATGGAAATGGAGGGCCACGAACAGCGTCGAAGGATCGCGGCCGGCCTCGATCGCTCCGGCGCGAAACTCATCGTAGGCCCATCGAATTAGCGCCGGGTCCGCACCCACGCGGATCACGACGCCATCGGCAGCGCGCCCGGCCATCCGCAAAGCCTTGGGCCCGCCACACGCCGCGATGACCGGGACCGAACGCGGATGGTCAAGACGCGAGGGCGCCGTCCATCCGAGGTCTACGCCTTGTCCAGCCAGCAGTGCGCGAATGGTGCCGATCGCGCGCTCGAGTTCCGCCAGCCGCGCCGGCCGCAAACCGACCTGCCACACCGACGTATCGCCATTGGCGATGCCGAGCGCCACGCGGCCCGGTGCCTCGCGCTCGATTGCCGCGATGCTCGACGCGGTCACACTCGGATGCCGCGTGACCGGATTCACCACCAGGGTTCCCGCATGCACGCGTTCGGTGCTGCGCAACGCGGTCAGCAGGTTGATGAAGACGTCCCCCATATGAAGCTGGCTGTCGGGGAACCACAGATAGTCAAAGCCGGCCTGCTCAACCTCGCGGCACGACTTCGCCAGCTGCGCTGAATCGCCAAAACTGAAGCGGTTGGTGCCGAAGGTGATGGGCATCACGACGGCCGCGAGCTAATTCGGCATCCACGCCATCGCACGAATCTCGCCGAACTCGCGCCGCACCTTGGTCCACGTATCGCCCGCGTCCGTCGAGACGTAGACATAACCATGAAGGCTATTCGCCACGATGATGTTGGGGTTCGACGGATGGGTGCCGAACCAGTACATCGTCGAGTTGGGTTCGACCGGCAGTGAGCACTTCTCCCAGGTCTTGCCGCCGTCGCGGGTGCGTTGGATGGCGCCGACCTTGCCCGGAATGAAATCGCCGTTGGCGACGAAGATGGTGTTCGAGTCGTCGGGCTTCACCGCGAGGCCCCGGCAATAGGAAATCGCATCGCGCTCGGAGAAGGTCGGGAAGCCATGCACCTCGAAGCTCTCGCCGTCGTTGCTGCTGCTCCAGATGCCGTCGGGCGTGGTGACCAGCAGCTTCGGATGCGCACCGTTGGTGAGCGCGACCCCGTGGACATCGCAGTTGAGTTCCTTCTCGCCCATCTTGCGATGAGTCCAGGTCTTGCCGTCATCGCGCGAGCAGAAGACGCCGTCGATCTCGACGCCCACCCACAGGGTCTTCTGGTCGCGCGGGTCGACGATGATGTTGGTGACCTTCGGCGCGCCCGCGAGGCATCGCTCGGCCATCGGCACGTGAAGCTGCTCCCAGCTCTTGCCGCGATCGCGCGAGCGGTAGACCGCAGGTGGCTTGGTCCCGAAGAACATGGTGTCGGGCTCGCCCGGATGAAACGCGACCGACCATATTTGGCGATGCCCGGCAGGCGACTCGACCAGGTTCCAAATCGCGCCGTTGTCCTCGCTGAGGTAGAGGCCGGCCTCGGAGCCGGCGAGCACGTGATGCGAATTGTGCGGTGACACCGCAAGTGAGCGGATCTGGATTTCGCCGGGCTCGTCCTCGAAGGGCAGGTTCATGCGGCTGCGGCGCCAATGCTCGCCGCCATCGGGAGAGAACCACACGCCGGCGCCAACGGTCCCGACACAAATGGTGAAGTCGTTGTTCATGGGGCATCACCTCGCATCATCTAATGAAACTGAGCATTAGCGACGGGGCCTCGAGGTTGTCAAACCTGCGGAGGCCGCGAATTTCCCGACATTACGTCGGTATGGGTCACGTCTCGAAAAAGAGCTGCATCCATCGAGCTTTAATGGCTTTGTTTTTTGCCATTGATCGATCGGCGGCGGCCATCCTCGAGAGGATCGTCTATGCAATCCACATCTCGTCGATCCGATAAGCTTCAAGTGCTGCTGCCCGTTCTGGCGTTGGCTTTGGCAAGCCGATGGAAAATGGAAAACTCCTTGATTTCGCTACATTTAATGGGTTTGTTTTTGCACTTTTATATTCCGCGCACATCCCTATAAACGACGATGGCGCCCTTTCCGGGCGCCATGAGGCCATCATAGCAGGATACGACCAACGATTCAGCCCACGCATCAGCCGCGAGCCGCGAGCCGATTGATGGCCTCAGGCACGCCCAACTCGCGCGCCGAATAGATGCAGGTCGGGGAGCTCGGCCTGGGACTGACCAGAAGTGGTCTCTCGTTCAGATGCCCAAGACAGTCTGTCTACCTCGCATCGGGAGAACGCTATCCCAGGTAGAATCATCGAGATAGCAAATCGGCCCATGGGACCAAAGTCCCAGATGATGCGATGCGAATAAGAGAGTATGATCCTGCTTCCATTTTGGTTGTCGTCGGTCCACTATGTCTCATAGTCATCAGGACGAAACCAAATGTGTAACCGACTCGATGGCAGAGGGAGGCCACGATGAAACAACTGCAAAAATGCCCCAACTGCGGGATCCGCCTGGTGCCGAAGCCGGCTGAGATTCGCGACCTGCGAACCAACGCCGGGCTCACCCAGCGCGAAATGGCGAAGCATCTCGGGGTGAAGTCCTCGCACGTTGCGTACCTGGAAAATGGACGCCGCTCACCGAGCGGTGACTTGATTCTCCGCTACCGCAAGGTCGAGAAGATGCTGCTTTCGAAGAAGAAGAGCAAGCCCGCATCCTAGCACTCTAAAACGCTGATTCACCGCGCGGGCCGGCCCCCCTCGATGGCGTCGGCCAGCGCGTCGATCGCGCTGCGTATCGTAGGTGCAAGGGCAGCATCTGCAAGGATGCCGTCGGCGTCGAGATGCCTCCCCAGCAACGGTACCGCGATCGAGGCGCCCTCGACGATTCGCGAACCCATCGTCCGCAGCACTTCGGCCAGCGATTCCTGCGCGATGCTGGCGCGGGGCGAGGCGTTGAAAACCGCGACCGGCTTTTCATAAAAATCACCGCTGGAGACCGTCCAGTCGAGCGCGTTCTTGAGCACGCCCGAGAGCCCGTGCGCATACTCAGGGCTCGAAATGATGATGGCGTCGCAGGCCGTAAGCCGCGCGCGAAACTCCGCTACCGCGACCGGCGCCGGGTCGACATCGAGGTCCACGTTGAAGAGGGGCAGGGCGCCCATCTCCTCGTACACCTCGACCGATGAGCGTTCGCTTCCGAGCCGCGCCGCCGCCCGCAGCAGCGCGGTATTCGACGAGCTCCGGCTCAAGCTCCCCGAAATAGCGAAAATCTTTATCGGCATTCAGCTAGCGTCGGCGATGCGATAGACCTCGGCCGCGGTGCGATGGAACAGCCATGCGTTCTCCTCGGGCGTGATAGTCGGCCGCCAGCCGCTTGAACGCGTTCCATAGCACCAGGTACGAGCACGACACGCGGTCAACCGGGAAGTTGCTCTCGAACATGCATCGCTTGGGGCCGAACTTCTCGATGGTGTGCAGGTAGTAGTCGCGGGTCGCATCCGCGAGTTCCTGCGAGGTCGGAGGCTTCGGGTTGCGATGCCATCCGTAGCCGCTCACCGCCATGTTGATGCCGCCGAGCTTCACCACCACGTTCTGGCACTTCGCCAGCTCGGTCATGTCCTCCTTCCATTGCGGAAAAATCTCGGCGCGCTTGCCCTCATAGGGTCCGATGCCGAGCGGGCCGCCGAAATGATCGAGGATGATGGTGGTATCGGGAAACGCGCGCGCGAGGTCGGTCAGCTCGGGAATCTGCGGATGATACTGCCACGCATCGAAGCTGAGGTTGAGCTTCTTGAGCTTCGCGAAACCCTCGCGGAAGTTTTTCGTCGCATACAGACCCTTGGGCGGCTTGGTATGCGAATTCGCGACCTTCGGATCATCATCGTAACCGGCCGCATGACGGATGCCGCGAAAGCGCGTCGGCGCCGCCGCGATGTGCGCCTGCAGGACTTCCTCGACGGCGGCTCCCAGAGCCAGATCGGCGAAGCTGACGATGCCCGCGCACACTCGCGTGTCGCCATAGCCGCCGCTCGCGCTCATCGCCGCGATGCCGTTGACGAACTCGGTCTCGCCGACCGGACGCATCGCCTCGGGACCGTCCTCGCGATACATCGAGGCGCATTCCACGAACACGGTGGCGACGACGTTATGACCCGAGCCGGTGTCGCGCAGGATCTCATCGAGGAGGTAGCGGCTGGTCGGGTGGTCCCACAAATGATGATGCGGATCGATGATCGGCAGATCGGGTTCGAGCACCGGCTCGTTCGATCTGATTCAGCCACGCCTCGCGCGCGCTCGCATCGCGTCGTGTTTCGGTGGTCGCCATCGATGATGTCCTCCAGTCAGCTCCGCGCGTATCGCCTTTGGCGCTTCAGTTGTAGCCATCCTTTAGCGCAGAACCCACAAGGTTGGTAATCCTCCGACACACTCCCCCGATCTGGAAAGTTGCCCCGAGCGCGGCACGAAGGATCTCATACAGCGCGTCCACGCGCGATTAAGGAATTCTGCTGTAGCACAGACTTCAGTCTGTGTTCTTCCTGCTGAATCCAGAGCCACAGACTAAAGTCTGTGCTTCGGCAAAGCGCAGAGCCAGAATTCCATAGTCGCGCGCAGCGCGCTGGATAAGGTCCCACTCCAGGTCACTCGCAGACTCGTGACCAACCTCGCCCACCGGGCGAGGGTTTGAGAGAACCTAGTTGTCGCGCGGGTCGCCGGGGATGGGGCGCTCGGTGAATCCGATCACCATCCCGAAGCACTGATCGCGTCCGAGCGAAATCTTTCGCCCTCCCGCTCGGGCTTGAGCTGTTTCGATTTCAAAAAGTCCGACGGCGCGCGCGACGTTGCGGGTCTTGAATGTCAGCGCATGCACGCCTTCGCCATTTTTTTCGAGGTCACGCGCTTCCGCGCGTGTCCGAGGAGGTCGGCTGCGCGAGCTCGACGACGGTATCTTCGCCGATCGCGACGAAGGCGCTGCGTTTTGCGGCCCGGCGTCTCGTGCTCGATGGATCAGCTTGCCGCCGAGGATGTCGCAGTAGAATTTCTTCGCCGCGTCGAGGTCGCGTACCACCGTCGTGATGTGCGAGGCGTGCTCGATGCCGAGCGGATGATGCTCGCGCCAGTATTCTTTGGACCATGCGGGCTGCAGGCGCGGGTCGATTGTGTTGCGCTCGATGATCGCGAATTCGAGCTGACCGGGAGTCTCCCTCGGATGCGTCCAGACCGCGAATTTCTCATTCGGCGGCGTGACCGGGCGCCCGGTGACATCCCACATCTTGCAGGCCCTGGTTCGCGAGATGCGTGGAGATCGCGGGAACGTCGTCGACGTAAAACGCGATCGAATGAAAGTGTTCGCCGAAGCGATCGTGAAAGCGCTTGACCGACTGATTGCGCAGACCCTCGACCTTCGAGGGCGTCATCGGCTCCATGATGACGTCGCCGATCGCGATCAGCGACGCATCGCGGCCCGCGGCCTTCGCGAAGCCGTGATAGTAGCGCGTCACCGCGAAGACGTCGTCGTACCATTTATCGACCGCGTTGAGGTCGCTTACCACGTGCGTGAGGTGGAAGAGCTTTCCGATCTTGAATGTGGACATCATCTCCCCTTTGTAGAAAAGCGCGCCTCCGTGAAGAGGCGCGCTTTTCGAGGAACGCAGTCTTTGCCTCAGGCCGCCGCGTGAACCGCCATCGGCAGTTCTTTGCCGCCGCCGATGTCTTCGGCTTCCCACTTCTTCAGTTCGGGCAGCACGTGCTTGGCGAAGCATTTCAGATTGCGCTCGGCTTCGTCATACGGCATGCCGGCGTAGCTGAAATTCATCATGAAGCCCTGGTTGTCGATGGTCTTTTTGATGAAGGCGAGCTTCTCCAGCACCATGTCGGGGGTGCCCCACGGCATCAGTTGCGCGAAGTCGGCGGCGGCGCCGTCGATGCCGTGCTTGGCGATGAACTTGCTCACCATCCGATAGGATTCGTAGCTCTTGTTGGTGCCGAATTTATCGGACGTCATTTCGTAGTGTTTGATGACCGTCTTGTAGTTGCCCGCGAGCCACTTCATCGCCTGCTCTTCGGCGCGATCCTTGTTCTCGTCGACGAACACAAAGCCGCCGCTGAGCGGCTTGGGCGGCGGCGTGGCGCCGTTCACTTCCTTCCACACGCGGTGGTAGACCTCGAAGTCCGCCTTGACCGCATCCCACGGCTTTTGCGGGATGACCAGCAGGCCGACTCCCAGCTTCGCCATGATCGGCATCGACTCGGGCGAGACCGCGGCGGCATAGGTGCGGCCCTTGAACGATTTGAAGGGGAAGGGGCGGATCTCGCGGCGCGGCTGCCCGGTCATGCTGCCGCCTTCCATGACGCCGGTTTCCAGCGCGTTCATGATGAGCTGGGCGTACTCGACGAAGCGGTCGCGGCCCTGATCCTGTCGGGATGCGAAAGCCTTCGTACTCGATGCGCGCCAGGCCGCGGCCCATCCCGAAAATCATGCGGCCGTTGGAGACGTGATCGAGCACGGCAATCTGCTCCGCGACGCGAATCGGATCGTGCCATGGCAGCACCACCACCATCGAGCCGAGCTTCGCGGTCTTGGTGCGGCCGGCCATGTAGGTCAGGAACTGCAGCACGTCCGGGCACATCGTGTAGTCGTCGAAGTGATGCTCGACGCCCCACACCGAGTCAAAGCCGAGCGGCTCGGCCATTTCGGCAAGGCGAATCTCGTTCTTCCATACGTCGCGATCGGACATCTTCATGTCCGTGTTCTGAAACACTGCTCCATAGCCTACGTGCATATGATCCTCCTGCGCGCGAGCGAGCGTCGCGCGCGATGTTCATGCGTTCGATCTATCGTCCTGCCACCGAGGCCGAGAGCATGTCCGGCATGCGCGACGCGCTCGGCCGGTGCGTCCCTTCGCCAGCGGCACCGAGCCCGGCGCGGCGCTCGAACGGATCGACGAGGCCAAGTTGCTTGCCGGTCTCGCGCAACGCGGGCATGACGTCGCGTGCGAGCAGCTCGAGGCATCGCATGCGATCCTTCGCGCCGACGGGGCCATCGAGCCAGAACGAAAAGATGCCCGGGCGCAACACTTCGAGCACCTTGCGCAGGCGCGGGATGACGTAGTCCGGCGTGCCCGCGATCATCTGAAGCTGCTCGCGGGTCTTGTCGTAGGTCGCATAGACGCCCTGTTTGAGCGCTTCGATCTCCGCATCGCTCTCCTCGCCGATGACATCGGTGATCGGCTTGCCGGGCAGGTTCGCGCCGGCCGCGAGGCGCGCGAGGCGCTTGGTCGCTTCCTTGGAGTTGTAGCCCGGAGGGAACATCCATTCGGGGCGCGCGAAATGCGCGAACGCGCCGCCATAGAGGAAGCGCTTGCCGAGCTCCTCGGCGCGCTGCTGATTGTCGGAAACAAATACTGGCTGTAGATAGCCGAAATTCTCGGGACCCGCCTGGTAACCTTCGCGCGCAGCCTGATCGGTGTACATGTTCCACAACTCGACGGTCGGCTCGAGCTGCGTGGCGAGCGCGATGTACGGGAAGCGCTTCTTCGCGCACCACAACACCGTATCGGGGCTGACGAGGCCGGGAATCCAAATCGGAGGATGCGGCTTCTGCAGCGGCAGCACCCACGGATTCACGAAGCGGAAATGAAAATGCTTGCCCTCGTAGCGGAAGGGGCCGGGCGTCGTCCACGCCTTGATGATGAAATCGACGCCTTCCTCGAAGTATTCGCGATTGAGCGCGGGATTGGCGTTGTTGGCGAGCTGCTCGCTGCCGGCGCCGCGCACCCATCCGGGCACCAGGCGGCCCTTCGAGAGCAAATCGATCATCGCGAGCTCTTCGGCGAGGCGAAGCGCGTTGGCGACCGTCGGCACCGGATTGCCGAGCAGCACGATCTTCGCGCGCTTGGTCGCACGCGCGAGCACCGCGGCCTCGACATCCATCACCGAGCCGAGGCAGAACGGCGTGCCATGATGCTCGTTGAGCATCAGGCCGTCGAAGCCGAGGTCCTCGGAATAAACCTTCTCGTCGATGTACTGGTTGAGCAGCATCGAGCCGGTCGCGGCATCGAAGTTCTTGTTGGGCAGTCCGAAGAAGCTGCGGTTGCGCAGAATCTGGGTTTCCAGCAGATCGCTCTTCGCCGTTTCGGTTTCCGGATCGTAGTGATACTGCCGCTCGGTGAACCACATTATATGCATAGGCGTCTCTCCCCTTATCCCAGAAAGTTTTGAACTTCTTTGATGAACTGTTCGGATTTTTCGATTTCCGGACGATGCCCCGCGCCCTCGATGGTCACCAGCTTCGATCCTTTGATCGATTTTTGATAAACCGCCGCCGCCGAGATCGGCACCACCTTGTCGTCGCGGCCCCATACGATCAGCGTCGGCGATTTCACGGTGCCTTCGAGCAGATGCGGCAGGCTCGGATTGAACATGTACGGTTGCCATGCGAGGAGCGCGGTCTGCGCGCGCGCATCCTCGAAGGCCTCGTACTGCGCCTCCGACACGCCACCATCGTAAAGCGCGGCATACTCGGCGGTGTTGGCGGCATCGCGCACCGAATCGCGCAAATACACCAGCGCGGGCACGGTGAACAGATCCTTGATCTCGCCTTCGGGTGGACGGATGCCGACCGGCGCGACCAGCACGATTTTTGAGAACAGGTTGGGATCGTTGGCGGCCATCTCCGCCGCGAGCCATCCGCCGAGCGAGAAGCCGATGACGTTTATAGGAGCGAGATTCTGCTCGCGCACGAAGCGCGCGAGGAAAGCTCGCCAGGTCGCGCACGTTCACGACCCATTCGGCGCGCGGCGTCTTGCCGAAGCCGGGATACAGCGGTGTCACGATGGTGCGGCGCTCGCTCAGCGCGGCATTCCATTTCATCCAGCCCGGCCAGCCCAGCTCCTCGTGCAGGACGAGCAGCGGCTTGCCGGAGCCGCCCTTCATCACGACGAGCTGCTCGGCGCCGACGCTATGGTTTTCCTCACGAACCGAATCTTTTGCAGCCATTACCACCTCAAGCCCGCAGGGGGCATCAACATACCGATCGGAATCTTAGATGAGGGTATAGACCAATCTCCTCGATGCGGTCTAGCGCGCGATGGTGGCGATGGATACAGCCCGAGGCTTAAATCACTTCGACGCGGGCGCGATGACGCGCGCCGGAAGCGAGTTTGCTATCACAGGTTAGCAAAGGAGCATCGAGGGCTTCAGCCAGCACCACGTAGGCGGCGTCGTAGGCGGTGAAATTGCCGCGCAGCAGCCAGATCCGTTCCAGAAAGACCTCGTGAGGATATCGGGTAAAGGAAAAATCCCGGAGGTCTTTCAAAGCCTCCTGAGCGCGCCGGAGTAATCGTGCCAGCCAGGCCATCGAGCCGGAGAACGTGCGCGACCCTCGATATCGATCAGGTGGGGAGCGGTTAAAGGGTGCTCGCGCGGCGAAAAAATTCGTGCCTCCAGGTTGCGCCCGAGAGAGGTTCGCAGCAACAGCTCCTTAGAGGATTCTCGCTCTACACTCCGGCTTTGATTCCGAGTAACCTTACGCCTGTAAGGTTGGAGCCCCCCTCGCGCTCATCGCCTGATGGAAGCCGAATACCCAAACTAATTAGATTTTAAATGGAGACTAATCGCTCCTCATGATCGATTTTGAATTTCCGAAGAACAGCAAATGATTCGCGACACGGTCGGCGCGTTCGCGCTCGAGCAGATGCGCCCTGCCGCGCGCGAGGCCGACGAGACCGGCAAGGTGCCCGCCGACCTCATCGAGAAGCTATGGGAACTCGGCGTGGTGGTGCAGAGCGCGATTCCCGAGAAGTTCGGCGGCGCGGGCGACGCGCGCTCGGCCGTCACCGGCGCGGTGATTGCCGAGGAACTCGGCTACGGCGACGTCGCGATCGCGTCGCATGCGCTGGCGCCGCGGCTGTTCGCATTTCCGATTCTCGAAGCCGGCACCGAAGAGCAGCGCGAGCGCTATCTGAAGAAATTCGCCGCGCCCAAATTCGTGCCCGCGACGGCCGCGCTGATGGAGCCGCGATTCGACTTCGATACCACCATGCTCGCCACCTCGGTTCGGCGCGACGGCGCGGGCCTGGTGCTCAACGGGCGCAAATGCTTCGTGCCGCTCGCCGCTGACTCGGAGTCGCTGCTGGTCTATGCGTCCTCGGATCCGAATGCGGGCTACAAGGCGTCGAGGGTTTCATCGTGCCGCGCAATGCGCCCGGGCTGACGATTTCGGAGCGCGAGAAAAACATGGGCTTCAAGGCGCTCGCGACCTATGGCCTCGAATTCAAGGATTGCAAAATCGGTCCCGAGGCGCGGCTGGGCGGCGAGGGCGGCATCAACTTTTCGCGCATCATGAGCGAGACGCGGGTCGCGCTCGCCGCGATGGCGGTTGGGATGGCGCGGGCCGCGTACGAATACGCGCGCGACTATGCGAAGGAGCGTCGCGCCTTCGGCGCCGCGATCGCGCAGAAGCAGGCGATCGCTTTCATGCTCGCGGACATGGCGATCGAGGTCGATGCGTCGCGGCTGCTGGTGTGGGAAGCCGCATGGGAACTCGATCGCGGCGAGGACGCGCTCGCATCGAGTTATCTGGCGAAGAACTACGTCGCCAACAGCGTGCTGAAGATCACCGACAACGCGGTGCAGGTGCTGGGCGGTCACGGCTACATCCGCGAGCATCCGGTGGAGATGTGGCTGCGCAATGCGCGCGGGCTGGCCGCGCTCGACGGCATCGCAACGGTCTGATCGCTTGTTCATCTAAAGCCAGGAGAATCGAGCATGATCGATTTTGAAATCGAACCCTCAGTCGCGAAACGCGTCAAAATGTTTCATATGGTCGCCGACAGCGTGATGCGCCCGATCTCGCGCGAGTACGACGAGAAGGAGCACGAGGAGCCCGAGCAATATTTCCAGACCATGTGGGCCGCCAACGCGATGGCCGATTCGTCGCTCGATCTCGCGAAAAAAAAGAAACCAAAAGAAGGCGAAGAGAAGGCGCCCGCGCGCAGCCCGATGCGCAACCTCTATACCGTCATCACCACCGAGGAGTTGTGCTGGGGCGATGCGGGATTGTTCCTCGCCACGCCGAATGCGGGCCTCGGCGGCGCGGCGGTGATGGCGGCGGGAACGGCGGAGCAGAAGGAGCGCTTCCTGTCGCGCTTCCGCAGCGGCGCAGCCGAAGTGGGGCGCGATGGCGATTACAGAGCCGGGCTTCGGCTCCGACTCCTCGCAAGTCACGACCACCGCGACGCGCGAGGGCGATGACTACGTGCTCAACGGCACCAAGATTTTCTGCACCGGCGGCGATCGCGCGGCGAAGTCCGAAGGCTTCATCGTGGTGTGGGCGACGGTCGACAAAAGCGCGGGACGCCCCGGCATCAAGCCGTTCGTCGTCGAGCATGGCACGCCCGGAATGACGGTGGTGCGAGTCGAGAACAAGCTCGGCATCCGCGCCTCCGATACCGCCGCGATCGTGTTTGATAACTGCCGGATTCCAAAGGACCATCTGCTCGGGAGTCCCGAAGTTCGCAAGGAAGGCGGCTTCAAGGACGTGATGGCGACCTTCGATGCGACCCGGCCCATCGTCGCCGCGATGGCGATTGGGGTAGGGCGCGCGGCGCTCGACTTCGTGCGCGACTTCCTCAAGCAGGAGAACATCCCGATGCGCTACGGCATCTCGCCGCGGCGGCTGACCGCGCTGGAGCGCGACTTCATGGAGATGGAGGTGCAGCTCAAGGCGGCGCGGCTGCTGACCTGGCGCGCGGCGTGGATGATGGACGTCGGCAAGCACAACAACCTCGAGGCCTCGATGGCGAAGGCGAAGGCGGGCCTCGCGGTGACGCTGATCACGCAGAAGGCGGTCGAGCTGCTCGGGCCGCTGGGCTACTCGCGCCAGTTCCTGCTCGAGAAATGGATGCGCGATGCGAAGATCAACGACATCTTCGAGGGGACGCAGCAGATCAATCTGTTGATCATCGCGCGCCGCATCCTGGGGTACAGCAGCAAGGAGCTGAACTGAGTTTCGACGCGGTCGAAACTCATCCTGAGCGAGAGCGAAGGAGCGCGGGCAGTAGACCTAACCCCCTGGCCCCCTTCCCCGAGAGTGGAAGGGGGAACGGAAGTATCAACGGAGCCGGATGAGCATCATGCTCACCCGGCTTTCGCATTTTAGATTCGTTATTCGGTCGGTACCAGCTCGACGCGACGGTTCTGCGCCCGACCCTCGTCGGTATCATTCGAGGCGACGAAGTCGGTCTTGCCGAAGCCGTGCGACGTCAGCCGCGAGGCCGCGATCCCGTGGTCTTCGAGGTACCCGGCGACCGCCTCGGCGCGTCGCTGCGATAGCTTCAGGTTGTAGGCTACGCTGCCGATGGCGTCGCAGTACCCGTCGACATTGATCGTCACGTTCGGATGCGCCTTGAGAATTTCGACGGCCTCATCGAGGATGGCGGCATCGCCCGCACGGATTTTCGCCTTGTTGAAGTCAAAGTGAACTCCGCGCAGCACCAGCTTCTCATGTTGAGCCGGCGCGGGTGGCGGCGGAGGCGGTGGCGGCGTCGCAGCTACCGGTGCGGGAGCTGGCGGCGGAGGAATTATCGGATCGCAGATTTCATGACCGGCAAACGCTCCGATGAGCGCTCCGATGAAGCCGCCACCGGCGCCCGCCGCGGCCGTATTGCGGGTGCTCGGATGCGTCTCGGTGAGATAGGTGAGTCCTACCCCGGCGCCGGCACCCGCCATGGAACCGAGAACCGCGCCCCCGACGGCGCATTTGCCCCATTCGCGGTCCGGCGGAGTGGTGGAGCATCCCGCTATCGCCAGGGAAAGGCAGAAAGCCAGGCATCCTGCGAGAAGGCGGTGGGGGTTCGATCGCGGTAGTCGAAGTCTCATGTGGAATCCCTCCGGATGTGAGAATGACAGTTGGGCGCACCTCGGCGCGCGTGGTTTATGCCGATGGACTTCCGGGCCAAGAAAAAGCGGCCGAACGAAATTCGTCGCGGCCGCTTTACAAACCAGTGCGGAAGTTCAATCACCGCATCTAGGCTACCCTTTTGGGAACTTGTCGATAGAGAAACGGTTCGGGGCAGCTATGAATTTTACTGAATGATTACGGCAGCGTTTCTTCTGCAATAATGATCGGAGATTCCTCGTGAACCCCTCGAACAGCAGATATTGGAATTGTGCTACACTCGATGTTGCGGCGTCCCGAGGAGGGCGCCGCGAGCGTTTCTGGGGCATCGAAGATAAACATGAAAGTGCGAAAACAAACCCATTAAATGCAGCATACTCAAGGCATTGTTGGCGAGACGACAAAAGTGGACCTCGGCGAGGCCGATCGGGCGTGGTCGCATTCGATTCGGAGACCAATGACATTCCGCGTGTCGAGGTTCCTCAGCTTCGCGCGTCGCGCTCACTTCGGAATGACAGGCCAGGGGCGCGTGTCGATCGGCGTCGAAGTGTGAAAACAAACCCACCAAATGCAGCAGGTTCAAGGTCTTTTAGCTGGACACGAGGCGGACTACCTCTCCAGTGCGCGGGTGACCGCTTCGGGTTCGCGCGCGATCACCGTCAAAAGGATGCGGGCGGTACGATCCGGACGCCTCCGATGTTGCTCCCAGTCCTGCAACGCATCGAGGGCAAAGCCAAAGCGTCGCGAGAATTGCGATTGCGAATAGCCGAAGCGTTTTCTTAAGCGCCTTCACGTCGACCTCGTCAGGAACGTGGACAACGAACCCCGAGGTTATTTCGCCGCTCGCGATTCCCTGTACTTCCGTAGCAGCTTTGATCAAACGCTTTCCCAGCTTAGACAATGCGATGCCCTCTACGTCGATATTGTTCGACCGCGTCCTTTAGATAGGTTTTCAACTCGTTGCGTTCAGATTTACTGGCACGTCGGGTCCGGAATAGAATGTGACCACGCGATAGCCACCACTCTTTCCTTTGCCGCGACCGGCGATACGAACCTTTCGCGCGCCGCCGGTCCCGCTGATTTGGTCGCCAGCCTCCGGGTTGTCCGCTATCAATGTCACAACGGCATCGCGTTCTTTTTCGGTCATACCCGCAGCCTTGGCGTCCGCCAGATAAGACGAAGTTTCGATGACCGTGTGCACACGTCATTGTATGCGGCATTGCCGTATAGTGTAAACAGATGGCTTTCGGAAAGAAAAAAGACCCGGTGTGCGACGTTAAAACCGAGCCTGTGCAAATTCCATAGTCGCGCGAGGACGCGCTGAGATAAGGACACTCACCAGCGCCATCAGATGGAGCGACCTCTCCCTAGCGGGAGAGGGGTTGAAGCAGCAGGCGGTTGAATCTGCTAGACTCGATGTTGCGGCGCCCCGAGGAGGGCGCCGCGAGCGTTTCTGGGGCATCGAAGATAAACATGAAAGTGCGAAAACAAACCCATTAAATGCAGCATACTCAAGGCATTATTGGCGAGACGACAAAAGTGGACCTCGGCGAGGCCGATCGGGCGTGGTCGCTATCGATTCGGAGGTCGATGACACTCCGCGTGTCGAGGTTCCTCAGCTTCGCGCGTCGCGCTCACTTCGGAATGACAGGCCAGGGGCGCGTGTCGATCTGGCATCGAAGTGTGAAAACAAACCCACTGCGGGGATCATATCGACATGATGTCGATAAGATGAAAAGCATTTCTATCTGATGCCGCAGGCGGCTCCGACTCCACTCAAAAACAAAAGGGCCGGTTGAGCGATGCTCGACCGGCCCTGAATGCTTGCTAACTCAGAGGTCTAGTAGAACCACTTCTCTTTGTCCCATCGGAACAACTCGGTGGTCGCCGTGTCGTCGGTCACTTTCGGCTTGGCGTGCTTCGCTTCGTCGGGAGTCTTGCCGACGAGTAATACTTGAAATTCGTCGTAGGTCACTTTGCCGATCGAGTAGCCGTCGGTCGACTGATGGCATTCGCACTTGCGCACCGGGCTGTAGCCCACATAGGTCCCGGTCTGGTATCCATCCTTCTCTGTCCAGGCGATGTGGTTGATCGTTGTTGATTTCGCGGTCGTGAAGCTTGCGCTCCCAATCTTTGCAGAAGTCGGGGAACTTCGGCGGACGCTTTTTTGTATTCCTTGTCGCGCAGCAGCCGCATCGGATTCACTTTCTGAAGCGCCGCCTTGACCTTCGGCATGCTTCCTGAACTCTTTTTCAGCGACTTCCTGATTGGCGCGCCTTGCTCCTTGAGTCGCGCTGGTCCCGGGCACGTGGCGATACCAGGGTGGTCTTGCCGCCGTCCGCGTCGCCTCAGCGCTCAATGCCGGTCCTGACCCCATAAAGCGATGCCATCGAGAGGTCATCGAGGCCATCGCCAACGATTTGGTGATCGCTCCGAATTTACTCCCCATCATGGGCGCAGATTATAACGATCGAGCGGGTGCTTGGAGAAGTCTTTCGAAGCAAGTTTTTGCCTCGCGCCTAAAAAAACAAGGCAGCGGCCGAGATGGATCGCTGCCTTGCCAATGCTGGCGAGGATGCCCGACTTATTCGGTCGGTACCAATTCGACGCGCCGGTTCTGCGCGCGACCCTCGTCGGTGTCGTTGAGGCGCCACGAAGTCGGTCTTGCCGAAGCCCGCGCGGGATCAGTGCGCGAGGCCGCGATGCCCATGGCCTTCGAGATACTTGGCGACCGCCTGCGGCACGGCGCTGCGATAGTTTGAGGTTGTACTCGACCCCGCCGATCGCGTCGCAATATCCATCGTCATAGATGGTGACATTCGGATGCGCCTTGAAAATCTCTGACCGCCTCATCGAGGATGGCGCGCATCGCCGGGGCGGATCTTGGACTTGTTGAAGTCGAAATGGACCCCGCGCAGCACCAGCTTCTCATGCTGCGCTGGTGGCGGAGGAGCCGGGGGCGGAGGCGGCATCTCCTTGGCCATCATCGGGGGCGGTGGCGGCGGCGGAATCAGCGGATCGCAAATCTCATGACCAATCACCGCGCCGATAATTGCGCCGACTGACCGCGCCGCCGGCCGATAGTGGCGGCGTAGTCGCTGGTGGTCCGGATGCGGATTGGCGAGCTACCGCGATTCCATAGCCTGCGCCGGCGCCGACACCGGTGCCGATGACACCACCCGCCGAGGCCGCAAGTACCCCACGTGCGCGGCGGCGGCTGCGGTGGAGCATCCGCCGAGGGCGGCGGTGACCCCAAGCGCGACGTAAAGCTGCGAGGGTGCGGTGGCGGAATCGAATCGAGGCGGTCGATGCTTCATGGAATCGCTGTTCCTCCCGGATCTTATGGCGGATTCAAATTGAATCGTCGCGTCTAGTTATCGCGCGCGAAGTTTACTCGCTCCGCGCTTTGGCTTTCGGGAGAAGGTTAAGTTAAGAACGCATTATCGAGTTCGGGAAGATTGCTCTTCGAAGACGCAGTCGAGACCCGCAGTCATATCGACGAAATAGAAAAGGCTGCGACCCATCGGATCGCAGCCTTCTGATGCCGGACGAAAATAGGCAAGGCGGCGATTCCCGAAGGGATCGCTGCCTGCCGGCTCAGGACCTACTATTCGGTCGGTTTCAGTTCGACGCGACGGTTCTGCGCGCGACCCTCGTCGGTATCGTTGGGGCGACGAAGTCCGTCTTGCCGAAGCCGCGCGGGATCAGCCGTGAGCTCGGAATGCCCTTGTCCTCGAGGTACTTCGCGACCGAGTCGGCACGGCGCTGCGACAGCTTGAGGTTGTACTCTTCGCTGCCGATCGCGTCGCAATAGCCGTCGTACGTAGACGTTCACGTCCGGATGCGCCTTCAGGATCTCGGCGGCCTCATCGAGGATGGCCGCGTCGCCCGGGCGGATGTTCGACTTGTTGAAGTCGAAGTGCACGCCACGGAGCACCAGCTTCTCATGCTGCTTGGCCGGCGGCGGAGGAGGCGGCGGTGGCGGTGGAGGCAGGCGGAGGCGGTAGGCGGCGGAGGAGGCGGCGGCACCAAAGGATCGCAGATGAAGTGGCCCGCGAGGCCGCCAATCAGCGCGCCGGCAACCGCACCACCCATGCCGGCATAGGCCCGTGCGTCGTTGTTGGAGTCACCGCTGCCATGGGAATTATCGTACGATGACGATACCGGAGGCGGCGCCCGCGCCGGCTCCCAAGCCCGCGCCGACCGCCGCACAGCCACCCCATTCGCGCCCGCCGAGCGGGGCAGGAACGCACCCGGCCAACGCGCCGGCACAGAATGCCGCGACGCCAGCTGCGGCTAATCCTTTGAGTATCCAGGACTTAGGTCTCATGAGCTCTCCTCATCAGGTTCAGTTCGGCTGGTGGGACTAACCGCCGCGTGCATTCAGCACAGTTCATGTAAAACTAATTGCGGGAAATATAACGGTCACGCGCCAAGACTTCAACATCTCGTAACAACCTTACCGGCACGGACCAGTCCGGTTATTTGCCGCCGCCTGCCCCATGCGTCCGCTTTTCGCGCTCAATGGCTTTAGCCATAGTGCATTCGATGCGGTGCATGCGGAACGAGGCGGGAGGCGACGCAGACGCGCCGCGGATGCTATAATGTCGTCCTCATCATGCTTTCACTGGCGCGCGGCAAAGAAGGAACCTTCAAACTCGTCTCGAGCTATCGCCCCGAGGGCGATCAGCCGGCGGCAATCGAAGCGATGGTGCGCTATCTCAACGAGAACCTGCAGCATCAGGTGCTGCTGGGCGTTACCGGCTCCGGCAAAACCTTCACCATGGCCAATGTCATCGCGCGGGTGAATCGGCCGACGCTGGTGATGGCGCCCAACAAGACCCTCGCCGCGCAGCTATATAATGAATTCAAGAGCCTCTTCCCCGAGAACGCGGTCCGCTACTTCGTCTCGTACTACGACTACTACCAGCCCGAGGCGTACGTCCCCTCGACCGATACCTTCATCGAGAAGGATGCGAGCATCAATGACGAAATCGACAAGCTGCGCCATTCCGCGACCAAGGCGCTGCTCGAACGCAATGATGTCCTGATCGTCGCGTCGGTCTCCTGCATCTATGGCCTCGGCGAGCCCGAGGTTTATTTCGAGATGGTGCTGTTCGTCGAGGAAGGCCAGCGCATCGATCGCGACAAGGTGCTGCGCAAGCTGGTCGATATCGCGTATCAGCGCAACGATTACGATTTCCATCGCGGGACGTTCAGAGTGCGCGGCGACACCATCGAGGTCTTTCCTGCGTATGAAGAGAGCCGGGCGGTGCGCATCGAGTTCTTCGGCGATGAGATCGAGGCGCTTTACGAAATCGATCCGCTGCGCGGCAAGGTCATCCGCAAGCTCTCCACCGTATGCGTCTATCCCGCGTCGCATTACGTGACGACATCGGATCGCATGGAGGTCGCGGTCAAGAACATCCGCGAGGAGTTGCGCGAGCGCCTCGAACTGTTCCGCACGCGAGAACAAGCTGCTCGAAGCCCAGCGCCTCGAACAGCGCACGATGTATGACCTCGAGTTGCTCGCCGAAATGGGCTTCTGTCCGGGCATCGAAAATTATTCGCGCCATCTGACCGGACGCATGCCGGGCCAGGCGCCGCCGACGCTGCTCGATTATTTCCCGAAGAATTCGATCTTCTTCATCGATGAGAGCCACGTGACGATTCCGCAGATTGGCGGGATGTATCGCGGCGATCGCTCGCGCAAACAGACCCTGGTGGATTTCGGATTCCGCCTGCCCTCGGCACTCGACAACCGGCCGCTCAACTTCGAGGAATGGGAGCAGACCATCAAGCAGGCGGTGTATGTCTCCGCGACGCCCGGCGATTGGGAGCTCAAGAAGTCGGAGGGCCTCGTGGTCGAGCAGCTCATTCGCCCCACCGGCCTCATCGATCCCGAAATCGAGGTGCGCAAGGCCGGCATCCAGGTCGATGATCTCCTCGACGAGATTCGCAAGCGCGTCGAGGTGAACGAGCGCGTGCTCGTCACCTGCCTCACCAAGAAGATGGCCGAGGATTTGACCGACTATTACCACGACCTCGGCGTGCGCGTGCGCTACCTGCATGCCGATATCGAAACCATCGAGCGCGTGGAGATCATTCGCGGCCTGCGCCGCGGCGACTTCGATGTGCTGGTCGGCATCAACCTGCTGCGCGAAGGACTCGATCTGCCCGAGGTCTCGCTGGTCGCGATTCTCGATGCCGACAAGGAAGGCTATCTGCGCTCGCCGCGCTCGCTGATCCAGACCATCGGGCGCGCCGCGCGCCACATCAACGGCAAGGTCATCATGTATGGCGACAAGATGACCGACTCGATGAAGTTCGCCATCGACGAGACCTACCGCCGCCGCGCCAAGCAGCTCGCCTACAATGAGGAACACAACATCACGCCCGCGAGCATCAGCAAGGCCATCGATGCGTCGCTGGTCGAGATGTATTCGCCCGAATGGGCGGTGGTGCCCGGAGATCGGCGACAGCAAGCCTCAAAAGAAGACGACTTCCCGCGCGCATGAGCTATCGGATCGCATCAGCGATCTTGCGCCGCCAGATGATGGAAGCCGCCGAGGCCTGGAATACGAGCGCGCGGCGGAACTGCGCGATCGCATCAAGAAGCTGGAGCGCAAGGTCTTCGGGCAGTCGATGGGCACCGAGCGCGCGCCCGCAACCGCCCTCGCTGCCGCCGGGCTCGGCGGGCACCGGCGCCATCCGCGCGAATCGCGAGCGGATGGAACGTCAGAAGCCGCCGGAGACGAGCATCCAGGGAATGCGCACGCGCGGGATGCGCAAAGGCAAGAGCGACACCCCCGCGCCTCGCGCGAAACAGGGCCGCCTGAAGCTGATCCCCGACGCGCCGAAGTAGCTTCTTTTCGAATCCCCTCTTTGTATTACCCCTCCCCCATTGATTGGGGGAGGTGGCTCGGCGCAATTTTCGCGCCTCTCCCGCGCCTGCACGCAGGCGCGAATTGGGAGAGGACATATGGAGACATGTCTTGGTCGCCATATTGTGGCTTCGAAGCGAAAATTGTGACGAGCGGAGAGGGACCTTAGCTCTGGATTCCGCTCTTGCCAGGCGGGCTTTCTTCCGCCTCCGCGCGCTTTAAATAATCCCCCGCAAAGCTACGCATGAACTCGGTCGGACAGTCCTTTAGCGCGCGCCGCGCCGTCCAGCGGAGCTCTTTGAATTTCCCCCGCGCTTCTAGAACGTCGAGGAGCCCTACATACCGTAGTTCGAGCATGTCGATGTCCTCATGATAGCGTCGCGCTAATTCGACCGACTTGCGCGCAAGCCGTTCCGCCTCTGGCCGTCGGCGATTGACAAAGTACATCAACATCGACGACTTGCATCATACGCGGCGGAGTTTTCCGGACCTAGTTCGATTGCCCGATCGTAGTAATAAGCGCCTTCGCGACGAGTTCGTCACCGTCAAGCGCCGCGCAGATGTGCCCAGCCAGACGAGGCAATCGTAGTCGTCCGGATCGAGCAGCAGCGCTCTTCGGATCTCCGACCAGCGCGACCCGAAGCGACCTTCGTCCCTCTGACGTTCTTCATCACTCCATCCGACAAAGCGGAGGCTCTGTCAAAGTAGGCCTCGAACAACTTCGAGGTTCGCTGCTGACGTCGGTGGACGAATCATGACGGCCGCTAATACCATTCGCTCGAACGAGATGTCAGGTTCGCCGTCGCGCTCCGCACCCTTAAAGGATGTCGAGGTTTCCGACCTTTCTCCGGTGCGGGTCCGCGGTATTCCTATGCCTCCCGCATCGAGAGGAGAGCGACCTCAGCTCTCGATTCCGCCGCCTCGAACCATTTGCGAACCTCGTCTCGGATTCTATGTCGAAAGGCTTCGCTCAAGGAAGCGGTGACTGCGGGTTTCTACCAGGCGTCCAACGGCAAGGATCAATATCGCAAGCTCCAAATCGTCACGATTGGCGATTTGCTCGAAGGCAAGAAACCCGACCTGCCGCCCCAGGACCCATCGGCGTTCTCTGCCAGGCTCCGCGCGAAGATGACGCGGAACAGCTCGCACTGATTCGCGATGGAGCCGAAGGCATCCGCGCAGTCCGACCCGCGCGCCGAAAGCGCGGCTAGTCGCGCTCGCGTTTTTTCCCACTCCCCCACGCGGACGTGTGGGAGTGGCCAGGAAAATCAGATCCTGCGCATTTAGAAATATGGCAGGGGCATTCTCAGAACGCCCAATGCCCCTGCATGAACTCGCCGGTGAACAACGCGAGGAACAAAATCGACCAGATGGTCAAGGCCGTCGAGGCCAGCCAGTGGCGCGCAATCATCGCCTCCAGGATGAAGATGGGGAACATCGCCAGCACCAGCCGCGGCGCGCTCATGTCCCACGACTGCATCGCAATGATGAGCCAGTTGGTCGCCATCCACATCGTGTAGCAGGGACGCAGCAGGAAGGCCGAGGCGATCGTCGCGGCCAGGCTGCCGCCGACGACCAGCACGATGATCCATCCATGGGTGATGGCGTCCGCGGTCGGCATCCATCCCGAGACGCCGAGCTGATGGAGCGCGGCCCACGGGACGCTGAGCTCATTGCCCCAATTCTCACTCGCCGCGGATATGAAGGTCAGCGCATTTCCGGTGATGCGGAAATTGATCAACATGAAGTAGCCGAAGGCCAGCGGGATGAGCCCGAGCCATAGCCAGCGGAGGTTGAAGCGTCGCGTGAGCCACCACTGATGGATCGCCTCAACGCCAAGCGCCGCGATCAGAAACAGCCCGGTGTCATGGGTCAGGGTGGCCAGCGCCCCATACGCGCCGGCCATCATCCAGTCGCCGCGCCGGCACGCGAGGAATGCGGCGATCACGAGTACCAGAAAGAGGCTTTCGGTATAGGCGATGTGAAGGAAATACGAAGTGGGGAAGATGAACATCAGCCATACGGTGCGGCGCGCCACATCATCGTCGAAGTCGATGCGTACCAGGCGAAACAACGCCACCGCCAGCAGCATCGAGGCCACTGTGGAAATTACCAGCGCTGCGATATCGGCGCTTCCGAAGATGAGAGTCGTCGCGCGAATCAGCCAGGGAAAGAGCGGATAAAATGCCAGCCGCAGCCGCGCGTCGCCGGTCGCCCCATAGCCGAATCTTGCGATGTTGACGTATTGCGCGACGTCCCAATGATTGACAAGCGCGAGCGCCTCAGCCGGAGACTTGACCCATCGATTGTAGTGGAACTCGAAGCTCAGGATGCCATAGCAAAACAGCGCCGCCTTGACGACGAGCACCATCCCAAGCAGCTCGCACTCCTCTCGCGAGAGCACCGCGCCTTTCTTCATCGCCTCGCGTTTTATCGATTCAGGGGCGCATTGAAAAGAGAGCAGGCTTAAGCAGCGTTGGTCGGCGGCGCGCTCTGATGATCACCCTATCGAAATAAATGGACTTAAGGTTGGCGCGTGGGTACAGTTTGAGTTCGCTCAACACATAGTGGAATGTAGTAAC
Source organism: uncultured delta proteobacterium (assembly GCA_963848285.1). GTDB lineage: Bacteria > Desulfobacterota > Binatia > Binatales > Binataceae > DATGKG01. Next base: position 632,454 of record CAWKCZ010000002.1, on the reverse strand, counting down.
GGTTGGTGGTCGTCGAGGCGTCGATGGCGAATAGGTATCGTCCGCATCGTGGGAGCAAAGCGGCTATCGTGCAGTTGACGAGATGATTAATTCTTCGTGTTTTTACGCCGCCTGCCGGCGTATGGCTTTTCGATTTATGCTGCAACGAGTTATTATTTTCTTTGCGCGACAACGAGGTGGCCACAATGCGTATTTTCTCCAGCCGCCCAGGCCTGATGCACCCAGCTTCGAAGTCGACTTCGAAATCCAGAGGGCGTTGGTTGCGCTCCATGGCTACTCAATCAGGATTCGAGGTGCGGGACGCTTCGGCGACGGAGCCGCCGCCATCGTGCTCCAGCGCGAGACCGACGCCCTGCGGGCGCTCGCCGCGCTAAAGGATGCGCCGGCATCCGCGCCTCGACGACGTAGGCGCCGGCTGTCTTACCTAATGCGTCCGGGTGCCATCTGCAAATGACGCCCTCGTTGCCGGCGCCCCCGGGAGGCAGATCGCAGCCCCACGGATGTTGCGCGTCGGCATTCGGAATGGGCGACCGCGAATACGGCCCCGTTCTGATTTACGGAAATATCGCATGGCTTGTCGCCGCTGCCCGGGCCTCCGTACTGAGTCGCGTATCCATAAATCGTCGGCAGTGTGCTGCAAACCGGAATCGGTCCGGCGGAGGTGATCGGAACCGGATTGCCGCCCGGTGCGAAAATCACCCGATAGAGCGGCGCATCGTCACCGTAGGTCTGAGGATCATTGGGCCACGTATACGATTTGCGCATCACCTGATGCATCGTGTCGTCGCCGATGCATGCCGTTGGATCCGAGTTCACATCGCTGCAGTGCCCGAACGGCGGTTGCGTCGAGTAGAACTTCTGGCCGTCCACCGGATCAACGTAGCCATAAGGATAGGTACAGACGTTCGATGGACAGGTAGCATTTTTGATGAACGCGCGACCTTGGCAAGTCAAGTTGATGGCGGAGTTCGGATCATGCTCATCCCAGCATCCCGCGCCCACCGCGCAGTCACTGTCCGTAGCGCATTTGTTGCCGTATTTGGACGGATCGCCGAGGCAGAACGCCTCCCACAAATAGCATTGCGAATTGTGGTCGCTGTCGTTGCATCCCGCGGCGGCGGGCTCGGGTATGCGTACCGGGCGCAGTTCGAAAAGCATGCCACGGTCGCGTCGCCTCCCACCGGAACGCCATTATCGTCGATGATCACGAAGCCGTAGGGATTCCCGCTGGTCAGGTCAGATCGCTTCAGACGGAAACTGTCGAGGCATTGTCCCGCGGCGCGCAAATCCTGCCCATGCACCGTGAACGGATATTGTTCCGCGAGCCACTCGATGTCATGCCCACCTGCGGCGTCGAAGGGGTCATGCGATGTGCCGCCGACCGGCTCGATATCCATATTGAGATTGACCCCATCGACGGAGCTGATGTCGGGGGAATCCTTGAAGTAATTGATCTTTCCTTCACCGCTGCTGACCTGCTCATAGAAGGTCCATTCGGAAATCGTGGTGCCGACGGCCGCGCTCTGAGCGGCCTTGCTGCAATCGTAAATGCCGCTGCATCCTCCCGTTTCGCATTGCGCGCGGTCCGAGGCCGGGTCGTAGCGGCATCCGGTGCGCGCCCACAGTCGGGGCCCGGTCGCTTTGCAGGTCGGGTCGCCCTGCGCGCATACGGTGTCTTCCCATTCGGGCGGCACGTCGATGGTCAGCACGTTCGCATTATTGGCCGAGCCGGCCGGTTGCATGACCCAGGTTTTTTCGCGGGGCAGGACGGCGGTTGGATTTGCGCCATTGTGAAATGCGGCATTCGCGGCGCCGAGCAGGACCTGATCCGAACAGTTCACCAGTTGCACCACCCGATGCGAACCGGGCATCGGCGTGGGCTGCGGCAAACCATCGAGGCACGCATCGGGCGGCTGTCCGCCGAGCCCACCCCCCGAGGAGGCTCCTGAACTATCGCTGCCGCCGCCGCATCCCGCGAGCAACATCAAACCCACCAATGCAACGACCCCTAAGCGCGACCAACTGCGAATGATCATCCTGCTAATTTTAACAGGCGAGACGTTTATTCTGCACTATGAAGACGAACAGAGCCGGTTCATTGTTAGCGCCGATTCAGGCAGATACGGACGCCATGCTATATAGAGGTGATGCCGTCCATTCTCGAGCGCTTTCATCCGGTCGTCCGCACCTGGTTCGAGCGTCGCTTCGCCGCGCCCTCGCGCGCGCAGGAGCTCGGATGGCCGGTAATCGCCGATGCTAATCGCGAGCCCAGTCACGATGTGCTGCTGTGCGCGCCCACTGGCAGTGGCAAGACGCTCGCCGCGTTCATGTGGGCGATCAATCGCCTCGTCGTCGAGGCCGAAGCAGGGCGCGCTGCGCGATGAGGTCTCGGTCCTCTATGTCTCGCCGCTGAAGGCGCTCGCCAACGACATCCGCCTCAACCTCGAGGAGCCGCTGGAAGGCGCCAGCGAAGTCGCGCGCGAGACGGGACATCAAAATCGCCAATATTCGCGCCGGCCTTCGCACCGGCGACACTCCCGCCAACGAGCGCAGCGCGATGCTCCGGCGTCCGCCGCACATCCTGGTCACCACGCCGGAGTCGCTGTTCATCCTGCTGACCTCGGCGCGCTTTCGCGACAAGCTGAAATCCGTTCGTCATGTGATCGTCGATGAGCTTGCACGCGATCGCCGGCAACAAGCGCGGCGCTCATCTGATGCTCACGCTGGAGCGCCTCGAGCGGATGGTGATGGCGACCGGCGCGCCGCGTCCCACGCGCATCGGGCTTTCGGCGACGCTTAATCCGATCGAACGGCTGGCCGAGTTTCTCGCCGGGCGCCGAGGTATCGCGCGAGGGCGTCCGCACGCCGCGCCCGATCAAAATCGTGCGCGCCGATGATCGCGCGCGTCACATGGATCTCGGCGTCGTCGCGCCCGGCCCCGAGCTCGGCCCGCTCGCGACCCATCCGCATTGGGAGGCGATGTACGACGAACTCGCGAAGCTGATCGGCGAGCATCGCACGACGCTGGTGTTCACTCTGAGCCGCCGCGCTGCCGAGCGCGTTGCTATCAATCTGCAGAAGCGCCTCGGCAACGACGCGGTCATGGCGCATCACGGCAGCCTCGCGCGCAAGGAGCGCCTCGATGCCGAGCAGCGTCTCAAGCGCGGCGAGCTGAAGGCGATCGTCGCGACCGCGTCGCTCGAACTCGGCATCGATGTGGGCGCGGTCGAGCTGGTTTGCCAGGTCGATACGCCCAAGTCGATTTCCGCCGCGATTCAGCGCGTCGGCCGCTCGGGGCATAGCCTCGGCGCGACGCCCAAGGGCCGCTTCTTCGCGATGACGCTCGACGACCTCATCGAATGCGCCGCCGCGGTGCGCGCGATTCGCGCCGGACGTCTCGACGAAGTCGAAATTCCGACTGGCTTCGATGGATGTCGTCGCGCAGCAGATTGTCGCGATCGCGGCGGAAGAGGGCGAGGCCGGCGTCGGCGAGCATGAGCTGCTCGGCGATTCTGCGTAGCGCATACAACTTCGCCGATTTGGACCGAAGATGCGTTTCGCCAACTGCTCAAGCAGATGGCCTCGGAACTCAACGAACGCATCTATGGCGCGGCGCCGAAGATTTTCTACGATCAGCGCCGTGGCCGCGTGACCGCCAAACGCGGCGCGCGGATGGCCGCGATCACTTCGGGCGGCACCATTCCGGAAAACGGCAACTACGACGTCGTCATCGAATCGCAGGGACGCAAGATCGGCGACGTCGAGGAGGACTTCGCGCAGGAGTCGGTGCGCGGCGACATCTTCTCGCTCGGCTCGATGCCGTGGCAAATCCGCCGCATCTCGCGCGGACGCCTGATGGTCGAGCCCGCGCCCGGCATGGCGCCGTCGCTGCCGTTCTGGCAGACCGAAGCGGCGGGCCGCTCGTGCGGACTCTCGGCGGAGCAATCCGATCTGCGCCGCGAAGTCGCGAGCCGTCTGCACGCGGCGACACCAGCGAGGCGCAGGCGTTCCTCGAAACCGAATGCCTCTCGAGGCGAACGCTCTGCGCGCCAGGTGGTCGATTACGTGCGGCGCGGCGTCGCCGCGCTGGGCGTGGTTCCCGACGAGCACAACATCGTGGTCGAGCGCTTCTTTGACGGCCTCGGCGGCACGCAAATCGTGATCCATGCGCCGTTCGGAATTCGCTTCAATCGCGCGATGGGCCTCGCGATTCGCAAGAAGCTCTGCCAGAACTTCGATTTCGAAATCCAGGCTTCCGCCATCGACGACGCATGCCTGCTCGCGCTCAACGCGAAGCACAGCTTTCCGCTCGAAGATGTCCTGCACATGGTGTCATCGCGCAACGCGCGCGATGTGCTGACCCAGGCGCTGCTCGAATGCGCCGATGTTCGAAACGCGCTTTCGCCATGTCGCCAGCCGGGCGCTCGCGATCATGCGCTCCAACAAGGGCGATCGCATTCCGCCGTATCTGCAACGGCTGCGGTCGCAGGAACTGCTTGCGGCGATTTTTCCCGGCCAGCAGGCGTGCTTCGAAAATCGTCCGCCCGCGATCGAGCTGCCCGACCACTTACATTCTCAACGAGACGATCCACGAATGCCTCGAAGAATCGACCGACGCGGCGCGGATGGAAGCGGTGCTGCGCGGCCTCGAGGACGGCTCGATTCGCGCGCATGCGATCGATTCGATCGCGCCGTCGGTCTTTGCTCATCGCCTGTTGCTGGCGTGGGACTATTCCTTCCTCGATGACGGCGAGCGCGCCAATCGCCGTTCGCGCACGGTGCAGATGAATCGCGGGATGGCCGAGGACGTGCTGCGCTCCGAGGATTTGTCGGAGATGCTTTCGCGCGAAGCCATCGAGGGCGTTCGTCGCGGAGATCACCGGCACCGCGCCCAATCGACGCGCGCGCACTCCCGACGAGCTATGCGAGCTGATTCGCACGCATGGCGGGCTCTCGATGCGATGAGATTGCGGATCGCGTCCGTGGCGATAGCGACGCGATGCTAGATGAGCTCCGCCGCGAAGGACGCATCGTCGCGTTGCGTCCGACGTCGCTCGCATCGGAACTCCTCGTGACCGTCGAAGACGCTCCTTTATATATGAGCGCGTACGCCGATGCCTCGTCGGATGACGAAATCGAAGAATCCGACCAGCTCGATCCCGATGCCTCGCGCGATGAGATCGTGCGCCGCGCTTTCAAAACCTCGGGGCCGGTGACGCCGCATGAGATGGCGCAGCGGCTGCATCTTACCGATTCCGAAATCACCGGCGCGCTGACGCGGCTGGAAGCCTCGGGCGCGATCTTCCGCGGCCATTTCACCTCGGGCAGCGCGCAGCAATGGTGCGATCGCTACGTGTTGCAGCGGATTCATCGCGACACGCTGGCGAAGGTTCGCGCCGAGGTCGAGCCCTGCGGCGATCACGAATACGCCGCGTTCCTGATGCGCTGGCATCACATCGCCGGCGCCGATTTGGAAGACGGGCAGGGCGGCCTCGCGGCGGTGCTCGATCAACTTTCCGGACTGACCTTCACGCCCGAGTTGTGGGAGCGCTCGATTTTGCCCGCGCGCGTTCCCGGCTATCGTCCCGAGCTGCTCGACCTTCTGTGCCTCGAGCGGCCAATTCGCATGGGTCGCGCTGCCGCCGGAGGAGGAAATTCCCGACCTTCCGGCCAAAGTCGCATTCGTGAATCGGTCAGGAACGATTTCTCTTTTCAGCCCGCGCTACGGATGAAGAGCCTGCCGAGGCGAAGGAGCTGGCGATTTGGCGCACGCTCATCGCGGGAGGCGCGCAGTACCTCGACCAGGTGGCCGATCGCGCCGAAGTTTCCGAGCGCGATGCGCTCGCGGCATTGTGGAAGCTCGCCGCGCGCGGCCGCGTCTCGAATGACAGCTTCGCACCGCTGCGAATGTTCACCGCCGACGCCCGATGCTGCGCGGCTGGTCGACGTGTCCGACTGCGCGTGGAGGGTCGCGTCGCGATGCGGCGATGCGCGCGCGCCTCAAGTCGAGCGTTTCGGGTCGCTGGTCCGCGCTGGTCGCGCCCAGAAACGAATCGCACGATCCACTCAACTGATCGTCCGCGCGAGATTGCGATGCTGCTGCTTCATCGCCACGGCATCGTTACGCGCGAAGTGATGACGCTTGAATCCCTCAACATGCCGTGGTCGGAGATCCAGTTTGCGCTGCGCCGGCTGGAGTATGGCGGCACGATTCGGCGCGGATGGTTTGTCCACTCGCTGTCAGGCGAGCAGTACGCGCTGCCCGAGGCGGTCGAGATGTTGCGCGCGATGCGCGGCGCAAATCCGGCGCGCGAGAAGCCGGTCGCGATGAGCGCGATCGATCCCGCGAATCCTTACGGCGCGATCCTCAAAGGATGCGGCGTCGCGCGCGAGGCCACCAACGTCGTCGTCATTCGCGGCGGACGTCTGATCCTCGCGCTGGCCGGTCACGCGATCCTGACCGTCTCGTCGATCGACAAGGATGCCGAGCCGCTCGACGACGAAAGTTTTTCCGCTGCGGCTGCGGCGCTGATGACGACGCGCGGCGAAGCTCCGCATCGACATCGATCGACGAAGTGCCGGCGCTGGAATCCTCGCGCGTTGGGCTGCTCGCCGCGATGCGATTTCATTCCGATGGCCGCGCGCTGGTTTACGATGGCCTGCCGGGCCCCGCGCCGATGCGCGCGCGTCCCAGCAACGCTGCGCATCGGTAGCGACCGTTTAATCCCAACGGCAGTCGCGCTATTGTTGCGATGAATCATAAAATCGTTCGCGCCGCGCCATGCGGCGCGCGCATTCTTTACTCGAAATCCTTCGCGGGAAGGGATTGGCGAATCTCATGGCGAGCAATAGTTTCGGCGCGCGTACCACCCTCAAAGTCGGCTCGAACAACTACACGATCTTCAAACTGGAGGCGCTCGAAAAGCGCGGCTTCGCGATATCGCGGCTGCCGTTTTCGATCCGCGTGATGCTGGAAAACGTGCTCCGGCGCGAAGACGGCGGCGTGGTCACCGCGGATCAGATCGAGGCGGTCGCGAAATGGAACGGCAAAGGCGGCGAGAGCGAGGTATCGTTCATGCCCGCGCGCGTGCTGCTGCAGGATTTCACCGGCGTGCCGGTGGTCGCCGACCTCGCGGTGATGCGCGATGCGATCAAGCGCCTCGGCGGCGATCCCGCGACCATCAATCCGCTGCAGCCGGTCGACCTCGTGATCGATCATTCGGTGCAGGTCGACGCGTCCGGCACGCGCGCCGCATTCGCGACCAACGCCGAGCTGGAGTTCCAGCGCAATCGCGAGCGCTATCTCTTCCTGCGATGGGGCCAGGGCGGCTTCGATAATTTCCGCGTGGTGCCGCCCGACACCGGCATCGTGCATCAGGTGAATCTCGAATATCTCGCGCCGGTGGTGTTCAGCTCGAAGGACAACCAGGCGTATCCCGACACGGTGCTCGGCACCGATTCGCATACCACGATGATCAATGGGCTCGGCGTGGTCGGATGGGGCGTCGGCGGTATCGAGGCGGAGGCCGCGATGCTCGGGCGCTCGATGCCGATGTTGATTCCCGACGTCATCGGCATGCGGCTGACCGGCAGTCTGCGCGCCGGGCGCGACGGCGACCGACCTCGTGCTCACCGCGACCCAGATGTTGCGCAAGCGCGGCGTGGTCAACAAATTTGTCGAGTACACCGGCGACGGTATCAAGACGCTGAGCGTGGCCGATCGCGCGACGCTGGCGAACATGTCGCCCGAGTATGGCGCGACGATCGGATTTTTTCCGGTCGATCAGCAGACCCTGGATTATCTGCGCGTCACCGGCCGGCCCGACGAACGCCTCGCGCTCATCGAGGCTTACTGCAAGGAGCAGGGGCTGTTTCGCACCGAGGCGTCGCCGGAGCCGATTTTCACCGATGTGCTTGAACTCGATCTCGGGCATGTCGAGCCGAGCCTCGCGGGGCCGCGCCGTCCGCAGGATCGCGTGCCGCTCGCGAAGGCGAAGAATGATTTCCGCCGCACAGTTGGTCAAGGAAATTCACGGCGACGTGAAGGGCCTGCCAAGCAGCGCATCGAAGACTGGATCGAGGAGGGCGGCAATACGCCATTGCGCAGCCGCGCGATGACATCGCACCTGGTGCCGCTCTCACGCGAGCGCCGAGGTCGAGCGCCGACGGCGCGAGCTTCACGCCTCGCGCACGGCTCGTTGGTCATCGCGGCGATCACGAGCTGCACCAACACCTCGAATCCGTCGGTGATGATTGGCGCGGGATTCCTCGCGAAGAAGGCCGTCGCGCGCGGCCTTACCGTCAAGCCGTGGGTCAAGACCAGCCTCGCGCCGGGGTCGAAGGTTGTCACGATTATCTGAAGCGCGCCGGACTCATCGAGCCGCTCGAGCAGCTTGCACTTCAACATCGTCGGCTACGGATGCACCACCTGCATCGGCAACAGCGGCCCGGTGTCGGAGGGAATCGCGGCGGCGATCGCGAAAAACAACCTGGTCGCGAGCGCGATTCTGAGCGGCAATCGCAACTTCGAAGGCCGCATCAATCCGGTGGTGCGCTTCAACTATCTCGCCTCGCCACCACTGGTAGTCGCATACGCGATCGCCGGAACCATGGACTTCGATCGTCGAAACGCAGCCGCTGGGGACGGACCAGAACGGCAAGCCGGTTTTCCTGAAAGACATCTGGCCGAGTGCGGAGGAAGTCGCGGCGGCGGTCGCGAGCTCGATCGATTCGGAGATGTTCCGCAATTCGTATGGCAAGGTCTTCGACGGCGACGAGCGATGGCAGGGTCTCGCGGTGCCGAAGGGCAATCTTTTCCAATGGGATCGAGAAATCCGAGTACGTCAAAGCGCCGCCATTCTTCGATGGCGTCAGCGAAACTCCGGCGCCACTGCAAGGACATCGTCGGCGCGCGCGTGCTCGCGGTGCTCGGCGACAGTGTCACCACCGATCACATTTCGCCGGCGGGAAATATCGCGATAAAGAGCCCGGCGGGTGAGTATCTGATCGCGCATGGCGTGCAGCAGAAGGATTTCAACTCGTACGGCGCGCGGCGCGGCAATCATGAGGTGATGGTGCGCGGCACGTTCGCCAACATCCGGCTCCGCAACCTGATGGTGCCCGGGGTCGAGGGCGGCTTCACCGCGCATCAGCCGGACGGCGAGAAGATGACGATCTTCGAGGCGTCGGAGCAGTATCGCAAGGAAGGCATCCCACTGATCGTCATCGCGGGAAAGGAATACGGCACCGGATCGTCGCGCGACTGGGCGGCGAAGGGCACGCAACTCCTTGGCGTGCGCGCTGTGATCGCGGAAAACTTCGAGCGGATCCATCGCAGCAACCTGGTGGGCATGGGCGTGCTGCCGCTGGAATTCGTCAATGGGCAAAATCGCGAATCGCTCGGGCCTGACCGGACGCGAGACGTTCACCATCGCGGGACTGGCGGCGGGACTGAAGCGCGGCCAGAAGCTCAAGGTGCGCGCGGAGCTCGAGGGCAAAGTGACCGAATTCGAAACGCTCGCGCGGGTCGACACGCCCGACGATGTCGAGTTCATCAAGCATGGCGGGATTTTGCCGCTGACGCTGCGCGAGTTACTGCAGGCCTAGTGCATACGCCTGAAGCGTGGCCACAAGTCGTCAAGCGGGCGGCGCAGTCCGTGGCATAGGATGATGGGGCCGTTCTCGTAGGGCATGACGTAGGGGCCGCCGAAGTGCGCGACGACCTCGCTCTTTTCGCACGCGTGCGCGAGGCGCGCCGGATCGCCATTGATCTGGATGATGACGCTGCCGTCGTGCCCGCGGGTACCCCAAAAATAATACTGAAGCTGGCCACAGATCGGCGCGGGCAGGCCGTCCTCGCGCCCGTAGACGTCGATGGCGGCGGCTTCGCCGTAGTTCATCGCGAGGATGGCGGCGCGCGATTGCTCCTCGGGCGGCAGCGAGCGGTAAACCTGCGCCACCTGCTTTTCCAGATCGCGCCATCCGAGCTCGTCGGAAAATAGTTGCGTCAATGGCGCGCCGATCGCCTCGCGCTCGTTGGGTGAGGGCCGCAGATGACTTCGATCGAGGTAGCGCGCGAGCGCGGGAGGAGAGAGCATCGGCAGCACCACCGGTGCGATCGGAATCGTAAGCGCAATCGCAAGCGCAACCCATCCACGCCGAAGCCATCGATTGAGGCCCTCGCACGCGACGGCTCCGACCGCGAACATCGCCGGGTAAGCAGGCGCAAGATAGTAGTCCTTGCCATGCGTGCCGATGACGATGGCCGTCGTCACCATGAATCCGATCGACAGGAAGCGCGCGTTGCGCAGGCGCGGACTGATGAACGGCGCAATTACTCCGGCGATCCACAGCGGCGCGAGCGCGACGTTCATCGCGAAGATTTGCTTGATCATGAAGCGGATCGGCGAGCCGGTGAAATTGCGGTACCTGGTCGCGTAGTGGATGGTTTCGAGAAATGGCCATCCGTGCGCCGTTTGCCAGATGAAGCTGGGCGCCGCGATCAGCGCGCCGGCGAGGGCGCCGAACCACAGCTCGCGCCAGGTAAAAATGCGGCGCGCCGAGGTCGCCGCGATTCCGACCGCCAGACCAATCATCCAGGTGGAGATGCCGTATTTCGCTTCCAGCGAAATTCCCGCGACGATTCCCGCCCATAGCGCAGCCTTGCGATCTTCTCGGTAAATCGCGCGCGCGAGGAGGTACGCGAAGGTCGTCCAGGTAAGCGCCTCAAATGTCGAGGTTCCCAGCGTCGAGGTGAGCGCGACCAACATTGGAGGAATCGCCACTGCGATTGCGGCGAGGCCCGCGGCGATTCGGGTTCCACCGAGTTCCAGTGCGAACGCCGCGGTGAGTGGAATCAGTGCGATCGCTGCGACGACCGCCGGCAGCCGCAGCAGCCAGGTGTGGTCGCCGAAGATTTGCGTCGCGGCGGCAAGCAACGGTACCAACGGCGGCATGTCCGCGTAGCCGAACGCGGGACGGCGTCCACATGCGATGAAATAGAGTTCGTTGCGAAAGGTGTCGTAGCGCCCCGCGAGGGCGAGATAGGTGGCCGCCGTCACCAGCGCGGTGAGCCATACTATCGGTTCGCGCCGGATCGATTCGCGTATCGATTCAATTCGTATTTGCGCTTCGGTAGACATCGTCGGAAAAATTCGTGTTATGGATGTTACGATATAGGCGGTCGGGCGTTTCAAATTCGCGGCATTCTTTTTACAGGAAGATCAGATGGAAACCAAAGTTGATGAAATCGCGGACAAGATTTATCGCTTCTCGACGCTGATTCCAGGGGTGGCCGGACCGGCGGGCCTGACCTTCAACCAGTTTCTCATCGATGCCGACGAGCCGTTGCTTTTTCACACCGGCCAGCGACCGCTGTTTGCGGCAGATCTCGGCAGCGGCGGCCCGCATCATCGATCTTGCGAAGCTGCGCTGGATCACATTCAGCCATGTCGAATCCGACGAATGCGGCGCGCTCGACGAATGGCTGGCAGCGGCTCCCAAAGCCACCGCTGCGCACGGGCGGCTCGGATGCAATATATGGCTCAACGATATGGCGCCATCGCCCGCCGCGTGCGCTCGCCGATGGCGAGGTGCTCGACCTCGGCGGCAAGAAAGTGCGCCGTCTCGACACGCCTCATCTGCCGCATTGCTGGGACGCGGGCCTGATTTACGAGGAGACCACCGGGACGCTGTTCACCAGCGATATTTTCACGCAGGCAGGCGAATGTCCGCCGCGCACCGAGGGCGACTGCTCAGCCCTGCGCTCGCGCTGGAGAAAGCGCTTCCGTTCACCGCGGTCTCGATGGAGAACGTCGCGATGCTGCGGAAGCTGGCCGCATTGTCACCGCGCAATCTCGCGCTGATGCATGGACCGTCGTTCTCCGGTGAGGGGCGCGCGGCGCTAGAGGGAATGGCATCGCACTACGAGAAGAAACTTAGAGACTCGATCGCGAGTAACTCAGACCGGGAACGGTTTCGCGAGGTCGAGGCCGACCGCAGCGCCGCTTTTACGCGCCGCGTAGCGCGAGAGCAGCCGCACCACCGCGGGTGTCACTTCGCTCGATCGCCTCGGGGCGGAAGCCGACCATCTCGGCGCCGCGCGTGCGCATCATCCCGAGCATCGAGAGGCGCAGCAGCGAGGCGACCGCCTGGCAGTAGCGAAAGCGCTCGAAGTCCAACGGCGCCATCGCGTGGTAGAGCGGGATGTAGAGCGAGGCGAACAGGGTGCGCAGCGAATTGCCGGCGAGGTTATCGCGCATCCAGCGCGGATGCTCGAAGCGCGGACGATGAAAGAATCGCGGCAGTCGTGGCGGCGTCGAGATGGCGATCGCCGATATCGGTATTGACCCAATCGATCACCCCAGTGACGCGCATCCCCTTCACCACCACATTTTGCGGATGATAATCGAGATGCAGCAGCGAGAGCGGCGCGGTGCGAAATTCGGCGGCGCGCGCGGCGAGTCGCGCATGCGCTTCCTTCAAGCCCGGCAGCGGGCCGTGCTTCGACGCGCTGCTCGATGATCTTGAGCATGCGATCGAGGAGCGGCGCATTCGGCATCGATGCCCTCGGGAGCATACGCGCGGGGGATCTCGTCGAGCCCGGACTTGCGCAACTCCATCTGATGAAGCCGGACCTGCGCGCGCACGAAACCGAAAAATCCCAGCGAGAAAGTTTTGAAGGCGCTGGGGAAACTGCGGGTGCGAAAAGAGCGGCCCGCCTTCGATGCGCTCCATGATCAGAAACGGCGCGCCAAGGACATCGTGATTGGGTTCGTACGGTACGGCTTCGGAACGCCGAAGCCGACACCCGAAAGTTTCGCGATGGTGAAGTGTTCGCGCGACGCCTTTCGCGTCGGCAAACGGACCCTGGTAAAAGCGCAGCACCAACGGGGCGCGACGGGAATCTCCGGGAAACGCGAAGATGGCCGCGGGGACAGTGAATTCGAACACCGTGGTTTCCCATCCGCTGGCGAGCACTTTCAGCGACAGCAGCGGCGTGCCGAGGTAATCGGCGAGCCGGTTTTGAATTTCGGTAAGTTGCAGCATCGGCGTGAGGAGAGAAGCTAATACATCGCCCACGCGCGCGCAAGAAACTGACACGCGTGTCAGTTCGAGAGGCTCGTCGCGACGAGATGTTCCCCATGCCAGCGCTTGCGGTAGTGCGACGCAGCCGTGCGCCATCGAGAATATCGAACCCTCGATGAGGCCGACCGTGAGCTGGCTGGTCCACCTATCCAAAGACGGCGCAAAATCGCTCAGACGCAATGCGAGCGATCGGCCGGGCTACTCGTGCTGGCGCTCGGAGCGCAGCTTGTGCAGAAGCTCCTTCATCAGATGTGGCGCTGCGGTTTCGAGGCGTCGGCGTCGCTCGCCCCGGTTGCGTGCGGGTGGTGGCAGGTTCTCGTTGGGCACCACCTGTCCTTCCTTGAAGAAGTGACGCTGGATGATCGAAGAGAGCAGCGGTCCGTGGGTATCGCTGATATCGATCGGGCGCTCGACCGACAGCCCGAGGCGCAGCGGCTTGTCGGCGGGAGGTTCCTCGTCGAGGACGATCTTGACCGGGATGCGCTGCACGACCTTGACCCAGTTGCCGGTGGCATTTTCCGGCGGGAGCAACGAGAACGCGGCGCCGGTGCCCATGCTGATCGAGTCGATGTGGCCCTGATAGATGTAGCCCGGGATAGATGTCGGCCTCGACGGTGGCCTTCTGGCCGACGCGGACGTAGGTGAGCTGGGTCTCTTTGAAATTCGCGATGATGTAGAGATGCTGAGTCGGCACATCCGCCATCAGCGGCTCGCCGGGCTGCACGCGATGACCGACGTGAACGCTCTTATGGGTGATGATGCCGTCGAAGGGGGCGGTGATTCTGGTGTAGGCGAGATCGAGCTTCGCCTGTTCCAGCTCGGCGCGCGCCTGCTGCACGATGGGACGATCATAGCGGGAATCGTCGAGGGCTCTCCTCGCGGCTCTTCGCTTCCTGGGCCCGTCGTTCGCGGCGTCTTTGGATCTCGTGGAAGCGGTCGGCGTTGCAGCGTGATCGACGACCGGCCCGCCTAAAGCCGCCCGCGCCTGGGTTACCTCATGCTGCGCGAGAGCAACGTTGGCCTCGCCCATCCGATACGCGGTGACCGCCTGATCGTAAAACTCCGTAGAGACCACGCCGGCTTTGCGCAGTTGTTCGGCGCGGTTGAAATCAAGCCGCGCCTGTTTCGCCTGCGACTCGAGCGAGGCTCCAGTCCGGCTTCAGCGGCTTTGACCTGGGCAAACATTTCATCGACGGTTTGCTTGGCGCGCGCGAGTTGCGCCTGCGGCCTGATCGACGCGGACCTGGAAATCGCTGGGATCGAGGGTCACCAGCAGATCGCCCCGCTTGACGGTCCAGTTATCCTCGACATAGACGGCGGACACGGTTCCGGCACGCGGGTCGAGACCAGCGCGACGGTCCCATCGACGTATGCATCATCGGTGGAGACGTGGGTGGAGAAATCATTGTAGTAGTGAATCGCGGGAAAGATGCCGAGCAGGACCGCCACGATGATCGACGGCCAACAGTGCCCGGCGCAGCCAGGGAGATTTCATAATTTTATCGACACGCCACGTCAGTGCGGAATGGCATCCGATACGGCGTCCTCTAACCCTAACCTCGGAGAATGTAAGAACTTCGCTAACTTTGCGTGATCCGCGCGTGCTGTCAAACCAGCCTCGCGGACTTTGCCGGGCGCTGCCGGTCATCATGCCGCGAAGCGACCACCTCAATGATATCAGGGCTGGCGAATGGTGACGGTTGGCCCTCCGGTCGCATGCGCTACTACCCCGCCATTGAACAGCAAGTCGACATTGAATGGGCCAAGATTCTGAATCTGGTTCAAGGTAGCATCGACGGCGCCATCGGGATTCTCGAACAAGACCATGGTCGGGGCGCGATCGCTCACAATGAACGCAGTCGCTGTTATCCTCAAACAGTCCGGAAAAACGTTCGCTCGCGGGACCGCTGAACGAATAGTCGCACGTCGGGATTTGCCGGCGGAGGAGTCGGTGCGAAGCCGGGAAGGACGGGGTTGTTCTGTATCGAGGCTGTCCCGTAGGGATCGTTGGTCGACGAAATCGATCGCACCGAAAATCCTACCGTAAGCTGCAGGCTCAGAATCCCATTGCCTCCGCTCTGCTTGGTAACGATCAGGCGCACCGGAGTCTGATTGTTTACGATGACGATATTCAGCGGCACCGCGCCCGCGACCTTCCAGCTCGAGGTAGTATCGGAAACGATGGCGCTGAACTGGAGGCCCGGTTGCCCCAGGATGCGAAAGGCCGCCAACGGAGGCTGATTGGGCGTGTTGCCGACCCCGGCCTGAAAGGCGCCGAGCCCGCCATTGCATGCAGGCAGGAAGGCGAGTAGCGCCAACACCAGTGTCCACCAATGCCATCGAACTTCGAGTTTCATCGCAATGCCTGCGCTCAAAGCGGACTGGCGTTGGTCGCGTTGCATAACCCGGGGCATGGCGACGTGGTGCTGCTGCTATTGCTGCAAGTGCTCGGACATGGCGACGAGGTCGAAGCCGGCACTGGAACTTGAATGTTCTGTCCGCCGCCTACTGGGATTGGCGTCGGGGTCGAACTCGGTGTTCCGGTAGCGGTAGGAATCTCGAAGCGCTGCAAGGTGTAGTTATCCGGCGGAATGCAGAGCGTATACGCATTGTTGCCCGGGGTGCCCGAAGACAATAGTCCCGGCGTGGTGCCGAGGATCTGCACCAAGGCATTGCTGTTGTTGGTGTCGGCCTTTTCGACCTCGACAAAAGTACCGGCATCCGGATTCTGGACCGTGCCGCTGATACTGCCATGACCAACGCAATCCATCGGCTGGAAAGGCGCGGCATTCGACTGCATGCATGTGGAACCCGGCAGCGGCTGATTCGGTCCGGGTTGATTCGCCAGCACCGGAATATCGTGGCCGGAAAACGGGGAGGTCGCGCCCTGGTATGGATCGATGGCGACCGCGAATAAATCAAAGTTCGGGGAATCCAACGGCACGTTCAAAACGAATGGCAAGCTGGTTTGCAGATTCTTGAAGGTTAGCGGCGTGGTCAGTGCCGAGACGAGTTGATTGGTCCCGGTGTCCTCTGCGAAAACCTGCACCACTACAGAGTTGCCGGGCGGAGGACTCGATGGTCAGGTTTACCGTTCCATTGACGTATCCCGTGGTCAGCGAGAAATTGCACTGCGTCGGTGTGGTGGCTGCCGAACAAATCTGATTCGAGTTGGTCTTAACGAAGGACCCGGAAAACAGCGACGTGTAACCGCTCGCCAAGATTTGGACCGCAAGGTCGGGTTGGTTTATGGGTACTTGCCCAAAAGGTGCGGAATTCCGGTGTGTTCCCGGCAGAGGATAGGCACCCGATGGATCAGAGAATCCGCTGGACACCACCACGCATTGGCTCGGATTGGTCAAACAGAACCCCGGCGCCGGTGGGGTAGGCCGAGGAGAAGGAAGCGTCGTCAGGTTTAGCGCCGGAGCAAGTAACTGAATTTGCGCGCCGGGGATTCCGAGTCCAGTGCAATTGTCGTTGATGGTTCCCGAAAGGGCTGCCACGCCTCCGGCGTTGAGCTTGAGATCCTGGATGTCCGGCGGTCCAATGAACTGCCCCGGGATGACGCTGATTCCTTTCAGCGCGGCATAAGTAAATCCGCCACCCGAGGCGAAGATATCGTAAGTGGTTCCGGCGGGGACGGCCGGCAATTCCAGGGTATAGGTCTTTTCAGTGTTTCCATTGCTCCGCACCGGGACACTCTCGATTACGTTACCGGTGCCGGTCACTTCGGCCGACACCATCAGCGGCAACAGCAACGATCCGGTGCCGTTCCCGGTCAACTTGAGGTTACCGTTGACCTGCGCGAGAAACGAACCCACATCGGCTTCGGTGGCGGTGACGGTGGCACCGTAGGGCTCGCCGGTATTGACCGGCGGGGTAAGCGCAACCGCGAGGCGGATGACCAGCGGCGCGGTCGAATTCTTGCTAACGCTTAGTGGAGTATTCAGATCGAGAAGGACCGATGCGCCGGCGGTGTTGAGCGGATAGTTAACACATCCTTCAGTGTTTGAGCCGCCGGATTGGCATGCCGGCACGACGGTGCCCGGAAGGTTGGGATCCACCAGCACTTGCACCGTCTGATAATCGGCCTGAGGCGCCCCCGACAGGTTGTAAAATATGGGCATACTTTGCGCCTGAAGCAGGTCAATCTGAAGGTCGCCCGGGGTTTGTCCGCCATTGCCACCGCCTGCCGCGGCCGGCAACGGAATGGTCACCCATCCTGGATCGTTGGGATTCGCATCCAGCTTTTGGTTGATGCGTACGCCCGAAATGTTCAGCAACACGCTGCGAAAGTTGCCCGGTAAAGGTGCACCTACCAAGGCGATCGCAACGGTTCCTGGGGTCGGAGCAGGAGTCGGATTCGAACTGCTGCCGCCACCGCCGCATCCAGAGGGTATGATCAAGCCGCACAATGCTATCAGGGGTGGCAATAGCGAAAAAACTATCCACCACGGACGTCGATGATTCACTCGTGATCCATTCAAAGCAGGAGATTTAGATAACGTAACGGTTTGGGATAACCTAACAGATTCATGAACGCAAGGAAGCGATCCGAAACCGCGTGCTCCCACCGTCTTATCGCGTTTGACGCGCCCCTTCGCGTCAGCGAGCGACTTGACGTGAATGACGCGCGCCCCAACAATCTATGGCGTCATGCGTAAGTCGTTTTGAAGATGAAGCTGCCCAAGCGTCCCCAGTTATTTTCAGAATTCCTCTTCGCTCTATGCGTTGGACTGCTGCTTTCGACGATATCTCCTCGCCCGGTGCAGGCCGCGCTTGCGCTCTCGATCGGAAATCCCGGCCTCGATCATTTCGATTCCGATGGCGGCGTGGAGCTCAACTTCGGCCTTACCGATAGTAGCGGCCAGCCGGTCGGAAATCTCAAACCTGAAAACGTCAAGGTCTTCGAAGACGGCAAGCCCGCCAAAATCATCGATTTTCGCGGGGTCGGGCAGGGCCGTCCGGTCGATATCGTATTCGTGCTGGATATCACCGAATCGATGCAGCCTTACATCGATGCGGTGAAACAGAACGTCATCCAGTTCGCGCAGGACCTCTCGGCCAATAATCGTGACTACCGGCTCGGCCTGGTGACCTTCGAAGATTATGTCGTCTCGAAGTATCGCGACTGCCGCTGTCGCATATCGGAACAGCTTCACCTCCAATGTGCATGAGTTCACCGACTGGGTCAGCTCGCTGCATGCCGGTGGCGGCGGCGACATTCCCGAAGACCAGCTCGATGCGCTCGCCTATGCGGCAAGCTTCCCGTTTCGTCCGCAGGCCGAGGGCATCATCATCCTGGTGACCGATGCTCCGCCGCATTTCAAGGACGACAACTCGCGCTACACCCAACACGATCAGGCCTACCACGATCATCACGGCCTCGACACCGACGTCACCGATGAAACCGGCGCGAGCGTGGCCGCGACGCTGAAGAAGAACGGACTCACGCTCTATGCGGTCGCGCCTCCGCCCTTCATCGCGCCGCAGTACCAGGAAATCGTCGATGCCACCCACGGCAAGTCCTACAACATCATCACCGAGGAAGGCCGCTTCGCCTCGCTGGTGCGCGAAATCGGGCATTCGATCGCGACCGAGTATTCGCTGACCTATCGCACCCCGCGTCCCATCGAGGACGGCACCGATCGTTCGGTCGAGTTGCGCGTCGAGTATGGCGGCAACAGCGGCGGCGCGACGACCTCGTATCAGGTCCGAGGCGTCGGCGGCGCGGCCATCAACGTTCCCGACGACAGCGGTGCGTCCGGCAGCGCCGGCGAGAATACGTCGGGCACCGGCCTGCGCCAGCTCTCCTTCAAATGGTGGAACGGCGTCGTTCCGCTCATCGCGGTGCTGATGCTGTTCGCGCTCTCGAAGCTGCGCTTCGGCATCTCGACCGATGAGCTCAAAGCCGCGCTCGAAGCGCAGGCGCGCGCACCTGTGGGAGGCCCTCGCGCTCCGATCGTCGTCTCTCAGCCCCCGCCTCGCGCACCCGCTGGCTCGACCGCTCCGCGAGTTGCAGCCTCGACCGGAGGCGCGGCCCGCCTGATGACGGTAAACCCGGTGGACCCAGTGCCCTCGGAATATAGCCTCTTCAAAGATGAGGTCACGGTCGGTCGCGGCGAGGACAACGACGTGGTGATTCCTCATGCGAGCGTATCGCGTCAGCATGCGCGGCTGATGAAGCGCAATGGCGCCTATGAGTTAATGGACCTCAACTCGACCAACGGCACCTTCATCGAAGATCGCCGCCTCGCGGGCTCGCAATCCCTTCCGAATGGCAGCCGCGTCCGCTTCGGCGACGTCCAGTTCATCCTCCGGTTTTGATTCAGTTTGTCGCTGCCGATTTGTGACCGGAATGAACAGGGGCGCCATTCGTTCGCGGCCTCGAGCCACGAATGCCAAGACTTATACAGCCGCCTAAGTACTGGTCTCAGGTGATCGCGCTCGCGAGAAAATCGCTACGACCGTTCCTTTTTGTTTTGCTGTCGGTACTTTTCGCGACGTTTGCGAATGCTGCGGAATCGGAGATCGATCATCTTGCGAACATACTTGAACTCAAGCCCGGTGCCTCAGTGGCCGATGTCGGCGCGGGGTCGGGCGAGATTTCAGTCGCGATCGCAAAATATGTCGAACCGGGTGGAAGGGTCTTCGCGACCGAAATCGATTCGAAGCTACTCGACAAAATTCGCCATGCCGCACTGAAAGCGAATTCATTCGATGTCGTCGCCGTTCCGAGTACCGCGCAGGACAGCGGCCTACCATCCAATTCCTGCGACGGCATCTTCCTGCGCGAGGTCTACCATCACCTGACCGACCCAGTTCCTTTTGCTCGCTCGCTTTATCGAGCGATGCGGACCGGCGGGCGGCTGGTAATCATCGATTTCGAGCCCTCGCAACGTCCCGGCGAGCCTCCTCCGGCTGGCGTGCCGACCAATCGCGGAGGCCATGGTGCTCCCATGCACATTGTCGAGGAAGAATTGACTGGAGCCGGTTTCGAAGTGGTGAAGACCGTCGATTGGCCAATAAGCGAGACCATACGCCACTACTGCATTCTTTTCAGGAAGCCGTTGAAGTCGCGGGCCTCCCGGTCAGACCCCGTGATCGAACCGATCCTGCCTGGATCCTCAATACTGGTTAGATTGGAAATGCGGTGATATCATCGCGCGACTGGAGATTGTACTGATGCCCGGTTCCTCATTCGACGAAGTCTTCGCTCAACTGCGCGACGGCAAGATGGTCGTCATGGTGCCCGAAGAGTCCGATGCCGCCGAGGGCGACCTCGTGATGGGCGCGGAATTCGTCACCCCCGACCACGTCAACTTCATGGCGCGCGAAGGGCGCGGCATCGTTTCCATTGCCATCCCTGAAAAGCGGATGCGCGAACTCGGCATCCCGCTGTCGCAAACCACCGAGTCGGGACCGGTCATCGAGCAGGCCGGCGCACTGGTCGAGGCACGCGAGGGCGTCACCACTGGAATCTCCGCGAGCGACCGTGCCCGCACCATCCAGGTAATTGGAAATCCGAAGTCCACGACCGCGGATATCGTTATGCCCGGGCACATCCTGCCGCTGATGGCGCTGACCGGTGGCGTTATGATGCGGCTCGGACGCGCCGAGGGCGCCGTCGACCTGATGCAATGCGCGGCGCTGCGGCCCGCGGCCGCGCTATGCGCGATCCTCGACGACAACGGCGAGATGGCGACGCTGCCGACGCTGCGCAAATTCGCCGAAAAGCATTCGATGCCCATTGTGTTCACCCGCGACCTCATCTCGCATCGGCTGACCAACGAAGTGCTGGTGCAGCGCGTTTCGAGCGTGCCATTCGCCAGCCAGAATGGCGATTTCCAGGCGGTCATCTTTCGGAACATTGTCGATGGCCGCGAGCATCTCGCATTGATCAAAGGCAATGTCGGCGGAGGCCGGCCGGCGCTGGTGCGGCTGCATTCGGAATGCCTCACCGGCGATGTGTTCGAGTCAGCGCGATGCGACTGCGGCGAACAGCTCGAGGAGTCGATCGATCGTATCAATGCGTCCGAGGCCGGAGTGATCATCTATCTTCATCAGGAAGGACGCGGAATTGGGCTGGGCAACAAGATTCGCGCGTATGCGTTGCAGGACACTGGACTGGACACCGTCGAGGCCAATCTGCAGCTTGGCTTCGAGGAAGACCTGCGCGATTACGGCATCGGCGCGCAAATCGTGCGCGACCTCGGCATCGGCGAGGTGCGGCTGCTCACCAACAATCCACATAAGATCGATAGCCTCCGGCGCTACGGCGTGAACGTGACGCGGGTGCCGCTGGAAGTCGAACCGCACAAGGGCAACATCGGATATCTGCGCACCAAGAAGGAAAAGCTGGGCCATCTCTTCTCGGACCTCAAACTGATAACCTGACTGGTAGCGAGGCTGCGGCGCCTCGGTTGTTTTTATGGGAAGCAGACACATGGGCCGCGAGCTCGCGCTCAAGGCTCTTTATCGAATCGATATATGCGGTGGCGCCTCGAGCGATGACCTCGCGGCGTTGTTCGAGACCGCCCGACCGACAGCCAGATGCGCGTGTTCGCCAATGCGCTGATCGATGGTGTCCGCAAGGAAGAGCGCGACCTCGACAAGCAAATTGCCGACGCGCTCGAACATTGGTCGGTGAAGCGCCTCTCGCGCATCGACCACAACATCCTGCGGATGGCGGTCTTCGAGTTGCTGCACATGGACGACGTGCCGACCCGCGTCACCATCGACGAGGCAATCGAGCTGGCGAAGACCTACGGCGACGAGGGCTCCGGGCGTTTCGTCAATGGCGTCCTCGATCATATTGCCGAGACCAATAAACTTAAAGGAAAAGGTGAGGATCGCCACTCCGCCCGCGAAGCATGACTAGGCAGCATGGGCGTCGATGCTGGCCGCGATGCTGCTCGTCGCGGGATGCGGCTATCACTTCGGCGCCTCGGGCACCAATCTGCCGGCCAGCGCGCAGACCATCTACATCGCGCGCTTCACCAATCAGACTCGCCAGACCGGGCTCAACGATGAGTTCATGGTCTATCTGAAGGATGAGGTCGCGAGTCACAAGCGCCTCACCATCGTCGATAGCCCCCGAGATGCCGACCTGAGCTGACCGGCGAGATTACGCAATCGCTCGCGGTCCCGAACGCATTCAACTCGGTGCTCGAACCGACCCAGTATGGCGAGACGTTGGTCGTTCGCGCATGGCTGCGCGACCGCCGCAGCGGCAAAGCTGCTCTGGAGCGCCAATCAGCATGACCAATACCGAGAATTACGCGACCGTTTCGCAGAACGTCGTTGAACACGACTCCGACGTTTTTGCAGCAGAACCTCCGCTCCGCCGATATCGCCCGGATGAGCGATATCCAGACCGCCGAGACCCAGGAGCGCGGCTCGCGCACCCAGATGATGGCCGGGCTGGCCGCGCATATGTACGACTCGATGGCGACCGGCTTCTAGCGCGCTCGGAGGAAGGAAGGAAGATGCCGGCCGAGAACGCGCTCGGATTCCTTCGCATCGTCGAGACCGCCAAGACGCTGCCCGCGGCAATTCTCATCGCGGGGCCGCATGCCTTCCTGCGCGAATACCTCGTTGATGCGATCGCGCGCCGCCTCGATTCGCGAGGGCCTCCAGTATCGCACCTTCCAGATCGCCAACGCCTCCGACTTCGCCTCGGTGGTCGAGGAGCTTCGCGCGCCCGACCTCTTCGCGCCCAAGCGGATGCTGGTATGCCGCGTGATGCGCTCATTTCGCGATCGTGGCGGCGACGACAGCGCCTCGGCCGATGATTCATCCGAGAAGGAAACGCGCGGCGGCGACGCCGGCCTCATCGGGGCGGTAACTGATGCGCGTCCGCCCAATCATCTCGTCATCGTGTACGACAAGGATGCCGCGCCGGCGAAGATTCGGCGCGCGGCCGAGAGCGCCGGCATCCTGGTGAACTGCCTGCGGCCGTTCGACAATCAGCTCCCGCAATATGCGCAAAGCTTCGCGCGCGGCTTCGACCTGAAGCTTTCGCAGAGCGCTGGCGAGTTGCTGGTCGCGCGTCATGGCGGCGATCTCGCGGCGATCGCCAATGCGCTCGGCAAGCTGGCGATTCATCTGGAAAAGGGCGCATCGATCGAAGCCGCGGACTTGACGGAGCAGGGCCCCTCGAAGCTGCCGGAGCCTTTCGAAATTGCGGAGAGCCTGTCGGCGGGAAGACCACGGCGCGACGCTGGCGCAACTCACGCGCGCGCTTGCGGGCGGCCGCGATCCGTTCGAGCTGCTCGCGGTCGAGTTCATCCCGGTGATGCGCCGCATGATGCTGGCGGCCTCGATGCTGGCGGCGCGCAAGAGCACCTATGACATCGCGGGCGCGCTCGGCTTCGGCCCCGGCAGTCCGCTGGCGACGCGCGCCATCGACGGGGCGAAACGTTTCGGCCTCGCGCGGCTTGCAGCGCGCGTATCATCGCGCGAGCGAACTTGATGAAGGCTTCAAGAACGGCGAGATAAAAGATCGCGCCGAGGCGCTATCGGCGCTGGTGCTCGACCTGATGGCGCAGTAACCGAAAAGAAGGCTGCGGACGCTCGCGATGAACGCCGCAGCCTTATGAAACTTCGAATCGCTACGCTTGCTGGGATTTCGGGGCGTGCGTTTTATGAAACTGCGCCGAGAGACGCGCCGATCTTGCGGCTGCGCGTGTTGCGATGCAGCTTGCCCTTGCTGGCGGCCTTGTCGAGCGCGGCTGATGGCGGCGCGGAGCTTTTCCTGCGCTGCGGCGGCATCAGTGGCGGCGATCGCTCTCGGAAGCGACTTTGACCGCGGTGCGGACCTGGGTCCGGGCGGCGCGGTTATGTTCTCGGCGCTTGAGGTTCTGCCTCTGGCGCTTCTCTGCTGACGGATGAACGGGAATATGCGGCATAATCCGTCTTAACTAACAGCCCCGACGCATCGGATCAATCCGACAACTCCGCCCAAGCCTCGAGGACAACTCCACTAGCGCACCAGTCCACCCGAACTCGGCTTGACCGCGAACGCGATCCCGGCCCATCCGCCGGGGTTCATCGTCGCCATTTCCGCGGGAACGGTGCCATGAAAACCCAACGGTTTCGCGAGTACCGCCACCCCGAAGTTGGAGCCACTGAGATACTGAGTGACAAGCAGTGGCTGCAAATCCGCCGGAGTCATCAGGTTGGTATTTTCGGTCGCAAAGAATCCCATGTAAACATCGCTGCTGAAACTCGTGACAAATGGGCATAGCGTCGGCGTCGCGCTGTTGCCCTGGCTGGTGCAGAAGCCGTCCTCGAACGATGTGGTCGCTACTCCGCGCAGGGCGAAGATGCCTCCCGCCTCGTACGGTCCCGAGCCGGTAAAACGCCAGTCGTATTCTTTTCCGGGCGAGTCGTTGCTCGCGAAGCGATACCAGACCGATATCACTCCGCTCTTGCTCGACAGCGCAGTGTGCAGCAGAGTCCATCCGCTCGGAGGATGCGCGATGGCGAGCGACCAGTATGAATAAAACGCCAGCATTAGATCGCCATCCTGGACCTGCGCCGGGACCGTCAGGGTATTGGTGAGACTCGAAGTCAACCCCGCGGGCGTGATCGGAAGCGGGGTTGGCGAGGGACTTGTAGAGGGAGTCGGCGTTCCTGTTTCCGTCGCGATCTCGGTCGCGGTCATGGTCGATGTTTGGGTCGGAAACGGGGTCTGATCCATTGGAGTGGCAGTTATGGTTGGGGTCAACGTCGCGGTCGGAGGCTCGGGGCTTGGACTCGGCGTCGGCGTCAAACTTAGAGTCGGCGTCACCGATGGCGACGGCGGAGCGGTCGAGGTGCTGGTTGCCGTCGCAGTCGGAACCGAACTGGCGGCCTTGAGCGCGAACGCGATGCTGACCCATCCGCCACCGTTCATCGATGCGACTTCGGGAGGGACGGTCCCCGAGGACGGAAGTGGTTTCGCAACTAACGCTGCTCCGAAGTTCGAACCAGATGCATATTGGGTGAGCGCGAGAGTCTGCAAATCCACCGGGATCGACAGGCCCGTGTTTTCCGTGCCGAAAAGCCCCAGGTACGCATCACCGGCCGTAGTCGTGGCAAAGGAGCACAGCGTGGGCGATGCGCTGCGTCCCTGGTCCAGGCAGAAGCCATCTTCGAATGCGGCGGGAGCTACCCCTCGCAAATCAAGCATGCCGCCCGCGGCATACGGTCCGGAGCCGGTGAAAAACCAGTTGTACTGTTTTCCCGATGTATCGTTGCTAGCAAAGCGATACCAAACCGACACCACTGCGCTGTTGTTCAGTGCTGATGTATGCAGCAGGGTCCAGCCGCTCGGAGGATGTGCAAACGCGAGCGACCAGTACGAATAGAAGGCCAACAGCAGGTCGCCGTCTTGGACCGCAGTTGGAACCGTCAAGGTGTTGGTCAGGCTGGTCGTCAATCCTTCGGGAGTTATTCCGATTGGGACTGCGGTCGCCGTCGAGGTTGGAGTATCAGTGACATGCGCGGTCGGAGTCTCGGTTAGAGTGGGCGTTGCGGTCAGGGTCGGCGTGGCGCCCGGATTAAGCGGCTTGAGCGCGAGCGCGATGCTAGCCCATCCGCCTACGTTCATGGAGCCGACTTCCGCTGGAACATCGCCCGCAGCCTTTAGCGGCATGGCCACCGTGGTCGCTCCAAAGTTCACCGTACGCAGGTAAGGAATGTTCACCAACTGAAGAAGTTCAGGCGGCAGTTGCAGGTTGGTGTTTTCGGTCGCGAGGAACCCGACATAAAGATCGTCGCTGGAATTGGTGGTGAATGGACAGAACGTGGGCACTGCATCATTCCCTTGCAGGGTGCAGAAGCCGTCTTCAAACGAGACTGGATCGACGCCTCGGAAGGCCAAAATTCCGCCGGCTTCGTAAGGCGTGCTTCCACTGAACGACCATGTGTAGGTCGTTCCGGGCGCATCGTTGGTGGCGAAACGATACCAGACCGCCTCGGTCCCGCTGCCATTCGAGGTCACGGTATGCAGCAGTTGCCATCCGGCCGGCGCCGTCGAGCCGACCAACGACCAGTATGAAAAAGAAGCCAGCAGGAGGTCGCCATCCTGCACCCCAGCCGGAATCTTCTGCGCTGCGCTAGTCGAGGTCGTCGAACCGACCAAGCTGATCGAACTGGGAAGTAAAGTAGCGGTCGCAGTCGGAGTCGGGGTGGGGGTCGCTTTGAGGGCAGGCGCGATAATCCCGAAGCCCAGATAGGCGACCAGAAGGGCGATTGCGACAAGTCTCAACTTCATTGTGTTCTCATGCACCCACTTTGGTTCTGTTTAGTAGAAAATCGGCAGATGCCGGACAAGTTAAAAGGATGTTACGGCGCGATAGTTTGCGTCTGCATCGATTGGCAACTTTTAACAGAGCACCTCCTCGATGCGCAATGCGCTATCGAGATCTCGGACAAATGGCCGGCTAAATGGCAATCAGGCTTCTACATTTGCCGCAGACTATCTGGTCGGTGCCATCGAGGCGGCCGCCGCCCTGGAATCCGTCCGAGAGCGCTAGAACCATCCGCCTGAATTTGCCGCCACTCTCAGTCTCCTCACAGATGGCATCGCCCGTGGTCCGGCAAGTCGGACAGAAGAGTTTCACCTTGAATGCTGCAGATGTTGTCATCGGAATGCCTTGCGCTCTTCAAGCAACCGGTTGTATTCGCTAGCTCAAGCTCTACGCAAATTATTGGAGGACTTGGATCATGGCGAACTTCGAAGAAATCAAGGGCGCGTGTTTTTGCGGCGCGAATCAATTCGCGATCAACCAGGCGGCGGTCGAAACCCATCACTGCCATTGCTCGGTATGCCGACGCTTGCAGGGTGCGGCGTTCGTAACTTTAGCGATTTTTCCCAAGTCCGGCTTTCGATGGACCAAGGGTGGCGACCTGCAGACCTTCGACAGCTCCGAGAAAGTGCATCGCAATCGATGCAAGAACTGCGGCTCGCCGCTAACGATTCTCCTCGATGCGATTCCCGACGTCATCGCCGTCAGTCGCGGATGCATCGATCCCAAGGCCAGCGATGGGCATCCGGCCGCCACCTTGCGCCACGCGTTCTGGCCCGACCGCGTGCCGTGGCTCGAGCTGCATGACGATCTCCGCAAGACCGAGGGCTACGACGGCTGAGCGTTGCGATGGTGCGAGGGGACTGCCGGGACTGCTACCATTCAAAGCAGACTGAATGCGCAATCCCGGCAGAGATCGAAACGGTCTATGGGCGATCGTCACCAGCATTTTGCCGGGAATGGCACTCATCCTCACATGCACCTTACCGCGGAGTTTTGCAGCTATGAGCGCACCTGAAATCGCACGCCCGGGACTGCAATGGTTCAATGTGCCCGCGCCGCTGCCGATCGCGAGCCTGCGCGGACGCGTGGTGATTCTGGATTTCTGGACCGAGGGCTGCATCAACTGCATCCATATCATTCCGACTCTGCGGCGTATCGAGGAGCGCTTTCCCGAGAAGGTGGTGGTCATCGGAGTGCATTCGCCGAAGTTCGCGAATGAGAAAAACGCGGCGAGCGTGCAAGGATGCGATTCGGCGCTATGAAATTCGCCATCCGATTATTCACGACCCCGAGATGACCATCTGGCGCGCCTATGGAGTCCACGCGTGGCCCACGCTGGTGGTGATCGGCGCCGATGGCACCATCGCCGGCTCGGTGCCGGGCGAGCCCGACCCGACCGGCTGATCGAGGCGATCGGCAATCTGGTGGGCAGCTTCGGAGAAAGCCGGCAAGCTCAAGCCGGCGAAGCTCGACCTCGCGCCGTTGCCGGAACCCAAGGGCAGTTTTCTCTTCCCCGGCAAACTCAAGAAGGTGCCCGGCAATGCCAAACGATGGGCGCTGGCCGACGGCGGTCATAATCAGATCGTCCTGCTCGACGACAGCGGCAAGGAACTCCAGCGCTTCGGCAGCGGCGAAATCGGGCTGGTCGACGGCACCAAAGGAACAGGCGCGCTTCAATCATCCGCAGGGACTGGTCGCGAGCGCGGACGCGATCTTCGTGGCGGATACCGAAAATCATGCTATCAGGCAGATCGATCTCGCTACCGGCGCGGTAACCACGCTGGCGGGCACCGGCAAGCGCGGCCGGCCGCTCGGCGCGCCGCAGCCCGGCGCGGACGACCGCGCTCGCATCGCCATGGGATCTGGAAATCAAGGGCGACCAGCTCTTCTTCGCCAATGCCGGGACACATCAGCTTGGGGTGATCGATCTAAAAGCAGGAACGGTCGCGGCGTTCGCAGGATCGGGCGAGGAGGGTATCCGCGACGGACGCGCGGCGGCGGCGGCGCTCGCGCAACCGAGCGGACTCGCGCTCAGCGCCGACGGCAAGAACCTCTACCTGGCCGACAGCGAAAGTTCGGCGCTGCGGGTGATGACGGTTTCCGACGAGCCGCAGATCATCACGCTGGTGGGCGCGGGCCTGTTCGATTTCGGCTGGATCAATGGCGACTTCCGAAGCGCGCGCCTGCAGCATCCGCTGGGAGTCGCCAGTCGACGGCGACCGCGTGCTGGTGGCCGACACTTACAACAGCACCATTCGGGAACTGAACCTCGACGCGCATACGGTATCGGACTTTGACGGCGGCAAATTCACCTGCGTCGATCCGATATGCGTACCGACGCGCGAGCCCGCCGGAATCGTGGTCGACACCGCCGACCGGATCCTGCTGGTCGACACGGGCAACCATCGCATCGACGAATATCGGCCTTCGGCGAAGACCTACCACACCTGGGCGCGCTGACTCACCGGCTTCTTTACCAGCGGCTGCGCGCTTCGGTGTCTAGTTCGACGAGATCCAATTCGGCTTCCAGTTGCTGGAAAGTCGAATCGCCGATGCTGCCGCTGAGGCGTAGATAGCTCAGCCGCTCGCGGGCAGCACTTCGAGCCCTCGAACGGAGAGCGGTATCGGCGTCGCGCGCTTCGTCTGAGAATGCGATCGAGCCGTCCACCCTGCCGAGGAGTTGCGCGAATTCGCGGCGTATCGCCTCGGCGATATCGTCGTCTGACCCGTCGAGGGTCTCCAGCGCGGCCTTCAACATTGCCGCACGCGCGGCGCGCGCCTCCTCGAAAGTCGGATCGTCATCGTGCAATCCCAGCGCGCTCAGCAACGGGCGCAAGGTCAAGTCCCTCGATCACCAGCGTGCCGATCACGACGATGAACGCGGTCAAGACAATCAGGTCGCGGTAGGGAAAAGCCGTACCGCCATCGGAGCCGTTGGCAGCGCGAGCGCCGCGGCCAGCGTCACGATGCCGCGCATCCCGCACCATGCGACGACCAGGCTTCCGCGGAACGGCACCGGCGCGAGGGCGCGCGGAGTGAAGCGGCCGAGAATCCGGTTAACCAGCCATACCCCGCGATTGTAGGTCAGCACCCATCCGACGCGGGTGAAAATCGCGGTCAGCAGGATCGCGCCGGCAAAACTCAGCGACGAAAGCCGTTGCGCGGGCCCGATACGGCCGAGGATCGGTCCGATCTGCAATCCCACCATTACGAAAGCGAGCGCGTTGAGCAGGAAGACCACGGTCTCCCAGACCGCATAAGAGGGAACCCGCACCGCCGCGGACATCGTGCTGGAAGAGCGCCGTGACAGGATTATTGCGAAGGTGACGATAGTGAGAACGCCTGAAAGCTGCAGACGATCAGCGACCAACCACGCGCCGAAGGCACCGATGAACTGCATGATGATCGAGCTCGGCACATCGGAGAAGCGCTCGATGATGCCGCCCCATACGAACGCCAACACGACTCCCACCGCGATGCTGCCGATCAGCACCATCGCGAGGGTCGATGCGATTCCCATGTTGCTCGCCGAATGCGCGACTGCGGCGCCCACCGCCAGTCGGTAAATCAGCAGCGCGCTGGCGTCGTTGAGTAGACTCTCACCCTCCAGCACGGTCACCAGCCGATGCGGCAGGCTGACCTCCTTCAGCACCGCGGTGGCTGCGGCCGCATCGGGCGGTGCGATCAACGCGCCGAGCGTGACCGCCACCGGCCACGACATCGAAGGAACCAGCCATCTGGCTACCAATGCCACTGCGGCGGTCGTCACGCTGACCGCGATCACGATGAGCGAGGTGAGAGGAAACCAGTTTTTGCGCATATCGCGCAGCGAGCTGTCGAAGGCCGCATCGAGCAGCACCGGCGCGACGAACAACGCCAGCGCGAGGTCGGGTTCCAGGGTCAGCCGCGGGCCGTTGGGAAGCAGCGCAAGCGCCACGCCGCCGAGCGCGAGTAGCGCGGGCGAGGGCGCTCCGATTCGTCGCGCGAGCGCTGCCAGCAGCACCGCGCCCAGCAGCAGGGCGAGCGTCCACTGCAGGATTTCCACTACGCGCTCCCCGAAAAATCAGAAGCCATAGCTGCTCAAGCCGGGATGATCGTCGGGACGCCGGCCGAGCGGCCAGCGCATTTTGCGATCGCTTTCGTGGATTGGCAAATCGTTGATGCTCGCGTGACGCGCAGTCATCAGGCCATGCTCGTCGAACTCCCAGTTCTCGTTGCCGTAGGAACGAAACCAGTTGCCGCGGTCATCGTGCCATTCATAGGCGAAGCGGACCGCGATGCGATTTTCCCGAAATGCCCATAGCTCCTTGATGAGGCGATAATCGAGTTCGTGCGCCCATTTGCGCGTTAGGAACGCGACAATCTGCTCGCGCCCGACGATGAACTCCGAGCGATTGCGCCAATGGCTGTCGAGGCTGTAAGCGCGCGAGACTTTGTCCGGATCGCGCGAGTTCCAGCCATCCTCGGCGCCGCGGACTTTTTGCGTCGCGGTTTCCAGCGTGAAGGGCGGCAGCGGTGGACGGTTTTCAATAGTCGCCACGACGGTGCCCTATTTTTCCATCTTCAGGATCACTCGGAAGCGCGCCTTGCCGCTCATCATGCGGTCGTAGCCCTCGCTCGCGCGTTCCAGTGGGAGTACTTCGTTCATCGATCGCACGCCGGTCAGTGCACTGAAGGCGAGCGTTTCCTGCGAATCGATCGAGGTGCCCGAGTACCATCCTTTGACCGATTGGCGTCCGAGCAGCAACAGCATCGGGTTGATTTGCATCGGCCCCACCGCACCGAGGATCATCAAGGTGCCGTTGGTCGCGAGTCCACCGATCGTTGAAGCCATCGCCGCACTATCGGTTGCCGTCGCAAGGACCATCTTCGCGCCGCCGAGCTTGGCAAGTTCAGCGGCCGGATCGGACGTTGCGTTGTCTATATAGGCCGTCGCGCCGAGTTTGCGCGCGAGCTCCTCCTTGTCTTTGCCGCGCGCGATAGCGACGGTGCGAAATCCCATTCGGGCCGCGAACTGCACGCCGAGATGTCCGAGGCCTCCCAGCCCGAGCACCGCGACGAGGTCGCCTCCGCGCGCGCCGCTGTTGCGCAGCGCGTTGAAGGTGGTGATGCCCGCGCACATCAGGGGTGCCGCTTCGACCGGATCCAGGCCGTCGGGAATCGCAGCGAGGGTTTGCGCGGGAGCGATCATGTATTCGCCATAGCCACCATCGAAGGTGATGCCGGTTACCTTGGTGAAGGTCTGGCAGGCGAAAGTGTCGCCGCGTCGACATGAGTCGCAGTACCCGCAACTGCCGCCATGCCAACCGATGCCCGCCCGATTGCCGACGCTCCAGCGCGCGACGCCCGCGCCGACCGCGTCGACGACGCCGGCGACTTCATGCCCCGGCACGAGCGGATACTTGATACCGGGGAAGGTGCCTTCCTTGGCCATCGAATCGCTATGGCAGATACCACAAGCCTGCACCTTAAGCCGCACTTCGCCGGCGCCCGGCTGCGGAATTTCGCGCTCGACGATTTCAATGGGACCATTCGCACGAGAGATTTGAGCAACCCGCATTTTTGGCATAAGTCACCTCCAGGTTGAGAGCACTATATTGAGAAGCCGCCGTCGATGTTGAGGCATGCGCCAGTGACGTATTTTGCTTCGGGACCCGCGAGGTAGGAAACCATCCCCGCGACATCATTCACGTCGCCGTAATGTGGCAGCGCCATGATCGCGCGCAGCGAATCCGCGAACTCGCCGACGGGAGGATTCAAGTCGGTCGCGATGGGCCCCGGTTGGACATTGTTGACGGTGATTCCTCGCGCGCCGAGGTCGCGTGCGAGACCGCGGGTCAACCCGGCCACCGCAGCCTTGGTCATCGCGTAGACGCTGCCGCCGATGGTCGGCATCCGATCGGCATTGACGCTGCCGATGGTGATGATGCGGCCGCCCGAGGTCATGCGGCGCGCAGCTTCCTGCGAGGCCACAAAGACCGCGCGTATGTTGACTGCCACCATGCGATCGAAATCCTCCAGCGAGTAGTTCTCGATCGGCGCCATCGCGGCGATGCCTGCGTTGTTGACCACAATGTCGAGCCGCCCAAAGTGGCTCACCGTTTCGTCTATGGCATTCTTCACCGCGGCGGCATCGGCACTGTCAGCGCGAAACGCGATGGCCCGGCCGTTGGCGCCCTCGATCTGGCGGATGACTTCATCGGCTTTGCTCTTCGCATTGGCGTACGTGATTGCGACCGAGGCGCCGTCGTGCGCGAGGCGTAGGGCGATTGCCGCGCCGATCCCGCGCGAGGCTCCGGTGACGAATGCGACCTGGTTGGCAAGCTTAGCGGGCATGAATCGCTCCTTTTGGTGCGGACCCAGGATCAGTTAGCAAACAGGAAAAAAGGTTGCCGACGCCAAAAATTTAACCAAACCGAAAAACTGCGGCTATGCCCTGCATCACGAGGCGCCCTTTGACCCGCTTGCCGCGCTGCTCCACAGTTGGTGGCATGACGTTGGGGGGATCGTCGCCATTGCCGGCGACGCCACAGCCGCAGCTTTCCGGCAGAGCTACCGCAAGGCGGGTTTCTCTGCCGTTCGTAGCGATGGCAATCGTACTCGCGTGCGCCGACAACTTCGCCGATCCCGACTTGTGGCGCCATCTTCTGATCGGGCGAACGATTCTCGCCACCGGCCATATCCCTTCACATGATGTGTGGTCCTACACGGTCGCGGGCTTTCCGATGCGCAATCATGAGTGGCTCGCCGAAGCGATGTTCGCGCTCGCCTACGGATGGTTCGGCGTCATCGGGCTCAAGCTGATCAAGATCGGATGCGCATCGATTGCGATTGCGGGGCTCGCGGCAGGACTCGCACAGACCGCCGCCTCGGTTCGCATACAAAGGATGGTGCTGATTCTGAGCGCCGCCGCGCTGACGACGCAGATGCAATTCCGTCCCCAGTTATTTTCCTTCGCGTGGTTAAGTATCGTGATGGCGACGCTCGCCGTCGAAGTCTATCGTCCACCGGCGCGACTATGGCCGCTGGTGCCGATGTTCGCGCTATGGGCCAACTTGCATGGTGGTTTCACTACCGGTCTAGGAGCCTTAGGGATCGCGGCCAGTGTGTTAGTCGCACAAGACCTTCTCGCTGGTACGATGCCGCACCGAGGGCTGCGTATAGCCAGCGTGACCGTTCTCGCCGCTCTCGCAACCCTGCTGAATCCTCTCGGCTTCGGAATCTGGAGCAACGTGATGCATTCGGTTTCGGATCCGTTGCTGCGGCTGATCGTCAACGACTGGGTCTCGATGCCACGCATGATGCTCTACTTGTGGAAGAGCGGCGGGATGGGTCTGCTCCAGGTGGCGATAGCGCTGGGGCTGTTCGCGGCCTTGTTCGTCTCGCTCGCGATGGCCCCGAAACTCGATGACGCAGCTCTGACGGCAGTCGCGATCGTATTCGTCGCTGCGGCCTTCTACGCGATGCGCAATGTTGCGCTGGGTGTGATTGCAGTCGCGATACCGCTAGCTCATCATGTGGCGCTCATGAGGCCGCGACCAGTCGATGCGGCGGACCGCGATTTTAGTCCCGCCCTTGCCGCCATCGTCATCGCGATGGTGGGACTTGCGGGCGGCCTCCTCTCGAGGCGACTACCGACCTGGGAACCGATGCCCTCTGGCGCGATCGCATTCCTCAAGGACCGCAATCTGCGCGGGAACATTCTCAACCAGTTCGAATGGGGCGACTACCTCATCTGGCATCTGCCGGACAGCCGCATCTTCATCGATGCGCGCGCCGAGCTGGTTTATCCCGATTCCATGATGCGCGAGTATGCCGAATTCTATTACGACAAGGCGGATGCGCGCCGGGCGCTCGACGGACATCCGACCGATCTCGTGTTGATGAAAAACGGGACTGGTGGATGTCGCGTGACCGAAGCAGACTCCGGGTGGAAAGTCATTTATAGGGACAATGTCGCGACCGTGTTCGCGTCGGCAACTGCCACCGTCGAGCGGGCGGCCTCAGTTACGAAATCGGTCGCTGGCGCATCGGACTACTTTCCCTAGATATCGATCCCCGCAGCCTCAATGGATGTGGTATGAGGCCTTCTGCCCACCTTTTTGGATAGACTGTAGATATTCGACAAGGGCGGCAACCTGCGGCGTCACCTGGCTGGGGTTGCCCTTGCCGTCGGGATATTCCCACACCTTCTCGCCCCATACCGGCATATCGCGCGGCCCATGCGCGATTACGTCGGCACGTCCATCGATGAATCGCGCGATCTGATCCTGCGGGAGTGGGTTGCCATAGCGAGCCGAAAGCAAACGAAGATCAGGCGCCTTGACCGTAAGTGCGGGCGCCGCAGGACCTTTCCCGTCAGCATTGACCCCATGGCATGCGGCGCAGTTGCGCAGATACAACTTGTGGCCTTCGGTGACGTCGTCTGCCTTAGACATCGTGGCAGCCACGAGGAAAAGCATTCCGAACGCGAGGGATATCAATTTTGTCATGAGAACAAATCGTCCTTCGCCCGAAGGCGGAATTGAGTCCAGTTTTGAAACGCGATCCGCGCGACCGACTTCACGCCGTACCATTGCGAAACACTCTTCGTTTCGCCCTCGCGCACCTCGTCGGCATGACTGCTGCTATTCAGGAAAACGCGTCGCAGGATATTTTCGGAGGATGTTATGGAAGCCACAACTACCGCCAAATATTGCAAAATGATAGCGCCAATCCGCGATTCCAGCGGCCGGATTCGCTTCGAGCAGCCGCGGGTGGTGCGCGAAGTCAGCAACCTCGATCGACGGATGATCCTGGTGCAATTCGAAGACGGCGCGACGACCTTTCTTTTCCCCGATGAAGTTATCCTTTGCTGAAGCTGCGTGCGCAGTTTTGACCCCGGTTCTATGGCAGGCCATCGCGATGCTAGGATGCATCGCGAGCCATGGGTACCGAGGAAACTGCGCATAGCTGGGACCGCGAAACCGTCCAATCGATCGCCTTATCGTTGAAAGGCAAACCGGGCGCCCTGATGCTCATCCTGCGCCGCGTGCAGGATACCCTCGGATGGGTGCCCCGCGAAGCAGTCCCTGTCATCGCAAAAATTCTCAACCTCTCGCGTGCCGAGGTGCATGGCGTGGTGACCTTTTACCACGACTTCCGCCATCACCCACCCGCGAAGAACATCATCAAAGTATGCCGCGCCGAATCGTGCCAGGCGATGGGTGGGGTTTCCCTCGCGCAGCACATTAAGGACCGTTTGCGATGCGACTTTGGCCACTCCAGCGCCGACGGGGCATACACCCTCGATGCGATCTACTGCTTCGGAAATTGCGCCTGCTCACCCGCAGTCATGGTGAATGGAAAGCTATTGGGACGAGTTACGCCAAGCCGCTTCGACGAGGCGCTCGCCAAATTGGATTCCGCTCGATGAGCGCCACGATTTACGTTCCTCGCGATTCCAGCGCCGTCTCGATGGGCGCCGACGAGGTCGCCATCGCGCTTGGACGGCATGCGAGCGAGCTCGGGGTGGACGTTCGGATCGTCCGCAACAGCTCGCGTGGTTTGTATTGGCTCGAACCGATGATCGAGGTGGAAACACCCACCGGTCGGGTCGCATACGGTCCAGTGACCGCTGCCGATGCAGCATCATTTTTCAAGCCTGAGTTCCTGCTCACCGGTGAGCATCCGCTGCGGCTGGGTCGTCCCGAGGAAATTCCATACCTCAAAAATCAGGAGCGGCTGACTTTCGCTCGCGTCGGCATCACCGACCCGGTTTCGCTTGACGACTACCTAATTCATGGCGGTTATCGCGGACTCGAGCGCGCGCTCACTATGAGTGGTGCGCAAATCGTCGAAGAAGTTACGACCTCGGGGTTGCGCGGACGCGGCGGTGCGGGCTTTCCAGCCGGCATCAAGTGGAAGACCGTGCTGGGCGTCGAGGCCAAACAGAAGTACGTCGTGTGCAACGCCGACGAGGGCGACTCCGGCACCTTTTCCGATCGCATGATCATGGAAGGCGACCCGCTGGTGCTCATCGAAGGAATGACCATTGCCGCGATCGCCGTGGGCGCTACTCAAGGTTACATTTACCTGCGTTCTGAGTATCCTGACGCGCTCGTCACGTTGAGCGAGGCGCTCGAGGCAGCGCGGAGCGGCGGTTATCTCGGTGCGAACATTCGCGGCAGTGGCAAATCCTTCGAGATCGAGGTGGTGGTCGGTGCGGGCGCTTACATCTGCGGCGAGGAAACCGCGATGCTCGAAAGCCTCGAAGGCAAGCGCGGGATGGTGCGTTTCAAGCCGCCGCTACCCGCGATCGCGGGACTCTTCGGCCAGCCCAGCATCATCAACAATGTCATCACGCTGGCGTCGGTGCCGATCATCCTCGACAAGGGCGGCGAATACTACAAAGAGTACGGAATGGGGCGCTCGCGCGGCACAATTCCGATCCAGCTCGCCGGCAACGTGAAGCGCCCGGGACTCATCGAGAAGGCCTTCGGCGTCACGTTGCGCGATATCATCTATGAGTACGGCGGCGGCACTGCCACCGGACGTCCGGTGCGCGCAGTGCAGCTGGGTGGTCCGCTCGGCGCGTACTTCCCGGAATCGATGCTGGACGTGCAACTCGACTATGAAGCGATCGCGGCCAAGGGCGGCATCCTCGGGCATGGCGGCATTGTCGTGTTCGATGACACCGTCGACCTCGCGCAGCAGGCGCGTTATGCGATGGAATTCTGCGCCATCGAATCGTGCGGCAAGTGCACACCATGTCGCATCGGCTCGACCCGCGGCGTCGAAACGATCGATCGCATCATCGCGACGCGCGGCGCTGAGAAGTCGGAGAGCATCGAGCTGCTGCGCGACCTCTGCGACACGATGACCGCGGGCTCGCTGTGCGCCCTCGGCGGCCTGACCCCGCTTCCCGTCACCAGCGCACTGCGTCATTTCCCGGAAGATTTCGGATTGGACGTTGAAGCCAAAACCTGATCAAAATAAGGATCTGAGGGAAGTGCGACTGTGCTAGCTGTCGATGACAAAGATTTTGGGACGCCGGCGTCCCATTCGAAAAAGCTCGTGACCCTCGAGATCGATGGGAAGCACGTAAGCGTGCCCGAGGGGACCTCGGTGCTTCGCGCGGCCGCGCTGGCGGGCGTTGCGATTCCGAAGCTATGCGCGACTGATTCGATGACCGCGTTCGGGTCGTGCCGCCTGTGCCTCATCGAGGTCGAAGGGCGCAACGGATGTCCCGCCTCATGCACCACGCCGGTTGAAGGCGGACTCAGGGTGCACACGCGCAGCGAGAAGCTCGACAAGCTGCGTCGCGGGGTGATGGAACTTTACATGTCCGACCATCCGCTGGATGCCTCCGAATGCAAGGCGGATGGCAATTGCGAACTCCATCGGATGGCGCGCGAGGTCGGCCTCGAGCGGGTGCG
This sequence comes from uncultured delta proteobacterium, assembly GCA_963848285.1. Lineage (GTDB taxonomy): Bacteria > Desulfobacterota > Binatia > Binatales > Binataceae > DATGKG01. The sequence goes on along the minus strand of CAWKCZ010000002.1, from coordinate 594,653 downwards.
CTATAATCATGGCGCGCGCACGCACCTCGATTTGCCGGTCGACGATTCCAATCCGTATTTTTCCTTCGATCCAACCCGGTGCATCCTGTGCTCGCGATGCATCCGCGCGTGCGACGACACCCAGGGAACTTTCGCGCTCACCATCGACGGTCGCGGCTTCGACTCGTTGATGTCGCCGGGTCAGCATCAGCATTACATCGATTCCGAATGCGTCTCGTGCGGCGCTTGCGTGCAGGCATGCCCGACCGACGCGCTGATGGAAAAAACCGTCCTTGAAAAAGGCGTCGGCAATCGCGCCGTCGTCACCACTTGCGGCTACTGCGGCGTCGGATGCTCATTCAAGGCCGAGGTACGCGGCGATGAAATCGTGCGGATGGTTCCCAACAAAGATGGGATGCCCAACCACGGCCATTCATGCGTGAAGGGCCGCTTTGCATGGGGTTATGCAACGCATCCGGATCGCGTGCGCACACCAATGATTCGCGAGCGCATCGAGGATCCATGGCGCGAGGTTTCATGGGACCAAGCCATCGGGTTCGCGGCGCGCAGGCTCAAAGAAGTGCAGGCCAAGTACGGGCGCGGGTCGCTGGGCGGCATCACCTCGTCGCGCTGCACTAACGAGGAGGCGTATCTCGTCCAGAAGCTGGTGCGCGCGGCCTTCGGCAACAACAACGTCGACACCTGCGCGCGCGTATGCCATTCGCCGACCGGCTATGGGCTCAAGACCGCGTTCGGTACGCCCGCCGGTACCAACGATTTCGACTCGATCCTCGAAACCGATGTCATCTTCGTGATCGGTGCGAATCCGACCGAAGGCCATCCGGTGTTTTCGTCGATTCTCAAGCGCCGCGTGCGCGAGGGTGCGAAACTCATCGTCTCCGATCCGCGCCAAATCGAACTGGTGCGGATGCCGCATGTCGAGGCCGACTACTTCCTGCAACTGACCCCTGGCACCAATGTCGCGCTGCTCAACTCGATGGCGCACGTCATCGTAACCGAGGGTCTTGCGAATCAGACTTTTATTCACGAGCGCTGCAAACCACACGAGTATCATTACTGGCACAACTTCATTATCGAAGAACGCAACTCGCCCGAAGCCGCCGAGAAAATCACCGGCATTCCCGCGGGGCAGATTCGCGGCGCTGCGCGGCTCTACGCCAAGGGACCAAACAGCGCGATTTACTATGGCCTTGGGGTTACCGAGCATAGCCAGGGCAGTACCGCAGTGCTCGCGATGACGAATCTCGCGATGATCACCGGCAACATCGGACGCGCGGGCGTCGGCATCAATCCGCTGCGCGGGCAAAACAACGTGCAGGGCTCCAACGACGTCGGATCATTTCCACATGAGCTGACCGGCTATCGGCATGTTTCAGATCCCAAGGTGCGGAGCGATTTCGAGCACGCCTGGCACGTGAAACTGGATCCCGAGCCGGGATTGCGCATTCCCAACATGTTCGACGCGGCTCTTGATGGCAGCTTCAAGGGGCTCTATGTCGAGGGCGAAGACATCGCGCAGTCGGACCCGAATACGCATCATGTGTCGGCAGCGTTGCACGCGATGGAGATCGTGATCGTCCAGGATATCTTCCTGAATCAGACCGCCAACTTCGCTCATGTGTTTCTGCCGGGATCGTCGTTCCTCGAAAAGAACGGCACCTTCACCAATGCGGAGCGCCGTATCTCGATGGTGCGCAAGGTACTGCAGCCGCTTGCAGGCAAGGAAGATTGGGAAGTCACCTGCATGCTTTCCAATGCGCTGGGCTATCCGATGGACTATAAACATCCATCGGAAATCATGGACGAGATCGCGCGTTTGACGCCGACCTTTCACGGCGTCAGCTACGAGAAACTCGATCGCATCGGCAGCGCGCAGTGGCCGTGCAATGATGACGCGCCCGAAGGCACCCCTGTGATGCACGTCGGCGAGTTCGTGCGCGGCAAGGGCCGGATGCTGCCGACCGAATATGTCGCGACGCCGGAACGCACCACCCAGCGTTATCCACTGATCCTGACAACGGGCAGAATCCTGAGCCAATACAACGTCGGCACGCAAACGCGACGTACCAAAAATGTCGTATGGCATCCCGAGGACGTGCTCGAAATTCATCCGCATGACGCCGAGCAGCGCAGCCTTCGCGAAGGCGACTGGGTCGAAGTCACCAGCCGCGAGGGATCGATCTTTCTGCGCGCTCTGCTAACTGAGCGTGTGCAGCCGGGCGTGGTGTACACGACGTTCCATCATCCTGAGACCGGCGCCAACGTCGTCACCACCGAGAATTCCGATTGGGCGACCAATTGCCCTGAGTACAAGGTGACCGCGGTGCAGGTAACGCCGACGGCGCGGCGTCCGGAGCGGGTAACGCCGGAGCGCATCGTGCACCCGCCGACTTCGAACCCCTGAGCCGATGGAGATTCATCGGCTCGTCAAAATGGCGAACGAGATCGGCGCCTTCTTCGAAAGCGCCGAGGATCGCAATGAGGCGATCGCGTCGATCGCTGCTCATCTGCGCAATTTCTGGGAGCCTCGCATGCGCGCGCAGCTCATTGAACATGCGCGCATGGTGACGGGGAACTGAAGCCCCTGGTAAAGCTTGCGGTCCTAAGCCTCGAGAATGCCAGTCATTCGGCGTAACCCACCCGCCGGCTCGCCCTGCCGCTGACGCCGATCGCATCACTAGAAGATTGCTGCCATTCGCTACAGGTAGTAGCAAAATTCTCGCTGATTGATGCAAACGCATCGCCAAACGCGTGGCACGTCGCATGCGATGTCTGCTGCCAATCATTCAACACCCAGGAGAGGGAATATGTCGGTGGAAGAATTCAATCAGAGATTTCGCGATGAGCATCGCCAACTACGCGACATGTTGCTGGGGCTGATCGACGCCTTCCAAAGCGCTGACAGCGAGCGCGTGCGCGAGGGCGTCGAGGCGATGGCGGCTCATGCAGCCCCTCATTTTCATTACGAACAGGAAGTTTTGTACCCGGCACTCGCAGACCTGCATGGCGACGACTATGTCGAGAAGCTGGTCCAGGAGCATGCGCGGACATTGGAGGCCGCTGCCCGACTCGCGGAACTCGCGGACCAGGAAGAAAATCGATGAAGAGGCTGCGGAGTATGGCCTCAACCTGATCCGCGAACTACTGCCGCACGTTACCGATCGCGATGGCTTGGCTGTGATGATCGAGGTACTGGAACCGCAGTTGGTTAAGAAACTCCACGAGGCGCAGAAAGCGTCGAAGAAGAGCGGGGCGCGTCTCGCTACCTTGACCAGGGGTGGAAGAAACGCGCTATGGGCGGAAGAAAGGCGGCAGCTTCGACCGCGAGCAAGCGCGGCGAAGCCCCGCGCGAAGGTGTCTGCGAAATCACCAGCCCGCGGCCCCGCGAAGACTGCCAAGCGACGAAAATAATTTGGAGGTGGGCCAAATGGATACGCTCGCCAAACATTATCGTAACATTATGTGTCCGGTCGATTTCGATGCGAACTCGCCGACCGCTTTGGCGTTCGCGGGCAAGATCGCACAGGAGACCGGAGCTAGGATTTGTCTCCTCCATGTGGTGCCGTGGACGGTTGCGACCGTTCCCATCGATGCTTCGGAAGTGCTGGCGGAACTGAAGCAATCAGCCACCTTGAGGCTCCAGCGACTCGCCGAAGAAACACTCCACGCGCGGATTCCGGTCGAAGTTGTGGTCACGGTCGCGCGCGATCACGGGCGCCGAGATTGTTCGCATCGCCGAAGAGTTCGAAGGCCAATGTCATCGTCATGGCGACTCACGGGCGCAAGGGCCTGAGCCATCTGATCCTGGGCAGCTCCGCACAGAGGGTGGTTCGCGAAGCGCCATGTCCGGTGCTGACTTTGCGCGCGCAAGCAGCATAGAGGGTCGCGGCTTGTCTCTTCTTCCGGCCGCGGCCTATCGTGGCGGCATGAGCGATCTGCCGGAACATGTGCGCCGCAACCGCGCGATGTGGGATGAATGGGCGAAGAAAATACGCCCCTGCGGGCGAACGCGCGTGGGCGCAGACCGAGCCTACGTGGGGAATCTGGGGCGTGCCGGAAACCGCAGTTGCGGATGTTCCCGGACGACCTCGCGGGCAGGAACGTTATCGAGCTTGGATGCGGTACCGCATACGTTTCGTCCTGGCTGGCGCGGCGCGACGCGAAGGTTGTAGGCATCGATAACTCGCAGGCGCAACTTGATACCGCTAGGCGGATGCAGAAACAACATGGCGTCGAGTTTCCCGCTCCTCCATGGCAACGCCGAAGTGGTTCCGTATCCCGATGCGAGCTTCGACTTCGCGATCTCCGAATACGGCGCGTGTCTGTGGTGCGATCCCTACCGTGGATTCCCGAAGCAGCGCGCCTGCTGCGTCCGGGTGGACGGCTGGCCTTTCTGAGCAATTCTTTCCTGTACTCTCTGTGCGTTCCTGACGAGGACGGCATTGCGGCGAGGGATCGGCTGTTGCGCCCGGCTTTCGGGATGTATCGGGTCGAATAGTCCGAGCGATCCCGGCGTCGAATTTCATCTGTCGCATGGCGATTGGATTCGGCTGCTGACCGAAATCGGGATTCGAAGTCGATGATCTCGATCGAATGTGCGGCCCTCGCCGGATGCCAAGACTGAGTATCACGTTCGTAACGCTCGAATGGGCGCGGAAGTGGCCCTGCGAAGAAGTCTGGAAGGCTCGCAAGCGCATAACTAGCTGGTGAATTAGCGGATCCCAATTCGCGTCCGATCGAATGGACGCGCAACGTTCAAGCCGAAAGCGCAAATTCAAAGGTTCGCCGAATAATTCGCAGCCGGACCGATGCGCCGGTCATGGGCGTGACGATTTCCAAGCCTGACAAAGCGCTATGGCCCGATGGCGGCGACGGCAAGCCGGTCACCAAGCTCGACCTCGCGCGATACTATGAGGCGGTCGGACCGTGGATGATGACGCATCTGCAGGGCACGTCCATGCTCGATCGTGCGCGCTCCCGATGGCATCGCAGGCGAGCATTTTTTTCAGCGCCATGCGATGCCCGGCAGTGTCGAAGCTTTTCAACTAGGTCAGCGTCCGGGCGAGCACAAGCCGTATCTGCAGATCGATCGACGTCGAAGCGCTCGCCGAGGTTGCGCAGATCGGCGGCGTAGAAGCTGCATCTATGGAATTGCCAGCCGAATCAGCCCGATCGTCCCGGGTCGGCTGGTGTTCGATCTCGATCCCGCGCCGGATGTCGAATTTCTCCGCCGTCGTCGCGGCGCGGTGGAAATTCGCGATCGGCTCGAGGCGCTCGGGCTCATCAGCTTTTGCAAAACCACCGGCGGCAAAGGGCTGCATGTGGTCGACGCCGCTGGCGGCTCGAAAAAGGCCGCGGTGACTTGGCCTGAAGCAAAGGCGTTCGCGCGCGACGTTTGCACGCGGATCGCGGCGGACCATCCGGATCGCTACCTCATCAAAATGACCAAGAAGGATCGCGCGGGCCGAATCTATCTCGATTATCTGCGCAACGATTTCCTGTCCTCAGCGGTCGCGCCACTCTCGCCGCGAGCACGCGAGGGTGCACCGGTCTCGATGCCGCTGTCAATGGTGCGCAAGTGCGTGCGGGTCTCGACCCGAAGCGCTTCACGATTCGAACTGCTCCGGCGCTGATCGCGAAGAGTACCGCGTGGAAGGATTACTGCGATTCGGAGCGGCCGCTGAAATCGGCCATCGAGCGATTGCGACGAAATCAAAGCAACGAAGCAGCAGGCGGCACGCTAACGCGTCTACCTCGTGCGCGTTTCTTGCCGGGCCGAATGATCTTCGTACGCGATCGAGGACAGTGTCGATCGGGCCGAACATTTTGATCTTGCCGTGCTCCAGCCACAACGCCAACTTCGCATAGCTCCCGCACGACCATGGTGTCGTGGGATACGCAAATCAGCGTTTTGCCCGTCTCGCTTGAGGCGTTTGATCTCGTCGACGCATTTGCTCTGAAATTGCTGGTCACCGACCGCGAGCATCTCATCGATGAAAAGGATGTCCGGATTGACCCGCACCGCGACCGCAAACGCCAGGCGCAGCATCATTCCGCTGGAATAGGTCCGCAGCGGCTCCTCGATGAAATTCGCCGATCCCGGAGAACTCGACGATGGAGTCGAACTCCTCGTAGGTCTTTTTGCGCGAAAGCCCAGTAGCGAAGCATTCAGGACCAGGTTTTCCGCGCCGGACAGATCCGGATGAAATCCGGCACCCAGTTCCATCAGTGCCGCAATCGCACCCTCGAACCGTGACGCTGTCCGGTCTCGGGCCGAGCGATACCGGTCGCGAGGCGCAGCAGAGTACTCTTGCCAGCCCCATTGGACGCCCACCACGGCGAGACTCTCACCCAGGCGGACTTCGAATGGTACGTTGTCGAGTGCGCGAAACATTTCCATCGGCCTGCGCTTAAGCAATGATATCGACTGATGGCGTAGGAGCGCTCGGCCCGGCATTGCGATGGTAACTCTTGCTCACGCTTTCGAACTGAGGACGCGCTGCGCAGAGCGATCGGAGGGGAGCAGCGGGACCTTGCGCTCAGGTTGCAGCATCGCGGCGCTGCCGTTGCTTTCGATGGCGCTCTTCACAGGTAGTCCGCGAAGTCGTGTTGCAAGCGGCCGAAGATCGCGAATCCCAGCGCCAGGACGCCCAGCGATACCGCGGTCAGTTGAAAAAAGGCACGGGGTCGGCGCGCTGGCCGCGAACAACACCTGCCGATCGATTGCCGCCACCGCCGCGATCGGATTCATCGAGTACAGCATCCGATAGCGCTGCGGGAATCATTTCGATGCTGTAGAAAACCGGCACCATCCAGAACATCACCAGGCCTGAGCATTCGACCAGGTAGCGAACGTCCCGATAATAGATGTCGAGCGCCGAGGTGATCAGGCAAAGCCCGCACATGAAGATTACTTCCAGCGTCCAGATCGGAAACAACCAGATCCAATAGCGATTGATCGGATGTCCGAACAGTAGCAGCAGCGACAAAAGCAGTGCGATCTGGATCAGGAAATGCAGTGAGCTGGATAGAACCGCGGCGATGGGAAACGCCGCGCGCGGGCATTTCACCCGTTTGATCAAGGTTTGGTTCTCCAGTAGCGAAGTGGTTCCCGTAATCGCCGCCAGATTGTAGAAGTTAAACGGCACCAACGCGCATAGCGCGAACAATGCAAAATGATGGATGTTCGGATTGGGGTAGATGCGGGTGAAGACGAAGGTCAGGATACCCATCATCAGAAGCGGATTGGCGATCGACCAGATCATGCCGAGCGACATATTCCGATAGCGAATTCGGAAGTCCTTGAGCACCAGGTTTTGCAACAGAAACAGAATATCCCTGGACGGCATGATCAACCCTTTAAAACGCGCCCCGACGATTCTACCGACCTGCGCGCACCGAATACACTGGCTTTGCTAAACATGGCGTTCACGGCGCGCAGTTGTCGATGGCCTCTAACGGCGGCTCGCGCCCGTTGCGCATCGGTATCGCTACCGACGCGCTCTACGAACGGACGGTTGATGGTGAGGCACGTATCGCCAATGGCGGAGTCGGAGTTTATGTTCATCAGCTGGTTAGCCATCTGCTCGCGATCGATAGCGTCAACGAATATTTCCTGATTCGTCTCGGTGAGGGCCGACTCGATATCTATCGCAATCCTCGTGCGCAAAGCATTTTTCTTCCGGGCTCGAAGTTCAATCGCGCGATTGCCCTGCTGGGCGGTGCTTATTCCCGCACTGCGCGCGATCTAAAGCTTGATCTGATGCATTTCCCCAATATGTTTGGCGGTGGATCGTTGCGGGCACCCGCGCGGCAAATCGCAACCCTGCAGGACCTGACGCCGTTGATTCTGCCGGCCACTCATCCGAGGAGCAGGGTGATCGCCTACCGCACGTTGATGCGTCGCGCGATGCGCCGCTCTGCCCGCGTTATCGTTCCCTCCGAGACGCCACCGCACGCGACCTGGCGAGCAGCGGGCTCGTGGCGTCGCCTCGCATCGTGCGCATTCCACTGGGCGTCGATCCTTTGATGAAGCGCATCGAGCCGACTCCCGAGTTCGCCGCGCGCTACCGGATAAGCAGGCCGTTTATCCTGACCGTCGGAGTTCTGGAGCCTCGCAAGAACCAGGTGATGCTGCTCGAGGTGCTGCGCGAACTGCGTGCAAAAGGACACGATCTTGAGCTGATCATTATCGGGCGACCCGGATGGCGATGGACCGATCCGACGGCGACGGAGAGCATATCGCGACCTGAGGCCATGGGTGCGAATCCTGACAGATGTTTCGGATCTTCGATCTGATCGAATTCTACAATCGCGCCGAGCTCTTCATGTATCCGTCATTCTACGAGGGCTTCGGCCTGCCGATCCTCGAGGCGATGGCCTGTGGCGCGCCCGTGATCTCTTCTTCGGCCTCTTCGATGCCGGAGGTGGCGGGCTCCGCAGCGCTATTCGCCAATCCCGGCGATGCGCGCACCTTCAGTTCGCAGGCGTTGCGATTGCTGGGCGACCGCGCGCTGCGCCAGGCAATGGTCGATGCCGGATTCGAGCAAGCGCGCATGTTCAGTTGGCGCGCGAACGCCGAGGCCACCCTGGCACTGTACGAACAAGTCTGTCAGTCGCCATCCTGAATATCGCGATAGACCTGTTCCATCTGCGCGATCGAAGCGTCGAGGCTGATTTGCGCGGCGTGGTCGCGATACCACTCATGCGTGCGCGCACGTAACCCGGGACCCGCCGCATATACCTTGACGATGCTCTCTGCGAGCGCGGCGGCCTCAGTCGTCGGAGCGAGAAAGCCGGTGACATTATGGATGACGAGGCTGCTCGCGGCGTTGTCGCGTCCCGGCACCGCAATCGCCGGAGTGCCCCGCGCGATGGCTTCGATCACTACTGAGCCGTAGCCCTCGCGCTCCGACGGAAGGATCAATCCGGTCGCGCGGCTCATCGAGGCTTCCAGCTCCGGCCACGGCACGAAGCCCGGGCACTCGATGACATTCTGCATGTGCAGACGCGCGATTTCGCGCAAGACCTTCGGGCGTTCTGGGCCATCGCCGAAAATCTGCGCGCGGAGGTTAGGGATTGATTGTCGCGCGAGCTCAATCGCGGCCGGAATCGCGTCGATGTGCTTTTCGGGAATATGGCGTCCGGCAAAAATGAAAACCGGCTCCGGTCGAGCTTCGATCATTTCCGCAACCGGAGTCGTCGCGAGGCCTTTCAGAACCAGCAGCGGCCTTCCATAACCATTGCTGCGCAGCGTGTTGGCGGACAGCTCCGATAGTGTGAAAGCATGGCTGGTGAGCCAAATGCAGAGCCGCTGCACCCCTGCGCCGACGCGCCCCGCGATGGGTCCGAGATATCGGCGCCAATACTGGTCCGACCAGACCTCGATCCAATCAGTGACGACCGGAGGTCCGCCAACGCGCGCGAACCGCGGCGCACGACAACATCGGAAAGTAGGGAAAGCTGCAGGTTTGTACGATGTCGTATTCGGCCCGGTTGCCGCATCAGATAGTTCAGCACGCCCAATCCAAAAACCACCGGCGGCAGGATGCGCCGCCGTCCGCTGGTGGTGTACAGATGGCGTCCGCAATTGAGGGCCACCAGCTTTACACCCTCGGGAATGTCGGGGGCCTCGCCATCGTCCCATTGCACGCGGGTCAGGTAGGTGACCTCGTGCCTGCGTGCGAGCCGGGTTGCGACATCGCGATAGAAGCGTTCGAAGCCGCCGATCGTATGCGGATAGAGGCAGTCGTAAACGAACAGGATGCGCAATGGATTCAGTCGGAGACGATCGGCGCGTCTATTTCCTCGAGCGCAGGCGACGGGAGTGGGGGAGGATCGTCGGCGTCGGCAGGGAAAACTCCCAGCAGGCTCAGGAAGAACGAGGAGAAGTTGATTTGCGCGCCGATGATCATCAGGGTCGAGGCTCGCGTCGCGGGTCGGATCGCGTTGAGCGCGCCCATGCCGCTGCGCAGCCATTGCACCAGGATGCTGTGCATCGACGATGAATCCCGCCAGTAACAGCGCAGTCCCGATGATGAGCCCGCGCTCGAGGCTGAAATGGCGGCGAAAGGTTTCCAGGATGCGATCCGGCGCGAACAGTCGCGCCGCGTGGCAATAGGCCTTGGCGAACAGTCCGGTCATCACCGCCTGAAAGCCGAGAATCGTCATCAGGCTGCCGAGAATCATGTAGTGGTAGTCGAAGCGCACGTCGGCCAGTTCTGCCGGCCCATGCCCCAGGAGAATCAGCGGAATCAACCCGAGCAGCATGCAAATGCTCCCGGGAATAACAAACAGATAGGTCGGCGACAGCAACAACATGTAGCGTAGATGACGCCAGCCGTCGCGAAACGAGCGCAGATGCGGTCCGTGACTGGTGCGCCCGTCGCGGCTCAGCATGATCGGAATATCGGAGATGCGCATGCCTGCGAGCGACGCCTTGATCACCATCTCCGAGGCGAACTCCATGCCGCCCGAGGTGAGGCGCATCCGATGGAAGGCCTCCTTGCTAAACGCGCGCATGCCGCAATGGGGATCGGAAACGCGCCCGCGAAAAAATAGTTGCAGGATTCCGGACAGCACCGGATTGCCGATGCGATGCAGTAGCGGCATCGCGCCCGGCTCGATGCGGCCGCGCAGACGCGAGCCCATGACCAGGTCATCGCCCGCGCGCAATCCCTCCACGAAACGATCTAAGATCCGACAAATCGTAGGATGCGTCCGCGTCCGCCATTATGATGAAGTGGCCGCGCGCCTCCGCGATGCCGCGTCGCAGCGCATGCCCGTATCCCCGGCGCGGTTCGTAGACCACTCGTGCGCCGGCGCGGCGCGCGATTTCCGCCGATCCGTCCTCGGATCCGTTGTCCACCACTACCACTTCGCCGGCCACCCGCATCCGTTTGAGGCTTTGCAGCGCCGCAGTGACGCAGGTTCCGACGGTCTCCGCTTCGTTGAGACATGGGAGAACTACCGACACCTCGAGATCTGCGAGGTCGGACGCAGATGCGATCGATGACATTCGGTTGGCGGTAGATTGACTCATGAACGCCTAAACAACCCCTCATCCACCTTTCGGTCGCGAAAGATATCACAAAATGGACTCCGAAAGGCCTCCCCAGATCAGAATTCTAAGAAAATAATGGATGGCGGAATTAGTCGAAACCGCGCCAGGCCGCGGTCGCCGGCTTGCGGAACAGTTGCGGATAGCGCAATGCGTCAGGGATCGCCATCGCGATCGCGAACGCGATCAGAATCGCACACACCACGCGTGGGTAGGTCCCGGCGGTCCGGAGCGCCTCGACCGTTGCGAGTGCCAGCCAGGGTAAGAAGGCAATCCAGTAGCGAGGCCCGAAGCAGTATCCTCCGCCGAAACCGATCGAGGACAAAACCAACAGATAGAGGAATACCGGTAGCGCGACGGTGCGCGCCAGGCGCAGATCCGCCGACTGCGACGGAAAGGCCCGTGCGCAGGCGAGGAACCCGACAATTGTCCATGGCGCATAGCGAAGCAGGCCTCCATTCGGCCCCATCAGCGTCATCCATAGATCCGCGAAATGAAATGACCATTGGACACCCATGGTGAGCGCGCTGCGATGGAGCCAGAAGTTGTAGGCGAAAATTTCCAGCGCCGGGACGCCGAGAACAAGCGTGATTTTAAGGGCGCTTTTCCAACGCTTCTCGCGAACTTCCTCGAGCAGGAATCCCGCGCCCACCAGGCCGAATGGGACCTTCATGGTCGCGGCGGCCGCGGCCGCCAGCGCAGCGACAATCGGAAAGTCCGCCATCAATGCCCACAGGCCGAAGACCAGCGCTGTTCCGATCGCGGATTCTGCGAAGTACGCGCGCGAGTATGCCAACCACGGACTCGCCAGGAATAGTGTCATTGCGGCACTCATCGCCCAGCCGCGAGGCCATCCCGACCTGCCTTCCAACGAAGTAGGTTGCCACCACACCGAGCCATGCGATCAGCATCAGGACGAATCCGACGTCTGCTTCGACCTCGCGCGGACGGGGCTGCATCGGCGCTATAGCGGCAGCGAGCAAAAGTGGGAATCCGGCCGGATGCATCGGAATTTCATAGAGATCCGGCGAAGGTTGGAATTCCTTATCGATGTTGGGATTCCAATCACTTTCCATAATGCGACCGCCGGTGCGTCGATTGACCAGGATGGTCTGGCGATCGAGTTTTACCCCGCGCGCGAGCACGCCCGCCTCGGGTCCCCCCGAATCGACGTCGTTATACATCGTCTCGACTTGCAGATTGTGCTGGCGGAGCAGGCTATTGGTCATAACCAGGTAATGCGGTTCGTCGCCGCCTACCGCGTGCGGCTCCACCACGTACAGGCCATGCCCCGGGAGGTATTCCAGTCGCGTCACCAACCAGGTTCCGATCAGCATCAGGCAGAGCAGCGCCGCGACGCCGGTGCTTTTGCGAAACTGGGGATCATGAAGATAGGCGTGTGGCTCGAGTCTGTGCATCACGCCGCCGCTGTATCGGCCATCGAGAAACGTCAGTATCGCGAAAATGATGAGCAGGCCGACGATTGCGGGAAGGCTGAAGATGTCGCGCAGCAACGATTCATCCGCAGGCGACTTCGCGAGTTCGACATTCTTTAGAGCGACCCGCTCGTCATGATCCAGACCAGACGGATGCGACAGGTCGAATTGACGCGCATCGTTCGGAGGCTCTCCGGAAATCCGGGTTAAAATGAGATTGCGGAAATAGGCGCGTCCCGCCGGCTCGGCGCGCACCCCGCATCCGATTTGTACCTTCTCCGGGCCCGCGACTTTGAAGTAGACCTCCATCGGCGCCCACTGTGGATTGCTCTGCGTCACGACCTCGACGTCGTGCGAGCTATCGAATTTAAGAGCCGCGCTGCTGTCAGGATTGTCGGTCTTTACTTCGGCGCGCAGGCGATACCAACCTGGGTCCGGAAGGTTTACCGTCTGACTCCAGTACGAGGTATGGCGAAACTTTCCTTTGACCCGTTGAACCTCCAGCGCGGCCGGCTCGTTTCCGGGATGCGACCATTTGAACCACTTGTGCGAGGCGAACTGCGCGCGGCTCCAGTGTTCGGGCATATCGCCCGAGCCGGCGCTGAGCTCGCCATTGAGCAGGAGGTTGGGCTCCTCCGCGAAGCATCTGCTCCCGAATCCGAGACCAAGGCCGAGGATGAGAAGCGCGATCAAGCTGAAAGTCCTCGCCATGATCGTCAGGCGCTTACTTTCCCCATACCGGCTATCACGCAAGCTGAAATTCATTCCGACAACCGGCAACATATACGAGGCAAGCCGGAGTGTCGTCACCGGCCGTGGAGGACCTCGCGATGTTGAAGACTCGCTTCACCGAATTGTTCGGAATCGAACATCCCATCGTGTCGGCCGGAATGGGCGGCGTCGCGCTCGCCGAGCTTGCTGCCGCGGTCTCAAATGCGGGCGGCATCGGGACGATCGGACTGGTGGCCCTCACGCCGGAGGGAATTCAGAACGAGATCGCCGCGGCGCGCAAGCTTACTAGCAAGCCGTTGATGGTTAACCTGCTGGTTCCGTTCCTACGCCCCGGCATTCTCGACCTGGTGCTCAAGGAGCCGGTCGACGCCGTCACGATGTTTTGGGGCGAGCCCGCCGAATATATACCCATGGTTAAAAAATCCGCCCTGAAGGTTATTTGGCAATGCGGCTCGGTGAAAGAGGCGATCGCCGCGCGCGACGCCGGCGCCGACGCTCTCATGGTCCAGGGCGTCGAGGCGGGCGGCCATGTGCGCGGGACCGTGACCAGCCTCGCGCTGATTCCATCGGTGCGCGATGCGGTCGGAGCCGACATCCCCATTGTCGCGGCGGGAGGTTTTGCCGACGGGCGCGGACTCGCGGCGGCCCTCGCACTCGGCGCCGACGGTGCGGTGTTCGGCACGCGTTTCCTCGCCTCGAATGAGGTCGCCGCCAACGCGGAATACCAGCGGCGGGTACTCGAAGCCGAGGCCGAGGACACGTTGCACACCGAGTTGTATGACATCGGATGGCCTGCGGCGCCGCATCGCGTGTTGCGCACCCGGGTGGTCGAGGAATGGGAACGTGCCGGTCGTCCGGAAACCGGTCGGCGACCCGAGGAGGGCAAGAGCATCGGCCGAATCACGCGCGCCGATGTCGAGGTGCCGATGGTCAAGTACTCGGTGATGGCGCCGGTAAATTCCTTCGAGGGCGACATCGAGGAGTTGCCGTTTTACGCGGGGATGTCGGTGAGCCTGGTGCGCGAGAAATTGCCCGCCGGCGAAATCGTCCGCCGCATCGCGGCCGAGGCGCGGGAGGTGATTGCCGGGCGGCTTAGGACGATGTTGAGCTGAGCGTCTTCCAATTTCGTTTTTACTTCGCTCGGTGGTTTAATTCCGACGCTATGTCGATACGCACGGGAGTGGCTTTGTTTTAGCAATTCGTCACTGCGAGCAGTCGCACCGGGAACTGCTTGGAAAGAGCTAAGCGGTGACCTCATCGGGCAGCTTTCAAGGGACCTCCGAGGCGCCCTCCAAATGCCACTGATTCTGGAAAATGTCTTGATTTTCCTCGATTAAGTGGGTTTGTTTTTCGGTTCTTCGAGTTGGGGCGAAGTGGGGATCGAGGTCCTTCGCGAAGACGCTCAGCGACCACTCATCGCGATGCTCGGAGTGGGTTTGTTCTTGCTCTTTCCGAATCTTGAGTAGCACAGGCTTCAGCCGGTGTATTCGCGAAGGAGAATGGGAAAACTCCTTTATTTTCAACCACTCGGTGGGTTCGTTTATGTAATTTCGCGTTGTCACGCGATCTGATCCCCGAAACGACGATGGCGCCCCTTCGAGGGGTGCCACAACTTTATGATAGCACGTTGTGACCTCTGGATGGATCGTGGCGCGACGTTTTAGTGTTCTCTGTGTGCCTGGCTCTGAATCGGTCCCTCGCTTAAATGTTCTGAGGGCCCCGAGGTCGCTCGCCATGCTCGGGAGGGCTTCGGCGACGCCGAGCATCGCTTTCGGAAATCTTATCCTTCTGGTCTAATCACATTAGTGGCGAAAGTAGTTCCTCCTGAAGCGATCATCGAGGCCTTGGGCTCCGTCAAGTACCCGGGTTTCCCGACCGATATCCTTTCCCTCGGCATCGTCGAGGATGTTGCCCCCAAGCCTGGGGGGCAGGGTTTTACCATCACGATTAGACAGGCCACCGAGCGCGAGGACGTAGTTCAGCAACTTGCCGATGGGATCCATCGTGCGGTCGGCCACGGCCTCGGTCTCGACGATGTTGAGCTGCGCGTACGTCGCATCGAGGCGGAACTCGGTGAGAAAACCGGACGCACGCGATTGCCGGGAACGAAGTACGTCATCGCGGTCGGAAGCGGGAAGGGCGGGGTCGGCAAGTCGACGGTCGCGGCCAACCTCGCGGTGGCGCTGGCGCAGTTGGGCCTCAGCGTTGGCCTGATGGATGCCGACATTTATGGGCCCTCGGTGCCGATGATGTTTGGCGCCGCCGATGAGCATCCACGCGCGGTGGACAATCAGCATTTCTATCCGGTGCGCAAGCATGGGGTGAATCTCATTTCGATCGGATTCTTCCTCGGCGAGAAGGCGCCGGTGATCTGGCGCGGTCCGATGGTGATGGGCGCGGTCCGCCAGTTCCTCAAAGACACGCTCTGGGGTACGCAGGATTTTCTCATTGTCGATTTGCCGCCCGGCACCGGCGATGCGCAACTCACTCTGGCACAACAGGTTCCCGTCGACGGCACCGTCATCGT
Source organism: uncultured delta proteobacterium (assembly GCA_963848285.1). Taxonomy (GTDB): domain Bacteria; phylum Desulfobacterota; class Binatia; order Binatales; family Binataceae; genus DATGKG01. The sequence goes on along the minus strand of CAWKCZ010000002.1, from coordinate 578,899 downwards.
AACTACTCCGCAAGATGTGGCGCTCCTCGATGCGCGCCGCGCGGTGAAGATGTTTCGCCAGGTGCACTGCCCGATCCTTGGCATCGTCGAGAACATGAACGCATTTGTATGTCCCGACTGTGGCGAGCGCGACGAAATCTTCGGCCATGGTGGCGCCGACAAGATGGCGGCCGAGGAATCCGTTCCAGTGCTCGCGCGAATTCCCATCGACATCGCAATTCGCGAGGGCGGCGACAAGGGCGTTCCGATCACGGCCGCGAATCCCAAACATCCGGCGAGTCAGGCTTACCTCGAGCTGGCGAAGAAAGTCGTCGCGGCGATGCCGGATGACGGCTGACAGCTTGCCGGATGGTTGCCCGAATGGTTGCCGATGATCTCGCGCGCCCGTATCATTCATCGTTACCCCGATAAAATCAGGACCGACTAAATGGCTACTGTCATAACCGAAGAATGCATCAACTGCGGTGCGTGCGAGCCCGAATGCCCCAACACCGCGATTTACGAAGGCGGCGCGCCGTGGGAACTGGACGGCAAGACCGGCGACGCGATTCAGCAGGACATCTATTATATCGTGCCCGAGAAGTGCACCGAATGCGTCGGGTTCTTCGACCAGGAGCAGTGCGCGGCGGTATGCCCGGTCGACTGCTGCATCCCCGATCCGAAAATTCCCGAGACCGAAGAGGTGCTGCTCGAGCGCGCGAAGAAGCTGCATCCTGAGCAAAGCTTCGGCCCCGATTTTCCCTCGCGCTTCAAAAAGGCCTGATGGCCGATTCAGCCAAAAAAGATCCCGTCACGATTGCGCCCGCGACCGGCAAGCTCGGTGTGCTGATGCCGGGCATGGGCGCGGTATGCACTACCTTTGTCGCGGGGGTCGAAGCGGTGAAGCGTGGCCTCGGGGTTCCGATCGGCTCGCTCACGCAGTTGGCCACTGTGCGTCTGGGTAAGCGGACCGAAGGACGCACCCCGCTCATCAAGGATTTCGTCCCGCTCGCGAAGCTCGACGACCTGGTGTTCGGCGGATGGGACATTTACGAGGACAACGCGTTCGAGGCCGCCGGGAAAGCTGGCGTTCTCGATCGCTCGCTGCTCGATAAATTGCGCGAGCCGCTCGAAGCACTCCATCCGATGCCCGCGGTTTTCGATCAGGAGTACATCCGCAACATCCACGGCCCCAATCTGAAAGAGGCGCGCTCCAAAATGGACAAGGCCGAGCTGTTGATGGACGACATCCGGCAGTTCCAGCAAGCCAACAACGTCGCGCGCACCGTGATGATCTGGTGCGGCTCGACCGAAGTTTTCCATATCGCCGCGGATGTGCATCAGAGCCTCAAGCGCTTCGAATATGGCCTGCGCGAGAACGATCCGGAAATCGCGCCGAGCCAGATTTACGCATACGCGGCCCTGAAAATGGGAATCCCGTATGCGAACGGTGCACCCAATCTCACCACCGATACACCTGCGCTGCTCGAACTCGCGCGCGACCACAACGTCCCCATCTGCGGCAAGGATTTCAAAACCGGCCAGACCTTCATGAAGACGTTGATCGCGCCGGGACTGAAAGCGCGCATGCTCGGGATGTCGGGATGGTTCTCGACCAACATCCTCGGCAACCGCGACGGCGAGGTGCTCGAGGACCCGGGTTCTTTCAAATCGAAGGAAGAAACCAAGCTGTCGGTGCTCGATCAGATCCTCCAGCCGGAGCTCTACCCGCAGCTCTACGGCAACGTTTTCCATTCGGTAAAGATCAACTACTACCCGCCGCGCGGCGACGCGAAAGAAGGGTGGGACAACATCGATATCTTCGGATGGCTCGGCTATCCGATGCAGATCAAGATTGACTTCCTGTGTCGCGATTCGATCCTCGCGGCGCCGCTGGTACTAGACCTGGTGTTGTTTCTCGATCTGGCACAGCGTGCGGGCATGCGTGGCATCCAGGAGTGGCTGTCGTTTTACTTCAAGGCGCCGATGGTCGCGCCGGGGCTGTATCCCGAGCACGATGTCTTCATCCAACTAATGAAGCTCAAGAACACCTTGCGCTGGATGCGTGGCGAGGACCTCATCACACACCTTGGCCTCGAGTACTACGACTAGTTGAATGCCTGCTTGAATGAAGGCAGACCTGGTGTTATCAAAATGAAAGATGCGGTTAACGCGGGATGAGATAGGCATCTAAACCATTCGGCCGCCGCCCGCACATAGGGTCTAAGCCAATTCGGTTCAAACCTCCGCGAACACGCATTGAAGTCGGAGGCAACGTTCTGACCTGCCGAGTTCGAACCTGGTCACACGGGAGAATCTTGCCCCGATGACTGACGGCTTTGAAATCCTGGGAACCATTGAACAAGTTGAGACCATAGCCAAAGGAAAATCCATTGATGAGCTCAAACGCCTGCAACGGCAGTACGGATCTGGGAATTGGCGGAAACTAAAAGGCGTGGCTCGGTTGCGGCTGGCCAATGGCAGGATCTGCGAAGCTGAGTTACACTGGTACGAATGCCACGGCGTCGGTCGCAGGGAATTGAAGATAAAGCGCAGATGGCGCACTTAAACCATAGAAATGGGCGGGAACAATTCGTCCTCTGCGTGCAGAATCGTTCTTACCCAGCATCGCTCGAATTGCTCAAAGTCTATCGAACGCTCCCGGACGAGGATGCGCAGCGCGACAAGTTGATCCGCGTCATTGATGAGAGTGGTGAGGACTATCTGTACCCGCAAAGCTACTTCCTCCCGGTCGAACTTTCACCGGCCGCTCGCAAGCGCTGCGCGGAAGTGTCGAAGCTGAACCATGTCGCGGCTCAAAGATAAGACCATCGTCCTTGGGGTTAGCGGCGGAATCGCAGCGTACAAGGCTGCCGAGATTGTCCGCGCCCTCATCACGCGAGGCGCCAGGGTCCGCGTCATGATGACGCGCAACGCGACCGAGTTCATAACGCCGCTGACGCTCCAGACGCTTTCCCAGAATCCGGTCGCGACCGATACCTTCAATCTCACCCAGGAATCCGAGATCGGCCACATCCGGTTAGCAGACACGGCTGATGCAGTCGTGATCGCACCGGCGACAGCCGACATTATTGCGAAAGCCGCGACCGGAATTGCTGACGACATCGTGACCACCGTGCTGCTTGCGACGCAGGCGCCGGTCGCATTCGCGCCCGCGATGAACGTCCACATGTATGCGCATCCGACGGTGGCCGAGAATCTCGCGAAGTTGAAATCGCGCGGGGTCACCATCATCGAGCCCGCCGAGGGTGAACTCGCGTGCGGCTACGAGGGCAAGGGCCGTCTGCCCGATCCAGCTTACATTGTCGAGGAGCTGGAGCGGATGCTCTCGCCACAGGATCTCGCCGGGGAGCGTCTCCTGGTGACTGCCGGTCCAACCCAGGAGGCAATCGATCCGGTGCGCTTCGTGTCGAATCGATCCTCGGGGAAGATGGGCTTTGCGATCGCGCGCGCAGCCTGGCGTCGCGGGGCACAGGCACGAATCGTCGCAGGTCCGTCCTCGATGGTCACGCCCTACGGCGTCGAACGCATCGATACCGTCAGCGCGCGCGAACTGCTCGCGGAAACCTCGCGCAACTTTCCGTGGTCGACAGCATTGGTGATGGCGGCCGCGATTGCCGACTTCCGTCCGGCGAATCCCTCCGCGCACAAGGTCAAGAAAAATCCGCAAGGACTGACCCTCGAGATGGAATCGATTGCGGATGAGATGCCGCGCATCGCGGCCAAGAAGGGCAATCGCATCCTGGTTGGCTTCGCGGCGGAAACCCAGAACCTCGAGACCAACGCACTCGACAAGCTGAAGCGCAAGCAACTCGATCTGATCGTAGCAAATGACGTCACACAGGAGGGTGCCGGCTTTGCCGTCGACACCAACATCGTGACGCTCTACGGCATCGACGGCAGCGCGCAACCTCAACCGAAGCTAACCAAGGACGAAGTCGCAGAGCTGATCCTCGATCGCATCGTCGCGCTGCGCACCCGCAAGTCCAAATCCCGCTCGCTGCGCGCTGTTAAGTAATCGCGGCGGAGCGCTTAACGTTGCGCACGCCAGCGGTCGTATAATTTGCCGCTATGCCGACTGATAAATTGCTGCTCGACTCGATGCGCGACTACATCGCACAAATTCGCGAGGAGGGCCTCGACGGCCTGCCGATGAGTAACCGCCCGATAGCTTCAGCGCGTGTGGAGGCACGGCGTACCGCGATCGTCGAAAGCCCTGCGGTCGTTGCTCCATCGGCACCGGCCGCAACGAGTGTCGAGTTGTTTTCGAAATACCCTGGCCTCGAAAAGACCGGCGACCTCCCCGCGCTCCGCGAGTTCATCGGTGAATGCACGCGATGCAAACTGCACGGTGGTCGGACCAACCTCGTTTTCGGCGTCGGCGATCCGAAGGCCGAATTGATGTTCATCGGCGAAGGTCCCGGCGCCGATGAAGATGCGAAGGGCGAGCCGTTCGTTGGGCGGGCAGGGCAGTTGCTCACCGACATCATCGAGCGTGGGATGGGCATGCAGCGCTCCGAGGTCTACATCTGCAACGTCGTCAAATGCCGCCCGCCCGGCAATCGCAACCCCGAGCCCGACGAGGTCGAGGCATGCGAGCCGTTTCTGTTTCGACAGATCGAAATCGTGAAACCGCGAGTCATCGTTGGCCTCGGCACTTTCGCGGTCCAGTCGGTGCTCAAGGTCAAGACTCCGATCAGCAAGCTGCGCGGCAACTGGCACGAGGTGCGCGGCATCAAGATGATGCCGACTTTTCATCCTGCGTACTTGTTGCGCAATCCCAGCGACAAGCGACTGGTCTGGAGTGATATACAAGAAGTGATGAGAACACTCGGTCGGCCGATTCCAGGACGCAAGTGATCACCCCCTTTCGATCGTTCGCGACGTTCCTTGCGCTCGTCGCGCTGATCGGTTTGCTCGCGCCGAATGCGCCTTCATCTAACGCCGACGCGACGATCGATAGCCGCCCGTGGGTCGAGCTCATCAAGATCGACGGCTCCATAAATCCCGCAGTCGCGCACTTCATCGAGGATTCGATCGCGTCAGCGCGGACCGGCGGCGCACGCGCGCTCATCATTCAGCTCGACACGCCCGGCGGCCTGATGTCGTCTGCCGAGCGCATCATCAAGGATCTCTTCGCGGCGCCGATTCCCGTGATCGTCTATGTTGCTCCGACCGGCGCGAGTGCGGCGTCTGCGGGAACCTTCATCACCGAGGCAGCCAGCCTCGCTGCGATGGCGCCTGGCACCAACATCGGCGCCGCGCATCCGGTGACTGAGAGTGGTGGCGACGTTAAAGGCGATCTCGGCATCAAGGTCGAGAACTTCGCTGCGATGCTCGCACGCAACACTGCGCGCCAACGCGGACGCAACGAGGATTGGGCTGAGAAAGCGGTTCGCAGCAGCGTGATGATCGGCGATCGCGAGGCGCTGGAATCAAAGGTCATCGAGATCGTCGCCATCAACATTCCCGATCTCCTCAAGCAAGCCGATGGCCGCACCGTAAGCGTCGGCGAAAATCGCGTGAAGCTCCAGCTTAAGGATGTCGTCGTGCGGCAGCGCTCGATGACCTTCGGGCAGGGCGTACTGAATACGCTGGCTGACCCGAACATTGTCTATCTCCTGCTGATGGCAGGGCTGCTCGGTTTGTATTTCGAGTTCGCACATCCGGGCGTGTATCTTCCCGGTGTCGCCGGCGCGATTTGTCTGCTTCTCGCGCTGGCGTCATTTCAGGTTCTGCCGGTCACGTTGTCCGGCTTGCTCCTGATGCTGCTCGGCGTCGGCATGCTGATCTCGGAGGCGTTCGTCGCGAGCTACGGCGTCATGGGCATCGGCGGTGTGATCGCGCTGTTGTTCGGCTCGCTCTTGCTCATCGACACCTCGAAGACCAATGTTGCGGTGCAGCACAGCATCATCTACGGCGCGGCTGGATCGCTGTCGGCGATCATTTTGCTGATCGGATATTTCGTCGCACGCGAGCACGGTCGCGTTGCGACCACCGGCAAGGAAGGCCTGATCGGCGAAATGGCAGAGGTGCGCGAGGCGGTCTCGCCTGACGCGCCGGGCAAGGTGTTCGTGCATGGAGAAATCTGGCGCGCGCGCAGCGACGAAGTGCTGACGCCGGGAACGCATGCGCGTGTCACTTCGGTAAGCGGGCTCGAGGTCCGGGTTCAGCGAGTCATGACCGCGCGCACAATCGCAACATTGCAGGGACGTATCTTTGGAGGACGCATCATGGCGGGAGCAGGGGCTGCACTGGTTGTAGTAATTTTCTTCTTTGCGATTTTCATCCTCGGCGGTGTACGCGTCTTGAACGAATATGAACGTGCCGTGGTGTTTCGCCTCGGCCGCCTGACGCCGTATCGAGGTCCCGGCGTTACGTTCATCATTCCGGTGCTGGAGAAAATGGCGCGCATCGATCTGCGCACCGTGACCCTCGACATTCCGCCACAGGATGTCATCACGCGCGACAATGTCACGGTGAAAGTCAGCGCGGTGCTCTATTTCCGGGTGGTCGATCCTTCCAAAGCTGTGACCGAGGTAGCCGATTATCTCTTCGCGACGATGCAGATTGCGCAGACCACACTGCGCTCGGTCGGAGGCCAGACCGAGCTCGACGATCTGCTCAGCCAGCGCGACAAACTCAACGCACAGATTCAAACCATCATTGATGCGCAGACCGAGCCGTGGGGAATCAAGGTGACGCTGGTCGAGCTCAAGAACATCGATCTGCCGCAGGAAATGCAGCGCGCGATCGCGGCACAGGCGGAAGCGGAGCGCGAGCGGCGCGCCAAAGTCATTGCGGCAGAGGGCGAATTTCAGGCGGCGCAGCGCCTCGCCGAGGCCGCCGAAATCATGGGCAAGAGCCCCATCACATTGCAGTTGCGATACCTTCAAACTCTCGCGGAGATCGCAACCGAGCATAATTCGACAACAGTGTTCCCGCTTCCGATCGATCTGCTGGAGCCATTTATCCAGATGCGCAAAAATCTCGGAACCGAAGTATCTCCAATGGGCAAACTGATTCTAGTCCGCCATGGCGAGAGCGTCGGCAATCGCGAACGCATCTTCACCACCACGCCGCACGAGCTCGCGCTTACCGAGCTCGGGCATCAGCAGGCCGAGCAGGCCGGACATCTGATAGTGAAGATGTTCCGAACCGAGGTGGTCGTCTCTAGCCCCTACATCAGGGCGCGCGAGACGGCGCGGATCATCTCTGAGATTCTGAAGCTTCCGCTTGAGATCGAACCCTACTTGCACGAGCGCGATGTCGGCTCTTTAAAGGGGCAATCCTACGAATCGATCATGACGGCGCCCGGTTACGATCCGCAGCGGCCATGGCTCTGGGAGCCACCCGACGGCGAAAGCTACGAGCATGTGAAGGCGCGCGTGGGACCGATCCTCGATCGTCTCGCCGCGGCGCATCCGAGTCGCGATGTGGTCGTCGTCAGCCATGGCGGCGTGATGATGGCGCTGTGGGCGCACGTGACGGGTGTCTGGGATGACGCGCACGTGCCGCCCAACTGCGGCATCATTGTCATCGAGCATCATTCGAAGGGTTACCTGGCGCCGCAAGTCGTCGGCGATCAGGAACGCGCGAAATTCGCCGGAGGCTGATCAGCGCGCGCCACTCGCAGTGAGCATCGAATCGAGGAACGTGATCGAGCGCAGGCGCCGATCCAGCACCGAGGCGACGAAGCGCGAAATTGCCAGCGCGCCATCGGCGGCGGCCGCCTTCGCTTCCAGCGCGTCAACGAAGTGCGCCTCGCTAAGATTTACCAGCGCCGAGGTGCTGGACATCTCCAGCCGCAGCGCGCCGTCGGGAATCGCCGGACGGCATCGCGCGCACACCACGCCGCCGCGCGCAATGATGAAGTAGGCTGGCTCGTCGATGCCATCGGTGCATTGCCGGCAGCGCGCGAAGTCGAGTCCATATCCCGCCCAGTGCAGCAGCCGCAGCTCGTAGGCCTGCCGCAACGCAAGCGTCGCGCGCCCCGCGCTAATCGCATCGAGGGCCTCCGTCAGCACGCGATAGGCGCCGGTCGCCTCGGCCTCTTCCGAGGTGAACGCATCGGCGAGTTCGAGCATGTAGCTGCCGAGCGCGATCTTCGCGAGGTCGTCTTCGATCGCGAATGGGTTCAGGTCCGGTGAGGCCTCGGCGCGCGTCACGAACACCAACTGCCCGTTGGGGCGGCGACGAAAATACAACATCACGTGCGAGAACGGCTCCAGCTTGCGCTCGAAGCGTTTGCGCGAGGCCTTCGCGCCCTTGGCCATGCCGCTGAGTTTGCCGAAGTCGCGGGTGAGCAGCGTAACGATACGATCGGATTCCGAGTAGTCGCGCGCGCGCAAAACGATCGCCGCGCTGGATTCCTCGATGGGCATGTTACATCCGCCGCAGCATGTTCTGCTGCAGGTCTTTGACTTGCGCGCGCATCGCCTCGGCGCCACTCACAGACTTACCGCCCTCGGTCGCCTCGCGCAGCAGGTTGTCGAATTTCACCAGGATGTTCGCGATTTTCGTGTGCGCCTCGATAAGCGCGCGGTTGCGCAGCTCCTCGCTCTCCCACTGGCGGTCAAGCGCGTACTCTTTCAATTCCTGGCTCTGGATGAGGAGTTCGCGCGCCTCTTCCTCGTAGCCTTTGACGAGACGCCGCAATGCCTCGCGCACCTTGGGCTGCTCCTCGGGATCTTTCCACAGCACGTGTTCGAGGAAGATGAGATCGTCCTCGGTGACCGCATTGCGGCCGAGCACGAGCGCATGCGCGCGCAGAATGTCGAGGGAATTTTTCCAGCGTCGATCCGATACGACGATTTGTTGCGTAGCGAGTTCGCGGCGCAAGTCAGCGATCGATCTGATGATGCCCGAGGGCATCGACACATTCGCGGTATCAGTGCGCGCCGCGTCGAGCTCCGCGAACGTCATCGTGGTGCGCGTCTCGGGCCTGGCGCCTTCCAGCATCTTGAGGAAACGAAATTCCTCGCTGATGTAATCCACCATGAAGCGCAGCATGAAGCGGTCGTAGAGCGCGGTGAGTTCGTCCTCGTCGGGCAGCTCGTTGCTTGCACCGAACATCGTGATGAGCGGGACCTGCACGCGCGCGCGTCCATTATGAAAAACGCGCTCGTTGATGACGGTCAGCAGCGCGTTGAGGATCGAGGAATTGGCTTTGAAAATTTCATCGAGAAACGCGATGTGCGCCTCGGGCAGCTTGTGCTGGGTGACGCGGCGATAGTCGTCTTCCTCGAGGCCCTTGAGACTGACCGCGCCGAAGATCTCCTCGGGGGTGCTGAACTTGGTCAGCAGCCATTGAAAGTAGTTGGCGCCCTCGATGCGGCGGCAGAGCTCGTCGGCGAGCATCGATTTCGCAGTGCCGGGCGGCCCGATCACGAGCACATGATTCGACGAGAGCAATGCGGTCAAGGCGCCATCGATCAGATCGGCGCGCTCCAGGAAGCCGCGATTCAGTTCGTCGCGAATGCGCGCCAGTTTCGCAAGATGTTCAGCCATTGGTCGTATGAACCTATCAAATCGCGAGCGAGACCTTAACTGCATCGCGCGAAGCCTTGCCCGCCGAAGCCTTGCTCACAATGACGGTCGGGCGCTACAAAGTCTGTCAGGATCGTTTCACGCGATCCTGGCTAAGGAGGCGGCGATGGAAAAGGCGCTGGCTGGCGTAAAAGTTCTCGACCTCACGCAATTCGAAGCAGGCCCCTCATGCACCGAAATGCTCGCGTGGCTGGGCGCCGATGTAATCAAGGTCGAAGCGCCGAAGATGGGCGAGCAGGGCCGCTGGATTCTGACCGAGAAGCCGGGGACCGACTCGTACTACTTTATGCTGCTAAATGCGAACAAACGGTCGGTCACGCTCAACCTCAAGACCGACAAGGGCAAGAAGATTTTCCTCGACCTGGTGAAGCAGGTCGATATCGTGTCGGAGAACTTTTCACTCGGCACCCTCGAGGGTCTCGGCCTCGGATACGATTTATTGAAGGAAGTTAATCCGCGCATCATCTATTTGACGGTGAAGGGCTTCGGCACCTTCGGCCCGTACAGCAAGTACAAAAGCTTCGATATGATCGCGCAGGCCGCCGGCGGCGCGATGTCGCTGACCGGATTTCCCGGCTCGCCGCCGCTCAAGCCCGGCCCGACCATCGGCGACACCGGCACCGGGATGCATGCGGCGATCGGCGTGCTGGCGGCATACATTCAGCGCGAGCGCACCGGCCTCGGGCAGAAGGTCGAAGTCGCGATGCAGGAGGCGATCCTGAACTTCGTACGGGTCCCGATGATGGGCACCTACATCACGCACAAGCCGACGCCTCGCACCGGCAACCGCTTCGGAGGCGGTCCTGGCGATCTCTTCAAATGCGCGCCGGGCGGTGACAACGACTACTGCTTTATCCTGTGCACGACGCCTGAGATGTGGGTGAGTTTTGCCAACGCGATTGGGCAGCCGGAACTGACTCGCGACGAGCGCTTCAAGGATCTGAAGGCGCGCAACCAGAACATCGAGGCGCTGACCGAGGTCATCACGGCTTGGACGATGCAGCATAACAAGCACGAGGTTTTCAAAATCCTCGGCGAGGCGGGGGTGCCATGCGGGCCGGTGCTCGACAGCGTCGAGTTGCTCAACGATCCGCATATGAAGGAGCGCGGGATGATCGCGACCGTGCAGCATCCGGTGCGCGGGGAGTTTACGATGCCCGGATGTCCGGTGCGCCTCGAGCATTCGCCGGTCGAGGTGAAATCCGCGCCGCTGCATGGCGAGCACAACGCGGAGATATACAAAGAATATCTCGGCCTCGGGGCGGCGGAACTCGCTTCGCTCAAGTCCGAGGGAATCATCTAGTCAGCAGAGCTGCCTCATCGAGCTGTTCAACGCCATCGAGATTTTGAAGCGGAGCGGGAACGAAATCATTTCCCGCTTCGCGCGCACGCATCGCGGCGTCGCGTATGCCGATTTGCGCTTCGAGGTGATGTTCCATCGCTCGGGAGCGGCCACCAACGGCGAGCCGCGCGACAGCAGCGAGACCGAAAGCGCGGGATTTTGCGTGACCGTCCACGTCGATGCGAACGGCGCCATCGGTCATGGACAGGCAGGTGGGGAAATCGGCCGGCTCGCGCTCAACGAAAAGAAAACGCTCGCGGCGATCCGCGGCGGCCTCGAGGAAGCATACGAGCGCGCACGCAGCAGCGCTCGCGAGAAAGCGGCGTTTTTGAAAAGCCTCGGGAAGAGCGCGCAATCGCTGATCGGTGGAGCAGTCGAACCGCGCGCAGCGATTCGCGATGAAGTCCCGGCCATCTTCAAACAGGATCCGCGCACGCTGAGCACCGAACAGATAGCGCGGGTCACGCTCGATGCGGCGCGCGAAGTGAAGGGCCTCGGCCACGACATCGCGTTCAGCGTCGTCGCCGCGACCTCGGAACTTCGCCACGAAATCTTCGCCAGCACCGAGGGTTCGTTGATTTCGCAGGCGTTCGCGTTTTCGCAGGGCGATGTGTACGTCGTCGCGCAATCCGGTGAGGGCCACCAGGAGACTTACGACACCATCGGTCAGCAGCGCGGCTTCGAATCGATTGCCGAAGGATGGCGCGAAGAGCTGCTCGCCAATCCAAGTCTGTCAGCATTTGCGGTGAGCCTCGCGAAGGAAGCGCAGGAACTGGCCGCCGCGCCAATTTTGAAACCTCCCGATCGCGAAGTCACTGTCGTCACCGATCCGCATTTCAACGCGCTGGTCGCGCACGAGATCGTCGGGCATCCGTGCGAGGCCGATCGCGCGCTCAAGATGGAAGCGGCGTATGCGGGCCGCAGTTGGCTGTTGCGCAATCGTGATGACACTGAGGTTGGCAAGCAGATTGGCTCGTCGCTGCTGTCGGCGGTTTCGGATCCCACGCTCTACGGTTACGGGCACTATCGTTACGACCATGAGGGCACCCGCGGGAAAGCGCGTCGCGCACATCGACGGCGGGATCTTTCGCGGCTTCATCAACTCGCGCGCGACGGCGGCAGCCCTCGGCGTCGAGCCCAATGGTTCGGCGCGGTCGGCCGAGGTTTACCAGGTCCCGCTCATTCGAATGTCGAACACCTTTTTTCTCCCCGGAGAAACTCCGCCGGAAAAGATCATCGGCGAGGTCGAGCACGGGTACTATGTATGCGGCAATCAGATTCCCTCGATTGCTGAGTCGCGCGAAAATTTTCGCATTTCGGCGCGGCGCGTCTACGAAATCGATCACGGCCGCATCGGGCAACTCTATCGCTCGGGCAGCGTGATTTCGGATTCCAAGCGGTTTTTCATGAACGTCGATGCGGTCGGCAACGATCTGGCGCTCATCGCGATCCCCAACTGCGGCAAGGGCCAGCCGATGCAGGTCAAGCGGATGTCGAACGGCGGCCCAACGCTGCGATCCCGCGCGTACCTCGGCGGCGCGAGCTGACGCTGAGTTGATTCAATGATTCGGGCATCCGAGCTGAAGAGTTTCGTTCGCGAGGCCGCGGCGATCGTCGCGCGCGACAAAGAGGTCGCGCAATTCGAGATTTATTGCGCGAGCGGCGACAATCGCATCGCACGGCTCAACTACACCTCCGAGATTCCTTGCCGCGGCGTCGAAGAACTGAAGTCGCACGCCGCCGACGGCTTTCAAATCCGCATCGTACTGAAACGCAACGAGCATGAAGTCGGGACCGCATACGAGGCGGGCGATTTCAGCATCGACGCAATTCGCAGCGTGCTGGCGCGGGCGCATCGCTCGACGATCGTCGATCCGCATTTCACCGGATTTCCGAGCGAGCCTCGAAAGCTCGTCGCGGGCAAGCCCGAGAAGAGCGACCTCGCACGCGCTTCGGATGCGAGCCTGGTCGGCGCGGCGTGGTCGATCCTACGCGGAGGCCTCAAGGAGTTTGCGCGCTCGCAACATCCCGGCCTGGTCATCGGTGGCGATGTCAGCATCTATCGCGATCGTATCGCTGTTACCAATTCCAACTTCGCCGATATCCGCAGCGATGAGAGCGCGCACTTTAGTTCGTCGGTGACCGCGCTCATCGAATCCCTCGACGCGAAAGGAACGGCGTCGGCTGTGGGGCGCTCGACGGCCGACATGAAGCGCATGGCTGCGCGGCTCGGCCGCGAGGCGGTCGGTCGTGCATTGAAGATGCACCATGGCGTGCGCCCCGAGGCGAAAAGCTATCGCGTAGTGCTCGGTCCACAACCAGTGGCCGAGATCATCAACTACATGCTGCTCGGCTCGCTCTCGACGGGATCGTTTTTCGCGGCCAGTTCCGCGTACCAGGGTAAGTTCGGCGTCGAGGTGATGGACAAGCGTCTCAGCCTCTTCGACGATCCTGCAATGCGCTCCGGTGCGGTGTTGCGTGCGATGACCTGCGAAGGCATTCCGGCGAAACGGATCGACTTGATTCGCGACGGAAAGCTGGTTGGCCTGATGTCGAATTTCTATGACGGTCACCGCCTCGCGACTGATACGGAACGCGCAGAGAAACTCGGCATCGATGCGGGCAAGCTGCCGATTTTCCCTCCGCTCAACGGCTATCGTCTCGGCGAAGGTGGCGGGCGTCGTTTCGATCAGAGTCCCGGGTCCTCGGGGACCAACATCGTGATGAAAGCGCGCGCCGGCCTCGATGACGACGCGGTGATTCGCAAAGTTCGCGATGGCCTCTACATCGGACGCGTCTGGTATACGTATCCCATCAACGGGCAGCGCGCCGGCGACTTCACCTGCACTGTCAGTGGCGATTCGTACATGATTCGCAACGGACGCCTCGCGGAACCGATCGCACCGAATGCGCTAAGGATCAATTCGAGCATCGAAAATGTTTTTCGATCGATCATCGCGGCGGGCAAGCGCTCGCATGCCGCGATCGTGTGGGGTTCGCCCGAGTCATTTCACGTCCCCGCGATCGCATGCGCCGGCATCACGGTCGCCGTCGTCGGCAAGAGCGGCTGACAGTCAAGAAACCTTTTTTCCGTCCTTGTAGGTCTCTTCCCAGTTCTTGACGCCGTCGGGGCCCCATCGCTTCCACACCCCGTCTTGCTGCCCGTCCTTGTACTGACCCTTCGCGTCAATCTGGCCGTCCTCGTACCATGAGATGTGGTCGCCAGTCTGGACGCCGTCCTTATAATGATCGATGGACTTCTTCGTGCCGCTCTCGTAGTACATTCGCCACTCGCCGTCTTGCTTGCCGTCCTTGTAGGTGCCCTCCATCATCTTGAGGCCGCTGGGACGGTAGATGACCATTGGGCCGTCTTTGACCCGCTCGCCGTTGACGGTTTTCCAACACGCCTGTTCTTCGCCATCGGGGGGAAGATCGCCGACGAGTTTCGATCCGGCGGGGCAGACGAGATTCACCGGCTTGGGAACTTCGCCGTTGCGATTGCATGACGAAGTGGCAGCGACGAGCGCGCTGACGACGGCCCCGAACATGACGATGCGTGCAGTAGCGAGTTTCATCCAGCTCTGAATCTACCTCACGCGAACGAAAAAGGGGACGCGCTCGATGCGCGTCCCCTTCGCATTTGCGATGGGATTCGGTCAGGTCGCGGAGCCGGTCGAGCCGAGCAGGTTGCCGCCCAGCGTCGCATTTCCGACCCGCACGTCGCCGACGATATTGATCAGCGACGGCTTGCCGGATTTGAACGCGCGCTCCAGCGCCGGGGTGATCTGCTCGTTGGTTTCGACATGCTCCGTATGACATCCCATCTCGGCGAAAATCTTGTCGTAGCGGATGTTCGGCAGCATGTTGAAGGGATCGGTCTTGCCCTTGAGCCCGGGCATCTGGTCGAAGTTCGGACCCCACGAGCTGTTGTTCCATAGCACCGTGATGACCGGCAGTTTGTAGCGCGCCGCGGTCTCCATGTCCCATCCGCCGATGCCGAGGCCGCCGTCGCCGCTGATGACGACGACTTGCTGTCCGGGTCGTGCGAGCTGCGCGCCGATGCCCATGCCGATGCCGTGGCCGACCGGCGCGAGCGGACCCGCGTCGACCACCTGGCCCATGAAGCGGCAGGTGAACGCGCGGCTCATCCAGCCCGAAAGCGTGAAGCTGTCAATGATGGTGGTGGCGTTCTTGTCGAGCACCTTGATGAGATCGTCGCACAGGCGCGCTGGATGAATCGGCGAGTTGGTGAGGGTCTTCTTGTTCTCCTCGGCGATTTGCGCGTCGAAGCGCGCGCGCGTCGACTGGATTTCCTTGTACCAGTCGGAGCTGCGATTTTTGCTGAAGTCGAGCTTTTGCTCCTTGATGCGATTGATCATCTGGCGCAGCACGCTTTTCGGATCGCCGACGATCGGAACGTCCGCGTCGACCTGCCATCCGATGCGAGTCGGGACCTGATCGATCTGGATGTACTTCGCCTTGTCGGTCCAGGTTGGAGGCTGGCCAAATTTCTCGCCACTCCAGAAACGGAAGCCGATCGCCATCACGACGTCGGCCTTGCCGGTGAAGGGCTTCTTCCACGAGCCTCGGATCGCGAGGGGATGTTCTTCCGATACTGCGCCCTGGCCCGCGCGCCGGGTGTATACGGGGATGCCGGTCAGCTCGACGAATTCATTGATTTCGGGGCCGGCCTGCGACCAGAAGAGACCGTCGCCGCCCGCGATGATGGGCCGCTGCGCGCCCTGCAGCAGTTCGAGCGCCTTGTCGACATGCGACGGCTCGCCCTGGCTGCGGACATCTTCGATGGTGAAGCGGCGCGCGCCTTTGCGTTGCTTCGCGTCTTCGTCACCGTGATAGAGGATGTTCTGCGGAATCTCGAATAGCGCCACTCCCTGTGGAGGCGAAATGGCCTCGCGAAACGCGGAGCGCAGGTCGAACTGGATCGAGGTCCAGTCGGTGACGCGCTTGGTGAACTTCGCGAAGCTGTCGACGACTTCCGAGCCATAGGCTTCCTGGAACGAGCCGACATGATCCTCGGTGTTCGGATGCTGCCCCGAGATGCATACGATGGAACTGCCGGTGAGCGCGCCGGTGCAGAGCCCGGTGACGGCGTTGGTCAAGCCGCATCCTGCTGTCACCATGCACACTCCGGTTTCGCCGGAGACGCGCGCGTAAGCATCGGCGGCATATGCAGTCGCCTGCTCATGGCGCATATGGATCAGCTTGATGTCGTGGCTGCGCAACTCGGCCAGAATGGGGAACAGGTGGCCGCCGTTGATTGCGAAGCAGTACTTGACCTTGTTCTCCTTCATTACGCGAGCGATCAACTCGCCGCCATTTGCCTTCGCCATTTACTGACCCTCCGTGGAGATTTGCAGGAAGAGCACCGCGTCCAATGCCGCTGGCGCCTTCGTTTTCCGAATCCTTGCACATTTGCGGCGCGGGCGAAAAGCGCATCGGTTGCGATGAGCCGATGTCGAAGGAGAAAAATCGTCCTGGGAGGCTGTTCAAGTATCAGGTCTCATATGCGACACTGGGGCGCCTTGAACGTCGGAGGCTGCATCGGCAGGCTAGACGTTGCGACGGGTTACGGACGGAGGTGCAGTGGGGACCGTAGGCGCGGATCAATCAGGCAGGTTCAGAAAAGGATACTCGTTTGTCCTTTTCTTTGGTCTGATCTGCGCGGCCTGGTGCGGTTCAGTCTGCGAGGCCCAGACGCCCGCGACGGATTCCATTTCCGTTGTCACAGCCTCGAGCGCCGGCCCGATCGCAGAAACTCCGGTCGAAAACACACCGGCGTCATCGGCTGCGGCGCCTGCGAAAGAGGTAGCCCCGGTTCCGAGTGAAGCAACCGGCGGCAGCGTGCCGAAGACCGAGGCTTCGCCGGTTGCAGCCGGCACTCCCGAAGCCGCGGCCCCTCCGCGCCCAACCGGACCGGATCTCAGCGAGGCGCAACAAAATCGCCTCGCGCTACTTTTCCATCCCGATCAGTGGCAATGGCCACATAAGTTTTCGCTCACGAATCCCGACACCTGGCCTTTCATTCCGGTGCCGGAAATCGCCACCGATCCCAACGGTGGGACCACGGTGGGAGTGCTCGCCGCGGTCCTCTACACCGATTCCAAGAATCAGATCACGGACATCTTCGCCCCCGACTTCGAAGTGAACACGACGCTTGGCCCGGGAGGGAACTTTCGCTTCCTTTCCTATCCATCGGAAGACACCAACTGGTACGTCGTCGCGGGAGGACAGGAGAACATCGCGCGAAAAGTCGACCTCGACTATCAGACTGGGCGCACCCGAACCCAATGGTGGTCGTTCGAGGGACGGTTCTATTTCGAAAAGGACCCGACCGAGCGATTCTTCGGGGTTGGCAATGGGTCGCGGCTAGGCAACGAAACCAATTACACGACCAAGCAGTTTTATGGCCTCGCGGTGCTCGGACTTAACTTCACGCAGGATCTTCAACTGGCCCTGAGTGTTCGGCCGCGGCAGGTCCGAATCGAGAGCGGCGCCTTTGATCTGCCTTCGATCTTTCAGTTGTTTCCCAATCAGAAAGGCATCAACGGCGGAAGCGAGGTGCCGAGTCAGGCGGTCTTATCCTACGACACCCGCGATTCGCTGCAGGTCCCGCGCAAAGGCGGATTGGCGCTGGCCTACTTCGCGATCGCCGATCGGCGGTTGGGAAGTTCCATCTCGTACACGCGCTTCGGCGGAGAACTGCGCCACTTCTATGCCATTAGTGACAAGGTCACGCTCGCGGGCCATACCTTCGTTGAATACAACCCTTCCGGCAATGAGACCCCGTTTTGGTCGATGGGCCGGCTCGGTGGTCAGGAAGCGCTGCTCACCGATCAGGAAACCTTGCGCGGCTATGGCGCGGGGCGATTCATCGATAACAATGTCGCGGTGGCGAATGCGGAAGTCCGGACCCGCGTATGGGATCATGACATCTTCGGAACCCATGGCATCCTGGAGTTGGCGCCGTTCTTCGACATTGGTCGGGTCGCGCACAACCTCGATTTCAATCCGCTCTCGGAACTGCATCCGGTCGGAGGCATCGGTTTTCGCGGCATCGCGGAGCCATTCGTGGTCGGCTTCGTGGATGTCGGCTATGGCGGCGAAGGCACCGCCGTGTTCTCCGGGATCAACTATCCGTTCTAGACGCGCTCGAAGACCTCGCGCGCGATATCGCCGATGCAATCGGCGAATCCGTCCATCGGAGGATTGAGGAAAATCTGCGACAGCCCGGCCTTCTCCAGCGCCGCGAATTTGCTCGACGACTTTCTCGCGCGGGCCCACGATGGTGCAGCATTCGATGGATTCCGGCGTGACGAACTTCCACTCCGCCGGTTCCACATAGCAGCAGTGCCCGCGATGCAGTTCGAGATAGCGCTCGTCGCGCGGCGTCTTCATCTTCGAAACGTAATCCATGTAGGCCTGGAAAATCGGACGCACCGGCGCCGGCAATGATTCGGCGCGCGCATAGCCAGCCGCGAAGGCGTGGAGATTCGCCATCACCCACGGCCCGCACATCGATTTGACGCGCGGTGAATCGAGGCCCTCGCCCGGCTGCAGGACGCATACGTGGGTCAGCGTGACGATGGGGAAGTCCTTCGCCAACTTGCGTTTCCCCTGCGCGGCGCCCGCCTCGAGATGCTTCTTCACTGTCTCGACGCGATCGGGCGTGGTGACGCCGGTAGTGACGCATCCATCGCCGAACTCGCCCGCAAGTGCGATGGTTTTCGGGCCGTTGGCCGCGACATAAAACGGAATCGGACCATCGAGGTTAATGAAGCGTCGGTCGCGATGGATGTAGCGAATCTTCTTGCTCATCCCCTCGGTGTTGTAGATCGCTTCGCCGTTGTGCAGCAGGTCGTGGATGACGCGGACCTCCTCGCGAAAAACCGCATGCTTGACCGGCGGCAGTCCCATCACGCGTCGCCCGGTATGCCCCGTGCCGAAGCCGAGCACCGTCCGGCCCGGTGCGATCTCATTGATGGTGCCGATGGCTTCGACGGTGACCGGAGGGATGCGGTTGGTAGCGATCGCAACTCCCGTCGCGAGCTTGATCTTCGAAGTGTTGACCGCGGCCAGCGCCATGCAGGCCCATACGTCGCCCCAAATCATGTGCGAATCGGGAATCCACGCGTGCGAGTAGCCGTAGTCCTCGGCGATTTTCGGGTCGGTGATCGCGCGCTGCGGTTTGGTAAAAATCAGGGTTCCGTATTCCATCGCTGAGCCTCCAAAGCAGCGCGAATATAACCCGAATCCCTGCTCCCGGTGGCAATTGATGCGCTAAACTTCGAGGCGAGGCCGAACATGGAATCCCAAAAAGAAGCGCCCACGCCGCGCGGCTCAGATCACCTCGCGCTGGATTGCCGCGGAATGAATTTCTACCGCATCGATCGCGGATTTCACGATCTGCTCAAGCTGTACATGGATCCGAAGCTGCTCGCGCACATGGAGCCGCACTACGATCGCCTCGGTGAACTCGCAGGCGGAAAACTCGACGAGTTGGCGGAGGCTGCCGACAAGCATCCGCCAGTGTTGCATCCGCGCGATCGGTTCGGCCGCGATGAGGATTGGATCGAGTATCATCCGGCGTACCGCGCGATGGAGCAGATCGCATTCGGCGAGTTCGGCCTGCATGCGATGAGTCATCGCGGCGGCGCGATCGGATGGCCGGATGCTTTGCCGCCGATCGCGAAGTACGCATTCACCTATCTGTTCGTGCAGGCCGAGTTCGGCCTGATGTGTCCCGTCAGCGTCAGCGATACTTCGATCTTCGTCATCAAGCGGTACGGGAGCGAGGAGCTGAAAAATCGCCTCCTGCCGCGGATGCTCTCCCAGGACCTCGACACGATGTGGAAGGGCACCCAGTTCATGACCGAAAAATCCGGCGGCTCCGATGTCGGTGCGCTCGAAACCACCGCGCGCAATGAAAATGGGACTTGGCGTCTGCACGGCGACAAGTGGTTCTGCTCACACGCAGATGCGGACGTTGCGCTGTTGCTGGCGCGCCCCGAAGGCGCATCATCGGGCACCCGCGGGCTGGCGCTGTTCGCGTTGCCGCGACGCCTCGAAGATGGAACGCGCAACAGCTACCGAATCGTTCGGCTCAAAGACAAGCTCGGTACCAAATCGATGGCGAGTGGCGAGATCATGCTCGATGGCGCCATCGCTTACCTCGTTGGCGACGTGCGCAACGGCTTCAAGCAGATGATGGACCAAGTCAATCTGTCACGCCTCTCACATGGTGTGCGCGCGGCCGCGATGATGCGTCGATGCCTCAACGAGTCACTCCAGGTCGCGCGCACGCGCACTGCGTTCGGCAAGCGTCTCATCGAAATGCCGCTGGTGAAAAAGCAGCTCATGAAGATCATGCTGCCGACCGAGCAGGCGCTCTCGATGTACGCCTACACCGCCGATGTGATGGGCCGCGCTAATCAGGGCGAGGAGGGCGCCAACCAGATCCTGCGCATCCTCACGCCGCTGTATAAATTCCGCGCCTGCCGCGACAACATTCGCGTCGCCACTGGCGCGATGGAGATGCGCGGGGGCAACGGCTACATCGAGGATTTCGTCAACGCGCGACTGGTGCGCGACGCGCACGTCGGCGTGCTGTGGGAAGGCACCAGCAACATCGCGGCGCTCGATGCGATCGCGCGCGCGGTCGGCAAAATGCATTCGCACGAGGCGCTCGCCGGCTCGCTCAAAACCACGGTGCGTGAATCGAGGCAGGTGCCGTTCGACTTCCGCGCGCGACTCGATGTTACCATCGACAAGGCGACGGCGTTCGCTACCGAGGTGGCTTCACGCGCGGAAAATGAGGATTGGTCACGCGTTGCCGCGGGTGCGCTCTACAACCTGACGAGCGCCGTGCTGATGGCGTGGGAAGCCTCGCGATCCGGAAATGGCAAACGGCTGCTGCTGTCGCGCATGATCCTTGAATATCGGCTGAGCGCCGAGGATCCGCTCGCTTTGCGTGACAGCCGCTGGGAATCATCCGCGGCGGATTTGCTTTTGCGCGATAGCGAGGTGACTCTCGCCGAAGCCGCGCCACTGGCAGTCTAGAGCATCATTTGGACGAAACACCGATGGCGGCGTAGATGCGGTGCAGCACGGTCATCGGTTCGGGAAATTTTTCGGCCAGTTTGCCTGCTAGCTCCGTGTCGAATTCCGCAATGCGTTCCGCCGACAAGGATGAAGCCCCGATGGCGGCGCTGGCGCGAACACGTCCGCGCCACGCCTCGTGCGAGTAGGGCGTATCTTCATCGAAGCTGAAGCTTTCGATTTGCGTGAAGCCCGCCGTGCTGAGGTCGCCGATCCATGGGTAGTATCGCCAGGGACCGCCGAGCATCCACGCCGGATTGTATGCGCGGAGGAGAGTTTCGGTGACATCCGAGACATTGCCCGGAAGCACCACCCAATCGAAGTGACAGATGACCAGCCGGCCGCCCGGCTTGAGGATGCGGCGGGCTTCGCGTGCGGCTTCGTCACGCTTGAACCAGTGCCAGCATTGACCGGCGGTGATGAGGTCGACGCTGCCGTCCGCGAAACCGGTTTCCTCGGCGGTGCGCTCGACGTAGCGAACGGCGACGCCCGCTTCGGCATCGAGGTTTTTGGCCTGTTCCATCAGCATGGTGGATTTGTCGAGGCCGGTAACTTCGAGTCCGCGCTGCGCAAGCCCGCGCGCCACCGTTCCGGTACCGGTGCCGAGGTCGAGCGCCTTCATGCCGGCACGCGCGATACCCATCGTCGCGAGACGCTCGAAGAACGCATCGGGGAAGCCCGCGCGATGCTTGGCATAGTCGCCGGCGGTTTTTCCGAAGTCGATGGTTTTGCCGAATTCCCGGACCGCTTCGAGCTTGCCTCCGAATGATACGCCGGACGATTTCTGTTCCATAACTTGACTGCATACAACTTTATTGATGTTGATTCAAGGTTCGCGCAGGTCGTGCTTGCCGCTCTTCATATGACTTGACCGGATGGCGCATTAGATGGCGTGATTGCGGCGTGGGGACGCAGGAAGCGGATCATGGTCGGATGCTTACCGCGGCGGAAGCGGCGCATCATCTCGGGGTAAAACTCGGAACCCTCTACGCCTACGTGAGCCGGGGCTGGATCAAAAGCTATCGGCGACGGGTCGGGCGGCAGGCACTCTATCGGCGCGCGGACATCGAGGCGCTGCGCGGCCTGGTCGCGCCCGAGCGCGGTCGGCGCGCGCGCAGTCTCCCCGACGCATCATCGTGGGTGACGGTCGCGCAGCCGGCGCGTCCCACCGAGACGCCCGCGCCCGGCGTCATCGTTACCGAATCCGCGGTCAGTTCGATTGCCGACGGTCGTCTCGCGTACCGCGGCTATCCGATCGAGGAGGTCATCGAGCACGCCTCATTCGAGGAAGTCAGCCTTCTATTGTGGAACGGCGAACGTCCAACCGCCGAGGCCGCCGACGAGCTCCGGACGGCGATCGCATCCGCGAAAATGCCGCCGCCGGTTGCGACCGCAATCGCCGCGATGGGCGAGGACGCGCCGCCGCTGTTGCGCCTCTCCGCGATGATGCCGAGTCTCGCGGCATGGGAGCGCCACGGCGAGAAACTCGAGCGCCACGTACGCGCGCGCCTCATCATCTCGATGCTGCCGTTGCCACTCATGCGCAAAGGACGCGCCCTTCCTGACGGCGCAGGAGGAATGGCGGAACGGCTGTTACATAACGTCGCGAACACCGGCGCGCCTGATTTCGAAATCGACGCGATGAATCGCGTGCTGGTCGCGTGCGCCGAACACGAGCTCAACGCCTCGACCTTTGCGGCGCGGGTGGTCGCCAGTACCGGCGCTGACCTGTACGCCTCGGTGCTCGCCGCGCTCTGCTCACTGTCAGGTCCTATTCACGGCGGCGCCTGCGATCGCATCGAGCAGATGTTCGCCGAACTCGACCATGGGGTCCGCCTCGACGCATGCCTCGAGCTGTTTGGGCGCGAGCATCGGCTGCCGCCGGGCTTTGGGCATGCGATTTATCCCGAAGGCGATCCGCGTGCGGTGCTGCTGAAGCAGACTGCGCAGACCATTGCGCGTCGCAAAGGTCGGAAGCTCTACGAGACTGCGTTAAAAGTCGAGCAGGCCGTTTTCAAGCGCGAGCGGCTGCGGCCGAACCTGGATTTCTATCTAACCGTATGTACCCGGATGCTAGGGTTTCCGATGGGCTCGCCCGCGGCGATTTTCGCGATTGGCCGTTCTTCCGGATGGATTGCGCATGCGCTCGAGCAGTATGCGAACAATCGATTGATTCGTCCGCGGATGCGCTACCGCGGCGTCCCGCTGCGGCACTGGGAGTAGGCTACGAAGCGGTTCGTCCGCTTTCGCGCAGGAATGCACGTCCTCGCTCGGTCAAATCGACCAGCAGGATTTCCACGTTCCAGCGTCGAGCTACGAAGCCGTTGTCGACCGCATCTTCCCAGATCGTGAACCGCGGACACGAGGTGCGCCAGGCGTCCATGACCTCGGAGTAAGGTCGCGGCCTGATCGCGAGCCATTCGAGAAAGTCGAGGGTCAAGGGAGTCAGCGTCGCGTTCATCGCGGTGTCCATTTAGGACAGCGTAACCGCGCGGGAGAAGCGAGAACAGGGTTCCTCCGCCGCTAACGCTTTTTCTGCCGACGCGCTATTGTCCTCGCCATGAAGGCAATCGCCAAAACCAAGCCGGCATTCGGCGCGGAAGTCGTTGATGTTCCGATCAGCAAGCCGGGGCCCGGTGAGCTGCTGGTCAAGGTCGCCGCGTGCGGCATTTGTGGGTCCGATCTCCACATCTATGAGTGGGAACTCGGGGCCGATCGGATGGTCGCGCGACTGCCGGCGATCATCGGCCATGAACCCGCGGGCGAGGTGGTCGAACTCGGCGCGGGCGTCACCAACTTTAAAGCGGGTGATCATGTCGCGCTGGATCCATTCGGGCACTGTGGAAAATGCGGTACCTGCCGCGCGGGACGTTTTCATCTGTGCGCATCGCCGACGCATCTGGGCGGCGCGTTCGCGGAATTCGTCATCGCACCGGTAGGAAATTCCTACCTCGTTCCGCCGACGATGGATTTTGAAACCGCCGCATTGCTGGAGCCCTTCGGCACCGGACTGCATGCGGTCGAGCAATCGTGCCTCAAGACCGGCGATAGTTGCGTCGTCGAGGGTCCCGGCCCGATCGGACTCAGCGTTGCGATGGCGGCGCGCGCGCAGGGCGTATCTAACATCGTGATTACCGGGCTGGAAGCCGATACGCAGCGGCTGGCGCTCGCGCGTGAGATGGGATTTCGCACCGTCGTCGCTGACCAGGGCGACTGGAAAAACGAGGTCCGCTCGATGCTGCCGCCCGATGGCGCGGACGTTGTCTTCGATGCGTGCGGGATGATCGATTCGCCGCGCGAGCTGATGCGTCGTGGAGGCGAGCTCATCCTGATCGGATGGCCCGCGCGCGACCTGACGTCCACCGAGCTGCGCGCGTTTTTCTTCCATGGCATCAAGACCATCAATTCGCGGGTGCGCACGCCGGAGACCTGGCGGCGCGCGATCGCGTTGGTTTCGTCGGGCGCGATCGATTTGCGTCCGATGGTGACTCATCGTTACGACATCGATCACGGTATCGAGGCATTTGAATTGTTGCGCGCGCGCAAGGGCACCAAGGCGCTCATCATTCCCAATCAAACGGCCTATTGAGAGGACACGGATATGAAAGACGGATTCAAAATCGTCGACGTCGATGCGCATCTGATGGAACCCGATTGGGTGTTCGAGAAGTTCATTGACGAGAAGTACAAATCGCAGGCGCCCAAGATGGGCATCGCGGCGGAATCGGGACGCCGCACTTTCCTCGTCGAGGGTGAGCCGTTCACTCGCGAGAAGGGCAAGTATCCGATGGCCGCGCCCGGCTTTCTGAAGGCCGTCAAAAAGGCGATGGAACGTTTCCAGCGTGCCGGCAAGCAGGGCTTCAGCCCCGAGAGCCGGCTCGAGGACATGGATGAGCAGGGCGTCGATGTGCAGGTGGTTTATCCTACCGCCGCAGGGCAAATGCTCGGCCGCGAGTTCCGCGACACCAAGCTGCTCGCCGCATGCTGCCGCGCCTACAACGATTGGGCGATCGATTACTGCTCAAAGGATTCGAAACGTCTGCGGCCCTCGGCGATCCTGCCGATGCAGGATGTAGAGGAAGCCATCAAAGAGGCGGGTCGTGCTGCGAAAAATGGCGCCGTGAGTTTTTACATCCGTCCTAATCCGGTCGCGGGCCGCACGCTCTTCAGCGAGGCCTACCTGCCGCTGTTCGCGGAAATCGAAAAGCTCGGCAAGCCGATTTCCACCCATGAGTCGGCGTCGGCATCGGTGCCGTCATTCGGCGACCGGATGGATACCCACGTCAGCGGCCACATCCTGTCACATCCGTTCGAGGCGATGGCGGCGATGGCGGGTCTCATCTGGTACGGCGTCTTCGAGAAATTTCCCAACCTGCGAGTGGTCCACGTCGAGGCCGACGGCGGATGGGTTCCGTACTGGCTGCAACGAATGGAACAGCATTGGAATTTCAGCGGCAACTCCGAGCATGAGTACCTGACGCGGCGGCCGACCGAGTATTTCAAATCGAACATCTTTGTCGCGTTCCGTGGCGATGAGCCGACGATGAAGGCGGCGGTCGAACTGGTGGGCGACAACAACTTCCTGTGGGATACCGACTATCCGCATCCGGACGGGACTTTTCCATGGGGCATCGAGTCGATGTTGAAGCAGCCGATCGCGGCAGAGAGCAAGCGCAAGATTTTCTATGACAATGCGGTCCGCGCCTTCAATTTGAATTAGAGACTATCAAATTACGCCCAGCTTGGGCGGAGTTGAAACACCGCCCAAGCCATATGGCCTCTCTCGCGCAGGAAATGTATAACTCGCGGTGGATATGGAGGAGCGCGGGGAGGAAGTAAAAGTAGAGCGCCGACTCGCGGCCGAGGCGCGCGAGATTCTGCGCACCGAGCGCCGCATCCTTTCGGTCGCGGATTTCATGGCGCTCTTGATGGTAGCAGCCACGGCCTTTACCGCGCTCGCGACGTGGCGGACCTACAAGGTTTCCGAGTTGATCTTCGCGATCCAGGATCGGCCCTTCCTCGGAGTCCAGAAGGTAACCTTCGAACGCATCGGTAGTAACGAACCCGCGATCGTGGTCGACTTTCGCAACTTTGGCGCGATTCCGGCCGACGATGCTATCGTTACGGTGACCGCGCTTCTCGATGGAAAGCCGCTTCCCGTCCGCGACGGTGAAATGTCGACCCTCGACCAAGGCGTGGTTTCGCCGCTAATTCCGCACTTCTTTTACGTCCTGATGTCATCCGATGAATACAAGCGTGCGGTGAGCGGAGCCGCCCGCTTGATGGTCCACTTCTATGTCGAATACAAGGGACCCGCTCTGGACCGCCGCTTCTGTTACAAGAAGAAAGTTTTCTACGACTATCACATCGGCGATTTCCGTCCCGCCGGCGGCAGCGCCAAGTGTACTAATACGGATATTTTCTAGCCCGAACGGCCGGCCCACTCGCAGGCCTCGCATGGTACGTTGCGAGGGCCGCGAAGTTTTGGCAACTTCTCCATAATGCGATGCGCGATTTGCAAGAAGGCGGTCGATATGTCCGCGGCCAATCGCTTTCGCCCGTTTTGTTCCGAGCGATGCCAGATGATCGATCTCGGTACCTGGGCGAGCGAGTCCTACCGCATCGCGGGCAAGACCGTCGATGAAACCGAGCATCCCGACGACGACCTGAGTGCCGAGGCGCTCAAGAACAAGAGGCATCTCAATTGAGCGGCGGAGCTTGGTCTTCCGCGCGCATCCATCCCGGTTCCGTGGTCGGCGAAGAGGTTCATCTCGCTCCGGAGGTGCAGATCGGTCCGTTTTGTTTTCTCCAGGGTAGGATTCGCATTGGCGCCGGCACCCGTCTCATCAGCCATGTCGCGATTTTCGGCGATACCGAAATTGGCGAGGCCAACGTGCTCCATCCGAATGTCGTGATCGGCGATGAGCCGCAGGACATCGCGTACACCGGCGGACCGCGCAAGGTCCGAATCGGCAATCGTAATGTCTTCCGCGAGGGCACCACGATTCATCGCGGGAGCGAGCGCGGCGAGGTCACCATCATCGGTGACGACAACTTCTTCATGCAGAACTCGCACGCCGCGCACGATTGCCGCATCGGCAATTCGACGATCATTGCGGGTGGCGCGCTGCTCGCCGGATGGGTCGAGGTCGGCGATCGTGCACTGGTCTCGGGCAACTGCGTGGTGCATCAGTACACCCGCATCGGGCGGCTCGCGATGATGCGTGGGCTCTCGCGTACCAGCCGCGACATCCCGCCGTTTTGCATAATGGACGGGACGCATACGTTGCGCGGCATCAATGTGATCGGGTTGCGACGACTCGGTTTCAAGGCGCCTCAGGTTCGCGCCATCCGCGAGGTTTTTCTTGCCCTGTTCGGCAAACGCCAGAATTTGAAACTGGCGCTCGAGCGGGTCGCTTCGGAAAAGCTCACCCCCGAGGCGCAGGAGATGGTGGATTTCGTTCGGGCATCGAAACGTGGGGTTGCGTTCGGACCTCGCGACGGTAAAGTCGAGGATACCGAGGAATAGTCTGCGCCTGCGAGATCCTTCGCGAAGCGCTCAGGACAATTTCCCGGCATCGCCGGAGAGATCCTTCGCGCGGCGCTCAGGATGATTTGCCGGCGGTGCCGGCAAATCAGTTGTTATGGCAAATCTCTCCTGACACAATTGCCGCTGGGTGTGACGCCGTGTTGCTCACGGCAGGAGAACCATTTCGAGTATGCGAATCAGGTCCCGTTTTATCGTCGGGGCAGGCTTGATAGCCGCGGCCGTCGGCTACCTTATATACGCTGCGATTCAAAACACCTCCGAGTACTACATGACGGTTAACGAGGTTGCGGTGAAACAGGCCAGCCTCGGCAGCCAGGCGTTGCGGATCGCAGGGCGGGTTAATCCCGGCGACATCAGTTGGGATCCCACGACGCTCACCCTCAAGTTCGGCATCCGCCAGATTCCCGAAGGCGACGAGGATGGGGTCAAGAAGGTCGCCGCTTCCGATGCTCCTTCCTTCAATGTGATTTGCGTCGGCCAGCCCAAGCCCGACATGTTTGCCCCCAACAAGGACGTGATCGTCGAGGGACGCCTGACCGGCGTGGGCAGCATCAGTGCGACGCAGGTGATGACCAGTTGTCCTTCCAAGTACAAACCCAAGCAGGTGAAATGAAAGTTTTTTACCTCAGATCTCCCAGGAGAGTCCCGAAGGGGGCGCGCAGCGCCGATGAGGCGGAGCGTAGCGGAGCTCGAATCGGAATTAGGATGTTGAAGTAGCGCCTCCATGCCGAACCTTGGACAACTCGCCCTCGCGATCGCCTTAATCCTCGCGCTCTATTCGATCGCGGCGAATATCTATGGGGCGCGGCGCAATGCGACCGAGCTCATCGTCAGCGCGCGGCACGCGATATGGGCGATGACCGCGATGGTCGCCATCGCAGCGATATCGCTATGGGTCGGGCTGCTGACGAGCGATTTTTCCCTGGAGTATGTCGCGGCTTATTCGAGCACGACGCTCCCGACGATCTATAAGATCACCTCGCTATGGGGCGGACAACAAGGTTCGCTGCTCCTGTGGACGTTGCTGCTTTCGACGTTTGCCTCGATCGTCGCCTTCCAGAATCGCCGGCGCAATCCCGAGATCGCGCCTTATGCGCTGGCGGTGATGGCGATCGTCGCGGTGTTCTTTCTCGGGATGCTGAATTTCGTTACGCGCCCTTTTGATCTGCTCGCGGTGCGCCCAATCGAGGGTTCCGACCTCAATCCCTTGCTCCAGAACTACTGGATGGCGATACATCCGCCCTCTTTGTATACCGGCTATGTCAGCACCACAGTGCCGTTCGCATTCGCGGCGGCAGCGCTTATTACCGGTAAGCTTGATGAGACCTGGATTCGCACCACTCGACGCTGGGCGATTTTCTCGTGGTTCTTTCTCACGCTGGGCAACATGTTTGGCGCGCGATGGGCCTACGAAGTCCTCGGATGGGGCGGCTACTGGGCGTGGGATCCGGTTGAGAACGCGGCCTTCATGCCGTGGCTGGTAATGACCGCGTATCTCCATTCGGTGATGATCCAGGAACGCAAGGACATGCTGAAGGTGTGGAACCTGGCGCTGATCGGGCTCGCGTTCCTGCTCACGCTGTTCGGCACCTTCATCACTCGCAGTGGCGTGATCTCCTCGGTGCATTCGTTCACGCAATCGGGGCTGGGACCGTATTTTCTGAGCTTCCTGATTTTGGTCGCGACCGTTTACACCGGCGCGTTGCTGTACCGCGTGCGCGATCTGCGAAGTCCGGCGGAATTCGAGTCGTACCTCTCGCGCGAGGCTGCATTTCTCTTCAACAACCTGCTCCTGGTGGGAATCGCGTTCGCCGTTTTTTGGGGCACCATTTTTCCGGTGCTCTCCGAAGCGGTGCGCGGGGTGAAGATTACCGTCGGACCGCCGTTCTTCAATCGCGTCAATGGGCCGCTCGCGCTGGGGCTCATCTTCTTAATGGGAGTCGGGCCGCTGATCGCATGGCGGCGGATGTCGGTGAAGAATCTCGCCAACCATTTCGCGGCGCCCGCGATCGTCGGCATCGTCACCGGCCTGATAATGTTCGGCGTCGAGATGACGCAATGGTACGTGCTGGTCGCGGTCTCGCTGGTTGCGTTCGTCGCGACCACGATCGCGGTGGAATTTCGCCGTGGGGTTAGCGCGCGACGGCACATGGTCCACGAAACGACGCCGCGTGCGCTGGTAAACCTGGTTTCCAAGAACAATCGCCGTTATGGGGGATACATCATCCACATCGGCGTGATCATGGCGTTCATCGGAATCGTGGGGTCGTCGTTCTTCCGCATCGAGGTGAAGAAAAGCGTCAAGCCAGGCGAGAGCTTTGCGGTCGGCCCCTACCAATTGCACTTCCTGGCGCTGACGCCGGCCAGTACGCCGCATCTGGAAACCGCGACCGCCGATATCGAGGTGACGCGCGGTGGACATGAAGTGACGACGTTGTATCCCGCTAAGCTCTTCTACAAGAAACCACAGCAGCCCGCGACCAAGGTCGCGATTCGCTCGACGCCGCTTTACGACTTGTACATCGTGCTTGCAGGCATCGAAGACCAAAGCGGGATGGCAACCTTCCAGGTGTTCCTTACTCCGCTGGTGTTCTGGCTATGGGCGGGCGGCCTGGTGATGGTGCTCGGCACCGTCATCGCGATGTGGCCCAACGTGCGCGAGCGCGCCGCCATCGCGGAGGCGCTGAATCGCGGCAAGGAAACGATCGCGGCGGAACCCGCGCGCGGAGTGGACTGAAGTTGCGTCGCCTCCCTACCAGCATTGCCGCGCTCGCCATTTGCCTCGTGGTGGCGCTCTTTTTTACTGCGCCGGTTTTTTCGGTCACCACCGTCGATGACGTCAGCCAGGGACTCACCTGCCAATGCGGATGTGGACTTACGGTGGCCAATTGCAACATGCCGAGCTGCGGATTTTCCGTCCCGATGCGCGGAGAAATCAGCCGCATGATCGACAAAGGCATGGAACGTACCGCGATCATCGCGACCTTTCGCGCCAAGTATGGCGAGAAGATTCTCTCCGCGCCGACCACCGAGGGATTTAATCTGCTCGCATGGGTGATGCCGTTCTTCGCGCTATTCGTGGGTGGCGGTTTCATCGTGATGGTGCTCGGCAGATGGCGGCATCAAACCCCACCGCGTTCATCATCGGATGATCCAATTCGGCCCGTGATCGATCCGAAGCTGAGAGAGAAGCTCGACGCGGAAGTCAAAGGGCAACTCTAGTGGCGTTCTATATCTCGGCGTTTTTCATCATTGCCGGAGTCGCCTTGTTCGTGGCGGCACCGCTCGCCGGGGGATTGGGCCTGCGCGCCAGGCGCGGTCGCGAAGAACTGGAAACCGATCGGCTCGAACATGAGCATGCGCTGGCGGTCCAGGGACTTCGCGAGCTCGAATTCGATCGCGAGATGGGCAAACTCTCCGACAACGACTATGAGTCACTTCGCGCCGGGCTCGAGGATCGCGCCTTACAGGCAATGGGCGCGCTCGAGACCTTGAAGGAACAGGAGCTGGCAGCCAGCCAGGCTGCTGCCACGGTCCGTCCCAAGCTCCGGGAGGCCGCCGCCATCGCCAACCAAATCTCCGCGATGTCAAAGCCGCCGCCTGCAATTCCAATCGTGTCGGGACTCGATGCCTCGGTGCCGCCCCCGTCGCCACGCAATGCGCCGGTGGAAATCGGCGGCGGACGACGGATCAGGTTTTGCCCGCAATGCGGCACGCGAACGCCGCTCTCGGGAAACTTCTGTGGCGAATGCGGTACCCCGCTGCGCGCCGAGCGGATGGCCACCCGGGCATCATGATGGCGCGGCCGGTCGTCGAGACGCGGGGGTTAACCAAAACTTTCGGCGTCACGCCGGTGCTGCGCGAGGTCAATCTGCGGGTCGAGGAAGGACGCTGCTCACTGCTGGTCGGTGGCAATGGCTCGGGGAAATCCACACTGCTGCGAATCCTTGCGGGGCTGTCGCAGCCGACTTCCGGTGAGGTGATGGTGTTCGGCGAGAGCAGCGGAAAAATGGGTGCCGCACGTCGACGCATCGGGATGCTTTCGCATCAAAGCTGGCTGTATCCGAATCTTACCGCGCGTGAAAACCTCGAGTTCTACGGCGAGCTGTATGGCATGCCGAATCGCGACGACCTCGCGACGAAGTGGATCGAGGCGGTCGGCCTCAGCGCATCGAAGAATGAGCGAGTGCGTGAATTTTCCCGCGGCATGGAGCAGCGGCTTTCCATCGCCCGCACGATGCTGACCGAGCCGGACCTGCTGCTCCTCGATGAGCCATTCGCGGCCCTCGATCCCGATGGCGTAGCGGTAGTCGGTGAGCTGATTCGTGCGGCCATCGCAGGCGGATGCGCGGCGCTTCTCACGGCGCACTCGCAGCTCGACCTCGGCATCGAGATGAATTGCTATCGAATCGTCAATGGCCGCGTTCTCCCGATGCGGGAAGAAACGCGCGCGCCGCAGCGCTCGAGGATTGGGGCCTAGCCGCGATGAGCGCCTTCGCCGCGGTGTTGCGCAAGGACCTGCGCCTCGAGATTCGTAGCGGGCAGAGCACCGTCGCGCTGTTCGCGCTGTCGCTGCTGATCATGGTGGTGCTGGTGTTCGCGCTGAATCCACAGCCAGTGGATCGCGCGCGCGATGGCGCCGCGGCGCTATGGGTCGCGTTGGTCTTCGCGGGGATGCTCGGGGCGACGCGCGCGATGATCGCCGAGAACGAAAACGGATGCATCCGTGCGCTCGCGATGAGTCCCATCGATCCAGCGGCGCTCTATGCCGCCAAGCTTGCGGCCGCGTTCGCGTTCATGGCGATTGTCGAGGTCGCCGCCGTCCTTCTCATCACGCTGTTTTTCAACCTCGATTTCGGTGTCGACCTGGTGCGCCTCGCGCCTTCCTTGATGCTCGGCTCCCTCGGCTTCGCCGCGCTCGCGACGTTGCTGGCCGCGATTTCCAGCCGTACCCGCGCTGGCGATCTGCTGCTGCCGATTCTCGCGATTCCGCTTTTCATTCCCGCCATCATCGCAGGCGTGAAAGCGAGCGAGGCCGCGCTGTCGGGCTTTCCACTCGCCGCCGCCTCGCAATGGCTCGGGATACTGGTAGCCTTTGATGTGCTCTTCGTCACCCTCGGCGCGTTGCTCTTTGAGCATGTGATCCGTGAGGATTGAGGATCGATCATGAAAAACAAAGTCGCATCAGCGCTCGGATGGACCACGCTCGTCTCGATGGCGGTCTCGCTGTACATGGTCTTCGAATGGGTGCCGACCGAGGAAGACCAGGGCATCGTCCAGCGCATTTTCTATTTTCACGTTCCGTGCGCATGGGTCGCCTTCGCAGCGTTCGGAATCGTCGCCATCGCGGGCGCGTTCTACCTATGGCTGAAGGATCAAATCTGGGACGACCTCGGCTATGCGGCGGCCGAGATCGGGATGGTCTTCTGCACCCTGGTTCTGGTCACCGGCTCACTGTGGGCGAAGCCGATTTGGGGGACCTGGTGGACGTGGGATTCGCGCCTGACCACCACCTTCATCCTGTGGCTCCTCTATGGCGGATACCTGATGCTGCGCGCGATGGCCGATGACACCCCGGAGATCGCGCGCTTCGGCGCCGTGATCGGAATCGTCGCCGCGCTCGATGTGCCGGTAGTGATTCTTTCGGTGCGGCTGTGGCGTACGATTCATCCCGCCGTTTTGGTGACGCGCAGTGGCTCGCACGGCCTGGAAGATCCGCGCATGGTGATCACGCTGCTGGTCTCGTTGGCGGCGTTTACCGTCCTCTTCGGATGGCTGCTGATGTTGCGCTTCCAGCAACTTCGCACCCGCAGCCGCCTGACCATTATTCGGCGCGATGTCGCGCTGATCGAGGCTGCGGCCGCCGACTTTTAGGCATCAACTGATGGAACACTTCGACTACCTGTTCGCGGGCTATACGATCATCTTCGTGGTGATTTTCGCGTTATGTCGCTTTCATCTGGCGGCGGCAGGCTCGTATCGAGATTGAGGTTCGTGCGATGGAGGAGCGCCTGAAGCATCTCAAGGCCCCCGCTGCGAATGCCAAATCGGCTATCGAGAATTGAATTGGGCCTGGCAGTTGCGCGGCATCATTTTGATGCACATCTTTAATCAGATCTCATCGCATGGAATTTAAAGACTATTACAAAGTCCTCGGCGTCGAGCGCGGCGCGTCCGAGGCCGACATCAAATCGGCCTATCGCAAGCTCGCGCGCAAATACCATCCCGACGTCAACCCGAACGACAAGAAGGCCGAGGGCCAATTCAAGGACATCAACGAGGCCTACCAGGTCCTGAGCGATGCCGAGAAGCGTCGCAAGTACGACCAGCTCGGCGCCGATTGGGAGCATGGGCTCGACCAGGAGGAAATCCTGCGCCGCTATGCTGCCAGCCAGGGTGGCCGCGCGCAGGGCCCGGAGTTCAGCGCCGGCGCCGACATGAGCGATTTCTTCGAGCAGTTCTTCGGCTTCGGCGAGTCGCCGTTCAACGCACGTCGAACCGGGCCGGGAAACTTCCAGTCGTTCAGCTTCGGCGCGAAGCCGCGTCCGCAGAAGGCGCCCGACCTCGCCGCCGATGTGCGGGTCGTCCTCGAAGAGGCGATGAAAGGCACCAAGCGTCGCCTCGAGCTCACCGCCGAGGACGAATGCGAGGTATGCGGCGGGACCGGCATGATTGCGGCGGAGCAGAAGCAGGGCAAGGTGCGGCTCATCCGCTCTGCCCAGCCATGCCACAATTGCGGCGGCAGCGGCGTCATCCCCGGGCATCGCACGCTCGAAGTTTCGATTCCACCGGGAGTCACCGAGGGAACGCGGATTCGCCTGAAGGGGCAGGGCGGCAAGGGTCCGCGGCCCGATTTGAATGGCGACCTCTTTCTCACGGTGCGCCTCGAACCCCATTCGGTGTTCTCGATTTCCGGGCGCGATCTGCGTGTCGCGCTGCCGGTATGGGACTACGAGGCATCACTCGGTGCGCAGGTGACTGCGCCGCTACTCGGGGGCGGAAAAGTATCGCTCAAGATTCCGGCCGAGAGTCAGACCGGCAAGACGCTGAGGCTCAAAGGCCGCGGCATTCCTGGGCGGGGCGCTGAAGCAGCCGGCGATCTTATGTACGAGCTGAAGGTGCTGGCGCCCACCGACCTGACGGCGGACGAGCGCGCGCTGATGGAGCAGCTCGCCGAAAAGCGCCAGGCTCGCGGAGTTCCTGATCCTCGCGCGGAACTGTCCAAGAGCTGAGCGGTTGCGATGGCATCGAGGATCAAGGCATCGAAGGGCAGGGCGTCTTCACGATCGAGGAAGCCGGAGCAGGTTCCCTATCTCAGCCGCGAAGCGCTGCTCACTCTGGGTGGCATATCCGAGAGTCAACTGCGGCTGTGGGAATTCGAAGACATCGTCTCGCATACCGCAATCATTGAGGTCGAAGGCCGGCAGGTGTC
Source organism: uncultured delta proteobacterium (assembly GCA_963848285.1). Taxonomy (GTDB): domain Bacteria; phylum Desulfobacterota; class Binatia; order Binatales; family Binataceae; genus DATGKG01. Next base: position 543,910 of record CAWKCZ010000002.1, on the reverse strand, counting down.
GGTATATAGCCAAACCACCTTGCGGAGGATCAAGACCATCCGCGCGCTGGGCGAAGACCTCGGCATCAATCTGCCGGGGATTGGGGTGATTTTGCACCTGCTCGACCAATTGTCGTTGCGCCGACCTAACCCCTAGCCCCTTCCCCTGAAGTGGAAGGGGAACCGGAGAAGAAAGAACGACCGCCGGTATTTCCGCTGCCTGATTCCCCTTCCACTTCAGGGGAAGGGGCTAGGGGTTAGGTCTGCGACAGGCAGTCGCAATCCTTTCGAGGACTGCCTCGACATCTCGCACGACCTCTTCATTTCTTACTCGGAGGGTTCGAATCCCCACTCCTGCCAAGGCGTGGTCCCGATTACGGTCTGCGTCTACTTGAGACTTATGGATAGGTCCGTCGACTTCGATGGCCAGCCCCGATGCGGCGCAATAAAAGTCTACGATGTATCCCAGGATTATCTGTTGTCGGTGGAAGTGTATTCCTTCGAGCGCACTTCGCCGCAGACGACCCCAAAGGATGCGTTCCTCGGGTGTCATGTTGCGACGCAACTCTTTTGCCAAACGGACTTTCTCAGGATTGTGGCGTTGATTTCGAGTGACTGGGAATTTGCCCGAGGACGACATCGTCCCGAAGTTAGGGCGAGCCGGGAGTTGATGGAACGCGGACCTAACCCCTTCCCCTGAAGTGGAAGGGGAACCGGGAAGCCCGTTTAGCGGCGCCGTTTCACCGGTGGCGCGGCGGCCAGAAACAACTTCATCGGCAAGACCTCACGGGTGACCGGGTTTACCATCAGTCCCAAGCTTTCGAGGGTTAATGCTCCGAGGAGTGGCGTGACCTCGGGAGGGCCCAACACCACCGGCGAGGTGCGCCGCCGTTTGCCGAGCTGGAAAGATGCCTCTCCGACGTCGTATTGGCAGTGGGTTCCGTCGGCGAGAGTAAATTCCTCGCGGTCGATTTTTTTGAGGCCGAGCTGATGCGCCAGGTTCGACGGAATAACGCTGTAGAGTGCGCCGGTGTCGACGAGGAATTGGACCTCGGCGGCGCGCTTCTGATCGTGTGGATTCGAAATCCTTACCGGTAAAAACGTTATGCCCATCGGAGATATTGCATTCTCCGAATTCCTTGATTGATACGCAACTGTTGGCGCCCTTAAACCGAAAGATCCTGGTCGCTTCGCTTTATTCCGGAGGGCTTATCGGCAATGATCGCTGACGAAAGATGAGCTCTCCAAGAACCAAGAGATTCGTCCGAATGATCGAGGCCGCTCTCGATCGAATCGACGTTCCTCGCGATGCGACGATCCTCGTTGCGCTGTCGGGTGGGGCGGATTCGGTCGCGCTCTTCCATGCGATGCTCACACTCGGTGAGCGGGATGGATTATCGGATCGTCGCCGCGCATCTGAATCACGGAATCCGCGGCGACGAGGCCGATCGCGATGAGACTTTCGTGAGAGACCTGTGCTCGCGATGCGGCATCGATCTGATCGTCGAGCGCGCCGAAGGTCTCTCAGTTGACACTCCCAACCTCGAGGAACGCGCACGTGAAGCCCGCCATGCTTTCCTGAATGCCGTGGCAGATCGCATTGGCGCGGACTACATCGCCGTCGCGCATCAAGCCGACGATCAGGCCGAGACGGTTTTGATGCGCTGCTGCGCGGCGCCGGTGCGGCGGGCCTTTCCGCGATGGCCGAGCGAGGGCCGGGGCGCATCATTCGTCCGATGCTTCATGTAACCCGCGAAGAGGTGCTGGCGTATCTTAAGAGCATCGACGGGAAATTCGTGAACGATAGCTCCAATCAGTCCTCCGCGATGTTGCGCAATCGGGTCCGCGCCGAGCTGATGCCGATGCTCGAACGCGACTACGCACCCGGGCTGCGCGGACGCCTGTTCGATCTCGCCACCGAGCTGCGGGCGCTCGACGATTTCGTCGGCGCCGCGGCGAGGCGGGAACTCCAGTCGCGTGCGTCGAATGACGGCCTCGACATCTCAAGTTTCGATCTGATGCTTCCGGCGTTACAGGCCGAGGTGATTCGGCAATACCTCAAGATGCGCCGACCGGAACTTTGCGCGGATCGAGCGGTCGCATATCGAGGCCATCCGGCGATTGTGCCTCGATGGCCGGCGAACGGGTCGCTCGATTTCGCCCGGCCTGCAACTGGACGCGAATATGGTTTGCTCCGGGTCGCGACTGAGGTCCGCCGAGCCGGCTCCATTCATGGTTAGATTGAATGAAGGCAACACCGAGATTGCCGGAGGCGGGTTTCGATTTGAAATGACCAAGATTCCGCATCAGTTCGGCGCACCCAGCCGGAGAGCAAGTTCGAAGCCCTCTTCGATGCGACGGCGGCCGCCGCGGGCTCATCGTGCGAAACTTCCGCCCCGGCGATCGCATCGCGCCGCTCGGGATGAATGGACATCGCAAGGTGCAGGATATTTTCATGGACCAGAAGATTCCGGTGGGAAGGCGCGCGAGCTTTCCGATCGTCGAACTAAAAGGAGCTATCGCGTGGATGCCAGGAATCGTGCGCGGACGAGTCGCGCTGATGACGGAAAGGACCGAATACGTGCTGCGAGTTCGGGCATCTGCCGCCAATCTTAGCCCAGCATTAAGATGATTTCGCCGTTGCCAACGATTTAGCCCCCGTGTAGCCTGATAATTGGGATGAATCAATTTTCCCGCAGTATTGCGCTGTGGCTCGTTTTGGGCCTGATGTTTCTTCTGCTGTTTAACATCTTCAGCAGACAGCAAACACGCGAGCCCGAAGATATCTTTTCAGACTTCCTCAATCAGGTTGAGAAGGGTGAAGTTGCCGAGGTTACCATTCAAGGCAATTCGATTCATCTGCGTCACCTCCGGCGGCGAACACTACAAGACCTATTCGCCGACCGATCCCGATATCGTAAAGACCCTGCGCTCCAAGGGCGTGAAAATCGCCGCCAAGCCCGCCGAGGGCGATCCGTGGTGGATGGTCGCGCTGGTGCAATGGTTCCCGATGCTGCTGCTGGTGGCGGTCTGGATCTTCTTCATGCGCCAGATGCAGATCGGCGGCGGCAAGGCGATGTCGTTCGGGAAGAGCCGCGCCAAGCTGCTCACCGAAAATACGCATAAGGTCACTTTCGCCGATGTAGCCGGTATCGACGAGGCCAAGGAAGAGCTGGAGGAGATCATCCAGTTTCTGAAGGATCCCGAAGCGCTTCACTCGCCTCGGCGGCCGTATTCCCAAGGGCGTCCTGCTGGTCGGCTCGCCGGGAACCGGCAAAACGCTGCTCGCGCGCGCGATTGCGGGCGAAGCGGGCGTGCCGTTCTTCTCGATATCGGGTTCCGATTTCGTTGAAATGTTCGTTGGCGTGGGTGCTTCGCGCGTCCGCGATTTGTTCGTCCAGGGCAAGAAGCACGCGCCCTGCATCATCTTCATCGATGAGATTGATGCGGTCGGACGTCATCGTGGCGCAGGCCTCGGCGGCGGGCACGACGAACGCGAACAGACGCTGAACCAGTTGCTGGTCGAGATGGATGGCTTCGAGGCCAACGAGGGCGTCATCCTCGTCGCCGCGACCAACCGCCCCGATGTCCTCGATCCCGCGCTGCTGCGCCCCGGGCGCTTCGATCGCCGCGTCGTCGTCCCTCGTCCCGATGTGAAAGGACGCGAAGGCATCCTTCGAGTTCATACTCGCAAAGTTCCGCTCTCCGATGACGTCGAGCTGGATCGTCTCTCGCGCGGCCACTCCCGGTTTCTCCGGCGCCGATCTCGAAAACCTCGTCAATGAAGCCGCGCTGCTGGCGGCCCGGCGCAACAAGGAAAAGGTCGAGCAGGGCGATTTCGAGCTCGCCAAAGACAAGGTCATGATGGGCGCGGAACGGCGCTCGATGGTCATGTCGATGGAGGAGCGCCGCAACACCGCCTATCACGAAGCCGGTCACGCGCTGGTCGGCATGCTGCTCCCCGGCGCGGATCCGGTGCACAAAGTCACGATCATCCCGCGCGGGATGGCGCTGGGCGTTACCCAGCAGCTTCCGGTCGATGATCGCTACACGTATTCGCGCGAGTACCTGATGACCCGGCTTTCGATGATGTTCGGCGGTCGCGCGGCCGAGGAGTTGATCTTCGGACACATGACGACCGGCGCCGGCGACGATATCGAGAAGGCGACCGAGCTGTCGCGCAAGATGGTCTGCGAATGGGGCATGAGCAAGGAGCTCGGCCCGATGACCTTTGGCCGGCGCGAAGAGCAGGTTTTCCTCGGCCGCGACATCGGCCATCAAAAAGACTATTCCGAGCACACCGCGGTGGAGATCGATCGCGAGGTGCGCCGCATCATCGAAGAGGCGTATCAGCAGGCGCGGAGTCTCCTTTCCGAGCACATCAAGGTGCTGCACGCGGTAGCGGAGCAATTGCTCGAGAAGGAAGTCCTCGACGGCGCCCAGGTTGCGGAAATCCTCAAGGCGTATCGGGAGGGACGCGAGCCCTTTGATGGCAGCCGGTCCGAACCGAACCGCCGCGAGCCATCCCGGAAGCCGGTAAGGAAAAATCCAAGGAGCCGGAGGAAACCCCGATGCCCGGGCTGCCTCCGAAGCCGGTCCTCGCCTAGCGGCGCGCGACTCCGCAAATACTTCGTCCGTTATCAGCCGCCCTTCAGCTCTCAGGCTGAAGGGCGGTGTTGCGATCAGATTCCCGGCCGTGATGGGCATTCTCAATGTCACGCCGGATTCCTTTTCCGATGGCGGCCGTTTCCTCGATCCGGAACGCGCCGCCGCTCACGCGCTGGAGATGGAGGCCGCCGGCGCCGACATCATCGACATCGGCGGCGAATCGACGCGCCCGATCGGTGCTCGCGAAGTTTCAGCCGCTGGAGGAACTGGCGCGGGTGCGGCCGGTGCTGCGCCGCCTGGCTGGAAAACTGCGGGTGCCGATTTCGATCGATACCCGCCATGCTCGAGGTGGCGCGCGCCGCGCTCGATGAAGGCGCCGCAATCATCAACGACGTCACCGCGCTGGCCGATCCGGCGATGGCGACGCTCGCGGCCGACAGCGAAATGCGCCGTGATTCTGATGCATATGCGCGGCGGACCAGCAGATCACATCAAGTTTGCGCGCTACAATAATGTCGTGGCGGAGGTGGTGAAGTTTCTTGCGGAGCGCGCGCGATTTGCGATCGCGAGCGGGAATCGCGCGCGTCGCGCATCATCGTCGATCCCGGAATCGGGTTCGCCAAGAACGCCTTTCACAACCTTGAGCTGATCCGGAGCTTGCCTCGCATTTGCGCGCTGGGCTATCCGGTATTGGTCGGCTCCTCGCGCAAGAGTTTCGTGCGCAAGATCGCGGGCGCGAGTGACGCGGAGTTGCAATTTGGGACCGCCGCGATTGATGCGATCGCGATTGCAAATGGCGCCTCGATCGTACGGGTCCATGAACCGGGCCCGGCGCGGGCGGTGGTCGCGATAGCGGCGGCGATTTCGAGTGCGAAGTTCCGGAACGGAAACAGCTAGGCAAAAATGCACAACTATCTTCCCTTCTTACCGGCGACGCGATGGCAGGATCTCGCCGACATCCTGATCGTCGCGTACGTCGTGTATCGCATCGCGCTGCTGATTCGCGGCACGCGCACGGTGCAGATGGTGCTGGGGATGGTGGTGATCGGCTTCGCCTTCATCGCCTCGCAGATGTTCGGGCTGTTCACCCTCAACTGGCTGCTCAACAATTTCCTCGGCTCGCTTCATCATCATCTTGGTGGTGATTTTTCAGGCCGACATTCGCCGCGCACTGAGCCGCGTCGGCACCAATCCGTTTTTTGGTTCGCGTACCACCACTGCCGGAGTCGCCGAGGAACTCGCGATCGCGGCCGCATGGCTGTCAGCGCGGCGCATTGGCGCACTGATCGTGATCGAGCAGGAAGATGGGCTTAACGAATTCGTCGAAAGCGGACGCCTGATCTACGGCAGGGTTTCGCCGGAGCTCATCGAGAACATTTTTATGCGTGGATCGCCACTGCACGACGGCGCCGTGATCATCAAGGGCGATCAGATCTTGTCGGCGGCGTGCGTACTGCCGCTCTCGGCGAATCCCAACGTAAGTCTGTCGCTCGGCACGCGTCATCGCGCCGCGATCGGGATGACCGAGGACACCGACGCGGTGGTACTGGTGGTCTCGGAAGAGGACGGGACCATCTCTATCGCGCATCATGGCGAATTGCGGCGTGCGCTGGAGCCGTCAGAAGTGTTGGCAATGCTGCGGAAGCTTCCGGCATAGGGATCGATGTAAATGGGCAGGTAGGTTCGCATAGCGATGGCAATAGTGGACGAAAAACAGCCCGCATGGTGGACCAGATTTCGCCGTCGCGCGCTGAAAAACCTGCCCCTGCGGTTGCTGTCGCTGGCGATCGCCGCCGGACTGTGGATTTTCGTCAACGCCGGCCAGCGCAACGCTTTCGACGAATTAACGTTCCCATCAATTATCGCAAGCTCCCGGCCGGCCTCGTGATTGTGAATCATCCCGCGGACTTCGTGAAGATCCAGGTCAATGGTCCGCGCACGCTTTTGTCTTTGCTCAATCCGGAGCGGCTCACTGTCAGACTGGATCTCTCCGGGAATTGGCTCCGGGCAGGCGTCTTACAAGATCAACCCGACCATGTTCCTGGTGCCGCGCGGCACCACGGTGACCAGCGTATCGCCGTCCGAGGTGATACTGGATGTTGATCACGTGGTGCAGCGCGACATTCCCGTGCACATCGATCTCGACGGCAAGCCGGCCTCCGGCTACGAAGTTGAGGGGGCTCAAGCGACGCCGGCGAGTGTGATGGCGATCGGTCCCAGCCGCTACGTTAACACGGTGGCGCAAATTACTACCGAGCCGGTCGATATTGCCGGGGCTACCACCGATATCGAGCGACGGGTGGACCTGGAAAATCCCAATCCTGCGGTCGCGCTCACCGCGATGCGCGTGGATGCGAAGGCGCATATCGCGGAAAAAATTTCCGATCGCGAATTTCGCGCCGTCAACGTCAGCGTCCGTGACAGTGACTACAAGTTCAATGTTGCGCCCAATCACGCTACCGTGACCATTCGCGGACCGATGCTGAAGCTGCAGGGCCTCGATCCCAATGGCCTCGCTTATGTCGATGCGAAAGAATTGACTCCGGGTGCGCACGAACTCCCGCTGCAACTCGAATTGCCTGACGGGATGCAGGTGGTTCATCAATCGCCTGATAAGGTTCGCTTGCGGCTCTATCGCGAGAAACGGAGTACCGCCGCCGATGAGCATACGTCGTAAGCTGTTCGGAACCGACGGAGTCAGGGGAATCGCCAACGAGGAGCCGATCACCTCGGAGACCGCGCTCAAACTCGGGCGCGCGCTCGCGTATGTGTTTCGCGGATCGAGCGGACGCCATCGCAAGATTCTCATCGGCAAGGACACGCGGCTCTCCGGCTACATGCTCGAGACCGCGATCGCCTCGGGCATCTGCTCGATGGGCGTCGATGTGTGGCTGGTCGGTCCGGTGCCGACCCCCGGCATCGCGTTTCTGACCCGCAGCATGCGCGCCGATGCGGGCGTCGTCATTTCGGCGTCGCACAATCCTTTCCAGGACAACGGGATCAAGTTTTTTTCGCGCGAAGGCTTCAAGCTTGACGATGAGCTGGAGGCGAAAATCGAGGACCTCGTGTTCGATGACAGCGCGCTAGCCCACGGACGCGCCAGCAATGCTGATATCGGCAAGGCCGCTCGTATAGATGATGCGCTGGGGCGCTACCTCGTGTTTCTCAAGACCTGCGTGCCGCGCACCGCTAACTTTGAGTCGCTGCGCATCGCGATCGATTGCGCCAATGGCGCGGGCTACAAAGTCGGCCCGGAGGTCCTCGAGGAGCTGGGCGCCGAGGTGGTTCCGATCGGCGTCGATCCCAACGGCATCAACATCAATGACAAATGCGGCGCGGTTCACCTCGAAAAGATTCGCGAGGCCGTGGTGCGCGAGCAATGTCACGTTGGCATCGCACTCGATGGCGACGCCGATCGCGCCATGCTCATCGACGAGAAGGGCGAGGTCTTCGATGGCGACGATGTGATGGCGGTGATGGGCCGCAGCCTTGCGAAGGCCGGCAAGCTGCGCGACAACACTGTCGTCGCCACCGTGATGAGCAACTTCGGCCTCGAGGTGGCGCTCCGCGATGCCGGCGTGAAGCTCATCCGCACCGAGGTCGGCGATCCGGCGGTCGTTCGCGAGATGCGCACCAATTCCTACAACCTTGGCGGCGAGCAATCCGGCCACGTCATCTTCATGGATCATTCGACCACCGGCGACGGTCTCATCACCGCGCTGCTGATGCTCTCGCATATGGCGGAAGCGAATCGCCCGCTGAGCGAATTGCGCGTCATGCAGCGGATGCCGCAGGTCCTACAAAATGTACGCGTCAGGGAACGCATTCCGCTGAGCGAGATGCCCGACATCGCGCGACTGATCGCCGACGCCGAGCAGCGCCTCGCGGGAAGTGGCCGGTTGCTGGTGCGTTACTCGGGAACCGAAATGCTCGCGCGAGTGATGGTCGAGGGCGCGGACCAGGCGCAGATTGGCGCGCTGGCGAAGGAAATCGGCGAGGCCATCCAGCGTCGCGTCGGCGAGTAGGCTTTATCGTCTAGTCGTCGGCTTCCCTTTGACACCGGGCGATGCGCCGATCGCTTTCAGATAGAGGCCGACGGTTCGCTTCAATCCCTGGTAGATCGCATCGCAGAACAATGCGTGGCCGATTGATACTTCCTGTAGGCCGCGCACGCTCTTCACATACCCAGGAAGATTCTTCGTGTTGAGATCGTGGCCCGCATTGATGCCGAGGCCGAGGCTCTTCGCGATTTTCGCGCTCTCGCGATGCTCGCTTAAGCACGCGCTCGAAGTCGGGCGTCCCGAACGCATGAGCATACGGCCCCGTGTACAGCTCGACGCGATCGGCGTGGCATTCCGCGGCGCCGGGAATCGTCGTCGGGTCAGCATCGGCAAACAGGCTCACTCGAATGCCGCTGTCGTGCAGCTGATGTGCGACCTCGTGCAGGAATTTGTGATGTGCGAGGAAATCCCAGCCCTGATCCGACGTGAGCGCATCCGGCGGGTCAGGCACCAGCGTCGCTTGCGCCGGTTTCACCTCGCATACAAGTTGTAGGAAGTCGTCAGTGGGATAGCCCTCGATGTTGAATTCGGTCTTGTACTCGGCGCGCAGCATCGCATCGAGTTCGCGCACGTCCTGGTAGGTGATGTGGCGCGCATCGGGGCGCGGATGGACCGTGATGCCGTGGCATCCGGCGTCGAGGCAGGCGCGCGCCGCCTGGAGCACGTTGGGTTGGTCACCGCCGCGCGAGTTGCGCAGCAGCGCGATTTTATTGACGTTGACGCTGAGCCGAACCATCGCAGCATGATGCTATAGAAATGCGGGTCCTGCGACACTCTGCTAGCATCTGAATATGAAGCTGCTTACCGCCGCGCAGAGCCGCGAACTCGATCGCCTCAGCCAGGACAAGTACGGCGTTCCGTCATACACGCTGATGACCAGGGCCGGTGAGGCGGTGGCGCGCGCGGCTGTCGAGAAGTATCGCGCGAGAATTTCGGACGGCATTCTGATCGTCGCGGGCAAGGGCAACAACGGCGGCGACGGTTTCGTGTCCGCGCGCAAGCTGCATCATGACGGTATCAAAGTTCGCGCGATTCTGCTGGCGAAGGCCTGGGCGCTCAAAGGCGATGCGGCGCGCGCGCATGCCGAGTTCATTGCGACGGGCGGTGCTGTGACGGAGGTGGAATCCGAATCGGCCTTGGACGACGCTATGCGCGAGCCACCGGGAGTCATCATCGACGGGATTTTCGGTACCGGCCTCAACGCCGAGGTGAAGGGCCTGCCGCGCGCGGCCATCGAGAAGATCAACGCGCCGAAGGTTCCAGTCGTCGCCATCGATATTGCCTCCGGCATCAATTCGGACACCGGCGCGGTGATGGGCGCCGCCATCGATGCGTCGCTCACCGTGACCTTCGGATTCGCGAAGTTCGGGCATGTTTCGTATCCGGGTGCGGCGCATTGCGGCGAACTTAAAGTCGAACAGATCGGGTTCGCATCGCAGGCGATCGATGCGATCGCGCCGATGGGCCTTTTCCTTGAAGCGACCGATGTTCGTGGCTGGATGACGCCGCGCACCGACAATTCCCACAAGGGGATGTTCGGCCACGTGATGGTGATTGCCGGGTCGCGCGGCAAGGCGGGCGCGGCGCTGCTTTCCTCGCGAGGGGCGTTGCGCGCCGGTGCTGGCCTCGTGACCGCCGCGATTCCGAATTGCGTGGCCGATGTCGTATCGGCGGGGCAGGCCGAGCTGATGACCGAGGCCATTGCCGATCGCGACGGACATTTTGATGGTCGCGCGGCGACCGAGGCGCTTGCTTCCCTGATCAATCCGATGAGTTCGATCGTCGTCGGGCCGGGTATTGGCGTGAGCGACGGCACCAAGGATCTCCTCGCGTGGCTGATCGAGGAGGCGGTGCAACCCGACCGTCCGATGCTCATCGACGCCGACGGCCTCAACGTCCTCGCGCAAATCGGCCCCGCCAAATTGAAGGATGCGAAGGGTCCGGTCGTACTGACCCCGCATCCGGGCGAGATGTCGCGCCTGCTCGGCATCGGCACCAAGGAAGTGAATGCCGATCGCATTTCGGCGGCGAGGAAGCTTGCTGAGCTGACCGGCGCGGTTACGCTTCTGAAGGGCGCGCGTTCGGTGATTGCTGCGCCGACTGGCGAGGTCTACATCAACTCGACCGGCAATCCCGGGATGGGCACGCCGGGCATGGGCGACGCGCTTTCCGGCATGACCGCGACATTTCTCGCGCAAGGCATGGGTGCGCTGAAGGGCTTGGCGCTGGGTGTATTCCTGCACGGCTATGCCGCCGATCGGGTAGCGACGCGTTACGGCAGGGTAGGGTACATCGTCGGCGATCTGCTGGACGAGCTCCCTCGTGCGATTGATACGCTCGTGGATTGAATTCTGATTCCTCGTAGGGGCGTTTCGCGAAGCGCCCGTTGAATCTTTGATGGCTTGGGTCCTTTAGATCGGATGCGCTTCGCGCGACGAGGATTTGACGGGTCGTTCGCGAACGACCCCTACGAATTTCGCTCGCGTGGCGGTTTGACAACATCCTGTGGCGATCGCGCTATAATGCTGGTAGGGCAAATACCGCTAATTCTATGAATGAAACGCACACAGAATCCGCTGAGGAAATCGTTCTCATTATCGAGACCAACTCGGCGCGCGAGACCAAAGCGTGGGGACGCCGGCTGGCATCGCTGCTCGAAGGCGGCGAACTGCTCGGCTTCACGGGGGAGTTGGGCGCGGGCAAGACCTGCTTCATCAAGGGCCTCGCGCGAGGGCTGAGTCTGCGCGAAGAGGACATCCTGAGTCCCACCTTCACGATGATCCAGGAGCATCGCGGACGCCTGCCACTCTATCACATCGATCTCTATCGCCTCGAGGAAGTTGGCCTCGACGACATGGGCTTGCGCGAATATCTCTTCTCGCCCGGGATTGCGGCGGTCGAATGGTTTGAGCGTTTGCGCGAAGGCGCTGACATGGAGTTTCTTTCCGTACGCATCGAGTACGCAGATACCAACACGCGTCGCCTCGAATTCCGCGCCACCGGCAGGCGGCACGCGTCCATCGTCGCGAAACTCAAGAATCGATTTGCCTAGAGCCATGATAAAGCTCCAGCACGCAGCCGCCCTCGCGCTCGTTTGTACGTTGCAGGTACCGGCCGCCGGTGGACCGAATTCACTTTTGCCCGGCCACATGATGTTCAATATTCCGAATGCGGCCGCTTGCGAAGCGGAGCTAAGGAAGTTCGTGTCCTCGTACAAGGATGTCAGTCAATTCTGTAGATGTGGTGACAATCGGGCCGGGCCAGAAGACAGCGCAAGCCCGGAGCCGCGCATCAAATCGAACTGATTTTACCCGGACCCGAAGCCTCTGGTTTGCATCGCCGTTTCCAATCATAATGTTGGGTCACCCGTAATTTCCGCGTTTTAGGGCATCATCGAATGGCTCTGGTGGTCCAGAAATATGGCGGTACCTCCGTGGGTACCGTCGATCGTATCAAGGCAGTCGCCGAACGCGTGTGCAGTGCGCATGCGAAGGGCGATCGCGTCGTCGTAGTCGTCTCCGCGATGGCGGGCGAGACCAATCGTCTCTTCAAGCTCGCCAGCGAACTGAGCGATGCGCCCAATGCGCGCGAGACCGATGTCCTCGTGGCGACCGGCGAGCAGGTTTCCGCCGCGCTGCTCGCGATTCGCCTGACTGCGTTGGGTTTCCCGTGTTCGTCTTTCCTTGCGCATCAGTTGAAGCTCGCGACCGATTCCAATCATGGCCGCGCCAAGATCAAATCGGTTGAAGCCAATCGCCTGACGAGTGCGCTCAAGGAAGGCAAGATCGCGGTCGTCGCCGGCTACCAGGGTATCGACGCGATGGGCGATATCACCACGCTCGGACGCGGCGCCTCGGACCTGACCGCGGTTGCGCTGGCGGCGGCGCTCAAGGCCGACATGTGCGAAATCTATACCGATGTCGATGGCGTCTACACCGCCGATCCGAATATCGTTCCCACGGCGAGGAAACTCGATCGCATATCATATGACGAGATGCTCGAAATGGCGGGGCTCGGCGCCAAGGTGCTGCAGCTCCGCTCAGTCGAGCTCGCGCGAAGATTCAATGTGCCACTCGTGGTCCGCTCCAGCTTCGGCGACGGAGTAGGAACCTGGGTAGGACAAGAGGATGCAACCATGGAGGATGTGCTCGTTTCTGGTGTCACGCTCGATCAAAATCAAGCGAAGATTACGATCGGGGGCGTCGAGGATCGTCCCGGACTGGCGGCCAAAATTTTCGGCCCCATTGCCGATTCCGGAATTATCGTCGACATGATTATTCAGAACGCGGGCGCAGACGGCCGCACCGACATGACCTTCACCGTGACGCGCGACGACTTGAAGCGCGCGCTCGATATCGTGAAGCGCATCGGCGATGAGATCGGTATTGCGGGAGTCCGCTTCGAGGATCCCGTCGCGAAAGTTTCCATCGTGGGTTTGGGCATGCGCAGTCATGCGGGTGTTGCGGCGACCATGTTCCGCGTGCTTGCCGAGGAGCGAATTAATATCGAGATGATTGGAACTTCCGAAATTAAGGTTTCGGTTGTAGTCAACTCGAAGTATGGCGAACTCGCCATGCGCGCTCTTCACGACAAGTTTTTAGGCGCCCCCGGCGGCGCCGCGGAGACTGCATGATGGCTGCGGAAAAGAAAATCCAGGTTTACGACACGACCCTTCGAGACGGATGCCAATCGGAAGACGTCTCGCTCACCATCGAAGACAAAGTAGAAATCGCGCGCCGGCTCGACGACCTCGGCATCGACTATGTCGAAGGTGGATGGCCGGGCTCCAACGATCGCGACGCGGCGTTTTTCAGCGCGGTAAAAAAGGCGCGCCTCAAACATTCGAAGATCGCGGCCTTCGGCTCGACGCGTCGCGCCGGCGTGCGGGCCTCGCAGGATCGCAACCTCCAGTTACTGCTGAAAGCGGATACTCCAGTGGCATGCGTCGTCGGCAAGACGTGGGATCTGCATGTGCGCGAGGCGTTGCGCATCCCGCTCGAAGAAAATTTCGACGTCCTGAGCGATACGATTTCGTTCCTTAAGAAGCATGTCGATGAAGTCATCTTCGATGCGGAACATTTTTTCGACGGCTACTACAACAATCGCGAATACGCGATGAACTGCATCCGCACCGTAGCCGAGGCGGGCGTCGACACTATCTGTCTATGTGACACCAACGGTGGACGGCTGCCGAACGAAATCGAAGATGCGGTGCGCGCCGCGATCGACATCGTGAAATGCCGCGTCGCGATCCATTGCCACAACGATTCCGAAGTCGCGGTCGCCAATACCATCGCAGCGGTGAAAGTCGGCGCGACCCAGGTGCAGGGCACCATCAATGGGGTCGGCGAGCGATGCGGCAACGCCAACCTCATCTCCATCATCCCCGACCTTCAGCTCAAGCTCGGCTACCAATGCGTGCCGCCCGCGAAGCTGAAGGAGCTGCGCGAAATCTCGATGCTGGTCTACGAGCTGGCGAATATCACGCCCGTCAGTCGGCAGGCATTCGTGGGGCGCAGCGCCTTCGCGCATAAGGGCGGGCTGCATGTCTCGGGCATCCTGCGCAACACGCAGACTTACGAGCACATCGATCCGGCACTGGTCGGCAATAATCGCCACGTGGTCCTGTCGGAGCTCTCCGGCAAGGCCAACATCATGTACAAGAGCAAGGAGTTGGGCCTCGAGGTCGATCCCGAACCACGAGAAGATTCCCGAGCTGCTCGAAGAAGTTAAGCGCCTCGAGAGCGAGGGCTACACCTTCGAGGGCGCCGATGCCTCGTTCGAGCTGCTGATGCGCCGCACCCTCGGCATGGCGAGCGAGCATTTCAACTTCGTGAGCTTCCGCGTGTTCGACGACAAGTGGCATGAGGACCAGGCGCCGTTCAGCGAGGCGGTGGTGATCATCGAGGGTCCCGACGGCCTGCGCTCGCGCACCTCGGCGATCGGCAACGGCCCCGTCAATGCGCTCGACTCGGCGCTGCGCACCGCGCTGGTGCCGTACTACCCGGCGCTTGAGAACATGCAGTTAGCAGACTACAAGGTTCGCGTCCTCGACAATGGGCGCGGGACCGGCGCGCGGGTGCGCGTGCTCATCGAGTCGACCGACGGCAAGAAGCGATGGAGCACGGTGGGCGTGTCGGCCAACGTGGTCGAGGCGAGCTGGCAGGCTCTCGTCGATTCGGTCGAGTACAAATTGCACAAGGACAACCTGAAGCCTCGGATGAAGCCGGTGTCTGCCAATGGCGACGCGAAAGGCAAAGTCATCGGGCAAGCGCGGGCTGCAGAAGGAAACTCAAGCTTAGCAACCTAACCCCTAGCCCCTTCCCTTGAGGGAAGGGGAACAGGAGAAAATTTCATCATGGGAAAACTCGATAAGAAAGTTGCGGTCATCACCGGCGCGGCGAGCGGCATCGGACGCGCGACGGCCATCCGGTTCGCGGGCGAGGGCGCGACCATCGTCATCGCCGACCTCAACAAGGAAGGCGGCGAGGCCACGGTGCGCGATTGCAAGGAGAACGGCGGCAACGCGGTTTTCCAATTCGCCGATGTCACCAGCGAGGAGAACATCAAGGGCGCCGTCGATCGCGCGGTCAAGGAATTCGGCCGCCTCGACATCATGTACAACAATGCCGGCCTCGGCGGCGCGGTCGGCCCGCTCGAAAAAACCACCATCGAGAATTGGGATCGTACCTTTTCGATTCTGCTCCGCGCGGTGTTCCTCGGCATCAAGCACGCGGTGCCCGAGATTCGCAAAGCCGGTGGAGGCTCGATCATCAACACCGCCTCGATTGCCGGCCTGCGTCGGCACCCCGGGTCTGACGGCTTATGGCGCGGCGAAGGCGGGCGTCATCAGCGTCTCGAAGTCGTCGGCGCTGGAGTTCGCGAAGGACAAAATTCGCGTCAACTGCATATGCCCCGGGCTCATCGCGACGCCGCTGACCTACAACCGCATCCCGGGGGGCGAACAGACCGCGACGCAACTCTTCCAGGCCTTCCAGCCTTGGAAGCGCGCCGGACGCCCCGAGGATATCGCCGCGATGGCGCTGTTCCTCGCCAGCGACGATTCCGAATTCGTCACCGGGCAGGCGATGGTCGTCGATGGCGCAGTGACTGTCGGTCTGGGTGCCAACATCCCGGGCGGGCAGGGCGCCACCTCGATCCTCGACGACGAATGGTCCGGGCCGTCGTTCGAGATGAAGAAGCCTTCGTAGCAAATGTCTACAACGACCCGCGCGAGGCCTCATGGGTCGCGGCGGGTCGTTCGTTTGACGTAGCGTCGGTATCGCCGGCGTCCCGCGTCATGGTAATATTTGATGCTGGATGCCGCTTAATCAACCTTACACTACCACCCGCCTCATCGAGGAGGCCACTTCCCTCGCGTACCTGATGCTCGCGGCGCTCGGTGCGATGGCGCTCGGCCTCGGCCTCTTCGGCTACCTCTGGCGCCATCCCTTCGTCCTCGCCTACCTCGCGCTCTATGCCGGCTTCGATGTCGCCGATCGCTTCGCGCGCCCGCCCTTCGATCCCGTCGCCAACAAGGATCAAACTCCCGCATGCCGCCTCAACGCCATGCTGATGGTCGCGCTGTTCGCGGCCGCGCCCTTCGAGCGCACCTACATCCACGGCGGCGATCCCCCGATGCTGCTTTCCGCATTCGGCGTGATGGTCCAGCTCGCGGGGCTCTCGTTGGCTCTGGGAGCGCGCATCCAGCTCGGACGCTTCGGCACCCCGCATCTCGAGGTGCTCGACAACCACGACATCATCCGGACCGGGCTGTACCGCCGCATTCGCCATCCGATTTACACCGGCGGGATCATCAGCCGCCAGGCGTGGGCGATCCTGTGGGGCGCGCCGGTCGTGTTCCTCCTCGGCGCGCTTGCCGACGTGCTCCTGATGAGCTGGCGCATCCGCACCGAGGAGGCGATGATGGCCGAGCGCTTCGGCGAACCCTACAATTTGTATATGGCGGAAACCTGGCGCCTGATTCCCGGCGTATGGTGACCCATGCGAGCCTCGGTCATCATCCCAACCCACAACCGCCCCGACGCCCTCGCGCGCATCCTCACCACGCTGACCAATGAAATCGCGCGCGGCGGCCTCGCCGGCGAGGTCGAGATCATCGTCGCCGATGACGCCAGCGAGCCGCCCGCCCTCGAGGCGCTCCCGGCGCATCTGCGCCAGCTCGATTCCCGAATCCTCAAGGTGGTGCGACTGCCGGTCAACCGCGGCGCCTCGGCCGCGCGCAACGCCGGCGTCGAAAACAGTACCGGCGAGGTGCTGATTTTCCTCGATGACGATATCGTGCCGGCCGACGACTACCTCGGCGCGACGCTGGAGGAGCATCTGCACCATCCCGAGATCCTGGTGCTCAACGCCAACCTGCGCCCGCTGCGCGACGACATATACTCGCGGTTCTGGTTTTACTACTATGCGTCGACCTTCAACCGGCCGGGAGATTTGTACCAGGTGGCGATGCTGGCCTCGGGCAACAGTTCCCTCAAGCGAGCGGTGCTGAGCCTCGAAAATCCGCTCTTCGACACCGCGCTGCCCACGCGCGAGGATTTCGATCTCTACCTGCGCCTCAAGGCGCGCGGCATCGCGGCGTGGAAGTCCGACCGTATCCTCGCCTACAACGATTGCCGCAGCTCGCTGCGCGGCTTCATCACCCAGCGCCTGCACTATGCCGACGGCCAGCAACATCTGCTCGCCAAATATGATGCGGAGCTTTTGAATGACGAGAATCGCCGCCGCCAGGTTCCGCGCAACTGGCGCTTCGCGCATCTGTACCTGGCGCTGGGCCTCGCCCATCGCATCGCAGGCCTGCGACAGATGATAGCTAGACCGAGAGTCAGCTGACGGCGATTGGCAATGCCGCATCCAACCATCTCGGTCATCATCCTGACGTACAACCGCAAGCTGTTACTGAAGGACTGCCTCGACTCGCTGCTGCGGCAGAACTGCGAGGGCGCCGGCCTCGAAATACTGGTCGCCGATGACGGCTCTACCGATGGCACCGCGGAGCTGGTCGCGGGCTACAGCGCGCAGCACGCGAACGATCAGGCATCTCTATCATCCGCATGCGGGAATTTCCGCGACCCGCAATCTCGGAATCGGGGCCGCGACCGGCGACTTCATCGCCATCGTCGCCGACGACTACCTCCTGCCCGCGAACTACGTCCTGACCATCCTGGATTTCTTTCGCGAGCGTCCCGAGGCTCAGGTGGTGCGCTTCAAGATCGTAGGGTCGGGCCGCGACCTGGGCAGCCGCATCAGTCACTTCTACTACGATGTGAGCATGCGCCGGCGCATCCACGATGAGTTAGCGGGGAACGCGGCGGATTTCACGACCCTGAAGAGCCTCTTTCGCAAGATGCCGATGCGCCCGGAAGAGATTACCACGCGCCACGAACTCGAGGCCTCGGGCGCGGCGGCCTTTCGGCGCGAGGTCTTCGACCAGGTCGGCCTGTTCGACGAAAACCTCGCGCGCGGCGAGGACACCGACCTGACTGTCAGACTACGCGCGCAGCATATCGAGGTTTACTACAACCCGCACGTGGCGGTGGAGCATCGCTACGAGCCCCTGATGCTGGACACGCTGCGCAAATGTTTCGAGAGCGGATGGAGCCGCTATCTTTACAATCGCAAGCACGCGCCCAATCCGAACGGCAAGGACTGGAAGATCAACACGCCCGCGATGGCGCGGTTCGGCACGCTGCTGAACGCGCTCCGCCACCTGGAAACTCCGGGTCAGTTCGCGCTGTATGCGCCATTCATGGTGCTGTTCGAGGGAGTGAACAAGCTCGGGTATGGGTGCGCGTGGATGGCGGCCTATTGGTGACATGCAGGGAAGCGGCTCTAGTCCTCGACCCGGAACTTGAGAACTTTTGCCAATTGTCGGTAAGCACCGCGTACCTGCTCTTCGGGCAAAGAAAGTCGGTCCGCCGCTTCCACGATCCGGTCGCGCGTTATTGGATCGCGCGGATCGAGAAAAGGGTGCAGGCCATCAAGGTCTCTTGATGCAAGTTCAGCCTGAAGGGTGTCTAGTGTCTCGACGGTTCCCGCCACAGCCTCTTCGCGAACTGTGCTATCAGAGTGGTCAAGAAGCGGAGTCAGCAAATCAATACTTAGACTTGACGCCAATTCTGCAAGGGACCGAACAACTGCGACGCGAAGGATTCCTATCGGGAGATTCAAGAGCCATTTCGAGAGCCTTAATTCCTCGCGGACTCTGAGTTCGACCAAGGGCGGCCGCTGCGGGTCGGCGCACACCGGTTTCTTCTCTATTCAGGGCGGAGATGAGGGCGTCGATTGCTTGGTCGGTCCGAATCTTTCCGAGTGCAGCCGCGGCCGCCTCAACGACATATGGAATATCGTCTAGCGAGCGAACCAGATCCTCTATGGGACGCTCACTACCGATATCCCCTAGCGCCTTAGCGGCTGACCGACGAATCTCAGAGTTGCTATCTTTAAGCAAGAGGAGAAGAGCGTCAATTGCTCGTTCATCACCTATACCACCTAAAGCGTTGGCCACGGCTGAGGTTAAGTAGTTGCCTCCTTGAGATTCGAGTAGAGAAAGTAGGGGCGCTAGCGCTGCCTTATCTTCTTCGCTGCCCAAGATGCGCGCGGCCGCGCCTGTTCCGAACTCTCCCTTCGGCTTGCGGATGAGATCTAGGAGAACGGCTCTATGAGCCATAGTGGGTCGCCAGGCAGTCCGTCGTAGATCGCCTCCAATGCCAGGCCGGCGGCATCAACAATAGCTTCATTTTCCCCGAGCCGACGGATAAGCGCTTCTGAAACCCGAATGACCGACGCCCAGGAAGGATCTTGTTGTGATGGGAGACCGTCCCAGAGATAAAGTGATTCTATCCGATAGTAAGGCAAGAAGAGATGTCTGATAGTTAACGCAACCTTCACGATTTGTCTCTCGTCTCCCTCCTCCAAGCGTTCAGCGTGAACCTCGAACCATTTAGTCAGCTCGGTGTCGTCTTTGATCTTGTTCACTTCCAACGCGCGCGATTCCACGTAGCCCAGTAGTTCGGCGTACCGCATCCTTTCAGTTCCATTGCTTCCCGAATAAGAAATGAAAAGCGCGTCCGAAAGCAGTTGGTACCAACGCGTGCCCGCCAACTCAATCATCGTAGAGATCACTGATCGTTGAACTGCGCGGTTGGGAGACAAAGACTCGATCAGCGATTGCACGATCCGGGCGGCCACCTGCTCGCTCACATTTGGCTCATCAGCTAGGCATAAGCCTGCCTGAACAGCTCGTGCGATCGCCGAGTCAGACCTTGTACCGCTCGTCCCCAAAACAGCGAGTAGCACATCGTCAACCTCGTCGTTCTTGCAAATTGTCGTCAGAAGACGCAAGGCCTCGCGCCAACTCTCGGCTGACCGTCCGTCTGAATCGCCGGCATTTTCCTCTCCACGACCAATCCGCTCGGCGAGGGTGCCGACATTTTCCGAGAGATTTCCAGACTTATTGTCTTTGCCGGGAAAACAACCATCGACTAGCGCACGAGCGGCCAGATCTCCTGAAAAGTGAGATGGCGGAATTCATATGCGGCGACGCTCGCGCCGGAACTCCACATATATCCCGCCTGGTTTAGGATCGCAGTCCGAGCCTCTAAAGCCTTCAGAAACTCTGCTGACGTTCGTTTGGTAACGTCGCGTAAACTAGGAAAGTCCCTGCGCATCTGCTCGAATAAGCCGACTATTTCCTGCTCGGGTAACTGCTGAACGCCTCGATCGCACATCGCGTAGGCGAGGTACTCGAGTTGAGGAAGCGCCTCCCAATCGTCAATCGGTCCACCTTCCTTGGGGTTCCAATTTAAAAGAAGCTCAAAAGCTTCCGAGTAGAGACTTGCCCGGCGCGGCGGTAGTTTTCCTACCTTGCGCTTCACGAGCGCCATTGCGGTAAGTAACATCGGGTTAGCCGTTAGTCGCTCGATACGATCGGTACTGTGGATATCGGCTATCAGTTCGTTGGTAGCACCCTCACGCTTGTCGGGGTGTTCGGTGAGTTCACACCATCTTCGCACGAACTCATCTTTTTCCTCCGGTAGCAACTCGGCAAGTATCATGTGCTCAAAACCGCGTCCCAACCGTCGCCCCATTTCTCGGTAACCAACAATTCGCGAAGTGGCTATGATCGCCAAGCGCTCATTTTGAAGAGCGATGGTTTCGATCTGTTCACAAAAATTTGCACGCTTAAGCGCGTCATCGATCTCGTCGAGTCCATCAAGAATTAGGAGCGCCTTTCCGTCGTCGATTCGCTGGCGAAGAAAGTCTTGAATTTCTTCAGCTTTTGATCCGGAATTCAGCCTTGCGCAGAGTATGAATGAGAACATCGTCCAGTGTTCCGCGTAAACTTCCTTCGTCAAGTTCGCGGCATCTTACGAGAATCGGCAGAAAATCTTCATCGGGAAGCGTTCTGACGTCAGGTAGGTCCTTCCAAGTAGGATCCGACTTAAGCCGAAGGAGGTACGCGGTTGCGATCCACCGCGTGAGCGTTGTTTTTCCTGCGCCAGGGTCTCCGAGTACAACTAGGCGTCGCGCTTCTCGGAGCCGCTCGCCAACACTAATGCGCGTACCCTGATTTAGATGAGTCGTGCCGCGCCATCGGGAAGCGCGTCGCTGTTCAAGCGTTGCGATTTGCTGATCAGTAGAACCTCCTTTGGTCGATTCGACCTGCACTCGAAGCGAAACATAGAGACGGCGCAACTCTAACTGTCTGTGCGCGAGCTTGAGGGGTCTTCGCTGGCAGATTGCTTATGTCGATAATGTCACATCTTCTTAAGGAGAAAATCGCGGTAATCATGTGCAGCCGCCCTCCATCCGTGATGGTAGGGTTCGATGTTGGCGAGGTTCGAGGGAAAGATTGCCCGGTTTACATTGCGTTAAGTAATCGAATTCGTACTTGCCACCTCGGTAGAGTTGGTTGTCCTCAATCCATTGATTCCGGCCTTCTCCCCATGTGCGGAAGTAGATCGAACCGTGGCCGGTTGCGAGGTCCAGTTTTACGAAATTATAGCCGTTCGCATAGCGAGGATTGTCGGGATTTCGACGGTCCTGGGTTCTTGCGCCTGCCGCCATCAGTACCGCGTCCCCGCCGGGTCCCCTGGTCACCGTCAACGAGGTCTTGTGCTGGTGGCCATCGAGCACAAAGTCGGTTTTTTTCCCGAAGGGCAACTCTACGTGGTTACGGTCAAATTCTGCCAGCCAGTCGAATGGATGGTGCGTTATAGCGATTCGCAGATCTTCGCCAGCGAGCTGATCGAGCGGGTCATGGATCTGCGGCTCGCCGATAAGGAGCGATCGAGCATCGTCTATTTCATCAGGTTTAGTCCGGTCGGCTTGTCGTGCACACATCCATGATGAGTTGAGTGCAAGAACACGATCGAAATACCTCCTGCGCTGAAAATATTCTTCGAAGCGAACGCCGGGATTTCTGACCCGTGAAGTCGGTTATGAAACGTTGGTACGCTTCAAAAGGCTCCATCAAATGCGCTCGTCTGCGCTCATCCAGGAGCCACCGCTGGACGTCATGTCCGAGACATGAGGGCTTTTGCAAGGACGCTGGAAGAAGTTCCCTAACAATATTGCGATCCAAGTCATGATTTCCAGGAACGCAAATGAGTTTGTCGGGCGTTTGTCTAACCGCGTCCAAGACCGGCGCAAGGAATTCTGTTTTCGCTCGATTGTATTCAGCAATTTGCCGCTGAAAGCGAGGTCTCCGCTGAAGGCGACGAAATCAATTTGATCAAGTGCTTCGTCGATCTCGGCACGGTTTCTTAGATCGGTTATCAATCTGTCGCGGATGACCTTGCGATCGAAGTCAGGACCCTTCTGATGCCAGTCAGACAGATGAAGCCATGAAATTGTGGACATTTTCGTTTTGCCCCATATCAAACGTTCACCGAAAATATCGGACAAGATGTTCGGGAAACTGAACGCAAGCAGATTCGCACCGAAAACTGACAGTTTGCAAGTCCTTCAGGCAGACTTCCCATCGAAATATCGGTAGCCGGAATGAGGAAAGAAATACTACAGCGTGTGGCCGAAGTCGGAGCCCATCGCATACTCATGCTCACCCGCAATCAACTTGCCGGTCATAAAGCGGGTAAATGAGAAGGGCGCAATCGCTTCGGGCATCGCGCCATTCAAAATCAACTCCGCCATCGCGGCGCCGACCGCGGGCGAGGTCTTGAAGCCCGTCCCACTGAAGCCCGCCGCTACGTAAAGACCATCGAGGCCCGGCACCTCGTCGAGGATCGGACGCTGATCGGGCGTGACATCGTAAATGCCGGCATGGCCGCGCGCGTAGGGGGCGGCGGCCAGCGCGGGAATCCGCGTGCCGAGACGGCGGCGGACCTCCTCGATGAAGGCCGCATCGTTGGCGGTGCGGAAACGGTCGGGGTCGGCATCATCGAGATGGCTGCCGCCGATGCCCGCGAGGGTCAGGTCATCTTGAAACGGGGCGTGACCGCCCCTTTGGTGGGGACGGAAGTAGCAGCCGGAGATGGTATCGATATAGATGAGATGCCGAATGCGCGAATCCCGCTCGAAGAAGGCGATTTGCGCGCGTTCGGGGGTGATAGGCGGCATAAAGGGCAGAGACGCGGCGAGCGGGGCCAGCAGCGGGGCGGTCCAGGGGCCGGTCACGAGGCATACGGCGTCGGCCTCGTGGAAGCGGCCGGCGGCATCCATGACGCCGATGGCGCGGGCGGCGCGGAGGCGGACGGAAGTGACGGGGGTGTTGAGATGGAAGCGGGCGCCGGCGCGGCGGGCGGCATCAGCAAAGCTATGGGTAGTGGCAATAGGGTCGGCATAGCCGGAATGGGGCTCGTAGGCGGCCATCGCGACATTCTCAAGTGATACATTAGGATCGATGCGCTGGAGGTCATCGGGGGAGATGACCTCGGTATCGACGCCGAGTCGGCACAGCATCGCGACATTGGCGCGGAGAGCGTCGACATTGGAGGAGTCAACTAAGGTGGCATAGCCGGTTTGGACGAATCCGCACCCCCCACCGACGACATCGGCCCAATTCTGGAAGTATCGGAGGCTCTGGAGCGCGAGGTTAGCCTCGGGAGGGAAGGTATAGTGCATCCGGATGAGGGCCCCGGAGCGCGAGGACATCCCGGCGCATATTTCGCCTTTGTCGAGGACGTCGACGCTGGCGCCCTCGCGCGCCAGATGCATCGCGAGGCTGCATCCGACCACGCCCGCGCCGACGACTACCACCCTGATGTTGCTTGTGCTCGAAGATGCCATATCTTTTGCGCCGCGAACGGGTAAGGTAACTTATCATCCGAGTCAGCTTCAGTAGCAATGTCGATGAGTACCTACCTGGACCATAATGCCGGCGCGCCGCTGCGACCCGAGGTGAAGGCCGCCGTCGCGCGCTTCCTCGAGGAGGACGGCGGCAATCCGTCGTCGGTGCATCGCGCGGGGCAGTCGGCGCGTCGCAAGCTCGAGGCGGCGCGCGCGCAGGTCGCCGCGCTCATCGGTGCCGATGCGCGTCAGATTGTTTTCACCAGCGGTGGTACTGAGGCCAACAACCTCGCGATTCATGGCGCCCTCAAGGCGCTGCCGGCGCGCCGCAAGGTTGTCAGCTCGGCGATCGAGCATTCTTCGGTGCTTGGGCCGCTGGCTCACTGTAGTTTACCGGATGCAACAATCGTTAAGGTGGCGCCCGATCGCGAGGGTCGCCTGGCGCCTGAGGAGGTCGCGGCCGCGGCCGATTCCGACACCGCGTTGGTGACTTTTGCACTGGCGAATTCCGAGGTTGGTACGATTCAAGAGCTGAGTGGCGTCGCCGAGGCGGCCGCGCTCGGCTGGCGCGATTTTTCATCTCGATGCCGCGCAGGCTGTCGGGCGCATTCCCGTCAACGTTGCCGAGCTGCGCTGCGATCTGATGACTCTCAGTGGACACAAGCTGGGCGCGCCCGCCGGTATCGGCGCGCTTTTTGTTCGCGAGCCCTCGACCATCATGCCGATGCTGCTCGGTGGTCCGCACGAGGCTGGCCTGCGTGCCGGTAGCCAGAATCTTCTCGGCGCGATTGCCTTCGGTGCGGCGGCCGCGGCGGTCACGGAGCATTTTCATGACGAAGTCTTGCGCATTTCGACGCTGACCAACGAGCTGCTCGCCGAGCTCCTCGATGCGATTCCGCAACTGCGGCTCAACGCGCCGATTCGCGATCGTCTGCCCAACACGCTGAACCTGACGTTTCCGAATGTGCTGGGCGAGAGCATGCTTATCGCGCTCGACCTCGAAGGTATCCATGTCTCGATGGGTTCCGCCTGCGCCGCCGGTGCGGTCGAGCCGTCGCACGTGCTGCTCGCGATGGGCCTCACGCATGACGAGGCGCGCAGCTCGCTGCGCCTGAGCCTCGGCTGGAACACCACGCGCAACGACATTGCGCGCGCCGCCAACATCATTCCCCGCGTATGGCGCCGGGTGGCGGACGCCGAGCCTGCGCCGATGACTCGCAGTCACTGGGAGAACTTGCGGGAGACCTCGCGATGAAGCGCCGGGTGCTGGTGGCGATGTCCGGAGGGGTCGACAGTTCGGTGGCGGCGGCGCTGCTGTGCGAGCAGGGTTACGACGTGGTCGGGGTGGCGATGCGCCTTGCGCCGGACGCGACCGCGCCGGCCACCAAGCGTCGAGGTACCTGCTGCTCGCACGACGACTTCGAGGATGCGCGGCGGGTTTCCGAGCGGCTGGGCTTTCCGTTTTATGTGGTCGATCTGCGTGCCGATTTCGGCGCGCGTGTGATCGGAAATTTTGTGTCCGAATATCTCGCCGGGCGCACTCCGAATCCGTGTGTGATGTGCAATCGCGAGATCAAGTTTGACCGGCTGTGGAGCCGCGCGCGCGCACTCGAAGCCGATTTCGTTGCGACCGGACACTATGCGCGAATCGCGCATGACGAGAGCGGCCGCTATCATCTGATGCGCGCCGCCGACTCATCCAAGGATCAGTCCTACTTTTTGTTTACCCTGGGGCAGGAGGAGCTTTCCCGTACGCTGTTTCCGCTCGGCGCGATGCTCAAGTCCGAGGTTCGTCAGCGCGCGCGGGCGCTCGGCCTTGCCAATGCCGACAAGCCCGAGAGCCAGGAAATCTGCTTCGTGCCTGACGGCGACTACGCCCGCTTCGTTGAGCGGCTCGCGCCCGAGGGTTCCATTCGCGAGGGCCGTATCACCGATGCCGAGGGCAAGGTGCTCGCCGAACACGGCGGGATTCATCGCTTCACTGTCGGTCAGCGCCGCGGCCTCGGAGTTGCGGCGGGCGAACCTCTCTATGTCAACGAGATTCGCCCCACCAGCGGCGAGGTCGTGGTGGGGGCGCGCGCGAATCTCAACTCGCGAGGGCTGATCGCGCGCGATGTGGACTTCGTCGATGCCGCCGGCCTCGATGCCGGCGGCTCTGATGTCGAAGTAAAAATCCGCTATCGGCATCCCGCGTTGCCGGCGCGGCTGACGCTTTCTTCCCCGCGCACCGCCGAAGTGCGCTTCGTTTCTCCGGGCCCCGCGGTAACTCCCGGTCAGGCCTGCGTCTTCTATCGTGGCGACGAAGTGGTCGGCGGCGGCTTTATCGAGCGGGCGCTTCGGGAATAGGCGGACACGATGCGATTTGCGATTGCGACACTCGGCTGCAAGGTCAATCAGTACGATTCGGCGATTATCGAGTCGCGCCTCGGCGCGCGCGGTTTCGAGCGGACCGAATTCAGCGAACCTGCCGATGTCTACATCGTAAACACCTGCACCGTTACCGATCGCGCCGACTCCGAAAGTTTGCGCATTGCGCGGCGCGCGCGCCGGCTCAATCCCAATGCCCGCATCGTGATGACCGGCTGTCTGGCGCAGGCGAGTCCCGCCACGCTCGAACCGCATCGCGAGGTCGATGCGATCGTCGGCCTGGGCAGACTCGACGATTTGGAGCGCGCGGTGATGGGCGAGGCGTCCGAGCGCGTGATGGTGTCCAACCTGCGCAAGGAACGCGCGCCGATCGAGCTGAGCGGGGTGACGCTGGCCGGGCATTCGCGCGCCTTTCTGAAGTTGCAGGAAGGCTGCGATCAATTTTGTACTTTTTGTATCGTTCCGTTTTCGCGCGGGATGTCGCGCAGCGTCGAGCCGCGCCGCATCTTCGGCGCAATCGATGAACTCCACGAACGCGGGTTTCGCGAAGTAATTCTCTCGGGCGTGCACCTGGGCGGCTACGGCAAGGATCTCGATCCTCCGGTCGAGCTGGCCGACCTGCTCGAGATGCTGGCCGAGCGCTCGCCGATCGATCGCATCCGCATCAGCTCGCTGGATCCCGAGGAGCTCAGCGACCGCATTATCGACATCATTGCTCAAAGCGAGAAGTTCTGCGCGCATCTTCATTTGCCTTTGCAGGCGGGTGAGGACGACACGTTGTCTCGAATGCGCCGCCGTTACGATGTCGCGTACTTTCGCGATCGCATCGAACGCGTGATCGCGGCGATGCCGGACGCGGGCATCGGCACCGATGTCATCGTGGGATTTCCGGGCGAGACCCGCGCCGATTTCGACGCGTCATTGAGTTTCGTCGAAAGCCTGCCGCTTTCGTATCTGCACGTGTTTCCGTACTCTGTTCGCGCAGGAACCACCGCCGCGAAGATGGCGGGCAAAGTGCCGGCCGCCGAGATCAAGCGGCGCGGTGCGGCGATGCGCGAGCTCGGCGAGCGCAAGCGGGAAGCGTTCGCCGCGAAATGGATCGGACATAGAGTCAAAGTATTACTTGAGGAAATAACTGGAGAATCGGCCGGAGAATTAACCGAAGGTGGAGAGCTCGGCGGCTACACCCGCAATTACGTGCGGGTCTCGACGCGGGGTTCTTCCCTGCAACTGAATCGCGAACTCGAGGTGGAGGCTTCGTTTGCCAAAGGCGCCCGACTGGTTGGGGAGATTGTTGAGGTTCGGGAGACGCCCGCCTCCTGAGCCAGAGCAATCTCCTGAAAGCGCCGCCGCGGAGCTGGAACGCAGACTCGGATATTCCTTCGCACGTCCCGAGCTGTTGTCGACCGCGCTTACACATCCCAGCGCCGCAGTCGGTTCTGACGTTCATTACGAACGACTCGAATTCCTGGGTGATGCCGTCCTGGACCTGGCCATCGCCGACATGCTGATGCGCCGTTTTCCCGAGGCCAAGGAGGGTCCGCTCTCCAAGCAGCGCGCCTCGATCGTCAACGGGCGCACGCTGGCGCTCAAGGCGCAATCGATCGAGCTGAACGCCAAACTCAAGCTCGGCAAGGGCGAGGAGAAAAGCGGCGGGCGCGAAAAGGTCTCGATTCTCGCCGCGGCCTTCGAGGCGGTGGTGGGCGCGATTTATACCGATGGGGGGCTCGCGCCGGCGCAGCGTGTGGTAGAATCATTGTTCGTCGACGACATCGGTGGCCCCGCGGCCGAGCGCGACTACAAAACCGAACTCCAGGAAATCGCGTATCGCCGCTATCGCGCGCAGCCGGTTTACGAGCTGGTGGCAGCGAGCGGCCCCGATCATGCCAAACGATTTACCACCCGCATCCGAATCGCCGGCAAGGAACTCGGCACCGGCGAAGGCGGCAGCAAGAAGCAGAGCGAACAGGCCGCGGCCCGGAGCGCGCTGGACCAGATGGAAATAGAACTTCGTGAACGAAAACCTTAATCATCGCGCAGGCTTCGTGGTCCTCGGCGGGCGCTCCAACGTCGGCAAATCGACGCTGGTCAACCGGCTGGTCGGGCATAAGGTCGCGATCGTAACGCCCAAACCGCAAACCACGCGGCGGCGCGTGATGGGCATCCGCAGCGATGCAGACGCGCAGTTGATTTTCATCGATACGCCGGGGATTCATGACTCGCCCAAAATGCTCAACAAGCGCATGGTGCAGACCGCCCGGCAAAGCCTCGCCGAGGCCGAAGTCATCATGGGCGTGATCGAGGCCGCCGATCGGACCAGCCCTGCCGATCACGCATTCCTCGAGGAACTGCGGACGCTCAATAGTCCGAAACTGCTGGTCATCAACAAGATCGATCTGATGCCGCGGGTGCGGCTGCTGCCGCTGCTCGACGAGTGTACGAAGGAGCTGCCGGGCATCGAGATTGTTCCCGTCAGCGCGAAGACCGGAGAAAACATCGAGGAGCTGCTGCGCATGCTCAAGTCGATGCTGCCGGAGGGGCCCGCGCTGATGTCGGAAGAGGAATATACCGACCAGACTGAGCGCACGCTGGCTGAGGAAATCGTGCGCGAAAAATTGTTCCTCAAGCTGGAGCGCGAGATTCCGTTTTCGACCGCAGTGATGGTCGAGGCGTTCAGCGAGGACGAGGAAAAGAAGCTCATCAAAATTGCGGCGACGATCGTGGTCGATCGCGAATCGCATAAGGGCATCGTGATCGGTGCGGGTGGCCGGATGCTGAAGGAAGTCGGCACCGCGGCGCGCATCGAGCTGGAAGAAATCCTCGGATGGAAAGTCTTCCTGCAACTGCTGGTCAAGGTCGATCGCGACTGGACCCGTAATCCGCGCAAGCTCCAGGAAATGGGGTTATAGGCGATGCCGCAAAGCGCTAAAACTTCGGCGCGGCCGGGCGCGATCTCAGCCGCCCTCGCACAGGGATTGCCGACGGTAGTCCTCGCGGGGCGCGTCAATGCCGGCAAGTCCACCCTGTTCAATCGCATCGCGGCGGGCGCGCGCGCCATCACCAGCTCGATTCCGGGGACCACGCGCGATCTCAACTTCGCGCGCGCCCATTACGACGATCGCGACTTCATCCTTATAGATAGCGGCGGGTTGGAACTCGGCGGACGTGAGCAGATGTCCGAGCGAATCGTGCGCGAGGCGCTCGGTGCGATCGGCATGGCGGACCTCGTCGTGATGCTATTCGACGGGCGCGCCGGCTTCACCGATGCCGACCAGGAAGCGCTCGCGCTGATTCGCGACACCGGATGTCCACTGATAGTGGCGGTCAACAAGATCGATCAGCGCGGACAGGAAACCGCCGCCTCGGATTTTTACGCGGCCGGCGCGGACAAGATTTTCTTTCTGTCAGCGGCGCATGGAAACGGGGTCGGCGAGCTGCTCGAAGAAATCGCGGCACGGCTTCCTGAGAAAGAAGCGAAAAACGTCGAGCGGCCGGATTTGAAAATCGCGCTCATCGGACGGCCCAATGTCGGTAAATCCTCGTTGCTGAATCGACTTTCAGGAATCGAGCGATCGATTGTCGACTCGACGCCGGGGACCACGCGCGACTCGGTCGATGCGCCGCTCGACTACAAAGGCAAGCGGTTGTTGCTCATCGACACCGCCGGCATCCGGCGCAAGCCGCGCGTCGAAGGCGAGCTCGAACACGCCTCGGTGGGGCGCGCCATCGAAGTGATCCGTCGCGCCGACGTTTTGCTGCTCGTCATCGATGCGACCGAAGGCATTACCGATCAGGATGCGAAGCTGGCGCATCTGGTCGATACCAACGATCGCGCGATGGTGCTGGTGTGCAACAAATGGGACGTCGCGGCGAAGGCCGGCAATAAGGTCGCAGCGTTCATTCGCGACGCGCATCATCGGTTTCCATTCCTGGAATACGCGGCGATCGTGTTTACCTCGGCGCTCACCGGCGATGGAGTGCGGGATATAATTCCGGCGGCGCTCGCGGCCGGCGAGTCGTGGCGCGCGAGTTATCAGACCTCGATGCTGAATCAGATCCTCGCGGGGGCGAGTGCCGCAATGGATCCACCGATGGTGGATCGCAAGCGGCTGAACCTGATGTACGTCACGCAGGTCAGCACCTCGCCGCCGCGCCTCGCGTTTTTTTCGAACTTCGATCGGGATATCCCGGCGCACTACGTCCGCTTTCTGGAGACGCGCTTTCGCAAGGCGCTCAACATCGTGGGCAGTCCGCTGCGGCTGCAATTTCGCCAGACCGGCCGCACCCCCGAGCGCCGTCCGCGCAGCAAGCCCTCCGACCAAAAGGCCCGCGGTCGCAGGGCATAGTTCGTTCCTTGTTGAAAGGCATCCGGTGGCGGTGTTTTTACACTGCAGCTTGTCGGATATAGTGACGGCTTCACCGTGATTCTCATTTTAGATTTCGGCAGTCAGTACACCCAGCTCATCGCGCGACGGGTGCGCGAAGCGAACGTGTATTGTGAAATTCATCCGTACAATTTTCCGCTCGCGAAGATTCGCGCGCTCAAGCCGCGCGGCATCATCCTGTCGGGCGGGCCCGCGAGCCTTTACGATGAGAACGCGCCCGATATCGATCCCGAGGTGCTGAAGACCGACGCGCCGATCCTCGGCATCTGCTACGGCATGTACGTGGTCGCGACGCATCTGGGCGCGAAGACGCCGCCCTCGCAGGCCAAGGAATACGGACCGGCGACGCTGCACATCGACGCGCACGACCCGCTGTTCGAGGGCCTCGAAGGGCAGGAGCATCGGGTGTGGATGAGTCATGGGGACAGGGTCGAGTCGCTGCCGGCGACCTTGCGCTCGATCGCGCATACGACCAACGCGCCGTGCGCGGCGATACGCACTGACGATGGGAAAATTCACGGCATCCAGTTTCATCCCGAGGTGGTGCATACGCCGTGCGGGACGCAGGTGCTGCGCAATTTCGTGCTCGGGATTTGCGGCGAACCCGGCGACTGGACCATGGCGAACTTCATCGACACCAAGGTCGCCGAGATTCGCGCCACTGTCGGTGAGCATGACAAGGTGCTGCTCGGATTGTCGGGCGGCGTCGATTCCTCGGTCGCGGCGGCGCTGATTCATCGCGCGATCGGCGAGCGCCTCAAGTGCGTATTCGTCGATACCGGGCTGCTGCGCGCGGGCGAGCGCGAGCGGATGGAGAGCGTCTTCGCGGAACAGCTCGGCATCGATTTGACTGTCAGTGATGCGTCGGAAATGTTTCTGAGCCGCCTCAAGGACGTGCTCGACCCGGAGAAGAAGCGCAAAATCATCGGCGCCACCTTCATCGATGTATTCGAATCGGAAGATGTGGTGCGCGGCGCGCGCTTCCTGGGCCAGGGCACGCTATATCCCGATGTCATCGAGTCGGTATCGTTCAAGGGGCCGTCGGCCGTCATCAAGAGCCATCATAATGTCGGCGGCCTGCCGGAGCGCATGAAGCTGGAGCTCATCGAGCCCTTGCGCGAGTTGTTCAAGGATGAGGTGCGCGAGCTCGGCCGCAAGCTCGGGCTGCCGAGCGAGATCGTCGATCGCGAGCCGTTCCCGGGACCGGGGCTGGCGGTAAGAATCGTCGGCGAGGTGACGCGCGAGCGGGTCGACCTGCTGCGGCGCGCGGACCTGATCGTAATGGAGGAATTTGCGTCATCGGGTATCGGAAAGAAATTATGGCAGGCCTTCGCGGTGCTGCTGCCGCTCAAGACGGTCGGCGTGATGGGCGATGGGCGCAGCTACGAAAGCGTCATCGCGATCCGCGCGGTTGAATCACAGGATGGGATGACGGCAGACTGGGCGCGGCTCGATCCGGGTTTCCTCGCGCGGGTGTCGAGCCGTATCACCAACGAGATTCGTGGCGTAAATCGGGTCGTGTACGACATCACCTCGAAACCGCCTGCCACGATTGAATGGGAGTAAGCTGTGACCGTTCGCACCCGCTTCGCGCCGAGCCCGACCGGCTCGCTGCACATCGGCAACGTCCGCTCCGGGCTGTTCGCGTATTTGTATGCGCGGCATCAGAAAGGGACCTTCATCCTGCGCATCGATGACACGGACCTCGAGCGCTCGACCAAGGCGTCGCTCGAAGAAATTCTGGTTGACTTGAAGTGGCTCGGCATGGAGTGGGACGAGGGCCCGCCGGACCCGCGCTATTTCGAATCGAACCGGATGGATCGCTACTTCGAGGCCGCGCGCCAACTGCTTCGCGCGGGCAAGGCCTATCCATGCTACTGCACCGCCGAGGAGCTCGACGCGAAACGCAAGGCCGCGGAGCGCGAGCATCGCAAGCCGGGGTACGACGGGACCTGCCGCGACAAGCCGTTTGCTCCCGACCTCGCGCTGCCGGATCGCAAGGCCGGCCGCAACTATGTCATTCGGTTTCGCTCGCCCAACGAAGGGCAGACGGTGTTCGAGGACGCGGTTCGCGGTCGCACTGTCTTCGAAAATTCCGAGCTCGATGATCTCGTCATCCTGCGCTCCGATGGCAGTCCGACCTACAACTTCTGCACCGTCCTCGATGAGGTTGACTTCGAGATTACCCACGTCGTGCGTGGCGACGATCACGTGCCCAACACGCCGCGCCAGATCCAGATGTGCGTCGCGCTCGGCTATGAGCCGCCGATCTTCGCGCATCTGCCGCAGGTGATGGGTCCCGACGGCGGCAAGCTCTCCAAGCGCCATGGTGCGACCTCGGTCAGCGCGTATCGCGAGATGGGATATTTTCCCGAGGCGGTGGTGAACTACCTCGCGCGGCTGGGCTGGTCGCATGGTGACCAGGAGATTTTCTCGAAGCAGGAGCTCATCGATTATTTCGGCTTCGAGGAGTGCGGGACCTCGGCGGGCATTTTCAATGCTGAAAAACTGCTGTGGCTCAACTTCCACTACTTGAAGGAGCGTCCGAACGCGCAGCTCGCGCAGGAAGTGAAGCCGTTCATCGCGAAGGCCGGCTACCCGACGCCCGGCGACGATGCGTGGCTGGAAAAAATGGTCGCCACGTTGAAGGAGCGCGCCAAGACACTCGTCGAGCTGGTCGACTTCGCGAAGTTTTACCTGCGCGAGGACATCGATATCGATGCGAAAGCGGCTGCGAAGTTCCTCAAGCCCGAGGTGAAGGAGCAACTCGCCGCGCTTGCGGATGACCTCGACAAACTCGAGGCCGACTTCTCGGAGGCCGCGATCCAGCGCGCCTTCGAGGAAGTGCTGGCGCGATTTTCCATGAAGCTCGGGCAGCTCGCGCAGCCGGTGCGGGTCGCACTCACGGGAGGCACCGTCAGCCCCGGCATCTACGAGGTCATCGCGGTGCTCGGCCGCGAGCGTACAGTGGTGCGCCTGCGCAAAGCCATCGCGCAGATCGCGTTGATCATTTCGAAGCGGGCAGCACGAGGATCTGGCCGTTCATCTCGGGCTGATGCTGCGCGCAATAGAAACTGAACAAGCCCTCCTTGTGAAAGGTGAAGGTCCAGGAATTTTTCGAGAGCGGCTTGAGCTTGACGTGCATCATCACATTGAGGTCGGGATCGGCCAGCATGAAGTCATGCTCATCGTCGCCTTGCAGATTCCAGAAGGTTAGCCGGGTGGGCTGATCCACGCGGACCGCGATGAACGAGGGCGCAAAGGCGTAAACCTCGCCGAACTTTGCGATCAGCTTTCGCGGCGCATGTTCCTTGGACGCGACCTCTTCAGTCACCACTAAGATTTCGGCTTCGGCCTCAGCGCTGGTTGAAACGCTGACGACCTTCGATTGGGCTTCGTTCGGCAGATAGTAGTTGTTCTTCTCGCGTTCGGCCGGCGACGCCGCAAGCACGCGTCCGGCGGAAATAAAAGCAAGCAGGCCGAACATGATGAGGGTCGAAAAGCGTGGCGAAATTTTCGGTAACCCACCTCGGATTCTCGACCCAACCGTGGGCGCGGAGTAATTTGGAAGCATGAGCAGTATCCTTATTCCATATGTCGTTGAGCAAACCGGCCGCGGCGAACGCTCCTATGATATCTACTCGCGATTGTTGAAGGACCGGATCGTTTTTCTGGGCGGGACCGTGACCGACGACCTCGCCAACCTGATTACCGCGCAGCTCCTGTTCCTCGAATCCGAGGATCCCGAGCGCGAGGTCAACATGTACATAAATTCGCCTGGCGGTTCAGTAACTGCGGGTCTTGCGATCTACGATACGATGCAATTCGTCAAGCCTCCGGTGTCCACCCTATGCGTCGGGCAGGCGGCCAGCATGGGTTCGTTTTTGCTCGCGGCAGGGGCCAAGGGCCGGCGCTATGCGCTGCCGCACTCGCGCATCCTGATCCACCAGTTGTCAGGTGGCTTCGAGGGGCAGGCCGCCGACATCGAGATCCAGGCGCGCGAAGCGCTGCGGCAGAAGGAGATTCTCAATGAGATTCTCGCGCGGCATACCGGCAAGACCGTCAAGCAAATCGAGAAGGATACCGACCGCGATAATTTCATGAGCGCGGCGCAGGCGGTCGAGTACGGCCTCATCGACGAGGTTATCACCGCGCGTTCGACCAAGCTCATCGCGCCCGCCTAGAAGTATCGAAATGAACGTGGAAAGGCGCGGTCATCGCGACCGTGCCTTTTTTCTTTCCTCCCGCCTGCGTATGCTTCGAGTAAGCTTATGATCAGCGCAGACGAAGCTCTCCGAACCGTTCTCGACAATGTGGCTCCGCTCGGCATCGAGCGCATTCCGATTCTCGCCGGCCTCGGGCGCGTGCTGGCCGAGGAGATTCGCTCCGCGCGCGATATTCCTCCGTTCGACAATTCCGCGATGGACGGCTATGCGGTCCGTGCAGTGGATATCGCAGCGGCCAGCGAATCCAATCCGGTATCGCTGCGAGTGATTGAAACCGTCGGCGCGGGGACGATGCCGGCTCGCCGAGTAGAACCCGGCACTGCAATCCGTACCATGACCGGCGCTCCGATCGCCGAAGGGGCCGACGCCATCGTTCAGGTCGAGCGCACGCGCGGTTCCGATACCCGGGTCGAGATTCTTGCGTCGGCCGAGCCGCGCGGATTCATTCGTCCCCGTGGCGAGGATCTTCGCGCCGGCGAGTTGCTGATGTCGGCCGGAAAGCTGCTGGGCGCGTCAGACCTGGGGATGCTCGCGTCGCTCAATCGCGCCATGCTCGACGTCTATCGAAAACCGCGCGTGGCAATCGTCGCGACCGGCGACGAGCTGGTGGATATCGATCAGGTTCCGACCGGCGCGCAAATCGTCAATTCCAACGCCTATGCGCTGGCGGGCGCGATTGGGGAAGCGGGGGCGGAATCCACCATTCTCCGAATCGCCCGCGACAATATCGAGGATACCCGTGAGCGCCTCACCGAGGCGATCCGTTTCGACGTGGTCTTCACCACCGGTGGCGTCTCGGTCGGCCAGTTCGATCACGTGAAGGGCGTGATGGACGACCTTGGGATGCAAACTCTTTTTCATGGCGTCGCGCAGCGGCCCGGCCGTCCGCTCAAATTCGGTATTATCGAGGGAAAGCCGGTTTTCGGACTGCCGGGCAATCCGGTTTCGACGATGGTGTGTTTTTATCTCTACGCGCGCCCGGCGCTGCGAAAAATGGGCGGCTTTCAGAAGTTTGGGCTCCCGCGCGTGCAGGTCACGTGCGCCGCCGACATCAAGGTTGCTAACAATCTGACTGAGTTCGTGCGGGTCCGAATCGAGCGCAAGGATTCGCGGCTGTACGCAACGCCGACCGGCAACCAGGGCTCAGGTATTCTCAGTTCGCTCTCGCGCGCCGACGCGCTGCTGATCGGCCCCTCCACCGAGAACCTGCTCAAAGCAGGAGCTCCGGCGATGGCGCTGCTACTGGATCCTCACGCCGCGACCGATGAGACGGCGTTCTTCGAGGCGCGATGAGTCCACATAAATTGAACGATGAGCGCGACCAGCGCGCCGAAAACCGCAGCAGAGATCAGCGCCCACACCAGGCGAATCTGCACACTGAAAAACGGCGCATAGAAAACGTAGACCGGCGGCTCGTTGTGGTTCTCCCAAATCACGGAAATCACCCAAATCAAAAAAATCGTGCTGATGATGAATCGCGGTGTTTTGACAAAAGCCGGCATCGCCCACTTCCCTCCGTCCTGCGTATGCCCCAAGCTTGTCGATGAGGTTTGACGGTGTCAACGCAGCATCCCGCCTTCAGCGGCGCGCGTCCGAGTAAGCGATGACCGTGCGCGTCGGGCAAGGCTTCGATTTTCATCCGCTGTTGGAAGGCCGCAAGCTAATCCTCGGCGGGGTCGAGGTTCCCTATGAGCGCGGACTCGGGGGCCACTCCGATGCCGATGTCGCGGCGCATGCGCTCGCCAATGCGATCCTCGGGGCACTTGGCGCGGGCGATCTAGGACGGCATTTTCCCGACAGCGATCCGCGTTACAAAGACGCCGACAGCCTTAAGTTATTGACTGCGGTCTGGAAGGTCGCCAGCGATCGTGGATTCAAACTCGGCAACGCCGACCTCACCATCTTCGCACAGAAGCCCAAGCTCGCGCCGTATCTCGATGCGATGCGACTCAACCTCGCGCAAGCCCTTGGCGCCGACGTGAAACAACTCAACCTCAAAGCCTCGAGTCCGGAAGGGCTGGGCGCATTGGGGCGCGGCGACGGCATGGCAGCGGCGGCAGTAGTGCTCCTCGAATCCTAGTTGGCAAATCCGTTTTACGAATCGGATTCACGGATAGCTCGCTGAAGTGCTTGACAAATATGGAACCGAGCGGTTCCATGTTCTCACGATGTCGATAGACCGCACGATTACCGCGCTCGGAGACTCCACTCGCAGAGAACTCCTGCGCCGCCTCGCCGAGAAGCCCTGTCGCGCCGGCGAACTCGCGCACGGCTTCGCCATTAGCCGGCCGGCTGTGGTCAAGCATACGCGAATGCTGGGGCGCGCCGGCCTGATTCGCGCGAAAAAGGTCGGTCGCGAGCGCATCTATGAGTTAGCACCTGGAGGCCGCCAGCAGGTGGAGGCTTTAATCAAGAAGCTCGAGGAAGTGGGGGCGTTCTGGGATACGGCGCTCAGCGCGTTCAAGCGCTACCTCGAGGAAAATCGATGACAATTCGAAAGGCCATCAGCGTCGCGCGACCGCCGGAAATTGCCTTTCGTGTGTTCACCGAGGAAATCGGCAAATGGTGGCCGCTCAAGGAGGGCTTCTCGTTCGGGCGTGAGCGCGCCAAAGAGATGTTCATCGAGGGTCGCGTGGGCGGACGGCTCTTCGAACGCTTTATCGACGGCACCGAATTCGAGGTGGGCCGGGTTACTGCCTATCAACCGCCGCACGTGATCGCGCTGACCTGGAAGGGGCCTGATTGGGACGGTCCCACCGAGCTGGAGATTCGCTTCATTGCCGAAGCGAACGGCACGCGCGTCGAGCTGGAGCATCGGGGATGGGAGCAGGCGCCCATCATGCGCGAAGCAGGCAAACGCTACGACGGCGGATGGGAAATCGTTCTTGCGCGCTACGCTTCACAAGTCGTCGCTGCCGGATGAGTCGTCACCGCCGCTGAAATTGCCGCTCTCCAGTTCTTCCATGGCTTGATCCATTTCCGGTCCGCCGGCGTCTTCGCCCATTTCCTTGCCGAGCTTGCGCATCACCTTGGCGACGCTTTTCGGATCGTTCTCGTCCAGACCGCTGAAGGTGGATGGATCACTGAGCGCTTCCAGGCGCGCCTCTTCAGACTTGGGCATCGCGAAGCGCGACATTAGC
The DNA here is from genome assembly GCA_963848285.1 of uncultured delta proteobacterium. GTDB lineage: Bacteria > Desulfobacterota > Binatia > Binatales > Binataceae > DATGKG01. Next base: position 505,871 of record CAWKCZ010000002.1, on the reverse strand, counting down.
CGTGAAAGTTTGCGGCTCCCGCAATGCTGGCAGGTGGCGTCGACTTTTTCCCCCACGCGCAGTGTAAGCACGCTGGTACGGCGTCGGCACTTTCCGCATTGGTATTCGTAAATCGGCATCGCAGGACCTTCGTCAAGTCATCGTTTGACAAATTGTGGCAGCACTTCGGCGGCGAACAAGTCCATCGAATGGCGCGATTGCTCGTGGGTGAGGCCGCCCCACGCGAAGGATAGCACCAGGTAGTTGGTGCCGCTCTCCTCGAAGTAGGCCGCGATTTTGTCGCGCACAGTTTTGGGCGAGCCAACGATGGCGGCGTCGGCCGAGCGCGCGCGCAACAGATCGTCAGTGAACAGCGTGGGCACCGTGCCGTAGTCGCGCCACAGCTTGACGATATTGTTGTAATAAACCTGGTAGGCGGGAATCGCGATTGCCTCCGCCTGTGGGTCGGAATCGGCCACGAAGAAATGCCGCACCGCGCCAATCTTCGGTTCCTTGATCTGCGGATTGAGGTCGTCGGGACTGTCGCGGAACTGGTCGAGGAGTTGCCGGTACGCAGCCGCGGTTCCCTTGACGATTGCGTTGGGACCGCCGGTCACGATCTGCATCCGATGACGCGCGGCAAACGCGAGGCCCTCGGGCGTCGAGGCGCCATACCAGAACGGAGGATTGGGTTGCTGCTTCGGCGCGACCTCGATCGGCGCGCCGACGAATTTGAAGCGCTCCCCGCGATGTGAAATCTTCCGCGCGCGCAAACCCTCGACGATCACCTGCAGCGATTCTTCGAAAATGTCGCGCGACTCGATGAAGTTCACATTGAAGTGCCCGAGCTCGTAGGGCGAGATGCCGCGTCCCACACCTACTTCGAGGCGTCCGCCGCTTAGCTGATCGAGCATGCAGATTTCCTCGACCAGGCGGATCGGATGATAGAGCGGCAGCAGATACACCAACGGGCCGAGGCGAATCCTGCGCGTGCGCATCGCCACCGCGGTGAGAAAAACATTCGGCGAGGGCGCCATCCCGAGCGGCGTCGCGTGATGCTCCGCCAGGTGGTAGCAAAAGATGCCGGCCTGGTCGGCGGCTTCGATGAGTTGCAGACGCTCCTGGTAGAGCTGCTCGAGAGGCACCGCGCAGCGTTCGAGGTGATCGAAAATTCCAAAAGCGAGTTCCATACGACGGCCTCCTCCGAGCGGCTTGTTTCAGAGCCGCGTGTTGCGCATGTGTCGCTGGCGCGGTTGAGGCATCTGGACAGGATCGCCGCGCACTCTCGCCATCGCAGATAGCACATCGGCGCGGAAAGTGTGTCCGGTCGTAACGGGGAGATTAGACTGTCATCGAGGGAGCGAAGACCACCAACAGCACGAGCTCCTGGGTGATGCTGTGGAAGCGATGCTCCTGGTGCGCCGCGACGAAGATCACATCGCCGGGAGTCACTCGCGCGATCCTGCTCAGGTGCCTTTTCGCGCTTCACCTTCATCCGCGCGACGCCGCTGATGACATAGTAAATCTCGTCTTCGTGGTGCGGCTGCTGCAGATCGTCTTCGCCGGCTTGCAGCACGTAGACGCCGCAACTCATCGCGGGAATACGCAGAAATTCCTTGTAGGGACGGCGGCCCTGAATCTGTTTGCGGATCTCATCGACCGAGTAAAATGATTGCATGAACATCAGTCTGCCATGTCGCGAACGATGCTCGCTAATCTCACGCCCAAAACTCGCGGTCGTCTAAACCCTCTTAACATCGAGGCTCGCATGTATTATTTCTTCTGCTGTTACCGGCGCGGTTGCGGGGCGAGGCCTCGGGGAACTCCAACGGCCGGATGCCAAGTTTTCAGACTGATGTGAAGAGGGCAGATTCAGCTCAGTCGCCAACTGCGATGGTTGGATGAAGGTCGATTACCGAATGATTGAAGTACGGCATTTGACCAAGGTTTACGGCAACTTCGTCGCGGTCCGCGACGTTTCCTTCAATGCCGACCAGGGCTCGATTCTCGGCTTCCTCGGCCCCAACGGCGCCGGCAAAACCACGCACCATGCGCGTCATCACCGGATTCATGCCGGCCACTTCGGGCACCGTTCTCATCGATGAGCTGGACATTTTCGAGAACTCGCTCGAAGCGCGCCGCAAGATCGGGTACCTGCCGGAAAATCCGCCGCTCTATTCCGATATGCGCGTCGATGCGTATCTGCGTTTCGTTGCGAGACTGCGCGGCGTCGCGCGAGCAAAGGATAGAAGATGCGCTCGACCATGCGCTGCAGGTGTGCGGCCTCGAAGACATGGCGCATCGCATCTGCGGGCAGCTTTCGAAAGGATATCGCCAGCGTGTCGGCCTCGCGCAGGCGCTGATTCATGATCCACCGGTGCTGGTGCTCGACGAGCCGACCATCGGACTCGATCCGCGCCAGATTCATGAGATCCGCGGCCTCATCAAAACGATGGCGACGGATGATCGGACGGTGGTGCTCTCGACCCACATCCTGCCCGAGGTTTCGCAGATTTGTGACAAGGTCGTGATCATCAATGAAGGCCGCGTCGCGCTGGAGGAGAAAATCTCGCGGCCCTGCCGGCCGGCACTTCGCTCGAAGATGTTTTCCTGTCGGCGATCACCAAGGAGCATCACGAGCTGGAAGGCAGCCGCGAGGAGACGCTGGAGGAGGTTGGGGCGGGCCGCGCGCATAGGCATATCGACACATGCGAAACTCAATAACCATCGCGGGCAAAGAGCTCGCCGGATATTTCGTGCAACCGGTCGCCTATGTGGTGATGACCGTGTTCCTCCTGTTGGGAGGATTTTTCTTCTTTTCGTTGTTGCAGCGCTTCAGCATGCTGGTGCAGATGTACGCGGCGATGCAGAATCCGCAAGTTCTGCAGCGCATCAACCTCAATCAAATCGTCATCGAGCCGCTGCTGCACAATCTGTCGATCGTGCTGGTGATCCTGGTGCCGGCGATCACGATGCGCAGCTTCGCCGAGGAAAAACGCGCCGGCACCTACGAGCTGCTGCTGACCGCGCCGGTGCGCACCGGCGAAATCGTCGCGGGCAAGTTCATCGCGGCGGCGGCCTTCATGCTCATCATGATCGCGCTGGCGGGGATTTTCCCGCTGATCCTGGTGGTATTCGGCAATCCCGAGGTTGCGGCTGATGCTTTCGGGATACATCGGGCTGGCGCTGCTTTCGGTCGCGTTCGTTTCGATCGGGCTGTTCACCAGCTCGCTGACGCAAAATCAGATCATCGCGGCGATCACATGCTTCGGCGTGCTGCTGATGCTGTATGTGATTTCGTGGCCGGCGCAGGAGGGCAGCTCTTCGGTCTCTGTCGGAGCTGCTGCGCTACCTGTCGCTGCCGGATCATTTCGCGCAGATGGTGAGCGGCATCATCGATACCAAGGACATCGTGTACTTTCTCAGCCTGATCTTCGTGGCGCTGTTCCTGACCCAGCGCTCGGTTGAATCGGCGCGCTGGCGTTAAGCAGGGGGAGCGGAGGATGCAGCGGCGATCGGCAGCGCTCTACGGAATTCTCGGTCTCATCGCATTACTTTTCGCGGCGTTCGCGTATTTTGTCGCGTCCGCGTTCCGTCCCTATATTTTCATCAACCTGATCGCGGGCGTGTTCCTGATCATCATGTGGATCAGCTCCGGATGGTCGGAGGTTGGCAGCCTTTGTCGGCCAGCGCTCGACCCAGTACGGCGCCAACGCGATCGTTTACTCGGTCATCTTCATCGCGATTCTGATCGCGGTGAACTACATCTCCAATCAGCATCACCGCCGCCTCGATATGAGCGCGGAGCACGTCTACAGCCTCTCCAGCCAGTCGGTGAATGTGGTGAAGGATCTGCAAGAAGCCGCTCAAGATGTATGGCTTCTTCGCGGGCGGCGACAATCCGACCGCGCGCGAGCTCTACGAGGAGTACGCCTACGCCTCGCCCAAGGTGACCTTCCAGATGGTCGACCCGGATCGGAATCCGGAGCTGGCCGAACGCTACAAAGTGTCGGCCCTGGGCACTACCCATCTTCAATATGGCGGCGACGACAGCGGCGATGGCACCAACATCAACGAACTGACCGAAGAAGCGATCACCAACGCGATCATTCGGGTGACCAAGTCGACCAACAAGACCATCTACTTCCTCGATGGCGCATGGCGAGGGCGATCCCGATGACGCCAGCGGCCAGAACGGCTACGGCACCCTCAAGACCGCGCTCGAGGGCGAGGGCTTCGCAGATCAAGAAACCCTGCTCGCGACGCAGGCCACGGTTCCCGACGATTGCACCATCCTCGCGATTGCCGGCCCGGTGAAGCCGCTCGACCCGCACGAGATCGACGCCATCGGCAAGTACCTCGACGGCGGCGGGCGCGCGCTGATCACGTTCCGCGCGCCCCGGCCGAATAATGAAATCGACGAAACCGCGCTGATCAAGCTGGTCGGGCAATGGGGCGTCGATGCCGGCAATGACATCGTGGTTGACCAGGTGACGCGGCTGTTTGCGGCGCCGGCGCTGGGCGTCAGTCCGCTGGTTCAGACCTACGGCACTCATCCGATTACCAAGGATTTCAAGGAGCGCACGATTTTCCCGATGGCGCGCTCGGTGACGCCGGCCGACAAGCCGAAGGAGGGTGTGACGGTAACGCCGCTGGCGATGACCAGCGATACCTCGTGGGCGGAAACCGACATCGACGGAATTTTCAAACGGCAGGAAGCCAAGCTCGATCCGGCCGACAAGCGCGGTCCCATCGATGTGGCCGATGCGGTCCAGACGCAACCATCGAAAGGCCGGCGCAAGAAAGAAGACCCGCATCGTTGTCATCGGCAGCACCGATGCGGGTGACAATCAGTGGGTCGGGCAGCTCTTCAACCGCGACTTCTTCGTTAACAGCGCGGACTGGCTTTCGGGCGAGGAAAATCAGATCTCGATCCGTCCGCGGCAACTGCGCTCCTCGCGCTTCCGGCTGACCGCCGAGCAGTTCACCATCGTGTTCATCCTGTCGGTGCTGCTGCTGCCGGAGCTGCTGCTGATTGCGGGTATCGTGGTGTGGTGGGAGCGGCGCAACTGACGCCCGATTCGATTCGACCGTCAATGCGCTTTCGTAACACGCTTAATCGCGCTGGTCGTGCTGCTGATCTCATCGGCGGCTATGCCTTTGTCAATTATTATTTCAGCAAGCCGGAGCCGGCGAAGACCGCGCTCAACATCAAGGCCGACGAAATCGCAAAGATTGACCTGAAATATCCTGATCGCGATCTGGTCTCGAGCGCAAAGCCGGCGAGCCCTGGATCATCACCAAGCCGATGGGCGCGAGCGCCGATCAGACTGCGGCCAACAACCTCGCGCGCGCGATCGCCGACTGCGAGATCACCAAAACCGTCGAGGACAAAGCCGACGACCTCGCGCCGTTCGGACTCGAGCAAGCCGCAGGTCACGGTGACGGTCACCGATACCAAGGGCAAGACGCTGCCGGGACTCGAGGTCGGTAAGAACACGCCGGTAGGATTTTCCGCCTATCTGAAATACACCGACAAGCCGCGAGATCATGCTGACCTCGTCGGCGTTTCCGTCGGGCATGAACAAGACGCGTCGATCAGATGCGCGATCGCGAGCTGATGTCGTTCAAGGTCGACGACGTGCAGAGGCTGGTCATCACGCATGATGACGGCAGCCAAATCGAGATCGAGCGCGACGGCGACAAATGGAAAATCGTCAAGCCGGGCAACCTACGATGCCGATCCGACGCAGGTGCGCCAGGTCCTGACCACGCTCGGCGATTCCAAGGTCGCCGATTTCATCACCGACACGCCCAGCAACGCGGCGCAGTACGGCCTCGAGAAACCGCATCTGGTGGTCGACGGTTTACCTCTCCAAGGGCGGCGCGCAGGAGTCGCTGCTGTTCGGCTTCAAGCAAAAGGAATCCGGCAAGGACGGCATCTATGTGCGGCGCGGCGAGCGCGCGCCGATCTATACCGTCGCGCCATGGGTGATGAGCGGGGTCGACAAGACTGTGCTCGACCTGCGCGACAAGACGGTGCTGGGATTCGATCCTTCGAAGGTCGAGACCATCGCGATCAAGCCCAGCGACAAGCCCCAGTTCGCGATCAAGCGTGCAGCGAGCGGCAAATGGAACGTGGTCGCCGACGGCAAAACCTCGCCCGCCGATCGTCGCGATCGTCGAGCGCTTCATGGATCAGATTCGCGACCTTAAGGGCAACTCCATCATCATGGATCCGATCAAGAACCCCGAGATGTTCGGGATGGATAAGCCGGCCCTGGTCGTCACGCTGCAGGATAAGGACGGAGACGACGTCGGGCAACTGCGGCTCTCGAAGATCGACGTGAAGAAGGCGGCGAGCCGCGGGCGCTCGAACCGCCTGCACCGGCGAGCGCGCAGACCGAGTACTACGCGGCCTCGAGCGCGAGCGGCGCGCTATTTTCGACCGACGATTTTCTCTTCAGCCAGTTGAACAAGACTGCCGACGAATTCCGCTCCAAGGAATCGGCGCACGCGCCGTCGCGACGCCGAAGAAATAGCTGCTCAGCCTTCCGCGATCGCATGCGCGATCGCCTGATCCGCGGTATGCGTGATGCTCAGGTGAAAGTGCGTGATGTTTTTGCGCTCCGCGAATGCCGCCGACTTGCCGTGCAGCGCGATGGTCGGGGCCTTGCCGCGCTCGCGCACCACTTCGATCTCCGACCACCCGACATTGCGATTCCATCCGGTGCCCATCGCCTTCATCGCGGCTTCCTTGGACGCGAAGCGCGCGGCATAGCTCTGATAGCGCGCCTTGCCGCGCGACTCGCAGTAGGAAATCTCGCCTGCAGTGAAGACACGCCTGCGAAAGCGCTCGCCGGTGACGGAATTGGTGAGCGCGCGCTGGATGCGCGCCACTTCGATGACGTCGATGCCGGTTCCGATGATATTCGCCATGCTGGTGCTGAAAGTATCGTCGACGCGCGCCGATGCGCAACGCAGTCGCTTGCGGCGCGCGAACTTCGCAAATCTATTGTTCAGCTCATGGCGAAATTGAAAATCACCGTGAACAAAAACCGATGCATCGCGAGCGGCGACTGCGTCGAGACCGCGCCTTCGGTGTTTCGGCTCGACAACGAAGGCAAGTCCGAAGTCGCGAACGAAACCGGCGGCTCCGAGGGCACCATCATCGCGGCGGCGCGCTCGTGTCCGGTCAAGGCGATCACCATCGTCAACGAGGAAACCGGCGAGCAGCTCTTCCCGCCGCCGAAGAAGTAAGCACGTCCGACTCATCGATGGCGCTGCGCAAGAAACAGGAGGGCAAGCTCCTCATCGAGCAGACGCGCGATCTCGAGGTCGTGCGCGCGATGCTCTCCGGCCGCGGGCATGATCACCGACGGCCTCGAATGGCCGCCCGCGTGCTACCTCGTCGCGTACTTCGGAACCGAGCCGGTCGGCGTGATCGGCGTCGAGCCGAGCCTCGATGCGGCGCTGCTTCGCTCGCTCTATGTCGTCGATGCGATGCGCGGGCGCGGCATCGGCGGCGGAGCTGGTCGCGGCAGCGCGCAAGGCGGCGCATACGCGGGGCGCGCGCTCGCTGTATCTCTTCAGCACTGATGCGGGCGATTTCTTCAAGCGCTTCGGTTTCATCGAAGTTCCGGTGGCGCAACTGCTTGCGGCGCTCGGCGCAGCGCCGCATGTCGAAGTACTACCAGTCGCGCGTCCCGACGAGCTCGCGCGCGAGGTCGCATGGTACCTCGACATCTCGCAGGACGGCGTCATCTGTGACGAGTAGCCGGCGGCTCATAGCGGCCGAGATACTTTCCGAAGGATGTCGTGACCAGGATGTAGCGATGATTTTCGAGTAGCTCGCGCGGCGAGCCGATGCGTCATGTCGGGGCGAATCGTCTGCGGCGCGGGATTTATCGCATCGAGCGATGGCGCTCGCACCTTGCCGTTCTGCTCGATCGCGCCGAGCAGGACGCCGTCCGGATTCAGCACCACCGCGACAACATCGGTGCGCAGCGCCGAAGCCATGACCGGATCGGCAGGCGCGCAGGCGCGACAGATCGTCCTTGCAGCGTTTTCGCGACGCGTGGGCCGGCGCGAAATCGCGATCCAGTTCGCGCGGATGCCGGGCGCAAGATTGTTGATGAAGTAGGGCAGGGCGCGGAGCTTCTCGCGCATCGAGGGCGCCGGGTCGCAAGGCAATCCGCGCAGCATCCAGTCGGCCTTGCCGCGCAGGTAGTGCATGACATCGCGATAGCCGAGAAATTCGAGCTGCGCCGCAGCTCGCGCGCTCAGGTCTCACAAGCAATCGCGGCAATAGACGACGATCGGCCGCGTCTTGTCGAGCGAGCGTTGCGCCGTCGTGCAAGCAGCTTCGGCAGCGGCAGATGAATCGCGCCGCGGATCGCCGCGCTGCGATATTCATGCGCCGGCAGCACGTCGACGATCTGGCCGCCCGCGGCGAGGATGCTTCAGAACTTCACGATGATCGACGACCCGCACTGGATCGATTGTATATGAATCGCGGCGATAGCTGGCGAGTAGAGGAAGCGGCGATCCTCGATGGATCGCCGCTCGAAGAACTACTTGCGGGTGACTTCGTGCAGGATGTCGATCTGCGGGCGTGCCATCGAGCAGCGCGCCGATCGCGCCGCCGAAGGCTTTCATGTGGTCGGTCTTGCCATGAGGATCGAGCGCGGCCTGATCCGGATAAACCTCGTAGTAAACGAATTCGGTCGGATCCTTCACTCCCTCGATGCAGCATGTACTGAAGCGTGTCCGGGCTCGGCGGAGCGCACCGTCTCGATCATCTTGCGCGCGGCTTCCTCGAACTGCTTTTCGCTTCCGGCTTTGGTTTTGAGTTTGGCAATGACGGTAATCGCCATCGAATTCTCCTTGCGATGATTGGTTCCGGTGGCGACGGTATTCGCTCGCCGTCGCGCTCCGGACCTCACCTGCGCTCATATCGCCATAGCGACGGTTTTTCAAGGAAGCGCGCCCAATATCGGAACGTGACTGCCTCTTTCATTGCGCGCGCGGTGCATTAGCTGAAATGCCAGCAGCGCTACGGCGCATCTGGAGAAAATCAATGTTTGGCTTCGATCTCACCGAGGAACAGCAGGAACTGAAATCTCTGGCGCGGAAATTTTCCGAACAGGAAATCATTCCGCGCGCGAAGGAATGCGACGAGAAGGAAATCTTCCCGCGCGATGTCGCGCAGAAAGCCTTCGATGCGGGCCTCATCAACTTCGGCGTTCCCAAGGAACTCGGCGGACCCGGGCTCGATATCCTCGAAACCTGCCTCATCAGCGAGGAGCTGAACTACGGATGCGCGGGGATCACCAACTCCATCGCGGCCAACGACCTCGCGACGTTGCCGCTGCTGATCGCCGGCAACGACGAGCAGAAGAAGACCTACCTCGGCGCGCTGATGAAGAAGCTGTCGTTCTGCGCCTTCGCGATCACCGAGCCGGGCGCGGGCTCCGACGTCGCGGGCATGAGCACCAGCTATCGGCGCGAGGGCGACGAGTACGTCATCAACGGCACCAAGCATTTCATCTCGAATGGCTCGGTGGCCGATTGGTACGTGACCTTCGCGACCTCCGACAAGCGCCTGAAGCATAAGGGCATCTCATGCTTCGTGTTTCCCGCGACGACGCCCGGCATCACCAGCCGCCGGATGCATGGCAAACTCGGGCAGCGCGCGGCCGATACCGCCGAGATTTTTTATGAAGATGTGCGAATTCCCGCGAGTGCGCTGGTTGGGCGCGAGGGCGAGGGCTTCAAGTATGCGATGGGGACCTTCGACAAGAGCCGCCCGGAAATCGGCTCCATCGCGGTCGGAATTTCGCAGCGCGCGCTCGACGAATGCCTCAAGTATTCGCGTCAGCGCAACGCGTTCGGGCAGCCGATCGCGAATTTCCAGGCGGTCCAGTTCATGATGGCCGACATGGCCATCAACATCGAGGCGAGCCGGCTGCTGACCTACAAGGCGGCGTGGCTGGTCGACAAGGGCGCGCCGCCCAACGCGGTTTCGAGCTATCGCGAAGGCATTCAGCGCCGATGCGTGCATGCAGAACACGACCAACGCGGTGCAGATTTTCGGCGGCTACGGCTACATGAAGGAGTATCCGGTCGAGAAGCTGATGCGCGATGCGAAGCTGCTGCAGATTTACGAAGGCACCTCGCAGATCCAGCGCGTCGTCATCGCGCGCAACCTGCTCAAGGAGTAGCGAAAGCGTCGGGGTTGTCGTCGGGCGGATGGTTCGGGCTCGGATGCGGCTCGGGCGGATCATCGTCCTCGTTGCCATCGACGGAGCCGAGGTAGTCGCCCTTGTGATAGACGCCGACATCGCCGGTGGTGGGATCGGGAAAAATGTTCCACTCGCCGTTCGGATCGCTGTCGAACATCACCGACTTGGGCGGCTCCGGCGCGGCTGCGGCGACCGGCGGAGGAGCCGCGGGTGGCTTCTCGGGCGGAGTGGCTGCATCCGAAGAACGCGAATGCGCCCTGCATCAGAATCACTCGTCGCAGCAATGCCGCCTGAAGACTTGCCCCATCTCACCTCGCACGAAAACGCGAGTAGATTCCTATCTTCGCCGCGCTTGGAGCGAGGCGCAAGGGCTAGGCGGCGTCGCCCTTGAACATCGCGCCCGCGATGCGTGCGACCACTGAACGCGGCGAGAATTCGGTTCGATTGCGCCATCACCTGATTGATGAGGCCGTTGATGCGCACCGCCTTTCCGCGCTTCGCCGACGCGAGCGCCTGCGCCACCACTGTCTTCGCATCCATGTAGGCGAACGACGGGAACGACGGAAGTCTCGACGCCGGCGGTGCCCTGAAATTCGGTGCGCGTCGGCCCCGGGCATAGCGCCATCACCGTGACGCCGGAGCGTCGAACTTCGTGCGCGACGGCTTCCGAGAAGTTCAGCACGAATGCCTTGGTCGCCGCGTAGGTCGCCATGTACGGGACCGGCTGGAAGGCCGCGGTCGACGCCACATTGATGATGGTGCCGCGCCGTCGCGCCACCATGCCTTCGATGAAGAGGCGCGTCAGCGAAACCAGCGACGTGACATTGAGATTGATTTCCTCGATCTCGCGCTCGAGCGGCAGTTTGTGAAAAATGCCGTGGGTGCCGAAGCCGGCATTGTTGACGAGGCATTCGATCTCGATGCCGCGCTGCGCAACCTGCTGATGTAACTTTCGCGCGGCGTCGGGCTGCGCCGAGGTCCGAGGCGATCACCTCGACCTTCGAGGAGCCGAGCTTGCATCGCTTCGGCGGCGACCGCCTTGAGGCGATCCTCGCGCCGCGCGGTCAGGACGAGATCGTAATTTTCGCGAGCGAGCTGACGCGCGAACTCCTCGCCCAGTCCGCTCGATGCTCCGGTGATCAGCGCTGTTGCCATGATTCTCCAGATGCTCGCCCCTATGCGCGAATGAGTTTCAGCTCGCTCGCGAAAATACTCGATGCTGCGCGCGAGGCCATCGCGCAGCGCGATCTTCGGCTCCCAGCCGAGATGCTTTTTCGCCAGCGTGATGTCGGGGCGGCGGCGCGTCGGATCATCGGGGCGGGTCGGCTTGCGCACGATTTTCGAGGAGCTGCCGGTCAGCTCGATGGTCAGCTTCGCGAGCTCCTCGACCGTGAACTCGTCGGGATTGCCGATGTTGACCGGGCCAGTGAAGCCGGTCGGCGTGTTCATCATGCGCACGATCGCTTCGATGATGTCGTCGACGTACGCAAACGAACGCGTCGCGCTGCCGTCGCCGTAAAGCTCCAGCGGCTCGCCCTTGAGCGCGGCGACGCAGAAAGTTCGAAACCACGCGGCCGTCGTTGATCGCCATCCGCGGACCGTAGGTGTTGAAGATGCGCACGATCTTCACGTCGACCTTGTTCTGGCGATGGTAATTCATCATCAGGCATTCGGCGACGCGCTTGCCTTCGTCGTAGCAGGAGCGCTCGCCGTTCGGATTGACGTTGCCCCAGTATTCTTCGTTCTGCGGATGGACCTCGGGATCGCCATAGACCTCGCTGGTCGAGGTGAGCAGGATGCGCGCGCGCACCCGCTTCGCCATCCCGAGCGTATTGATGGCGCCGAGCACGCTGGTCTTCACGGTCTTCACCGGGTTGTACTGGTAGTGCACCGGCGACGCGGGGCAGGCCAGATTGTAGATTTGTTCGACTTCGAGCAGGATCGGCTCGACGATGTCGTGGCGGATGATTTCGAAGTTTTGGTAGTCGCGCAGATGAAGGATGTTCGCGCGTTTGCCGCTGAAGTAGTTGTCGAGGCAGATGACCTCGTGGCCGTCCTTCAGCAGACGTTCGCATAGATGAGAACCGAGAAAACCGGCGCCGCCGGTAACGAGTATCCGCACCTGTAGCCTCCTCGCAACCCGCTAGCGGCGATTCTCGCGAACCAGATCATCGCACCGTCTCGATCACGTAAGCTGACATCGTCCGCGCTCATCGCCGCGTACATCGGCAGCGACAGGCAGCGGCTGAAAATGTCCTCGGTCACCGGAAATTCGCCGGCCCGGTAACCGTAAGTCTTCTGATAGAAATCCATGGTGTGCAGCGGGATGCAATGCACCGAAGTGCCGATGCCGCGCTCGCGCAGCATCTCGACGAACTGATTGCGCCCGATCTTCAGGCGCTCGGGACGCAGCCGCAGCACGTACAGATGCCATGCGTGCTCGACGCCCGGCTCGACATAGGGCACCTGCAGCGCGTCCTCGCCTCTTGAACGCCTCGCTGTAAGCGCGCGCGACTTCAGCGCGGCGCTGCATGAACTGATCGCATTTCTTCAGTTGCGCGAGGCCAATCGCCGCATGAACATCGGACAAATTGTACTTGAAGCCGGTGTCGTGGATTTCATAAAACCACGAGCCGGTTTTGTCGTAGCGCTTCCACGCATCCTTGTTCATGCCGTGGAGACTGGCGACCGTGATTTTTTCCGCCAGCGCGGCGTCCTCGGTCATGATCGCGCCGCCCTCGGCGGTGGTGATGTTCTTGGTCGCATAGAAGCTGAAGCAGGTGAGATCGCCGATGGTGCCGATCTTCGGTCATCCCGCGCCCTTCCATGTGACGCGAGGCGCCGATCGCATGGGCGGCATCCTCGACGATTTTCAGATTGTGGCGCCGCGCGATCGCGAGGATGCGATCCATGTCGCATGGATGGCCGGCGAAGTGGACCGGCTCGATCGCCTTGACCCGCTTATGCCGGCCGCTTTCGAGCGCCTCCTCGATGCGCGCGGGATTGATGTTGAAGGTGCCGGGGTCAACATCGACAAAGACCGGCTTCGCGCCGAGATATCCCAGAACCTCGGCAGTTGCGGTAAAGGTGAACGGCGTGGTGATAACTTCGTCGCCGGGACCGATGCCGAGCGCCCATAGCGCGAGGTGCAGCGCGCCGGTGCAGTGCGAAACCGCGAGCGCGTGCTTCGCGCCGACATACTCCGCAAGATCTTTTTCGAAACGTTTGGCCTTGGGGCCGGTGGTGATCCATCCGGAGCGCAGAGACTCGATAACCTCGCGCTCCTCCTCGGGACCAATCGAAGGACGAAAAAAGGGAACTTCTCGCATTGATGGTGTCTTGATGTTGGTAACGAATCGCTAAGCTCGATTCGGTTGGTTTCGACGAGTATAGGGGACAAGACAAAAGGGGAGCAAGGCAGGTCCTGATGAGACGCGGGGGCGCAGTGGCGATAGCCGTGGTGGTGGGATGGTATGCGCTTTTCGCTCGCGTTGTTGCATCCGCTAGCCAACGGTCCGGTTGCGGATAGCTGGATCTATGGCGAGCGGTCCGATGGTTTCGCGGCCACCGGCGAGATTCGGTTTCCCGGTTATACCGAGGCGATGCCGGTGGCGCAGATGATTTACGGCTGCGGCATGGGGGTCGCATTTTCGGCACCAACCCGGTCATCGCTCGACCTCGCCAACGTGATGCTCGGAATCCTCGGCGCGCCCTCATCATGTATGCCCTCGCGATGCGATGTGGCGCGCGCTGGTGGCAAGCGCTCGCGGCGGCTGGCCTGCTGTGCTGCAATCCCTGCTACCTCTTCCTCAGCTTTTCCTTCATGAGTGAGATCGGGTTTCTCGCGGCCTTGCTCGGATCGCATCTGGCCTTCGCAAGGCGGAAGGCAACAACAGGCGCCCTACTCTGTGGCTCTCGGCGACTGACCGCGTTGATCGCATTTGCGGTGCGTCCGTTCGGCGGCGCCGCGATCCTCGGATCGATCGGCGCGATCCTGCTATACGATGCGGTCAGCCCGGCCCGCGAGAGACTCAGGTCGACCACGCGCGCAGCGATGCTGACGCCATTTGTCGTCGCATCTTTTCGGATGCGCGGTCATCTTGGATATGGCTGACGGTGCTGCGGACCAACGCCGTGGAGCTTGGCCGAAAACGAGGCCAAATTCGCGCTACATCTTCGAGGTGCCGATGCTTCGAATATCTCCGCATGGGCAGTATTCGGGCCCTTGATCTATCTCGGCATTGTTCTGAGTCCGATGGCATTGCTGCGCGTCGCGTCGAAAGACACCGGACGCCGCAGTCTCGGTCTCGCAGGCGGCATCTTCGTCGGGACCGTGCTCCTGGTGCGCGCCGGAAGCCGCTATCCTTCGACGCCCGGAGATCAGTTGCTTCGGTGGATGGTCGAACGCACTCTCTTGCGAGGAATGCCGAATCGCTTCGTATGGCAGCGACGGTTGGCGCTACGCGGCAGCCATGCTGGGCAGCATCGGCGGCGCGGGCTTGATATTCGCTGCACATCGACGTGATTCCGAAACTGACGCGCGCATCGGCGGCGGTCACTCACTCACGGCGGGCATCTACTGGGCTCGCGATGATTCCGCTGTGGCTATTTAATGATCGCTACTTCCTGGTACTGGTTCCGGCGGGTGCGCTTGATCCTCGCGCTGGCGCCCTTGCCGCGAAATGCTTCCGATACAGGTCGCGGCGCTCGCCATGACGGCGGTGATGGGCTTGCTGTCCCTGGGAGGCACCTACTCTTATCAGCGCGGCCTCGCCGCCGTAATCGCGACCCGCGATTTGCTCGAAACGCAGGGCATCCGGCGAGCCAAAATCGACGCCGGCTACGAACTTAACGGGCTGGAGCTATATCGATTTCCGCGCCGCGGTCCGGAGCGGATGCGGGACGAATCCGGCATCCCAATGATCACTTCCACCAAAGTCGACGACTATACGATAGCGGCTCATCCATTGCGCGGAACCGAGGTCGTTGGAACCATTGCGGTGCCGGGGCCCTTCGGCCTGGGCCAGCGCAAGATTTATGTGGTCCGCTCGCGCCGCCCGCAAAGGCGGGCATCGTCGGCAAGCTCGCGTGCGGGATGAACCAGACTATGGTGTGCCGTAACTGGCAGTCACCCCCGAATCATCGGGCGCAGAGCCCGCCATGATGTAGGTTGGAATGCCGGTCTGCGCGACGACTGCATTTTCGAGCTTCTTCCAATCGATCTGATCGTCGAGGCCTTTCTTCTGCGCCAGATCGCGCGCAAGGCTCCAGAGCCCCGGATACTTTCCGTAGAGGTCCGAATGGACTTCGACGTAGAGGGCATCGCCGCGCCATCCGAACTTGATCGGCTGATAGACGATCGCGCCCGGCGTTCCCACCTTGGTTTTATGGAACAGCCGTTCGATGTCCTCGGGATAAAGCCGGATGCAGCCGTGGCTGACTTCCATGCCGACGCCCCATGGCACGTTCGTCCCATGAATCCCGTACTCGGGTAGCGAGAGATCGAGCTTGTAGTGCCCGAGCGGATTGTCATCGCCACCACCGGGCACGACGTGCTCAGCCTCGCCATCGCGCTCGAGGTGCTCCTTGTAGATGTCGTCGGGAACTACCCAGGTCGGATCTTTCACCTTGGCGGTCACGCGAAACGCGCCGACCGGAGTCTTCCAGTCGAAGCGGCCGAGGCCGACCGGGAAAGTATAAACCACTTCGGCAGTTGAGGGCGCCGCGTGCTAACCAACGGATGCGCCTTATGCTTGCGCGTCTTGGGTTTCGAGATCGTAGTGGGCGCAGGGGCTTCATCCTCCGGCGCAGGTTCCGGGGCGGGCGCCGCTTCGGGCGCGGGTTCGTCCGGAGCCTCGACGATTTCGGTATCGACGATCTTCTTGAAGCCGCCCGGAGTCACGCCTTCCTTGTTGCATCTTGCCGCGATGGGGCGACGGCCCGGTGGTCGGCGATGGATAGTAGTAGTAAAGCCGCATCTCCGGAATGTTGAGGACCAAGCCGACCCGCGGCGTATCGGGCAGGATGTGCTCATCGGTGAGGATGACGCGTGGTGCCGACCGGCGGCGCCCACCAATCCATGTGATTATTGGCGTCGGAAATTTCCTTCGCGCTGACGCCGAACCATCGGCCGACATCGAGAAGGGTGTCGCCCTTTTGAATCTGGTAGTCGACCAGATTGCCGATGATATTGTCGCGGCCTTGCGGCACCGGATACGCGAACAGCGGGCGATGCTCGAACTCATCCTCGTTCCAGGCGCGCGAGAGCGTGGGCAGCATCGCGGCCACCATCAGCAGGCATACGAGAGACGGTGAGATTTCGGCGCGAGGCGGAGAGTAATTTCCTCAATCTTTATGCGAACAGCCACCGCACCGCGGGCGCTCCCGAAGTCTCGAGGGATCGGCTGCCCTCCACATCAAAATGATAAGGATTCCGCTCGACGCGAGCAACTTTGGTTATAAAGGGCGAAGATTCGCAAATTTCAGAACCAGCAGCTTGACCCCGCCGCGATCGAAATTAATCCATACCTTCGCGGTGTCGCCGCGACCTTCGCGCTTCCGTATGGTTCCGCGCCCGAATGTAGGATGCATGACCTGCGCGCCGACGCCGAGGCCTCCCGCGGCCAGTTCCTCCTCGGGTAAGCTGCGACTCGCTGTAGTCGACGTATCGTTCATTAGGCGACGGGGTGCGGATGAAGGGCACGCGGGCGGCTCCTCGGGCGCGATGCGCCGCAGCAAGTCCTGCTTGATTTCCGCCAGAAAGCGCGAGGGCCGAGGCTCATTGCGCTGTCCGTAGAGCTCACGCGACAGCGTGTTGGTGAGATACAGAAGCTGGCGCGCCCGCGTCATGCCGACATAACACAGCCGCCGCTCTTCCTCGATATTCTCGCCGTTGTTCTCGTTGGAGCGCTGATGCGGAAACAGCCCTTCCTCCATCCCCGCGATGAACACCACCGGGTATTCCAGCCCCTTCGAGGTATGCAGCGTCATCAGCGCGACGCGTCCGCCCGGCAGTCGCGACCGCATCGGCGTCGCTGATGAGCGCGACATTTTCCAGGTACTCGGTAATGCCGCCGGTCTTCTGATTGTCGAACTCGCCCGCGCCCGCAAGCAGTTCGGCGACGTTCTGGCGGCGCTGCTGCCCGTCGGCCATCCCTTCGAGATACGCAATGAAGCCCGACCGCACGATGATCTCATCGAGGATGCCGCGCACCGACATTTCGGGCGCGCGCGCGATCAGGTCGTGCAGCCATAGGTAAAGCGTGGTCGCCGACTTGGCGATGCGCAGGGCGACGTCGCGCGCGGTTTCCAGGCGGCCCATCGCCTCGAGCATCGTGATGCCCTCGTGCGCGGCCATTTCCTTCATCACCTCGATAGTGCGCGCGCCGATTCCACGCGGTCGGCGCGCCGAGCATGCCGCTCGAGGCTGACCGCATCGGCGGGATTCGCGATCACTTTCAGATAGGCGAGCAGGTCGCGGATTTCCTTGAGCTCGTAAAATCGATGGCCGCCGACGACGAAGTAGGGCATCCGGCGCCGCACCAGCGCTTCTTCGATGATCCGCGACTGCGCGTTGACCCGATAGAAGACCACCACATCGGCGGGGCGAAACTTGTTCGCCTCGACCAATGAGGCGATTTCGCGCGCGATGAAATCCGCCTCGTCGCGCTCGGTCATCGCGGTGAAATAGGTGACCTTCTCGCCGCTGTCGTTCTCGGTCCAGAGGGTTTTTTCCTTGCGCTCGCGATTGTGCGCGATGACGGCGCCGGCTGCCGCGAGGATGGTCTTGGTCGAGCGGTAATTCTGTTCGAGCTTGAAAATCTGCGCGTTGGGATAGTCGTGCTCGAAATCCAGAATGTTGCGGATGTCGGCCCCGCGCCATTTGTAGATCGATTGGTCTTCGTCGCCGACCACGCAGATATTTCCGCTGCGCGCCGAAAGCGCCTTCACCAGCAGATACTGCACGCGATTGGTGTCCTGGTACTCATCCACCATCAGATGAGTCGCGCGCCGCTGATATTTTTCGAGGATCACCGGATGGTCGCGGAACAGCTCGTAGGTCAGAAGCTGCAGGTCGCTGAAGTCCATCGCATTGATGGTGCGCAGGCGCTCGCGATAGAGGCGATACAGATGAGCGATCGCATTGTCGCGGCCGCTCTCGGCGCGCGCCGCCAGCTCGTCGGCGGAGATCGCCTCGTTCTTGGCCTGCTCGATGCGCGCGCGTGCCAGCTCGGGCGTCGGCGAATCGGCCAGCGCAGCAGCTCTCGATGACGTCGCGGATGAGCGACATCGAATCGCCTTCATCGAGGATGGAAAATTCTGCTGGTAGCCGACCGCGCGACGCCTCGGCGCGCAGAATCCTCGCGCACGCCGAATGAAAGGTGCTGACCCACGGCGGCTGCGCGCCTTCGATCAGCGCGCCGACCCGCTCGCGCATCTCGCCCGCGGCCTTGTTGGTGAAGGTGACCGCGAGGACCTCGCGCGGGTCGACATTGCGCTCGCCGAGCAGGTGGGCGATTCGATAAGTAATCGCGCGGGTCTTGCCCGACCCGGCGCCGGCCAGAATGAGGATGGGGCCATCGGGCGCAAGGACCGCGGCGCGTTGCTCGGAATTCAAAACGTCGAGATTTAACGATGCCACCAAAAAGTCTCTAAAGCTGGTTGTCTTCGGTCAGCGTATCTCTCAAAAAATTGTCCTCTTTCCTCTTTTCCTCTCATGCTGGGAGAGCGGCGCTTCGCGCCGGGTAAGTTGGGGAAGACAAGGCTTAGGGGTTGGCGTCCACGCACTAACGACAGAGCCTGTCAGGATACCGACTTGGTCCCGTTGATCAAACATGTGCAGTGGATTTCCGAACCGCGAGGTAACGAATGATCGACATTGATGGGAGAAGGCTGCACGCCTTGCGATTCGACCAGGGCAGTGTTGACACTTCGCTCTTCAAGTTGGAATGTCGAAGCCGCCAGCCTTGGCGAGGATTTCATCGATGGAACTGACCGACATAATTTTGGACAAAGCTCCGATCGCGACACTGACTGTCAACCGGCCGGCCGCGCTCAATGCGCTAAGCAAGCCGGTCCTCGAACAGATCGCGCAAGTGCTGCGCGAGGTGCGCCATGACACCTCGGTGCGCGTGTTAATCGTGACCGGCGCGGGCGATCGCGCGTTCATTGCCGGCGCCGATATCGCCGCGATGTCCAAAATGAGCACCGTCGATGGCCTCGAATTCACCCGCCTCGGGCACCGCGTGATGGGCACCATCGAGGATTTGCCGATTCCCGTGATCGCGGCGGTCAACGGCTTCGCGCTCGGCGGCGGCGTCGAACTCGCGATGGCCTGCGACATCATTGTCGCGAGCGAAAAGGCGCGCTTCGGTCAGCCGGAAATCAACCTCGGGCTGATTCCCGGTTTCGGCGGGACGCAGCGCCTGCCGCATCGGATCGGACAGGCGAAGGCGCGCGAGCTCATCATGACCGGCGACATGATCGACGCAAAAACCGCGTTGGAGTTGGGCCTCGTGAATTATGTCGTCGCGCCCGATCAGTTGATGGCCGAGACCCGCAAGCTGGCGGAGAAAATCGCATCCAAATCTTCGGTTGCCTTGCGCCACGCAAAAGCCGCCCTGCGTGCATCGTTCACGATGGAGGAAGATGCCGGCTTGCGCTTCGAGCAGGAATCCTTCGGCCTCGCCTTCGCGAGTGAGGATCGGGTCGAGGGCACTGAGGCCTTCGTCGCCAAGCGCCCGCCAACCTGGCGCCACAAGTAGAGAGCGCTAGAGATCTTCCAAATCGACGTAGCCCTCTTTTTTGCCGCGTGTGATGGCATCGTCGATGATCTTCCAGAAGCGCCTGTTCTGGGACAGTGCCAGTGTCTCCAGGTCGGTGTCTTCCGTAACCGGCATCAGCGCGGCGCATGGGCGGCCGTTTTTGGTGATCAGTACCGAACCGGTTTTCGGCAGGTCCTTGATATAACGACTGAAGCGAGTTTTAACCTCGCGTATGCTTTCGACCTTCACAGCGTCACCTTTCTGCTGCCGATGAAAAGCTGGTTGCCGCGTTTCTTTCCGATCGTGTCGATCATCACCCGATCCTCTTCGATGCGGTAGAAAACCCGCAGGTCTCCGTCGCGAAATTCAAACTCCGATATACTCACGGCACGGCGTAATCTGAAACGATTCGTATTCTCGACCGATGCGTCGTCGTCTCCAAGAGAGGCTTGCATAGTTTTCTTCAGCCGCGATCGTTCGCTCGCGCTGAGTGCTTTGAATTGCGTGACTGCGGCCGGACCGAGCAGTACCGCCCTCTTCGGCATCTCTCCAGTGTGGTCCTAATTCGAACTACAGGCAAGGTCCGTGTAGAACTTCGCCGCGTGCTTCAGATACTTTCGTTCCTGACCGTATCGTTTCTATCGACCAAATGGTCGGTGTACGCTAAGACTGTAGCTGCGGAATTAAATGGATCTTGAACTGACAGAAGCTCAACGCGGCGCGCGCGATACCGCGCGGCGCTATGCGCGCGAAAAACTCGACAAGGCCGGCATCGAGACGGACAGGACGCATCGATATCCCGCCGCGACGATGGACGACCTCGGCAAGCTCGGGATGCTCGGCATCTTCATTCCCGAGAAGTACGGCGGCGCGGGCCTCGACCACGTCGCATATGCGCTGGTGGTCGAGGAGCTCGCGGTCGAATGCGCTTCGACCGCGGTCATCGTGTCGGCGCATTCGTCGCTCGCGTCGTGGCCGATTCTCGGGCTCGGCAACGATCGCCAGAAGCGAGCATTTCCTGCCGAAGATGGCGACCGGCGAATGGATCGGATGCTTCGCGCTGACCGAGCCGCAAGCCGGCTCCGATGCCGCCGGGCAGAAGACCAAGGCGGTGCGCGAGGGCGATTACTACGTCATCAACGGAACCAAGAATTTCATCACCAATTCGCCGCAGAGCGGCGTCGCGATCGTTTTCGCGATGACCGATGCGTCGAAGGGCAACAACGGCATCGCGGCGTTCGCGGTCGAGACCTCGACGCCCGGATGGGCGGTGACGCGCGTCGAAGACAAGATGGGCATTCATGGCGCGCAGAGCGCGCAGCTCAGCTTCACCGATATGAAGGTGCCGCGCGAAAATCTCCTCACCAAGGAAGACGAGGGCTTCAAGGTCGCGATGAAGACGCTCGATGGCGGCCGCATCGGCATCGCGGCGCAAGCCATCGGCATCGGTCGCGCGGCGCTCGAGGATTCGCTGAAATACGCGCAGCAGCGCCAGACCTTCGGCAAGCCGATCGCGCAGTATCAGGCGATCCAGTGGAAGCTCGCCGACATGGCGGTCGAGATCGATGCGGCGCGGCTGCTGAATCTTCGCGCCGCATCATTGAAAGATGCGGGCCTGCCATGCACGCGCGAATCCGCGATGGCGAAGCTGTTCGCCGCCGAGGCTGCGATGAGCGCCGCGATCGAGGCCGTCCAGATTCACGGCGGCTACGGCTACACCAAGGAATTCCAGGTCGAGCGGTATTTCCGCGACGCCAAAATCACCGAAATTTACGAAGGCACTTCCGAGATTCAGCGCCTCGTCATCGCGACGCAGACGCTGGGGAGCTCACTGAGAACATGTCGAACAAACAAGAATGGGAAAGGTTCGTATCAGGACGCGAAGGAGCGGCCGGTCCGCTTCTCGACCGTCTCCGACATGGAGATCGATCCGCTCTACACGCCCGAGGATGTGAGCGGCAGCTACGACGAGAAGCTCGGCAACCCGGGCGAGTATCCCTACACGCGCGGCCCCTACGGCTCGATGTATCGCGGGCGCTTGTGGACGATGCGCCAGTTCGCGGGCTTCGGCCTCGCCGAGGACACCAACGCGCGCTTCCACTTCCTGCTCAAGCAGGGGCAGGATGGCCTCTCGACGGCGTTCGACATGCCGACGCTGATGGGCTACGACGCCGACCACGAACGCGCGCAGGGCGAAGTCGGACGCGAGGGCGTCGCGGTCAGCACCATCGACGACATGATGACGCTCTTCAAGGGCATCCCGCTCGACAAGGTCACCACCTCGATGACGGTGAACTGTTCGGCGTCGGTGCTGCTCGCGATGTACCTGGTGATGGCGGAGCGCAACGGCGTGCCGTGGGAGCGCGTCGGCGGCACCATCCAGAACGACATGCTCAAGGAGTTCATCGCGCAGAAGGAATGGATCTCGCCGCCCGCGCCGTCGCTGCGCGTGGTCACCGACATGATCGAGTTCTGCGCGAAGAAGGCGCCGCGATGGCATGCGGTATCGATCAGCGGCTACCACATCCGCGAGGCGGGCTCGACCGCGGTGCAGGAACTCGCGTTCACGCTGGCGGACGGAATTTGCTACGTCGAAGATGCGATGAAGCGCGGCCTCGACGTCGACGAATTCGCGCAGCGCCTGTCGTTCTTCTGGAACATCCACAACGACTTCCTCGAAGAGGTCGCGAAGCTCCGCGCCGCGCGCCGCATCTGGGCCAAGCTGATGAAGGAGCGCTGGGGCGCGAAGAGCGAGCGCTCGATGACTGCTGAGATGCCACGCGCAAACCGCAGGCGCCTCGCTCACCGCGCAGCAGCCCATCAACAATGTCGTGCGCGTCGCGATCCAGGCGCTCGCCGGCGTGATGGGCGGCGTGCAGTCGCTGCACACCAACTCGATGGATGAGACCCTCGCGCTGCCGACCGAGAACGCGGTGATGGTCGCGCTGCGCACGCAGCAGATCATCGCGGAAGAAACCGGCGTCACGAATACCATCGATCCGCTCGGCGGAAGCTTCGCCATCGAGGCGCTCACCGACAAGATGGAAGCCGAGGCGATGGCCTACATCCGCAAGATCGACGAGATGGGCGGGATGCTGAAGGCGATCGACACCGGCTATCCGCAGCGCGAAATCGCCGAGGCCGCGTTCGCATATCAGCGCCAGCTCGAGAAGAACGAGAAGATCGTGGTCGGCGTCAACAAGTACTCGATTCCCGAAGAAATTCCGATCGCGACGCTGAAGATCGATCGCGACCTGGAAGAGCGGCAAATCCAGCGCGTGCGAAAAGTCAAGCGCGAGCGCAACACGCACCGCGGTCAAAGACGCGCTGAAGCGCGTCGCCGAGGCGTGCCGCTCGGGCGAAAACCTGATGCCGCCGATTTGCGAGGCGGTGCGCCATAGCGCGAGCGTCGGCGAGATTTCGGATATTTTCCGCGCCGAGTTCGGCGTATATACCGACCCAGGCTGGATTTAAATGGCAGACAAACGGCTCCGAATCATTGTTGCGAAACCAGGCCTCGACGGCCACGACCGCGGCGCGAAAATTATCGCGCGCGCGTCTGCGTGACGCCGGCTTCGAGGTGATTTACACCGGCCTGCATCAGACGCCCGAGATGATCGCCGAGGCGACCGTGCAGGAAGACGCCGATGCGGTCGGGCTCAGCGTGCTCTCGGGCGCGCATATGACGCTCTTTCCCGAAGTGCTGCGGCTGCTGAAAGAGAAGGGCGCCGACGACGTCGCGATTTTCGGCGGCGGCATCATTCCCGAAGAAGACGCGGCCAAGCTCAAGGGCATGGGCGTCCGCGAAATCTTCACCCCCGGCGCCTCGACCGAAGACATCGTGAAATGGGTGAACGAGAATGTTCATCCACGCCAATGACCGTCGCATCACAGGAATCCTGATGAACTTCGACATGACCGAAGAGCAGCGGCGCATCCGCGACACGCTGACTGCTTTTGCCGAGCGCGAAATCAAGCCGCATTCCACCGAATGGGACAAGAAAGAAATTTTTCCGCGCGAAGTTTTTCGCAAGCTCGGCGAGCTGGGATTCCTCGGCGTTGCGTTCCCGGAAAAATGGGGCGGCGGTGGCGCCGACACGCTCTCGCAGGTGTTGGTCGTCGAAGGCCTCTCGCGCTTCGATGCGTCGATCGGGCTCACCGCGGCGGCGCATATGTCGCTATCGACCGGTCACATCGCGAATTTCGCTTCCGATGAGCATCGCGATCACTACGTTCCCGATCTGCTCGCGGCGAAGAAAATCGGCGCATGGTGCCTGACCGAACCCAACTCGGGTTCCGATGCGGCCGCGATGCTGACGCGCGCCAATCGCGTCGGCGACAACTACGTCATCAACGGCTCCAAGATGTTCATCACCAACGGCAGCGTCGGTGATGTCTATGTCGTGACCGCGAAGACCGAGCCGGAAAAAGGTCGCGGCGGAATTTCGGCCTTCATCGTCGATCGCGGAACCGCCGGGCTCAGCAACGGCAAGCACATCGAGAAGCTGGGCCTGCGTGCATCGGATACCGCCGAAGTGATTTTCGAAAATGTCACGGTGCCCGCGCGCAATCTCATCGGCGAACTCGGCGCGGGATATTCGCAGGCGATGAAGATCCTCGAAGGCGGCCGCATCGGCATCGCGGGATTCGCGGCTGGCATGGCGCGCGGCGGTTTCGAGGAAGCGAAAGCCTACGCGCTGGAGCGTCGACAATTCGAAAAGCGCATTGCCGATTTCCAGGCGATCCAGTTCATGATCGCCGACATGGCCACCCGCATCGACGCGTCGTGGATGCTGATTTGCCGCGCTGCGCAATTGAAGGATCAGGGCAAGCCGTACGCGCGCGAGGCCGCGATGGCGAAGCTGTTCGCCTCCGAAGTCGCGATGTGGACGACCACCAAGGCGGTCCAGATTCACGGCGGATATGGCTACGTCACCGATTTTCCGGTCGAGCGCTACATGCGCGACGCGAAGCTGTCCGAAATCGGCGAGGGCACCAGCGAAGTCCAGCGGATGCTGATCGCGAAGTCGTTGCTGCGCGACGGCTACATGCCCGCCTAGCTCACTTTTCGTCGCGATGACGAACAGATAGTCGCCGAGGTCGTGGCGATACTTCGCCATCACCTCTTGATGCGGCCTGACTCGATGTCCGCCTTGAGCCGCGCGCATCCAACGGCGGTCTCTTCGGCGGAGTCAGACCCTGTGGGCGAAGAACGAAATTCCCGCGCGCACGTCCGGGATCGAGGTAAATCTCTGGCCGATACTTTCCCGCGTAGAGAAACCAATCCTGGATGTCCTGCGGGAACTTCCCACGGCTCCAGTTCGACGTCGTAAATCCGGCGATGCTTTAGCTGCTCTGCGACGTATGTCGCGGCAGGCGGCATCTGCTTGTGCATCGCGGCTCAATCCCGACGCGGAAAATATTCCCTCAGCCAGTAGCCATTCATCTGCGGCATGGTCACCGGTGAAGATCACGAAACGGCCCGGCTCCATCACGCGGAAAACCTCTTCGAATCCCGGCCGCAATCTTGGCCATTGATGAATGGTGACGGTCGCGATCGCGCCGTCGAAGCTTCGATCTGCGAAACGGAATCGATTCAGCGTTGCCCTGAATCCAGCGGACGCCGGATCGCTCTTGAGCCGCGCCTTCGCGAGCATCGTCGAGGTCAGTTCGAGCCGCACATCCGCGCGCCGAGTTGCTGCAGCGCGACGGTGTAGTTGCCGGTTCCGCATCCGATATCGAGGTAACGCGCGCCGGGCGTGAAGCTTGAGACAGCCGCGCCAGGCATCGTGTGATATCTGGGTCCGCCTTGCGCGTGGTGTCGTAGGTTCGTCCGATCGTGTCGTACAGCGCCATGCCGAAGATCTATCAATCTTCGAGCAAGCGATCACGAATCTCGTCGAGATGCTCTTCGTCAACGCCGATCACGTCGCGCATGAAGGCGCGGATGCCGCCGGCCTCATCGATAGCCTCGAACACCGGCACCAGTTGCTTCGGCTTGAGCGGCGCCGACGGGAAGACCCGATTGCTTTCGAGGAAATCCTCGACGATGCGATCGCGATCGACGCCCAGCAGATCGAGCAGCATTGCGGCGCCGACGCCGGTGCGATCGCGGCCGGCCGAGCAATGGAACAGGAGCGGATAGACATCGGGCTCGGCGAGCAGGCTATAGAAGCGCCGCCAGTCGGTGACCAGCGTCATCACCAGGAACAGATGCTCCTTGCCTTCCTCGCGCGTGAAGAGATCCTTGTTGCGCTCTTCGAACCACACGTCGCCCATCGGGATGTGCTCCCATCGGACGGTCTTGAGCACCGAATCGTGCGGAGGTCCAAGATGCGTCACCTCGATCGCGGCTCTGCAGCGTGACGAGTGTGCGCAGACCGACCTCGTGCAGCGGATGCTCCTCGGGAACCTGAGCGAGATGGCAGGAGCGATAAGATCAGCCCGCTCTTGACCTGGCGGCCCTCGCGGGTGGGATGGCCGCCGAGGTCGCGGAAGTTGCGCGCCGACACCTTGCGCAACATGTCGAAGTCGATGATGACTTTCTTTTCGCGCTCGGTCGGGCTTTCGATTTTCTTTATCCGACAAAACTGAAACCTCTTTCGCATCGATGCGGTGCGAAGCGCCGCCACATCCATTTATATCCCGAGCGAGCAAATTCCTGAAAGCCGCGACCTCTCAGCGAAGTCTCTTGATCGGCATACCTCAAGTACGTTATTAGACTAGAGTCTAGTTTATATGACTGAGTCCATTGATAGAGAAGCATCCGTCCGCGACGGCCCTCGCGCCGGGAACGCAAACGCGAGCGCACCCGCGGAGAAATTTATTCCGCCGCGATGAACCTGTTCTTACGCCGCGGTTTCGAGGCGGTTACCATCGAGGAGATTTGCGACGCCGCCGACGTAGCGCGCGCGACTTTCTTTCTGCATTTCGCCGGCAAGGAATCGCTGCTGACCGAATATGGCATTCGCGCCAACCAGGCGCTGGCGGAATTGATTAGCGCCTCGCACGGAAGCGCCACGGCGACGCTTGAAGGGCGCTTTGAAAATGCTCGCCGAGCGCGCGATGCAGCAGCCCGATGTGGTCAGGCTGCACGTCCGCGAACTCCTCTCGCGTCCTCCGATGTTCGCTGAATCGCATCAGGAACAACCGAAAACCTGGTCTCGCTGCTCGCGGCGGTGATTGCGCGCGGACAGGCGGCGGGCGAATTCCGCCGCAAAATCGAGCCGGCTGCTCGCCGCAGTCGCGCTATGCGCGACCTACTTCGCGTTGATCTACGAATGGGCGCGGCGGGGCGGCAAGCTCGATGTCGAAGGCGCGATCGCGCAGACCCTCGATATCGTGCTGAATGGGCTTGAGTGAGAAAAAGATCAAACGCTCGGCCATACTGAATCAACGAGCATCTGGAGTGAGCAGAATGACCAAAACAACCACACGCGATCGTGATCGGCGGCAGCATGGCGGGGATGTGCGCGGCGAGAATCCTTGCCGACCATTTTGAGAAAGTGACGATCGTCGATCGCGATCATTATCCGGAGGGTGCCTTCGAGCGCAGCCGGCGTTCCACAGAGCCGCCACGTTCATGTGCTCCTCGCGCGAGGCCGCCTCGAACTGGAAAATCTGTTTCCCGGATTTGAGCAGACGGTGATTTCGCGAGGCGCGCTCGATACCGATTTCGGATGGGACTTTCGCGGCTCTGCGCGCCAACGGATGGGCGCCGCGCGAGAAGCAGGGCATCAAGCTTTTGCATGGCAGCCGCGTGCTGCTCGAGGCGGTGGTGCGCGAGACTGCTCCGCAAGCACGACCAACGTCGGTTTCGTCGAAGGGCGTCCGGATTACCGGGCTCATCGCGAACAAGAATCGCTCGCGCGTGCTCGGCGTGAAGACGATTTCGAGCGATGACCGTGAGACTACCGGTGAGCTGCGTGCGGACTTCATCGTCGACGCGAGTGGACGTTCCTCGAAAGCGCCGAACTGGCTGCAGGAACTCGGCCTTCCCGCTCCCGAGGAAATCATCGTCGATAGCCACAGTGGCTATGCCTCGCGATGGTTCCAGGCTCCGCCACTGGAGCAGCGTCCGCAGTGACTGGTGGTGGAAGGCGGCGTGGATCGATCCCAAGATCGGCGAGAATCCCTACGCCGGAGTGCTGTTTCCGGTCGAGAACAATCGATGGGTCATCACCATCGCCGGCATCGGCAAGCAACTATCCGCCCAACGACGAAGCCGGCTACATGGAGACGCTGACCAAACTTCGCTCGCCGCTGTTGGCCGAGGCGGTGAAGTATGCCGAGCCGATTTCGGAGGTCTACTCGCATCGCTCGATGGCAAATCGATGGCGGCGCTATGACCAGTGGCCTGCGAAGCTCGCGGGATTCGTCGCGCTCGGTGACGCCGCGTGCGCGTTCAATCCGGTGTATGGCCAGGGGATGACGACCGGTGCACTATCAGCGCTCACGTTGCGCGACACCATCGCAAAGTTCGGCCTCGACCATCCTGAACTGACTGGCAAGTTTTACGCCGCGCAGGCGCAATCTTCAGAAAGCGCCATGGGCGATGGCGACCGGCGCCGATTTCGCGGTGCCCGGCGTCGAGGGTCATCGTCCGATGTCGAGCCGCTTGTTCGATCCGATCTTCGGCCTCATCCTGGCTTACTCGGCGGATGATCCAGTGGTGCGAATGACGCGTCGGCCAAGTGATTCATATGTTGCGGCCCGCATCGGATCTGTTTGCCCCCGCGCTACTTGGTCGCGCCGCGCTCAACGCGGTTCGGGGTATCGCGAGGCGCAAACAGGCGGTTACGAAGTACCCCGCGATGCCGCCTGCGCAGTGGGCTAACGCGACTCCTGCATAAAGGACTTTAGGCCGCGATCTCTGAATCGGTGATTGACAGATATTCGCGGTATGCCGCGCAGGTCCGGCGCAGTTCTTCGTTGGTGCCGGTCGCGACGATCGACCCCTCCGACGCGAACATGATGCGATCGCACGAGGCGAGGGTGCCCGCGCGATGCCCAACGATAAGCACGATGCGATCGCGTGCGATCTCGTGCAGCGTCCGCATCAGCTCGGCCTCCGAGGCGGGATCGAGCGGTGCCGTCGGCTCATCGAGGATCAGGACATCGGGCTTGCGAATGAGCGCGCGAGCGATCGCGATGCGCTGCTTCTGCCCGACCGAAAGTCGTGCGCCGCGCCGGCCCAGCATCGTGTCATATTTCTCCGGCAGCGCCGCGATGAAATCGACCGCGCCTGCGATCCTCGCCGCCTCGCGGATTTCGCATCGGTAGTCGCGTCGGGAGCACCGTAGCGAATGTTGTCGGCGATCGAGCGCGAGAACAGCGCCTCCTGCTGAAAGACGAAACCCACACGCGCGCGCAGGATATCGAGCGAGACCCGGCGCGCATCCATCTCCGTTGATGAGGATCTCGCCGGCGCACGGCTCGAGGAATCGCGGAATGGAAGCAAATGATGGTGGTCTTGCCGGTTCCGCTGGGGCCGGCGAACGCGGTCAGTTCGCCTGCGCGAAGTGCGAAGGAAATATTCGCGCACCACCGGGACCGCGTCGTCGTATGCGATCGAAACGTTGCGCAACTCGATACGGGTGATGTTTCCGGGATCGTTGCCGCCTCCGTCAGAGGACGAATTCTCCTCGAGCCGGTCGAGCACGCTGAACACCCGGCGCAGTCCGGAAATCGGCGCCTGCAGGTAGGACCAGGTGCGCGCCGAGGTCGACCATCGGCCGCGCCAGCATGGCACCGTAGCTCATCAGCAGCACCACATCGCCGAGGGTCAGCCGCCGCTCGATCACCTGATCGAAAAGATGATACAGACCGCTAGTCATCAAAAGGAGGATCGGTGGGGTCAGGACCAGCACCATCGCGAACAGAGAAGCCGACGAATTTGAGCGTCGCGGAGTAGGACTTCCAGCTCGCCGGTATCGACGCTATTGGTTTCGCGAGCCTCGGTCCCGTACGCCTTGATGAGATGCACGTTGGCCAGGCGTTCTTCGAAGACCGCCATCACGTTGCTGCCCTGTTCACGCATCGTCTGTGCGCGATCGCGAAAGACGCGGCTGAACAACGCGCCCGCGATCGCGATTAGCGGGAAGCAGCAGCGCGCATCCGATGGGGATCATCGGTTCGTCGGAAAACTGCGCGATGATAACTACCAGTGCGCAGAGAAACATCGTGATCGACATCACCGGCGCGAGCAAACCGCGATAGAATACTTCGCTGATGCCGGCACTGTCGTTCATCACGCGAAATACCGCATCGCCGATTTTCTGGTCGCCATAGAGGCCCAGCGGCGAGCGCAGAAAGCGGCGGTAAATCGCGGACCGCAAAGTCCTGGTTCACCCGCTGGGTCAGATCGAGCGTAACCCAGGTTTCGATCAGTCCGAGCAGGCCATTCCACAGGCTCCATCCATTATTCGCTGCGCCGCCGCTTGCGCCTGCCTGGTCGAGGCCGCCGCTGCCGATCTCGGTGTTGAGCGACTGGGTGTCGTCGCCGGAAATTCCCAGCAGAATTACGGTGACGAGCAGAAAACGTGACGACCGTGCTGAGGAGCGCCGACTCGATCGGTACCTACCAGTGGGAGCAGAATCCGTCGCGGCGAGCCCGGTCAGGGGATGACCATCGATCACGTTGTCGATGATGATCTTCATCGGCCATGGCGTGATGCAGAAACAGCAGCATCGAAGAGATCGCGATCGCCGATTTGATGCACGACCAGTCGCCGATGGGCGGCGAAAAACGGCCAGCCTTTGACCAGCAATCCAATCGCCTCGCGAAAGCTCAGCGAGCCGCGCTCGGTCGCGTAGATATTCTGCCGCGCGCGTCGCGAATCGTGAGCCTCGCGATTGCGGGTCTCCAGCGCTTCGACCGCGGCGGCGGCCCGGCTCAGCCATTGGAGGCCTCCGCGACGTGCATCTTCGTTGAAAGCGCTGTCGTCGGCGTGCATCACGTGGCCATCGGCGATTTGGTAGATGCGATCCGCGAGCGCCGCGGTGCTGCGACGATGGGTGGCGAGCAGCACGATGCGCTGCTGTGGACGTTCGTCAATCCATTCGCGAATTCCGCTCATCACGACTTTCTCGTTCACCGAATCGAGCGCGGAAGTCGGCTCATCGAGAATCAGAATCGGCGCATCGCGCAGAAACGCGCGCGCCAAGCCGATGCGCTGCGCCTGGCCGGTCGAGAGCTTGGCGCCTTTCTCGCCCAAGACGGTATCGAGCCCGGCGGGCAACGAGCGCACGAAGTCGGCCAGTCCGGCGCGCGCGATCGCATGAAGGATTTCCGCTTCCGGTCGCGTCGATGCGGCCGTACACGATGTTGTCGCGCGAGCGTCGCGGTGAAGAGCGGATTTTCCTGCAACGCGACGGAAATCATGCCGCCGGTATTTTTCGAGCTCTAGTTCGCGAATGTCGCGCCCATCGAGGGTGATGACGGCCTGCCACTGGATCGAAGAACCGCAGCATCAGCGCGATGAGCGTGCTTTTGCCCGAGCCGCTCGGCCCCGCGATCGCGGTGATCTCGCCGACTTCGCGCCTGGAAACTTACAGTCGCTAAGGACCGCGGCTCCGATGGTCGTAGGAGAAACTGACGTTGTCGAATGCAAATGCGTTGGAAGGCGCCGCCGGCACATGGTCGCCGCCACCGACTTTTTCCTCGGGCAGCTTCGCCATCATCTCGAACACGCGGGCGAGCGCAACCCCGACGTCCTGTAGCATGCCCCAGATTTGGGTCATGTTGCGGACCCGAGCGCTCATGCCGGAAAAGATCCACAGCGCGCCCTGAAAGACCCCGAGGGAAAAGATGGCCGCGTAGCGCGCCCACCGCGCCGCCGTGGAGTACCTGCTGCGCGCCGAAATAAACCGCGCCGACGTAGGCCAGCGAGCGCAGCGTGTTGATGATGGCACGATAGACGACGAACATCATGCGCGCGCGGCGCGCCGCCATGAAAGACTGCCCAGTTATCGTGCGCGTAGAGTTCGCTCTCCGAGGTTCTCGCGTGCCGAATGCCTTCACCGCCCTGATCGAAGCGAGCGTCTCCTCGATGCGGGTGGTAGCTTGCGCGGTCGTTTCGCGCTCGGCGAGGAACGCGCGGCGCAGCGGCCTCGCGAACAGCCAACCGCGATCAGCAGGTTGGCCGGAATCAGGGCGGCTGCGATCGCGGCGACGTGATAGTCGAATGCGGCCAGCACTCCGAGATTCACCAGGACGAGCGGGACCGCCCGCAGCGGTTGGATGATCAGTCCGTTGATGACGTGCGGGATCGCGGCCGAGTCCTGGAACATCCGAAAAATCGCGTCGCCGATTTTTTCTTCCGAATGAAAGCGCAGACTCAACTCCTGCAGACGGCGTATACAGGTCGACCCGGAACTGGTTGGTCATCCGCTGCAGGATCCAGATCCCATACGCGATCAGCCCGACTCGCGTATGGAGTATGCCGACGATCAGCATCACGCCGGTGAAGACGCACGCGTGCCACAGAATGAGGTGGCGATCGGCCGTCATCGGAAGATGCAGCATCCACGCCTGGAACGGATTGAGCGGGTTGCCTTGCCCGACCGCGTCGAAGAACACCCCCAGCAGCGCGAGGGCGAACAGTCCGCCCGGCAGTCCCGGAACCACGGCGAGGCCGAGGTAAACCAGGTGCCGCTTGAACGGCCGGATGAACGGCCATACGCGCGGCAGCGAGGCGGAAGATGTCGCGCGAGCGCAGCTTCTCGGGCGCGGGAAACGCATGTCGCCGCCGCGGCCGCATGCTCATCGGCAGCCGCGACCTTCGCGTCGAGGAACTCCTGTTCGCCGCCGACGTACTCAATGCGCTGGTGGTCGGTTGCGGCGTCGAGGCCGTGGGCAGCTGCGCACCGGCAAGCGCGAGGATGTTATCCTCCAGCGCGCCGGTCGAGTTGCATTCGATGGTGGTCTGGTCCTGCGCCAAGTCCGTAGATTCCCTGGAAATCGGCGCTCACCGTCATGAAGGTGCTATTGCGCGGGCTTTTGTCGAGCTTGATGGTGAGGGTGACGATCGCATCGTTGAGCTGATAAATCATGTGCATCGGGTCGGTCTGGCAGGCCGCCCACTGCGCGCCATCGCGTCGGAATCGATACCGGTTCTGTTTCGCGACGATAGTTGCAGTCTTCTCATCGGCGCTGACCAACTCGAATTTCGATTCGACGCGATCCGAGAAGTACGACTCTCAGCATCTTGAAAACCTCGGGCACCGGCTTATCGATTGGCGCCGAATGCGGAATGATGCGCGGCAGTTCGAGCGCGAATGCCTTGTTACCGAGAGGAGCGAGGATCGAAACAATCAGTAGAAGCGCAATCGAGCGCGCCGGCAGCGGGATTTTCGACACGAGCCTTATCTTCCTCCGTCAATGACCGATCGGATTCTGCAATGCGATCAGCAGATCATATCGGCAGCGCGAAGTGGCCCGTAAAGGCGCCATCGTGCTAGCGTCGCGCGCGAACTCACTCGAGCAAAGAGGATACTGCCATGCCCGCTGTATTGATCGAAAAGCGCAACCACATCGCATACGTCACCTTCAATCGCCCCGAGGTCCACAACTCCTTCAATCCCGAGTTGCTGGTGTTGATGAGCGCGATTTTGGGAGGAGGCGGAAAAGGATGACGACGTGCGCGCGGTGATCGTTACCGGCGCGGGCAAGGTCGCGTTCTCGGCCGGCGCCGACCTCGGCAAGCTGATTCCGCTTTTCACCGGCGCGCGCAAACCCGAAGACGAATGGGATCAGCAAGCTGCTCGCCGATCGCCGCATCGGCGATGTGGCGATGCTGCGCAAGTATGATTTTCCCAAACCGGTCATCGCGGCGATCAATGGATTTTGCATCGCGGGCGGAATGGAGTTCATCCAGGCCACCGACCTGCGGGTCGCATCGGAGAACGCGAGCTTCGGACTGCAGGAAGTGAAGTGGGCGATCATTCCCGCGGCGGGCTCGCTGGCGCGACTTCAGCGGCAGATCCCGTACTGCAAGGCGATGGAAATCCTGCTCACCGGCAATCGCATCGATGCGCAGGAGGCCTGGCGTCTCGGCCTCATCAACTATGTCGTGCCGCAAGACGAATCTGATCGCCAAGGCCGAGGAACTCGCGGCAGCCATCGCGGCGAATGGCCCGGTCGCGGTGCGCAAGATCAAAGAGGCGGTGCGGCGATGCTCCGGGCGTCCATACGAAGAGGCATTCAAGATCGAGGACGAAATCGCGCGCGAGGTGATGCGCACCGAGGACGCGCGCGAAGGTCCGCGCGCCTTCATCGAAAAGCGCAAGCCCAACTATAAAGGGCGCTAGGACTACGCGCCGGCCAGCGCGCGCATCGTGTGGTCGGCATCGCGCGCGATGGTCGCGCCGGGTCCGATCGGAAATACCACCGGATGGGTAACGCCGGCGGCGCGGAACTTTGCGACGAAGTCGCGGCCGACCTGCGGCGCGGACCGAAGGCCGCGATCTTGCGCGCGGAGGCCTCGCTGATCGCATTGGGCGCGTCGTCGCGCTTGCCTTCCTTCCAGAGTCGCCGCACTTCGGCGAACTCATCCGCCAATCCGTAGCGTCGCAAACATCTTGTTGTAGGAATCGACGAAGGCATAGGTGGCGAGCTCGCGCCGAAACTGGTCGATCGCCTTCGATTCTTCGTCGGTGATGCACATGCGGATGTAGATGCCGACGTCGATCTCGGCCGGATTGCGCCCGGCTTTTTTTGCACCGGCCTGAATCTCCTTGATCATCGCGGGCACTGCTTCGGGCGGCGAGTAGTTCATCAGGACGCCGTCGGCGAGTTCGCCGGCAAGTTGCAGCATCGGCGCGTTGAGTCCGGCGAGAAAAATCTTCGGCGGGCGTTTCGGCGGGCGCATGCCGAGGCGAAAATCGGTTTTGTAAACCTCGCCGTCGAATTTCGATTTACCCTCGGTGAAAAGCTGCTGCATGATCAGTCACGCATTCGCGCATCGCGGTGACCGGCTTCTTGTATGACGCGCCGTGCCAGCGCTCGACGATGACCGGGCTCGAAACGCCGAGCCCCGCGATCGGCGCGTCCGCCCGAGAGTTCATGAATCGTGAGAAACGCCATCGCATTCACACCCGGCGTGCGAATCTGCATCGGGATGACGCCGGTCGCGAGTTCCGCCTTCGAGGTGTTGACGGCGAGCGCGCCTAGCGTCACCAGCGCATCGGGACCGGAAACTTCGGCGACCCACAGCGACGAGTAGCCGAGGTCTTCGGCGTCTTTGGCGAACTTGAAACGATCGGAAGGCGCGCCGCCGCCGATCGAAAGATGAAGTCCGAGTTTGTTCGCATCAGGCATCGCTCATTCTCACTTCGGCTCACTTCGGAATCGATGCGCGATTGTGTAACGATTGGATCGCGACCGCAACATCTTAAGGAGTTGTGACAGTGGCGTCTTTCGATTCCAACGGCGTGAGCATTCACTTCGAAGATCGCGGCGACGGGGAACCGGTCGTGCTGGTGCATGGGTTCGGCTCGCGCGCCGAGCACAACTGGGGTATCACCGGATGGTACAAGACGCTGGCGCCGAACTATCGCGTGGTCGCGCTCGATTGTCGCGGGCATGGCGCGAGCGATAAACCGCATGACGTGAAAGCCTACGGCGGCACCAGCATGGAGGACGACGTCATGCGAATGATGGATCACCTCGGCCTCGAGCGCGCGCTGCTGATGGGCTACTCGATGGGCGCGCGCATTTCGATGGGCCTGCTCGCGCGTCATCCCGAACGGCTTCGCGCGGTGGTGCTGGGTGGAGTTGGGGCAGGGATGGGCGTTGCCGATCCGCTCGTGCGAAAACCGATTGTGGCAGCACTTCTTACGGACGAGAAAACCAAAATCACCGATCCTCGCGCGCGGTTGTTCCGCGACTTTGCGGAAGCGAACAAGAATGATCTGAAGGCGCTCGCGGCGTGTATGGCGGCCGATCGCGAGCCCATCACTCCGAGTCATTTCACCAACAATCGGGTGCCGGTGCTGCTGGTCGTCGGCACCGAGGACGAGTTGGTTAGCAGACCCGAAGACGTGGTTATCATGATTCCCGGCGCGAAGCTGCTGAAGCTCAACGGCCGCAATCATCTGAATGCTCCCGGAGACAAGGGCTACCATCAGGCGGTGCTGAAGTTCTTCGCGAGTGCGCCGGGTTAGGTCGCACCCTTCCTGGCGAGCGCTTTCGCGCGCCGTCGTTCATGCCGATTGCCCATAAACATTGAATTTAATGGGTTTGTTTTCGCGATTTCCAATTCATTCTCCAACGCCGGCGAATGGGTTTGTTTCTGCGAATTCGAATCAGGCGGCGCGTCGTCTGAGGTCCTGCGCAGAGCCTCACGATGTTTTTCCCAATGGCTTTGTTTTCGCGTTCTTGCGATCGACGAGCTTTCCTCGATCCGCGTACTTTGCAACTCCCGCAGAACTGAAGATGCGTGCGCGATTCGTCGATCCAGATTGCCCATACATCTGATGACGAAGTTGGTTTCCCGAGGCCCCGGAAGCGACGGCTTCCACAAGCCCGCGCGGCGCAGTTGCTCGCGATGCGCCTCGAGTCGCGCAGCCTCGGCCGAATCGGTAGCCGCGATCCGGTCATCGATTTCGCGATCCTTTCGCTGATGATATTCGAGAGCGGCGACGTTCTCGTAGCGCATCACCGACGCCATCCGCACCCAGGATTCGGCCATCGTAGCGATGCAAACCTCCTCGAGGCCGCTTGCGGGTTTGAAGTCGTTGCGAAGTCCCTCCAGCAGGTCGGCATAGTCGCGATGCTGCTCGGGACTCCAGCGCTGGATCGCCGCGAAGAAGCCGTGCTTCACCGCGTTGCGAGCGACCCGCGCTTTTCCTTCAGCGGTGCGGGGACCGGTGGAGCGAGCGGCGTTGCGCCGATTGGCCGCGAGGCGACTCTGAGTGAGCACGTAACGGCCACGCGAGGAGCGGAGAGTAGGAACGGCGGCAGGGCAGGCTGCCATAAAATGCATGCCTCCTATGGGTAGGGGCCGCGCGAGCGCACGGCCATAACCCATTAGCATTTACCTATGACCGGCAGTTGTCCAGTAGCAGGATGACGGTAAAGCCTACAATTCGAGCGCGCTGGCGCTCCCGACGATGGTCTTGGTGCCGTCGGACTTGTCGCACCATACTTCCGCCTCGGCGCGCGGATGCTTGCCTTCGGCGTGGCGCGCG
The DNA here is from genome assembly GCA_963848285.1 of uncultured delta proteobacterium. Classification (GTDB taxonomy): domain Bacteria; phylum Desulfobacterota; class Binatia; order Binatales; family Binataceae; genus DATGKG01. The sequence continues at coordinate 468,694 of CAWKCZ010000002.1, read as the reverse complement.
AGGATCGATCCGCGCGGTCCGGTGAGGTCGTTGCCCCACACCACGTTGACCAGCCGCAGGTCCATCTTGCCGCCGTAAAACCATCCGAGGCCGAAGCGGCGGGTCATCATCTCGGAGATGAGACAAACAGATAGCATTCCCTGCACCACGATTTCCGGAAAGCCGAGCTCGATCGCCTTGGCGCGATCGTTGTGGTAGTTGCGCGCCGGGCCGGAAAACGCATAGCACATCTCCTCGGTAATGGTGCGCGCCGGAGACTCGAAGGCCTCGCTGCCGCTCTCGCCGATTTTGAAGGAGCGTTTCGCGTCCTTCTCGCGCGACTGATCGACCACGAAGCCTTCCGATTTGCCGGTCTCGAGCAGAAAGCTCTGATGAGTGCGGCTCCGTGACACGATCAGTCCCGCGGAATTGGTCACGATGACCTCGCATACCACGTACTCGCGGTCGCGCTTGAGATACCGCTCGACAATGAGTCGTCGTGCGCGCAAGGTGTCGCCGACCATCACCGGCGCGAAGTTCTCCCATTCCTGGCGGGCGTGCAGATTGCCGAAGATTTTCGGCAGGTACCACAAAGTGTCTTTGTAGACCGCCGAATGCAGAATCAGCGCAGGCGCGATCGGACCGCCGAGGGGGGAATCGCCGCGATACCAAGGATTGTCATCGCCGGTGCCCGCGACGTAGGTGCGGATCAGTTCGGGGGTAATTTGATGTTCCGAAGTGCCGTAGTCGCGGCCGACATAGCGCTCGTCACTTTGGAAAGGAATCTTCGTGACTTGGTTCATGATTTGATTTTAGCCTTCAGGCGCTCGTTGAATTTCGCCCCATCGATGACTGCGCGCTTATGAATGCCGGAGCCGATTTCCTCGGCCTCGTCGAACGCGCGCACCGTGAACTCGAGGCGGCGTCCTTCGCATTTGGTCACTTCGGCCTCGGCGCGCACCTTATGGCCGGGGGGCGTCGCCGCAATGTGCTGCGCGTCGATGCCGGCGCCGACGGAAGTTTCGCCCGCCTCATAGTAGGCTCGGATCGCGTCGATGGCGGCCAGCTCCATCATGCCGATCATGGTCGGCGTCGACATGACGCGCGCGAGGGTAGGGTCAAGCTTGCTCGCGCAGTCGTCGTCGCCCACAGTTTTCGAATAAATTCCTTTGCTACCGACTGGAACCGGACGCATCAGTCTCCTCCGACAATCACAAATCCTACAAAAAGTTGGATGATGAGTGCGAACATCGCGATGGCGCCGACCGAGTAAGCAATCGTGCGCCACGGCTGAATGGCGTTGAGGTAAAAAATCGTATGCAGAATGCGCGCGACGACGAACACCGCGCAGTAAATCACGAACATGGTCGGGGAGAGCCCCGCCATCACGTAGACCAGCGCGAGGATGAGGAATATCGGGATGTTCTCGAGGTCGTTGCGCCATGCGTTGGCGGCGCGCTGCACGCCGGGCACTTCTTCGGGCACCAGCTCGGCGCCGAACATCTTGGCGTCTTCGGGATTGGCGAATTTTTTGGCGCCAGTGCGTGCGCGGCCCTGCACAACGCCGATCGCCGCCATTTTGAGCGCCAGGATGATCGCAGTTAGAGCATAGAGTCTGAGCATTGGCATCGATGTCTTCCCTCCCCGGAAAATCAGTCGCTACGAGCGTTGCAGTCCCATTGCGTTGAGCTTCTTGATTACCCAGTTGATGCGATCATTGCCCCAAAACGGTTCGCCGTCGACCATCAAAGTCGGCACCCCGAAAACCTTGTCCTGCTCACCCTCAGCCAACGCGGCGGCGAGGTCGCGTGGTCCCTCGGACTCGGAGTAGCGGCGAAAATCCTCGGGACGGAGACCGACGGCTTCGAGCTGCGGCGCGAGTTGCGCGAATTTCTCGATATCGAGCTCGCGCCGAAAAAACTTTTCCCATATCGGGCGTGCGTATTCGCGAAATTTGCCGTGGCGATCGGCGAACAGCCCGCTCGTCAGCGCGAGGCGCGAATCGAACAGCTTCTGCGGTCCGCGAATGATGATGCCGCGCTCGCCCGCAAAACGTCGCACGTCGCGATAGAGGTAGCGCACCTTGCGCCAGTCGCGTTCATGGCGTGCCTCGAGCGCGCCGCCGTAAGCCTCGAAATCGAACAGATGCGGAAGGAAGCGGAGCCGTACGCGATGAGTCCGTTCGAGGTCGACGGCAGGATCGAAGGCAAGAAAAGTAAAGGGACTTTTGAAATCGTAGTAGAACTTGATCGTCAGCGGATCGGTCGCGGTTTGGGCAGCAGGATTCTGTGGCATACGAATTACGCTAGAGGGTTAGCGCAATTCCTCGTAGTGAGAAAGCCTCGCGATGCGATCGTTACTGGCTGCCGGCGTTGCGCGCGAGGTAATCCATGATGGTCTGCTTCTGCGCCGCGTCGAGGGCCGGCAATCCCGACTGCCGGATTTTCTCTTCCATCTTCGGCACCTCGATTTCCCACATTGCCGCCGTCATCGCATGCGGATTGTAGGGCGAATGGCATTGCCCGCATTGATGCACGTAGACCTGGGCGGAAGGACTGTCGTGCTCGGGCAGCGGCTGAGGATGACATCCGGTGAGCACGATGAGCACGGCGGCGGCGAGCCAGACGAAGGCGGTACGCATTCAGTCGAGCGGGGTGCGCGCGGTAGGAATCAGGCTCACGATTTCCGCCCGTAGTGAGGCCATGATGAAACGCTGGTCGCCCTCTTCAAGCTTGCGCATCCGCTCGGAGGCGGGCCGTTCCCAGACCGGCGCCGTGCGATACTTTTCATCCTCGGTCGCGTAGCGGGGAAAGATGTGCCAGTGGACGTGCGGCTCGAGGTTGCCGAGGCATTCGTAGTTCAGCTTGAAGGGCTTTACCAGATTAAAAATCGCATGGCCGACGAGGCGAAGTTCGCCGGCAAGTCCCTGCGCCACTTCCAGTGGAAGCTGAAACAGTTCGTGCGCGTGCTGCTTGGCGAGCAGGATGCAGTATCCGCGATAGAACTGGGCGTCGCCCAGCACCACGAACGAATGGTCGAGCTCCGCGATCAGGTTGGGAGACTTGCCGGCGCGGATGGTTGCGAGTCCCGCGCAGATTCCACACTTGGTTTCAGGTTGTCGCATAGGGCACCGGAGGAACCTCGACCAGCTTGACGCGGGCGTGCGTAAGCAGGTCGGCAATCGTATGCAGTTTATAAGGCTTACCGAAATAGACGGTTTTGATGCCGGTATTTATCAGCACCTTCATGCATTGGATGCACGGGGTATGGGTTACATAGATGTCGGCGTCGCGAATCGGCGCGCCATTGCGCGCAGCCTGCGTGATGGCATTTATCTCCGCATGAATCGTGCGGTAGCAGTTGAGTTCGATCTCGCCGTCGGGATTTTTCGATTCGTAGATGAGGCATCCGACGTCGAGGCAATGCGGCAATCCTGCCGGCGAGCCGTTGTACCCAGTCGCAAGGATACTGCGATCGCGCACGATCACCGCCCCTACCTTGGCGCGCAGGCAGGTCGAGCGCTCGGCGACCTGCTGCGTGATGGTCATGAAGTACTGGTCCCAGCTCGGGCGTTCGGAGTACGTTTTCTCGGCCATCGGCGTCAGAGCGAAAGCTGCGGAGCTGCTTGGCAGCGCATGCGGCATTTGGGTGCGACACGCTGTAGAGTTTTTCGTCCTGCTGTTGGTCAGGAGGCGCAGGAGTGGTGACCGCGAACGGCACCGGGCTGAAGGTTAAGATGAACAGCGCGATCGAAGCCCAGGCGGCGAAACGCCGCAGCGGATCGAGCGGAGTATCGACATCGGCGGTGACCGGATGGCCGAGGCCGAAGGCAAACATCAGCACCGCCCACAGCAACCAGCCGGGCCAGTAGTGCCTGCCGAGGAGGAAGGGCACCACCACCATCAGTAAGCACGCAAGGACGGCGAGGCGCGAAATCATCCGATGACGCCGGCCGAACAGCGCATAAATCACATGGCCGCCGTCGAGCTGACTGGCGGGCAGCAGGTTGAGCGCGGTGACGAACAGCCCGAGCCATCCCGCAAACGCAATCGGACTCAAGTTGATGCTGACCAGGTCGGGGTCGACATGCAGCATCCATCGGGTGAGCTGATTGAAGAGAATCGAATTGCCGAGCTCGATGCCGCCCGCGGAGGTGTCGAGCGGCCCGACCTTCGACAGCCACAGCCCGATGATAAGAACCGGAAACGCGATCAGCATTCCTGCCCACGGCCCCGCCGCTCCAATGTCGAACATGACCCGGCGTGAGCGCGGCATCGATTTGATCCGGATGAAGGCGCCGAAGGTTCCGAACGGAATCCCCGGCAGGAAGTAGGGGAAGGTCACCTCGACGCGGTTGCGCCGCGCGGTCAGGTAATGGCCCATCTCGTGCGCAAACAGGATCGCGAGCAGCGGAATCGAAAACGTCAATCCCGAATAGAGTTGGAGGATGCTGCTGAACGGGCGAAAAGGCGAAAGCTCGGCGCCCGCCATGTAAGCGCCCGCGATGGTGGTGGTCAGGAAAGTCAGCAGGAACAGGACCACATTGATGAGCGGGACCGCACGCGGGGCGCGGCCGGTGCTCGGTCCCTGCTGCGAATAGCGAGGAATGTCGCTGAGCACCGGCGATCCGCCGACTCGCGCGACATACTCATGAAGCGGCTCTTTTTTTTCGGAAGCTTCTGTACTCACTTCACCACGATTATCGACACGGGTGCGCCCTCGGCCATACCAAAGGAAGAGGCCGCACTTCCATCACGAACCGCTATTTCCAGAAGTTCGAAACTGCCGAGAATAGCCAGCGGAGCACCCGAGGGCACGTCGCCATAAGCTTGGAAGATTTCCATCGACGCGCCTTTATCGATCCTAACCAAAAGCGAAGTGGCGCGAAAGGAAGCGGCAAACTCCTCCAGCGCCGCGCGATCGAGGTTGGTTACCAGATTGCCGAAGCCATCGACATAGATGACCTCGCCCATCAGTGTCCGGGCGCGATGCTCAGGGCTGGGAATCGTGAGTTGCGTCATCTGTTTTAGGGTCGGGCCAAGCACGGTGATCCGAGTGCCGGAGGACAACCATGCGGCGGCGGGCGCGAAGACATCGCGGCCGTGGAAGGTTGAGCTGACCTCGGGGAGGCGATACTTTGGCGCGCGGAGTTCGACGAGGCGTTTGATCCCGGCCTCCTTCGCGGCGAGGTAGAGGACCCCATTGTCAGGGCCTACGAAACGCGCACCGGCGTGAGTCTCGATCGCGATCGGAAGCCGCGCGGTGCCAACCCCCGGATCGACCACCGCGAGAAAGATGGTGCGTTTCGGGAAATATCGCCAACTCTGTGCGAGCGCGAGCGCCCCCGACGTGACTGATTGTGGCGCGATGCCGTGGGTGATGTCGATGATGCGCGCATCCGGGGCGATCCCCGCGATGACGCCTTTCATCGCGCCGACGTAGTGATCGCGGTAGCCGAAGTCGGTGAGCATCGCGATCGGCGCGGTGGACTTTCGGGAGCGAGGCGATCGCGACCGCATCAGGTTTTTTTGCGGCGCGTCTTCGCGGCGAGCTCCTCGCGAACCGCGGCGGCAAGGAGCGGAAACATAATCTCATGATGGCCGGTGAGCATGATGCGACGACCGCCGCTTTCGGTGGGCCGTTCGACGACGTTGTTCTGCGGCCGGTAATGACGAATGAAATCCATGTCAGCGGCGGTGAAGTTGGTGACCTTGCGTCCGAGGTTGCGCGCCAGGTTGAGCGCTTTCAGGAAAACCTCGGGCATGACCACGGCCGAGCCAAGGTTGACCACCACGCCGCGCGAGAGTTCCGCGACCACGCCTGCGAGGCGATGGAAATCCGTCATCGAGGCGGCGCCAATCGCGGCACCATCGGCCTCAGGATGCATATGGATGATATCGGCGCCGATCGTGACGTGAACCGTAGCGGGCGCGCCGCATTTATATGCGGTCGCGAAGACGCTGTGCTCGCGGAACTTGAATTGGCGTGCGAGGATTTCCCGTCCGACCACCTCGCCGAGGCCCTTGCGTTCGGAAGCTGCCAGCTTCGCGGCGCGATTGAGAAACGCGCCGGTTTCCTCGGCCATCCCGAAAGCGCCCTCTGAAAGCCCCGCGCCAACGTCCTCGGAGGTGCGGCCCGCGTATGCTAACTCGAAGTCATGCACGATGGCGGCGCCGTTGGCGGCGATCGCGCTGATGACGCCGTCGCGCAGCAGGCCGCAAATGATCGGACTCAATCCGACCTTGATCGGATGCGCACCGCTCATCAGCAGGAACGTGCGTTTGCGCCGGTGGGCATCGGCGATGGCGCCGGCGAGCTCGCGCAACTGCGCAGCCCCGAGCGCGTGCGGCATCGATTCGAGGAAATCGCGGAAGCTCGCGCCGGGCGCGATTTCCGATGCGAAGGTTTCCTGCCGCACCAGGCGCGAGAGCGTGGCGAGACTGCGGGTCCGAGCGCGCTTCGGATCAAGCGGCCGCAGCTTCATAAGTTCTGACAATTAAAGATTGGGATGGCACAGCCTAAAGCCTGTGCCACAAATCGCCCAGAGATGCGACCCCGTTACTGGCGTGGAACTCCGATGGTGCAGCGGCCTTCGACCCGGCCGCCACGGTGTACCGTGATGGCGGGGGCGGTTACCGAGCCGTCGACGATGCCGCTGGGAAGAATTTCCAGCTCCTCGTGAGCGCGGATGTCGCCCCTTACGGTGCCTGCGATCACCACCGTGCTGCCGTCGACCGCGGCGTTCACGATGCCGCCCTCGTTAATGACGATGCGACCCGCGATGAGCTCGCCCTCGACCTGGCCTTCGATGGTGATAGCGCCCGCGAATTTGAGTTGGCCGGTGAACTTCGAGTTGCGTTCGATCACGATTGCGGCCGACGGCGCGCCGCTGTTGGCATCGGCGGTCGCTCCATTCTCGGACTCGTGCGCCTTGGCATCCATCGATTCGTACTCCTCTTCCAGAATGATGTTGGCTCGTTCCGGGCTCCCCGGGTGAAGGGCGACGGCTCCCGTCGAATCCTGAGTGGCCTCCTGGTGGGATTCGGACGGCGTGGCTTCAAAGACGAAATTCGGGGCTGGAGGCTGCTCCAATCGATGCGACTCGCTGTCGATGTGCGGCTGCGAGTTTCCATTGGCAGGGATGGGGAGTGGTTCAACCGCGCGCTTGTCGTTGCGCTTCTCGACCTTCAAACGGACCGACTCGGTGGAAGAGAAATCACCGAAAAAACGCGACTTCGATTTCTGCGACACTGCATCCTCGTGGTTTGAATTTTGATGGGTTGCCTCGGTTGCGCTTCGGGGCGTGTGGTGGTTGGAGGCCTGCCCCGACGCGCGGGCGCCGGTGCTCGTCGATGCCGTGGCGTTCTCGACCGACTCGACGATCTCTGCATCTTCGATGTCAGTGACGGTACTCCGCAAGTGATTTTTCGTCGCGGGTGCGTCGCTCTCCACGCTGCCCGCCGGACCGCTCACCAATGGAACATTCAAAGCCGCGGTTTTAGGAGCAGCGGCGGGGCGGTTAACATTGAAAATCGCATTGAGGTCCGAGGCTTCGTCTTCGCGCGCGGTTTCGCGGGCGTCAGCAGGCGCGTTGCGATTGAACGCCGACTTGAGCCGATCCTTCATGTCGACCGGAAGGAAACGGGTCGCCCTTTCCGAGAGGGTCTTGTTGACGTCTTTCAAGGGCTCCTCCTAAGGATGCCAATCAATTCCGGCGTCGTTTATAGACCTCGGCGTCGCCGTAAGAGAACCGAATTCGGGTCGGTGGAGTGTGTCAGAAAGAAACATTCACGCCTGCATCTAAAGCTCGTTACTTTGTGTCATTTCCCTCGATCGAAGTCAACACTATCCGTCTCAGTGCGGATTTTTTGCATCCCTGAGATCAATCGTACGCGCAGTTTTCGCGCGAATCAGGTTATCCAGCAGGTGATTGAGACAGATAGCAGAAAAACTTCCTTGACGCATGGCCTGGAGGGATGCTTGGCCCGCGCGCGAGGCTTTGGTAATGATGCATCCAGAGCGGGTGTAATTCAGTGGTAGAATGCCAGCTTCCCAAGCTGGACGTCGCCGGTTCGACCCCGGTCGCCCGCTCCACTCTTTCCCTTTAAATCCCAAGGACTTAACGCAATCGTCGGAAAACACGCCTGATCGTGAGCGGGCTCCATCACCTATTTGCGAAGGTGACGGAACTGTGCCGGCGCCACGGGACCTCGGACGCGACCTTCCTACCTCTGGCGCAACAAGTACGGCGGACTGGAAGTCTCCGAGATGCGCCGGTTGCGCCAACTCGAGGAAGAGAATCGGCGGCTGAAAGGGATCGTCGCTGACCAGGCGCTCGATATTCGGGCGCTCAAGGACGTGCTCGCAAAAAACGGCTCCGGCCCAGGTGAACCGAAAGATGGTAGCGGAAGTGAAGTGATGGCGTAGCATCATCTCTCGCAGCGTCGCGCCTGCGGGTTGATCGGAATCACGCGACGCATGTTTCATCAACGGCCCGGGCCGAATCGCGTCCAGCAACCGCGGCAACGGTTGCGCGCGCTGGCGGAGCTGCATCGGCGCTGGGGTAGCCAGATGCTGCATCGAGTGCTGGGGCGCGAGGGGGTGCGAGTCAATCATAAGCGCATCGAACGGCTCTAGGGCGAGGAAGAACTCTCGCTGCGGCGCCGTCGCGGGCGCACCAGCACCTGGGAGCGAGCCCGCCGCGCGCAGCGCTGGGCCAGCGCATCGAATGCCGTCCGGCGCGCTGCCCCGCGCGGCGGTCTCGCTCGAAGAACCTGACAGTTTTTCGCCCCAGCCTAGGATCGGGTGAAGGCTAGGCCGAAAAACTGGGAATAGTAGTTAAACGATTGTGACACGTTCGTAAGTCTAGTGGCGTTTGGTGCACCGCGCGAGGCGACCAAAGAGCAGGCAAATCGCTGCGCGGAGGTCCTTCGCTTCGCGCAGGATGACAGGTAAAAAGCGCTGGAGCAGGGGAATGGCGTCAGCGGAGGATTGAACTATCGGACTAGTCTGACTAGACTGTTCCTATGAACTGGCAGATTCAGCAAGCGAAGGCGCGGTTTTCCGAAATGGTTGAATGCGCCATCAAAGACGGGCCTCAGACGGTGACTCGTCATGGCAAAGCGGTCGCGGTCCTCGTGCCGGCCGACCAATACCGACGTTGGCGCAGCAAAGGCAAAAGCCTGAAAGCGCTGCTGGCCGCCGCACCGCTTAAAGGCGTCAGGATCAAACGCTCGCGCGAAACCGTGCGGACCATCGAGTTTTAATCGCTGTCGATGTATCTCATCGACAGCAACATCATTTCCGAGGTGCGCAAGGGTCGGCGCTGCGATCCCAACGTGGCCGCGTGGTATCGCAGCATCCGCGATGACGAGCTTTTTCTGAGCGTGTTGGTAATCGGCGAGATCCGCCAGGGCATCGAGCGACTGCGCCCGCGCAATCCTCGTCAGGCTGTCGCCCTGGAGAGCTGGCTCGAAGAACTTTTGCAAGGTTTCGGCGACCGCATACTCCCGGTCGATGAAAAGGCCGCGCAAAACTGGGGACGCCTAAACGCGGGCAGAGTTTTCCCGGTGATAGATTCGCTGCTGGCAGCCACCGCTGAGGCGCACGGCCTGACGCTCGTAACACGAAACGTTAGGGACATCGAGCGCAGCGGTGTGCGTTGCATGAATCCATTCGAATTTCGCGTGTAGTCGGTCCTCTTCGTTGCCGGGCGCATGCTTCGATGGGAAGGGCCACGCGCGGCGATTCTCTTCAATTCCTTCCATCGCTCGCAGCGTCAGAAGAGCCCCTGGAAAATCCCCACCGGCATTCCTTGAATCTGGGTCGGGATGACGATATCAGGGGATTCGAAGTAACGCGGGAGTTCAGCGAGGGCTCACGACATGATGCTCAAAGATAAGATCGCATTGATCACGGGCGCGGGGTCGGGAATCGGACGCGCCAGCGCCATCCGATTCGCCCAGGAGGGCGCCAAGGTCATGGTCGCGGACCTCAAGATCGAATCCGCGGGAAATACCGCGACCGAAATTTCGCGCGCGGGTGGCGTCGCCAACTCCATTGCGGTCGATGTCCGCGTCGGCGCGCAGGTCGAGGAGATGGTCAACGAAACGATGCGGCTGTTCGGGCGCATCGACATCCTGTTCAACAATGCCGGCGTCTACATTCCCAAAACCGTGGTCGACACCACCGAGGAAGAATGGGACTGGATCGTCGACGTGTGCATGAAGGGCGTGTTCTTCGGCTGCAAGTATGCGATCCCCCACATGATCAAGGGCGGTGGCGGCGTCATCATCAACACTGCCAGTGGCGCGGGGATCGAGGGCGTGCCGCGCCTCGGCGCCTACCAGGCTGCGAAGGGTGGGGTGGTGATCATGTCGAAGGGCATCGCGCTGGATTTTGCGCGCGACAAGATTCGCTGCGTCACCATATGTCCGGGAGTTATCGAGACGCCGATCGCCGAGAACTGCAACCAGATTCCCGCCGGCACCTCGCAGCAGATGTTCGCGCGCAGCGGCATCATGCATCCGCTCGGGCGCAACGGTAAGCCCGAGGAGGTTGCGGCGCTCGCGACGTTCCTCGCATCCGATCAGGCCGGCTTCATCACCGGTGTCGCGGTACCGATCGATGGAGGCTTCAACGCGGGCGCATGGATTCCGCCCGAGCTGTTGCGCAACTCTTAGTGGAAATAAAAAGCGCCGCGACATCATCGATGCCGCGGCGCTTGTGCTTTAGAAGCAATCGCTGATCAGCTCAGCTTCAGCCCCTTCTTTCCTTCCTCGCGCCACTTCTTGACCATCTCGTGAAATTCCACCGGGCCGCCGCCGTATGACGCGCCGATGAATCCCTCGCCCTCGCCAATGTGGCCCTCGTTGTTGTAGTAGCCGGGAGTGCAGGCCTCGAGGAAGCTGCGATTGTTGATGGCCTTCGACTTGATGGTCGCCACCCATTCGGCCTCGGCCTCGGGAGTCGGCTCGAGCGTGCGCGCCTCGTTCGCCTTCGCGTGCTGAATCACGTCCGCAATGTGGCGCGACTGTTCGTCCAACATGTGCGGGAAATTCGCCGTCAGCGCATTCTGGGTGAAGCCCATGTGAAAGCAATTCGGAAAACCGCTGCTGTAGAAGCCGTGCAGCGTCTTCATGCCGTTGGCCCAATACTCTGTGAGTGACTTGCCGTCACGTCCATAGACCTCGAAGCCCGCGCGCCGCGTGTAAGCGGTGCCGACCTCGAACCCGGTCGCGAAGATGATGCAATCCACTTCGTACTCGACGCCGTCGAACACCAGGCCTTTCTCGGTGATGCGCTCGACGCCGCGGCCCATCGTGTCGACCAGCGTCACGTTGGGGCGATTGAACGCCGGCAGGTATTCGTCATTGAAGGTGGGACGCTTGCAGAACTGGCGATACCACGGCTTCAGCGAATCGGCAGTCTTCTTGTCCTTGACGACGCGATCGACGCGCGCGCGGACCTCGTTCATCTTTTTGAAGTCGGCCAGCTCCATCATGCGGCCGATTTCTTCCGGCGATACATTCTCGTCGTGCTTCACCGGCAGGATCGCGCCGAGATTGCGGATGATGTCGGTCCATCCATCATTGACGAGATCGACTTCCTGCGCGCCACCCGAAACCAGCACGTTGAAGTTGTCCATCCGGCGTCGCTGCCAACCGGGAGTCAGCGTCTTGACCCATTCGGGATCGGTGGGACGGTTGCCGCGCTCATCGACGGATGACGGCGTGCGCTGGAAGACATACAGATGCTGCGCGTACTTGGCGAGGTGCGAAACGCATTGCACCGCAGTGGCGCCGGTGCCGATGATCGCGACCTTCTTGTCGCCGAGCTTGGTCAGGTTCCCGTTGGTATCGCCGCCGGTGTAGCCGTAATCCCAGCGGCTGGTGTGGAATGTATGCCCCTTGTAGCTGTCGATGCCGGGGAGGCCAGGCAGCTTGGGCCGATTGAGCGGACCATTCGACATCACTACGAAACGCGCGCGCATCGTGTCGCCGCGATTGGTGGTGATGATCCAGCGGCATTCTTCGTCGTTCCAGCGGATCTCCTTGATCTCGGTCTGGAACATCGCGTCGCGATAGAGATCGAACTTCTCGCCGATGCGGCGCGAGTGCGCGAGGATCTCGGGCGCGAAGGAATATTTTTCCTTCGGGATGTACCCGGTCTCTTCAAGCAGCGGCAGGTAGATGTACGCCTCGATGTCGCATTGCGCGCCAGGATAGCGATTCCAGTACCACGTCCCGCCGAAGTCGCCGCCTTTCTCAATGATGCGGATCTTGTCGATGCCGGCCTCACGCAGCCGCGCTCCCGCAAGCAGGCCGCCGAAGCCGCCGCCGATGATGAGCACCTGCACTTCGTCATTGACTGGCGCGCGAGTGAAGCCCGGCTCCACATACGGATCGTCGATGTAGCGGCTGAAGTCGCCCTTCACCTCGACATACTGCTCGTTGCCGTCGTTGCGAATGCGCCGGTCGCGCTCTTCGCGGTACTTCTCGCGCAGCGCATCGGGATCGAAATCGAAACCCTGAACTCCATTGGTAGCGGACGAAACTTTTTCAGCTTCACTCATGCGGCAAACTCCTCGGCGTGCGCGTTGGCGCAGGCGAAATTGGGGGTGTCCTTCATAGTAACTACCCTAATGATCGGACCCACCATTGAGCGAATAGTCAATCGTGCGGAAAGTTTCAACCCACCAAAGGAGAAAGGAATGCGAATCAGTGCCGCGAGGTCAGTTGCAGAGTCAGCAATATGACGATCGCGGCAAGGCAATACAGATGATCGCGGTAGATGGCGCGGGCAAGTCGGGTTTGCACTTCGACCGCATCCACCGCGCGTCCGAGCCGCATCGCGTTGGGAACCGTGCGCGCTCGCGCCACGCCTACCGCGCTTGCTACAGCGGCGAGAGATGCGAGCTCAATCCACCAGCGGTCAGCATGCTCACCGATTTCCACAATGACCGCCAGCAGAGTGACCAGCATCACCGCCGCGATGAGCCGATTCATCGGCCACGCCTCGATGGTGACGCGCCGGTAGTAGGCCGAAATCGACGCCAACACCTCCGCGGGAAGCACATCGCCCGAATGCTTCCGGCATTGCACATCGAACATCAGATCGAACCACAACACCGCGATCAAAAATCCAGCCCCCGAAGCTGCGATGGCATGCGTGTGATCCAATGCGACGATTCCTTAATCTTGCGAGGTTGACTAACTTCTATTTTGGTAGCTACTGTCCGGTCAAGCGAACAAACCTCAATGCGTTGGAATCAAATCAACACCGTCGAATGCTCGATCGCGCGGGCGCTTTCGGTGGTCGGCGAGCGCTGGACCTTGATGATCGTGCGCGATGTATTCCTCGGCATCCGCCGCTTCGACGCGCTGCAGGAGGACCTCGGACTCACGCCACATCGGCTGTCGAATCGATTGGGCAAGCTGGTGAGCGACGGCATCCTCGCGCGCGTCGAATACGAAAAACGTCCGCGCCGATTTGAGTATCGTTTGACCGAGAAGGGAATCGATCTGTTTCCACTGATTGTGGTGTTGAACAGTTGGGGCGATCGCTGGATGGCGGGGCCGGCGGGGGCGCCGATCGAGCTGGTCCATCGCAACTGCGGACGCGCGATAAAACCAGTGCTCACCTGCCCCCATTGCGAGGAGAAAATATTGCCGCGCGAAATGAGCCTGCGTCCCGGCCCTGCGCTAAAGCATCGCGGGTTGCCGGGCAAAACCTTTCAGGCCGTGCGAGTTCCCTCACACTCGGCGCATTGACCAAGGCTTCGAGAGGCAACTTCAAATGAGCAGCAGCAGCCCGGAAATATGGATGATCGGCTTCCCGACCGCCGGAGCATTCGCACCGGTGGCCCGGATGGTCGAGGAACTCGGCTTCGATGGCCTCGGGGTGGTCGATACCGAGAACCTCGCCGCCGATCCGTATGTTGAATTGTGTCTCGCGGCGCAGGTGACGAAGCGTTTGAAGTTGCGGACCTCGGTCACCAATCCGGTGACGCGGCATCCCGCAGTTACCGCATCCGCGATCGCAAGCGTGCAGGCGGAATCCGGCGGACGCGCGGTGCTTGGAATCGGGCGCGGCGATTCCGCAGTTGCCAAAATCGGGGAACGCGCGCCTTCGAGCGAGGTCTTCGCGCGTTACATTACGCAGGTTCAGGGCTTCCTTCGCGGCGAGGAGGTCATCCTCGACAACGGGTATCGCAGCCGCAACGAATGGATCGCGCGGATGGCCACCACACTTCCGAAGGTGCCGGTCGATGTGGCGGCGACTGGACCGCGAGTCATCGAAGTGGGTGCGCGCCTCGCCGATGCAGTAACCTTTGCGGTGGGCGCCGATCCACAGCGCCTCGCGTGGGCGATTGACCTCGCGCGCAACGCGCGTAAGCAGGCCGGCCTCGATCCCGCGACGCTCAAGCTGGGCGCATTCGTGAATGTCGTCGTGCACGCCGATCCTGCTCACGCGCGTGCGATGGCGCGAGGAACCGTCGGGGTGCTCGCGCATTTCTCGGGAATGTCGCGCAGCTCCGCAGCCGGCCTGCGCGAGGAAGACCGCGCCGTGGTCCAAAAAATCGGCGAACATTACGACATGTCACGTCATGCGCGCGGCGACTCGGCGCAGGGGCAATTAATGGACAACGCATTCCTGGACCGATTCGCGATCCTCGGCCCGCCGACGCATTGCGTGGAACGCTTCGAGCCGATTCTAAAACTTGGCCTCGATCATCTGGTCATCGTCGGGCCGGGCGGGGATGTACCGCCATCCGAGGGGATGCAAGCTGTGCGACTCTTCACCTCCGGCGTAATGCCCGCGCTGAAAGCGAAGCTACCATCCGCCTAGCCGGCACAATCGAGTGGAGGAGCATGAAGCAATGAGTCTGCAAGTTGATTTGTTCTGGTCGTTTCGAAGCCCGTATTCATATCTGGCGCTCTCGCGCGTGGTCGCGCTCGAAGCTCGATACGACCTGCAGTTTCGTGTGCGTCCCGTCTATCCACTGGCAGTTCGCGACGCCACTTTTTTCCAGCGCGTGAATCCTCTCTTCGGTCCGTATCTGTTTCGCGATACCGCGAGAATCGCGCAATATCTCGGGCTGCCCTTCGGATGGCCGAATCCCGATCCGGTCGTGGTTGATGGTCCTTCGCAGAAAATTGCCGCCGATCAACCATATATTTACAGGCTCACACGATTAGGTATGGCGGCCGCAGAAAAAGGCCGCGGACTGCCGTTCATTGACGAGGTCTCGAAAATAATCTGGAGCGGTAAGATTGCAGGATGGCATCAAGGTGACCATCTTGCTCGCGCCGCCGAACGCGCCGGCGTCGATCTCGCGGCGCTCGATCCCGAGGTCGCAGCCGACCCCGCGGCATACGATCGCCTCATCGACCAAAACCACGCGGCGCTCCAGGCCGCCGGCCATTGGGGCGTTCCTACGTTTGTCTTCGAGGGCGAGCCGTTCTTCGGACAGGATCGCATCGATCTACTGGTGTGGAGACTTAAACAACGCGGACTGACCGCGAGGACTAAGACTCTCTGACTTATTTGTGAAGGAGACATTCCGATGGCTGATATATACCGCATCCACGGCATCGAGCTTTCGCCTTACTCGGTGAAGGTGCGTTCGTACTTTCGCTACAAGGGAATTCCACATCGGTGGATTCCGCGCAGCCTCGACGCAGAGGGTGAATATGCCAAGTTCTCTAAGCTGCCGCTGGTGCCACTGGTGGTGACGCCGAAGAACGAGGGCATCCAGGATTCGACGCCGATCATCGAGCACGTCGAGGCGCTTCATCCGCAGCCCTCGATCCATCCGAGCGATCCGGTCGCGAACTTCATTTCGGTTTTGCTCGAGGAGTTCGGCGACGAATGGGGCAACAAGTGGATGTTCCACTATCGGTGGGCGCGCGAGGCGGATCAGCTTTCGGCCGCGATGCGTATCGGGCGTTCGATGTTTCCGGGTGCCGACGAAGCGCAATTCGAAAAGAGCGTCGCGATGGTTCGTGAGCGGATGGTGGGTCGCGTCGGCTTCGTCGGTTCCAATGCGCAAACGGCCCCGCAAATCGAGGACTCGTTCCGCGACGCCATCGCCATTCTCGAACCGCATCTGGCCAATCGCGCATATTTGTTCGGCCAACGGCCCGCGTTTGCCGACTTCGCGATGTGGGGCCAACTTTACAACGCGTGGACCGATCCCAGCCCCGGCGCAATCATCAACGCGACCTCGCCGAATCTGCTCGCGTGGATTCATCGGATGTTGTGGCCTCGCGCGGAAGGTGACTTCGAGTCGTGGTCGAGCCTCGCTCCGACCTTGACCCCACTGCTGGAACGGCAGGTCGGAAGATTGTTTATGCCGTGGACGGTTGCCAATGCGGCGGCGCTCGCGAGCGGAAAGGAAGAGTTTAGCGTTGAGCTCGGCGGGCGGACCTGGACCCAGAAGCCGCAGAAATATCACGCCAAGTCTCTCGCGACGTTGCGTGAAAAATACAAGGCAGTGGGCGACAAAGGGGCGCTCGATAAGGTGCTCGAAAGCACGGGGTGCCTGAACGCGCTGCGCGCCTAGAGGAAAACGCCGGCGGCGGATTCCTATCGACTCGTTTCCGCAGGCACTAACATCGGTCCTGCTATGGCCGATGTGGAAATGCACGAGGAAGCCAACGGCGGGCGCGCGACCGGCGTGATCGACAGGGCGGCGCTCGGCTCGATCCTGAATCGAGCGCGGGCGCAGGCCGCTGTCGACCCGTTCAGCAACCCGATTCTGCTGTTCGCGCTAGAGCTGACGCTGCGGATCGATCGCGGCGAAATTCGCCTCGCGGAACTTGAGCGCCTCGCTCAGCAACTCACAGTCGAGTCGTTCGTCGATCGCGCGGAGCGGCTTTCGGGGTATCTCGGGCGCGACACGATGGGCGCCAATCAGACTGCGATTCGTGAACTCCTCGAGCAAAAAGCGCGTGCTGGAACCTTCGAGGATTTTCGTACCGCGGTGGCGCGCGCGATGTTCGGCATCGTTTTCACCGCACATCCCACTTTTTCGATTACGCTGGACCTCGCGCATAACATCGTCGAACTTGCGACCGGGCAGACGACCGAAGGTATCTCGCTCGATGATGCCGGTCGTGTGCAGCGCATCGCGGAAGCTTCGACCATCGAACATCGCCCGCCTTCCGAAATCACACTGGAAGTGGAGCATGCGTGGGTGACCGAGGCGCTGCATCAGGCGCATGACGCGGTCGAAAACGTGCATCGCACCGCATCGCGCGTCGCGCGCGAGCATTGGCCCGAGGAATGGACGAAGCTCGAGCCACGGTTGGTAACGCTCGCCTCGTGGGTCGGCTACGATCAGGACGGCCGCACCGATTTGACTTGGGCGCGCACCATCATCGCGAGGTTGTCGGATAAGCGCGCGATGATCGAGCGCCATCGCGCAAAGGTCGAAGAGCTTCAGCATACGGCAGACGGCGACTTCGCAGCAGCACTGCAGCCATTGACCACGATGCTGGCGACTGCGAGCGCGGCGGTAGCCGATCAAATTGAGATGGCGACCGCGACCAGTAGCGACCCCTCGCTAACGGCGGCATTCGGGCGCGCGATGGTTGCGGGACGCGATGCCGCGCTGGTTGAAACCACGCCACTCATCGCGCTGATCGATGCTGCGGTGCGCGCTGCGCCCGACGACGATCGTCGCGAGGACCTGCTGGTGATGCGTTCGAGTCTCGCAACTCACGGGCTCGGCCTCGCGCACATCCACGTGCGCCTGAATTCCTCGCAACTGCACAACGCCGTGCGTCGGCAGGTTGGGCTCGAAACCGAGCCTAACGACCCTGCTAACCGCCGGTCGTACTTCAACACCATCAATGATCTCCTCGGGCGCGCGCGGCCGGTGACGATCAATTTCGGCTCGTTGATGAATGAGGGTGCGTCGGCCAAGCAGCTCATGATGACGGTGGCGCAAATCGTCAAATTCATCGATGCGCAAACGCCGATTCGATTCCTGATTGCCGAGACCGAGACCGGCTTCACTCTGCTGACGGCGCTGTACTATGCGCGTCTGTTCGGCGTCGAAGACGCGGTCGAGATTTCGCCGCTGTTCGAAACCGAGGAAGCCTTCGAGCGCGGCCAGCGCGTCATCGAGGAGGCGCTCAAGAGCCCGCACTATCGCGCGTATCTCGAGAAGCAGGGGCGCATCGCGGTGCAATTCGGCTTTTCTGATTCGGGGCGCTTCATCGGCCAGATGGCGGCGACGTTTCGCATCGAGGGACTGCGGCTGCGCATCGCCAAGCTGCTCGAGGCCAACAGTCTCGGGCACGTCGAAGTCATCCTGTTCAATACGCATGGCGAATCGATTGGCCGCGGAGGGCATCCGCTAACGCTGGCCGACCGCCTGCGTTATGCCGCGCCGCCGGCCAGTCGCGCCGAGTTCGAAAGTCGCGGCTTGCGGGTGAAGGAAGAAATCAGTTTCCAGGGCGGCGAGGGCTATCTTCCATTTCTAACGCCCGCCGCGGCGCTCGCGAGCATGCGCCAGATTCTCGCGTTCGCATTCGACGTCAGCGATGAAACCGGCAACGATCCGATTTATGCGGCGCCGGATTACGCGTGGGAGTTTTTCGCGACCGTCCAGCAGGAGTTTTCCAGCCTCGTAGACGATCCCGACTACGCAGCGATGCTGAGCCTGTTCGGCGGCAACCTCCTTTATCGATCGGGGTCGCGGCCGGTGGCGCGCGAGGCCGAAGAGCACACGCGCCCAACGAGGATTGAGCATCCGTCGCAACTGCGCGCGATTTCCAACAACGCGATTCTCCAGCAGCTCGGCTTCATGGCGGTCTCGCTGTATGGCGTGGGGCGCGCGATATCGAAGGACCCCGAGATGTTCGATGCGATGCGCGAGCGCTCGGCGCGCTTTCGTCGGTCGCTGCAATTGGTCACCGGCGCGCTCGATCGCAGCGACATCGACGTGCTCGACGCATATGCCAACACGCTCAATCCCGCGATGTGGCTCAACGGCGCGGGGCGCAGCCGGCGTCCGGCGCGCGTGCGTGCGCTGCGCGAGCTCGCGCGCGTCACCAGCCATCTCGATCGATACGACGGCCTCGCGAGGCTGACGCGGCGCCTGCAATCTGACCTGCTGTGGCTTTTGGAATCGGTCCATCCCGCCGAGACGCCCGGTCGCCAGCGCCTCATCATCCTGCATGGCATCCGCGTCGCAGTGATCCAGCGCATCTGCCTGCTGGCGACCGAGATTCCCAACTTTCGCCCCAACCTCGGCGTGACGCGCGACGACATCCTCGCGCGGATTCTCGAACTCGATGTGCCAGGTGCAGTGGAATTGCTGCGAAAGATCTTTCCACACGAAGATAGCAGCGCCGCCGCGCGCGATGATTTCGGTGAGGCCTCGCAGTACCGAACCGAGCCCGCGCTGTCCTACGCGGTCGAGGACGACACCCTGTTCGGCCCGATGCTGAAGCTGTACGACCTCGCGCGACGAATCGGAACCGCGATCACCTACGAGGTCGGCGCCATCGGCTAGGCGAGTTCGGCCTTGCGTCGATTCAAAAGGATCGCCGCGCCCGACGAAACGCCCACCGCGATCAGGATGTAGACCATCCACGGTCCTAGCGGCGGCATCCCGTTGGTGCCGTACGTGCGGATGGTGAACATCGCGAGGTTGACGATCACATACGCGGCGTAGAAGTACGCAATCGGCAGCGCGAACTTCTTCATCGCGAAGATGCCATACGCGTAAACGGCGAGCAGAATCCCGAACATCGGCGCGACGATCAGGTTGGCGACGCCACTCAGCTTGATGCCGAGGAAAACGAAGCCCACATTGGGACTCATCTTAAGCGGCTTCGACAAATTGGAAATCGCCATCAGCGCGAACGCGAACGCGAAGATCGTCAGCACCACTCCTCGTCGTTTTTGCATCGAGGTCCCTTAATTCAGCTTCGCGGCGCGCTCGACGGTCGGGGCCAGCCGCCGCACGATCTCGAGGGTCTTGCCGGCCGCCATTTTGATCGCGTCGCCTTGCGAGAACAGCACCAGCCGATGCGCCCCCGCCTCCTGGTAGAGTTTCAGATCCTCCGAGGAGATACCGTCCTCGCCCGGCCCGACGAATCCGCTGATGTCGAATGACTCGGGGTCGCGTCCCCGCTCCCTGGCGACGCGCTTGAACTCTTCGATGTCGCGCTTGAAACTCGCCGGCCGTCCCGCGATCGGAACCCATCCGTCGTAGGAGCGTACCACGCGCTCGATGGCCTTGGGGCCGCGCGCGCCGAGCAGAATTGGAATGCGTTTCTGGATTGGTTTCGGATCGCATCGCACCGCAGGGAACTTCACCAGCTCGCCCTGGTAGCTCGCTTCCGGCTCTGTCCACAGCACGCGCATCGCCTCGACGGTTTCGCGCAGGCGCTTCCATCGGGTGCCGAAATTGGTGCCGAGCGCCTCGGTCTCCTCGCGCAGCCATCCGGCGCCGATGCCGAGCAGAACGCGTCCGCCGGAGATCACATCGAGAGTCGCAATCGTCTTGGCGGTTACGATCGGCTCACGCTCTGGTAACAGACAGATTCCAGTTCCAAGTTTGACGCGCTTGGTAACCGCAGCGGCGATGCTGAGCGCGACGAACGGATCGAACCAGCGCCCATAGTGCTCGGGCAGCGTGAAGCCTGGTGCGCCGCCCGGGGGTGTAGTTTTGAAGCCGATCGGAATCACGGGATGCTCGGGGATGAAGAACGATTCGTAGCCGAGGTTTTCGGCCTCGCGCGCGATGGTTGCGATGTCGCCGGATTCTGCGGTCGCCGCGATCATGATTCCGATTTTCATGGCCATTGCTCCTCCGAATCTGGTCGATAGTTAGCATCGGGACCCGCAGGTAGGCCAGCGCGATGTGTTTGCAAAGCCGGTGGCGATTGCGCGAGCATCGTCGCATCCGCCGTCGAAGGGAGCAGCGCGATGGATTTCAAATACAGCGAAGAGGACGAAAAGTTCCGCCACGAATTTCGCGCGTGGCTCGAGCAGAACATCCCGCGCGACTGGCGCGGCGACAGCGAACTCGATGCCGACGACAAGAGCGAGTTCGAGCGTCGCCGCGACTGGCATCGCAAGCTTCACAACGCCGGCTGGATGTGTATCCACTGGCCCAAGGAATACGGCGGGCGCGGCGCGACGCTGCTGCAACAGCTCATCTACAACCAGGAGCTCGACCGTGCCAAGGCGCCACCGGTAGTCAACTTCCAGGGTATCGCGCGGGTGGGTCCGACGCTCATGCAATGGGGCACGCCCGAGCAGAAGAAGCGCTACATCCCGCGCATCCCGGCGGCCGAGGAAATCTGGTGCCAGGGGCTCTCGGAGCCGAATCACGGATCGGATCTGGCTGCGGTAGAAACCCGCGCGGTCGACATGGGCGACTACTTCGTCGTCAACGGGGCCAAGGTGTGGACCTCGAACGCGCATCATGCCGACATGAGCACGCTGCTATGCCGCACCGATCCCGAGCTGCCCAAGCATAAGGGGCTTAGCTATCTGCTGGTGGACATGAAAACCCCGGGCGTGACGGTGCGGCCGCTGCAGCAAATCACCGGCGAGCGCGGCTTCAACCAGGTTTTTTACGAAGACGTGCAGGTGCCCAAGTCGAACCTCGTCGGCAACAAGAATCAGGGCTGGATGGTCGCGATGACCAACATGATGTTCGAGCGCACCATCCACGGCGGGCGCACCGACATGATGGTCGAGGTGCGCCAGCTCGCGAGCCTCGCAAAGAAGGTCGAACGCAACGGGCATCCGGCGTGGGAGGAGGAATACGTTCGCCAGGTGATCATGCGGTTTGCGTGCGAGGCCGAGGCGCTCAAGTACACCAGCTATCGCCAGCTCACGCGGCAGTTGCGCGGCCTGCAGCCCGGTCCCGAGGGCTCGGTGATGAAGCTGGGCACAACCGATTTAAATTTGCGCATCCAGAATTTTGCGATGGAGCTGCTCGGACCCTACAGCATCTTCGAGTACCAGGCCGAGGGCGCGATCGATCGCGGCAAGTGGTCGCATCGGATGCTGGCGGCGCGACGCGGCACCATCGCGGCGGGCACCAACGAAATCCAGCACAACATCATCGGCGAGCGCGTGCTCGGGCTCCCGAAGGGTTAGAGATCATCATTCAACCGGAGATTTGACTTTGCGATAGACTGTCTGCGGCCTCGCGAGTAACTTCGTGGTATGAGCGATCTTCTGAAAATGGCCTTTCAAAAGGCGTCGGAAGTGATGTCCGAGGCCGAGCAGGAAGTGTTCGCGCGATGGCTCCTCGAGGCCTTGGGGCAAGATGAAAAACGCTGGGATAAAGCGTTTGCAGACTCTTCCAAGAAGCTGGAAAGCATCGCCGACGAAGTTCTTGAAGATTTCCGCAACGGCCGCACCGAGCTGTTGGATATCGAGAAGCTCTGAACTCACGGACCCGAAAGTCGTTTTGGAGAGCCTACGCCGCTCTGCCGAGCGAGGTTCGAAAACTTGCCAAAGCGGCGTACCAGATCTTTCGCCACGATCCTTATTATCCGGCATTGCATTTCAGATGATTCGATTGGCCATGCGCTTCGCTTCCTGCCACAGCGCTTCGAGGTCGGAGGGCGACATAGTCTTCATGTCGAGGCCGCGCGAGGTGGCGAGACGCTCGACGGCCTCGAAACGGCCGACGAATTTATCGCATGCGCGACGCAGAGTTTCCTCGGCGTTGTGGCCGATGAAGCGGGGCGCGTTGGCGAGCGCTAGCATCATGTCGCCGAGCTCCGATGCGAGGGCGTCGGTATCGCCCTGTGCGAGAGCGGCTTCGGCCTCGTCGAGTTCCTCGCGAACTTTCGCGAGCACCTCTCGCACATTGCTCCAGTCCATTCCTCGACGACGCGCCTTTTCGCCGAGCTTTTCCGCGCGCATCAAAGCGGGCAGGGCGCGGCCGGTCTGGCCGATTCCGGAATCCTTACCGGCGTCCTTTTTCTCGTCCGCTTTGATCTGATCCCAATTCGACAGAACCTGCTCGACGGTATCGGCTCTGACGTTGCCGTAAATGTGCGGATGACGCCGAATCAGTTTCTCCGCCGCATTGTGCGCGACCTGCGCGAGGTCGAAGCGCGCCTCATCCTGCGCGATGACGGCGACGAACAGCGACTGCACTAAAAGATCGCCGAGCTCCTCGGCGATATCGGTGTTGTCGTTCGATGCGATGGCATCGGCGGTTTCGTAGGCTTCCTCGATGACGTGACGCGAGGTGCTCGCGACGGTCTGCTCCTTATCCCATGGGCATTCAGCGCGCAGCTTGCGCACTACCTCGATGAGGCGCGCAAGTTCGCGACGCTCACGGTTATCGGTGGAATCGCTCATTGTGCGGGGGCACGCGAAATCAGGACGCCCGCGTCCTTGCTGATGTGGAAGGCGCCGTGCGCGCGAATTTCCACCTCGAAGAATTCCCGGATCGCGGCGAGCTTGTCCGGCGCCGAAAACGCCGGGCGATGCACCGAGTCGATGTAGTCCATCAGTGGCTGTACCTCGGTGACTGCGAGTGAATCGGGATATTGCCTTAGCTCGACGGCGCCGAAACATTCGCGCATCATCTCGCCGCCGCTTTCGAGGCCGAAGTGGTCCGCCGATGCGCTGAACTGGGTGCCGAAGAAGCGATGGATTGCGTCGTTGAACTCGCGCATGTTCGCGCGGCTGAAGGTCGCCGCATAGCACGCACCGCCGGGTTTGAGGACGCGGCGAATCTCTCGCAGCGCGGTTGACGGATTCGGAATGTGGTAGAGCATGTGATTGGCGATGACCGCGTCGAAGCTGCGATCGGGGAAGGGCAGCACCTGTGCATCGATTTGGACCGGCCACATCGTTGCAGCGATCGGGCCGATGTTGGCGACGCCCTCGCTAAGAATTCCACGTGAAAGATCCGACAGAATAATTTTCCATTGCGCTGGAATCCGACTGGCGTTGCGCTTCCACAGGATCCCGGTGCCACTACCCAGTTCGAGCACTCGTGCATCGGCTGGCGCATCCACCTGATCGATGAGCCATCGCAACATGCCGTAACGATTGGTGGCGTAGTTCCCGTGTAGTCGAATGCGCGCGCTGAGATTGCTCCCGGTCTTGTACTGCTCGGCGAGTCGCGCTTTGGCGGGATCGGTGCTCATGCGTGAATCTTAGCATTCCCGCATCGAGCGGAAATGCTTTGGCGATGGATGCGGCTCCGTGGTAGACGGTCTTCATGGGCAACGCAGGCAACGTGGCTGGCATGGCGCGGCGGCGACATCTCGGTGCGCCGCTTCCGCGCGAAGGTGAGAACGGACTTTTTTCGGAATCATGGTTTCCGATTTGTCTCTCGCGCGAAGTGCCGGCCGGGAAAATTCTTGGAGTCGATTTCCTCGATGGCCGAGTCGTCGTGTATCGCGGCGCGAACGGTGAGGCGCGTGTGATGAGCGCGTATTGCGCGCACGTCGGCGCGGATCTCTCGGTTGGCGACATCCAGGGCGATACGATTCGATGCGCGTTTCATCATTGGCGCTACGACGGCAACGGGGTCTGCGTCGCCACCAAGGTCGGTGACGCTCCGCCGCCGGCCGCCTGTTTGTTCAAATTTCCTACCTGCGAGCGTTATGGCGTCATCTACGCCTACAACGGCGAACGTCCGCGCTTTGAAGTCCCCGTTTTCCCTTTTCCCGAATCCGAACTGCTCTTCGACACAATGGCCTATGCCGAAACCTTCCCGGTCGATCCATGGGTGGTGAGTTGCAACACGCCCGACGTGCAACACATCAAGGCGCTGCACAACATCAGTTTCGATGACGGCGACCCGCACGACAGCGTCGAATGGACCGACCACTCGATGTTGTACAACTTCAAGGGCCATCATGCGCTGGGTCAACCCATCGAGTATCGCGTGGGGATTTACGGCACCAACATTTTCTATCAGAGCGGCACCATCGAGGGCCGATGGTTCGGCTTCATGACCCCGATGGCGATACCAAGACCGGGTGTCTCGCGGATCTTCGCGGTCACCGCGGTGCGCAAGAGCGAAGGCGACGAGGCCTCGAACGCGGCGTTCTTGCGCGCCGTCGTACAACTCGAGACCGAGGTGGTATCGGAGGACATCCCGGTGCTTAAGGGCATACATTTCCGGCCTGGCACGCTAACCAGGAGCGATCGCACCTTGTCGCGGTTTCTGCAGTACCTGCGCGAGCATCCGCGCTGCCATCCGTCGGCGGATTTCATTACCTGAGTTGTAGATCGCCCGCGCCGTCGAAACGCTTTGGCGATATTCCCGACGGCGTGGTAAATGACGCGGATGGGAAATGGAACCAACGTGGCAAGCATCCCGCGGCGCCGGCAGCTCGGTGCGCCGCTTCCTCGCGAAGGCGAGAACGGCCTTTTTTCGGAATCATGGTTTCCGATTTGCCTGTCGCGAGAACTTACGCCGGGAAAAATCGTCGGCGCCGATTTCCTCGATGGGCGGGTGGTTGCGTATCGCGGCGAGAGCGGCGAGGCGCGCGTGATGAGTGCCTACTGTGCGCACGTCGGCGCCGATTTGTCGGTCGGCGACATCCAGGGCGATACCATTCGATGCGCGTTTCATCATTGGCGCTACGATGGCAACGGAGTGTGCGTGGCGACCAAGGTTGGCGATCCTCCGCCACCGGCCGCGTGTCTGTTCAAGTTTCCGGTTTGCGAGCGACACGGGATCGTATTCGCATACAACGGCGAACATCCGCGCTTCGAGGTTCCCGATTTCCCTTATCCCGACTCTGAGTTAGCGATGAACGTATCGTCGATGTCGGAACTGTTGCCGGTCGAGCCGTGGGTGATCAGCGCCAACACCCCCGACATGCAGCATATCAAGGCGCTCCACGGCGTCACTTTCGAGCAGGAGGACCCTCATAGCGGCGTCGAATGGAACGACTTTTCGATGCTCTACGATTTCAAGGGGCGCCATGCGCAGGGTCAGCCCATCGACTATCGCATCGGGATTTACGGCAACAACATCTACTACCAGAGCGGCACCATCGAGGGTCGATGGTTCGGTGCGATCACGCCCTTCGGGCTGCCTCGGCCGGGTTTCAGCAAGGTCTTCGCGATCATCGCGGCGCGCAAGGACGAGGGCGATGAAGCCTCAACCGCGGCATTTTTGAGGGCGGTCACGAAGCTCGAGTATGACGTTATGGGGGAAGACATCCCCATCATGAACACGATCCACTTCCGGCCCGGCACGCTCACTAAGAGTGATCGCACGCTGGCGAGGTTTTTCCAGTACCTGCGCGAGTACCCGCGCTGTCACCCGTCGGCGGATTTCATCAACTGACGGTCACGCCAGCGCGAAGCCCTCGTAGCCCTTGTTCGCGACCTCGGAGCACTTGGCGCGATAGGCCGGCGCGGGATTGGCATACAGCAGGATGCTGCGGGCTTTGCCCGGGATGTTGCCGCCGATGAACCATCCGTTGGACGCGCTCAGCATGGTCTTGCTGCCGACGTCGTTGACGTGATCCATCCACGCGCTCTCGGCCTCGAGCGTCGGCCCGATGTGTGAATACTCCTTCTCGCGCACGTAGCGGATGCAGTCCGCGATCCATTCCACCACGCTCTCCGCGCATACGGTGTAGTTGCAGAATGCGGTGTTGCTGGCGATGAAGAGATTCGGGAAACCCGCGGTTTGCAGACCGAGGTAGGTGCGGATGCCGCCCTCCCATTTGTCCTTGAGCGACTGGCCGCCCTCGCCACGAATGTCCATCCGGGTCAGCGCGCCGGTGATCGCGTCGAAACCGGTCGCGTAGATGATGACGTCGAATTCGTATTCGCGCTTCGAAGTCTTGAGGCCCTTGGGCGTGATGCGTTCGAGCGGCTCTTCCTTGATGTCGACCAGCAGCACGTTGTCGCGGTTGTAGGCCTCGTAATATTCGGTCTCCAGCGGAACGCGCTTGGAGCCGAACGGATGATCCTTCGGCGTCAGCTTTTCGGCGACGACCGGATCCTTGACGCGCGCGCGAATTTTGCTGCGCACGAATTCGGCGAAGTCCTCGTTGGCGACCGGATCGACCATGATGTCGCGGAAGTTGCCGAGCCATTTTTTGAAGCCCGGCTCGGCCCACAACTTCTCGTAGAAATCCAGGCGCTCCTCGCGCGACACATCGGAGGTCTTGCGGCGGTCGAATTCGTGGATGAAGCCGGCCGGCGTCTCGCGAATCTTTTTGTGGATATCGTCGTAGCTGGCCTTGAAGCGTTTCTGGTTTTCGTCGCTGACCAGCCCGTTGCGCAGCGGCGCGCAATAGTTCGCCGTCCGCTGGAAGACTGTCAGATGCTTCACTTCCTTGGCGATGATCGGGATCATCTGCACCGCGGTGGCGCCGGTGCCGATGACGCCTACGCGCTTGCCGGTGAAATCGACCTTCTCCTTCGGCCATCGCGAGGTGTGGAATGACTCGCCCTTGAAGCTGTCGATGCCTTCAAACGGCGGCGTGTAGCGCGCCGAAAGAATTCCCACTGCCGCGATGAGGAACTGGGCGCGATAGCGTTTGCCGTTCTCCACCCGCACGTCCCAGCGGCTGGTCTTCTCGTCGTAGGTCGCGCCGATCACGTGCGAGTTAAACTCGATGTCTTTGCGCAGGTCGAACTTATCGGCGACGTAATTCAGGTAGCGTTCGTTCTCGGGCTGGCCGGAGTAGTGCTCCTTCCAGTCCCACTCCTGGAGCAATTCTTTCGACCATGAGTAACCGTAAGTCTCACTCTCAGAATCGAAGCGGCAGCCGGGATACCGATTCCAGTACCACGTTCCGCCCACGCCGCCGCCGTCCTCGAGGCATCGGACGGAGAGCCCCATCTCGCGAAGGCGATAGAGTTGATAGAGTCCCGAAACTCCGGCGCCGATGACGATGGCGTCGAAATTCTGGATGTCACCTGTGTCGGAAGCTGCGGCCTGGGTGGAGGAATTTGCCATGGTGTTGCCCCTTCATTTTCTAGGGTCCTCATAGCACCACTCTCAGACCTCGCCAAGCCGTAGCATCCGGCTACTTTTTGGTCAGAAGGATCGAGGCATCCCGAGCAGATGCTCGCCGACGAAACTCAGCACCAGGTTGTTGGAGATCGGTGCGGTGCGATAAAGCCGCGCCTCGCGCCATTTGCGCTCGACGTGGTACTCCTTCGCAAAGCCGTATCCACCGAGAGTGTTCATCGCGGCTTCCGCGGCCTCCCATGCAGCCTCGGACGCGAGGTACTTGGTCATGTTGGCCTCGGCGCCGCATGGTAACCCGGCGTCAAACAGCGCGCAGGCCTTGAACCGCATCAGGCTGGCAGCCTCCACCGCGACGTGCGACTTGGCGATGGGAAACTGCACGCCCTGATTCATGCCGATGGGGCGCTCGAAGACGCGACGGCTGCCGGCGTACTTCACGGCATACTCGACGAACCAGCGGCCATCGCCGATCGATTCGCTGCCGACCAGGATGCGCTCTGCGTTGAGCGAGCTCAGCACGTAGGAAAATCCCTTGCCCTCTTCGCCGATGAGCGCTTCTCTCGGCAGAATCAGGTTATCGATGAAGAGCTGGTTGGTCCCATGATTCACCATCGTGGCGATGGGAACTGCTTTGATGGCGTCGCCGCTCTCCTTGAGGTTCACCAGGAACAGGCTCATGCCGTCGGTCTTTTTCTTGGCCTGCTCGAACGGAGTGGTGCGGGTGAGCAGCAGCAGCATGTCCGAATGCTGATAGCGCGAGGTGAAAATTTTCTGCCCGTTGACGACGTAATGGTCGCCCTCGCGCTTGGCGAAAGTTTTGATGCGCGGCGTTTCCGATCCCGCATCGGGCTCGGTGATGCCGAAGGATTGCAGGCGCAATTCCCCCGAGGCGATGCGCGGCAGGTAGCGCTGCTTCTGTTCGGCGCTGCCATGCTTGAGGATCGAGGCCATGGTGTACATTTGCGCGTGACATGCGACCGCATTGCCGCCGCTGCGATTGATCTCTTCGAGGATCAGCGAAGCTTCCAGCATGCCCAATCCGGCGCCGCCGTATTCCTGCGGTATCAGCGCCGCGAGCCATCCGGCCTCGCTCAGGGTTTTGACGAATTCCTCGGGGTAGGCGTTTTTCTCGTCGCAACCGCGCCAGTACTCGTTGCCGAAGCGCGCGCTCAGGGTTGCGACGGCCTCGCGGATTTCTTTTTGACTGTCAGTTAATTCGAAGTCCATGGTTTCTCCGATCGAGTTGGGCGCCTTAGCGATTCTTCCAGTTGGGCTTGCGCTTTTCGTTGAATGCGGCGATGCCTTCGAGGCGGTCCTCGCTGCCGATGAGTACGTTGTAGGCCGCGATGTCGAGCGCGTAGGCGGTGGTGGAATCGGTTTCCAGTCCACGGCCGGTGGACAGCTTGGCCATCCGCACCGACATCGGGGCGCTCGCTTCGATCTCAGCCGCAACTTCAAGTGATACTTTAAGTGCATCGCCGGCCGGAACCACGCGATTCACCAGCCCCCATGCGTATGCAGTCTCGGCATTGATCGCGCGCCCGGTGTAAATCATCTCGCGCGCGCGCTGCTTGCCGATGCTGCGTGCGAGGTTCATCAGACCACCGCCGCCCGGCAAAATCCCTCGGGTAACTTCCTTGACGGCGAACTCAGCAGTCGTCGACGCGATGATGAAATCGGTGCCGAGCGCCAGTTCGCATCCACCGGCAAAAGCGAAACCTTCGACCGCTGCGATTACAGGAACCGGAAATTCCCACAACGCCTTGAACGCATCCTCAATCAGATGATGCTGATGACGCCACTGCTCGTTGCTCATCCCGTTGCGCTCTTTTAGATCGCCGCCGGTGCAAAAGGCGCGGGTGCCGGAGCCGGTGAGGACCATGCATCGAAGCGCATCGTTGTAAGCC
Source organism: uncultured delta proteobacterium (assembly GCA_963848285.1). Taxonomy (GTDB): domain Bacteria; phylum Desulfobacterota; class Binatia; order Binatales; family Binataceae; genus DATGKG01. The sequence goes on along the minus strand of CAWKCZ010000002.1, from coordinate 438,850 downwards.
TGGGCGCGAAACACTTCGAGGAGTTCCTCGATCATGCGCGTGTTCATCGCATTCAGCGCAGTCGGACGATTGAGCGTGAGCACGCCGATATGTGCGTCGGCCTGCCAATCCAGCGTGAGAGTTTCCACTATGAGACTCCATCGGTAACGAATCGCTTATGAAGAGGCGCGGGCGGCAGCATTCCGCCTCGCACCAGTTTCATCGCGATGCGTTGATCTGAAGAGAGAATCCTACGCGAGCGGAGGCGGCGACTTCCAGCAGGGTCCGGCTTTCGGCACCATCGCGGGCAACGGATGCTGGAGCAATTCCTCGAACCATCGCGAGGTTTCAACCAGCTTGTCGAGGTCCACGCCGGTTTGGATCCCCATCCCGTGGAGCATGAAGACCAGGTCGTCCATCGGAATGTTGCCGGTTGCCTTCGGGGCGAACGGGCATCCACCCGCGCCGCCGGTCGAAGCATCGAGGACGTCGGCGCCGGCCTGCACGGCGACGTAGGCATTGGCGAGGCCGGCATTGCGGGTGTTGTGCACGTGGATGCCGATGCGCACGCCGGGGAACTCGCGCTTCGCGCGCAGCACCATGCGCTCGATTTGCGGAGGAACCGCCATCCCGACGGTATCGGCAAAATCGACTTCGGCTGCGCCGGCTGCGACGAACTGCGCGCGCGAGATTCGATCACGCGATTCGGATCGACGGCGCCTTCGAAGGGGCATCCGAACGAGGTCGCGATGGTGCCGGTGATTTCGACGCCGTCGCTTGCGCGCGCGTTCGAACATCGGCCGATACGCGGCCATCGTCGCGTCGGGCAGCGCGTTGGCGTTGCGTTGATTCATCGGTATCGGTGGCAGCAACGACGAGGCGAAGGTATTGTGCGCCGGCCTTCACCGCGCGTTCGTAGCCGCGATCATTGAGGATCAGCACGAGGGGCCGAAAGCCGCCGATTTCCGCGGAAAGCCGAAAGACCTCTTCAGCATCGGCCATCTGCGGGACCCATTTGGGGCTGGCGAAGGAGGCCACCTCGATCCAGGGCATGCCGGCCGCGGCGAGGCGGCGAATGAGTTCCAGCTTCTGCGCCGACGACAGCATGATTTTTTCATTTTGAATGCCGTCGCGCGGAGCCACATCACACAAGGTAATTCGATCGCTCATTTTTATACCGTTGAGATTGCGCCCGGTCAGGTGCGCATGTCGCGAATATCTATACGATCCCCGGGTCAAGTCCGCCAACCCCAAAGCAGCACGGCAGAAGGTCTCTTGCTTTTCCGCGCCCTGACCGTGAACATCTTCTCGCTTCATTGGCATGGAAGCGGAATCCTCAACAGCCTCGGGAGGGAAACTGTGAAATCGAACGCAAGGTCGCTCTTTAAAACCGCAATAATCGCGAGTTTATTTTCGACGCTGATCGCCATAGGCGCGGTCGCGGCGCAGGCCGATACCTGGAATATCGATCCGGTCCATTCCAGCATCACCTTCAGCGCCCGCCACATGATGATTTCCGATGTGAAGGGCCAGTTCGATAAATTCTCCGGCACCATCACCATCAACGGCGACCGATCCGAGTACGGCCGAAATCGAGGTCACGATCGATGCGGCGTCGGTCGATACCCACGCCGACAAGCGCGATACGCATCTGAAGAGTCCCGACTTCCTCGATGTCGCCAAGTACCCGACCATCACGTTCAAATCGACCAAAATCGAGCCGGCGGCGACGGCAAATGGAAGGTCACCGGCGACCTGACGCTGCATGGCGTGACCAAGCCGGTGGTGCTGGATGTAACCGGACCTTCGGCGCGAGATCATGATGATGGGCAGTCCCCGGCGTGGGGCATCGGCCACAACCAAGATCGATCGTCAGGAGTTTGGGGTGTCGTTCAACAAGACGCTCGATTCCGGCGGGCTGGTGGTCGGCAACGAAATTCCAATCTCCATCGAAGTCGAAGCGGTGAAAGCGAAATAACGATGAAACTTGAATTCGGATTTCAACTCGCGAACATTGAGCCGGCGCGCATCCGCGACCTCGCGCAAGCCGCCGAAGGTCTCGGTTACGACTACATCGTGTTTCCCGATCACTTCGTGCTCGAAGGCCCCGAGCGTCAGCACGATCCGCACGCGCTCGCATGGGACATGGTCTCGATGGCGGCCTCGGTCGCCGCGGCGACCAAAAAAATTCGCATCGGACACCTGGTGCTATGCAACCTGTTTCGCCATCCGGCGATCACGGCGCAAAGCCTGATGACCCTCGATCATCTAAGCAATGGCCGCCTGCTCGCCGGTCTTGGCAGCGGATGGACCGAGACGGAATTCAAGATGACCGGAATTCCGTTTCCTCCGATCGCCGCCGCCTGCGGATGCTCGACGAGGCGCTGACCGTCATCAAGTCGCTGTGGACCAACGAGCAGACCACCTTCGACGGCGAGTTCTATCATCTCAAGGATGCGATCCTGTGGCCGAAGCCGATCCAGAAGCCGCTTCCGCCGATCATCGTGGGAGGCGGCGGCAAGGGCCTGCTGCGAGTGGCGGCCAAGCATGCCGACATCCTCAATCTCATTCCCGACGCCGGTAAGCAGGGTCACGTCTCGCTGCAAAAGGTCAAGGAAATGACCGACCTGGCCTACCAGGAGAAAATCCGCTTCCTGCGCGAAGAAGCGAAGCGCCACGGCCGCGACCCCGAGACAATCCGCATCAGCAGCTTCCTGTTTGCGTTGAACCTGACTTCACCAAGGCCGAGGCGCGGCAAATGGCCGAAGGCATGGCGCCGATGTTTCAGACTCACTCCTGAGCAGGTGACCAGCTCGCCGATGGTTCTGATCGGCACGCCCGAGGAATGCATCAAGGAGCTCAAGCGCCGGATCAAGGATTGGGGCGTGACGCCAGTTTTTCTTCAGCGCCTTCAGCGCGGCATCGACGAAACCATGATGCGGCGCATGAAGGAAGAAGTCATCGCGCATGTGTAGGTTCGGTGTCGGCAGTTTGCGCGCTTCGATCGCACGCGGGAACAGCGCGCGCACCAGCGGCGTCAGCTCGCGCTCCGAGGGTGAATCGCCGCCGAAGTCCGCCATGATGGTGCGCATCTCGGCGCCATCTGCAGTTCGGCTTCGCGAGGATGAACGGGATGTGGCTATCCTGCTCGCAGGCGCTGCCGTGCCAGGTGTAATGCGTCATCCCCGAGAAGTAGTAGCGCTCCTCGATCGGCACATTCATGCACGCGCGCGGCAGCAGCAGGATGTCGCCGGCGCGGATTCCCATATGGCCCGGCGCTCAGCCAGTTCATCCGCTGTTCAAGGTCGATCAGATCCGGACGCGGATGCTGTCTGCAGGTAGTCGTGGATCGGAACGAGGTCATGGCCATCGAAGACCATGTAGGGCAGCGCGTTCTCGCCCGACGGCACGCCGGGGCGCGCGAAAATCAAATCGAGGCTGCCCTTCAGCTTCGCGACCGGACGCCCGGTCTTGATTCGATCGATAGAGCGTCTTTAGTACCGGAATAACATCCTCTTCGAAGCGCGCCGGCTTCTTCCAATTGCATCGATGGTGTTCGTGACGGCAAGTGGAGCGATCGGCGAGATAGATGTAGGCCATGAAGCCCTGGTACGCGAGCACCGCCTGGTAGTCATCGATCGATATCGGGAATGAAGAGCGAGGCGCTGCGCACCCGGAAGCCGGCCTTGATGAACCGCCTCGAACGGCGAATGCTCGTCGTCGGTGCCGAGCTCGTTGCCGTTCGTTGTCGAGCGTTGGGATGTGCGCGTGATCGGAAATGAAAATGACGTAGGTGTGATCCATCACGCCGGCGTCGCGATATGCATCGAGCACGCGCCCGACGCATCCGTCAGTCACATGCTCCAGGTAGCGGGTTTGCCCGACCAGGCGATCGCGCGCGCCATGGGTGAAGATATCGATGCCGGGAAGGTAGACCACCTGCAAATTCGGGAATCCCATGCTCCTTGAGAGCGTCCAGAACTTTTTGGGTCGAGTCGCGATCGATCGAGCGCGCTCACCGATTTCTCCGGGTCGTTGCCCTTCAATTCGCCCTTGATCAGATGCTCGATCAGATCGGGAAATGCACCGGGCGCCACCGTGGTGTAGATCGTCGCGCCGCGATGAATCGATAACAGCGAGACGATAGCTGCTGGCGATGGCCATGTCCTCGAACAGGGTCGGCACCTTGAGTTGCCGGCCGACCAGATCATCGGTGACGACTTTGGCGTTGTCGGCTGTATCGGGCACCGAAACCGGAACCGGGGCATAGAACTGCATCGTCTCGCGCTCGAACCATTCGTCTCCCGGAACGCCGTCATAGGCGGGCACCGAGCCGGTAAAGATCGCGGCCCAATCCGCGATGGTGCTCGACGGCAGCACGCTGAGGGCATGCGGCGCCGCGTAGGCGTGTTCGAAGACCCCATTACCCTGCTCCTTGCCGAGCAGCGCCGCGATATTCGGCGCGTGGCCGGAATGGACTGCTTCCATGAACTGCGCCGGCGCGGCGCCATCCATCGCGAAAATCAGCACATGAGTGGCGGCCGGCGGAGGCGGCGGCGGAACCGGCTTGAACTGCCGCTCGCCACCGGTTTTGAGCGTTTCGGTAACCAGGGTACAGGACCCGATGAGAATCAAGACGCGCGATAACGAGGGAGGAAGCGATAAGTCTTCTGAGGGGCATTGGTAAAATTTTACCGTCATTGCGGACGCCCTGTAACCGAACTTCGGGCCATAGCGTCTTGATTAGATGCGGACCGAAAAGAGATCGCGATTATTCACGCGACGATAGGGAAGGGCGACAATGAACAAGAAAGGAATTGTGGCAATGGTCTCCGGATTGGGCGCTTTGGCGCTGGTCGCGACCTGCGCTCCCGCGATGGCGTTCGGGCATCATGGGCATCACGGCGGCGACATGAAGCTCGGGCTGCTCGCGCATGCAGCCGGCATCACCCACGACCAGATCCGACTCGGCATTCAAGAACGATGCGGCCTTGAAGACTGACTTCGAGAACTCTGAAGACCGACAAGAAAGCGATGGACGCCTGCATCGTCGCGGGGACCTGCACCAACGAGGTTGCGACCTACGCGAGCGCGCAGCAGGCGCTGACCCAGGAAAAGATGACGGTGTGGCAGAACCTCTTCAAGAGTGCGCCGAACAAGTCGACAAGGCCGCCTCGCTCAAGAGCCAGCTCGATCAGCTGAATGCGCAAAAGCATCAGCTTCTGCATGCAGGCGTTCAGCTCAGCAGGGCACCGACACCGTGACGCCTCCGGCTCGCAGCATAATCAACTAGTCCTCCCCCCGAAGCGGTAGTGGCGGCGCTCCCGACCCCACCGGGACGCCGCTGCACCCGTCATCTTCCTCTGGAGGACAGACTATGCGACTGTTGACGATTCGGCGCACAGCACCTTCTTGATGAGAAATTCCGAGAGGTCCTCGATGCTCGAGGCGGTTATCTCGTGACCGCAATCGTACTCGCGCGAATGTCACCGGAACCTCCAGCTCACGCAGATGCTCCAATGACTCCTTCGCGCGCGCGAGCGGGATCATTTCGTCCGCGCGGCCATGCTGGATAAGCGTCGGCAGCTTCTCGAGGGCGTCGCGATTGGCGATGTTGTCCTTCAACTCGGGCGGGAACCACGTCGACAGCGCCGACCAGCGCCGCGAATCGCTCCGGCTGCCGGAACGCGAGGCGAAACGCCATCACGCCGCCCTGGCTGAAGCCGAGCATCACCAGCTTGCGTTGGATCGACCGGATACCGCGCGATCGCTGCATCGATGAATTTGGCGGCGCGATCGACGGCCTCATCGATTTGATCCTCGCGCAGCTGGGTCCCATCCGAATCGGGAACCATCCATAGCCCGAGACCGCGCCGATCGGCACCTCGAGGGGCCCTTGCGGGCAAATGACCATGAACTTGCCGCCCGCGATGTAGGGCGCGAGGCCCTGCAGATCGAGCGCGTTGGCGCCCCATCCGTGCAGCGCGATGATGGTAGGATGCGGCCCTTCGCCGGCGGGTTCGAATAGGGTGTGAATCAAATCCATCGGCGGCCTCGATTTCGGGGTGCTTCGCAACCCGCGGTTGAGATGACGGCATCATAGACGGCGCCGATCGAAGCCGCCAGAGCGCATGCCCCCTGTTCATCCGAGGGCTCAGGTCGGCTATCGTGTCGCGCGTAGCAAATTGATGTCTCGATGAATGTGCGACACCAATCGGGCGCGCCGCGCGTCACAACCTAACTGGGTAAACTTCGGGGTCCTGTTCCTCGCGATGGCCGCGCTCGGCGCGACGCCCGCGACCAACGGCTCGAGCGGAAAGCTGGTCGGCATCGTCAGCGGCCGCCTCCTGTTCGGCCTGGTGCTGTACCAGGTCTATCTGGTGCTGCTCCGCATTATCGAGGACGGCGACGAGTATCTGCGTCCGCGCGATCTTCATCCTGCTCGCATTGTGGCTGGTGAAGACGCATGGCGCTGTATGCATTTCCCGGCTTCGGCGTCGACGTCGGCAGCTACCAGGCGTGGGCGCTGCAGATCGCCGACCAGGGACCCGCGCAACACCTACCAGCAGGGATACTTCCTCGACTACCCGCCCGGCTACCTCTATGCGCTCTGGGCCGCCGGCGTTCTCTCGCGCGCGATCGGCGCGGGCGGCGACACCCTGCGCATCATCGTCGAGAGTCCCGCGCTGATCGCCGATATCTTTCTGGCGATCGTGGTGTTCGCCTACGTCCGCCGCACCGAGCATCGCAAGCTCGCGATGATCGCGATGCTGATGGTGGCGCTCAATCCCGCGCTGCTCTTCGACACCGTCGTGTGGGGCCAGAGCGATTCGGTGCTGACGCTGGTGATGTGGCTAGCAGTCGTGGCGACCCTCGCCGGTGAATATCGAAATCTCGTGGGCGCTCGCGGCGCATCTCGGTGCTGATCAAGCCGCAAGGACTGATGATCGTGCCGGTGCTCGGATGGTGGCTGCTGCTGGAGGCCGACTACGCCACCTGGCTACGCGCCGCGGTGGTTGCGATCGGCACCTTCATCATCGGCATCGCGCCGTTTCAAATCGGACATCCGTGGAACTGGATCATCGACCTCTATACCTCGACCGCGGCCTACTATCACGAGACCTCGGTCAATGCGTTCAACTTCGTCGCGCTCGATCGGAGGGCTTCGCCAGCAGGATTCCGGCACCATCCTTGGAGGCATTTCATTCTTCACTCTTGGGATGGCGCTGCTGGTGCCGCTGTATGCCTTCGTCGGCGTATGTGCTGTGGCGCGCGCGCAATGCGAAGGCGCTTTTCTATACCTCGTTCATCGCGCTGTTCGGATTTTTCATGTTCGCGCCCGCGCATGCACGAGCGCTATCTCTATCCGGCGCTGGTGTTCGTAATTCCGCTCGCGCTGGAAAGCACCGAGATGATGGTGGTGTTCGCGGTCCTGATCGCCACCTGCCTGTTCAATCTCGCGTACATCAAGCACACGCTCGAGAGCGCAGGCGGTCTTTCTCGATCGCGCACGACGGCCTCGCGATGCTCGCCTCGACCTTGAATGTCGTGGCATTTGCGATCTCCGTGCGCTTCGGGCTGATGCGATGCTGAGCAGCGAGGGCGCGCCTCGCCGAAAACACGCTGCTCAAACTGATGAAACAATTTGCGCCGCCCGAAGGACGCACCAAGGCGCGCCCCGAGGCCGCGGCGGTCGAAGTCACCCCGCCGCTGCCGTGGCTCAGAATCGATACCATCATTGTTGCCGCGCTGGTGCTTGCGGCGATCGCGACCCGCTTCTGGCACATCGGACAATCCGCCGGAAATCGTTTTCGATGAGGTCCATTTCGTCGGCCAGGCGCGCCACTATCTGCACTGCGGAGACATTCCTCGACCCGCATCCGCCGGTGGCGAAACTTCTCATCGCGGTCGGCATCTGGCTGTTCGGCGATCATTCGTGGAGCTGGCGAGTCGGCAACGCCACGCATGGGAACCATCCTGGTCGGCGTCACCTATCTGCTCGGGCGCCGCATGTTCAAGGATCGGCTCGCGGCAACCCTGGCGGCGGGATTCGTCCTGCTCGATGGATTCTTCCTGGTCGATTCGCGCATCGCATGCATCGATATCGTGTACCTGACCTTCGCCGCGATTTCGTATGTGCTGCTGTTCCGTTTCATGCAGACGCGACGGCTGCTGGCAAAGCGCAGCCTGCTGATCTTCCTGGGAATCGCGCTGGGGCTCTGCCTGGGCAGCAAACTCTACATTCCGGTGATCGCATGCGTGCTGTGCCGCGGGCTTTGTCGCCTACAACGTCTGGCAGATGAGCCCCGATCGAGGCGCGTCGGCGGATGGACGCCAAGGTCCCGATCCCTATCGCGATTACCGCGTGCTCGGCGCAGTGACCACCCTCGCGACGGTGACCGCGATCTTCTATCTCTCCACCTTCCTGGTTCATTACTTGCTCGGATGGTGGGGCGGAATCTCGGATCTGTTCGACTACTACAAACAGAGTCGTGTGGTACGAAAACTCGGTCTCCAGCGCGACGCATCCGTATTCGTCGAAATGGTGGAGCTGGCCGATGATGCTGCGTCCGGTCGCCTACTGGCAGCATTTTCCCAAGGAAGGGAAAGTCGCGACGGTATGGGGCGGCGGCAATCCGCTGATCTGGTGGGGCGCGCTGACCGGCATGACCTTCAACGCGATCTACACCATCGAGAAGCCGACCGTGACGCGCATTTTCATGTTGTCTGGCTATCTGTGCCTACACTTTGATGTGGGTCTGGATCGGCCGCACGCTCTTTCTCTATCACTACATGCCCGCGGTCTATCTCGGATTCCTCGCGCTGGCGGCGGTGCTCGCCGAATGCTGGTATGGCGGCGAGGAGTTGTGGTTCGAGCACCTCGCCATCCTGGCGACTATCGTGCCCGCGCTCGTTCTCGGCCTCGGCGACGGTGGGGCGTGGGGGCACTGGTCCTGATGTTCTGGCGGCTGGGGCGTACTCTTCGTTCGATGGCCCGCAGTACAGCGGAAAATTCGTCACCGCGACCTTCGTCCTCGGGGTCGTCATCCTGTTCATCTATTTCTTCCCGGTCTGGACCGCGATTCCGATCGAGCGCGCCGGTTACTATCGCGCGAATGTGGCTGCAAGGGTCCGGGAATCAGGAATTGGATCTGACGATGCGGGGACGAACGAGGGGCGGGCGTTTTCGCTTCGCATCGTGCGGCGATCGCGCTGCTTTCTGGCCGTTTGCTGCTTACCGGCGCATTCGCGCGCGCCGCGCGAGCTTCTGCACAACGGCGACCTCGCCAAAGGCTCGGGCAATCAGCCCGACGATGGCGCACCGAGGCATGGATCAACGATCCGAGACGCGGTAGCCTTTAACTGGACCCATCCGGTCAATGGCGGTCCGGGCGATGCTCGAAGTCAACGCGATCAAAGCCGACGATGCGCGCTGGATGCAGTCGCTCTCGCTGACCCCGGGCTGGTATTACATGAGCGCCGACATCCGCACCGAGAATGTCGGCAAGGACAACAGCGGCGCGACGATTTCGGTGATGGAAGACGGGATCATGTCCCCCGAGATCAAAGGCACCACCAGCTGGACCCAGCGTCGGCCTCTACATGCGGGTCGGAAAAAAGGGCGCCGATGTCGATGTCGCATTGCGCGTCGGCGGATTCGGCAGCCTCAACACCGGCAAGCATTTTTTCGCAACGCCAGCGTGGTCGCCGATCGATGCGCCGCCGCCCAACGCGCAAGCCGATCTTCGACCTCGAGAAGATTCGCAAGGCACGCACGAGCCGGTGCCGATCGGAAAGCCCTATCGCTGGTGCTGACGTATCTGTTTCTGATCAGGATCGCATACGTCGGGATGGTACCTGTATCAGCGCTCGAGCCACCCAAGGTCACGCGCGCCGAGGCGCGCCGCGAAGCCAAGAAAAAGGTGGCGCGGCGGTGAACGAGAGCGAGCGCGTCGACAAACGCATCGAGAACACGCTGTTCGGCGTATCGCTGTTCAGCTTCGCGTATTTCTATCAGGCCTCGGATCAGAGCACCGCCGCGCGCTTCGATCTGATTCGTTCGGTGCTCGAACGCCGCACGCTCTGGATCGATGGATTCTGCGGCTACAACACCGCCGACATCATCAACATCGCGAATCACTACTATTCGGTAAAAGCGCCCGGCACCTCGCTCACCGGACTGCTGCCGTGGAGCCTCCTCAGCTGGTTCGTCAGCCTGCCGCTGGCCGCGGCATAACGAGCCGCTGATGTGGGTGATCGCGACCTACCTCACCATCGTCATCTCGATCAGCCTTCCGGTCGCGTTGCTGGTGGTCGTGATGTATCGCTTCGGCAAGGCTCTGGGAGCCACCCCGGGACGCAGCGTCGCGATCGCATTGATCATGGCGTTCGCGACGATCCTGTTTCCCTACGCCACCGAAATGACCGGCGAGCCGGTCGCCGCGGTATGCCTGATGACGAGTTTCTACTTCGTCTTCACCGCGGCGAAGCAGCCTGATCGCGCTGCGTGCGGGTTTCGCGGGATTTCTCGCCGGATGGGCGGTGCTGGGCGATTTTCCCAGCCTGCTGGTCGCGGCGGCGATCGGTTTCTATGCGCTGCGCAAGCTGCCGAAGTGGGGGCATCTGTTCGGCTTCGCGCTGGGCGCGGCCATCGTCGGCGGGTATCCTGATGCTCTACAACTGGGGCGCATTCGGCGGCCCATTCTTCATGAGCTATCAGGGCTACAAGCTGCCGCAGAATCAGCAGTTCCCGGAGCAGGCGGTCGGATTCGTCGGCCTTACCTATCCGCGTCTCAACATTTTATGGAACGTGCTGATCGATCCGCAGCGCGGACTTGTTCTTCTGCAATCCGGTGCTGCTGCTCGATCATTCCCGGGCTGGTGTACTTCTGGCGCAGCGGCAAGCACGCGGAATTTTATGTGGTGCTGGAGGCGATCCTCGCGTTCGTGCTTTTCAACGCTTCGTTCGGCGAATCGATCGTCTCGTGGGGCGGCGGCACCGCGACCGGTCCGCGGCAGGTGACTCCCGCGATGCCGTTCTTCGCGCTCGCGCTGATCTTTCTTCCTCCGACCTACAACTTTCTCATGGCGGGATTGGCGGGACTCTCGACGCTTTACATGCTCGCCGCGATCTCGACCAATCCGCATTTTCCGTACGAGTACCCCAACCCGGTCTGGCAGTTCGCGTTGCCGCATTACTTTCGCGGCGATTTTTCCTTCAATCGCGATACCTATTTCGGCGGCGGCAACGTCTTCGGCGATTCGGTCGCGTTTAACCTTGGCAAGCTGATGGGACTGCCGCGGTCCTCTGCAGTTGGTTCCGCTGTGGCTCGGATGGACCATCGCCGGCAACGAACTCCACGAGGAGTTGCACGTCTCGCGCAACGCATCGCAAGCGAGCCTCGGCGCGCTGGCGGTCTCGCTGGCGATCGCGATCCTGTTCGTTCCTCCGCTGACCGCGCCGCTGCAGCAGCATCTTTCACTCACGTGCGGCGCATGGCCTGCTCGCGCGCTACTACATCGGCAATACTCCCGGCGAGACGCCGCCGCATCTGGTTCGAGTCGACCCGAATATCGATTTCAACAATGTGGCCGAGCTTGGCGCGACGCCATTTTCCTCTTCGGTCGTGATGGACCGGAACCCTGATTGTGCCGCGCGACCGGCAACTATAAATTTTCCATCATCGCCGACGACACCGGATGGCTCACCATCGACGGCAAACCTATCATCGCCGATGGTGGCAACACCTCGCGTACCCGCAAACGACTGCCGAAATCCAGCTCGACGCCGGGCCGCATCGAATCATCGTCGGCGAGCGCAACATCGCGGGCGATTCCTCAGCGCACTCTGTTCTGGCAGATCCCCGGTAGCGATGCAGCCCGAGATGGTGCCGACGCGAAGCACTGATTCCCGATCCGCTACGATCCGCGCAGCGGCTAGCCCTCGCGCGGAACAAGCCCGGCGCGCGTGACCTCGCGCCGCTCGCTCTTATCCATCGCCTCCGCCGCTTTCGTCAGCGGGAAAGTCGCATCGCACATCTGCGCATATGGAAAACGATCCATGTGCTGCGAAAGGAAATCGAGCGATTTTTTCAGATAGTGAGGCGGATACATTGCGACGCCGACGATATCGAGCGATTTGAAAGTCATCATCGAAGGCGGAATCTGGATTTGCAGCCCCGCCGAGATGTTACCGACCTCGATGACGCGTCCGCCGATCCGCACCATCTTCATCGCTTCGAGAAACGCTTCCGGCACGCCCGCGACTTCGAGGATCACGTCGGGCCATCCGCCGCATAGCTTCTGCACCTGCGCGACGGCGATCGTCGAATTCGGGATGCTTGCGCATATCGACGGTCTCGTCGGCGCCGAACCGTTTCGCTTCTTCGAGGCGATGCGCGACCGCATCGACCGCGATGACGTGCGCGCCGCGAGCCTTCGCAATCGCCATCGCATGCAGCCCGAGGCCTCCCGCGCCCAGCACGACCAGATTGTCGCCATAGGCAACCCGCCCGCGATCGAGGCTCCAGTAGACCTGCGACATCGCGCAGTTGGCCGACGACGCGATCGAATCGGGAACGTTGTCAGGCACCGAGTAGAAATGCTGCTCGGGCTTGATCCAGTAATGGGTCGCGAAGGTGCAGGTGAAATGCGGCGGCCTCATCAGGATGCCGCGCGCCGACGGTTTTGGCGGTGCACGGCCGAATGTGCCCGCGACGCAATTCGCGCATCGATTGCACACGGTGTAGTAAACCGGCGCGATGCGATCGCCTTCCTTGATCGGCTTGCCCGCGAAGTCGGTCTTCATTCCCTTGCCGAGGGAATGCACGATGCCGCTCATCTCGTGGCCGGGCATGATGCCGCGCTTGCGGCCGAACTCGCCCTTCCACATATGCACTTCGGAGCCGCATACGTTGGTCTGCGTGACCTCGGCGATGAGACCTCCGGCGGGAGGCTCGGGAACATCGTATTCGTGGAACTCGATCTTGTGCGCGCCCGGAATGAAACCGACTTTGCCTTTCATGTCCCTCGTTTCATCCCGCGGCGGATGAAAATGTCAAGTGCGCGCTACATCTTCCGTTCCGCCGCAGTCCGGCTTCTTGAGGAAAGTCGGGGTCCAGCAAGGTAGGCTCGGTTCGGGCGCGAGGGGCCGATTGCCGAAAGCTCCTCGGGCTGCTCGGCGCATCAGAGTTGGGCGTGCCGGGCTGTCAGCTTGCGCGGCTTATCGAAGCTCGGCCGTTGGACGATGCTCGGTTTGCGCGGCGGCTTCGACTTCCTTCAGCAGTCGGGCCTCCTGATTCCCGCGCGAGACGCATTGAAAATCGGTGATCGGATGGAGTGGCACATGAAGCGGCGTGCTGTAGGTCGCATTTATGGTCACGTTGGTAGCTTCCGGACCGGCGGGTTCAACCTTGAAATTGTAAACTGCGCTGCCGCCGGGGTCGGGTTCGGCAGTGTATCGATTCGCGACGCTCTTCATCTGGCCGCAATCCGCATCGGCGAGAGTGAACGAATGCGCCTCGGCCTCGACGATCCCGTCGTTCGGATCGTCACCCAGGATCTTTGAACTGGTTGTCGTTCGACGACCGAGTGGACCGCATCCCAGGTCAGGTCGTAGGGAACCTTGACCATGGTCTGGGTTTTCGCTGGCGGTGGAGGCTGAATTTTCGCCGGATAGTAACATCCGGCGACGCCCGAACTGGACAGCGCCGATCACGATCGCCAAACAAGATCTGCGTTCCGGGAGCTCATGCTACGGCGCATCATGATAGCAAAGCCGGCGCTCGCGAGAATGCGGCTCGGCGGACATTCCCCCATCGCCAACTTCTATGTGATAATCGCGCCGTGCGGGGAATTCGCCGTCCGCGCCGCTATCGGAGGATTCGATCAATGTCAGGCCATTCAAAATGGAGTTCGATCAAGCATAAGAAGGCTGCCACCGACGCCAAGCGCGGCAAGGCCTTCACCAAGCTGATCAAGGAAATCACCGTCGCGGCGCGCATGGGTGGCGGCGATATCAATGCCAACCCGCGCCTGCGCACCGCAGTCACCACCGCGCGTCAGCAATCGATGCCCAAGGACAATATCGATCGCGCGATCAAGAAAGGGCACCGGCGAACTCGAGGGCGATCACGCTCGAAGAACTTTCCTACGAAGGCTACGGACCGGGCGGCGTCGCGATCATCGTCGATGCGCTGACCGACAATCGCAATCGGCTGGTCTCTGAACTGCGCTTCATGTTCTCGCGCCATGGCGGCAACCTCGGCGAAACCGGCTCGGTCGGATGGATGTTCAAGAAGCACGGCATGATTACTATCGAGAAAAAGGCGGCCGACGAAGACAAGCTGATGGAAATCGCGCTCGACGCGGGCGCTGATGACGTTTCGAGCGACGTCGGACAGCTTCCAGGTGACGACGCCGCCGGACAAGCTGCACGCGGTGCGCGACGCGATCGAAAAGGCCGGCATCGCGATCGGAACCGCGGAGGTGACGCGGATTCCGGAAAACACGGTCGCGGTCTCCGGGCATACGGCGGAGCAGGTGCTCAAGTTGCTCGAAGCGCTCGAGGATCATGACGACATCCAGAGCGTGTCGGCGAACTTCGACATCAGCGATCAGGAGTTGGCGCAGATTTCAGCGGCATCTTAAGAAGTATCCTCTCCCGCGCGTGCTGACTTTGCAGCGGCGCAAACTGGGAGAGGTCGCTGCGGAAGATGCACAGCATGTTGTGCAGCGCGTGAGGGCCGAGGGCGTCCTCGCCCGACGGTAGTGGAAGTGCAGGCTCTCCGACGAGCGGTGGAGGTGACGGATGCGGGTGCTGGGAATCGACCCAGGTAGTGCGATTACCGGCTACGGCGTGGTGGATGGGAGCGCGGGCAGCTTCCAGCATATCGCGTCGGGCACCATCAAGGCCCGGCAAGCTCGCGCCGGGTCCCGATCGCCTCAAGAAGATTCACGACGAACTCCTCGCAGTCATTGACAACTACAATCCCGCCGCCATCAGCCTCGAACGCAACTTCGTCGGTGAGAATGTCGCAAAGCGCGTTCCGCCTCGGCGAGGCGCGCGCGATCGTGATGCTGGCGGCGGCGGATCGCGGCCTCGCATTCTTCGAATATCCTCCCAACCAGGTGAAGCTCGCGGTGGCCGCGTTCGGGCACGCCGACAAGGCGCAGGTGAAGTACATGGTGCGCCGCGCGCTCGGACTCGACGAGGCCATCGCGCTCGCCGACGACGCTGCCGATGCGCTCGCGCTCGCGATGTGCCATCTCGGCGCGACGCGGATGAGCACCATCGAGCGCCTCGCACCCAAGCCTCGGCGCAAAATCCCGGGATGGGGTGGGCAGACGATGATCGCTTCGATCTCCGGAACGTTGCGCTTGCGCGATGCCGAGTCGCGTCATCATCGAGACCGGCGGCGTCGGCTATGAAATTTTCATCCCGCTGACGACCTACTATCGGTTGCCGTCGGTCGGCAGCCCGGCCTACCTCGAAGTGCGCCAGATCGTACGCGAAGATGCGCTGCTGCTCTATGGATTCAGCGAATCGAGCGAGAAGCGCGCGTTCGATTTGCTCCTCGGCGTGCAGCATGTCGGACCGAAGCTGGCGCTCTCGATTCTGTCGGTTCTTTCGCCCGAGGATTTGGTCTATGCGATCCACGGCGGGGATATCCATCGCATCGATGCGGTGCCCGGCGTGGGCGCCAAGCTGGCCGAGCGCATCGTGCGTGAGCTGCGCGACAAAATAGCAATCCGATTCGCCTAGCCTTAAAGATTCGGCGGCCAATCAGGCCTCCGCCAACGCAGCTGGGGCAGGAGAACGACGGCAATCGGACGACGCGGTTTCCGCATTGGTGAATCTGGCGTAAAACCGAACGAGGCCCAGCGCGCGGTTGATTCGGTGATGCGGATGAAAGATGTCGGCGGATCTGGAAACCATAATTCGGAAATCGTTGGCGGTGCTGCTTGCCGAAAAGTAAGAAGCACAGCATTCGTGGCGAAGCATAGGTGAAGCTGGGAAAGGTGCGCAGATCGCCTCGCCCGCGAGCGGTCCCGAAGATCACAATCTCGACCTGTCGCTGCGCCCACATCTCTCGCGGAATTCGTTGGCCAGGAACGCCTCAAGAATATCCTGGCATGTCGATCGAGGCCGCCCGCAAGCGCGGCGAGGTTCTCGATCACGTTTTCTTTTCGGGGCCGCCGGGGCTGGGCAAGACCTCGCTCGCGCACATCATCGCGCGCGAGTTGGACGTCAACGTCGCAAACCTCCGGCCCCGCGATCGAGCGCGCCGGCGATCTCGCAGCGATTGTCGCCAACTCGAATAAGGGGACGTGCTCTTCATCGACGAGATTCATCGCCTTCGCGCCGTGTCGAGGAAATTCTCTACCCCGCGATGGAGGACTACGAGCTCAACATCGTGGTGGGAAAAGGCCCCGGCGCGCGCACGATGAAGCTCGCGGTCAAGCCTTTTACGCTGGTCGGCGCGACGACACGGTCGGGACTGCTCAGTCATCCGCTGCGCGATCGCTTCGGGCAGCATTTCCATCTTGATTTTTACACGCGCAAGGAACTCGCCGAGATCGTCCGGCGTTCGGCGAGACTGCTCAAGGTTCGCCTCGACGAAGGCGGTGCCCGGAAATCGCGGCGCGCTCGCGCGGAACGCCTCGTATCGCGAATCGTCTGCTGCGGCGCGTGCGGGACTTCGCGCAGGTGAATGAGGCGCCGATCATCACGCGGCAGTTGCCCTCGGCGCGCTGGAGCTGCTGGAAATCGACGCTGTGGGTTTGACAAGATGGATCGCGCGATTCTCGCCACCATCATCGACAAGTTCGACGGCGGACCGGTCGGAGTCGAAGAGTCTGGCCGCCACGGTCGGCGAGGAGCGCGACACCATCGAGGAAGTCTATGAGCCCTATCTGTTGCAGGAGGGATTTATCGCGCGAACCCAGCGCGGCCGCATCGCCACCCCGCGCGCGTATTCGCATCTGGGGCGGACGAAGGCAGGCTCACTCTTCTAGTGGACCGAATCATGCGTTAGCCTCAAGTTTCGGTTAATGCTGAGTGCCATCTCTAAACGACATCGTTGGCCAGTCTGAAATTCTAGCCAGGCTGAACAAACTCGTAGATCTACATAGGCGCTCTCAGAGCTCGTTCGGACACCTGCTTCTTATTGGCCCCGAAGGACACGGAAAGCGAACGCTCGCCTACGCTGTTGCGGCTTCGCTCGGTGTGACCTTGCGCGAGGTAGAAGCAGGACAAATAGAACGTGCCGGTGACTTAGCAGCGATCATTTCCGACTTGGAGAGCGCCGACCCTTTGCTCCTGCGGAACGTCAAGCGGACCCGCCAGTGGGCTACAGCAATGCTCTTAAAAGTAGCACATTCATTTGAGCTAGAGATTGTCGTTGGGAAGGGCTATTCGGCCCGAACGATGAAGCTTGCGGTCAAACCGTTTTCTGTGTCGGAATGGCATCTCGGGAAGGCGAGTGTCCGCCCAAACTGGTTCCGTTATTTGACGTAGTGATGAGGCTCGCGCCATTTAAACCGGATGAAGTTCGCGAACTAGTCGAGCGCGCCCTTGCGATGTTCAACTCTCGGTCGCTCCTGCAACGCTCGACCTCGTTGCCGATTTATCAAAGGGAAGTCCTCAGCACGCGATATCAATTGTCGCTAGACTGGCGAGCGTCGGGAGAACTCACTTGTCGGAAACTGAGGCTAACGAAATTTTCGACGCGTACGGCTACAGGGTGGGTTTGAAATTCGGAAATAAGCCCGCTCAGATCGACATCGAGAAACTTACGGGAATCCAATTCGAAGAACTTGTACTAAGTTTACTACAAGAAATGGGGTTCGTCGGGGTACTGACAAAAGCGAGCGGTGACCGTGGTATCGACATAGAAGCGACTCTAGAAAGACCCATCATCGGTGGGCGCTATTTGATTCAGTGCAAGAGGTTTGCTCCAGAATTCCAAGTCGGAAGTCCTACTGTCCGCGAATTCTACGGAGCACTGACCGCCGACCGCAAGGCGCTGAAGGGTATACTCATAA
Organism: uncultured delta proteobacterium; assembly: GCA_963848285.1. Classification (GTDB taxonomy): domain Bacteria; phylum Desulfobacterota; class Binatia; order Binatales; family Binataceae; genus DATGKG01. The sequence goes on along the minus strand of CAWKCZ010000002.1, from coordinate 420,826 downwards.
CGACCTCCGGGTTTACCGCGCAAGCCATCGGCTTCGCTGAATCCTTACCAATTGAACTGATAGACGGGACTCGTCTTCAGCAGCTTCTTTCGCAATATGGGAAACCGGACGAAGCCTAGAATTACTTCCTGAAGTATCTTCCTGTTGCGCAATCCAAACCGGTACAAATTATGCATGGCGAAGATCTGGGTCATGCAGCATCATCCGGTCGAAAATCTCGGCAATATCGCGGAGGCGCTCGAAGGCGCGGCGCTCGCGTGGCAGTACGTCCGCACCTTCGAGGGTCAGCCGGTTCCCAAAGATATGAAGGGCGCCGGAGGCCTCATCCTGATGGGCGGGCCGCAGGGCGTGTACGAGGCCGAGGAGCATCCGTACCTGAAAGAGGAGATGCGGCTCATCGAGAGCGCGCTGAAAGACGACCGGCCGGTGCTCGGCGTGTGCCTCGGGTCGCAACTGCTCGCCGCCGCGCTTGGCGCAAAAGTCTACAAAGGGACGCGGCGCGAAATCGGATGGCATCCAGTCAAATTGACTGCCGAGGCGAAGGATGATCGCTTGCTGAGTGGCGTGCCCGAGCAGTTCAACGCGTTCCATTGGCACGGCGATATCTTCGACTTGCCGCACGATTCGGTCACGCTCGCATCCTCGGAGATCACGCCGATCCAGGCCTTTCGCTATGCGCGACAAGGCGTACGGATTTCTGTTCCATCTCGAGGTGACCGAGGCCTCGGTGCACGCGATGGTGCGCGAGTTCACCGACGAGGTGAAGCACGCGAGCCTGCGCGAGAGCATTCTCGACGGGATCGAAAATGCCGAACCCCTCGCGCAGGTCGCGGAAACCGTTTTCGGCCGCTGGGCGCGACCGATTCAAGGCACCTGATCGCGTTAGCTGGGCATCCGCTCGAAAGTCGGAATGCCTTCCGGGATGCGATGAAAGCTCTGCTTGTCGATGGTGAAAATCGCCATCTGCGGATCGCCGGCCAGCTTCGGATCGTCAAGCGTGCCGACCTTCAGCACGAAGGCAGGAAAACCCGGCACTTTCGTTCCGATATGAGTCCCGCAGTTAGCACAGAACTCGCGCGTAACCGGCCGTTGGATATCCGTGCGGGTGAACTGCTTCGGGGTTCCCTTGGTGTACTTAAAGCCCGCCGCCGGCATCCCGACGATGACGTTGGGCGCGCCGCCGGTGATGTACTGGCACTCACGGCAATGACATTGAGCCTTCATCATCGCATCGCCTTCGGCGACGTAGCGAAGCTCTTTGCAATAGCAACCGCCTTCAAGTTTCATGAGAGGTCCTCCGTCTAACGGTAATGACCGTGATCATGCACTTCCGGTCGGAAATTGCCACCTTTATAGACCGAGCGATTGCTGAACTCTGGGTGCGCGGAATGTTGCGCCCTCGATTTCCAGCAGCTTCCGTTTGCGCGCGAGTCCATAGCGATAGTTGTGCAGCGAACCGTCGCTCGCGAGCGCGCGATGACACGGGATCAGAATCGATACGGGATTCGCACCGACCGCGGCACCCGTCGCGCGAGGCGCATCGGGCTTGCCGATTCGGCGCGCCAGTTCGCCATAAGAAAGCGTCTGGCCGGTGGGAATCGCGCAAAGCCCATCCCATACGGCGCGCTGAAATGGAGTGCCGATGACGTCGAGATGGCAGAGTAGGGAAGGGCGCCTTGCGATCGAGGAATTTTCACGATCGGATCCGCGCAGCGCGCGCAAGCCGCATCGTCGCGAATCAATTCAGCATCGGGAAAGTCGAGGCGGATTTCCGCGAGCGCCTGCGCATCGTCATCGCCGAATCCGAGCCATGCGATGCCCTTGTCGGTCGCCGCGATCAGCATGCGTCCGAGCGGAGTATTCAACAATCGTATAATTCATACGAACTGTAACCCCGCGCGCGACGCATTCGTGAAGTCATTCGCCCTTGGGCAGTTTCAGCACGCGCTCGCCGATGATGTTGTGCTGGATCTCGCTCGAACCCGCCGCGATGGTCAGTCCGCGCGCTGCCAGCGTGCGATGCATCCAGCGGCCGCCCTCGATCGCGCCCGTGGAGCCTTCCTCGATCGTGCCGAGCGCGCCGAGCATCTCGTCGGCAAACATCGCGACGCGCAAATTGAGTTCGGTGGCGAACAATTTTCCGAACGAACTTTCCGCGCCCGGCACTTTGCCCTTGAGCGCCGCGGTGAGCGAGCGATAACGGCTGAGGCGGAGGCATCGCGCCTCGCATGCGAATTGCGCGAGGCGTTGCCGCACGTATGGATGCTTGTTGGCGGGCATCCCGTCGAAATTTACCTTCTTCGAAAGCTCGAGCAACTCACCGATGGTGCGCTCGACCGGGTGCCGCGTGCCGCCCGAGAGCCGCTCGAACATCAGCGTCGCGATGGAAACCTGCCATCCGCCATTGAGTTCGCCGACCAGGTTTTCTTTCGGGATGCGGACGTTATCGTAAAAAACCTCGTTGAAGCCGGACTCGCCGGTGATCTGCATCAGCGGACGCACCGTGATGCCTGGTGACCGCATGTCGCATAGCAGGTACGAAATTCCCTTATGCTTGGGCGCCTGCGGATCGGAGCGCACCAGCAGCACCTGCCATTGCGCGCGCTGTGCGAGGCTGGTCCACACCTTCTGCCCGTTGACGACGAACGAATCGCCGTCGCTGACGGCGCGCATCTGCAGGCCCGCGAGATCGGATCCCGCGCCGGGTTCGGAGTATCCCTGGCACCAGATTTCCTCGCCGGTGAGCATCGGCTTGAGATATTTTTTCTTCTGCTCCTCGGTGCCCATCAGCATGATGGTCGGGCCGATGCGATCGATAGCGAGCTGATTGGCGCCGTAAAGCGGCAGGCCCATTTTCAGGACTTCGTCCTGGTAGATCGATTGCTCGACGAGGTCCGCGCCGCCGCCGCCCCATTCCTTGGGCCAATGGAGCGCGATGAGTCCGGCATCGTACAAGGCGCGATGATATTGCTTCATCTTGTTCCATGCCGCGTCGTCGCGCACATCGAGCAGGCTGGCGGTCGAGGCGCCCATCGCGTCGCCGGAGCCGAAAATTTCGGCGGAAGTTGTTTCCAGAAAACCGCGGACCTTGCCGCGAAACTGTTCTTGCTCAGGCGTGTAGCTGAAGTCCATCTACCGCTCCCGATTTGAGGTTTCGATTTCATACGCGAATCTACTCGCGATTGCGACATGGTCCGCAAACCGCGCACGTCCGCGGTCAGGTTTGCGAGGGCGCCCTCGGCTGCGTCGCATCATTCAGCGCATCGATGAAACGGCCTCACTATCATTCTGATTGTTGATAATCTTGTCGCTGGCCTCACCGCAGGCGCAGACAGAGAAATCCGCTGGAACAAACGTGGCGTCGCGCCGACCGCCGCAGAATTGCGGCACGGCAGCCGACCAGCAAGTGGCGCAAGCGGCGGATCCGCACTCGCTATCTGGTTTTGACCGGCGACTTCGACGGCGACGGCAAACCCGACGAGGCGCGTTTGCTGGTGCGCGGCGACGGCAAGGCCTTCGCGCTTTTCGTGAAGCTCGCGTCGCGCAAGTCGCCCCTAAAGCTCGACGAGTTCGCCGATATCAAGATGCTACCCGCGACAGGGATCAAGCCGGTCGCGCCGGCCGACTATCCGACCGCATGCGCGCGCGGGCTACGATTGCGCCGAGGACGAGCCACGCTACATCCATGTGACCCATCGACGGCGATCGACTATTTCCATCATGACGCATCGGATCGCTACTACTACTGGAGCGATTCGCGCCACGCATTCGCGCAGGTCGGCATTACCGGCTAGCGGCGGTCGCGCAGCCCTTTCATAGAATTCCGGTTGCTATATTATTGAGTCCAAATTTCGCGCCGGCTTCCGGACATACTTCCGGCGCGGCTAAATCCGAATCAAAAGCATAGGGTGACAAGCGACGATGGCGTACAAGACGATCAAGGTCCCGACTGAAGGCGACAAGATTACCCAGGGCAAGGACGGAGTTCCGCAGGTTTCCAACCAGCCCATCATTCCGTTTATCGAAGGCGACGGCACCGGCCGCGATATCTGGAAGGCCTCGCAATACGTGTTCGACAACGCGGTCAAGAAGGTCTACGGCGGCAAGCGCAAGATCGTCGTGGATGGAAGTCTACGCGGGCGAAAAAGCCTACAACCAGTTTAACACCTGGCTGCCGGATGACACGGTCGAGGCGTTTCGCGACTACCTGATCGGCATCAAGGGACCCCTCACCACGCCGGTCGGCGGCGGCATCCGCTCGCTCAACGTGGCGCTGCGCCAGTTGCTCGACCTCTACGTCTGCCTGCGCCCGGTGCGCTATTTCGAGGGCGTGCCGAGCCCGGTCAAGCATCCCGAAAAAGTCGACATGGTGATCTTCCGCGAGAACACCGAGGACATCTACGCGGGAATCGAATGGCAGGCGGAAACTCCCGAAGCGAAAAAGCTGATCAAGTTCCTGCAGGAGGAAATGAAGGTGACCACCATTCGCTTCCCCGAGACCTCGGGCATCGGCATCAAGCCGGTTTCGCGCGAGGGCTCGGAGCGCCTGATCCGCGCGGCGCTCGACTACGCCATCAAGCACAAGCGCAAGAGCGTGAACTTCGTGCACAAGGGCAACATCATGAAGTACACCGAAGGCGCTTTTCGCGATTGGGGCTATGAGCTGGTCAAGCGCGAGTACCAGGGCCGCGCGATCGGATGGGACGACTGCAACGGCAAGCCGCCCGCCGGGCAAATTCTGGTCAAAGACAGCATCGCGGACATCACGCTGCAGCAAGTGCTGACGCGTCCCGACGAGTTCGACGTCATCGCGACGATGAACCTCAATGGCGACTACCTCTCCGATGCGCTCGCGGCGCAGGTCGGCGGCATCGGCATCGCGCCGGGCGCCAACATCAACTACGTCACCGGCCACGCGATCTTCGAGGCGACCCACGGCACCGCGCCGAAGTACGCCGATCAGGACAAGGTGAATCCGGGCTCGGTGATTCTTTCGGGCATCCTGATGTTCGAGCACATGGGATGGCAGGAAGTGGCCGACGCGATCGTTCGCGGCATGAGCAAGACCATCGCGAACAAGACCGTGACCTACGATTTCGAGCGGCTGATGACCGGCGCCAAGCTGCTGAAGTGCTCGGAATTCGGCAAGGCGATCGTCGACAACATCTAACAAGCTATCAGTGCGCCTCTGAGTGGAGGCTCCCGGCGATGCGCTGGGAGCCTCTACTGTTTTTGAATTGCTAACGCTTGTAGTACCAGTAGTACTTCAGCGGGTCGCGATGAACCTCGGGCCCCAGCAGCCAATCGTGCAGCGAGGTTCTGACGTACTCGAGCGCACGCACGAAAACATTTGGACGATCGGTATCCGTGAACTCCGGTGCGGTTGGATTGAGATCGACGACCTGGCTCGCCATCCAGATTTCCGGCGCGAGGTTGTGGAATTTGGTAGCGCCGGGTCCGACGACTACTAGTACTCGATTTCCCACCTGCTCGAGGTCGTGCGGCGCGGGTCCGTTGATCTGGTCGAGAATGCCTTGGAGGTTTTTGGGTACCGTCGACTCGATCCAGGATTTGCCGATAAAAGTCCGCGAACAGCGCCGCGCCTTGCTCATCGTTGAAGGCGACCATCCAGATCGCCGTGTAATCGCGCGCGCGGTTCAGAATCACCATCCGATCGCCGGTCCATCGCCGCGCAATCTCGACCTGCGAGGAATCGCGCCCGAATGAACTCTGCAGGATGACCCGCAACGCGAGTTCCCCGTAAGTGTCCTCGACGGTTTTGTTCCACCCCGGCAGCCGCTTCTGGTAGCCCTCAACCTTGATTCGAAGCGGCCGTGTCAGATGATCGAAGTACAGACCTGGATCGATGATCTGCTGACTCGATTCGGGAGGATTGCGGAACGCGGCATTGACCGCGTCCCATCCGCCGCGCCGATACGCCTCGCGTACGAACGCACAGCCCTGGGCGTACTGAAAGATGAACGGAACACTGAGAAAGTCGGGAACGTTCTTTTCTCTGGCAGCCTTGATTTGCGGAAGATCGTTAAAATGCGCGGTTATAAAATCCGCCAAGGTGTCATCCATTCCGCCGCGCACATATGCGAATCCTGCCAGCGTCGCATCGCCCTCGACCAGCGACTTGAACGCGAGCAGCGCATCGGTGTTATCGGAAATGCTTTCCATATGCGCGCCCATCCCGAGGTCCTGGTCCTGCAGTGCGTGGGTGAGTTCATGCGCGAGGACCATCGAATCCCGGAAATCCTCGCGATTTACGAAGCGAAAGCCAGACTCCTCGGCCACACGGCGCGGGGTTTCAAGGATGGTCATCTCCTTCTTGCGATGGTCATAGAACGCAGCGACCTGGCTGAGGAACAGCTTCACCGAATCAGCCTTGGCGTCGGTGCTGCGATGGTAGCGCCCGAGCATCGCTCCGGCTGCGGCCTCGGCGGCGTCACGATTCTGCTCGGCGCGGTTCTTCTCGATCTCGATCAGCATCGTTTGTGCGACCTGCGCACGGGTTCGATGATGCAGCGGCACTGGGTTTTTCAACTTGAGCTCGCGAATTCGCTGGATGCCGGCCTCAACCTGATTGGTATTGATCGCCACGGGTTCGAACCCTTCGCCGTCGCCGAATGCGCAGGTGCCTACGGCAGCAAACAATCCGGTCGCGATCGCAAGGATGGCGACATGCGACGCTGAGTTACTGCGCCGGCGCGACACCGGAGTTCCCGTTCGCATCGGCTTTGATCGGATGCGCGGTCGATCAGTGCGGTTTTACTGGCCGATCTTGCTCGCTTTCCACACTGCGGGCGCGAGAGTCGTGGACTGATCCGCGATCACGCCGGTGATCACGAGCACAGCGTTGCCGCGGCGCTCAACATGATGTGGTGTCGAGGCACGGGTGCGATCCAGCAGCGCGCCATATGACTCGCTCAAAGTTGCGCGCCGAGTCCTCATCGCGAAACGCGACGATCCATACGACCGCGACGTCGGTGCCGCGGCCGAGGATCGCCATTCGATCGCCCGCCCACTTCCTCGCGATCGAAACCTGCGGCGTGTTTTTCCCATAGCCGAGCTGCAGGATGATCTGAATGGAAAGCTCGCCGAATGTATCCTCATCGGCCTTGGTCCAGTCTTTGAGATTTGCCAGATAGCCGCCGAGCTCAACCTCAATCGGCGGCAGCGGATGATCGAAGTAGAGCGTCGGGATCGATGATCTGCTGGGAGATTGCGGCGGTTTGGAGTAGAGTGCGTCCACCGCTTTCCATCCACCGCGTTTGTAGGCTTCGCTCTACAAAGCGTACGCCATCGGAGTATTGAAAAATGAGCGGATAGCTGATCCCTCGGGAGTATCCTTCGATTGGGCCGCAAAGGTTTCCGGCAGATTCCTCATCGATGGGGTAAGCGAGTCAGCGACGGAATTATCCATCCGGCCCGCGATGTATGCGAATCCCGCCATCGTCGCATCGCCTTCCGCCACCGACTTGAGCGCCATCTCCTCGTCGCTGTTGTTCTTGAGCGTGTCGAGCTTATCCTGCAGTGCGAAGTTCTGATCCTGCAGCGCATGCGTCAGCTCATGCGCCAGCAGCATGTCATTGATCAGGTCGCGCTGAACGACGAATTCCAGCATCCGATCGGTGAAGCCGGTACCGGTCGTCGGCGCCCTCGACCAGCACCATCTGCTTTTCATGCGGATCGTAAAATCCCGCGATCTGGCTCTTGAGCAGCTTCATCGATTCGGCCTTGAGATCCATGCCCGGCGGAAAAGCCCCAGCATCGAGCCGGCCTTGCCGTCGGCCATCGAGCTGCTCGTCGGTGTAGTCGCGCTTGAGATCGGCAAGCACCATCTGCTCGACCTGATCGGGAGTCTTGAGCACTAGCGGCACGTGACTCCTTGAAATTGAGCTGACGTATTCGCTGGATGCCTTGCTCGATATTGCCGTGGCGAGAGTCTGTTGACCTTGCCGCCGCTGATGAGCGAATAGGCGCAGCCCGCAAAAGCCACCGCGCATGCTATCATGATGACTGCACTCGCGCGACGAGCGCGCTGGGCTCGCGCCTTCATTCGCTGACGATCACGATCGGATATCCGAAGCGCGCGCTGTCATTGGCGCGCTCGCGAGCCTGGTCGCGGAGTGCGCGAACGATCCCATCCTGACGCGATAAAAGCATCGCGCGCCCGCGTTCACCTGATCGATTTTCACGTCGTGATAATAAGCGGCGAGTCTGCATTCGAGACGCGCTGCGCGTTGTTCTGCTGCGAATAGGATCCGACCTGGACGTAATAGCGTATCGGCGTGCCGACCACGCGGGTCCCTTCCGGCTGGCTGAGCACATCGATACGCACACGCGCAGTGCCCGGCTTCACGATGCCGAGCGTGCGCGCGGCCTCATGCGAAAGATCGATCTTGCGGCCTTTGACGTAGGGGCCGTGATCGTTGATCCGCACCTGCGACCGCGCGGTCGTTGTCGAGATTGGTCACCATCACCACGGCTGCCGAGCGGTATTACCGTCGAAGCAGCAGTTAATTCCTCCTGATTGTAGACCTCGCCGCTGGCGGTCTGATGGCCATTGAAACCGGGGCCGTACCACGAGGCCACCCCGATCAGAGAGGACTGCGCGGGCGCTCGAACGATCGGGCGCGGACCTGGCCTTTTGGATTGGAGGGGAGGTCGCGCACGACGCGAGCATTGCGCGCGCCGATTAGCGCCGCGATTGCGAAAACTATCCAGCCTTCTGGCCCTGCCTCTCAACACCGCCCCTCCTGGCGCCATTATAAGTGAGCGAGCGAGCCGTTGAAGCGGGTGGATTGCCCCGTCGAGCGCGGTCCGAAATAATCAATGACAGGATGAGAGTCGCCGGAAACCGGGAGGTTACGAAAGCGCGCAAATTACAGAAACAAAGCCACTCAGGATCTCCCCGCGATTAGCACTGCCGACGCCCGATGGAAGAGAAATCGCAAAAACAAACCCACTTCCAGAGCGCGAGTATTGGGGTGTGGACGACACGCGATTACATAAACGAAGCCAAAAGATCGAGGAAATTCCACCCCTTTTTCCTGATGGATTTCGCGAACGGCCCCAGCTTCCAAATTCCAAACGGAAAACCGTCCTGCCCACACGCGCAGGTGTTCCGCGCGACTCTCCAAAGAAGGTTGCGAGCGCACGGGGGACCCGTTTTCAGCCGCGCTGGGACATCGAGGGACTCCATTTCGTCTTGCTCTTGAGCATCGGGGGAGAATCAGCAGCAGTTTTGCGCATCGCGGCCACAAGTCCGAACTTGGTGGGTTTGCCGCTGTCGCGATTGAACGGCGCCACTCCCGCCGGCGCGGAATCTCGATATGCGTGCGGAGATACCGCACTACTATGCCTTTAATTTTTGACCCGCGGGCCGCTACAATCGTCCCTCTATTTTCCCTATTTCGCGGCAGGAGATGCGTTCGTGGATGAACTCAAGCGTACGGATCCCGAGATCTATGATCTAATCAAAAGCGAGGAACGCTATGAGGTCGACTCGGTCCGCCTCATCCCCTCGGAGAACTACGCCTCCAAGGCGGTGCTCGAAGCGAGCGGCTCCATCCTGCAGAACAAATATTCCGAAGGCTATCCCGGCAAGCGCTACTACGAAGGGCAACGCTACATCGATCAGATCGAGACCATCGCGATCGAGCGCGCCAAAAGCCTCGTTCGGCGTCGAGCACGCCAATGTCCAGCCATACTCGGGCTCGCCCGCCAACCTCGCGGTGTATTCCGGCCTGCTGAAGCCGGGCGAAACCATCATGGGGATGCTGCTTCCGCACGGAGGCCATCTGACCCACGGATGGAACGCGAGCATGACCAGCGTGTTCTGGAAGTCGGTTTCGTACGGTGTCGATCGCGAAACCCATCGCATCGATTACGACGCGGTCCGCGACCTCGCGAAGAAGGAACGCCCGCGCATCATCGTGGCCGGGCGCGACGGCCTATCCGCGCATCATCGATTTCGAGGCGTTCGGCAGCATTGCCAAGGAGGTCGGGGCGTACTTCCTCGCCGATATCGCACATATCGCGGGGCTGATCGTGGGCGGCGTGCATCCGTCGCCGGTGCCCTTTGCCGATGTCGTCAGCACCACGACGCATAAGACGCTGCGGGGTCCGCGCGGCGCGATGATCATGTGCAAAGATGCCGTCGCGGCCGAAATCGATCGCGCGGTTTTCCCGGCGCCTCCAGGGCGGACCGCATAACCATACGACGGCGGCGATCGCAGTCGCGCTCAAGGAAGCCGCGACGCCGGAGTTCAAGACGTACGCGCAAGAAATCGTGAGAAATGCGAAGGCGCTGGCCGAGGCGCTCCTCGCGCGCGGATTCAGCCTCGTATCGGGCGGCACCGACAATCATCTGTTGCTTATCGACCTGACAAACAAAAAGGTCACCGGCAAGCAGGCCGCCAGCGCGCTGGATAAGGCCGGAATCGTGTGTAACTCGAACACGGTGCCCTACGACCCGCGCAAACCATTCAGCCCGAGCGGCATCCGGCTTGGCACGCCGGCGGTGACCTCGCGCGGGATGGGCGAGGGCGAGATGCGGCTCATCGCGAAATGGATGGACGAAGCGATCACGCAAAGAAAAGATGATGCTGCGCTGGAAAAAATCGCTGGCGAAGTGTGTGAGATGTGCCGGAAGTTCCCCGCCCCGGGCATCGCGCAGGGGTGACTTAACAGTACCTAAACTGTTTCAGATGCGCCATAATCCTGACGTAGTGTCAGAATTGCTCCACATGAGATATGTAGAATCAACTAAGTTGATTCAAATATGCTACATTATGCTTGACAGTATCAAAACCTTTTTAGATACTGCGAACGCTAAACAATCAGTCTGGCTTTCAGTGTTGCAACTGTGCTGCTTATCTAAGGAAGGACGGCTTACCATGCTCCTGCGAATGGCGACTTCGATTTTCAAATCGTTCCGGCCCAAGTCGCAGCACGAGTTCTGGCAGGATTTCTTCAATGACGATGAACTGCTCGAACGCTACAAAGTCACCGCAGAGGACCTCGAAATCCTCCACGATTTCTCCCCGCTCGGCGTAGTCACCTGCGTCGGCGACATCCTTTTCATCCTCAGTACCATCAGGTGGGCCCGCGATAAGAAGCCCGGCTCCTGAGCGCGCGGTTCAAATGTCCTCACGCGTTTGCTATACGCCTCGAATGTGAACCCTACCAATCGCAAATCAAATCATTGCCGAGGCGGCCGCCGCCGGGCGCACGCGCGCTGTCCGAAATCGAATCGAAAAAAATCCTCGCCGCGATCGGCATCCCGTCCGCGATTGCCGAGCGCGCCGACAGCGCCGACGACGCGCCGCGCTGCACGCATCGAAATGGGCTTTCCGGTCGTGCTGAAAGTATTGTCGCCCGATGTCACTCACAAGAGCGACGTCGGCGGCGTCGAGCTCAACCTGAACTCCGTCGAGGAGGTGCGCGCGCGGTTCGCGCGCATCCGCGAGGCGCTGCGGAAGAAGCAGCCCGGCGCGCGGTTCGAGGGCGTCGCGGTTCAGCCGATGGCGAAGCCGGGCCTCGAGCTGATCGCCGGCATCGTGCGCGATGAGCGCTTCGGTCCGCTGATCGTGGTCGGCCTCGGCGGAATTTTCGTCGAGCTGCTGAAGGATACCGCGCTGCGCCTCGCCCCGGTCGATGCGAAGGAAGCGCGCGCGATGCTGTCGAAGTCTGCGCGGCGCGGCGATGCTGCACGGGGTGCGCGGCAGCGCGGCGGTCGATATCGATGCGATCGCCAACGCCATCGCGAAGCTTTCGGAATTTGCGGCCGCGACATCCCGAAATCAAGGAGATCGATCTCAATCCGATCGTCGCGTATCCCAACGGCATCACGCACGCTCGATGCGCGCATCCTGATCGGTCCCAAACCCGCCCCGGTCGCATGCCGATCCGCGCCGTGCCGAGCGCTTCGAAAATCTCAAGCGCGCGTTCGAGCCCAAGGTCGCGGTCGTCATCGGCGACAAGAAGATGGGCGGCTACATGTGGCTGCGCGCGCTCAAGCATTTCACCGGCAAGCTCTACTCGGTGCAGATCGATCCCAACGAGATTCCCGCCATCGAGGCGATGGGCATCGAGAACAAAAAGAGCCTCGCCGAAATCACCGAGCACATCGACTATGCGGTCAGCGCGGTGCCGCGCCAGGTCGCGCCGCGCATCCTGAAGGATTGCGTCGATAACAAGGTCGGCTCGATCGGATTCTTCACCTCGGGATTTTCCGAGACCACCGAGGAGCTCGGCATCCAGCTCGAACGCCAATTGCGCGAGACCGCGCTCGGCTCCGACATCGCGCTGGTCGGCCCCAACTGCATGGGCCTGTACAGTCCCGCGTTTCGGGCTGTGCAACTTTCCCGATGAGCATGTGGGCGAGGCCGGCGACGTATGCTTCATCTCGCAGAGCGGCACCCACACCATCAACTTCGCGGTGCAGGCGGTTCCGCACGGCATCAGGGTCAACAAGGCCGCATCGATCGGCAACGTGCTGATTCTCGAGGCCGCCGATTACATCGATCTGATGGCGGCCGACCCGAAGACGCGCGTGCTCGGCATGTATATCGAGGGCATGCGCGATGGGCGCCGCTTCTTCGAAAGCGTGCAGCGCGCGGCGAAGAAAATGCCGGTGATCATCTGGAAGGGCGGGGTGACCGAGGCCGGCGCGCGCGCGACTTTCTCGCATACCGGATCGCTGGCGACGCCGGGCGCGGTATGGAGCGCGGCGGTGCGCCAGAGCGGCGCGGCACCGGTCGGCAACCTCGATGCGATGCTCGATGCGGTCGAGCTGGTCGCGCGCGGGCGCGAGATCAAGGGCCGGCGCGATGGGCCTGGTCGCGATGACTGGCGGTCAATCGGTCGGCATCACCGATACTTTCGCGAGCGCGCAGCTCGAAGTGCCGACGCTCTCGGATTCCTCGTATGACGAGCTGAAGGCGTTCTTCAACGTCATCGGCGGCAGCTATCGCAATCCGCTCGATGCGGGCGGGACCATCGGTGGCGGGGTCAATCAGGGCAACCTCGACAAGATTCTGAGCATCCTCGATCGCGATGCGGTCATCGATGCGATCGTGTTGGAAGTCGGCACCGGCTTCCGCGCGCAGCGCTGGGCCACGCATGAAGATGAGCTGACGACGATGCTGGATCGTATCGCGGAATTCGCGAAGGCCACGCCCAAGCCGTTCGCGCTGATACTGCATCCCGCGCATGTCGAGGCGATCGTCGCGCGCGCCAAGGAACTCGCGCGCGAGCGCGGCCTGGTGGTCTTCGATACCTTCGAGCGCGCCGCCGCGGCATTCAGGACGGCCGCCGACAGCTACGAGGCTCGCGCGCGACTGGCATAGTTCCCGACTGCGCTAACGCGCCAGGGCCTGGTCGAAATCCTCGATCAGATCGTCGGTGGTCTCGAGGCCTACCGATAGCCGTACCAGCCCTTCGCTGATGCCGGCCCGGATGCGATCCTCCGCCGACATTCCGGCGTGAGAAGTCGCCGCCGGTCGCGTCACCAGCGTTTCGACGCCGCCCAAGCTTGGCGCCGAGGTCGGGATGGTCACGTTCGTAATGAAGCGCTCGGCGGCCTCGACACCGCCCGCTAGTTCGAAGCTGAGCATGCCGCCGAAACCGTCGAGCAGGTCGTCCGCGCGAATGTGATTCGGATGGCTCTCGAGGCCCGGGTAGTTGACCTTCGCGACGGCCGGATGCTGTTCGAGAAAGCGCGCGATTTTCAGCGCGCTCTCATTTTGATAGCGCACGCGCACCGCGAGAGTTTTCATTCCTCGGCTCAACAGAAAGCAGGCATGCGGATCGAGCGCGCCGCCGAGATGGTTGAGCTTGTGCTTGATGCGCTCGACTAGCTCATGTCGTCCAATCACCGCACCCGCGACGATATCGGTATGCCCGTTGAGGTACTTGGTCGCGCTATGAATCGACAAATCGAAGCCGAGCTCGGCGGGCCGGAAATTGATCGGCGTCGCAAAAGTATTGTCGATGATCGATACGAGGTTGTGGCGGCGCGCGAAATCGACCGCAGCTTCAAGATCGGGCAGCTGCAGCAGCGGATTTGAAATCGTCTCGACATAGATGGCGCGGGTGTTTTGCCGCACCATTTCGCGCCACGACGCGGGGGCATCCGCGTCGATTAAATCCGCTTCAAAGCCAAGCTGCGGAAAATCCTGCGTCAGAAGATCGTGGGTGCCGCCGTACAGGCAATTTTGCGCAAGCAGATGTCCTCGCGTGCCGAGGACCGTCATCAGCGTCGCGGAGATTGCCGCCATTCCACTGCCGGTTACCAAGGCATCTTCGGCATTCTCAAGAGCCGCTAGCTTGCGATGCAATACGATGTGATTGGGCGTGTTGTTGAGCCGGATGTAGCGCAGGTCGTGATAGTTCTTCGCGTCGCCAGTTTCGAAGGTCGAGGACTGGAAGATCGGGGTCGTCAGCGCGCCCTCGATGCGCGGGTCCGGCTCGCCCGCATGAATCAGCTTGCTTTCGATGCCCTTGATGCGTTCCGCCATCAGGATTCTCCAAGGCTCACTCTACAAGCAAAGTGTCACCGATGTTAGAATCACACCGCAACATCAGGGACTTAGTGCCGATTGGATAAGTTATTCCGAACTGCTCAAAACCACGTCTCTGCGTGGATTTTGGTGTCGTTTTTCCCCTTGGCTCAATTGCTTTTGCCGACCACCGTCAGGGCTCAGAACGTGACGCGCCTCGGTTTCTTCATCCTGGGGTATGATCTGGAGAATTTACCTGCTGATCCGACCATCGCCCAGCAGATAGCGGCCGGGCAACATCAACTCGCAATTCTCAAAAATGACGAGCCGAGTTTCGACTCAAACCACGAGATGGTCGAATATCTCAATGGGATCGTCGCCAGGCTGGTTCGAATCAGCCATCGTGAGCCGCCGTATCCGATTGAGGTACACTTCTCGACAATTCCCAAAATCGATGCGCAGAGTTTGCCCGGAGGCCAGATCGTGGTCGAAGAACGGATGTTCGATCGCACCGATACCGAAGCTCAATTGGTCGCGGTCCTGGCCCATGAGGTTGAGCATCAGCTCCACAACGACTTCCTGACCATGTGGGCCGACTACCAACGCAAGGTAGTGAATTCGCACTCCGTCAACGAGATAGCCGACTCCCGCAGGAACGAATCATCCGCAGACCTAGACGGGGCGCGACTCATGTACGAGGCCGGATGGGACCCTCAAGCGATGGTGGATCTCTACAAGCGGATTCCGCTTGCTGCCAGTCTGTCGCATCCGTCAAATAGCGATAGGATCAAAGCGCTCGAAGCGCTGCTTGCTAAGTTGCCTCCGAAGTCTGGCCTGATCACCGATTCCGCGCGCTTTCGAGAATTGAAGCAAAAATATTGATATCCCGATGGTCGACTATCAGGCGAATCGCTTTATCTGAGAAGCTCGGCGCCGCAATCCAGATCATGGCATTGCTGATTGCGGCTCGTGTAGCTTGGAAACATTGCCCATGAAAGCGCTCATCATCGGGGGAGGAATTATCGGCGCGTCGTGCGCGTGGCGGCTGGCGTCGGAAGGCGTGGAAGTCACCGTGCTCGAACGCGGACGACTGGGCCAGGAGGCCTCGTGGGCTGCTGCCGGACTCATCGGGCCGCAGGGCGAAGCCGAGGAGCCCGGACCGTTTTTCGAGTTGTGCCTCGCCGGTAAAGAATCCTTCGATCGATCGGTTGAGCGATTGGCCAAGGAAAGTGGCATCGATCCCGAATACGACCGCGAGGGGATGCTCTACGTTGCGTTCTCCGAGCACGAGCGCGACGAACTCGCGGCGCGCGCGAAATGGCAGCGTGCCGCAGGCGGCATAGTCGAGGAACTGTCCAATGCTCAGGCGCGCAAGATCGCACCGGCGCTTTCCTCGAAGGCCATTTACGCGCTCCATCTGCCGACCAACTGGCGCACTGACAATCGCAAACTGACGCAGGCCTACATCGCCGCAGCGATCGAGGGCCGGCGCGAAGTTTCGCGAAGGGGTCCGTGTCGATTCGATCGCGACCAAAAATGGCCGAGCAAGCGGGGTTGTTACGCATGATGGCGAAACCATCGCGGGCGACGTCATCGTCAATGCGGGCGGGTCATGGGCGAGCGAACTGCGCGGGCTGGAGGCGGACGGCATTCGTGTTTTTCCGGTGCGCGGACAAATCATCTGCTTCGAGACGCGGCCCGGTACCATTCGAGCCGTCGCTGTTTTCCACCCGAGGTATCCTGGTCCCGCGTCGCGACGGGCGGTTGCTGGCGGGTTCCGTCTTCGAAGAAGCGGGTTTCAACAAAACGCTCACTCTCGGTGGAATGACGCACATCCTGCGCGCGGCTACCGAGCTGGTGCCGAGTCTTTCCGAACTGCCGTTTCGCGAGGCGTGGGCGGGGCTGCGTCCGGCCACCGACGATCTGCTGCCGGTCATCGGCGCGTCACCATCGATACCGAATGTCTTCTACGCATGCGGGCACTTCCGTAGCGGCATCCTGCTTTCGTCGCTGACTGGCGAGGTCATCGCCGACCTTATCAAGGGCAGGGCGCCGAAGATCGATCTGGCCCCGTTTGCGTCCGGCAGCGTTTTCAAAACGGCGTCGCGAAGGCGCCGATCAAAATCAAATCGGTCGTATAGGTTAAACGATGTCGATCATCGCGCTCGGATTGGTTCGTGATCTGTTCTTTCGCTCCAAGCTGGACGCAGTAGCGGAGTCGCTCGATGCGGAGATCCTCTATGCGTCGGATCTGACGATCGCCTCCCAACGCGCGGGCGAAAAGAAGCCATCGGTGGTGTTCGCCGATCTTTCTGATGCCGCTTTTCCCGCCGCCGATACCGCGGCGAAGATTCGCGAGGCCGCGCCCGAGCGCGAAGCTGATCGGATTTGCCTCTCATGTTGACCTGAAACCGCTTGCGCGCGGCGCGCGAGGCCGGCTTCGATCAGACCTTGTCGCGCAGCGAGTTCACCGCCCGCCTCGCCGACTACCTGAGCAACTAGATCGCGAAGGAAAGCCTGATGAAGCTTGCGAACAAGACGGTGGTCATTTTTGGGGGAAGTTCGGGCATCGGCCTGGCAACAGCGAAAGCCGCCAAGGACGAGGGCGCCGGCGTCATCGTCACGGGACGTTCGCAGGCGCGCCTCGATGCTGCATTGAAGGAACTCGGCGACGGCGCGCGGGGCGTTTCACTCGATGTTGCCGACGAAGCCGGGATGCGAGCGTTCTTCGGTGGACTGAAGACAGTCGATCATATGTTCGTCAGCGCCGCGACGATAACCATCGGTGGCGGGCTGGCACCGCGATACCGAAACGATGCGGCCTAGACCTCGACACGCGCTTTTGGGGCTCCATGTTATGCCGCGAAGTATGGTGCACCAAAGATGCCGCGCCGACGGCTCGATTACGTTTTGTTCTGGCACCTCGGCATGGCGGCCGCTCCCCGGCTCCGGGGTCGGGTCGGCCTCGTGCGGCGCGGTCGAAGCCCTGGCGCGATCACTGGCAGTCGATCTCGCGCCCATCCGCGTTAATACCATCGCGCCCGGCCTCATCGATACGCCACTGATTGCCGATGCCTTTGGCGCCAACGCATCCGTTATCATGGCCAATGCCGCCAAACAGTTGCCGGTGGGACGGGTGGGAACCGGCGCGGATATCGCGCACGCCCTGATGTTCCTGATGACCAACGGCTATACCACCGGCATCACGCTGACCGTCGATGGAGGCAGACTGCTGGTCTAGATCCAATCGCCGAGGATGAAGCCGGCGAAGACGGCGATGGCGCCGGCCAGCAGGCTCCCGAAGATATTTACCGTCGGCAAGCAGCAACTCGCGGTTCTGAATGAGGCGCATCGTTTCGTATTCGAAAGTCGAGAAGGTGGTGTAGGCGCCGACGAAGCCGACCGCGAACATTAAGCGCGCGCTCGGCTCCAACCAGGGACGCTCCTGGACGTAGGCCATGAAGAATCCGAGGATGAAACTGCCGGTCACGTTGATGACGAAAGTGCCGTAGCGGAAATACGGCGCCCCATCGCTCCGAAATGAACCCGCCCAGAAGATAGCGCGCGTTCGCGCCGAGAAATCCGCCCAACCCTACCCACCAGATCGCCATCGCTTGTCCTCTTCGCTTATGCCGCGCAGCGATGCCGACGGCCGGCGCGCACCACCTCGATTTCGTGCACGGTGAACATCGCATGGGGCGCCATTGCGCCGAGTGGTTCGATTATCGAATCGATGGTCGCGGGTTGGTCGATGACGGTGATCGTGATCGGCATGTCCATCGACAGGCGCAGAATGTTGGCGGTATGCAGATGACTGGAGGCGCCATATCCGGCGATGCCGCGGGTCGCCGTTGCGCCCGGCGATCTTTTGCTTGCGCAGCCATTCGATCATCGCCATGTAAAGCGCGCTGATGCTCGAACTTGTCGGTCTCGCCGAGGTAGATGGTCAGCTGTTTTGCCTTGCCGGTGGTCGTCATAGTGTTGCCTCCGCGATTTCGTCATGCGGTTTTGAGTCGCGCGCGCAGCTCGCGCGCCGCCGCCGACGAAAAAATTGCGCGCGATGAAGGAGGGCTCGGCCGCCGCCATCGCTTCGAGGATTTCGGCGTTCAGCGCGATCGCCTCGGCATCGGAGGCGTTCGCATCGAGCGCCATCTCAGCGATCGCGAGCGCCGGCTTCAGCTGGCCGCGTTCCTTCAATGCGCGCGCCCGCGCGATGAGTTGATCGCGCCCGCATAGGCCGAGGATCTCCGCGGCAACCTCGCTGCGCTTGGCCGGAAACATCTGCGACGGCGCGCCCGACCACCATCCCGCGTAGCGCCGGATGACGTCGCGCACCACGAACGGCACGCATCCGTAGACCGGACGCAGGAACGGCTTCGATGCGAGGTCATCGGGAAGCCTGATGTCGGCCTCGACGATATCGATCGGCCATTCGCCGCGATTGAGCCGCGCGACGACCTCATCATGAATAATCGCAGCGCGCGCGCCGTCTCGGTCAGCAGCTCACGGCATGACTCTTCGCCCTGGAATGCGGGACCGTGGCCGGGCAGCACGATGCGCGGTTTGCGCGCGGCGATCTGCTCCAGCGCCTCGGCCCATTCCAGCGTATAGCGCTGCACCTTGTTGGGATTGCCGGTGTTCGGCAGCGACGACACGATGAGATCGCCGACCATCGCGAGGCGCCGGCGCGGCATCCACACCCAGGTCGCGTCGTCGGTCTCGCCCATCGCGTGGCGCAGCTCGACCGGCTCGCGTTCGAGTTCGAGCAACTGCATGTCGCGATAAGTGAGGTCGGGAAGCGTGAAGGATTTGTCCGCGAACATCGCGATCGGCGGGGATGCGCGCGCCGAACTGCAGGCTGTTGATGTGCGCTTGCCATCCGCGCGTGAGGCGGTAGCGCTCGAAGCGCGCAGCGACATCCTCATGCGCCCAGATTTTCGGACGCGGATAGCCGCGCGAGAGATTGTCGTTGATGAAGGCCTCGGTACCGAAGGCGTGATCGCCGTGGCCATGCGTATAGATCAGAAACGCGAACGGCTCGTCGGTAACCTCGCGAATCGCGTTGAACGCCAGCGCACCCATCTGCGCGGAGCTGGTGTCGGCCGCGAGCATTTCGCCGCCGCCGTATGCGAATGCGACGTTGGCGAAGCCGTGGAACATCGCGATGCCCGGCTCGATGACTTCGAGCTGGCCCATCATCGGATCGAATGCTGCTCGACGCCGCCGAAAAGCGAATCGCTGCGCGCTGCTGCTCCCATAGTTGACTCCAGCTGTACTTGCGACGACTTTAACAGAGTAGCCGTTATAGTCACGACATGTGCCATGTCGCCCGCGCCGTCGCGTATCTTCTACAATTGGCTGCTAGATGTGGCCGACGCGCTCGCGCTGGAAGCGGGCGCCGCACTCGAAACGCCACAACCATCAAAAGACAATTCAAGGAAGACCAGATGGCACCTGACATCGCCAGGCCTGAAGATAAAAACATGAACGCCAGATTCGCACAGCTCCAACGGCGCGCGCTGCCGACGGCGCGCATCTAAACGGCACCGATATCGCGACCGAGCGACATCGATCGGATCCTGGCGCTCGAGCATACCGACCCGCATAACTTTCTCGGCGTGCATCGCGTCGGGCAGCGCATGGTGGTGCGCGCGTATCGCCCCAACGCGGATGCGATGACGGTCATCCTCGACGACGGCACGCGCGTTCCGATGACGCGCCGTCACGAGGGCGGACATCTTCGAAGCCTCGATCGATCGGCCAGACATCTTTTCCTACCGTTTGGAGATCCACTATCCCGAGGGCCAGACGCTACACCATCCTCGATCCGTATTCGTATCTGCCGACCATCGGCGACCTCGATCTGCATCTGTGGGCCGAGAGCAAGCACGAACGCGTTTACGCCAAGCTCGGTGCGCATCTGCGCGAGATGCGCGGCATCCAGGGTGTCTCGTTCGCGGTGTGGGCGCCGAATGCGCGCGGCGTCAGCGTCATCGGCGATTTCAACGGATGGGACGGGCGTTTGCACATGATGCGCACGCTCGGCAGCTCCGGCGTATGGGAAATCTTCGTCCCCGAAGTGGGCGAGGGCACCAAGTACAAATTCGAAATTCGCACCCGCGACGGCGACCTGCTGCTCAAGTCGGATCCGTTCGCGACGCTGATGGAAATGCCGCCCGCGACCGCATCGGTGGTATGCCAGCCGCGCTACGAGTTTCGCGATCGGCGAATGGATGGAGGCGCGCGCCAATCGCGCGACATCCTCAAAACTCCGGTTTCGATTTACGAGGTGCACCTCGGCTCGTGGCGGCGCAAGCCCGACGAGGAGCATCGCTCGCTGACCTATCGCGAACTCGCGAGCGAGCTCGGCGATTACGTCGCGGACATGGGCTTCACGCACATCGAGCTGATGCCGGTGATGGAGCATCCGTTTGGCGGCTCGTGGGGCTACCAGGTCAGCGGCTATTTCGCGCCGACCGCGCGCTACGGCACGCCCGACGATTTCCGCTACTTCGTCGACGAGATGCATCGGCGCGGCATCGGCGTGATTCTCGATTGGGTGCCCGCGCATTTTCCGACCGACGAGTTCAGCCTCGGGCGTTTCGACGGCACCGCGCTCTTCGAGCATCTGGATCCGCGCAAGGGCTACCACCCGGAGTGGAACACCTACATTTTCAACTACGGGCGCAGCGAGGTGCGCAGCTTCCTCATCGCGAGCGCGCTGTACTGGCTCGGCGAATGCCACGTCGATGGGCTGCGCGTCGATGCGGTCGCGTCGATGATCTATCTCGACTACGCGCGCCGCGAAGGCGAATGGGTGCCCAATCAGTACGGCGGAAAAGAAAACATCGAGGCGATCGATTTCATCCGCATGCTCAACGAGCAGGCCTACGGGCAGAATCCCGGCGCGGTGATGATCGCGGAAGAGTCAACCTCATGGCCGGCAGTCAGCCGTCCGACTTTCGCAGGCGGGCTCGGCTTCGGCCTCAAATGGGACATGGGCTGGATGCACGACACGCTGCAATACTTCGCGCTCGATCCGATCCATCGCAAGTATCACCATCGCAACCTGACCTTCGGCATGCTGTACGCGTGGAGCGAAAATTTCGTGCTGCCGATCTCGCATGACGAAGTCGTGCACGGGAAGCGCGCGCTGCTCTCGAAGATGCCGGGCGATCGATGGCAGCAGTTTGCGAACCTGCGCGTCGCTCTATGGATACATGTGGGCGCGCTGCGGCAAGAAGCTCATTTTCATGGGCAGCGAGTTCGGGCAATGGCGCGAATGGAATCACGACGAGAGCCTCGACTGGCATCTCGCGCAGTACGACGAGCATCGCGGATTGCAGCGCCTGGTGCGCGATCTGAATCATCTCTATCGCTGCGGAGCCCGCGCTGTATGAGGCCGACGTTGATCCCTCGGGCTTTCGCTGGATCGCGCCCGACAATGCCGACGACAACGTGATCATCTTCATGCGGATCGCGCCGTCGAGTGGACGGACCATGATTTGCGCGTGCAACTTTTCGCCGGTGCCGCGCACCGCGTATCGCATCGGAGTGCCGCGCGCGGGTTACTATCGGGAAATTCTCAACACCGATTCGGAGTTTTATGGCGGGAGCAACCTCGGCAACGGCGGCGGCATCAACACGCAGCCCATCGAATGGTTCGGCTATCCACAATCGATCTCGGCGACGCTGCCGCCACTGGCAGTGGTGTGGTTCGAGGCCCCGCAGACGCGTAGCCGCTAACCCCTTCCCCTTGAGGGAAGCGGGAAACAGGAGCAGCTGCATTTTCTCCGTCATTCTGAGATGAGCGCGCAGCGCGCAGTCGAAGAATCTACGAAACGTGGCGATGCCACAGCACTCCGAAGCGGAAGCGACCGCGCATGAGCGAGCGCGCAGAGCTCCGACCGCAGAGCTGGCGCTTCACATTTCGAGATCCTTAAGCTGCGCCGCTGCGCGGCTCACTTCAGGAATGAGTGAGCGTCAGCCGGCGAGCTTCTGCTTCAGGATGTCGTTGATGACTTTGGGATTGGCCTTGCCGCCCATCGCCTTCATTACCTGGCCGACGAAAAATCCGAACAACTTGTCGCGTCCGCTGCGATACTCCGCGAGCTTGTCCGGCTCCGATGCGATGATCTTGTCGCATGCCGCCGCGATCGCGCCTTCATCGGAAACCTGCGCGAGGCCGAGCTCGCCGATCGTCGCCTCCGCGCCCTTGCCCGAGGTGCACATCGCGGCGAATGCGGTCTTCGCGGCGTTGAGGCTGACCTTGCTGTCCTCGACCATCTTCAAGAGCGCGCCGACTTCGTTCGCGGGCGGAACCGCCTCGCCGATTGATTTGCCGCTCTCGTGCACGACGCGCAGCACTTCGGTCATGACCCAATTCGCCGCGGCCTTGCGATTTTTCAGGCCGGGCAGCGTCGCCTCGAAGTAGTCCGCGACCTCGCGCTCGTCGATGATGACGCCGGCCTCGTACGCGCGTCAGGCCGAACTCGCTGATGTAGCGCGCGCGCTTCGCATCCGGGCAGCTCCGGCATTTCGGTTTTGACCTTCTCGACGAGGTCGGGCGGGACGCGCAGCGGCGGCAGGTCCGGCTCGGGGAAGTAGCGATAGTCGTTGGCGAACTCCTTGGAGCGCATCGGGCGGGTTTCCTCGCGCACCGGATCCCACAGATGCGTTTCCTGCTGCACCTTGCCGCCCGACTCGATGACTTCGATTTGCCGCCCGATCTCGAACTCGATCGCCTTCTCGACGAAGCGGAACGAATTGAGATTCTTGATTTCAGTTTTGACGCCGAACTTCTCGGCGCCGCGCTCGCGCACCGAAATGTTCACGTCGCATCGCATGCCGCCCTCGGCCATCCGCGCGTCGGAAACTTCCGCGTAACGCAGCATCGCATGGAGCGCGCGCAGATACGCGCCCGCATCCTCGGCGGTGCGCATGTCGGGCTCGCTGACGATTTCCACCAGCGGCACGCCCGAGCGATTGAGGTCGACCAGCGATCCATCGGCCTCGTGGATATTTTTGCCGGCGTCTTCTTCGAGATGGATTCGCGTCAGGCGCACGCGCTTGGTCTCGCCGCTCTTGAGCGCGATCTCGATGTAGCCGCCTTTGCAGATCGGCGTCAGGTACTGGCTGATCTGATAGCCCTTGGGCAGATCGGGATAGAAGTAGCTCTTGCGATCGAAGATCGATTCGCGCGCTATCTCGCAGTGAGCAGCGAGTCCCGCGCGGACCGCGAGTTCGACCGCCTGCCGATTCAGCACCGGCAGCACGCCCGGCATCCCCATGCATCGGGGGCAGACGTTTTCGTTGGGCTGCGCGCCGAATGCCGTCGAGCATCCGCAGAACATCTTCGATTTGGTCGAGAGATGCGCGTGGACTTCGAGGCCGATTACCGCTTCGTATTTTTCAGTGTTCATGGATTTCAGATTTTCAATTCGCGCGGTTTGAAGCGCGGCGATTTTCTCGTAGGCGTCGCCGACGCGAAAAATGGTTTCCTCGCTGAACGGCGCGCCGATGATCTGCAATCCGATCGGCAGCCCCTTGTCATCGTAGCCGCACGGCATCGACATGCCCGGCAGCCCCGCGAGGTTCACCGAGATGGTGAAAATGTCCGACAGATACATCGTCAGCGGGTCGTCGGTTTTTTCGCCGAGCTTGAATGCGGTGGTGGGCGCGACCGGCGCCATCACGACGTCGCAACTCTCGAACGCGCGCTCGAAGTCGCGGCGAATCAGCGTGCGCACCTTCTGACCCTTCAAATAGTAGGCATCGTAGTAGCCGGCCGAGAGCGCGAAGGTGCCGAGCATGATGCGGCGTTTGACCTCGGCGCCGAAACCCTTGCGCGCGCGATTTCTCATACAGCTCGATGTTGTTGTCGGCGGGCACGCGCAGCCCGAAGCGGATGCCGTCGTAGCGCGAGAGATTCGCCGACGCCTCGGCGGTCGCGACGAGGTAGTACGCCGCGACCGCATACGAGGTATGCGGCAGTGAGATTTCGACGGTGCGCGCGCCGGCCTTCTGCAGATTCGCGAGCGCCTCGCGGACGGATTTCTCGACTTCGGGTTGCATCCCCTCGACGAAATATTCTTTCGGCACCCCGATGCGCAGTCCCTTTCACGTCGCCGGTCAGCGCGCGCTCGTAATCGGGAACCTGCGCGCGCCGAGCAGGTCGAGTCACTCGGATCGATGCCGGCCAGCGAGCGCAACATGATGGCGCGCATCGCGCACGGTGCGGCTGAACGGCCCCACCTGGTCGAGCGACGAGGCATACGCGATGACGCCATAGCGGCTGACGCGACTGTAGGTCGGCTTGATCCCGACCACGCCGCAAAACGACGCGGGCTCGCGAATCGAGCCTCCGGTGTCGGTGCCCAGCGACGCGAGGCATTCGTAGGCGGCGACCGCGGCGGCCGAGCCTCCGGAAGATCCGCCGGCCACGCGTTCGAGGTCGTGCGGATTGCGCGTCGGACCGAACGCGGAATTCTCGGTCGACGAGCCCATCGCGAATTCGTCCATGTTGGCCTTGCCGACGAACACGGCGCCCTCGGCGCGCAGCTTCGCGATCACGGTCGCATCGAAGGGCGGAACGAAGTTCGCCAGGATCTTCGACGCGCAGGTCGTCTTCACGCCCTTGGTCGCGTAGATGTCCTTGATGCCGAGCGGAATGCCGCACAGCGCGCGGCGCATCACCAGTCGCGAGGCGCTTGTCGGCAGCGTCGGCCTGCTCGAGGGCCTCGCGCTCGGTCACCGTGATG
The DNA here is from genome assembly GCA_963848285.1 of uncultured delta proteobacterium. GTDB lineage: Bacteria > Desulfobacterota > Binatia > Binatales > Binataceae > DATGKG01. The sequence continues at coordinate 395,553 of CAWKCZ010000002.1, read as the reverse complement.
AAGGCATTGAGCTGCGGCTCGACCGCGGCGATGCGATCGAGGCATGCGCGGGTGAGTTCGCGCGCGGAAATTTCGCGCTTGCGCAATTTCGCCTGCGCCTCGGCGATAGTCAGTCTGGTCAGGTCGCTCATTCTTTCGGATCGCTACTCGATGATTTTCGGAACTTTGAAGAAATTGCCGTGGCGCGCGGGCGCGTTGGCCAGCATGTCGTCGGGCGCGGGCTGGTTGGTGACCACGTCCTCGCGCATCGGGGTGCCGGGCTCGCCGACCTGCGCGGTAGGCGGCACATCGGTGGTATCGAGCTCGTTCAGCTTTTCGACATAGCCGAGCATGCTGCTCATGTCGGCCTGAGGCGCGTTTCCTCCTCGGGCGCCGAGCCGCAGCCGCGCCAGCAGCGCGACATGGCGCACCTGCTCCAGGGTAATCTTGGATTCGGCCATAAGGCGAGCATCGTAACATTAAGAGGATCTCAAGTCAGGAAGGGTGAGAGCGCCTGTTGCTCCGACGCCCGATGGCGCCTAGCTTGTTTCCCCGAGGCGATTATCGTGGGTGTTCGCGCGCGCCCCAAGAGCGGTTTCGCTCGCACGATGTTTGACCTTCGGATGTGGATTCGCGACACGATTCCCGGAACCGGACGGCGGTTGCCATACGGCGAGAGAAGCGAGCATCTGGCGGCGCGGCATCTGAAATGGCGCGGATATAAAATCATCGCGCGCAACTTCAAGGCGGCGGGCGCCGAGATCGATATCATAATGATGGATCACGACACCTTGGTGTTCGTCGAGGTGAAGGCGCGCATGAGCGATGCAATGGGGCCACCGGAGTTGGCGGTCGATGATCGCAAGCAGTATCGGATTCGACGAGCCGCGGAAATTTTCGCGAGTCGCTCGCGCGCGCACGATCGTCAGATCCGCTTCGATGTCATCGCGATCCGCGGCGACGGAACGCGGACGCAAAGTGGAACATCTGCAAAGACGCATTTCTAGAGGAATACTTTAGAGTTTCAAATGCTCGACATCAAACTGATTCGCGAACAGCCCGACCTGGTCAGGACCAAGCTCACGCAAACCGGCGTCGATCCCGTCGAGGTCGAACGCGTGCTCGAAGCCGATGCGCGACGCCGCAAGATGCAGGGCGAGCTGGACGACAAGCGCGCGCGCCGCGCTCGCGAATCGAAGGAGTTGGGCAAGGCCTCGCCCGAGGAGCGCGACAAGAAGCGCGCCGAGATGCGCCAGCTTGGCGAGGAGATTTCGGCGGGCGAGCGCGAGCTGACCAGCGTCGAGGAGGAATGCGAACGCCTGATGCTGATGCTGCCCAATCTGCCCCAGGACTGGGTGCCCGTCGGCAAGGACGAAAGCGAGAACAAAATCACCCGCAGCGAGGGCACGCCGCAGGAGTTCACCTCGTTCAAGGCCAAGCCGCATTGGGAGCTCGGCGAGGCCCTCGGCATCATCGACTTCGAGCGCGGGGTGAAGATTTCCGGCACGCGATTTCATTTCCTGGTTGGAGCGGGCGCGCGGCTGGAGCGCGCGCTGATCGCATGGATGCTCGACGTGAAAACGCAGGAGCAGGGCTACCTCGAAGTGGCGCCGCCGATGATGGTGAACACCGCGGCCGCGATCGGAAGCGCGCATCTGCCGAAGTTCGAGGACACGATGTATCGCGACTACCAGGAGGATTTCTACTTCATCCCGACCGCCGAGCTTCCGCTGACGAACATGTATGCGCGCGAGATCCTCGAGGCCGACAAGCTACCGATTTACCTGACGGCATACACGCCATGCTTCCGGCGCGAGAAGATGTCGGCGGGACGCGACGTGCGCGGCATCAAGCGCGGCCATCAGTTCGACAAGGTCGAGATGGTCAAGGTGGTGCATCCGTCGACCTCGGATGAGGAGCTCGACAAGCTGGTCGAGAATGCATGCGAGATTTGCCGGCGGCTGGAGATTCCGTTCCGCGTCATCCAGATGTGCACCGGCGACCTGGGATTCTCGGCGGCGGGCAAGTACGACGTCGAGATGTGGGCGCCGGGTGTCGAAGAGTGGCTGGAGGTTTCGTCGTGCTCGAACTGCACCGACTTCCAGGCGCGGCGCGCGCAGATTCGGTTTCGCGAGAAGGGCGGGAAGCCCGAGCTGGCGCATACGCTCAATGGGTCGGGTCTCGGATTGCCGCGCACGCTCATCGCGGTGATGGAGAACTATCAGAACGAGGACGGCAGCATCACGATTCCTAAGGTGCTGCGGCCGTACATGGGCGGCATCGAGCGAATAAATAAGCGTTGACATGCGAATTGTGCTCTAGTCGGCCAAGCGTTTTCCCGAAATCTACGCCTTCACGCCGCTTTGGCGACCTCGTAACACTCCCGTAACAATCGATTGTTAAGATTCTGCATGGAGGATCTCCTTTGGGCGAGTCTATGCCTATAGGATCGGCGGCGGAGGCGGGTCTTTCGCGCGAGCAGGGACGGTGGCAGAACAAGCACAAACAGCAATTCACGAGACCACCGTTAACGGCTCGCGAGCGCGGCGCAGCGATTTCGGCGCGCGGCTTTTTGGCGATCGGATCTTCGGCTTGAGCACGCTCGGTCTGGCGCTGATCGTGCTGGCGTTGACTCGTCGCGCTGGCGATCGTCCTGATTCAGGCGTCGTTTCCGGCGCTGCGCCAGTTCGGATTGCATTTTCTGGTCAGCACCGATTGGGATCCCGTCAACGATGTCTATGGCGCGCTGCCGTTCATCTATGGCACTGCGGTTTCCTCGGCGCTTGGCCTTGACGATTGCCGTGCCACTTAGCCTCGGCGTCGCGTTATGCCTCAGCGAACTCGCGCCGGCATGGCTCAAGCGACCGATCGCGTTTCTGGTCGAATTGCTCGCGGCCATCCCCAGCGTCGTCTATGGGCTATGGGCGATCTTCGTGCTGGGTCCATGGCTGCGCGACCATGTCGAGCCAATCCTGAAAGGCGCGCTCGGCTTCATTCCGCTATTCCAGGGTCCGCGCACCTCGGTGAGCATGTTCTCCGCGGGCGTCATCCTTGCGGTAATGGTGATTCCGTATATCTCGTCGGTCTGCACCGATGTTTTCGCGGTGGTGCCGCAAAGTCAGCGCGAGGCCGCCCTCGCGCTGGGCGCGACCAAATGGGAGATGGTGCGGTTGTCGGTGCTTCCGCCGTCGATATCGGGCGTGGTCGGCGCGATCATCCTGGGACTCGGGCGCGCGCTTGGGTGAAACCATCGCAGTCGCGATGGTTATCGGCAACTCGCCGAACATCTCCGCTTTCGCTGTTTGCGCCCGCCGCGACGCTTGCCAGCGTCATTGCCAATGAGTTCGCGGAGGCCACCACCAGCATGTATCAGGCGGCACTGATCGAGTTGGGCCTGGTGCTGATGGCGCTCGCCATCGTGCTCAATGTGATGGCGCGGCTATTGGTGGTCGGCGTGCGACGCCGGGCGGGGGTGCGTTGATATGGCGTGCCGCGACGCTCGTCGCTACGACGACATTATCAATACCGCAAGGCCAAGAACCTCGTGATGATGGGCCTGACGATCTTCGCGACGGTCGTCACGCTTACGCCGCTATTCCTGGTGCTCGGCTATCTGCTCTACAAGGGCGCCTCGAGTCTCAACCTGGCGTTCTTCACTCGTCTGCCGGCGCCGGTCGGCGAGGTCGGCGGCGGGATGGCCAATGCCATCGTCGGAACCTTCGAACTGGTGCTGCTGGCAGTGTCTTATCGGCGTGCCGGTTGGCGTCGGCGCGGGAATCTATGTCGCGGAGCATCGCGGCACGCGGCTCGCCAATGCGATCCGCTTCGCCGCCGACGTGATGATGGGTGTACCGTCGATTGTGGTCGGCATTTTCGCATATGCCGTGGTGGTGCGACCGATGGGGGGCTTTTCGGCAATTGCGGGTGCCGTCGCACTCGCCACCATCATGATCCCGCTGGTCACCAGGACCACCGAGGAGATGGTGCTGCTGGTGCCGCATGAGCTGCGCGAGGCCTCGCTGGCGCTGGGCGTTCCGCGATGGCGCACGACGATTTCCGTGGTAGCGCGGACCGCGATGGGCGGCATCGCCACCGGCGTGATCCTCGCGACCGCACGCATCGCGGGCGAGACCGCGCCGCTGCTCTTCACCGCATTCGGCAACCATTTCTGGTCGAGCTCGCTGCGCGGGCCGATCTCCTCGCTGCCGGTGCAGATTTATACCTACGCGATTTCGCCATTCGCCGATTGGCAGCGCCAGGCATGGGCCGGCGCGCTGGTCCTGACCGCGATCGTGCTCGCTTTGGAATTGGGAGTCAGAGCGGTGACCGGAGGACAGGCCAAGGCGCCGCGCTAACATGGCAGACAAGATTCTCGTTCATCATCTGACGGCGTGGTTCGGCCCGGTGCGAGGCGTTCACGACATCAACATGAACATCCAGGAGAGCAATATCACGGCGATAATCGGGCCCTCGGGATGCGGTAAGTCGACCTTCGTGCGATGCCTCAACCGGATGCATGAGGTGATCGTGGGTGCGCGCGCCGAAGGCGAAGTTCTGCTGGACGGGGAAAACATCTACGCATACCGAAGTTGATCCGGTGCAGGTTCGGCGCCGAATCGGGATGGTTTTCCAAAAACCGACGCCATTCCCCACTATGTCGATCGAGGATAATGTCGCTGCCGGCCTCAAACTCAATGGCATCAGCCTTAGCCGCTCCGAAAAGGATCAGGTTGTAGAGCGATGTCTCAAACAGGCGGCCCTCTGGGAAGAGGTGAAGGATCGCCTGCGCGTCCCCGGCGGTAGCCTTTCCGGCGGTCAGCAGCAGCGTCTATGCGTCGCGCGCGCCCTCGCCGTCGAGCCCGAGGTCCTGCTGATGGATGAGCCGTGCTCGGCGCTCGATCCGATCTCGACCGCGCGCATCGAGGAGCTATTGATAGAGCTGAAAGCCAACTACACTATCGTGATAGTGACGCACAATATGCAGCAGGCGGCACGTACAGCGGACATGACCGCGTTCTTCTACGCCGGCGAGCTGATCGAGTACGGCGAAACCCGGCAAATTTTTACCAACCCCAACCGGCGGGAGACCGAAGACTATATAACCGGGCGCTTCGGATGAGCGCCCTGTGAGGGATGCCATGGATCAGCCGCAATCGCTGCATACCAATTTGCGCTATGAGGAGGAGCTTCGTGGCCTGCGCGCGACCCTGCTCAAGATGGGCGGGCTGGTCGAACGGCAAATCGCCGAGGCCATCGATGCGCTGGTCAATCGTGACACCGAGTTAGCCAACCAGGTCATCGCGCGCGACAAAGAAGTCAACCGCATGGATGTCGAGACCGACGAGACCTGCATCCGCCTGCTCGCGCTTCATCAGCCGGCCGGCAGCGACCTGCGCTTCATCACCACTGGTTTAAAGATCACCACCGATCTGGAGCGCATCGGCGATAACGCGGTGAATATCGCCGAACGGGTGCTGGAATTGAACGAAGAGCCACAGATCAAACCCTACATCGATATCCCGCGGATGGCTTCGATCGCGCAGTCGATGGTCAAGGACAGCATCGACGCCTTCATGCGCCAGGATACCGAGCTGGCCGATCAGGTGCGCGAGCGCGACGACGAAGTTGACGGCCTCAATCGCCAGGTCTATCGCGAGCTGCTGAGTTACATGGCGGAAGATCCGCGCCTGATCGCGCGTGCGACGCGGATTTTGTTCATCTCGAAATATCTGGAGCGAATCGCGGACCATGCCGAGAACATCGCCGAGATGGTGACCTTCATGGTGAAGGGCAAGATGATCAAACACATGGACAAAAAAGATCGCACCCACGAGTAAACATCATGGCAATGGCTGAAGCTGTACAGACCCAAACCAGTCGTGGTCCGCGTCAGAAGATCCTCATCATCGAGGACGACGCCGATATCCGCGAGCTGATCAAGTTCAACCTCGAGCAGGATGGCTATGCGGTCGAGGAAGCGGCCACCGGCGCCGAGGGCCTCGATCGCATCAAACGCCGCCAGCCCGACCTGATCCTGCTCGACCTGATGCTGCCCGGCATGCCCGGCCTCGAAATCTGCCGGGTGCTGCGCAGCGCCAAGGAAACCGCATCCTTGCCGATCCTGATCGTCACCGCCAAGGGCACCGAGGTCGACAAAGTCCTCGGCCTGGAGATGGGCGCCGACGATTACGTCGTCAAACCTTTTAGTCCGCGCGAGCTGATCGCACGCGTGAAGGCGGTGCTGCGGCGCGCCAATCCCGATGTCGCGGCGCCCAAGTCCGGGCATGTGGGAGCGCGGGCGCCTCCGCATGGACTTCGACACCTACCAGGTCTTCGTCGATAGCAAGAAGCATGAGCTCGCGCTGCGCGAGTTCGAGCTGCTGCGCTTCTTCGTCGAGCATCCGATGCGCGTCTATTCGCGTGAGCAACTGCTGGACCTGGTATGGGGCCGCGATACCTTCGTCGAACCGCGCACCGTCGATGTCCATGTGCGCCGTCTGCGCCAGCACATCGAAAAGGATGACGCCAATCCGGAGCTGATCCTGACCGTGCGCAGCGTCGGATATCGCTTCAACCCCGAGGCGCTTGACTAGGTCGGTCTTCCTGCGAACGGCCGCGGCGGTGGCGGCCGGCTTCCTGCCTCCAGCGCTGGCGCTCGTCGTCATGATGACCGCCGGCGTTTTTTATCCCGTGTGGGGCCTAATCGCGATAATGACCGGCCTGATAGCTGGCAGTGTTGCGGTATGGGCGATTTCTGATTCCGTCATCGGGCGTGCTGAACGAATCGAGGCGCTGGCGGCCGCATTGCGCGCGCACCGGCAGCCCGGCCACGTCATTCCCGACGACGGCGACGTGATGAGCCGCGCCGAGCGCAATCTGCTACAAAGCGCAGATACTGTGATTGCGGAAATCGGCGCCCTGACCGAACAGCGCGATGAGCTGGAGGCGATCCTGCGCAGCATGACCGAGGCGGTGGTCGTCACCGGCACCCGCGGCGAAGTCATTCTGCTCAACGGGCAGGCCCGTAAGACCTTCGCGTTGAATGCCGAGGCCAACTACGCGGGCCGCGACTTCATCGAGCTATGCCGCGATCCGCGCCTGCAGGAATTTGTCGCCCGCTCGACCGGTTCGGCCAATGGCGCGATAACCGCGGCCGAAGTGCATATCCAGAATCCTTCGCTGCGCTATCTCGCAGTGAGCGCAGCGCCGGTCAAGCGCGGCAGCGGAAACGGCATCGCATGGCTGTTCGTTTTCCACGACATCACGCAGCTCAAGACCTACGAAACTATGCGCGCGGATTTCGTGGCCAACCTGACCCACGAGATCCGCACTCCGCTCTCCGCGCTGTATGGCTATGCCGAGACCCTGGAACATGGGGTTGAGGATCCTGAAACCGAGAAACGCTTCCTCGGCATCATCGAACGTCAGGCCAAACGGCTTGCGCGTTTGGTCGATGACCTGCTGTCGCTATCCAATCTCGAACGCGGGCTGACTCCGCTCAAGCTCGAAGAGGTCGCGCCACAAACCATCCTTGAAGATGCGGCCGAGTTGATGCGCGAGCGCGCCGACCGCGGCGGCATCAATCTGCTTATCGAGGGTGAGGATCAGTTGCCGCCGATTCGTGCCGATCGCGACAAGATGCATCAGGTGTTCGTGAACCTGATCGACAACGCGATCAAATACACGCCGCGCGATGGAAAAATCACCTTGCAGGCGATCCTCGCCGTTCAGCGACCGGGCGAGAATGGGGTGCCGATGATCGAAATGAAGGTGATCGATACCGGCGAGGGAATTCCGGCCGCCGACATTCCACGCCTGACCGAGCGTTTCTATCGGGTCGATCGGGCGCGTTCGCGCGAGTTAGGCGGCACCGGCCTGGGGTTGGCGATCGTCAAACACATCGTGCAGCTCCATCAGGGGACGATGAACATCGAGAGCCGGATTGGCGAGGGGACGACGGTGACGGTCGCGTTACCGGCCGCCGGCGCCTGACGCTCTTTCTTTGCCCCACACCTCCACACCGGTCCCGCTCCCCCACATCCGCTCCCCCCGCTCCCCCACGTCTTCGTGGGGGAGCCCGGTTGGCGTGATGGTCGCTCTTTGGCTGCGCGACCATCGTGCCAAGCGGGAGGGGGTGCAGATGCGAGGGCCACCGACCTCGCGAAGATGGCGGCATTCGGGCTGCACCCCCACCCGCGCGTCACGCGGCTTGCTTCGCAGCCATGGCAAGCCTCGCGCCGCCCGGACTCCCCCACGTCGACGTGTGGGAGTGAGATGCCGCCCGGCGCCATGTAGGTGGTAGAGGATCAGCGTCGATGCGTCGCCGGCGTTGTGCCCGGCTTTTGATAACCCGACCTCGTCGGCTTTGAGGTATTTCGTTGCACTCGGCGGGGATGTGGTCATTCTCCCGCCGAGAGCTTTGGTACCGAAGCCAACGAGGATTCATCGGGTCGTTCGCGAACGACCCCTACGATTCGAAACGTGGGGTGGCTCTTTTTTCGATATGCTTGAATCCGCGATCCGCAATAAGGCAACCCGAACTTCGCATGTTAGACGATCCCTCGGGAGACACTGACCTTCTCAACTAGTCGAAAGATCAGCCAACTCAAAAAGATCGCCGTGTTAGTGCGAGCCGTAGGGGTCGTTCGCGAACGACCCGATGAATCCGCGTTGGCTTCGCTCCTCTGTCTATCTGCATGCCCTCCCGCCCGCCGATGAAGGAACGACCGTCCGAATAGCACAAATTTTGCCTAATTCGACTAGGCGCCTTGACCCAACTAACCCTCTGACGCAGACTCGCGCCCATAACAGATAGTTAACCTGACCGATGCTGCCAGTGAATACTCGATCGGCGTCGGCGAGTGAGACATTGCCGGTCTGATGTCCGTCCGTCTCTGGACGGAAAATTGCCTCCCGGCGGACCGGTATTCCATCTGTCACCCGCTTTCACGGGATGGCGGACGCATACAACGCAAGCTGCCGAGTCGCCGGTCGCACGCGGGGACCGGTTTCGTCAAATATCCGCAACCACCGACATTCTTGAAGAGGGGACCCAATGAAGATCGCTGATCAACTGATGAGCAGGCTCGGCGAGCGGACCGCGACGGTCGGGGTCCTCGGGATGGGTTATGCCGGGTTGCCGCTGGCCTGCCGCTTCGCCGAGGCCGGATTCAGAACGATTGGCCTCGACATTGACCAATACAAAATCGCCGAACTGGCCAATGGCCGAAGTTACATCGGCCACATTGCCAGTGACCACATCGCGGGTCTGGTGCGCAGCGGGCAGTTTCTGCCGAGCGCCGAAATGGCGCGCATCGCCGATTGCGACGTCGCCATCATGTGCGTGCCGACGCCCCTGGGTGAGGGTTCTTCGCCCAACCTCGAATACGTCATGGCGACCGCGCGGACGGTGCGCGCGCATGTTCACCAGGGGATGCTCATCGTGCTCGAAAGCACGACCTATCCGGGCACCACCGAGGAGGTCGTGCTGCCGCTGTTTTCCGATTGCAAGCTGCGCCTGGGCGAGGATCTGTTCATGGCGTATTCGCCGGAGCGCGAGGATCCCGGCAATCCATGCTTTCACACCAAAACCATCCCCAAAATCGTCGGCGGCATCACTCCCACCTGCCTCCAGGTTGCGTGCAAGGCTTATGGACTGGTGGTGGACAAAGTGGTCCCGGTGTCCTCGGCGCGGGTCGCGGAGTCGGCCAAGCTGCTCGAGAACATCTATCGATGCGTCAATATCGCGATGGTCAACGAGCTCAAGCTGCTGTTCGAGCGGATGGATATCGATGCGTGGGAGGTCATCAATGCGGCCGCGACCAAGCCGTTCGGCTTCACTCCGTTTTATCCCGGACCGGGCCTGGGAGGACATTGCATCCCAATCGACCCGTTCTATCTGACCTGGAAGGCGCGCCAGTACAACTTCGCAACCCGCTTCATCCAGTTGGCCGGCGAGATCAACGCCGCGATGCCGGCGCACGTGGTGGAGCAGGTCGCCGACGGCCTCAACCGCCGGGGCAGGGCGCTCAACGGCGCGGACATTATGATCCTGGGCGTCGCCTACAAGCGCGACATCGAGGATATTCGCGAGTCACCGGCGTTGAGCATTATCGGTCTATTGGAGCAGCGGCTGGCGCGGGTTAGGTATCACGATCCGCATGTTCCGCTGCTGCGCTCGCGCCACCTCGAGCATGAGATGCATAGCGTCGAACTGACTCGCGACGAGGTGGAGTCCGCCGACGCGGTGATAATCGTCACCGACCATAGCGACGTCGACTATGGCTTCGTCTTGCGCCACGCACAGTTGGTGATCGACACCCGCAACGCGACCGGCCCCTTCCGCAAGCAAGGCGACCCGGTGGTGCTCGCATAGGGTCGCATGGTCGCGCGATGAATGGCTCCATTGCGATGCCACATGCGGACGCAGAGCCGCACTATCTCGCCTTCCATTGGCGTCTGCTTCAGCAATGGTGGCGCAGCATCATGATATGCAGCGCGGCGGCGGCGCTGCTCACCCTGGGGGTTTCCGCGACGCTGATACCGCAGTCATTTTGCGCCGAGGCTTCGATCAAGCCGCTTCCCACCCAGAGCAACCTGACCGAAATAACGATGTTCCAGCATCTCTCGAGTGCGCTCGGGCAGAACATCGCGGACCAGGCCAAAGAATACGTGGCGATGCTCCAGAGCTTCACCTTCGCCAAATGGGTGGTGCAGCATAATCCCGCGGTCTACCCGATGCTGTTCTCGCCGGTCGAGCTGGCCGACCTGCGTGCGCGATCGCCGGCGGACGTCGAGTGGAAGGCTTACCAAAGAATCTCGCGCAGGCTGACATCGTACTATGACAATTCGGGAGGGATGCTCAGGCTTCGATATGTAGCCGGGGATCGCGATACGGCGCTGAAGATGTTGACCATCGTGGTCGACGACTTGATTGCCAATGTTCGCGACCGCGACATTGCTAACTACTCGGCGCAAATCAAGTCGCTGCAGGACCACGCGAACCGGACCTCGGACGAATTGTTGCGCGCGGATATCTACGAGATCATCGCCAAGCGGATGGAGCAACTGACCACCGCGGAGGCCTCCGCGCTGACGACTTTTCGGATCATCGAGGAGCCTTTCGTGCCGCGCGAGCCCTATCAGCCGCGGCCATTGCTGTACGCGGGAGTGACTATCGCCGCGATGCCGATTCTACTGTTCGCGTTTCTGGTCGCATTCGAGCGCTCGCGGACTTTCATCCGCGAGCAATCCGCCGCGAGCATGCCGCGGGCCAACGGCCTCGATCGCTCCGACTCCGCACTGCAAGCCGCCGCCGCGCCGGAGCGTCCCACGGGACCGAATTGACCGCCAGTCACATGATGAATCGCTTGGCGCCGCGCGCCCTCACTTCGCGCGATGGGCGCGCGATGAGTCTCGCCGGTGGCGGTTTAGTCGGGGTGGCGCTGCTGGCGGCCTGCGGCGTCCCGTATCTGATCCAGTGGGGCGCGGCGCAAAGCGTCTATGTGCGGGCGAGCGGGCAGACCCTCGATTATGCGGAGGGGATGATATGGGCGGCCCTGGTAGCATTCACCATTCCATTTTGGCCGGTGCGCGGCACCATGAAGATGCCATTGTTATGGGCCTGGCTGTTTCGTGCGTTGGTGGCGCTAGTCGTCGCGCTGCCATTTTACCATCACTACGATTCGCTGGATCCGTACCTATACTTCGGCAGCCGTGGCACGCTTCCCGATTTGCATCAAATAGGCTTCGAGTACGGCACCCAGAACATCATTGCGTTGGTATGGTTGATTAACCGGGTCATCCCGGATTCCTTTCACGCGATGAACCTCAGCTTCGCTTTGCTGAGCATGGTCGGCATGTACTGGTTCTATATCGCGAGTGAGGCGTTCCTGGGATTCTCCAGCCGCTGGATTTTCTACCTCCTGATGTTCGAACCGTCGCTGACTTTCTGGACCGCTGGGGTGGGCAAGGAATCGGTGATGACGTTCGCGGTGGGGCTCTATGCTTATGGAATCATCACGTGGTGGCGAAGCGGACGGGCCCGACCGCTGCTGGCAAGTCTGGTCGGGGTCCTGATAGCGAGCCTGATTCGGACCTGGATGGCCGGCATCCTGGTGGTCCCGATGATCGCGCTGGTATACGCCCTGGAGCGCGGAATTCTCAGCCGAGTTGTTACCACCGTCGCGATCGGCGCGGCAGTGATGGCTGCGCTGCCATTTATAATGGAGGCGTTCTATCTCCAGGCCGCGCAGGATATCACCGAGCAAATCGCGACCATCTCGGGGCGGTTCAATCTCGGCGAATCGGCGGGCGCGGTGTTGGTGCTCGATGGTCCCGGCGACCTCGTCAGGTATGCCCCATTGGGCATGTTCAGCGCGCTGTTTCGTCCGCTTCCGGGCGACGTCATGAACGCATTCGGGATAGTTGCGAGCCTCGAGGATCTCATTCTGCTTGGTCTACTGATGAGGGCGGCAGCCCGCCTCCAGATTCGCGACTTGACCGACCCATTGGTGATTTGGGCGCTCGCGGTGGTGATCATTTGGGCGCTGATTTATGCGTTCGTATCGAGCCAGAACTTCGGTACCGCGGTTCGTTATCGGGCTCAGATTCTCCCCTTGCTGCTCGGGCTATTACTGTACCTGGGCCGGCGGCTGCGCAATTCTCCGATAGTTGCCGCTTGAAACCTTTTTGTCATGGCTAGTCTTGCGATTCCGTTTTTGCTCGCGATGGGCCTGGCGCTGGGGTTGACTCCGCTGGCGTGCAGGATAGCCGTGAACATCGGCGCCATGGACCATCCAGGTGAGCGCCGCATCCATGTGATTGCGACGCCGCGGTTGGGCGGACCCGCGATCTTCCTCGCGGTATTTGGAGGCTTATTTGTCGGCTCGCGGATTGGTGCGGCGATTTCTCCGCAACTGAACGGAGCTATGCTTTCGGGGATGCGCGGCTCGGACGGGCTCGCACTTGCCGCACTGATGATCGTCACGATGGGAGCGATCGACGATGTGCGAGGGTTGCGACCGATCGTCAAGTTGTTGGTCGAAATTGGAGCGGCCGCAGTCGCGGTGTCGGGCGGCTATCGACTCGAATCGCTTGGATCGTGGCATTTCGGCGTGCTCGCGGTCCCGCTGAGCATCTTGCTGATCGTCGCGGTCATCAACGCGGTAAACCTCGTCGACGGGTTGGACGGGCTTGCGGTCGGCCTATGCCTGGTAATCGCCTCGATGCTCATGGTGCTGAATCTGGCGCATAGCGAGCGCGTCGGTTTATCGGGCCTGGCTGCGCTATGCGGTGCGACGGCGGGATTTCTACCTCACAATTTTCATCCAGCGCGGATCTTTCTCGGCGACTCCGGCGCGCTGCTGTTGGGATTCCTGGCGGCGACCGCGACCATTTCGACCTCGCAAAGGATGTCCGGTGGCATCGTCCCCGGCATTCGCGCCGTTCCTGTTGCTCGGGTTGCCGCTGGCAGAACTGACGCTCACCATCATGCGGCGTTTTCTGCGCGGGGTCAGGGTGGTCGGAGGCGACCGCGGAGCGCATCGCTATCGATTGCGTATGATCGGCCGTCCCGCGCTCTTTCGCCCCGATCGCGACCACATACATCATCGGTTGCTGGCGCGCGGCATCGGCCATCGCCGATCGGTGCTGCTGCTTTATCTCGTAGGGGGTGCGAGTTGCGCTGCCGCATGGCTGTTGACGGTTCATAGCGAGGTCTCCTCGGTGGCGTTTTGGGGCTGTTTCGCGATTGCTGTAATGGGTGGGGTGCGATGGTTGGGGTACCCGGAATTCAGGGCGATGCAATCCGGTTTGTTACTGCTACTGCTTCAACCGATCGCATTTGTGCGCGGAGCGGTGCCCAGGAGCTTTGAACTGGTCGCCGATCTGTTCACGATTTTAGTGAGCATTGCGGGCGCCACGCTGATCGAAGATGGCGCTAATTTCTCAACTCGCAGTTCATTCACGCTATCGATTGCGGCACTTGCGATTTTGCAGGCCGTGGCCTTTGCTGCCAGTGGGCTCTACCAGAGTCCGCTGCGATCGGCGGGAGCGGACGAGCTGCTTCCGATGGCCAAGGCAGTCGGGTGGGCTGCCGTGTCATCTCTATTGGCGTCCACCTTGGTGCCATCGCTCGGGATCAGCTTGCGTGCGGTCCTTCTCGACGCGTACTTGCTCGCGACCCTGACGCTCGGTGCGCGGCTGTCATTTCGTGTGATGGAGCATCTCTTTGAACAGCACCATGCGGAGTCGGAACGCCTATCTGCGTCCGAGGCCGCACCGCCTGAGGCGATCCCGGATGAGGTTCCCGCCTACAGCGCGGAGGAGGCGATAACTTCGCGTCGTGGCGCCGCGGTCATTCCCATTCGTAGAGCCGGTATCTCCAGCTAACTCCCATCAGCGCGACCTACCTTACCGCTGAACCTTCGCGGAGCCGCCCGGTCTTTGGAGGCGGTATCGGCAGCGGTCCGATCCGGGTGCTGCGGTTGGTCAGCCGCCTGATCGTCGGAGGGCCGGCGCACAACGTATGCCTGCTGACGGCCAACCTGGAGCGGCGCGATTTCACCAGTTGGCTTGCCTGCGGCCGGTCTGCCAGCGACGAGCGCCCCAACGTCGAGTTCGCGCGCGCCATGGGTATCGAGCCGATCTGTATCGAGACACTGCAGCGCCGGCCGGGGATGATCGATGTGCGCGCGCTGCTCGAGATTCGGCGGTTGCTGGTCGAGATTCGCCCGCACCTGTTGCATACCCATACCGCGAAGGCCGGCGGCCTCGGGCGGATTGCGGGTATGTTCGGGGGGCTGCGACGAAAGTGGCGTCCGCGCCTGGTCCATACCTTTCACGGGCACGTCTTCGACGGTTATTTCGGACCGTACACGAGCCGCGCCATCGTGATGGCGGAGCGCAGCCTGGCACGTTTGAGCGACGCGATCGTGGTGGTCAGCGCCGGCGTCAAGCGCGACCTCACGGAGAAGTACCGGATTGCACGGCCGGAGAAGGTTCACATCATTCCATTGGGTTTTGACTTCGAGTGGACAGCACGGCTTTCGTCCAACCGCGGATGGTTGCGGGCAAAACTTGGGATTCCCTCCGCCTGCGCAATCATCGGAAGCGTCGGACGGTTCACCGAAGTTAAGCACCTTGCGATGGCGCAGGAAGGATTTCGCAAGTTCCTGCACGACTCGCGTAGCGACGCTCATCTGGTGCTGTTTGGCGACGGTGCACTGCGGACCGCGCTGGAACACCAGGCGCGACAGATGGGCATCGCGGCGCGGATTCATTTCGCGGGATGGGAAATGGATCGTGCGCGCATCTACAGCGACCTCAACCTGGTCTGTCTCAGCTCGCTCAACGAAGGGACGCCGGTGGCGCTGATCGAGGCGATGGCAGCCGGGTTGCCGGTAGTCGCCACCGATGTGGGCGGGGTCCGCGACGTCGTGATCGATGGGCTCGACGGCGAGTTGGTGCCGTCGGGCAATGTCGAGGCGTTCGCGGCGGCGCTCGCCCGCGTGGCCTCGCGCTGCGGTTTGCCGGAAGCGCGCCGCCGCGCGGTACGGCACGAGTTCTCGGTGCCGCGGCTGGTCCGCGACACCACCAATCTTTATCAGCAAGTGTTGGATAGCTGAGCGAACCTATGTGCGGGATATGCGGTGTGGTGGGCGCGTCGGCGCATTATCCGATCGAGCTCGAAACGCTGGTGCGGATGCGCGACACCTTGATCCATCGGGGTCCCGACGATTGCGGCGTCTACCTCGGGGCGGGGGTTGGGCTGGGTCATCGCAGGCTGTCGATCATCGATCTCAGCCCGGACGGACGTCAGCCGTTGAGCAACGAGGACGAGTCGATTTGGATCGTCTTCAACGGGGAAGTTTACAACTATCGGGAATTGCGTCGTGAGTTGCAGGACGCCGGCCATCGCTTTCGTTCCGAAACCGACACCGAGGTCATCGTGCATTTGTACGAGGAACACGGCGTGCGATGCCTCGACCGCATGCGCGGGATGTTCGCCTTCGCCATTTGGGATCAACGGGATCGGAGTCTTTTCCTGGCGCGCGACCCTGCCGGCAAGAAACCGCTTTACTACACCGTCGACGATACCCGGTTGGCTTTCGCCTCGGAGTGCAAAGCACTGCTGACGGTGGCGGGTGCGCGCGAGCCCGATCATCATTCGATAAGCCATTACATGACTTATGGTTACGTCCCGCCGCATCGATCGGGCTTTCGCGGGATCAGCAAGCTTCCGCCGGCGCATTATCTGACCTACCGCGACGGCAAGCTGGCGCTCACGCGGTATTGGCGCCTTAACTACCTGCCTAAAGTTGCGATCGACGAGCGTGAAGCATGCGAGGAGTTGCTGCGCCTGCTCTACGAGGCGGTCAGGATGCGCATGATTGCCGACGTTCCGCTGGGCGCGTTCCTGAGCGGCGGGGTCGACTCGAGTGCGGTGGTCGCAATGATGAGCGAGTTGAGCTCGGCGCCGGTGAAAACCTTCTCCATCGGGTTTCAGCAAGGCGAATACGATGAAACGCGATGGGCGAGGGCGGTCGCCAAGCGTTTTCACTGCGAGCATCACCAGTTCATCGTCGAGCCGGACGACGGCCTCGAACTGTTGAACACGCTGGCGTGGCACTACGACGAGCCGTACGCGGATTCGTCGGCGATTGCGACCTGGTACCTCGCCAAGATGACGCGCGAGCATGTCACCGTGGCGCTGACGGGCGATGGAGGCGACGAGAACTTCGCAGGATACCGGCGCTATAGCGTAAGCGCGCTGGCCAGTTATACCGAGCCGATTCCTCCCGCAATCCGGAAAATTATCGGTGCGCTGGTCAGTCACGGCTATGGGGCGGCCGGGCACAATCGGCGAATCGCCAGTCGGCTGCGCATCCTCGAGGAAGTAATGGGCAGCGACTGGCGCGCCGGTTACGCTCGGATGCTGGCGTGGTTCGGCGACCGGGAGAAGGCCCAGCTGTATACTCCGGAGTTCGCCGAGACGTCCTTGGGGGCCGCGACCGAGGAGCTCTTGCTTGCGGCATATGCCAACGCTGCGGCCGACAACGCAATCGACCAGACCTTGAGCGTCGACGTGAACCTCTATCTGCCGGAGGACTGTCTGGTCAAAGTGGACCGCGCCACCATGGCGGCCTCGCTGGAAGCGCGCTCGCCGCTGCTTGATCGGGAGCTGATGGAGTTCGCCGCGCGGTTGCCGGCCCACTTCAAGCTCAACCTGTTCGATCGCAAGCGCATCTTCAAGAAGGCTCTGCATGGGATGCTTCCCGACGCAATCCTCAAGCGGCGCAAGATGGGTTTTGGCGTCCCGCTGGAATACTGGTTTCGCGGCTCCGCATGGATCGAAATCGTCCGCGAGATTCTGCTCAGCAGCCGCGCGCTCGAACGCGGATATTTTGCCCCCGCGGCAGTCGCGCGCGTCATCGACGAGCACGTCGGGGGCGTTCGCGATCGCCAGCATCAGCTATGGATGCTGCTGATGCTGGAAATGTGGCATCGAACCTTTATCGATGCTGCGCCGCGCGAAGCGGAAGCATATGCGTCGGAAAATCGGCCGATAACGCGGCGGCCGCGCGCGGCGAGCTCCTCGGAGCTATGAACCGCGGAGCAGGATCCTTCGGTCTGGAGGCAGCCCGTGCGATGGAGCTGGAAGGGGTTCGGAGGTGGTTTGCGCCCCAATCGAGAGTGCTGGAAATCGGCGCGGGCAGCGGCTTCCAGGCGGACATAATCGCGTCGTGGGGATGCGCGGTAATTGCGCTGGAGGTTGCGTTTGCGCCCAGCGCAAGTCCTTGTGCGGGCGTTTTGTACGACGGGATAAGCCTGCCGGTCCAGGCGAATTCGATTGACCTGGTGTTCACCTCCAATGTGTTGGAGCACGTCGAAAGCGCTCGCTTGCGTCCGCTGCTGGAGGAGGTGCGGCGTGCGCTCAAACCGGAAGGCCGGGTGGTATGCCTCGTGCCCACCGCGATGTGGCGGTTCTGGGCAAGCCTGAGTCATTATCCGTTTTGTTTGCGGTACCTGTTCGGACGCCGCGCGGTGTTCGGCGGCCATTCGCCGGAGGTGCGAAGCGTGCTGCGCCGGCGTGGATTCATCGCCACGGTGGCGCGAATGGTAGTACCGGGACCGCATGGCGCCTACCCGAATGCGTTAACCGAGTTGTTCGCGTTTCGCCGCGCCCGATGGCATCGAATGTTCGTCGCCCTCGGGTTCAGGATCGTCACCGAGCGCTACAGCGGACTCTTCTATACCGGCTCAGCGCTGATGCCATGGCTGGGGCTTTCAGCGCGCCGCAAGTTGGCGCGGGTGTTGGGCTCGGCATGCAGTGTGTTCGTCCTCGAGCCGCGAGCTGACGGGAGCCGGTGATGCGGAGCCGCGAGACCGTCTCGATGTTCTCCCAAATCGTTCGCGGCGGCGGATGGGCGCTCGGCGGGAGATGCGGCGCGGTCGCGAGCCTGATGCTGATGAATGCGCTGCTGACGCGCATCCTCGGGCCGGACCAAGTGGGAGCATTCTTCCTCATCTTCAGCGTGGTAGCTACGGCCGCATCGCTTTCGCAATTGGGCTTGCCGCTGGCGCTCGTGAATCTGATTGGCGAAGCGGTCGCGCGGCGTCAACCGGGGCGCGTGCGCGGAGCGATTCGAACTACGCTGGTGGCGGCTTCGGCGATGATTATCCTGGCGGCGCTCGCGCTACTCGTCCTCGGCCATACGCTCGCAGAGTGTATCTTTCATTCGCCGATGACCGGCAGCGCAATCAAACTGACCGCGGCATGGCTCGCGGTGCGGGGATTGCAAACATTACTGGCCGAGATTTTTCGCGCGTTGAAAGACCTTTCCGGGGCAACCCTCCATTCGGGACTGCTGAGTACGATCCTCTCGGTGATCGGGTTCGCGGCGATTTGGCACGGGACCGGCCACGCGTCGCTGGCCGACGCGCTGTGGATATCGATGGTGGCGGGGATCCTCGATGTTTGTATCGCGGGGATGGGGCTGCGTATCCGGATGGGCCCGTCGCGCTCGGGGTCCGACTCGGTTTCGTTCGGCGAGCTGATGCGTATCGCGTGGCCACTGTGGGGCGCGCTGATGGTGTGGACGCTCGGACGCGAGAACGACATTTGGGTGCTCGGCATGTTTCGTCCGCGGCATGAAATCGCGCTTTATGGCGGCGCGGTCAGACTGGCGGCGCTCGCCGCGATGCCGCTGATGGTGGTGAACGCAGTAGTGCCGCCATTTATTGCGGAGCTGCACGGAGGTGGGCGAACTCGCGACCTCGAGTTGATGCTGCGGGCGGCTGCGACCGCCGCGATGCTGCCGACCGTGTGCGTGCTCGGAATATTTGTTTTCGAAGGAAGGGCATTGCTCGCGGCTCTCTATGGTCCATTCTATGCCGACGCGAACGCCATCCTGCTGATCTGGGGAGCTTCGGCACTCACAGACGTAGCGACCGGCGCGTGCGGTTTGGCGCTCATGATGACTGGGCGTGGCAGCCAGGTGCTGTGGATTTCGTTGGGCGGTGCACTGCTTGCGCTCGCGGTAAAACTCGTCCTCGTGAGGCGCTATGGCGGGTTAGGGGTCGCAGTCGGCGCAGCGATCGGATACGGCGCCCAGAATCTCGCGATGCTGGTGGTGGTCAGGCGCGAACTTGGAATCTGGACTTCGATCCTAGGCATCAGCGATTCGGCGCCGGTCGCGCGGACTTTCATCGCACGGCTGCGCCAGCCGCTGACCACATGAATCGGGCGAACTCGATGAACGCCGGCGAGCAGCTGCCCGCCGCGTCGGTTGCCTACGCGCAGTATCCACTGTGGAAGCGGATCGTCAGGCTGCGCGCGCGCGATGTGCCGCGGGTCGCGCGCAAGATGCGTGATCTCATCGTGGGTGACGAATTCAGCGACCTCTACGCTGTGGTGCGGCCTTACACGATGCTCAATCATTCGAGGGCGCGCGCGTTGTACGAGGGCGTACGTCAGGTCGTTGCCAACGACATTCCCGGAGACATTGTCGAATGTGGAGTTGCGCGTGGGGGCAGTGTCGCGCTGATGGCGCTCACGCTGCAAAGCATGCGCCGCGTGGGCCGCGATTCCGATCTTACTCGAAGAATTTTTGCCTTCGACACTTTTGCAGGCTTGCCTGCGCCGACCGCCGACGATCCTGACTATGAGTTAGCACGGCATTGGACCGGCCAATGTCGCGGAGACGAGGCTGAGGTGCGCGCGCTGTTTTGCCGTCTGGGGGTCGCCGAGCTTACCGAATGCGTCAAGGGAACTTTCCAGGAAACTCTGCCGCGATGGCAGGCGGGGCCGATTGCCCTCCTGCATCTCGATGGCGATTGGTACGAAAGCATACGCGTATGCTTGGAACTGCTGTGGGAGCGGCTAAGTCCCGGCGCGATCCTGCAGATTGACGATTACGGGGCGTGGGCCGGCGCGCGCAAAGCAGTGGACGAATTTTTACGCGCGCGGAATATCGCAACGCCGCTACGATACATCGATCCTACCGGAAGACAGCTTGTCAAGTAATGCGCCGCGTCAGATGATCAAGGTTCTGCACATCGTAAATAGTCTCGGGACCGGGGGCGCGGAGTTGATGCTGGTGCGTTTGCTGCAGGGAATGGACCGGGATCGATTTGAAAATAGTCTGGTCTCGCTCTTGCGCATCGACACCTTCGCCGCCGATTTACACCAACTGGGAATTGGCACCGAGACGCTCGATATTCGCGGGACGGCCTCCGCCCTCGCGGCAGTGCCCCGTCTTGTGCGGTTGATCAAAGAAGGCCGGCCCGACGTGGTGCAGACCTGGATGTATCACTCCAATTTGATGGGGCTGGCAGCGACCAGGACCATCGATGTGCCGTTGGTGTGGAGCGTGCATTCGAGCGAGCTGGACTTTTCGACCTATTCGATTGGTCTCAAGCTGCTGTTCAAATTGAACGCGCGGTTGTCGTCGCTCCCGGATGCGATCGTGTGCACCGCACAGGTTGCAAAGGATTGGCATACGAGTCTCGGATTTAAACCTCGCAGCTGGCGATGTATACCGGCTGGCGTCGATACCGACACCTTTCGACCGGATTCCATTGCAGGCGCGAGATTGAGGAGCGAACTGGGGCTGTCGTCGAATGCGTTAATCCTCGGCACCGCCGGCCGCTTCCATCCCCAAAAGGACTATCCGACGTTCATGCGCGCCTTCGCCAGAGTGAGCCGGAAAATTCCCGATGCGCATGCGGTGATGGCGGGCGTGAATGTTAGCGCCGACAATCGCGAGCTGGACGCGTTGGCGCGTCAGCTCGGTATCCGCGACCGAGTGCATATGCTGGGACTGCGCCGCGACCTTCAAGCGATCCTCGCGGGGACGGACCTGTTCGTGCTGGCGTCCGCGTTCGGCGAGTCCTGTCCGACCGTGCTGATCGAAGCGATGGCCTGCGGCGTGCCATGTGTTGCGACCAATATCGGTGACTCGGCGCGTATCGTCGGGGACACCGGAAAAATCGTAGCGCCGCGCGACCCCGCGGCGCTCGCCGAGGCGTGCCTGCAGATGCTCGGCAATCGACACCAATCCTTGAGCGCGGCAGCGCGCGACCGGATTCGCGAAAACTATTCGCGCGAGCTCATGGCCACCGGATTCAGCGATCTTTTCGAAGAATTGGTCGAAGGCTCAGCCGCCGCCAAACAAAGCCGCAGAACAACCGATCAGACCCAACTTGCGGGCGATGCACGCTCGACCGCATCGATCCGGTAACAGATGGCGATTGCATTCCAGATCAGGCATTCCTTGAAATACCTGCTGTATGGAGGCGCAGCCGAACTGCCCCGAATCGTCGGAATCACCGCGCTGCGAGGATTGGCGGCGCGCGCCAACAGCCTGCGCATCCTCGCATATCACAAGGTTTCCGACGCTCGTCCGAACATCATCGCAGTCGGCACCGAGTTGTTCCGTCGCCAGCAGGAGTACCTCGCCGCGAACTATCAGGTGATTTCCCCGGAGACTCTCGCCGAGCACGTCGCGCTCGGGACCTCGTTGCCCGAGCGGGCGGTGCTGCTGACCTTCGATGATGGCTACACCAGCGTTTACAAAAATGCCTATCCGATCCTGAAGGCGCTCGGGCATCGCGCGATGATGTTCGTGCCGACCGATTACGTTGACGGCGGTACCCTTCCGCATGATCGGGTACTCGATGAGCAGGATCGGGTGCTGAGCTACGAAGAGCTTGCCGGGATGCGCGAGGTCTTCGAGATCGGCTCGCACGGCGGTTCCCATCGAATCCTCACGCGCCTGTCGGGGTGGGAAATCGAAAATGAAATCTTCGAGTCGAAGTTGAAACTGGAGCGCGGTTTGGGGGCGACGGTTCGCGCTTTCGCTTACCCCAACGGCGGGTACGGCGATTTCGACGACGCGACCGAAGACGTCATCCGCCGCGCCGGCTATCAACTATGTTTCACCGGTGTCGCGGGCACCAATTTGTCGCCGCTTCATCCGATGCGACTGCATCGCTATAACGTCGAGGACTTCGGCATGCGTTACTTCAAGGCGCTGCTCGACGGTTCCGCGGATTTGCTTCGGCTCAAGGATTCCGCGCTGGGAATCTCGGTGAAGACCGCGGTCAATCGCACCCTCGGGCTCGAGTGACGCTGGGACGGCAAGCTGATTCCTCTCGGCATGGAAGAAATCGTCGTAAGACCGATTGCCGAATGCTCAATGGATCGGGTGCTCGCGCTCGCCGCGACTTATTATCCCGACGGCGATCCGGTGCGGCGGGTCGACTATCTGGATTGGCTTTACCGGCGAAATCCGAACGGCGAATGTCGCATCGCGTTGGCTCTCGATGGCGATGGCTCCTACGTCGGCATGATGGCATTGATTCCGTTTCGGATGACCAATGGTAGCGCGATCATCGATACGGTCGCGGTGGTTCACGTGCTGGTGCATCCGAAATGTCGCGGGCGCAATCTTTTCGTCCGAATGATCCTGGCGGTCAATCAAGAACGGCAACGAACCGATGAGTGGTTGATTGGCCATCCGAATGAGAGCGCGACTCCGGGTTGGCATCGTACGAAGATGGTCTTTCGCACCGTCGACGATGTGCGCGTGCGCTTGCCGCTCTTGCGCCGCTCGCGATGGAGGAGCGGCCAAGCGGTGCGGCTTTCCGAGGCGATCCTCGCGAGCTGCGATCTGAGCGCGCTCGATGACTGGCGCCGCACCCTTGGCTCACCGGCGCTGGCGGTTGATTGCGCATTTCTCAAATGGCGATTCCTCGATCACCCCATTCATCACTACGAGCTCTTCGGCTGGCTGGATGGCGACCGCCTGCTCGGTTACTACGTGCGCCGCAGGTTTCGGATGCCGCTGGTATGGCTCGCGGTCGATTGGCAGGGAGCGGATTTGTGGCGTGATGGGCCGCCCGGGGCGTGGCTCAGTCCGACCCTGGTTCCATGGCCGGCGCAAGACTCGACGGCGTCGCTTTGCCGGCCACGAATGCTATTCAAGCCGCGCGGTCTGGATCGGCAATTCCGGTTTTTTGCGACTCCAGCCCACGAGCGCAGCACTACCAATGAGCCATGGTCTTACGTGACGCTGGCAGCTTCCGACATCGGTTGAGGTCATCGTCCGGCAGGTAAACATTACAATCAGTCAGGCGGAAGAGGCGGCTCGCGAGGCCGCCTTTTTGTTGCAATGACCGCCGGGCATCGGAACCTTGACAGCGCGGCGCGGCGGACGCGATAACCGCCCCATGGCTACCATCAAAGTTGAACGCGCATTGAATCTCGGCGTGCCCTATACGCCCGATATGCAGCAAGGCAAAAAGCCTGAGCCGACCTGGAGACGCTGCGCGATCAGGTTCGCGAGGCCGAGGCGCTCGGATATGACACGGCGATTGCAGTCGAGACCCAGGACGACCCGTACCTGATGCTCGCGATCGCGGCGCAAGAGCCGTCGAAGCATCGAGCTCGGTACCGGCATCGCGCTGGCATTCACCAAGAGCCCGGTCGCGACCGCCTACACCGCGTGGGATCTGCAACGCATGAGCGGGGGACGGCTGGTGCTCGGGCTCGGTTCGCAGGTGAAGGGTCACGTGATGCGACGCTTCGGGATGCCGTGGAGCAAGCCGGCGCAGCGCATGAAGGATTACGTGGGTGCGATGCGCGCGGTGTGGAAGAGCTGGCAGACCGGCGAGCCGCTGAACTTTCATAGCGAGCACTACAATCTATCGCTGATGACGCCGAACTTCGCGCCACCGCCAGTGAGCAATCCGCACATTCCGGTGCTGATCGCGGCGGTGCAGGAGCGGATGCTGCAAGTGGCGGGCGAAGTCTGCGAGGGCGTGCGGCTGCATGGCATCGTGACGCGCAAATACCTCGATCAGATCGCGTTTCCGAATTTGAAGAAGGGCTTCGCGAAGAGCGGGCGGCCGCAATCTGAATGGGAGCAACTACCAGATCGGCGGCGGCGGGTTCCTGTGCGCCGCGCCGAACAAGGATGCGCTCGCGAAGGCGGTCGAGGGGCTCAAATCGACCATCGCGTTTTATGGCTCGACGCGGTCGTATCGCTCCAGTTTCGAGCTCGACGGATGGGGCGACACCGCCGACCATCTGCATAAGCTTTCGGTGCAGCAGAAATGGCGCGAGATGTCGCAACTGGTAAGCGAAGACATGGTGCATGCTTTTGCGGCGGTCGGAACCTATGACGAGATCGCCTCGGTGATGAAGAAACGCTTCGCCGGGCGTCAATCGCCTGAGCTTCGATATGCCGATGCGCAATGATCACGATCGCGGCGTGCTGAAGGAGATTTTGCAGGATCTCAAGCGGCCATAGATAATCGGGACTTCGCAGACGAAATAGATGCGGCGATCCCCTCAGCGAGGATCGCCGCATTGTTGTTGTGGGTGACTCTTAGTGGCCGGCGTTCTGCATCGAATTGGGATTGAAGAATCCCGGATCGACTACGCCCATGTCGATGTACCAGCATTCGTGTTCGGGAGAATGGCGTCCCGGCATGAAAGACCACGGTTGAGGAGTGGTCCTGGATGTTCGCGTCGACCAACCCGAGCTGGAAAATTCGCTTGTAAGGATAGATGGCGACCTGCGCATCGGGGATCGGACGATCGCGATAACGTATTGTACAGCGACCAGCGTCTTCCAGATCTTGCCGTCTCGCCAGTACTGGTCGGATGCGGTGATCAGCCATCCTTCGGAATCAATGTAAAAAATGCGCTTCGGAATCGCAGAAGTGATGTCCCGGCTTCTCGTCAGCTTCGACGATGTACATGTGACGCATTTCCCAGTCTTCGGGACATATTGAATGTCCGCCGTCGGCGGGGCAGGGCTGCTCGGGGGAAAACTTGGCGTGCACGCAAGCGAGCATCTGCTTCTCGCCGAGATATTTGTAGGTGAAGTCTTCGATCTTGGCCGAGAAACCGAAATAGGAATCGGGATCGATGGTGCTTGTACCTCGCTGGTCCCGCCGGAGACTCCCAGCCCGCGCCGCCGTAGCCGCCGCCACCGCCGCCATCGGAAAACCCGGGCAGCCCGCCGATCGCATCTGCAAGAATCTCCGGCGACTGACGCCGAATTCGTCGGGCCCGGGATTGAACACCCAGGAGTTGTCTTCGATGTTCGGGATCCATGCTGGCGGTTGCGGATTAAGCCATATCCGCGCAGTCCCGCAGGCTCGAGAAAGGGATAAAATGCGAATTTATAGCGGATTCCGCTCGCTGCGAAATCCGGACTGGTCGGGCACCGGCGGAACTTCGATTCGCCCGACGTTGTTGTAAAAGGCAAAATGGCCGACCGTGAAATAGCTCAGCGGCTCCAGGTCCTTGGATCCGCCGACATAGCTGGCGATTTCCGGAAACCGCAGATCCACGTCATCGGTGTAAAGCGGACGGAAGCTGAAATTCCACATCAGCTTGGTGGCCATCTGCGGATCGTTGGGATCCAGCAGCGGAAACGGTTGCCCGGCGACATAGTTCTTCAGGGTGCCGTCCGGATTGAGGACCACCTGAGGCGAATATTTTTCAGTCGCGCTCTTGAAAGGCGGTGGCCAGTCGAGTTTGCTGGTCGGAACGATGTTCAGTCGCATCCCTTGCTAGCACCAGGACGTAATTTCCGGGGCTCAGCAGATCCTTCACCTGGATGCGTTATCCTTGGTAATGAAGTCGCCCGGCTTCACGGTCGCGGCGAGCGGGGCCGACCCACGCAGGCCGCTGACCAGCAGCAGCGCTAATGCACGCAACTTAACCATCATCAATCCTCCGGAATCGTTAATGTCTGCCTATCGTACAGTAGTTAGGCGTCAACAGTAAATGTGCTTTTACCATTTCGCGCGGAGAACACTCGATGCGAACAGGAGACCAAAGATGAGAACCCTACGAAATGCTACCATGGCCTCCATCGGAATTATTCTGCTCGCATTCCCGCAGGTTTCATGCGCCCAGGGTTTGCCCGCGATGGGGCCGCCAATTCCAACCACGATCATCGTGACCAAGCCGGCGCCGGACGAGATATATGGCAATAAGACCGTGGTCACGATGGGCGTCAATGGCAAAAATTACAAATTCATTCTCAAGGATGCCTACACCAATCATCCAAAGATTCGATGGCCCGACATCTGGCAGTACGTCAACCAGTTCAATCCGAACTTCGTGGTGCAGGGTAAGGATTCGGAGACCTTCGGGAAAATAAAACCGGGCCAAACTCTCACTGTCTTTGGGATGTTTGCGCCACTGGACCGCACCTTCGAAGTGATGAGTGTCGAAGAAAGTGTCGACGAAAAACATTATTAGCCGCGGCCCTCGGAGGGGTCGAGCATCGATCGCACCGGGTAAAGGCGCCGCAACCATAAACTGAAGGTGGCCTGCCCGGTCGCAGTGTGCGAGCGAAACTCGCCCAGCGGTAGGTTTGTGTGCCTGGCCGTGCACGAGTGAACGCCGAACGGCGACAGAATTACGACGCAGCCTCCGGGAACAGGCGGCGCAGGGCGGCCGCGCGATAGTCGAAAATCTCGCGCAGGCTGCCGGCGACCATAAATCGATAAGCGATTTCGCCGAGCGGCCCCAGTGGCATCGCGAATTCGACCTGGTCGCGAATTTCCGTATGGGAGCCGTCCACTTCGTGAAAACTGTGAGTGTGGCGCCACATCGCGTACGGTCCTTGGTCCTGTACATCAACGAAGCGGTCAGGAGGCTCGACGCTCTCGATTCGCGTGCGCCACTTGACCGGTAGTCCATAGATGCGCAAGCGATATTCCAGGATGGTGCCCGGCGAAACCTTCTCCGGAGGCGCCTTAAGGAACTGGAAGTGCACGAAATCCGGCGTCAGGCGCTCCAGGTTGCGGGGGTTGGAGAAAAACTCGAATGCTTCCGCGATCGGAATCGGTACCACCTGGGTTCGTTCAAGCTTATGGATACGCACATCGATCAGTCTACCATTCGTGACGGTAATCCGAACGTCTATCTGGTGTAGAATGAATTCACATCGCCACCTCGGAGGTCGTCAGCATGATTCGCGTGATGTATCGATGGACTGTCAAGCCGGGACACGAGGAAGAGTTCATGCGCAACTGGGACGCCGGCACCCGCCGCATCCGCGAGGAGTTCGCAGCCTCGTACGGCAGCATGATGCTGCGCAGCGCCAAGAATCGCGAACATTTCTATGGCATCGGGCGATGGGAAAGCCGCGTGGCGTGGGATGCGGCGCAGCCGGGGCTCATCGCGATGAAGTTGCCGGGGCCGTTGCCCGAGTCGGTGCGTTTTTTCGACGAGATGGACGAGCTGACGTTGGCCTCGAAACCGGCCAAATCTTCTATCTAGCGAGGCCAATTGTACCGCTCGGCATAGCTGATATACCCTCTAGAAAATCCAAAAACGACCTGGCTGCCGTGCGAACACAATCGATGTGGTTGGCACTCGCGATGTGCGCCGGAATGGAAAACCGTGAAGAAACTTACCGGAGCGCAAATCGTTATCGAGACTCTTATCGCCGAAGGCGTCGACATCATTTTCGGCTACCCCGGAGGCGCGATTCTACCCACCTACGACGCGCTGCTCGATTCCAAAATCAAGCACATCCTCGTTCGCCATGAGCAAGGCGCGACGCATATGGCGGAAGGCTATGCGCGCGTCAGTGGACGTCCCGGCGTGGTGCTGGTGACCTCGGGGCCGGGCGCGACCAACGCGGTGACCGGCATCGCCGACGCATACATGGATTCGACCCCGATGGTGGTGCTGACCGGGCAGGTTCCGACCAGCATGATCGGTAATGATGCGTTCCAGGAAGTCGATATCGTCGGCATCACGCGGCCGTGCACCAAGCATAACTTTCTGGTCAAGGAAGTCGGCGACATCTCGCGCGTGATTCGCGAGGCATTCTACATCGCGGGCAGTGGCCGCCCCGGCCCGGTGCTGGTCGATCTTCCGAAAGATGTGCAGCAGGCCGAGCACGCATTCAAGCTCAGTGACAAGGCCGACCTGCGCGGCTACAAACCGACCTTCAAGGGCAATCCGCGCCAAATCGAGCGCGCCATCGAGGCGATCGAGAAAAGTGAGAAGCCGCTCTTTTATGTCGGCGGTGGCGTGCAATGGTCGGGCGCGGCGCCCGAGCTTCATGCAGCTCGTGAAAGGCCTCGGAATTCCGGTCACCGAAACGCTGATGGCGCTGGGCTCGATTCCGGCGAACGATTCTTTGCGGCTCGGGATGCTCGGCATGCACGGCTCGTACGGCACCAATACCGCGGTATGCAACACCGATTGCCTCATCGCGGTGGGCGCGCGCTTCGACGATCGCGTCACCGGACGCATCAAGGATTTCGCGCCCAAGGCCGAGACCATCATCCATATCGATATCGATCCGTCGTCGATTTCGAAGAACGTCAAAGTTGACGTTCCGATCGTCGGCGACATCAAGAGCGTGCTCAACGACATGCTCGAAGCGGTGAAGGGACACGAGAGTATCGGCAAGCGGCGCGCGGTATGGGCCAAGTGGCATCAGCAGATCCTGAAATGGCAGAAGGAAAAGCCGCTTTACGAAAACAACAAGCGCGGCGAGAACATCAGCCCGCAGCACGTCATCGAAGAGATGGCGAACCTGACCAAGGGCGATGCGATTGTCGCGACCGACGTCGGGCAGCATCAGATGTGGGTCGCGCAGATGTTTCCCTTCATGAAGCCGCGCTCATGGCTGACCTCGGGTGGACTGGGCACGATGGGTTATGGACTGCCGGCGGGAATCGGCGCGACCTTCGCGGCGCCCGATCGCAAAGTGGTGGTGGTCTCCGGCGACGGCTCGATCCAGATGAACATCCAGGAGCTCGGCACCGCGGTGCAGTACAACGTCGACATCAAGGTGATCATCCTCAACAACTATTTCCTCGGGATGGTGCGGCAATGGCAGGAGCGCTTCTACTCAGGAGCGCTATTCCTACTCGGCGATGTCGGTGCCGAACTTCGTCAAGCTCGCGGAAGCATACGGCGCGCATGGATTCCGCATCGAGAAGACCAAGGACCTCGCGCAAGACGATGAAGGATGCCTTCGCGACGCCCGGGCCCGGTGCTCATCGACGTCGTGATCCCGAAGGAGGAAGCGGTGATGCCGATGATTCCTCCGGGCGGCGGCATGTCCGAGATGCTGTTCGCGTAACCTCGAACCAGGAGTCATCCAACATGGCGCGGCTGCCGTATCTAAAGAGAGAAGACCTGGCCGAAGCTGATCGCGAAATTTTCGATCGCCTGATCGAGGAGCGCAAAAATCCGGTCGGCAACATCTTTCGAATGCTTGCCCATACGCCGAATCTGCTGCGCCGTTTCCTCGCGCTCGGCGGCGAGCTGCGCAACGGCACCGAACTCGACCCGAAGCTGCGCGAACTCGCGCTGATGACGGTCGGTCGCATCACCGAGGCGGAGTATGAGTTCACTCATCATTGGAACCTCGCGCGGCACGTAGGCGTCTCTCGCGAGCAACTCGAGCATCTTGCTGATTTTGAGACATCGTCGCTGTTCAACGAGCAGGAACGCATCGTGATGCGTTACGCGTTCGAGGCCACCACGAACGTGAAGGTCACCGACGCCACCTTTGAGGCGTTGCAGAAATCGCTCGGGACTCGCCGCCTGATGGAACTCGTACAGAATGTAGCATTCTACAACATGGTGGTTCGTATCCTGGTTCCGCTCGGGGTCGAGGTTGAACCCGGCGTCACCAAACTTTGATTAGGTAGCGACTTCTCACCCGGTAAGCGCGCGCTTATCCTTGACAGCCGATGCGCTTCGCGATGCGATGCGTGATGGCAGCGTCGGCGGCTAACGCGAGGAGGAGGGTGCTCATGCCGGAATACGACCTCATCATCAAGGACGGGATGGTGATCGATGGAACGCGGATGCCGCGTTTCCGCGCTGATATCGGAATCAAGAACGGTCGCATCGCGAAGATCGGAAGACTGCGCGCGAGCGATGCCGCCAAAAACGTCGATGCCTCAGGGCATATCGTCGCGCCGGGATTCGTCGACCTCCACACCCATTACGACGCGCAACTTTTCTGGGATCCCTACTGCTCGATTTCGAGCTGGCACGGCGTCACCTCGATCGTGATCGGCAACTGCGGCTTCGGCTTCGCGCCGGTGAAGCCGGAAGCGCGCGAGCGCGCGATGCTCACGATGACGCGGGTCGAGGCGATTCCTTACGCCGCGATGAAAGCTGGCATGCCGTGGGATTGGACGACCTTTCCCGAATTCCTCGACAGCATCGATCGCCGTCCCAAGGCGGTGAACATCCTGCCGTATGTTTCGGTCTCGCCGCTGCTCACTTACGTGATGGGCATCGAGGACGCGAAGAATCGTCCGCCGACCGAGCAGGAGGAGCGCGAGATTTGCCGCCTCCTCGACGAGGCGATGGATGCCGGCGCGTGCGGATGGTCCGCGCAGCGCCTCGATCCGAAAGGCCCCGCATGCGTGCAGCGCGACTACGACGGCACTCCGATGGTTTCCGATCTCATGACCGATGACACCTGCTATGCGCTCGCGCGCGTGCTCGGACGCCGCAACGAGGGCTTCATGCAGATGACGCTGGTTTCCGCCGATCCGAGCAAGGATCCCGCAGCATTTCGAAAAGCTCGCCGACATCAGCGGACGCCCGATTCTCTTCAACGTCGTGCAGCCGCGCGACTCGATGCCGTTCATCCATCGCGGGACCATCGCATGGCTGGATTCATGCCGTCAGCGCGGGCTGCGCGTCTATGGACAGGCAGTCACCAGCGACACCAACATGACTTTCAGCTTCACCGACTGGAATCTCTTCGACGAGGTCCAGGCCTGGTGCGATGCGACCACCGGCACTACCGCCGAGCGCAAAGCAGAAGCTCGGCGATCCCGCGCGTCGCGAGGCGCTGCGCGCGCAGGTTCCGCGCATCATCACCGAGGAGTTCGACAAGATCTTCATTACCGGCGTCACCCGCGAGGACATGAAGCACTACGAAGGCCTGACGCTGCGCGAGGCCGCGGAGAAAGACGGCAAGCATCCGGTGGACGTGATGCTCGATCTCGCGGTGGCCGACGATCTGCGCACCGAGTTCTACGCGCCCGGACCCAATCAGAACATGGACTACATGAAGGAGATGCTCGACTATCCGTGGCTGATTCCCGGCGTCTCCGATGGCGGCGCGCACACCAAGTTTTTCACCGGCGGACGCTATCCGACCGAGTTCCTGACCAAGCTGGTCCGCGAGCATCAGATGTTGTCGCTCGAGGAAGCGCATTGGCGGCTCTCGACGCTGCCCTCGCTATGCGCGGGCTTCCGCGATCGCGGCACGCTACGCGAAGGCGCGCCCGCCGACATCGTGGTCTACGACTACGACAAGCTGGCGATGGGTCCGATGGAAATCGCGCATGATTTCCCGGGCGGCGAATGGCGTCGCGTACAGAAGGCGGAAGGCTACCGCTATCTCTTCGTCAACGGCCAGATGACGATGGAAGACGGCAAGGAGACCGGCAACATGGCGGGCCGGCTGCTGCGTCATGGCGCGGCTTGATCGCCAATCCGATAGTGAATCGACAAAAGCCCGTCGGATTTCCGGCGGGCTTTTTCTTTCAGTTGCGTTACGGCGCGAGAGCAGAGTAATCAGCGGGCGAGGGCGGGGAATGATCAAGGCAATTTATTTCATCAAACGAAAACCCGGGCATGGCGCTCGAGGACTTCCGCAAATATTGGCTCGAGGAGCACGCCGCGCTGGTGCTCAAGGTTCCCGGCCTCGTGAAGTATGTGCAATCGCACACGATGGATGCCGGATATCGCAAACACGAGCCGATTTACGATGGCATCGCGGAGCTGTGGTACGAGAACCTCGACGATATGCGCAAGACCGCCGACACGCCCATCAGCCGCGAGACGCTCGCCGACAACGAGAAGTTCCTCGACATGTCGAAGTTCGCCTTCATCCTGACGAAGGAGCGCGTGCAGAAGGAAAATCCCGTCGAGGCCGGCATGCCGAAGATGGTGGCGTTCCTGAAAAAGCGTCCCGAGCTTTCGGTCGAGCAGTTTCAGGCACATTGGAATTCTGCCGCATGGCAAACTCGGCGCGGCGGTGCCGGGCGCGCGACGCTATGTGCAATCGCATCCGCTGATGTCGTCATACAAGAATGGGCAGGACGCCGCTGTGGGATGGCGTCGCGGAAGTATGGTTCGATAGCGAAGATGCGATGCGCTCGAACGCCGACACGCCGCAGTACAAAGCGGTGCTCGCCGATGAGCCGAATTTCCTCGCCGAGGATGCGAAGTTCATCATCACCACCGAGCGCATCATTTTGTAGCTGTCATCCCGCAGTCCGAGTCATCCTGAGCGAGCGAAGGGCCTCCGCGAAGCGATTCCATGCTGAGGCCACTCGTGGAATTCTTCGAGGAAGGGATCGATCTCTTCAACGAAGGCAAATTCTTCGAATGCCACGAGGCGTGGGAAGAAGTCTGGAAGCGCAGCGCGGGTGAGGAGAAACTTTTCTACCAGGGAATCATCCAGGCCGCGGTCGCGATCCTGCACGCGCAACGCGGCAATCTGACCGGCGCCGCATCAATGTATGCGAAGGCATCGGCGAAACTCGATCATCTTCCGGCTGAGCACATGGGCCTCGCGCTCGGCGAATTGCGCGACGCGCTCAAAGATTTCTTCGCGATCGCGCTCAAAGGCGAACGCCTGCCAACACCGCCAGAGCTGAAGCGACTGCCCTCACTCTTGTCTCTCCCAACTATGGGAGAGAAGCTGAAGGAATCGAAGCCAGCTTTCGGATCCTTAAAAGGGAATATCTTCATCGTCGATGGGTGCCGATGGCATATCGGCGCCGCCGCCCGCGCTACCTGCACCAGCTCCCGCATAATCGCCGCCGCCTATCGCCACGCACTGCCGATGAACTGCATCTCGCTCATGATGATCTCGGTGCGCTGACGTTTGCCGCTGCCGTCCTTCGCCTCCCATTGGCGAGTCTGCAGCCGGCCTTCGAGGTAGATCTGTTTGCCCTTGCGCAGATACTTCTCGGC
Source organism: uncultured delta proteobacterium (assembly GCA_963848285.1). Taxonomy (GTDB): domain Bacteria; phylum Desulfobacterota; class Binatia; order Binatales; family Binataceae; genus DATGKG01. The sequence continues at coordinate 362,063 of CAWKCZ010000002.1, read as the reverse complement.
GAGGTCGGCGAGGCGGTCGAACGCGACGATGTTGTGCCATTCGGTCTGGTCTCGCCGGTCTTTGCGCTTCATGCTGGTCGCGAGGGAGAAATTGGCGACCTTCATTCCGGTCGGGAGGTGCCGCACCTCAGGGTCGCGCCCCAGGTTTCCGAGCAAAATCACCTTATTAACTGACATCTTCCGCCACCTCCGAAGCGAACCTAATCGCGACAGCCGATTATGAGCGCAAGCCTTAGCTGTGGAAAACGGCCTCGCACCGCGCAATCGTCTATCCCCAGCGTATCCTTGCCGCGTCGATTGGGAAATAATGAGGGTTGGCATGAGCCGCGAAGTGGCGCCTCAAGGATGCATCGGGAACTGGTCGATATTCGAAAAATCGCGAAAACAAACCCATTAAATCCTTGTAGATGTTGATCTTTTCCAAAATGCGCCCGCAGATTTCCATCCGCCGCGATTCGAGCCATCAAACCCTACAAATGGTCGATCTTTCGCCTCCAGTTGACGCTTTGTATACTGAACCCGCGTCGCGGCGGTGAAGGTGTCGATGGGGGCAGGTAATTCCAAAACGCACTCCCGTAAAACTGTTTGCCCTCGGCGGTTTGGGGGAGATCGGCCTCAACCTGATGGTGCTCGAATGCGCCGGGCACGGTCTCGTCATCGATTGCGGCGTGATGTTCCCCGAGGAGCGCCTGCTCGGCAACGGCGTTTACGTCCCCGATTTTTCCGAACTGATCGAAAAGCGCGTGCCCATCGATGCGGTCGTCCTGACCCATGCGCATGAGGATCACATCGGCGCGCTGCCGTACCTGCTGCGCAAATTCCAGGTGCCGGTTTATGGCAGCGCGATCACGCTGGCGTTCGTGCGCCGCCGCCTCGAAGAAGCTGGCCTCCACGCGCGAAACAGGATCTGAATCGCGATCGAGCCGCGGCAAGAGTTTCGCGGTCGGTCCGTTTACGATCGAGCCACTGCGAGTCACTCATTCGACGCCGGATTCGATCGCGCTCGCGATTCGCACCCCCGCCGGCATCATCGTGCATAGCGGCGATTTCAAGATTGATGACGCTCCGGTTGATGGGCAGAAATTCGATACCGAAGCCTTCGCGGCGCTCGGGCGAGGAAGGCGTCGAGCTGCTGCTTTCCGATTCCACCAACGTCGAGCGGGAAGGGCGCTCCGGTTCGGAAAGCTCGCTCAAACCAATTCTTCGCGAGCTGATTTCGCGCACCAAGAATCGTTTTTTTCTGTCGGCGTTTTCCTCGCACATCCATCGCATTCGGCAGGTTGCGGAAGTTTCGCAAGGAAGTCGGCCGCCGCGTCGTTGCCGCTCGGACGCCGGATGGCCGAGAGCGTGCGCCTCGGCATGGAAACCGGGCAGCTTGTCGTTCGCGCCCGGAACTTTCATCGAGCCCGAGGAGGCGGACTTTATCGAGCCGCGCAAGTTGACCTACCTCGCGAGCGGCAGCCAGGGCGAGCCGTTTTCCGCGCTGGCGAAGCTCGCGATCGACAATCATCCGCGCGTGCACGTCGAGAATGGCGACATGGTGGTGCTCTCGTCGCGCTTCATTCCCGGCAACGAGCGCTCGATCAACAGCCTCGTCAATCAGCTCTACAAGCTCGGCGCCGAGGTGATTTACGACGCGGTCGCGCCGGTGCACGTCTCCGGACACGCGAGCCGCGACGAGCTCGCGGATTTGATTGCGCTGGTGAAGCCGCGCTACTTCGTCCCGATTCACGGCGAGTATCGGCATCTGAGCCGTCACCTCGCGCTCGCGGTCGAGGCGGGAATTCCCGAGCGCAACTGCTTCCTGCTCGAGGATGGCGACTCGCTGATGCTGACCGGCGCGGAAGCCTATCGCAGCCGCAAGGCGCACACCGGCCGCATCCTGATGGAGGCGGGCGAGGCCGAAGACATCGCGCTGATCGGCGAGCGCCGCAGCCTCGCGCGCGACGGCACCGTGATCGCGATGATCGCGGTGTCGGCCAGCAGCGGAACTATCGTCGGTGGCCCGGATATCTTCTCGCGCGGCTTCGTTTCGGGCAACGGAACCTCGGCGCATCTGCGGCGCGGGCGCGAGGAAGTTCAGCAGCGGCTCGACGCGATTCCGCGTCCCGTACCATCCCGACGACGCGCGCATCAAGGATGAAGTCGTACGTACACTGCGACATTATTTCATCCATAATGTAGGTAAGCGCCCGTTCATCATGGTCCACGTGATGGAGGTTCCGTAGCCATCGCGCGGCAGCTGAAATCGTCGCCGGTGGAACTCGCCCCGGTCGTGGCACCGCGAGGCTGGAAGCGCTGCGCGACAACCGTATCGCGCGCGAACTGGGCGCGCTGGCGCTGCTCGCGGTGGCGGCATTCGCGACGGTCAGCCTCGTCTCGCTGCACCTCGGCCATCAGCGGCACAATCTCGGCGGCCCGGTGGGAGGCGCAGTGGCCGGCGGCCTCGCGCGGCTGTTCGGCTACGGCGCGTATCCGCTAATCGCGCTGCTGGTGATGCTCGGCGTGCGAATCTGGTCCGGCTGTCAACTGGAATGACCTCGCGCGCGAAATTGGCGCAGGCGCGATTGTCATCGTCGCGATCGCCACGGCGCTTGGGACTCTGGCGGCCGGGCGACGTCGCGATCGCCGGGATGATCGGCACGCGAATCGCGCAGCCTCCTCGCAGCGTCGCTCAACATCGGCGGCGGATATCTCGCGGTGGTTTCGCGCTGATTAGCGGCGTCGCGCTGATGCTGAAACGCGCGCCGACCGATCTCGCCTCGGCCGCGGCGCGAAAACTGAAGCCGTCGATGCCGCTCCGAGCGCGAGCAAGCAATCGAACTCGCGGATCCCACTGGACGAGAGCGACTCCAATCGCTGCCGTCGCGGTGGACGGTGGCAAAACTCCGCGCGCGATTGCGCCCGACGCCGCTCAAGGTGCGGCGCATCGAGCCGCGTCGATCGCTTCGCGCGACAAAAAGGACAAGAACGAGCCAAGTCGCGCAATCGCGGAAGCTTCAAATTGCCGCCGCTTTCGCTGCTCGATATCCCGCCCGCCGAGCATGCGCAGATCGATGAGGTCGCGCTGGAGCGCAGCGCGCGCGTGCTCGAACAGAAGCTCGCCGATTTCGGCGTCGATGGCCGCGTGGTCGAGGTGCAGCCCGGCCCGGTCGTCACGATGTACAAGTTCGAGCCCGGCTCCGGCATCAAGGTAAGCCAGATCGTCAACCTTGCCGATGATCTCTCGATGGCTCTGAGAGCGGCTGCGGTGCGAATCCAGGCGCCGGTGCCGGGCGAGGCCGTGGTCGGTATCGAGGTGCCGAATCGCAAGCGCGAGATGATCTATCTGCGCGAGATTCTCGAATCCGACGAGTTCGCCGGCGCGCAAAGCCAGCTCACCATCGCGCTCGGCAAGGATATCGCGGGCCGTCCGATGGCGGCCGACCTCGCCAGATGCCGCATCTGCTGATCGCCGGGCGCGACCGGCACCGGCAAATCGGTTTCGCTGCACACCATGATCGCGTCGGTGCTGTTCAATGCGACCGCCGACGATGTGCGCTTCATCATGATCGATCCCAAGATGCTGGAGCTCTCGACCTACGAGAATATTCCGCATCTGCTGGTGCCGGTCGTCGTCGATCCCGACAAGGCGGCGTCGGCGCTGCTGTGGGCGACGCAGGAAATGGAAACCCGCTACGCGATGATGCGCGACCTCGGCGTGCGCAACATCGACGGCTACAATCGCGCGCTCAGCTCCGGCGCGCCGGTGGTCGAGCTCAAGCCGGCGAACCAAATCAGCGATGGCGTCGAGCCGCCGATCGATGGTGCCGATGCGCCGCCGAAGATCGAGCATCGCAAGCTGCCGAAAATCGTCATCATCATCGATGAGCTCGCCGACCTGCTGCTGAGCGAGGGCAAAACCGTCGAGCGCGATATCACGCGGCTGGCGCAAAAGGCGCGCGCGTCGGGAATCCATCTGATCCTCGCGACCCAGCGGCCGTCGGTCGACGTCATCACCGGGCTCATCAAGGCCAACCTGCCCGCGCGCATCTCGCTGCAGGTGACCTCGCGCGTCGACTCGCGCACGATTCTCGATTCGATTGGCGCGGAACGTCTGCTCGGCGCGGGCGACATGCTCTTCATGCCGCCGGGCAGCGCGAAGCTGGTGCGCCTGCATGGCCCGTTCGTGTCGGAAATCGAGACGCGCAAGCTCGCGGATTTTCTTCGCGCGCAAGGCACGCCCGACTATCGGATGGAAATCCTCGACACCAAGCCGCCGAGCGAGGATATGCGGCGAGGATTACGAGCGCGACGAGAATTACGACGAGGCGGTCAACATCGTGATGGAGACCGGGCAGGCGTCGATCTCGATGATCCAGCGGCGCCTGCGCATCGGCTACAACCGCGCGGCGCGGATGGTCGAGCAGATGGAGCGCGAGGGCATCGTCGCTCCGCCCGATGGCGCGCGGCCTCGCGAAGTGCGGCTGCGCAAAATCAAATGAGAAGCCATTTCCGGATCCTCGTTGCCGCTTGATTTTCGCGTTGTAGCTCGTATCGGTCGCGACGAGTCGCCGCAGCTTAAGGCGCTATTGCGATCGCTTGCAGAAGCACTATCAGCAGACCAATTCGTTCTCCGCGAAGTTCAAGGAAGAGATCGCTCCCGCTGGCGGAGCGAAGCGCGAGCGCGAGGGCACCGTCTACTATCGCAAGCCGGGCCGCATGCGATGGGAGTTCGCGGGCGACGATCAGGAACTCATCGTGAGCGACGGCAAGCAGCTCTACAGCTATCAGCCCGATCTCAACCAGGTGATCGAGACCCCATTGGAGCAGGCGTTCAGATCTTCGAGTGCGGCATCGTTTCTGCTCGGAATCGGAAATGTGCAGCATGACTTCGATGCTTCGGTGCCCGCGAACGCGCCAACCGACGGCCTGAAGCACATCGCGCTGAAGCCGAAAAACGGTGGCGATAGCCATCGAGATGGGCCTCGATCCGAAGACGCTCGATCTGCGCACGCTTGCGCTCTGACCGATGCTCTCGGCGACGTCACCGAGCTGACTTTCTCCGATTTCAAAAATGGCGCGCCGCTCGAGGACAAGCTCTTCGCTTTCGTACCGCCTGCCGGGGGCTGATATCGTAAAGGCTCCGCCGCCGCACGAATTCCCATTGAGCGTCATTATCATCGTTCGGTAGCAGCAATTGCCTCGTGTTGGCTCGCGCAGGTACAGATAGTAGCCCCAGAGATTCCCGCTAGATGGAAAAAGTTCATCTTCTCAGTTTGGGTTGTCCCAAGAATCTCGCCGACAGCGAGCTGATGCTCGGTGCGCTGGTCGGCGCCGGATTCGAGGTCACGCTCGATCCCGATGAGGCGCAAGTCCTCGTCGTGAACACCTGCGCCTTTATCGAGAGCGCGAAGAAGGAATCGCTCGACGCGGTCATGGAGGCCGCCGAGGTCAAGCGCCACGGCCTCGGCAAGCGGCTCGTAGTCGCGGGATGCATGGCGCAGCGCTATGGCGCCGAGCTGCGCGAGCAGATTCCGGAGGTCGATGTGTTCGTCGGGACCGGAAACTTCCTCGAGCTGCCGGAACTGCTGCGCCGCACCGAGGCGCCCGAGGAGCGCCCGATTCCCTACGCCGGCGCGGCGCATCTGCTGCCGTCGCATTCGGCGCCGCGGCATCAAGACCGGCGACTATTTCACCTCGTACCTGAAGATTTCCGAAGGATGCAATCACAAGTGCGCGTTCTGCATCATTCCGAAGATTCGCGGCCGTCATGAGAGCCGCCCGATCGCACGACCTCGTCGCCGAGGCGCGGATGCTTGCCGCCGGCGGTGTGCGCGAATTGAACCTCATCGCGCAGGATCTGACCGCCTATGGGCGCGACCTCGATACGCCGTCGTCGCTCGCGAAGCTGCTGTACGCACTGAACGACGTCGACGGCATCCACTGGATTCGGCTGCTCTACTGCTATCCCAACTTCGTGACCGATGAGCTCCTCGATGCGATCGCGGCGCTGCCGAAGGTCACGAAGTATATCGACATGCCGCTGCAACATGCCGATGATGCCATCCTGCGCGCGATGCGCCGCGAGCGCTCGGGCGAAGCGCTGCGCAAAATACTCGATCGCATCCGCAAGCGCGTGCCCGGCATCGCGCTGCGCAGCTCCTTCATCGTCGGATTTCCGGGCGAGACCGACGAGGCATTCGCGGCATCTGGCCGGTTTCATCCGCGAGCAGGAATTTGATCGGGTTGGCGTGTTTACCTACTCGTTGGAGGAGAACACCGCGGCGTTCGACCTGCCGCAATCAGGTTCCGGAGCGAGTCAAGCGCGCACGCCGCGCGCGTCTGATGGAACTTCAGGGAGAGATTTCGCTCAAGAAAAATCGTGTCCTGCGTCGGCCGCGAAATCGAAGTGTCTGGTTGAAGGTCGCTATTCCCGGGCCGCGCCACGCGGATGCGCGGGCGCAGCCAGTCGCAGGCTCCCGAGATCGATGGCTCGGTATTTCTCAAGGGCGAAGCCACCCCCGGCGAATTCGTGCAGGTTCGTATCGACAAGGCGCTGACCTACGATCTGAGTGGACGAGTCGTTGCCCCGAGTTAAGCGGATATCGAGAAGAGAGTGGCCAATCATGCCTAAGAAAGCTGCTGACGTGAGCCGCAACCAATTTCTCAACAAGGTTCGCGCGCAAATGCTCGAGACCAAATCGCAAGCTGCTCGAGGAAATGGATACCGAGCAAAAGGCGCAGCGCGAGGGCAACAAGGACGAGGGCATGGACGCCTACGACCTCGCCTCCGAAGAGCGCGACCGCGAGATCAACTTCATCCTGTCGGATCGCGAGCGCGCGAAGATCAAGGAAATCGATGATGCGCTGGCGCGGCTGGCCGACGGGAGCTATGGCATTTGCGAATCGTGCGGGTTGGAAATCGGCGAAGAACGCCTCGATGCGCTTCCGTTCACGCGCGTTTGCCGCGACTGCCAGCAGGATCGCGAGCGCGAAGCCAAATCGCAACGCAACTACGACAGCGAAGACCGCGGGTATCGCAAGGTCGGCTCGACCGACGGCGACGAAGAGAACATGTGAGCGCGGACGACCTTTACCCTAGCGCCCAAACACGGCATCCTATCAAAGTGCCGGAACGCATCCGGCATTTCTGTTTGCATGGGGCGCTCGTTTCGAAAAGCAGCGTATCGACTTGATGAGGGTTTTTAGCGAATTCGAGGAACACGGCCAGCAACGGCACGGGTGAAAAACCGCACCACGACCCGGAGTCGATTCCTGCGAAATCTCGCCTCGGTCAAGGCTACGCTCGTGCTTGCGAGCGCCAAGGGCGGTACCGGCAAAAGCCTGCTCGCGGTGAATATCGCGGGCGCGCTGGCGCACGCGGGCAAGAAAGTCGGCATCATGGACGCCGATCTCAACGCACCCAGTATCCTGCAGATGCTCGGAACCAAGGCCGCCGCTGCGTTACCTTTCGAGCGAGGGAATCGAGCCAGCCGCCGGCGCCGCTCGGAATTCGGGTCGCCTCGGCCGAGCTGCTGACCGAAGCGCAGCGGCCCGGCGATGAGTTTCCTCGATGAGGAGTCGACGCCCGCGCCGGTTGCGAAGCGCCGCCGCATCCAACTTAATCATTCGACCGCACTGCGCCGCATGCTGAGCCAGACTCGCTTCGGACCGCTCGACCTGCTCATCATCGATCTCGCGCCCGGCATCGAAGAGCTGCTATCGAATGATGCGGCATCTTCACCCCTACCGGCGTGATCCTGGTAACGCATACCTCGGGAGGCGCCGCGGCCGCCATCCGCCATGCGCTCGATATGAACAAGGAGATCGCCGCGCCCATCGTTGGTGCGATCGAAAACATGGTGGCCTTCGGATGCGACAACTGCCGCTCGGTGCGTCCGCTGTTTCCCGCAGGGCGAGAGCAGCCGCATCGCGCGCGAGGCCGAACCTTCCCATTGTCGCGCGGCTGCCGTTCGATCCGCGCTTTGCGGAATCTTCGGATCGCGGACGGATTTTCGTCAGCGAATTTGCCGATGCGCCGATTGGAAAGCAATTGATCGAGATGGCGCGTCAAATCGATGGCGATGCTAACCGCGAGAATTCGCAAAGCTAGCCGCGCCGGCCAGCGAGGCGCCGCATCGCCGTCGGCGGCGCGTCAAAGCTAGTTCGCCCGAGCGCGCTTCAGTCTTCGGCGTCATCGTCGCCCATCGAATCCGGCAGCACTTCGGCCGGCGCGAGTATTCGAACATTCCCGCGCCTTCCGAGGTCGCCCAATCTGAAGCGCGCAAAACCGAGCGCAGTGAAAATTCGGGCGCCATCGGGTCCGGGACGCGAGAGTGGAATGAAATTCTCGACCGCGCCGCATCAGCATGATGCGTGCGTGTCCGCGAGTTTCGCCGACAGGCGAGTCGGCGGCGATCGAGACTGACGGCGCTCGACCTCGAGCTGATCGACCGCGCACGGCGTCCATCCCGTCGCTGCGCAAAATCCGACCGCTGCGCTGTCTCCTGTCTTCGCCGCGAGACCGAGCGCATCTCGATTGCGATCGGGCGCGGACTCATCATCGAAGCAAGCCCAGATCATTCTGCGCGAGTTGAAGCGTTGCGGACCCGAGCCCGGTGAATGAGAGACCCGCTGCGGCCGACGCCGCTGATTTCAGACGCGACCCCATCGATACACGCCGACCGCTGAGCTTTCCGAAGTGCGCAACCGAGCCTGCGCTTGCTTTCGTCGCTCGCCTCGAAGAGTTGCTCGAGGTCGAATCCGGCGTTGCCGCGCTACCGGGACGCAACCGAATCGCCACCTCCATCGATTCGTCGAGCCATCCGGAAGCCAGCGCGCGCTCGATGCTGAGATAATGCGTCGCGTCCGGCACGATCACCGCGTGTCCGTGAAAGCTGAGCAACATCTCGCCGCCCTGCGATTCGAGCGCGAGCGGACCGAGGCTGAGGCGATTACCGTCGCGTCTTGGTTTGCCTTCACCGGTGAACAGCGCGACGCGACCTCCGCTGAGCAGCATCATGATGCGCGCGCCGACGCCTCCGGCACCGAGATCGAAGCTCGCCATCGCACCGATTTTGCGCGGAGGGTCGAAAAGTTCGATTCCGACCCGGTCGGCACTGGCCGGCGCCGCGGCGGCTTTGCAGAGTTGTCGCAGGCTTTGGGAGTCGGCGAACGAACGACCACCAGTTTGCGCTCGAGCGGAGCGCTCGTCGAAGGCCTCGCGTCGCATCGCCGAAGACCTCGCCGATCGCATGCGATGCAGCGGCGGCGAAGTTCGCCCGGCATACGCAAAGCGACCGAAAGCTCCAATTGCACCGCATCGATCTGATCGCGCGCTGCCATCGCGGAAAGTTCGCGCAACGCTGCAATCGGACTTTCCAGATGGCGATCGGTAAACGCCTGCAAGAGATTTTGTGCGCCACCGCCCGGATAGCGCAGCCCGAAGCTGGCGAGGATTCCATCGCTGACCGAGTTGCGCAACGAGGTCGCCGAGCGGGCCATGGATGAACGCATCGGAGGCTGACACTCGCGCGGCGCCGGGCGGCCGCAATTGCTCGCCATGTCGGCGCAATCCCAGACCCGAGATCGACGCGCGCCTGGATAACATTCCATCCGTGGACAACAAGAATCGTCGCATGACCGATGGCGCGCGACGATGGCAGCCAGGCGTTCGAGAATCATTTCGAGAAACCACGGAGCGTTCGCGCTTACCTGCGAAAGCCGGTTGAGATCGAGATGATTGCGATCCATCGCGCGCGTTGATCAGCGCAGGCGCATTCAACATCGCAGCCAGCTCGCGGGTAATCGCGGCGGTGTGGAGATCATTGACCTTGGGATTGAGCATTGCGCGGGTCGCCTGTCCCGCGCGGCCGCCATGCGGAGCGATCAGGAGAATCGGAGCATCACCCTCCAGGATTTCCAGCCATGGACCGGGCGGCGAGATCGCGGGATTTATCTATTCGCTCATGAGGCCGGGCGCGTCGTCAGCGCGCGCGCATGCAGCGCGAACGACGCGATGAAATAGTACGCGATGTAGGAGAGCGACAGGTAGAGCAGGATCGGATTAACCACTGGAAGCGCAGGCAGCATCGCGATCGTGATGACTCCCCAGATTATCCCGAGCGTGACTGTGAGTGGGCGAAGAGGTTTGGTGCGGCTCGGATAAATGTACTTGATCGGTACGAACACCATCACGGCGAAAGAGAACGAGCACCACCCCGTTGGCAGTCGCTCCCCAGTGCAGGCAGTACAGATAGAAAACGACCAGATTCCAGTACGAAGGAAATCCGAGAAAGAAGTGGTCCGTCGGTCTTGGCGTCGGCCTGACAAAATTGATACGCGCTCGCGATCAGCACGAAGCCCGCGACCGCAAATCCGGCGGTTCCGGTAACCATTGCGGCGCGGATCACCAGGAACACCGGCGCGACCACGTAAGTCAGATAGTCAACGATGTTGTCGAGCAACGCGCCATCGAAGCCGGGCACGCGTTTTTTGACGTTGAAGTAACGCGCAAGTGTGCCGTCACTGGAATCAATCGCGATGGTTACCGCCATCGCGATGAACGATGCGCGATAGTCGCCGATGCCGGCGTAGTGAATCGCCAGCACGCCGAAGACCGCGCCCGAGCGCGGTATACAGATGCACACCCCATGCGCACACCAGCAGAAACAGGCGGCCGCCATTGGTCTCGGCCATCGCCGTAGCTGATACCGCGCGCGCTTTCATTTCGGCTTGATGTGACGCGGGCCGAAGTAGTCTTCGAGGATCGTCATGAACGGTCCGCACGCGCGATGCTTTCTTAACGTGCGCGACCGCCTCGTCGAGCGACATTTTTCCGTGCGCGCGCAGATAGCCGATGGCGAGCGTCGGCGCGCGATTGAGTCCCGCGTTGCAATGAAGATAGACTCGCTTACCGCCTGCAATCAGGGAATGGAGATCGTCGATCGCGACTCGCAGCCGCTCACCCATCGCGTCGGCGCTCCCGTCCTGGATCGGGGTGCGGACGAACGAAATACCGTTGGCGTGGCATTCGGCGCGCACCGCCTGAAGGTCAAGGCCGTGCAGCCGCAGATCGTCGTCATCCTGAAGGTTGTGCACCGCAGTGATGCGATGGGCATCCTTCAGCCATCCGATGTCGTCCGGGCGGGGATATTCGCCGATGAGCAGCTGGCTGGTGATTTCGGCAAGTGAGGGGCGGTCGCGCGATGGGCGCGTGCCTCGTTCTGCGAGCGGTTTTGCCACCAATCCACTGCCGTCATCTAACCATGAATGGCGATGTTACTGAACCATTAGGAAATCGCGCTACTTTGCCGCGCATGTGGAAGGGGAGCCTGCGCGATGCCATTCATAGAGCCATATCGACGCGAGCACGGATGCTGCCCGCGCGATTTGATGCGCGAACATTGCGCGGTCCTCATGCATCACCGCGCGCTGATAGTCGCGCCCCGAGTAGTCGCCGGCGTCGCGCGCCGCTCGGTCATCGCGGATGACGTTGCCGACCAGCCCGTTCGCGTCACGAATCTCGGCGATGACCGGAGTCCATACGTCGTTGATATCTTCGAGGTGAATCTCTTGATGGGCGACCGGCTCAAGCTCGCCGAGCGAGTGGTCGACTGCGAGCTCGATGCGCGCATGCATCCCGCGGTCGCGAGGATAGCCATCGTATTTGATCGTCGAATGAAGCGGTTGGCTGGCATCGCCCACGTAATGCGCCAGGTAGCCGGAAAGGCGGATCACTGCCTCGCAGTCGTTGCGGCGCCACGCGTCCTCGAGTTGATCGCTGACGGCTTCGATGGTCCACGGCAGGGTTCCCGCGCGTGCGAGTTTATGTTCGCCGAAACGGCGGCGCATCTTTGTCGAAATCAGGATCGAGCACGGACCACGGATCGCTGCCGAAGATTTCTGAATCGATATAGTGCCGACGATCCTCGGCCTTGCCATAGCGCTTTTTGAGGACGGAATCCGGTTCAACCGCATGCACTTCCAATGCGGTTTGGTCGCGTGTGAGTGTAGTTTTAAGCGGCGAGAGCGGAAGCGCCTCCACTGCGAGTCGCGCAATCGCCCGATGCGTCGCGCTGTCCCACGCACTCGCGGATCTCGCACCGATCGCGATCGTCATCGCACTCAACACCAGCGCGATATGACGTCGATACCGCAGCAGCCGATGCCTAGCCCTTGGCGTGGCGCCGCGCCCGTGAGTTTTTCTCGACCGGCGCTGCTTCGTGAGCATCCGCGGCGAGTTTGCGCGAGGTTCGTTGAGGGGCCCGCTTTTGCGGATGCGCGAGGTCCTCGACCGTCTTGCGCAGGAAGTCGGAGGCCTTACGATACGCACCCGCGCCCTCGGAAGCTTTCCGCGACGATCGCGCAGTTCGGCATTTGAGACCACCCGCCCGATGCGCATCTCGACTGGATGATAGCGCGGAATCAGGCTTGCCCTTGCCCAGCACGTCGATAAGTGCCCGCTGATGTGAATCGGTAAAACTTCGCATCCGCTGCGCAGCGCGAGATATCCGGCGCCGCTCTTGAATTCCTGCATGGTGCCGTCGGGCGAGCGGGTTCCTTCGGGGAACAGCAGCACGCTGCGGCCGGCAGCAAGTTCAGCCAGTGCCTCGTCGAGCGATTCGAGTTGCGCCCGCTCGCGATCGAACGGGATTAGCGTCGTGAGATTCGAGACCACGAAGCGCCGCGTCGGCGTGTTGAAGAAGTAATCCTTGGCGGCCAACACGACCAGGCCTTTGCCCATCTCGCCGAGCGCATGACTGATGAGCGCGAAATCGACGTGGCTCGAATGATTGGCGACCACCAGCACGTTCGAATTCGCGGGAATGTTGCCGCGTCCGAGGATTTGCGGCTTCAGCCATGAATCGAAGACCGCGCTCTGCGCGCGGCGGAACAGCGCGCGGCCCAGAGCTCTTCAGCGGGCCGGGAAGCATGCGGAGTGAAGGGCTCCGCGAATTTCGCATAGGAGGGCATCGCAATACGCGCGGGAGCCTTGCTGTTCGCCGCAAGCTTCTGCAGATCGTCAACGGTACGAAGATCCCCCAGCTCCTCGGCCGCGATATCGCGTCCAAGATGCTCGCCGATATGTTCAGCCAGTTCCGCCAGCGCGAGTGAGTCGAGCCCAAGGTCCTCGATGAGTCGCGTCGCGGGCGTGATATGAGTGGCTTCGTTGGAAACCTGCGCGATCGCATGCGCAAGCCACTTCTCGACCTCGGCGCTGGCGGAGGCTTGTCTCCTCCGGCGCGCGCCTCGAGCATTTGGCGCAGGATCGCGACAACCTCGTTGCGCTTGACCTTGCGCGTGCGAGTGCGCGGCAATTCGTGATCGGTAAAGCGCAGAATCCTGATCCGCTTGTGCGGGCTCAGCGACGGCGCTGACTTTCTCGAAATGCGTGCGCAGCCGATCCTCGAGGGTGCGCCGGCTGGTGCCGCGCCCATAAGCCGGAACCACCAGCGCGGCAGGCTGCTCGCCGCCGCCCAGCTTCATCCCGACCACCGCCATCTCTTTGATGTCGGATTTGTGCGCGTATAACTTCTTCGACCTCATCGATGTAGATGTTGTTGCCGCCCGCATCGACGATGACGTCCTTGGCGCGTCCGACGATGTAGAGTCGCCCCTCGCTGTCGAAGCGGCCGAGGTCGCCGGTGTGAAGCCAGCCGTCCTTCAGCACCGCATCGGTCGCGGCCTGATTGCGATAGTAGCCCTCCATTACGTTGGGGCCGTGCACCAGCAACTCGCCGACCTCACCCTCGCCGGCGAGCTTGACTTCGAGCTTCGAGAGCGGTTTGCCAACCGAACCGGCGATGCTCGTCTCGCCCGGATGCGCGACGCTGACCACCGGCGCGCCTCGGTAAGGCCGTAGCCTTCGAGCAACGGCATCCCGATGTCTTTGAAGAAATCCGCGACCCGTTTCGGCAGCGCGGCGCCGCCGCTAACTGCGAGCTTCAGGCGTCCGCCGAGGGCGCTATGCGCCTGGCGGAAACATGATCGAACCGAGATTGATCCCGGAATCGCGAATGAGCCGCTGGTTGAGCTCGCGGAGCTGATTGAAACGCGGCATGAAAGAACGGGCCGTGCGATTCGATCTCATCGAGGATGCGGCGGTGGATCGCTTCCCATAGCGCAGGCACGCCGATGAGCGCGGTGGGCCGCAGGTCCGCCAGCGTACGCGAGAGATTCTTCGCATCGACGCCGATCGGGATGGGCGATGGTCGCGCCGCTCGCGATCGGCAGCAGCATCCCACAAGTGAACTCGAAGGTGTGATGCAGCGGCAGCAGCGAGAGCACCAGGTCGTCGCTCGGAGAGCGAGAACACGCGCCCGAGCATCTGGATCTCGGCGGTGAAATTACCGTGCGTGAGCATCACGCCCTTGGGCGCGCCAGTGGTACCCGAGGTGAAGACGATCGAGGCGAGCGCCTTGCGATCGGGCTCGGGCGTCGGCGGTGATCGCCTTTCTTCGAGGATGAATGGACGCGACAACTCCGCGAAGTCGATTTCGATGATTCCAGGGACCGTCCGCCGCGATCCCGTCCTCGAGGCGTTGCGCCGTCGCGTTCGACCGCAGCGCAGCAGTCGGCTCGGCAATCGCGCAAATCGGCGCGAGCTCCTCGGCAGAAATCTGATGATCGAGCGGAACCGCAACCGCGCCCGCGCATACGATGGCGAAAAACGCCAACACCCAATCCGGCGAGTTCTCGCCGATGAGCAACACGCGATCGCCGGGCTTGACGCCGCGGCTCAGCAGCAGCAGCGCCGCGCGATGCGCACTGTCGCGCAACTCGCGATAGGTCAGGTTGGTTTTCTGCCCGGACGGCTGACGCGCGACCAGCGCGACGCGTCGATCCATAGCGGTCGGCGGCGTTGTCGAGCATCGCGACCAGCGAGCGATGGCGCTTGAGCAGATTCGGGCCGCCCCTTGGTATGCAAATCGAGCTGCGGAAAAATGTGCCGTCGCAGTCCGGGCAGATGCACATTGATCCAGTAATCGGCCCAATCGATCTGGTCGGGCCGGAACGGATGGCGCACGGCGTCGGCCGGCTTCAGTGCAGCGTACAGCTCGCGGACGTTGTTGCCGTGGAAATGTATAAATTAGCTCCTGGATGTAGGGGCGATAGACCTCGATCATCTCGCGCGCGAGGTCCATGTCTTCCGCGATCCAGTCGACCGTGCTTTCGAATTTTTCGCGCGGGCGCCGAATCCTCGCCGAGCACGCTGCGTGCGAATGAGGCCGCATACTTCATCACGCGCGGCATCGTTTCGCTCGCGAGGTCGTAGGTGCTCTGCGAGACGACCACCGACTCGATGTGCGGGCCGATCTTCGCCATCACCCCGCCTTCCTTACGATGCTCGCGGCGATTGCTGAGCGCGGTCAGCTCGACCAGCCGGCGCATCGGCAGCGGATTCACATCGGAGGTGCAGAGCTGGTAGACCGGGCGATGACGCTTGGTGAGCAGTGCCGCGAGGATCGGAATCATCGCGTGCGCGGCGAGGTCGACCGGGATGATATCGAGCACCAGTTCGGCGCTTGCCGGATAGAAGCGATAGCCACGCCCCGAGAGATACGTGAGCGGCGCGCTGGTGTTGACGCCCTGATTCCATCCGGGGAACGGATCGGCGAGCGCGCTCTCGATGACCGCGGGACGCACGACGGTGACGTTCGAGATTGTTGCGCTCCGCAAACACCAACTGCTCGCCGAGGCTCTTGGTGTAGCTGTAAGTGTTGGGCCATCCCCAACTGAGCGCGCGCGCCTTGCCGACTTCCTTGAGGCGCTCATCGACCCATCGCTTGCGGCGTCCGTCGGCGAGCGGATGAGCATCGCCATTTTGCGATTCGTCGTCGCTGACTGGCTTCGATTTCGATCGTCGCCGGATCAATTCCGCCTGGCGAAGCTGGTCGCGCGATTCCGCCTCGATGCGCGCGACGGTGGCCAGCGCCTCGCGAATCTCGCGCTGCAGGTTGAAGTTGCGCTTGCCGATCGGGCACCAGTTTTCCGCGATGTCGTCTTCGTAGCGATGCCCGTCGGCGACGCCGGCCGCATAGCAGGTCGAGACGTGCATCATCGCGGCGTCGTGCTTCTTGCAGTATTCGATGACGTTGGCGACGCCGAGCGTGTTGACGGAAATCGCCTTCTCGAGCGACGCCTCGAAATTCACCATCCCGGCGCAATGCACGACCGCATCGAGGGCTGCCACGTTTGATCGGATCGCCGCCGTCGCCGACGAGCCCTTCGATGGTGATGTCTCCGGGAATGACGACGACTTTCTCTTCGATGAATTTGTCGAAGCGCGTCGCCGAGTTGCTCGCGCAGCGGGCCCATCACCGGCGAATCCAGAACCTCGCGGCGAAAGCGGTTGAGGCTGGATTTCTTGTCGCCGCGAATCAGCAGGTAGACGCGCTCGATTTCCGGATGCCAGCGAGCAGCAGGTAGAGAAAGACCTTGCCGAGAAATCCGGTCGCGCCGGTCAGCAGGATGGTGCGCTTGCGGAGCACCTGCTCCAGCGGCGGCATCGGGGGAGTCGGACGCGGTTTGCCGTTCAGTTTTCCGTTTCCGTTGCTATTCGACATCGGCAATTACCAGTGGCGGCAGATGCAAGTAGGTGATGCTCGCGGAGCGGCCTTGTTCGGAGGTCGCCATCGCGATCGCTTCATCCAGACTGTCGGCAGCTTCCCATCCGAGGCGCGCGGCAACCTCGGGCTCCTCGCATCCGGCGGCGATCACGCGTCCGCAGTGCTGACGCGCGGGCTCGCCCCAATACCACATGTAGAAGGGATGCACTCCGTGATAGGCATTGCCGTAGCGATACATGTGGATGTAAGTCGGATTGTGCGCGAACTCATGCTCGAACTGATCGGCGAGCTCGACCGCGTCGGTGGTTTGCGCGAGGCATCGATGGAAAAATTCGATGTAGCTCGGATGATGCTCGGGGTGAAACTCGTCGCGCAGCGGATGGCGTGACGATGATCGTGCCGCCTTCGCGCACCAGCGGCTTGCCGCGATACATGTTGAACAGGTAGCCGAGCCCGGTGCACTGCACGAGGATCGGATTCATGATCGAGTTGACGTTGTAGGGGCAAATGAACGGCACGCCGACGATTAGAATGTCGGCCTGACCCTTCACCGGCACCGCGTATTGCTGAAAAACTTTCGCCAGCGCCTTGCGATGGACCGCTTCGGTCTCGCCCGCCCAGATCCCCGTCATGCCGTAGGGCGCGGCGTAGTTGCGCAGCATCTGGCGGCGCAGATCGTCCGACAGATTGCGCATCGTCCACTGAAATCCCTTCAGCCGCACGTGATCCCAGTCGGTGAAGCGGTCTTCGTTCTTATGCAGGAAGTCGAGCATCCCGCCGTACATGTTGTTGTTGACGGCGGTCTCGAGCGTGAACACATTGAGCTGCGAGTTGATTACGCGTCCCATCCGATCGGCGGAGCGATGCAGCGCCGAATGATTGGGGTCCATGTACGAATGCGAATCGCGCAGCGTGGTCGGATTGTGATGATGACGCAGGCTCGCATAGGGCGAGAGACCGACCGCGACCGACTTATGCCCGCCGTCCATCGGCACCAGGTTGATGTTGAGATAGATGACCAGGTCGGAGTCGGCGGCGCGCTTGGAGAGCCACACTTCCTCGCCGTGATCGGTCTTGCCCATCATCGTGAGCTCGGCGCGATTTTCCGCGTCGAAGTTGTAGAGGCGATCCGGCCAAAACTGTTTGAAGGCTTTTTCGCCCACCATGCGGCGAATCTCGGCCTCGGTCATGCGCCGATGCAGCGACGTCGCGATGATCAGATGCACATCGTCAACGCCGTAGTCGGCCAGCGTCTGCATCACCTGGTTGAGCAGGCGCTCGCGAATGTCGGGACGGCGCATCGGCGGCAGCGGCAGGCTGATGTCGTCGATCGCGATCGTCACGCGCATGTTGGGATTGAGCTGCGCGAACAGCGGATCGGCATTTTCCGGATGGAGCAGGGCGTAGCGAATCGCCTGGTCGGGATCGGCGAGCGCTCCAGCGGCGGCGGCGGATAAATGACGCGGGTGCCGACCGGCAGCTTCTCGAACAGGAAATCGTCGCCATACGCGATGAGGCGGCGCTCGGAGCGCCGATTGGTCGTGATGACCAAATCCTTGCGCGCGCCGACCTCATGCTTCAGTTCGGCGGTTTTTAGTTCTTTTAGTTTGGCTTCCGGACGAGCCATCGATTCCCCTTAGGCCTCAACCAGACGCCGCACGTTGTCGGCGATGATGCTGCTGCCGTTGCGATTCTTTTCCAGATGGATGATCGGCCATTGCCGGCTCATCGCAGTTGCGCGCAGCCGCTTGTCAGGATTCACCGCGACCGGATGCCCGAGCGCGGTGAGAAACGGCAAGTCGTAGTGCGAATCCGCGATAGCCCCAACAATCGGCGAGCTTCATGCCGTGCTCGGCTGGCGTACTGCTCGCACCAGGTCGCTTTCTCCGCCGTCGCCATGATCGGTTCGAGCAGCCGTCCGGTCGCGCGGCCGCGGCTGATCGCCATCCGGTTGGCGGAAAAATCCGCGATGTTGAGATGCTCGCGCGAGCGGCGCAACTACCCAATCGGGCGAGCCGGTTACCAGCACCGGCTCCAGGCCGGCGCGGCGGTTCGCTTCGATGAGTTCGATGCCCTTGGGATAGAGATGGCCGATGAGCACGCGCTCGCAGTATTCGCGTCCCAGCTCGACCAGGCGGTCGCGCGAGATTCCCTTGAACGCCTCGAACATCAGGATGTTGAGCTTGCGCCGGTCCTGCTGCTCCGCGAGGTAGAGTCTCGGCGCGCGCGCGGCGAAAGCCGCGAGATAGCTCAGGCGGTTGCTCCATTCGCCGAGGTTGGCGAGCACGAACAAGGTGATGTGGACGAGGTTGAGATCGACCAGGGTCCCGTCGAGATCATAGAATGCGGCGCGACGCATTTGCGGGCGGCCATTGCGGAGAAGATTTTGCTCGATGAACTGACATGTCATTCTAGTTATGGGCAATAAAAAAAGCTTGCCCGCCGATGGTTCTCATTTTTTGCATCGCGTGGCGTTTTGTGAATTGCGATCGATCTCTGCGAGAAGTTCGGGGCGCGCGACTCCGCGCAACCCGAAATCGAGGATCTCCTGCACCAAGGTTTCGGTATCGCGCGGACGGGTGCGGGACAGCACCCCGACGACCTCCTTGATTCCTCCGAGAATGCAGTACGAGACCGCGCGGGTATCGCATTTGCGCACCAGCTTCATCTCGATTCCCAAATCGAGCGAGCGCTGGATCATCTGCGCGATGCGATCGTAGAACTCGCGAATTTTCGCATCCAGCTCGCGATCGAATCCGACCGAATGATTAAGCAGGATGTCGGTGAGCTCGCGTTCATGCGAGCACGAAGCCGACCACGCGCCGCAGGTTGTCGCGCAATTGATCGACCGGGTTCGTCTTCCCGGTGCCTACTTTGAGGCGCAAAATCCGCGTCGGAGCTCGGAGACCACCTGCTCCAGCAATTCCTCGAAAAGGTCCTTTTGTTCTGGAAGTAGAGGTAGAAAGTCCCGCGCGCGATGCCGGCGCGCGCAATGATGTCGGCGACATTGGTGCGATGATAGCCCTTGCGCGCGAAAATTCGCTTCGCGTGGCGCAGGACCTGGGCGCGGCGTTCAGTACGTTCCATCGTTACGAATTGCGTTAAGGCGAGAGGCTAATGATCCGTCGTAGTGACTGTCAAACCGCTATTCGGCGCAGCATATCCACAGGATTGGATTCCGGTCGAACAATTTCGCTAATGTCGCCGCCAGTCCATAAGGAGACCATTTTGAGATGAGCGACGCTGAAACCCTGCAGAAGTTTCACGAGGCTGCGAAAAAAGCCACCTGGGCCTACCTCGCGACGGCGGTCGGGCGATCAGCCCAAGGTGCGCGTGGTGCATCCGGCATTCGAAGGCGACGAAGCTGTGGATCGCGACCGGCCGGCAATTCCGCCAAGGGCAAGCATATCGCGAAAAATCCCAAAGTCGAACTCTTCTACCAGGCCGGCCCCGACTTCGTTCATCTTACGGTGACCGGCACCGCGCGTTTCATCGACGATGCCGGCGGAGAAAAAGCGCGTCTGGGAAGGGAAGGTCTTTGACTACGAATTGGCGCAATTCTGGCCCGGCGGGCATCAGTCGCCTGATTTCGGCCTCTGCTGGTTACGCCCTCGCGAATCGAGTTGACCGGCATGATGGAAATGATGCAGGGCAAGAAGCCGCTGGTCTGGCGCGCCAGAAGTAGCGCTCTTGCGACCTGGCGCGATTTCCGCGAAGAGCTTGAGCTAATGGCGGCGCTTCGGAAATAGCACGTCCCGGCGCATTTGACGCCGAGTTGCAGCGTCATGGTCTCGCGCCGCTGACGCGCGTCGCGCCGCGCACGCTGCAGGTCAATGTCGGCAAGGTGTGCAACCAGGCGTGCCATCATTGCCACGTCGATGCGGGTCCGGCGCGCACCGAGAAGATGGATTCGCGGGTGGCCGAGCGAGTCATCGAGTTGCTCGCGCATAGCCCGTCGATCGAAATCGTCGACATCACCGGCGGCGCGCCAGAGTTGAATCGAACATTTTGGATTCCTGGTCGAGTCGGCGCGCCGGCTGGGACGTGATGTCATCGTACGATGCAATCTCACAGTCATCTTTCAGCCGGGTATGGATTGGCTGCCTGCATTTTATCGAGAGCATCACGCTAACTTGGTTTGCTCACTGCCGTGCTACACGGCCGAGAATGTGGACAAACAACGCGGCGGGGAGTCTTCGAGAAAAGCATCGAGGCGCTCCGGCGTCTTGAATCGACTTGGTTATGGGATGGCGGGGAGCGAATTGGTTCTTGACCTCGTTTACAATCCAGTCGGTTCGCGTTTCTGCCGCCCGCGCAGGCCGAACTGGAAGCGCGCTATCGTCAGGAGCTGCGCGACGGTTTCGGCATCGAGTTCAACCATCTGCTCACCATTACCAACATGCCGATCAAGCGCTTCGCCGATCAGCTTCGGCATTCAGGGAGCGATCGAGACTACATGGCGCTGTTGGTGAATCATTTCAATCCTACGACGGTTTCGACCGTTATGTGCCGCGACCTGGTGAGCGTCGGCTACGAGGGCACGCTTTACGATTGCGATTTCAATCAGATGCTCGGGATGCCGTTGTCCACGGACGACGGTCGCGCGCTGACGATTTTCGATATCAACGATCTGGGCGAGTTGAGCGGCGCGCGCATCGCAACCGGCTCGCATTGCTTCGGATGTACGGCGGGCGCGGGTTCGAGTTGCTCCGGCGCGCTCGCCTGAGATCATCGAACGTCGGAGTACATGCGCGCGAGGCGCACCGGCGAAACGCCCGCCAGATACAACAATCGAATCGTCCACATCCGCAGCACGGTGCGCATGATGCCGCCCTTGCGCCATCGCCGCGCCGAGGTAATCACGCTGGCTGCGCAGGCATGCGACGCGGCCGGCGCGTTTCATCCGGCGCGCGAAATCGAGGTCCTCGCAAATCGGCATATCGGGAAATCCGCCGAGAGCCTCGAAGGTATGCTTCCGTACGAAAATCGCCTGATCTCCCGTACCGGTGCGGCTGATGCGCGAACGAAGGCTGATCAGCGCGCCAATCAGCACGCACAGAGGATGATTGTCGTCGAGGCTAACATCGAAGCGGCCGCCTACGACTGCGAGTTCTGCGAGCGCGGTTTCGATATCGCGCCCGAAGGTCAGCGGCACAATCGTGTCGGCATGCACGAAGACCAGCACGTCACCTGAGGCGCGCGCGGCGCCGGTATTCATCTGTAGCGCGCGCCCGCGCGAGGATTCGATGAGCACATCGCATAGCGGCCGCGCCACATCGACGCTGGCGTCGGTGCTGCCGCCGTCGACTACGATTATTTCCGCTTCGCGGGCGCCGGTACGGATCGCTTCGAGGGTCGCCGCTAATCGCAGCGGCCTCATTCAACATCGGGACGATGACCGACAGCTTCAAGCGACTCGACGCGGCGTTTGTTTTTCGAGGCGTTTCAAAAAAGCGGCGGTCGCAGGGCATGGGTGCGGCGATCCGAGTGCCATCGCCTGGCCACCGAAGGCGCTTACCCGATTCTTCAAATGCGAGATGAGAAACTGCAAGTCGATCGGCCGATCGACGTCGTACCACCATGGCCCGAGGCAGTAGGGCTCTCCCGCATCGCGCAGACGCTGCAACGTGATCGCGAGCACCTCCGGACCGCCCCAAGGCATCGGC
The DNA here is from genome assembly GCA_963848285.1 of uncultured delta proteobacterium. Lineage (GTDB taxonomy): Bacteria > Desulfobacterota > Binatia > Binatales > Binataceae > DATGKG01. The sequence continues at coordinate 339,844 of CAWKCZ010000002.1, read as the reverse complement.
TTGAAGATGTCGGCCAGCTTCCCGCGCATAGCGACGAGGTAGTAGCCGCCGTCGAGGGTCGGCGCGATGACAATCGGATGCTTCTCGAAGAGGTCGGCGCTCTTGGTCAGCAGCTTCATCGGCAATGAGGGCGTATCGGTGCCAATCAGCAAAGCGCCGCCGGCATTGGTGAACGGACGCATCGCGGCAGCCATGCGCGCGCCGAGATGTCCGGTGCCCTGCTCGAAGACCCACGCGCCGAATTCGTGCGCGAGGGTTTTGAAATAACGGCTGCGCTTGGCGCCTCCGGGAGCGCTACCTGCGATCACCAATTCTGCGGGCGCGAGGCGTTTGGCCTTCGCGAGGGCATCGCGATTGAACGCATCGGCGAGTGCGGCCGCATAGTCCTTGCCGATCGCCGGGATGAGCCGCGTCTTGGTTTGGCCCGGGATCGGCTCGCGCGCGAAAACGATGACGGTCATGCGGCGCATCGGTGATCCTCACATCTCTGACGATCAGACGCGAGAGCACCCCGACGTGAATCTTACCGCTTCATCGTTTTGAACGCTGCGTCGGATGTTCATAACAAACCGCAGCCGACCCGCAACGTTGAAAACCTCTGGTTTCGAAGCCGCGTAACCTTTTCGCGCGCCGGCGGTTTATATAGTTAGAGGCGAAGGTGGCTGGGAAACCTGCATTGAAGCGCCGAACCAAGGATGCGCCGGAGCGCGGCTTGATCGAGGCCGCGCAGCGCGATCCCGCCTGCTTCGCCCAGCTCTACGAAGAACAACTTCGAACGCGTCTATGCCTTCATCGCGCGGCGGGTTCACGATCGCGATCAGGCGCAGGATCTGACCGCCGATGTTTTCCATAGCGCGCTGAAAAATCTTTCGCGCTTCGAATGGCGCGGCGCGCCGTTTGCGGCGTGGCTGTTTCGCATCGCGGCCAATGCGATCGCCGATCGCGGCAAGCGCGCGGCCCAGCTCGAGGCGATCAAGCTGCGCGAGCTCCACGAGTACGGATCCGTCCAGACGATGCCGATCTCGCGGAAGTCGAGCATCGCGCGCGGCTGTTCAAATTGGTGGAGAAACTTCCCGACGATCAGCGCCGCGTAATCACCATGCGTTTCGCACAGCAGAAAAGTATCGCCGAGATTGCCAAAGACATCGGGCGTAGCGAGGGCGCCATCAAGCAGCTTCAGTTTCGCGGCCTGCAAAGTCTGCGCACGATGGTGGGTGAGCGATGAAACGAGCGAGCAACAAGAGCAAGCGCATCGCCAAACCCGCGCCGCTCGCGCAGCAGCTCGACAAGGCGGTCGATAAGATCATGAGCGATCGCGAAAGCAAGCTGCCGCGGGTCAATTCCCGCATCGCCGCGATTCTGCGCATCGCGTCGGAGCTGCGCGATCTGCCCAGCGAGGATTTCAAGGCGCGGCTCAAGAAGGATCTCGTCGCGCGAGTGACGCCGCTGGCGCCGTGCAGCGAAGAAGGCGAGCTACATTCCGGCGGGTTTTCATACTGCGAATGCCTGCCTGGTGGTGCGCGATGCGCCGCGCGCGATCGAATTCTACAAAGCAGGCTTTCGGCGCGACCGAGCTGATGCGGCTGGACGATCCGAGCGGCAACATCATTCATGCGCAGATCCAGATTGGCGATTCGCCGATCGATATCGCGCCGGAGCACGGGCAACTACAATCGCAGCCCGCAGTCGCTCGGCGGATCGACGGTTCCGATCGGTCTCTATGTCGAGGATGTCGACGCGTTCGCGGAGAAGCGCCATCGCGGCGGGCGCGAAAGTGATTTTCCCGATCGCCGATCAGTTCTACGGCGACCGCAGCGGCCGCTTGCAGGATCCCTTCGGGCATATGTGGATCGTCTCGACGCACAAGGAAGACCTGACGCCGGATGAAATGACGCGTCGCGCGGAAGAGTGGATGAAGCGAGATGCAGAGCGCTCCCGCACGAAGAAACCTCGCGACCGAGCCCGCGGGCGCGCCCGAGGGCTATCACAGCATCACGCCGTATCTGCAGGTAACGGCGCCATCGAAGCTGATCGAGTTCCTCCGCGATGCGTTCGGCGCCGAGGAGATTTTCCGGGTGCCGCGCGGCGACGAAATCGCGCATGCGCAACTGAAGATCGAAGACTCGATGATCGAAGTCGCCGACGCGATCGACAAGTATCAGCCCAATCCGACCGCGATTTGGCTGTTCGTGAAAGATGCCGACGCGACCTACGCGCGCGCGCTCAAGGCGGGCGCGACGCTCGCTTCATGAGCCGACGGACCAGGACTACGGCGATCGCGAGGCGAGCGTGAAAGACCCGTTCGGCAATCACTGGTACATCGCGACCCATCGCGCGGACGCGGAACCGCCGCCGCAGGAGCTGCACAGCATCACGCCGTATCTGCATCCGAAGAGCGCGCCGCCGGTGATCGATTTCCTCAAGCGCGCGTTCGGCGCCGAGGAGGTCTGAGCGCCATCAGGACCCCGAAGGCGCGTGTCCATCACGCGAAGATTCGCGTCGGCGATTCGATCATCGCGATGGGCGAGGCGCACGGGCCGTATCAGCCGATGCCGCCCGCGCTGCATCTCATACGTCCCCGACACCGATGCGACCTACCAGCGCGCGCTCGAGGCCGGCGCGATCTCCATCGACGAGCCGGTCGACGCGGGCTATGGCGATCGCTATGCGGGCGTGAAGGATCCGTTCGGCAACGTATGGTACATCGCGACGCATCTGCGCGATTTCACGATTCCGGCCGAAGATGCCGCCGCGCGAGATCGAACCTCGCCAGCGCCCCGGATCGATCATGCCGTTCATGTTCAACGATGATCCGCAGGCGGCGTTCGAGTTGTACCAGAAGATTTTCGGCGCACGAGAGGTGCATCGCGTGACGCAGCCGAACGGCAAGCCGAGCCACATCCAGATGGCGATCGGCGAGACCCACGTGATGCTGGATGACGCGACCGCGCCGCATGCCGCGGAATATCGCGCGAAGGGATTCGCCGGTACGCCGCGCGACTTCGGCGGCTCGCCGCTGCATCTCTACATCTACGTCGCGGACGCCGACGCAGCGTTCAAGCGCGCGCTCGATTCGGGATCGAAGGTCGTCGATCCGATGGCAGACAAGGAGTGGGGCGATCGATGCGGCGGGGTGCAGGATCCGTTCGGCCACATCTGGTACATCGCGACGCCGCTCAAAAGCGCGTCGCAGTGACGATGGAGAAGGACGATGGCGGTCAAAGCAGTTCCCGAGGGCTGGCATAGCATCACGCCGCGACTGTTTGTCAGCGATGCGCGAAGCTGGTCGAGTTTCTCAAGCATGCTTTCGGCGCGACCGGCGACTTATCGCGACGATGGGCCATCCGAAATTCGCATCGGCGATTCGATCGTGATGGTGAGCGAGGCCGGCGTGCGCGAGGCGATGCCGAGCGTTTCTCTATCTCTATCTCGAAGACACCGATGCGGCGTATCGGCGCGCGCTCGAAGCGGGCGCGACGATCGATCGAGGAGCCGCCGGACATGTTCTATGGCGATCGGCGCGCCACGGTGAAAGATCCGTTCGGCAACATCTGGCAAATCGCGACGCATCAAGGAAGATTTGTCGCTCGAAGAAATTCGCAAACGCGCCGCGGCCGCATTCGCGCAGCTAAATCTAGCGCAAGGAGGAAATCATGCCAGCGAAAATCAAACCCATTCCCGACGGGGCGTGCCGCGATGACGCCGTATCTGATCGTCAGCAACGCCGCCGAGATGATCGATTTCTACAAAAACGTCTTCGGCGCGACCGAAACGATGCGCTTCAAACAGCCCGGACGGCCGCATCGGCCACGCGGAACTGAAAATCAACGGCGGCAGCTATCATGCTGGCCGACGAATTTCCCGAAATGGGTTTCGTGTCGCCCAAGATCGCTCGGCGGCAAGCGCTCGCCGGTCTCGATCCATCTTTATGTCGAAAATGTCGACGAGGTGTATAAGCGCGCGCTCGCGGCCGGTGCGACCTCGCTGCGCGAGCCCGAGGATCAGTTCTATGGCGACCGCAACGCGCAGGTGCGCGATCCGTCGGGGCATTGCTGGGATCTTTCGATGCGGATCGAAGAGGTTTCGCCCGAGGAAATGCAGAAACGTTTCAAGGCGATGGTCAACCCGAGCTGAGGAGCTCCGATGAGCAACACAAAATACATCCAGGAAGGCTTCACCGCCATTACGCCGTACCTCTTCGGGAAACTCGAGCTGCTCGATTTCTCAAGAACGCTTTCGGCGCCGAGGTTACGCATCCGCCGACGCCCGACGGCGCGGGAACTTTCACGCCGAGGCGAAAATCGGCGACGCGCATCTGCTGCTCGGCAACGGCTACTTCACCGATTCCTCGATGGCCGCCGCGATCTACCTTTACGTTCCCGATGTCGATGCGACCTACAAGAAAGCGCTCGAGCCTCGGCGCCACATCGGTGCGCGAGCCGGTCGAACGAGACCTGGGGCGATCGCGTCGGCGGCGTGAAGGATACTTCGGGCAACACCTGGTGGATCGCGACCTATCAAGGCCGCGAAGTGAGTGACATTATGGAAACGCAAAATATCGCAACCGATCGGCGAGCCGCCTGGGCTCGCGCTCTATCGAATCGGCGATCGGGCACTATTTTTCGCGCGCGCTCGCGCTGGCCGCGAAGCTGGGCGTCGCCGATCTGCCTGAAAGATGGCCCGCGTCAGCTACGACGACCTCGCGAAGCGACCGGCACCCATGGCCGTCGCTCAATCGCGTGATGCGGCTGCTCGCGAGCGTCGGCGTTTTCGAGGAGCGCGAGAACGGCACCTTCGCGCTGACGCCGATGGGCGAGTTGCTGCGCACCGGCGTGCCCGGCTCGATGCGATCCTCGGTGCAATTGTTCGCCGGGCGTCGGCGATCCAGGATTCGTGGAAGGAACTCGAGTATTGCGTGCAAACCGGAGAGCCGGCGTTTCGCCGCAATTCGCCCGATGCCGACGCGTTCGCGTTCGATCGCGGCGATGATCCGGAGCAGGCGAGAAGTCTTCGACGAAGCGATGGCGACCTTCGCGCCGATGACCGCGGCCGCGATCGCCGCATCGTATGATTTTTCGCCATTTCGGTAAGCTCGTCGATGTCGGGGGCGGCAACGGCTCTTTGCTGATCGGGATTCTGAAGGCCAATCCGCATCTGCACGGAATCGTTTTCGACCTGCCGCATGCAGCAGAAAAGGCGCGCGCGAAAATCGCCGAGGCCGGCTTGCAGTCGCGCTGCGAGGCGATCGCGGGGGACTTTTTCAAGGAAGTGCCGGCAGGCGCCGACGCCTACATCATCAAGCACGTCATCCACGACTGGAACGACGAACGCGCGACCGCGATTTTGCGCAGCATCCATCGCGCGATGCCGCCGCACGGCAAACTGCTCATTGCCGAGGGCGTTTATCCCGCACGCGTCGATCAATCGGATAGTGCGCGCGGCGCCGCGGCCAACGACGTCAATATGCTGGTCTGCACCGGCGGCCGGCAGCGCTCCGAGGCGGAGTTCCGCTCGCTTCTACGCAGCCGCGGGGTTCAAGCTTACGAGGATTGTTCCGACGCCCGCGCGGCTGAGTATCATCGAAGGCGAGCGAGTCTGAGGACATTTCGATGGCGCATCCACGAATGTATGACGATTCGAATCCGCGCTGAAGCGGCTGCGCGAGGTCTGCCTCGCGCTGCCCGAGGCATTCGAAAAAGAGGCGTGGGGCGAGTGCACCTTTCGCGTCACCGGCGGCAGCATGTTCGCGATGACCGACAACAATCATCATGGCAGCGGGCACGTCGCGGTATGGGTGAAGGCGCCGCCGATGGTGCAGGAGATTCTCGTCAACTCGGATGCGAAAGCGCTTTTTCATTCCGCCCTACATGGGGCCCAAAGGATGGGTCGGCGTGCGCCTCGACTACAAAGTCAATTGGGATGAGGTCGCGGGGATTTTGAAGGACGGCTACCTGATGTCGGCGCCGAAGCGGCTCGGCGGGCGCACTGCCGTCGGCGATGAACGAAGCGGCGCAGCATGTCGAACCTCGCGACGAAGAGAAGAGCCTCGCGACCGAAGCGTCAGACGCGAAAGAAGGTAGCGTGCGGCATGAGAGCGATGAGCTGAACGGCGACTGCGCAGCGGAGCCGCGGCGCGCCGCGCTCGCCTTCATCTTCATCACCGTGGTGCTCGATATGCTCGCGCTCGGCATGATCGTGCCGGTGCTGCCGAAGCTGGTCGAGGACTTCATGCACGGCAACACCGCGCGCGCCGCCGAATACGTCGGCCTGTTCGCGACGGTGTGGGCGGCGATGCAGTTCTGTTTCTCGCCGGTGCTGGGCGCGCTCTCCGATCGCTTCGGACGCCGCCCGGTCATCCTGCTGTCCAACTTCGGCCTCGGCGCGCGATTACATCGTGATGGCGCTGGCGCCGACCGTCTGGTGGCTGTTCGTCGGCCGCGTGATTTCGGGCATCACCGCGGCGAGCTTCTCGACCGCGAGCGCCTACATTGCCGATGTCGCGCCGCCCGAGAAGCGCGCCGCCGGCTATGGCATGATCAGCGCGGCGTTCGGACTCGGCTTCGTGCTCGGCCCCGCGATGGGCGGCGTGCTCGGCAACATCGATCCGCGCTTGCCGTTCTGGGTCGCCGCGGGACTCAGCCTGCTCAACGCGATGTACGGGCTGTTCGTGCTGCCGGAATCGCTGCCGCGCGATCGGCGCGAGGCGTTCAGTTGGCAGCGCGCCAACCCGATGGGATCGATCAAGCTGCTGCGCTCGCATGCGGAGCTGTTCGGGCTGTCGACGGTGAACTTTCTCAGCAGCATCGCGCATGAGGCGCTGCCGACGACCTTCGTCCTGTACGCGATGTATCGCTACGGCTGGAACGAGCGCACGATCGGCCTCGCGATCGCCACCGTCGGCGTATGCTCGGCGCTGGTCGGCGCGGGCATGGTGCAGCCGCTGGTCGCGAAGTTCGGCGATCGGCGCGTGATGCTCGGCGGGATGTGGTTCAACGTCGCGGGATTTTTCATTTATGGCCTCGCGCCGACGGGCCTGCTGTTCTGGAGCGGCATTCCGATCGGCGGATTGGGCGGCCTGTCGAATCCTCCGATGCAGAGCCTGATGACGCGCCGCGTAAAAGAGACCGAGCAGGGCCAGTTGCAGGGCGCGCTGAGCAGCATCCGTGGGATCGCGTTCATGATCGGGCCGATCATTTTCACGACCACTTTCGCCAGCTTCATCGGACCGAATCGCGACCGGCATCTGCCGGGCGCGCCGTACTTGCTGGCCGCGGTGATCGTGATGCTCTCGACCGTGATCGCATCGCGCGCGACTTCCGCGAAAGTCGAGGAAGTTGTGGCGTCGACGCAACCCCTCGAAGCGGCCGAATGAGGATTGGCATATGAGCAAACACATTCGTCATGGCAAAGGCAGTGTTCGACCTTACATCTACGGGAACCTCGATCTGCCGGACTTCGTGTGCGACGTTTTTGGCGTGAAGGATAGCTTCGGCAACACCTGGTGGATTTCGACTCACACTGGCTGAGCGCTGCGCGACTGGGGTACTATCGAGTCTCGCTTCCTTTTCACATTCAACCTCGCGTTCGCGAGAAAGGCTCAGGTGCGTCGATGCTGGAAACAGGAAAACCTTTTCCCAATTTTGCGCTGAAGAATCAGGACGGCAAGGAAATGAAGCTCGGCGATTTCGCCGGCAAGTGGCTGGTGGTCTACGTCTATCCCAAGGACGACACGCCCGGATGCACCATCCAGGGGAAGTCGTTCACCGCGACCAAATCGGACTTCGATGCGGCCGGCATCAAGGTGCTCGGCGTGAGCGCGGATGACGTCGATTCGCATAAGAACTTTTGCAACAAGTTCAGCTTCACCATCGATCTGCTCGCGGACCCGAAGGCCGAGTTGCTAGGCGCCGCAGGGGTGGGGCAGAGCGAGTTCAAGGGCAACAAATACTGGGACCGTACGTCATTCGTCATCGATCCCAAGGGCGTCGTGCGCAAGGTCTATGAGAAGGTGAATCCGCAGGGGCACGAGAAGGTACTACTCGACGACATCAAGCAGATGCAGCACTAGTGAGAATCGAGAGCCGGAAGACATGAGTCCTCCGGCTCTCGATGGTATTTCGTTCGCTAGCGTTGCCGGCGCTCGAAGGACGGCCCGGAAAATCCGCTGCCGAACTGGGTTCATGCGCGAGTTGCCGGTCGCCATGCCGCCGTCGACGATCATCGCGGTCCCGGTAATCCATTCCGCGTCGTCGCTGGCGAGAAACAACGCCATCGCCGCGATATCCTCGGGCTTGCCCGCGCGCGGAATCGGCTGCATCCGCGCCATGTCTTTCACCGCGGCTTCCTCGCCGCCCGGCATCCCGCGATACGTCAGCGGCGTCACGATGCCGCCGGGGCAGATGCAGTTGACCCGGATGCGATCGTGGCCGAGATCGATCGCCGCCGATTCGGTGATGCTGATGACCGCGGCTTTCGCCGCGCTGTAGGCGCACAATCCAGCGACCCCGCGCAGTCCCGCGACCGACGAGGTCGAGATGATCGAGCCGCCGCCAGCCTTGCGCATCGGCGCGACCGAATACTTGATGCCGAGGAACACCGCGCGCGTCAGGATGTGGAACGTCTTGTCCCAATCCTCGGATTTGATGTCCTCGATTCTTCCGGTCGCGCCGCCGACGCCGGCGTTGTTGTAGGTGATGTCGAGGCGGCCGAATTCCTTCACCGCGCGATTGATGACGCGCCTTGATGTCGTCCTCGCTGATCACATCGGTGCGCTGAAAAACCGCGCGTCCCTTCGCCGCGGCGATTTCCGATACCACCATTTCGCCGCCCTGCGAGTTCAGGTCCGCGACGACGACTGCGGCGCCTTCCTGCGCAAAACGGATCGCCGTCGCGCGTCCCATCCCGCTCGCAGCGCCGGTTATAACCGCAACTTTTCCATCCAGCTTGCCCATCGGAGGTCTCCTTCATCGGTCGAGTTGAACCTCTGAATAGCAAGGAATCGCGCGATGCGGGTAACGGTTCGAATCGGATGCTATAATCAATCCCTCCAATGCCGAAGCTCACGCCAAATAACAGCCGCAGCGCGCAGATGATGACCCGCGCCGCCGGCAAGGGTTTTCTGATCGCGGAGGAGAAAAGCCGACCGCGCCGTGAGCCCATTTCGGCAGAGGCGGACCCGTCCACTCCGGAGGGTCCGCGCTTCGACTCGTTGGTTGAGTTATCCCGAGCGAGCCACGGCGGTCCGACGAAAAACCTCCGGAGCCGAGATTCCTCCGACGAGATCGATCGCAAGCTCGATGCGATTCCGCCCGAGCCGGGCGTCTACCTTCTAAAGGACAAGCGCGGCAAGGTCCTCTACGTCGGGCAAGGCGAAGTCGCTGCGCTCGCGCGTGCGCGCCTATTTCCGCGACGGCGGCGACGAGCGCTTCCAGGTGCGCTTCCTGATGCGGCGGGTGCGCGACTTCGACACCCTGGTGACGCGCAGTGAGAAAGAAGCGCTGATCCTCGAAAACAACCTCATCAAGCAGTACAAGCCGCGCTACAACATCCGCCTCAAAGACGACAAATCCTACCTGAGCGCCAAGGTCACCAATCATGCGTGGCCCCGCATCATGGTGACCCGCAAGATCATCAAGGACGGCGGCAAATATTTCGGTCCGTTCGGCTCCGCGGATGGCCTGCGCGAAACCATCGATGTCATCCGCAAGGTTTTCCCGCTCCGCACCTGTTCCGATGCGGTATTCAAGAATCGCGCGCGCCCGTGCCTCGAATATCAGATCAAGCGATGCCTCGGGCCGTGTTGTCTGCCGGTCGATCGCGACGAGTATGGGCAGCATCTGCACGCTGCGACGATGCTGCTCGAAGGCAAGAACCTGGAGCTGCTTGCGCGAGATGCGCGAGCAGATGAAGGCGCATGCCGACCGCCTCGAATTCGAAGACGCGGCGCGCATGCGCGATCGCGTTCGCGCGATCGAAAAGACCGTCGAGCGCCAGACCGTGCTGCATCATTGGGGAATCGATCAGGATGTCTTCGGGCTCTATCGCGAGGGCGGATTCATCGAGGCGATCGTGCTGATGGTGCGCGGCGGCAAGCTGACCAGCACCCATAGCTGGGATTTCCAGGACCTCGAATTCGCCGACCAGGACGTGCTCGCCGATTTGCTCACGCAGTATTACTCGGGCGCGCGCAACATTCCCGACGAGGTCATCGTGCCGGTCGCGCTCGAGGACGCCGAGGTGCGCGCCGAGCTGCTCACCGAGAAGCGCGAAAAGAAAGTCGAGTTCCTCGTGCCGCAGCGCGGCGACAAGCTGCGCCTGCTCGAAATGGCGATCGAGAATGCGCGTCAGAGTTTCGCCTCGCGCCGCGACAACGAGGTCACGCGCGAGAAGATGCTCGACGATCTTCGCACCAAGCTGCATCTGAAGAACACGCCCAAGCGCATGGAGTGCTACGACATTTCGAATCTGCAGGGCACGATGGTGGTCGGCTCGCAGGTCACCTTCGATGAAGGTGAGCCGCGCAAGGACCTCTATCGGCGCTACCGGATTCGCAGCTTCGAGGGCCAGGACGATTTCGCGAGCATGTACGAGGTGCTGAAGCGGCGCCTCACGCGCGCGGTTGCGGAAAACGAATTTCCCGACCTGTGGGTCATCGACGGCGGCAAGGGTCAGCTCAACGTCGCGATCGAGGTGCTGCAGCGAGTTCAATCTGCTCGACCAGCTCGATGTGGTCTCGCTCGCCAAGCAGCACGTCCTGAACGATGGCCTCGAGGAGACGGTGGTGAAATCCGAGGAGCGCGTGTTCCTGCCCAATCGCAAGGACCCTATCGTGCTGCCGAAAAATTCCACCGCGCTGTTCCTGCTGGTGCGCATCCGCGACGAGGCGCATCGCTTCGCGATCACCTACAACCGCGAATTGCGCAAGCGCGCGCGGTTGCGCTCGGCCATCGACGATATCGAGGGTATCGGTCCGGTGAAGCGGCGCGCGCTGCTGCGCCATTTCGGCAGCCTGCGGCGCATCCGCGACGCGACGGTCGAGGACATCGCGCAGGTGAAAGGGATGAATCGCGACCTGGCGATGAAAATCCGCGCGCACCTCGATGAGATGTCGGCGCTGCTCGATCGCGAAGAAATTGCCGATGCGGAGCAGGAAACCGTGGCGCCACTCGAAGAATCGCCGACGGCGCCGACAGCGGAACCAGCAGAAATTCCAGATCAACAAAAGAACGGATTCGACCCCGACCCTTCATCGCACTAAGAATCATACGCAACTAATTGGTTGCATGTTGATCCGGTGCAGCGCTACTTTATATGCAACCCAGAGGTTGCGTATGTCTTCAGGTACCGATCGCATCGAGAAGAAAGTCGTATTGCGTGCGCCTCGCGAGCGGGTCTGGCGCGCAATCTGCGACGCGAAGCAATTCGGCAGCTGGTTCGGGTGGAATTTGACGGCCCATTTGCCCCGGACGCCAGGATGCTCGGACGGATTGTTCCAACCACTGCGGATCCCGAAGTCGCGAAGAGCCAGGAGCCGTATGCGGGATAATCCTTCGAGCTGGTGGTGGATCGCATTGAGCCGATGCGGCTGTTTTCCTTCCGATGGCATCCTTATGCGGTCGACTCCGCTATCGACTATCCGAAAGAACCCTCGACGCTGGTGGTTTCCGAAATCGCGGAAGTTGCAGACGGTACGCTGCTGACCATTACGAATCCGGCTTCGACGGAATTCCGACATCAAGCGCCGCGCCGAGGCATTTGCGCGCAACGAAGAAGGCTGGACCGCGCAGGTCCGGCTGGTGGAAAAATATCCTTGCACTCGGGTCATGAGCGCAGGGTCCCGGGTATGACACGCAAGCATGCTCCATGCGGGTCGAACCTGACTGCGGCCGCGCCGCTGTTTGCGGCGTTGGGTGATCGGACCCGCTTACGCATCGTCGCCAAGTTGTGCGAGGAGGGACCGCAATCGATTGTGAGCCTCGCATACGGTGCGAAGGTCTCGCGTCAGGCAGTCACCAAGCATTTGCGGGTCCTGGAAGGGGCCGGCCTGGCACGCGATTCGCGCAACGGGCGCGAACGGGTCTGGGAACTTCGCACCACCCAACTCGCGCAGATTCGGAGCTACCTGGACCAGATCTCGACGCATTGGGATGTGATTATCGATCGGATCCGCGCCGTGGTGGAAGAAAAGCGCTGACCGAGGGTCACGGCCGACTGTCATCAAGTCGCGCACTTCGCTATTCGATGAAGTTCGAATCTGACAGACAGGATGCTAGACCGCGATGGCGGCGCTTTCCGCTTCGGTTCCCAACCTGGTTGTTCCAGAGCGCGATGAAATTATCCGGCGCGCGCGGGCTCTATGGTTCGTGCGTTGCCCGCCGATCTATGCGGTCGCCATCGCAGTCGTTGTGGGCGATGCGCTAGGGAACTTCGGGTTCGTAGTTCCCTTTGAGTTGGCTGTCTGTTTGAGCGCCGTTGCGCTCGGTCTTTTCCTTATTCGCGCGCCCGGACTCGCCGTGGCCTTCGCCCTCGCGACCATCGTGCGTGGGATGACGGAACCGGTGCATCGCCTGATGAGTCCCCCTATCGATGCGGGCAGCATCCGAGCCTTTCCGGAAGGTGCCATGCTCACTGTCGAGGGTCATCTTACGCGCGAGGTCGAACGCTTTCCCGACAAGATGCGCCTGTATGTGAGCGTCGATCGTGCATCGGAGGAGAGTGGAATTACTCGAAGCGCGCACGGCGTCATTCGGCTGACCCTCCTTCATCCCGCTGGGTTCGGCTCGGGGACGAGGTGAGGTTTCAAGGCCGGATCCGTTTCCCGCGCAACTTCGGCGACCCCGGAGAGTTTGACTACGAATCTTTTATGCGGCGGGAGGCCATCGAGGCGACCATGCTGGCGGTCAGAGGCGACCGGCGTGCGGAGGTCGAGGTTCTCGCGCATCATCCGATTTTTCCGGGAAGTGCGATTGAAGCAATTCGCCGTCACATCGCAACGTTCGTCGATCGCAATTTGGATGATCCGGCGGCCGCAGAAATGCGTGCCCTCATCATCGGCGATCGCGGCGGCATCGACGAGAAAATGCACGAGATCTTCGGGCGCACCGGACTATCGCATCTGCTGGTCATCTCGGGACTTCATTTGAGCATGGTCGGTGCGGTGGTGTTTGGTCTCGCGCGCCTCGCGATGTTGATGATTCCCGCATATCGCGCTGCGGGGATGGGCCAACAAATTTGCGGCGTTGGTCGCGGCACTCGCGGTGATTGCCTATGCCGCCATCGCGGGTCATCACGTATCGACGACGCGGGCACTGATTATGGTGCTCGCGTACATGTTCGCGGTGGTCATCGATCGCGCGCGCGAGGCGTCGCGAGTCTCGCGCTGGCGTGCATCGTCATATGCATCGCGATGCCGGGCTCGAGCGGCGATATCGGATTCGAACTCTCATTCGCGTCGGTGCTGACCATCGTGTTGGGTATGCGGCGTTATGCAGCCTGGCTCGAACGGCGGCGCGCCGCGCGGGTGGGCATCGAGACTTCGCAGGTGGTGCTCGCCCGCGAATGGATGCTCGGCTATCTGGCGGTGTCGTTGTGGGCGATGTTGGGCGTCGCGCCGCTCACGGCACTTTATTTCAACCAGTTGTCGCTAGTGGGACTGGCAGCCAATGCCGTCGTGGTCCCGATTATGGGACTTGGCGGCACCGTGATTGGCTTCGCTGCTGCCGCGATGAGTTTCGTCTGGATGCCTCCGGCCGTCGCACTGTTGTGGATTGCCGGACGTTTCATAGTGGCCGGGAATCTACTCGCGAACTGGTTTTCGTACAATGGCCGATGGCGTGGGTACGCGTGTTCACTCCGACCTCGATCGAGATTGCCCTCGTATACGCGCTGTTGTTTGCCTGGCTGACCTGGCCGAAGCGTCATTTTGTAAATTCGAAATGGACGCAGCGCCTGAGTATGCGGCATGCGGTCGTCGCATGTCTGATGCTCGCTATAGCCATCGACGCGAAGTGGTGGTTCGATGAGCGGTTCCGCAATCCCGAGTTGTGCGTCACGTTTCTGGCGGTGGGCGAGGGCGACGCTGCGGTAGTGCGCTTCCCCGGCTCTCGCGTGATGGTGATCGACGGCGGCAGTGCCTGGCGCGATTTCGACCTCGGCGAGCGCATCGTCGCGCGATACTTATGGGCCAACAAAATCATGCACATCGATTGGATAGCCCTCAGCCATCCGGACCAGGATCACTTTGGTGGATTGGATTTTATCGCGCGCAATTTTTCGCCGAACGTGTTCTGGGTGGTCGCCATCGAGAATCACGACGCGGCGTATGAACATCTTCTCGCTACGCTGTATGAGTTGAAGGTGCCGATTCGTCAGGCGGATCGGGAATCGGCGTCGATTGACATCGAGGGTGTTGGTGTGAAGGCCTTGAATCCTCGCGCCACCCCATCGACCACTCGGAACAACGCCTCGATGGTGCTACGCCTCGAATACCTTGCCAATTCGGTTCTTTTCACCGGTGATCTCGAAGCGGCAGGAGAGTCCGCGCTGCTGAACTCATCAAGGAATCTTCAATCGACGATCCTGAAAGTCCCGCATCACGGGAGTCGTACTTCGTCGTCGCCGGGGTTCGTCGAAGCCGTGGCGCCGAAGGCGGCTGTGATCTCGCTCGGCTATCGCAATCGCTTCCATTTTCCCGCCCCCGAGGTCGTCGACATGTATCGAAAAGAAGGCACGAAGATCCTTCGAACTGACCAGGATGGTGCTATCGAAGCCGAGCTCGGGCCCCATGGCGTCTCAATCCACACGCATCGCGAAGCTATGACCGAGTCGCACTTCGCTGGATTTTTGCCGTAAGAGCCGCCATGTATTAGCCGAGATGTATAAACCAACCTGCGGGAGGGAAGTTTTGATGAAACGTGTTTCGATGTTCATTTGCTGCGCCGTGATCCTTGCGCTCGGAGCCGGCATCGCCGCCGCGGCCGACACCTCAACCACCATCGAGGAAGCATTCGTCGATGCAGTCGGAACCTGCGGAGGTTCGAGCAAAGTCAGCTCGCTGCTCGCAACTACCAAAGATCCTGGCCTGATGCGGGCGCTGCGCTATGCGGTCATCGTGGAAGCCGCGGACGATGCTGCCGCGAATCCGGGCTCGGACAAGGCGCACAGCGATTGCATGCGCAAAGAATTGCGGGCGCGCGGCGTTACCGTCTCGCAGCTTGCGGTATTTCCGGAATGCGTCGGCAGTGATTGGCCTGATCCTCTCGACAACCTGGGCACCTGCGTGTCGAATCACGCCAAGATGGCCAGCGGTGGCCCGAAGGCCGCGGGCAAGTCCGATATGTAATTTTCATCCACCGATCGAAGGGACGGCGCGTGAAGCGTCGTCCCTCCCTTTAGGCCGGCAGGTGGTAGCCGATGGTGGATTCGATCTCGATCGTGCGCCTAACGGCCGGGCGCGACATCATACGGTCATAATGCGCGGATAAATTCGGAAACTCGCCGGGCCCCGGATTGAGCGAGTTGCGAAAACGCCAGAACAGCCGAAACAAATGGATATCGGCGATCGAGTAGCGTCCCACCGCCCACTGACGACCTCCCAGTCGTCGATCCGCTAACTCATAGATACCGCGGGCCTGTTCCAAGCCCAGTCGGCGCGCGGGATGCACGGTCGCGGCAATGAATGACATCCACGAGATGACTTGCGCTTCGGCCTCGGCGCCGTCGGGCAGCAGGGCCGCGCTAGGAAAGCTTTTCCCGATGTAAAACAGGACGCCGGCGACCTCGGTCAATGGGCGCCCGTCGATCAAAAGAACCGGAACTTTGCCCTCGGGATTGATCGCGAGGAAATCGGGAGTCCGATTTTCCTTCTTCGCCAGCGAGATGGGTTTGCTCTCAAACGATGCACCGACCTCATGCAAAGCGATGTGCGGCGCCATCGAGCTGGTTCCCGGACAAAAGTACAGCGTAAGCATCCGCGGTCCCTCCGATTTTTCAACTACCATGATCGTCGTGCGCGGGATATCACCGCCGTCATCAGCAGCAGGCAAACCAGAGGCGTGAGAGGAATCGAAAGGTGCTGGGCGACGAACTCGCAGAGCATAGGCAGCATCCATGCCACGAGCAGCAGCGTTTTCTCATAGGGCAGAAAATCTGTTCGCTCGCCCTCGACCGCGAGCCATGCGATCGGAAGCCCCAGCAACACCAGGTCATAGTAGATGATGTGGATCGAGGAGAGCACGGCGCCGATCACAAGAACCGATGCCTTAAGATTGTAGGAGGCCTGAGACCTCCAGATTGCGATGACGGCGACGGCGGCGATCAGGAACACGAGCGCGTGTGCGACGTAGGCGGTAGCGATGGCCCCTCCGAGCAGTCGCGCCGCGGCGAAGGTGCTTTGCATCGTGAAAAATTTCACGCCGCCGCCTTCGACGACCGTGTGCCGCACGAACTCCGCACTGTGAAAAAAGGCGCGCCAGGTGTCCGCCCCGAACAAGATCAATGAGAGCATCGCAAAGATGATCGCGGTCGCGGCGGCCGCGAAAAGCGCACGCCTTCTTCCCGAAGTGATGAGCACGAACGGTATCAGAATTGCCATCTGCGGCTTGTACGCAAGGAGACCGAACAGAAACCCGGCGGCTATCGGCGTCCGTTCGAGCAGAAGCAGTCCGCCGCCGAGCAGACCAAAAGTCAGGAAGCCATTCTGCGCGTTGGCGATGTTGGCGGCCGCGCCCGGAAAGGCCAGCGCGAGCCAAAGCGCTTCCTTGCGAGGCGCGATCCTCCAGATGACATAGAGGTATCCGGCGAGCGTCAGCCCTAACCATATCGCGAGCGAGACCAGGTACGGCGCGACGGCCATCGGCAGCACGATGACCAGGAACATCGGCGGGTAGTACCAGGGATTGATGAAGGTATCTTTCCCGGCGACCTCCTGTTCCAGCGCATGATGTTTCGCGAGATCGTAAACGTCCGCAGGATGCCCTCGCAACGTCGCGACGGAGGCGGCATAGAAGCTCGCGAAGTCCGCACCGATGGGCTTGCGCGGCCCGGCCGTCGATACGTTGGCGACCAACCACACCGCATACGCGAGGATGTAAACGGCGAGCAGCAGCTTCGGATAGGCGCGGATGCGTTCGCGATTGAGCCACGGCGCATCGCGCAAAGATTCCACGATCGTTCGAAGGGCCAATCGCGGCCGCACGTCTGAGGTTGAGGGCGCTATGGGCGGGTAAGCTATCGGTCGAATGTCCGATTGGCAATCTTGGGCGGGCGCAGGCACGTCCCTCGGTTGACGACCTGACGCCGCCTGTGGGAAACTGCCTGCGCGAAGACGGCTGCGACTGACGCGGTTCGTCTCGTTTCATCTCGACATTTTAAGTAGCCTCGGAGGCAGCGATATGGCTGAGCAAGCCAAAGCAACGTCTGATACTGCACCGCGACCGATTCTTCCGTTTCTCGAACTCGGTGCTCAGTCCCCATCTGCGCGGGTTCAAGTGCACCTGCGGAGCGACCTACCTCGACGTCAAGCGCGTCGCATGCTCGAAGTGCGGCGAGCAAAACAAATTTTCGCCACTGCAGCTTTCCAACAAGGGCAAGGTCTACGTCTTCTCGGTCGTGCATCAGTCGTTCCCCGGCATCAAGACTCCCTACATCACCGCGATCGTCGATCTGCCGGAGGGCGTGAGCGTCAAGGCCAACCTGCTCGATGTCGATCCGGAGCAGGCGCAGAAGGAACCCAAGAAGATTTTCGATATGCCGGTCGACATGGTGACCTTCACCGCGGCCAAGGATCGCAAGGGTCATGAAGTAATCGGGTTCGGATACAAGCCGAGCAAGTAACTTAGGAACTAAGGCGGTAGCAGCCTTCTAAAATTCCAACGACGGACTTGGCTGCACGCCAGGCCGCCAGGAGGGTCTCAAGATGAGAAATGTATATGTCCTCGGAACGGGCATGATGAAGTTCGGACGCTATCCCGAAAAGACCGTGCCCGAACTGGGCGGCGACGCAGTTGAGCTCGCGTTGAAAGACGCCGGCATCAAGATTCAGGACGTCGAGATGTTCGCCTGCGGCAACCTCTACCAGTCCAACGCGATGGTCGGGCAGCGCATCCTGCAGCAGGTCGGCCAGACCGGCATCCCCGTCATCAACGTCTCCAATGCCTGCGCGACCGGCTCGACCGCGTTTCGCGAGGCCTACATGTCAATCGCGGCTGGAATGTACGACTGCGCGATGGCGGTCGGCGTCGAGCAGATGGGCAAGCAGGGCTTGCTCGGCGGCGGAGGCGGCGGGACGGACCCGGCATACTCGACCGAAGGCAAGATCGGCTCGGGCCTGATGCCCGCGGTGTTCGGCCAGGCCGGCATCGAGCACATGCGCAATTACGGCACCAAGATGGAGCACTTCGCCAAGATTTCGGTGAAGTCCCATAAGCATGCGACCAAGAATCCGTTCTCGCAGTATCGCAACGAGGTCACCCTCGAAGACGTGATGAACGCCCGCATGGTCGCTTATCCCAACACTTTGTATATGTGTTGCCCGACCGGTGATGGCGCGGCGGCTGCGATCCTCGTGTCCGAAGACAAGCTGAAGCAGTGGGCGGGCGGCCGCAAGCGTCCTCGTATCGCGGCTTCGGTGCTGACCTCCGATCCTTATACCGATCGCGACCTGACGCTGCCCGACGTGAGCACGCTCACCCAGCGCGCCTCGAAGAAAGCCTACGAAGTGGCGGGCATCGGTCCCAAGGACATCGCGCTGACTGAGCTTCACGACTGCTTCGCGACCGCAGAGCTGGTTCACTATGAGAACCTGTTCCTGTGCGAGAAGGGCACCGCGGGCGAGTTCATCGACAAGAAGGGCGGCGTGCATCCTGACCTCGGCGGCTTCAGCCCCGTGAACGTATCGGGCGGACTGCTCAGCAAGGGTCATCCGCTGGGCGCGACCGGCGTGGCCAACATTTGCGAAGTCGTGTGGCATCTGACCGAGGACGAGCGCTGCAAGGATCGCCAGGTGAAGGGGGCGAAAGTCGGCCAGGCCCACGTCATCGGCTTGGGCTCGGCGTGCACGATCAATATCCTGACGGTCTAGGGTTTAAGCCTTAAAACGGCATCTGATGAGGGGCCGCTTTCGGGCGGCCCTTCTTATTTCTGCCGGTATCGATAGCTAAAGTACCGCTTTAAGTGCGAATGCATATCTTTTCTGCTCCCCTTCCCTCAAGGGAAGGGGCTAGGGGTTAGGTCTCTTGCAGCACTTCACACGTCTTCGCGGATTCCAGGATTGGATCGGACCGAGCGCCGAGGCGCTGAGCCTCGTCGAAAAAACCTTCAGCACGGTCGCGCAGCGCCACGGCTTTCGCGAAATTCGCATCCCGACAGTCGAGCGCGTCGAGTTGTATGCGCGCTCGAGCGGAGACACCTCGGACATCGTCGAGAAGCAGATGTATGTCTTCAGCGATCGCGACGAGGCCGAGACCTCCATTGCGCTGCGGCCCGAGGGCACGCCGGGCGTGGTGCGCGCGTACATCGAGGCGGGGCTGGATCGCAGTGACCCCGAGCAGCGCCTCTATTATTCCGGTGCGATGTTCCGCCGCGAGCGTCCGCAGAAGGGGCGCTATCGGCAGTTCTATCAATTCGGCGTCGAGGTGTTCGGGCGCGCCGACGCCGCCTGCGACGCGGAAGTCATCCTCATGATCGATGAGGTCGCGCGCGAACTCGGCATCGAGCTGCGCTTCGAGATCAATTCCATCGGCGATGGCCAATGCCGGCCGCAATTTCGCGACGCGGTCTACAATTGGGGCAAGGAGCACTACGACGAGTTGTGCGACGATTGCAAAAATCGCCTCGAGCGCAATCCACTGCGCTTGCTCGATTGCAAAACCGATGTCGCGCTGGTCGAGCACGCTCCCAAGAGCGCCGATTATCTCTGCGATCCGTGCCGGAAGCACTTCGCGCAGGTGAAAACGCTTTTGGATGCGGGCGGAGTGAAATACGTCGAGAATCCGCGCCTGGTGCGAGGCCTCGACTACTACACCCGCACCACCTTCGAGGTGATCGCGTCCGGGCTCGGCTCGCAGAGCACGGTAGTTGCGGGAGGCCGATACGATGGGCTCATCGAGGCGCTCGGCGGCGCATCGATACCCGGCATTGGCTTCGGCAGCGGGCTGGAACGCGTCGCGCTCGCGCTCGAAGCGGCCGGAAAACTCCTCGTCGAGAAAACCGACGCCGCGATCATCGCGATGGGCGAGGTGGCAACGCGTAAAAGCGATCTCCATCGCGCGCACGATGCGTGAGAGCGGGCTCGAGCGTCGAGATGTTTTCGCCGGAGCGCAAGCTGAAGGCGCTGCTGTCGCGCGCGAACAAGATTGGCGCGCGCTTCGCGGTCATCATCGGCGATAACGAGATTGCGAAGGGGGTGGTGGTCCTGCGCGACCTTTCGGCCTCGACCCAACGCGAGGTCCCCGAGGGCGAAATCTCAGAAGCGATAAGCTCGCAGGTTTGAGATAGTGAGTCGTCAATCCCCGACGATTTCGATGAGGCCGTCGATGATTTGCGAAACTTCCTCCGCGCTCGCGTGGCCCAGCCGTCTGCCGATTCTTTGAACTGATAGGGTCCGAATCTGACTGATTCTTGCCCACGATTTTTTGAGAAGCCCTCTCGTATGGAGCTCCAGCGTCAGCGGAAATCCTGCGCGCGGCGGCTGGCTGCTCAGCGCGACCGCGATAACAGTGCCGGACCGCTCGTTGAAGACGTCATGGCTAACCACCAAAACCGGCCGGCGACGCGCCTGCTCGCGACCCAACGTCGGGTCGAGATCCGCCCAGACAATGTCGCCTCTTAGTATTCGGGCCATTCTTCGAGATCCCGAGCGAGGCCCTCATCGGCGAGCGCTCGCTCTTCCTTGGGATCGAGCTTGGCGCATTCTCTCGCCAGTCTGGTTCGGTCGAAGCGGTCGAGTTTTTCCCGGACGGCATTCGCGATTGCCTTGCTGCGGTTCGCGAATACGCGTCTGCCGACCAGGGAATCGACCCGCTTCAGCAGATCGTCCTCGATTGTGATAGCGACCTTGACCGTAGCCATGGTATCACAATAGGTAATACCACCGCTTCGGGCAACTCTGCTGAATGAGTACCTCGTTGGTCAGGCGCGGACTATTTCTTGGACGCAGCGTCCAAGCTATCCTGCAAAGCTCTAACATCGATGGCTGACAAAACTTATACGCCGCTGCCGCCGTGGCAGCGCACTGATTATTGTGGCGCGCTCGCGCAGCTCCGATGTGGGCCGCGAGGTTGCGCTGTTCGGATGGGTTGACTTCGCGCCGCGATCACGGCGGCCTCATCTTTATCGATCTGCGCGATCGCGAGGGCATCCTCCAGCTCGTCTTCAATCCGGAGCACAATGCTGCCGCGCATGAAGTTGCCGGCTCGGTGCGCTCGGAGTTTTTCCTCGCCGCCAAGGGCAAGGTGGTTCGCCGCGCCGAGGGCACCGTCAATGCCGAACTGCCGACTGGCGAGATCGAAATCGCCGTCACCGAATGCGAGGTGCTCAACTCCTCGCCGCCGCCGCCGTTTCCGATCGAGGAGGGCGAAGGTGCGGCCGAAGAGCTGCGCCTGAAGTATCGCTACCTCGATTTGCGCCGGCCCGAGATGCAGCGCAACATTCGCCAGCGTCATCGCGCGGTCAAGGCGGTGCGCGACTACCTCGATGAGCGCGGGTTTCATCGAGGTTGAGACGCCGATCCTTTTCAAATCGACGCCGGAGGGCGCGCGCGACTACCTCGTCCCGAGCCGGGTCAATCCCGGCAAGTTCTATGCGCTGCCGCAATCGCCGCAGCTCCTCAAGCAACTTGCTGATGGTCGGCGGCTTCGATCGCTATTTTCAAATCGTGCGATGCTTCCGCGACGAGGATCTGCGCGCCAATCGGCAGCCCGAGTTCACTCAGATCGATATCGAGATCACCTGCCCGCGACCCGAGGATATCATCGGCGTGGCCGAGGGCATGATGGCGTCGGTATTCGAAAAGGTCCTCGGCCTCGACGTCAAGCCGCCATTCCTGCGCATGTCATATGCCGAGGCGATGGATCGCTTCGGCATCGACAAGCCCGACCTGCGCTTCGGGATGGAACTTAAGAATCTCAGCGCCGCGTTTAGCGGAACCACATTCAAGGTTTTCGCCGATGTGCTCGCGCGCAATGAGAGCATCTACGGAATCGTGGTGCCGGGCGCGCATCAGCTCAGCCGCAAGGACCTCGATACGATGGTCGACGGTGTCAAAGCGCGCCACGGGATGGGGCTGGCGTGGATCAAGGCGAATCCCGACGGATGGCAGGGGCCGATCTCCAAATACTCTGGCGACGAATGAAAAACAATCTCGCAGCGAATATTGCGGCCTGAAGACCGGCGACACGATGCTGATGGTCGCCGGGCGATGCGGACAAGGTTCGCCCGATTCTCGGCGACATCCGGTTGCAGCTCGGCACGCGATTCAACCTGCGCGAGAACGGCGCGCGCAAATTCTTGTGGGTCGTGGATTTTCCGCTCTTCGAATTCAATGCCGAAGAGAAGCGGCTGTTCGCGGTCAATCATCCGTTCACCGCGCCGCAATCCCGAGGACTCGCAAATACTCGATAGCGCAGCCGCTCAAAGCGCGCGCGCTCGCCTACGACATGGTGCTCAACGGCGAGGAGATGGGCGGCGGCTCGATTCGTATCCACAGCCGCGAGTTGCAGCTCAAGGTGCTCGAGCTGCTCGGCCTTACGCGCGAGGAAGCGCTCGATCGTTTCGGCTTTCTGATCGAGGCGCTCACCTATGGCGCGCCTCCGCACGGCGGGATCGCTTTCGGCGTAGATCGTCTGATAATGATGCTGTGCGGGACGGAATCGATTCGCGACGTGATCGCGTTTCCGAAGACGCAGAAGGCGGTTGATCTGATGAGCGGCGCGCCGTCGGAAGTCAGCCCGCGACAGCTCAAGGAGCTTTCGATCAAGGTGACGGTATGAATTTGCGTGCGCAGTCTCGCTGTTCAAATGCTCGGAGCCGCGACCGTTTGGCGCTGATGTTGATGCGCATGGCCGCCGGCACGTACGCCGATTCTCGCTCAATGCCGCGCTAAGCACCGAGTCAAACTGTGAAAGGATTCATTCCCTCAGGCGACTTGCAGGCGCACGCGGTCCGCTCCATCAAGCAAGTCCAGGTCAACACTATTGCGGTGATGCCGGTGATTGCGGTCCCGGCAACAATGGCGATGTGGTTGCGGATGGCGGTCCCGATGCGGTGACGGCCGAGCTCTACACTCAGGCCGCGATCGCGGGCGGATGGGACGTGGTGCCGCAGGATGACGTCATTCGCGCGATGACCAATCTGCCGCCCACTAACGCCGCGACCTCGACGATAACGCGATCAAACTCGGCCATACGCTGTCGGTCGATGGCGTTCTCTATGGCGAGCTCGAGCGCTACCGCGAACGCGAGGGGCTCGACTATGCGGCCGCGTCGCCGGCCTCGGTCGCGTTCGTGCTGAAGTTCGTCGACATGAAAACCGGGCAAGTGGTCTGGAACGCGAAGTTCGCGAAGGCGCAAAAGGCGCTGTCGCAGAATGTTTTCGAGCTCGCGAATTTCGTGCAGCATCAGGCGCGCTGGGTTCGCGCGCATGAGATCGCGCAGGACGGCGTCGACGCAGGCGGTTACCAATCTGCACGGCGACCTGACGTTGACCTCCTCCAACGTCAAGCGCTTCGAGACCGGCACCTACGGCCAGCAGAAGTCCGGCCAGCATCGCTACAACAACGGAACGGCCCCAACGGCATCTACTGAGCCGCCTCCCACGGTGCGAGCGATGGCATTTCATCTCGCAGCGCTTCGGCCACCGCCGGATGCGCGATGTGTCCGTCGTAGGTGTTGAGTCCGTGGCGAATGGCTTGGTTGCGCTGCCCCGCTTCAAGCACGCCGTGGTCCGCGATCTCGAGCGCATAGATGAGCGTGGCGTTGGTGAGCGCATAGGTTGACGTATGCGGCACCATCGCGGGCATGTTGGTCACGCAGTAGTGCACCACGCCATTGCGAATGTAGATGGGATTCTCGTGCGTGGTCGGTTTGGAGGTTTCCGAAATCCCGCCCTGATCGATCGATAGATCCACCAGCACCGCGCCGGGCTTCATTCGCGAAACCATCTTCGCGGTGATCAGGCGCGGAGTGCGCGCGCCGGCCACCAGCACCGATCCAATCACGAGGTCGGCCGCGACTGATTTCTTCTTCCAGCGTCGCATGCGTCGACATCACCGTCATCGCGGAGCCGCCGAGGATGTCGTTGAGATAGCGCAGCCGGATGGGATTGTTGTCGAGGATGCTGACCTCGGCGCCGACGCCCGCCGCGACGCGGCATGCGTTGAGTCCCGCGATGCCGCCGCCGATCACCGCGACTTTGCCCGGCCGCACGCCGGGCGCACCGCTCAGCAGCACGCCGCGTCCGCCGTTGCGCGATTGCAGGCACCACGCGCCGACCTGGATTGCGATGCGTCCCGCGACCTCGCTCATCGGCGCGAGCAGCGGAAGGCTGTGATCCTCCAGCTCGATGGTTTCATAGCCGAGACCGATGACCTCGCGCTTCAGCATCTCGCGCGCAAGCTGCGGATCGGCGGCGAGATGCAGATAGGTGAAGATGATCAGCCCGGGCCGGAAGAATCGATACTCGACCTGGCTGCGGCTCCTTGACCTTGAGGATGAGCTCGGCGCGCTTCCAGACCGCGACTGCGCCATCGGCGATGGTCGCGCCGGCTTCGCGATACTCCTTGTCGGAGAATCCGCTGCCGACTCCGGCGCCGCGCTGAACCACGCACGCGATGGCCGTGGCTGCGAAATGCGGCGACGCCCGGCGGGCGTCAGCGACACGCGCCGCTCGTCGGCTTTTATTTCAGTCGGAACTCCGACGATCATGTTTCCTCCTCCATATCGATGAAGAGTCCGATTCAAACATCGCGTTCGCGAATTCAAGCCTAACCGTCGCAATCACGCGCGTGGTCATCTGCGATGCGCACACACTGGAATCATCTTGCGAGTCTCAGTCAAGAGGCTTGGTCATTTCCTTGCGCGATCTGGTCGCGCGGGGAACTTGACAAGCGAAATTGCGCCGCGCTTGATGGTTCATAGTGTTGGTCGCGGCTGCGGGATGCGCGGCCGACCACAGGCTAGACGGCGGGGGCCGCAATTGCTCGGAGGAGTCATGGAGATCCCCAAGGGGCTCAAGTACTCGAAAGAACATGAATGGGTTGCCACCGAAGATACCGTGGCGACGGTCGGAATTACCGATCATGCGCAGGAACAACTCGGCGAGATTGTCTACATCGAGTTGCCCTCGGTCGGCGACAAGATCAGCAAGGACGATCCGTTCGGCGTGGTGGAGTCGGTCAAGGCGGTTTCGGATATCTATGCGCCGGTCAGCGGCACCGTGATCGAAGTCAACGAAGATCTGCCCGAGAGCCCCGAAGTCGTGAACGAGGATCCCTACGGCGACGGATGGCTGGTCAAGGTGCAGATGAACGATCCCACCGACCTCGACGATCTGATGGACAACAACGAATACGAGGAGATGATCGCGCGCGAGAAGGAGTGATCGCTACAGCGTGCGCTGTCCGCGTCGAGGCCTGCGCCGCCATCGGCGGCTGCGCCCTGCGAAACCGCAACCGCGAAATGGCGCACCGTCGCGCGGCGGATCGATGAACACCATCAGGAACGGCGCGGCGTGCCCCGGTTCGAGCACGAAGTTCTTCTGCGGGTCCAGCTTCTGAAGAAAATCCAGCTCATGCGGCGTCATCTCGCCGATCATCCGCGGTGACAACGTCGTTCCGCAGTAAACCGCGAACTCGCGCGTGTTTCGTGCTGGGCGGCATCGAGCAGCCGCACCCCGATCTGCACGGTATGGAAGCGGAACGCGCGGAATTGTTTTTCACCACGCCGGTAATCACCAGCGCATGCTGCCCGCCTTTGACGGTTTGATAGCTCGATTGAACATCGGAAACGCTGACCTGATTTCAAGCCGCGCAGGCTGCACGAATTCGGGACCGATCACCGGCATCCGACGCAACAGTGTCGGCGCTGGCCGACGGAATCACGTAGATAAGGCCGGTCAGGACCAGGAACACCAACACGACGACCAGGAACAGTCCGAGGAACGAGCGCGCAGAATGCAAGCTCGGTGCGCTCGACGAACGCATGCTCATCCGGCAGCGGCCGGGTTGAATGGCGCCGCTTCCCGCATATTGCGGAATGGTTCCGCGACCGATGGGCGCCGGCTCGCCGCGGCTGAATTCGGGATCGGGTTCGCCGCTGCCGAATGCCGACGGATGCGCGGGACGGCATCTCGTCGCTCTGTTCAGCATCGTCGCCCACGCTCCATCGCCGCGGGCGAGCGAGGGCGACTCGTCAGGCTCGGGCTCGGGTCCAGAGCTCCGGCCGAGTCAGGTCGGCTCGTCGTTAAAATCGAACTCGAGATTCTCGCCGCTCGTCGTCGCTTCGCGTATTCTCAGTCCGGCGCGGGCTTCTGGATGCCGGCTTGACGAGGATGCGCGTCGACGCCGCGCGGGTTCGGATGCTTCGACGGCGGCTCTCATGTCCTCGACGCGCCTCGGCGATCGACGTCCTGGCGGTGGCTCCGGCTGCGGGTTTTGGCGGCGGCGGTTCGGGCGTGCGATCGAACACGGTCGGCCGCTGATTGCGGATGTAGGGCTTTGATCAGGCGCGGGCTTCGACTCCGGCCGCGGATTGCTGCTTCGTCAGCGGGGCTCTGTTCCTCCAAACGCCTTGGCGATCCGCTGGCGCTCGCGGCTTCGTGTCAATGGATGCGTCCGGAGCAGGCTTCGGGTTCGCGGCGCGGATCGAAGCGCGCGCGCGGTGCGGCTTGCGATGCAGTCTCGGGAGTAATTTTCTTCGCGGCTATCGGGTCGGTGGTGAAGACATGGCCGCATCGCGAGCACTTGAAAGTCGGACTATCGGCGGGCAGCACTCGCTCATCGATGCGGTATCGGGTATGACAACTGGTACATTGGATCTCGATCATCGCCACGCCTCTCCACCCCCGTTTCAAAGTAACATATTTCTCGGCAAGCACTTTGGGCTCGCGCACGCTTTGGCGCGGGCGCTCCAGATGCGCATCGCGCTGCTGACGCGCCGCTTCGATCCGCATGGCGGCGGCACCGAGCGCGATCTGATCATCACCGCCGATTGCCTGCGCGCGGCCGGTCATGAGGTCACTATTTTCGCGCGCGAGTTCCGCGGCGCGGATCCGCCGACTTCAAGGTGTCGCCGCTCGGCGGCTTGCGCACTGGGACGCACCGCCGGGCTGCTGTCGTTCGCATATCGCGCGCCGGCGGCCGCGCGCGCGCGATGGCGCCGACCTGGTGCTGAGCTTCGCGCGCACCGTCGGCGCCGATGTGATGCGCTCGGGTGGCAGCGCGCACGTCAGCTACCTTCGCGCGGCGCGCCAATGGCGCAGCGCGGTCGCAGTGGCGGGCGATGCGCGCGTCGCCGTACCATCGCGCGCAGATGTTCATCGAGCGGCGCGGATTTGGCTGCGCCGCAACTGAAGGCGGCCATCGCGGTTTCCAACCTGGTGCGCGACGACTTGATGCGCGAGTTCCATCTTCCGGCGCGAAAGGTCGTCACGCTTTACAATGGCGTCGACCTCGACCGCTTCACGCCGCCGCGCGATGACTCGGCGCGCCGCGAGATCCGCTCCACGCTGCAGCATTACCGATGGCGCGCCCACTGGTCGCATTCGTCGGCAATGGCTTCGGCCGCAAGGGCGTGCGATTTCTCATCGAGGCATGGCCAAAGGTCGCGCGTGGCGCGCATCTGCTCGTGGTGGGCGCCGATCAGAAAAGCCGACTGGTATCAGCGCGAGGCGGTGCGGCTGGGGGTTGGCGCGCGAGTCCATTTTGCCGGTGCGATGCCCGATGTCACGCGGATTTTCCACGGCGTCGATGCGGTCGCGCTGCCGTCGCTATTCGAGCCGTTCGGCAACGTGCGTCATGGAAGCGATGGCGAGCGGCTTGCCGGTCCTGATCGAGCGCGCAATCGCGGCGCATCGGAACTGCTGCCCGAATCGATGCGGCGATTTGTCGTACGCGATCCGACCAACCCTGATGAAATCGCGCAGAAGATGAACGCGCTGCTGCGAGGCGGACGGCGAACTGCGCGGCCTCGCGCGCGCAACCGCCGAGCACTACACCTGGCAAACGTTATGCGGAGAATCTGCTCGCGATTATTTCCGCCGTCGCGAGCGGGCCGAGCCGGCGCTTAAGCCTTGACGCGCTTGTCGACGGAGTCGGCTCGGCGTTGAGCGCATCGAGCATCCCGCGCGCGACCGCGAGCGCGCGTTCTTCGCGCGCACGACGCTCCGCACTGACGCGCAGGATCGAGGCGAGCGCCAGCCGCGTCGACGCGATGAGGTTCTTCAACGTGACATCGAATCTCGAATGCGGCTCGTGAATCATGCGGCAGCGTCCGCGCTCGCGCGCGATGCGGATGAAGCGCGCCCGATCGGCGCGCTCCGGATCGACCTCATGATAGACGACCGCGTTGGGTGAGTAGCCGATGCGATAGCCCGCGCGTCGAAGTCGCGCCGACATTTCGGTTTCCTCTTCATGGCCTGCCGCGCCCGGGCCGAGGCGCTCATCGAACGGACCGACCGGCGCGAAGCGCATCGGCGAGGAACGCCATGTTCGCGCCCAGCACGCCGCGCACCTCGATGATCTCGTTGCCGTGATCGACCAGCGGCAGATCGAGGTACACCCAGTTCACGCCGGCGATCTTGATGCGGGTCTTCGCAGTGGCAGGATGCGGCCCTTCATCGCGGCGAACTCGGGATGGTAGGTGAAAAATCGCTCGACCTGATCGAGATAGTCCTTCGCCACGATCAGATCGTCGTCGAGGAAAATCAGTACGTCGCCGGTCGCGCGCTTGATGGCGAGATTCTGCACCCGGCATTTGCCGGGCCGCGGGTCGTGGATGTGCGCGCGTGACGGTGTCCGCATCGGCGAGCTGGGAGGCGGCGCCGGGAGTTCCGTTCTCCGCGACGATCAGCTCGCGAGTCGCGAGGGGCGCAGCTTGCGGCTTGAGCGAGGCGATCAGGCGCGCGAGCGAATCAGGCCGCGCGTGAGTCGCGATGATGATCGACAGCTTCACGCAAATCCACTTTGCGGAATCGCATCACGATATTCTCGTTGATCAAACATTCGGCGCTGGTCATCAGGCGAAACAGATCTCGATTGATTTTGCGCTGCTCGGGATCCTCGATCCCGCGGCCATAGAGCAAATGCGAAAACGCGGCGATGGGCAGATACATCAGCCCCGCGAGGATTTGCGTCTTCAGCTTGCGCTTGCTGCGCCCGAGCGCGTCGAGATGGAGCCCGAACCCATGCGCCATCCAATGAAAATCGTTGAGGCCCATCACGTGCCAGTTGCGGCCGTCCTCGACCCGATAGCGATAGGGCAGGGGAGCGCGCCGCCCTTGTAGAATCCGCTCAGCAGATAATGCAGCCGCGAAGTGACATTGAGGCGGTTGGGGGTGGAGAGAATCGCGACGCCGTCGGGCTTCATGACGCGGGCGATCTCGCGCAGGATGTGCGGAATATCGGCCAGATGCTCGACGACTTCCAGCATCATCACCAGATCGAAGGTGGCGGAGCGAAACGGCAGGTCGTCGTTGAGGTTGACCGCGGTCCACCCCTTGCGTGCGCGGATGATACTCGGTGGGAAAGACACGCCAACGCCGCTCCTCCAGCATTCGGGTGGAAAGGCCGTCGCCGGCGCTGATATCCAGCGCGAGCACCAGGCTCGACCTCGCGCGGAATCAGCTCAACTGCACCGCGGACACGTTCGCTCATGATGATGGGCGACAGTTTAGCAGGTGCGAAGCGTAGCGCGACGCGGGTGGCAACTTGAATTAGTGGTCAGGGCCGGATAATTCTGTCTACTCGCGCGCGAGAGTGGCGGAATGGCAGACGCGCAAGGCTCAGGACCTTGTGAGCGCAAGCTCGTGGGGGTTCAAGTCCCCCCTCTCGCACCAATCTGCAAATCAACTGGCGAGACGGCGTCCACGAAGCTTCAAATGGGTCTACAGCCCGATGGCGCCGCTCGGGATATTCGGGATCATCGCCGGCAACCGCGGCTGATCCTGGTAATTGTTCGCAGTCTCGCGGCTGCTGGACGACCCGCTCTGCGAGCATGCTTGCACCCGGTCGATGCTGACGCCCTGGGCCTGTGCGATTTCAGTGTCGCTTTGACCGCTACGCTGCTGCTGCGCGACCTGGTCGCAATCGGCATGAGGCGGGACCAGACCGCATCCGGCAACTGCGACTGAAACAACCAGGCCGAAACCCGCGAAAGTCGAATTGAAAAGCTTCATAGCGGCCTCCGGACTTCATTTGTATGCCTGAGGAGGCCTGATGAGGCGAGGGGGAATTTCGCGCGGCAGTCAGAAAACTGCCGCGCCCACTTCCGTCACGATTAACTACGGTGCAGGAGTCGGAGAGGCCGCTGGAGAAGCTTCGGCCGCGCCTTCCATACCGGCCGGAATTCCATACTCGGATGCATTCGGAGGTCCGCCGCTGCCGGCACCCTCGGTTCCGGTGACCGCGCCCGCCGGCGGACATTTGGCGACGTCGGCCTCGCTCACCCCGAGAGCGGAGGCTATTTCGCTGTTGGAGCGTCCCGACTGACTCTGCAGCTTGACGATGGTGCAATCGATGTGTGAGCCGCCCATGCCTGCGCATCCCCCGAATGCGGCGGTGAGCAGAAGCACGCCGGCGCCGGCCGCGATGAAAATCCCCGTTCGTCCCCTTCGCTCGATCATCAAATGCTCTCCTGAATGTCCGGTTTTCGGACCAATTTGCCGCAAGGCGAGAGGCACGATATTATTAACCGTTGTAAAAACACAAGCGCGCCGCATCCCGAGGCGCTTAACTTGCCCGCAACTTAAGCCGCACTGATGCCATGCTTCACGTCAGATGCCGCCGCCGTCGCTGAAGGCGCTCGTTGCGCGCCTGCGCTTGCGCCATATGGCTTCCGGCAGGGATATCGCGCGTGATCCACACATTGCCACCGATGGTCGAGCCGCGCCCGATCGTGATGCGTCCCAGGATCGTCGCACCCGCATAGATCACCACGTCGTCTTCCACGATCGGATGGCGCGGGATTCCCTTCACCAGCTCGCCGTCCTCGCCCACCGGAAAGCTCTTCGCGCCCAGCGTCACCGCCTGGTAAAGCGCGCACCCGCTGGCCGATCACGGCGGTCTCGCCGATGACCACGCCGGTGCCGTGATCGATGAAGAAGCTGCCGCCGATGGTCGCGCCGGGATGGATATCGATGCCGGTTGCGGAATGCGCCAGCTCCGCGATGATGCGCGCGAGCAGCGGCAGGCCCATCGAATAGAGCTCATGCGCGAGGCGATGATGCGTGATAGCGGTGACGCCCGGATAGCAGAAGCGGACTTCGTCGATGCTCTTGGCGGCCGGATCGCCCTGGTATCCGGCGCGAACATCGCTTTCGAGCAGCGCCGCGATCTGCGGCAGCTTGGCGGCGAATTCGCGCGTGACCGTCAGCGCCTTGGTGGCGTGCTTGACCGTGTGATCCTCGGTCGCCGTTGCAGGAAAACTGCAATTCGCGCTGAATCTGGATGTTGAGCGAGCGCAGCGTTTCATCGAGGCGATGGCCGACGAAATAATCGATGCCTTCCTCGGTCAGATCCGGAAGCCCGAACTGATCCGGATACAGAACGCTGAAAAAGCCCTCCATGATGTCGCGCAGCGCCTCGCGCGAGGGCATCTCGCGTTCCATCGCCCTTGTCGATGCATCCCTGCCGCGAACGGGTGCGCGCCGAACGCAACTCGCTCACGATTCGATCGAGATCCCATTGCCGTTAGTCAATGCGCCATTGCGCGCTTGCCATTGGGGTTCGTATTGCGTGACTTCATAGACGACCTCATCGGTCGAAAACACCCTCGAACAAGCGTGGTGCTCAGATAGCGCTCGCCGGAATCGGGCAGTATCGCGACGATGGTCTTGCCGGCATTCTGCGGACGCTTCGCGAGCGCGCGGCGACTGCCGCCGCCGCGCCGCACGAGATGCCCGACAGGATTCCTTCCTCGCGGGTCAGGCGCAGCGCATACGCGATCGCCTCCTCGTTGGTGACCTGCTCGATCTCATCGACCAGCGACAGATCGAGATTCTTCGGAATGAAGCCTGCGCCGATCCCCTGGATCTTGTGCGCCCGCGGCTTCAGCGGCTGGCCCGCGCGCTGCTGCGTGATGACCGGGCTTGCGGTCGGCTCGACCGCGACCGAGATGATCGCTCTTGCCCTTGGTCTTCTTGATGTAGCGCGAGACGCCGGTGATGGTGCCGCCGGTGCCGACGCCCGACACCAAAATGTCGATCGCGCCTTCGGTATCGTTCCAGATTTCCGGGCCGGTCGTGGTCCTCGTGGATGGCCGGGTTGGCGGGATTCTTGAACTGCTGCAGCAGGACGTATCTGTCCGGCGCCGACGCGACGATTTCCTCGGCCTTCGCGATCGCGCCGCTCATGCCCGCGCGCGCCCTCGGTCAGTTCCAGCTTCGCGCCGTATGCGACCAGCAGTTTGCGCCGCTCGATGCTCATGGTGTCGGGCATCGTCAGCGTCAGCGGAATCTTGCGCGCCGCCGCGACGAACGCCAGCGCGATGCCGGTGTTGCCGCTGGTCGGCTCGACCAGTTCCTTGCCGGGACCGAGCAGGCCGCGCTTTTCGGCGTCCCACACCATCGCGGCGCCGATGCGACATTTGACCGAGTAAGCGGGATTGCGTCCCTCGACTTTGCCGAGCACGGTGGCCGGCGCGCCATCGATAACGCGATTGAGCCGCACCAGTGGAGTATGGCCGATCGATTTGGAATTGTCCTCGTACCAGTGTGGCATCAGATCCTCCTGAGTCGCGGAAGTGCCGAACGAAAGAGTTATAGATCATTTCAGGCGCGGGCAGGAGTCAACCAGCCCATGCGCGAGGGCAGTTGCATGGGTTGTCTGGCCCTCAATATGATTCTGCCAAGGCGCCTTTCGCGCCTCTTTCATTCAGGACGGAAACTTGGAGCTCAGTAAGACATTCGATTCGAAGGCGGCCGAGGAGCGATGGTTCCAGCTCTGGATCGATCGCGGCTATTTCGCCGCCGATCCCGACAAACCGGGTGAGGCGTTTTCCATCGTCATCCCGCCACCCAACGTCACCGGGCAGCTGCATCTCGGACATGCGCTGAATGTCACGTTGCAGGACATCATCGTGCGCACCCGCAGGATGCAGGGATTCAACACCCTATGGGTTCCCGGCACCGATCACGCCGGCATCGCGACGCAGAACGCGGTTGAAAAGGACCTCGCGAAAGAGGGCAAGAATCGCCATCTGCTAGGACGCGACAAGTTTGAAGCGAAGGTCTGGGAATGGCGGGAGACCTACGGCAACCGGATTCTCAATCAGCTTCGACGCCTCGGCGCGTCGTGCGATTGGAGCCGCGAGCGCTTCACCCTCGATGACGGCCTGTCGCGCGCGGTCAATGAAGTTTTCATCCGGCTCTACAAGGCGGGCCTCATCTACAA
Organism: uncultured delta proteobacterium; assembly: GCA_963848285.1. Classification (GTDB taxonomy): domain Bacteria; phylum Desulfobacterota; class Binatia; order Binatales; family Binataceae; genus DATGKG01. The sequence continues at coordinate 306,246 of CAWKCZ010000002.1, read as the reverse complement.
GGATCGGCGGCTCATCAACTGGTGCCCGCGATGCGAGACCGCGCTGTCCGACCTCGAGGTCGATCACAAGGATCGCAACGGCACGCTGTGGTACCTCAAGTACCCGCTGGTGGATGGCTCCGGCTATATCGAGGTGGCGACGACGCGCCCCGAGACGATGCTCGGCGATACTGCCGTCGCGGTGAATCCCGAGGACAATCGCTATCGCTCGAGGTCGGCAAGATGGCGCGTCATGCCGCTCATCGGGCGCGAGATCCCGATCATCGCGGATTCCGAGGTCGATAGCGCATTCGGCACCGGCGCGGTGAAAATCACGCCGGCGCACGATTTCAACGACTTCGAGATGGGCAAGCGGCATAAGCTGCCGCAAATCTCGGTGCTGGATACGCGCGCGCAGATGAACGAAAACGCGGGTCCTTACGCCGGCCTCGATCGCGAGGCGGCGCGCAAACGCATCCTCAATGACCTGAAGACCGCGGGCCTCTACGAACGGGAGGAAAAGCATACCAACGCGGTCGGCACCTGCTCGCGCTGCGATACCATCGTCGAGCCGATGCTCTCGGAGCAGTGGTTTTTGAACGTCAAGTCGATGGCGCAGAAGGCCATCGAGGCGGTCAAGGACGGGCGCACCAAGTTCTTCCCGAAGTTCTGGGAGAACACCTATTTCAACTGGATGGAGAACATCCACGACTGGTGCATCTCGCGCCAACTATGGTGGGGCCATCGCATCCCCGCGTATCGATGCCAGCGCTGCGATCATCTGATGGTCACCGCGGTGCGCCCGCCCAAATGCGAGGAGTGCGAGGGCACCGACCTGGTGCAGGATGACGACGTCCTCGATACCTGGTTCAGCTCGGGGCTGTGGCCGTTCTCGACGCTCGGCTGGCCCGAGGAAACCAAAGACCTCGCGCGCTACTACCCGACCAGTCTGTTAGTTACCGGCTTCGACATCATCTTTTTCTGGGTCGCGCGCATGATGATGTTCGGCCTCGAATTTACCGGCGAGGTTCCCTTCCGCGACATCTACATCACGCCGCTGGTGCGCGATGCGGAAGGCAAGAAGATGTCCAAGTCGAAGGGCAACGTGGTCGACCCGCTCGAACTGATGGACACCTACGGCACCGACGCGCTGCGCTTCACGCTCGCGCAGTTGGCGATCCAGGGCCGCGACGTGATCCTCTCGCCCGAGCGGCTGGCGGCCTCGCGCGCGTTCGCCAACAAGATTTGGAATGCCGCACGCTTCACGATGATGAACCTCGCCGACGCGCCGCAGCCGCTGCCGAAGGTTGAGGCGTCGCAGATGAGCCTCGCGGACCGGTGGATACTCGATCGCCTCAACGATGCCATCCGACGAAGTCACGCCGCGCCATCGACGCGTACGAATTCAACGTTGCCGCGATGAAGGTTTACGACTTCATCTGGCATGAGTTCTGTGATTGGTACATCGAGCTTTCCAAAGACGCGCTGAAGGCGGGCGGCGAACGTCAGGCCGCTGCGCGCTATGTCATCATCCATGGCTTCGATCAGATGCTGCGACTGCTGCATCCGTTCATGCCGTTCGTGTCCGAGGAAATCTGGCAGGTGATTCGGCCGTACATCGCTGATCCTGACCTCGCACCGAATCTTCCGATTGCGAAATTTCCCGAGCCTTCGACGATGCGCACGTCTCGATGATGCCGAGTCAACTCGCGATGACGCCATTGCATCGAAGTCACCGAGGCGGTCAACTCGCTGCGCGCGTTGCTGGGCATCCATCCGGGCCAACGAGTGAGCGTGATCATTCAGGCCGCGGCTCGGCGAAACGGAGCTCGGTCGCCGAACGAGAATTCAATACCGAGACAGAGCGTTTCGCGCTAGAGCCGTACGTATCGACTATGGCGAAAGATTGACAGCCTGAGTTTCGCTCGATGAAGAATCTTGCCGGGCTGGCACCGATCAGTCACAAGTGTCTCGAATTGGTGCGAAGTTGCTATCGCGGCGCCCGCCGGATTTCGACTTTGATAAAGCGCGCAGAACGTCGTGCAAGAAACAGATCGACGAATTCACCGGCTACCACGAGGTTCAGCATCGAAGACGTCTGAGCAATCCGGATTTTATGGCGAAAGCTGCTCCCGAGACGCGCGACGCGACGCAGCAGAAGCTGCGCAGGAGCTCAACCGACAAGGCGCCGATTGAGCGTTCAATTGCGAGCTAGCTTCGCATCCTCGGTCGAGTGCTCGCTGACCATGGTGGAAATTTTCCAGCAGCTCGACCTCGATGCGCTCGTGAAGCGCGCGCTCGACGAGGACCTCGGCCAGGGCGACATCACCACTGCCGCGACCGTCAAGGCCGGGCAGCAGGGGCGCGCGAGGATCACCGTCAAAGAGCCGCGCATGATTTTATGCGGCGGCATCCTCCTCGAGCGCGTGTTCCGCCTCGCGGGCGCGAAGCGCGATCGTCTCGTCTGCGACGGAAGGCGCGCAGCTCGCGAAGGGCGACCTCGTCGCGAATATCGAGGGCAACCTCGCGGGGCTGCTGATTGGCGAGCGCACCGCGCTCAACTTCATCCAGCTCATGTCGGGAATCGCGACCGCGACGCATCAGTATGTCGATGCCGATCAAAGGCACCCGCGCGAAAATCGTCGACACGCGCAAGACGCATCCGGGCCTGCGCGCGGTCGAGAAGTATGCGGTCCGATGCGGCGGTGGCAGCAACCATCGCTTCGGCCTCGATGGTGGCGTGCTGATCAAGGACAACCACATCGCGGCGGCCGGCTCGGTGCGCGCGGCGATCGAGGGCGCGAAGAAAATCACGCCGCACACCATCCGCATCGAGATCGAATGCGAGACGCTCGCGCAGGTCGAGGAAGCGCGCGACGCCGGCGCCGACATCATCATGCTCGACAACATGAACCTCGAATCGATGACGCGCGCGCGCCAGCTCGTCGGTGACAAATTGATCCTCGAAGCCTCGGGCAACGTGAACCTCGATACGGTGCGCGCGATTGCCGAGACCGGCGTCGATCTGATTTCGGTCGGCGCGATCACGCATTCGGCGCGCGCGATGGACATCAGCATGCGCATCGTGCTAGTTCGCATCGTCGATCGGTAGGGGTCGTTCGCGAACGCCTTCAATCGTGCCGACCGATCGGCGACTAAGTACGGGTCGTTCGCGAACGCCCCTGGAATCTGGCTGCATTCCATTAGATTGTAATCCATCTCGCTTATTTCAAATTCGGTGCTATAGAAAAACCTGACGGCGAACGCGCCGCGGCTTGGAGGCACCGATATGGCCGAACGCTCCTCTCAGACACGTCCTCGATGGCTACAAAGTTCTCGATTTCACCCAGGTTGTCGCGGGTCCCACCTGCACCCTGATGATGGCGGAAATGGGCGCCGAGGTGATCAAGGTCGAGCTCACGCCCAACGGCGACCCCGCGCGCGGCGGCCCATATCTCAGCAAGGAAGGCCGCAGCGGCTACTTCGTGCAGCACAATCGCGGCAAGAAGGGCATTTGCGTAAATGTCAAAACGCCCGAGGGCCACGACATCATCGCGGACCTGATTCGCAAGGCCGATGTGCTGGTGGAGAATTACGCGCCCGGCATCAATCGGCCGCATGGGCTTCGACTACGAGCGCGTGAAGGCGCTCAATCCCAAAATTGTGATGTGCTCGATTTCCGCATTCGGGCAGACCGGCCCGCTCGCGCATGAGCCGGGTTTCGATTTCCTCGGCGCGGCGTATGCGGGAATCACCTCGATGGGTGGCGAGGCCGATGGCTCGCCGTACTTCGCGATGACCGCGATGGGCGATGTGAGCACCGGCGCGCATGCGTGCGGCGCGGTCTGCGCGGCGCTGCTGTATCGGGAGCGCACGGGGCAGGGGCAGCATCTCGATTTGTCGCTGCTCGATACTTATTTCCACTACCACGAGGCCGCGGTCGAGGCGCACAGCCTCACCAAGGGCGAGTTCAAGCCGACGCGCTCCGGGCAAGCATTCGTGGTATGCGCTCCCGTGCGGCGTGTTCAAGGCGAAGAATCGCTACTTCATCATCATCGCGACGCTCGACCATCATTTCGCGCATCTGTGCTGCGCGATGGGCAAGCCGGAGATGTTCGAGGACCCGCGCTTTCGCCTCAACGCCAACCGCCTCATGAATGTCGATGCGCTGGTCGCCGAGATCGAAGGATGGTTCGCCTCGATGCCGAGTGACGAGGCCTCGACTGGCGGCGCTGCAGGGAGTATCGCGTGCCGCATGCGCCGATCTTGTCGGTGGAAGAGGCGGTCAAGCATCCGCATCTGCGCCAGCGCGGCACCGTTCGCACCGTGCACGATCGCATCCTCGGCGATTTCGATGTGCCCGGGTTCTCGTTCCGCTTCTCGAATTTTCCCAAGCCGCTGGAGCTGCAGGCGCCCGATGCTCGGCGAGCACAACGAAGAAATCCTTACCAAGGAGCTCGGCTATTCGGCCGAGCGCGTGCGCGAGCTGGAAGGGAAGGGCATTCTGCGCAAGCGGCCCGGCGTAGCCACTGACGCCTGGAAACGGTAGAAGCGGAAACCATCATGGATCCAAAAGCACTCTGCTTCCTGTCGCTGAGCGAACTGTCGGCGGCGCTGCGCAAGCGCGAGGTCACCTCGGTCGAGGCGACGCGCGCGGTGCTCGATCGCATCCATCAACTCAATCCGAAACTGCGCGCATATCTCACCGTCCTGGATGATTCGGCGCTGCGGCAGGCCGAAGCTGCCGACAAGGAAATCGCGGCGGGCAAGTATCGCGGACCGCTTCATGGCGTGCCGGTCGCCGTCAAGGATCTGTGCTGGACCAAAGGCGTGCCGACCACTTGCGCGAGCAAGGTGCTGCGCGACTTTCAGCCCGACTCGAATGCCACCGTAGTCGATCGCTTCGAGGCTGCGGGCGCGGTGCTGCTCGGCAAGCTGCATCTGACCGAATTTGCGATGGCCTGGTATCACCCGGAAATTCCCGGCCCGCTCAATCCATGGAATCCCGAGCTGTGGCCGGGCGCGTCCTCGAGCGGCTCCGGCGCCGCGACCGCGGCGGGTCTCTGCTACGCCTCGATCGGCACCGATACCGGAGGCTCGATTCGGTTTCCCTCGGCGGCCAACGGCATCGTCGGACTGAAGCCTACATGGGGACGGGTAAGCCGCCATGGAGTTTTTCCGCTTTCGCGAGTCCTTCGACCATATCGGGCCGATGACGCGGACGGTGGCCGATGCGGCGCTCGTCCTGCGCCGTGATCGCCGGCCAGGATCCGCGCGATGACACTTCGCTCGCCGCGCCCCTCGATGACTATGCTGCGGCCGCGAAGAGCGGGGCGTTCAGCGTCCGCGTCGGCTTCGATGAGAAATACGTCGGCGCGAGCCTCCAACGATGTCGCAACTGCGGTCGCCAACGCGGTGCGCGATCTCGAACGGGTCGGCGCGCGCGTCGTCAAAGTAAAAGTGCCCGATGTCGACCCTGTCATCGAGGCGTGGACGACGATGGCGCGCTGCTGAGGCACTCGCCGCGCATGCCCCGAATTATCCTTCCCGAGCAGCCGACTATGGTCCCGGCTTTCGCTCGTTGGTCGAAATGGGCGCGCAAAGTTACCGGCGCGGAGTATGCGAACGCGCACATGGTGCGCGAGCGCTTCAGCAATCGGTTTCAGCAGCTCTTCGACCAGATCGACGTGCTGGCGTGCCCCTCGATGGTTGCGAGCACGCTGCCGGCCGATGCGATGCCGCCGGACGCCTCGGCATTCAAAGGACCCAACCCGCTGATGTCGTTCACCGCGCCCTTCAACATGAGCCGCAACCCGACGCTTTCGCTGCCGGGCGGCGACGGCAAGGGTGGCCCGCCTCCGAGCCTACAACTTGTAGGACGGTTGCTGGGCGAAGCGACGCTGTTCCGCGTCGGCGGCGGCCTTCGAGCGCGCCACCGAATGGCATCAGCAGCGGCCTACGATTTGAAGGTTTCGGGAAAGAACTTCGGATCGAGGATTTGCTCGACCGACCAAGGGCAGGTCTCGGGATAGCGGCTTTCTTTGTGGCCCGTCTCGAGGGCTGTCTGCTGGCGTGCCCGCGGGTATGCCTTTCGTACGAATTCGTCGAAGCGGTTTAGCAGCGATTTCGATTCGTCGAGGAAATCGATGACGCGATCCCGATGCTCGGCCGCATGCAATTTCCACCCGCGCGATCGACCACGCCATTCGTTGGCACTCGTCTCGTACTGCAACTTCAACAAATGGCGCAATACCACCACCAGATCGCTCACCAGCGCATGGCGGGTCGAAGCGGCTATTTCTTCGAGTTCCTCGGCGATTCCTGCCCAATCGATAGAAGCAGGCGTGCGAGTTCGCAGTTCGTTGGCTTGATCAAGCAACCACGCGGTGAGGTCCTCCTCGCGCGTAGGCTGGTAGGAAGCCGTTTCCATCGGAAGCAGGGTCGGGCGCGCTTTGGTGGTCGCTTTCGGCATGGCTGACATCATCTTAGCGAAGTCCCACCCCGAGGTCCTTATCTGCTATCATCGAGTTGTGACGGCCGAGGGCGGCCGATGCTTTGAGGGTCGATTGGCGCTCACAAGTGAAAATGCAAAAACAAACCCACTTCGCGATCGCTAAACTACCAAACGAAGCCAAACTATCGAGGAAATTCGCAGGCATTTCTAAAAATGGACCGCTATGAATAACGCAGATGCTGGAACAAACCCACTTCAAGCAGCGCTCGTACAAGCGGTAAAATCTTAAAAACAAACCCATTGCGAGGCGCCTCCGCGCGATGGGTAGAACGACAAAACAAAGCCACTTCGTTCAAGGCGAAGAAATAGCGAATATCGCCAATGCCGAAGCACCCTTACTCAGCAATCGAGCACCATCAGCCCGGCGTCATCGGATGCCAAATCCACTACTTCGAGGAAGTCGAGTCGACCCAGAACCTCGCGCGTAACCTCGCCGCCGAGGGCGCGCCGCATGGCACCGCGTCATTGCCGAGACCCAAAGCGCCGGACGCGGCAGGATGGGGCGCGGATGGCATTCGCCGCCGGGCATAAATCTCTACACGACGATCATCCTGCGCCCGCGCATCGCGATGTCCGAGGTGCCGCGGCTGAGCCTGGTCGCCGGAGTTGCCGCCGCCGAGGCGCTCGAAGATGTCGCGCCCGGCATCGTGCAGCTCAAATGGCCCAACGATGTATGGCTCAACGGGCGCAAGGCCGGCGGCATCATCGCGGAGGCGGTCACCGATCGCGCGCAGCGGCTCGACTCGGTCCTGCTCGGCATCGGGCTCAACCTGAACCTCGCGCTCGACGATGTTCCGCGAGGAGCTTCGGGAGCGCGCGATTTCGGTTTTCATCGCGACCGGCCATCGATGCGATCGCGTTGCGGTTGCCAACTCGCTCTTTACCAGACTAAACATTCGATATGACGAAACTGTTACGAAGGGATTTGCGGCGGTGCGGCCCGATTGGGAGCGCTACTCGGCGCTGACCGGGAAACGCGTGACGGTCGTCGATGCGGGAACCCGCGAAGAAGGCATCGTGAAAGGAATCGATACCGATGGCGCGCTGTTGCTGGAAACTCCGAGTGGCGTGCGCCGGATCATCGCGGGAGATGTGACCCTCGAAGGGGCTTATTCGTGAAACTTGCAGACGAGCCTCGAAGCGGGCGTAGCCGCGCCGCAGGCGCCCCGAGAACCCCTACTGGGGTCGAGGGAAATTGGGATGTGACGTTGGAGGGTGCCTATTCGAAATAGACGCGAAGCGGGCGGAGCCGCGCCGTTGGCGCCCCGAGGCGTAGCGGAGCGGAGCCCGAGGGAAATTCACGGAGGTGACTCTTATGGCTGTGGAGGAAATTGGGCGGTTGAGAAACATCGCGCTGGTTGGCCAAGGCAGTTCAGGAAAGACCCAACTGGCCGAAGCGATGCTTTTCACCGCCGGCGCGACAACCCGGCTCGGACGTCCGGACGACGGTACCTCGGTGCTGGACTTCGAGCCCGAAGAACTCAATCACAAAGCCTCGATCAATTCCTCGTTTCATCATCTCAACTGGAAAAAGAACGAAATCCTGATCGGCGATACTCCCGGATACGGCGCCTTCATCGCCGATTCCTTCAACGCGCTGCAAGCTGTCGATGCGATCGTTTTCGTCGCCACTCCCGGTGGCGATCTCAAAGTCGAATCCGAAAAAGTCTGGCAGCAGGCCGAGGCGCTCGGGCTGCCGCGAATCGCGTTCGTTTCGCGCCTCGATCGCGAGCGCACCAAGTTCGAAAATGCGCTGGCCGATCTCGAGAAGGTTCTCGAAGCCAAGGCCGTCGTGCTCGCGCTGCCGATCGGCGAAGAACTCGCCTTCAACGGCATTATCGACGTGCTCCGGATGAAGGCGCTGACCTACGTCGACAACACCACCGGCAAGCCGAAAGAAGAGGACCTCGCCGGCGACCTCAAAACGCGCGCCGAGGAAGCGCGCACCAAGCTGTGCGAGGCGGTCGCCGAGACCGACGACGCGCTGCTCGAGAAGTACCTCGACAGCGGGCGAGCTCTCCGAGGACGAACTGCGCACCGCGCTGCGCGCCGCCGTCATCGCGGGAAAGATCACGCCGGTGCTATGCGGCTCCGGCGCGAAAAATATCGGCGCCGCGCCGCTCCTCGATGCGATCATCAACCTGCTGCCGGCGCCCAATGAGCGTCCCGCGAACAAAGGCACGCATGCGTCCAACGGCGCAGGAAGAGACTCGCGCGGCCGATCCCAATGCGCCGTTTTCGGCCTTCGTGTTCAAGACCGTGATGGATCCCTTCGCCGGCAAGCTGACGTTTTTCCGCGTGATCTCGGGTACCGCGCATAGCGATGCCGGGGTTTACAATTCCTCGCGCGAATCGAAAGAACGCTTCGGTCAACTTTTGCGCCTCGAAGGCAAGAAGCAGGCGCCGCTCGCGATCGCGCTGCCCGGCGAGATCGCCGCGGTGGCGAAGCTCAAGGACACCTCGACCGGCGACACGCTATGCGACGAGAAAGCGCCGGTCATGTTCGAGCCGATTCGCCGTCCACATGCAGTCATCTCGTTCGCGATTCGGCCCAAGTCGAAAGCCGACGAAGAGAAGGCCTCGGCGGCGCTGCAGAAGCTGGTCGAGGAAGACCTCGCACTGGAGATGCATCGCGATCCGCAAAGCGGCGAAATCATCCTCGGCGGTACCGGTCAGCTTCATATCGAAGTGACGGTGGAAAAACTCAAGCGCAAATTCGGCGTCGAGGTCGAGCTGACCGGCGCCGCGGGTGCCCTATCAGGAAGCGATCAAGGGCAAGGCCGAGGCGCAGGGCAAACTCAAGAAGCAATCCGGCGGGCGCGGCCAGTATGGTGACTGCTGGTTGCGTATCGAGCCGCTGCCGCGCGGCAGCGGGTTTCGAGTTCGTCAATGAGATCGTCGGCGGCGTGATCCCGCGCAACTATATTCCGTCGGTGGAGAAGGGCGTGCGCAACATGCTGCACGAGGGCTTCCTCGCCGGCTTCCCGATCATCGACGTGAAGGTCTCGGTCTTCGACGGCAGCTATCACGAAGTCGATTCCTCGGACATGGCGTTTCAGATCGCCGCGTCGATGGGGATGAAGGCCGCGATGGAAAAGGCCAGGCCGATCATCCTTGAACCGATCATGTCGGTCGAAGTGACCTCGCCCGACGAGAACATGGGCGATGTCATCGGCGATCTGAACTCGCGCCGCGGCAAGGTGCAGGGGATGGAGACCAAGGGCCATAGCCAGGTGATCAAGGCGACGGTGCCGATGGCGGAAATCCTCAAGTACGCGCCGGACCTGCGCTCGATGACTTCGGGACGCGGTTCGTTCGAGGCGCAGTTCTCGCACTACGAGGAAGCGCCGCCGCACATCGCGGAGAAGGTCATCAAGGAGCAGGCCGCCAAGCGCGAGGCGCAGAAGGCCGCCCACGCCCACGCCTAGCTCGGCCGCAATCGATCGGGCGCCCGCGGAAGCTTCGCGGACGCCCGATTTTCTCCGCGACGCGCGGAGGCCGGCGCGCACGCTACCGGCGCGTTTCTATCTTCCCGAACTGGACCTGCTGCGGTTCCTCGCGTGCCTCGCGATCTTCCTCCAGCACTGCTACCAGGAAACTCCGGCCCACCACTTTCCGGATTTTCATCCGGACTGGATCGGCCGCGCGGTACGGCATCCTGGGCTGGAGCGGCGGGTACTCGGTCGATCTGTTTTTGGCGCTCAGCGCGTTCCTCATCACCCAGTTGACTGATGCGCGAGCGGCAGGCAACCGGGACGGTGGACCTGCGCCGGTTCTATATTCGTCGCATCCTTCGCATCTGGCCGCTGTATTTTTCCTATGTGCTGGTGATTGCAGTCGCCGGAATCTGGATCGCATCGGTGCATGCCTCTGCGAAGTGGATGATTATGGCGACCCTGCTGTCGGCCAACATTGCTAACTCTCTGTGGGGATGGACGCCGACCTTCGTGGTTTCGCACCTCTGGACCATCGCGATCGAAGAGCAGTTTTACCTGCTGTGGCCGCTCGTCGCACGAAGGTCGCGACCTTCGCGGCTGGTGGTGGCGGCGCTGGTCATGCTCGCCATCAGCTTTACTGCGCGCACCCTTTGCTGGTTCATGAATGCGTCGGGCGCATTGGTATGGACCAACACGCTGACGCGTCTGGATCCGCTCGCAGTCGGGATCCTGCTCGCGGTCTGGATGATGGGCGGGCACTATCATCGGCGAATGGTGTCCCGGGTGGCGCTGCTGCTCTTCGGCATCGCGACAATGCTGGTGGTGGCGACGTTCTGCGATCCGTACTGGAGTCCCAATTCGGCGGCGACGATGTTCTTCGGATACCCGGCGGTCGCGTTGGGATGCGGGATGATCCTGCTGGCGTTCTGCGGAATGCCCATTGCCGCAAAAGAACCCGCTCATCCGCGCCAGTATCTATTTGGGCAAGATTTCCTACGGTTTGTACATATGGCAGATGATCGCCCTGGTCATCGTGATAAAAGGCGTGGCGCGTCCGCTACCTTTGGTCGGAAGCTGGGTCGATAGCACTACCTTCATCGCGCTGGCTGGGTTCACACTCACAGTGGCGATGGCCGCGGCATCGTATCGATTCCTGGAGACCCCATTTCTCCGGCTGAAATCGCGATTTGCGCTGATTCCATCGCGTCCGGCCTGAGCCAAGGGCGTGGTTGGGCTCCCGCGTGCTCTCGGCTAGAATCGGACCCGGTGCTCTATGGCGCCTCTTGCCAAATCTCTAATTCTGATGGGCCTCGCGATCGCCGCGCTCGGCGCGATGCTGTGGCTCTTCTCGGGCGTGCCTTTCATCGGGCGCCTGCCGGGCGATCATCTACGTGCGGCGCGGCAACTTCACCTTCTATTTCCCGGTCGTGACGTGCATTGTGATAAGCATCGTGGTGAGCCTTATCTTTGCGCTGTTGAGGCGCTGAACGATGGCCGAAGAGGTCCGGGAAATCGCGCAACGACGGGTTGAAATGAAGCGTCGCCGCCGCGAGTTGATCGCGGTCGGAGTGGCAGCCCTCACGCTGATTGCTTTTGTCTTCGCCCAGACCGCGCTGCCGCCGCTCACCAAGCATACCTCGCTAAGCTCGAATCTCGCAGTCATCAGCCTGTTCAATCTGAGTTTTCTGCTGCTCGGGCTGCTGCTCTACCTGGTGGGCCGGAATCTCGCGAAGGTGATGTTCGAGCGCCGCCGCGGGCTCATCGGGTCGAAGTTCCAGATGCGCCTGGTGTTGGGATTCATCGCGGTGGCGATGGTTCCGAGTGCGTTTCTGCTTTACGTGTCGGGCGCGTTCCTGCACGCCGACGTCGATAGCTGGTTCAATCCCGAGTATGAGCGGGTGATGAGCGATTCGCTCGAAATCGCGAAGACCTATTACCTCAACTCCGCCAACAACGCGGCGCATTTCGCCCGCGCGATCGCAGAGCAAGCCGCCGGCTACGGATTGCTCGCGCCCGATCGGCGCGATGACCTGAAACAATTCGTCGAGAAGCGGCAGCAGGAATATAACCTCGGCACCATCGAGGTGTTCTCGAAGGACCGCAAGCTCCTGCTGCTCGCGCTGAGCCCCAAGACTCCCACCGGCATCGGCGTGTCGCCCGATTCGCAAATCCTCGATCAGACGCTGAAGGGGCAGGCGATGACGCGCACCGATCCATTCGGAAGCGCCGACATCATTCGGGGCAGCGCGCCGATTTTTGCAGGACCGGATAGCGATACAGTCGTCGGGGCGGTGGTGGTCGATTACTTCCTTCCCAAGAGCCTCGCCAAGCGCGCGGCCAACATCTCGCGTACCGCAGAGGATTACTTTCAACTCCGCATCCTCAAGCAGCCGATCCTCAACAGCTACATCCTCGCGCTGGTGCTGATTGGATTGGTCGTGGTGCTGCTGGCGAGCTGGTTTGGAATGTATCTCGCGCGTGGCATTACCGGGCCGATCAGCGAGCTGGCTGCCGGCACGCATGCAGGTCGCGGCAGGCAATCTCGAGTACACCATCGATCCGATCGGCGACGACGAGATCGGACAGTTAGTGGACTCGTTCAATCAAATGACGACCGACCTGCGGGTCTCGCAGACCGAACTCGATCGGCGTCGGCGCTATACCGAGACGCTGCTTCGGAATGTTTCGGCGGGGGTGGTCGGTCTCAATCCCGAAGGCCGGCTGACCGCGATCAATCCGCACGCCGAGCGGCTCCTCGGGGTGCGCATCGACGATGTCATCGGGCGCAACTATCGCGAGGTGCTGCGCCCGCCGCTGGTCCATGCGTTGGATGAAGTGTTGTCGACCTTTCCGGCGCGGCGCGAAAATCGCTCCTCGATCAAAGTCGAAATCGATGGCGCGCGAAATCGAGCTGATGATCACCGCCTCGCCGCTGAGCGACGATGTCGGCTCGAATCTAGGATCGGTGCTCTTCTTCGAGGATGTCAGTCAGATCGCCAAGGTCGAAAGGATGGAAGCGTGGCGCGAGGTTGCGCGGCGCATCGCGCATGAGATCAAGAATCCTCTAACCCCGATTCAGCTTTCGGCCGAGCGCCTGCGTCGGCAACTGGGCCCGCGGCTGGCGCGGCTCGCGCCTGATAACGCGCCCGGCGATGACGCGCTGCTGGAGGAATGTACCCGCACCATCATCGGCGAGGTCGAGGACCTCAAGCGGCTGGTCAATGAGTTTTCCGCCTTCGCGCGGATGCCGCGATCTGAATCCGGTGCCCGGCGATCTGAACGCGCTCGCCACCGAGACGATCGCGAGCTTCCAGACGGCGCATGCGGGCGTGGAATTCGTGCTGGAATTGGAACCGTCGCTGCCGCGCATCCTGATCGATCGCGAGTCGCTGAAGCGCGCGCTCATCAACCTGCTCGATAATGCGGTGTCCGCGACCTCAACGGTGGCCCGCAATGGCCATGGACCTCGCATCGAGTTGCGCACCTCGCTGGACTCCGCCAGCGGCGTGGTGATGCTGGAGGTTCGTGACAACGGTCCCGGCATCAGCCCGGCGCTGCGGACGCGAATTTTCGAGCCGTACTTCTCGACCAAGCACGGTGGCACGGGGCTGGGTCTGGCGATAGTTTCTGCTATCGTAACCGATCATCACGGCTTCGTGCGGGTGGCGGATAATGCGCCCGCCGGTAGCAGATTCATACTGGAGTTTCCGGTGAAGGAAGGGCGATTTCACCAGGGCCGCGAGCTGAACAGATGTTCAGATTTGAACTATCGATTAACCCTGCGCACGATGCGCCTTTGCGAGAGAGTGCCTAACAGTGAATGAGACCGTTCTGGTGGTGGATGATGAGGATCGCATCCGGTCGTCACTGCGGGGAATTTTGAGCGACGAAGGATTCCGCGTGCTCGATACCGGCCGCGCCCCCGAGGTGATGGATCTCATCGAGCGCGAGCATCCGGCGGTGGTGCTGCTCGATGTCTGGATGCCCGACATCGACGGCATCGAGCTGCTGCGGCGCATCAAGATCGAGCGGCCCGTCGGTCGCGGTCATCATGATTTCCGGTCACGCCAACATTCAGAGCGCGGTGGCCGCGACCAAGCTGGGCGCCGCCGACTTCATTCAGAAACCGTTTTCCGTGACGGGCCTGCTCGCCTCGATCGCGCGCGTGCTCGACGGAGGCGCGTGCCGGACCTGCAACCGAGAGCGCGACCGAACCGGGCGCGACCAATGGCGCATCGACGACCGCGGCGGCCGTGCACGGCGCGCGACGGCAACGGACCATCGCGCGTTCGGTGGTTTTCGGCGGCCAGGGACTGCATAGCGGTTTGCGCACCGGCGTGATCCTTCATCCGGCGCCGGTCGGGATTCGGAATCGTGTTCGCGTCGCTATCCGATGAAACGCAGATTCCGGTGCAACTCGAAAACGTCACTGACACCGGCTACAACACCACGCTAGTCATCGGGCGCGCGCTCGGTGCGGACGGTCGAGCATCTGATGTCGGCGCTGCACGGTTTCGGCATTACCAATCTTCTGATCAAAACCGACGACGAAATTCCCGCGCTCGATGGATCCGCGGCGGAGTTCTGCCAGCAGATCGCAGAGGCCGGCGTCAGAGACCAGGAGGCGACGGTACGAGCCGATTCGGATCACGAGTCCGATCACGGTGCGCAGCAAGGGCGACGAGTTCATGACCATCGAGCCCGCCGATCATCTGATCATCGATTACACGCTGGACTATCCGGCGCCGATTGGAGTCCAGAAGGTCCACTTCGAATTGACTTCGACCGATGCCTACGTTAAGGAAGTCGCGCCGGCGCGCACCTTCGGCTTCGTGACGCGACTTCGCGCAGATGAATCAGATGGGCCTCGCGATGGGTGGGCGGCTCGACAATGCGATCATCGTCGACGATCAAAAAATCGTGAACACCAAGCTGCGCTTCCCGGAGGAGTTCGCGCGCCACAAGGTGCTCGACATGATTGGCGATCTCTATCTGCTGGGCCGCCCGCTCGAAGGGCACATCACGGCGTCGAAGACCGGGCATTCGGACAACCTCGCGATGGTCAAGGCGATTCGCGCCGCGCTCGCCAACTGACGATCGCGCCTGAAAAGTTTCGCCATCAAGCCGATTCGCTCGCGCATTGCGGTGCTCGCCAGTGGAGGCCTCGACAGCTCGGTGCTGCTGGCCGAGCTCGCGCGCAAAGGACGCCAGGTTTTTCCGATCTACGTTCGCGCAGGTTTGCGATGGGAGCGGGTTGAGCTCGCGACGCTAGCGCAAGTTCATCGCAGCGCTTGAGACGTCGACAATATCGAGGCAGTCGCGGTGCTGGATTTCCCGACTCGTCGATATCACGCGCGATCACTGGAGCGTTAGCGGCAAGGTGCCCGGGCTATCGCGCCTCGCTCGCCTCGAACTACATCCCGGGACGCAACCTGAGCCTGCTCACCAAGGCCGCGATGTTTTGCGCACGCAATCGCATCGGCGAGATCGCGATGGCGCCGCTGGAAAGCAATCCGTTTCCCGATGCGCGCCCGGAGTTCTTTCGCGCGGTCGAGCGCGCGGTGAAACTCGGAGTGGAGTTGCCGTTGCGCATCCTGACGCCGTTCGAGGGCCTGCGAGAAATCTGATGTGGTGAAGAAGGGAAGGGCGCTCCCGCTGGAACTGACGCTCTCATGTGCGAACCCTCGCGGCTCGCATCATTGCGGCGCGTGCACCAAATGCGCCGAGCGCATCGAGGGTTTCCGCGAGGCCGGCATTGCCGATCCGACGCGCTATGCGCATCCGCCGGGCTGACCACGCGCGGCTATGAAGATTGTCGACTGCGTCGGCTCGCCGGGCAGCTTGCTGAACTTGATCTTGGCGTCCTTCGCGAGGCCCTTCAGCATGTTCTTGACGATGTATTCCTGGTTGAAGTCGAGCAGCACCATCGCGATTTTCGACTTCACCGCGCTCATCGGCGCATAGCTCGGCGCCGCGACGATCAGTCACCTTCAGAAAGCTGAATCCGATGTTCGACTCCAACATCGTCGATACCTGGCCGACCGGGGTCGAGAACGCGAGCTGATCCACCACCGGTGGAAGTTGACCCTTGGTGAAGTAGCCGAGGTCGCCGCCTTTCGGCGCGGTCGGCTTGTCTTCGGAATTCTTTCGCGCAAGCGTCGCGAAGTCCTTGGCTCTTGATCGCCTCGTCGCGAAGCTTGGTTGATGCGCTTCATGCCCGCGGCCTTCTGCGCGTCGGTCGCGTTGGGCGGCAGCTTGATCGCGATGTGCGAGAGGCGCACCTTCGCCGGGTCCTGCACGAAGAGGTCCTTGTGCTCGTCGTAGTAGCGCTGGATGTCCTGCTCGGTCGGCGCCACTTTATGCTTCTGAAATTCCTCGTCGAGCATCTTTTCGATTTCCATCGAGCCGCGGACCTGGTCGAGTAGGAGCTGATCGGGCGCGTTGCCGGTCGACGATCAGTGGTCTCGCCGCCGACGCCCTGGACCTGGAATTCGCGCGCGCGCTGCGCCACTTCGGCATCGGGAATCTTGATGCCGCGGTGCTCGGCTTCCTGGATCAGCAACTGCCGGCTGATGAGATTCTCCATCGCGTCCTTGAAAACCGCGCGCGTCTCCTCGGTGGTGTTGGCGTTGATGAGGCGCTGCTCGGTCTTCGCGTAGTCCCGCACCTGCGCGAGCGTGATGGGCGCGCCGTTGACGGTGACGACGACCGGATCCTTGGCGATCGGGCTTTACCAGCGGCAGGATGCCGAGGAATCGCTGCTGCCAGGATAGCCCGGACTCCTGCTGCTGCTGAGCGAGAGTCACGGGGGCGCTTGCAAGCGCGGCGAGCGATCGCCACAATCAAGCAAGCGAGGAGAGGAATGCGTCTATACATTTTGTTGGTCACGTGCGAATGACATCATCGGGTACACGCATCGGTCCGTATCGGTCAAGCCGCAATCGGTCAAGGGCCAATCTCGATGAAGCAACTGCGCATGCGTCTCCATCGTGGTCGCGATCATCGCCAGCGTGCTCGCGATGATCTCGGGCGTCGATCCTGTTTTTCGTGATCGAGCCGCCGTTTCTCGCGTCGATTTTCCTCGCCTGCGCGGCGATCGCCATCGGATGCTTTATCGTATCCGCAGTCGCGGGCTATTTCAGCAACGACGAACTCTCCGACTGAATCGGCACCTCGGCGGGCTCGTATGCCGCTTTGGCATGGCGGTCCCGACGCGAAGTAATGCTCGATATCGTCGTCCTCGCGCCCGACGAAAATCTGGCTCGACGAGCGCGTCCCATAGGCGTCGAGATGCATGCAAATCGAGTTGGGCCGGCCCGAGCGCGGATCGAGCTGGGTATTGTGATCGGCGAGCAGGCGCTGGAGTTCGACGCGCCGCAGCAGCGGGTCGCGCCGGAAGCCGACATCCTTGCCGAGCGCCGCGAACTTCTCATACGACGCGCTGATGCGCGGGCATTCGAAATCGTTGACGTCGAGATTCGTCAGCAGATGAAATCCCGGCTGAGCTGCACCACCTCGATACGCTCGATGCGGTTGTAGGCGACGAAGGTGGCTTCGCGCGAGGCAATCAGCAGGTTGAACGGGTTGTAGTCGCTGCGCGCGCTGACTGGCCGCGAAATCTGCCGCCTCACGCGCGGTGCGGCATGCGCAGTGCATCGAGGCATAGCAGCCCGCGCGAGCGCGCATCGGGATTCGGCGGCGCCTCGGTGCGGCGATTGAGCAGCCCGCATACCACGGCCATACTCATTGACGCCGAGCCAGGTGCCTCCGGCGCGCAGATCCTTGCCTCCGACGACGTGGGGCCGCTCGCACAGCGCGGTAGGCTTGGCGGCGGGGCGGTCGAGATACTCGTCGCGATTGGCGGCGATCACGACCGGATAGTCATCGGTCATCTGGAAATAGATTGCGAGTGTGCACATATGTTTGTGCGGCTTCCTCGGTGAATGCCGCCAATTCCCAAATTGGCAGGCCGCGCGACATTTGCAATAGGCGTCATGCGAAGCGATCGCGGCGGGGCTACAATGAGAATGTGAGCGCGCAGCCTCGATACGACGTGATCGTGATCGGCGCCGGCATCGTCGGCAGCTCGGTCACGATGGCGCTGGCGCGAGCGCGGCAAGCGCACGCTGACCATCGATATCGATCTGTCGGGACGGCTGAGTTCGAGCGAGAAGAATGCCGGCGGCGTCCGCGCGACGTGGTGGGAAGCCGTCAACATCACCTTGTGCCGCGCGTCGATCGAATATTACGAGAGCATCGCGAGCGAGGTCGGCTTCCGGCAGAAGGGTTACCTCTGGCTGTACGATGCCGAGACCTGGCCCAAGGCGCTGGCCCACATCGATTTGCAGCGCAGCCTCGGCCATCCGATTGAGACGCTGACCGCGCAGTGAAGTGCATCAGCGCGTGCCGGAAATCGATCGCCTCGAGGGCATCGAAGGCGCAACCTTCTCGCCGCGCGACGGCCTCATCAATCCGAACCTGCTCAAGAATCATTATCGCGATCGCGCGCGCTCGATGGGCGCGCAGTTTCGTGACGGCGTCTACATCTATGCCATCGACAACCGCGGCGACGGCGTGCGCGCTCGATACCTGGCACGCCGACGAGCCGATGACCGACGCCGCGCTGATGCGCATGATGACGCAGGACGGTCCCGGCGAAGCGGAAGTGGGGCATCTGGAAAAGCTGGAGGCCGACGCCATCGTCATCGCGGGCGGCGCGTGGTCGCGCAACGTGCTGCGCCTGCTCGGCCTCAAGGATTACAGCGAGCCTATTCAGGCGGCAAATCAGCCTGGTTGACAATCGCGAAACCAACCTCGCAGCGTACGGCATGATCGTCGACACCACCGGGCTGTATTTTCACAACGAGGGGCCGCACATCCTCGCGGGATATTCGCCGCCCGAGGCGCCCGGCTACCATTTCAACTACGACGGCGAGGAATTCTTTCAGAAGGAAATCTGGCCGCGCATGTATGCGCGAATGTCGCGCTGCGAGCGGCTGCGCCACGTCACCGGATGGGCCGGTCTGTATGAAGTCTCGCCAGATCGTAGCGCCATCGTCGGGCTCGCGGCGCCGTCGGTCTACGAGGCGCATTCGTTCAGCGGACGCGGCGTGATGCAGTCCTATGGCGCGGGGCAGGCGCTCGCGGGATTCATCGCGGACGGAAAATATCCTGCGGACCTCGATGCACCATCGCTCGCGCGCGACCGCTTCGAAGCCGGTCGCCTCGTCTTCGAGGAACTCC
The DNA here is from genome assembly GCA_963848285.1 of uncultured delta proteobacterium. Classification (GTDB taxonomy): domain Bacteria; phylum Desulfobacterota; class Binatia; order Binatales; family Binataceae; genus DATGKG01. Next base: position 287,073 of record CAWKCZ010000002.1, on the reverse strand, counting down.
ACATCTAGCGTTAATCAATCCGGTTTCACGGCTGCGCGATCTTCGATACATCCATCGGATGCGGAAATTTCCATTCGTCACCGTCGATGTGTTCAGTTCGCGCGCGCTGGCAGGCAATCAGGTCGCAGTCTTCACCGACGCGCGAGGGCTCAGCGACGCCGAGATGCAGGCCATCGCGCTGGAGACGCGGCTGTCGGAAACCACCTTCATCATTCCGCGCGACGAGGCGACCGAGCGCGCGAGCGGCGTCAAGGTGCGGATTTTCACCGTCGCCGAGGAGCTGCCGTTCGCCGGGCATCCGACGCTTGGCACCGCCTTCGTGATCGCAATCGCGCGCAACATCGATGAGGTTGCGCTCGATCTGAAGGTCGGAAAAATTCCGGTCAACTTCAAAACCACGCCCGATGGGCTGCTTCGGTGAGATGACGCAGCGCGACCCGAGTTCGGCAAGATTCACGATGCCGAACGACAGTCGCGAAAGCGACCGACCTCCCGCTCGATCGAGATCGACATCTGCATTTCCGATTCAGACCGTTTCGACCGGGTTCGCATTCGCGATTGTTCCGCTGCGGTCGCTCGCGACGCTTCGAAGCTGAGAGCTCGATCTGAAGAAGGCCTACGCTTACCTCGGCAACACCGATGCGCGCCAGTTCTACTTCATCATGCGCGATGGCGCCGAAGCACCGGACCTGCGCGCGCGCATGCTTTTCTATGGCGGCGAAGATCCCGCGACCGGATCGGCGGCCGGATGCACCGCGGCGTGGATGGTGCGCCACGGCCTCGCGAAACCCGACCAGCAGGTGGTCATCGCTGCAAGGCGTTGAGATGAAGCGTCCCAGTCGACATCTTCGTGCGCGCGGGCCTCGACGGCTCCCGCGTCCACAATGTCCGCGTCGGCGGCTACTGCGCCGAAGTGATGCGCGGCGAGCTGACGCTTCCCTGACGATGGAGCTTTCGCCGCGCCGTCGTATCGCCGCCGAAATCATCTCGCTGGTCTACATCGCGATCATCGCGCTGGTGGCGAATGCGACCGGCGCGTTCTACGTGCTGTTTCCCGAACTCGGCGCGCTTTCGCATGATGTCTTCACGCGGCCGCGCGGGACCTGGGCCAACTCCCCGACTCATGGTCGCGATCACGCCGGTCATCACCGGCGCGATCGGAATCGCCATCACCAACGTCGATGCCGTATGGATTTGTCCTCGGTGCTGCTCAACGTGATTGGCGCGATCGCCGTGGTGCTCGGATTGCGCTCGCCGGTCGCGCCCGCGATCTCCGCCGGGTTGCTGCCGCTGGTGCTGGGCGTCACGAGCTGGTGGTATCCGCCCGGAATCATGTTCGGGACGGTGCTGCTCGCGGCACTGTCGATTCCATGGAAGCGCTACGCGCGAGTGACGCGGCGTGCCGATCGCTGAAAGCGCCGAAGAAGTCGCGGAGGACGTCACGCATCGAAGTCGCAGCGCCGGTGCGCGCGCGATGGGAGAAGCTCGCGGCGCTGCTCGCGTTCGTCGCGGTCGCGGTGCTGGCGGTGAAGCTCACCGGATGGCGCTTCATCCTGTTTCCACCACTGGTAGTCATCGGATTCGAAATGTTCGTGCATCCCGATGTGTGCCCGTGGGCGAAGCGTCCGCTGATGCTGCCGGTCGCGTGCTTCCTGACCGCGCTGGGCGGCTTCATCTTCTGGAAATTTCTCGGCGTGACGCCGCTTACCGCGGCGCTGTGCATGGGATGGGGCATCATCGTGCTGCGGACGCGTCGATCTTGCACGTGCCGCCCGCGCTCGCGGTCGCGCTGCTGCCGCTGGTGATGACGAATCCGACGCTGATTTATCCGTTCGCCGTCGGCCTCGGCACGCTGCTGCTCACCGGATGGTTTTTCTCTGCGAGTGGATGCTGGCCGACTTCGCGCCCTCAAGCGTTCAGGCGGACAGTCGCGCCGGCTAGTCAGCTCAGGCGCGGTCATGTGGCGGCGGCTGAAGTGAGGCGCGCAATGGCGGCCTCGATGGCGGTGATGGCAGCCGCGCTTTTCTCCCCGGGCCATGGCGCGCGACGATCCACTCCGAGGCGTTACGGGTCAGCCAGACCTTGCCCTCGGCGTCTTCCCAGGCCAGCGCTTTGAGCGGCAGATCCAGACCGGCAGTCTGGTGGTCCTGCATCAGCGGTGTGCCGCCCTTCGCATTGCCGAAGATCAGCAACTCGGTCGGCCGCAGCGGCATTCCGACCTGCGCCGCGCCGCCCGCATGATCGATGCGCGCGAAGATGGTCAGGCCGTGCGATGTCGCATTCGCCTCGAGGCGATCGATAGTTTCCTTAACCGAGAATGCGCTGCGAATGGTGATGAGGCCTGCGGCAGACATCTTTGATTCCTCGCTAACTTCCAGTCGCTGAGGACGCCTGGGCAGCCAGTTCGCGATCGGCGCGCTCCTGCACGATGTGCCCGTATCTGCGCGTCCAGATGATGAGGCCGATCGTGGTTCCGATGGCCATGATGGGCGACAGGATCACGACGGTGCCCGGTGTCAGCGTCAGCGCGAACACCACGCGGATCGCGCCTCGAGGACGTAACCGACGCCCCAGACCGTGGTCATGAGGCGCATGGTGCGGCGGAAGCGCGCGTGTTCCCACATGCCGTTCCACCATGCCAGGCGCTCGGGACTTTCGCCGGCCATCACCTGGCGCGCGATGTAGAAGATGATCGGCCGCTTCCACAGCAACGACGAAAGGAACATCAGACCGACCAACCCGGTGATGAATGATTCCTTGATCAGGACGAACAGCACGTTGCCCGAGAGAAGCGAGGTGACCACGCCAATCGCGAGGAACACCAGCACGATCGCGCCGATCAGATCGAGACTGCGAGTTGCGATGAACTTCCGAACGATGTTGGCGACCGGGAAAATCGCGCCGGCAGTCAGCGCCGGCACGGCGGCCACCCCATAGCGCGTGAGAATCTGGTAGGCGATCGCGGGCAGCGCGCCGTCGATGACCAAATCGGGGACCATCGCGCGCAAGCTTGGGCGTACCGTCCGGAGCGGGATCGGGAGTGGAGAGAGCATTGCTCAGCCATGAGGATCGATTTACCTCAGCGGCGCGATTTGGGAAATGCGTCGGAAACAGCTGCGGCGGTGCGCATCGCCGCACAGGAAGAAGGATCGGGCGACCGCGAGGCCGCCCGATCGCGCGAGAATCTACTTCATCAGGCCTTCGGACTTCAGGGTCTCCTGCACCTTGGGCCGCGCGCCGACGCGTCCCATGTAGGCGGCGACGTTCGGGTAGGGCTTCAGGTCCATCTTGATGAAGTTGGTCCAGTTCACGATCGTGAATGCATAGGCATCCGCGACGGTGAACTTGTCGCCCATCAGGTACTGCTTGTTCGGCGAGCTGATCATTCAGATAGCCGAGGCGCTTGGCGATGTTGGCCTTCGACATCTCCTTCACCGCATCGGGCGTCGCGGGATTGAACAGCGGCCCGAAGTTCTTATGCAGCTCGGTGCCGATGAAGTTCAGCCACTCCTGGACTTTGTAGCGCTCGACGGTGCCGTTGGCCGGGGCGAGTCCGCTCGAGGGGTTCTTGTCCGCGAGGTACTGCACGATCGCGGGGCCTTCGGTCAGGACCGTTGCCGTCATCGAGCTTGAGTGTCGGGCACATAGCCCTTGGGATTGATGGCGTTGAAGTCCTCGCCCGATTCGGTCTTGTGCTTGCCGAGGTCAACCTTGACCATTTCGACCGGAACGCCGGCTTCGGTCGCCACGATGTGCGGGGAAAGGGAACAGGCGCCGGGTGAGTAATAGAGTTTCATGAAATCCTCCTTGCAGATGGGACCGTCTGAGACGGTCGCGTAAGTGTTGGGGCAGAGCGCGAACTCTACCACATGCGCGCGCAAAAAAGCTGCGCGACGATGCGCGCAAAAGAAAATGAATCCGTCACGCCCTGTTCACTTCACCTAAAATGACTGCTAAGTAAGGTCCAGTCCGATGGTCGGGGCACCGCCGGATATCGGCACACATTAAATTCGTAGTTAAGATTGCCTGATTAACAAATTTTCGATTATAAGCTAGGCTTTAGTCTGCGCGGACGGCCGCGCGTATCGGAGTAGCAACCGTGGCGAGGAAAAAAATCGCGTTCATCGGGGCGGGAAACGTCGGCGCAACCTGCGCGCATCTATGCTTCCTGCGTTCGCTCGGCGACATCATTCTGTATGACATCATCGACGGACTGCCGCAGGGCAAGGCGCTCGACATGCTCGAATCGGCGCCGGTCCTCAATGTCGATGTCAACGTCACCGGCGCCACCGACATCCGCGCCATCGAGGGCGCCGACTGTATCGTGGTGACCTCGGGCTCGCCGCGCAAACCCGGCATGAGCCGCGATGATCTGCTGAAGATCAACGCGGGCGTCATGACCACCGTCGGCAAGGCCATCAAGGAGCACGCGCCGAATGCCTTCGTGATCGCGGTCACCAATCCCCTCGATGCGATGGTGACGCAGCTCAAGCGCGTGACCGGGCTGGCGAAGAACATGATCGTCGGGCAGGCGGGCGTGCTCGATTCGGCGCGCTACCGCACCTTCCTCGCGATGGAGCTGAAGGTGTCCGTCGCAGAGCATCGAGGCGATGGTGCTCGGCGGCCACGGCGACGACATGGTGCCGGTGCGAAGTTACACGCGCGCGGGCGGCGTGCCGGTCGAGAAGTACATCAACGCCGAACGCCTCGAGGAAATCGAGAAGCGCACCCGCAACGGCGGCGCCGAGATCGTCAACCTGATGAAGACCTCGTCCTACTACGCGGCCGGAACCGCGGTTTATCAGATGGTCGAGGCCTTCATCCTCGATCGCAAGCAGGTGCTGCCGTGCGCCGCGTATCTCGATGGCGAGTACGGCGTGAAGGGATCTGTTCGCGGGCGTGCCGGTGGTGATCGGCGCGGGCGGCGTCGAGCGCGTGATCGAAATCGCGCTGACTGATGCGGAAAAGAAAGCATTCGACAGCTCGGTCGCGCATGTGCGCGAGCTGGTCGATGCGATGGACAAAGTTCTTGCGGCGTAGGGATAAATCATGGCTGAAGAAGCGGTAGCAAGCGGTCCGGAGCCTCGCGCCTTAGCGCGGATGGACCAGCGCCATTGGATTCTGCGGCGACTCCATTCGCTGACTGGACTGGTGCCGATCGGCGCGTTCCTGTTTTTCCACATCTTCGAAAATTCGTATGTGACTCACGGTGGCGAGGCATGGTGGAAGGAAAGCGCGTTCACCCGCAACTTGCCGTTCCAGGTGATCGTCGAAGCGATCGCTGCTGTGGATTCCGATCAGCTATCACGCGGTCTATGGCGTCGTGATCACGATGACCGTCGCAGCCCAACGTCTCGAACTACGGCTACGAGCGCAACCTGCAATACACGCTGCAGCGCATCACCGGCATCCTCGCGCTGGTGTTCATCCTGTTTCATTTTTTCACCACGCGCGGATGGTTCTATCTGAGCGGCGTCGAGACCAACTACGCGCGGATGCACGACTTCATGATGAATCCCGCTCTTCCTGTCATCTACATCGTCGGGACGCTGTCGTGCCTGTATCATCTGACTAACGGAATTTTCACCTTCTGCATCACCTGGGGACTGACCGTCGGACCGCGCGCGCAGACCATGGTCAATCGCGCATGCGTCGCGTTGTTCCTCGCCTTCTCGGTGATGGCGGTGGTGACGCTGCTCTCGTTTAGGGCTCCGCTAGCGTAGGAGATTTTAGACGATGCCTGGACATCACATCATCGTTGGCGGCGGCCTCGCGGGTCTGATGACCGCGATGAAGCTCGCCGAGCAGGGCGAGAAGGTCGATCTGTTTTCGATCGTGCCGGTCAAGCGCTCGCACTCGGTCTGCGCGCAGGGCGGCATCAACGGCGCCGTCAACACCAAGGGCGAGGGCGACTCGCCGATGATTCATTTCGACGACACCATCTACGGCGGCGACTTCCTCGCCAATCAGCCGCCCGTCAAGGGGATGTGCGAAGCCGCGCCCGGCATCATCTACCTGTTCGATCGCATGGGCGTGATGTTCAATCGCACGCCCGAGGGCCTGCTCGATTTCCGCCGCTTCGGCGGCACCAAGCATCATCGCACCGCGTTCGCCGGCGCCACTACCGGTCAGCAACTGCTGTACGCTCTGGATGAGCAGGTGCGCCGCTACGAGGTCGCGGGCCTCATCCGCAAGTTCGAAGGATGGGAGATGACCAGCCTCGTGCTCGACGAGTCGGGCGATTGCAAAGGCATCTGCGCGATCGACAACCGCTCGCTGGAGCTGCGCGCGTTCCCCGGCGACACCACGATGATCGCGACCGGCGGTCCCGGCCTCATCTTCGGGCGCTCGACGCAGTCGCTCGTCAACACCGGCTCGGCCGGCAGGCGCCGCGTATCAGCAGGGCGCGACCTACGCCAACGGCGAGTTCATCCAGGTGCATCCGACCGCGGTGCCGGGCGAGGACAAGAACCGCCTCATCTCGGAATCGATTCGCGGCGAAGGCGGCCGCGTGTGGACCTATCGCGACGGCAAGCCGTGGTACTTCCTCGAGGAGATGTATCCCGCCGTACGGCAACCTGGTGCCGCGCGACATCGCGACGCGCGCGATCTTCCGGGTCATCTACGACATGGGCCTCGGCGTCGACGGCCAGCCGCTGGTCTATCTCGATGTCAGCCACATCGATCCCGCGATCCTCAATGCGAAGGTCTCGGGCGTGCTCGAAATCTACGAGAAGTTCGTCGGCCAGGATCCGCGCAAAGTGCCGATGAAGATTTTCCCCGCGATGCACTACTCGATGGGCGGGCTGTGGTGCGACTACAACCAGCAGACCAACATCAAGGGCCTGTTCGCGGGCGGCGAGGCCGACTACCAGTATCACGGCGCCAACCGCCTCGGTGCTAACTCGCTGTTATCGTGCATCTATGCCGGCATGGTCGCCGCGCCGGTGATGGCCGACTATGCCAAGGCGCATCCGGCGCCGAGCGACTCGCGCATCTACGATCAGGAGACCACCCGTCAGCGCGAGGACTTCGATCAGATCTTCAAACTCAGCGGCAAGGAGAACGCCTTCGCGCTGTGGCGCGAGCTCGGCGACATCATGACCGCGAACGTCACGGTCGTGCGCAACAACGACAAGCTCAAAGAGACCGACATCAAGCTGCTGGAGCTGAAGGATCGCTTCGGACAGCATCGGGCTCAGCGACACCGGCAAGTGGGCGAACCAGGAAGTGCTGTTCGTGCGCCAGCTGTGGAACATGCTGGAGCTCGCGCGGCCCATCACCATCGGCGCGCTCAACCGCAACGAATCGCGCGGCGCTCATTACAAGCCGGAGTTCCCGGAGCGCGACGACGCCAACTTCCTCAAGACCACGATGGCGAACTGGTCCTCCGACGGCCCGCGCTTTTCGTGGGAGGACGTCGACACCAGTCTCATTCCGCTGCGCGCGCGCCGTTACGACGTCGACACCACGCACGAGAAAGCCAAGGCCGCGTAGGCTGAATGGGAAATGCTGTGCAGCTTCAGCCCTCACTCTTGTCTCTCCCGGTAGGGAGAGATGATGGAGGAAGGGCAGACAAATTTCAGACCCAGGGCGTTGAATTCTCAACCCCCTGAGAGGGAGACAGTTGTGGCGGAACGCACCATCGTATTGAACATCAAGCGGCAGGATTCGCCCGAGTCCGCGAGCTACTGGCAGGAATTCGAGATTCCCTTCAAGAACGATCACAACGTCATCTCGATGCTGATGGAAATCCGCCGCAACCCGGTGACGCGCGCAGGGCAAGCGCGTGTCGGCGCCGGTGTTCCACGCCAACTGCCTCGAAGAAGTTTGCGGCGCGTGCACGATGGTCATCAACGGGCGCGTGCGCCAGGCCTGCACCGCGCTCGCGGTCAATCTCCCGAGTCCGACCACGCTCGAGCCGATGACCAAGTTCCCGCCCATCCGCGATTTGTGGGTCGACCGCGCCAAGATGTTCGACAGCCTCAAGCGGGCTGCAGTCATGGATTCCGATCGACGGCAGCTACGACCTCGGCCCCGGCCCGCGCATCAGCTCCGAGACCCAGCAGTTCGGCTATCTCTTCTCGCGATGCATGACCTGCGGATGCTGCCTCGAGGCGTGCCCGCAAGTGAACTCGCATTCGAAGTTCATGGGCCCCGCGGTGATGGGCCAGGTCTATCTGATGAGCCAGCATCCGACCGGCGCGATGCACGAAGACGAGCGCCTCGAAGGCGTGATGGGCGAGGGCGGCATCGAGGACTGCGGCAACGCGCAGAACTGCGTCGAGGTGTGCCCGAAGGATATCCCGCTGACGACCGCGCATCGGATGGGTGGGGCGCAAGGCAACCGTCAAATGGCTGCGCGATCTGTTCATGCGTTGATCGGAGCGTCCACTCTTAGCTAGCGTCCACTGTTAGCTAGCGACCTCGCAGCCTTATGTCATTCTGAGGTGAGCGCGTTAGCGCGCAGCCGAAGAATCTCGACACGGACAATTGCGCCTTGACTTCCGCTTCAGCCACCTCTGAGGTAGCACAGGCTTTAGCCTGTGTCCGACTCCGGATTCTTAAGTCACAGGCTGAAGCCTGTGCCACTGCGGAACCTCCGCGCCGGGCGGCAAGCCTGCCCGCCGATCTATTACCGACAGCGCGTCGACAGTAGTGGCTTTGTTTTTACGATTTCTGCCTCCGACCATTTTTCTACACTGTCAAAGCGGTGTGATCGTCGCGATGACCTCATTTGGAAAGGGAGATCTGCGCCGATTTCGACGCCTCGATTTTATAAACCCGTTGATTCTCAACGCTTATTTGGCTTCGTTTGGTAATTTTCACCGGATAGCGGATGCATCGAGTGGGTTTGTTTTGGCGGTTTCATGATCCAGGGTCGCGCCATTTGAGGTCCTTCGCGCGGCGCTCAGGACCACTTTTCGCGTTGCTCGAAGTGGGTTTGTTTTCACATCTTCTATATTGATGGCTGCCAACCAGCCGTCGCGCCCCAGTGGGTTTGTTCCTGTTACGACGGTGGAAAAGTCCTTGAAAATCAAGCATTCGGTGGCTTCGTTCATGTAATCGACCTCGAAGCATCCGCTCAGCGATGCCTTACGCCTCGAGGTCTCGGTGGGTTCGTTTGTGTAATTCCGCATGCTTGCAGTCCGCGCCCATCCAAAAACTCTGATGGCGCCCGTCGAGGACGCCACAACCGGATGATAGCACAATTGGACTGACCGCGATTCGTTTCCTTTCTTTTTATAAATCGCCCGATTGTTTGCCTCGCCCAATCATATGGGCGAGGGAAACCGCCACCGAGTTTCGAGTATTTCGCTAAACCGATTGAAGCTCTCCCGCGGGCACGCGAAAAACGCCTCGAATGCACTCCGGGTTGCAGACGGCGAGCTGGATGTGGGTCTTCTCGTGGAATCCCGATCCCTCGTAAATCGGATGCCCTTCGATGAAGATGCCCTTCACCGTGTCGATCGCAACTTCCCCACGGTCACGCCGAACTTTGTGCAGTAATTGAATGACCGCTCGATCCAGGGGACGCAGCAGCGGCGTCGAGGGATTCCCGGGGATTTGAAATTGTTGCGAGTCAACGAGTTCCATCAGGGTCTTGTGAATCGAACGCAACTGCTCGATTCCCGCAGTGGTGGTCAGGTCGAGGCACAACCCCATTGAAATCACGGCACCAACAACGAACGGTCGCCGGATTTTCGAACCACGTCGATTCTTGGCCTCGCGAGCAAAAGCCAACCCGCGCGACGGATTGGCTTCCCAAAAATAGATTCCTGGACCCAACCAATCGTACTCATTGTCGCTTGGTTTGAAGGATTCGCCCTTGAGAATGCGCTCGCCGACGCGCTGATCGCATCCGTGGTAGCCCAGAACGAAGCTCGTGGCCAGTTGGTGCACGTGAGCGTGCTAGGAGCGGTAGGTCTTGGTCAGTTTGCCCGATTCATCCCAGATGCCGGACTCGATCATGGCTTTGCGAGCCGATGCTTTTGAACGCGTCACTTCCTTCGTCCACTCGGCCACGACCTTGCGAAAATGTTCCACCGCTTCAGGAGTGTTCAGGTTCGTGACCGGAAATTCGAGACGTTTTGTTTTCGCACCCACACTCAGAGTATGGTTGCCGCTTCGCGATGTTTCAAGCGGACGAGAGAACTCTCGCTATTCTCGCTCGGCGCCCGCATAGCCCAAGCTCGAAAACCCGCCTTCCGCTGCTCTCGGAATTCGCAGCGGTTCTACATATAATCACCGGGTTCGATTCCTTGAAAATTCCGCAAGCGGAATGAGGACATCATAACAAAGGCATACGAATGAACATTCATGAGTTCCAGGCAAAACAGGTTCTAGACGGCTTCGGCGCGCCGGTCCCGAAAGGCGAGGGCGTCGCGACCGCCGATGATGCCGCCAAGGCGTTCAACGACCTCGGCCAGCCCAAGGCGGTCGTCAAAGTGCAAATCCATGCCGGCGGACGCGGCAAGGCGGGCGGCGTCAAAGTCGTCTCCAGCGCCGATGAAGCGCGCGCGTTCGCGACCAAATGGCTCGGCAATAAAATCGTGACGCATCAGACCGGGCCCGAAGGCCGCATCGTGCGGCGCATGTATGTCGAGGAGGCCAGCGAGGTCGCGCGCGAGCTGTACCTGGGCCTCGTCGTCGATCGCAAGGCGCAGTCGGTCGCCGTCATCGCCAGCACCGAGGGCGGGATGGAAATCGAGGAGGTCGCGGCCAAGACCCCCGATCGCATCATGACCGAGCCCATCGATCCGCTGCTCGGCGTGTCGCCGTTCCTCGGGCGCAAGATCGCGTTCGGCCTCGGCCTCAAGGACAAGCAGGTCGGCCAGTTCGTCACGCTGCTGACGGCGCTCTACAAGGCGTTCATCGAGACCGACGCGTCGCTGATCGAAATCAATCCACTGGTGGTCACCAAGGAAGGCCGCGTCATCTGCCTCGACGCGAAAATGTCCTTCGATGACAACGGGCTGTTTCGCCATCCCGATATCCGCGAGCTGCGCGATCCGAATGAGGAAGATCCCGCCGAGACCGAGGCGGCGAAGTTCGACCTCAGCTACGTGCATCTCGACGGCAACATCGGATGCATGGTCAATGGCGCGGGGCTCGCGATGGCGACCATGGACATCGTGAAGCACTACGGCGCGGAGCCGGCCAACTTCCTCGATGTCGGCGGCGGCGCGAGCACCGAAAAAGTCGCGGCGGCGTTTCGCATCATCCTCGCGGACAAGCGCGTCAAAGGCGTGCTCATCAACATTTTCGGCGGCATCATGCGATGCGACGTGCTCGCGCAGGGCGTGGTCGAGGCGGCCAAGCAGGTGAACCTCAGCATTCCACTGGTAGTCAGGATGGAAGGGACCAACGTGGTCGAGGGCAAAAAGATTCTCGCCGAATCGGGCATCAAGGTGATTGGAGCATCGGACCTCGCCGATGCGGCGCGCAAGGTGACCGAGGCGATCGGAGTCAAGGCAGCACAATGAGCATTCTCGTCGATAAGAACACCAGGGTCGTCACGCAGGGCATTACCGGCGCGACCGGCCAGATTCATACGCGCGCGTGCAAGGAATACGGCACCCAGATGGTCGCGGGCGTGGTGCCCGGCAAGGGCGGCACGACCTTCGAGGGCATTCCGATTTTCGATACCGTCGAGCAGGCGCGAAAAGCTACCGGATGTAATGCGAGCGTGAGCTACGTGCCGCCCGCGTTCGCCGCCGACGGCATCCTCGAAGCGGTCGCGGCCGGCATCGAGCTGGTCATCTGCATCACCGAGGGCGTGCCGGTCGTCGATATGGTGAAGGTGCGGCGCTACATGCAGGGCACCAAGAGCCGGCTGATTGGGCCGAACTGCCCCGGCATCATCACGCCGGGCGAGTGCAAAATCGGCATCATGCCGGGATACATCCACAAGCCCGGCGATGTCGGCGTGGTGTCGCGCTCGGGCACGCTGACCTACGAGGCGGTCTTTCAGTTGACGCAACCTCGGCATCGGGCAGTCGAGCTGCATCGGCATCGGAGGCGATCCGATCGTCGGCACGCCGCATATCGATGCGATGCGGCTGTTCAACGAGGATCCGAAGACCCGCGCCATCGTGATGATCGGCGAAATCGGCGGGAGCGCCGAGGAAGAAGCGGCCGAATACGTGAAGCAGCACGTCAAGAAACCGGTGGTAGCATTTATCGCCGGACAGACGGCGCCGAAGGGACGTCGCATGGGCCATGCGGGCGCCATCATTTCGGGCGGACGCGGCACCGCGGCGGATAAGATCGCGGCGCTGAAGGCCGCGGGCATCACGGTCGCGATGAGCCCGGCCGAGATGGGCATTACGATGAAGAATCTGCTGGACGGGAAGCATTAAAATGGAAAGGACTTTTGCGATCATTAAACCCGATGCGGTCGGACGCGGCCTCGCCGGTGACATTATAAAGAGGATCCTGAACTCGGGACTGAAGATTCGCGGGATGCGCCTGATGCATCTGTCGCAAGGGCAGGCCGAGCGCTTCTACGAAGTCCATAAGGCGCGGCCGTTTTATGGCGACCTGTGCAAGTACATGACCTCGGGACCGGTGGTGGTGATGTGCCTCGAAGGCGACAAGGCGATCACGCGATGGCGCGAGCTGATGGGCGCGACCGATCCGGCGAAGGCGACTGCCGGTACGATCAGGAAGGACTTCGGCGAGAACATCGAGCGCAACGCGGTCCACGGCTCCGATGCGCCCGAGACTGCCGCGCAGGAGATTCCGTTTTTCTTCAGCAGCCTCGACTTGGTGTGAGCGGGATCGCTATTAATCATTCATAAAGAGGGTTGCAGTAGGTCGATTGGCGACTCAAAATTCCGGTAAGTAGGTACCTATATGCCGGAACCAAGCTCACCCCAGCCTGAGCACGAAGCTGCCCGCCCAATGACGGCCTCGGTTGCCGCTGATGGGGCTGATGCGCCAATCGCGCAGCCTCCCAGCGAAAAACCAGCCGCGAAACGCTCTCCCTGGATGTGGGCGGCGATCGCGGTCGCGGTCCTCATCACGCTGTGGGTGGCAATTCCCAGATCATCATCGCCTTTAAGACCGTCTCCACCGACGACGCCTATGTGAACGGACACGTGACGTTCGTCGCGCCGCGCGTGCCGGGTCATGTCGTGCGGGTGCTGGTGGACGACAACAACCGCGTGCATAAGGGCGACTTGCTGGTGCAGCTCGACAAGGAGCCATACCAGGTCCAGGTCGATATCGCGCAGGCCGCGGTTGGAGTCGCGCAATCGGATCTGGTCGCCGCGCAAGCCAAAGATCAGAGCCTCGCGGGGCTGGCGCGCAGCCAACGCTACGACCTCGCGCACGCCGATCGACGATCTCAACAACCAGGTCGCCGAGCTGCATGCCTCGGTCGCCGCGCTGCAGGCGGCAAACGCAACGCGTGGTCAAGAGCGCGCGCTGACTTCGAGCGTGTCCGGCGCTTTTCGAAACCCAAGTCGTATCGCGACAAGAGTTCGATGCGTACCAGGAGGCCTACTCGGTGGCGGAGGCGCAGCAGGAGAAGGCGCAGCAGGAAGTCTATCGGATTCGCGCCGCTCTCGGACTTCCGCCACCGGCGAAGGGTGAAGACCTCGCCACAGGTTCCGCCCGATCTCGACCAGACTTTCTCCGCCGTCAAGGCTGCGCAAGCGCGCCTGCAGCAGACTGCGGCGCAACTCGGGATTGCGCCGACCTTTGAGCAATCGCCCGACCAGATGCTCGCCGATTTCTACAAGCGCGATCCCTCGGGCAACATCGATTCGATCTTCGCCCAGCTTCTCAAGGCTGCTCCCGATGTGTGCAGGCGGGCGCCAAACTGACCGAGGCGCGAGGCCAATCTGCGCCAGGCCGAACTGAATCTCAGCTATTGCGATTGATCGCCGAGATCGATGGCGTCGTGACGCGGCGCAATGTCAATCCGGGCGACGAAGTCCTGGCCGGGCAACAGCTGATGGCTTTGCGTTCGCTGACCGAGATTTGGGTCGACGCCAACTTCAAGGAGACGCAACTCGCGAAGCTGCGGATCGGGCAACCGGTGGACCTCGATGTGGACATGTACGGCCGGCACAAATCTTTCAAAGGCCGCATCTCCGGCTTCACGATGGGCACCGGATCGACGCTGGCGCTGCTGCCGGCCGAGAATGCGACCGGCAACTTCGTCAAGGTGGTGCAACGTCTGCCGGTGCGGATCGATCTGCTGGACTACAATCCCGACGTCGCGCCGCTCTTCATCGGTCTGTCGGTCACCCTCACGTCTACGTGAACGAAAAGCCGACCGGGCCCAACGCGGGGAAATTGCTGCAAGCGCCGGTGCCCGCGGCGGTCGCCCGCCGATCGACTCTCCAAGTCCGCGATGAGTGCCGCCGCGCTCGACGTGCCGCTCGACGCAGGCGCGCGGTCAGCCCATGGCTGATCGCGGTCGCGGTGGTGATCCCGACCTTCATGGAGGTCCTCGACACCACCATCGCCAATGTCGCCCTGCGCTACATCGCGGGCGGTTTGTCGGCCGCGGCGACCGACAGCGAATGGGTCATCACCAGCTATCTCGCCGCCAATGCGATCATCCTGCCGATGTCCGGATGGCTCGCGACTGCGGCTCGGCCGGCGCAACTACTTCCTCGCCTCGATCGCGATGTTCACCTTCGCGTCGGCGTTGTGCGGGATGGCCGGGAGCCTCGGCGTTCATCATCGCGTCGCGCGTGCTGCAGGGCCTCGCCGGCGGCGGATTGCAACCCTCGAGTCAGGCGGTGCTCCTCGATGCGTTCCCGCAGGAGAAACAAGGCCAGGCGATGACCCTCTTCGGCATGGCGGCGCTGCTCGCGCCGGTGGTCGGGCCGACGCTCGGCGGCTACATCACCGACAACTACGGCTGGCGCTGGATTTTCTATCTGAATGTGCCGGTCGGGCTGCTCGCCTTTTTCCTGTGCCGCGCCCTGGTCGCAGGATCCGGAATATCTCCAGGCCGAGCGCGCGAAGAATCGCACTCGCAGTCAGCCCTTCGATATGCTCGGGCTCTGTCTGCTCTGAGCGTGACGATGGTCTGCTGGGAAGTGATGCTGAGCAAAGGGCAGGAGTGGGACTGGCTCGGCGATCCGTTTCTTTCGCGTGCAGACGCTGCTGACGCTTGTTCGTGGTTTGCCTCGGCGGCCTGATTTATCGCGAACTGTCGCATCGCGCAATCCGCTGATCGCGCTGCGGACGCTGGCCGATCGAAACTTCCGCACCTGCTGCATCATCATCTTCTGCGCGTACGGCGTTCTTTATGCCAACACCGTTTCGCTTCCCGCGCTTGCTGCAGTCGCTCTTCGGCTACGACGCGACGACCTCGGGACTGGTCCTTTCGCCCGCCGGACTCTTCGCGATCATGGTGCTGGTTATCGTCGGCGCGCTGCTAGCGCGCGGAGTCGATGCCCGCTATCTGATGGCCGCCGGTCTCTTCACGATGGCGCTCGGGAACTTCTGGATGGCGCACCTCAATCTGCGAATCGGTCCCTGGCAGGTGGTCTGGCCGCGGGTGGTGATTATCTCGGGACTCTCGATGCTGTTCGCGCCGCTCAATGTGGCGGCCTTCATCTACCTGCCGAAGGAGATCCGCGGCGCCGCCGTGGGTCTGCTCGCGCTGTTGCGCAACGAAGGCGGCAGCGTCGGAACCTCGGTCGCGCAGATCATTCAGGAACGGCGCGAGCAGTTTCATACGCTGCGCCTCAACGAAAGCCTCGGCTCGCTGAACGAGCCGGTGAATCACGCCTTAATGCAGGGGCAGTCATTTTTCCTGCGGCACACCGGCGATCCGGTCTTTTCGCATCAGATGGCGCTAGGAGTCCTCGGCGAGTCGCGAACGCAGCAGGCGCTGTCGCTGGCCTACTTCGACGTCTTCTCCTTTTGTGCGGCGGTGGGGGTGTTGCTGGTCTTCTTCGTTCTACTGATGCGCCGCTCGGTGGCAGAGAAGGGCGCGCACATCGGCGCCGAGTAAACTGCTTTGCACACCGGTTTGATGTAGGATCACCGCATCGTGGGTCATGTTAATCCTCCTATCGAGGGGTTCGGCGGCGCGGCCGGTACTCCACTCACCGACATTCGCGAATTAGGCCTCGAGGAGCTCGAGACGCGTCGTCGCTGATGCGGGCGAGCGATCGTTTCGCGCCAAGCAACTCGCTGGATGGCTCTATGGACGAGGTGTCGAGTCCTTCGATGCGATGCTCGATCTGCCGAAGCCGTTTCGCGAATATCTAAAGCATCACTTTAAGATTGGATCGGGCGTGACTGCGCACCGTCGCGCGCTCCTCGGACGGCACCCGCAAGCTGCTGGTTCGCCTCGGCGATGGCGAGGCGATCGAAAGCGTCATCATTCCGTGCGCGAAATGGAGATGACCCCCGCCGGAGAGAAGCTCAATCAGCGCATCACATTATGCATGTCGAGCGCAGGCCGGATGCGCGATGGCGTGCGAGTTCTGCG
This sequence comes from uncultured delta proteobacterium, assembly GCA_963848285.1. Taxonomy (GTDB): domain Bacteria; phylum Desulfobacterota; class Binatia; order Binatales; family Binataceae; genus DATGKG01. The sequence goes on along the minus strand of CAWKCZ010000002.1, from coordinate 270,605 downwards.
CGACCGCGCGGATGGGGCTGCATCGCAATCTCGACGGTCGGCGAAATCGTCAGCCAGGTTTTCCTCGCGCGCAACGAACTCGCTGCCGACGAGCATCTGACCAACTACGTTTTCATGGGGATGGGCGAGCCACTCGCCAACTATCCGCGGCTGGTCAAGGCGCTCACCATCATGACCTCGGAGTGGGGGATGGGAATCTCGCCGCGACGTATCACGGTGTCGACCGTCGGCATCGTGCCGATGATGGAGCGGCTGCTGACCGAAGTTCCGGTGCGCATCGCAGTGTCGCTGCATGCGACCACCGATGAGCTTCGCGATCGTCTCGCACCGATCAACAAGCGCTACCCGCTCGAGGTTCTGCTCGAAACGTGCGCGCGGCTGCCGCTCAAGCAGCGCGAGCGCATCACCTTCGAATACGTGATGCTGCGCGGGGTGAATGATTCGATCGACGATGCCAAGCGACTCGTCAAGCTGCTCGCGCCATTGCGCGGTAAGGTCAACCTGATTTTCTTCAATGCCTTCGAGGGTGCGGGTTTCGCGACCAGTTCGAGAGCTGCGGTCGAGGACTTTCAAGCGATCCTGCGCAAGGGTAACCTGACCGCGACGATTCGCGAGAGCCGGGGACTCGATATCGCGGCGGCGTGCGGACAGTTATACGCGGAGCAGGCGGCGGGATCGAGGACCTCACCCGGCGCGTAGCGCCACCCTCTCCCTGCTGGAGAGGGAAGAAGGAAAGCGGACAACTTATGTGGCAAAAAAAGTTTTAGGCGTAATCGGCGGCAGCGGCTTCTACCAGATGCCCGGCCTCGAGAATGTTAAGCAGGTCGAGCTCAATACTCCGTTCGGCCCTCCGTCGGATCCTTATATCACCGGACGCATCGGCGACCTCGAGGTGGTTTTCCTCGCGCGCCACGGCAAGGGCCATCGCATTCTGCCGAGCGAGCTGAACTATCGCGCCAACATTTATGGGATGAAGATGCTCGGCGTTGATCATCTGCTCTCGGTCAGCACCGCCGGCAGCATGAAAGAGGCGATCAAGCCGGGCGACCTGGTGGTGCCGAATCAGTTCCTCGATCGCACGCACAAACGGCCCGCGACGTTTTTCGGCGACGGCATCGTCGCGCACGTTTCGCTGGCCGATCCCGGTATGCGCCGACCTCGCGCGCGATCTGTTCGCTGCGAGTCGCGAGGCCGGTGCGACGACTCATGAGTGGCGGCACTTACCTGTGTATCGAGGGCCCGCAATTCTCCAGCCGCGCCGAGTCGAACCTCTATCGAAGCTGGGGCGTCGATGTCATCAGCATGACCGCGATGCAGGAGGCGCGCCTCGCCAAGGAAGCCGAGCTCTGCTACGCGACGCTGGTGCTGGTGACCGATTATGACTGCTGGCATCAGTCGGTGAAGGCGGTCGATATCGCGGAGATTCTCGCGGTGATGCGCGCCAACGTCGAGCTCGCGCAGCGCGCGGTCAAAAATCTCGCGATGGCGGTGGCGAAGCGCGATCGCACCTGCAACTGCGGCAGCTCACTCAAGGACTCCATCATCACCGATCGCGCGGTGATTCCGCCCAAACGGATCGCCGACCTGCGCCCGATTGTCGGCAAATATCTCTAGCCCGGAGCACACACAAATCGCATGAGCATCGTGGTGGTTGGGTCGGTCGCGTATGACACGGTTGAAACCGCGACGCGGACGCGCGATGACGCGCTCGGCGGCGCCGCGACATTTTTTTCGATCGCCGCGCGCTTCTTCGCGCCGGTCAGTATGGTCGGCGTCGTCGGCGAGGACTTCAAGCCGGAGCATCAGCGGATGCTCACTGATCGCGGCATCGATACGCGCGGCGCTGGAGCGACACTGCGGGCAAGACCTTCCATTGGCACGGCCGCTACCACGAGGACATGAACAAGCGCGATACCATCAGCCTCGCGCTCAACGTCTTCGATGGTTTCAATCCGACCCTGCTGCCCGATCAGCAACACTGCGATTATCTGTTTCTCGCGAACATTTCGCCCGAGCTGCAGTATCGGGTGCTGTCGCAGGTCACCAACCCGAAGCTGGTCGCCGCCGACACGATGGACTTCTGGATTCAGAATGCGCGGCCGCATCTGACGCGGCTGCTGGAGCGCCTCGACATTCTGACCGTCAATGACGACGAAGCGCGGATGCTGAGCGGCGAGCATAACCTCGTCAAAGCGGGGCGCGCGATTTTGCAGATGGGTCCCAAGAGCGTGCTGGTGAAGCGCGGCGAGTACGGCGTGCTGCAATTCAGCAAGGACGGGATGTTCGCGGTGCCGGCGTATCCACTCGAGGAGTGTCGTCGATCCGACCGGTGCGGGCGACACCTTCGCCGGCGGCCTGATGGGTTTCCTCGCGCGGCAGGGACGGCTCACGGAATCGATCCTGCGCACCGCGGTGGTGTACGGCACCGTGATGGCTTCGTACTACGTGGAAAATTTTTCGATGGATCGCTTGCTCGAACTGAGCTGGGAAGAAATCGACCATCGCTACCGCGCCTTCATCGAGCTGACCGATTCGCATTCGAACCGATGGAACTCTCCATCGTGATTCCGCTCTTCAACGAGCGCGGCAACCTCGGCCCGCTCCACGAAGAGCTGAGAAACGTCCTCGCCGCGATGAACTGCTCGCATGAGATCATCTTCGTCGACGACGGCAGCAGCGACGGCAGCGTCGATGAGTTGCGGTCGCATCAAGGACTCGGACTCCAACGTGCGCGTCATCCGGTTAGCGAAGAACACCGGCCAGACCGCCGCGCTGCAGTGCGGATTTTCCAATTCGCACGGCGATATCGTCGTCGCGCTCGATGGCGACGGCGAAAACGATCCCGCCGATATCCCGCGTCTCGTCGCCAAGCTGAAGGAAGGTTACGACCTCGTCAGCGGATGGCGCACCGAGCGCTGGCAGAATGAAACATTCACGCGGCGATTGCCCTCGGTCGCGGCCAACGGGCTCATCTCGCGCATCACCGGAACGCCGCTGCATGACTACGGATGCACGCTGAAGGCGTATCGCGGCGACCTCGCGCGCAGCCTCGCGCTGTATGGCGAGATGCATCGCTTCGTGCCGGCGATCGCGGCAGAGCAGGGCGCGCAAATCGCCGAGCTGCAGGTGAACTTTCGGCCGCGGCGGGCGGGCGCATCGAAGTATGGGCCGGGCCGCATCGTCAGGACGCTTTCTCGATCTGATGACGGTGAAATTTCTGTCGGGCTATTCGACGCGGCCCATCCAGGTCTTCGGCGCGATCGGATTGCTGTTCGGGGTCGTCGGCGCGATGTGGATGGCGATGCTGGTATTCGAGAAAGTGTTTCTCGGCTACCATCTGGCGGATCGGCCCGCGCTTCTGCTTGCGGTGCTGCTGGTGGTGGTCGGCGTGCAGTTCGTCAGCCTGGGGCTGATCGGCGAGATGGTCGCGCGCACCTATCATGAGTCGCAGCGCAAGCCGATTTATCTGATCAAGGAAGAATTTTAGGGGTATTCCCTTATCGAATGAATATCAGCGTATTCGGAACCGGCTATGTCGGCCTGGTCAGCGGCACCTGCTATGCCGAAAGCGGCAACGAGGTGATCTGCGTCGACATCGACAAGGCGCGCATCGCCGCGCTGAACGAGGGCAAGGTTCCCATCTATGAGCCCGGCCTCGAGGAGCTGGTGCGGCGCAATCGGGCCGAGGGCCGTTTGAGCTTCACGCTCGATACCGCGGAGGCCGTCGGCCAGTCGATGATTTCGTTCATCGCGGTCGGCACCCCGATGAGCAAAGATGGCGCGGCCGATTTGAGCGGCGTGATGAAGGCCGCCGAGACCATCGCGAAAGCGGTCACCGGCTACCACATCATCTGCGTGAAGAGCACCGTGCCGGTCGGCACCAATGACAAGGTGCGCGAGATCGTCGCGCAGTACACCAAGCATAAGGTCGATGTCTGCTCGGTGCCGGAGTTTCTGAAGGAAGGCTCCGCGATCGAGGATTTCATGAAGCCTGATCGCATCGTCATCGGCAGCCTCAGCGAACAGGCGACCGCGATTTTGCGGGAGCTGCATTCGCCATTCACCCGCACCGACAATCCGATCCTCGTGATGGATCCGAAGTCCGCCGAGATGACCAAGTATGCATGCAACGCGATGCTCGCGCTGAGGATTTCGTTCATCAACGATATCGCCAGTCTGTGCGAGGCGGTGGGCGCCGAGATCAATCATGTGCGGCGCGGCCTCGGCACCGATCGGCGCATCGGATCGTCGTTCCTGTTTCCCGGCGTCGGATACGGCGGCTCATGTTTCCCGAAAGATGTGCAGGCGCTGATTCATACCGCGGGCGAGAACGGCCTCGACTTCGGATTGCTGCAGGCGGCCGAGGAAGTGAACACGCATCAAAAACGCCATCTGGTCGAGCGCGTGAAGGAACACTTCGGCGACGATCTAAAGGGGCGCACGTTTGCGGTCTGGGGATTGGCGTTCAAGCCGCGCACCGACGACATGCGCGAGGCGCCGTCGCTGGTGGTTGTCGAGGAATTGCTGAAGGCGGGCGCGACGGTGCGCGCGCACGATCCCGAGGCGCTCGAAAACGCGCGGCGTATCTTCGGCGACCGGATCAGCTATCATAAGACCAATTACGAGGCGCTGAGCGGGGCGGACGCACTGATCATCCTGACCGAATGGAACGAGTTCCGGCATCCGAATTTTCAGCGCATCCGAGCGATGCTGAAGGAGCCGGTGATTTTCGACGGACGTAATTTGTATGAGCCCGACCTCATCAAGGCGCTCGAGTTCAAGTACTACTCGATTGGCCGCCGGCCCGTTTAGGAGATTCAGGAGCGCATTCGCAAATGAAAATTCTGGTTACCGGAGGCGCCGGCTTCATCGGCTCGCATACCGTCGATGCGCTGGTGCGAGCGGGCAGCATCAGGTGTCGATCATCGACAATCTGAGCGCCGGCAAGCGCCATCAGGTGAATCCCGCGGCGCAGTTTCACGAGATCGATCTTCGCGACGCCGATGCGGTGCGACGCGTCATCGAAGCCGAGACGCCCGAGGTCATCGTGCATCTTGGCGGCGCAGATGGACGTGCGCCGCTCGGTCGCCGATCCGCCTTATGATGCGCAGGTGAACGTGGTCGGATTTCTCAACCTGATGGAATCGGCGCGTCAGCATGGACTCCGACGCGTGATTTTTTCTTCGACCGGCGGCGCGATCTATGGCGAGCAGGAAAACTTTCCCGCGCCCGAGGATCATCCGCTGCATCCGGTGAGCCCGTACGGCGTCGCGAAGCTGGCGACCGAGGCATATCTGTTCTTTTACAAAGTTCAGTACGGAATCGATTACGCCGCGCTGCGCTATGGAAACGTCTATGGACCGCGCCAGGATCCCGCATGGCGAGGCCGGCGTGGTCGCGATTTTTTGCGGACAGCATGCTCGAAGGCAAGCCGTGCACGATTTTCGGTGACGGCAAGCAGACCCGCGACTATGTGTTCGTCGGCGATGTGGTGCGCGCGAATCTCGCGGCGGCGAACTCAAGCGTCTCGGGCGCGTTCAACGTCGGCACCGGCATCGAGACCAGCGTCAACGACCTCTACCATACGCTGGGCACCGTCGCCGATGTGACCCGCGCGCCCGAGTACGGCCGGCGCGCCCGGGCGAGCAGAGCCGCTCGGTAATTTCGCCCGCGCGCGCCGGAGAGCTTCTGAATTGGAGCCCGCAGGTGGACCTCGCGCATGGCTCGACCAGACTTTCACTTACTTCAAAGATCGGAAATCCGCTTGATGATTTCAGGGCGCTTCTTAGCGCCGCGCGTAGCGCTGCTTCGGCGGAGCGCAGCGGAGTCGAAGCTAATTAGATGACCGACGCCCGCACTCAATCAGAAATTTTTCGATCATCGCGCATATCGATCATGGCAAGTCGACGCTTGCCGATCGGCTGCTGGAGCGCACCGGCGCGCTCTCGAAGCGCGAACTCAAGGAGCAGTTCCTCGATTCGATGGACCTGGAACGCGAGCGCGGCATCACCATCAAGGCGCGCTCGGTACGCCTTAACTACACCGCCAAAGACGGCCAGACCTACATTCTGAATCTTATTGATACTCCCGGGCATGTCGATTTCGCATACGAAGTTTCGCGCAGCCTCGCCGCGTGCGAGGGCGCGCTGCTGGTTGTCGATGCGAGCCAGGGCGTCGAGGCGCAGACCCTCGCGAACGTCTATATGGCGCTCGACCACGGCCTCGAAATAATTCCCGTCATCAACAAGATCGATTTGCCCGGCGCCGATGTCGCGCGCACCAAGCATCAGATTGAAGAGACCATCGGGCTCAGCGCCGAGGACGCGATTCTCGACCAGCGCGAAGGAGGGCATCGGCATCGACGATGTCCTCGAAGCGATCGTGAAGCGCATTCCGGCGCCCAAGGTTCCGACCGAGACGGCGCCGCGCGCGCTGATTTTCGATAGCTGGTACGACGTCTACGAAGGCGTCATCGGCCTGATGCGCGTGTTCGGCGGTGAGCTTCGCAAGGGCATGAAGGTGCGCCTGATGGGCACCGGCAAGAACGGCGAGGTGATGCGGCTGGGGCATTTCACCCCGCATGAAGCGCCTGCGGAAACGCTCGGGCCCGGCGAAGTCGGCTTCGTCGTCGCGAACATCAGAAGCGTGCAGGACCTGCGCGTCGGCGACACCCTGACCGACGCCGACAATCCGGCGCGCAAACCGCTCGAAGGCTTCAAGGAACTGAAGCCGATGGTCTTCGCGGGGCTCTATCCGACCGAGTCCAATCAGTATCCCGCGCTGCGCGACGCGATCGAAAAGCTGCGCCTCAACGATGCGAGCTTCATCTGCGAGCCGGAAAATTCGCAGGCGCTCGGCTTCGGCTTCCGCGCCGGATTCCTCGGCCTCCTGCACATGGAGATCACGCAGGAGCGGCTGGAGCGCGAGCACGGCATCAACCTGATCATCACGGCGCCGACGGTCGCGTATCAGGTACGCACCACCGATGGCGAAGTGACGATGGTGGACAATCCGTCGCGCCTGCCCGATGAGGGCCGCATCGAGGCGATCGAGGAGCCGTTCATCCTCGCGTCGATCCATATGCCTGACGAGTACCTCGGCGCGGTGATGGCGCTATGCGAGGATCGTCGCGGCCTGCAGCGCGATTTGAAATACCTCGATGAGCATCGCGTCATCCTTCATTATGAGTTGCCGCTGGCAGAGATCGTTTTCGACTTTTACGATCGCCTCAAGTCGGTCAGCCGCGGTTACGCCTCGCTGGACTATGAGTTTCTGGACTTCCGCGCCGGGCCTCTGGTTAAATTGGATATCCGCATCAATGGCGAGGTTATCGACGCGCTCTCGATAATCGTGCATCGTGATAAGGCGTATGATCGCGGGCGCGCGCTATGCGAAAAGATGCGCCAATTTATTCCGCGCCAGATGTTCGATATCGCCATCCAGGCCAGTATCGGGGCCAAAATCATCGCGCGGGAGAGCGTCAAGGCGCTGCGCAAGAACGTCACCGCGAAGTGCTACGGCGGCGACATCACGCGCAAACGCAAGCTCCTCGAGAAGCAGAAAGAAGGCAAGAAACGGATGAAGCAGGTTGGCCGCGTCGAGATTCCGCAGGAGGCGTTTCTCGCCCTGCTCAAGGTCGGGGAGTGAGCGATCGTGGCCGGAAGCAGCGCGCGACTATCCCAAACCCAACGGCGAAGCGCCCGCGCCGAGGCGCAGCCTCCGCAGAAGTCGGCGGCCCGCGAATATGGCGAGGCGTTCGGCATCGCGCTCGATCCTCGCGCTCATCATCCGCACCTTTTTCATCCAGGCGTACAAAATTCCCTCCGGCTCGATGGAGCCGACGCTGCTCATCGGCGATCACATCCTCGTCAACAAGCTGATCTACGGCTTGCGGATGCCCGATTCGCTGTTCGGCATCACCTTTCCCGGAGTTCCATGGGGCCAGTATCTCTTCCAATCTGGAGCCGGTGCATCGCGGCGATGTGGTGGTGTTCGTCTTCCCGCCCGACCCGACCAAGGATTTCATCAAGCGCGTGATCGGCCTCGGCGGCGACACAGGTCCAGGTGAAAGACGGCAAGGTTTTCCTCAATGGCAGCCGATGGACGATCCGCATGCGCATTTTGAAGTTAGCGCAGGCCGACCGCTCCGCCGATCTCGCCGCGCGATAATTTCGGGCCGGTCACAGTGCCGGCCGGCAAGTTTCTGATGATGGGCGACAATCGCGACCGCAGCTATGACGGCCGCTTCTGGGGATTCGTCGATCGACAACCAGGTTGAGGGCCGCGCGATTCTCATCTATTGGTCTTGGGACAGCGACGGCTCCGGCATCCTGCCCATTCGGTGGAGCAGGTTCGGCAAAACTCGTCCACTAACGCCGTCTAGCGAAGGGAGAGCAGGGGTGGCTGACGAAGGGCTTGAACAGGATTGGCGCGATGCTCGAGGAGCTCGGCGCCCGCTTCGAGCTGGTGGTCGAGGCGGTCTCCGGCTTCGGCGGAAAAGTCGACAAATTGAAGGAAGAAATCTTCGGCCAGTTCGCCGAGGTCGGCAGCCAGATCCGCTTCATCTCCGATCAGATCGGCGAGAACCGCAATGGGCTGAATTCACTGCGCGCGGATTTCGGCGCCGAGATGGTCCGCCTCAACGAGACCATAGGCAGGACGCGGGTGGAATTCCGCGAGCAGCTCGCGACCTCGGAGGCGAATCTTGCGCGGCGCGATTTCCTCGCAGTCCGCTGCCTCCGCGCCGGTCGAAGCGACCTCCGATGGCGAACTCGGGCGCGACGTCGCCGAGAGCCTCAAGAAGCTCAGCGCCGAAATCAAGCAGGCCAACAAAGCGGTCGCGAATCTCAGCCGCAAATTCGAGCGCTTCGACGATCGGATGACGGTGCAGGTGAAGGATCAGGATCAGCGTCTGAAAAAGGTCGAAGGCGCCGGCCGCCGCCGCTAAAGCATCCAGCATCGAATCCGTTCCGCGTGACCCTCGCCCGCCTGACCCTCGCCCGATGGGCGAGGCGGACGCGATTCCTATCGCGGCCGATGGAGTGGGACCTTATCCAGCGTGCGCTTCGCACGCGGTTAGGGAATTCTGGTCTGGGCCGAACTCGAAGTGTTACCTCGCCCCGAAATCATCCAGAAGCAGAATTCCTGAATCGCGCGCAGACGCGCTGAACAAGGTCCCTCGTCTGACCGCTCGTAGACTCGCGGCCGGCCTCTCCCATCGGGAGAGAAAAGGGCAGAGAGCTTCGCGAGGATTTTCCACAGCCGCCGGATGCGCTGTTATCATTTTTTTTGCGCTGAGCGGGCGCTCGCTTGATCTAACTTCCGCGCACCGGTTTAATGATCGACAGCCTTTAACTTCACTCCTGCGAGGGTGAGAAGGGACGATGACGAAGTTGTGTAATATGTCAGCCCGACCGTATTTGCGGCCGGGTATTTTTTTGCGCGTTCGCTAGTCAGATTCTAAAGATGGCCAACACACCTGCAACTACCGTCGCACTCGATGCCGCCACGGTGATGCGCTCGGTGAAGCGCCTCGCGCACGAAATCGCGGAGCGCAACGCCGGCGCGACACAACCTCGTGCTCATCGGCGTGGTTCGGCGCGGCGCCGCGCTCGCCGAACGCCTGCTCCTCGCGCTCAAGCGAAGTCGGCATGGCGAATGTCCCGGTCGGCACCCTCGATATCTCCTCCTATCGCGATGACAAAAAAGGCGCGCCGGGCGATCCGCGGCTGCATCGGACGCAACATCACCTTCTCGCTCGACGGCAAACGCGTCGTCCTCGTCGATGACGTGCTCTACACCGGCCGCACCGTGCGCGCCGCGCTCGGCGCGATATCCGATCTGGGCCGGCCCGAATCGATTCAGCTCGCGGTGCTGGTCGATCGCGGCGAGCGCGAGGTGCCGATTCGCGCGGATTTCGTCGGCAAGAATATCCCGACCCCCAAAGGCCAGCGCGTCTACGTTAAACTATCGAAGTCGATGGCTTCGACGGCGTGCTGATAGGCGAGGCGAAGTAGCATGGCGCGGCTGCCGAAATACGACGTCGTCTCGATCGAGGATCTCGGGACTCGCGGAGATCGAGCGCATCTTTGCGCTCGCCGATGGATTTCTCGGCGGCGCTGGAAAACTCGCGAGACGGCTTACGGTCGCCGACGGCCTCATCATGGCGACGCTTTTCTATGAGCCCTCGACCCGCACGCGCCTCAGTTTCGAATCCGCGATGCATCGGCTCGGGGGCGCGGTCATCAGCTCCGCCGATATGCACGCAAGTTCCGCCGCGAAGGGCGAGAGCCTCGCGGATACGGTGCGCGTCGTGAGCGGCTATGCCGACCTGATCGTCATGCGCCATCCGCACGATGGCGCCGCGCGGGTGGCGGCCGAGTACGCGCCATGCCCGATCATCAATGCGGGCGACGGCAGCCGCGAGCATCCGACCCAGACGCTGTGCGACCTATACATTCTGCGCAAGAAGAAGGGCGCATCTGCGCGGTTTGACGGTCGCGCTCTGTGGCGATCTGAAATACGGGCGCACCGTTCATTCGTTGATTTATGCGCTGGCGCGTTTCGGCGCGAACATCCTCGCGGTGCCGACCGCCGGCATGGATGTTCCCGAATACGTGCTCGATCGCGTGCGCTCCGAAAGCCAGTATCGCTTCACGACCGTTTCGATGGATGAACTGAAGTCGCTGGCGGGCGGCCTCGACGCGCTCTACCTGACCCCGCGCGGGCCGCATCAGATGGCGCTGTTCACCTCGGACATGCCGCTGGAGAAAATTCCTGCGGGCCAGGCGCCCAAGGCGCTCGACGCGTTTTACGTCACCCGACTTCAGAAGGAGCGCCTGCAGAACAAGAGCGCCGATGCCGGCGAGTATGTGCGCTTCGATGCGCGCGCGCTCAAGGGCAGCCGCACCCACGAGGCCGTCGTGATGCATCCGCTGCCGCGCACCACCGAACTCGCGTACGAGCTCGACGCCGATCCGCGCGCGGTTTACTTCGAGCAGGCCGCGGCCGGCGTGCCGGTGCGCATGGCGCTGATCGCGTGGATGCTGGAGAACGCCGCGACGACCGATCGCGCGACTTCCAAGGCGCTGCCGCCGATGCGCTTCAAATCGGAGAGCGCGCCGCGCTGCAACAATGCCAACTGCATCACGCGCTTCGAGGGCGCGTATCTGAAGCCGCGTTTTCGCCTCGCTCGCGCCAGCACCGATTCGTCGCTGCATGCTGCGATGCGATTATTGCGAGCGCGAGCTGCCGGTGGAGTTCGTCGGCCATGCCAGCACCCATCGCTACTATCGTTACGACGAAGGCCTCGCCGATTATGTCCGCAACTGGATCGCCGAAGGCTCGCTCGCGGTTTTCGACAGCGTCAAGCAGGCCGAGGAAGCCGGCTACGAGCCTTACAAGCGTGGGCCGCAACGCGAAATCATGAACGCGGACGAGATCGATCGCGCGGTCGACGCGCTCGCCGATCAGATTGTGAAGGATCTCGGCGACGTAACCTCGGTCACCATCGTCGGGCGTGGTCAGCCGCGGCGCGCTGCTCGGCACTGCGCATCAGCCATCTGATCGAGGAGCGCACCGGGGTGAAAGTTCCGACCGCGCTCATCGATGTTTATGCGGCCAGCGATCCGATTCGCTCCATCGAAGGTCCCGACGATCAGTTCACTACCGAGGGACGCGTTATCGTGCTGGTTGACGACGTCTTCAACAGCGGATGGACGGTGCAGCGCGCGATGGAGATGTTGTGGCACAGCGGCCGGCCGGCGGCGGTCAAGCTCGCGGTGCTCATCGATCGCGGGCATCGCGCGGTGCCGATCCGGCCCAACTACGTCGGCAAGAATATTCCGACCTCGCGCTCCGAACGCGTGCAGGTGCGCCTCGGTCTGGTGGACGGCAACGGCAATCACAAATCGCACGATCGCGTGACGATCTACTCGATGGTCGATTCGATGAAGGAAGCGGAGGCGCCGCGATGAAGTCGATGTTGCTGCGCGGCGGACGCGTCATCGATCCGGCCAACGATCTTCGACGGCATCGCGGACGTGTTGCTCATCGACGGCAACATCGAGGCGGTCGAGAGCCCGGTCAGATTCGCGCGCCCGAGGGCGTGCCCATCATCGATGTGAGCGGCTGCTGGGTGATGCCGGGACTCATCGATCCTCATGTGCATCTGCGCGATCCCGGATTCCCGCAGAAGGAAACCATCGCGACCGGACTTCGCGCCGCCGCCGCGGGAGGCTTCACCGCGGTCGCCGCGATGGCGAATACCTCGCCGGTTAACGACACCCCGGACATCGCGCGCTACATGCTCGATCGCGCGAGCGAAGTTCACGCCACGCGCCTCATTCCGGTTTCCGCCGTGACGAAAGGACTGCGTGGCGACGAGCTGGTCGATTTCGACGCGATGGCCGACGCGGGCGCGCGGCTCTTTTCCGATGACGGCATTCCGATCGATGACCAGGTGATTCTGTCGCGCGCGCTCGATGAACTATCGCGCCTCAACTTCGCGATCTCGCTGCACGAAGAGGATCGCCATCTCTCCGAAGAGGGCGCGGCCAACGCCGGCGAGGTTTCCAAGCGCCTCGGCGTGAAGGGCTATCCGACTTCCGCCGAGACCGCGCGCATCCGCCGCGACCTCGCGCTCGCGATCGGCACCGAGGCTCCCGTGCATATCGCGCATCTCTCGTGCGCCGAATCGGTCGAGCTGGTTCGCCATGCGCGGCGCAACGGCGCGAATGTCACCTGCGAAGTGACGCCGCATCATTTTTGGCTCGACGAGCACGCGGTACTCGAATGGGGCCCGAACGCGAAGATGAATCCTCCGCTGCGCAGCGCGCACGACCTCGAAACGCTGCACGCCGCGATGGCCGATGGAACCATCGACATGATCGCGACCGATCACGCGCCGCACGATCCGGCTTCGAAGAATCTTGAGCATCTTGCCGGATGCTTTCCGATGAGCATGCCGCGGGCGCGCATCTTCCAGATGACGCGGCGAACGCGTTCATGCGCGCGGCCAACGGCATCATTGGACTGGAGACCTCGCTCGGCCTCGCGATGGCCCTCGTTCACAAAAAGATCATCTCCGCGCGCAGGCTGGTCGAGATGATGTCTGCTAATCCTGCGCGTTTACTGCGAATGGAAGCGGGCGCGCTCTCGCCTGAAATGGCTGCGGATGTCACCATCATCGATCCGGATTTGGAGTGGAACGGTCGAGCCGGCGAAGTTTCTCTCGAAGAGCCGCAACACTCCGTTCGCGGGAATGCGGCTGCGCGGCAAAACAGTTTTGACGATCGTCGGAGGTGAAATCGTGTACGACGCACGGCAATTCGACGAGGAGCGCAGCGCGGCTGATGGCGAAGCAGGAAGCCATACTGGCGCTGGCCGATGGACGCACTTTTCGCGGACACGCGTTCGGCGCGATTGGCGAGGCGGTCGGCGAAGTCGTCTTCAACACCGCGATGACCGGCTATCAGGAAGTGCTCACCGACCCGTCCTATAAGGGGCAGATCGTGTGCATGACGTATCCGGAAATCGGCAACGTCGGCATCAATCGCGAGGACGCCGAGTCGTCGCGCATCTACGTCGAGGGCTTCATCGTCAAGGAATACCTGCCGCGTCCGTCGAACTGGCGCTCGGAGGAATCGCTCGGCGACTACTTGAAAGCGGCGGGCGTCGTCGGCATCGAGGGCATCGATACGCGCGCGCTGGTGCGGCACATCCGCGTGCATGGCGCGCAGGAGGCGGTGATTTCGAGCGTCGATCTCGATCCCGAATCTGTGGTGCGCAAAGCGAAGGCGTCGCCGGGACTCATCGGACGCGATCTGGTTACCGAAGTTTCCTGCAGCGAGCCGTATGACTGGGAGCTCGGCGATTGGGAGCTCGGCGCCGGCTACCGCAATCTGCGCGAGGAGCTGCGCGACGCGCCACTGATCGTCGCGCTCGACTACGGCATCAAGCTCAACATCCTGCGGCGGCTGACCTCGACCGGATTTCGGGTCAAGGTGCTGCCCGCGACCTCCAACGCCGATGAAATTCTCGCGCACAACCCCGACGGGGTGTTTCTTTCCAACGGCCCCGGCGATCCCGCCGCGCTGCCCTATGCGCGCGAGGCGGTGAGCGGCGTCCTCGGGCAAGAAGCCGGTGTTCGGCATCTGCCTCGGGCATCAGATCCTCGGCCTCGCGCTGGGCGGAAAAACCTACAAATTGAATTTCGGCCATCATGGCGCGAATCATCCGGTCAAGGACCTGCGCACCAGCAAGGTCGAAATCACCTCGCAGAACCACGGCTTCGCGGTCGATGCCGATTCGGTGCGCGCGCGCGCCGAGCTGTCGCACGTCAATCTCAACGACAACACGGTCGAGGGACTGCGCGGCGTCGGGGTGCCGTTTTTCTCGGTGCAGTATCATCCGGAGGCGTCGCCGGGTCCGCATGATGCGGGCTACCTGTTCGCGCGTTTCAAGCAAACTGGTCGAGGCGTTTCCGCGCTATGGCGCTGAATCGCTCGACCACGTCATCGCCGATGAGGCCGCTACCTCAACGATTCACAACGCTCAGAGTGATCGGACGTAAGAAGTGCCGCTTAGAAAAGATCTGAAATCGGTTCTGCTGATTGGCTCCGGCCCGATCGTCATCGGGCAGGCGTGCGAGTTCGACTACTCCGGAACCCAGGCGCTCAAGGCGCTGCGCGAGGAGGGCATCCGCCTCATCCTGATCAATTCGAATCCCGCGACCATCATGACCGATCCGGAACTGGCCGATCGCACCTATATCGAGCCGATGACGGTCGCGTCGATCACCAAAATCATCGAGAAGGAACGCCCCGACGCGATCCTGCCCACCGTCGGTGGACAGACCGCGCTCAACCTCGCGATCGCGCTGGCCGAAGCGGGCGTCCTCGAGAAGTACAACGTCGAGCTGATCGGCGCGAAGCTGCCCGCGATCAAGAAGGCCGAGGATCGCGACCTCTTCAAAGCCGCGATGATCAAAATCGGCCTCGAAGTGCCGGACTCCGATGTCGCGCACACGCTCGCCGAGGCCGAAGCGATTCGCGCGCGGCTCGTCGCTGCCGCTGATCATTCGCCCCTCGCGCACGCTCGGCGGCACCGGCGGCGCCATCGCGCGCGCAGCCGGAGGATTTCCGCACCAAGGTGGCGTTCGGCCTCGACATGTCGCCGAACACCGAGGTGCTGATCGAGGAATCCGTCGAGGGTTGGAAGGAATTCGAGCTCGAGGTGATGCGCGACACCGCTGACAACGTCGTCATCATCTGCTCGATCGAAAACCTCGACGCGATGGGCGTGCATACCGGCGATTCGATCACGGTCGCGCCCGCGCAGACGCTGACCGACAAGGAATACCAGCTGATGCGCGATGCGTCGCTGCGCATCATCCGCGAAATCGGCGTCGACACCGGAGGCTCCAACATCCAGTTCGCGATCGATCCGCGCACCGGCCGCATGGTCGTCATCGAGATGAATCCGCGCGTGTCGCGCAGCTCCGCACTCGCCTCGAAGGCGACCGGATTTCCGATTGCGAAAATCGCTGCGCGGCTCGCGGTCGGCTACACGCTCGACGAGATCCCCAACGACATCACCAAGATGACGCCGTCGTGCTTCGAGCCGACCATCGATTACGTGGTGACCAAGATTCCGCGCTTCACCTTCGAGAAGTTTCGCGGCGCCGTCGACGAGCTCGGCCCGCAGATGAAATCCGTCGGCGAGGCGATGGCGATCGGGCGCACCTTCAAGGAATCGCTGCAGAAGGCACTGCGGTCGCTGGAAATTTCATCGTGGGGCCTCGAAAGCAAAATTGCCGGCATGAGCGCCGAGGCCGCGATGGCCGAAGTTCGCGCGCGCCTCACTACGCCCAACAGCTTTCGCATCTACTATCTCGCCGATGCGATTCGGCTCGGCGTCTCGCGCGAGGAGATTTACCAGCTCAGCAAGATCGATCCGTGGTTCATTGATGCGATCACCGAGATCATCGCGACCGAGGAACGCATTCGCCAGGAGGATCTCACTCCCGATTTCATGCGCGAGCTCAAGGCGATGGGATTTTCCGATCGCCGCATCGCCGATTTGCGCGGCGCCGACGAGCTGACGATCCTCAACCGCCGCCGCGAGTTGGGCATCACGCCGGTTTACAAGCTGGTCGATACCTGCGGCGCCGAGTTCCCCGCCTTCACGCCGTACTACTATTCGACCTACGAGGGCGAGGACGAGGCCAAGCCCGATGCTACCAGCCGTAAGATAATGATTCTCGGAGGCGGCCCGAATCGCATCGGCCAGGGCATCGAGTTCGACTACTGCTGCGTGCACGCGAGCCTCGCGCTCAAGGCCGCCGGCTTCGAGACCATCATGGTCAATTGCAATCCGGAAACCGTCTCCACCGATTACGACATTTCCGATCGCCTCTACTTCGAGCCGCTCACCTTCGAGGACGTGATGGCGATTGTCGAGCGCGAGAAGCCCGCCGGCGTCATCGTGCAGTTCGGCGGCCAGACCCCGCTCAAGCTCGCCGTGCCGCTGAGCGAGGCGGGCGTGCCGATTCTCGGCACCTCGCCCGATGCCATCGATCGCGCCGAGGATCGCGAGCGCTTCAATCAGTTGGTGGACAAGCTCGGGCTCAAGCAGCCAAAGGGCGTGCTCGCGCGCGGCCTCGACGATGCGATCGCGGGCGCCAATGCCATCGGATATCCCGTCTTGATTCGCCCCTCGTATGTACTCGGCGGTCGCGCGATGGAGGTCATTCCCGACGAAGCCAACCTGCGCCGATACGTCGCAAACGCCCTGCAAGCCAGCGAGCGCCATCCGCTGCTGATCGATCGCTATTTGCAGGGCGCGGTCGAGGTTGACGTCGATGCGATCTCCGACGGCGAAACGGTCGTCATCGGCGGCATCATGGAGCACGTCGAGAACGCCGGCATCCATTCGGGCGACAGCGCCTGCGCGTTGCCTCCGCGCACGTTGACGAAGGCGACCCAGGATGCGCTCGCAAAGCAGACCAAAATGCTCGCGCGCGAACTCGGAGTCATCGGCCTGATCAATGTGCAGTTCGCGATTTTCGAGGGCGAGATTTACATCCTCGAAGTCAATCCGCGCGCCTCGCGCACCATTCCGTTCGTCAGCAAGGCGATCGGCGTGCCGCTGGCGAAGCTGGCCGCGCTCGCGATGGCCGGGCAAAAGCTCGAAGACCTCGGCTTCACCAGCGAGAAAATTCCCACCCACGTGTCGGTCAAGGAGTCAGTTTTCCCGTTCGGGCGTTTCCTCGGCGTCGACACGATCCTCGGCCCCGAAATGAAATCGACCGGCGAGGTGATGGGCATCGACAGCAACTTCGCGATGGCGTTTGCCAAGGCCGAGCTGGCGGCCTCGACCGACCTGCCGCTCTCCGGCCAGGTCGCGGTCAGCGTGCGTGACGAGGACAAGCGGGAGCTGGAGCCGATCGTGCGCGGCCTGCATGAGATGGGCTTTCGGCTCATCGCGACGCGCGGCACGGCGGCGCACATCAAGGGCCTCGGCATTCCGTGCGCGGAAATTCGCAAGGTCAAGGAGGGCAGCCCCCAACATCGTCGAATGCATCAAGGCGGGCGAAGTCGCGCTGGTCATCAACACGCCCGACGTCGAAGGTACCGCGGACTCATTTTCGATTCGGCGCACCGCCTTGGATATGCGGTTGCCGTTCTGCACCACGATGGCCGGCGCGCAGGCGGCGGTGGAGGGCATCCGCGCGCTGAAGACCCAGCCCTTCGAGGTCAAGGCGCTGCAGGACTACCATCCGCGCTAGTTTTTTGATCCGGCCATGATTACCAAACGCGAACTTCTCCGCGAGGATATCCCTCGCGTGTGGGATATCGATCGCAGCGAAGTGATCGACAACGTCTATCGCCTCGAGAATGGCATTTTGGTGCTGCGCTCTCATCGCATCGAGGTCGTCGGATGGCCTCCCGGCGAAGCGGAAAAGTACACACCGATCCTGCTCGCCTGCTTCGACCGCGGCGGATGGTTCCGTGGCGCGTTCGACGGCACGAAACTCATCGGAGTAGTGGTGCTGGACAATCGGCGCCTCGGCAAGCATGGGGATCAATTGCAACTCGAATTCCTTCACGTGAGCCAGGGCTATCGCAATCGCGGGACGGCGACGCATCTGTTCGAACTGGCGAAGGCGACGGCACGCGCGAGGGGTGCCAAGCGCCTCTACATTTCGGCCACGCCCTCCGAGAACACGGTGAACTTCTACATGCGGTTAGGCTGCACGGTCACGAAGGAGCCGGAGCCCGAACTATTCGAGCTCGAGCCCGAAGACATCCACCTGGAATGCGATCTGTAAGCGTGCTTCCGATGGCGATTTTTGAGGTGTCTGAAGCATCAAAGAATTTTGCTTTCATCGCAAATTTCCGACTGAATAGTTGGCGATGGCGACCGGCACATCCATCGCGGAATCCATAAAACCGCTCTCCGTTAAAATCCCCCATCGCATCGATGGCGGGGATTGGGCCCAAACGCGCCGAGGCCCTGAACACCAAGGGCATCGTCATCGTCGAGGACCTGCTGTTTCATCTGCCCGCGCGCTACCAGGACTGGCGCGAGCGCAGGACCATCGCGCAACTCGAACCCGGCACCATCGCGGTCGTCGAGGGCACGCTGTCGGGCGTTCGCGAGCGCCCGATGCCCGGCGCGCGATGGCGTCGCCTCGTCACCGCATCGCTCACTGACGCCGCCGGCGCGCAGCTTCGGCTGGTGTGGTTCAACCTGCCGTCATACATGCGCGGCAAGATGCCCGATGGCCTCCGCGTTGCCGCGTATGGGCGTGTCACCCAGGCTGACGACGATCAGGTGGAAATGATCGCAGCCCGAGCTGCGCTCCGAGGCTAACGATAAGGGCAGTCCGATGCGGCCGGTCTATCGGATTCCCGAGGGCATTCCGCAGCGTCTGTATGCCTCGCTGGTTGCGACGGCGCTCGACC
Source organism: uncultured delta proteobacterium (assembly GCA_963848285.1). Lineage (GTDB taxonomy): Bacteria > Desulfobacterota > Binatia > Binatales > Binataceae > DATGKG01. The sequence continues at coordinate 251,637 of CAWKCZ010000002.1, read as the reverse complement.
AGGCCGCTCCGAAAATCAGCGGTGCGATTCCGGAGCCGCAGCGCGCTCGCGGGCGAGCTCTTCACACGATTGCGCGGGCGCTGGAGCTATCTGCATCGCCCGCCCGCCGATGCCGATTTGAAGGAGCTCGCGAAGGGGCGCTCGATGGGCCATCGCACGCTCGCCTTCGATGAGCTGTACGGCTTCGAGCTGGCGATGTGTATCGAGCGGGAGCGATCGAAGAAAAGACCGGGCATGGAGTTGCGAGGGAGAAGAACACAGGCTGAAGCCTGTGCCACTTCAGACCGAAGGAAAAGAACACAGACTGAAGTCTGTGCTACTCACTGACAAATTCATCGAGACGATTCCGTTTCGAGATGACCGGCGCGCAGCGCCGCACCCTCGATGAGATTGGCGCCGACCTCGCGTCGCCGCGCCAGATGAATCGCATCCTCATCGGCGACGTCGGCAGCGGCAAAACCGCGGTCGCGTTCTGGGCGATGCTGCGCGCGGTCGAGTCGGGCGCGCAGGCGATCATGATGGCGCCCACCGAGCTGCTCGCCGAGCAGCATCATCGGAGCTTCCGGAAATTATGCGGCAGGCCTCGGACGTCCGCAGCGAGCTGCTCACCGCGAGGATCGCCGGGGCCGCGCGAACGTGCGACGCATGCGCGATTTGGCGCGCGGCGACCTGCCGATCGCATTCGGCACCCAGGCGCTTATCCAGCAGCAGTGTTCGCGTCGCGAAGCTGGGACTGGGCATCGTCGACGAGCAGCATCGCTTCGGCGTGTTCGATCGCGCGAAGCTGAAAGCGCTGGGACCCAAGGCGAATGTGCTGATGATGACGGCGACGCCGATTCCGCGCTCGCTCGCGATGTCGCTGTTCGCCAACCTCGACGTGTCGGTGCTCGACGAGCTGCCGCCGGGGCGCACGCCGATCGCGACCGAGATTTTTCCCGAAGATCGCCTCGACGAGGTCGATGCGATAGTCGCCGATGAAATCGCGCGAGGCCATCGCGCGTACTATGTGTTGCCGCTCATCGACAATGACGACGACGACGAAGATGGCGGAAGTGAAAACGGTGAATGCGATGGCGGCGCGGATGAAAAAGGGCGCGCTGCGCGACGCCGGCATCGGCATCCTGCACGGGCGGATGAAGGCGGCATCGACAAGGACCGCGTGATGCGCGAGTTCCGCGACGGTATCATCAAGGTGCTGATCGCGACCACGGTGGTGGAGGTCGGGTATCGACGTGCCGGAGGCGACGGTGATTGCGATTATCGCGGCGGAGAGATACGGCCTCGCGCAGTTGCATCAGCTGCGCGGCCGGGTAGGGCGTGGAGCGGCGGCCTCGCGATGTTGCCTGGTGATGTCGCGCGAGGCAGACGAGGCGGCGCAGGCGCAGACTGCAAGTCATGATCGAATGCACGACGGGAAACGCGGTGGCGCAGGCCGACCTCGACCTGCGGGGGCCGGGCGATCTCCTCGGAGCGCGGCAGACCGGCGCCTTGCCGCTGCGGTTCCTTCGTTACGTCAATGATCCGATGATGATAGGGCGGGCGCGCGCGATGGCGGAGGAATGGCTGAAGACGGACGCGAAGCTGGCGACGGCGGCCTCGCGCGGGGCGAAGGCGGCATTGAAGAAGCTGCTGGCGATGGGCTTCAGCCTTGCGGATGTGGGGTAGGAGGCAATGGTGATGGCGTGGCAAAGAAACGTAGAGAAAATAGTCAACTGACAATATCGAGCGGCGGCATGAGACCTCGGCGGGGGAGTGGTATGGCGTCGACGACGGCACAAGCTGGAAATCGTGATGGCGCGGCCGGCGCGGCAAGGATGCGTGGGTGCTGCCGAAAGGACAGCCTAATCCGAGGCGAGACGCTCATCGAGACGGCGGCGCGCGAGACCCGCGAGGAGACCGGCCTCGAGGTCAGTGCCGGGCGCGGAAGTGGGGAAAATCTCCTACGTGTTTTCATGGCGCGATGCGCCCGGGCAAGCCGCTGGTGCGCATCTTCAAGAACGTCCACTACTTCCTGATGGAGCCGCGCGGCGGCAGCCTCGACGCGCACGACCATGAGATGGACGAGGTGCGTTGGATGGATATCGAGGAGGCGGAGCATCGCGCGAGTTACAAGAGCGATCGCGAGATCATCGTGAAGGCGCGTGCGATGCTGGCGGAAGCCTAGCCGGATGCGCGTCCGCCAGCTTTGCGCTTTCGTCGGCGATTCGCCGTTGCTTGCGATTGGGGCTGCGCCAGCGGCGGAGTATTCTTCGATGCGCAGCTGGAACCTCCAGCCGGGCGCGTCGATCAGCGGATGGGGACAGTTCTCCAACGCGTGGGACCTGGGGCAAGCGGGAGGAAAGAGCGACGCCGACGAATCTCGCGGCATATGAGAAGGCGGTCGCGCCACATGCGCCGGCGATGATCTCATTCGATGTTGCGGCCGGATTCGACCATCGCTGCCAGAGCTTCCTGAAGCGCTATCGCGATTCTCGGCGAGCCATGGATTTTTCGTCGCGCAGATCGCTATCAATTTCCGCGGACACGAACATGACGTCTCGATCGGCATGCGCGATCCCGATCTGCTCAGTGCTTGCGGACGCGCTGCAAGGATTTCGGGACGGCCGGCGTTGCTGCGCATCGGCGCACAGTTCAACGCAGCCGGCGCGCTTTACGAGCCATCCGGATATATTGGATCGTTTCGTCATGCCACCGACGTCATGCGCTAAGGCCCATATGAATTTCGCCATGGTCTGGGCTGCGACCGCGCGAAGGTTGGTCCAATTCGCAATCATATGAAATGGTATCCCGGCGACGATGTGGTCGATTGGTGGGGCTCGATTTCATTGATGCGCGACGATCTGGTAGCGCCGGCGACCAGGGAATTCGTCGCGGAGGCGATGCGTCATCGCAAACCGGTCGTTATCAATGCGAATCCGCGCCTGACGTCGAAGTCCGAGGCCGAGGCGCTGAAATGGTATGCGGCGATTTTCGACCTCATGCACGCGAATCCAGCGATTAAAGGGATCACTCTTCCATAGCCAGCGACACGCTTCGCTCGATGGCCGAAGGTTGCGGCATATCGTGAAGCAGCAACTCGCCGATCCCCGCTTCATCGATGGCGACCAGGCGCGCGGGCTATTCCGTCCACCTCGTGATCAGATCGGATGAGCCGCGATATCGCGTATCGGCTCGCGCACGAGGACGATCTCTCCACGATGCGGCTCATCCAGAGCAACCCCTGCTCCCAGCTGCTGAGGCGCATCAGCGCCGTCACGATAAAACCCGCGTGAGATCTCGATCGGGGGAGGGTCGCTTCATGCGTCGAGTTTCGTTGGCATTTGGTCACCGTCTTTAGATAAAACCCGTGTGAAGCTCGTGGTCAGGGGAGGGCCAGCAGATGCGTCATTCAAGTCTTATCGCGGTCGCCGCCGCCGTCGTCGGCATGTTGCTCATGTTCAATGTCGCACGCGCCGATGACATGGGCTCGATGGACATGGGCGGCATGACGCATCAGATGATGCCCGAAGAGGGCGAGAACGCGGCCTCGATGGATCAGATGATGTCGTCGGAGCACATGGAGCATGATCCGATGATGGCGGCGCATATGGGCTATACGGATCTGCGGCCAAAGAATGCGGCCGATCAGAAGCGCGCTGACGAAATGCTGTGCGACGCTGCAAAAGGTGTTGGCGAAATACAAGGACTACAAAGTCGCCGAAGCCGCGGGCTACAAACCGTGGCATCCTGAGATGAAACAGCCGGTCATCCACTTCACCAAGATGTGGTATGGGCTCAAGGCAGCCTTCACCTTCAATCCGGCGGAGCCGACCTCGCTGCTATATAAAAGGACGCCCGACGGAGGCTACGAGCTGGTCGGCGCGATGTACACGGCGCCGAAACGCGACACCCCGGATCAGCTCAACAAGCGCGTGCCACTCAGCGTCGCGCGATGGCATAAGCACATCAATCTGTGCTTTCCCGAAGAAGGGCACCGATCCGGCGAAAGTGGATTGGATGAAGTTCGGGATGGGGAGCATCGCGACCAAGAAGGCTTGCGATGAAGCGGGCGGCGTATTCTATCCGCAACTGTTCGGCTGGATGGTGCATGTTTATCCGTGGGAGAAAGATCCGCAAATGGTCTGGGCCCACTGATTCGAGGACTACTTCAGCCGACAATCGGCCCTCGTCTCGTTGTGGGCGATTCGGTAGCGCTCGATGCGATGGTGACGGTTGAGCTGGAGCGGGTCCGCAAATCCTACGACGATTTTGTAGCGGTCGACGAGCTTTCCTTTTCGATTTCTCCGCATCAGATTTTCGGCTTGCTGGGCCCCAACGGCGCCGGCAAGACCAGCTCGATTCGCATGATGATCGGGATCATCCGGCCCGACGCGGGCGCCGTACGCCTGTTCGGCGAGCCTTTCGAGCGCCGCCATCTACATAAAGTAGGGTATTTGCCGGAGGAGCGCGGGCTCTATCGAAAAATCACCGTGCGCGAGAACCTCGCGCTGCTCGGACAGCTCAGCGGCCTCACCTCGCGCGACGCTATCGCGCGCGGGCGCAAATGGGCCGAGCGCCTCGAAATCGCGGAATGGGTCGACAAGCGCGGTCGAGGAAATGTCGAAAGGCATGCAACAGAAGGTACAGTTTATCGCCGCGCTGTTGCATGAACCCGAGATGATTATCATGGACGAGCCGTTTTCGGGACTCGATCCGATCAATGCCAATATCCTCAAGGACGTGATCCTAGAACTGAAAGAGCAGGGAAGGACGATCCTGTTCTCGACGCATCGAATGGATCAGGTTGAAAAGCTCTGCGATGCGATCTGTTTGGTGAATCACGGACGCGCGGTACTGCAAGGGTCATTGCGCGAGGTCAAGGCCAGCTACGGGGCCCGCTTCGTGCAGATCGCCTTACGAAGGCGACGGCTAAATTCCTCACTCGATGCCCGCTAGTCGAAGTCGAGCAACAACTACGGCAACTATGCCGAGGTCAAACTGCGACCAGGCGCCGAACTGCGCAGGACCTGCTGCGCGCCGCGATGTGCTCGGCAAAAATCTCTCGGTTCGAAGTGATGGAGCCCTCGCTCGAGGAAATCTTCATCGATCGGGTGGAGAAGGCCAATGTCTAGCAGCGCGCTGCGCAACACCTGGATCATCTGCAAGCACGAATGCTTCAAGCGAATCCGCACCCGCTCATTCCTGATCACCACGTTCCTGATGCCGCTGTTCCTGGCCGCCGTGGTCGGAATCCCCGCCGTGCTTGGCGCGCAGCGCCAACCGCGACAATCAGAAGCATCGTGCTGGTCTGCCCGCGCCAGGACCTCGCCGAGAGCATCCACGAGCGATCGTGCGCTAACACGCAGCGGCGCCTATCGCGTGACCCTCGATGCCAGATGCCTCGGATGCGGAACATCAACGCCTGCTCGCCGAGATTAATGCGCACCGCCTCGACGGCATCATCTGGATCGATGCGGATTCGATCAAGCGAGGGCCGCGCGATCTATGAGCGGCGCAATCGGCCCGCGATTTCATCTGGCAGCAGATCAGTCCGCAACGCGGTCTCCGGCGGCTTCAATCGCATGCGGATGGCGGACAGTACGGCGATCAAGCCCGATCAGATCAACGACGTGCTCCAAGGTGCCGGAGCTCGAGATGACGCTTATCGGCACGCCTGAGCAACGTGCAAGCCGCGGCGCTGCCGCCGCGATCGTCACCGTGCTGCTGCTGGCGACGATGCTGTTCATTACGCTGCTCTCTTACGGCGTGATGATCATGCGCTCGGTGCTCGATGAAAAAGCCTCGCGCGTCATCGAAGTGTCTGCTCTGCTCGGCGACGCCCGACGAATTGATGAGCGGAAAGATCCTGGGGGTCGGTGCGGTCGGGCTGCTCCAGGTGGTGATCTGGGGCATCATGGGTATCGCGATTGCCGCGCCGCCGAGTGCATCGACGCCCGGCGGCGCATGTCGTACCGCTCCCGCTGATGATCTACTTCGGCATTTTCTACCTGCTCGGATATCTGCTCTACAGTGCGATGTTTGCGGCGGTCGGCGCCGCATTCAACTCCACGACGACGCCCAACATTGGACCTTTGTCATCATCTCGCCGCTGATTTTCGCCTGTACGCTGATCACGCCGGTTGCGGCGCGCGCCCAATTCCACCCTGGCGATGATGACCTCGATGGTGCCGTTTTGTTCGCCGGTTCTGATGTACATGCGACTGGCGGTGGAGAGCCCGCCGACCTGGCAAATCGGTCTATGCTTCGGGCTCCTGATCGGCGCGATCTACGTTGTGCAGCGAATCGCCTCGCAGATCTATCGCGTCGGCATTCTGATGTACGGCAAGCGCCCGTCGTGCGCGAAGTGATCCGCTGGCTGAGCTATGCTTGATGCGACTGGAGCCAAACGGCTTTCGGCGATAGGGTAGTTGAATGGCCGGTTCTCGAAACGCAGCGCGAGTTTCCCTTCGCCTGTACGAATCTGACTATCACCAATGGATAGCGGACCAGGTCGCCGCTTTGCGCTCGGGCGACCTCGCGCATCTCAATGCCGAGAACATCGCGGAGGAACTTGAAGACTTGGGCAAAAGCGTACGCCGCGAATTGCAAAGTCGCTTGGAGGTAATCCTTTCTCATCTGCTCGAATGGACCTTCCAATCCAGCAAAAGCACGCCCAGTTGGGAAAACACGATTTTCGAACAACGCGAACGTGTAGCGGACTTGCTGTTGAAGAATCCGAGTTTGCGCAACCACTTGGACGAGCTGACGACGGACGCCTATCGTTACGCCCGCAGCGCGGCCGGCAACGACATGGGTCTCGCGCCCCGCGAGTGGCGTCGTTTCTTTCCGGCCAGGTGCCAATGGTCCCGGGACGAAATCCTCGGCGCCACCTTCCTGCCGAAACCGCGCGTGACTTGAGGATGCCCGAAAGCGCAACGGTCATTTTGTCATCGCGCCCAGCCATGATATTGAAGTACGATTAACGCGGTATGTGCCCCGCGACCGCATCCGGCGAGGAGGCCGAATGTTTTCTTCTATCGACGACGTAGTCGCTCAATTCAAAACCAATAACTACATCGCGAGCCGCCGAATCGCGACCGTGGTCTATCTGGCCAAAGAGCTCGGCAAGCCTATCCTGGTGGAGGGCCCTGCGGGCGTCGGCAAAACCGACCTCGCGAAGGTGGCGGCCGCCGCCTTAGGATGGGAACTGGTTCGGCTGCAGTGCTACGAAGGTCTGGATGAGGGCAAGGCGCTCTACGAATGGGAGTACGCCAAGCAGCTCCTCTATACCCAGATCCTCAAGGACAAGATCGGCGAAGTGCTGCAGGGCGCCAAGGGTCTGACCGAAGCGGTCGACCGCATCGCCGCGCAGGATGAGGTGTTCTTTTCCGAGCGCTTCGTATTGCCGCGGCCATTGCTCAAGGCCATTTCCAACGACAAACCGACCGTGCTGCTCATCGACGAAATCGACAAGGCGGATGCCGAGTTCGAGGCGTTCCTGCTCGAGCTGCTCTCGGACTTCCAGGTGACGATTCCCGAAATCGGAACCATCAAGGCCAAGCAGATGCCGCTGGTGGTGCTGACCTCGAACAACGCGCGCGAAATGTCGGACGCGCTCAAGCGTCGCTGCCTGCATCTCTATATCGACTTCCCGCCCAAGGAGCAGGAGCTCGCCATCGTGCAGCTCAAGGTGCCCGAGGCGAGCAAGAAGCTGGCGGAAGAAGTGGTCGGCGTGGTGCAGTCGCTGCGCAAGCTCGACCTCAAGAAAACCCCCGGCATCAGCGAGACGCTCGACTGGATCAAGGCGCTCACGCTGCTGAATGTTCAGAGCCTCGACCAGGAGTTGGTCAACGAGACGCTCGACACCATCGTCAAGTACGAAGGTGATGTCCGTAAGGCGCAGGAAGAGTTGAAGGACTATGTGCGGCGGGCGCGCGCGCGTCGCGGGACGACTCCGGAGACCAGCGGAAGCAGCGACAAGGATCTGCTTAACTGATCCTCGGACACAGGCTAAAGCCTGTGCTACACCGTCCCGCGCGGAAGGGGAGGAAGAAGTTCGATGCAAGAAAAGCTAGTCGAGTTTGCAAACCTGCTGCGAGAGAACGGCGTGCGCGTGTCGCTCGCCGAAACCCTCGATGCGTTTGGAGCTGCGGACGTCACTGGCCTCAGCGAGAAGGAAAGCTTCCGCGCCGCGTTGCGCACCACGATGGTCAAGCGGCGCACCGAGTTGCCGGTCTTCGAGGAACTCTTCGAGCTATATTTCTCCGGCCTCGGCGAGATCATCAAGCAGGCCAGCCAAGCGGTGCAGCAGGCGCTCTCGATGTCCGATCAGGAATTCCAGAAGTTCCTCGAGGAAGTCGAAGAGATGCTCAAGAAGGAGGGCAAGAAGCTCTCCGAACTCGCCAAGCAACTGCTCCAGAATCAGTCGGGGCAGATGGAAAAGAAGATTCGCGAGGCCGCCCGCGCGGTCAAGCTGAACAACATCGAACGCACTATCGAGGAGAACTACTTCGCGCGTGCCCTGGCGCGTGAGCTGGGCCTCGACCGCATCGAGCAGGAAATCAAGCAGCTGCGCGAGGAACTCGAGAAGATGGACATCAGCGCCAAGATGAAGGCGCAGATGGAAGAGTACCTCGATCGGAGGCTCAAGCAGCTCGACGATATCATCCGCCGCTTCGTGCGGATGGAACGTGAGAAGCGCGACGTCAAGGCGCGCGAAGAGCAGCATCTCAACAAGCTCGGCGAGAAGAGTTTTTATTATCTCTCCGAGGAAGAGCTGAAGCAGATGAACGAGGCGGTGCAAAAGCTCGCGCAGCGCCTCAAGAACGTGATCTCGATTCGCCGCAAGCGCGACAAGAAGGGCCGCTTCGACATCAAGCGCACGCTGCGCAAGAACCTCGAAACCGGAGGCGTCCCGTTCAAGCTGAAGTTTGAGCAGCGCAAGAAAGAGCGTCCACAGGTAGTCATTCTGTGCGACGTTTCGGATTCAGTGCGCAACGCCTCGCGCTTCATGCTGCAATTTGTGTACTCGCTGCAGGATCTGTATTCGCGGGTGCGCAGTTACATCTTCGTAGCGGATATCGGCGAGGTCACGGAGCACTTTCGCAGCAACGATGCGAAGGAGGCGCTCGATATCGCGCTGAAGGGTGATATCATCAATGTGTACGCCCATTCGAACTTCGGGCATGCATTCCGAAACTTTTATAGCGATCACATCGGGGCCATAAACAAACGGACCACGGTGATCGTGTTGGGTGACGCGCGCAACAACTACAACCTGCCGCACGACTGGTGCCTGCGGGAAATCAAGACGCGCGCGAAGAGGGTAATTTGGCTTAATCCGGAGAGTCGCAATACCTGGGGCTTCGGCGATAGCGAGATGGATCGCTATTCCCCACACTGCGATCTGGTCGAAGAGTGCCGCAATCTAAACCAGTTGTACCGCGTGGTAGACCAGTTGGTTCCGCGCTGAGGACGTGGGCTTCACGCGTCTTTCAACGTGTTCAGTTGACCGTAACCGCTCTTTGTTCCAAGATTGTTACACGCAATGGAACGAGCGGGGGGAAGCCTTCTGCCGCGTCGTCAGCGCCGAGGAGGGTAGTTCCAGAGAGACGCTATATGGCAGGCGATAGAAAAGATTTTTTGTTGATGGTGGTGGCAGGCATCTCACTGGATCCGACTACCAAATTGCCGATTGTGATGCTCAAGGACCCGGACAATAAACTCAACCTGCCAATCTGGGTCGGTCCGCTGGAAGCTACCTCGATGGCGACCGAGCTGGAAGGCGTCAAGCCGCAACGCCCGATGACCCACGACCTGCTGCGCAACGTGCTCTCGGAATTCGGCACCACCGTCGAATGCGTCGAAGTCACGGACCTGCGCGAGAACACCTACTTCGCCCAGATCCTGCTCAAGACTCGCGAGGGCAGGGCGATTGCTATCGACTCGCGACCCAGCGATGCGCTCGCTTTAGCGCTGCGGACCAAGTCGCCCATCTACGTGGCGAAGAAGGTCCTCGAGGCCTCCAGCGAGCTTGAATCGACGGAGCAACCTCAGCCGGCCCAGAGCGAACAGAATCTGGCCAGCGTGTCGCGCGATAAGTGGTCAGAGATCCTCGAACGAATGTCGCCCGAGGACTTCAAGTATAAAATGTGAGCGCGGCCCCGGCCGGCCTCGGAAAGTTTTAATGAGGAGACGCTGCGGCGTCAGCTCCCATGGCAACTACTCGTACTCATCCAAAAATCAATCGCAAGGAACTCAAGCAGCCCGACGAGTTCCAGACTTTCGTCGCGAATGCTCAGCAGTTCCTCGTCAACAATCTGCAGCAGGTGATCGTCTCGGGCGCCATCGTGCTGGCTGCCGGCGCGCTCGCGGTCGGCATTTACTACTACGAGGTCCATCGCGACACGATTGCCGGCGATCGCTTCTACTCCGCGATCGGCGAACTGAACCAGAAGAATTACAAACAGGCCGAGGCCGACTTCGAAAAGCTCGCGCAGGAAGAACCCAATCGCCAGGTCGGCAAGCTCGCGCGCTTCTATCTGGGCAACGCATACTTCCAGGAAGGGCAGCTCGAAAAAGCGCGCGATGCCCTGGTCGTATACGCGCCCGACGCCAAGGACGACCTCTTTGCCAGCATGGCGTATGCCGACCTCGGCGTCATCTACGAGAAGATGGGCGATCTCAAAAAAGCGCAGGGCGCTTACTCGCAGTCTGCATCGATCGCCGGCCCTGAGCAGAATCGCGCGCAGCTTAACGTCGCGCGCCTGATGGCGGTGCAAGGGCGACAAGGACGGCGCCATCAAGGCCTACCAGGCTTTTCTCAGCGCGAATCCATTTTCGCAGGAGCGCCCCACCGTCATCGAAGCGCTGGCGAATCTCGGTGCGACGGCGCCGACTCCGGGCGCAGCCCCAATTCAGATGATGCAGCCGCCCAAGCTCTAGCGACGCAACATTTCCTTGCCTTGGCCACTGGCGTCGAGCTGCTGCTGAATCAGCCAGTCGAACGCTTTTTCTTCCGGTAAACCGACGATGCGAACTCCGTTGACGAACAGCGTCGGCGTCGAGGTCACGCCCACCGCCTCGCCGTCCTTCTGATCCTGGTCGATGCGCGCGGGTGCCGCCTTACCGGCCAAGCACGCATTGAGCGTAGGGATATCGAGGTTCAGGCGCTTGGCGGTTGCATGGATGTGATCGTCGATGTTCTTGACCGTGATCGATCCCTGGTTGCTGTAGTAGTCGCGGGCGAAATCCCAAAAGGCCTCGGGATTCTGCAGTCGCGCACATTCGGCGCCTTGCGCCGCACGAATAGCCCACGGATGACTGTTGAGGGGATAGTTCTTGTAGATGACGCGAATCTTATCCTTGTACTTGGTGTGCGCCATGGTCTCGAGGGTGCTGAACGCGCGCGCGCAGAAGGGACATTCGAAGTCGGCGAACTCGATGATTGTGACCGGCGCGTTGGGATTCCCCATCATCGGGCGGTCATCCATATGCAGCGGCTTAAGGTCGACCTTCTCCCACGGATCTTTGGTCAGGTCGTAGATCTGTCCCTGCCCCTGGCTGAGGATCATCTGATCGCTGTTGGCGTTGGTGTACATCGTGGCGGTCACCGACTGACCGCGATCGTTGCTGACCTTGAGCGTGCGCTCGAACAATCCCTTCATCTGGGTTGGAACCACCGGCCCCAACTCGATATGCGAGGGATCGGCGATCATGAAGCGCTTCTGGATGAAGATCGTGACTTTGGCGTCCATCGCCGGATCGGGCGGCAGCGCATTGGGTGGCGGCGAAGATGCCGACGAGACGATGCTTGGCGTCGCAGCCAGAGCCTCCGGAGCCAGTCCGAGGCGGCCGAGCAAAGCGAGAAGAACAGGGACCATCACCACGGCCACGCCCAATACCAAGGGGCGCGCCAACCCAACACAAGGTCTATTCGTCATGACCCATCATCATACGGGTCAAGGATTGCGTCCGCCAGATAGCGTCATGCGAGGGCCTAGTGGCCCGCGTTCTCGAGCGCCTGCTGGGTGAAGAACGAATTGTCGACGGTACCCATATCGATGTACCAGCATTCGCGTTCCTCGGATTCGCGCCCGGGCATGTAGATCACCGACGAGTAGCCGAGCTGCGTATCGTAGTCGACCAGCCCGAGCTGAAATATCCGCTTGTACGGATAGATGGCCACCTTGGCGTCGGGCACCGGACGATCGCGGTAGGTGTTGAAGGCGACCAGCGTCTTCCACAGCTTGCCCTCACGATCGAACTGATCGGACGCGGTGATGAACCATCCTTCGGAGTCGATGTAGAGGACGCGCTTGGGAATCGTCATGTCGTGGCCGGGCTTGGCGGTCGCCTCGATCATGTAGAGATGGCGCATCTCCCAATCCTCGGGGCAAATGGTTTTGCCGCCGTCGTTGGGGCATACGACTTCGGGGGAATTCTTCGCATGCACCGAGGCCAGCATGTTTTTCTCGCCGAGATACTTGTAGTTGTAGTCCTCGATTTTCGCGGAGAAGCCGAAGTACGAATCGGGATCGATGGTCGTCACCACCGCGGGGGTGCCGCTGGTCGAGCCGCCATATGAGGAGCCGGAGAAGCCGGGCAGGGCGCCCAGCGCATCGGAGAGGATTTGCGGCGATTGCCGGCGCATCCGGCGCGTGGTGGGATTGAAGACCCAGGTGTTGTCGTCAATCTTGGGATCGAGATGGCGAAAGCGAATCATTCCGTAGCCGCGCACTGACGATGGCTCCAGGAGCGGATAGTAGCCGAATCGATAGCGCACTCCGCTGTCCTTGGCATCCGGATCGGTCGGCACCGGCGGCACCTCGATGCGTCCGATGTTGTTGTAGAACGCAAAGTGACCGACAGTGAAGTAGCTCACCGGCGTGCCGGTGCTGTTCGGCGCGTAGCTCGCGATTTGCGCGAACCGCAGATCCGCGTCGTCGCTATAGAGCGGACGAAAACTGAAATTCCACATCACCTTGGTCGCCATCTGCGCGTCATTCGGATCGAGCAACGGAAACGGCAACCCCGCGACGTAGCCCGCGATCTCGCCGTCGGGCGTCAGCGACACCTGCGAGGAGTATTTCTCGCTGGCGGTCTTGTAGGGCGGCGGCCATTCCAGCTTGTCGGTCGCGATGACATGGATCTGCATCCCGCGCTGCACCAGGATCAGATTGCCGGGACTTACGAGGTCCTGAACCTGCGCCGCATTGGCCTTGCTGATGGAGTCGCCGGGCTTGACTCCCCCCGCATGTGCCGGTGCGAATGCGGCTACGACGAGGAGCATCGCCAGGACGGCGGGTTTCACAGACAGAGTCGACGTGGTCGATCGTGCGCGTGCTTGCACTTTTGGCCTCCTCGGATATGGCTGCGTGATTCTGACTGAGGTGCCTCGGATGCGCCAGCATCCATCGGTTAGCGGCGCCATGACGAGGGCGACCGGTGCGCAGCGCCTGCTCAGTGGTTCGCTCCGAGATTAGCGACGCTACATCGACGAGGCGCTTTCACAACGCCTCGGCTACTCATCGGGCCCTCGGCGCAGGAGGGTTCAGGTATGCCGCGGCGCATGAGAAATGCCCGGAAACGTTGAAGTTAATGGGTTTGTTTTTGCACTTTTGTTCCCAACGACCGTTGCACCCAAGGTCCTTCGCCAAGCCTCAGGACACTTCTCGGGGTCGCCTCGAAGTGGGTTTGTTTTTGCGATTCCGGCTTCCGCAATTCGCGGCACCCGAGGTCCTTCGCCAAGCCTCAGGACACTTCTCGGCGCTGCCTCGAAGTGTTTGTTTTTGCGATTTTCACCGATGAAGATGCACCGCCAGTAGAGCAGGGCGCACGCCATGGCGGACCTCAGGAGAGCGTTGGGATGGCGTCGATGGCGGCCTTTCCGAGCCGCTGCGTCGCGTGCCATGCGTCGTAGGCAGCCTGCATCCGCAGCCAGAGTCCAGGCCCGTTGCCGCACAGCTTTCCGAGCCGGACCGCCATCTCGGGCGTCACCGCAGTCCGCCCGGCCAGCACGCGATGCAAAGTCTGTCGGCTCACTCCCAGGAGCGTCGCGATTTCGCCGATGGTGCGCCGGCCACCGTCCATCTCGGGCAGAATGTCGGCGAACAGCAGCCCCGGGTGGCTCGGCTCACGCATCGGCCCACGAACGGGGTATTCCTTCTTCTTAAGCATGTTCCTCTCCTCGTCAGTGATACTGCTCCAGATCGAGGCGATAGGCATCCGTGGCCGACCACTCAAATGTCATCGCCCATGGACCCTTCACATGGATTGAATATCGGACCGGATTGAAATCCTTGAGCGGATGAAAATTAAATCCTGGTACCTTTAGGTCGGCCAACGAGTGCGCCTGATCCAGCGCGGTGAGGCGGACCTTGCATCGATCGACCAACGCAGGTGGGATCCGACCGCTCTTTCCGGTCTCGAATAGCTCCCTCAGGCCCTTGTCGATGATCGTCTTGATCACCTCCTGCAATGTAGCAAATTGTGCTACATTTGTAAAAGCTCGTGCTACAGATGCATTTGACTTTCACGGGTTGCGATTCGACGCCGTGTCGTCGGATTTCGCGCTCAACCGCGATCCCGCTATTATGAAGCCCTTGTTTGCCGTCGCCGCTAACCTCGTTACCACGCTCGTTTTCTGCTGCGCCGTAGCGATTGGTCTCTTCCCGACCATCGCCGACGCTACCTCGTTCGTAGGATTGATCGACCAGCGCAATAACCGTTTGGTCATGGCCACCGATGGTCAGGATATCGATCTTATGACGCTCGGAGGGAACGCAGTTCGGGAAACCGCGGTCAGGCAGTGCAAGATGATCGTCGCGCCGAATTGCGCGGTCGCAATCGTCGGCCTCCATACCGAGGATTCGTTTCATTGGAATGCGTTCACGGCGGCGCAACAAGCGTGCGCCACGAAAGGCAGCATTCGCCAGAAGGCCGACGCCTTCTTGAAAATAGGGCGCCCCGCTATCAGCGCCATTGCGGCCAGCCACAAAGCGGACCTTCAACAATGGCTCACTAGCATTCACGGCAACTCCCTCGAAGATTTAACCGTGGTCGATGCCATCTTCGGCGGGAGCGACAAGGGCCATCTGGGCTATTTCATCAGGGGCTTCCTTGTGCGTCCGGACGGCGAGGTTATCGCTCAAAGCAAGGAGGTTAACGACACCTCCGACAGTTGGCTGCCCTCGGTCATCGCGGGTTCCGACCGGCGAATTTCGCGTTACGCCCGGTCCCATAAGATGTGGAAGAACCTGGACTACGCGGATGCGGCTAGACTCTTTGTCAGGCAGGAGATGAAAGGCAACCCGATGGCAGTGGGCCCCCCGATCTCGGTGCTGGAGGTGCGCCGCGCGAGCTCCGGCGGAACTGTGGCGAACTGGATCGAAACCGGCGCCTGCAATCAAGGACCAAAGTGAACATCGCGATCGGCTGCTTCGCATAAGAAATATTATGTAAACTAGCCGGGCGATTTTGTTGCTGTTGACAGTCATCGATAATCGCGCTAATATCTCCATCATGATCACGGACCTATCGAGGAATTCGACAAGCAGTTTCCTACCGACGAAGCCTGCAAGCAATACATCGTCGCTAAGCGCTGGCCGGATGGCGTGCGTTGCCCGCGCTGCAATGCGAGCGAGCAAATCTATCCGCGCAAGGGAAAGCCATTTCACTGGATTTGCTGCAACAAGGGATGCGGCGAGCGCCGCGGCTACGGCTTCAGCGTCACTACGGCAACAATCTTTCGGATACCAAAGTCTCGCTTCGATTTGGTTTAAGATTGGCTACCTGATGCTGACCGCGAAGAAAGGCATCAGCTCGCTACAGGTCCGCCGTGTCATCTTCGGCGAGGATTCGGGCACTGACTGGC
Organism: uncultured delta proteobacterium; assembly: GCA_963848285.1. Lineage (GTDB taxonomy): Bacteria > Desulfobacterota > Binatia > Binatales > Binataceae > DATGKG01. The sequence goes on along the minus strand of CAWKCZ010000002.1, from coordinate 235,784 downwards.
GGACTGCTTGGTATATCTGCCATCGATGGCGCGCTGCGATGCGTGGCGATGCCTTCCCGCTGACTGGTCAGGTCGAAGTCGATGAAACCTACGTCGGCGGGAAAGACGAAAATCGCCATTGGGGAAAGAAGAGCCGCAATGCGCCGCCTCGCGACCCCAAGCAGGCAAAGCGCTACGGCGATCCGACCGTCGGTTTTGGCAAGGTCGGCGTGGTCGGCGCCATCGAGCGCAAAGGCAGTGTGGTTGCCCGCGTCATCGGCGATATGGACGCTCGCACGCTCAAATCTTCGTCAACAAGACCGTGAGCGAGAGCGTGACCCTGCTCGCCAGCGATGAGCATCCGGCCTACACCTACATCGATCCGCACAAGATGGAAGTCCATCGCGTGGTCAAGCATGGACGCGGCGAATACGTGCGCGGCGAGGTGCATACCAACAATATCGAGAACTTTTGGTCGCTGCTGAAACGCGGCATCGTCGGCACCTATCACCGCGTGAGCAAGGATTATCTGCCGCTGTACCTGAATGAATTTTCGTTTCGCCACAACAACCGCAAGAATCCCGATGTGTTCGCGGATTTGATTACGACGTGCGGCAACAACTAGCGGTCGGGCCGTGGAGAGCGTAAAATTCCGAGGCGATGAAGCGCTCGAAAAAGAAAAAGCCGCTATGCGAGAAACAAGCCGCAAGCGACGAAAAGCTGCGCGAAGAACTAAGAAAGTTCGACGTAAAAAAGTTCGATAACGCGCTGGAAAAGGCTATCAATCCCGTGCAGAAATCTGCTCGAAGACGATGCCGTATTACAGCGGCAAAGAGTTTTTCGAGCACGCCGATTGTGCGGCTTTCGAGCATTGCCGCGAACCTGGCGAGGAAGCGCCCTACACGGGCATCTATCGTTGCACAACATGCGATTGGGAGATTGTCACGATTGCAGGTCAGCCGTTACCAGTGGAGACAGTTTGTTCTCGCCATTCGTTTCCTGATGGACCGACGCCTCGCGGTCAGGCGACGACGGTAGCGTGGAAACTGATGGCTGCCGTGATTCAACGGCGCAATTGAGATCATCTGCCCATTTCAGAGTAAACGGCTTTCTCTCGCTCTGAATGTAATCAGGCTCCCATATAAAATCCGCCAGATCAGCAAGAGCGTGAGCGACGCGATGGTATTCTAGCGCCCGCACGTTCTGCACCATGAAGTTAACGACCTTGGCGACTTCGGGATCATGACAATCTTTCATGCGTCAGAAATATGCCGAAGTCAAGCGTCGCGCGATAGGGCGTTGGTCTTATCCCTTCGGTATATCTGCCCAAACAGTGTCCCGCATCTTGAACAATCCTTCTTTGGGCCGACGATCCGAGGTCGTCAATTTGTGGCCTGACTAAATCGACAAATGATTTTCGAGGTTTTCGTTTAATTCGCTTGATCCGTCCAAAACGATTTTCCATCTCCTTAGCGACTTCATAAGCGAGGGCATCCGCTGCTTGAAGAGGCATCGCCTCATCTTTGCTCACAAAACCCCAAGTCCTGACGTTCTCAAGACGAAACATCTTTTTCAATTCGGCATCGTTCAAGAATAGCTCGAATGCGCGCTTCAAATGACCTTCACCTTCAGCTCCGGACTCGATGATGTAAGTAATTCGGTCATCGGGACGATCAACTAGAAAATTGGCGATACCAGCAAGGCAATGGCGCAGGCAAAACTCGTATGGTGTCCCCAAGGCTCTGCGGTCAACACCTTGAATCGCCGCATCGTAGTCGTCTTTGATGACGGTGCCCGCATAGCCTTTCAGAGTATGCGCATGAATGAATGCATGCTGTGCTTGGAAGACGGTAATTTGTTTCGCACGGTCCCAATGCTCTGTATCTTCGCGGAGCCAATATGTTTCTTGATCCGCGCGCCTGAAATAACCCTGAACACCCGACCATTCCCTGAGCCATCGCCAGTCGTGCTGGAAGCAATCCCATTGTTCCTTAGTCGCCACATAGCATCCAACCGCGACGGCGGGTTTGAGGCTGTCCGTACCAGCTTCGTCGAAGTATGCAGTTAAGACGGCCACGACCGCATTCTCACCGAGACAGAGAGCAGAACAAAGATGTCCGAAGGCGTCGTATCGAGTAGGGTCGCTACTTTCTGATTGCCTTTTCTTTCGGTCATTTCTTCGTGTTTCATTTCCTAAAACTAGTGGGAAGTGTTGCATAATTCCTCCTGACTGTCTATTGCAACAAAATCGCCACTAGCTAGGAAATCCGCGCCTCGCCGAGGACCCAGGCGGCGAAGCGCCATTGGAAGGCACCCGAGGCTACCTCATCGAAGCCGCCTTCCTTCATCAAGGTCCGAGCGTCGTCGAAGGCGTGCGAATGCTGTTTGCCATGCGACAGGCGCGCCGGCATCAGCGAGGACAACAGGCCGGGCTTCTGGATCAGCTCCACAACCAGTAGCCGTCCGTGAGGTTTCAGGACCCGGCGAATCTCGCGGACCGCGTCTTTGCGCGCGAGGTCCGGCAGATGATGCAGCATCAGGCTGCTCAGGACCACGTCAAAGGAGGCGTCATCGAATGGCAGCTTCTGCGCCGAGGCCACCTCGAAGGTGACCGCCAGACCCTCACGTAAGGCTTTCGCTTTGGCGCGCGCGACCATCTCCTCGGACGGATCGATGCCGTGCACCGCGCCTTCGGGACCGACGCGGCGCTTCGCGGCGAGCGCCAAAGTTCCGGTGCCGCATCCCACGTCGAGGACCCGGTCACCGGCCTCGACCCGCGCATGGTCGAGGATGCCTTCGCGAAACGCATCTTCGCGTCCGAAGGTCATCAGCTTCATCAGGAGGTCGTATCGAAACGCCGACCGGATGAGATCGCCCTGCCCCTCCACATGATGATGCTTCATGGAAGCATCATACAGCCAAGTTAAAGGGATGCGTTAGGCCCTATCCGATAGACGCCTTGATGCCGGCCCGCGCGAGAACTTCCAAAGCTCTCGGTCCGTCATGGTCGGACCGCAACATGATGACGCCGGTCACGCGGTCGCCGCTCTGCAGGGTTCCGCCACCATCAGTCAGGATGTAGGCCGCGTGCAGGACCTCGAGCGCCCTGCGGACCTCGTTGCCTACGTTAAGTTGGATGCCAGGATCCGGCTCTATCAGGATCCGCATTGCCTCCCCGATCGCGATGGCGCTGGAAATGCGGATAATCTTACAGGTCGGTGCGAAGGCAGTACGCCGAGGTCCGATCGAAAGCAATCGAGTTGGTCAAAATTGCGACGTTCAATGACGTTGGCATCGCGAATCGCGCGAGGATTATCATCGCGCCTACGATGGACGCCTTACTCGATTCGACGTTGCCCAAAATCCGCCAGCGCATTTTTGCCACTCTGAGTGATCATCATCTACCGGGTGTGGCGGTCGCGATCGTGCGCGACCAGGAGCTGGCATGGGCCGAGGGTTTCGGCCTCGCGGATATCGCCACGAAACGCGCGATGACGCCTGACGCGCTGTTCGGGGTCGCCTCGATCAGCAAGACCTTCACCGCGCTCGCCATCATGCAGCTTCGCGATGCGGGCAAACTCTCGCTCGACGATCCGCTGCTCAAGTTCATCCCCGAGTTCAAGGCGGTGACCTGCCGCTACGGGCGCCTCGAGGATGTTACGCTGCGGCGTCTCCTGACGCATCTGTCGGGACTGGTGGGCGAGTCCCCTACCCCGCACTGGCGCTCGGCGGAATTTCCCACGATGGCGGAAATCCTCGCGAGCCTGGCGCATTCGGCGCTCGTCATCGAGCCGCATTCGGCGTTCAAGTATTCGAACCTCGGGTTCGCGCTGCTCGGCGAAGTCGTCGCGCGTATCTCAGGAAGACCATTTGTGGAGTATGCACGCAAGGAGATCCTCGAGCCGCTGGGGATGACTGCGAGTTGCTTCACGCTCGAGGAAGCCGGCGCGCGGATGGCGACCGGCTACCTGCCGCATCCATATGAAGATGTGCCGGAGACGGCGCCCGCGACCGTCGACCATCGCGGGTACGATGCCGCCGCGGGTCTGCGCTCATCGGTGCATGACCTCGCGAAATGGATCTCGCTCCAGTTCCGCACCAAGGCGGAGAAGCGCGAGGGTGCGCAGGTGCTGGCCGGCAAGTCGCTCGCCGAGATGCATCGGACGGTCTTCGTCGAACGTGACTGGAAGACTGGGTACTGCCTCGCATGGTGGGCGATCCGGATTGGCGAGAACATCTACCATGAGCATGGCGGCTCGAACCCGGGATTCCTGTCGGCGCTGGCATTCAACAAACAGCGCAAGCTCGGCGTGGTCGCGCTGACCAATGCGCAAGGACATCCTGCGGCTTCCGCAATTACGTTTCAGGTGCTGGAGCTGCTGGCGCAGAAGGCCGACGAACTCAGCGATGGAAAAGCGCCGAAGCTGATGGCGCCGGTAGCGACGCCCGATGACCTCAAGCCGCTGCTGGGACGCTACGAGGAGCCCAACTTCGGCGCATTGTTCCACGTCGAATATCGCGACGGCGCCCTGATGCTGGTGATTCCCGGTAACCCATTGTGGCCGCCCCCTCCTCCGCCGACGCGGCTGCTGGCGACTGATCGCGAGCTGGTCTTCACGATGGAAGGTGGCCGCGGCGCGGGCGAGCCGGTGACCTTCGTGCGCGGCAAGGACGGATCGATCGCCGAACTTCGCTTCGTCGAGATGATCTATCGCAAGGTCGCGTGACTCTCACTAAAGGGACGAGCGCGAGCAATGGCTAAACGAAAGATGAAACCCATCCATCCGGGTGAGGTCCTAAGCGAAGACTATTTGAAACCCCTCCGGATGTCGCAAAACGCTCTCGCGAAGGCGATCGAAAATTGAAAAAGCTGCCGCGCTTGCGACGCTCAGCGGCGTGAGCCGTTGGTCAGTTTGGGCGAATCAGGAATTGGGTCTCTGCTCCACTTCAATCGCCGGCTTTCGATCGCGGAAGTACGGGATGACATATTTCCCGAACAGCTCGATCGAATGCATGGTCTTCGCGTGCGGAATCGACCAGAACTGCATCATCGCGAGGAACTGATCGAGCTGCGCTTCCTTCTGGATGCGCTCGAGCTGCTTGATGGCCGTCTCCGGGCTGCCGCAAATGCACATCCCATGTTCGATGAGCGTATCGAGGTTCACCTTGCTCGGATCGAGGCCCTCATACTGCTTTGGTAACTCAGCGACTGCCCCGCTCGATGGATCGACGGGATCGACACCGGTCTGCTTCGCCTCCAGCACCGGAGCATTCACGCGCAGCGTGGTGCCGACGTACGACATGAAGGCGCGCTCGGCCTCGGCGCGCGCCTGCTTATCGGTATCCGCAAGGTGCGTCATCGAAAACGCGCCCGCCTTGTTGTTTACAAATGCGCCATAGGGTTTGGCGGTCTTGCATGCCTCGCGATAGGCGCGCACCCGCTGCCCGAGCCGCTCCGGCGAAACCAGCAGCGTGAACGACAGCAGCCCGAGGCCCAGCCGGCCCGCGAGCTCGTGGGTATCCTCGCTGGTGCACGCCACCCACAGTGGAGGATGCGGCTTCTGAATCGGCATCGGCACGACGGTGCGCTGCGGGATGTCGAAGTACTTGCCCTTGTATGAAAACGTGCCGTCCTTGCTCTTCCAGATGGTGGTGATGATGTCGAGCGCCTCTTCCCATCGCGCGCGCGTCTCTTTGTAGGGAATCCCGAAGCCGCCCAGCTCGACCTGCGTGATGGAGCGGCCGGTGCCGACCTCGGCGCGCCCGTTGCTCAGGATGTCGAGGGTCGCGACGCGCTCGGCGATGCGAATCGGATGGTTGTAGGGAAACGGCAGCAGCACCACCGCATGGCCGATGCGAATCTTGCTGGTGCGCTGCGAAATCGCGCCGTACAGGACCTCGGGCGCCGAGCTATGCGCGAACCCAACCTGGAAGTGATGCTCGACGGTCCAGAAGTTGGTGAATCCGACTTCCTCGGCGCGGACCACCTGGTTCATCACATCGTGGAAGGCCTGGTACTCGCGCTCGCGATGTTTGAGCGGACTGTCGACCTGGATTTCATAAAAAATTCCGAAGTCCATCGGAGGCCTCCGTTTTATCGAAGTGTCCGGAAGTGAGCACGGATGTCCTCAACCAATGCTTCAGGTTCTTCCATGTGCGCGAAATGGCCGCCGCTGGGAAATTTCGTCCATCGCTTGAGGTTGTAGTAACCCTCGGCCCACTTGTGCGGCATCAGCACGACTTCCTTTGGAAACACCGCGAGGCCGGTCGGCGCCTCGATGACCGGCTTGCGATGGTGCGAGGGCTGCCACGGCTCGTGCACCGCCTCGTAGTAAAAGCGCGCCGAGGTTCCATAGCTCTCGGTCGCCCAGTAGATGGTCATCGTCGCGAGGAGTTCGTCCTTGGTGAAACGCTTCTCGACGTCGCCATCGCAATCGCTCCATGCGCGGCGCTTTTCGAGGATCCATGCGCACAGGCCCGCGGGCGAGTCGTTCATCGCGTACGCGATGGTCTGCGGACGCGTCATCTGAATCGCGGAATAGCCGCCGCCGTCGCTCAGGAACCGCGCCGAGCGCTCATACCAACCCTGCTCATCGGGCCCGTACTCCGACGCGGCGGGAAACTTCCCGCCCCACAGATTGAGATCGATCGCGAGGTTCATGTGGACGCCGATCAACTTGTCGGCGTGCTTATGCCCGAGCTGATGAGTGATGATCGATCCCCAGTCGCCGCCCTGCGCCGCGAACTTCTTGTAGCCCGAGCACATCCTGCATCAGCGTGACCCAGAGATCCGCGGTGCGCCAATAGTTGATGCCGGGTTTGGTCAGCGGCGTGGAGAAGCCGTAGCCCGGAAGCGAAGGTACGACCACATCGAAAGCGTCGCGCGGGTCGCCGCCGAAGGAGGCCGGATCGGCCAGCGGCCTGATGACCTTGTTGATGTCCCAGAACGTCCACGGCCATCCATGGGTGACGATGAGCGGCATCGGCTTGGGTCCCTTGCCGGGCTCGAGGATGAAATGGATCGGGATGCCGTCGATCTCGGTCTTGTAGTTCGAGAACGAGTTGATCTTGTCCTCGACGCTGCGCCAGTTGAATCGATTTACCCAGTAATCGACCAGTTCGCGGAGGTAGTCGACATTGGTGCCGTAGCGCCAGTCCTGGTTGGCGAAGTCGATCGGCCATCGGGTGTGGAGCAGGCGCTGGCGCATGTCGTCGAGCACCGCGTCCGGAATGTGGACCTTGAAAGTCTCCCGGTTCACGCGCGGCCTACTTCTTCGGCGCGATGTCGATGTTGTCGTCGAGGCCCATTCCTTTGATCGATACCTCGAAGCGTTCGGTCATCTGCGCATCGTCATCGTTGAGTTCGCGCGTGTAGCAGCAATACTCGAGCTGCATCCCGTTGGGATCCTTGAAGTAGATGGACTTCGCCCAGTCGTGGTCGACGACTTCGCTGACCTTGACGCCCTTGCCGATGAGTTCCTCGCGCTTCTTTTCGAGGCCGGGAAGACTGCCGGTCTCGAAGGCGAAATGGTAAAACGCGCTCGGCACGCCGAGGCCGCGATTGATGCCCGCATCATACTCGGCCGGAACCCCGGGGACGTTGCGCGCCTCCATGAAGGCGATGCAGCTGGTCGCGCCCGGTATCGAAGAAGATGTGGCGAATCTGCCCGCCCTCTTTTACCTTCAGGGTATCGCAGCGGACCGGCTTGAAGCCGAGTACGCCTTCGTAGAACTCACGGGTCTTATCGAGATCCAGCGTCGAAAGCCCGATGTGTGAAAACCCTTTATGCGACATTAGTATGTCCTCCTCACCTCGATTACTTTGCTTATACCATCAGTACGCGAGGAGGGATAACGGGCCGTATATCGAGGCGTGGCCATTCCGCCGGAACGGAGGTTGACGCATAGTTTCGGACTGTCCATTCGATTCGGGACAAGTTATAAAAACCGCGACACGTTTCAGGAGGGGGGAACCTTGGATCGTAAACGGGGGTTGGGCAAATTACCGGGCCTTATTTCGGCCATCGGCATCGCCATATTCTTGATTGCTCTATCCGGATGTAGCGGATCGGATTCAGGATCGGCACCACCATCCAGCGCATCGCAGAGCGCTCCCGATGCTTCCAAAATGGGCCCGCTGGCGGTCATCGACAGCGAGTTCTACAAATTCCCCGCCACCTGCGACAATGCCGTCCTGCCATGCGGCGATCCAGTTGATCCCACCCGTCTGGTCGAGCTCTGGGCCCAGATTTACCGCCCGAAGGCCCTGGATCATCCGCCCTACCCGGTCATCGTTCTACTCCATGGCAATCACGGTACGTGTGGGCGACCGGCCACCGATGCTGACAAGCAAAAGCTGGGAGTACCGCTGTCCGTCGACTTTCACATCGATAACAACAGCCAGTACACCACCGCCGGAACCTGTCCCGACGGATATAGCGTCGTCAACAATCATCTCGGCTTTGCCTATGTCGCGGACCGGCTCGCGAGCTGGGGCTATGTCGTCGTCTCGATAAATACCAACCGCGGCATCGCGCAAGGACTCGGCATGCGCGGCGATGTCGCCCTCGTATACGCACGAGCCAGGATGGTGTTGCGACACCTCGCGCTGCTCAGTGGATGGAATCAGGGAGACGCCAGCCAGACGCCTCCCAACCCGGAGGGCGTCGAGTTGCCCGCGACGCTCGAAGGCAAGCTTAATCTCGGCCAAGTCGTCCTGTTCGGCCATTCGCGCGGAGGCGAAGCACTTCGCGCGGCCCTGAGATTATTTCGCGAGGGCGATCCCGGGCCCTTCGCGCCTGACTGGCAGAGCCTGATCCCGGGTTTGGGCATCGCGGGGATTTTCGAAGTCGGGCCAACCGACCTGGTGGGATTTCCCAACGCCGCCGGACCTCCCCTCGCGCCGACCGGCTTCGTGAATCCCAGCGGCGTCAAATGGACCGTGATGCTGCCCATGTGCGACGCCGACGTAAGCGACGCAGACGGGATGAGACCGTTCGATCGGGCAATCGCCACGCCGGATAACAGCGTCGAGAAAGCCTCGCCGACGCAGAAATCCATCTATGCGGTGTGGGGCGCCAATCACAGTTTCTACAACACCGAATGGCAGGTCAGTGAGTCTGACGGATGCTTCGGGAGCGGCAACCCCGCGTTGTTTCCTAGGGCTCCCGGATCCGAGACGCAGCAGGCAACGGCGATATCAGCCATGCTCGCATTCGTGCGCGCAGCTATCGCGAGCCCCGCCGTCCCGAAGGCCTACGACCCGGCCTTCGACCGCAACTTCATTCCGGGCTTCTCACTTCCGAAGAAGATCGAGGGACCCGCCGCCAAAAGAATCGCGTATCCAAGTCGAGTCGATCGCGCCTATTCGCCGTCGCCAAGTAGCCAGGTCAGCCGCATCGTCGATGACTTCGATCAGAGCACGGGTACCAGCACTTACGGCGTCCCCAACGATATCCAGGGAGTCCAGAGTATGAACGTCGCCGGGCAGCCGTTTGGCGGATTCATCTGCCCGGACCCGCTGGTGCCGATCGAATCCATTCATGAGCATGATCCGACTCTGCGCGGCGCGTATGTGTCATGGAACGAATCTGGAGACGGGGTCTTTTTGCAGGTGAATTGGACCGCAGAGGGTGCGCCGGGTATGAATCTGGACAGCCTCCCATCGATCGGCGCGGCCCAGGCGCTCGAGTTTCGCATCTCGCGCCGGGTCGTGATGCCCGCGCCGAAGCGACCTTTCCCGGGCAGCGAGACGTGCTTCATACCGCATGGGAGCGTGATCGATCCACTGAACATGGACCCCACCACAGATTTGTCGGTCGCGATCGCGGGTGCCGACGGCGCGCTCACCAAGCCGTTGCCGATTAACAAATTCCTTGCGGGCGCAGCGCTGGCGGGACCGGTAGGTGCCGGCCTTGGGAAAAACCAACAGGGAGAAGACGTTTTTGTTCGCCACGCGATTCTACAAACCGTCAGTATCCCGTTGCGTGACTTCCAGTCGCTCGCAGCCGTCAAAGGGCAAACGCGTGGAGTGCGATTTACTTTCGATCGCACGATGGCCGGCGCCATCTACCTCGCGAATGTTCGCTTCGTCAACACACTCGGCGCGGGCCAGGCGTTATCACCAGCAGTGAGCATGGCTGAACCGGAGCCTCGGGCAGTGCAGACTTCCGAACGGCATGCCCCACAGCCGCTGGTGGGTACCAGCGATCAGATGATCCATCCTGCCAGCATTACGTCGATCCATGAGGTGTCCCATTCGACGGCGCTTAACGGAGCGTCGGGAGTGGAAATCGAGCTCGAAAGCGACACGATGTTCCCGGTGCGCAATGCGCTGCCTACGTTACACATCGGCGCGCAGAGCTTTCAGCTCAGTGGCCATCGCAATGGCGATTTGCATACGATTTTCTTCGTGCTGGATATGAGCGAATTCGCGGCGCTTCCGAACGGTTCGCAGGTGGTGATCACCTACGGAGACCGAGGCCGGGAATCCTGGGACGCCGGCACCCTCAACAAGTCGACGGTGCGGAACGAATAACGTCATCTTCCTCAAGTATGAATGAGGTCTATGTCAACAGGTTGATACTACCTGGCGATGGGTTGATAATTGCACCACATGACGCAGTTGTTGAAAAAGGCGTTCGATAAGATCTCGCAAGAGTTGCCGGAGCACGAGCAGGACAGAATCGCCCACGTTCTGATTGACCTGATCGAACATGACGACGCCGAATGGGACGCCCTCCTGGCCAAGTCGCCCGATAAACTTCAGGAGCTGGCCGACCAGGCCCTGGCCGACTATATGGCCGGCCGCACCACAATTCTTGATTTCAAAAAACTCTGAATTCCCGGGCCAATCCTGCTTTCTGGAACGCATATCGAAGCTTGCCGCGTGATATCCAACGCGCGGCTCGCAAGGCATATCGATTGTTTCGGAATGACCCCAATCACCCCGGACTCCGTTTCAAAGTCGTGTCCGGCAAAACGAATATTTATTCGGTTCGAATCACCATCGGTTACCGCGCCTTAGGCGTGAAGCCGAACTCCGACGAGATTGTATGGTTTTGGATTGGGCCTCACGCGAAGTACGACCAGATAATTTCAAGCTGAATGGCTTACGCTTATTTCGCAAATAGCCATCTACGATCGGCGTCAGACCATAACGATTTGACCTAACTGTAATGATGGCGGAGCCTCATCGATCATCCGGTTGTGATACGAGGCTGCTATGGGACGGGTCATCGAAGTTACCGAACTCGCGCTGCGCGATGCGCATCAGAGTCTGCTCGCGACCCGCATGGCGATGGAGGACATGGTTCCCGCCTGCGAGGACCTCGACAACGCCGGCTTCTGGTCGCTCGAATGCTGGGGCGGCGCGACCTTCGATGCCTGCATCCGCTTTCTGAATGAGGATCCGTGGGAGCGGCTGCGCACCTTTCGCAAGCTGCTGCCCAAGTCGCGCCTGCAGATGCTGCTGCGCGGGCAGAATCTCCTCGGCTATCGCCATTATGAAGATAGCGTCGTCGAGCGCTTCGTCGACAAGGCCGCCGAGAACGGCATGGACGTCTTCCGCATCTTCGACGCGCTCAACGATCTGCGCAACCTCACAGACCAGCGTGCGCGCCGTGAAGAAGACCGGCAAGCATGCGCAGGGAACCATCTGCTATACCGTCAGCCCGCTGCATACCGTCGGCGCGTTCGTCGAGATGGCGCAGCGGCTCAAGGAGATGGGCTGCGATTCCATCTGCATCAAGGATATGGCGGGGCTGCTGAAGCCGCAGCCCGCGTACGACCTCGTCAAAGGCATCAAGGAGAAATGCGGCGCCGATACGCTGGTGCATCTGCATACGTCATGCGACCACCGGCGTCACGATGGTCTCGCTGATGAAAGCGGTCGAGGCCGGATGCGACATCGTCGATACCGCGGTCAGCTCGATGTCGCTCGGACCCGGGCACAACCCCACCGAGAGTTTCATCGAGATGCTCGAAGGCACCGGCTTCGAGACTCGCCTCGACATGGAGCGGATACTGCGCGTGAAGCGCCATTTCGCCTCGGTCACGCCCGCGCTATCGCGAGTTCCTCAGCGAGTTCACCGGCGTCGATACCGAAATCTTCAAGAGCCAGATTCCGGGCGGCATGATTTCCAACATGGAGAGCCAGCTCAAGGGCCAGGGCGCGGCCGACCGCCTCGATGAGGTCCTGAGCGAGGTGCCGCGAGGTTCGCAAGGACGCCGGCTATCCGCCGCTGGTGACACCGTCGAGCCAGATTGTCGGCTCGCAGGCGGTGTTCAACGTGCTGATGGGCAAATACAAAGTGATGACCGGCGAGTTCGCCGACCTGATGCTCGGCTACTACGGCGCGACCATCGGCGCGAAGAATCCCGAGGTCCTCGCGATGGCGCTGGAGCACGCCAAGAAGCCCGCCATCACCGGGCGTCCTGCCGACCTGCTCAAGCCCGAATGGGAGCAGCTGCGCACCGACGCCCTCGCGCTCGACGGGATGCAACGGCAGCGACGAGGACGTCCTCACCTATGCGATGTTCCCGCAGGTCGCGCCCAAATTTTTCAAGAGCCGCGCCGAGGGTCCGAAGAACGTCGGCAGCGACCCCGCGAAGAAAGCCGCTCCCGCGCCGGCCGAGCAGAAGCCGCAAGCGAACGGAAACGCAGCGGCCATCGGCAGAGCCCGGTCAACTACGTCATCACGCTCAACGGCAAGGAGCATCGGGTGACGGTCGCAGCCTTCGACGTAGTGCAGGAGTTGCGATGTCGAATCAGGTCGCCAATCCGACGCCACAAAACCATCGACGAGATGGTCGCGGAGCTGCGCGACAAGCGCTGCCGAGATTGAACTCGGCGGCGGCAAGGAGCGCGCCGAAAAACAGCATGCGGCGGGCAAGCTCACCGCGCGCGAACGCATCGAGCGGTCTGGTCGATCAGGCGCAGCTTCCAGGAACTCGCGCTGTTCGCGCGCCATCGCTCGACCTACTTCGGCATGGCCGACAAGGAGTTTCCCGCCGATGGCGTGGTGACCGGATGCGCCACCATCGACGGCCGCCTCATCCACCTCGCGAGCCAGGACTTCACCGTCGCGGGCGGCGCGGCGGGCGAGATGCACTGCGACAAGATCGCCAACATGATGAAGCTGTCGCTCAAGACCGGCAGCCCGTTTGTCTTCATCAATGATTCCGGCGGCGCGCGCGTCCAGGAGGGCATCGACAGCCTCGCCGGCTACGGGCGCGTGTTCTTCAACAATGTCGAGCTCTCCGGCATCGGTGCCGCAGATTTCGCTGATATGCGGTCCGTGCGCGGGCGGCGCGGCCTACAGCCCGGCGCTCACCGACTTCATCATCCTGACGAAGCAGGCGCACATGTTCATCACCGGACCGCAGGTCATCAAGCAGGTCACCGGCGAGACCGTCACCGCCGAGGACCTCGGCGGCGCGGTCGCGCAGATGAACAACTCGGGCGTGGTGCATCTGCTCGCGGCAGAACGATGACGAGGCGCTCTACCTCTGCCGCCGGCTGCTGAGCTTCCTGCCCTCGAACAACATGGAAGATCCGCCGCGCGCGCCGTTCGACTTGCCGCTCGAGTCCGATCCGGAATTCAACGGGCTGGTGTCCGACCGAAATGAAGGTCGCTTATGACGTGCGCACCGTGATCGCGCGGATCGTCGACTACCAGGATTTCCTGGAGATGCAGGCCGTACTTCGCGCCCAACATCGTGATCGGCTTCGGACGCCTGCAGGGCCGCCCGCTCGGCATCATCGCCAATCAGCCCAACGCGCTGGCGGGCGCGCTCGATATCGATGCCTCCGACAAGGCGGCGCGCTTCGTGCGCTTCTGCAATGCCTTCAACATCCCGCTGCTCACGCTGGTCGATGTTCCGGGATTCCTGCCGGGCATCGAGCAGGAGTACCGCGGCATCATTCGGCATGGCGCGAAGCTGCTGTTCGCCTACTCGTCGGCGACGGTGCCGAAGCTGACCCTGATCCTGCGCAAGGCCTACGGAGGAGCATACGTGGCGATGTGCGCCAAGGACCTCGGCGCGGATCGCGTGGTCGCATGGCCGACCGCGCAGATCGCGGTGATGGGCGCGGAAGGCGCCGCTGAAATTGTCTTCCGTCACGAAATCGATGCGGCCGAGGACAAGGCCGAGAAGCGCAAGGAACTGATCGAGGAATATCGCGAGACGTTTGCGAATCCGTATGTCTCGGCGGCACGCGGCTTCGTCGACGACATCATCGAGCCGGCCGAGACGCGCAGATACCTGGCGCATGCGCTCGAAGCCTTGCACACCAAGCGGGAACTGCGTCCGCCCAAGAAGCACGGACTGATTCCGCTCTAAGCGAGGAATGCTTTGATGGGACTCGACATTACATACGCTCGTGACATCGTGCTGACGTTTATCGCGGTCAGTTTCTCTGATCTCATATCTGACCGCGCAACACACCCTGAAGCAGGCGCGGCGAAAACGCCCGCGACAACTCGAGCTGCGTCTCGCCGGGTCTAACCGCCGCGATCGCGGAACTCGAGCCCACGTCGCGCGAACTGACACGTACCACCGAGCGCGCTCGCGGCAGCGACGCGCGCTCCGATGCCCCGACTCGCCGGTGCGCTGGCGCGCAACCGACGCACCGCGGCGCCGGCAACTCCAGTCAAAACCGGAAGACGAAATCCCGCCGGAGACCCTGATCCTCATCAGCGCGGCAGTGACCTCGTTTCTCGGCAAGAAGGTCCGCATCCGATCCGCCAAGATGCTGCAATCGCCGTATGAGATCGTCAATCCGTGGGCGCAGCAGGGGCGCGTGATCGTGCAGGCCTCGCACAATCTGCAAGTGCGCCATCGCATGAGCGAAGGAATCGCGTCGTTGAAGCTTCAGATCGCGATTGACGGAAAATCCTACGAAGTGGAGGTCGAGGTCCTCCAGGAAGACGCGCCCGCTCCGTCCGGCTACGCGCCCTACCCCGCGGTTCCCTCGACCATCCAGTCAACTCCGACGCGCAACGCGGGACCGCAGCCCGAGCCGACCAACGGCAACGTCAACGAGGCCAAGGTCTGCCGCAGCCCGGTCGCCGGCGTTGTCATTCGAGTGAACATCCAGCCCGGCCAGCAGCTCCAGGCCAACGATCTGATGCTGGTGCTCGAAGCGATGAAGATGGAAACCAACGTCACCGCGCCCATCGCCGGTATCGTGAAGTCCATCAAGGTCCAGCCGCAGGACCCGGTGAAGGTGAACCAGGTCCTCGTCGAGTTCGAATAGGCTCATCGATCGAGGGCTGGACACCTTGCTTTGCGTTTGCCAGCGTCGATCGGCGAGATGCCCTTCGTAACCAGTGCAGATGGTACGCAGATTTTCTTCGAGCATCGAGGCTCAGGTCCCGCGCTTCTGCTGAGTCATGGATTTCGGGGAAGCAGCGCGATGTGGCAGTCGCAAATGGATGCGCTCTCGGACCGTTACCACGTCGTCGCATGGGACATGCGCGGCCACGGCCGCTCCGATGCGCCGTCGGATCCCGCGCTCTACACGCACGAGGCTTCGATCGCCGACATGAGCGCGGCGATGGACGCCGCCGGGGTCGAGCGCGCTGCCATCGGCGGGCTCTCGCTCGGCGGATTCCTGTCGCTCGCCTTTCACATGGCTCATCCGGAAAGAACGACCGCCCTGCTGCTGTTCGACACGGGACCGGCGAAGCGTGAGTCTGTGCGCAAACCTGTTTCCAGCGAACCCGAATCGCTCGGCCACACCAATGCCCGGCGCGGCATGCTTGAGCGGAGTGATGAAGAAATCCTCGCGTCGCTCGCTTCCATCCGCGTTCCTACGCTGGTTCTCTGTGGCGCATTGGACGCGAGATACCTTCCGGCGGCCGACTACCTTGCCTCCGCCATACCGGGCGCCGAGAAGGTGATCCTTGAAGGCGCGCGCCACGTCTCAAACCTCGATCAGCCCAATGGCTTCAATATCGCAGTCCGCTCGTTCCTCGATCGCGCGATACTTCAGTAACCCGGATCTGTTCGACTCCTTTCGATGCGACTAACATTCGGCGCAGGAGCGTGCCGAGATGAAAGGACTTCAGGACAAGGTCGCGATTGTTACCGCCGCCGCGGGAGGTGGCATCGGCAAGGCCACTGCTACGCGCCTCGCCGAGGAGGGCGCCATCGTCGTTGTCACCGATTCGCATGAGCGGCGGACCCGCGAAACCGCCGAGGATCTTTCCGCGCGCTTTCCCGGACGCATCGACGGCTTCGCACTCGACGTCTCGAATCCCGAGAGCGTCGAACGCGTGGTCGAGGCGGTGATGTCGGTGCGCGGTAAGGTCGACATTTTGGTGAACAATGCCGGCATCAATGTGCTGGGCGGCGTCGACAAGGTCAGCATGGAGGATTGGAGCCGCGTGCTCGATGTGAACCTGACCGGCGCGTTTCAGATGATCCGCGCGGTGCTGCCCGCGATGCGCAAGCAACACTCGGGGTCAATCATCAACGTCTCGTCGATCGCGGCGTGGTCGACGCTCGGCGGTTCCGATGCGCCCTATGCCTCGGCGAAGGCGGGATTGCTCGCGCTCACTCGCGCGGTCGCTTCCGAGGGCGGTCCCGACGGCATCCGATGCAACGCGGTAGCGCCGGGAATCGTGCTGACCAAGTGGGTCGAGAAGAACATGCCGGGAGTTCAGAAGCAGGCCGAACACACTCCGCTGCGCCGGCTCGGCAAGCCGGAAGATATCGCGGCGACCATCGCGTTCCTCGCGTCCGAGGAGGCTTCCTACATCACCGGCGAGGCGATCACTGTGAGTGGCGGCATGTTCATGCATCCGTAGCGAATCAGTGCTTCGCCTGCGGTTTGCGGCGTAGGGGAGCGGGCTCGTCGGCTTCGCGCTTGGGAGTTGCGAGGGCAGGACGCCTGCCGAGAGCCAGCAGCGTGCGACGCGCGGAGAAATTGCGCGGCTCCAGCGTCAGCGCGCGTTCGCAATACATGATCGCCGAGGCGTTTCTTTCTACTTTCAGGCAATACGACCCAAGCATCGCGAGGATTTGCGGCGTGTCGTTGCCGAGCGCCTCACGCGTACGGACCAGCGCCGCCAGCGCCTCGGAGAATTTTTCGGCGTCGTGCAGGACCTCGGCCAATGCCATCAGCGCGTTGGGATTGAGCGGATCGAGCTTGAGCGCTTCTGCCAGCGTTGCCTCGGCGGAAGCATAAAGTCTGTTGCTCTGAAGTCCGCGCGCCGCCTCGACCAGCCGATCGGATTCCTCGCGAAAGACCGCGCACTCGACCTCGACCTCCAGTTGTTCGCGCGATACGACCGCCTTGACGATCTCCATATGCGGTCCGAGATACGCGCGCAGCTTCTCGATGACGCCGTCGCCGATCTGTTCGGGCTCCAGCATGAAGATGACTCCGAGTGGGTCACCGAGATGATCGTCACTGCGAATCGCGATGGTGCTGCGCCGGCGCATCAGACCCGCTCGTCCGGGTCGAACAGCTTCTTGTATTCGTCCAGCGCGAAGCGGTCGGTCATGCCCGCGATGTAATCGGCGACCACGCGCGCAATAGTTTCGCCATCGCGCTCATGCAGCATCAGCACGTGGCTCGGCATCTGGCGCGGCTCGCTCATGTAGGCGTTGAAGAGATGCTCCAGCACCCTGCCCGCCTTTTCCGTCATCCGGATGACGCGATAATGCCGATAGAGCTTCTCGCGCATGATGGTCTTGAGCTCGTCGACCTGCAGCGTCATCGGCGCGCTGAAGAGCGCCAGCGCGCGGCCCGCGCTCCGTACCGCATCGACGCTGTCGATACGCGCGCGCGTGAATTTCCGCGTCGAGGTTGGTGACCAAATCGGTCGCCATCGTATCGATGATTCTGCGCACCGTCTGATAGCGCTCGATGCCGACTTCATTGCGGCGGCGTGGAGCGCGCTCGCATCGCGATAGAGCTGCGACTGCTCCAGCTCCTCGACCGTGAGCATCCCGGCCTTGAGACCGTCATCAACGTCGTGACCGAGGTACGCGATCTCATCGGCGAGGTCGACGATCTGCGCCTCGAGGCATGGATACGTCGAAGGGTCGAATTCCTGCGCGGCGGGACGATCGTGAAAGTGCGAATGCTTGATGATGCCCTCGCGCACCTCGAAGCTTAAGGTTGAGGCCGCGGAAGTTCGGATATCGAGTTTTCGATCCAATCGATCGTCCGGAGGCTTTGCGCGTTGTGATCGAAGCCGCCGTGCGGGCGCATCAGATCGTTGAGCACCTTCTCGCCCGCATGCCCGAACGGCGTGTGGCCAAGGTCGTGGGCGAGCGCGACCGCCTCCGCGAGTTCCTCGTTGAGGCCGAGCGCGCGCGCGATGGTGCGCGTGATTTGCGCGGCCTCCATCGTGTGGGTCAGGCGGGTGCGGTAATAGTCGCCCTCGTGATTGACGAAGACCTGGGTCTTGTACTCGAGGCGGCGAAACGCCGCGCTATGGATGATGCGGTCGCGGTCGCGCTGGAAGCAGGTGCGCATCGGATGCTCGGGTTCGGCGATGCGCCGTCCGCGGCTGTCCCTCGACAGCATCGCATAGGGAGCGAGGCTGCGCGCCTCGAGCTCTTCGAGTTCAATTCTTCGTCGCAACATAGGAAAGCATCGGCACGGGCGTATGCGATGATCGTAGCATGCCGCTGTGACCTGCTCCTACGGAGTGCGAACCGAACTGCGCACATGTGCCGTAGAGTCCGGCTCTCGTTTCGCTATTTCTTCGCCAAAGTCGATACGTCGAGATGCGGCTGCCGCGCGCGGCAAGGACGTTCCCAACGACGCGCCGGGTGGCATGGCGCGCACCTATGGCCGGATGCCGAGCCGGCGTGGACCGGCTCGGACTGTCGAGGCTAGGCTTCGCGGTCGCCGGCCTGGCGAATCGCGTTCAAAATGAACAGAAAATGGCGCGGATGCGAGACGTTCTCCAGCAACGAGACCTGCTTGAGAACCTTCAGTTCCGCCTTGGTCACATTGTGACGGCGCAGTGCGGCGCGATTGGAGGTGAACGTCTGCAACGCGATCCACCCGTTTGTTCTCGGAGCCTTCCTCCTCATCCATCAGATAACGAGCATCCGGATGAGAAAGGAACAGCAGTTCCTTGCGGTTGAGTCCCAACGCGTCGGCGAGCCGCCTTAGCAGAGCGAGCGACGGGTTGCGATGGCCATTTTCGATGTACGCGATGTGGCTCGCTTTTACGCCCGACCATTTCGGCCAGCCCACGCTGCGTGAGCCGCAGCGCATCGCGTCCTTCCTTGATCACCGTACCGAGAGTTTTTTTATTCATATGCCGTATTCAGAGAGTAACGTGGTTCGCAGCTTCGCGGTGTGAATCATTCCACCCAGATAATACAGGTTTTCTTTAGGCGTACAGCGACTCGGAGAAATCGAATCCCATCGCCGCGCGAACATAGGGACGCGCTTTCGCGACCAGGCGGTCGGGGTCGCGACTTACACCTCCATATCGCCCGGCCGAACAGCCGCATCGCCGTACGGTTGCGGATAGCCCGCCAGCACCCGCACCATGTCGGCGGCTACCTCCTTTGGATCGGCCAGATCATCGCGATAGTTCCCTCCGACATGACAGGCTGATTGGACGATGCCGATGACCCCACATCCGATCGGTTAGATGGTGACCAACCTCATGCCAGAAGAAGCCGCCATTCCGGTGCGGATGAGTCGCCGTGTTAACCCAGATTAATGGACGCTTCAGCACCTGGGCCTCGTTGACGTAAAAGCCGCGCAGTCCGGCGGCATCGGAGCCCTTGAAAGCTTCCGCCTTGAGGACGACCCCGAGATCGGCCGCGATCTTCGGTCAGGCGGCCGACTTCGGTGATGCGATAAATCTCCGCGATTCAGGGTCGGGCAGGGCCTTGCGCATCTCCTTCAGCATCTGGTTTAGCTGCGCCCGGTCGAAATGGCGCTTCACCGCAGCACCATAGTCGAGCGCAGCGATGTCGCGGCAATGCTTTTCCGCGCTCGCGCATGCTCGGCGTTTCGCCCCGCGGCTGCGCGACCTTGCAGAATATCGCGCGATCGCCTCGTTTAGAGCCCCCACGCTCTGATCTTCGGACATGCTGCTAAGTCCCCCAGCGGCGGCGATAATATCGTCGCGACAACAGGGTTAGCAAGAGTATCAGCGATGGTGCGTTTTCGGCTACGTACGGGCGTCTATTTCCGGCCCGAGAAGCGGTCTCGCTTGCGTCCTGCGCCTCCATGTACCTCTTCCATCGCTCAATCTGAACTTTTCAAGATCTTCGGCATACCTGCGAGCGGCGGTATTCGCACTCGTGGACTTACTCCCGACGCGCCCTTCCTGCTTGTGGACGATTCAATCCACAGATGACTTGGTTTCGCTGGCATTGAGAGCTCGGAAACAAGCAAAATCCGTAGGCTCGGTTCGGAATTCTAGTCTGTACGCTATCGGTGGCGGCTTGCCATGACACCGTGTCTGTCGTCCAAGCACCACGAGTCGCGAGCACGGGTGCCGCTTGCGCGTTTCTCGCGAGTCGAAACGACGTCGCTCCGGTTGCAGTTCTTGCGCGGACGCAGCAGGAGCGCCGATCCTCGATTCGCGGCCGCGCACTGTCACTCGCCGGACCGCCGGCGACGTCCCATCCGCGCGCCTCCACTTTCCGAAATCAAGCGCACAAGCCAAAGCAACTAACACTCGATCGTATCGGTGCCGGGGGAACACCTGGCATCGCTGGGGAATTAAAATGGAACTGCGTCAATTGACCAGCGATCACGAACGACAGATTTTCGCCCAACGTCTCTGAGCGAGGCGCGCGCCACCCGCGGGATCGGCTTTCGGGAGACTTCGCGCTCGGTAATCGGCAAGGCCCACATCCAATTCGGAAATCTGTACGCGCTGTTTGAAGAGGAAGGCGCGCCGGCGGAACAGATGGTGGGCGGCTTTATCACGCCACGATCTCGCGACCTTTCCGCACAGCCATCCCAAACCCGACGTGAGCCATCTGCCGCCGCGCTACGTGCTCGAGGGCGGAGAGCTGTGGTCGCTATCGCGCGGAACCGGCCGCATCGCACATCACGTGGCCGCCGCGGTCGCGGGCTTGCTGCAGGCCAAAGCCATCGATCGTCTATCCGATCATCGATCCGGTCGACCTGACCACGCCGCATCTGCAGCTCGGCTTCGTGCCTGCCTCGGAACGGGTCAAATGGCCGTTCGCCGAGACCAATGACGGGCGCGAAATCTGGGTTCAGCCGCTGCTGTCTCGAAGGGCGAGCGCCTCGAGCGCTACATCGGCGCCGGATTCGATTTCCTGTTTCATGCCAATGCGGGGAGCGCCCGATGCTGCGCTTCGACCGCGACATCGCGACGCAAGGGCCTCGACGCAACGCGAGCGAAGTAGCGAAGACAGAAGCCCGCAGCCGCCGGAGGTGACAATTCGCCTCGATCGCCGCGACCGCATCGAGCGCGAGGAGCGCAACGGTGCGAGCGTGCATTAAGCGAGCGTCCGAACCGACGCGACATCGAACGAATAATCACCGAGCGGATCGATTCCGCTCATCGAATCCCCACGCGATGTGGGGTGGGAGTATCGGGCAATGAACATTGACAGAAGCGAAATGCGCCGCGATGGCGCGACTACGCCGCGCCGTGCGACATCGGTTCGACGCCGCGAAGCGCTCTATCGAACCATTCCGCGATGGCGCGAACTGCTCGCCGCAGTGCGGGCCGGCGAAGCGGAATTCGTCGCCACGCTGGCAGCGCACCGGGCTGCTGCAAAAATACGGCAAGGCTACCAGCACTGTTCACGACTACGGCGATATCGAGGGGCACGCTTCATCCTCGGAATCGTGTCGGAGGATCGATGGGATGAAGTGCAGACCAAGTCGTATCTCACCTATGCCTCGCATTGGATCGATGATTTCCTCGACTGCCCGGAGCGCGTCGGCGACCCGGAGCAACTGATGGAGGATCGGCACGACATCGGCGTGGCGTTGGCGAACATGGGTCCGGTCGGGACGGGTCGGATTCGCGATGGCGAATCGCGTGCCGCATCCCGAGGCGATCCACAAGACGCTGCATCGGATGCTGTACGGCGGATTGGTGCAGCGCTCTACCGACTATGCCGGAGCGGCAGGCGCTGGTGATGGAGTATCACGAGGTCGCGACGCGCTTCGTCGATCCCGCCATCGTGAGGGAAATCCGCACCGTGCAGCCCGAGGCATATTGGGCGAGCAACAAGAGCGTGCTGGAAATCTCCAACGCGGCGGAAAAGGAGCTCGACTTCACCGCCTCGGAGCTGTGGAACCTGGTGTACGCGGCGGCGCTCTACTACCAGGATGCCGACGAGGAGAGCGCGCGCGGCGAGCTGAACTTCGAGGAGCATGAGATGCCGCGGCTGGCGGAGATGGTGCGGATGATACGCATCGGAGGGAAGCATCTGGCGCGCTATCTATTCGGCCGGACAGCCCGCAGATGCGCCAACTGAAGTTCGTGGCGCTATCGTTCCAGAATCTGCCGATGAGGTTGTAAACGAGATATCGAGCGCTTTGGGAGGGACGCCGCGCAGGAGGCGCGGCTCGGCGGCGCGGGCCGGTAGCGGTGAACATTAGTGACAGCGTGGCGCATCGGTCGAGAACGCGGGCTCGATCGGTGCGCCCGCCAGCTGGGTCAGAAATCACATAGAGATGATCAGAATTCCGATAGAGGCAGAAACGTGAGAAACAGATGCCATGCATAGAACGGCAGAGCACGACTGAAGGCCACGGAGCAGAATGCACCGCCGTTGTATCCCAGGTCAGCGACTTGTTTCCATCGGGAACAAAAACGGGCGTCGGGATGTCTCAGCGATGCTACAAAATCGGGACGGCATCGGAAAAAACACTGATTGGATTTGTAAAAGTTACTTGTCATGGCATGCGCGCGTGCTCTAGGGTTCGCACCGGCATCAGCTGACAGGGGGGAACCACAGCAATGGCAACGATTCAATCAACTTCAGTAGGGGTATCGCAGCAGCCGGCGATGGACTTCGTCGATGGGCGGATCTATCGCGATGCGGAGGAGATGCGGCAGATCAACGCGGCGGCAGCCGCCAAGGGCTACCTGCTGGTCTGCGATCGATGCAAGAATCTCTCGGAACCGATCGTCGCGGTCATCGCGGTCGCCAACAGCGGCGACGCGTTCGGATTCTGCGGCGACTGCTATCGCAAGATCTCCGAGGACTTCCTCGGCCACGTGGTCTGATTCAATCCGTGAGAATCACTCTCGAGCCGGTAGCAATTCAACGGTCGTTTCTCTATCGAGGAGCGGCCGTTTCTCATCTGGCAATAGCTGTGCAATAGCCGCGATGCCGCATTTATTGGCATCGGCTGATGCGGTACGCATCAGCCTCGCGCAAGAAGCCCCGTTTTCGTTAGACTTTTCCCTATACCTCGCGGATTTTCCTCCTTGGCACAGTGAGTGCTCTCTCCCTCTTTCGCAGTCTTTTTCGACTTAACAAAGGAAGGACTCGGATGAGGAGCATGAGGCTGGCTGCGCGAAGTGTCGAGGATACGCGGCGAAGAAATCCACCCCTCGCTGCGCGAGGAAGCGTCGGATCCGATGACGCCGCAACAATATTACGACATGATTTCGCGCCGCCGCGGTCATCACGATGGCGAAACGCGGCTGCTGTTTGCCGTCCTCGAGGACGCGATTCGATGTTACGCGATTGCCAAGAATTCGCCCGCGCGTTCCATCGCCGCGAGTTCGAGGAAGTGCAGCGAGTGGGTCAATACGCGGGGCGACCACGATATGTTCTCTTTCGATTCGATCTGCTCGGTCTTTTCGATCGAGCCGGAGGCGCTGAGGACTCAGCTAAACTCGATGCGGATCGAGAATTTCCCCACTCGCCGCATGCGATCGGTGGGACGTCGGACCGCGTTGACGGTTCCGGACTAGAAGCGACCGACAACGCATAGCCGCTACGAGCGACGCCGCGATCGCAATCTCGATCGCGCGGCTGCTTCCTGTCATTGTTCGGCGATGCGTCGCTGGCGATGGTCGTCCGGTCGCGTCGATCGCGCTTCTGGTCTTCGTGGAAGCTTTAGCGACATGCTCGCGAAGTGCCTTCAGCTCCGATAACCTTTGCCAAAGCTCGCCCACGAGTTCATCGAGGACGACCTCCGCACCTACCCCGAGATGGCCACCGAGCAGGGTGACCATCGCTATGACAACCGCCTGACCGACATGTCGCGGCGGCCATCGAAGGCCGCATCCGCGCCACCAAAGAATGGAAGCATCGAGTTCGAGAGCTGTCGCTTCCGACGCATCTTGCCGCCGCCGAGTGAAGCCGATCGCGAATGGCTGGTCGCGCAGCTCGATGGCCGCCTGCTCGACGACGAACAGCTCCGCACCTACGAGCGCTCGCCGGATGACTATCTGCCTAATCGAGGCGCTTCATGTCGCTCGATCAAGCGCAACTTCGCGCCGCTCGAAATTCGCATGCATTCCGTGACCGGCGCGCGAAACCGCCGCGCTGCATAACCTCGCGGTCGCGCGCATCAACCTGAAGCCGGCGCGCACCGCGAAGGTCACCGTCAACATCACGCTTTCGCAGATGCCGGGGATGGTCGAGTTTCTTCCAGAAGGATCTCCTCGAGCATTTCGCGTCGATCCCGGACGGTCCCGAGAAGACGCGCCTTTCTCAAAGCCAACGCTAAACTCGTCGCGGCGGTGCAGCGATATACGCAAAATGGCTGAAGAACGATTTCGCTGCCGCATGCGACCGGCGACTATGCCATCGGCCCCGAAGCCTACAAGCGCATGCTCGCCGACGAGGAAATGGTCGACATCCCGCTGGGCGATCTCTGAACGTCGGCGAGGATGAATTGGTGCGGCTGCAGGCGGATTTCGCCAAGACCGCGCATCAGCATCGATCCGAATCACAACCCCGCCGAAGTCGCCGCGGCGCTCAATCGCGACCATCCGACGGCCGAGCAACTCATTCCGACCGTCACGGCCGGCCTCGCCGAGCTCCGCGACTATGTGGTCGCGCATCATCTCGCGACGATTCCCTCCGAGGTTCCACCGCTGGTGCGCGAGACCCCGCCCTCGATGCGCGCGACCACGCTTCGCCTCGATGGACACGCCGGGGCCGTTCGAGAAATCCACCGAGGCCTACTTCTACGTGACGCTGCCCGACCCTGTCGTGGCCGCGCGAGCCGCCGCGAGCAACTGCTGGAGTTTTTCTCCGGCGCCGCTTATCTCGGATACTTCGGTGCATGAGGTCTATCCCGGCCACTATGTGCAGTTCCTGAACAATCGTCTCAACCCCGACCTGGTGCGCGCGATCTATTCTTCAGGCGCGAATGCCGAAGGATGGGCGCTCTACTGCGAGCAGATGATGCTCGATGAGGGCCTGCATCACGGCGACCCGAAGTATCGCCTCGCGCAACTACAGATGGCGCTGCTGCGCGCGTGCCGCTACCTGGTCGGCCTCCGCATGCATACCAAGGGAATGAGCGTCGAGGATGCCGAGACATTCTTCGAGACCAATGCCTACATGACGCCGCACAATGCGGAGGTCGAAGCATTGCGCGGCACCGAGGACCCGGGCTACCTGCGCTATCAGCTCGGCAAGCTGATGATCCTCAAGTTGCGCGAGGACGTGCGCAAGAAGGAAGGCGCGCAGTTCGACCTCGGCAAATTCCACGATGCGTTCTTACATCAGGGCGCGATGCCGATCCCTCTGATCCGTCGCGCGATGCTGGGCACCACCGGCCCGCCACTATAGGTCAGTTCAGGTTGGCCAGAAATTCGCCAAGTAAGTGATTGAACTCCGCCGGATGCTCGAGGCTCGGGAGATGCGCAGCGTTTTCGATCGTCGTCATTGTCGCGCCGCGGAATTTCGCTCGCGGCCAGCTTGCGGCTTCTGCGAAGATCCTGCGCATCGGAATCGCCGATCATCACCATTGTCGGGCATTTGATTTGCTTGAGCCGTCCCGACCGCCGGCGGATCGAGCGCAGTTTCGGTGCGTTGAAAAAATTCCAGCGAAAAGTTCTCTCGGTAGAGCTGCAGCGCCCGCGCGCGATATTTCGCATCTACTCGCGAGGCCTCGCGGGAGGACCATCAATCCAGTATCGCGCGCTGAGTCTCGAATGCGCCGCATTCGTGTCGCCCTTCTGCCCCAAGTCCATCATCTTCAGTGAACAACTTGACGGACTCCGGCGACCAATCATTCCACCCGCTCAAGCCGGCGCCGACCGGCACCAACGCAGTCACCATTTCAGGATGTTCGAGCGTGAAATCGATCGCCGATTGCCCCGCCCATTGAGCATCCGATCAGCGCCGCTTTGCCGATACCGAGGTGCCGCAGCACGGCGAACAGATCGTCGCGCAGCGCGAAGCTCTCTTCGGGCATGGTCGATTTTCCGAAGCCGCGAAGATCGTAGCGGATGACCTTGAACCGTGATGCGAATACCTCGACCTGGGGATCCCACATCCGATGGTCCGAAACGCCGGCATGGATGAACACCAGCGCGGGCCCCTCGCCTCGCGTCTCGAAGTAGAGTTTCGCGGCATTGGAAGGCGCGTATCCCGTAGCAACATTTGATGCGCTCATATGAGACCCTTTCCGCGAACTCGCGCAACGATATCATTCGACAGAACCACAAGATCCCTGAAAGCACGCGCCTCGAACAACGGTGCCCCTCGAAGTCTCTTCTTCAGTTTTATCACTGCCGTAAGGACCTGCCGATAAATTGAATTGAGTTCGAGAAAAGTGGGCGGGTCTCGATGGCGGACGAGCGCATTCATTAACGCCCGCAAGACACCCTCAGCCTTGTTGCGCATGAATATACGGATCAGTCCCGTCCAGATCGCTAAGAGACTTGTTGAGTCGGTGAGGCGTCGATTCGAACAAAAACCAGTCATGCTGATTCCGCGGACCCGCAGCTTTCGCAACCGCGAGACCCAGCTCAAAAGGCATATTGAGCGAGGTGTGCGCGGCGGCGTGTCATCGACAGTCACGCGCGAAAGATCATGAAAGGAATAAGAACATTCACTTATCAACGCGATAATCCGGTTCAGTCGCCGTTGGCTTCCGGATATCTCAATGGTCGCCCGCGGAGTCAAGCCGAAGCCGCACAACCCAGCGATGAAGGCTATAAAGAGGGGCTCGTATTGTTTATCGTAAGGGACATTGAGAAACACTTTCCGCGGTCGCCGTCGCGGTTTGGCGGCAACAATGGGCAACTTTAGACGCGATCGACTGCTATTCGGATCTCGCGTAGATTCCCCCCAAAATGCAGGCTCCTTGTTTGATACGGGCGGCGCCTAGCGGGTCGAGGCGCGCTTTTTCCTCAGCTCGCTTGGCTTCGTCGACCTCGTCGCGGCTTCTTTTGGATCGAAGCCGATCAACTCGCGAAGTTCGCGTAAACGTTTTTGACTGACCCCCAACTCCGCAGCAACTGCCTCGGTCGAGGGATACGGCGACCTGATGACGACGCGCTTACGCATATAACCGAGAGTACAGATCGCACTGCCTCGATGTCAAAAGCGCATCGCAACCGTCCGGGCGTCAGGCGGTGCGCACTTCGTGCATCGGCTCGCTGCAATGCGCCGGGATGTCGGCGACGCCGCATCCGGGGCCCATCCAGCACACCAGCTTCTCGACGCCGTTGACCGTTTCGATGTGCATCGGGCGGTCGCAATGCATCGGGGTGGCGATTTCCTCGCCGCATTTTTCGCACTTCAATTTTGAATCCATTTTCTTTCGTCCATTTTGCCGTTCCGGTGAGCTTTCGATATTTGGATGATGATTCGATGCGAGCATTGGCGGAGGTTCTTTTGGAAGTTCGACTTCGGCTCAGGCCCCGTCGAGCCGATTTGCGCGAGCGTCGTTTCGCGCGCGCGACAGCAGCAGCGCGTTGGTCACCACGCTGACGCTCGACAGCGCCATCGCGAGGCCGGCCAGCGCGGGATTCAGCGTGATGCCGAAGAACGGGTAGAGCACGCCCGCTGCGATCGGAATGCCCGCGACATTATAGAAGAACGCCCAGAACAGATTCTGCTTGACCTTGCGCAGTGTCAGGCGGCCAAGCACCAGCGCGCG
This sequence comes from uncultured delta proteobacterium, assembly GCA_963848285.1. Taxonomy (GTDB): domain Bacteria; phylum Desulfobacterota; class Binatia; order Binatales; family Binataceae; genus DATGKG01. The sequence goes on along the minus strand of CAWKCZ010000002.1, from coordinate 207,739 downwards.
CACGATGTCGTAGAGATCGTCGCGAGTGAGGACGATGTCGCCGGTTTCTTTCGCCGCGTCGGTGCCCGAGCCAATCGCGATTCCGATATCGGCGGCGGCCAGCGCGGGCGCATCGTTGATTCCATCGCCGACCATCGCGGTGAAGATGTCCTGCGCGCGCGATTTCTTGACCAGCTCGATTTTGTCGGCCGGCGACAGCTCGGCGTGATGCTCGTCGAGGCCGAGCTCATCCGCGACCTTGCGCGCGACCGCTTCCGTATCGCCCGACAGCATGATGGTGCGGATGCCCATCGCGCGAATTTCACGCAGCGCGCCGCGCGCCTCTTTGCGGATGCGATCGCGAAATCCCAGGATCGCGACGACCTTGCCATCGATGGCGAGGTACAGCGGCGTCGCGGCCGATGCAGCGATACTCTTCCGCGCTGCTGCGAACGGCGTCGTCGATCGCAATCCCGCGACTCTGCATCAGGCGCGCGTTGCCGAGCGCGATTTCCTTGCCGTCCAGCTTCGCGGTCATTCCCATCGCGGCATGCTCCTCGATCGCTTCCGCCGCGCGCGGCTTGATGCCGTGACTTCCCGCATAAGCCACCACCGCGGTCGACAGCGGATGCGTCGAGCGCGATGCCACGGTCGCCGCCGCGTCCAGCGCGGTGAGCTCATCGCCATCGAGAATTTTCAGCGAGTCGAGTTGCGGATGGCCTTCGGTGAGGGTGCCGGTCTTGTCGAAGAACATCGCGCGCACGCGGGTGACGATTTCGAGCGCTGAGGCGCGCTTGAACAGAATCCCGCTGCGCAAGCCCACCGCGCTCCCGACCATCAGCGCGGTCGGCGTCGCGAGGCCCATCGCACATGGACATGCGATGACCGAGCACCGCGACCGTCGAAGTCAACGCCATCACCAGGCCCGGCCCGAGCCACATCCAGACACCGAAGGTCAGCGCCGCGATGACGATGACCGCGGGAACGAAGCGCGCCGCGACATAATCCGCGATGCGCTGAATCGGCGCGCGATCAGCCTGCGCCTCCTCGACCATCTTGACGATTTGCGCGAGCGCGGTGTCGGCGCCGACGCGAGTCGCGCGAATCGTCAGCGCGCCCGAGGTGTTTAGCGTGCCGCCGGCGACGGTAGCGCCCTGCCCTTTTTCCACCGGCATCGATTCTCCGGTGAGCATCGATTCGTCGACCGCGCTAGCGCCGCTGACGACGATGCCATCGACCGGGATTCGCGCGCCGGGTCGCACGATGACGACATCATCGACGCGAACCTCGTTCGCGGGGAGGCTGATTTCCTTGCCGTCCCGCATCACGATGGCGGTGTCGGGAACCAGGTTCAGCAGCGAGCGCAGGGCGGCCATCGCGCGGCCGCGCGCGCGGGCCTCGAGGTATTTTCCGAAGCGGATGAAGAGAATCAGCTCGGCGGCGGTATCGAAAAAGCGCGGGCCGGCGAAAAACCAATCGGGAAACGTCGTCAGGACCGAATATCGCATAGGCGGCGCTGATGCCGAGGGCGACCAGCGTGTCCATGTTGGCGGTGCGGTTGCGCAGCGCAATCCACGCGCCGCGATAAAATGTCAGCCCCGCGGTGAACATCAGCACCGTGGTGACGCCGAATGCGACCAGATCGGCGGCGCGGTTGCCGAGCATATCGAGGTACATCACCAGCGCGGCAACGATGGCGCTCGCGATGACCCACATCAGGTTGTGGCGCGCCTCGGTCCTGGTCGAGCGCCGATTCGCCCGCGCGAACTCCGGCATCGTCTTCGATGAGTTGATAGCCCGCCTTGGCGACGCTCTCCTCGATGGTCGCCCTTGGCGACCGATCGTCCGCGCGGACGGTCAGCGTCTCGGCGGCGAAGTTGACGTTGGCCTCGCGAACTCCTGCGATGCCGCGCACCGCGCCCTCGATGGTGAGGGCGCAGTTCGCGCAATGCATCCCGCGAACCTTGAATCGTTCGGTCTTATCGAGTGGCTTCGAATTCTGTCGCATTGAGTTTCCACTGAACTGCGGACGCTACAATTCGTCGCACCGATCGATCTTGTCAGATCAGGCGATCCGCGACCAGCAGCGCAGTCGCAAATATAAGGCGCGATTCGCGAAAAGAAGCGTGAGGTGCTAGTTCGAGGCTTCCTCGTCAGCCGGGATGCGGATGGCGTAGGTGCGCTCGTTGGGCGGGACACGATCGGCACGCAGGGCCGGATTCAGCTCTCGCAGCTTCGACACCGTGGTCTCGAACTTGCGCGCGATGCTCTTCAGCAGCGTGCCGCCCTTGAACATGTGCGTGGTCCATGCCGGTTCGCTCGGCGGAAGATCGACATCGCCGATTCCATAGGACGGCGCAGTTATGCGCGATGAACGCCACCGCCATGAATCGATTGAGCAGTTGGCGCGTCCGGCGAGGCAAACGGTCGGCGAACTTGTTGTAGTTGGTCGCCTTGGAGCGACCAGTAGCGCTCGAGGTTGCCCGCGCCAGTGTTCCATGCGACCAGGGCGACGCGCCAGTCGTTGTCGGCCTGATCATGAAGTTCGGCGAGGTATTCCGCAGCCGCCTTGGTCGAAAGGATGGGGTCGCGGCGCTCGTCGATCCATTTGTTGACGCGCAACCCGAACCGCGCCGCAGTCTGCGGCAGTGAATTGCCATGGTCCCTTGCCACGCTTGGAGAAGTCGCTTTCTGCGAAGGTCAGGTAGACCAGGTCGTCCGGGATGCCCTGCGGCCTTCATCATCTTGATCATCTCGGGCAGGAAGGGCCGGCTGCGCTCGAATGCCAGCTTCAGACCCTCCGGCCGATCGAGGAAATCTTTGACGTAGTCCTGAACCGCACTATTGAGGAGCAACGGGAAAAGGCATCGCGGCACGAGGCTCCGAATGGACGAAGGGCGAATCGGCCAGCAGGCCTTGGACCCTTACGGGCGGTGGATCTTCGGAACTGCGAGTTAGATGCTCTGCAGTAGAGTCAAATGGATTCGCTGAGATGGGAGCTAGAACTTCGGATCCTCAGAAGCGGCGCCGCAGAGACCAGTAGTGAGCTGACCGAATCCGATGGACGCGTCAGTGCCGAAGGTCGCCTCGGCTGGCACAGCCGATTCGGCCGCTGAGTCGATGTATGAACCGGCAACGGTCGCCATGCGGCCGCAAATACGACCGAACTGGATCCGCCGAGAAGTGCCAGTAGCGCAGCGATGGTGGCGACCGTTGTCGCAGCTTTCAGGTTCAGGTTCATCATCCCCCGTCATCGTCCACCACCTCCAAGGCTTAGAACATTCCGACCGAGGCACACGGTATTCAGTACAGGCGATGAAGATCAATGCATCCGAAGGGTACATTACATTAAAAAATCTAATGCTTCCAGAATGTCATATTGATGACGCTTGAATACTGCTCCTGCGCCTGAGCTGAGTCGAATCCTTTGAGAACGCCCTTTGGAGTGATACTTTTCGCCCGTGTGCCACCGCCACTCACGCCATCAAGAAAACCGCCCGCAATCTGTGGAGGGATGTCTTCGACGGCCTTGCCGATGCGGTCATCGTGGTCGATAGCGACCTCAAGCCAATCGCCATCAATCCCGCCGCCGAGACGATGTTGGGCGTTTCGCAACTCGGTCGCGCCCTCTTCGGCAGTATCGTCGACAGAACGACTGGCTGGCCAGGATGCTCCATAGCTTGCCTCGAAACCGGCCAAAACCTCGGCGATCCCGACGCGATCTTCAACATCGGGCCGCGCGCGGTCACGGTCCGGGCCGAGATTTCGCCGCTGGCTGGCTCCGATGGCCAAATCGGCGGCGCGATCGTCCTGCTCCACGACTTGTCTCATCAAAAGAGTGCCGAACACGCGGTCGAGGGACCTCCACAGTTGCGGCTTTCGCCGGCCGGCCTCGCGCATGAGGTCAAGAATCCGCTGACCGGCATCAAAGGGCGCCGCCGAGCTGCTCGCCTCCGGGCATCCGGATGACCAGCGCGTCCAGCAGTATTGCGAAGTCATCCTGGATGGGGCAAATCGCATCGCGACGCTGGTCGAGCAGGTGCTGGCGGTCAGCGCGCCCCGCAGCCTCAAGCAGGACGAGGTCAACATCCATAAGGTAATCCATCAGGCGCTGAAGCTGGCGGGACTGTTTCCCAAGCCGCCGCCCGGAAATCGAGCTCGAACAGGAATTCGACCCCAGCCTGCCCGATGTCATCGGCGATGAGCCCGCGCTGGAGCGCGCAATCCTCAACCTGATTCGCAACGCCCTCGAAGCGATGGACAACCACGGGCGGCTGCGCATCCGCACCCGGATGGAGACCGAGTTTCGCCTCGCCGCCGAGGGCAAACGCCGCCAGTTCCTGCGCATCGAGGTGGTCGACAGCGGGCGCGGCATGACCCAGCGCGAACTGGACCAGCTCTTCACGCCATTTTTCACCACCAAGCCCTCCGGCACCGGGCTCGGACTGGTCCTCAGCCAGCGCGTCGTCTCACTTCATGGCGGCAAGCTATGGGCCGAGCGCGGCGGCATCGAGGGCCCCGAAACCTCGACCAATCCCGAGGCGCGCTCCCGAGGCATGAGCTTCAAGGTCACGCTGCCGGTGAAGGGGCAAGTATGAGCGACAAGGCGAAGTGTCCGCGATCGCCATCATCGGCGCGGGCGAGATGGGCGCGGCGGTCGGCCGACGGATGCGCGAATGCGGCGCGACGGTGATGACCTCGCTCAAGGGGCCGCAGCGCGGCGAGCATCGAGCGGGTCAAGCGCGCCGGCATCGAGGTCATCGACGACGACGCCCTCCTCGCGCGCGAGCGCCGACTTCATTTTGTCCATCGTTCCACCCGGAGTCGCCATCGAGGTCGCCGCAGCGCTACGCGCGATCCCATCCTGCGCGCCGACACGAAGCCGATCTTCGTCGAATGCAACGCCATCGCGCCGGCGACCACCCGGCGCATCGAGGAGATCCTCCGACGGCGTGCGCTTCATCGACGCGGGCATCATCGGAGGTCCTCCGGCGGCAGGCACGCAGGATCCGGTCGAAGGGTCCGCGCTTCTATGCCTCCGGCGCCCGAAGCGAACGAACTGATGCGCCTCGCCAACTATGGCCTCGATATCGCGGTGCTCGATGGTCCGGTCGGCGCGGCCTCGGCGCTGAAGCTCGCCTACGCGGGGATGACCAAGGGTTTCACCGCGCTGGCGACCGCGATGGTCAATGCGGCCTCGCGCGAGGGGCTTGCCGATGCGCTGCGGACCGAGCTGGCGCGCACTCAACCCGGCATACCTCGCGCGGCTGGAGCGCTCGATTCCCGACATGTTCCCGAAAGCCTATCGATGGGTCGCGGAGATGGAGCAAATCGCCGAGTTCATCGGCGCCGAGCGCGAAGGCGCGGACATCTATAGCGGCATGGCGCGGCTCTACGAATGGATCGCGTCGGAGCTGGAGCGCGGCGGCAGCAGCGACATCGAGGCGCTGGCGGATTTCTGACGAGATCCCGTAGGGGTCGTTCGAGAAGACTTGTCAAATCCTGATCCGCGAAGCGAATACATTCTCACCGACATCATTTAAGCGAAGTTGTAATGGAACGTGTGCAAAAAAGTCGCAAAACCGTGGAGACCCTGAATCGGGCTGCCGCATCAAACGGTAAGGGTTTGGACAAGGCAACCTTGGACAGCACGCTTGACCGTTTGATCGAGACTATGGACGGAGTGAACCGCGAACTGGATGCGCTGCTGGCGAAGGCTAAAGCGCAAATAGCATCGGTGCTTGTTATGGCGAAGGGCCGAATCGCAAGATTCGGCCTTTTGATTTGGGGCATCGCCAAAGCCCGCCAGCCCAGCGGCTAACCAGGCGCGACTGAGCGCGGCGATACACTCCTCGCGGATCTTCCAGACTTCTTCCCAATCGCGATGCGGCATCGCGCGGGCGACCCATTCGCGCATCCAGCCTGATGCATCGCGACCTTGTAGTCGCCGATCTGCGCGGGCGCGATGGTTTCCTCATGAAGAAAGCGAGCGATCGGTTCCGTTGGACTTGACCACTTCGCGTGTCACATCGATGCGAATGCCTTCGTAGGTGAGATAGCAGTGCGCCTCGGGCACGAACGCGAGCCCATGTTTGCTCAACACTGCGCCGACGCCGGGCGTATTGCGCTCGGTCATCTCGTAGATGCCGAGGGTCAGGTGAGACCGGGAGTCGCTGCTCGATCGCCAATGCCGCCAGCAGCGCGTGCTTGGTGCTGCAGGTCCCGCGGCGTTCGCGGCAGCACGAGCAGATAGTTCGCGCGATCCGCATTTCGTCCATATGGCAGTTGATGCACGAATCGCGCGGCCGCCTGATAGTCATCGATGCCGAGGCGAGAAATTGCGCGCTGATCTGCGCCCGATGCGGCTTGCTGCCCTTCAGGAAGTGCGTCCCAGCTCCGCATGTTCACATCACTCGAGGTTACACGCCGAAGCCCTTCCGCGAGGGTCTCGGCGCGCTCTTCGCAAGAGTCAGTACCTGCCGCCCAACTTGCTGTGATCCCAACTCGCGATTTTCTGCGGCGTGATCTTCAGGACCACGCGCTTCGGAGCGCTCGAGGCCGCCCCTGATGGGACTCCCAGCGTTGGTCGCAGCCCCGCCCACCGAACGCATCGTTTCGCGCACCACTTGAGGATCATCGATCACTTCGCAGAGTGCCGCGAATCATCACGCCGCGATATTCGGAGTAGCGCTCGCCAACCTCGACCATCACGCCGACCTTCGGATTGCGCCGCGCGTTGAGCACCTTCTGCGCCTTGCCGTACGAGGTCATATAGATGATGCCGTCCTTGTAGCGATAGCCCATCGCGACGACGTGCGGAAAACCGTCCTTGTCGATGGTCGCGAGCGCGGCCTTATGCGGTCGCGCGAGGAACTCGGCTAGTTCTTGCGGAGTGAACTCGATTTCGTCTCGTCGGCTCATTGAAGGTGCCCCGAATCTAGCCGCGCTTGAGCATCACGGCTGCGGATGAAGCGCGGGTCGATGCGATCGTCCGGATTCGAGCTCGGCGAATTCTTCCTCGATGATGTTCAGGCACGAATTGAAGAAGTCGGCGCTGCGCTTGCGCACGTCATCTTCCAGCCGCATTTCCAGCACCGCCTCGACATCGGCATGGAAGCCGTCGCTCAGTTTCGCCGGACGTCCACCGCTAGTCATGATCTTGCGATGCAGCTCGGAGAGCCGGCTCGCCTCGATCGGATCGGGCTCGAAGCGCTGATCGAGCGCCTCGCGCGCGAGCGCGGTCAGCACAATCTGGCTCAGGCGAATCTCGTGGCCGGCGACGCTGGAGCGGAACGAGGCCGCCGCGATATCGGCATTGAACAGGTCGCCGGAACAGCTCGCGCATCGCCTCGATCTGATCGACCGACGCCATAGCCGATGTGCAGATCGCGCATCGAGCGGAAATCGCGCATCGCGATCGCGCCGCCGCTTGTCGAGCGCCTCGTAGAAGCGCGGCTGGCGCAGCATGAAGCCCGCGATCGCCTCGCGGTACGGCGAATCGAGGTAGCCGATCTCGCGGGTCTTCTTGGGATCGAGGCCGAGCTTCGCGCACGACGTTCTGCGCGCGCGTTCGCAAATCGATCGTCAGGCTGACGCCGAGGCGAAACAGCAACTGCAAGTGCGTATCGCGCAGATTTTCGACCGCGACGTTCAAATCGCCGCTCGCCAGATGCTCCAGCGCGAGGTTCAGGTAGTTGTGCGTCATCTCGACCGCGACGTGCACCGCTTCGAGGTCGCCATAATCGACCGAGCGCGCGACCAGCACCTGGTTGGTGACCATCGCCATTTCGGAGCGGAGTTGGCGCTGTCCCTCGGCGGCGAAGCCCGCTGCCAGCGCCGCATTGAAGAGCGAATTTTCGCGGTCGGCCGCGAGCGCCATGTCGGGCGGAATGATTTCCTCGTCGTTGAGCAGGCCCTCGCGGCTCGGCTTGACGTGGCCGGTGCGAAGCTCATCGAAGCTGCGCCGGATCGAGATACGCGAAAACATTTTGCGCCTCGTAATACTCCGGGAAGCCGCGATCCTCGAGGCGCGCGCGCCGGAAGCGATACGCCTCTTCCTCGAGCTCGGCCTGCACGCCCCAGTACGATTCCTCCATCAGGCCCGGCGTAGTACTTGTAATCGCGCTCGAAAACCTCTTCGAGGAATTCGGTGAGCGGCTGCGTAATCTGATCGTAGCGGATGAACTCGATCAGGTAGTGCTCGTCGAACTGGAGCAGGCGGTTAGCGGGCGCGTCACCCGCGATATTCGGATCATCGACGCGATGCACCTTGATGTAGCTGCGCAGCAGCAACGAGACGAGTTCCAGGTCGAGTTCCATCAGCGCGTCGGCGAGGCGGCGGCGTCCGGCCTCGGTCAGCGCCTCGATCCATTCGCGCATCCGTTCGAGGTTGGGACGATCCTTGTCCCAGCAATCGAGGTCGAAGAGCGACCTGACCTGCTCGGGCAGCGCGAGGCTCAGCAGATCGCCCGCATCGGCAGATCCAATTTCCTTCAAAGTGTAGAAGAGCGTCTCGGGCGAGAACGATTGCACCAGCCGCTCGGCCTCGGGCGCGGAGAGAATCAGGTCGCGCTTTTGCCGCGCCGGAAGCCCATAAAGGAATTCCAGCTTTTCCTTGAACGGAAGATTGAGAAATTCGCTCTGTCGATTCGACGCCATCGGTTGGGCAAGGATACCCCCGCGGTCTCCTCGCGAGCAATTGGGGTCGCCGGTGGCATTTCGAAAATCACGTTGATAGAATATTTAAAGTCAGCGCAGCGCTGTTTCGCTTCCCTTCCCAAGCACCGCAATTTTCAGTTCGCGCCCCTCACCCATCATTCAATAACTCGAGCCAATGCGTCCGAGTCCGGGCAAATCGTCCCAGCGCGCTTAACCATCGGCGGCAGCGATCCGGGCGGCGGCGCGGGGATACAGGCGGACCTGAAAACTTTCGCCGCGCTCGAAGTCTATGGCTTTTCCGCGATCACCGCAGGTCGTCGCGCAAAATAGTTCCCAGGTGCTTCGCGTCGCCGCGCTAACTCCTGCGATGGTCGCCGCGCAGATCGAAGCGGTCGCGCTGGAACGAAAACCCAATGCATTAAAGATCGGCGCGCTCGGAACTGCGGCGATCGTCAAGGCTGTCGCAGCCTCGATCATCGAGCATAAACTCGCGGCGCCGGTGGTTGACCCGGTGATGATCTCGTCCTCGGGAACGCGGTTGCTGAGCAAGGCCGGCGAAGCGGCGCTGATCGGGGATATTGCTTCCGCTCGCACGGGTCATCACGCCCAACATTCCCGAGGCTCGACCGCCTCACCGGCATCTCGAAATCGAAACCACGACGGAGTTGCATGAGGCGGCGCGGCGATTGGTGAAGATGGGAGCGCGCGCGGTAGTCATCAAGGGCGGCCATCTGGACGCCAACACCGATGCGATCGATCTTTTATATGATGGACGTCGCTTCATCACGCTACAAAGCCGCGCGGGTCACCGATGATGCGCACGGCACCGGATGCGCCTTCTCGGCAGCAATCGCAGCCTACCTCGCACGCGGCCGCAACCTCGAAGAGGCGGTGCGCGGCGCGAAGGAATTCGTCACCGCCGCACTACTGTCGCGCTTTCAATTTGGTCGAAGGCCGCCCCTTACTCGATCACTTCGCCGCCGCTCCCCGCGGCAGGAACAGGACGCACTGATCATCGCGCGTTCGCCGTGCTAGCTTGCTGGTTGAACGATGGCAGCCAAATTCCCAAAAGACGGGCCCGCGCCAAGATCGCGCATCATGCCGCGCTGAAATGGCGCGGGCGCAATTTCGCGTCGATCGACGATGCGCTCGCGGTCGAGGAGCCGCTGGAGATTCGCCTCGCAGGACGCCGCTTCACGCTCACGATGCGCACGCCCGGCATCGACGAGGAACTCGCGGCGGGGTTCCTGCTCGCTGAGGGCTTCATCGCCAAGGCATAGGAGCTGGGGGAGATTCGCCGCGTGCGCGATGCGAAAGGCGCGAACGAACCCAACGCGATTGATGTCATCCTTAACGTGCGTGCCGAAGGCTTGCGCGAGCGGCTCAAGCGCAATTTCACGATCTCCTCGAGCTGCGGCGTATGTGGCAAGACCAGCATCGATTCGATCACGCAGCGCGATCGTGCCGATTCATTCGCGCGCGAAGGTCGCGGCATCGACGATTTTGAGCCTGAGCGCCATGTTGCGGGAATCGCAGGAAGTGTTCGCGGCCACTGGCGGTCTTCATGCGTGCGGATTGTTCGATCTCGAGGGCAAACTGCTCGCGGCGCGCGAGGATATCGGGCGGCATAACGCGGTCGACAAAATCGTCGGATGGGCGCTGACGAACGGGATTCTGCCGCTTTCGCAATCAGTGATGATGGTGAGTGGGCGATTGAGTTTCGAGATCGTCCAGAAAGCCGCTGCGGCGGGCGTTCCGATTCCTCGCCGCGGTCTCCGCGCCGTCGTCGCTCGCAGTCGAACTCGCCGATGAAGCGGGCATCACGCTGGTCGGATTCCTGCGCGATACGATCATTCAATGTGTACACGCATCGCGCGAGGATCATCGGTTGGAATTACATCGTGCCGAGATCTGCCTTGGCGCGGTCGAAGTGCTGCGCGGCCTCGGCCTTGTAGCCCGCCTGTAGCGCGGCCTCGCCCTTGTTTCTCCTCAGTCTCGGCCTTGCTGACATCCTTGCCTTGCTTGCGCGCTTGCTTCGATTTTCGAGGCGATGCTGCTCGCTTCGCTCTCGGCATTGTTGGACGCTTTGGGCCCCGGGTGCGGCCGGCGCTTCCTTGGCGGGTGCGGGAGCGACGGTCCCTCCGGTCGCAGACCCGGAAGTTTGTGGCGGATTCTGCGCGAATGCACGCAGGAACGCCGTCAACGAAAGCGAGTAGGCCACTGAGCATAATGGATAAGCGGAATCTCATGACGAATCTCCTCCTGGCAGAGGTTTCCACTTATTGGACGAGTCTGTGATGCGGTAAGGCTTCACTCAGATCGGCGAGCGTTGTAATACATGATGTCATTACACTAACATGGCTGTCGTCATGGCAACCTTGAGTATTCGTGTCGGATGCGAAAATCGCCTCCGATGTGAGCGCGATCGCGGCTCGTACCGGCAAGACCAAATCGGAAATCGTGCGCGAAGCGCTCTCCGACTACGCCGAGGAAGCCGACCGAAAATCCAGCGCGAGACGGCCTTACGAAAAGATCGAGCATCTGATCGGTTCCTGTGATAGCGGCGGACTGCAACTTTCCGACGCGAACGGGAGAAAAGTTCACCGAAATGTTACTCAAGGAAAGAGATGAGCGACGCCGTGCTGATCGACGCCGGACCACTCGTCGCGCTGCTGGATAAAGCTGACGACTGGCATCTTGCTCTGTCGGCGCGCCATCGAAGGTCTCGATCCTGAACTCTCATCGACGGTTTGGCCGGCGCTGGCCGAAGCGAGTCATCTTCTGAAGAAAGTCGCATCGGGGCGCAGGCCACTCTTCTCGAACTCATCTCCAGTCGATCGATTCAAAATCGCGACGCTCGATCGCGAGGACATTCCGCGGATACGGGAGCTGATGGCCAAATATCACGACCTGCCGATGGACCTTGCCGATGCCGCGATCGTGCGGGTCGCAGAACGCGAGCGCATCCATCGCGTGTTCACCATCGATCAGGAGAATTTCCGGGTCTACCGCCCCGCACACATTCGGCATTTCACGCTCCTGCCCTCGATGATCCCCGCTTGAGCGCGCTTCCATCCGACGCGATACCCTGTATCGAATGCGGGATTGTTTGCATGTACGTTCGTAAGCGCGCGCTCGATCGCCTCGCCGCCGAGAAGGTGCTCTACGAGCGCCGTCCCGGCGGCGATATTTCCGTCTGCGTCGTTTACCCCAACATCTATCGCCTCGCGATGGCGAACCTCGGCTTCCAGTCGGTCTTCCACATCTTCGAAACCGATGCGCTGGTAGCTGCCGAGCGCGCCTTCCTTCCCGATGCCGACGAGCGCGTCGCGATGCGCAAGCGCAACGAGCGGCTCGTCTCCTTCGAGGAGGCGCGCGCGCTGAGCGAGTTCGACATCCTCGCGTTTTCGATTTCGTTCGAGACCGACTATCTCAATGTCATCTCGATGCTGCGGATGGCCGGCATTCCCGCTGCGCCGCGCCGATCGCGCCGATGGCAACTGGCCGCTGATCATCGCGGGCGGCTCCGGCGGTTTTCCTCAATCCCGAGCCGATCGCCGATTTCATCGATCTGTTTCTGATCGGCGAGGGCGAGGAAATGATTCCCGAGTTCCTCGCGCGATATCACGAGACGCGCACCGACGCCATGATCGTCCGCACGCGGCTGCGCGAACTGGCGACCGTCGAGGGCGCCTATCTTCCCGATTACTTCACCCCGTGCTACGACGATCGCGGCCGCCTTCGATTCGGTGGAGTATTCCGGTCCGGGAAAGCCGACTGTCAGTCGCCGCCTGATTCGCGACCTCAACCAGTTCACCACCGCCTCGCTCATCCTCACCGAGGAATCGGTCTTCGGCGACATGTACCTGGTCGAGGCGAGCCGCGGATGCCAATGGGGATGCCGCTTCTGCGCGGCGGGCTTCATGTATCGGCCGATTCGCTATCGAAGTCCCGAGCATCTCATCGCGGAAGCGCAGCGCGGGCTTACAGAACGTAGCGTTATCGGACTGGTAGGCGCGGAGATGGCGAGCGTGCCCGGGCGTCGCGGGCGTCGCCGAGAGTATCGCCGATGCGGGCGGGCGGTTGTCGCCCTCCTCGCTCAAGGCCGATTGCATTTCGCCGCAACTCGCGGCCGCGCTCGCGCGCAACGGCAATCATAGCGTGACGGTGGCGCCGGAAGCCGGCAGCGAGCGGATGCGCAAGGTCATCAACAAGAATTTGACCGAAAATGAAATCCTCGAAGCCGCCGAGATGATGGTCGGCGACCGGCGTCGAAAACTTAAAGCTTTACTTTATGGTCGGCCTGCCCGAGGAGCGCGACCACGATGTCCGCGAAATCGCGCACCTGACCGGCAAAATCCTCGCTCGCGCGCGCGCGCAGAAAAAATCCGTCGGCCACGTGACGGTGTCGCTCAATCCATTCGTGCCGAAGCCGTGGACGCCGTTCCAATGGGATCCGATGGAGGATCCGCGCGCGACCAAAAGCAAAATCGCGATGCTGCGCGGCGAACTCGCGAAGCTCGGGCCGGTCGAGCTCGATGCGGAATCGCCGCGCGAGGCGTACTTCCAGACCCTGGTGTCGCGCGGCGATCGGCGCGTCGGCGCGATCCTCGAACGCCTCGACGCGGCGGGATGCGAGGGCGCGGGCGAGATCTGGCATGAGCTGCAAGCGCATCGCGCGCGAGGGCGCGGCCAGCGGACTGCCCAATCCGGATTTTTATGTGACCCGCCACTATGCTGACGACGAAGTCCTGCCGTGGGACTTCATTGACCATCACATCCACAAATGGTTCCTTCTTTCGGAACGCAAGAAGGCGCACTACGAACATCAGACGCCGCCTTGCGACGTGACCAGATGCGTCGTGTGCGGCGCGTGCTGATACACGATCTTCAGATAGGCGGAGGATGAGTCAGGGAGATGAGGAAGATCAGGTCCGTTTGTAAGCGCACGCTTATGAGCGCGATGCTGATGCTCGCGCTCTCATCAACGGGGTTCGCTCTGAGCGAATCACCCGATGCCGCATCGTCGCCGGCGGCGAACACCACCGGCGGCTGAGCCCGCCTGTCGACCACCAAGTAGTCCCTTCCGATGAGAGCGCGGCCCCGGTCGCGTCGCCAAGTGCGGCCTGCCACGGCAGCACCGGTTCATAAGACCGCGAAGAAGTCATCGCACGCATCGCAAGACCGCGGCCGCTGCGCCACCGGAAGTCGAGCCGGCCGCCGCCCGACTGCGAGTCACACAAGCGGGCTGGATTTATGCGGCGCCGTCGAACAAGAGCAAGCAGCTCGAGAAGGCCACGGTCGGAAAGTTCGTCGACGTGACCGGCAGCACCAAATACTATCTGCAGGCGAAGTTGAAGAATGGACAAACAGGCTACATTTCGCCCTCGAATGTCGAGTTGGTGAAACCAATCGACAAGATTTTCATGCTCACGCAGGATGCCGCGGTGCTGGATGCTCCCAATCGGTGGGCGAAGAAACTTGCCGAGGTCCATAGCAAACACAATGTTCACGTCATCGGCATCGCACTGAATTACATGCGGATTCGCATGAAGAGCGGGGTAACCGGGTTTTATCCCGGTGACTGCGCTTCAATAAGGTTCGAAGTTTTTCGAAGGGGAGCAACTCCATGAACCATCAGCGGTCTTCCTTTGCGGCGGTCGCGATTTTCTGCGCTGCCGATCTGCGCCGGCGCCACTGTCATTCGCGCAGCAGAAGCCGATTGTTATCGAGGTCAGCAGCAGCCCGGCGGCGTCCTCGGTCAAGGCCCAAAGTACCATCACCAAGCCGGGCAGCTACGTGCTCAACCGCAACATCACCAACGGTAGCGCCAGTGGCGCCAATTCGGTCCTGATAAAGTCCTCGAATGTCACCATCGATCTGCAGGGTTTCATTATCTCGGCGACCGGAAGCGCGACCGGCGGTGGAATCGTTATTGACCCGCAGAACCCCAATATCACTAACGTCGTCATCCGCAATGGCACCATCACCGGGTTCGATGGCGCTGGCGTTTTAGCCGGCGCCGGGGCAAGAATTTCGGGGCTGATCACCGCGACCGGCAACGGCAGCGGCATCAGTTGCGGCACCGGATGCGTGGTACGCGACAGCGTCATCCAGGGAAATACGGGCGCCGGGATCACATTCTCGGACGCCACCGGCGGGTATCTCGGCAACGTCCTGCAAAACAATGGTGGAAACAGTTCGGGAGCCGGGGGCCAGGTATCAGGCGGAACCTCGCTGGGACAGAATCTCTGCAATGGGGTGGCCTGCTAGAGGCGTGCGGACAGATTTTCGATAGACGACCCCCATCCGCTGGCTATAAAGACCTCATCGCGCAACGCGCCTTTGCGAGGATCATGCTGGCGATGACGAAACGTGAACGGCAGGGATGGATCATAGTCGCGAGTCTGTTCGCCACCCTGCTGCTGGTCTTCGGCTCCGGATACAACACCGCGGGAGTTTTCGTCACCCCCCTGATCAAGGAATTCGGATGGAAACGCGCCAAGGTTTCCTTTCTGCAAAGCTGGCTCGCCGCTTCGGCGGGAATTTGCGGACCTGCCGCCGGATGGCTACTGGACCGCGTCGAGGCTCGCATCGTGATGGTTGCCGGCGCCGCGATTGCCGGTCTCGCATGGCTCCTCGCGAGTCAGGCGCATTCATACGGAACCTTGGTCGTCGCATACCTGCTGATGGGACTGGGGCTGACCGGCGCCACGCTGCTGCCCGCCTCGCTGATTATCGCGAACTGGTTCGGCGCGCGGCGCGGCATCGCGATGGGCATGGCGTTCGCCGGGACCTCGTTCGGCGGCGCGGTGATGACGGTGGTCGCCAGCCACGCGATCGTATGGGGCGGATCGTGGCGGACCGGCTATCTGGTGCTGGCGGTCCCGATGTTCATCCTCGTGATTCCGATCGTGTTGCTCGCGATCCGCACGCGTCCCGCCGACGCGCGCCGGAGCGCAAGTATCGGTAGCGCAACGGGCCGATGCGTTGCCCGGTTTCGAGTTGCGCGAAGCTTTTCGCACGCGCTCGTTCTGGATGCTGTGTGTGGCGCAGTTTCTGTACGCGACGCTAGCCGCGGGCGTCGGCCTGCATTTCATTCCTTACATGATCGGGCTCTCGTACAAGGCCGAATTCGCGGCCGGCATGATGAGCATCGTCTTTTTGTTTACCACTGCGGGCAAGTTGATCATGGGGTTCGCTGTCCGATCGAATAAGCCCGCGCATCGCCTTGATGATCAACTTCGCCGGTGCGGCGATCGGGATGATCCTGATTTTCGGCGCGCGCAACCCGCTCCTGCTCTATCCCTTCGTCGCGATGTTCGGACTGACGCTGGGCGCGCCACTGGTGTTGATTCCGCTATTGACCGTGGAATGCCTCGGGCTCAAACGCTTCGGCGCGATTGCCGGGGTGGCGGGCGTTTTCAACACCCTCGGCGCCTTCATTGGGCCGGTGATGCTCGGTAAAATTTTCGATGCGAGCGGCAGCTATTCGAGCGCCTTTCAGATTTGCCTGGTGCTGAGCCTGATTGGTGCGGTCGCGACCTGGGCCTGCTTGCCTTACGCAGCCGAGCAGGAGCGCTCGCGCACCCGTATCGACGCAACTGCCGCCGCATAACAAGGACGGCGATCAGCTTGCGGATTCATCGCGACCTGGAGCAGGTGCTGTACGACATCCGCCCGTCGTCGAACGCCGCCACCGCGAGACGCTTCGAGGGGACGGCAAACCATTTGACCTACGTCGTTGCGTCAAAACCTGGCTAGCGCGCTGGCAGGCGATCCGCTTGCCGGCCCGGGTTCCTGCTGCGGACTCAGGTATCCGATACAGTTACTCTTTTCTCTTGAAACAATGTTGCCTAAACTCAAGGTGGACTTCTCATACAGCGCGGTTCGCCTCCCATAAGCTCGAACGCTTTATGACAAATTGTCATTTTCAGCATGGCTGCGCATCCCATGACATCCTGGTCGCGTTAAGAGCCACGCACTGACGCGCGCCTTCTGCTCGCGGGTAGAGCCTGCCCCGGCGCGTGCGGGGCGACTTGTTCGCTCGAACCCGGCGCGATACTTTCTTGATCCTGCCGGCGCCCCGGTAGTGAAAAGGACATCACGGAGGTCTCCGGAACCTCAAGTCCGGGTTCGATTCCCGGCCGGGGCACTCGCCAAATCCCTCACGGCGTGTCATGTACGATTTCTGGAGATTCCAATGAAAGTTACCCGTTTTCATGCCACCCCTGATGGCGAGTCGCGCTTCCAGGAAATCGAAGTTCCCATCAATGAGCCGCGCGCGGATCAGTTCGGCAATACGCTCCTCCAATCCGGTGCGTGGGCGTCGCCGAGTATCCGCTTCGTCGAGCTGCCGAAGGGCCTCGACGAAAGCTGGCATCACGCGCCGGCGCGCCAGATCGTGGTGGTGTTGTCAGGCGTTCTCGAGGTCGGAACCAGCGACAATCAAAAGCGCCGATGCACCCCGGGCCAGGCTTTCATCGCCGACGATCTGACCGGCAAGGGCCACCTGACGCGGGTGATTGAAGGACCCGCGCACGTGATGTTCGTGCAGTTGCCGGACGGTTTCGATTGCGACCGCTGGTCGGCGTAAGACTCTACCGCCAACGCTTCGGAACGGTCTTCAAGCGCGCGACGCCAAGATCATCGCACCATTTTTCGAAGCGCTCGCGCGGGACGCCGCGCAATTGCAGGCCCGCGAGGGATTCCGCGAGCGGCACTTCCTCGACCAAGGTCGCTAACTTGCGGTAGAGCAACGCCTCCTCGCGATGTGCCGCCAGTGTCGTCGCGAGTTGCAACGCTCCGCGAGGCTGCACCTTCCAGTTCATCGCGTAGGTTGGGATGTCTTCGAGATGAGGGTAGACGCTCAACAAGGTGCCGCGCGCTCTTTTTGCCGAAGCCCGGCAGCCCCGGAAATCCATCGGCACTATCGCCCGTGAGCGCGAGGAAATCCGCCATGCTGGTGGGCGCAAATCCGCGCTCGGCCCGAAACGCAGCTTCGTTGATGAGTTTGCGCTGACGCCGATCTACCTGGACCACCTTGTCATCGACGATGCACTGCCCCAGGTCCTTGTCCGGCGTCATGATGCGTACCTGCTCGACCTCATCGCGGAACTTGCGTGCGCCGGTCGCGAGGGCATCGTCAGCCTCGTACTCGCGCATCGACCAGACTACGACTCCTAGTGAGCGAATCGCGCCCTCGGCGGCGTCGAATTGAGCATGCAGTTCCGCCGGCACGCCCTCATCGCTCTTGTAATGCGGATAGAGATCGTTACGGAAAGACCGGATCGGATTGTCGAATGCGATCGCCAGTGAGTCACGGCCTCCTGCGCATCGTGCAGCAATGCGAGGATCGATTCGACGATCCCGACCGTGGCTTTGGCGTCGCTGCCGTCGGGGGCGCGATGCCCCGGACGCGGCGCGAAATGCGCGCGATAAAGTTCGTAGGTCCCGTCAATCAGGTGCAATCTCACGCCGCGAATCTACCATCGCACCAGCATCGCCGCACGCCGTTTCGCATTCGGCGGGAATTTGAGAATATCCTCGCCATGAAAAGTTTCCGACCACTGCTGCTTTCCGCGCTGCTCCTTGCGATGCCGTCCGCGTCCGCCCTCGCGCAATCACCGGCAGCGAGCACGACCAATTCGCCAGACTCGATAAAGGCCGAGACCCATACAGTGACCGGACGCATCGTGAAGCTTGATACCAACTCGGGCATGTTCTCGGTCCGCACCGGCGCGACAGGAAAGGTCATCGATCTGCGGGCCGACAAGAGCGTCGATGCCAAAGCGCTGCGTCGCGGGGAGCGCGTCACGGTTACCTATGCAGCCGATATCGCGCTGAAGGTTCAAGCTACGCGGTCGGAGAAATGAAAACGGGTGAGGCGCATCGCGCCCTCACCCGCGGTTAGCATGTGCAATCGGCGGTTACTTGCCGAAAGTGAAATGCTGCTCCGGATGCGCGCTCACCTCGTCGAGGTGATTGCAGTACGCATTGAAGCCGCCATTGTAGTTGCCGTCCTGGCGACGCTGGAACTCGCCCTCGAAGTTGTAGTAGCCCGGCGTGCAATCCTGGTTGCGGGTGGTCTTGCCGCGATGCTTGATGACTTCCTGCACCCACCACTCCTCGGACTCCGGCGTCACCTCGATGGTATGGTAGCCGTTGCTTGCGCGCGTGGTTGATGCACTGCGCGATGTGATCGCCCTGCGCCTGCAGCATGTCGGTCAGGTTGAACTGGAACGACGCCTGGTAGCCACCCATGATGAACAGGTTGGGGATAGCCCTCGGTATGGATCCCGAGCAGCGTGCGGATGCCCTCGGCGTACTTGTCGTTGAGGTCGCGTCCGTTCTCGCCGACGATCTTGTTGTAGATGCCGGTCTTCTGCACCTCGAAGCCGGTCGCGTAGATGAGCAGGTCGAGCTTGTAGGTCTTGCCCTCGAACACCGGCCCGTCTTCGTTGATTTCGAGGATGCCCTTGCCATGCGTATCGATCAGATGAACGTTGGGTCGGTTGTAGGTTGGCAGATAGTCATTGTCGAAACACGGCCGCTTGCACATGAACATGTACCACGGCTTGAGCGAATCGGCGGTGGCCTTGTCCTTGACGATCTCCTCGATGCGCTTGTGGATGCGCATCATGTAGTCGATGTTGGCGTTCTCCTGGCGGCGGATTTTTTCCTCGCGCGTGACCGTCTAGCCTGCTCCGTCCGCATCTGATCGAACATGCTGCGGCTCGGCTTTCGCCTTGGCGCGGCGCTCCGCCTGCCATCCCGGCTTCAGCTTCTTGGCCCATTCGGGATCGGTCGCCCAATCGTCCTTGATGTCGACCGAGGACGGCGTGCGCTGGAAGACGTACAGTTCCTTGGCGTTGGCGCCGAGGCGCGGAATCGCCTGCACCGCCGACGCGCCGGTCCCGATGATGCCGACGACCTTGTCCTTCAGCTTGGTCAAATCCGAGCCGGTGTATTCGTAATCCCAGCGCCCGGTGTGGAAGGAGTAGCCCTTGAACTTCTCCATCCCTTTGATCTTCGAGAGCTTGGGCTTCGAGAGCGTGCCGTTGGCGCAGATGACGAAGCGCGCGCGCATATGGTCGCCGCGATCGGTCTCGAGATGCCACATCTGCTCTTCTTCGTTCCACACCGTCGAGGTGACCGTGGTCTGGAAGACCGCCAATTCATAGAAGTTGTACTTGCCGCGCGATCGCCTGGCAGTGAGCGAGAATCTCAGGGCCCTTCGCATAATGGTCCTTGGGCACGTAGTTCATCTCGTCGAGGAGCGGAAGGTAGTCGTATGCGACGACATCGCATGCCACGCCCGGATAGCGATTCCAGTACCAGGTCCCGCCGACATCGCCACCGCGCTCGACGATGCGGATGCTGTCGACGCCGACCTCGCGCAGGCGCGCCGAAGTCAGCAGCGCGGAAAATCCTCCGCCGATGAACAGCACCTCGACGGTGTCATTGAGTGGCTCGCGAGGTTTCACCGCTTCGACGAACGGATCGACCTCGTAACGCTCGAACGGCGTGCCTTCGAAATCGGTAAAAAACTGCTTGGTGCCCTTGCGGCCGAAAGTTCAGGCGCAGGTCGCGTTCCTCGGCGAACTTATGCTTGATGTCCTCGTAGTACTCCTGCGGCCGCGGCTGTTTGGGGCGCGCCGCCGAGTAGTTGGTGGACATTGGCTTCTCGGGTTTGGGCGGGGTTCTGCGAATCGTCGTGCGATTTCTCCATGTTTCCATCCACTCCGTGGGTATGGTCATTGAGCCTGTGCGGCAAACCTATTGTTAACCCAAAGCCCGCCGCGTGGGCAATCGGAAAGCGCTGCGCGCGGGCATTCAGATGTTAATCCTACTTGCGAGAATTCAGTGCTCCATGGCATTGAGCAGATAGTCTCCGCAGCTCGAACCATAAATCGAGGTCTTCGCGCATGCACACCAGGTCGATCCGCAGCATCCGCAGTCTACCGGCGACGGCGATGCTGCTCGTTCTGCTCTTCTGCGCGGCCGGATGCGCGGTGCACCTGGTCTCGGATTACGATCAACAGACCGACACCGAACTCGGCCAGCTCAACACGGATTTGACCGCATTCGTGAACAAGATGATCGACGAAGCAGGAACCACGCCGGGCACCTATGCGCCGAACAAGGACTTCTATGTCACCCAGGAAGCCAGGGTCGACACCCTGATCGTTCGCGCGCAGGCCTACAAGGCGCTCAATTCATGTCCCTCCACCCAGCTCTCGGCGAAAGCGGTGTCGACCGCGATTCCGGCATCGGAAATCTCGAAATACCTGAGCGAGATGCCCAAGGACGATTGCTCGGTAGTTCTGCTGCAGTTGGTGAAGGGCGGCTATGGCGATCTGGAGACCTTTCATCAGGCGCAGGGCGTCAAGGGAATTCCGCCCTCCGCGAAGGGCCCCATCCTCGAGGGAGGACTCGGCGCGCTGCTTCGCGCCGCCATTACGGTTGAGGTCGCCAAGAAGACCGCCAGTTCGACGGGAGGCGCCAATGGCTCTTGACTATAACGGGCTGGTTAACACGATGATTTCCGCCGGGCAGACTCTCGGTGGAACCATGTGGCACGATATGGAGACGTACGCGGTCCCTGAGCTGCAGAAGATCGCGATCCAGATCATCGCGATTGAGGTTCATAAGGATGACTACACGCCGGCCGGCGCGCAGGCTCTGCTCGATATGCAGATCAAGGCGACCCTGGGTGTAATCGTGGCGATGACCTCGTTGACCTTGCTTGCGGTACAGGATGCCATCAACCAGATCCTCGCTGCGGTGAAGTCGACCGTGAATGCTGCCCTCGGCTTCGCGATTATTCCATAAGCCTCTCTAAGCTGCCGCCTCTGACTCGCTTGCGGTCCGCGAGGCTTCGCGCGACAAGAGGGCATGGAAACTATTCCGCATTTCATCGGCGGGGCGAAGGTTCAGGGCCATGGCGACCTCGGCGAGGTTTTCAATCCCGCCACCGGGCGCCTCGCGCGCAAAGTATGCATGGGCACCGTCGAAGATGTCGACGCCGCAGTGAAGGCCGCCTCCGCGGCGTTTCCCGAATGGGCCGCGACCCCTCCCCTCGCGCGCGCCCGCGTCATGTTCGAGTTCCGCAATCTCATCGAGAAACACGGCGAGGAGCTCGCGGCGCTTATCACCTCGGAGCATGGCAAGGTCCTCTCCGATGCGCGCGGCGAAGTGACTCGCGGTCTCGAAGTGGTGGAATTCGCATGCGGCATCCCACATCTGGTCAAGGGCGAATTCAGCGAGAACGTCGGCCGCGGCATCGATTCGTACTCGATGCGCCAGCCGCTCGGCGTATGCGCTGGCATCACGCCATTCAACTTTCCCGCGATGGTGCCGATGTGGATGTTTCCGGTCGCGCTCGCGTGCGGCAATGCGTTCATCCTCAAGCCGTCGCCGAGCGATCCTTCGGCGAGCGTGATGATCGCGGAACTGCTCAAGCAGGCCGGACTGCCCGACGGAGTTTTCAACGTCGTGCATGGCGACAAGCGCGCGGTCGATGCGATCCTCGCGCATCCGGGGATCGCGGCGGTCAGCTTCGTCGGCTCGACCCCGATCGCGAATCACATTTATGCGACCGCGGCGACCAACGGAAAACGCGTGCAGGCGCTGGGCGGCGCGAAGAATCACATGCTGGTGATGCCCGACGCCGACCTCGATTCACGCAGCCGATGCGCTGGTCGGCGCGGCCTACGGATCGGCTGGCGAACGATGCATGGCGATTTCCGTCGCGGTGGCGGTCGGCGCTGCCGGCGACGCGCTCATCGAAAAACTGAAGCCTCGGGTGCAGGCGCTCAAGATCGGACCCGGCACGCAGGCGGGCGTCGAGATGGGACCCCTGGTGACGCGCGCGGCGCTCGAACGCGTACGCGGCTATATCGAGCATGGCATCAAGGAAGGCGCGACCCTCGCCGTCGACGGCCGCTCACTCAAGGTCAAAGGCTTCGAGGACGGCTTCTTCGTCGGCGGCTGCATCTTCGATCGCGTCACGCCCGCGATGAAAATCTATCGCGACGAAATCTTCGGCCCGGTCCTTTCGGTGGTCCGCGTGCCCGACCTCGACGAAGGCATCCGGCTCATCAGCGAAAACGAATACGGCAACGGCGCTTCGATTTTCACCCGCGATGGCGGCGCTGCGCGTGAGTTCACCAGCCGCGTCCAAATCGGCATGGTCGGCGTCAACGTGCCGATTCCGGTCCCGATGGCATTCCACAGCTTCGGCGGATGGAAGCGCTCGATGTTCGGCGACATGGCGATGCACGGCCTGGAGGGCGTGCGCTTCTACACGCGCCTCAAAACCATTACCTCGCGCTGGCCAACCGATCGCCTCGGCGCCGACTTCGCGATGCCGACCAACAAGTAGCACCTCGGCGCGCCGCTCTGTGTTCCTTCGCCCTGTGTTTTTCTTCCCCCGTTGATCGGGGGAAGTGGCCCGGCGCGGTTCATGCGATGGCTGCGATGCATGAAGCGTGCGGGCCGATGAGGGTCCTCAGCTCCGGATTCTTTAGCGACCGTTCCCCTGCGAGGCGCTACCTCGCGAAGCGCCACCTCTCAGTAAGCAATCGATCCTCTGCCAGTCGAAATGTGCTATCATCGGGTTGCGGCGCCGAATGAGGGCGCCGCAATCATTTTGGCGGCCCGCCGATGAAACTGAAAAATGCAAAAACAAACCCACTTCTCAGTGATCGCTGAGAAGTGGTCCTGAGGCTCGGCGAAGGACCTCGAATGGCACAACCTTGAGTCCCGCAGACGAAAAAACAAAGCCACTTCATTCGCCCTTCCTTCGCCTTTCCGATGTGCCGATCGAAAGAAGCAAATCGTCAAAACAAACCCACTTAATCGAGGCGGGATCACGATTTTTCCGGGATGACAGACACTCTGGACAGGTGCTAGGACTGGCCTCACGGAGCATTCATTGACCATCGAAGAACTAATGACGCGGCGTCCAGAGGGCGAGTTCCCAGTCCGGCTGTCCGAGGCGAATTGCGAGCAGTTTCGCGAATGCGGCTTTACCTCAATCGAGCGCATTACCACCGATAAGGAACTCGCCTGGCTCGGAGAGGTTTACGACCGGATGTTTGCCGAGCGCATCAGCCCGGTCCCCGGCGCGTTCGTCGATGTCGTCCGGCCCAATGGCACCTCCGATGTCGATTCGCAAAAGCAAATCCTGCTCCCTGAGCTGAAATTCTCCGAGCTCCAAAAGACTACTTTTTGGCGCAATGGACGAACTCTCGCTGCACTGTTGCTCGGCCTCGAGCTCAAGGATATGCGCGGATGGGGCCACATGATTCGCAAGCCGCCCCGCGATACCGAAAGCGGCGCGCTCCCGTGGCATCAGGATGAAGCGTACTGGGACCGCTCATTCAAATATCACGCGACCTCGTGCTGGATGCCCCTCGATCCCGCGACCGTCGAAAGCGGATGTATGAGTTTCATCCCGGGGTCGCATCGCAGCGGAGTCCGCGAGCATCGTCCCACCGGCGGCGACTTCGCGACTCACGTCGTCTCGGTCGAGGACGTCGACAACACCCTCGCAGTTCCGGTGCCCGTCCCTGCCGGCGGCGCGGTGTTTCATCATTGCCGCACGCTGCATTCGTCGGGACCCAACCGCAGCGCGCGCGTGCGCCGCGCCTATTCCAACGAATGGCAGCTCGAGCCGGTGCCACGATGACCCAGACCTTCAGACTGGATGCGCGCGAAAAAGCCGACCTCGACGAGCGCGGCTTCGTGGTGCGCCGAGCGATTTTCGATACGGATGAAGTGCGCGCCATCGGTGATGCTTGCGAGGCACTGGTGCAGCGGCTGCTCGCCGAAAAGCGCCGCACCAGGCACACGCTCGGCAGTTACGTGTTCGAAATTCAGCGCGGTCTCGAAACCATCATCAAGTGGGAGCCGGACAATCCGGACTTGGTGCAGGCGCTGGAATCTTTCGCGCATCTCAGCGACGAGTTGCATCGATGGGCCCACGATCCGCGCCTGATCGATCCTTGTAAGGACGCGGTGGGCGAAGAAAACATCCAGCTGTTCACCGAGAAGATGACGCTCAAGCGCGCGCGCAAAGGCGGCAAAATCGTGCTTCATCAGGATTTCCCCTATTGGGAAAATCTGGCCGCGGTCGCTCCTCGCGTCATTACCGCGCTGCTCTTTCTCGATGACGCCACCCTTGAAAACGGATGCCTCGAGATGGTTCCCGGCAGTCATCGCGAGGGAGTGCCGAGGCGCCGCGAGGTCGATGGCTTCGGCAGCAACGAAATTGACCCGCTTCAATATGATCTATCGCGCCTGCTTCCAGTCGAAGTGCCGGCCGGCAGTGTGGTGTTCTTCGGACCGTTCCTGGTTCATCGATCGCTCGCAAACCGCTCGGACGCGGATCGTCGCGCGCTTCTTTATAGCTATCAACCGACCGGCCATCCGCATCTACGCGAACTGATCAGGCTCGCGGGCGCGGAGTGCTTAACTTTTTGTTGTCATTTTGCTAACTCAAGGTGTGCATATGAAAATCGGATTGCTGATGCCGTTTACCGGATACACCGCCAATCCCGCCGACTTCGCGCGCAAAGCCGAACAACTCGGCTTCGAGTCAATCTGGATTCCCGAGCATCCGATTCTTGCCGGTCAATCCGAAGACGCCATTCCCCGGCACCAACGGCCCGATTCCCAATGTCTATTCGCAGATGTGCGACCCTTTCGTCGCACTCAGCATGGCCGCCGCAGTGACCAAGAGTCTCAAGCTCGCGACCGGCATCTGCCTGGTACCGGAGCGCAATGCGATCGTCACCGCGAAAGAAGTCGCCACCCTCGACGCGTTCTCCAACGGCCGCTTTCTGTTCGGTATCGGCGCCGGATGGCTGCGCGAGGAATCGGAACTGCTCGGCGTCGATTTTCCTCGGCGCTGGACCCAGACCGCCGAATACATCGCCGCGATGCGCGAGCTATGGTCGAAAGACGAGGCCTCGTTCGAGGGCAAGTACGTCAAGTTCACGCCGGTGAAGTGCAACCCCAAACCGGTTCAGCAGCCCGGGCCGCCGGTGCTCATCGGCAGCCTCGACAAGAACGCGCTCAAGCGCGTCGCGAAGTGGGCCGACGGATGGTGCCCGATCGGCGTGCCGCACGCCTACCTGAAGAACAAGCTCGACGAGCTGCGCCGCGAATGCGACGCGGTCGGTCGCGACTTCGCGAAACTCGACATCACCGCGATGGGTTTCGTTCAAGGCGACCGCGACGCGGTCCACAAAGGCCTCGACGACTATGCGAAAGCAGGCGCGCATCGATTCGCGATCGGGGTGCCCGAACCAGTTGAAGCCCGATCAGTACGAAGCCGAACTGACGCGCCTCGCTTCGCTCTACGTCTAGAGCGCGCGATCACTTCAACTCGAATCGCGCACCAGGATGCCGTCCGCGTAGAGCTTCTTGATCTGATCGTCGGGCATCTTGAGCAGCTCGTGCAGGACGCGCTCGTTGTCCTCGCCCAGCCGCGCCGAGCGCACGCTCGGTCCTGTCCGGCCATGCCGAAAACTTCACCGGCACCGCGGGCAGCGCGACCTTGCCGAGCAGCGGATCCTCAATCCATCGCACGGTCTTGCGCTCATTCAGATGCGGATGCTTGACCGCCTCGTTGACCGACAGCACCGGAGCGCATGGCACGCGCTCCGCATCGAGCGCGGCGATCGCATCGTCGCGGGTGGGGAATGTCGCCAGCCACTTTTCGATGACCTCGCGCAGCTCGAAGCGATTGTCGCGGCGGCCGCGCGCGCTCTTGAAGCGCGGATCGGTCGCGCAGCTCCGGCATCTTCATCGCGCGCACCAATTGCGGCCATTGATGCGGCACGACGGTGAGGAAGACATACTGATCGCCCTTGTAGCGATAGGATGCCGGTCGGGCCGCCGTCAGGATGCAGCGAGCCGCTGCGCCGTGGACGGAACTTGTCGCCGCGCAGCGACACCGACGCGACGTTCTGTTCATGCATATGGAAGTAGGTGTCGAGCAACGACGCATCGAGGTACTGGCCCTCGCCGGTGCGCTCGCGATGCACCAGCGCAAAGCCGACCGCCATCGCCGCCGCGACGCCGGTGGAGACGTCGCCAATCGCCATCGTGGTCATCGCTGGCGCGCCGTCCGCCTCGCCGATACCGTCGGTCACTCCCGCGTATGACTGGCCGATGAAATCGTAGCCGGCCTTGTAGGAGAGCGGCCCGGTCTGCCCCGCCATCGAAATCGAGCACATGATGATCTTCGGGATTCACCTTCCTGATTTCCTCGTAGGAGAAGCCGAGCCGGTCGATGACGTGCGGTGCGAAATTCTCGACCACCACGTCGATGTTGCGGGAGCATCGCCATCACGATTTCGCGCGCGCCCGGCTTCTTCAAATCGATCGCGAAGCTGAGCTTCGAATGATTGTGCTGCAGGTAGTAGGTGCTGTGGGTGGTGTTCTTGAGCTCGGGCGCCTGCGGCTTGAGTCCGCCGGCGCGCACGCGATCGCCGTCCGGCGCGAGTTCGAGCTTGATGACCTCGGCGCCCATCTCGGCGAGCAGCCGGGTGCAGGTCGGCCCCGCGACGAATTGGGTGAAATCGAGAACCCGATAGCCTTCGAGCATGCGCGGTTGATTAGCCATGAGTCAGTCTCCTGAAAACTGACTACCTCAAATGCGGACGGAATAAAACTCAAAGGCGCAGAAGGCGATGAGCATTGCCGCTCAGGATTTTGCGCTCGTCATCCTCGCCGAGGTTCAGGGCTTTCACTTCTTCGATCGGATGCGCGAGGCCCGCGGGAAGCGGATAGTCACTTCCAATCACAAATCGATCGGCGCCGAACGTCTTGACCAGATGACTTAGCATCGGGCGGCTGTGCGCGATGATGTCGAAGTGGAACTGGCTCGCATAACTGGAGGGCGGGCGCGGGATCGCATTGCCGCATTCGGGAACGAGTCGATAACCCATGTCGAGGCGGCCCAGGATCGCCGGCAGCGCGCCGCCCGCATGATACAGCACGACGCGTAGATTCGGATGGCGCTCCAACACGCCGCCATAGATCAGAAGCGCGGCGGCCAACCCGGTGTCGTAGAGGTTACCGGCGAGATTGCCGAGAAAGTAGCGGCTCATCGCACCGGCCGGCGCGGCCTCGAAGGGATGGATGCAGACCGCCATCTGCAGCGCCTCGGCAGCGGCCCAGAACACCTCGAAATCTTTTTCGTCCAGCTGGCGTTCCACCACTTTCGGTGGAATCTCGACGCCACGCAATCCGAGCTTCGCCGCGCGCTCCAATTCCTTGGCCGCCAGATCCGGATTCTGAAGTGGCACCGACGCAAGAGGACAAAAGCGATTGATTTCCCTTACCGAGCGCGACCAGCGCGTCATTATTGACCTGCGCGATCGCGAGCGCTTTGTCGGCGGCAACTTCGGGATACATCAGGAACGGCACGCACGAGACCGCCTGCATCGCGATGCCCTCGCGATCCATGTCGGCGATGCGCGAGGCCGCGTCGGAAATCGGGCCGTCGATCGGACGCAGTCGCGGATTCCTGGATCAGGAAGAAGCGGCGTCCGTCGCGCTCGACGATGCGGGTCGCGAAATGCTTGCCCTCGCGCGCGAGGAAATCGATCACCTCGGGCGCGATGAAGTGGTTGTGCATGTCGATGGCGTGCATGCGGCGCCCTCGCTACAGAATGAAGCTAATCTTGCCTTGTGGGCGGAGCGCCTCGATATCGAGGATCGCCTTGCGTTTGCGAATCTTCAGCTCCACGTCGCGGCGCACCAGCTCGTACTCGTAGTGCCCGATGTAGGTATCGACCAGCTCGTGCCGAAATCGATAGACGACAAAATTCGCCGCGATGCCGACACCCTCGCCCTGCGGTCCGAGCACGCGCACGTTGCTGATCATCCGACGTGTACGGGAAGGCGGGTTTTCCGCCCACGCGGCTTTGCCGAGGAGTTGTTTGACGCGCTCACGGATCCGCGCCGCATCATCCGCGATAATGAACAGCGTGTTGCGCGCGTCGCCGCCGGGCGTATCGGTCGGAGGCACTTGATAGGTCGCATCGTCCGTGAGCAGCGCGAGCCACTCCTGAAGCTGCCACCGATCGAGCAGGTCAGCTTCCTTGTAGAGGAAGTCCTCGACCTCGGCGCGCGAGGGCAACTCGACCGAGCTCATGCTGCTCTCCGGGCCCTATGCACACTGGGCGCCGTGATAAGTTCGTTCCATCGCCGCCAGAACGCGCGCATCTGCAGCTCGTCGTCGGTGCGCGGATTTTCGCGATGCATCCCGCGCGAAATGTCCGACCATCCCACCTCTCGATTGATGAAGCCGCGCTGACACGACTCGAGCATCTCGACGTCGTCGGGAGTCGCGAAGCCGCCGGGTCCAAGGAAAGTCAGAAAGTTATCAAGCCGGAGGGCTGCGTCCTCTTCGCTCTCGTCTATCGGGGCGAGCGCCCACGCGTTGACCTCCATGCAATTGGGCGCGATGGGATAAAAGGTCCGCACCGTGATCGACATGATGTCGTTGATCACGAGGTTGGGAAAAATCCCAAGATTTCGACTGGTCTCGCAAATCCGGCGCGCCCGGGTTTCGCCAAAACGATCGTCGAACCTGCGCCGAATATCGTCGAAGTGAGCCTTGCGCTCCGCTCCGAACGATGGAACCCATCTGGCGATGGGGCGGCCCCAGGGGCTGTCGTATTCAATGACCGCGTGACCATTGCCGAGATCGAGCGCCTTCGCGCTACGGCCGTCGAGGCCTTTGAAAGCGGATCCACTTTCGGCGAGAAATTGCATGTAGCGTTGATGGGTCGGCAGACCGTGGTACCCATCGTAGCTATTCTCTACCAGCAGTTTCCAATTGGCGCGGATGCTGTAGGCCTGCGTCCCCTCGACGATCTTCATCCCGACTTCCGACTGGTCCGCCACCAAATCGAGGAATTCGGTCGCGCCCGCAAGGTAGTCGGTCAGGCTTTCCGCCGCGGGATTAAAGTTGATGAAGACAAATCCGCGATAACTCTCTGTGTGTGCCGGATTGACGAGGCCCAATTCCTCGCGCTTGAACGCCGCGCTGTAGGCGCTGTCGCCCGGCACCCCGACCAGCGCGCCGCGATTGTTGAACGTCCACGCGTGATAGGCGCATTGGAAGGTCTTCGCGGTGCCGGAGGCCTGCCGGCATACCATCGCTCCACGATGGGTGCAGGTGTTGAGCATCACGCGTACGACATTGTCGTCCCCGCGCGCGAGAATGATGGGACGCCCCGCGACCCGCCGCGAACGAAAATCACCCGGCTTCGCAACTTCGGATTCGTGGCCCGCATAGATCCAGCATTTATCGAAGATGCGCTGGCGCTCCAGCTCGAAGTAATCGGCTTCGGTGAAGACCCGCCGATTGACCCGAAACAGCCCCGCCTCGTCGTCATCGATGATGAGCTTTTCCGTGATTTCGTTCATGCCGGCCTCCTGTGCGAATGCTAACTCGCAGCTACTTCACGGTTCCCGACGGATCCCATGCCCAGTAGCGCGCGATGGTGCCGCCGTCGACGCGCAAATCCATCCCGGTGATCATTTCGGCGTCGTCCGAGGCGAGAAACACCGCCGCGCTCGCGTAGTGGCGCGGACTCGGCAGCTTCTGCATCGGAGTCAATTTCCGAAACACCTCGAATGCCTGCTTGATGCGTTCGGCACCTCGCAGCGGCTTCCCCCATCGCGTCGCGCGCTCGATACCCTCGTCGGGATCGGTCGCCGTCGGCGTCAGGCTGTTCACGCGGATGCCGTGACGACTCAGCTCCATCGCGGCCGAGCGCGTGAAGTTGAGTAGCCCCGATTTGCTGGTGCAGTACGCGATGTTTCCTGGCTCGCCCTGGTGACCCGCAGTCGAGATTATATTGATGATGTTGCCGCGCCGGCGCGTTTCGATCATGTGTTGCGCTGCGTACTTGGTGAATAGAAACGTGCCCGTCAGTATGATCGCGATTTGGCGCTGCCATTCGTCGAGCGGCATGTCGAGCACACCCTTCTTGTTGAAGATAGCCGCCCCGTTGACGAGGATGTCGATGCCCCCGAACTCCTCGCGCGCTTTTGCGATGACGGCTTTGACCTGTGCCTCATCGGTAACATCGCAGGTCGCGGCCAGCGCTTTGCGCCCGCGCTTCTTCAACTCCCCCGCACAGTCCGAAGCGTTCTCCGCCTTGCTGTCGACGCATACGATCGCCGCGCCCGCATCGGCTATCCCTTCGGCGAGGCCCGCCCCGATGTTGGAGCTGGTCCCGGTAATGATTGCGACTTTGCCGTCCAGCTTCATGACTCAGCTCGCGGGCGCGAAGAGGAAACATTTCGAGGAGTTGAAAATCCAGGTATCGATGAATTCCGTTTCCGCCGGCTTGCGTTTGAGTTCGGCCAAAGCCCCCGCCAGGCACATCCAGTTGAGGATTTCCTGCTGGCCGCTCGCCTCCACCGATTGGGCAGGGTAATTGCGCCATGACTCATAGTCACCTTTGCGCAAGGCCTCGTACAGGGTCATATCGGCAGGCGTGTCCGGATAGAGGAAGTGATTTTTCTCGGTCAGAAACGCATGCGACCAACCCGACGATGCCAGCAGCGCGACGCGCCACGGGCTCGCGGCAAATAAACGCGCCGTGGCCGCGCCGAGATCGAACAGTCGTCGCGGCGTCGGCGCAGGCGGATCGAGTTGCGCTTCGGATGGAGGATTCTCGAACACCGGCAGCCCGCCGCGCTGAGCGCAGACCTTGCGCCCATAACAGTTGATCGCGAACGGAATTATCGGATGCGGAAATCCCTTGCGATCGTAGTCCAAATACAGCACCGCGTTCGCGAACGCGTGACCGAGCGGATGATGCAACGGCTTGTAAGAATATGCAGTATCGAATCCTGCTTCGATCAGACCCGAGGCAAGATACTTTCCAGCGGCTACATTTCCAGCGCAATGAAACTTTTTGTCGGACGGCTCGTCCCAGATGTTATTCGGCATGTTGCCGGGACCAAACTCGAACGAATCGTGCGCGTACACGCAGTAGGGGGGAACTACGTCCTCGCGAAAATTCTCGTACTGATCGTCACCCCACACCACGATGAAATCGGGACGAAACTCATCGATCTGCGCGCGCGTCTTGCGCAGCGCACTCAGCAGCCGTGCCCGATGGCCACGAGCGGCCGCCGCCCCGTCGTCGGTGCTCCACTCGTCGCGCATCGCCGCCGGCCAGTTTTCCGCGTCCCGCCATTTCTCCGGCAGGTGCGGATTTTTCAGCATCATCTTGAGGATGAAGGCCATGCTCTCGTCGCGCCCGGCAAGCGGCGGATAGTGCGTGATTCCGACTGCGAGAATTTCACCCATCGCCTCGTCCTCCCGGTGCTCTAGTTCGTCATCCGCGCATGCACGCGCAGGAGATGACTCGACAAAAGCTTGCTCGCCGCCGCCGCGTCGCGTATGCGCAGCTTGCGAAGTATTTCACGCCGACGCTCCACCAGGTCATCGAGCGGCGCGGGCTGTCGCGCGCGAATCAGGCCGGTCAGCACCTGCGCGATGCCGTGTACGATGAAGCGCAACATCTGGTTGCCGGTCGCGACCGCCAACAGATCGTAAAACTCGGTGATGACATCGAGATTCTTGTAGCCCTCGCTGGCCGCGAGTGCTTTTTCCACACGATCAATATCGCGCTCGATGGCATCGAATTGTTTTTTGGTGCCGCGTTCGCAGGCGAGACGGACCACGACCTCGGTGATGAGAATGCGCGTCTCGGTGAAGTCGCGCATCGAGATGCGCCCGAGATCGAGCATGCTCTCGAACGACTGCGTTAGTGGGGCGCCTTCGTTCAACATGAAGGCGCCGCCTTTGGATCCTTTGCGCAGCTCGACGAGGCCTGAAACCTCCAGCGTGCGCAGGGCCTCGCGCACCGCGGCGCGACTTACGCCGAACTGTCCGGCGAGGTCGCGCTCGGGGGGGAGCTTGTCTCCGGGGCCGAGTTTTCCGCTCAAGAGCTGTCCGCGAATCTGTTCGCAGATTTCCTCGAACAGCCGGGCTCCCCGAACCGGACCGAAATTTACCGGCGCCTGATCATTCACGTCGGCAACGATAATGGTCTGACCAATGGATTGTCAAACCGGACGCGGCTGGTTCTGGGCTGGTCCGCTATTTTCCGAATACGTCGTCGACCAGCGCAGTATCGAGGTATTCGGTGACTTCCTTCACTTTACCGCCGACGATTTTGAAAACCTGGCAATAGCTGTTGTTGTAGGCCTTGCCATTTTTCGCCATCGACTTGCCGTGCGCCTGCATCGCCACGTAGTCGCCATCGGCAATCAAATTGTAGGGCGTGATGGTGACGCCACCTTCGAGCTGCGCACCCAAAGGCCCCAGCAGCTTGCCAACGACTTCCTGCTTGCCGTTGAAGGTGCCGGAGAATTTGGTCTTCCCCTGGAGTGTTGAATTTCACATCGTCAGCCATGCTCTCCAGGAACGCGGCGCCGTTCCCCTTGGATAGTTCGGCGAACATGTTGCTGATGAGTTGTTTGTTTTCTGCTGCGCCCATGAGTCACCTGCCCTTTGCCGATGCTGGTTTCAATTGTGCGGAAGCATCACGTATTCAAACTCGATCGGCTGGAGATTAATTCCACGAATTGGCGGCGCGATCCATCCCGCGAAATGGCCGGGCCGGGTCTCCGGCTTCATCAGGGATGCGATGAAGGTCCGATCGGCATCGCCTGGGAAGCCATTGCGCTTGACGCTGGTTCCACTCCTCTGCGGAAATGATCTCACCACCCGGAGTCACCTTGACGCTGCGGAATTCGCCAATCGCGCGATGGAACCCGCGATGCGGCAGCTTCAACTGGCGTTCGATGCCGGCCTCGCGGATGATCTTGTTCCATCGCACCATCGCGCGCTCGCAGTCGTCGATGTAGGCATCGCGCAAGGTTTCATTCAGCGCGACCAGCGCGGGTTGCTCGCTTTCAACGATCGTCCCGTTCTCGGGCTTCAGTACTGTGCGAGTCAGCGACGCGAGCTGATGATCGTCATCGTAGGACGTCTTCCTTAAAACGGCCCTTCAGCCCGGTGCTGAAATAAGTCGCGGCGTTGGTCGAGAGCTCGGAGCCGAACAGATCGAGCGACACCGAAAAATGGAAGTTGATGTACTTCTGAATGATATCGAGATCGATGCCACCGATATTCGCCGACGTGATCGGTGTCGTTCTGCTTCATCAGCTCGCAGGTGCGCGCGATTACGCGACCGATTCCCGACTCACCGACGAACAGATGATGCGCTTCCTCGGTCAGCATGAAGCGACAAGTGCGTGCGAGCGGATCGAAGCCCGACTCGGCGAGACTCGCGAGCTGGTATTTTCCGTCGCGATCGGTGAAGTGGGTGAACATGAAGTATGACAGCCAGTCAGGTGTCTTTTCGTTGAACGCACCCAGAATGCGTGGATTGTCAGCGCTCCCGGAGCGGCGCTGCAGCAGCGTATCGGCCTCCTCGCGCCCGTCGCGCCCGAAGAACGCATGGAGCAAATACACCATCGCCCACAGATGGCGGCCCTCCTCGACGTTGACTTGAAACAGATTGCGCAGGTCGTAGAGCGAGGGGCAGGTATTACCGAGATGACGCTGCTGCTCGACCGAGGCCGGCTCGGTATCACCCTGAGTTACCAGGAGTCGTCGCAGCACGCCACGATGCTCGCCGGGAACCTCGCGCCACACTGGCTTGCCCTTGTGCTCGCCAAACGCGATGCGCCGATCGGGATCTTCGGCGGCGAGGAAGATGCCCCATCGATACTCGGGCATCTTCAGGTAACCGAAAGTCGCCCAACCCTTGGCGTCAACCGAAGTCGCGGTGCGGAGATACGCATCACAAGCCTGGAAGCCCTCGGGCCCCATCTCGCGCCACCATTCGAGGTAGCGCGGCTGCCATGATTCCAGCGCGCGTTGTAACCGGCGGTCATCAGACAGACTGACGTTGTTCGGGATCAGTTCGGTATAATCGATGCCCATTTGTTCTCCGTGACTCAGACGCGGCGAGGATCGAACTCGGGCCGCTGTCCGGTGCCGTAAAGCTTGAGCGCGCCCTTCTCGCCGACCGCGTTAGGACGCTGAAAAATCCAGTTCTGCCATGCCGACAGGCGCGCGAAGATTTTCGACTCGATGGTTTCCGGCCCACCGAAGCGCAGCGACGCCTCCATCCCGGTGAGAGCATCGCCCGAAAACGCGGCGCGCTCCTCGATTGCGAGGCGCACTTCGTCTTCCCAATCGATATCGTCGGGGGTGAAGGTGACGAGCCCGAGTTTTTCCGCCGCTTCCGTATCAATAGATTTGCCGATCAGGGCCCGCAGTTCTTCCACTCGGAGTGGATCGCCGAGGAAGCGGCTTTCAATGCGTGACAGGCCGTTGCACATGGGGAGAACACCGAAATTCATTTCGGTGAATCCGATGGTGGCCGCCGGACGTTCGTCGACCTCGCGTTTGCCGCTCAACATGTAGACGCGATCGCTTGCGAGCGCGAGCTCCAGCAGCGTCCCATGGAAACATGAGCCCGGTTCGATGAGCGTGAAGAGCGAGCGCGAGCTTACGTCGATGCGCTTCAGCACGCGCTTGAGGTAAAGACGGATTTCCCGAATGAGCCAATGGTCGGCGTGCGCAAGCAGCAGCGCATCGAACGCCTTAACGGTGTTGATGTCGCCTTCGGTGCGGAAGATCCAGGTGTGAATGGTTTCCTCGTTGGCGCGTAAGTGAAGGATCGCATCGTCGAGTTCCCGCGCCGTCGCGAGCGGCCAGAAGTCGCATCCGGCGGCGATAACTTCGTTCGGCTCGGCCGGGGCTGGCGACTCGGGCCCACGGATCAAAAATGTCGCGGCGGAATTCGCGCGATCAATGTCGATCTTCAAATGGTCGTAG
This sequence comes from uncultured delta proteobacterium, assembly GCA_963848285.1. Lineage (GTDB taxonomy): Bacteria > Desulfobacterota > Binatia > Binatales > Binataceae > DATGKG01. The sequence continues at coordinate 172,200 of CAWKCZ010000002.1, read as the reverse complement.
CGGATCCGATCGCCTTCGATGCTGCGAGCCAACGGCTTCAACGAGATACCCCGCTGTCCGCTCGGCCTATCGGAGCGTGCTGCGACCTCAGTGGCCTTGTGGGCGGCCGCTTCGACGAGTTGCGTGCGCGGCACGACTTCGTCGACCAGACGCCACTCGACGGCGCGCTTCCCGCGCATTCCTTCTTCGGTGGTGCAAAAGAAATCCGCGCGATCACGACGTACGCGGCGCTTGTCAATGAGCCGCGTTAGACCGCCCGTACCCGGCAGAACCGCGAGGAGCGGAAGTTCCGGCAGCGACACACTGGTCGAGCCGTCGTCGGCCATCATTATGTAATCGGTCGCGAGCGCGAGTTCGTAACCACCGCCTGCGCACGCGCCGCTCACGGCCGTCATATAAAACTGCCCGGAATTTTGCGTTGCGTCCTCGATGGCGTTGCGGGTCTCATTCGTGAACTTGCAGAAATTGACCTTATGTGGATGACTCGACTGTCCGAGCATCTTGATGTTCGCGCCCGCACAGAAAACCCGTTCTTTGCCGGACTTGATGATGACGCTACGCACCTCCGGATGCTCGAAGCGCAGGCGTTGCACCGCGTCATTCAGTTCGATATCGACTCCAAGATCGTAGGAATTAAGCTTCAGCTCGTAGCCAGGAACCAGGCCGCCGTTTTCATCTACGTCCATCGCGAGCGTGGCGACCGGGCCGTCGAAGCTCAGCTTCCAGTGGCGATATTTTGCGGGCTCGGTGCGGAAGTCGATCATCGAATAGCACTCCGTGACGATGATGCACTATAATGCAGCGCGCCGTCGACGCGCAACCGCGAGCAGAGCCTTTAATGATTGCGGCGCGGTTTTGCCGCTCGTATCCAGATGTGCGTCAGCTTTACCGTACAACGGATCGCGCTGGGCGAGGATCCGGCGCATATCGACCAGCGCCTCGCTGTCGCCGCTGCCCTCGACGCGCTGGTCGCCTTGCCCTATCACGCGATCCCAATGTTCCTCGGGCGAGGCCTGCAACCAAATCGTATAGAAGGAATCGAGCAAGCGCTCGAAGGTCGCGGGCTCCGAGACGAGTCCACCGCCGGTCGCGAGCACCACGCGGCTTTTTTCGCGGATGATTCGTTCCAAAGCGCGGCGCTCGTAACGACGATACGCCGCCTGCCCCCACAAATCGAAAATCTCCTCGACGCTGACCGCCGCCTCGCGTTCTATTTCGCGGCTCATCTCGACGAAGTCCCAACCGAGACGCTGCGCCAGCATCGTGCCCAGCGTGGTCTTTCCCGCGCCGCGCAAGCCGATCAACGCGATTCGCTCGGCGCGGCCCGCCGGATCGCCGAAGCGTGCCGCGAGGATTTTTGACGCCTCCGAAAGTTCTGTTCCGCCCAGCCTTCCAATCCGCTCCACCAGTAGTCTGTATTCGACCGGGCGCGGCTCCTCGTCGGTGACCAACTCCGCGATCGGTACGTCGATGGCCCTGGCAAGGCGGCGCATCAGCACGATCGAGAAGTTTCCGCGCCCGCTTTCGAGTTCGGCGAGGTAGCGCTCGGAGATGCCTGAGTCATGCGCGAGCATCCGACGTGACATGCCGTGACGCGCGCGAGCATTGCGGACTCGCTCCCCGAGCAGCTTCAGGTACCCGGCTTCATCGCCTTTGGCGCGCGGCGAAGTAATGGAGACAATAGAAGAGGCGGATTTGGACACGGCATGCATTATAATGCCGAGCCGTTTTGAAACGCCAGAAGCCTTATTTGAAGGAAGCGAGCTTGGCGAATCCCGCTTCGAGGTCCTCCATCAGGTCGTCGGGATTCTCGAGCCCGGCGTGGATCCTGACGATCCAGCGATCGTCGTCATCGGAAACATTGCGGTAGTTTTTCAGTCGAAACGGTGACACGAGACTTTCGTAACCGCCCCATGAAAAGCCCATGCCGAAAAACTTGAGCGATTCGAGCAGCGCGGCAAGTGCCTCGCGCGTGACCCATGATTTCAGGCGAAACGAAAACAATCCGGACGCCCCAAGGAAGTCGCGTTTCCACAATGCAGTGGCCCGGATCGTTTTCCAGCGCCGGGTGATAGATGTGCTCGACTGCCGCTTTGGTTGCGAGAAAGTTCGCTAACGCCAGGCCGTTTTTATGATGAATCGGTAACCGTGCGGCGAGCGTTCGTAGACCTCGCAGTCCCAGGTAAGTGTCATCTGGCCCGGCCGTCTGCCCGAGCCATCGATGAGTCTCCTGCAAGCGCGGCCACATCTGCTCGTTCGTGGTGATAGTCCCGAGCATCGCATCCGAATGCCCGACGATGTATTTGGTGGCGGCCTGGATTGAAACATCAACGCCGTGCGCAAACGGCTTGAAGTACAATGGCGACGCCCACGTGTTGTCCATGATGACCACCGCGCCCTGCGCATGTGCGGCTTGTGCGATCGCGGGAATATCCTGCACCTCGAAGAGGCCGGTGCTGGGCGACTCGACGAACACGACTTTGGTATTTGATCGGATCAGCTTTTCGATTTCAGCGCCGATCAGCGGATCGTAGTAAGTCGTTTCGATACCGAATCGTTTCAAAATCAAATTGCAGAAATTGTGCGTCGGATGGTATCCGCCCGCGGTCATCAACAGATGATCGCCAGCCGACAGATATGCCAGCAGTGCAGTGCTCACCGCCGCGAGTCCCGACGGTGCCAGACGGCAATGCGCGCCGCCCTCGAGCCGCGCGACCGCGTCTTCGAGCGAGGCCGAGGTGGGCGTACCGATGCGCCCGTAGCGAAACTTTCCCTTCGCCGGATCGTGAATTCCGGCCTCGAACTCGTCGAGCGTCTCAAAGAGGATGGTAGAGGTGCGATAGACGGGCGTGTTGACCGCGCCGTAGTGCGCTTTCGGATCGCGTCCGGCGACGACCGCGATGGTCTCGTCTTTCATCTAACCGCGAAAGCCGAGTTGCGAGGCGTAACGCGCGGCGGCTCTCGCAAGTGCCGGCGGATGCGGCGCGAAAGTCGCAAAGCGCGGATCGGTGGTCTGCCCGCGCACATAGCGCACATAGATCTGCTGGACCACGGCTGCGTTCTTCCAAAGCGCCCACGAAAGATAGAACGGAAAGCTGCTCACCTCGCGTCCGGTCCGCTCGGCGTAGCGTTGCACCATCTCGACGCGAGAGAGAAATCCGTTCTTGAAGGTATGCGGTTCGATTTCCGCGAGCGCGAGGATCTCGATATCGGTGCGCTCGCGCCAGTATCCCAGCGCGATGCCGAGATCGATCATCGGATCGCCGATGGTCGACATCTCCCAGTCAAACACGCCGTTGATCTGGCCGGGATTTTTCCGATCGAGCATGATGTTATGCAGATAGAAATCATTATGCAGGATGGTCGGCGCCTGCTCCGCCGGCGCGTTTTCAAGATACCATGCGCCGAGCTTGTCCATCAGTGGAACTTCCTCGGTCTTGGCCTTCTCCCAGCGCTGCATCCATCCTGTGATCTGACGCTTCACGAATCCTTGCGGCTTGCCCAAGCCTGCGAGGTCGACCTTTGCATAATCCACCGCGTGCAAGTCGGCGAGCGTATCGATGAAACCCTCGGAGATGGCCTTGAAGGTCGCGGGATCATCGCCGAGCTCTGCGGGCACCGGTTGGCGATTCTTGAACACGATCCCATCGCGGCGCTCCATTACGAAAAACGGCGCGCCGATGATCGAGACGTCGTCGGAGAAAAGCATCGCGCGCGGCGCCGGCTTGAACGCCTGCCAGATACGGGACAGCACCCGGAACTCGCGCGCCATATCGTGGCCGCCCACCGGCAGTGGACCGAACGGCGGGCGTCGCACCACCCATTCGCGATCTCCGAAGCGAAGCAGGTAGGTCAGGTTCGAGGAGCCGCCGCGAAACTGTTTGACTTCGAGGGGACCCTCGGCGCCCGGAAGTTGATGCTCGCGCAGGAACCCCACCAGCTTCGGCCAATCGAGTTGTTCTTCGTCGCGAACGTCGCCGTATTCGACCGTGAGGTCAATCGCTTCTGCCATGGGCGGATTATATGACGCGCGCAAAAATTTGCGACCACGCGACGCTTGATCGCGCGGCGCCGGATGCGCGAGGCTCAGCATGCTTGGAGGTCATCATCATGATCAAGTCGCTGTTTCATGTGAATGTGAATTGCTCCAACTTCGAGCGGTCGCTGGCATTCTACAAAATGTTAGGTTTCAAGGTCTCGGTGGATATCCCGGCAGTGGCAGATGCGAAGGGCGGCGGTTCCGATGCCAGCCGAGGTTTGGGATTTTCCGAATCGGTCGCACGAGCGGCTATCATGACGCTCAATGACGATCCTCGCGCGACGCGGCTGGACCTGATCGAGTGGAGCAAGCCGCGTGACGAAGCCAAACCCTACTTGCGGCTCAATCATCTGGGCATCGCACGAATCGCGCTCTTCACCAAGGGACTCCGCGACGAGTACGAGCGTTTGAAAAAGGAAGGCGTCGAGTTCATTTCGGAGCCGGTGGTGATCCGCACGGCCGCGGGTCCCGCGCTATTTGCGTGTTTCTATGATCCGGACGGCACGATTCTCGAATTGATCGAACCGGGCGTGAGCTGAGCGGATTATCGCAACCGCGACGCCGTCGAATCTCCTCGACGGCGTCGCGAGGGCATTCGCGCAACAAATCGCAACAAAAGCACATGTCGCCGATAGTCGGGCGACCGCGCGCCACGTCGAATGCTGGTTGTCCTTCTGGGCGCTCCTATTTCGCAAGACAGTCAGCGGCGAGGCTCGATAGCGCCACCCCACGACGGCCTTGGCGCAGGTCGTTGCGATCGAAGCCGTTGGTGCAGTATCCGAGCGAGATGCCGGTGCCCGGATCGGCCCATCCGATTTGGCCGCCCGCGCCGCCATGCCCGAATGCGGTGGGAGTATTGGTCTTGCCGAAGCCGCGATAGTTCGCCTTGCCGTCGCCACCCGCGACCACGACTCCCAGTCCACGATTGACGGTCACGCCGAAGATCGGGTCCTTGTAGTCACCCGAGCGCGGACGGGTCGCATCGGCCAGCGTCTCGGGATTCCAGAGCTGCTTTCCATCGACGCTGCGATTGTGCAACAGCCCCTGGTAATACAGCGCGAGGTCGCCGGCCGTCGTCACTCCACCGCCGCCGGGCACGCCGGCCTCGCGCACGGAGGGAACGTTGAACCCGTTGATGGCGTCCTCGGTTACCTCAGTTTCGGGCATTTCAGGAATGCCGAGCTTTTTGCGCTCCTCGTTGGTGAGCGCCTGGCTGACGTGGATGACATCGGCGACGCGATTTTGCAGATTGAGCGGGCATCCGACGCGAAGATCTGGGATGCCTAGCGGCTCAGCAATCCGCTCCCGCACGAACTGGCGAAACTCCTTGCCGCTGCGGCGTTCGAGGATTTCCGCGAGCACCCAAAACGCTGAGGTCGCATGGTAGACGAACTGTTTTCCGATGGGCCATTCGAGGCGCCAGGTCTTGAACCGCTCGAGCCGCTTATTACGATCGCCCCAGTCTTGCTGCGGATATGGCGCGTTGGGAAATCCGCCAATGTGTAGCATGCACTGCTCGACGGTCATCGCTTCTTTGCCGTTGGTGCCGAACTCGGGAACGATGTCCGCGACCTTCTCGCTGACTTTCAGCTTCCCTTCGCCCATCAGCATCCAGATCGCCGATGAGATGATTGCCTTGGTGCATGAGAATATGACGTAGAAGGTGTCGTCGGTGGCAGGCTTGTTGACGCCGCCCTGGACCGCGCTGCCGACGGTGCGCATCGCGGCGATTTTTCCATTGCGCGCGATGGCGATTTGCGTCGACGGCAGCAGGCCCTCCTTTACTTCGCGCTCGGCGCGATCAAGGAGCGCCTGCACCTTGGCAGGATCGAGTCCGACGTCTTTGGGGCTATCGGCAAAAAACTGCGGCTGCGGCATCGCGGTGATCTCCTCGCGGTATTTGCGCCACGAATACCACATCACGGGCGCAATCGTCACCCGCCAATTGAAGTGCTATGACAACGACTCCCGGAGGCGTCGATGGCGAATCAGGCTGAAACCCTTCTCAACGCGGTGCGCGAGTTCGCGCCAAAAATCAGCGCACGTTCCGCGGAAATCGAAACCGCGCGCCGCTTGCCCGCCGATCTGCTCAGCGAACTCGTTTCGATGGGCATCTTTCGGATGCTTACCCCGAAAAGCCACGGCGGCATGGAAATCGATTTTCCTACGACGATGGAGATCGTCGAGACTATCGCCGAGGCGGATGGCGCCTCTGGATGGACGGTGATGATCGGCTGCGAGACGCCGCAACTCTTCGCGCTGCTGCCGCGTCCTCGATTCGACCAGATATATGCCAAAAGCCCTGACGTAATCGCGGGCGGAGGCTTCGCACCGCGCGGCACGGCAGATTTTAGGGGCGACGAGTACCTGGTCAATGGGCGCTGGGCCTTCGCCAGCGGATGCCAACATGCGGATTGGCTCATCGGCAATTGCATGGTAACCGAGAGTGGCAAGCCGCGACCGGGGATCTTTCCGGGCAGCCCCGAAGGACGTGCGATGCTGTTCGCGCCGCGCGACGTAAGGATTCTCGATACGTGGAAAGTGAACGGATTGCGCGGCACCGGCAGCCATGACATCGAGGTAGACGAATCTTCGCGTGCCAAAGGACGACAGCCTCGACATCTTTCTAGGCCAATCCTCGATTCCGGGACCGCTCTACTCCGCGCACCTCGCGTACTTTGCTTTGCATATAGCGGCAGTTGGAATCGGCATCGCAAAGCGCGCTTTGCGCGAAATCGTCGCGCTCGCTGCAACCAGCAAGAAGCGTCTTTACATGGCGGCCTCGATGGCTGACACGCCGCTCTTTCAGTATCGCGTCGGCGATGCTGACTCCAAGTTGCGCGCCGCACGCGCTCTGCTGATGGAGGAGACGAACAGGATCTGGAGCAACGCGGTAGCTGGAAACCCGCTGCTTCCGAACGACCAGGTCAGAGCGATCGGAACCGTTGCATGGGTTGTGCACACCGCCGCATCGATCGTCGATACCTGCTACACCGCCGGTGGCGGCAGCGCGCCCTACGATTCATCGCCCCTGCAAAGATGCCTGCGCGACACCCATACGGTCACCCAGCATGCCGCCGCTGGCGAAGGATGGATCACGCGCGCCGGCGCGGTCCTCCTCGGACAGCCGGCGGAGTTTTCGGTTTAGGTGGTTGACGGCGGCCCTGCGCGGAAATCCAGCCGGCGCGGCCGGGCAACGTCGAGCGGATCACCGGACAGACCGGGAGTTGCGCGGCATCGAGACTCGATGCGACTTCCTCGAGGCGTACGAACTGCGCGCCGCGTTCCTTCAACGCGCGCAACAGCTCGGTGAACATCTCGAGCTGACCCATCCCTTCCGTTTCGGCATGGACGGTGTGCACGTTGAGCGCGTCTTCCTTGAACTGCTCGAGGTAGAAACGATGAGCCGCGGAGGCGTCGGGAATTTCATCGCGCCCCATCACTTCGTCGAGGGTCGGCAGCGTGGTCGGGATTTCGACGGTCTTCAGGATGCGACCGTCGACGATGACATCGATAGGGAACGCTGTCCCGCGCGTGTCGCTGCGATATGCGAGGTTGGCCTCATCGAGCGCGAGCGAGTGCCGAATCGTTGGTGCGCCATCCCGGCGCCGCGAAGCTGCGCGCAGGATCGACCGAGGATCGCGCGATACGCTTCGAACGCGTCGGCGAGCTCGTTGCGAATGCCATCGTCGCCGATGGTATCCAGCTGATCCTGCCATCGCACGTGATCGTAGCCGTGCACGCCGACTTCGAAGCCCGCGCGCTTTGAGGTCGCGCATCACTTCCGGAAACGCGAGCGCGATCGGACGCGCCGGCAGCAGCGTGCCCGACAGCACGGTACGCAGGCCATACATCGAGACCGCCTTGGTGCGAAACATCTTGGACAGGAAGCCGCGATTGCGAAAAACGCGAATGAGCGCGCGGCCCGAATTGTCCGGACCCATCGTGATGTAGAACGACGCGGCGATGCCTTCGCGCTGAGCATCGCGGCGAGGCGCGGCACTCCAAGGCCAAGTCCCTGGTGCGTATCGACGTCGATTTTGAGGGCTATCTTTCAAACGCAATGCGGCGTCAGCGATTCTGCTCCTGGCGAAACCACTCCATCGACAGCGCAGTGCCGTCGCGCAGCGAGACTTTCGGCGTCACGCCGAGCAGCGTCCGCATCTTGGTGGTATCAGGCACGCGGCGCGGAATGTCCTCGTAGCTGTTGCCGTAGACCTCTTCCTGGCTGACGAATTTGATTTTCGATTTGGTCGGCCCGTACAGTTCGATCATCAGCTTGGCGAATTCGAGCACCGTGGTTTCCACTTCGATGCCGATGTTGATCGCTTGCCCGTCCGCTTCCGGCTTCATTCCGGCCGCAACGATGGCTGCGACCGCATCGGTGACGTAAGTGAAGCATCGGGTCTGGGCGCCGTCGCCGATGACGGTGAGATCGACGCCGCGCAGCAGTTGCCCCATGAAGATGGTGAACAGCCGTCCGACGTCGACCTTATCGAGGCGCGGACCATAGACGTTGAAAAATCGCACCACGGTGACCGGCAGCCCGAGCTTGTGGTACGCGAAGCAGAAATGCTCGCCGACCGCCTTCGAGGTCGAGTAGCACCACCGATCGATGGTGGTGGCGCCGAGCACGCGATCGTCGTCCTCGCGCCACGGCACCTTGGGATTGCGTCCATAAACCTCGGAGGTCGAACTGAACACCACCTTCTTGTTGTACTTGTAGGCGGCCTTGAGGATGTTCTGGGTGCCGTTCACGTTGACGTTCAACGTCTCGTAGGGATCGCCTACATAATGTTCGACGCCGACCACCGCGGCGAGATGGTAGACGAGATCGACCTTGGCGACGAGGCCGTCGACCAATTCGATATTGAAAATCGAGTCATGGATGTAATGGAAGCGCGGATTGTTGAGCAGATGGCGAACCTTGCCAATAGCCCCGGTGTCGAGCACGAATACTTCGTCGCCGCGCGCGATGAATGCGTCGGAAACGTGGGAGCCGAGAAACCCCGCTCCGCCGGTTATGAGAACCTTCATCTACCCTCCACTTGAGAACCGCGCCCACTTTCGGCTGCGCGCAAACGTTTTGCAGCCGCTACATTATAAGGGAATGACAGGACTATAGCAGCGCACGCGGACGCGAGAGTCGCCCAAAACATCGCCCGCGCTACCCTCGACGCCTTCTTCGAATTGCGCGCGGCTGACGATGACGCTCCCCTGCCCTGCCGCTACTTCGATCGCATCATCCAGGTTCGCCGACGATCTCGCCTGGCGCGCCGATTACTCCATCTTCATTGGCGATGCGCGCTTCCCAGACAAAGAGTTTCTTTCCCGCCGCGAAGCAAAACGCGCCCGGATACGGATGCGTCACGGCACGGACCAGATTGAAGATGCGCCGCGCCGGCCAGCGCCAGTCGATGACGACCGTCGGCGGGGCGGCGCCGTCCGAAGTAGCTACCCCGACTCAAGATCCTGTTTCATTCGTGGCGCGCGGCCGCTGACGATCAGCGGATGATACTCGCGAATCATCTCCGCGCCGAGCGGAACCAGCTTGCGATAAAGCGTCAGCGCGGTATCGCTGTCTTCGATGGTGCAGGAGCGCTGCGCAACGATGTCGCCGGCGTCGGCGCGCGCGACCATATAATGAAGCGTCATACCGGCCTCGCGCTCGCCGTTGACGATCATCCAGTTGACGGGTGCGCGGCCGCGATATTTCGGGCAGCAACGAGCCATGCAGGTTGAAAGCCCCAATCGCTCGCCGAATTCAAAATCGCGTCAGGCAGCAAGTCTCGATAGTAAACCGAATAGATGATCGCGGGACTGAAGCGATGCGACCTGCGCGATGACTCCGGGATCGACGCGCTCCGGCGTGAAAACCGGAATCGAATTGCGTTCGGCGAGCTCCGCGCACGAACGCCACCAGATCTTCCTCGTGCGGATCGTCGCGATGGGTGAACAGCGCGGCGATCGGCGCACCCAGCGCTAGCAGCGCTTCCAAGAAAGCATAGCCGGTGTCGTGGTAAGCGAACAGCACGCATCGCGTGCGCTTGATCGCGGCTTCGATGGAATTCGAATCGGCCACTAAGTCCGCGCCGCCGCCTCGGTTTTTCATCGTCGTCGCCATACACCTTGCGCACCAGGTAAGTGGGACGCCGGCGTACTTCAAGGTAGATGCGGTAGATGTACTCGCCGATCAGTCCCAGCGCGAGAAAAATGAACCCCACGAATGCGAACAGAACCGTGAACAGCACCCACAGTGCGCCCTCTTGCTGCGGCCCGTAGATCAACCGGTGGCCGCGCGAGGAAAATCACCAGCATCGCATCGAGGAGAAACGTGCCGATTCCGAACAGCGTCAGCATCTGGATCGCGACCGGCGAGAAGCCGGTGATCAGATTGAGACTGAGAGTCGCCAGCCGGAACAAATTGTACTTGGAGCTGCCGGCGGCGCGCTCGGCGTGACCGACCGGAATTTCAGCGACCCGCTTGGCGAACGAGTTCGCGAGCGCGGGAACGAATGCCGCCTTCTCGTCGCATTGCCACCACCGCATCGACGATGTGCCGCCGGTATGCGCGCAGCATGCATCCGTAATCGTGCATCGGAACGCCGACGATCGCCGAGGTCAGCTTGTTGTGATAGCTGCGACGCGATGCGGCGAAAGGCCTGGTCCTGGCGCTCCTCGCGCCATCCGCCGACGACATCATTGCCCTCGTCGATCGCATGCATCAGCCGCGGAATCTCCTCGGGAGGATTCTGCAGGTCGGCATCGAGGGTGACGACGATGTCGCCCTTGGACTGCTTGAAGCCCGCGAGGATCGCGGAATGCTGCCCGAAGTTACGCGACAGTTCGACCACGCGCACATGCCCGGGCATTTCATCGGCAAATTGCTTGAGCATCTTGAGTGAATCGTCGGACGAGCCGTCGTCGATGAATACAACTTCCCACGGCCGCGCGACCTGCTTCATGACCGCCGCGAGCCGAGTCCACAAATCGGGAAGATTTGCCGCCTCGTTGTAGACCGGGATTACGACCGAGATCATTTCAGAAGTCGATGCCGGGCATATCGTCGAATGGAAGCAGGTTACTTTTAGTATTCATCCGGCCTCGCCGCAACGCAGAATTCTCGGCGCTCGGCATTCCGATTGCATTCCTACAGACCGATTCGAAGAGCCGCAAAAGCGGCTATCCTTTCGCTACATGTTCTTTGAACTGTTTCACAGGATTCTCGGATTAAATAACCGACCGTGCTGGAGCGTCCAAGACGTATATGGGGCTTCAAGCGGACACACCTACTTCCTCCTGATTCCCTTGTGCATACTCCCGTTTGCGGGATGTTCTACGCAGTCAAAATTCGATCGAAACCCGTCCCTTCTTTCAGAAGGAAATCGGCACCGAGACTGCATGGCAAAAAAACTCTTTTCGACCGCATTGTCGAAGTCGATCCCGGCGGGCTCGACGTCGAGCTTGCCAGCGATTATGAAGAGCACGCGCCGGCAACCATCGCTATTTTGCCTTTTACCGATCGCGGCTCCGCTCAATATACGGTCGACAAGATTCCGCTCTGCCTTCCGCAATAAGGAAGAGCGCTACCAATGGGCCTGGACCGATGCCCAACGGCTGCGCAAATCCTTCGTCGGATATCTCTCCGAGCGCGAGTTCAACAGGTCATCAATCCGATCGCGGTCGACGCGGTCCTGCAATCCCACGGCATCAACAATGCCGAAGATCCTCGACAAAGTCAGCGTCCTGAAGCTGGGCAAATGGTTTCGATGCGATGCGGTCATCTACGGCACCGTCGATCATTACGAGGCTTATTACTTGGCCTGGTTTCGGGCTATCAGGTCGGCGTGATTCGCGGATGGTCTCGACCCATGATGGCGAAACGCTTGATGCGCAGCTCAGGCAGCCGCTATTCGCTCAACGTTATGCCGGCGCATGTCGATGGAAGACATCCTGATCAACTCGGCCGAGTCGCTGCTGCAGCTGCGCGACGTGGTGCTCGCCCGCGCCGAAGAAGAGGTCGCGCGCGAACTCGTGATTCGAATCCCGCCTTCGCAGACCTTGCGAACGCAGCTTGCGACGAATGCGCTCCGCCGCGCGCGCGAAGCGGAAGAAACCGACGAAGAAGCTATGAATTCTCGCAAGCCGTCTACCGCATGCGATGCACGCCTTACGTCGCGCCGCCGCCCTCGGCCAACGAGATCCGCTTTCTCGATGCGGTTGCAATCGGCGATGATCCTGACGCCCGGCGCAGCACTGCTGTTGACGAAGACAGCCAGCATCTTAACACTGCATCGTCATGGCATCCGGCCGGCAGTCAGCGCTCCGTCTCCTATTCATCGCAATCGCAGCGCTGATTCTTTACCTGCCGGGCCTCGGACGGCCCGCGTTGTGGGAACCTGACGAAGGCCGCTACGGCGAAATCGCGCGCGAGATGTATCTGAGCGGCGACTACGTCACCCCGCGCGACAACTTCGTCCGCTACTTCGAAAAGCCCCCGCTGGTCTACTGGGCCGAAGCCGCAGCGATGTCGATTTTTGGCGTCAATGAGTTCGCGGTTCGATTGCCGGCCGCGCTTTCAGCGCCGCCGAGGTCGTCGTCACCGCCGCGCTCGCAGACGTGATGTTCGGCGAAGCGGTAGGAATCCTCGCGGCGATCGCGCTCGCATTGAGCCCGCTGTTTTTCGGCTTCGCGCGCTTCGCGACCCTCGATCCCGCGCTCGCATTTTTCATGACGGCCGCGCTGGGCGCGTTTTATATGGCGGCGCGCGCCGCGATTTCGGCTCCAGCGCAGGACGGCGATGGTTTCTCGATCTGCGCGGCGATGCTCGCTCTTGGCACGCTCGCGAAAGGACCGGTCGCGCCGGTGCTGTGCGGCGCCATCGCGCTTATATGGCTACTGCTCGAGCGGCGCGCCGGCGAATATCGCATCGCATGGCCGTGGCTACTCGCGATCATCGTCTACTGCACCATCGCGGTGCCGTGGTTCGTCGCTCGCGGCCCATCGCAATCCGGACTTTCTGCGCTTCTTCTTCTTGCATGAGCACGTGCAGCGCTATCTGGTGAATGACCGAGCACGGATGGGGTCCGTGGTTCTTCATCCCCATCGTGATCGGAGGAACGTGGCCGTGGTTCTTTTTCGTGCCCTTGGGACTGCGGCGACTGCGCGGTCGAGAACGCGACCGCAGTCTCGCATCGATCGGAATTGAGATTTCTCGCCATCTGGTTCGTGGTGATTTTCGTTTTCTTCTCGATTCCGCGCGCCAAGCTCGGCTCCTATGTATCTGCCGGCGATTCCCGCGCTGTCGATCGTCGCGGGATTCGGGATGTCGAAGCTGTGGAGCTTCGACGCGCTCGCGGCGCGGCGCCTCCTCGGCGGATTTTCCGCGCTGACGCTGCTCGCAGCGCTAGCCGCGGAATCGCCGGCGCGGTGTCCGCGGGAAAACTCCTCCCGGCGTTGATGATCGATGTGCTGCTCGATCGCGGGCCTTCTCGCGACGATCGCGATCGTCTCCTACATCCTCGATCGCGACGGGAAACGTCCGGGCGCATTCGTGATGACGCTCGCGCTGGGAATGGTCCTTATCATGGGCATCGCCGCCCGTGCGCGCACGCGACGGGTCCTCGCTCAACTACCTACCGCAACCTCGCGCGCGAGATGTCACATCATCTACGACCCGGATGCATCGTCGGCTCGTATCGCCACAACGTGCACTCGATTCCGTTTTACACCGGATATCGCGAGGCGCTGGTTTCCTATCGCGGCGAGCTCGCGCCGTTCGGCGACAGCCCCGAAGCCGCCGCAAGTTTCATCAACAGCGACGCGGAATTGCGTCAGCTGTGGTCTTCGGGCGAATGCTTCGATGCTGATCGCGAATCGAAAGGATTTACCCACGCTGGCGGACCTCTCGCCCGCGCCGGTCATCGTCGGATGCGAGGGCAAAAAATTCGCACTTTTCAACAGGCCCGAGGCCAGGCCTGTTGCGATGACTGTCGACCCTCAGGGCCTTGAAGTAGGTCGAGAAAGGCTTGGTCAGACCAGACTCAGGCTATAAGATGTTTACCGGTGGTGGGCATGATGAGGACGCTGGGAGCTTCTTTGCTGCAGGCCTGATTGCATTCGCGCTGGCGGGCTGCTTCGCACAGGTTAACCAGAGCGCCGCGCAGAATGCGCTGGCGGCCGGCCGTTACGATGAAGCCGCCGCCGACATCCAGACCGCGCTCGAACACGACCCCGACAACCTGCAACTCAAGCAGCTCGCCGCCGACATCTTTACTCGCCGTGGCGTACAGTATTACCAGAACGGCACCATGATCGCCGCGGCTGACGATTTCCAGCGCGCGGTTGCCTATCAGCCCAACTACGCGATGGCGTGGGATTACCTCGGGCTGATCGCCTCGCAGCAACATGATTGGCAACACGCGGTCGAGTACGGAAACAAGGCCGCCGGCCTCGAGGGCAAGCCCGATCCGCCGTACGTGGAGTTGGCGCGCAAGCAATTGCTGAAAATCCAGTCCGGCGGTATCCGCCCATACCAGAGTCCCGGCCAGCGGATAAATTCGGGAGCCAATTGAGCGAGGCAAATTCAAGGGGTTGAGGTAGGATGTCGGAAAATTGGAATCTGCAAGCCGTGTCTGACAGCAAACCCGAAGCGCCCCCGGAAACTCCCGAAACGTCTGCGCGTACGATTCCCGTCGGTCCTCTCCGAACGATCATTCGCTCGGCGCGATCATGACCATGGCGCGTGAGGCGCGCGGTTTCTCACGCGAGCAGGCGGCCAAGCCTCTCCAATATTCCCGGCTACTATCTGACCATGATCGAGACCGATGATTACTCATCGATTGCCGATCAGCTTTACCTGCTGCCGTTTCTGCGCCGCTATGCGGTATTTGTTGGGCTCGAAGCCCGAGGAAGTCGCCAGCCGCTTCATTCGCGACGTTCAGCGCGCCGACATGAATCCGGGCCGTCCCTCCGAACCGATCACGATGTTCGAGCCGCGTAAACGTCTTCCGTGGCGTGTCGTCGTGACGATTGCTGCCGCGATCGTGGTCAGCGCGAGCGCATGGTTTGGGTATCGGTACTACGAAGAGCACAAAGCGGGGGTCGGAAATTCCACTGCGCCTTCGCCTTCTCCATCGGCCGTTCCCGATGCGGAGCAGGCCGCCCCCGAAGCGGCAGACACGGTCCCTGCCAATGTTGCTCCGGCTCCGCTCCCGTCGACGGCGACCGTCCCCGACGCAGCGCCTTCGGTCGTCGCAGCGCCCGCCGCAGTCACCTCAACCGCCGCATCGCCCGCTGGGGCAGCGTCCGCGGCAGTGGTTCCGAACGTAATTCCACATACCGCCGCTCCTGCACCGGCGAAACCATCAGCCAAGCCGCCCAGTCATAGCGCCAACCATCTTCACGGGCCAATCAAATCAGCCTCCCCGCCGCGTCGGGTCTCGATGCAAGACTGACTTCGCGCCGGACGCCCGGGCCCCGTGGAAAGGTTCTTGACAATTTTCGACAATGCAGAGGGAACGCCACAATCGGTCAAGCTTCGCGGAAGCGGATTCTGCGGGTAGCCGCGCGGTTCGCTCAATGCAAGATCGCGTTGGCGATTTCTTCGGCGACCAACTCCTTGGCCGACTTCACATCATCGCGCGGATGGATCACGATCACCGCCATCAACTGATCTGCTGAGCCCCCGACCGAAGCGCGGGCGACAATCGCGCGATCGTAGAGTTCGTCATCGCTGGCGTTGCCGTTGGGTCCGAAGCGCGGCCCCTCAGGGCGCTCCATATCGTTTTTAAAAGTCTGGTAGTTGCGCATGCCAGCCATCGGGTCGTCCGGATCCATCAGGCGGCGGCGCGCGATTTCGGAATAAGGGTCGAGAGGTTTGTTCCCGGTGTCGCCAATCGGCGGCGGATCGGTGCCGGCGGCGCGCAGAAGCTTCGCGATAACCCATGGATCGCCCGGACCGAGATCCTTGAGCATTACTCCAGGCTTGAGCAGCTTCTCATTGACCGTAACCGTGACGGTAACCGGTGCGCCGTTGCCGCTATTGGGCTCGCGATGGGCGCCGCGGAAATCCTGCTCCAGGGTCTGCTGCACGATTGGGTCGGTGCATACCGCGAAAACCGGGGCGGTTTGAGGGACGTTGATTTTGCCATCAGTCTGAACTTCACTCGCCGCCGAGGCTTCCAGCGGAAGCATCAGGAGGATCGCGAGCAACAACACCGACCCGATGTGGAATGATTTCGCCGTCATGAAAGCATCGTCAACGATATGCCCGCGCGGCTTCGATCGGCCAAATCGCGACGACCTCGTCTGCGCGCATCACATAGTACTCGCTATGCAAATTGATGGTCGTGTCATTGTGGCTCGGGACGATTTCGATTTTCATGCCCGCGTCAAGCTCGGTCCCTGATGCGTCCAGGTGGCCATGTTCTTCGGAAAGCCGCGCCACCTTGATCGGCAAGTCCTTGCCGGTCGGCGCGCCGAATTCGTTGCTAAGCGATTTCATGCCGGCATCGATGATCGCGCGATCGCCACGACGCGAAATCACCGTCGTCAGCAGCGTCAACGCGGGTCCTCCAAGATCGGGGCGCACGATGCGATAAGCGCCATCCATGAAGACATACGAGCCCGCCTGAACTTCGGTGACGTCGGGCCACGCACCAGTAATGTCATAAGTGCCGGTGCCGCCCGCACTGACGATCTCCGGCGCGAACCCGGCCGCGCGCAACGCCACGACATGGCGGCTTAGCTCGGTAAGCGCCTCGCGCGCGATGCGCTCGCGCTTTTCTTTCTCGGGCACCAGCACGGCATGGCCTTCGTAACCCATGATGCCTCGATAGCGAAGTGGACCGTGGTTGACACGTCGCGCGAGGGCGACGGTCTCCTCAGACGTCGCGGTACCGCATCGATGCATCCCGGTGTCCACTTCGATGATCACATCCATCGCGCGGCCGGCTCGTTTCGCACCATCCTCTAGTTCGCTGATGTTCAACTCGCTTTCGACCGCGACGATGACTTCAGGCTTCGGCGGAATGCGAATAGACGCTCGATTTTCTCGCGACCCGACCACCTGATTCGCAAGTAAAATGGGCCCCAGTCCGGCCCGCGAGAGCACTTCGACCTCGCCCAGCTTCGATGCCGTGATTCCGATGGCGCCGGCTTCGAGTTGCCGTCGCGCGACTTCCGGCGTCTTCGGGGTTTTGAAATGCGGCCGCAACTTTTGCGGTCGATTCGCGAAGAACGCCGCCATCGCACGGAGGTTCTCCTCCATCACCTCGAGGTCGAGGAGCAGCGCCGGCGTGTCGATGTCGTTCTTTCGCATGATGCTCTAGGGAAGCTTGGTGTTCAGCACTTCCTGCGCGCGCGCCGCGCGCCACTTGGTGAGCCGCTCGGCCAATGCTGGCATCATTCAACGCGAGAATCGCCGCCGCGAAGAGTCCAGCATTCGCAGCGCCGCCCTTGCCTATCGCCATCGTCGCGACTGGCACACCCTTGGGCATCTGCACGATCGAGAGCAGCGAGTCGAGGCCGTTAAGCGCGCTCGTCATCGGCACCCCGATGACCGGCAGCGTAGTCTTCGCTGCGACCACACCTGCCAATGCGCCGCGCCGCCGGCTCCGGCGATGATCACGCGCAAACCACGCTCGCGCGCGGTCGCCGAATAGTCCAAAACTACGTCAGGGGTGCGATGCGCGGACATCACGCGAACTTCATGTGGTACTTGAAGTTCGCCATGACCTCGCACGCCGCCGCCATGAACTCATAATCGCTCTTGCTCCCCATAATCACGCCGACCATGGGTTTGCTGCTGGAATCAGCCATCGCAAAATGTCTCCTCGAGTTGTGACTGTATCGTGCATGCAGCCGACGGCCAAGCAAACCTCGACCTCTTACCGCGGATCGAATCTTTTAGCCCGCGCCCCCGGAGCGGCATAGCGCGCGGGTGGCGCTTCCTCGAAGCGCTCCAGCGAATCCGTGATCTCATGCCACGGCGCTTTCGAATTCAGCCATAGATGAGCGATCGGCCGTTGGCCGGGATCCTCGTTGAGCGCCCCCAACCGGATGCGAATCAGATCGAACCATCTGCAATACATCGGCGAGCCGCAACGCGAACAGAAGGCACGGAAATTATCCGGCGACGATTCGTATTCCGTGACCAATTCCGCGCCGTCGACGATGCGAAACTCGCTAACCCGCACCGATGCATTGGTGGCGAAGGCGCTGCCGGTCGCGCGCCTGCACATCGAGCAATGGCAATAAATGATCGGGCCAAGGTTTCCCTTTATTTCGTAACGAACCTTCCCGCAAAGGCACTGGCCGGTGAGCATTCGATCTTCTCTGCTATGCGCTTCCTGGCGGTCACGGATGCTACGTCAGCGCGCCCGCAGTATCCAACCTCGAAACATTGCGGCAAAATTGAGCGCGGAGTTGGCGATGGCTACCCCGATTCCCGCCAACGCTGCCGAATTCACCCTCGCTGAAATCGCGCGCGCGACCGGTGGCGAGGCTTTCGGCGAATGCGCACTCTGAAAATTCGTGGCGTCAGCATCGATCAGCCGCAACCTCGCGCGGGGCGCGCTTGTTCGTCGCGCTTGCGCGGCGCCACCGATGGGCACACATTTCTCGCGCAGGCCACCGAGCGTGGCGCGGTCGCGGCGATCGTCGAGCGCGGACGTCGCATCGACGACCTCGCCATGCGTCGAGGTCGACGACACGCTCGCCGCGCTCGGGCAGCTCGCGCATCATCACGTGCATCGAATCCGCGCCGCGCATCCGATTCCGCTCATCACGATCGGCGGCGCGGCGGGAAAAACCACCACCAAAGAAATCACCGCGGCGCTGGCGCGGGCGGCGTTCGGCGCGACGCTGTCCACGCCCGGCAATCTCAACAATCTCATCGGCGTGCCGATGACGCTGCTGATGCTCACCGAGGCGCATCGCGCGATGGTCATCGAATGCGGCACCAACCTGCGCGGCGAAATTCCGCAGGCTCGCCGCGATCGTCGAAGCCTGATGTCGCGATGGTCCTTAACGTGGATCTCGAGCACACCGAAGGCCTCGGCACCATCGAGGATATCGCCGATGAAGAAGCCGCGATTTTCAGCGTGCGAAACGTGCCGCGATGATTCCCTTCGACGATGCACAGGCTCGCGCGGCGGAGTGCCCTCCAATCTGCCCGCGGTGACTTTCGGCATCGAGGACAATTCGACGGTGCGCTGGCTGGATCGCACGGTGACTGCGCAACGGACGCATCGCGATTTCGGTTCGCCTCGATGCTCCATGGTCGCGGCTGGCGTCGAGCCGCATCGTTACGTACGGAGATCGCGCTGATCGGCCGCTCGGGCGCGATGAATTGCACCGCCGCGCTCGCCGCGATCGCGGCCGCGTCGCCGACCCCGCTGACGACGTCAGCAGTTGCGCGCGATGGAACGGGCGCTCGCAGAAATCCAAGCCGGTGCCTGGCCGGCTCGCGGTAACGGAAATCGGCGGCATCGTCATCATCGACGATTCCTACAACGCGCAGCCGCCTTCGGTGCGAATCGGACTGGAGGCCGCGCGCGAGGTGGCCCATCGGCTCGGCGCGCGGCTGGTGATCGCGCTGGGCGACATGCTGGAATTGGGTCGCTCGCGAACCCGCGCATGCGGTCGCAGTGCAGGATGTCCTCGCCTCGAAACCCGCGGTGTTTCTCGCGATCGGCGCAGGAAACTTGCGCCGCGGCCGCTGGCGCGCGCGTTTGCGCTCGCACGACTGCGACATTCACTTGTGCGCCGACAGCGCAGAGGCCGCGTCGATGATCTGCGGCCTGGTGCGCAAGGGCGATGTGGTGCTGGTTAAGGGCTCGCGCGGCATCACGCACCGAACGCGTGGTCGAGGCGCTGGAAAAAGGCTTCGGCGCGTAAGCGCGAGCGTCACTCGCGCTTTGACGAGCGCCTCGAGTCCGGCGCGATCGCCGATCGCGACGACCAAATCGCCCGCGTGAACCTCGGTGTCGGGCGCGCGGAATGATTCTGATCGGGTCATCGTCGCGCTTGAGCGCGACGATCCGCAGCTTGCCGATCGACTTCTCGATCTCGGCCACGGTTTTGCCGACCATGCGGCTGTTCGGCGGGAATTCGAATTTCTTCGAGGTCGACTTCTTCGCCGCGGCCCGAGGTAAACAATTCGATAAAATCCACTACTGATGGGCGGATGATGGTCGAGGCGACCCGATACCCGCCATACTGATATGCGGAGATCACCTGGTCGGCGCCCGCCAGCTTGAGCCGGCGCAGACCGACGTCGCCTTCGCCGCGCGCATGAATCGAGATCGCGCGATTTTTCTCGCGCGCCGCGAGCGTGATGTAGACGTTGTCGGCATCTGAGGCGGTTGCCGCCACCAAAGCGCGCGCGGAGCGGATGCCGGCGTCTTCCAGCACGTCGTCATGCATCGCGTCGCCGATCAGATGCGGGATGTCGAGGCGCGCGAGTTCCTCGGCGGAGCTGCGGATTCGATATCGATAATCACCATCGGCACGCGATGACGCGCCAGCTCCTCGGCCACCGCGCGCCCGAAGCGTCCGAAGCCGCAAATGATGACGTGATTTTCGAGATTGTGAATTTTTCGCAGCATGCCCCTGGCTCCCAGATATTCGCGCAGTTGTCCCTCGATGATAACCTCGGTCATGGTCGCGAACAGATAAAAGGCGGTGCCCACGCCCAGAATGATCAGCAGCGATGGTGAAGATCCGGCCGCGTCTCGTCGAGTGGCTTCACTTCGCCATAGCCGACCGTCGAAACCGTAATCACCGTCATGTAAAGCGCATCGAGCAACGACATCCGCTCGATGATCGATGTAACCGATGGTGCCGAGCGCGGTGAGGCCGAGGATCCCCGCAATCGCGACGACGATGCGCTGGGCGGGAGAACGCTGCGGATGCGGCTGGACTTGCGCAGGCTCCGCTACGCGAGCGAATTCGGTGTTGCGATCGTTCGAATCCACCGTGCACCAGTCTGCGGAGCGTGCAGCTATTGATTCTGTTGGCGCTGCTGCAGGTCACGCCTGCCGATGGCTTCACGATGACTCCAGCGAAACCGGTCGCCGAGCGCCCGTCGAGCAGTGGTGATGGTCACCGTGGCCACATAATTTCCGGATTGCGCGTAGGTGTTGTAGGCCATGCAGTCGGCGGCAGCGTCGAAGTGTGGCCGTCACCGAAATTCCAGTTGTACGACACGATCTGCGCGCCCGAAGGATCAGTCGCATTGACCAGGAATCCCACCAGCAGTGGCGCGGGACCATAGCCGGGAACCGCCTGCATGGTCACCAGCAGCGGCTCCGGCATCATCATGCGTCCGCTCGGAGTGGCGCTCGCGCCCGGCATCGCGCTTTCCTGCGCGCGCGCGATGCCCCACGGCGCCGCAGCATAAGCGTCGCCATCGCACCGGCGACGAGGCTTGAAATCCTCACTGCATTACGACGCCGCCGTCGGGATGCAGAATCGAGCCGGTGTAGTAGCGGCCCTCCTCGCTGGCGAGGAACAGTGCGGTGTTCGCGACGTCGACCGGCTCGCCAATCTGGCCGAGCGGCACACGCGTCGATGAGGCGCTTCATGAAGCCGGTCGCCTTCTGGATGTCGGCGGTCATCGGAGTGTTGATGAAGCCCGGCCCGATCGCATTGACGGTGATCTTGCTCGATGCCGAGCTCCACCGCGAGCACCTTGCTGAGCATCCATACGCCCGCCTTGCTGACGGCATACTCGCCTGCGCCGGGAGTCGGCAGCTTCGCCGCACCCGAAGCGATATTGATGATCCTGCCGCCCTTGCCGGCCTTGACCATTTCGCGCGCGACCGCGCGATCGCACAGAAACACGCCATCGAGGTTGACGCTGAGCACCTTCTTCCAGTCGGCGAACGGCTTTCGCGCTCAGCGGCGCGGGATTGCCCGCACCTTCCTCGCCGTAGCGCGCGTGCGAGATGCCGGCCGCCGCGACCAGGATATCGATGCTGCCCAAGTCGGCAACCGTGCGCGCGACCATCGCGTCGACCTGCGCCTCATCGCTGGTGTCCACCTGGATGGCGATCGCCTTGCGGCCCAGTTTGCGAACCTCCGCGGCGACGCTATCTGCCGCGCCGAGGTTGCGATCGGCGACCGCGACGTTGGCGCCTTCCTCGGCGAATCGAATCGAGGTCGCGCGTCCGATGCCGCTCGCACCGCCGGTGATCAATGCATTCTTGTTTTCCAGTCTAAGAGCCATTTTTTCGATCCTTTGCTAAATCATCCTGAAGCCTTACCACATCAGCAAGCCGCCGTCGGGATGCAGTATCGAGCCGGTGTAGTAGCGGCCTTCCTCGCTGGCGAGAAAGAGCGCCGTGTTCGCAACATCGAGGGGCTCGCCGACGTGGCCGAGCGGAACTTCTGCAAGGCTTTCTGCGAATTCAGCTTCCTTCTGAATGTCCGCGGTCATCGGCGTGTCGATCCAGCCCGGCCCGATCGCGTTCACGGTGATCTTATGCGGCGCGAGTTCGACCGCCATCACCTTGCTCAGCATCCACACCCCGGCCTTGCTGGCGCAGTACTCGGCGGCTCCCGGCAGCGGATACTTCGCCGCCGCCGATGCAATGGTAATTATCCTGCCGCCCCTGCCCTGCGCGATCATCGTTGCCGCGGCAGCACGGCAGGTCAGAAACACCCCATCGAGGTTGACGCTTATGACCCGACGCCAATCCGCGAGCGATTTGTCGATGGTCATCTGCACCGGGGGACGGCCCTCTTCGCCATAATGCGCGTGCGAGATGCCCGCGGCCGCCAACACGATGTCGAGTCCGCCGAATTCCTTGACGGTGTGCTCGACCATCGCGTCGGTACGCGCCTCATCGGCGGTATCGACCGCGATTGCGATTGCCTTGCGCCCGAGCTTTCGTACCTGGGACGCGACTTCCTCGGCGCCCCCGAGGGCGCGATCGGCGACCGCGATGTGGGCGCCTTCCTCGGCGAAGCGGATCGCCGTCGCCCGTCCGATGCCGCTGGCGCCTCCTGTTATGAGCGCAACTTTATTTTCGAGCCTGCCTGCCATCGCGATAACCCACTCCTACGATGTGACGGTTGTTACCACGATGCGCGCCCGCCCGCCACCATCGCGATGATCCTGGGAGTCGAGACCTTTCTGACGGAGGAGAGGCTAGGCTATTCCAGCTTCACCGCGGTGCCTTTGACCGTCGTGCAGGTGAAACTCAGCACGTTGTACACGGGAATGAAGCCGTAGAGGCTGGTGGAAGTCGTGACGTTGACCAAAGCGTCACCACCGGTGGGCGCGAGAGCCTTGTCGACCGCGGTTTGGATATCGGAATTGCCAAACGGGATCACTGCGATGACAAAATAGCGACATGCTTCGCCCTCGACCGAACCAAGATCCCTTACCGTGTGCGCAGTCTTTAAGGTTGCAGCCGGATCGATGGAACTTTTGGTGATTACACCGAGCGAACCAACCGACACACATCCCGCCAGAGAAAGCAGGGCCAACAGACCCGCGAGCCGAATCGAACGCATCATCCCCCCCTTTCGAAACCGTAGCGTTGAAGGCTACAACTTGTGCACCATGATGTTACAGATAGTTTAGCGGCAAGTTCAAGTGGACGTTTGATCATTACGCCACCGAGAGTGAGCACCGGCATCAGTCACACGGTTCTGTTTTTTGTACTCGCGCCCGGATCGCCTTGGCTATGGTACAAATGATTTCCGAACTTGATGTGCCTCGGGCGCCGGTCCCTGATAGAATTCCCCGACTATGCCAAACGAACCAGCGGCTACCGTCGCGACGGAGCCGACCAACTCTTTCTTCGATCACGAAGATCATCAAACTTCACTATCTCGATTGGGGCGGCGATCCGAAGCTGCGAACTTTCGTGCTGCTCCACGGCGGCGGAGCACATGCGCATTGGTGGGATTACGTCGCGCCCGAGCTCGTCGCATACGGGCATGTGGTCGCGCTCGATTTTCGCGGGCATGGGCGCAGCTGGATGGTCCAAGGACGCCGACTACGGCCCGCCGTCGTACATTCATGATGTCCGCGCGCTCATCGATCACCTCGGCACCAAGGTCGTCCTGATCGGGCATTCGATGGGCGGTGCGGTCGCGCAATGGTGCGCGGTCACGTTTCCGGAAAAGCTCGCCGCACTGATCATCGTCGATGCGCCCGCCGGGTCCGCCTCCACTGCTGCGCCGTCTGCAGTGGCGATGGCGGCGGCGCGCGCAGGGCGGCAAGCGTCCCGAGCTGAAATCGGCTGACGACATCATCCGCAAATTCCGGCTCTCGCCGCCAGGAACCTACCTGACCAAGGAGCAGCTCGAGCAGCTCGCGATGAAGGGCGCGCTGCAACTACCCAACGGGCATTGGGCATTTCGCTTCGACCCGGAAACCCGCGCATGGCGCAAGCATCGCGGACGGATGAAGCGCCCCAACCTCAAGCAGATTGCAAGCTGCCGACGCTGATCCTGCGGGGCGCGGAGAGCACGCTGGTCAGCGGCAGGACCTGCGCGGCGGATGAATCGCAAGGTGCAAGGGCTCGGTCTACAAGGAAATC
Organism: uncultured delta proteobacterium; assembly: GCA_963848285.1. Classification (GTDB taxonomy): domain Bacteria; phylum Desulfobacterota; class Binatia; order Binatales; family Binataceae; genus DATGKG01. Next base: position 147,603 of record CAWKCZ010000002.1, on the reverse strand, counting down.
CCGCGCGCATTCCATCATGTGCCGCTGGATAATCCCGAGGCGACGTGGACGGAAATCGCCAAGTTCGTGGAAGAGAAAAGAATCGGAGCCCGCAGTAGTCCTCGCGGCTAGGCCCGCAGCATGAAGTCGCTGAGGTCCATCGCGAACACCCCGTCGGAAAGCTGCATCGATTTGGGCGAGCGCTTCAGCTGAAGGCGCGTCAGGTCCTGCTCGCGCGGCAGCACGAAACACGATATCGCCCGCCGAAAGCGTGATAATGCGCACCCGCTCCTCGCCACGGCGCTCCGCGCCGCTGACTTCATATGGGCTGACGTGAAATGAAAACCCGCGCGCGCGGATGACGTCGTTGGCGAATTCCTCGACGATTCCGACGAACAGCCGCGTGTTATCGTCCTTGAATAAGCGTTTATCAACTACCAGTATCCGATCGCCGTTGATAACAATCGCCATCGTGCCGCCCTCCAATGCTGCTCTCGCGTGAAATCTTTACGACAATCGCGGGCCGAGGCAATTGGCTCGCTTGACGATGTTTTTTCCGCGCCGCGCGGCTGATAAGATGCTTCGATTCACCGTGCTTAGTCTCGACAACATCTCCAAGTCCTTCGGCGCCCGCAAGATTCTTGCCGATGTGAGCTGGTCCATGCCCGATGACGGCAGGGTCGGGCTGGTCGGCCTCAACGGCGCGGGCAAGTCGACGCTGCTGAAGATCATCGGCGGCGTGCATGGCGCCGGACTCCGGCCGTATTTCGCTTGCCGCAGCGCGCGCGAGTCGGATATCTGCATCAGGAGTCGCCGGACATGGGCGGCCGCTCGGTGCTCAACGAGACGCTCTCGGCGCTGACCCGGCTCCAGGAACTCGACTTGCGCCGCCACGAGCTGGAAAAGATTCTCGCCGAGTCGCAAGAGGGCCCCGCGCACGACGCCGCGATGAATGAGTATGGCGATGTGCTCAGCGAACTTGAGCATCGCGATTTCTACACCGCGGAAAGCCGCGCCGAGGCGGTGCTCTTCGGGCTCGGCTTTACGCGAAAGCGATCTCCATCGCGATGTCGCGGAATTTTCCGGCGGTATCCGGATGCGTATCGCGCTCGCCAAGCTGCTGCTCGATCAGCCCGAGTTCATGATGCTCGACGAGCCGACCAACCACCTCGATATCGAGGCGCGCAACTGGCTCGAAGATTACCTGTCGTCGTATGCCGGCGGCATCATCGTGGTCTCGCACGATCGCTACTTCCTCGATCGCATCACCAAAAAGACCGTCGAGGTTTCGCGCGGCAGGCTGACCGAATATGTCGGCGGATATTCCCGCTACCTGGTGCAGCGCGAGGAACGCTTCCAGCTCGAGATGCAGGCCTACGAAAATCAGCGCGAAGAAATCGAGCATATGGAGGCCTTCATCAGCCGCTTCCGCTACCAGGCGAGCAAGGCCAAGCTGGTGCAGTCGCGCATCAAGCAGCTGGAAAAGGTCGAGCGCCTCGAGCCTCCGGCCGGAAGCGAAAAGCCTCCCTCGATTCATTTTCCGAAATGCGAACGCAGCGCGCGGCGCGTCTTCGAGCTCAATGGCGCGGTCAAAAAGTACGGCGACCTGACCGTTTATGATGGCGTTGACCTGGTGATCGAGCGCGGCGCGCGCATCGCGCTGGTCGGCCCCAACGGCGCCGGCAAATCCACCATGATGAAGATGCTGGCGGACATCGAGCCGATGACCGCCGGTGAGCGCATCGTCGGGGGCAATGTCGCGATGGGATACTTCGCGCAAAACCTCGCCGACACACTCGACTACACCAAGACCGTATACGAGGAACTGAGCGGCGCGACCGATGCGATGAGCAGTCGCGAGATTCGCAGCCTGCTCGGCGCGATGCTGTTCTCCGGCGACGACGTCGAGAAAAAAGTCGCGGTGCTATCCGGCGGTGAGCGCGCGCGGCTGGCGCTGTCGAAGGTCCTCGCGCATCGCAACAACACGCTGCTGCTCGACGAGCCGACCAACAACCTCGACATCGTGGCGAAGGACACCCTGCTCGAAGCGCTCAAAGGATTTCGCGGGCACGGTTCTGCTGGTCAGCCACGATCGCTTCATCCTCAATGAGCTGGTGAACGAAGTCCTCGAAGTCGGGCGCGGCCACGCTATCCGATACCTCGGCAACTACGACGATTATCTGCGCAAGAAGGCCGAGATTGGATCTCGCGAATGCGGGGATGGCCGCAGCGAAAGCCTCGACGAAGGCCGGCGAAGCTCCGTGCTCGCATCTACCAATGGCAGTCGCGCAGTCGGATCGCAATGGCGGGCATCCGAAGCATGACAAGCATGCCGAGCAACCCAAACGCGCCGACGACCGCGAGGCGAAACGCCGTCGCGATCAGATGCAGAAACGCCGTACCAGCAAATCGAGGCGAGCATCGAGGGCAAAGAGGCCGAGCGTGCGGGCCTTGCGAGCGAGATGAACGATCCGAATTTTTACATCCGGCGCAAAGATGCCGATGAGCTGATCGGACGCTATCAGCAACTCGGACGCGACATTGAACGGATGTATGCGGAACTGGAGAAGCTCGAGGTCGAGGAGATCGCGGCGCCCTAGCGACGCCGCGACCCGATTCAGCGCTCAGTTCCCGTAAGCGTAGGCACCACCCTTCTCGAGCGCCTTCTTGTATGCGGGGCGCTCGTGGAGCCGCTTGATCCACGCGTCCAGGTTCGGATACGCGGCCCGCTTGCCCATCACGCCCGCAACCTCGGCCACGAAACTCATCTCGAGGTCCGCACCGCTCAGCTCATTGCCGAGGAGGAACTGCTTGCCCGCAAGCGAGCTGTCCAGGTAGCCGAGGTGGTTCGCCATCTCGCTCTCGATGCGCGGATGCAGCGGCGCGCCGGCCTCGCCGAGCCTGCCCACATAGAGGTTGAGCATCAGCGGAAGCATCGCGGAGCTTTCCGCATAGTGCAGCCACTGCACGTACTCATCGTAAGCCAAGGAGTCGGTCGCGGGTTGCAGTTTTCCCTTACCGTAATGCCGAATCAGGTAGTCGATAATCGCCGCCGATTCGATGATGGTACGATTGCCGTCGGTGATGACCGGCGATTTTCCGAGCGGATGAACCTGCTTCAATTCGGGCGGCGCGAGGTTGGTTTGGGCATCGCGCTGGTAGCGTTTGATTTCGTAGGGGATGCCGAGTTCTTCGAGCGCCCACAGAATTCTTTGCGAGCGCGAATTGTTGAGATGATGGACGACGATCATGCGCGATTATCTCCTTGCCGAATGCGGTCCGAATAGTACGCAGCGGCGCGGCGCCGAAGTCAAACCACGATCTTCGCCCGAACAATTGTTTGAATCTCCTCTGCGATAATCGCTACTTTGTGTCTCCTTCAGGAGCAATTAGTAGACACACTGATTCATGCTTCACTTCACCTTAGTGACACTGGGCAGGAGGCATTTCGGATGTTCCGATCGATCTGTGCGACTGCGATTTTATTGATGAGCATCTTCCTTGCGCAGGATTCAGCGGCTCAGGAAGCGGTCGGCGAGATTTCGAGAATCAGCGGCTCGGCGAAGGTGGCACGCGGCGGTCGTGACCTCGAGGCCGCCACCGCGATGCCAGTAATAGTAGGCGACAAACTCCTTACTTCGGCCAAGGCGCAGATTTCAGTGACTTTCAAAGATGGCAGCCAGATCGAAATAGGAGAGTCGAGCTCGCTCACCATCGAGCGTTATGCGATCTCGGGCACAACGCGCCAATCCGCGTTGCTTTCGCTGTGGGCCGGGCACCTTCGGAGCATCGTTAAGGCAATTGTTGGCCCGGTGCCGATGTTCGATGTTCACACTCCTAACGCTACTGCTTCGGTGCGGGGGACGGAGTTCGAGACCGCGTACATCGCCGATCGCCCCTGCCCCGAGGATCGAAGCTGCATGCGCTACACCACCGTCGGCGTGACCCGAGGCGTCGTCGCGGTGAAGAATCCTTCCAATCCATCATCAGCGGTGGAAGTTAAGGAAGGCTACGAGACGACCGTAGCGTGCGAATCCGCTCCGACTTCGCCTGCGCCATTGGGCATGCAGGACATGACAGCGCCGGGCTATCACTAGAATGACACTCCTCGCGCTGATGAGGATGGCGCGCCTCGCGACGGTGGTGGCACTCCTGATGGTTGCTCGCTCGGCTTTCGCAGGGACAATCCCGTACTCCGATTTCTTTACGCCAGCCAACCCTCAGCATCTGAGCGTCACTATGTTCGCCGGCTTCATCGCGGCGGAAAGCAAATACACCGCGACGCACGAAGGCTTCGAGCTCGAACAAACTCTCAATCCCTACCTGAGCCTGGTCGGCCGCGTTTCGGCATACCAGGGTTACCAGGGCGACGGCTGGGACTGGCCCGGCATCGGCCATGGATCACGGCCGCGCAACTTCGGCGTGTTGCTCGGCGGCCTCGATTTTCTTCCCTGGCAGGGAACCACACTGAAAATTCTCGGCGGGAGCGACGTCGGCGATAGCGACCGTCCGCGCATCGAGGGCGATTTCTCCACTTGGCTGTGGTTGCACAGTCGCCATCCCATCAATCTCTCATTCGTCGGCGATCATTTTTACAACAATGGACAAAGCGGCGGCGCCGTGGATTTGCGCATGGTAGTCGCCTCGTGGCGCGAGGTGACCTGGTTGGCGGGCGGTGGCGGCCAGCTGTGGGGCGACGGGCAGGAACCGCACCTGATGAAGGAATTCGGTCCCGATCTTGGCATCGTGCTGCGGCGCTGGAAGACCAGCATCGACATCCAGGCCGGCTATGGGAATCTCGGCGGCTACGGCACCCTCGGCATCTCGCACCGGCTCGGGTGGGACGAACAATAGTGAAGTCGCTTGACACCCTGAGCCGTCACCATATTAGCTCTTCATTCAATGTCGAGGCGTTTGAGATGGATTGTTGTTGCGCCGGTCGTGCTGTTCGTCGCGATTACGCTGCTGATGAGCAGTTGCGGTGGCGGCGACAGCGGATGCTCCGGTTCGTTTGACCAGTTTGGAAACTTCGTCCCGGGCGCGTGTCCGACCGCTGGACCGCAGCCGGGCTTCAATCTCGTCGAAATCGTCATCGGTGCGGGAAGTCCCCCCGCGGCTACGCCAACTCCGAGTCCGACACCGACCCGAACCTCCACCCCTGCAACGATGACGGCGACTCCCACCGGGCCAACCCCGACGCCTCCGCCGCCGACGGCCACCGCCACCCATACTCCCAAAGCCACCCCCATCCCAACCCTGGGGCCGCAGGCGAGCCCAACAGCATTTTCAGTCGGCCAGCAGGCGTTCTTCAATGCCAGTGGGCTGTTCACCAAGGCCCAGAGGAATCCAGGTCGCCGACATCACGAATCGAAATTCCACGTTGTGGACGTCGAGCAATCAAACCGTGCTGGCGCCGCCCCGACCTCCGCCGCTGGGGGGCATCTATCAGGCTCTAAGCAATGGGTGCGCCTGTATTCAGGTCAGCTCCGGAGGACTATCCGCCGACGCCATCATGGTCGGAGTATCCAATGGGCCCGGACCGACGCCGACGGCCTGCCCGGCGTGCCCGACTTTAGCACCGACGGCTACGCCAACCCCGAAGGGACACAATGGCATCGCCGATCAAACGAAAGCGCCACCGCGCGACTCGAGCATCGCGGGTATTCTGCAATGGACCTTCGAGGGTGTGAGCCCGGTCGCGAGCCGGCTGGTTGCATCGCCGGACGGGAATATTTACTTCTTGACGCTCGATGGTTACCTGCATTCCGTGAATGCCAAGGGCCGCGAGCGATGGAGCCGGCGCTGTAGCGGAAAGAGCATCGCGGTTTCGCCTGAAGGCGTGATCTATGCCCTGGCGGGCGACGGAACCCTCGAAGCGCTATCCTCGATCGGGAAGCCGCTATGGAGCACCGAGGTCAGTTCGACGGTCGGACCCCTGGCCGCATCTTTAAGCATCGTCTTGTTCCAGGAAGATCGTCAGCTTGTCGCCGCCACCTCTACCGGCCTGATCCAATGGCGCGCGAATGCTCCCGACCAAATCACGGCCGCGCAATTCCTGAACGATGGCAGCATTATGGCTGGCGCCAATGGCGCTTCGGTAATCGCCTTCGCATCCGATGGCACGCAGCGCTGGAGCTTTAAGCCGCAGGGCGGATTCGCCGGCGAGATCGGGGTTCGCGGAGACGCAGTCTACATCGGCTCCGGCAGCGGGCGTCTTTACGCTCTGGACGCGGCGGGGGGCGAATCGCAATGGTCCTACGACACCGGAATCGCGGTCGCGGGCGGTCCAGTGCTGAATCCTGACGGGCCGATTTTCTTCGGCTCGGACGCCATCTATGCGTTGAATTCCGATGGCTCACTTGCCTGGCACCAGACGCTCGCCAAGGGTGTTACGCATCCGCTTGTCAGCGATGGCATCGAAGGAGTGCTGGTGCCGTTGGATAACGACATCATAGCCATGTTGAATTCCGATGGCTCGGTGAAATGGTCGACCAGCAGCTTCGGAGCAATCGATCATGCAACGATTTCAGCTTCTGGAGTGCTCTACATCGCGGCCGGAGGAAATGTCTACGCAATAAGGTAGGGCATTCCACATTCTCTCGGTTGACTCCAAGTGGCCGGAATGTGCTCTACTAGGCGCGCACGTTAGCGAGAGCACTTAACGCCAAAGGGAACGGTCAATGGGGGATGTTCGCGCTCCTGTCTTTCGCCGCTGTCAGCCTGATGCGCCGCAATCGAAGCGCGTACGCTTCTTACGATCCTCGCGGTCGCTTGCGCAACCCTGGTCTTCTGCAGCGTGATGGTCGTTCCTTATGTGACCCATCGAATTGCAGACGTCGCAGACTCCTCGGCACGACTGGTGGTCATGAACAGATCGGCGATGCGCTATGGACTGCCGGAGTCGTATTCGCGACAAATCGAAAAGCTGCCCGATGTCATCACCGTCAACCGGATGACCTGGTTCGGCGGCGTCTATGATGACCCGAAGCATCAGTTTTCCAGCGTCGCGATCGATGCCGACACGTTGGCAGAGACCTGGCCGGAAAACGGCTTCGATGCTCGAACTCTCGCCGCCCTCAAGGCGCATCGCGACGGCGCCGTGGTGGGCGTCGCAACTATGCACCGTTTCGGGTGGAAGATCGGGCAGAATGTCATCCTTCGCAGTCAGGTCTATCCGGTCACTTTGCAGTTTCCTCATCGTCGGTACATATGCCGGGGGGACTGACCCCTCGGTCTTCATGTTCCGGCGCGACTACCTTGAAGAAGCGCTGCACGATGCGGCGCCGGTCGACATGATGTGGGTGCGATGCGCGAATTCCCAGCGTCGCAGCCGCTCGCCAGCCAGATCGACGCCACCTTCCGCAATTCGGCGCATGAAACCGAAACCGACACCGAAAAAGAATTCCTGACCACGTTCCTGGTCCGATTTCGAATCTTTGGGGCGCATCGTACAGGCGGTCGGGCTATGCGCGGTGTTCGCACTCGCGCTCGCAGTCCTTAATGGCTCGGCAATGACTCTGCGCGAACGCCGCGGCGAAATCGCCGTGCTCCGCACCGTAGGATTTTCCAACTCTCAGATTGTCGCTGCATTCATGGCCGAAGGCCTCGCGATCGGCTCTGTTAGGTGGATTGACGGGATCGATGCTGGCGGCTGCGATCCTTGATGTGGTGCGTGGGACCGTCCCGGCGCTTCGGGTCCAGCCTTAGCCATGGCATGCCGCTTCCGCTGATGTTGGGCGGCGTCGCGATGGCGCTATGCATCGGCGGACTGTCCGCTCGCTCACGGAGGTGCTCTCTGCCCTGCAGCAAGCCGGTCTGGCAAACCCTTCGCGACATCAGTTGACCCACCCAACCGGAGCATCTTGATCTTCTTCAACCGACTCGTCTCAATGGTAGATATGCCTGCGATCGACATCATCAAGCGGCGTCTGAAAGAAGACCGAATCCCCGAAACTCCCGAAGACCTCGGCGCCAAGAAGAAGCGGCCGCGCGAAGTCGCCTTCATGGACGTCAACCTGTGCTTCCCGTGCGGCAAATGTCCCGAGTTCTGCCCGGTGCAATGCATCGAGTATCTGCAACCGGGGTCGGTACCGAATCGCGGTGTGCAACCGGTGCAGGATCGCTTCCAGGAATGCATCGGATGCTACATTTGCGTCGAGGTTTGCGCCTTACTGACCGACTACGATGCCGTCAGGATGTATGACACGAGCCAGGTCGAAGAATGGCTCGAGGTGAAGGTCGGCGACACGCCGCCGCGCGGAGCCCGAACCAGCAAAACCATACGAGGAGTTCTTCTCGGAGGGCGGACTCTATCGTCACCTCGGCAAAGGCTCGCGCATCCGCGATAAGATGAACGCCGAGGAGCGCGCCATCTTCAATCGCGAAAAAGTGCGCGGGTAAGAACCTATCGCCTCGAGGGAAGGGTTTATGCTCGAGCTCGAGCGCGTCCACGGATTCGATGAATTCCCATCGATCACCAGCGTCGCGCCGGTGGTGAAGCTCGACGCGGGTCCCGCAAAGTAAAGCGCCGCGCCCACGCACTCCTCGGGCTCGCCGCCTCGCTCGAGCGAGAAATCTTTCTTCGCACGCGCGCGAAACTCATCGTTGAACCATCCCTTGCTGATGTCGGTGCGAAACGGCCCGGGAATGATGCAGTTCACGCGGACCTTCGGGCCGTACTCCTGCGCCTGCGCGACGGTAAGTGCGTTGATGCCGGCCTTCGCCGCCGAGTAAGGCGCGGTATGCGCTCCCGGCCGAATCGATCCGGTGGATGAAACGTTGATGACCGCGCCGCCCTCGCCCGCCGCCATTCGGGTGCCGAACAGCGCGGTCAGATCGGAACGGCCCCTTCAGATTGACAGCAATCACCTTATCGAAGAGATCTTCGCTGGTTTCGAGCAGCGAAGGCGCGAGCGGCGACAGCCCGGCGTTGTTGATGAGCACGTCGCAGCGGCCCCACTTCGCATACACCTCGGCGCATAGGCGATCGCAGTCTTCCCATTTGCCGACGTGGGCCGCATGCGCGGAGCCGTCGCTGCCGAGCTTGGCGGATTTCCTTGACGGTCTCTTCGCACGATTCGATCTTGCGGCTGGCGACGGCGACCTTCGCGCCGCATTCGGCGAACGCCAGCGACATCGCATGCCCGATGCCCCGGCTGCCTCCCGTAATGCACACCACTTTGCCGCTGAAATCGTAAAATTTGGAAATCGTACTCAATGATATTCACCTCGCGTCCGATCCCATCGATGTAACGCAGGCAGACCTCGCGCGCCAGAGGCTTACAAGATCGCCTCGATGAAATTCGGGCCCGGCTCCTTCAATGCGCGGTCGAGTTGCTTCACCAAATCATCTGCCGTCTCGACCCGCACGCCCGGGACGCCGAAGCCTTTCGCGAGCTGCGCCCATCCGATCTCCGGAGGCTCCAGCATCGTGAGGCTTCGGTCTTGCGGCCCATCTCGACGCTGCCCGCGCGCGCCGCTTCCATCTGGAGGATGCGATACGCGCGATTGCGAGCAAAGAATCGTCGTGACATTGAGTTACTCGCGCGCCTGCGTCCATAGCGCCTGCACCGTGTACATCCCGCTGCCGTCGGCTTGAAACTCGATGACGCGCCGATCGGGGCATGCGACCGCGGCGCCGGTCGCGCACGGGAAGTCCCTGCCCTATCGCGCCTCCGGTGAGCGCGAGCGCTCGTATGCGGCAAGCGCACCGCCGGCCATCCCGCCGTATGGACCTCCCGAGGTCGCGCTCTCATCCATGATGATGGCGTTCTCGGGTTGCAGCGCGGCGAGCGCGGCGCCGAGGCTTGCGGGATCGAGTTTGCCGGTGGGAGGCCTGCGGCTTCTTCGCCGCCGGAATCGGAACTGTCCTTCGGAGCGCCGAGCGCGTCGGCGAGCGCTTCGAGCGCGCCCGCGACGTCGTCCTCGACGCGCGCGAGCGTTTCCTCTGCGCATCCTTCGGGAACGAGGCTGCTCGGCAAACCTTGATAGCCGAAAAATGCGACCGGCGATTTCGCGCCCGCGAGGATCAGGTTCTGCGTGCCCTTGAGCGCCTCGAGCGCCTGCTCGGGGAAGTATGGCAGCCGCGTCGGGTTCGGGATTCCCATCGCCGCGCTCGATGCGCGCGGTGAAGGTTTCCGTCATCAGCTTGCATCCCGAGGCGTGCGCAACGCGCGCCGCCGACTTTAGACCCGCGACGCTCAAGCGCATGACCACCGAGCAGAATCGTGGTCGGCTGCTTCGCGCGCAAGAATCTTCGCGATGTTGTCGATGGTGCCGCCGCTGACTTTCGCGCGAGGCGCGTACGATGCGTGGCTTCGCGGCGTCACCCGCCGGCTCCCATTGGCAGTCGCTCGGCACGATGAGCGTCGCCACTTTGCCCGGCGGCGTGAGCGAGGCCGCGATCGCATCGGCCATGTCGCCCGCGAGCGCGCCCGCCGACTTGTTCTCGCGCACCCATCCCGACATCGGGTTAGCAAGCGAAACGATGTCGCTGGTCAGCGGCGCGTCGGCCGCGCGATGCCACGTCGCCTGGTCGCCGATCACATTGACGATGGGCGTATTCGCGCGGCGCGCATTGTGCAGATTCGCGAGGCCATTGGCGAGGCCGGGACCCAGATGCACCAGCGTCATCGCGGGCTTGCCGCGTCATCCGCGCGTAACCGTCGGCGGCGCCGGTGCACACGCCCTCGAACAGCGCGAGCACCGCGCGCATTCCCTCGATGGAATCGAGCGCGGCGACCAGCGGCATTTCGGTGGTGCCGGGATTGGCGAAGCATACGTCGACGCCGGCGCCGACCGCGGTTTTGATGAGAGCCTCAGCGCCGTTCATCGCGCCTCCGTTTTGGTCCAGTCGGAACCGAGCGCGACGCGCCGCACCGAATCGGTGTCGCTGCCCTGATGCCCCACCTTATGCGCGGGGGCCGGCGCCTCGACCACGCGATTCGACAGCCGGCCGAGTCCGGTCACTTCCACTTCGACCAGATCGCCGATGTTCATCGGGCGCGAATTCTTCGGCGTGCCCGACAGAATGATGTCGCCAGGAAGTAGAGTTATATACCTCGACAGATCGGCGATGATGTAGTCGATCGGAAAAATCATTTCCGCGATCGCGCCTTCCTGCACCATCTTGCCGTTGATGTAGGTGCGCAGCGTCGCCTTGCGAATGTCGACCCCGCTGACGATGCCGGGGCCGATCGGGCAAAAGCCGTCCTGCCCCTTCACGCGCAGCATCGAGCCCGCGTCGGTCTCGCGATAATCCTGGCATCCGACGTCGTTGGCGGGCGCGAAACCCGCGATGTAGTCCCACGCCTCCTCGCGGCCGACGTTGCGCATCGGCTTGCCGATGATGACGCCGACCTCGCCCTCATAGTTGAGGTACTTCGTGCCGGCCGGACGCGCGAGGCTGCCGCGATGCGAATTGAGCGCGGTGCACGGCTTCTGAAAATAAGTCGGCGTGTCGAGCATCGGCGCTTTGAACTCGACCCGACGCGAATCGTAATTGAGATGGATGCACAAAATCTTGCTCGGATCGCATGGCGGCAGGTAAGTCGCCTCGGCATCGGCAATCGAGCGCCCGTCGCCGAACACCAGGCGATCGCCCGTCGGGCCGCACCCACTTCGGCTGGCCCTCGTGCAAAACGCGCCGCCATTTCTTTCTGGTCCATCGAGGACGCTCATGATTCCCTCCGTTGCTTATCTCGGTCGAATTAGTCCAGGTGCCGATACTGCAGCTACAGCATCCGCGGCGGTTTCATTCCGCTGCCGAGCGTTCGACTTGAAATCCTCCGCCAGCCTTTCGACCGTCCAGGGTCCGTCGCCGACCAGCGACCCGATCCGGCACCAGATGCGTGTAGCGCGTGATGCGATATCCCATCGCGCCGAAGGCCTGCCCTGTTATGTACTTCGCGTCGTCGCTGGCGAGGAAGGACACCATCGGCGCGACGTTGGCGGGATCCATCGGAGTGCCGGCGGCATTGTCGCTCTGCCGAAAGTTGCCACCTCCCGGCATCCGGCCCTGCGGAATCGAATCGGTCATGCGGGTCGACGCGCCGGGCATGATCGCATTGACGGTGATGCCGTACTTCGCGAGCGCCACCGCGGTGCTCCAGGTGAGGCCGAGGATGGCGGCTTTCGCGGCGGCATAGTTGGGCTGGCCGGGAGCGCCCAGCGCGGCGCCGGAGGAAAAGTTGATGATCCTGCCGGTTTTGCGCTCGCGCATATGCGCCGACGCCGGACGCATCGTGCAGTAATGGCCCTTGAGATGAACGCGGATGACCTCGTCCCATTCTTCCTCGCTCATGTTGAAGATCATTCGATCGCGCAGGATGCCGGCGACGTTGACGAGGATGTCGAGTTGGCCGAACTCCTTGATCGCGTGATCGACGAGCGCCTCGCCACCGGCAACTGTCGCGATATCCGACGGGTTGGCAACCGCGCGCCCACCGGCGGCTTTGATTTCGCTCACCACTTCGTCGGCGGGCGTCGAACGGTTCCTTTTTGCCGTCCACCGTCACGCCGAGGTCATTGACAACGACCGCCGCGCCCTGCGCCGCCAGCGCCTTCGCGACCGCGCGTCCGATTCCCCGTCCGCTTCCGGTTACCGCAGCAACTTTGCCGTCGAGTTTGCCCATCTTGATTCCCCTGTCGCGCAACGTAAGGATGAACTGTTGGTGTCTTAGCGCAGTCGATCGTGGATCGTCAAAATCGCCGAAGAATTAACCACAGAGGCACAGAGACACAAAGGTGCAGACAATAGAGCATTTACAGCGCGAGGCCGAGTTTGCGACGCTTTTCATCTTTGGTTGCCTCCGCGTCGCCATGTTCCTTGCCGAGGATGCCATCGACGAGGCGATTCGCGCGATCCTTCAAGCGATAGCGCGTGCGCGAGCTGATAGTTGCGCGCGCCCGACGCGAGATAGAAGCGCTCGTACAACTTCGTTGCGGCTCGCGAGTGCGGTGCCGACGAAATCCCATGCGAGGCGAAACACGCGCGCGCGTTCCTCGGCCTCGACGCCTTTCGCGCCGCGCAAAAATTGATCGATGAGCGGGCGCAGGCTCTGATCGTCGAGCTGCGCACGGGTCGGCGCGGCGAGCAGATTGTGCGACCCGATGAGCGTGATGATCTCGGCGACGCGCGGGAACCAGGTCGGCAGGATCGCGCGCAGGGATGCGAGCGGGCCGCCATGCGGAAACCATACGCCGTTGCCCCATTCGAATGCCTGATCCTCGGCGGCGCGAATCGCGGCGCGGGTCAGCTCCGCATAGACCGAAATCTCGCCGAGCATGCTGTTTGGTCGCGGGCGAGACGTCATTGATGATTTCCGCCATCCGCATCGCGAGGCCGTAGGCGAACTCGAGCTTGGTCTGCGCGCGAATCATCGTCTGCTGCATGACGTTCGGATACCATCCGGTCGTCATCACGCTGTTGTAGGCGTCGCGATTCGCATCGATGAAAACGCGATCGCGCGGCACCTCGACGTCATCGAAAATCACGAACGCATCCTGCTCATCGAAGCGGCTCGAGAGCGGATGGTCGAACAGATTCGTTTTGGTCGCGCAGCTATCGCGGCAGAGGAACTTCAGCCCCGGCGTTCCCATCGGGATACAGAATGAAAGCCCATAGGCATCGGCGCCCTCGCGGCAGCGGCATCGCGGGATATACTGCGATCTCATCGGCAAACGGCGCCAGCGTCGCGAGGATGCGCGCCCCGCGCACGATGATGCCGTGGTCGGTATCCGCTACTTTATGTAGTGCGACATCGTTGCCGGGCATCGGCGCGTCGCCCTGCGACTTGTCGATGGTCGGCTGAACGATGGTGTGCGTCAGCGAGATGTCCTTGCGCGCGAGGAACTTCTGATACGCGACGAGGTTCGCCGCGCCGCGATCGTTGTTGTTGGCCGCCCACTCATCGGCGCGCCCTGCGAATCCCGCGTAGGTGACATTCATATAGTCGGGCGTGCGGCCCATCAGCCCGACGGTGAACTCGGAAATGCGCTGGAGGCATCGATGGCGCTTCTCGAGGTCCTCGCGCGAGCGCGGAATCATGTGGCTGATGTTGATGGGCTCGCCGGTCTCGGGATCGGGCATCAGGCAGTCCTCGCGCGCCTCATGCTGAAGATCGAAGACCTGCGCGAGAGTTTGCGCCGCGCCTGCGAACGATGGATGCGACGCTACGTCGCTAACCTTGTCATCGCCAACCCAGATCTCGCGAGGGGTTTTGAGTCCTGCGAGGAATTCCTTTCCGGTTCTTGCTCCCATCGATCTGTCCTCGTACAGCTCGCGCACAGGAGCGGAGTCATTGGCGAGCGAAAGGTTTTCTGACCGCAGTCAATTTTACTATGCGGCCAGTGGGCGTGCTGTCAAACGGAGCGCCCCAGCGGCGGCTGAAATCGAAATCCTCTGCGCGATCGCAGCCGCCGCGACTTATGTACGGCTCCCGGACTAACCCGCGGCGGCGCTGCGCTGCGGACGGCGGACGTTTGAAGCGAGCATCTTCTCGCCGATCGCGCCGAAGATGAACGTTCCCAGGTTTTGCATGTCGATGCCGTCGCTGATCACCATGTCGTCGGTGCCGACGCGCGCCGACAGTTCTTTCAAGCATCCGGCCATGTCGTTGGTATCAACTTCATAAATCGCGAGGTAGCGATGCGGCCGATTGCCCTCGCCGAACTGGGTGTCGCCGAGCCGAAAGCGCTGCGCCGCAACGAATCCGGGTACGTTGAGGACATCGGCCAGATGAACCTTGTCGTACCATTCGTTGTACTCAGCTTCTTTGCCGGGAGTCGGATTACTCATCACGAGAAATACTGATTTAGCCATCGCACCTTCTCCATTGTGCAAGATCGAAAGCGTCGATCTTGGAATCTGTGCGGATGTTTCCATTGACGGGAGAAAATCGCAAACGCTAGTTTCAACCCGCGAGATAGCGAGAGGTGAGACCCGATGAAGTTTGGACTGATGTTCGATTTTCGCAACCCGGCGCAATGGCGCAAACCCTATCCCGAGTTTTATCGAAGCCAGATTGATGAAATCGTACGGCTCGAGGAACTCGGCTACGACAATGTTTGGCTGACCGAACATCATTTTTTCGAAGATGGTTACAATCCGGCGGTGTTGCCGACTGCTGCTGCAATAGCGGCGCGCACCAGCCGCATCAGGATCGGAACTTTCGTGCTGCTGATGCCTTTCCATAATCCGGTGCGCGTCGCTGAGGACTGCGTATGCATCGACATCATTTCGGGAGGCCGCTTCGACCTCGGCGTTGGCCAGGGTTATCGCGCCGAGGAATTCACCGCACTTAACATGCCGCGCGCCGAGCGATCGGCGCGCCTCGCCGAAGGCATCGAACTCGTGCATCGGCTATTCACCGAATCGAATGTGACTTTCAACGGCAAGTTCACCCAGGTGACCGACATGACGCTGCATCCGCGGCCGATACAGCAACCCGGAATTCCGATCTGGATCGGCTGTCGTACCGAAAAGGCGACCGCGCGCGCCGCGCGAATGGGTTTCCATCTAATGGCTACCATTGGACCCGATCCTGCGATTCCTTATGCCGCCGCACTCAAACAGAATGGCCGCGACCTCAAGAATTTCAACGTCGCTCAATTGCGCGCCGTCTATGTCGCCCGCAGCGCCGATCAGGCCTGGGAAGAAGCCGCACCGCATCTTCACTACATGATGGCGAACTACGGGCAGTGGCTCGCGGAAGCTAACGACGCCGCAGGGGACAAGCAGGTGTGGGACATTTCATCGCATATGCAAATGCGCAACTCGCCACTCGCCGAGGGCCTCATGATCGGGACCCCCGACGAAGTGGCGCGCAAGCTGGAGAAGTTCCGCGCCGAATTCGCCTGCACCCACTTCGTCATGGCGTCGCAGTTCCCGGGCCTCGATCCGCTCAAAGCGACTCGTTCGTCTGAGCTGTTCGCCAAGGAAGTGATGCCGCACTTTCGCGGTTAGTTCGGCGTTATTTTTTGGCCGCGAGCGGGTTGGCGAAGTCGGTCTTGAAACCGAGTTTGCGCATCCCAGTGAGGCATGACTCGCAGTCTTCCTCGATTGAGCCACCGCTCGCGCCGATACCTCCGATCACGTCGTTCTGATCGTCGAAGATCGGAAATCCCCCACCGACAATGCAGATGCGATTGTCGGTATGCTGCAGGCCATAGCCGAAGGTGCCCGGCAATGTGATGTCGCGCAACATGGCGGTCGGGCGCTGAAACGCGACCGCAGTCCATGCTTTCTTCATCGCGATGTCGACGTTGGCGATGCGTCCTTTCTCCGGCCGGAGCGCGCCGCGGATGTGACCACCCATGTCGACCACCACGATCGAACTAGGCCGCCCCAATCCTTGGGCATAGGCGATGCCTTCTTTAAGCAGCGTTTCGATCTCGGTAAGTTTCAATTCTCTCATTGCATGGTTCCTTTAGGCTAAATTTGAGGGGCCTCGAATAATCCGATTTGCTGCATCGTACGTCAACCAAACTACCATCCGCGATTCAAAAGCGTCGAGGAAATTGGCTAAGGTTTGGATGTTCGCGATGTGGGAAAAACCTGCCGCATAGGAGATCTGTTAATGGAGATTGGTAAAGTTGGTGCATTTTGTTTCATGGACGCAATGCCGGCCGCGGAGAGCATCGCCTTTTGCGGCCGCCTCGAGCGGATGGGCTATCGGGTAGTGTGGTCGCCCGAGGCGTGGGGGCGCGAGCCCTTCGCGCACGCCGGCTATGTGCTCGCGCGCACCGACCGTCTCATCTATGCGAGCGGCATCGCGAACATTTGGGCGCGCGATCCCATGACAATGGCGGCGGCCGCTCGCACCCTAACCGAGTTTGCACCTGACCGGTTCATCCTTGGAATCGGCGTTAGCCATCGCACGCTGGTGCAGGACCTTCGCAAGCACAATTACGATAAGCCTTTGACCTACATGACCGAGTACATCGCTCAGATGAAGACCGCCCTATATCGCGCCGTCGCCCCCGCGTCTGAGCCGCCGCTGGTTATCGCGGCTTTGCATCCGAAGTCACTAGCGCTCGCTGCGCGCGAGGCTCGCGGCACCCATACCTACCTGTGTATGCCCGAGCACACGGCAAAAGCGCGCGCGATCATGGGGCCTGACGCCTGGGTCTGCGCCAGTCAGATCATAATTCTCGAATCCGATCCTTCCAAGGCGAGAGAGCGCGCGCGCGAACATTTCAGCTTCTATCTCAACCAGGCCAACTATCAGCGCATTCTACGCACGCAAGGCTTCGTCGATGCCGACTTCGCCGACGGGGGTAGCGATCGAATCATCGATGCGGCGGTCGCATGGGGAAGTGAAGACAAGATTCGGGATCGTATCGACGCACAACTCAAAGCGGGTGCCAATCACGTTTGCCTGATGCCGCTGCGATGCGACGAGAGCGGCCTGCCGGACGAGCGCGCGTTCAAAACCCTGGCGCCTGGCTAACTCTGCAAATCTACTATAGCTCGACTGACAATCATGCTGGAAAGGCGCTTGGGGGCGCCTTGGCGGTCCCGTCTGCCGCGGCATCACAATGACAACGTCCAGTCAAACGATGGGCGCGGCGGGATCGCCGCAAACCATGGTTGCTATCTCGATGCTGTCGCTTCAGCGCATTGCTGCGTTGCGTTAAAGCAACACGCCATATATTTAATGCTTGTTTTACGAGATGGTAACAATGGCGCGCCATTTGCATTTTTCGCCGTACGAGTCTGAACCCGTTTAGTGTGGGTCTTCTGCATCTAGTTCTTCTCTTCTCCGCCTGACTTATTTGCCGAAGCCATCGGTCAGGCCTTATTGGCACTTTTTGGTTCCGGCTGCGGTTGCTTTTCTGTTTTCTGAAGCCTGAGACCGTTTGGGGGGACTATGGACATAACTCTGATTTCGGCCGGCCGCTGGACGCGCCTGAACTGCACCATCCGCGCGATCCGATCGCATGTTGTTCGAACTTGTGGACTAGCTTTCGCGGCATTTCTCTTGATGCCTATGATTTGCACTAATGCTCAGGCGACAGGCGCATCGGTAAATGAGTCACCGATCGGGACCTACTACTACGTCGATACGGCAAAGGGAAGCGACACCAATCCGGGTTCCTACGGCGCGCCGTTTGCCACCATTGGTAAGGCTATTTCTCTGGCCGCTAAGGTCGTCAAATCAGGAGTCAAAATATCTGTAAGTCCCGGCATCTACCGCGAAACTGTCACGCTCACCTCCTTCAACAATTCCAATCCGGCCCCCTTGATAATTGAAGCTACACAGCCCGGAACCGCGATCATTTCGGGGGCCGACCGGTGGAGTTCAGGCTGGGTCGCACAACCCGACGGAGTCAGCTGGTCGCATAGCTGGCCTTATTCCTGGGGATATGCTCCATCGCCTTGGCAAGGAGTGAGCGCGCTCGGATTGCGACGTGAAGTAGTTGCAATCAATGGAAAGCTACTGATGCCCACTCTATCCAACCCGCTCACCACTCCGGCGACCTATGCGGTCAAGGACGCGGCGACCATCACAGTGTATCCACCGGCCGGTACCGATATGAAAACTGCTGACATCGAGGTCGGAGTACGCTCGGGTCTATTCTCAGCACCGCACGGAATCGGCAATCTGGTTTTGCGCGGATTAACCTTCGAATATGACATTACACCCATAAACGGGACCGGCTTGGGTGCGGTAGTGATCAATAGTGCGAACAACGCACTAATCGACAACTGCAAGATTCTTTACAACAACTGGATAGGTGTGAGTCTTACCGCCTCGGCCAATGTGACCTTCAACGATACATCAGCGGATGGAAACGGGGAGGACGGGATCAAAGGATACCGGGTGACTAATTGGCTGCTGAATGACACGGAAACCACGTGGAATAACTGGCGATCCGCTTCCGGGTACCTTTTCGGGGTCGATACCGCAGGCATGAAGATCACCAATATTCATGGACTGGCGCTGCAGAACTTTACCTCGCGAAACAACACAGCGGCAGGAGTTTGGCTTGATACCGACGTCGCAAACGCGTCGATGACCAATTCCAATTTTTCCTTCAATTTGATGTCTGGCTTGATGATCGAGAATTGCGAAGGACCGCTTCAGCTATTCAATTCTCTGATTTCGTACAATAGAAGCCTCGGGTTGCTGGCCAATGCCGCTCAGAATGTAAGCATTTCTCATACTACGCTCTACGGTAACTCTGTGACTCAGATCCAAATAGCGGGCGCAGACGCGGCGGTCTCGATTAAAGACTTCGAGACTGGTCGATCTTATTCGGTCCTGACCGACTATTGGACGTTGGCAAACAACGTCATCGCGGCCGTAACCTCAAATACTTCCCTATTTTCCTCCGGCCTGAAGAATTCCTGGGGAAACTTTGCGACCACACTGGCCTCCGATTTCAACGATTGGTATTCCCCTGGCACCAGCTCACCAATGTTTTACCTGGGAGGTAGTCACTCGCTATCGAGTTGGCGATCCGCGACCGGTCAGGACTGGTCTTCCACCAATTCTTACGTCGCTCCACCGCCCTCTCAGTAAATTCTCCGCTCTTTGAGTACTGCTTATCAACCTACGGCGGACTTCACGAACCCCGACGCATTCAAAGGTTGTCGCTCAAGTTGCTCGTACCAACTCGCAAGCATCTCTCCTTTACCATCCCACGAATGGTCGGCCTTCGCAGCTCTGCGCGCGGCCACGCCCATCTGACGTCGACCGTCTATGTTGCGACCTAACCATGTTATCGCTTCGGCAATCTCGTCGATTACCTTCGAAGAATTGGTTGCCGCAATCTTGAAGCCGTTCTCTTTTCCAACTTGAGTTCCCGGACCGCCCTGATCGAGACAGATGACTGGTCGGCCGGCAGCCATAGCTTCGTTACAAACCATAGCTCCGGCATCGTGAAAGCTCGGGTGAACCAACGCATCGCATTCCGATAAACGCCTTGGTATTTCGCAGTGGGATTGCTCGCCAAAAAACCTTACTTTTGCGCCAACGCCTGAAATTTGTGCGAGTTGCATCAAACTTGAACGCTCCGGACCATCGCCGACAATCCAGTACTCGGAGCCCGGCAGACTTTTATGAACCCGAGCGAATGCCGCGATTCCCAGATGAAAGCCCTTCCAACCCAACAGACGTCCGAGGCTTACCAGTCGTAGCGGCTCCTCGGTTCTAATCGGAATCCTAGTCAGCTGATCGAGATCCTGGTTGGAAAGTCCGAAGCATCCGAACCTTTCGACTCGGCGGCATCCAAGACCTTCAAGTTTCGCTGCAGTTTGACGGGTTGTAGCCAGTGCGAGAGAAGAATGACTGCCAGTGGCGCGGAGAAAGGGATCAGCGGTGCCAACCGCTTGTAATAGCTGGCGGCGCCGTTCCATCAAACGGCCACGACCACTTAGGGACTTCATCAAACCGCTCGGGGTCCGCTCGGCGCCGCCCAGCGGCCCCCATACAAATGGCAAGCCCAGGAGTGCGAGATAGCTCGGACTCCAATATTGCGTGAGTGTAACGTGATGGACCAGATCGAAGGTGACTTGCTTGCGTAGCTCTTCGGCCCTTCGGTAAGCCATGAGCTGCCACAAATAGTAAAAGGGCAACAGGCCACGACTGCCGCGTTTCCAGAAGGACACTATTCGCGACGGATCGAGAAACTCCCAGTGAATCCTCGGCGTGGGTCGTTGTCGGATCTGGTTCTCAATCGCGGCCCGATTGCTTTCGCGCGTTAAAACCCACACGTCATGAAAGCGAGCGATCTGGACGGCCATATTCCAACCCACCGCCGGCTCGGAACCACGATCAGGCTCGCATGCATAGGCTGAAAGGAGAATATTCAAGACACCACTGTAGCCCTTGCGGGATATGGCTATCCGCGCAGGCTAACCTCCACTGGCAGTGGCTCAAGAGAGTGCTTGGCTGGTGGCTTCGAGAGGCTGGATTCAAGTGCCGAGAGAACCACTCGTCGTACCCGCAGGAAAGGCTCCTCTATTAATGCATAAGTCACAGCGGCTGGTAGCAACGCCAACGCAAAGCCGCCGAAATTGAACGGCCACGCCAAGTTCATCGGCCGCAACATTGGAAATGCAATGTTGTTCCACAGATACGCGCCGTACGACCACACCGCGAGCTTTTCGACCGGCTTGTGAGCGAATGGCAACCTAGCGAGGTCAGCGCTCGCGACCAGGAGCCCGCCAAACCCAGCTGCGATCATTGAATAGCAGGCAATCGATTCCACACCACCGGAGGCAGGATGTTTCAGCAGTGCGAGTCCACCCAGTGTAACGATCATACCGACGGCGCCAGCTGTAGCTCGCCAAGTGTTACTAAGGTCACGCCACGACGACCTGGTCGCCGCTAAAAATACTCCGATACTTAAGCCGTCCATGTGGGTGTAGATCGGGAACCGGATCGCATACTGAGCGGCGATACGGTCGGCCGCGGGATCGACCAGCAGCCATCGAAGCCCGAGACTAACCACGCCGGGAACCAGCCATACCCACGGCCGGAGTCTAAGGCGCGAAATGACTATCGCGAGGATCGGAAAGGCTAGGTAGAACTGCTCTTCGATGCACAACGACCAGCTCTGCTGGAAATCCTGCAGCGGCATGTAATTCTGCAGCATGACTAAATATCGCCAATTCCAAGACCGGAAAGGGATCCCGTAACGAGGAAGAACGATAGCGTATACGAACAAGACGAAATAATAGAGCGGTAGAGTTCGAAACCATCGACGGAACCAGAACCCCACCACACCACGGCGATCCATCTGGCCTTGGGATGTGAACACCTGCCCTCCGATCAGGTAGCCGGATAGGACGAAGAACAGATCTACTCCCGCCCAGCCGTACAAGCACGGTATCCTGATTATCGGAGACATGTGCGTGGACACTATTGCCGCGTGCAGGCACAACACGCTGAGTATTGCCGCCGCGCGCAGTCCATCTAATCCTCCGATTCGCCTCTGAGGTTTCATTTATTTCGGACACGAACCCGGTTGGGGACCGGCGAATCTCGATTGACCGTCCTTTCGATTCCTCAACAGCTGTGCTTTCGGATTTGACCCCTGAAGGCGTGCCGGCAATGGTACCTCGATGGTTCCGGCCCACAAATTATTTCTAGAGATTAACGTGTCGGCGAATTCGGGCCATGATTTGACAAGGTAAGTACTCAACAACGATTGATCGCTGTCAGTAGTTATGATCTTGCTGCTCGCGATTGTCCATTCGGCCGAACTAAGCCGATATTTCTGTCCCGTCCAGTAGTCGCTTATATTCTCCGCTCCGTCCCGGCCAGCGATACGTACTTGAGTACTCTCGTTACCGCAGATCAGATCGTCGAGGAGCGAAATGTTCGTGGAATACGAGCCTTGCACACCGCCTTCGTGGTTACGAGCAATAGTGCTATTGCGAACAACGATGGGACCCTGACTTTTTTCGAAAAAGAAACCGTTGGTCAGGTTATGACTCACGGTCGCGTTCCGAATTACGATATTCGCAATATCGGTGTCCAGCCACATTCCTCCAGCCTGATTGTCGAGCGCGTGGAAATTCTCAAATTGAGCATCGTGCAGACTTAGCGCCTTAACGGCATCGGTATCCCATCCCAAAAACCCGCCCGCAGCGCCGCGCCAGTTGTTACCCGAGGCGGAGAGATTGGAGGCTGTGAACTGCGAGACCCGCCACATCGAGATTCCATTTTCGCCGTTATGATCGGCCGTGACATTTGAAAGTCTGACGTGATCGGCAGTCGCGATGCTAAGTCCTACCCAGTTGTTCCAGTTGAACTTGCAATTCGTCACAGCAATATCCGATCCCGTGAGCAAGGCCGCTGCGTTGACGCCATAGCCGGCGCCGGTGTTTGCATGCTGGAACACCAACCCACGCAGAGTGAGATGATTCGTATGACCCTGCGACTTGAGCAAAATAGGACGAACTGCAATTTCCACGCTCGCCGCCTGGCCATCCACATCAGCCGGTGGATTGATTGTAATCGTGTTACCATCCACCGCGAAGGTACCGGGCTTTGCAAGTGGCAAGGTGAGGCTTTGCTCTAGTGAGATACCGTTGACGAACACCATTTCGCGGCGTCTCACGATGGGTGCGAGCTCCGGCCATCCCGGTGGTTTGGGACTCTCGCCCCAATCGTAAGGCCATTCGTGCGAAAGCAAGCCGTTTTGAGTCTTCCAGCCACCCCAGACGTCCGATCCGGAAATGATCGTTTTACCCGGATTTCGAGCTTCGAGCGTCAACGAAGGGCCATCCGTATGTGCAAGGCCGCTGATGATCAGCCCTTCTCTATAGGTTCCCGGCCCAATCCGAATCCGAACCGACGACTTGTGGGCTAGCAGTCCTGAAGTCAAGTTCAGCGCGCGCTGAATAGTTCTAAGAGGATAGCCCGCTGATCCTTCATTTTCGTCCGAGGCTCTGACATCGTCCTGATCCACATAGAGACTTTGCGCGCCGCGCACCGCATGCGCATTATCGCTCAAAGGCTGAGCTATAGCGTTGTGACAAGTATAGCCCAATGTGCCGATGAAATATGCTAGGAGTAGCACACTCCTTTGCGGTATTTTCATGTTCTATCGTCTGCCTGCTGAAATATAGCGCTGCCATCGGTTGGCACCATGGGCTTATCCCACAACGGCCTTTTTTCCGAGGCGACCTTTTGAAGCGTGCGTTCATATATTCCGCGGAGAAGCCCATAGTTGACTGCTCCGCTGTAACGCCGCTCGTACTCGATACGCGCCGCCGCCCGCATAGCTTCCATTTCCGCCGAATGCTCCATTGCCCATCGAACCTTCTCGCTCAGTTCCACTGCGTTTCCGGGACTGAACAACAGCCCAGTCCGGCCCTCGTCGATTATTTCACGCAGCGCTCCGATCCGGGTCGCTACAACCGGAACTCCACACGCGAAGGCCTCGACCACCGCCAGTCCAAAGGCCTCTTGCCACTGGGAAGGAAACACCAAGAGCGAAGCTCTCTTCATAAGCTGCAGCAGGTTTTCGCGGCTTTGGAAACCCACCATTTTAATGTTAGAAACCTTTGCCTGTTCGAGGTGGCTTCGTATTGGAATTCCTTCCGGGCCTTCTCCCACAATTAGCAGAGGCAAAGCGGAAATATGTTTCCATGCCTCCGTCAATACGTTCAGTCCTTTCTCGCGCGCGAGCCTGCCGGCGAAGATTGCATAACTTGCGCCTCGATTCTCTTGGTATCCTGGATCGGGATCGATGAAATTGGGCTTCACAGCGATTTTTGAAGGTGGCAAACCGCCCTTTACAAGCTTTTCCCGCACGCACTCCGAAGGAGCCACGTAGGTGTCAACCTTGTCGATCCAGGTGTTCCACCACCAGTGAGCACTGACCATTGCCGCTACTACGCTGCTTTGAATCCTTGAGGCATGATAACAGCCGCGCATGGCAGCCGGCCACGCCACCAACCTTCCTATGCACGACTCGCACACCTTTCCATCGCGGAACAAATCCGCGCTGGGACAAATCATTCGATAATTATGTATCGTCTGAACGACCGGCACACCGAGCTCTTGACATGCGTAGTAAGCTGACGGTGAGATGGTGTTGAACACGTTGTGAAAATGCGCGACATCGGGACGTTCTCGTACAACGATCTCCTGAATCGCTTTTGCTGATTCGACTGACCAGATGCTGTTCCGCACGAGTTTGAGCTTCTGCCCAATTCTTCCGCTCACCTCGCTGTTATGACAATGAAACTCGATCACCTGATCGCCATGGCTTTTCAGCAGATCCTTCTCTTGAGCGAACACCACATCTTCTCCGCCGCGCTGAAGATAGGAGTTATGAACGATCAGTATTTTCATGATGGAGGAAAGGCGCTCGGCTGCCTACGCTGATCGTGCCGTTCGTGAGTAAGGCCGATCGGAAAGCTTGTGAACTGAAATGCCCATCATGCTGCCGGCTTTGTCGCTGCTCTCATCGACCACCGCGCTCACCACCGGTTTGCTCATCGACACCCAATCCGTGAATGCGGCGCTGCGATCAACGTCGTCGGCAATTAACACAGAGTTCGGAGCGAGCGCCGGCCTCAGCAGTCGCATCTCCTCAAATTTCACGACATAAGTGAACCTGCTATCCAGCACCGCCATATCTATGGAACCTAGTTCTGGAAGGAGCCTGGGAAGAATCCGAGCGCTGGTGCCGCGATGCAGTCGCCATCGTTCGCGCAGCCGTGCCGGAACGAGAATCCCGACGTATGACTCCTTCGAGGGGTCGAGCGCAGCAACGGGAGGGAGGTCGATGCTGTGCAGGACGCCGCGGCCGTTCATAGCCATCGCCTGGAGAATGTACGCAGAAGTCACGCCGTACGCGACGCCGGTTTCCAGAGCAACCTGTGGCTTGAGCGCACGGCAGACGGCGTAGCACAGATCTGCTAGGCGTCGATCGCCATTGTAGGACGCTCGAAATGGGCCGTGTTCGATTTTGTTTCTCTTTGTAGAAACTACTTCCTCGAAGATTTCGATCCGCGCCCGCTCAGAAATGAAGGCATGAAGGTCTTCGCCCAGCGCGGACGACAGATTGGCAACCACATCCGTCCATTCCTGAGTGCTATAAGGCGAAGAGCGCTCGAGGTTGGGTCGGATGTGCAAGCGGTCGGTAAGTTGAAGATAAAGGCGGTCGTAGGTTTCGGCAGGGCGGGTGAGCAGCGCCTTAAACAGCAATCTAGCTTTATGCACCGATTCAGTACGCATATTTGTAGGTCCTCTGTACTTCCACTCGATTACGCCCGAATTGTGAGATGCTTTCCACTTGAGCCGGCAGGGCCTGGAAAACGACTATCGCGGTCATCATCACGATCGGATCGTAGGTCAAAAATCCTGCGAAGCTCGCCATCGGAATTCCGTCCAAAGCCAGAAACGTTAGCGCTCCGGTGACCCATGCTACGGTCGCATCGTCGCCCGGACGCCAGCGATTTAGCCCTTTGACACTTCCGACGAACCCACTTAAGAAGGGCACAAAAAGCGCGGCGGCGCCGATGACACCAACGTCCAGAAGCGATTCTACCAGTGCATTGTGAGCTTCACCGGCCCAGGCTAGAATTTGTAGTAGTAGCACGCGCGATGCGACAAACCCGTAGCCCAAGAGTGGGCGGTCCACAAACAAACGCAAACTTTCGCGCCACAAGTCGGTTCGACCAGTGAGGCTCGCGAACTGGCCCAGGTTCTGACCCCGAAGCACATATGACTGAAGCGCTGTGCCAAGTTGCGGAGCCACAATCACGAACAGCAGCGTAGCCGTTAGAAGGAGAGTTCCTAGAATCCATGCGCCTGCATTTCGCTTATAGCGTATCAGGTAAAGTATCGATGCCGCGCCCATAGTGGAAAACATTGCAGTACGAGTTCGCGTCGCCACAATAATTGCGACAAGTGCGAGCGCGTAAAACCGCAACTGGACTTTGCATAGGCGCCCTTTCCATCCTTCGCCGTACAGAGCCAGCGCCGTCACGAACACTAGTGCCATTCCTGACTCGGTGGCGGCCGAAACGGGATGTACTGCGAACCATGAAAAGCGATGAGCCTCTGCCAGATACCCTACCCGGGTCCCGTTGAATGAAGGCACGACAATGGCCAGGGTAGCGCACACTATCACATATCCCAGGAGTTGGCAGCCAAAGGATCGGAATAGCTTCCATGGTCCGATGACTCTAACTGCGACGCACGCCGTTATAAGCAGTAGCATTTGTTGCGAGGCACGCACCGCGGTGATTGCCGGACTCACAGACCATCCTACCGACGCCAAAGCAATTGAGGCATACCCGAATAAAGCGAATTCGAGCGGTCTGGGTTTGCCCAGGCTTTCAGCTGATAACAGGTTGACTAATACGACAATTCCCATAATCGCGTATACACCGAGCTCGAACATGACCTGGCTGTCGATGCTGCCACCGATCAATGCGGCAGCGTCGCGGCCGCGAAACTTGGTTCCGGCGATAATGAGCATGGTTGGAAAATATTGGAGGACCTTCCTGGAACCCGCGAGCCAACATATAATGCCGGCTGCGACAATCGCACCGCCGACGCCACAAATCGCAGGCGGGTAGAGCACCGCGACAATCGCGATGGCCAGTCCTAGAGGACATGTCATAGCCAGTCTAGCAAATGACCTGTGGCCTAACGAGGGCCGCGTGGATATAGTCACGGCCGTGTCTCAACGATAGGTTTCGATCTCTTCCCGGGGTCAGACTGCTCCATGAGCTCAAGAGCCAGTATGCTGGCGATCGACGAAACAAGATGTAGCTCACCGAGCCCGCGTTGGGTGTCTGACTGGCTCGACAGTATTCGCTCTACCAGGTAAAGAAGGAACAATGGCCTTAGCAATTCAGGATCAAGATCTACGTTCTGGCAGTATTCTGCGATCGATTTCGCGAAGCTCGGAAGCCTTTGTATGATTTGACTTGGCGACTGCCGCGCCACAAGCCAATTGGTTTGTAGGAAGAAGTGAAACAAGTCCCATCCTGCTGGCGAATTCGTGCGCGAGTATTCCCAATCGAACAGAAACAGCTGGTCACGCCTCATGCACGCGTTCCATGGCGCCAGATCCCCGTGAGACAAATGAAAGAGTATCCTCTTGTCACCAATCGCCAATACCGAGGCTTGCAAGGCTTCGCGGATGAGCCAGGCTCGATTTCTTTGAAGGGCATCCTCTCCACGATGGTGCAGATCCGTAAGGTATTCGGTTTCCCGAATAGGCGCGCGGACATTTCCGACCTTGGCCAGTTCTTTCACCGCCTCGATGTAAGGCTCGATTGTTGAAGGCCCGGCCGCTTGCGATGCAGGTCCAGTCTGAATCGTCACAAAATGCGATCCCCAGCGCCCGCTGTGGATCAACTGCGGATGTCCTACAGTTTGTAATTTGAAACGCGCCAGATGAAGATAAGTTTCCGCTTCATTACGCAGCAGTCCGTTGGTGGTGGTGTTGCAGCCGACTTTAGCAAACCCAATCAGACGTCCATCTGGTTCCATGAGCTTTAGTACGGGCTTTCGATGCGGCCCGGGAGTGCCCAGCGAAACCGCATAACTGAGGGTCTTACCGGTAACCCGATGGAGGTAGTCGAAGATCCCATGCGTCACTCCTTCGGAACCGCGCCGAGGAACATGAACGCGCTTCAATACCACGCCCGCCGCGCCGGTCTTGATGGCCACGCATAGTGCCGTCTTGGCCAACAGCGATTTGAGCCGCTGTGGCCGATAGAGATCGAGTCCGGCTAAGGTCGTAGAACTCGAATTTGCCGGCAACAGGTAGCCTCGCCCATCGCCTAACCGCAACCAATGGAACTCGTCGCGCCCGCCCCTCTTTGATTGCGCCGGCGAGATATAGTTGGAGTCACCTTGTGAGAGCGCGAGAGATAGCCATTGTAGCGTCTCGGTGTGGTCATCTTTAAACCAGGTTCTTCTGCGCCGCAAATAGCGCGCAGCCATTCGGTCGATAATGTGCTGATGAGCTTGCCTTGCTACCTCCTGAGGTTGCGCTGAGCCGTCTACCAGTACGGCGTTGGGCAGAGTTGCGGCGAGATTACGGTAGGCAGCCCGCTGCCGCCGCAATTCTTCCGACGGCAATTCCTGTTTGCGCTCCTGAATGATAGTTTCCGGTGCGTCGACCATCAGGAACATATCCGGATTGGGGATTAAGCGGCCGAAAAGTCGCGCAAGAAACACCGACCCGCCATATCGATATCGCCGTTTGTCGACCAGGAGGTCATGGTAGTAGCGATCGAAGATCATCAGCCGCGATCGGATGAGTCCGGGCCGGATAGTTTTGAGATAACCTGTGACGAAATCCACCCCGTAGAAACCTAGTTTCAGGGTGGAAGTTAAGGGGTTGCGAGAAGGATGTTTGTGAGGCTCGAGAACAGCGCCCCGATCTGCGGTGGTCCCCCATACGTCCGGACGGAAATGGAACAGGGCCGCCTCCCACCAGAACAGTGGGCTCGCCTTAGTCTTGAGGTGGTCGATCAGAGTACTTTTCCCGCATCCATCCGGACCCATGACTACGAGCATGAAGCCAGTTGGATTGCGCCATCGCCAAACAGCTCGCTTTACTTCTGCCGTCCAATAGCGGATCGAATTGAAGCGATGACGCCTAGAAGCGAGACGCAGGAGCGCGCGATGGAGGGCGTTCAAGTTCGACTCGATCGCCTCCCAGTCCGATTCGACGATATCGTGCATGACCTTATGAGCGGCGCCGTGGCCCAACACTTCTTCGGCGATCCTGGCTGCGTCCGCACCTAGTCTCTCAGTCAGCTCAGCCAGACGTCGTCGCTGATGAAGAGGAAATCTTCGCTTGCAGATCTTTTTAATCAGAAGATAAGCGAATTCCGCCTCGGGACTTACGACCCGTATACCCTCAAAGCTCCACCGTCCTTCCAATAATTCGTCGCTGTCGAGGAGAATTCGCCCATCGCGGGAGTATCGTGTAGCGGCGTCGATTTGCGTGAACGCCGGCACTCCGTCGCAATCACGTACTGCCACGAAAAAGAACCCGCTACCGCCTTCATATCGGATGATTTGTGCAATACGAGCCCCACAATGAAGACGCAGGGCGCGCTCGAGCGCAGGCAGATCACTCTCTCTGATTACAATATCGACGTCAGAGGCAGGACCCTCGGGAAGCGACCGCCATCCGTGCAGGACTGCGTACTCTCTGTTTTCGAGCGACGCTATCAGTGCCTGAACCACCGGGTCCTTCCATGGACGGGACGACGTCCCAGTTACCGCCATCTTTTCCCCGACAATGGCACTCATAGGACCACACTCGACGGCTCAGGCAGCGATTTGTCGTACTGCAACATCCGTTGTGTAATGATCGCTCCGGCTATTACATATCCGAGCGCAAAGGCAGCGATTACCCAGGTGAGATCTTTTGCCAGCAAAGCAGGTACGGCTACGAGTGGAGCTATCAGCGCAGCAGCAGAACGAGCGTACACCAGGGTGCGGACCCTGCGGATAGCCTTAAGTCCCAGCGCGAGTACCTGCTCAATCGACGAAGCAACATAGTTGATACCGAAGATCAGGATCAGAGCTGCGCTATGGCCGTATTGTCCCCTGTAGAGGTCATGCATTATTGGCCGTCCGAAAGTGATCATCATAGCCCCATAAATGGCGGCGACGCTCGCGAACGCGGCAGCCGCAAGCAGTAGATAGCGCCGAGCTTTCGCGTCCAGGCCGTGGATGTGGGTATGGCGAGAGATCTGGGGGAGTAAAAGAACTGCGGCACTACGCATCAGCAGGTTCAAAGGGCCGAACAGGTTCGATACCGCCCCTACCATCGCTTCCGCTTGCAGGCCGATGAAAACTGGAATCAATGCCAGCGGCATCAACTGCCCGGACGCCAGAAACGCAAGCGCGGCAAGCATGTTAGCTCCGCCGAAGGAATAGTGATCCCGTAATACTCCTCTGATGGTTGGACGTTCACAGGGATCTTTGGCTTGCCCGTTGAGTGCCGGCTTGGAGCTGGTAGTTAATGCCGTGCGAACGAACGCGCATGCTCCCCCGGCGGCGGTCGCGATCACCCCGAACGCGGCAAGCGTGCTGATGTTGTTGGTCAAATATAATACGGCCAGCCCTATCGTGCTGAGAACCAGATTCAGGAAGCTTCCGATGGCAGCGATCTGTACCTTATCGCGCACATAGCATGCGGGGCGAAGCAGCAGCAGATAAAGACTAAATGGTAACGCTAGCGCCGCGCCTCCAAATGCGGCCCCGACGCCGAGGTTGCCAATCCGCGAGGAAATGATGCTGCAGATCGCAAGAACCACAGTTAGACTACCCGTCAACATCCAGTGTCCGAAGCCGAGAAGCCTAAGATATTCCTGAAAGCAGCCCGCATACTTACCCGATCCGAAGACCATCATCGGTTCAACCATCAGCGCATAGTAAAGAACCCCTGCCATCAGAAGGATCGAAAAGGCCAGAGTGAAGGCACCATAACCCTCGGGCGCGATGCTCCGAGCCACCACGATGCTAATCATCTGGTTGGAGCAGGATCCGAGGCCCTGCTCGAACAAAGACCACAGGCCGTTGCGCATCCAGGATGCGCTCTGCAGAGAAGTTCGCAGCTCGAACCCGCGAATTGTTGAAGTTGTACTAGCTGCCACCGCGAAGTCCCTAGCAAGCCCCCTTTCCGATGAGGACAGCACCTACGGTGCGAGCCAAAATGTAGAGGTCCAGCCAGATCGACCAGTTACGCACGTAGAAAACGTCATAGTGGCTCTGAGCCGCAAGATCACCCGAACTGCGAACGGTTATTTGCCATAACCCAGTAACACCCGGCCTAACTCGATGTCGCAGTGTGCGGGATTCTGGCGACACTCTGGCGAGATGATAGTCGGGGAAAGGACGCGGGCCTACCAGGCTCATTTCACCGGTGACTACTGAAAGCAATTGGGGCAGCTCGTCGAGGCTATGCCGGCGTAGAAAGTTGCCTACCACCGGTATAATCCTGGGATCGTTGTCGAGCTTGAACGATTCATTCCAGCGTCTAACAAATTGAGGATGCGCGCGTAGGTAGTCGTCGAGTATTATCTCGGCGTTGGGACACATTGTACGGAGCTTCCAGACCCTGATGGTCTTGCCGTCGAGGCCGCGCCGCTGTTGACTGTAGAAGACGGGGCGTCCGCTCATGGCCCACACCGCCAGCGCACCGCACCCTATGAATGGCAGCGCGAGCACTGACAACACTGCTCCGAACACGACATCGATCCCGCGCTTCACCACGCGATTGCGCCTGACCAGAAGTTTATTGGTAAATTGAACGCCAAGTAGATCGCCTAAAAACCTCACGCAGGTACCCTGCACCGGTAACTCGGATCCCAATTCCCGGGTCATGGTGACCTTGCGAAAATGATCCTGAAGAAGTTGCGGCAGCACGCTCGCCGCGCAGCTTTCATCTACCAGTGCTTCGCACTCACCGCTCTCACCGAGGCTTGCGAGTGCTTCGGGACTTTCAATAGTGGGAAGACTATGGAGCCCTCGCACTTCACCCGGCTGGATATCAGTAGTCAGCACGGCTACCGCCCGATAGCCCAGGCCAGGTGAGTCGTTTAAAGCGCTGACCATCGCGCGTACCGCTCGATGGCTTCCAACCAGCACTACCGGTCGCTTCCACCATTTCCAGTCAGAAACCGCACCCACAGTCAAAAAACGAATCACGGGGACGACTATGAGTGCGGAGGCGCAAGCGATCGCATAGGTTACTCGCGAGTAGATCGCCGGCATTTTTAAAAGGAAGATAAGTCCGGCAAATACTAGCGCGGCGAAACCGGTGGCCAGCAACAGGCGTCGCAAGGTATCGACCGACCCTAAGCCGAAGCCCGGATATAAACCGGCTACAGCAAAGCCGAGTGGGACAAAGAGCAACAACCCTGCCGTCGGACTATATAGGCTTGGCGGCTGATGGAGGATCGGACCCGCATATGCGTAAAAGCCAACCGCCGCGGCTGCCAGCAAGGCAACCATATCGGTCACCAGGAGAACACTTATGCGCGCGATCGGTACCCACCAATATTTTCGCGTGATAGCGGCGGATGCTCTGAGCCCTACCCTTTCCTGCCCCTTGACGAGGTTTTCCGATGCTCTCAGATTGCCAAGGGTACCCATGTCAGCACTACCTCTCGATCCCCCTCAACTCCCCAGTCGGTTTGGATCCAACTCCGCTTGCCCGCCGATCAAGCATCGAGAGGTGGCGGTCGCCTGCCCAGAGCCTGACGCACGATCAACCACAGAAAAATAGAATTGCCGATGAGATACCGTCTCCATAGTCGACGCGGTTCCATCATCAAGCGGAACAACCATTCGAGGCCCGCGCGCTGCATCCATCGCGGCGCTTGCCTAACTGACCCGGTATGGAAGTCGAACGCAGCCCCGACACCTACCTGCACCGAGGCCTTTAGCTTGCTTACATGCTCGGCCATCCAGCGTTCCTGGTAAGGCGTCCCCAAACCTACCCACACGATATCCGCACCGGAATGATTGATAGTATCGATGAGAGTTTGCTCTTCGAGGTCGTTCAAAGGTCGGTAACAGGTAGTTCCAGGGAAAACCGGGGGCGCACCGGTACCAGCGATCAGAAGACCCGGATATCGCCCGCACAGATTCTCTGCGAGGTGCTCGGCCACCCCGGGACGACCACCATAGAAATAGTGCCGCAGGCGTCCTACCGAAGCTCGGCACACGTGAAGCAGCAAGTCCGGGCCATAAACGCGGCTTGTCTGAGGAAAGCCCATTAGCCGGCTAAGCCAGACCAGTGGCATACCATCAGGAGTCACCAATCCTGCGTTATTGTGTATTTTTCTAAATTCTTCATCAGTCTGGCTTTGCACCAGTGCGTTCACGGTCGCGACACAGACGTAGTTCGGAGATTTCTGGGTTGCCCATTTTTCCATTTCTGCGGTAGCCAAATCGTAATCGATGGCGCTGACTCCGACGCCCAACATATTTGCGCGCGCGATTTCCATAGCTACTTGGCCGCTGCTGTCATGGGATTGCGGACTCTGGCAGACACTTCGCTTTCCATGATTTCAACGATGATGTCGTTTAGCGTCCGCGTCAGGCGCCAATGTGGGTAATGGGTTTTGAATTTGGTCATATTTGAGATGTAACAGATGTGATCTCCGACGCGATTGGTTTCGACATAGGACCAGTCGATGGCATGACCGCAAAGAGTACTGATCAAATCGATAGCTTCGAGGATCGAGACCGAGTTCTCGCGGCAACCGCCGAGATTGTAAACCTCGCCGGGGCGCGGATTGAGCCGAAATGCTTCGAAAGCCTGGATCACGTCGTAGCTATGAATGTTGTCTCGAACTTGCTTCCCTTTGTAGCCGAACACCTTATAGGCGCCGCCACTCAAAGCAACCTTAACGAGGTAGGACAGAAATCCGTGCAATTCGACGCCGGAGTGAGAACGACCTGTAAGACAACCACCGCGAAAGACACCCACCTTCATTCCAAAGTAGCGGCCGTACTCCTGGGCTGCGATGTCGGCTGCCAGCTTCGAAGCTCCAAAGAGTGAATGAAGAGAGCGGTCGATGCGGCAATTCTCATCGATCCCGAGCCTGTCTTCGGGTCGTGAGTAGTCATAGCGCCGCTCGAGTTCATCCATCGGTACTTCATTGGGAGCGTCGCCATAGACCTTGTTGGTGCTCATGAAAATGAAAGTGGAATCAGGACTGAAACGCCGCGTGTTTTCAAGCAAGTTGAGGGTGCCGACCGCGTTTACTTCAAAGTCCAGCAACGGGATGTCGCGAGCCTTGTCGTGCGACGGTTGCGCGGCGCAATGGATGATCAAATCCATCGGAAGCGTTTCAAAGAGCCGGGTAAGCCGCTCACGATCGCGAATGTCGATGTCGTAGTGGACAAAGTTGCTGGTCGACGCGGTCAATGCGCGCAGGTTCCATGAGGTGTCTCCGGCTGGGCCAAAGAAGGTAGCCCGCATGTTGTTGTCGACTCCGATTACCTCGTGACCTTGTGAGTCGTAGTATCGAACTGCTTCCGAACCGATGAGACCGCTGGATCCGGTTACGAGTACTCTCATGAGCCGCTGACCTCGCTCGATTGGATCTCCGAGTAGGTTTGCGCGCTGGACACCGCAGTCAGTCCGGGCAACCCAGTTCCGGTGTCGTCGGAGAGCGGCGAGTACGCGAAGTACTTGCCGTAGGACGTATGCTGCGGATTGATCTCGTTGAGAACCACTCCTAGAAGGTTGGCCCGCGCGCGCCGGAGCCGCACGATCGACTGTCGGACCAATGCGCGCGGAGTGTTGCGAGCATTGACTACCATCACCACTCCTTCAACCGCGGAGGCGAACAGCAGCCCATCGCTTACAGGGACCAGTGGAGCGCAATCGATCAAAACGAAGTCATACTTAGAAACCGCGTTCCTCAGTGTTTCGATGAGGGTAACGGAACTCAGCAGGCCCGCGGGATTGGGCGGCAGCGCGCCCGACCTTAACAAATCGAACGAGCCAGCATTATGGATCGCATCCCCCAACAAAGCCTGGCCGGTGAGAACTTCGCTAAGTCCAACTCCGCCGTCTAGCTGCAAAAGGCGATGACAGCTTGAGTGGCGCAGGTCGGCGTCAATAACCAGCACCCGAGCCCCCGCTTCGGCCAGTATCCATGCAGTGTTCAGGGTCGTGATACTTTTGCCTTCGCCGGCAATAGCGCTGGTGAACAGGATAGTTCGAGGTGGCTTGGGCGCTTGCGACAAAAGAAGCGCGGCGTGAAGCGCTCGATAAGCCTCCTTCAACCTCACGAGGGTGTCGCGTTTGAAGGACTGGACCTGGGGGCCTGGAAGTAAGGCGAGCTCTGCGTGTGCGGCGCGGCCGATCGGTATCGCTTTGCGTTGAAATTGAAACTGCGGAATCGCGCCGAGCGCCGGAAGCCGCAGGTAGGACTCCACCTCTTCGGGGGTTACCAGGCGGTCGTTGAAGTACTCGACGCCGAAGGCCGCGCAAACTCCAAATAACAGCCCTGCAGTGCCGCCCACTGCGAGACTAAGCCATTTCTTGGGAAACCACGGTTTAAGTGGAGGAACCGCCGCATCTACGATGGAGATATTAGAAGCGTTTGCCTTTGCAGCCACTTCGAATTCCTTCATGCGCTGAACGACACCGTCATAGAGCTGCTGGTTGGTCTGAACTTCGCGCGCCAGCACCTTGTAACCGACTGCAGCGTCGTGCAGTTGCAGGACGTTTTCCTTTTCCTGCTTAAGTTGCACATTGAGGTGATTTTCGCGCGAGACCGATGCGGCGTAAGCCTTCTCGATGCCACCTACTATCTCGCGGGTTTCGATCGCGAGTTTTTCACGCAGGCTACGGACCTGAGCCTCGAGTTGCGCCACTTTCGGATAGTGCTCGGAGAACTGGGTAGTCGTCGCAGCCAATTGGCTTTGCATCATCGCAAGTTGTTCGTGCAGGTCCTGGATGCGCTTGTCCGAGACCACTTCGGGCACACTGTCATAGTCGCCCTTGCGAAGGAGCAAAACCTCAGCTTCGAGCTGAATGCGATTGGCGGTAGCCTCCGCCATCGAGTTACTGATGCTGGCCATGCGAGCGACCGCGATGTCCGCGGGATTGGGGCCGGCCGCACTCTTAGACGAGCCGTCGAGGTCTTCCAGGTTGTCGACGATCCCACGCTGACGACGAAAATTGTTAAGTCCGGTTTCCGATCGCGCGAGCCGTTCCTTAAGCTCGACCAACTGACCTTCCAGAAAGTGCTCTGCCGCAGCGTTGGGCTCACTGCGCAGGCGCTGTGATTCTGCAATGTATTCGGCCGCATGAGTATTCGCGACTTGCGCGGCGAGGCTGCGATCGAAGCTTTTGAAATCGATCCGGACCAGCTCGGTCTCCAGCAGCGGATCGACACTTAGCATCTCCTTGTAGTTGGAAATGACCTCGGGCGATTCCCCCATTAGATAGGTCTCGCTCGGTATGGGCCCTGACGCGCCCAGCAGGCGCTTAATCGAATCGGCGGCTCGCCGCCAGGTTCGCAAAAGGGCGGGTAGAACTCCCTTCAAGGACTTACCGTTGAAAAGACCATTCTCGTCCAGATGAAGCTTACTAATTACCCGCGCAGCGAGTTCCTGACTCTTAAGGATCTGGATCTGGGTTTTATAGAAGTCATGATCGGCGTCTGGCAACTCCGGAGTGACCAGCTGGTTCTGGATATCGAGCACCTGGGGGGCCTGTCTCTGAATGAGCAACACCGCGGTAGCTTGGTAGATAGGAGTCACGATCAGGCAGATGAGGACAGTCAGCACCAGGGAACTTAACCAGATCTGAAGGATCAAACCTTTGCGACGCCGAATGACCTGCCAGTAATCCCTCAGCGTTGAAGCTCCGGTACCAAAGTCCGAGCCGCCGGAAAAATCCCCCGGCTGCGCGATGAGCTCCGGATAGATTCGGTATGGGGAGAGCTCGTTCATTGATCTCCTGCTCGCTAGTAAACCGGGAAATAGGTAGCCATCCGAAACAGATTGGTTACGGCGCTATACACGCCATAGGGCACGATCTTCGCGTCGCTGACATTGACTTCGACCACATCGGCACTCTGCAAAGGAACGTCGTGTGCGCGTCCCTCTTCGACGTCGTCGATATTGACCAGGAAGTAGCCCTGTCCCTGGTTTGCGCCGGGACGAATCACCTTTACCTCGCTAGTATCGCCAGCGAAGACCGCACCGCCCGCCGCTGCGATCGCGCCGGAGACCGTCATATGCGGAGTAATCGGATAGGGTCCCGGCTTCTGCACCCATCCCTCAACCATCACTTGGCCCAACACCGGGACTACGATCGAGTCGCCGGGGCGGACCGGGATTGCCAGGTATTGCTTGCCCCGAGTGCTGTGCAGATCGATTACGAGGCTGCCCGGCAGTTCGGCACTCTGGGAATCGCTGGTGGGTAGTGAAACCTGCTGCACGCCTCCGTCGTCCTTCGCGAGTGAGGCGGGAGTGAACTGGACATGCTGTGCGGCGCTGTCGGTCATGCCGCCCGCGGCGGCGAGCATACTCTGAATGGTGTCGGTGGGACCGGTGATGTCGTAAAGGCCGGGTTTAGCGACGGCGCCGAACACGCCGACTTCGCGGCTATGGTACTCGACGACAAATAATCGTACCGGCGGATTGTACATGTAGTAGGAGAAGCGCTCGCGCAGCGAGGCCTCCAACTGATCCTGGGTCAGGCCCGCGGCGGGTATGGTTCCGATCAGCGGCAAGGTGATTTTTCCATCTGCCGCGACACGCACCGAAACGTCGCTATTGGCGCTGGTCATTTCATCCATGCCGGGTACCGAGACGCGCAGCACATCGCCAGGGCCAATCGGGATTTCCGCGCCGTGCGGATCGGAACCGCGTTTCATCCAGAGCGTATCCAGCTTCGCCTGGGTAGCATTGGACTCGTAGTCAGCGGTTTGCGAGGAGACGACCTGGTCTGCCTGCGCTCCATTGGCGATGGCATTGCTGGATGGGGAGCAGGCTGCCAATCCCAACGCGAGCAAGGTCATGAGGGATATCGGGGCGGACCACGAGCGCCCATCCGCAAACATTCGATTCAGAATACCCGGCACACGTCGCACTGGCTCAACTCTGGGAGGCGCTTCGGAATCCGGTGAGGTAGGCGACATGGTGAAAATCCAGCGACTGTCGACGGACACTTTGAAAACTTAATAGGCTGGTAACACGACCGCCGAACAACGTCAAACATTTTGTACAGAAATCAGTCTCGATGTAGACAATTGCCATGACTTTTACGCCACAGCTACGTAACAAGCAGAATACATGCCGGTAATATTCAATTGCGCGCAGACAAACTTTAGTGCGCAATGCCGTTGCTACAATGCGTAGTGATACTCGCCTGCCCGTACAGTAGACATCTAGGCGGTCGAGCTGCTGTTTTGGAAAGCAGCGCACGTCGCGGCCTGGCCGGCCGACATCGCTAGACGAGACGATTGTGGAAAAATTACGCGGCGGCGCTGTTGCCTGAGGAGCCGGACTTGTCGGACCGCGACGGGGTACGCGGCGGATTGTGCTTCGGCGTCATCGCGCGATTCCAGCAAAGCCGCGCGGCAATCGCGCGGCAGAACGAGCCGGCGGTGAGGATCAAACGCATCGCGAACCGACGAATCGCGGTGGTGAGCGGGCCGGAGCGCGGGCGAATGGAATCGGTCATCAGCGGCTCAACCGACTCCCACTCCTCGGCGCACTGCTCGCACATCGGGCGACCGCCGCGCGAGGTGGTCGCGGTCCGGTCGCATCCGATAACCGAGCACGGGCCCGCTTGGAGGTCATCAGACATGCGCAGAGGATACTACAACTGATCGTCAATTACCAAAGCGTTTGTAAACATACGGATGCAGATAGAAGGCGCCGCGAGAGGAAAAGCGTCAATAACACGTTCCTTTGATGACTCTCTGGTCCCTATAATGGGATCGCGATCAGATTCATCGGGCCTTCCGGCATGGTACGGACTTCGCGCATCTTGCCGCTGGCCTCGAGCTGGTGGAAACGATAACCGAGATCCAAAAGCATCCGCCAACTCCCATCAGCACGCAGACCGATCGCGGCCGCGCGAGGCGGATTGATCTCGATGATCATCCGCGGCCTCGATGCTTCGAGAATCGGCAAGCTGCCGCGCACGGTGGTTTCCTCGGCGCCCTCCACATCAATCTTGAGAACATCGACATGGCTGATGTTCCACGCCTCGCAGACCTGCGCGAGCGTAGTCATTCGCACCGGCTCGCTGGTGCCGGTCATGCCGCCTATCAATCCGAGTGAGTTGCGGCTCGAGTCCGGATGATGAAACAGGCGCACCTCGTCTTCGCGATCGCCCAGCGCGCAGTTGAACAATTCGACATTGGTGAGATGGTTGATCGCGATGTTCCGCCTGAGCAGGTTGAAGGTTCGAAGCGTCGGTTCGAAGCTCAAAACGCGGCCGGATTCCTGAGCGGCCCGGGCCGCGACGATGGAATACAGGCCGAAGCTCGCGCCGATATCGATGACCGTCGCGCCAGGCAAGACGTTTTTCGAGAGCCACACCAGCTCCCGATCGTACAATTCGCGGTAGGCGAAAATCAGCTTCGCGATGCCGCGCCATTCGGGCGGTATCTCGATCGACACGCGGTAGCCGGAAAGTTCTACTCGGGTCGGATGGCGGCTGAGCGCGGTGACCCCACGCCACATCGCGAGTCGTCCCAGGACGGCCAGTGGATTTTTCCGAAACGCATCTTCGCCGGCGAGATATTTCAATTGCTGTGTGAAGACGGACATGGCGCTCCTCGACGAAGACTCTTGCGCAAATGTCAACGCGGTCGGCGACGACTCAACATCAACCAGCAAAGTCCAACGAGACGCAAGTACGGCGTCGCCGATCGTCATCCGACGAGGCGCGAGATCGATCGCATCGGAACCCTGATGTTCCCGCTATGTCATGAAAAATCGAACCGGCGGGATGGTGGAGCGGGCGACCGGGGTCGAACCGGCGACGTCCAGCTTGGGAACGAGAGCGACGCAGGAAAGCCGGGGAAGCCCGAGGATGAAAACCCTTGAGCCGCAAGGGTTTCGTCAATCCTCACTTCCCGCCGCTGACTCGGGTTTTGACACTTTTCCCGGCAACTTTGACAGAAATTTGCCAGAAGCGACGTCCAGCCCGGGGGACGAAACGGAGCAGGGAAACCCACGGGACGACGAGGAAAAATAGGGCTGCATTCCTACACTTCTCTGATCCGCACAACCCTGCTCTCACCTTGTTTTCGGCCCATTTCCCGCCAAACAGTCATGAAATAGCCCTGAAAGGAAGCTCGGGTGACGTCCAGCCTAGCGGGATGGATTTCACGCTTATTTTTGGCCTTCATTCCAAACGGTTTTGCCTGAAAGTTGCCGATTCGATTGTTCAATTCGTCTCGATGTATCAGGGGCTATATCGATCACGACGGCGCATTTCCCGCTCTTTCGCGCGCGGATTTGCCCGCCGTCCCATTAGTTGAACCGTTTCCGACGAACATCTCATCAGAGACATCTTCATCGAGTCTCTCATTTCATTGGTGCAAGCCCTGCCACGCATCAAAAAAACCGGCAAGAACCTTCTGCGAAACCTTGGCCATGTGTTCGATAGTCCTGAGGCGGAGCGCTCCTGAGCAGTGTCTCGGACAGGCAATTTCTAATGGGTCTCTTCATCGACGCCCAGTGATTCGACAATTTCGTCAGCGCCAAAACGACTGGAAGCGAACAAGCCAGCGCTTTGCCGATGCGTCCCAATCCCGGAGGGGCGGCAAGCCCTGGCTGCCCACCCTCGGTGTGGCGGAAGTGGTTGGTTTGGCCTTTCTTCGTAAAGCCTTTTCGACCTTCCGATAACGAAGGGCGAATTCGCCGCTGGGGTTTCGATGCCCGTTTTCAAGATACGCAATATACGAAGCCTTAACCCGGAGGCCTTCCGCCATTTCGCGTTGACGCAGACCGCGGTGGCGCGCAGTTCACGAAACTCGGCGGGACGCCTTGCGCGAATTCTCCAACCCGAGACGTCTCGAGACTCGGATCCGTCACTCCCTCCGCCGCCACCACATGATGTCTTCCGAATAATAGTAGCCTACGTTCCGGGAGGGTCAGTTTGATCGGCGGCAACCGCGCCGCTTCTGCTCTTGCGGAAGGCTCTGTTGCTTCGCTTTTCACCCGGGCATTTTTTCGCGCCGACCTCTCACTCTAACCTTGAAGGGCGCAGCGCAGATTCGAGATACGCGAGCGCAGACATCGGCAGGGGACACCATACTAGCACCGTCATGCCACCGCCTCCGGCGGACACTTCGTTTGTCATGCCCTGCCGCCCGCTGCACTCACACATCTAGGACCTCCCGCTGCGACCTCCCGTTTTGTGTGAGAGGTCGCTGTGAAAAATGGCGCGGATGAAAGCGAAGTGAAAGCGCGCCCGGCCCGATGACGGGAAGCGGGGCGAAAGGAACAGTGTGTTAAGTCGTCAGAGGGTTCCCGATCAACCGTTCGCAGAACGCTCCATCTTATGGATTGAGCGTTTGATGTCGGTCGGAATTTGAGGCGGACCAGCTCGGGCACCTGCTACGTCAGAGAGTTGGAGCCCTTGCATTGGCAAGCAATGAAGATTCTTGAACTAACCATCGCTAAGGCGCTGCCCGAATTGAACCAATAGCTGAGTAATCATGAGAAGCCCGATGGAGCTCGGTTCGATTTTCCCTGGGTAGAACGCGAGCTGTTTGCGAAGGAACAAGTTCTTCGCCGCGAACGAGCTCTCAGGTCGTCAACTGAGCTAAGAAGCGAAACAAGTAGCCAAGATCTCTGCCAAGCCCGGTGGAATCGACCGCAGTCGTATTG
This sequence comes from uncultured delta proteobacterium, assembly GCA_963848285.1. GTDB lineage: Bacteria > Desulfobacterota > Binatia > Binatales > Binataceae > DATGKG01. The sequence goes on along the minus strand of CAWKCZ010000002.1, from coordinate 105,787 downwards.
TTTTGGTCTGCCGTTTTCAAATTGATTGGCATCCGGCGCGCTCCAAGGTCTTCCATGATTTTACGGAGGCCGGACGGCTGGATCGGCACCGCTAACGTCAGACTTCTTCGTCGAAAACCATCGTGCCAAGAAACGGATGGTTGGCGTGCTGCTATCAAATGGTCGGCAATATTGCGTTCTGAAGCAGGATAGTCGACGTCCCATTTTCCGGCGGCAATGATCCCCAGGCATTGGTTAACGCGGTTCGGTCTTGATCGGCAGGGGTGCTTAGTGTCCCACCGCAATCGGTTTGTGGACGGTACGACTCCGCGACGCGTCGCACGCCGACCACATAGAGCGTGATTTCAAATCGGCACGACATCTGCTCATTACCAAAGCTTGAGAATGCCACGTGGACCTCATGGGCCGTGTGCAACGCGCACGCCGATTCCACCGCTGCGCTGAGACTGAACGGATTTTTCTCAACCATAAACCGACCTTTGCGGAGATAGGTAATGATTCGACAGAACGACGAGACCACCCAAAATGGCGCCGCCGGGCGTGCCCAACCGCCTCGCACTGAACCGGCTCGGGCCACAGAAAGGCGCGCCTGCGCCGGCTGCGAAGAACGGCGCTGAATCCAATGGGCATGCTCGACGATCTCGGGCAGAACCGCCTTACCGCCAAAAAGCTGGCGGAGGAGAAGCAGCGCGCGCGCACGGTGGCCCGCGCGCAGGCGGTGGCGGAGAAATTGTCGACCGCGACCGAGCAGGTCTCCAGCGCCATTACCGAAGCTACCAGCGCGGTCGAGGAACTGGAAAAGACCATGCACACCATCGCGGAAGCCGCCGACCAGGCGTCGGCCGCGGCGGATGAGTGCCGGGTCAGGATTAACGAGGTCGAGAAAGCGTCGGCCAACGTCAATCACAGCGCGGAAGCATCCCTGCAGCAGGGTGATCGAGTTGCAATCGCTCTCCAAGTCGACCACCGCGGAAATCCTGATGCTGATCAAAGGCGTCGAGGAGTCGGCGGCGGCGAATCTGGAATCCGCAAAAATGGTGGGCGAGTTGGAGCGCCAGTCCGAAGAGATCGGCAAGATCGTCCATGCGGTGACCCGGATCGCCGACCAGACCAACCTCCTGGCGCTGAACGCGGCAATCGAAGCTGCCCGCGCCGGGGAACATGGCAAGGGATTCGCGGTAGTCGCCGACGAGGTGCGCAATCTCGCGGAAATCAGCGAAAAGAGTGCGCGCGGCATTCAGGAAGTGGTCAACGAGATCCAGAACCAGGTCAAAGTGGTCGCCGCGGACACCGAGGCCGCAGGCAAGAATGGCCGCGAGGAAGTGGAAAAGGCCAAGGTCATAACCCAAGATCTGGCCAAGCTCGGCAGCGACTTCGCAGAGATCCAGGCCAGTTGCGCCGAAATCCAGAAGAGCTCGCAGCGAAGCGGTCGCAGAACGCCAAGACCTATCTGAAGGGCTCCGAAGAGATCGCCGCGGCCGCCGAAGAATCCACCTCCGCTAGCCATGAAGCGCAGAAATCGACCCAGGAGCAGTCCAAAGCGTACTCGGAAATGAGTGACGCGGCCGGTGCGCTGGCGGAAATGGCGGAGGCGCTCAAGACCTCGACCAACGCGCAGAAGTCGGCGGAGGAACTGGCCGCTACCGCGGAGGAGCTATCCACCAATGCGGAAGAGTTGAAGACCTCCTCCGCAACAGATTTCCACCGCTATCGAGCAGATCAACAAGGCGGCCGGGGTATGCGCCAAAACGTCGCAAACCTCTCACGCCTTGGGCGCCAAATTGCGCGCGGCGCCAAAGAGCATAACCGAGATTACCGAAGCGAGCGTCGAGAAAGCCGGTCGCCACCGCAAAAACTCCTGGCGAGCAACAAGGCAGAGCCTCGATGGGTTGATCGTCAACATCGGAAAGGGCGCCGACGCATCCGCCGAATCCGCCAGAAACACCCTGGAACTGGAAGAGCGGACGCGCCGGATCGACAAGATCGTGGATGCCATTGTGATGGTGACGGTGCAGACCAAGATGCTCGCCGTCAACGGCAATGTCGAAGCCGCGCGCGCCGGAGAATACGGGCGGGGCTTTTCGGTGGTCGCCGGAGACATCCGGTCGCTGGCCAACGAAAGCAGCGAAAATGCGGACCGCATCAAGGACCTGGTCAAGAACGTGCAAACCCAGATCGCCAAGGTCGCCGCAGATATCGAACAGGCGGCGCGCAACGGGCGAGCCGGAAGTCGATACGGGCCAAGGTCTCGACCGCGAACTTCGATCGGATCGCGAGCGAGTCGCGAGGTGATGGTGACCGACATGCAGGAGATCGCGAAGACGCTGCAATGAGGCATACGCCGCGCTGGAACAATCGCACGAAGCCAGCGAGCAGATCGCCAGTCGCCGCCGAGGAAACCGCGCGTGCCGCGGCCGGCGCGGCCACCGCCTCCGAGCAGGGTCTGAAGGCCGCGCAGGAGATCGCCCAAGCCATCGAGGACATCGCTTCTCAGGCGGACGAACTGCAAAACGGATAGCCGATCGAACGTTTCGTATAGAGAGATTCGTTATGCAAGAAGACAGCGCTACAGCGTCGCCGGCATCAAGGACGAAAGCCAACTCGTCACGTTCCTGTTGAAGGACGAGGAGTTTGGCTTCGACATTATGTCGGTGCAGGAGATCATTCGCCTGCCCAAAATGGCGAAAGTACCCGCGCATGCCGGCCTATGTAGACGGCATCGCCAATCTGCGCGGGGTGGTCCTGCCGGTCATCGACATGCGCACCCGTTTCGGCGTGGAGCGGGCCGAGGAGACCGACCGCACCCGGGTCCTGGTGGTCGACATCGACGGGGTCAAGACCGGCTTGCGGGTGGATCGCGTAAAGCAGGTCTCGCGCGTGATGCGCAGCGAAATCGAACCGCCGCCGGACGCCATCCGCGGGACCACCTCGGACTACCTGGAAGGGGTGGTGAAACTCGACAATGGGCAGCGCATCGTCATGGCCCTGAATGCGGCGCAGGTCTGCGAAATCGGATGAATCATAAGATGGCTTCGGCCAATGGCGTGGCTGCAGGCGCGGAAAATGGCGGAAGCGAGGGGTCGGACCAATCGGAACGCTGACGCCGAAGTGCAAAAGGTGGTCACCTTTCGCATCGCCAAAGAAGAATTCGCCTTTCACATCGAGCACGTCCGGGAGATTCTGCGTGTGCAGACTCCCAACCAGGTTCCTGACGTTCCCGACTACGTGCTGGGCGTGCTGACGGTGCGCGGCCAGATTCTCCCGGTCATCGACCTGCGCCGCCTGCTCCAGCAACGGTCACTGGCCGATGAGTTCGCGGATAGCTGCCGCCTGCTGCGAGAGGAATATGAGCGCTGGATCGATCAGGCCGCGAAAGTCTTTGCGGGCGGTTCGCAGTCGAAGGTGGACGCTTCGGTCACCGAGCACCTCCGCACCTGGCTGGCCGAAACCAACAGTTCCAGCCAGCTCCTGATGGAGACCTGGCGAAGGCGCGCGGGCTGAACGAAAAGGTCATCAAGCAGCTTCAACTGCGGACCCGATGCGAAGAGCGCGGCGACCACGATGCCGCGCGTGCCGCGTGCGATGAGATCCTTGCCGGAGGCCGGCAAACGGTCGCCGCCTTGCGACAATTCGAGCAAGCAGATCGCGCGATAACATCCAGGAAGACCAGCGCATCATCGTGGTCGATGCGGAGGGCTTTGTTCTTGGGCTTGGTGGTGGATCACGTTCACGAGGTTCTGAACGTGCCGAAAAATCTGGTGGAACCGCCGCCGCGGATCACTTCCAATGGCGGAATGGAACTGTCCGGAGTTGCCAAACTGGACGACGGCGCCCGCTTGATCATGCTGCTGGACGTGGCCCATCTGATGAAGGATCAAAAGCTGCGCGATGTGCAGAACTCCTCGCTGCAAGCGGTTGAAGGAAAGAAGTCCGGGGAAATCCGCAGAACCTGAGCGCCAGCGCCAGGAGCTGAGCGAAGTTCAACTGGTCACGTTCATGCTTGGGCGACGAGGAATACGGGGTACCGATTTCGCAAATCCAGGAAATCGACCGCCTCTCCAAGATCACCAAGGTGCCCAAGGCCGCGCAGTTCATCGAGGGCATCACCAACCTGCGCGGCGAAGTGATTCCGGTGCTGGATACCCGCAAGCGCTTCGAACTGGAGGTCAAGCCGTCGGACGATCGCACCCGCATCATGATCGTGGATATCGGCGGCGTCAAAACCGGTCTGGTGGTCGATTCCGTGCGTGAGGTGTTGAATCTCGCCCGCAAGGACATCGCTCCTCCGCCGGAGGCAATCGGCTCCGGAAGCGCACACAACAATTCATTTCCGGAATCGGCAAGGTCGATGCGGGCAAGCGCATGATCGTGCTGCTGGACGTGAAGAGGATCCTCTCGCGTCAGGAGCAGGCGCATCTTTCCGAGGTGACTACCAAAGCTGCGGCTTAGAAAGCTGCGATGTCGCCGCCTGGTAAGCGCTGGCCACGGTATCATCAGATGAGCAGAATACGCGTGCTGGTGGCCGACGATTCGGCGTTGATGCGCCAGACCCTGAAAAAGATCGTCGCGTCGTCGGCCGACTTCGAGCTGGTTGGTGTCGCTCGCGATGGCGAGGACGCCATCGCGAAAGCTCGGCAACTGCGGCCCGATGTGATCTCGATGGACATCAACATGCCGAAGCTGGACGGGATTACCGCACTGCAGACGATTCTGCATGAGAAGATCTGTCCGGTGGTCATGGTTTCTTCGCTTACCCAGCAAGGTAAGGCTACGACCTTCGAATGCCTGGAGTTGGGGGCGTTCGATTTTGTCGCCAAGCCGGATGGGACGGTCTCGGCCAACATGGGAGCGGTGGCAGAGGAACTGCTCTCGAAGCTCAAAGCCGCGGCGCTGTCCAAAGGCTTTTGCGAGCACCGAGCGCAGACCCGCGAACGCCACAAGCCCTTTCAGCCGCCTTCCGGTGGGATGTTTGAGAAGGTGACCCGACGCAAGGCGGTGGCGATTGGAATTTCCACTGGCGGACCCGGCCACGCTTCAGGAAGTTTTGCCGCTTATTCCGCCCGACGTCCCCGCCAGTCTTTTCCTGGTGCAGCATATGCCGCCCGCCTTTATGGCGTCGTTTGCCCAGCGTCTTGACGATCACTGCGCGCTCAAGGTGGTGGAAGCGCGATCGGGCATGCCGGTGGAGCCGAGCGTATGTTACGTGGCGCCGGGCGGGATGCATCTCTGTTTGCATCGCAAAATGACTGGCGAGGTGGTCATTCGCACCCCGACCACCCCGCTAACTCTGTTCATGCCCTTCGGTCGGCGTGATGATGGCGTCGGTTCTGAGTATCTACGGAACCGACACGATCGGCGTCCTCATGACCGGCATCGGAGACGATGGCGCTGACCAGATGGTCGCGATCAGGCAGGCCGGCGGCCACACCATCGCCGAAAGTGAACAGACCGCAGTGGTATATGGCATGCCGCGCGAGGCTTACGAACGCGGCGGAGTTGCTGTAGTGGCGCCCAGTTATGAAGTAGCGGGCGCGATCGTCAAAGCGGTCCGAAGGACGATGCAATGAGCGACCTGACAGAATTCGTCGCGAAGCTTGCATGGTCCCGATGAAACGGAGCGCATCTACGCGGCCGAAGACATTGGGTACTTGAATGCTGCCGAGGGAGTGGCGCCGCTTGTGAAACGTTTGCACAAGGAGCCTTCACGAGCCGGTGCGCGACGCCATCTTTCAGGCCCTGACCCGGATTGACGCGGATGCCGCGATCGAAGGCTGCATCTCGCCTGCTCGAGAGCGACGACCCCCAGATTCGCAACCAGGCGGTGGACATTTTGCGCCGCAAGGGTGCCGCTGTCGATGCCCTTATCTGAGCACCGTCATGCGCGAGGGCGACAAGGATTTGCGCAAACTGGTGCTTGATGTTTTGAACGGAATTCAGGCCGCCGGCGCCGAACGCCATTTACGCAGGCCGCGCTTTCCGATCCGACCCCAATGTAGTCATCACTGCGGTCGAGAACATCGGGCGCGCGCACGCTCACGCACTTCAGAGACCGGATCGAAGCGCTGCTCCTGGCCGACTCTCATCCGATGCTGGTCGGCGCATGCCTGGAAGCGCTGGTCGGGATCGGAGACGAGGAGTCGTTAGCGATCCTGCGCAGGCTCTTTCCGGAGCTTGCGACGCTGCCGGACTTCTTTCTGGTGTCATGCTTAAAAGCCATTGGCGCGCTGGGAACGGAGCGGGAATTTGCCGAAGTAGCGGGCCTGCTCGCGGTACGCGGCCCCCAGCTTCGCCCCGCGATTCTGGGCGCGCTGATAGCCATTCATCAGCGCCATCCCGAGACCGCTCACGATGAGGATCTGCTGCCGATCTTGCGGATCGTGATCGACGATCTGGATGCTCCGCTGTGCTGCTACCAGGCGGTGCGAGCCTTGGGCTTTGTGTCCTCCCGTGACGATGTCTACGCGTTCCTTCTCGGATGCCTGTCGAGTCCCGAGCGGCTGGTTCGTCTGGGAGCGATCGAATCTTTGCGGGAGACCGCGCGCCCGGAATTGGAGGAAGTGCTTGCCGCGCGCGCGCTTACGGAAACCGATGAAGACGTCCTGCAGGCGCTGAAATGCTAAGTCCGGAACCGCGATGTCAGAAATCTCCGTCGAGCAATTCAAACGGCTGAGCCAGCATATCTATCAGAAGCTGGGGCTGCATTTTGACGAAAAGAAAATCTACTTCCTGAAAAAGCGCGTCGAGAAGCGCATGGCAGCCTTACGCATCGCCGAGCCCGAGGACTACGTGTTCATGGTCGGTTATGCCGATCCGCACGGCCTCGAAATGCAAGCGCTGGCCAATCTGGTCACCACCAACGAAACTTACATGTTTCGCGAGTACGACCAGTTGCAGGCGTTTCGCCAACCACTGCCTGCCGGAAGTGCTGTCGTCCAAGCAGGCTCGCGGAGAGAGAAGCCTTGCGGATCTGGTCGGCTGGTTGCTCCTCCGGCGAAGAACCCTACACCCTGGCGATGATCGTTCTGGAGGTCTTTCCGCAAGCGCAGTCCTGGAAATGTGAAATCATCGCGACCGACATCGACGAAAACATGCTGCAGCCACGCCGCGCGCCGCGCGCTATGGAGATCGCGCCGTGGCGGAAGTCCCGGAAGAGTATCGCAAGAAGCACCTGATGGAGGATGGTGACGCACTGGATGGTACGGCGACAAAACCGCCGCGCTGGTCGAGTTCCGACATCTCAATCTCAACGATCGAATGGCGATGCGAGCGATGCGCGGCTTCGATTTCATCTTCTGCCGCAACGTCTTGATCTACTTCGACGATCAATCGCGCAAAGCGGTGGTGGATCACTTCTACAATGCGCTGAATCCGGGAGAGCTATATCTTCCTCGGTCACTCCGAATCAGTGGGACGAATCACCACGGCCTTTCAAGCTGAAGCGGTTCGAGAAGCCATCTGGTCTATGTGAAGGAATAGCACTGTGGACGCCAAGAAAACGATCCTTATCGTGGATGACTCGGAATTCGTCAGAAGCTATCACTCCTACATTCTGGAGCAAGCTGACTTTCGGGTGATTACCGCGGTGGACGGTAGTGACGGTCTGGAAAAGCTCTACAGCAGACCCTTCGATCTGGTCCTCACCGATATCAATATGAGCAACATGGATGGCTACGAGTTTATCCGGCGCATACGCGACGATGCCAAGTACAGCTTGCTCCCAATCATCATCGTTTCAACCGAAAGCGAGGGAAAAGATAAGAGCAAAGGCTTCGAGGTCGGAGCCAATCTCTACATCGTCAAACCATGCGCACCTGAAATGATGGTAGAAAACATTCGCATGATTCTGGTCGGTAACTAGTAGGCTGTTGAAAAGTCCATTCCTCAGCCTGCGCTCGCTCGTGTTTCTCCCGGAGGGAGGGAAGATTAAGGAACCAGCTAGCTGTAGGATTCAAGGTGTTGAATGCAACTTCTCAGGGTCCTCAACGCATTTGTCAACACCCTGTCCGGGAGGTGAGTACGCTATGCCTTTTGGTATAGACAATCGGTCTGACATTCCAATTCTGAAGCTCGAAGGAGCGGTAACTATGCGCCACGCGCAGGAGCTAGCGGCGCTGATAGCCGAGGATTTGCCACAACATAATCCGGTCTCGGTTGATACTCAGGACCTGGAGGACATTGATACCTGCATTCTGCAGCTACTCTGTTCGCTGCAAAAGGACCGCTATAGCAGTGTCCTTCGATGATCCATCGGAGATTCCTCAACGCAATTGAGCGCTGCGGCCTGCGGCGCGAATTAATCGGTGCGAGAGAAGGTCTGTGAAAACTATTATGGCAGTCGATGATTCGGCCAGCCTCCGTCAGATGGTCAGCATAGTGCTGCGGGGCGGCGGCTATCAGGTAATCGAATCGGTGGACGGAATGGACGCCTTGTCCAAACTCAAGGGTCGGCAGCTGGATCTGTTCCTCACCGACGTCAACATGCCCAAGATGGATGGCCTGGAGTTCACCCGCAAACTCCGGGCGATGCCGGAATATAAATTCGTCCCGATTGTGCTGTTGACCACCGAATCCACCGCGGAAAAGAAACAGCAGGGCAAGGCCGCGGGCGCGACCGCCTGGATCGTCAAACCCTTCAACCCGGATCAGTTGCTGGCGGTGGTAAAGAAGGTAATCCACTGACGCTGCGCTGAGAGCGGGGATCGCGACCGGCGAACTACTATGGCAATCGATGTTTTGGAGCAGATGCGGCTCGCTTTCAGGACTGAAGCGCAGGACCTGCTGATCGAGCTCGACTCCGCGCTCCTCGCGCTGGAAGGAGTACCCCCTCGATTTAAGCCTGGTTAATCGGGTTTTCCGCGCGATTCATACCATCAAGGGATCCGGCGCTACCGCCGGTTTTACCCACCTCGCGCGGTTCGCGCACAAGATGGAAGAGGCTTTCGACCTCGCGCGCGAGGGCCGACTGGCAGTGAACCCGGATTTGATCGATTGCGGGCTCAAGGCCTGCGACGTTTCGCGTCTGATCATCGAATCGGCTTCAGAAGGACCGGTCGTTGCGGGAGAGCTGGAAGTAACCGCCCTATTTACGCTTTTGCTTCCTGCGCCCGAGGCAGCGGTCAGGGGCCGGCCTCGAGGAGGCGAGGCGAACGGCCGAGGTCCGCCGCGCATTTGAAATCATCTTTAAGCCAAAACGCGAGATGTTCTATTCCGGCACTGATCCGGTGACACTGCTCGACGACTTGCGCGAGTTAGGACAGGCACACATTACGGCTCATGCCGATCAGGTTCCGCCATTGTCCTCGCTCGAGGCGGAACATTGCTATCTCTGGTGGGAAATCCTCCTGGTCACTGACCGCGACGAAGCCGCTATCAAGGAAATCTTTGTTTTCGTCGAAGACGAATGCGAATTGAGCATCCGGTTGCGGGAGGATCAGGCCGCGACTGTAGCTTTGCTCGGGGAGGTGCCGCCTGACGCCTTCGAACTGTTCGTGCTCGAGTGCGAAGAGCATTTGCAAGGAATTGAAAGAGACGCGCTCGCGCTGGAAAAAGAGCGATCATCGAAGGACAACCTCGACGCGCTGTTCCGAGCCGTCCACAGTATCAAAGGCAACACGGGTCTGCTGTTAGGTCAGGTCCAGGGCGCAGCGCTCGCCGCCACTCATCCATTGCAATTACTGCGTGTTGTTGCGCATGGGTTGGAGTCGCTGCTCGATCCATTCCGGCGACCGGACGCAGGACCGCTATCGGACGAGACCGATCCAAACCGCTCTCGAGACGTGCGACGCGGTCCGAACCTTGTTGAGCAGCCTCACCCATAACGATAGGGAACGGCTTCCTTCGCCCAACTGCTGGCACGTCTAGGAATTAGCCCTGCCGAGGCCCCCAAAGTCCAAGACGCAGACGGGCGCGATGGCGCATTTCTCAACACCACCTCACAGTGCGTCGAGATAATCGCGGGTTGCCTGCAGCGCATCGCGGCCGACCACGCAACCGCTGGACCCGTCCTTGCAGCCTATCTGCGAGGCCTCACGACTTTGTCGGCGGCCGCGCAATATCGGAAAAGCAAGGAACTGGAAGAACCATTGGCGCAACAAATCCGAATTCTCGAGGCCGCGGTGAAAGCCGGAGCGCCCCTGAGCAGCGAAGAGCGCTCCGCATTGGGACGCGCCTTTCAGGATACTTGTACCATTCTGGACCGAATATCGCCGAGCGCCGGTCTTGAGGATCGCGGTGACGCCGCCCGCCGCCCGCTCCCGACCACAGCTCAGCACCGCGCGTCCCGACGCTGCGGCCTCACCTTCGACGATTCGCATCGATCGCGACAAGCTGGATCGCCTGATGAGAGTGGTCGGCGAATTGCTGGTCGCGCGTGGAACATTCCCGCTGCTGGTGCACAAGCTCAATGGCGGCGCCAGCGGCCTATCGGTGGTCAAAGATCTAAAAGACGCGGGTGCCAATATCTCGCGGATTGCCGACGAGCTCCAGACCAGCGTCATGTCGATTCGGATGCTACCGGTCAAGACGATCTTCCAACGCTTCCCGCGTCTGGTGAGGGACCTCGCAAGGTCGCTCGGGAAGGAAGTACGGCTGGTCGATTGAAGGCGAGGATATCGAGCTGGACAAAACCATCCTCGAACAGATCGGCGATCCTTTGGTTCATGTGATCCGCAATGCCGTCGATCACGGCATCGAGCAGCCTGAAGAACGTCGAGCAAAAGGCAAAGATGCGACCGGAAAGTTGATCCTGCGAGCCTTTCGCGATGCTGGCGGCGTCATGATCGAGGTTAGCGATGATGGCCGGCGGACTCGACACCGACGCGCTCAAGCGCAAAGCCATGGAAAAGGGTTTGCTCACGCCGGAAAGCGCCGCCGTCGATTAGCGAGGAGGCCGCCTTCCAGTTGATTTTTCTGCCTGGATTGACGACCGCCGCAAAGGTCACCGACGTTTCCGGGCGCGGGGTCGGAATGGACGTCGTTCGCAGTAATGTTCGCAACCTCCAAGGCAGCATTGAAATTCGCTCGAAGGCAGGCCAGGGAACCACTCTTCTGATCAAATTGCCGACCAGCCTTATGATTTCGAAGGGAATCCTGCTGGAAGCCGGAGCCAATGAGTACGTGCTGCCGCTGAGCAACGTGCTGGATATGGTCAAAATGCCGCCCAAGAAGCGCATGAGTACCAGGGTCGCACGCTGCTGCAGGTTCGCGGCACCACTTACTCCGTCTTCAACCTCGCCAGCTATGCTGGGACTGACTTCGGCGCCAACGCGAGAACTTTCCATCGCTATCGTCGAAGCAGGCACCATGAAGTATGGCCTGGTGGTCGATAAGTTTCTTACTGAAGTAGAGGTACTGGTTAAGCCTTTGGCCGGTGAGTTAGAGCAATGCAAGGAATTCCAGGGCGCTGCGATCATGGGCGACGGACGAGTGGTGCTGGTCCTCAATGCGCTGGAGTGCCACAGCCTGGATCGAACCTTATGTACTTAGCAGAGCAAGCTGAAGCCTCGAGGCCTGGTTCGCGGGAGAAAGCCTGGACCACGACTCTGGAACGCGTGATCGAGGATCTGGATCTTCTTAATCGCGATACCGAACAGTATTTTTTGAAAATCGGCGGAAAACTGAGCGACTTCATCGATCGGGTGAATCAGATCTCGTCCGACCTCGCCGAGCTAGGAAATTTGATCTCGGGAGAGCAGGGCCTGCACGCATCTCACGCGCTGAATAGCGCGCTCGATCGCGCCCGCAAGATGGGGGCCAATTCTCCCGCAGGTGATGGCATCCTTGGCGGCCTGCGCCAGGGAACCGATTGTTTGAGGCGGACTCTGACCGGTTTCAAGGCGACCGTCTCGACGTTCCGAACGCTAGGGGTTTTGACGCGGATTGAAGCGGCGCGGCTTGGCACTGACGGCTCCGAATTCGGTATCCTTGCGGACGATGTCAGAACGTTGACGGCCAATGTCCAGGCCAGAGTTGCAAACGCGCTGGATACCGTCGCTCTGCTCATTCCGCCCATCGAAAATGCGCTACAGAACGCCAGGGATATGCCGGGCGTTATTTCCAAACTCGCGGAGACCGTCTCGTTATTCCGCGACGTACAGAACGGAGTGCAAACCTCCGCCGTTCGGTTAGGAAAGCAATACGCAGCCATATCGGATGGATTCAAAAGACTGATTGTGTCCATCCAGTTCCACGACATCACCCGGCAACAGATTGAGCATGTGACCGATGTACTGCGGCGCCTCTGCACGGAAGCCAAAAGCGATACGGCTTCCAGCGACAGTCGGAAGATCGCGGCTATTGTGGGTCTCCAATCCTTGCAACTCGCCGATGCCGCCGAAAAGTTCGCTGCATCGGTCGCGTCGATCGCTCATGGCCTGGATGAGGTCGCAGCTCATGTAACGGAAATGGTCGCCGAGAGCCGAACGTTGTCCGGGCTATCCGCGGATGAACAAGACTCCGTTTTCCTGAAGATGGAGCACGGATGTACCGCGATCCTTTCCAGCGTCGGATTCTGTACGGACGCGGAAGACGCCAATCGGGCTGCCAGTGGCAACCTGGTCGGAGCCATCGACCGCATGCGCGGCCCCATCGAAGAAATTCAAGCGATCGAAGCTCAAATGAAGCGGATGGGCATGAACGCCCGCATCCAGGCCGCTCAAACCGGCGCGGCTGGCGATGTTCTCGGGGCACTCGCCACCAGCATCCAACAACTCGCAGTCGAATCCTCTCAACGCTCTGAATCGCTTATCAAGGTGCTCGCGTCGATGAGCGAGGCGGCTCTGGGCCTCTCCAAAGACGACCAGCCGGGACAGGTCAGTCCGAGCAAGCCCGAGGTCGGCTACCTGGAAGAAATGCGCACCGCCATTGCGCAGATGCATTCATCGAGCGAGCGCAGCTTCGCGCAGATTAGTCAGGTTCTCGCCTGCGGCGGGCGCCTGCGCGACGATCTCTTTTCGACCCGTGAGAGCTTTTCGGTAGGCGCTCTCTTCGCCAATACAGCCAGCCGCTCGCAGGCGATGCTCAAGGAGATTGCCGGTGCGAAGGGGAACCATGATAGTGCTGCTTTCCGGCTGGAGATGGCGGACTACGTCAGACATTACACGATGCAGTCGGAACACGATGTGCATCTAGGTCTTACCAAGGTAGTGGTGGGCGCGACGCGCTCAGCGCATTCTAAAGCGGAGAAATTGCCGCCTCCAAAGACTAAGGAAGTCGAGGACAATGTGGAGTTTTTCTAAGCGCGTCACTTCGCCGAGTTGCATCGAGATCGTGCAGTAGTAGCAACATGGGACCAGTCGTATCAGTCGTCGCTCCAATAAAACTCGTCATCAGGTCCCCGGATTGCACCTTTCTTCGTCCCCGAGCGGGACCAAAAAGCGCAGTTTTTGTACCGATTCATCAATCACTTCCATGCTGCGATGATGGTAGGAAAAGGGAAGGAGCGCCTGGCAACTTCGCTCCCAACTTATCATCCATGCGGCGCGGATTTCAGCCGTCGTCACGAGGAATTGATGGACGCCATCGATTACCCCTGTCGTCGGGAGCATCGGCAGGAGCACGAAGTTATACGGCGCAAAGTCATGAAGTTGGCAAAACGCCTTGAGCGGGGTGAGACGACCATGACAATTGAATTCTCGCTCTTCCTTTCAGAGGTGGTGGAAAGGCATGTCAAACTCTCAGACCACCGATTCGCAGAGTCCCTGAGCCTATACGAAAGCGCGCTGGCCGTGCGCGGTCAGTTCGCAAAACACCGTCGCGGAGCCCTCTGGACAACAGAGGTCGTCCGATGAAGCTGCTGGAGTGGTCAGAGAAGTACTCTGTGAACTGGGGCGAGGCCGACAAGGATCATCAGATTTGGTTCGACCTGGTTAATCGCCTCCATCATGAGATGCTGGTTGGCAAGGGGGTAGAGCTGTTGCGAACCCTTTCCAAGGAACTAATGCAGCACACGATTGATCACTTTGCGGTTGAAGAACAATTCATGCGCTCCGTCGGATTCCCAGGCCTCCGCGTCCATGTCCAACAACACGACGAGCACCGCCGGGCAGCTAGAGCATTCATGGAACGCTTCGAGCGCGGCGAGACTACCATTAGCATCGAACTCATGCATCTTCTCACCGAGGCTGTACCGCAGCATATCATGACGTTTGACCGCCAGTTCGGTGAGTACCTGAGCAGCCGCAATAGCAACCCCAAGCCCAATGATTGAGCTTGGGTTTACCGTACAGGCGGTCCCCAGCTTCGAGTGAGTTTCCCGGCGTACGTCTTATCGAATTTCACCTGATGACCATTGGGGCGCGGCAACCAGGCGACGTAGGCGACCTGGTCGAGGAGTAACTCGCCCAAATTTCGCGCCACAGGCGAAGATTACGGCGCGCAATCCCTTGGCTCTCGCATCGCTATGGGAAACGTATTCATTACCAAGAGATTCACGGCGTGAAAGAAGGCGCCCCAGATGCGGGCCTATTCGGGGAGACCTGATGCACGATTTTAAGGGGACGTCATGTTCACCCGATATCTGCCAACACAGCCGAGTGGAAACCATGTTGTGGTACTCAGCGCGATCTACGGTTCCGTCTCAGTGGCTCCACTCACAGTTGACGATTTCGGTCACATCAGTCAGGCTACCGAGCATGGTTGAGTTCACCGCGTCAGAGCACGAACGCCAGTGAACGATGAACGCACCACAGCTTGTCCTGCGCCGAGGGCCAAGGAAGGACGATGTTGCCGAAGCAGAAGAACTGGTCGCGTGAGGATTTCTCGATCTTCTCGATGATCAAGACATCACTGCTCTCTGGACCAAGTGGTCCCTACCGCCAACGGAACAGGTCACAAGGACAGCCCCCGAATTCGTCAAAGCCCTAAACGAAGTTTCAAATAGTTCATTGTCACGCGAGGTGCTAAATCTCAACACCCATACCTTCCAGATGTTTCGTGATGTGCTGACTTCTCTATTGCGGCGCGATTGGTCCCTTCGAACGACCGGCAGTCTCGTTGTGTTAGATGAGGAATTCGACATCTCGCCGCAACAAGTGAACGCAGCGTTGCTATGGTCGGCCAAAGACTTGCGACGACCTGCGCGCCGACGCGGACATCGACGGCAATCGAGTTGGCGACGCCGCCGGCGCGGGTGATTTCGGTCGTGGTATTTCCCGCGGATTCGATCTTGAGGTCCGCGACCATGACCTTGGCGCCCTCCTCTGCGAATCGGATGGCGCTGGCGCGTCCGATTCCCGACCCCGCGCCTGTAACTAGTGCGACTTTATCTTTGAGCATCATGTCGTGAACCCGCTGTCCGTGGATGTCTGAATGCCGCAACGACCCCCTGATATCCCCATGCGCCGTCAGATTGAAGGAATGCCGTTTCCGCCCTTTTCTGAACCCTTTGCTTGCTGGGAGAGAATATCGCGGATGAGTATCGGCGGGCGTTCGCGCCCGCCGATAGATGACTGCCTGGCGCCGTAGACACGCAGTTGAGGACAACTTCTCCGTTCGCACCAAACTGTTCACAATCAGATAACACTGGAAAGACTTTACTTGCTTGAATTGCGCTATTACGGTCGGGTTCGTCGATTAACTTCAGACGGTGTCATGTCGAGCTCAAGATTCAAAACTGGTCGATTTTCGTTTATTGTTTTGGGATTGATGATCCTCCTATCGCCATGCATCAACGCATCGGCGCAAACGCCTGCAACCACGACTCCACCGACGAACCCCAACTGGTGTCCGGGACTTCCAGAAACTCCGCCACCGCCGGGCTGGCATGCCGGCGACTGGCCGGAGTACTACCGGGAGTGTGCAGCCGACCACAGTAGCCTGTCCCTCCGTAAGCGCCATAGTCTAGTTGTTTCGTGCCGGAACCTTTGCGGTGCGGCGAGAGGAGCGTGGGCTACACCAACGAACGCTCCACCCAACAGTCCTCATCCATCGTTATCGACGGGTAAGCCTCAGGGACCTTTTCCACAACCTAACGGCGGCTCGCTCAATATCCTCCCACTCCCATCGTTCGTCGCCACGCCCGCCGCAATTGCTTCTCCGAGCGGGCTTACCCCTTTCAGTATCCCATTCGTAAGTTAGTATCCGCCGCGTTTTAGGTACATTTCCGATCCATTGCTATTCCCAGTTTTTCGGCCTGGCCTTCACCCGATCCGAGGCTGGGACGAAAAACTGTCAGGTTCTTCGACCGAGACCGCCGCGCGGTGCAGCGCGCCGGACGGCATGGTTTGCGCCGGCCCAGCGCTGCGCGCGGCGGGCTCGCTCCGCAATTGCTGGTGCGAGGTTGCGAACTCTTCGGGGGTCAGGTAGCCGAGACTCGAATGCGGCCGCGCGCGATTGTACTCATTGCGCCACTGTTCGATCTTGCGCCGCGCGTCGTCGAGCGAGAGGAACGCCTGCTCATTGAGACACTCGTCGCGCAGGCGACTGTTAAACGATTCGATGAAAGCATTCTGGATCGGCTTACCCGGTTCGATGAACTGCAGCCGCACTCCGCAGCCATAGGCCCACTCGTCCATCACCCGCCCGCGAAACTCCGGTCCGTTATCGGACCGGATGATGGTGGGCACCGCGCGCAGCTCGCAGAGCCGCTGCAGCACCCGGGTTACCCGCTCGCCGGTCAGCGATGCGCCCACTTCGATCGCCAGGCATTCCCGGCTGAACTCGTCGATCACCGTCAGCGCGCGGAAGCGCCGACCATCGTTCAGGCCGTCGTGCACGAAATCGACCGCCCAGGTGTGATTTATGGCCGGCGGCTGTTCGCGCGCCACCCGCAGATGGCTGAGCCGTTTGCGCCCGCGGCGGCGGCGCAGCGAGAGTCCTTCCTCGCGGTAGAGCCGTTCGATGCGCTTATGATTGGCCGCCATCCCCTCGCGCCGCAGCACTCGATGCAGCATCGGGCTACCCCAGCGGTGGTGCATCTCCGCCAGCGCACGCAGCCGTTGCCGCAGTTGCTGGTCGCGATCCGGCCCGGGCTGATCTCGAAACGCGCGTCGCGTGATTCCGATTAACCCGCAGGCGCGACGCTGCGAGAGATGATGCTGCGCCATCACTTCCGTCACCATCTTTCGCTTCACCGCGGGCCGTAGCCGTTTTTTGCCAGCACGTCTTTAAGCGCCCGGATGTCGAGCGCCTGGTCGGCGACGATCCCCTTAAGCCGCCGGTTCTCTTCTTCGAGCTGGCGCAAGCGGCGCATCTCCGAGACCTCCAGACCGCCGTACTTGTTGCGCCAGGTGTAGAAGGTCGCGTCCGAGATCCCATGGCGCCGGCACAGTTCCGTCACCTTGGCGCCCGCCTCTGCTTCCTTCAGCACGCTGATGATCTGTTCTTCACTGAACCGCGTTCGTTTCATGCCTGCCTTCCTTTCCGGCAGACACTAACCTACCGCTGGGATACCGAAAGGGGTAAGCCCATACTCGCTAGGATACTCAGCATCCCGCCACAACGTCATATGATGCCATCGAGGAGCGTCGTAGCGCGGTCGATGGCGGATGTTTGGTGCGGCTGTATATCCTGGTAACCCCAGGACTTGGTCATCTCAAGGTATGGGTCCGCAATCTCGGTGCGGATGCCCGAAAGCTCCTCAACAATCGCCAGTCCGCAAAACGGTACGTAGGTCGCCGAATACCCGCCCTCGTGCGCGAGGACCAGGCGGCGATCGCAGAGGTCGGCGGCGGCCTCCATGATGAGGCGCGTCATCCGGCGATAGGCGTCGCTATGCAGCATCATGCGCCCGAGCGGGTCGGTTCCGCTCGCATCGAGGCCCGAGGCCACCACAATCAGTTCGGGTTTGAACTTGCGCAGCGCGGGAACGATCACGCGCTCGAACGCCGATAGATACGCGCTCGCGCCGCATCCCGGCGGCATCGGGAGGTTGAGGTTGTAGCCGAGGCCGGGGCCGGCGCCGTTCTCCTCGATGCCGCCGCTGTTGGCCGGATACAGGTTGTGCTGATGAATCGACATCGTCAGCACGCTCGGATCCTCGTAAAAGGCGCGCTGGGTGCCGTTGCCGTGATGGACATCCCAATCGACGACGGCGACGCGGCTGAGGCCGAGCTTGGCCTTGGCGTAAAGAATCGCAATCGCGATGTTCCCGAAAATGCAAAATCCACGGCCGCGATCCGCTTCGGCATGATGGCCGGGAGGCCGCACCAGCGCGTAGGCATTGTTGACGGCGCCGGTCGCGACCGCCTCGACCGCGCGCATCACGCCACCGGCAGATAGCAGCGCGATTTCATAGCTGCCGGGGCCGAAGGGCGTGTACTCGCCGGCATCGCCACCGCGCTCAGAGGACATCCGCTCGATTTGCTTGATGTAGGAGCGCGAATGGAGCCTGGCTACGTCATCCTCGGTCGCTGGAGTCGCCTTGATCTGGTGCAATCGGTCGAGGAGTCCACTCACAGCTAGCAGGTTGCGGAAGCGTCGCTTGGTGTCGGGATTTTCGAAGTGGTAGCCGGGCTCGAGCGGAAATGCTGCTGAGGACGCATCGTGCCAGAGGTACATCTCCTCGAAGACGAATCCGGTTTTCCGCTCAGACATCGGTGTGCTCCCGACGGTATTTAGCTTCCGCGGCGTCGCGGTAGGCGTTGATCTCCTCGATGCCCGGGATGCCGCGTTGGACTTCGTCGTCGAAGAAAATCGACACCAGGCCCCATAGCCCGACCATCGCCCAGAATGATCCAGCGGCGGCAGGCGGCCATCCGGCGCTGAGCCCCATCAGGAGCAGCGCGGTAATGAGGTCGCCAGCCGCCTGGATGCTATGCAATCGCGCTAAATCTCCGAATTATTCGCCCGTCCAGTTGGGTTTGCGCTTCTGCGAGAATGCCAGGGGTCCCTCGATGGCGTCCTTCGAATGCCACAGCTTTTCGCTCAGGGGGAAGCGCTTGGCGTTGGCGTCTTCCATCGAAAGCCCGAGCCCGTCCATCGCGGCCTGCTTTGAGGCCTGGATCGAAATCGGCGAGCATTCCATGATCTCGCGCGCCCATTTCTCGGCAGTCGGGATCAGATCCTTCAGCGCTACCACTTCATTGACGATACCCCACTTGGCGGCTTCCTGCGCGGTGATGTGCTTGGCGGTCAGCATCATGCCCATCGCGATCTTGAGTGGGATCTGACGCGGCAGGCGATGCACGCCGCCCGCACCTGCCATCAGGCCGACGCGAGGCTCGGGCAAACCGAAGCGCGCGTGGTCGGCCGCGATGATGATGTCGCATGCGAGCGCGATCTCGAAGCCGCCGCCGAGCGCGAATCCATTCACGGCCGCGATGATGGGCTTGTAGATGTCGTAGCGCGAGGTGATTCCGGCGAAGCCGCCCTTGGCCTGCTTGAGCACCTCGGAAACCGGCTCGCCGCGATGCTCGGCGGTGTAGCGCAAATCGTTGCCGGCCGAGAACGCCTTGTCGCCGGCGCCGGTGACGATCGCCACCCACATCGCTTTGTCGGCAATGAAATCGTCCCACACCTTGGTCATTTCGACGTGACACGCGGGATGGAGCGCGTTCATGCGCTCGGGCCGGTTGAGGGTGATGTAGGCGATGTGGTCGCGTTTGTCGTACTTGATGAATTCGAATTCCATTAATTTTCTCCCGGGCGGCTATTGATTCTTCGAGCAGTTCAAAAAAAGCGTCGATACTTTGCATCAACTGGCGGCGAATCTGCGCGCGTGTCCCCTCGATCAGATGCATCGTGACGCGGCCCGCCGATCCGTCGTTGAGGATCGACTCGCGCGTCCTCGACGGCATTGACGGCGCCATCGTCGAAGATGCGCATCCCGTAAACGAGCGCGCCCTTTTGCGCGCCCCCTTTCACCAGCTTCAATCTGCGAGCCATCGGCACTCCCTGTCGTGATGCGACCTCCTCTATACCATCAGCCTGTCCCCCGCGTCACGGTCTGAGGCTCGGAATTGACAGATGCCGCCGCGCCATCAACAATCGCTGCGATGCGAAAATTCGCTCAATGTAGTTGGGTTCGCGATTGCTGCTCGACGGTCCGGCTGGATGCGGCCTGCTCTATCAGGCAGCGTCGGGCTATCGGGCGAACAAGATGGAAAAATCCCTCAAGCCGGGGATGTCCAGCCTCGAAGTCCATCAGATGTACGGGGAACCCGACATCCGCAACTACGTCAACGACAAGACCGCCATCTGGAGCTATGCCAAACACGCCAACACCGGCGATGTGACGGCGCAGGTGCTCTATACCTCCGCCAAGGAGGGCGACAAGGGATCGTTCCTGGACCTGAAGTTCGAGAACGGCAAGCTGGTGTCATGGGAAACCGCGAGCCACACGATGCCGAAGAAGGAAAGCGCGGGGTTTAGTGCGGGCATCGGGGGAGCCACGCCGGAGAACAGCGTTCACTATTAGGACGTGGTGCCTCGACGACCTCACCCGGCGCAATAGCGCCACCCTCTGCATGCTGGAGAGGGAATAATGAAAGCGGACAACTCTGATAGCGTCGATAAATGTAGCCAGCGCAACTTTCCTGTCACTGCCACGTCTTTTAATTGCTAGGCTAAGCTTGGGTTTTGGCGCATACTGGTGTGCGGCAGAAGGCATCAGGTCTAATGGGGCGGGGCGATGTTTGCTAGAGCGGCATCTTTTCGGGAAAATCCTTTTACTTTGTGGGTTTGTTGCGACGGATATCCAATCCTGTGGGGGGACGAGATTTCTCGGTCGGCTGAATAATGGCCACAGCGCGCAAGAGCTTCGAATCTATTTTCGTCGACAGGTCCTTTGTTTCACAGCAGGACCTCGACCGGGCACGTCAGCGTAAAAAGCCCGGCCAGGAGCTTACCGATGTGCTGGTCGAGATGGGCGCGCTGGAGCCCAACCGGCTCGCACGTGCCCTGGCCCAAGAGTATCGCCTCCCGTTCGAGGCCCATATCGACGAAAAAGCCCTCGACCTTAATCTCGTGGCGCAAGGTCCCCATCAATTATGCCAAGAAGAACCGCCTCCTTCCGATGGCGATTAGCCAAGGGGCGGTTACGGTAGCGATCGCGGATCCCTCCAATTACGAACCGCTCGACGATCTCCACGTGATGTTCGGGATGCCGATCAACAGCGTGGTGGTGCCGGGCCAGATCGTCGATGATGCGATTAACCGCGCCTATGATCAGGCTGCTACTACGACCGCGCAGGACCTGATGATCGACCTCGAGGATCAGGGACCTCGATGCGGTCGCGAGCGAAATCGCCAACGAGACCCGCGACCTGCTCGAATCCGATGATGCGGCCCCCATCATCAAGCTCGTCAATGGCATCCTGTCGCAGGCGGTAAAAGACCGCGCCAGCGATATTCACATCGAATGTTTCGAGAATGAGCTGGTAGTCAGGTTCCGCGTTGACGGCATGCTCTTCGATGTCATCTCGCCGCCCAAGCGGATTCAGCCCGCGATCATTTCACGCATCAAGGTCATGTCCGGCCTCAACATTGCCGAGAAGCGGTTGCCGCAGGATGGCCGCATCCGGGTGCGCATCGCGGGCCGCGACATCGATATCCGCGTGTCGACTATCCCCTGCGCATATGGCGAGCGCAGCGTGTTGCGATTGCTCGATCGCGCGCAGGCGGTGGATAACTTCGACCTCGACAAGCTGGGCTTTTCGGGCGAAAACCTGCGCAAGCTGGATCGCCTGATTCGCCAGAGCCACGGCATCATCCTCGCGACCGGCCCGACCGGTTCCGGTAAATCGACCACGCTTTATGCCGCGCTCTCGAGCGATCAATTCGCCGGAAAAGAACATCATTACGATCGAGGATCCGATCGAATATCAGTTGCGCGGCGTCGGCCAGATGCAGGTCAATCCGAAGATCGAGTTTGACCTTCGCGAGCGGTTTGCGATCGATCCTGCGCCAGGATCCCGACGTCATAATGGTCGGCGAAATCCGCGACGGCGAAACCGCCGAAATCGCGATTCAGGCCGCGCTCACCGGCCATCTTGGTCTTCTCGACGCTGCACACCAACGACTCTTTCGGATCGCTGACTCGCCTGGTCGAAATGGGCATCGAGCCGTTCCTGGTTTCCTCTTCGATACTGGCCGTGCTCGCGCAGCGCCTGGTGCGCCGGCTCTGCCCGGATTGCCGCTCGCCCTACACGCCGACGACCACCGAACTGCAGCGCATCGGCATCCATGCGACGGGTTCGCGGGCAAGATTTACAAGAGCGCGGGATGCAGCGCATGCCGCAACACCGGCTATCGCGGCCGAATTGCGGTGCAGGAACTGATGGTCATGGAAGACGACATCCGCACCCTGGTAATGCAGAACGCCGACGCCGCGAGCCATCCGCCGCGACCTGCCAGGCCAAGGGCATGAAGCTGCTGCGACAGGATGGCGCGGATCGGGTGTTTGCGGGCGAAACCACCATCGAAGAACTGCTGCGCGTGACCCAGGAAGATATCCTGTAGTGCTTCGCGCGGGCTGCACTTTATAAAATGCCGGTTTTCGCTTATCGCGGACTTTCCAATCAGGGCCGCGCCGTCAATGGCGTGGTAGACGCCGATAGTGCGCGCACCGCGCGCGGCAAGCTGCGGGCGCTGGGAATTTTCCCGACCGAAATTTCCGAGGAAATCGCCGCACGCACCGCGATCTCACTTCGCGATTGGCTGCCGAAAACCGGCCGCGTCAAGATGTCCGGCCCCGACCTATCGCTGATGACGCGCCAGCTCAGCGCGCTGCTCGGAGCCGGGGTTCAACTGGTCGATGCGCTCGGCATCCTTAGCGCGCAATCGGCCAAGGCGAACGTCAAACGGATGATGTCGCAAATTCGCGAGCGCGTGCGCGAAGGCATGCTCGCTCGCCGATGCGATGTCGGCGCATCGCGAAGTTTTTTCCGATCTTTACGTCGGCATGATTCGCGCCGGCGAGGCTGCCGCGGCGCTCGAGGCGGTGCTCGATCGACTGGCGGATTATATTCGAGAGTCAGGCTGAGTTTGTCGCCAAGGTCCGCGGCGCCCTCACCTACCCCATCATCATGATGGGCGTGGGAATCGCGATCATGGGCTTTCTGGTCACCTACGTGGTTCCGCAAGTCGCCACCATCTTCAAGGAGAGTCATACCGCGCTGCCGCTGGCGACCCAGCTCCTGATCGGACTGTCCGATATTCTAATCGGCTATTGGTACCTGATTCTGGGAGGCTTGGCAGGAATGCTCGGTCGGCATCGCATTTGGGCTGTCGACCAAAAAGCGGGCGCCGTTTTTACGATACCATGGTGCTCAAGTTGCCCTACGTCGGCCAGACCCTGATCCGCATCATCTGCGCGCGCTTCGCGCGCACGCTCGGAACTCTGCTTTCGAGCGGCGTGCAATTGCTGCCTGCGCTCGATGCGGTCAAGGGCGTCATCACTAATGTCCTCCTGCGCGACGCGGTCGAGAACAGCCGCGAAAGCATCCGCGAGGGCCACGGGATGGGCGAAACCCTCAAAGTAAGCGGCCTGTTCCCGCCGCTGCTGGTCGAAATGGTGAAAGTCGGCGAACGCTCAGGCGAACTCGAACAGATGCTGGAGCGGGTCGCCGATGCTTACGAGCACGAGGTCGCCAACTCGCTCTCGCAAATGACCACCATGCTGGAACCGGTAATGACTCTCGGCATGGCCGGCATGATCGTGTTCATGATGATGGCGGTGCTGATGCCAATCTTCCAGCTCAACCAGTTGATGCAATGACCATTCGCTTCCACGGGAGGAAGTTTGCCCATGACACGACAGCAGCGACGGCGCTCCAATCAGGACGGCTTCACCCTGATTGAAATCATGGTCGTCATTCTGATCCTCGGGCTGCTCGCCACCATCGTCGTGCAGAGTTTGCGTGGCGCGACCGACAAGGCGAAGCGGGTCAAGGCACAAGCCGACATCGCAGAAATCAAAACCGGCCTCGATCGCTACTACCTCGATAGCGGTTCCTATCCGACCACCGATCAAGGTCTCGCATCATTGGTGTCAGCGCCGCAGGGCGGGCGTGTACCGGCCAACTACGAAGCAGGCGGCTACATCCAGTCGTGCCAAAAGATCCATGGGGCAATCCATATTTCTATCAAAGTGATGGGAACGCATACGTGCTGAAGTCGTTTGGGGCCGATGGCGCTGAAGGTGGCGAGGGCAAAAACGCCGACATCGACGGCAGCCAGGCGCAATAAGCCCTGACTTCCAAACCACTTCACGTGCGGAAAACGCCACCCTGGTAAGGAAACTCGATCGCGGGAGCGCGCGGATTTTTCATGATGGCAGCGGAAATCGACGCACTCCCGCTTCGAAGCAAATCACCCCGGCTCCGTCTAACTAGAGGGAGTGTGGGGGGATTTTCTATTCATCGTTGGGGAATCGAGCGATTTGCGCAGAGCTGTGCGATATCGGCTACTGTCCCTTCTCTCGCTGGCGAGAGCGCGAAGCAGCTGAGGCGGAGCGCAGAGGAGTCGAAGCCAAACAGAAGGTGGGCGGCGCGGTTATCGCGATGGCTGCGATGCGAGAACCGTGACGGCCGGATGAGAGTGGGGAGCGAGAAAGCAAGGTGGTGCTCTTCCCACCTCTCACCCGTCTGTCACAGTTCGAGCCCGCAGCCAAGGCACGAACTGCGCCATCCACCCTCTCTCGCTGGCGAGAGAGGGGAACGGATCAAGTGGCAGATTCGCGCCCGGATTCACCCTCCTCGAAATCGCGGTCGTCCTCTTTCTGATGGGTCTGATGTTGCTCATCGCCATGCCCTACATCGGCGGTATGAGCGAGGCTCAACTCAAGAGCGTGAGTCGTCGGCTCGCGGGCCGCGCAACTTACCTTTACGATGAAGCGTCGGCGCGCAAGTTAGTGGTTCGGCTGGTGTTCGACATGGACAACAACGCCTACTTCGTGATGACCGCGGACCCCTACTCGCCGCAGCCTGCGTTTTTTCCCGACCTGTCACCTTCGGGCGCGCGGGTAAGGCTGCCGGACACGGTTCGCATTCGCGACGTCACGGTGGAAGGAATCGGTACCCTTTCGCGCGGGACCATCGCGACCCAGTTTTATCCCGAGGGTTACGTCGATGCGACCATCGTGCATCTGCTCGATATCAAGGGACACATTATGACCATCGGGATCGATCCGCTCACCGGCAAGGTCATGATCGTACGGGGCGACATCCGCAAAGCGCGGGCGGGCACCCAATGAGCCGCAGCATGTCAGCTCGGGCGAACCTCATCCGGCGCTGCCGAAGCGTCCCGTTGGGTTGGGAGAGAGGCAAAGGAAGTGGGAAGGCCGCACGAGGCTTCACGCTCCTCGAAGTCATGATCGCGGTTGGTGTGCTGGGAATCGCGATGCTGTCGCTGCTTTCGCTGCACGATAACAATCTGCAAAGCGTGATGCGCGGACAGGAGCTCAGTACCGCCTCGATGCTCGCGCAGGGGCTGATGGCGAACGCCGAGATGGAACGCTATCCGGTGATAGCGACTACCAGTGGCGACTTCGAGCGGCTGTTTCCGGGTTGGTATCGCAACTTCCGATGGCAACGGACAGTGGATGCCTCGGGCATGTTCCCGGACATCCGCAAAGTACACGTGACGGTCTTTTACGGGCCGCGCTTACGCAAGCAGTTTTCGCTAACGGAATTTATGCACGATCCTAACCCGCAACTTTTGCGCGACTCCTCGGGCAACCTGATCCCGGTGCCGGGTGGCGGGACCGGGCTTCCAACCGGTGGAACCAATCCGTTTGGGCACTAGATCGCAATGAAGATCACTTGCAGACATCGAACTTCCAGGGCCCGCGCGGGCTTCACCTTGCTGGAGGTCATGATCGCGATTTCGATTCTCGCACTGATCCTGGTGATGATCGCGGGATCGTTCAATGCCGTGGTGCATAGTAAAGTGCATGGCGAAGCGCGACTCGATGTGGACCGGCAGGGACGTGCCATCATCTGGGAGCTTTCCAACGAAATTCGCGGCGCGGTGCAGACCCCCAATCCGCCCAGCGTGACCTATCTCCTTGGGCAAGGACAAATGCGCAATGGCTCGCCCCTGGATGCCATTATGGTGTCGACGCTCTCGGGCGGGCATCGGCGCGCGATCACCGGCATGGTAGCCGAACAGATTGTTTCCTACGCCGTGACCGCCAACCCGCGGGTGCCGAAATGGTACGTCCTCACCCGCACCCAACGCAGCGCACTGTTGGTTAGCAAAACCTCGTATATCGGTACCCCGATCGAGTTGGCCGACAACCTGGTTTCATTGCACCTGAGGTATTTCGACGGGCAGGCATGGCTGGAGAGCTGGGACTCGACCGCGCTGCCGCCTCCGGCGCAGTTGCCGATCGCGGTGTCGATCGACCTGGTGCTGGGCGCCGGCGGCGGCAAGGTCCGAAGCTTTTCCACCCAGGTGCGTCTGCCCATGTCAATCCAGACCTGGTGAGGAAGCCGGTGAGGAAATCGGTGAATGATTTGTTGAATCGAATAAGACGTGAAATCGGCCGGATGCGTTATCGCTTGAAGAACGAGCGCGGGATGGCGCTGCTGGCGACCATGCTCGCAATCGCGCTGATGACCATCATCGTGGTGGACTTCACCTCATCGAGTGCGCTCGGTTATTTGTCGGCGGCCAATCACGCCAACGAAATCCGCTCGGCATTCCTGGCACGCTCCGCGGTTAACGTCGGTCTGGCGCTGATCGCGCAGGACACGCGCGCGCAGGCGTCGCAACCCGGCAGCTCGGGCGCCGCGCCCCAGTCGCAGCCATTCGATTCGTTTGCCAGCGTATGGGCGATTCCGTTTCCCCCGATGCCGGTCGACGGCGGCTGGGTCCAGCTTTCGGTCGTCGACGAGGCGCGCAAGTTCAACATCAACAAGCTCATCATCACCCAGGTCGGCACCGCGGCGGTAAATGCCCCTCAACAACAAGTGGGGCAAATCGATCCCAATGCCGTCCAACAACTGGTACGCCTGATCGGGATCCTGGGTTTGTCACCCGCCATCGCGCCGGCGATTGTGGATTGGCTCGACAAAGACAGCATCGATTCTCCCGATGGAGGCGCGGAGTCGGACTATTATCTCGGGCTGATTCCCCCATATGAGCCGCGCAACGGGCCGATGCCGACCTTGGGCGATTTGCATCTGATCCGCGGCATCGACGACATCGCCTTCCTGAAGCTGAGCCAGTACCTGACCGTCGCACCGGAGAAGGCGGTCAACCCCAATACCGCCTCACCCGAAGTGCTGGCTTGCCTGGAGCCCGCATTGACGGCGAATCCACGTGCAGTCGAGGCGATCATCCAGGCGCGAATGCTCAAGCCATTCACCAATGTGACCGATGTCCTGAACATCCCGGATCTCAGTAGTGTTGGAACTACCTTCTCAAAAGACTTAACTACACGCGGCGATTACTTTACGATAAGCGGCGTGGGAAAATACGCGGGGGCACGCAAGTTGGTGGTGGGGACATTCCAGCGGATCCAGGATGGGACTGCTGTTCTTGGCAGCTGGCAGGAAGACTAAGCACCTTACCTTATGCCTCAGCGAATACTCGCCCTGGAAATGCCGGGGCATACGGTTCGGGCCGCAGTCGCCGAACGCACCTGGAATACGTTCCATATCGAGGGCGTATTCGAGGAGGAGCGCCAGGATGGCGAAGCCGACCTGGAAGGGGCGCTAAGGCGCATTCTCGCGAAGACCGGCAAACCCGACATCGTAACCAGCTCCATCGCCAGCGAATTCGTAGTCAAACGGCTGCTGGAACTGCCGTTTAATGACCTGCGTAAACTCCATCAGGTGGTGCCCTTCGCGCTCGAGGAGCACCTGCCCTTCCCGGTCGACGACGCGGTCGTCGCTTTCACCCGCGTCGGCACCGATGCTGATACAACCCTGGTCGTCGCAGCGTTGGCGCGCAGAACCGATCTGCAATATCACCTCGACCTGCTCGCGAAGGTCGGCCTCGATCCGCGCACCGTAACCCTGTCGGAACTGGCGATCGCGCGGTTGCTGTCGCGTTCCCAAACCGCCTCGACCAATGCGCACCTGCTGCTCGACATCGAGCCGACCTCGACCTCGATGGTGCTGCTCGATTCCGACGGCACTCCGCGCGCCATTCGAAGTGTCAATGCGGGCATTGCACCCGGCGACGACGGTCCCGCGGCCGAGGCGCGAGCTAACGCGATCCTCGGCGTCGCGCGCCAGACGCTGCTCGCGCACTCCTCGGAGACCGACGGCCTCGACGTCATCCTGGCCGGCTCTGCTGCCGCTATTCCGATGCTGCGGGAAGAGCTCTCGGAGGCGCTCTCGCTCGCAGTTCGCGATGCGGCCGAATTCGACTATTCGTTTCTCCTCAATGGCATGCGTCCGGACATGAGCCGCTACGCCGCGTGCATCGCGATGCTGCTGAGCGAGCTTACCCAACAAGCCTGCGGAAATGCTGAATTTCCGGCAGGGCGAATTTGCTTTTCAAGGTCGCATCCGCGGCGACCTGATGGCGTTCTACACCACCGGCATTATCGCCGCCGGAGCCATTCTCGTGGGGCTGATTCATTTCAGCCTGGGAGTCGGCACCCAGTTGCATCGATTGCACGTCCTTAATCGCCAGATCGCAGGCATGACCACACCCGCGCTGGGCGCGCATCCGCCGGATGATCCGGTGGCGGCGCTGCGGGCAGGCATCATCAAGATGAGCAAGCGGCTGGCGCTCATCGGAGGCAACACCGGCAAGGACTCGCCGCTGGAAGCGCTGCGCGCGATTTCGCGCGACGTCCCCAAGCGATTCCCGATCGAGATGCAGGACGTCGCGGTCGACGACACCGGGCTGCGCCTGGCGGGCGAGGCGGACTCATTCACTACGGTTGACCAAATGAAGAAGGCGCTTCTGCAAGACGACTACTTCGGCAACATCGAGGTGACTCACGCCAAGGCCGAGACCGACGGCAAGGTCGAGTTCCAGGTCGAAGCGCAGGTTCAAGGACGCGATAACAACCGAATAAATGGCGCAATGAGCAACTTTCTTCGAAAACTCCTCGACCGAATCCGCACGCTGATGGTGCGGCTCGGTGCGCTGCTGCGTCCGCTCGGTTCCCGGATAACGGAGCCGCTGGAGCCCTACCTCGAGCGCGTTCAGGAATCGATTCGTCCACTCACTTCGCAACTGCGCTCGCGTTATCAGAAGCTGGAATCGCGCGAGCGGACGCTGGTCAAGCTCGCGGGCGCCGTACTCGCCCTCTTCCTGGCTTATGATCTCGTCTACCTGCCGATTTCCAACTGGCGCGATTCGCTCGACACATTGATCGAAACCCGCCATCGCGAGACCGGCGAAGTACAGCATCTGGTCGAGACCTTCCTGCAGCGCAAGAAGCAGTTGCAGGACGCGGAACGCAACACGGTTCCGATGGGCAAGGATTTCTCGCTCTTTTCGATCATCGAGAGCTCGCTCACCAAGAGCGTCGGGCCACGAAAAAATCGCCTCGATCACGCCCGCCGCCGATCGCAAACTTTCGGATGGCTTCGTGCAGTACAGCGTCGAGCTCAAGTTGCAGGATGTAAGTCTTGGGCAGGTGGTCGATGCGCTCTATGCGGTCAAAACGCTGTCGGCGCCGGTCGCGGTCTCCTCGATGCGCATCACCCGCCGCATTCAGGACACCCATACTTACGATGTTGACATGACCTGCATCGCGCTCGGCAAGGGCGGCTGACGACGAGCCGCTGTCCCCGCTGCGTGTTATCTTCGCGAGTGACATGGTGGTGAAGTTTTTCCGTGCGAATGCCGCGCGCCTCGCCTACGTAGCGATCGGCGTAACTGTGTTCGTCGCGTTTCTCATCGCAACTTTCCCATACAACGACACCCTGACGAGAGTCCTCGCGCCGATGGGCCTGCGAATGTCCAGCCGCGAACAGGGCATGAACTTTCCCTTCGGGGTCAGGATGGACGGGGTGATGCTGGATGCGAAGGACGGCAGCGGACCGCCGTTTTTCCAGAGCGAGCGCCTGCGCGTTACGCCCGCGCTGCTCTCATGGCTGATGGGATCGCCCGCCCTCCACATCAACGCTGATGCCTATGGGGGGAACTTCAAACTGCGCGCGCAACGCATCGGCGACTTCACCCAACTTCGTTTCACCGGCGCCGACCTGCATCTGGAAAGCTATCCGGCCCTGAGCGCGATGGGGGTGAACCTTGGCGGGATTCTTTCCGGCGACGGCGACGCTTCCATTTCACCCGACGATCTCATGACTGATCGCGGCGCGGTTCGTCTGAGCGCCGCGAATGCGACCTACCAAATCTTCGCCGGCATGAGCCCGCTCAAGCTGGGCAACCTGACCGCGACCGTCAAGCTCGACAACGGCAAGGTGACCATCGAACAGGTCGAGAGTCATGGCGGCGACGTGAGCGATCTCGGGCCGCGGCGTAATCGAGTTGGATCCGAACCTGCCCGACAGCGAAGTTGCGATCAGGTTTCAATTCGCGACCACTCCGGCGGGACGCAAGCAGTTGGGCTTCCTGCTCAACTTCCTGCCGCATCCGCCGAACTCGGTGCCCTACTTCCTGCACGGCACCTTCGCGTCGCCCGGGCTATCCTGAGGGCCGTTCTCCTCGACGTGGCGGCTCCTTTGGAGATCGAATCGTGCTACCATCGGGCGGTGGCGTCCTGAGGAGGGCGCCGCAGCCATTTTGGGACAGGAGGCGCGCTCACCTGCTGAATTACATAAACGAAGCCACCAAGTCCTTGAATTTGAAGGATTTTTCGCTGGACTTCGCGGCAAACGAACCCACCGGCACCTCCGAATGAGACCACGACTTGGGATCAAGAAAATGTAAAAACAAAGCCACCTTGTCGAGCACGGAGCTTTCTCGATTCGCAAAAACAAACCCATTGAGGCTTGCCGACGATCACATGAAAATACCAAACGAAGCCAAATAATCGAGTAGAATCAAGGAGTTTCACATTCGACCGCCGTGAAAACGTCGTCGTCGCTCATCCCAAACAAACCTCGCGCTCCCGGTACATGCTCCGAAGTCACCACCTCCGGATGCTCGGCTGCCTGCATATCGTCCTCACGACGAAACTTTTCAACCCACTCTCCGTCTAATTCTGGAGTATCTAGTCGATAATTCTTGATGATTTTAGACGTGCTTCGACAAGTTAACGCTGCTAACATATGGCCGCTCGACCGACTTGAAAATGTTTGAATTTGACCAATACGACCCTAAGCTTCGACGCGAGGAGCCTGCGGCGCCCGTGCTGGCCTACACGCCGGCCGACGATGTCGAAGCGCTCGCGTTTCTGCATTGGGGCGAGCACTGCGTCGAATGCGCGGCCCCCGCATGCTATTCGACCTGCGACCTTTACCAGGCGCGCTCCGATGGCCGATGCCGCCGCTTCGCCTTCGGCGCTTACAAGAATCGCGTCCTTCAAATCGATGCGCGGTTACGGCGTCGAAGTCTCATTCAAAAAATGGGCGAAGATCGAGGCCTACGGCGCGAGCCGGGTTATCCGGTTGCCACCGTGTTGCGATGGGAGCGGATGGCCGACGCCGGCGCGCCGGTTGGGAACCTCGTCGGGCGGCTGGTCGACGACCTCACCGGCAAACATCAATGGCGGCAGGTCAGCTACATCGCGACCGAAAAACTTACACGGAGACTGGATACCGGGGCATCCAGCGATCGCCGCGCGGAGGCGTTCCTGCTGGAAGTATACAATCCGACCGAGAGCGAGATTCGGCTCCAGGTGATTTTCGCGGTGTCGATCGACGACCTGACTCGCAGTGGCCAATCGCCTCCGTTGATCGCGCCGTCGATCAATACTCTTGCGCTGCCACCCGGTTATTCGCGCCACGAGATAGCGGCCACGGCGTTTCGGACCATCCTCGACCGCGGTGCTGCCATTCAAAATCACCATGCTGCCCGAGGCCGATGGGAACGGACGCCTGGTATTTCTGACTGCCGACCTGGTCCGGTTCAAGCCGCGCCAGGCCGCCGCCGCTGAAGCCGATACGCGCAAGATCAAATGCGTGGTATGGGACCTCGATAACACGCTGTGGAAAGGCACCCTGGTCGAAGGCGATGAGGTTGCGCTCCATCCCGGCATCGAGGAGTTGCTCAAATATCTCGACCAGCGCGGTATTCTGCTCAGCGTGGTCAGCAAGAATGACTTCGAGCCGGCTTGGGAAAAGCTCCAGCAATTCGGCCTCGCCGACTATTTTCTCTATCCACAGATCGACTGGCTGCCGAAGAGTCAGAAGATCCGGAACGATCGCCCGAGAGTCTCAACCTCGGCATCGATAGCTTTGCCTTGATCGACGACAACCAGTTCGAGCTCGATGAGGTGTCGAGCGCGATTCCGGAGCTGCGGCCGATCCGGTTCGACGCGAACACGGTCGCCTCGCTGAAAAATGATCCGCGCCTACAGGGCAGCGTTACCGAAGAATCGCGCAATCGCCGCAGGATGTACCAGCAGCAGGTATCGCGCGAGAAGCGAAGAGCACAGCTTCGGCGACGATTATCTCGGCTTTCTTGCCTCCTGTGGAATCGAGCTGGAAATCGACGGTTATTCGGAGGCCGACGAAGATTCGTGTCGCGGAGCTGGTACAGCGCACCAATCAGCTTAATTTTTCCGGTCGCAAATATACCCGCGATGAAATGACGGCCGTCATTGCTCACTCGGAGTTAGCAAAATATGTTTTGCGCGTGAGCGACCGCTATGGCTCCTATGGCACGGTTGGGTTTTGCCTGGTCCAGGAGCATCCGGGTGAAATCGAAGTACTCGACTTCATGCTCTCGTGCCGGGTGCAGTCGAAATTCATCGAGCAGGCGCTCTTCAGCCATCTGCTCGAGCATCACAATTCCGGGCGCGCAAAAGCGATCCGCGTGAACTTCAAAAAAACCGATCGCAACACTCCCGCGCTACAATGTTCTGTGCGCGATTGGCTTCAGACCCTGCGAAGCGCCGGCGACCAGGAATGATCCTGCGCACCGAGGACCCCCTCAAATGCGACTTCATCAGCGTGCGATGCTCCGCGGCTGGTCACGCAAGATCCCACGATAACGCTCAGGCTGATGCGGAATCGAGGACTTCGACGAATGGCGGCGTCTGAACCGCGCGATTTCACTCCGCGTCGCGGCGAGGCCGATCCGGATGCTCCACGACCGGGTCCGCGCCTGCTCAAGCTCGCAATCAGCCTGGGGTTCTACATCGTCGCGGAAGTCTCGCGCTTCGTGTTACGAATCCTCGGGCGCACTCCACCGGCCCGCGCCGTCGTCATCTACTACCATCATGTGCTTGAGTGATCAGCGTCGCGAGTTCGCGAGCCAACTCGATCACCTGATGCGATGGACCACGCCGCTGCGTGCCGATGAATGCAGAACCGCTCTCAGCCGGCGCGCCGCTATTCGATGGTGACGGCGGATGATGGATGGAAAAGCTTCGCTGACCACGCGGTGCCGGAACTTGAGCAGCGCAACATCCCGGTTACGATCTTCGCGATATCCGATCGGCTGGGCCAGACCGTCGATGGCATCGAATTCGATCGCCTGCTTACTCCCGAGGAACTGCGCGCACTCAATCCCAGTATGGTCACCATAGGATCGCATGGCGCATCGCATGCCCGCATGACCACTCTTAGTGAGCAAGGCGCGTATCGAGAACTGCACGACTCGCGCGACCACCCTCGAAGGCATCCTCGGGCGCAAGGTCACCATGTTCTGTTTTCCGTACGGCGACTATGCGCGACGCGCTGGCTCCGCTTTGCCGCGACGCCGGCTATGAGCGGATTTTCACCTGCCTGCCCGAGCCCGCAGGCCTCGCGCAGTTTGCCCTCGGAAGGGTGCGGGTCGATCCCGACCGACTCCTTGCTCGAATTCCATCTCAAGCTGATGGGCGCATATCGATGGCTGCCGATGGCGATCGCGCTGAAGCGCCGCCTGCTTTCCTCGCAGCGCGAAGTTGCACGGGTCGAAGAGCGTCCTGCCGCACCTACTCCTTCGCATGATCGAGCCTAACGAGGAGCTGACGCAAGCGCCGAGGTGACGCCGGCGCGTGCCGCAATCAGTGGCGAGGACGGCAGCACCGCGAAGTTGCCGCGCGCCGGATCCGCCCACATCGGATTGCCCGCGATATCCTTCGGATGCCCCGCCATCTTCCACGCCTCGATGGTGTAGTGCTGGTTGCCGATGAAGAAGGTCGAGCGACGGCCCCCACACGTTGTGAGCAAAGTCGCCGCCCTGCTTGGCGTTGACGACTGCCTGCTGCGCATCCGCCACCGCGTTGTATTGCACGATCGCAGGATGAATCAGGTAGAGCCCGGTGAAGACGTTGTAAATCGAGTTGTTGAGGATGCGCGCGCCGGTGCTGTCGACATCGATCTGGATACCGGAGCCGCGCCCCGGCCGCGTGCCCGGAACATTATAGACGATGTTGTTCTCGATCAGCGCGTCGTGACAGTACTCCTGGTAAATCGCGTTGGTATCGTAGCTGTCGTGCACGATGTTTCCGCGCGCGAGGTCGCCCTTGGAGTTTTTCATGTCGAGGCCGGAATGATTGAACTCGCTGACATCGTTATCGAGTAACTGCGCGTTATCAGCCGCCTGGCTGTTGATGCCATTGCCGTGGTTGCCGGTAAACGAGATCCGGTTGTGTTCGAAAACCGGCGCGGTCGGCAGCTCGAGGTGCTGCGAATAGTGGATGCCGTTGTGATAGCTGCCGTCGTCGATGTGGCCGGTGCCGGTTTGCGTGACGGTGCAATTGCGCACGACGATGCCGGTGAAGCCGACCCCGCCGTCGTCGTTGCTGAAGAAATAAAGCCCGCCACCGGCGGTGCGCTGGAAGTTGATGCCGTCAACCACAAGGTTGCTTTTTTCGCCGCCGTTGCCGACCACGTTCATGCCGAAGGTTCGCGTCGCTACTTCCATCGTGTGGGTGTTAGGATCCGAACCGTCGGGCAGCCACACTGACAGGTCGTGGCGGTCTTCGTCCCACCTCCAGCTCCCCGGCTCCATTTTCCCGACCGCGCATGCACCACGCGGCGTGCATGAATCCCCAGCTCCGCAACATGCATGAAGAAGGCCCCAGCCCGGCTTTCCGTCGACATAAACATTGGCGGGTTTTTCCGACTTCGCTCGATACACGGCGCCGTCCGAATGCACCCATCCTTTGATGAGGTCGCTTCCGCTGATGACTGGCTGTGGCCCGCAGCCGTAGGCGGTGAAGGTCACGGGATTTCCCGGGCCGCCTCCTCGCCGCGGTTCGAGGGTCTCGCGCCATAGCCCGCCGCGCTTGAAGTAGACGGTGTCGCCGGGCTGGAACGCGAGCGCATTCACCTTCGCTATGCTGCGCCAGGCTGAATTTGAAGTCGCCCCGGAATCGGCATCGTTGCCGGCAGAGTCGACGTAAAACGATCGGCCGCTCGATTGTCCGCTGCTTCGCGAAGCCCATGAAATCGATAGGCCGGCCAGAGCCAATCCGAAGAGACTCAGTGACAGGATGCGGAGCCGAGGAATTCGCATGAGGGCACCGGCGCGGGGGTCAGGCTTTGATCGATTGGAACAGCGCCACCGCAGGCGGCATCTGATCTAGTACTCTTTGACGTTCGGTCTCGGCGCGTTCCATCGCGTACAAACGGTAGCGTTCTGCTACCGCCCATGCGACGCCGAAGAGCAGCCCGATTACGCCGAGGAAATCGAGCACCGACGCCTCCGACATGTTGTGGATGAGGCATGGAACGACGATCAGCAGGAACATCGGCTTGAGGTTCCAGGGGTCTTCCTTTTGCCGCATTGCGAACCACCACGGACGCAGCACGATGAAGAGCCAGAACAGCGTCGCCGGTACACCCACGCCGATCGCATGATTCAGGTAGCCGTTGTGCAACGAGCTCTGCGAGCCCTCGTCCCAGGGTCCATACCAAATCGGGAAATACTTGCTCTTGAAGATCGCGCCCGCGACCTCATAGCCATAGCCGCTGATCGGATGATTGCGGATCTCCTGCACCACGTAGGCCCACATCTCGGTGCGCCCGGTCAACGTGGTGACGTCACCACGCCCGGTGTACTCGCTGATGTCGTGGCCGAAGATCGGCATCACTGCGATCGCCGCTACACCGGCGCCGGCCAGCAGCAGAATTCCGCGCAGGCGATAACGCCACAACACGTACACCACGCATCCGATTGCGAGCGCGATGAACGGGGTGCGCGAATCCGCCAGCGCGCCTTCCGCAAGGGCGAGCATCGCAAGGCCCGCGAACCACTTCCGTTTGCGCTTCTCGAAGCGATTCCAGAACGCCATGGTCGGGCCGACCACCGAGAGCATCAGCACGCCGACGTCGTTGGGACTGTTGAGCAATCCGCGGAAGCGCTCGACCTGCTGATTGACGGTGTAGAGTTCGGGCACGTCCCACGTCACGCTGCGCGGCAGCGCCACCGCCGCGAATGCGAGGATCACGACAAACACGCCGCAACCGATCAGGAAGCGCTCGATCAGCCGGGTGAGATCGTCGGGCTCGTTGACGCCGTATGCGATCGCGCTGACCGCGCAAAACAGCAGCACCGCATCCGTCAGGCGCAGGATGGAAAATTCCGGCGCCAGCGAGTAGGTCACGGTGATCAGCGCCCATACGAAATAGATGCAATACAACTGGAAGCCGCCGCGACGGAAGATTCCCTCGCGCCATACGAACGGCACACATGGCGTGCACAGCAGGATTACCAGCCCATAATGGACCGCGGCGCGTGGCGCGCCCTGCAGGAAAAAGCTGTTGATGAAAATCGACAGCATCACCAAAGGCACAATCAGCCATTGCCGATCGATGCGGGTAACGGCCGCCGCTTTGTACACCACGTATGCGGCGATGAGCCCGGCGACCGCGAGCACTGGAAGTCGCGAGCCGCCATTGAGCAGGTACATTGCGAGGATCGCGACCACGACCACCCCCGCGAGGATCAATCCTCGGCGCGGCGTTTCGGGTGCGTCGACCAGCAGACTAGATTGCGCCATGATGCGACGCTCCGGGCTGATTTTTCATGCGGTGAAGGGCATTCAAGCGGAGGGTTTCGTCGGCTGCCAAGGCGCGTCTCCAAAAAACCGAGAATGATTTCCGTCAGCCTCGCGGGCTAATGGAAGGTAGGCCTATATTTAAGGTTACCAACTCATAGGGGCGAATCAACAAGTCGCAAAATAGGACGCAGGTAATCATCGATGAAGAATCTCCTCGCCATTGTCGGCGCGGTCACCCCGCCCGGACGGCTGCTGGCTGCGACCACCGCGATGCTCGACGGCGCGCGCGCGGCCAATTCTGAAATTGCCACGCATCTGATCAATCTCGCCGATCGCAAGATCGCCTTCGCCGATGGCCGCCCGCCCGAGCAGTACGGCGACGACACCGCCGCGACGGTCAAGCAAGCACTCGAAGCTGACGCGGTGATTATCGCAAGCCCGGTCTATCGAGGATCGATCACCGGTGCGCTGAAGAATCTCCTCGACCAATTTCCAATCGAGGCGCTGATGGGCAAGCCGGTCGGCATCGTCGCGATGGGCGCGACGACGCATCACTATCTCGGAGTGGACTGGCACCTGCGCGACATCCTCGCGTGGTTCGGGGCCTTCGTCGCGCCTACCAGCGTGTATCTGTCATCGGCGGACTTCGTCGATGGAAAACTCTCGCCGTCCGCGCTCGCCGAAATAGTGAGCCTCGCGGATGCAACCATCAAAATGACCGCCATCTCGGGAGCCATCGGTCCCAAGCCGCTCGCCGCGCGCCGCGGTTAAAGAGAAGCAGGAAGCCTCGCGCGAGGCCCCCTGCTTCGATTTGAGAATTGAGAACTACATGCCGGCCATACCGGGCATCGCCGAGCCGCCCTTCTTTGACGAAAAGAACAGGAAGAAGTTCGACGGTACCTCGATGGCGCGGGTGGGATCCTTTTCAGCTTCGTCCATCGCCTTGACCGAGGTGATGCCGCTGCTCGCGTCCGCCGCAGGCCAATCGCTCTGATGGAAAATCAGCACCGGCCGCACTTCCCACCAGATCGGCTTCCTGGTTTGGATTTTGTTGTTGTCGATGATGTGGCTATGGTTCGGCGTCGGTAGAAAGATGTTGTTGGCGACGCTGGGAATTTTCCCCAACGCGGCGAGCGCGGGCGCCAAATCGAGTGCGGAAGCGTGGGTGGTGCAGGTGCCCGCACCGGGGCCGTTCGGATCGGGGCACTGGGTGGTGATCGCGGGATTGACGCTGGTCTTCCAGGCCTCGGGAATGTTGCCGAAGAGCGCAATCAACTCAGTTCCCAAGGCTGGTCCGCACAATTGCGCCTGCGTGCCTGAGATGGGCCGGCCGCCCTTAGGGCATGCCATCGCGTCGTTGACATTCTGATCGTTGTCGACCGAGAACATCGGTACCAACACGTATAGATGCGCGGTCCTGGCGATCTTCGTGCCCGTGGGATCGATGGTCGCCTCGGTCGCGACCTGGCAGATCGGGGTCTGAAACTCGGCGGGGTCCGATTGCATTAAGACACCGTTGAAGTCGAGGTCCTCGCCCGGCTGGTCGACGCACGAGAAGTTTTGCCCGTAGGTGAAGGTCAGGAGTTGGCCCTTGCCGAAGCCTAAAGTCTGGTTGGCGGCCAGTTGCGCAGAGGCACTGGCGGCAGTGAGCGCGATTGCTGCGAGCGCCGCCGCGAATGAGGTTGGACGTAGCTGGTATTTCACTGGAGGATCCTCCTGGTAGATCGATGCTGGCCTAAATACGGATGCGCGACGGGATCGGATTTGCGCATCGACCGGCAATGCCGGCGCCAGCCCCGCGGAGGATTTCGAGCTGCGGCGGTTAGATGGAAAATGTTAGATCATTTTGCGCGCGCCACTCGGAGCTTGCGCACGTCGAGGCGGTGGCCGGTGTTCTCATCGATGACCACCGGCTTGACTTCCTTCTCGGTCTCGCGATCGTACAGCGCAAGCGGCGCGCCCTTGTCGCCCCACAGCCAGTCGCTGCCCCATCGCCACATCGCGGCGAGGACGTCCCAGAACGCGCGGCCCTTTTCCGTCAGCCGATATTCGTAGCGCGGCGGATGCTCCTCGTAGCGCGACCTTGATCGAGCAGGCCTTCCTCGACCAGGCGATCGAGACGCTTGGTGAGCACCGCGCGAGGAACTCCGAGCGAGCGCTGGAAATCCTCGAAGCGGCGGCGGCCCAGGAACGCCTCGCGCATCACCAGCGGCGTCCACCAGTCGCCGACCAAATCGGTAGTGCGCGCGATGGGACAGGGCCAGCGATCGAAACGGGTACGGCGCATCAGGCGATCGCCTCGATGCGCGCGGGAACGTGCTTGTGAAACGGCGTGCCCGGCGAGCCAGTCGCGATGATCCGAATGCCGTCAGCTCGTTGGGCGCGACGCCGTTGACTTACGATGCGACCGTCGGCGTCGGGATATTCGAGGCCTCGCGCCATTCGGTAGCGAAACGTGGCCGGGTTGCAGGCGATCGCTGACCTCGACGACGGCCTCGGCACTGCCACGCCGCGTGGTGATACGCACGCGACCGCCCGTCGCGACGCCGAGCGATTGCGCATCAGCGGGACTCATCCGCAGCGCGCCGCCGCGATCCTTCGCGCGCCACGCCGGATCGCGAATGATGGTGTTGGCGGTCGAGGAGCGCCGTTCGCCCGCGCTCAGGATGAATGGGAACTGCGCGTTGCTTTCGGGCTTCTCATCCGCGAGCGATTTCAGCTCCTCGATCAGTTCGGGGATATCGAGCTGGATGCGATGGTCGGGCGTCTGGATGCGCCGCCAGGTCTCCTCGTAATCGTCGACAGTGAAAAGTCACGCCGTCGCGGCCGTTGAAGATCGCATCGAAGAGCGCGTTGCCGAGTGCGGGGCCTTCGCCGGAAAAGCCCGCGCGCCGCACCGCATCGGGATAGGTCATCGCGCAGGTCTGCGCCGCGCCCCACATGATCGCCGCGGCTTCGTTGCCCTTGCCGAGCGTGGGCCCGAGAGTTTCGTAAAGCACGATGGGCGTCAGCGTTCCGAGCGCGGGATTCGATGAGGTCGCCTGCAGAAACGCGAGTCGCGTACTCGCTGCGCCCTTTCGCGGCGGCCTCGTGCAGCGGCGCGAGGTCCTCGTCCTTCAGCGCGCCCGATCGCGCGGACCAGGCGCCGATGAATCTCCGCCTCGGGCAGCGTGCCCGGCAACGGCTCGATGATGGGTGCGCGCAAATTGAAAATAGTTATGCGGGAAGTCGAAGGTGAAAAACGTCGCTTCCCATTTTTCATATTGCGAGGATGCCGGCAGCACGTAGTGCGCGTGGCGCGCGGTCTCGGTCATCGCAACGTCGATAGCGACCACGGTGTCGAGCGAATCGATCGCCTCGCGCATGCGCTGGCTGATCGGCGAGCGAATGCAGCGGGTTGGCGCTCTCGATGATCATCGCGCGGAAGCGCTTCGGATGATCGGTGAGGATTTCGTCGGGAATGACGTTGCACGGAATCATGCCGCCGATGATGCGATGGCCGCCGACCGGGCTGCGCCGATCCTTGAGCACATCGCCGACCAGCCGCCCCATGCTGGTATGCAGGTTCATCCCGCCCTTGCGCCCGAAATTTCCGGTGATGCAGAAAATCAGCTTCTCCGAGGTACGAGTTGAGCGTGCTATGCGGCGCCATCTCGATGCCGAGATCCTCGATGACCGAGACTCCGCCGGTCGCGCGCGCGATGCGCCGCGCAACCTCGCGCACAACTGTCTCGCCAATCCCGCGCGGGCGCAGTAATCGCGCGATTCGGATTCTGCGCGGAGCGCATCGAACAGCGCCGCGCCGCCGAGTCGCGTGCTCCTGCAGAAATTCGTGCGCGATGAGATCCTCCTGCACCATGACGGCGAGAATCGCGCTGAGGCAGAACGCATCGGTGCCGGGACGCACCTGAAGATGATAGTCGGCGAGCTCGGCAGTCTCGGTGCGACGCGGATCGATCGACGATGAGCGCGCGATTCGGGTCGGCGGAAATTTTCCGCAGCGTCGGGCGCGCGGCCTGGAAGCCGTGCGACTGCCACGGATTCTTGCCGACGAACATCGCGACCTCGGCATGCTCGAAATCGGGCGACGGGCGGCCTCCGGTGAGGCGGCCCTCGACCCAGAACTCGCCGGTCTTTTCCTGCGCCAGCGCATTGGAGGAGTAGATCGAGCCGAGCGCCCGCCGCGTCGCGGTGCTGTACGCACCGCACAGATGATTCCCCTGTCCGCCGCCGCCATAATAGAAGATGCTCGCACCGCCGAACTCATCGCGGACGCGCATCAGGCGCGCAGCGACTTCGGCGATCGCGGTATCCCAATCGATTTTCTCAAAAGCTGCCGTCGGCGCGCCGACGCATCGGCGAGTCGAGGCGATCCTTGCCGCTCTGGTAATAGTCGATGCGCTGCGCCTTCTCGCATGCGTATCCATGCGAAGCGACATGGTCCTTGTTGCCGCGCACGCGCGTGATGCGGCGGCCTTCGACCTTAACCTCGAGACCGCAATTGACGCTGCACAGGATGCATGCGGTTTTTTCCCATCCCTCGGTGGCTCTCGTGGGCGCTTTCGATGCGGCGGCTTCACTCATGGCGATACTCCATCAAAGTTCATCAAGCGAACTACTCAGTTCATCAAGAGAATGTACAATCCTGTTTCGTAGTGCAAGCGCCCCGGCTTTGTGCGAAATTCCAAATCAGGAGAACCACTATGGAACGCGCGCGTGTCAATGGAATCGAAATGGCCTACGAGCTGCGCGGCGAAGGCGTGCCCATCCTCATGATCCATGGCGCGCAAGGCGACCAGAGCATGTTCGCCGGCATGGCGGCGACCTTCAGCAAAAATTATCGCGTGCTGACTTTCGATCAACGCGGATCGGGTCTGAGCGAAAAGCCCGATATGCCGTACAGCATCGCGATGCTGGCCGACGACACCGCCGCGCTGAT
Organism: uncultured delta proteobacterium; assembly: GCA_963848285.1. Lineage (GTDB taxonomy): Bacteria > Desulfobacterota > Binatia > Binatales > Binataceae > DATGKG01. The sequence goes on along the minus strand of CAWKCZ010000002.1, from coordinate 63,938 downwards.
GGATCATCTGAAGATCGCGACCGCGCACATCATCGGAGTTTCGATGGGCGGGATGATCGCGCAGGAATTCGCGCTGCGGCATCCGCAGAAGGTTCGTTCGCTCGTCTTAGGTTGCACCACGCCGGGCGGGCCGAAATCGATCCGCCTCGGTGGCGCGGCATTGACTAGCGCCTATTCGACCGCGCCGATGACGCCCGAGGAGCGCGGCAAAGCGCTGGCCGAGGCCGCGTTCACCAAGGGCTACATCGCGAAGCATCCGGAGATCGTCACCTCGATGATCGAGGCGCGGCGCAATCGGCCGATCGATTCGGCGGCCTTTCCGCATCGGATGAAAGCCGCGATGGAGCACGACACCTACGATCGGCTCGGCGAGATTCGATGCCCGACGCTGGTGATAACCGGCAAGGACGACGCACTCATCTCATGGGAAAACTCGCGCCTGCTTTCGCAGCACATCAAGGGCGCCGAGGAAGTGATCCTCGAACCCGCGGGGCATTGCTTTTGGCTGGAGCAGCCCGAGCAATCGAACGCGGCGATCGCGGGATTTATCAGCCGCCATTGAACCGGGCTTACGGCAATCGGAAAGGATGTTGGGACCTTCTCCCACCCAGCGCGGGAGAAGGTTTCCAACACGATGACGATTCATCGGATCCCTCCTTCAATTGTGCGGCGCTTTCCCGGGTTAGTAGAACAACCCGAGGAACGTCGTGACGACCCACATCAGGGTGAGGAACACGAAGATCGCACCCGGCAGCTCGTCGAGGAAGCATTCTTGCGCGAGGCGGACGCCCTCGCCTGCTTCGAGCTTGGGAACCCATGCCACGCTGCGCTCCAGACTCTGGTTGTTGTCCATCCCGTACTGCATCTCCATCACCTCCTGAATAGGGCTAAACCCCTCTATCTGAATAGAAGGCGTTCGGTGATGCTGAACGAACCCGTTCAGTGCGAATGAACGATTGGAAGGTTTACCAAATCGCCTTGAACAAGCGATGTTTTCCGGACAACCCCTTGAGTTCGACCTCGCCGGCAGACTCGAAGCGCAAGTCGCCTGCGCTTTCGGTCAAATCGCGAAAAGTTGACGAAACCAGGATTTCGCCGCCTCGCGCGAGGCCGGCAATGCGTGCCGCCAGGATGACGGTTTTGCCGAAAAAGTCGTCAGATTGCTTGATGGTTTCGCCGACGTGGAGGCCGATGCGGACTCGTACCGAGGATTCGGGGGCGCTGGTTTCGCGATAGGCGGTCAGTGCCCGCTGGACCGCAATGGCGCATAAGAGGGCACGCCGGGCGCTCGAAAACGCGATCATGAAGCCGTCGCCCATCGATTTGACTTCGTAGCCCTGATGGAGCGCCACCTGCTCACGCACGATTTGGTTGTGCGCCTCGACCACCTCATGGGCACGCAGGTCTCCAAGCTTCTCAACCAACACCGAGGAATCTTCGACATCCGAAAACAGGATAGTGACGGTTCCGTCGGGCGCGGCCTGCTCGTGCAGTTCGTGCGGCTCGGCGATCACAGCGTCCGCCACCGCTTCGATGGAACCGGTGGTGGCGATGGCGGTAGCGGCTTCGCGGGCGCGCTCGCTGATGAAGGCGCAAAACGTCCCGGTGCGAATTTGCGCCGTGAGCATCGCGCCGAGATCTGCATCATTTTCGAAAATGCGCTCGATGGCCGTCTTGATGGCGCGGGTCACGTTGAGGCGCGCCCGTTCGACGTCGGAACTGGCGCGCCGGTCGCGTCCGCCCCGCCCGATCGCACGCGAGAGCTCGCGGCCGATCGCGTCGATCTCATCCTCGGCGGCGGATGCGCTTTTGACGTCGCCGCGCTCTTTCGCATCTTCAACGATCTCGCGAAGTTGATTCAGGCGCGCGCGGTAAGCCGCCTTGGCCTGATCATCGAGCATTGCGCCGGCGTCGCCCGTGCCATAGCTCGCATCAGTGAGATTGGTCTCACCGGAACGCCGCGAAGTTGACTCCGGGACTGCGACGCCATCGGCTTCGGCAACCAGTTCCATCGCATGGAATTCGCGATCCGGATAGCGCATCAAATGGGAGATATATTGGAGTCCCTTCGCATGCTTGAGCCGGAAGATCTTCCCTTCGTAGGAGACGGTCCAGAACTCACCCTCGCGATGGAAAATCTCATCCTGCTTGATGGGTGCAGGCTGCTTTTGCGGCTCGGGTAGTTTACCGGGTGCGGCCTTGTCGAGCACGCCGCGGATGCGGATTCGAAGCACTTCCATTCCGAGCGCCGAGGCAATGCTCTCGGCCTCGCGTATCAGCTCCAGGCCCTTCTCGATGTCGCCCGATTTGCCGCGCGACAAAAGCATGCGGCCATATTCGAACTGGGTGCGCGCGACGGACGGGCGCGCGCCCATTTTTCGGTTGAACTCAAGCGCGTGAGTGAAGTGACTCTCGGCGTCATCGAGGCGGCCCATCAGGCGGGCTAAATTTCCGAGCGGAAACGCAGCCGAGCCGCGCGTGGTATCGCCCCATCCGGCTGTGATGTTCCGATCCGCGAACGGCAGCATCAGATTGTATAGTGTTTCCGCGTGTCGCACTTCGCGCAGCATCACGCATAACATCGACAGATGGCCGAGGTTGTCGAGAAAGTTCCAGTCGCGATACAGCGCCGCGAAGTTGTCTTTGGAGAGCGCCTCGAGTTCGGCAGAAGCCTCAGCGTGGAGGCCAGTCGTCAAATTACCCAGCGCGATCACTATTCGATATTGGGTGCCAAGGGCAGAAGATTCCGAATGCTTAGCCGCCGATGCGTGGTCAAAAAATCCCTCGTCGGGCCGTCCCCGTTCAATCGCAACGATGCCCGCCAGTGCCTTGGCGCATCCGATGAGTGCGGGATCCTGGCGGCGCTCCGCACGCTCGAGTAATTCCTTGATTTGCTCATCGGCCTGCGCGAAGTCGCCACGCAAAAGCGCGAGCACCGCCCGGAAACGCTCCTCGATGCCGAAGCGTTCGCCGGCTCTTTCGGGCCAGCGTTTCGTAGGCGCGAATCTCGGCCTCGACTCCGGGTATATCGCCCATCTCAAGCAAGGCTGCGAACCGCAACTCATGGGCACGCAAGGCGCGCTGATATTCCCCGATTGATTCCGCCAAGGTCGCGATTTCAGTGGCTGATGCGAGACGACCCTCGACGTCTTCGGGACCCCATCGAATGTGGTTGCGGATCCATAGCGCGGAAACCAACGCGCGCTGATCGTCCTGGCTGCGCGCCAATTCGACCGCCTGATCCGAGAGCGCGAGCCCGCCTTCGCGATCGCCAGCCCAGTAGCGCGCGTCGGCCAGTTTCGCCATCAACGAGGCACGCATCGCCGGGTCGGAGTCTCCTACCGCGGCAAGGCCTTCTTCGACGAGGTTGGTGAGCGCCCGGTCGTTTTTGAAAAAGCTGCTGAACCATCCGCCCAGATGCAGCGCCGACCGCGCCAACAGGTGGGTATGGCCCGCGCGCCGCGCGATGTCCGCGGCTTGCTCGAAGGCGCGCCGCGCTTCCTCGAGATTCTGGCTCTGCGCCAGCGCCTCACCCATCGCGAGCAGCAACTCACAGCGTTGCGCGTCATCGTTCTTCGCGTTGACGGGCAAGGCCTGCAAAGCCATTCGGTAAAGCCGGATGGTTTCGGCGAAGGCGAGCTGGTTGCGCGCGTGCTCGGCGCCGCGGCGCGCGAACTCGACCGCTTTGTTGAGATCGCCCAGCGGCAGCGCCTGCACATGATGATGCGCGAGGCGCGCCAGATGCGGCCCGGGCTCATCGCCGTAGACGCGTTCCAACGCCGACGCGATTCGCTGATGAAGCCGGGCGCGCGCGGTGACACTCAGATCGGTGGAGAGCGTCTCCGCGATGATTGCATGCGAGAATCGGAAGTGGCCGAAGCTGTCCGCATGGGCGATGACGACGGCCTGAGTCAAAGCATCTTCCAGCGCGTCGATGATCTGCTCTGCGGTCTGGCCCGAGACTTCCTTCAACAACTCGATATCGAATTCTTTGCCGATGACCGAAGCAGTAGTGAGGAGCGCGCGGGTCTGCTCGCTGAAGGGCGCGACGCGGCGATAGACCACCGAGCGCACCGAATCCGGGATGCTGAAGCGAACCCCGCGCGTGGCAGTTGTCCCCGGCGAGCGTTCGGCGACCATCAGGCGCACGATTTCGTCGAGGAAAAATGGATTCCCCTCGGTCGCCTGATGGAGCTCATCGGCAATTCCGGTGTCAGCGATCGGCGCGTTGCTGCGGATAAAGTCGGCGACTTCGATCGGTGCCAGGCCGCGCAACGGAACCACGCGCCCCTCGCGCACGATCTGCGAGAGCAACCCTCCCTGCTGGAAGGCCTGGCGGGCCTCGATCTCCCGAAAGGTCGCGATGATCAGAAGTTTCAGCTGCTTAAGCTCTCTCGAAATGAAATGCAGCAGTGACAGTGAGTCTTCGTCGGCGGCGTGCAGGTCATCCAGCACGATCGCCATCGGAGCGTCAGCGGTGAGCACCTTGAACAGGGCCGCGATGGCATCGAAGAGGCGAAACCGTTCCGCACTCGGACGCGCCGACGGATCGGAATCGAGCGCATGATGCTCGTGCAGCGGTTCCTGGATGGCGAAAGTGGAGCGCAGTTCCGGGACCATCAGCGCGATGTAGGCCAGCCCGGAGCCGGTCGCCGCAATCTTCGGATTGCGCGCGCCTTTGTCCGCCACGCTTTCGCGAATGATTTGGATCCACGGCCAGAACGCGGGCGCGCCGCCACTCTCCCAGCAGCGTCCCCAGCGGACCTGGGCGCCGTTGGCTCGCGCATGGATCATGGTCTCTTCGGCGAGGCGGGTCTTGCCGATGCCGGGCTCGCCGCTGAGCATCATCAGGCGGCCGCGCCCTCCGACGACGTCGTTTACAGCATCGCGCAGGATCGCGGTTTCGACCGAACGCCCGACGAAGCTGCTATGCGCGCTGCTGTCGGGGCGCGCGCGGGTTGCGGGACCGGAAGCGGTGGGGAAGTCCGAGGCCATAGGACTGATCTACTGCGTCGAATTTAACCACGAGCGACGTGGAAAAGATGATAAGGAAGCAGGCCCGCGATGGTCATGATATCGAGGGTCACGCGATGCACCCCGACCTCCATCCGCACCAGCGGCGGCAGGCTACTATCAGGCCCCATATCGTCGACGTCTTTGCGAACGATTTTCTGCACCGCCGAGTAGAGGTCGGTATCGTCGGCAATCTTCTGCAGCCAGCCAACGATTTCCCGCCACAGCCGCTCCTCCGAAACCGGCCCCGGTCCGGTGGGTTCATGCACCGGCGTCGGCACCTGGCCATAGAGGCGCAACATCGCCTTGTAGACGGCCGACTGGATGGAACCCCAATCGATCATGAGGCGCAGAAAATCGGAATCCTCGAGCTTTTCCTTCAACGGATCCGGATTGGAAGGCTTTCCACCCACCGACAGCACCGCGAAGACATTGTTGTCGGCGATTTGGGTAACGAGGTCGGCGGCCTTGGCCTGCAATGATTGGGCATCGCGCAACTTGGGCGCGGGGGCCTTGTATGGGGCGCCCTTGAATTCTTCCTTCGAGCCCTTGAGCTTGGCGCGCAGGTTCAGGTAGCGGCACAGTTTCTCATTGTCGGCCGCCAGATTTCGCAGCCCATCAACCATCACCTTGAGCATGTACTCGTTGGCCATCCTCAAACCTCCCTCGCGGTCCGAAATCAGATTACAAGATGTGCGCGGCTGCCGGTCGGAAGAAAGGCCGGCACCCGATGAAACGGTAAATGAACAGTGGGTATTTTGGGCAAGTTTTTAGCGCATTGCCAGACGAGTCCGGAAACTTCGCGATTAATCGAGTCAGCTAATTTCAGGCGGACACGGTCGCTATGAAAGCCTCTTAGCGCGTGGCCGATCTTATGTCGAGCGGTGACCGGCGGCTAATCCGCCGGTCTGGACGCGCATGTTCCCGTTCTTATCAGGGAGTCTTCACGGCAATCGCGATAGTCGCCCATCCTCCGCTCAGCATCGAGCCGACCTCGGCTGGTACCATACCGGGAGCGCCCAGCGACTTGCGTGCCGCCGCGACGCCGAAATGCGACCCGAAAACATACTGGTTCAACATGATGCTTGTCAGATCACCGGGTAGAACCAGGCCCGTCTTCTCGGTCGAGTAGAATCCCAAGTACAAGTCGTTGCTGTGCGCGGTCGTGAAGCCGCATAGCGTGGGGCTGGCGTTGTTCCCATTGTTGGTGCAGAAGCCGTCCTCGAAGGCGGCTGCGGTTCCGCGCAGTGCGAGCATTCCGCCAGCGGCATATGGGCCCGAGCCGGTGAAGTTCCAGGTGAAGGTCGAGCCCGGCGCATTGCCGCTCGCGAATCGATACCACACCGTCTCGACGCCGCTGCCGTTTTGCAATGCGGTATGGAGGAGGGTCCATCCCGCCGGCGGATTGGCGTTGGCGAGGGTCCAGTACGAATAGAATGCGAACAGCAGGTCACCATTCTGAACGCCGGCCGGAACGGTCTGGACGTTGCTGGTGGTGCTGGTCGAGTTGACCAGCGTGACCATCGCCACGGTCGCGGTCGCAGTAGGCGTGGTGGTCGCAGTGGCAGTCGTGGTTGGAGTTGCACTGAGAGTGGCCGTCGCGGTGGTGGTCGGCGGCGGCGCGGGTTTGATCGCGAACGCGATAGTGGCCCATCCACCGCTGTTCATCGCGCCGAGGTCGGAGGAAATCAGGCCCGGCGCGCCAAGGTTCTTCGCCGCCGCAGCGACACCAAAGTGCGATCCATTGAGGTATTGGTTGATCAGCTGCCCGTTGAGGTCCACCGGCAGTTGAAGGTTGATGTTCTCCGTCGAGTAAAATGCCGCATAAACATCGTTGCTCATGGTGTTGGTGAACGAGCAAAGGTTCGGTGCGGCGTTGTTACCATGGTCGGTGCAGAAGCCATCTTCGAACGCGGCTCCGGCCGCGCCTCGATAGGCGACGATTCCGCCGGCTTCGTAGGGACCGGGTCCGCTGAAGGTCCAGGTGCGAGTGCTTCCCGGAGTGTCGTTACTCGCGATGCGATACCACACGCGGATGACTCCACTACCGGTCTGGGTGGAGGTATGGAGCACCGTCCATCCCGCGGGCGCAGTCGCACTGGCGAACGACCAGTAGGAGTAAAAGGCCAACATCAGGTCGCCGTTCTGGACGCCCGCGGGAATAGTAAGCGTCGCGGTGGTGCTGCTGGTGGTGCTGACGAGATTTATCGCGCCCGGCGCGAGCGTGGCCGTCGCGGTCGGAGTTGCGGTTTGCGTCGCCGTCGCGGTCAGAGTTGCAGTGGCGGTGGCGGTTGCGGTTCGTGTTGCGGTAGCGGTGGCGGTTGCAGTGAGCGTCGCAGTGGCCGTTTGCGTCGAGGTCATCGTTGCGGTTGCGGTAGCAGTCATCGTCGCCGACGGACTCGCGGTCGAGGTTTGCGTAGCGGTCGCAGTGGCAGTCGGCGTAGGAAGGATATTGCCCGACTCATACGCACCGATGTCGCATCGGGTCTCGGCTGGGCTGTCCGGGTCGGGTCGCGGGGCGCCGCGCTGATCGGCCGCCGGGCAACTCGCTAACGGAATGTCGTCGATAGCCGGGCTGATGGATTGCAGCGCGATGGTGCGGGTCGGTCCGCCATTGTCTTTCAGGCCCGCGGGATCGAGCAGCGGATTAACGTTGTCACCCACGGTGTGCGGCGTCCCGCCGGTGGTGTTGCCGAAGCCGCAGGAACTGTCGTCGGAAATGTTGTATCCACCGTCAGTGAGCGTCGAGAAATTTCCGGCATTTTGGCAATTGGCGAACGAGCCGGCATTGTCGCTCAAGATCGAATTGGCGAAGGTGACATCGCTGCTGCCGGCAGTGGCGGCGATATAGATGGCACGGCCCTGGGCGTTGAACGGCGTGTCGTTCCCGGCGATCGTGACGTTGGTAAAAACGGCGGACCCCGTCTGCTCGTAGAAGACGCTGCCCTCCGCGAGAGATTGATTGCCACGGAACGTGCTGTTGGTCACCGACACGGTACTGTTGGTGAAGAAGGGTCCGAAGTAGATCGCCCCACCCTGTTTGGCGGTGTTGCCCGCGATAGTGCAGTTGGTGATGTTCAACACGAAGCCGCCGTCGAAAATTGCCCCACCTCCAGCAGTGCCGTTGTATCCGTGTTGTAGAGTGAGATTATTGAGCGACAACTCACCATAATCTCCCAAGCGGAAAAGCTGCACCGCGTCCCCGCCGTCGATGCTGATTTTCTGACCGCTGCCGTCGATAGTTGTCGCGACACTGGTCTCGACCTCACTGGTGCCGACCATTGGCAACTCGCTGTTAAGCTCGATGGTGCCGCTTACGCTGAAATTGATGACGCCGCTTCCGTAGTCCAGCGAGCAGTGGCCTCCGGTGACATCGGTCCCGGAATTGGCAACGTTCAGCATCGCTTCGCGCAGGGTGCAGAATCCGTTCTGTGGCGTATCGCTGACGGTATTGACGGTAATCGCCGGCGATGATTCGTAAGCACCGACATCGCACACTGGGGTGGAATCTTCGGGATCGGGTCGCGGAAACAGGCGCTGGTCGGTTGCCGGGCAGGAATGGGCAAATGGGATCGCGTCGATAGCCGGGCTATCGCTCTGCAAGGTCAGAAATGGAATCGGACCGGCCGCGCTGATAGTAGGCCCTCCGACAAACCCGAGCATGCCCAGTTTGGCATCGACATTGTCACCGAGGGTCTGACCCTCCGCGCCGGTGCTGGTGCCGAAGCCACAGCTTCCATCGCTGGAGATGTTATAGCCACCATCGGCAATTGCGCCTGCGCAATTGGAGAATGCGCCGCCGATCGAAAGAATCGAATTGGTTACCGTGAACAACCCACTCGACAAGTTGTTGATTTGGCCGAGCGTCGAGCTACCGGCCTGGTTGCTGGAAAGCGTCGTGTTGGTAATGTTGACGACAACGCTGCCCGAGGCTGCAATCGCGCCGCCGCGAGTCCGATGAACTGTTGGTGTAGAAAGTTGAGTTGACCAGGTTGAGAGTCGTCGCGACGCTCGACTGAACATTGTCGGCAAAGATCGCCGCCGCCACTCCCGGTGGCGCTGTTGCCGGACCCGAACATGGTGTCGGAGATGTTCGCTGTCCCGCCTGCGACGTATATACCTGCGCCGCCATCGTCGGCTCCCGTCAGAGCCGACTGCTGGTTGTTGACGAACCAACTGGTGTCTAGAGTTACCCCATTGCCGATGAACGCCGCGGCGCCCTGGGCACTTGCAAGGTTGGCGAAAAACCCCCCAAGCGATACCGTCAGCGATCCGACATCGTAGATTGCTCCCCCGATCGGGGCCGAGTTTACGGAAAACTGGACATCCTTAATGGTCGTGGTCGCACTCGAGGTCGACGCGACCGCACCTCCGGAAGCGTCGGCTGTGTTGCTGATGAACGATGTGCCGCCGGTCAGATTCAAGATGCCGCTGTTGAAGATCGCTCCCCCCTGCCCGGAAGCGGAATTAGAGGCGATATTCGAATCAAACAGGCAGTTGTCCACATTGAGTGTGCCGGCGTTGTACGCACCGCCGCCGTCGGTGGATTTACCGCCGCTGACCGCCAGCCCGTTGGCGAGAGATAGAGTAGCCCCGCTCGCAATGTCGAACACGCGGTAAGCTAAACCTCCGTGAATCTCGACCAGGTGATCTTTGCCGTTGCCCATAATGGTCAGGTTCAAACCATTGGTCGAAATTTGCGGCAGCGAACTTCCAATGAAGATGGTGTCGCCGGAAAACAGAAACAGGATCATGACGTTGGTAGTTTCGGCTACGTCGCAATCGCCCTCGGTAGTATCGACGCCGGTATTGTTGGCGTTGTTGATGGCCTCGCGCAGGGTGCAGAAGCCATTGCCCGAGGTTTGAGCCGGATCATCGAAGGTCGTGACGACTATGACCGAAGGGGTCGGGAGGGGGGTTGCTCGCAGCACCGTCCGCCCCAGTATCAGAAGCGTGACCGGCAACGTCAGCAGCACGATGCCCAGTAGAAATTTCAGTGACGTGCGTGCGGAAGAAAAACCGCGCGCGCCGGCCATAGTGGCGCTCGCGATCCGATCGAAAATACGAATTCCTAGCCGGCCAACCAACGATGAGAGATTTCCCATCTCGCTCCCCCACGATCAATGAATGATAAAAAGTACGCGGCGGTCCCACCAACAGTGGCAGGCCGCCGCGCATGCATACTCATGGCGTTTTGAGCGCGAAGGCGATGGTGGCCCATCCTCCGCTAGTCATCGAACCGACCTCGGCTGGTACGAGACCCGCGGCCCCGAGCATTTTGCGCGCCGCGGCGACGCCGAAATGCGAACCATTGACGTATTGATTCAATACCACCGAGGTCAGGTCGCCGGGCAGGATCAACCCGGTTTTCTCAGTCGAGTAAAATCCCAAATACAGGTCATTCGCATTGGCGGTCGTGAAGCTGCATAGCGTGGGGCTGGCGCTGTTCCCCTGGTTGGTGCAGAAACCGTCCTCGAAGGCGGTCGCGGTTCCTCGCACCCCGATCATTCCGCCTGCCGCATATGGGCCCGAGCCGGTGAAGTTCCAGGTGAAGGTCGAGCCCGGAGCATTGCCGCTCGCGAAGCGATACCACACCGTCTCGACGCCGCTGCCGTTTTGAACCGCGGTATGCAGCAGGGTCCATCCACTGGGCGCGGTCGCGTTGGCGAACGACCAGTACGAGTAGAATGCTAACAGCAGGTCTCCATTCTGAACGCCTGCCGGGACCGTCTGGAGGTGGCTGGTGGTGGTGGTCGAGTTGATGACACTGACCATCGCGACGGTCGCCGTGGCGGTCGGGGTTGGAGTCGCGGTCGCCGTGGTAGTAGCGGTCGCGGTGGTAACGATGGGAGCGGCCTTGATGGCGAAGGCGAGGGTCGCCCATCCGCCACTTTTCATTGAGCCCACATCGGCAGGAATGAGATCGGGCGCGCCCAAGGCTTTGGAGGCGACGGCGACCCCGAAGTGCGAGCCGTTAAGGTACTGATTGAGCGATTGCGCGCTCAAATCGGAGGGCAGAACCAGATTGATGTTTTCGGTGGAGAAGAATCCTACATACAGACCGTTGCTGAAGTTGTCGGTGAACGAGCACAGGCTCGGCGACATGTTGTTACCATGATTGAGGCAGAAGCCATCCTCGAATGACGCGGTCGCGGCACCGCGATAGCCGGCGATACCGCCTGCCTCGTATGGTGCGGGGCCGCTGAAGGTCCAGGTGCGGGTCGAGCCGGGCACATCGCCATTGGCATAGCGATACCAGACGCGCATCACGCCGCTGCCCATCTGGGTCGAGGTGTGCAGCAGGGTCCATCCCGCCGGCGCGGTCGCGGTGGCGAATGACCAGTAGGAGTAAAAAGCGAACATCAGGTCGCCGTTCTGGACGCCGGCCGGAATCGTCAAGATTGCGGTATTGCTGGAAGTCGTGCCGACCATTGTGATGGTCGTCATAGGAACCACGGTCGCAGTCGCAGTAGCCATCGCAGTGGAGGTTTCAGTCACCGTCGGGGTGGCAGTCGCAGTTGCGGTCCTCGTGGTGGTGGCGGTAGCGGTTGAGATCGCGGTTGCAGTTGCGGTGGCCGTGGCGGTTGGCGTAGGAGGCAGCGGACGGTCGTACTCCAGCACGCGATTGTTGCCGTAGTCGGCAATGTAGGTATTGCCGCCCGCATCAGAGGTAACTCCATACGGATTCGAGAGGCCGTCAACAGTGGTGTTAGCCACACACCCAAAGAAGTCGGGCTGCCCAAACACCAGGTCCGCGGTGGTATCGGTCGTCAACGGAGTTTTGAATTCGAGCACCCGATGATTGCTGGAATCAGCTATGTAGAGGTTGCTATCAACATCCACTGCGACTCCTCGCGGCGAGAAGAGGTTGTGTGCGCTCACGCCCGCCCCGCTGCTGGCGAAGTTTCCCTGTCCGAATACCCGGGTGGCGAGGCCATTGGAGACTAGCGGCGCGTCAAATTCCAGGACGCGGTTATTCCCGTTGTCGCCGACGTAGAGGTTATCGCTCTGGTCCAGCGCAACCCCGAATGGGGCGCACAGGGTTTGTTGAGTCACGTCGCAAGAGTTAGCGGTTATTAGGTCCGGCTGCCCGATAACTTTGTCGGCGCCAACATCGGTACTGAGCGGGGTATAGTATTCGAGGACGCGATTACTGCCGCTATCGGCGACGTACAGATTGCCGTCGCTGTCAACCGCGATTCCTTCCGGCGTGCATAGACCGCCGGCGCTCACACTGCATACGCTCGTGACAAAGCTGCCGCCCTGCCCGAACACCAGGTCAGCGGAAAGGTCGAAGCAAGGCAAAGAAAGGCATGCATCAAAGGGTTTGTCATACTCGAGGACGCGGTTGTTGTCGCGGTCGGAAACGTAGAGATTGCCAGCCTGATCCACCGCGACTCCCTCGGGCCCGCAAAGCCCATCGGCGGTGGTGGCGCAGAGCCCGGAGACAAAATCAATCTGGCCGACCACCAGGTCCGGAGTACCGCCGTCGGTGAAGGTGGTTACATCTTTGTAGCCCAGCACGCGGTTGTTCGAGCTATCGGCGACATAGAGCCGATTGGGCGTGACACTGGTGTCGATAGCTACCGCCGCCGGTCCATCCATGCCCGAAGCGCTGAGGGCTGGAGGACCGGTAACGAAGTCGCTCTGGCCGAGGACCCGATCGGCGATAACATCGCCCTGCATCGCGGAGGACGGAATCGCGAGTACGGCGACCATCAGCAGACCGAGGGCGGACAATTTCCAGTAACCAGACTTGAACATAGGACCCCCCGATGGCTGCAAGCCGACATTTTGGCGGAACTAATGACAATTTGTTGGTAACAAAGTCCTGTCACCTAACGCAAGCAGAAATCGTCAGAAATAGTCTTTCTAATGGTTTTTAACGCAAAATAAGGAAATTTCATCCTCGGAAATAGTTCATCAAGCGAACTATTGAGTTCAACAAGCGAATGGACTATAGATGTGCCGTCGACCACCCGAATCATCGAGATGGAAACTGAGTGAAAACTCCAGCATCATTGCTGAAAGGTCGCGTCGAGGAGTCGTCATCATGATGCGGAAATTTCAAGTTCGAAGCCGAAGTCTACGAGTCGCTGAGCTGCCTGCCGATGGTGGCGCGGCGCAAGCTCGACGAACTCGGCATCAAGATTGGCTTCGATGATTGGGGCAAGCTCTCGCGCGGCGAGCGGCTGATGATTTGTCATGCACCGATCGCTTCCGAGGACGAACGCGGCGCGCTGCGGCTATTTCATCGATGAGGTGATGACGCGCCACGGCGGCATCGCGAAGGAACTGCCCGAGAGTAAACGGCAAGGCCTCAAGCCTCCCGCGGCGGTGCCCTCTCAGTTGGTCGAGAGCGCGCAGGCGGACGGCATCGCATTGACGCAGGCGCATGGGCGCATTTTGACGATGACCAGCGCTACGTGCTCATCAAGCTGGGAGTAGAGAAACAAAGCCATAAGCTTCAGGCCGCGCTCGACGAATTCGTGAAATAACGGCACGCAGTTGAAGGTGAAACCCGGAGGGGGCGCGTAGCGTCGCGCCGCAGGCGCTCGCGAGGCGCAGCGAACCGGAGTCGAGCGAATACTAAAAGGAGAAATCTGTGGAGAGCATCAAGTTCGATGACCTCGAGAAGCTCAAGTCAAAAATCAGCAAGGACTACGGCCCATGGAGCGAGCCCATCGAGGTAAGCCAGGAGAAGATCAATCACTTTGCCGATGTCACCGGTGACCATCAGTGGATTCACATCGATATCGAGCGCTGCAAGAAAGAGAGTCCCTTCGGCGGCCCGGTCGCGCATGGCTTCCTGACTCTGAGTCTCCTGCCGGCATTCGAGACCAAAACCGACTGGAACGTCGTTGGATATCGCAATGTGGTGAACTACGGCGGCAACAAGCTGCGGTTTATTTCGCCCGTACCCGCGGGCGCCAGTGTGCATGCACATACCCGCATCGTCGCGGTTGAGGCGCGTCCGCAGGGCACCCAGGTAACGCAGGAAACCAGTGTCCATGTGGTCGGCAACGATCGTCCCGCACTTACCTACGAAGGCATTTTTCTTTACGTGAAGTAGGGCGCCGTGGTGACCTCACCCGGCGCAGGAGCGCCACCCTCTCCCTGAAGGGAGAGGGGATAAGGAACGAGGAGAACTTTTGTAAGGCGGAGTCGAGGGAGCGAACGAGAAAACCATTCGGGATAGATTCACCACTTCAAAATGAGGCCCGAAGGGGGCGCGTAGCGCCACGGCGCAGCCGTCGCGAAGCCGATTCGGGCTGTCTGAGGGCCGAATCGAAATCAGAAACAATCCGGAGCGTAGCGGAGTCGAGGGAGCGAACGAGAACAATTCGGGACTGAACCTACAACCGCCGAACGAGACCCGAAGGGGGCGCGCAGCGCCACGGCGCAGCCGTACCCGAGGCGGAGCGTAGCGGAGTCGAGGGAGATTTGAAGATGCCTGACAAGAAACTTCCGGTCGCAGTCGTTACCGGCGTCGGTCCCGGGCTCGGGGCGGCTTTGGCGCGCCGCTTCGCGAAGGAATACGCGGTCGCACTTAACGCACGAAAGCCGGATTTCATAGCGTCAGTCGCCAAAGAAATTCGCGCTGCCGGAGGTACCGCGCTCGAGACTCCCGCCGATATCGGCGATCCTGCGCAGACCTCCACGATGTTCAAAAAGATTCACGAGCAACTCGGGTGCCCCGAGGTTTTGCTCTACAACGCCGGCAGTGGAATCTTCGGCAGCATCGCCGACATCACACCCGCACAATATGAGAGCGACTGGCGCGTCAATGCGCTCGGCGCCTTTGTATGCGCCAAGGAAGTCGCGCCGCACATGGTCAAGCATGGGCATGGCGTGATGCTCTTCACCGGCGCAACCGCGGGCGTCAAGGCTGGACCCAAGTCAGTGTCCTTCGGGCCCGCCAAATTCGCGATGCGCGGGCTGGCGCAGTCGCTCGCGCGTGACCTCGGGCCGAAGGGAATCCATGTCGCGTGGATCAATGTCGACGGCTCCATCGACATTCCCGGGCGCAAGGTCGGCAACTACACCAGCGAGGACATGCTGAGTCCCGATGCGATCGCGGAGACCTACTGGCATCTCGCCCATCAGCATCGTAGCGCCTGGACCATGGAGCTCGAGGTGCGGCCCTTCAAAGAGAAGTTCTGAGCCAACCTCACCCGGCGCCGTAGCGCCACCCTCTCCCTGAAGGGAGAGGGAATAAGGAACCAGCAACCTTATTGGGAGCGGAGTCGAGCGAAACGAACGAGGTTGCCCTCGAGATAAAGGATCGAGCTTCGCGTGAGGCCCGAAGGGGCACGCAGCGCCACGGCGCGGCCGTCGCGAAGCCGATTCGGGCTGTCTGAGGGCCGAATCGAAATCAAAAACATGCGGAGCGCAGCGGAGTCGAGGGAAAAGTTAAGATGGTCAAGTTCGATCACATGAGATTGCCGGTCCGCGATCCCAAGGTTACGCGTGACTGGTATGTGAAGAATTTTGGCTTCGAGATTGAGTTCGAGAACGAACATGTCATCGCCATCAAGGATGACGCCGATTTCACCATTTTTCTCTACCGGCCGGAGGGCGTCATCGCCGGCGCAAAATGCAGCCTGGTGCTGCAAGTTAAAGACCTCGAGGCGAAGTATCGCGAGCTGACCGCGGCAGGCGTCATGTTCGACAAACCTCCCGGCAAATATTTCTGGGGCTACGGCGCCGAATTATTCGACCCCGACGGATATCTGTTGAACCTGTGGGATGAAGTCTCGATGCGCGAAAAAGGCGGCGGATGATTCGCGCGCGCCGCTCCTGATGGAGAAATCGGGCGCGCTCGTACTGCTCGGGCGTCGCGACTTCCGGCGCCTTTACCTGGCCGTCGCGGTAAGCGAACTCGGAGACGCATTTCAATACATCGCGATCATGTGGTTCGCGCTGCTCAAAGGCGGACCGCTGGGGGTAGTCGCGGTACGCCTCGCGGACAGTCTGCCGGCGCTCTTGTTCGGGGTTCACGGCGGAATCGCCGCGGATAAATGGGATCGCAAGCGTACGATGATCGCGGCTGACCTCGTACGCGGTGCGATCCTGGTACCGGTTGCGATCGCTGGACTCACCAACACGCTGCCGCTGTGGGGTTTGGTGGCGGCTGCCTTTGTAATCGAAACCGCAACCTCATACTTCACCCCAGCCTACAGCGCGATGCTGCCCGCACTGGTCGAACGCGACCACGTGCAGGAAGCCAACGGCCTGCTCGACGCCACCACCAATGCGCTATCCATCGGTGGATGGGCCGCGGCGGCAGGACTCATCGCGATCGCGCCGATCAGCACCTTCTTCGTGATCGACGCCACTTCGTTTTTCATTTCCGCGATATTCATCAGCCGAATTGCGCGTAGCGGAAGCATTACTGTTACCCGCGCGGAGCCACCTCGGATTCGCGAGGCCTTCATTGCGATGCGGCCGCTGCCCGCCATCGCGATCGGCACGGGTGTACTGGGCCTTGCGGTAACGGTTTCATCGGGCACCTGGATCGCGGGTGTGCCGGATTTGATTCGCGAGGTGCTCCGTCGCGGGGCCGGCGGATTTTCGATCGTGATGGTCGGGTATGCAATCGGGTCGGTCGGTGCGGGCGCCATCCTCGCGCGCTTTCCGATCGAGCACAAGGCACGCGCCAGCATGCTGGCTTGGGTTGTCTACCTTCCAGCTTATGCGATGTTCGCGTTGGCGAACTCGCTTCCGGTCGCGATCGCGGGCGCGTTTCTCGCAGGCCTCGGGCAGGTTGCCGCATCGATTCTGCTGCGCTCCGCAGCGCAGGAACAAATCGCCGATGAGGTGCTCGGCCGCGTGATGGGTGTCATTTCGCTGGTCTATCGGGGCGCGCACGCCACCGGACTACTGCTGGTCTCGCCACTCTTTGTCGTAGTCGCGCCGCGCACGATGTTCGCCGCCTCTTCAGTCTTGATCCCGTTGTTCGGAATCATCGGAGCTACGATGGCGAGCCACACCGAGAAACGTGCGGCTTTGGAATCAGCCGAAGGTGCCTGAGCCCAGACCCGAACCGGAATTGTCCTACAAAAAGCGCGGTTTGGGGTGACTACCCGAGACGGTGCTGCGTTAGCTCGACATGTCTGTCAAAGAAGGACCGGTAACGATCCAAGGCTTCACCATCTGGATTGTTAGCAACCAGTTTCACTTCGCCTGTTGCGGCGCGCCAGCGCAACGGAGCAAGAAGAAGAGACACAGCGATATCGCTATCCGGCAGACTGTAGCCCCAGAACTCGACAGTGTCGGCGGAACGTATTTTTGCGTCAGCTTGACGCCATATCTCCCGAAGATACTTGTTTTGCGCAGTTTTCAGGTACGCCGGATGTAAGATCAATGGTCTCCCGTCTTCGTAGTCGCCCGCGTCCCCGTCCTTAATGACCTCATCGATTTCGCCCGAAATCAGTGTTTGAAGAAATTCGGTGTCCAAAGAGAAATGGCGGTCGTCTCGCGCACGCCACCCAACCGAGCCGTGGAGCTTTAGAAGCGTGATTTCGGAAGGAGCAATCAACCGAGATGGCAGGTTTGAGGGATTCGAAGAGAATTCCGCAACAAGCTTTTTATCCAGGCCGTAACCATCTTTCGGACTCCAGCGATTGATTTCGAAAAGACTTCTATCTGCCGCGGCATCCCAGTTCAGGCTGACTACACTGTCCCCTTTCGAAAGGGCTTGGAAGAGGTCCCGTAGATAACCCCGAGGGCCTGGCATTTCAAGGTCGAGGTGTTGTCTGAACTCAAGATATTCGCTTAACGAATCAACCAAACGAAGGCCTGCGGTACCGGCTTTATCAACCCAAGCGTGTGCGTTCGATAGATAGAGACGGTCTGGGACTTCGTTTTGAGATAGCGCTTCGGAAAGTGCGTTGTCGCGTTGATCCTCTCTGAACCTCGCGACCAGACCGTCCTCGAAACAAATTCTACATAGATCTAAGAACGATAACGCTATTTCCGGATTAGGATGATCCAAGAGTATCCGGAGTTCTGCTGGAGCAACACGCTTGATCGAAAGCCAGCCGTTCCAGGCATTTGCAAGCTGAATACTTTTCGAATCAGCCGCATCTCGTTCGATGGTTGTCATCAGCTCCGAAGCGAGTGGGTAACCCGCTGAACGCGACGCGCCTGCACCAAGAACTAGTATTTTCACTCAGACGCTCCCGCAAAAGCGATACTCGCCAAGCTCGAGGTCAATTTGATTTTGGCTGCTTTTTCTTCTTCGAGCGGGGGCCCGAGCCGTAGTCGCCGAACGGGTCGTCGCGCTCGCGCACTGCTTGACGGAAACCCTTTTCGCGCGCGAGGCCGATCCAATCCATACCCTCCTGCGTATGCCGCGCGATGCCATCAAAGAGCGTCCCCAACGCGCGCGAGGTCGCCAGGCCCATATTTTCCGCAGTGTGGTTGCAGAGCATCTTCAGCATCTGAAGTTGATTGGCCGGCACCTTCGCCATCCGCTCCGCAAACGCGATGGCATGCTCCTGCAGCCGATCCTCGGGCACCGTTTCAAGGATGAGGCCGATGCGCGCGGCCTCGACCGCAGGAATTTCGTCGCCCGTGAGCAGGTAACGTTTGGCGCGTTCGAGGCCCATTCGATATACCCACATCGCTGTAGTCGGGGTTCCCCACACTCGCGACGGCGGATAACCGAATGACGCATTTTCCGCCGCGATGATTATGTCTGAGCAGAGCACCATGTCGGTGCCGCCGCCGACGCACCATCCATGGACTGCCGCGATGGTCGGTTTCGCCGCGTACCACAACTTCATATAGACGTTCACGAACCGCGACATCGCGTTGTAGTCGGTGACCGAATCCCACACTCGCTTGCGGCGCTCCTCGCCGAATTGGAGGCCGGTTCCCCAATCCAGGTTGTATCCGGCGCAGAAGGCGGGACCCTCGGCGCGAAGCAGGATAACATTGACTGCGTGGTCGGCGTCGGCCTCGTCGATGGCGATGCTGAGCTCGTCGCGCAGTTGCGGCGTGATGGTGTTGTAGGCCTCGGGGCGACAAAGAATCAGATGCCGCACGCCGTTTTTGGTTTCGGTCCGAATCGCGGAATTAGACATACGGCAACCTCTTCGCCGGTATAGCAGGAACCAAAAAAACCCGCATATCTGTGATGGGCGACATCGGCGCTGCTTTCGGATATGTGTGCGGTTCGTAACTCGCGCAATGAAAACCGAGCAGCATCGTGACATCAATCCAGCCGCTGCCGCCGCGCCCTCGGCGGCACCGCTTTCGATGACACCGCGGCCTACCCGCGAACCGGTACGACCGCCCGACCTTATCTATGCGCTTGATGACCATCCGCCGGTCGCGCGGCTCGCGATGCTCGCCTTCCAGCACGTCGCGGTCATCTGTCCATATCTCGTATTCGTCACCCTGATCCTGAAGCAGGCGCACGCGTCGGTCGCCGTCTCAACCTCGGCGGTGAGCCTCGCGATGCTCGGCATCGCCGCGATGACGGTCC
Source organism: uncultured delta proteobacterium (assembly GCA_963848285.1). Classification (GTDB taxonomy): domain Bacteria; phylum Desulfobacterota; class Binatia; order Binatales; family Binataceae; genus DATGKG01. Next base: position 44,431 of record CAWKCZ010000002.1, on the reverse strand, counting down.
TGCAGGCACAGCGCCTCGGATGGGTCGGGTCGGGGTTCCTCGCGCCTCCAGTGGTATCGGCGATTTACTTCGCCCCCGCGATTGCGGCGGCCGAGCGCGGCGGTCTGGCGGCGGTATGTGGCATGACGCTGCTGGCCGGCCTGATGGAAGCCGGCTTCGCGTGGATTTTGCCCTACACCCGGAAAATTTTCTCGCCGGTAGTCTCAGGGTTGATCGTGATGGCGGTCGCCGCCGAGCTGGGCCTCATCGGAATCCATGCCTTTCTCGGGCTCGGTACCGCGCACGAGAGTTTTTCGACGGTCCACACCAACATCTCCTCGGCCGCCCTGGTGACCGCGGCGGCAACACTCGCAGTCATGTTGAGCTTTGGCGTATGGGGAACAGGATTGGCACGCCTGCTATGCGGACTGATCGGGCTCGGCCTCGGATTGGTGGTCGCCATCCCGATGGGTTTGTTTTCACACCAGGACCTCGCTGCCATCGCGGCCACTCCCCTCTTTTCGCTCCCTGATCCGACGATTCTCTCTTATCGATTGGAACCTGACCTCATCATCCCATTTCTCATCGCCGCGCTGGCTTCCGGCCTCCGCACCATCGGCGTGATCACCACCGCCGAGCGCATCAACGATGCGGGCTGGACGCGCCCGGACCTCGACAATGTACGCGCCGGTGTGATGGCCGACGGGATCGGATGCGCGTTGGGCGGGTTGCTGGCGGCGCCGGGACTCAGCACCGCGCCGAGCCTGGTGGGGCTAGAAAAGGTGACTGGCGCGACCAGCCGCGTCATCGCGTACGGGATCGCCGGATGGTTCGTTATCCTCGCATGCTTTCCGAAAATCGGCGCCCTACTTCTCGCGCTGCCACTGCCTGTCATCGGCGCGGCGCTGGTCTTCAACGCCTCCTCGATGTTTGTGGGCGGCGTGCAAATCGTCACCTCCCGTCCGATTACGATGCGCGCTACTTTCATCATTGGCGTCTCGTTCCTGTTCGCGCTGAGCCGCCAGGTCTATCCGCAATTCTTCATGGCGCTGCCACCATGGGCGCATCAGTTCACCGGCTCGATCCTGACTATCGGTGTGATCTCCGGAGTTGTACTCAACGCGCTATTCCTCATCGGCGAGCGGCGCGTGCAAAGCGTCGTCGTGCAATCGGCCGGCAAGGATGCGGTCGTGCAACTCGAGCAACTGCTCAAGAGCAAGGCCAAGGAGTGGCAACTCAAGCCGGCTGACCTCGAACGCGCCGGACATTCCATCGACGAGCTGTTGCGGCTCATCGAATCCGGCGGCCATGCCGACGGACCGTTGCGCGCGAATCTCTCCTACGACGATTTCGATCTCATCGTCTCGGTGAACTACGACGGCAGCCTGCCCTATGTGGCATCGGAGCAGAGGCTCCCGGCCGGCATGGTCGAGGAGCAGATTTTCGCGGTCGGCCTCTCGGGCTTTTTGTCGGCGGTGGTGCCGGATCGCTTCGATAGCTCCTGCGACGATGGCCATTGCCAAATCACGCTTTATTTCCAGACCTGAGGCCGCATCGCGCAAGGATCACCATTCCCAGCAGGCTTCATGATACGATGTTGAGGAGTAGACACTTCCGCAGCATCCGAGCCGCTACTCAAACCTCACAGCATCCATCATCCCCGGCTTGCCTGCGTCGATAAATCAGGGCAATTATAGGCCGCTTGGCGGCGGGCGCCTTTTTGAGGAGTCGAACTTCGATGAGCGGACCGGTAGACACCAAAGAGGACCTGATTGGATATTTCGAAACCGGTGCGAAGCCACGCGAGCGATGGCGGGTCGGCACCGAGTACGAAAAAATCGCGGTTGATGCCGCGACCGGCAGAGCCGTGCCCTACTCCGGCCCCGACGGCGTCGAGACGATGTTGCATGAGCTCATCGATCGTTTCGGCTGGGAGCTGGAGGACGAGGAGAACGGCCATCCGCTGGCGCTCAAGCGCGGACCCGCCCGCGTCACCATCGAGCCCGGCGCCCAAATTGAGCTGTCGGGCGAGCAATGCGAAACGATTCACTGCGCGCATCGGGAATTCTCGCAGCACGTAGCCGAACTTATCGATGTCGGCCATTCGCACGATGCGGTACTGCTCGGCCTCGGCATGACGCCCATCAGCCGCATCGACGAAATCGAACTGCTGCCGAAGCATCGCTACCACATCATGTATCCCTACATGGCGCGCAAGGGTCGCCTCGGCCAGCGCATGATGAAGCAGACCGCCGGCGTGCAGGCCAACCTCGACTATTCGAGCGAGGCCGATGCGATGCGCAAGTTCCGCGTCGCGATGGGAATCGTGCCGATGGTCTACGCGATGTTCGCCAACTCGCCGCTGGCGGATGGCGGGCTCAACGGTTACCAGGCTTTCCGCGGCCACATCTGGACTGACACCGATCGGGATCGATGCGGCATTCTGGAGTTCGCCTTCAGCGAAAACGCCGGTTTCGAAGATTACACCGAGTACGCGCTCGACGTTCCGATGTACTTCATCGTGCGCGATCATAAATACATCGACTGTACGCGGTCACCGGGCATCACCTTTCGCCAGTACATGAAGAATGGTTTCGCCAAGGAGCGCGCGACCATCGAAGATTGGGGCGATCATCTGACGACGATTTTCACCGAAGTGCGGCTCAAGAAGTATATCGAGAGTCGCACCGCCGACAGCCAGCCTCCTGCGTTGATGCTGGCCCTGCCCGCGCTGCTCAAGGGCATCCTCTATACTGACGACTGTATCGAAGGCGCATGGGATCTGGTGAAGCGATGGAGCTTCAAGGAGCGCCTCGAGATCAATCAACGCCTCGCATAAGGGCGGACTGGAAGCGCGCGCCGGCAAGACCACACTGAAAGATCTTTCGATCGAGCTGCTCAACATCGCGAGCACCGGGCTGCAGCGCCAGAAGGCATTGAATGAGCGCGGCGAGGATGAGACGATCTATCTTTATCGCCTGATGGACCAGGTTCGCAGTGGCTATTCGCAAGCCGCGCTGACCATCAACAACTGGAAAGGCCGCTGGAATTACGACGTCAAGCGGCTGGTGGCAGGGACCTCCTACGAGGCCGAGGCTTGGCCCTAGACCTCACCCGGCGCAGTAGCGCCACCCTCTCCCTGAAGGGAGAGGGAGCAACGGAACGAGCAACTTTATTGGAGCGCAGCGGAGCCCGCGCGAATCGAAAGCAGTGTATTTTGAGAGTTAATCGGAAACTTCGCATGAGACCCCGAAGGGGGCGCGCAGCGCCGCGACGCAGTCGCTCGCGAGGCGTAGCGTAGCGGAGCCCGAGCGAATATTTAAAAAGATGGACCTTAGGCTGACCGAGCGCCACATCGTGGCGCTGAATTTCCTGCTCGTCGCGGTGCTGGCATATTTCGCGGCGCTCTCGGTCAACGACATCGTCGCGCTGCGGATGGCTCCCGCGACCGCACCGCCGCCGCGCCTCGAGGCGCGGCCCATCGACAACAGTGCCGCCCATCGATCGCGCGGTCGCCTATCAGGAAATCGTCAATCGCGACATCTTCAATATTGCACCGCCACCGCAGGCTCGACGGCTCCGGTCGTCGAGAAGATCGATCTGCATCTGACACTGATCGGTGTTTCGTTAACCACCACTGCTGGCAAACCGCCCTTCGCGATAATCGCGGATCGCAGTGGACAGCAGAACGTTTATCAGCCTCGGGCAGATGGTACCGCAATGCCGGCAAGCTGGTCGAAGTGGACCAAGGATCCGGTGTTCATCGATCACAACGGCAAACGCGTCGCAGCTGATGCTTCCCAAAGATGAATTGCCTGGACCGGTCGAGGCGGCGCAGCCGCTGATGCCGCCGGCCACCGATGACGACGCCACGCAGGACAGCATTCCGATGACGAACCTTTCGATCCCAATGTCGAAGATCTGGGCGACAATCGATACAAGATCCCGCGCGACACCCTCGACCATAGCATCGGCAACCTGTCGCAGACTGCTGACCCAGATTCGCGCGATTCCGAACATTCAGAACGGGAAGACCAATGGCTTTTCGCTATCCGAAATCGAGCCGGGCTCGGTCTTCGATGAGATGGGCTTCGAGGAAGGCGACGTGCTCCGCAGCATCAACGGGCAGCCGATGACCGATCCCGCGCATGGCGATGCAGATGATGAGCTCAGATGCGCAACGCAAGTCAGATTACGCGTCCAAGTTCTGCGCGACGGCCATCCGACCACGCTGACCTACCAGATTCAATAGATGGAATTCGCGTTCGGCGCGGCGCTCCGAGCGCGACGCAGTCCTCGATCTGCTCGCGCTCTGGTACAACGACCGCGAATTCTTCGCGCGCTACAACCAGAACGATCCGACTTTCCGCGATGAGCTATGTCTCGTCGCGCTTGAAGGCGGCCGCATCGTATCGACCGTCCAGATTTTCGATCGCACGATAAACCTCGATAGCAAAGCCGTTCCGATGGGCGGCATCGGCTCGGTCTTCACGCGCGAGGACTATCGGCATAAGCGCGTCGCTTCGGGTCTGATGAAGCTCGCGGTCACCACGATGGAGCGCGAAGGCTTCGAGGTTTCGCTGCTGTTCGCCGAACGCATCACCTTCTACAACCAGTTCGGATGGAAGGAGCTGACGCGCAACTTCAGCGTGCTCGGAAATGCCATGGCAATTGCGCGCAGCACAATTCGAGATCGATGTTTTCGAGGCCGAGCGCGATCTACGCGGACGTGATGCGGCTTCATCGACGCCTACAGCGGCCGTTTCGATGTCACCGCCATTCGCAATGAAGCCGCCTGGCGCGCCAATCTGAAGTTCGCCGGCAACATGCCGGCCGACCCGGTCGGCGGATGTGACGAGTATTTCGTCCTCGCGCGGCACGACGGAGAGTTCGCGGCATATGCGCGGGCGACCCGCTTCCACGGCATCCCGATGGTCATGGAATACGGCTACGCGAGGTCGCAACCGGCCGCTGCGATGGCTTTGTTCCGGCATCTGGGCGAGATGTCAGCGACCGGCAAAAGCTCATTTGCAACGGTCGGGGATCATCGTGGCGCCCTGCTCCTCTCGGGCGGAAAACCATCCGGCAACGCGATGCTGGTGACGCATACCGCGCACGACCCCGCCCTCGAGCGCGCGTTGACGGACGCCGGATGCCCGGTGGCGCATCATCCGGACAACTTCTATATGTGGCGCATCAATCTGCCCGTGAACCTGGGCGAGCGCTTCGACATGCCCCCGGAGGCCGCCGCAAATTACGTCTTCGCGAAATTCGCTGACCCGCGCTCGCTCTTCTGGACCGCCGATCGTTTCTGAGTATTATGAAAATGCTCACCTCGTAACCTCCTGTTGGGCGTGTGGATGATGTTGAAGATGGGTCGGAGGATTTTCGATGAACATTTTGAGGGCTCTCGCGCTCCGTAGCATCGGAGCATTCGCACTGATCTGCGCTCGTTCGCAGCTTCGCCGGCGCTCGCCGCGCGTCATCATCATGCGAAAGCAGTAGCCAAACCGGCTGCTTCCGAAGAATCCGCGGAGTCGGCCTCCACCGAAACGCTCAAGGGTCCTTACCAGGCGGCCTGCGTCATCGAACCCAACAGCGGCAATGTGCTGTTCGCGAAAAATGAGCATCAGCCGTGGCCGACCGCCTCGCTGGCGAAAATGATGCTGATGGAAATCGTCGCCGAGAAACTCGACGACGGCAGCCTCAAGCTTACCGACCAAATTCCCACCTCCGAGAAGGCCGCCAAGATGGGCGGCTCGCAGGTCTACCTCAAACCCGGCGAGAACTTTTCGGTCGACGACACCATGAAGGCGATCATCGTGCATTCGGCCAATGACTCCTCGGTCGCGATGGCGGAGTACCTCGCGGGCTCGACCGAGGCGTTCGTGCCGATGATGAACGCCGAGGCCGCCAAGCTCGGCATGAAGGACACGCACTACTATTCGGTGCACGGCCTGCCACCCGCGCCCGGAGAGCAGGCCGACGTCGCGAGCGCGTACGATCAGGCGCTGCTGGCGCGCGCGTTGGTCAAGCATCCGCAGATTCTGCAATGGTCCGGCGATCACCACGGCGCCCTTTCGCGCCGGCACCTTCGAGCTGCGCAACACCAATCATCTGGTGTTCAACTACAACGGATGCGACGGGCTCAAGACCGGCTTCCACTACAAGGCGGGTTCAACGTGGTCGCGACCGCGCATCGCGGCGGGATGCGCCTGATCGCGGTAGTCCTCGGCTCGCCGCGCAAGGGCGAAAACTTCCGCTCTGCAGGCGAGCTGATGTCGCAGGGCTTCGCGCAATACGAGATGAAGGCGATCGCGAAGAAAGGCAGCGCTTCGAGTGTTAGCGTCGCGGTCACCGACGGCGCAGCGCCGAAAATCGTGCCGGTCTGGGGCGACGATGCCACCATCTTCATGAAACGCGGCGACACCAAGGCCGGATACAAGGTGAACTACACGGTCCCAGCGACGATCGCGGCGCCGATCCAGGCGGGCCAGAAAATCGGCAGCGCCGAGGTGATCGTCGATGGTCAACCCGCCTCGACGGTGGCGCTGCTGGCGCCCTCGGACATCGCAGCGAAGAAGGCGACCTTGCGTCGCGCCTGCTGAGCAAGTTCTGAAGCCGCGCAGACGTGGTATCTCCAGCCAACAAAGTCTCCATCGAGGTCACGGTGGGGGCGGTTCGTGCGAACCGCCCCTACCAGGAAACCACTCGGGCGTTTGGTGGGGGCTTTCAAAAGCGTTACAACGAATCGAATAAATCAAAGGTCTGGAAAATCCCATAGCATCTGGCAGAGGAGCTTTTACGAGCACATCATCGGCAGCGAACGAAGCTTTGAACGGATAGTGGCCTACATTCACGAGAACCCCGCGCGTTGGAACGATGACCCGGAGAATGTAGTAAGCACGGCGGTGCAGCCGTTCGATGGCGTTTCACGAGACCCGCCCGAGGTGCACAATGAGTCTCGATGTCGCGCAAGACCAAGCTCTCGATTGTAGTCATCCTCGCCGCACTTCTCGGCGGATGGATCGTCGGCGGTCTGCTGCTGCACTTCGGGCAGAAACGCCACGATCGCCTCGGCTACGATATCGACGCGCAATTCCCACCTAATCAGCCCTACAAGCCGGGCGAGATTTTCGCCTCGACGCTTGCCGAAATCATGGATCATGAACTCCATTCGGCCTTCGGATGGCGTCCCAATGATTTTTTCTTGTGGGGTCCGAAGGTGCTCGCCGACAACAACGCTCAATCGCCAGATCGGCATCATCATGGCGGTGCGCGAAACGATGCGCGTCTTCAAGGATCATCTGACCAAGGTTTCGTCCAACGAATACGATCCCAACCTGGTGGTCGCCGATACCGATTTTCGCAACGATGCCGAGCGATGGATTCTGCCCGCGCCCGAGGGCAAGTACGCAGGACGGCGTCGAGCATCTGCGCGCGTACGTCGCTGGTCTACATGCCAATCCCGAAACCTCGCGCGAACTCAATCGAGCGCAGCGTCGAACTGATCCGGCTGATGCAGACCTGGACCGATCTGCTTGGCGATGCGCATGCGAAGCTCTACCAGACCAGCACCTACGGCGGTCAGCCGATTCACACGTGGGACAGCGACGATCTTTTCTATCATGCGCAAGGATACGCGCACGTGATGTTCTACATGATGCAGGCGGTGCGGCGTGAGTACGCGGGACAGATCAAGGAAGACCCGGTCCTGGTAACCTTGATGGACGAAGCGACTGAGGCGCTGGGCAGAGCCGCGGTGCTGAAGCCGCTGATCGTGTTCAATGGCGCGCCCGATGGCATCTTCGCCAATCATCGGCGCAACCTCGATACCTATGTCGCCGAGGCGCGCCAGAAGATGTACTCGATTCGCGAAGAGCTCCAGCGCTCTCCGATGTGAGCGTTCAGCATCGCTGAATGCTCATCCTGAGCGGCGCTTCGTCGCGAGGATCTCCACGCTCAAACTCGATAAACGGGCCGAGCATCATCACGCCGCCGCGCAACAGCAGATGCGCAAGCGCCGGCATCCATCGCGTGGGCATCCCGATCAGCTTCGCGCCGAAGGACCGAAATGGCGTCGGATTCGCCGGCGTTCATCGACCAGCGCAATGTGTTTATAAAGCGCGACTGGCTGTAGGATACCAGTTCGATGCGCCTCGCCGGCCGGAATGCCGGCCTTCTCGCGCGCGATCTCGACCGCCCGCGCCATCCCGCCCACATCATCGATGAGTCCGCTGGCCTTCGCCGCAGTCCCGCTCCAGACGCGACCGCGCGCGAGGTTCTCGGTCGCTTCCGCATCGAGTTTGCGTCCCTCGGCGACCTTGCCGGTGAAGATTGCCGTACAAATGGCCGACCACGCCGTCGAGTTGACGCAATTCGGCTTCGGTCATCGCGACGCGTCGGCGACATTGCATCGCTTATCGGATGGCTCTTGGTCCGCTCAATGTTGACGCCGAACTGATTCATCAACGACGAAACATCGAACTTCGCGTACACCACGCCGATCGATCCGGTAATGGTCGAGGCTTGCGCAACGATCGCGTCCGCGCCCGCCGCGACGTAGTAGCCACCGGAACCGGCGACGTCGCCCATCGAGACGACCACCGGCTTGCCCCTGCCCTGCGCCGCGCGAACCGCGCGCCACACCAGGTCCGAGCCGACCGCCGATCCGCCGGGAGAATTGACCCGGAACACGATCGCCTCGACGTCCTCATCGCGCGAGGCACGCTCGATTTGCGCGCCGGTAGTTTCGGGGCTGATGAAATCGCCGGTCATCGAGGGATCGCCCGAAATCACCGGGCCCGACTCCGCATACCACCGCGATGCGATGATGCTCGGCCGCCTTCGTTCACGTACATTCGCATGACGCAAATAGCGCGCGAGGCCGACGAACTTCTTGCGCTTGCCCTCGGGATCGAACTCCGCGCGAATGTCTTCGGCGTAGCCTTCGCGATCGATGAGGCCGGCTTCGCGCGCATCGCGCGCGCTCATGAATCCGCGCCCGACCAGCTCGGCGACTTTCTCGACGGGAAGTTTGCGCGCCTGCGCGATTCGCTCGATCAGGACCTGGCGCCAATCGCCGATGATCGCCTGCAGGCTTTCGCGCAGCGGCGCCGACATGCTGTCGCGATTGAACATTTCGGCCGCGCCTTTGTACTCCTTGTATTGCAGCGTCTGGACCTGGACGTGAAGCTTTTCCAGCGCGCGCTTGAGGAACACGCCGCCCGCCGAAACTCCGAGCATCGTGACCATGGTATCGGGATTGCAAATGATCTCGTCCGCCGCCGACGGCGACCAGGTAGTCGCGTACCCCGGCGATTCGCCATCCAGCACCGCGATCACGCGCTTGCCGGACTCGCGCACCGCCGAATCAGATCGTGCAGTTCCTCCGCAGTCGCGAGGCCATTGTCGATGCCCGCGATTTCGATCACCACCGCACGAATCGTCGGATCGCGGCGTACCTCTTCGAGTACGTAGCGCAAATGCGAAAGCGCGGGAAACACGCGGCCGCGAAGTTGATCGACGAGCGATCGATGCGGCTCTTCGGGAAGCGCGCCGCCAGGCGAATCGTCAGGACCGCATCGCGCGGAATTCGCGCCGGCCGAATCACAAAGATGAAAAAGGCCGCGCCGAGCACGATCGCGGCGGCCAGAAACGACGCGCCCAGCGAGTCTGTGGTCGAAGTAAAAAGAGAGCAAGGCCAGCGCAATCAGAATTGCGCATAGAGCTCGCGACGCGGACGATACGGATTGCGAATAATCGTGCCAGCGATGATTTCGTCATTCGATTCCTGCGGCATTCCTGCCGTAATTCTTTACGATTGATACGATGGATATTGCTCAAATAGATTAGCTGGTTCCGATGCTCAGGTCTTTCTTTCCAAGTCCTCGCGATAACGGTCGCTGTCATTCTGGCGCATCGCGAGTTGCTCAACGCAAAAGCCGCCCCAGGGAAGCCACCGCTCCCGACCGAGAGCGTGCGCACCGCGACTATGAATATCACTCCGGGCATCGAAGTCCTCGCGCGCGTCGCGCTTGCCCGATGGCTTCGTTGCCGCCGCCCGACTATCCGCCGATGTGGCTTCAGGCCGGAAAGGAAGTCGCGGTCGTCGGCACTCGCAACGGGCACGCGGTCATCATGGGTTATGGCGGCCTCGGCTATCGAACTGCACGCGTCATCGCGGAAGACGGCGGCATCGGCGCGCCAGACGGCAGCATCGTCGACCTCGCGGCCAGCCCCGATGGAATGGTGCTGGCGCTCGCGGTCGCCAATCCGAAAGGAAAAGCGTCTCGACGTGGTTACCCGCGATGTCATTTCCGAGGGCGCGGCCAATCCGATTTCCAGCTTCGACGGCGAATTTCGATCAGCGTCAGCATCGGATGGCTGGGCGAATTCACCATTCCGTCGCCTTACGCGCAGCTACCGATGCTTCGCCATCGCCGACCCAACTCCGCAAGCGACGCCTGATCCCGCAGGCAAGACTCATCCGACACGGACGACTCGTCCGAGTCTGACGCCGATGCATCGCCGGAACCTGCCTCGCAGGCAACGGCAGCCGCTGCGGCGCCGGTAGTGCCCGCTTCGAGTGGACTCTATATCATCAACATCAGCGGAGTCGTGACGACCGGATATCTTGAAGCTGGACTGCAAGATGTCGCCGCTCAGCTGGTCGCCGGGAGGAACCGTCGCGGCAGGGTCCGGCGATGCCGATGCGCACACCGCGATCATCATCGATCGCGAAAAGGAATCATGTCAGCAGCCTCAATGGCAAGCGCCGATCCGGGTGCTGGATTGGGCGCACGATTCGAAGTTCATTTCTCTATGCGGAAAACAATCGCTCGATCGGCACTGGCGTTCTATCGCTACGATCTCGCAACAGAATACCGCGCGCCTGGTGGCGATCTCATCCGGCGCAGCGACCTTCGTCGGCAACGATCAGATCCTGGCGCTGGGCAGTGGCGCGCTGACCTTTCGCGGCGCGCAAGCTCGCGCCCGAGGGTCCGATTCGCGCCGAAGTCGCGCTTTCGAATCCAGCCGGCAACGAGACCGAAGTCCATCTCGCTGGGATTCAACTCCACGCCCGCGATGCTGGCTGCGAGCACGATGGCCTATACGCGCGCGACCGATACTGCCGCGATCGGGACTTTCAGCCCGACCACGGAACGGACCGATGCGCAAGATCGTGATCTACTCGGTCGCACCGAAGCGCGCGTTTCTGGTCGCATTCGGACCGGCACGCGGAGACATCGCGATGAGCTGGTCGCCACGCGGGCGCTACCTGGCGATTGCCGATGGCGACGCGACCGCCGCCGCGCTCACCATCATCTCGCCTCCGCGCTGAGAAGTTCCCTTTCACATCGCGCCGTCGGCGGTGTTCTAAGCTCCAGAGCACAATCGAGGAGCATGCACCATGGACCCAGCGACCCAACGGCAAAAGGCAGAAGCGTTTCGCAAGATGCATGACCGCTCGAAGATGCTCGTGCTCCCCAATGCATGGGATGTTGCGAGCGCCAAGATTTTCGAGGCCGCAGGTTTTTCGCGCGGTCGCGACCACCAGCTCGGGGGTCGCCAATTCGCTCAGGCTATCCCGATGGAGAAGCGGTCCCGCGCGACGAGATGATCGATGTCATCCGCAGAATCGCGCGTTCGCTGAAAGTTCCTCTTAGCTGCCGATATCGAAGGTGGCTATGCGACCGATGACGACTACGTTGGAAGCTAACATCCGCGCGTTCATCGAGGCCGGCGCGGTCGGCATCAATCTCGAAGACGGCATGCATGATGGATCGCATCAACTGTATCCGATCGAAACCGCAATCGCGCGAATCAAAGCCGCCCGCGCGGCCGGCGATTCCAGCGGAGTTCCGCTCGTCATCAACGCGCGCACCGATGTGTATCTTCGCGCGCATCGGGGACGAATCCGCGCGCTTCGAACAAACCGTCACCCGCGCGAATGCCTACCTCGCCGCCGGCGCGGATTGCGCATTTATCCCCGGAACCGCGGATGCCGAGGTCATCGGCAAGCTGGTGAAGGCGATCGATGGCCCCATCAACGTGATGGCGGTAACGGGAATGCCGAGTGTCCCGGAGCTCGAGAAGCTTGGCGTCGCGCGGGTCAGCACCGGCGGAGGTCCGGCGCGGGCCGCGCTGACCGCGACTTCGGCGGGTTGCCGAAGAGTTGCTGCAGCACGGCACCTGGTCGAGTTTTACCTCGTCGGAAATCATCAGCCACGTGGAGATGAACCAGTTGATCGCGAGGAAATAATGAAGACCCCGGTGGCGCAATCGATTTCGCGAACTAACCAGTCGCGCTCGAAATGAGCTATCTTGCGGAATTGCGAAAACAGTTTCGCCGGAGATGAGCACATGAGACTGGAAAACAAAATCGCAATCATCACCGGCGCGGGCTCGGGCATGGGCCGCGCCGCGTCGCTTCTATTCGCCAAGGAAGGCGCGAAAATCGCCGCCGTCGACATCAACCTGGAAGCCGCCGAGGACACCGCGAAGCAAATCAAATCGGCCGGCGGCAATGCGTTCGCGATGCGCGTCGACGTTTCCAAGTCCGCCGACACCGACCGCGATGGTCGACGAAACCATCAAGCGCTTCGGGGTGCCGAACATCCTGTACAACAACGCCGGCATCGAGGGCGAAGGAAATTTCCTCGCGCAACTGAGCGAAGAAGCTTTCGACCACGTCATCGCGATCAACCTGCGCGGCGTATGGCTCGGGATGAAGGCCGCGCTGCCGCACATGATCAAAAACGGCGGCGGCTCCATCATCAATACCGCCTCGATCGCGGGCCTGGTCGGCGACAAAGGCGCGGCGCACTACTGCGCCTCGAAGGCCGGCGTGCTCGCGCTCACGCGGGTCGCCGCGATGGAGTACGGACGCTACAACATCCGCGTCAATGCGATTTGCCCGGGCGCCATCGACACTCCGATGGTGGAGCGCATCAACGAGGCGTCGGGCGCACCTGCAAATAGCGGCGCGCGAACCTCGTTCTTCGGCCGGGTCGGCAAAGCCGAGGAAATCGCGAAGACCGCGTTGTTCCTCGCCAGCGACGATTCCAGTTTCGCAACCGGCGCGCCGTTCATCATCGACGGCGGCTGGACGGTGAGCTGACAATGACTCGACTGAAAAACAAAGTGGCTATTGTCACCGGCTCGGCGCAGGGCATCGGGCGCGCAATCGTGATGCGCCTCGCGAGCGAGGGCGCCAAAGTCGCGGTGGCCGATATCGACCTCGAAGGCGCGAAGCGCACCGCCGAGGAAATCAAGTAGCGCCGGCGGAAGCGCCATCGCGCGTGAAGCTCGATGTGACCCAGCTTGCAGGATGCCCTCGATGCCGCGGACCTCGTGGAGCGCGAGCTCGGCGCTATTGATATTCTTGTCAATAACGCCGGATGGGACATCATCGAGCCCTTCCTCGAGAGCAAGCCGGAAACCTGGGACAAGGTCATCGCGATCAACTATCGAGGCGTGCTGAACTGCTGCAAAGCCGTCGCTACGAAGATGCAGAACGCGCAAAAGCGGCAAGATCGTCTCGATCGCATCGGATGCGGGCGCGCGTCGGGTCCACCGGCGAAGCGGTCTATGCGGGATGCAAGGCGGGCATCATCGGATTCTCGAAGACCCTCGCGCGCGAGCTCGCGAGGTACAGCATCAACGTCAATGTGGTATGTCCCGGACCGACTCAAACCGCGCTGCTGAAGACTGCGATGGCGGGACGCGAGGGCGTCCTCGATGCGATGGCGCGGGGCATTCCGTTTCGGCGCCTCGGCCAGCCCGAGGACCTCGCGGGTGCGGTCGCGTTCTTTGCGTCGTCGGATGCTGACTATGCGACTGGCCAGGTGCATCAGCATCAGCGGCGGTCTGACGATGGCGGGATGAAGCCATCGTTCGGTGATCACGGTCACCGACGCCGACGTCGATGAGTCGGCCGTGCCCCAGATTTCAACCCATCGTAAACCGCATGTCTCTTTTACTCGACGCCTCCAGCGGGCAGAATTCTGGTGTGCTCGGGAGAGAGAGTCGAGTGAAAAAATCATCTGCCATGGCGCCTTCGAAGCGCGCCGCGGGCCCAAAGCGCAGATTCGCGCGATGGCGCCCGCCGAGCGCTACGACGCCAATATCGATTACATCCTGCACGCCGCCGCCGAAGTTTTCGCCGAGAAAAGTTTCGGCCTCGCCTCGATTCGCGATATCGCGGCGCACGCGCGACATTTCCTTCCCGCGCATCTACTACTACCTGCGCAACAAAGAGGAGCTTCTCTACCTCATTTCGAAGCGCGCGTTCGAGCAGCTCTCCAGCCGCGCCGAAACGCAAGACTGCCGGTGCGCAGAATGCCGAGGAGAAGCTCAAGCTCTTCATCAAGGCGCACATCGAATATCAGCTCGACAATGTCGCCGAGATGAAGGTGCTGATTCGCGAGGCCGGCTCGCTCTCGGGCCGCAACGCCACGCAGATCACGCGCCAGATGCGCGAATACTCAAATCTATGCCGCAGGATTATCGAGCAGGTCGCCGAGCATCACAGCGCCGCGATGGATCGCGAGACCTCGCGCATCCTGACCTCGCTGTTGTTCGGTGCGATGAACTCGGTTTTCGGATGGTACGAGCCGGCGCGCGATCGCGAGCAGCACGGCAAGATCGTCGACGAGGTTTACGCGATGATCGTCTCGCCGATCGCGGCACGAAGTACGGTGCGCATCGCGGCGAAACCGCCGGCCGAAGCATAGCTGTTGACGCTCTTCGATTGCGCGGGCCTCCAAAGTCCCGAATAATGCCCGCGCATGCGCTTCGTCCCGATACTCCTGGCCTGCGTCACCTTTTTCTCGACCTGCGCGGGTGGGATGGCGGCGGTGCGGTTTCGCGACCGACTGCATTTTCTGCTCGGCTTCAGCTCGGGCGCCGTGCTGGCAGTCGCGCTGTTCGACATCCTGCCCGAGGTTTTCGCGCTCGGCGGGCAGTCCTACATGCCGATTGCCGCGCTCGGCTTCCTCACCTTCTTCGGACTCGAGCGCTACACCGCGTTGCACCGTGGCGCGCGAACACGTTCATGCCGACCGTGCGCATGAGATCCGAGCTCGGGGCGCTCTCAGCAGCCGGCCTGGTCCTGCACAGCTTCCTTGATGGATTGCGATCGGGGTCGGCTTCCAGACCAGCACCCACATTGGGCTGCTGATCGCACTCGGGATCATCGCGCATGATTTGAGCGACGGGATGAACACGGTGACCGTCGTTCTTGCGCATGGCAACCCGCTGAAGCACGCCGTGCGATGGCTGATTGCCGATATGACGGCGCCGGTCCTTGGCGCCACGCTAACCGTGATGCTTCATCCCGATGTTGCGCTGTTGCCCTGGGTGCTGGCGTTCTTCGTCGGTTCGTTTTTGTACATCGGCGCGTCCGATTTGCTGCCGGAAGCGCGCGAGCACGATTCGCCGTGGGTGTTGGTGGCCACACGTCTGGGCATGGTCGCGATCTATCTAACGACCCTGCTGCTGCGTGGATGGTGACCGACCGCCCCGCGACTACTTCTGAATCCTTCGTTCCTTGCCCGAAGGTGTGACGATAAAATCGCTCATCTTCAGATGCACCACGCGCATTTTTTCATAATCCTTCGTGAAAGAAACCTCTCCGCTCAGGTTAAACTTCACATCCTCCATCTCACGCTTTTCCAGGACGAACTTGATTTTCTCCAGCTCGGCAGGTGCGAGGGATGCCGCCCCTACTATCGTGTTCGCGTTTATTTCAGTGAGCGCCGAAGGCTCATTATCGATCGCCACATTCCATCCGGGCGGCAAGTTCGAAACGTCAACGAAGAATCCGGCGGTTACTTGAAGATGAAAGAATACAATGACTTCACCGCTCGATGCGGTGACGTTGGAGATCGAGACGGCGTAACTTCCGGTTTCTGCGGCCTCGGCCGACACGACGAAAATCGCGAGCACCGCGAGAAGCATGAGAGGTGCTATTTGACGCGGACAACGTGACCTTCGTACGAGCCTATTCATGAACTCCGTCCGACTATCTCAAGTTTCTAAGGGGAATTGCAGGTGTGGGCTGACGTATCGGATGGCGATTTGAGGCGAACCTCGATGCTGTAGAGCTGTCCGTCCTGGTAAGAAGGGTGTCCGTTTCGCTCAACTGCCAGCCAATTGTTTCGAAACGATCCGATGCATCCCGAAGAATATGAAAGCTCAAGGATTCTGGGCGTGAGCCACATCATCTTGAAATTCTGCAACCCTGTGCCTTCCAGGATTGGTCGATCGCTCGTCGCCTTCTCGCCGGCACGCTCGATATAGACGTACAATCCCTTTGGTTCAATCGAGAAGCTCGGTACTTTCTCGATGAGTAGCGCGCTCGTAAAGTGGTCGGGCGACTCCACTCGCTGTAACTGCCTGGTTTCGCTATGAGCGAACAGGAGTACGAAATTACGAACAGCAGCGGGGGCAGCACGTACCACACAAACGCGGCAGAGACTGCGAAGACAGAACTCCAGATCGCGAGCCGAAAGACCAGCGGCTTTTTCGGCTTTCTCTTCAGCTCTGTTCGCGTGTCGGTCGCATCCACCTGAATTGCCCCGCTTGCGCTCGCCAGCCAATCATACGGGCGAAGGAACCGAGAGTGAACGTCTTAGAGGTCGGCGCTGACATATTCGCGCCGCCTTGCTATGGAAACCTCATGGATATTCAAAAGGGCATCGGCCTGCTCAATGGCCTCATCAAACGCCTCGAGCGCAATAACCGCACCCTCAAGTCGCATCCGACGATCGACAAGATCGAGCGCGGCGAGTTGACCGATGAGCAATTGAAGCATTGGGCGACCCAGCTCTACATCGGCAACAAGGGCCACAATGCGAATATCCTCGGACTGATCTACGCCAAGTGCGATGACTTCGGCGCGCGCCGCGCCATCGTCGAGAATCTGCTCGAAGAGGAACTCGGCCGGCAATCCGGCGTAGGCCGTTCGCATATGGAGCTGTATCTCGAATTCGGCGAGGCGGTCGGAATCCCGCGCGAGGAACTCCTCCATGCGACGATGTCGCCGATGCCACCGCGATGGTCCATTGGATGTACTGGCTGGCGGATTCGAAGCCATGGTACGTGACGCTGGCCGGCATCAGCCTCGGCTCCGAGCTGTTCAACCCTGACGCCTATGTGCGAGTCGTCGAGGGGCTACAGAAACACTACAAACTGTCGGATGACGGGGTGCGCTTCTTCACCGTTCATATCGAGGTCGACAAGGATCACGGCGATTCCAGCGCCGGGTCGATTTTTCGCGCCATTCCCGAGAGCGCCGCGGCCGAGACCTTATGGGCGGTCGAGATGCATATCGAGTTCATGCGGCGGCTGTGGTCGGACATAAATCCCCCGATGGCGTGAGGGGATTGGTCCTCAATATGCCGAATACTCGGCGAAACCCACCGCACCAGGTCAGAATTCTGACTTGCAGTTGAACTTTTCGCCCACAGGCACGTCCAAGATAACAACCGTGGCTGGGGCGACCAAAGTTATGGTGGTGGACGACGATGCCGGTTCGCTCGCCGCCCTTGGAGATATCCTTTCGATGGAAGGTTATCTGGTCGAGACTATGTCCAACGGCCAGGAGGCCCTCGATCATCTGCGCGCGGGGTCTTCGCCGCCAGCCCTTATCATTCTCGATTTGCTTATGCCCGTGATGGATGGATGGCAGTTTCTGGCCGAGTTAAAGATTGATGAGAAGCTCGCCGCCTTCAAGATCCCGGTTATCGTCGTCAGCGCGTTCAATTCCAAGGTCGCAGCGGCTGAGGCGGTGATTCGCAAGCCCATCGACCTTGAACGCCTGCTTCACACCATCAAAATACTGCTTGAACGGCGTCCGCACGGCTCGCCTTCTTGACGGTCGTGCTCGGCGGCGGTCGCCGCCTACTTCTGACGGCGCAGCGTCGTCAGATCCTCCTGCCACCTCGGAGCGTCTTGCAACCTTGCGAGGGTCAAGGGTATTCGTCTGCAAAGCCCCAGACTCGATGCCAACTGTGCCGGGAGTTGATCCTTGTTCAAACGAGTTTTGATTGCCAACCGTGGCGAAATCGCCATCCGCATAGCACGCGCCGCATCGGCCCTTGGTGTGGAGTCTGTCAGTGTGTTCGCTCCCGCTGACGCGCTCTCGCTCCATACCCGCGTAACCACCGAATCGCGGCCCCTCGGTGCCAAAGCTTCGTCGAGCGATCCGGTCCGCGCCTATCTCGATATCGACGCACTGATCGAGGCCGCCAAGGCCAGTCGCTGCGATTGCATCCATCCCGGCTACGGCTTCCTGTCCGAGAATGCCGGCTTCGCCAAGCGATGCATCGATGAGGGCATCGCCTTCATCGGCCCGCGGACCGAGACGCTGGCGCTGTTCGGCGACAAGACCAAGGCGCGCGAGTTAGCGCACTCGCTCGGCATCCCGATCATCCAAGGGACGCCGCATGCGCTGGCGAGTGTCGAGGAAGCGATCGCGGCCGCGAAGAAAATCGGCTATCCGGTGATGCTCAAAGCGGCCGCCGGCGGCGGAGGGCGCGGCATGCGCGCAGTCGACCAACCGCCGACGAGATGGCGGCGGCCTTCGCCACGCTGCCAGAGCGAGGCGCACGCGGCATTCGGCGACGGCTCGGTGTTCATCGAGAAGCTGATCGCGCGCCCGCGTCACATCGAGGTCCAGATCCTCGCCGACAGCCACGGCAACGTCGTTCATCTCTATGAGCGCGACTGCTCGGTTCAGCTTCGCAATCAGAAGATGGTCGAAGTCGCGCCCGCGCCGGGACTCGATCCCAAACTTCGTCAACGCATCCTCGAAGATGCGATCCAACTTTCGCGGGCCGGCGGCTACGTCAACGCGGGCACGGTCGAGTTTCTGGTGTTCCCGAACGCGGCGAGCATTTTTTCATCGAGTGCAATCCGCGCATCCAGGTCGAGCATACCGTGACCGAGCAGGTTACCGGCATCGATCTCGTCGAGGCGCAGTTCCGCATCGCGGCGGGCGAGTCGCTGAAGGCTTTGGGCATACCCAGTCAGGCCGCGATCGAAGCGCCGCGCGGCTATGCCATACAGGCGCGCATCGTCGCGGGCGGCGCCGGCGTAATGACGGCATACAAGGAGCCCGTCGGGTCCGGGCGTGCGGGTCGATTCATGCGGCTATCTCGGCTATGCGCCGCCGCCGCAATTCGATCCGATGTTCGCCAAGCTCATCTGCCAGTCAAACTCGACGCATTCCTTCGCGTCGGCGATCGACCGTACGTTGCGCGCGCTCGATGAGTTCCATATCGGCGGGCTGCCGACCAATCTGCGGCAGCTGCGGGCGATCCTCTCGCATCCAGACGTGCGCGCCGGCGATGCGCGCACGACTCTGTTCGCCGAGCACCCGGCTCTCACCGCGACAATCGTCGCACAGCCATCGACCTCGGGATCGCTGGCGCTGCTCGAGCAGCAGGCGAGCGCGCTGCGCGGTGGCAAAGCGGCATTCGCGCAGAACGGCGCCCATCCAGCTGGCCGGGCTGGCGGTACCGAGCGGCGAGGAAGGCGTCGAGAGCCCGATGGCGGGCGCCGTAGTCGACCTGCCGGTGGAAATCGGCGCGACCGTCGAGGCCGGCGACGCATTGATGGTCATCAGCGCGATGAAGATGGAAACCGCGATCACCGCGCCGTGCGCGGGCGTCGGTGACCGACATCAGGCCGACCGAAATCGGCGCCACCGTCGCGGCCGGCCAGATCATCGCGACCATCGCGCCCGCGCAGCGCAACGGCGACGCAGCCACGGTCGCGACACCATGGCGACGACACCTGGGCGCCGCTGCTCGCGGATGTGCGCGCGTTGCAGGACATCGCGCATCGCCGCTTCGCGCCCGACTCGAAGGACCCGGGCGTCGTCCGCCAGCGCACGCGCGGCAAGTTGACTTGCCGTGAGCGCATCGATCTGCTCCTCGATGCCGGCAGCTTTCGCGAGGTCGGCAGCCTCGCGGGTTTCGCCGATTATGACGACGAAGGCCGCGTGGCGGGCTTCACGCCCGCCAACCACGTCGGCGGATGGGGCAAGATCGCGGGCCGCACGGCCGTGGTATGCGCCGACGATTTCACCTCGCGCGGCGGGCATGCCGACGGCGCGATCGGTGGGAAGAGCGTCTCATCTTGACCGGCTGTCACTCGACCTTCGCTGCCCCTCGATTCGTCTGCTCGACGGCTCCTCGGGCGGCGGCAGCATCGCCGCGATGGTGCCCAAGCAGCAGAAGGCGGGCGAGAGCACACGCGCAGGAAAGCTCCGGCACCATCACCGCCGGGCGGCCGCGCGTGTCGGGCGAAGGCGGCTCGTTTCTGCCCGGCCATCTCGGCAGCACGATGTACGTCGCGCAGCTCGCCGAGGTTCCGGTCGTCAATGTGCTGCTCGGCAGCGTGGTCGGCATCGGCGCGGCGAAGGCGGTGCTCGGCCATTTCTCGGTGATGGTGCGTGACATCGCGCAACTGTTTGTGGCCGGCCCGCCGGTCGTCAGCCACGCGATGGGCTACGACATCACCAAGGAAGAGCTCGGCGGATGGCACATCCATTGCCGCAACGGCTCGGTCGACAATCTCGCGGAGACCGAGGAAGAAGCGACCGTCGATGGCGAAGCGCTTCCTCTCCTACCTGCCGTCGAGCGTGTACGAAGCGCCGCCGGTTCTGGCACCCGACCACAGCGATCCCATCGATCGTCGCGAGGAAGAACTGTTCACCATCATCCCGCGCAAACGCACGACGACCTTCGACATGCGCCGCGCGATCCGCCTGATGGCGGACCGCGGTTCGTTCTTCGAGATCGGACCGCTATGGGGTACCGACCAGATCACCGGCCTCGTGCGCTTCAATGGCTATCCGATGGGCGTCGTCGCGTCCGATTGTCGGCACATCAATGGCGGCGCGCTGACCGCGGACGGATGCGACAAGCTGCAAGCGCCATCTCGACCTGTGCGACTTGTTCCATCTTCCGATCCTGAACCTGATCGACAATCCCGGCTTCGCGGTGGGACTGGAGCACGAGATCGCGGGGACTATCCGCAAGGGCGGCGAATGGATGATCGCGTTCGCGCAGGTGGCGGTGCCGATCTTCACCGTCATCATGCGCCGCAGTTTCGGCGTCGCGGGCAACAACTTCGCGACGCCGCGCAGCGGCGCGAGCGCGCGCGTGGTGTGGCCCGCGGCCGATGTCGGCGGCATCCCACCCGAAGGCGGCATCGAGGCGGCCTACAAACGCCAACTCGCCGAGGCTGCCGATCCCGCGGCGTTGCGCGCGGAGATCAACGCACGCATCGAAAGCGCGCGCGGCCCCATCGGCCCGCTGAATCGTTTCCAGATGGAAGAGATGATCGATCCGCGCGACACGCGCCGCTGGGTCTGCGAATGGGTCGAGAACGCCTATCGCATCGTGTCCCAACCGACGCAACTGATGCCTCGCGCGATCCAGTTTCGTCCGTAGTTCTGGTCGTTCAATGTTAGACGATGAAACGGTTGTTCAACTGCTCGATCACTGCGAGTCGAGAATAGGATGCAAACTTAGCGAGATTCGCGGCAACCTCAGGGACGAACAATGGCTTAGCGCGATTTGGGAACTGATCGTTTTAGATGCCGCTCTCGAATTTGGATCGGTGAAGTACGAACTGAAGACCTCGGGGGCCCATCGCCCTGACTTTTTCTTTGAGAAGAGCAATATCCGCTTCTGGATCGAAGCCGCCTTCTTACGCGACGATCGAAATCGACATTTCAAAAAGGCGCAGGATCATCCTGTCTTTCGCGTATTGAAAGAGAAGGGTAGAAAGGCAAAAGGCTCGGCGCTTTCAGACCCGTACATGGTTTTCTTAGGTACAGATCGGGTTTTTGACATTAACTCCTCGCGCCATACGCAAGGCGTCGATAGCGTCGAGGCAGTTCGTAAGGCCTTTCAATCTCAACGAAGTCTCTCGGCAGTTGTCTTAGTTCCGATTTTCGCAACTTTCGAGATTTTCCAGCCTTTACGAAAGAGAGCAAAGCCTCGCTTATACGCGAACTCCGACGCCCATATGCCTTTGACCGATCCGATCGTCGAGGTCATCAATCGCCTCGATTTTGAGCGCTGGCCCTTCGATCTATTTCTCCGCCCCGATTTGAGGCGCGTGGAGCTTTGCAAAGCTCTAGACCAAGCGTCACCGACGAACGGGCCTTCGTCTCGATCTCGAGGTCCTCGACCGCCAGCGCAGGTTCCTTATCCCCGATGGACTTACGTATGGCGTTTCAATCGACTCTGCATTTCCAAAGCGGGCGACAAGTATTTGCTGTTCAAGAATGATGAGTACGTAGACGTAGAAGGAGGTTCTGCCGATGAGGTCGCGCAATACGCAGCGGAGCTGTTCCAGATATTTCCAGCTCATGTATTAGGGCCTGATGGTCCTATGCCTCACCCCGATCCCGGAGTCCCGCCAGATCTTAACAAATGGAAGATTGAGCCCTCGGGAAAAAACCACGGAGGATCTGTCCTGCATGGGATTGTGCGTGCGATTGCAGGGTTTGTTATCACTCGAAAATAGGTTAGCTGGATTCGCCTCTGCGAAAATGCGCGCGGCTTTGAGCAGAGACCGAAGACTTACTCAGCATAGCGGCCCAGCCAAGATCAACGCCTTTCGCGCGGCGCAACTCCATCTCGATCTGACGAATCAGCGCGGGATCACCGGCAGCAGGACGTGCGAGGCCATTGAGCCGTCGTGGAAGATCGTTTGCTGCGCCGGACGTGTCTTGGTGCCTTCGCCGAAAGCTTCGCCGGTGTTCAGGTTGCGATCGAAGCGCGGGAAGTTGCTCGAGCTGATTTCCAGCCGAATCCGATGCCCCGGCAGGAAAACATTGCTGGTCGCCCACAAATCGATGGTGAACTTGTAGGGCTTGCCAGGCTCCATCAGCTCCGGCTTTGACAGCGAGTTGCGATAGCGTGCGCGCAGGATACCGTCGACGAGATTTTGCGCGTAGCCATCGGGACGCACGTCGACCAGCTTCGCGGTGAAGTCGGTATCCACCGCCGATGACGATGCCCACAGTTCCACCGTCACCGGACCGGTAACTTCCAGTGGCTCTTCGAGCGGTTCAGAAGTGAAGACGAGAACATCCGGACGCTCCTCGACCGGACGCTGATCCTGGATGCCCATGTCGATCGCGAGGTTGTTGCCTCCGAGCGACGGTACCGGATCATCGGGATCGTAGGTGTATTTGTCCGCGCGCTCGCTGCTGGGCGGCACGGTCGAAAGCGAGCCGTCTCCCTTGAGCCCATTGGCGCCCTTCTCGCTATGCAGGAAGAACCGCACCTGGCGCATGTTCGCGGGAGGCCAGTCTGAGAGTTGTTGCCAGCGATTTTCGCCGAGCGTGTACACGGTCACCGGCGGCTCGTCCGTGATTCCGTTGGCGACGTCCTTCAGCCAGTAGTCGAACCATCGCAGTAAGGTCTCGTTCAAATCGATAAGCGCCGCAGGGCCGAAATCGATATCGCCGGTGCCCTGCGAGCTGGGCAGATGGTAGGGCAGCAGATGTCCCCACGGTCCGATGATCAGGCGCTGGCCGTTGCGCGCGTTCGCGAACTTGCTCGCATCACGGATGCTGCGATACGCCGACGGCCCGCCCTCGCCGAAGATGTCGTACCACGAGGTGACGTGGAGCATCGGCACGCTGACGCTCGCGGCATGCCGGTTAACATTGGCGCGATACCAGTACTCACCGTCATCGGAATGTGCGATGTGATCCTTGAAGTACGGTGCGACGTCCTTGAGCAGCTCGCCCCAATCCTTAATCGGCAAATGGCGATACCACTCATCTGTGAGTGGAGTGAAGGCGTTGAGGCCGAAGCGGGTTTTGCCGCATCAGCGGAAACTCGCCGCCCTCGACGTATTCCTTGACCTTCTCGAACAGATCATTGCGCTTGGCGCGCTTGACGGTGTTGAGGCCTTTGAAAATCGCATAGGGAACGATCCATCCCCACAGCGAGACACCGCCGGTGTGATAGATCCAGCTCGCGTGATAATCCGAGGAAGCCGAGACCGGCGCCATCGCCTGTAGTGACGGCGGCATCGGATCATTGCACGCGATCATGTACTGGGTGAGACCGAGGTACGACTGGCCGGTGGTTCCAACCCGTCCGTTCGACCATGGGAGACGCGCGGCCCACTCGACCGCATCGTAGCCGTCGGCAACTTCCTGGAAGATAGTGTCGTACTCGCCTTCGGATTCGAAGCGGCCGCGGCAGTCCTGCACCACCGACACATACCCGTAGTGAGCAAACATGACGCCCGGACCGTTGGGATCGTCGCTGCCCTTCTTGTTGTAGGGCGTGCGGCTGAGCAGCACCGGAAAATTCCCGGGCGCATCGGGACGGATCACGTCGGCGTAGAGGGTGACGCCGTCGCGAGTTTTCATCGGGACGCTTTTTTCGGTGGTTACCTTGTAGGTCTTTCTCGCCCGGACGATCATGTTGCCTCCATCAGACGGCTGAAAGCCGATCGCCTCGAAAACTAGAACTTGTTGATGACGCTCATCCCCACGTTTTCGAAATTCGACATCTGATTGAGCACCCCAGCCGCCTGCTCGATGGGAATGGTTTCCGTGATGAGCTTGCGCGGCGCGAGCCGTCCACGTTGCACCATGCTGAGCAGCGCGGGATACCGATACGACTGGATCGCCAATGAGCCGATGAACTGGATCTCGCGGAACACGATCTGGTCGATCGGCAGCGCGACTTCACCCTTTTCCTTTTGGGTGGTGAGGCCGATCTGGATGTGACGGCCGCGCTTGCGCAGGCTCGCGATCCCGTTGCGGCAAGTCGCCGCGATGCCGAGCGCGTCGACGCTGACATCCGCGCCACCGCCGGTCAGATCCTTGACCGCTTTAACGGGGTCGGTCTTCGCGCCGTTGATGACATCGTTGGCGCCGACCTGCTTCGCGAGCTCGAGTTTGCGATCATCCAAATCAACCGCGATGACGCGCGCGCCCAATGCCGACGCGATCTGGACCGCCGACAGACCCACACCGCCGCATCCGTAGACGACCACCGACTCGTCAGCCTGCACATGCCCCTGATCGAGGAGCGCGTGGAATGCGGTAACATAGCGGCATCCCATCGAGGATGCCTCGACGCTGTCGATTTCGGTCGGAAGCGGCGCGTAGTTGTAGTCAGCGTGGGCGAGGACGCCGTACTCGGCATAGCCGGTCATGCCGCCGCCGCGCATGCAGTGGTTGGAGTAGCCGGTGCGGCAGTCATCGCAAACCCCGCAACCTTGGGCGAGCGGGACCACCACGCGCGCGCCGCGCTTCACGTTCTTTACGTCCTTGCCGACTTCCTCGACGATGCCGGCAAATTCATGGCCCAAAATCGCGGGCAGCTTGGGACGGAAATTTATCCATCCCCAATCGCCTTGCCAGAGATGCCAGTCGGAACGGCAAATCCCGCTGGCTTCGACGCGAATGATAGCGCCGTCGTCGGGGCACTTGGGCTCGGGCCAATTGTTTTTGACCTCCATGGGCTTGCCGACTTCTTCGAACACTAATGCTTTCATCAGGAATAGACCTCGGTTGGGGTTGTGCCATCTCAATGTTCGCGAATCGGAGAATTTGTCAAGGCGGACTGCTATTCAAATGTAAAAAACTGGTGCGATGGCATTCCGCCCTCAGCGACGCCCGAGCAATAGCCATGCTTGTTTCATATTCGAGTAATCCAAAGGCGATGAATCGACCACCAACATCGCGCGGTCTCCCCCTTCGCGAGCTGGAACCAGCCGCGGCTGTTGGGGCCAATTTGAATTGCGACCAGCTCTCGGCGCGAGGTCGAAGGTCGAGCGAGCACCTCCAGCGTCTGCGATCAAAATGGTCCCTGACAACTCCAAAGGTATCCTCCCGGTTTCGACTTTCGCCTGCACGGGAGCAGTCGGACCATTGAGACTA
Organism: uncultured delta proteobacterium; assembly: GCA_963848285.1. GTDB lineage: Bacteria > Desulfobacterota > Binatia > Binatales > Binataceae > DATGKG01. Next base: position 18,513 of record CAWKCZ010000002.1, on the reverse strand, counting down.
ATTCCAGTGTGACCGATCCAGATCGGCCCCACCATTTTGGCATAACGATCGATACTGACTTCGAGTGGGACGAACTCCGGCGGCGGTGGACTGGTGTCTTCTCGCGGGTCGAGGACGAGGGCCTGTGCCAAGTCGCTCTTAGGATTTTTCAAAGGATTGTCATCGAGAGAGGCGAAGAGAGGAGCAATCCGAGGGAGCGCATCAAGCTGATCCAACTCCTTCGAGAATTGAACGGAGGCGCGGATCGGAGGCGATTACCTGGTTGAAGGTGGCGAGGCGCGGCGGCGAGAGTTTCAACTGGTTGTTGCCATCGAGGAGGTGCTGCGCGCTGAGGTTAAGCTGTAACTCGCGCATTTGGCTTCGCACCGAGACACCGACCGCGCCCCATGGACCGAACGTCGAAAGCAATATTCCGATACCAGACTCGCCGGAATGAAGCGTAGATCGATCCGTCCGCGCCTGCTTCCCAAGTAGGCGGCCGTGACTACCAGCCACAACGCGAATACGCATAAAAGGTAGCGTTCGGGAGTGATTCCGTACTGTTCGATTCTCTTCCATACCGCCACCGCCAGCAGCAGCGCCGGAACTATCATCAACCAGAACCATCCGGCGAGCAGCCATCGCACCGGACGCGAACCCGCCTCGCGCCACGGATAAGCGAGCATGTACGTCGCGGTGCCTACCCCGCCGAACGCGAGGACTAATCTTCCTATTTCGCCTTTCGGCAAACTCGCCGTGAAAGCAATTTTTGCGGCATAGACATGAAGCATCGCTGCGTACCCGAGGACCAGCGGCGCGAGCGCGAAATCGAGAACTACTGCGACCGCCCTTTCGAGAAGGTTCGGCTCCGAACTCACCTGAAATGGTTCGTCGAGATCGTAGGGAAGCATCGAAAGAGCGAACAGCGGTGCTATCAGAGTCGCGCCGGTGACCCAGATGTGACCCCAAACGCCATCGGGAACGCTGAGGTCAAAGAGGTACTGAACGCTCGCCAGGAGCAGCAACAACCCGCCACATCCGATCAAGAAAGCCATTGTCCCCATCGCCGCCGCTATCCCGAGCTTTAAATCAAAATTCCAAAGGGATTCGTTAGTGGCGCCGCGTCGAAGATGCGCCGCCGTCATTAGTCCGAGTGCCAGTGATCCGATGAGGATGAAGCTCTGGTCGAATAGTTTCCCATGAAGCAATTGCAGTGCTGCAATCGCAACCACAGCCACGATAGACGCGCGGTGGGTGGGGATTTTGCCGAGCGACCGACCTTCCCCAGCCAGAGCAACGATGACCGCGGCGAGCAACGCCCCTACCAGTGCGAAGTTAACTTCCACCAGCAGATCTCCCCACTTGTCGAGACCCGCGACCTCGAGGTTCATAAGGACGGAGAGCGAGACTGCGACGGTGATCGGAACGGGAAATCTTCGCAACGATTTGAATTGATCAAAAAGTCGGCTAATGACTGTCATCATGCCCCCCACGGGCGAAAGCTTGCGACAATGGTGACCGTAAGTCGAGTGCGGGTGAGTACCAAGGGAGTCTGAGCAATGGCATCTGGAGCTGATTTGTCCGGCCGATTCGATGACGCGTGGTTGGCGCAACATCAGGAGGAGATCCTCGAGCCCGCACTTCCGATCATCGATCCACACCACCATTTGTGGAGTCACAGCGGAAGCGTCTACCTCTTTCCTGAACTGCTCGCAGATTTGTCGAGCGGGCATAACATTCGCGCGACCGTCTTCGAGGAATGTGGATCGATGTATCGCGCCGATGGCCCGCAAGAGCTTCGCTCATTGGGAGAGACGGAGTTCGTCACCGGCATCGCCGCGATGAGCGCGAGCGGTGGCTTTGGGTCGGCGCGCGCATGCGCCGCGATGGTGGGAAACGTAAATCTCACGCTGGGAGCGCAGGTCGAGGCGATCCTCGATGGGCACATCGCGGTCAGCGGAGGTCGTTTTCATGCTATTCGATTTTCCACCGCATGGGATGCCGATGAGCGCGTGCACAACACCGTGCCGCGTCCACGGATGCTCGCCGAGCCCGGCTTTCGCGAGGGCTTCCGCTGCCTCGCGCGCCGCGGCCTCACCTTCGATGCGTGGGTTTACCATCCGCAGTTGAGCGAAGTTGCCGACCTGGCCGCGAGTTTCCCCGACACTCCCATCGTCCTCAATCATTTCGGAAGTCCGATTCTCGGCGGCCCCAATGCCAGCCGTCCCGCGGAGGTCTTCGCCGAATGGCGCGCGGGCATGACGGCGCTCGCATCGCATCCGAATGTCAACGTGAAGCTCGGCGCACTTCCGGTGCGGCGTTCGGGACCAAAGGTTCAAGACGCCCCTCCCCTATCGTCAGAAGACATCGCGGCGGCGTGGAAACCATTCTTCGAGGTATGCGTCGAGGAATTCGGCGCGGGGCGATGCATGTTCGAGAGTAACTTCCCGGTGCAGAAGCGCTTTTGCAGCTACGCGGTTTTCTGGAACGCGTGCAAACGGCTCGCGGCGGGCGCCTCGGCGGCGGAGAAAGCGGCGTTATTCGCCGGCACCGCAGCGCGGGTGTATCGCACTCCCGCCGGGTTGCTTGGATAGCTAACGCAGTAAGATGTGTTGCCAAGACGAGACGGCGCGTGCCAGTTTCGCGGGGAGGTTTTTTAATGGAGAAGATTGAGTTTGGCGCGGCATTGCCGGGCGCCAAAGGAATTCCGGAATTCGCGCGTCGCGCCGAAAGCCTCGGCTACGACTACCTCGGCGCGGGCGAACACATGATGTTCCATGGCCCAATCGCCAACACCATCGTCAGCCTTTCGGTGGCGGCGGGAGCGACCACCAGGATCAAGCTGATGAGCACGGTGGTGCTGCTGCCGCTGTATAATCCTACCGTGCTGGCGAAGCAGACCTCGGTTCTCGACGTCGCGTCGGGAGGCCGCTACAACATGGGCATCGGAATCGGGGGCGAATTCCCCAAGGAATTCGAGGCCTGCGGAGTGCCGGTCAATCAGCGCGGCTCGCGCACGAACGAGGCGCTGGAAGTAATCACCAAGCTGTGGACTGACAGACAACGTGACCTTCGAGGGGCGCTACTCCAAATTTTCCGGCGTCACCCTGGCGCCGCATCCGATCCAAAAGCCGCATCCGCCGATTTGGGTCGCGGGCCGCAAGGAGCCGGCGATGCGTCGCGCGGCGAAGTATGCCGACGGATGGCTGCCATACATGTACACGCCCGAGATGCTGCCGAGAGCGTCGAAAAGATTAAGCAGTTCGGCAAAGAGGCCGGCCGCGACATGAGCAACTTCCGCAACGGGCTGTTCATCTTCGCGTCGATCTATCCGGATCGCGAGCAGGCGCGCGAACAGGCTGCCAAAGCGCTCGGCCGCAACTATGCGCAGGATTTTTCGAAGATCGCGGGACGCTACACGCTGTGGGGCAATCCCGATGACTGCCGCAAGCGGCTTAAGGAATATGTCGATGCGGGAGCGCGTACGGTTATGATCAGCTGGGCCTGCCGCAATGAAGACATCGATCAGAATCTCGAGTTGTTCGCGAAGGAAGTAGCGCCTGCTTTCAGGGCCTCATAACAAAAGGAGAACCGGTCAATGGACCTCAGCAGCATTATCGCGGAATTGAAACGCGAGCAGGAGAGAATCGGTCACGCTATCGCTTCATTGCTCGGCGGCTCGACTCCGAGCACCAAAGGCGACGGGCGAAAAGAGAAGCGCGGGCGCAAAGGCGGCATGAGCGCTGAAGGCCGGCGAAATATTTCGCTCGCGATGAAACGTCGATGGGCGGAACGTCGCGGCAAGGGCGCAACTACCTCGTCGGTGAAGGCGAAGGCCGCGAAGGCCGCACCGATGAAGGACCGGCGCGGGCACGCGCTCACCCCAGCCGGACGAAAACGGCTTTCAGAAATGATGAAGCAGCGTTGGGCAGCAAGGAAGAAAGCCTCGGATTAAAAATCGCCGCAACCCCTTGAAGATCGCGACCTTCAACGTCAATGGCGTCAACGGACGCCTGCCGGTGCTGCTGCGATGGCTCGCCGAATACCAGCCCGATGTCGCATGCCTCCAGGAGTTGAAGGCGCCACAGGAAAAATTCCCCGAGGCAGCCATTCGGCAAGCGGGCTACGGCGCGATCTGGCAAGGCCAGAAAAGCTGGAATGGGGTCGCCATTCTCGCCCGCGGCCGCGACCCTCTGGAGAATCGTCGAGGCTTGCCGGGCGATCCCGAAGACGTTCACAGCCGCTACCTCGAGGCCCGCGTCGACGGCATCCTGATTGGTTGCCTCTATCTTCCGAACGGCAATCCCGCGCCGGGTCCGAAGTTCGATTACAAACTGCGCTGGTTCGAACGCTTCACCAAACGCGCCGACGCCCTGCTTGCCTCCAGCGAGCCGACGATCCTCGCCGGCGATTACAACGTGATGCCGACCGAGCTCGACGTCTACAAGCCGGAGCGCTGGGTTGACGACGCGCTGTTCCGGCCCGAGGTGCGGGAAGCCTTCGCTCGGCTAGTCGCGCAAGGCTGGACCGATGCGATTCGCAAGCAGCATCCGGGCGAGCGCATCTACACGTTTTGGGACTATTTCCGGAATAACTTCGGGCGCGACGCCGGCCTACGCATCGATCACCTGCTGCTTAGCCCGGCGATCGCAGAGCGCCTCACGAGTTCGGGCGTCGATCGCGAAACCCGCGGATGGGAAAAGGCGAGCGACCACGCTCCGACCTGGGTAGAAATAAACAATCGCTAGGCACGACGCAGGCGGTACCAATTTATGGTTTTCAGAAGGCCTTCGCGAAAGTCCGTCTGCGCGCGGAAGCCGAACTCGCGCGCTGCCCTCGAGACATCAAGGCAGCGGCGCGGCTGGCCGTCGGGTTTAGTCGGATCCCATCGAACTTCGCCGCGATAGCTGCATAGTTGGGCAATCAATTCAACCAGCTCCCGAATGGCAATTTCGCGTCCGGCGCCGATGTTAATGGGATCGGGCCGGTCATAGCGCTGGGTCGCCATCACAATCGCGCGCGCACAATCTTCGACATACAAGAATTCGCGGCTGGCGCTACCGGTGCCCCACACCTCAATGTGATCGGCACCCTCATCGATCGCATCGCAACACTTTTTGATCAATGCGGGAATCACATGAGACTTTTCGGGATCGAACGAATCGCCGGGACCATACAAATTGACAGGTAACAAATAGATGGCGTTGAGCCCATACTGCTGGCGGTACGCTTGCGCCTGCACCAGCAACATCTTCTTCGCGATGCCGTAGGGTGCGTTGGTCTCCTCCGGATAGCCATTCCACAGATCGTCCTCGCGAAATGGCACTGGGGTGAACTTTGGATAGGCGCAGACGGTTCCGATGGCGACTACTTTCCCGACTCGATGCAAGCGGGCCTGTTCGAGGACGTTCAGCCCCATCATCAGGTTGTCGTAGAAAAATTTTCCAGGGTTGACGCGATTGGCGCCGATCCCTCCCACCACCGCGGCCAGGTGAATGACGACCTCGGGATGCGTATCGCTGAACAATCGCGCGGTTTCGCTGGGGTTGCGAAGGTCATATTCGCTGGAGCGAAACACGTGGGTCTGCCTACAGCCGACTTTTTTAAGCTCGCTTACGACCTTGCTGCCGAGAAATCCCGCCCCTCCCGTGATCAGAATTCTTTTCGAAACTAACGAATCCGTTTCAACCACCTCCGCTGGAATGAAAAAGCCCTTCGAAGAACTGCCAGATCAAGCTCCGTAAAATCAACTCGCCACGATTTCAACCTTGACAGAACAGGGGCCGTACCCCGAAAATTTGCGGCGCAACGGGAGGGACGCGTGGTCTCCATTGGCGGCCTCGTGATATCGGAAGCGGTAACATGATGGCCGCGCGCTTAGCCAACTACTTCGCATCGCGATTGGCTTCAACCGACGTAGCAACAGTGACTCGCCATGGTATCGGGTTCGCACAAGTATCTCGTCGTCAAAGGGATCGCCGGGCTCGGCAATCGCATTTCATGCGCACTGGGTGGAATTTTGTATGCTCAGCTTAGTGGTAGGAAGCTGATTATCGATTGGCGCGACCCGATTTGCTCGTCCGCCGGGGAGAATTCCTTCCGGGTCTTCTTTCAGTCACCCGAATGTTCCCCTTGTGAGGAGATTCCCGGTACTGAGTCGGTTTATCCCCCGATATGGCGAGGCCGTATGCACGATTCTGCGAGTACGGTTGCGCGTGACCATGAGTACGACCCCGACCAAATCCGGCGCGAGCTTTCGATCGACATCACCAAAGTCGACTACGCCGAGGATGTGGTGGTGTTGGTAGCTTACAGCTCCAATTTGGGCTTCCTCAGGCCGCACTTTCGCGGGGCTTTTCAACACCTGGCAGAGGTACCCAAGTCCGTCATCCAGGCGAAAATGCTTCGCCACGATTTGATACTACATCCGCGAATTCGACAACGAGTCTATGATTTCAAGCGCGAGGCATTTACTCCACCGACCGTAGGCGTGCACATCCGCTATTCCGATTATCGGGTCCGCATCCTGGCAATCATCAAACAGCTCAACGCGCTCCTCGAGCGGCAACCGGGTCTGCAAGTATTTCTGGCAGCCGACAACATCGAAATCACAAAGCTCTTCGAGAAAACCTATCCTGGAGTCATAAGCACATCTCACTGGTACGCAGACCCCGGAGTTGCGATTCATACCAGCTCGGCTAGACCCGAGGTTATCGAAACAACTATCGAAGCTCTTATCGATATGTATCTGCTGGCGGAGTGCGACTATTTGATCTTCGATGGTTCTTCCAGCTTCGCGCGCCTTGCCAGCCTGCTAAGTACCGCGCCGCCCACCAACCACATCAACGTTACTTCCAGGGGCAAAGGAGATCGCCGGGTGCGAGGCATGGTGACTCGGATGATGCGCCGAGTAAGGTTTTCTTCCTGGGTCTTTCGATTGCTGCCTAAGATTGTCGGCATCCGGCGGCTGTGAGTGTGCTACCATGTCGTGGGCGTCGGATCTATTCAAGCGAGCTAACCTTTTCTTCAATCGGAAACCTCGATTTCCGGTCCTATACAATGTCAACGCGGCCGACCAGCACACAATCCGCAAGCGAGCACTGCTGGTCTACCTATCGAGGGCATTCGTGCTACCGCACGATGCGGGACGGTATCCTTTCAATAACTACGGGTTTTCCGGTACGCGATTTGTTTTTGAAGGAAAGGACTTCGCCACAGCGCGTCGAAACTTCCTGTTCTTCGCGAGCGGCAGCCAGGTTCAAAAGGGACTCGATTTGTTGCTCGAAATATTTCCTCGTTTACCTCAGCTGGACCTGTACGTTTGCGGCGGCTTCGCAAAGGAAGCCGACTTTTGCGACTGCTATCATCAAGAGTTGTTTGAAACGCCCAACATCCATGCAGTAGGATGGCTCGACGTAAATGGCCCGGAATTCTACGACCTCGCCGCCAAATGCGCGTATGTCATCCATCCCAGTTGCGCGGACGGTCAACCAGGATCTGTCGTACAATGTATGCATGCGGGCCTTATCCCGATGGTTACACGTGAGGCTGGGATCGATACCCAGGATTTCGGGGTGACTTTCGCCAACGACAGCTTGGAAGAGATCCAGAGAGTCATCATGCAGCTGGCTAGCCGTCCCGAAACGTGGCATCGCGAGCATAGTCTCAAGACCCGCGCCGGCGCGGAGAAAATGTATAGCGAAGAGGCATTCCTGGCACGCTGGCGTGAGATCCTCACCGAGGTGCTGGCGGATGGCAGCTAACGGGATACCAGCGGCGCCCGAAATTTCCGTCATTGTCCCGTTTCATAACAGCGAGCCATACATCGAACGCTGTGTGAAAGGGTTGGTCGAGCAGGACTATTCGCCTTGCAGCTATGAAATACTCCTGATTGATAACAACTCGACCGACAGATCCGCCGAGATTGTGAAGCGCTACCCACGAATCAATTTGCTCCAGGAAAGTAAGCAAGGTGCGTACGCCGCACGCAACCACGGAGTCGCGGTTTCGCGCGGAAAGCTGCTGGCCTTCACCGACGCCGACTGCGTTCCGGCGCCCAATTGGCTCAGCCAGTTGGCGGCTCCATTTGCAGAGCCGGAGGTTGGGTTGGTTCAAGGCGGGCGAGTTTTTGGGAGCGCCACCCCTACTCTATCGATGCTGGCGGCGTACGAAGGCGAAACTCATGCCTACATCTTTTCCGGCGCCGTGAAGGGGGCCGTGTTTGGTTACACCAACAACATGGGGGTGCGGCGCGAGGTTTTCGATCGATGCGGCCCGTTTCTGGAAACCGCGCGCGGCGCCGATTCGATTTTCGTGGACAAAGTGGTCAGGACCCTTTCGCATCAGGTGCTCCGCTATGCCGCCAAAGCTTGCGTTCAACACCTGGAAATCACCACGGTGCGGCAGTGGCTACAGAAGAAGGTGCTCTATGGTCGCAGCTTCCAGCGGCATCGAAGTCAACGGCCGTCACATCGCGCTCCCACCCCGCGGGAGCTTTCAGCGATTTTTCGCCGAACAATTCAGAAAGAACACTACTCGGTTGCGCAGGCGGGATTGCTATTCGCCGTCATCTGGTTCGGCAGTCTGAGTTTCAGATATGGACGGCTCACCGGACGCGAGCAACGCGGCAGCTAGCTCCAGGAGCTGCCGCTCGAATGAAGGTCGTCTTCCGAGGCTCAATTCCACCTAGGAAGAGGGCGAACGCGCCGCACGGGTGGCCTGCTCATAGAGGCGAGTGTACCGGCCGGCTTTCCGCATCAGCTCTTCGTGCGATCCGATTTCGACGATCTTGCCTCGCTCCAAAACCACGATCCGATCTGCGATGCGCACCGTGGAAAAACGATGCGAAACCAAAATGGTAGTTCGGCCGTGAGCGAGGGCTCGGCAACGAACGAACAGGTCATATTCCGCGTTGGAATCAAGGTTGGAAGTCGGTTCGTCGAGAATGAAAATCGAGGCCTTGCGTGCGAACGCGCGCGCCAGCGCCAGCCGCTGCCATTGCCCGCCCGAGAGATCGTAGCCGCCGAATTTCCGTCCCACCAGGGTTTCATAACCTTCCGGGAGGCGTCGAACCATTTCCTCGATACCCGCTTCTGCTGCGATGCTCGCAATTTCCTCGGGCGCGTCCACCAGCCTGCGCCAGTCGCCGTAGCCGATATTTTCCGCGATGCTCGCTTCATAACGCCCGAAGTTCTGGAACACAAAAGAGACGCGCGAATGAAGGTCACGGGGCGCGATCGCCCGGAGGTCCTGGCCATCGAGTCGCACGCATCCGTGGGTCGGATCATAGAACCTGACCAACAATTTGACGAAGGTGGTTTTTCCCGAGCCGTTCTCCCCGACCAGTGCGATGGTTTCCCCTGCGCGAACCTTCAATGAAATCTCGTTGAGAGCAGGTTCGCTTGAACCTTCGTAGGTGAATGAGACTCCTTCAAATTCGATCTCGCCGCGATACTGCTGTGGGATAGAGGTACTGGCCTCCGAGGTCAGACGGGGCTTCGCGGCAAAGAACTCCTGCAAATCGGCAACATGAAGCATCTGCTCCAGCAGCGAGGTAAGCCCGTTGATTTCCGCCTCCACCGTCGAGCGCAGGCGTGCGGCAGCAGCACCGAAGATAGCCAGATCGCCCATGGTGCAGGAACCTCGCAGAACCCGCATCGCGACCCGCGCGAAGAGCGCGTAAAGCGCCACCGTGGCCAGCCATGAGAAGAGCGCCGCGGCACGCACCGAGCGCAGCAACAGCCGATGGTCCTGATCGCGGAACTCGGTCATGAGGCTGCGAAATTTTTGAATCATCATCGGCGCGAGGTCCAGGATGCGAGCCTCCGGCACCGAGGCGCTGTCGGTGAGCCCGGACACGAAGTACTGGGTCCATCGCCGCTTGGTCGCGCGCGAGCGTTCGAGCTCATAGCGATCGCGGGTCAAATGCCATTGAAAGCGCAAGTAGGGAATCGCGGCAGGAACGATCACGATCAGAACCAGGGGCTCGATTACCACTACGATCGCCAGCAACGAAATCATCTGGACCAGGTTCGAGACGACGCTGAGGATGCCGCTTACAAAGCGAGAGACATTTCCCGCCGGGTTCTGGTTGGCGCGATAGAGGATGTCCTGCGAGGCCGGATCCTCGAAGAAACTCACGTCGAGGTTTGCGGCATGATCCAGGATCATGCTGTTGAGTTCCAGGTTCAGGTCGTCCTCGAGGCGCCGCATGGTGAAGTCCTGCGCCAGACGGTTGAGCCCCTCGGTCAAGGTCGCGACGAACAGGAAGACCAGCCATATAACCATCGGTCGCAGGCTGGTGCTTCTGGCGCGTAACTGATTTACCGCAGTATCGATCACGCCGCGGGTCGCGAGCGCCTGGGCGGCCGGCAGTGCGCTTAGCAACAGGTAGCACCCCACCAAGGTGGCAGTCAGACCGCGGTTGGTGGACCAGGTGAGATTTAGCGCCCACCGTCCATTAATAAAAAGCTGCCGTAGATTGCCTGCGATCGGTAAGATCGCGGGATGAACCTCGGAATCGCCTGCGTTCATCTTCTGCGCCATTGAGGACGCACACTCCTGAAACCGTCGTCGAGATGGCGAGTTTATCAGCAATCGGGGGCGCTAATCAGCAGCGGTCCTGCAATTGAATCGGATCGCGACGCAAGGTCGGTCAGGCCGCTTTCCGGATGCGAAATCTTCCCCTGCGGGAAGCGCCGGCTCTTCGCCGCAGCGCGCGCTGTATCAGAGGCCGATCCGAAAACTCTCAAAGAGCCTTCAGGAGGTGCGGTGACTGTGAGGTTGTTGGTCATCCACCATCGGAAACAACGATTCATAGCTGGAGAGTTTGCGCGGCCTTCTCAAAGGCACCGTTTGCCACTAAACAAAATGTCATGCTAACTGACTTTGAGAACGGAGTGAATCATGATCCGGCACACGGAGCGCATCTCTCACATCTCCCAAATTTGTATTGTGGCCGGGGTGTTTCTCTTTTTCGGAGCGCAGAACGGCTGGTCGCAATCGACCATGGTGCCGTGGCTGACGCGCTCCGCGGATAACTCCCGCAGCGGATGGAATCCACACGAGACTCAACTGACGCAAGCTTCGGTCGGAACCAAAGGGATCATCCGCGCGACGATTATTCCGGTGATCGGCGATGCCCGCGGGATGGAGGCGCAGCCGCTGCTTCTGCCCAACGTCAACACCTCGCGCGGGATCCGCGACGTGATGGTGTTGCCCTCGATGGCTAACATCGTGCGCGGGGTAGACGCTCATGATGGTTCGGCGATCTGGCAGATCTCGCTTGGAAAGCCGGTAAACGGCTCCAGGAATATCGACTCGAAGCTTGTCAACGATCACTGGGGCTGTCTTTCAACCGGGGTGATCGACGCCGGCACTCAGCGCCTATACCAGGTCTGCTGGGTTTCGCCCGATCAGAGCGGAAGTCCGGAGACGGCTCGCTACTTCATGTTTGTGTTGAACGTTGCGGATGGAAGCCAGGTGGTGCCGCCGGTGATGATCGAGGGCAAGAGCGGAACCCAGGACTTCAACTCCGAAATGCGCAAGCAGCGTTCGTCGTTGGTGGAGACAGACATCGATCGGGTGAAGACGGTTTTCGGCTGTTCGGGGACCGTCGACGAAACCGGCCACGGTGCTTCGGGCTTCTGCTTCGCCTTCGATACTGCGAGCAACAAGGTGAGCACGATGCTGGCGCTCACTGCCGGTGAAGGGGCGGGAGTATGGATGGCCGGGCAAGGGGTAGCAGCCGACGCTCAAGGCAACCTTTATCTCATTACCGGGAACGGTGACTTTGACGGCAAGAGCCAATGGGGCGAATCCTTCCTGAAACTGAAGTACACGCCGCCCTCGGGCTCTGCCGCGGCGGGTCTGAAAGTGATCGACCATTGGACGCCCTGGACCGACCTCGCTCGCACCGGTCAGCTACGAGCTGCGGCCGGCAAGCTGGCTGGAGTCAGCGCGCCGTCCGAAGCGATGAGACCCGTCGGTAGCGGAATGGATATGAAAATGCCGTTGAAGGGCGCGACCTTAAAGGCCGCGATCAATGATCAGGGCGTTCCGACCGTGCTCGTGTTTCCGAACATGGCGACTGGCGCATGGTCCGATGAAGACTGGGGATCGGCTGGTCCGGCCTGCATCTTTCCCATCGGCGTTTGTATCGCAGCGGGAAAAGATGGCATCGCCTATCCCATCAAAACCTCGGCGCTCGGCGGTACGACTTTGGCCGACCTCGCGAATCCCAAAACCAATTGCGCCAAGCTCGCGGCCCCTCCGGTGTGGCTGACTATGAGTCCGGGGCCTGTCGATCCATGTCCCAAGGATCCGAAGACCCTGAACTTCTTTCCATGGGGCGACACCGCACATCTGCACATGACGCCGGTACAGTTCTTCGATCCGGTGCGGAACGCCTGGACGCTTTTCGCGTGGGGTGAAAACGCGCAACTGCACAAATGGTCTGTGAGTCCGACGGGCAAGCTATCCTACCTCGCGCAGAGCAACGAATTCGCAAGCGCCGATGTTCGCGGAACCCCACCCGGGGGAATGCCGGGAGGATTCTGTTCCGGCTCGAGCAATGGCGCGGACCCCGATTCAGCGATCCTCGCATGCACGATCCCCTATGGTGACGCCAACGCTCGCGTCGTGAATGGACGCTTGCTCATCTACGATGCGGTCCACCTCGCCGCAGATGGATCGCTAAAGGTGCTGTGGGACTCGCAACGCTGGGGGGTTCAGTTTCTCTTCAACAAGTTTGATCCTCCGGTAATCGATGGAGGCCAAATTTATGTTCCCAACTACAACGGCGGCGTTGACGTCTATCGCCTGACGCAATGAAGAAGCACCCATGCGGCACTGCGCCGCAATGTCGAGCCGTCAGATCTTCGCGCCCTCGAACTTGAAGCCCTGGTAATCCTTTGCGACGACTTCATCGCAGATATTTCGATAAGTTCCTACGCCGCCGGCGTACGGGAGTAAACTGGCGGACCTTCCCGGTTATGTTAGTGCCCGTGTACCACGAGTTCGCCAAGGGATAGAGCGTCGTATGGCCGACCTCGTGAACCGTCTTGACCCATTCATCTTCTGCTTCGACGGTGGGCTCGATGGTGACTAGTTGTCTTCCACGCATCCGTTCGATGCACGCCGTGATCCAATCGACGTGCTGCTCGATCGAAACCAGCATGTTGCTCAACACGCACGGACTGCCGGGTCCGGTGATCATGAAAAGGTTTGGAAAACCTGCCGTCGCCACCCCAAGGTAGGTTCGCGGGCCCTCCGCCCACTTGTCGCGCAGCAGTTCGCCATCCTTGCCGCGGATGTCCATCTTGAGCAGCGGCCCCGTAATGGCGTCAAATCCGGTCGCGAACACAATCACGTCCAAATCGTAGGAAGCATCTTTGGTCCGCAAGCCATGCGCCGTGATGGCCTCGATCGGCGAGCGCCGGATATCGACCAGGGTGACATTGTCGCGATTGAAGGTCTCGTAGTAGCCGGTGTCGACGCAAAGTCTTTTGGTACCCAGCGGATGGTCGTTGGGAATGAGCATTTCCGCCAGGGCCGGATCCTTCACCTTCTCGCGGATCTTGCGCGCCACGAAATCGGCCGCGGTCCGGTTCGATTCCAAATCGGTCAGGATGTCCGGATACGCCATCACGAAGTTGAATCCGCCCGCGGCCCACTGCGTCTCGTACTCGCGCTCGCGTTCGTCCGCGGGAACTTCCTTGGCCGACTTGCCGTTGCTGACGAACGGAATGCCGATTTGTGCGTAGCGGCCGTCCTCGCGCAGCTTGGGATAATTGTCTTTGGTCGAACGCACTGCGTCCGCAGTCAGCGGGCCGTTCCAGGCAGGGATGCTGTAGTTTGGAGTACGCTGAAAGACGAACAGATGCGCGGCCTCCTTCGCGATCGCGATCGAGGATTGAATCCCCGAGGATCCGGTTCCGATGATCCCGACTCGCTTGCCGGTGAAGTCCACCCGCTCATGCGGCCAGTTGCCGGTGTGATAGCGCTCGCCTTTGAAATCATCGACGCCGGGATAATTCGGAGTCGTCGCGGCCGAGAGGCATCCCACCGCGGTAATGCAAAACCGCGCGGATACGCTATCTCCACGATCCGTCGCGATGTTCCATATCTTCGTCGCTTCGTCGTATCGAACCGAAGTCACCCGCGTCTCGAACTGAATGTCGCGCCGGAGATCGAATCGGTCCGCCACGTGGTTGGCGTACTTGAGAATCTCGGGCTGAGTGGCATAGCGCTCAGTCCATTCCCACTCCTGTTCGAGCTTGCTGGAGAACGAATACGAGTAGGTCATGCTCTCGGTATCGCAGCGCGCGCCGGGATATCGATTCCAGTACCAGGTGCCACCGACGCCATCTCCCCCTTCATAGACCCGGACCGAGAGGCCGAGTTGGCGCAGCCGATAGAGCATGTACATGCCGGCGAATCCGGCGCCTATGATGACCGCATCGTAGGTGGCGTCTGGTTTGACTTGCGGGCTCGATGACGGTGTTACGTCGGACATTGGGATTCCTCACTTCTCAGTAGTGGACGCGGGACTAGCCGCGGCATCATCAATATCGCGTTTTCTGAAATTCGTCGAAGGATAAGCGCGAAGCCTGGCGTCCCCAACGGGATTTGAACCCGTGTTACCGACGTGAAAGGCCGGTGTCCTAGGCCGAGCTAGACGATGGGGACTCTCGAACAAGGCTGGAATCCAAGTCAGCCTCGCGAGGCTAGCATCGCCGCTGCAAGCCTCGAGCAAGTATGCCCGCCCGCGCGCCGCCGATGCAAAGATTCGCTCATGCCGCTGAATGATCACCTTCCCGATAATCTCCGCAACCGAGGCGTGGCCGTTCTCCGCCAGCAGCGCATCGAGCTCGCGATCGATGCGTCCCAGCGCGCCCGCGCCTTCCTTGATCAGCGCCGAGCCGATCTGCACCGCCTTGGCGCCGGTGAGATGCGCGATGTACGCGTCGCGCCCGGTGTTCACGCCGCCGACCGCGACGATATCGAGGAGCGATTCGGCCTCGCGAAAGTAGGCATTCACCTGCGAGAGCGGGCGCTCCGCACCTTTCACGATGCCGCTCTTGATGTCGAGGTCGAGGTCCTTCGGCAGGTCGTTCGCGCATACCAGGATCGATACCCGCAGCGACTTCATCAGGTCGGCGATGGCGCGCGGAGTGAAGGTCAGCCCCTTCGGCGGAAGCTTCACCGCCAGCGCCGCCGAGGTCTCGCCGCGCACGCGACCGACCACCGACTTGAGCCGCTCGAACGATGCGAACGGCGCGACCGAGTTCATCACGTAGTCGTCGGCGAGGTTGAGTTCGAGGATGTTGACGCCGGCGCGCATCGAGCGTCTTCGCGACCGATACGATCTCATCTTCAGTATTGCCGACCACGCTGCCCACGATGATCTTGTTGCGCGCGTGGAGGTCGCGCGCGATCGCCGCGAAATACTCGACGCCCGTTATTCTTCAGATTCTCGGGCTGCTCGAGGCCCGCGATGTTGCACGATTTGAAAACCACCGCGCCGCGATGCACCGCGCTGAGTTCGTAAATCTCGCCGCGCTCCGCCGAGCGTGGTCCCGACGCGTTCATCACCGACGAATTGATCTCGATGCCACCCAGCCGAATGTTGGTGCGTTCCATTTGCTAGTTCCTACTTGCCCGCGAGGACGCCCGCAAGCGCGCAAGGCATTCCATGCTCGCGAGGTCGCGGAGCTATTGTTCCTTCGATGCGCAAGCGGCCAATTCTCATCGCCGGCGCCGGCGCGATCGGCTCCATCATGGGTGCGATGCTGCGTCGGCGCCGGCCACGAGGTCGCGCTGCTCGGCCGCGAGACTCACCTCGATGCGATCGCGCGCGATGGCCTGCGCGTCAGCGGCATCCTCGGCGATCGTCACGCGCGCGATTTCATCCTCGCAAGCGATCCGGCGCGCCTCGAAGGTCCATTCGATCTGATTCTGCTGGCGGTGAAGGCGTACGACACCGCATCGATGGCCGACCGCATCAAGCATCTGCTCGCGCCCGATGGCCTGCGTCGTGTCGATGCAAAACGGGGTCGGCAACCTCGATGTTCTGGTCGAGCGCTTCGGACCTTCGCGCGTCATCGGAGGGCGAGTGATGCTTGGCGCCGAGATTCGCGCGCCCGGCACCGCGCACGCGACGGTGTTCGGCGAGCCGCTCGCGATCGGACCCTCGCGGCTGGCGAATCGTGAGCATTGCGCCGCGCCTCTTCGAACGCGCGCGCGAGGTTGCCGCGATGATCACGCGCGGCCGGCATCCCGACCGAGGCATGTCGAGGACATCGCGCCACTGCTGTGGATGAAGCTCTTCTACAATGCGGCGCTCAATCCACTCGGCGCGCTGCTGCGGCTAACTATGGCGCGCTCGCCGCGGATCCTGACCTGCGCACCATCATGGATGAGGTCATCGAGGAAGCATTCGCCGTCGCGTCAGCGCTCGACGTTCCGCTGCCCTTCGAAAGCGCCGAAGCATATCGCGATGTGTTCTACACCGAAGCTGGTGCCCGCGACTTTCAATCATCGCCCCACGATGCTCTACGACCTTGAGCAGCGCGGCCGCACCGACATCATGGAGATGAACGGCAAGGTGGTGGAACTGGCTGGGCGCGTGGGACTTCGCGCCGACACCAATCGTCTGCTGACCCACCTCATCCGCGCTCGCGAGCGGATGTGGCGCAAGGAGAGAAGTTGACATCGCCGAAAATCAGCCGCTCGAACATGGATCGGATCGTGGCGCAGGCGGAGCGCGAGTTCCCCTACGAATGCTGCGGCTTCATCATCGGCGATGGAAGCGCATCGAAGAAGTGCGGCCGATCGTGAACATCCAGAATGCGCAACATGAAAAGGATCCGGTCGGCGTTTCCGCGCGACGCGCGCACCGCATTCCTGATGGATCCGAAAGAGCATCTGGCGGTGATGCGCGAGATCGATGACCGCAAGCTAGCGCTCAAGATCGTCTACCATTCGCATCCCGATCACGAGGCCTACTTCTCGCCGACTGATCGGCGCCAGGCGTGCTCGTTCGATCCCGATTATCCGGACTATCCGGAGACCGCGTACGTGGTGATCTCGATCATGGGCAGGCAAGTTCAATCGCGCGGCGGCATTCGTGTGGGATGAGGCAGGCAAAAGATTTCGTCGAAACTCCATTGACTATCTAGTTAATCATCGATATATAGACTGATAGTTAGCGTTCATCAAATGCCGTCCTTGATCAGCTCGAAGACCGGCATCGTCTTCGCGCATTCCTCGAACGCGCTGACCGGCGCGCCCTTCTTCACCGGATAGTAACGCTGCACGCTGGTCGCGAAGCGATCGAGGAACTCCTTGAGTGGCTCGGCACGCTCGGCGATCGGCAGCTCGCGGACCGCATACTCCTCGCGATGCGATCCCTTCGCCAATGCGACGCGCTCCGGCCGCCCTCGCGTTGCGAACCCATTGGGTCTCGCCGCGACTGGCGCAGAGGTAGGTCTTGCCATTCAAAACGAGCAGATTGACCGGCGTGTCGAAGACCTTGCCGCTTTTCCGGCCGCGAACTTCCAGGATGAAGTTGTGCTTGAACCCGATGCCGAGCCTGACGAGCGCCGCCGAAGATATGGCTGAAGGCGCGGTCCATCGCGGTGGGTTTCAGGAAGTGTGGTGCGGGGGTTCGTTCGGCATCAGATTATCGACTTCGTGCGGGGTCAAATTCGGAAAACATCAGCAAATTCCGGCCTTTTATGGGTTTGTTTTTGCGATTTTATTGGCTAGGACCATGCGCGATTTCCTCGTTTTGGTCGATGCCAAAAGAAACAGTGAGCATTTCCGAGGGTTTTTTGGCTTCGTTTGGTAACTCTAATACGACGCGCGCCATCCTTCCCTGGATTCCAATAACCTCTCGAATTCAAAATGGCCGTATTTCCTCGATTATTTGGCTTCGTTTCGCAGTTAGGGATTTTGGCGCATCTACTACCGATTCCCCAAGTAGACCTCGGAATGATGCTCATCGAACCCCATCGAAAGAAATCGAAAAAGTCCCGGCCGAAGATATTGAGGCGCAACGGCCCGGTACTGAATCTCGCCTGCAATCCGAATCGTCCTAGCTCGCCATGTGAGAGACCAATCGGCAAGATTCGCGCGTCGAGCGTCGCACCGTTAACCAGGCCGAAAGCGAATCGCTCGCCATCGAACAGGTCGAGTCCAATAGCCGCCGCTAATCACCTTGGAACAACGAATATTCTGCGCCCGAATCCAGCTCCGCGAGGATCTCAATAGACGGTCGACGATTCCGGATGTGCAAGTCCATAGTTAAACCCGGGAAAAGTGAGCCGTCGGGCCGATGGAGATACGGAAGCCGCAGCTGATAGGAAACGGTTTCCAACGTTCTAAAGGCCTAGTCTGCCATGGTTCGGCGGCAGCTTTGGTTCAACCCAGAAAATCAGTGGCACTTTAACCCCAGCGTTTCGCGCCTCTGCCTACAACTGCGGCATCCAGTCCGTGCGCTATGATGGACGTACCTTCAAGTACGACCCATTG
>CAWKCZ010000001.1:0-326848 GCA_963848285.1 uncultured delta proteobacterium | reverse complement strand
GCTCCAGGCGATGGAGGCCGCTGGCCGCACGCTGTTCGACTTCCCCGATGCGCCCTGGGAGTTCCAGCTCGACATGGCGCGCCAGGTCTGGGACGAGTCGCGGCACGCCGAAATCTACATGAAGCTGCTCGATTACGTCGGCTCATACCTCGGCGAATTTCCCGAGACCGAGGTGCTGTGGTCATGCACCCAGGTGGATGACCCCGCGTGTCGCGTCGCCGGCATCAATCGCGGGCTGGAGGGTCTCGCCTGCGATGTCTTCGAGCAGCTCATCCGGCTCGCGCAGAAGATGGGCGATCCGGTGATCGAGCGCGCCGTCGATTATGTCCTCGCCGATGAGATCACGCACGTCCGGATGGGTTCGAAGTGGATGCGCAAACTGACCGAGGGCGATCCCGAGCGGCTTAAAAAGGCGCAGGCGTTCCAGGACAACATCGACAATCTGTTCAACTTCGGCGGCGGCCGTACCTCGCAGGAAGACGCGCGCCAGATTCCGCTAAAAGTCGGCAACCAGGAGGTCGAGTTCGACGCGACCATGACCATCGCGAAAGACGCGCGCCTGCTGGCGGGGTTTACTGAAGAAGAAATCGATCGCCTGATTAAAGGAATGGCCAAGAGCGCAGCCTACTAAAAGGTTACAATGTGGCACAGGCTTTAGCCTGTGTCTTATGCCGGGAAGAAAAGACACAGGCTAAAGCCTGTGCCACTATAACAGTCAGAGAAAATTCACATGCAAAAATTCATTCCAGTCGACAAACTCGCGAGGCCCGATAACTTCGTCGTCATGCGCGGCAAGCAGGTGCGCGAGATTCGCGAGGAACAGGGCCTCGAAGGCCGTCCCCTGCCCTTCGACGAGGAAACGCTGCGCTCGCGCCTGCATGGCATCATGACGGGCGAGTTCCAGGCGATGGAGGCCGCGGGCCGCACGCTGTTCGACTTCCCCGATGCGCCGTGGGAATTCCAGCTCGACATGGCGCGCCAGGTCTGGGACGAATCGCGTCACGTGGAAATTTTCAAGCGCCTCCTCGAATACATGGGCGGCCAGCCTGGCGATTATGTCGAAACCGAAATCCTCTGGCGATGCACCCAGGCCGAGGACCCCGCCGCGCGCGTCGCGGGCATCAATCGCGGGCTCGAGGGCCTCGCGTGCGATGTCTTCGATCAACTCATCCGCATCGCACAGCGCAACGGCGACAAGGTCATCGAGCAGGCCGTCGATTACGTCCTTGCCGATGAGATCACGCACGTCCGGATGGGCTCGAAGTGGATGCGCAAGCTGACTGAGGGCGACCCCGAGCGCCTCAATCGCGCGCTCGCGTTTCAGGAGATGGTCGACGAGGTCTTCAACTTCCGCGGCGGACGGCGCGCGGCCGAGGACCTCAAGGTCGACGACGGCATGCTGCTGACCATCGCGAAAGAAGCGCGGATGCTGGCCGGCTTCACCGAAGAAGAAATTCAGCGGCTAGTAGAGTCGGCGCGCAAGAGTGCGGCATACTGATCGACTGAGGCCCGAAGGGGGCGCGCAGCGCCACGGCGCACGCGAAGCCGATTCGGGCTGTCTGAGGGCCGAATAGAATTTTCGGTGATGCTCGCGAGTCGGAGCGCAGCGGAGTCGAGGGAAAATTCAAAGTCGAGTCGGCGCGCAAGAGCGCGCCATCTTAGCGAATTTAAAGTAGCACTTGAATGAAAGAGCTGCCGTGCATTTCGCACGGTGGCTCTTTTTATCTTGCGTCTTCCTCAATCTTTAGAAGCCTGCCTTATATCTCATTGACCTCGGTTGCAGGATTATTAATTTTAATGTTACACTTCCTCGCAGGAGTGCGGTAAGTTTCCTCCATGCCGATGGGGCCGGCGTGTGGATTATTCCGTGGCTCTGAATTTCGTTCGATGATCGCCCCCATAGGAATGCTCTATAGTATGCCGCAAAATCTCGAACGGCACCGCTCACACCGAAAGCAGCGCGCTGGACGAAATGGGTCGCCGAATGCGCGGAGCTGATGCAACCCGACCGCATCGTGTGGTGCGATGGTTCCGAGGCCGAGCGTCAGCGCTTCCTCAAGCAAGCCGTCAGCGAAGGCGTCCTGATCCCGCTCAACCACGAGAAACGCCCCAACTGCTATCTGCATCGTTCCAATCCCAACGATGTCGCGCGCACCGAACAGCTCACCTTTGTATGCACGCCGACCAAAGACGAAGCCGGTCCGACCAACAACTGGAGCGATCCCGCCGAGACCTACGCCAAGATGCGCGGATGGTTCGACGGCTCGATGCGCGGCCGCACCATGTACGTCATCCCCTATGTGATGGGTCCGCTCGGCTCGCCGCTGTCGAAAGTCGGGGTCGAAATCACCGATAGCATTTACGTCGCGCTCAGCATGCGCATCATGACGCGGATGGGCGCCGCCGCGCTCGAGCAGCTCGGCGCCTCCGACGACTTCAACAAGGGACTTCATTGCACGCTCGACCTGAATCCCGAGCGGCGTCTGATTTGTCATTTTCCGCAGGACAACACCATCTGGTCCGCCGGCAGCGGCTACGGCGGCAACGCGCTGCTGAGCAAGAAATGCTTCGCGCTGCGAATCGCAAGCTGGACTCGGCAAGACCGAAGGATGGCTCGCCGAGCACATGCTCATCCTCGGCGTGCAGGATCCCACCGGCGAACACCACCTACATCGCGGCGGCGTTCCCCAGCGCATGCGGCAAGACCAACCTCGCGATGCTGCAACCGCCGCCCGCGTTCGCGAAGCAGGGATGGAAAGTTTTCACCCTCGGCGATGACATCGCGTGGCTGCGCGTCGGGCCCGACGGACGCCTGTGGGCGATCAATCCCGAGAACGGCTACTTCGGCGTCGCGCCCGGCACCAGCGAGAAATCCAATTACAACGCGATGAAGTCGCTCGGCCACGATTCCATCTTCACCAACGTCGCGATGACTCGCCGATGGCGACGTTTGGTGGGAAGGGATGGACGTCCCGCCGCCGCGCCGGGCTCCTCGATTGGCAGGGCAAGCCGTGCGATCCCAAATCGGGCGCCAAGGCCGCGCATCCGAACAGCCGCTTCACCACTCCGATGACGAACAATCCGGTGCTCTCGCCGCAGCGCCAACGATCCGCAGGGCGTGCCGATTTCCGCGATCGTGTTCGGCGGCCGCCGCGCCACCACGATGCCGCTGGTGCTGGAATCCTCGGACTGGACGCATGGCGTTTTCATGGGCGCGACGATGGGCTCGGAAACCACCGCGGCCGCGGCCGGAGCAGTCGGCGTGGTGCGGCGCGATCCGATGGCGATGCTGCCGTTCTGCGGCTACAACATGGGTGACTACTGGTCGCATTGGCTGCGCGATGCGCGACCTGATCAAGAATCCGCCCAAAATCTTCATGGTGAATTGGTTCCGCAAAGGCGCCAAGGGCAACTTCCTGTGGCCCGGCTACGGCGAGAATCTGCGCGTGCTGAAGTGGATGCTCGATCGCATCTACGATCGCATTCCGGCGCGCAAGACCGCGGTGGGCTCGGTGCCCGATGTCACCGATCTCGATCTGACCGGGCCTCGAAATCGCGCCCGACGATCTGCGCGAGGCGCTCAAGGTCAAGCCCGAGGAGTGGAAAATCGAGACGCAAGTCGGCGAGCGAATTCTTCGACAAGATCGGCGCGACGGTGCCCTCCGAACTGCGCCGCCGCCTCGCGCGATGAACGATGCGCTGAGCGGCGCCGGCCGCAAAGCGGCGACGCGCGCTAACACTTCAAAGGACAAAGCCCGGGAAAAGCAGCGTCATCCCGAAGCGGACGGTGTACATCGGAGTGATTTTGGTGTTCTGCCGATAAGTCGTCCATTCGCCTGCGACCCATGGGTTCAATTCCAGGGTTTCGAACTTCCACACCTTGCCCACTCCGAGACTCACTGGAATCGTCGTCGATCCGCCGTGGCGCCAATTCACGGTCCAGGTGGAATCGGAAGATTTGACGTACCAGCCCCGGCCCAGAACGTACGAGACGCGCGGCTGAAATTGCATCTGGCTTTGCGGCGTCGCCGAGGAACTCGTGTACGCGAACGAGATCGGGTTCTGATAGAGGAAACCCAGCGTCAACCGCGGGATGCCCTTGAAGACCGCGCCGAGCGCCGGGCCGACCTGCCATGCATCCTTGCTCGCCTTGTCGCGCCCGGTGGGAAACACAAACGTCGGCCCGATGCCCCATGCGAAGTCGCCCCCTCTTGAACCCGGCCAGTTGAACACAAAGAGATCGAGCAACTCCATGTCGCCATACTCGGTTTTGGTCGAACTGCTCGATGAGCTCGCGAACGATTGCAACTTGAAGGTCGGGCGGATGATCTGCTGGAACGGAAACAGCGAAAACGGAGTAACCGGAATCACCGGCCGCAGTTGAACCGTATTGGTCTGCGCCGAGGTCTGGAAATTCCTCGGCGTATAGAGGTCCTGGAACTGAAGCTGGCTAAGAATCGCGGTGGGATCCTCGACTTCGGCCGCCAGGCGATCTTCGTCAGGCTGGGGCGGAGATGGGGCGGGCGCGCAAAAGGCCCGCGCTGCGGTCAGCAGCAACACTGCGCATATGAAAGCGATCCTTTTTACCATGCCTCCACCCCATCGCCGGGCGATCGGTTTCGCGTCCGGACTAGCGACTGCATAACTGATTGGCGCATCCGGGGAAATGATACTTTGGCAGGACGGCGTTGCGCGCGGATGGCGCATCTTCTAAAGTGATCGTTCCGCCGCGTCCGATCTCGCGCGCCTTTAGCTCAGCGGATTAGAGCATCAGACTACGGATCTGAGGGTCGGGGGTTCAAATCCCTCAAGGCGCGCCAAAATTCTCCAATCAACTAGGCCCTTTTTTACACCGAACGCTTAATGTTTATGGTTTTCGGCCAAATTGGGTAGGGCATGGGTAGCTTCAAAAGAAGCGAGTCTCAATAATTCGTAGCTACGACCACGCCGTTGCGCATGTCCGCGAGCAAACCTTTTTCCAACAATCATGAAACTTTGGGTGCGCGCAAAGAATTGAAGAAGCCGCGCCCGCATGAGGATGGCCTCTGAAAGTTACTCGCGCGATCCCCCATACCCCTCTTGATAACCGCGCGCTCCCTGCTTTTGGGCAACGTGAACCCTCGCATAGAATAGCTTTGCAATGGCAGTGGATGTGGAGTTGGCGGCTACGCAGCAGGTTCCGAAGCCCCCGTTAAAGTGGGCAGGCGGGAAGCGCTGGCTGGTTCCCTATTTGGTCCGGCTATATGGACCCCATCGATCAAGACGCCTCGTCGAACCGCTGTGTGGCGGGTTGGCGATTTCATTGGGCTTGTGCCGGACCGGGGATATATAAACGACATCAATCCGCATGCGATCAACTTCTATCGCTGGTTAAAGACGGGGATTGAAAACCTCCATTCCGATGCAAAACGAGGCGGGCTTCTTTTACTCGCAACGGGAACGATTTAATGAGCTGGTGCGAGAAGGGCTTCTGAGAGCAAGGAGGCTGCGAGCCTTTTCTACTATCTAAATCGCACCTGCTACAATGGATTGTGCCGCTTCAATCGTAAGGGCGAGTTTAACGTACCTTTCGGTCGATATAAGAAAATCCTCTACAAGACTGATTTCGCTGAATACAAGCAAGTTTTCGACGCGTGGGATTTCAGGTGCGGCGATTTCGAGTCGCTCGAACTCAACAACGACGATTTCATCTATGCTGATCCACCCTATGACGTGGAATTTACCCAATATTCGAAGGAAGATTTCGGCTGGCCGGATCAGGTGCGTCTCGCCGAGTGGCTCGGTTCCCACCGTGGCCCGGTAGTCGTATCAAATCAGGCCACCAGCAGAATTCAGAAATTGTACCGAAGCCACGACTTCACCCTCGCGACTTTGAACGCCCCCCGACTAATAAACTGTACCGGAGATCGGACTCCCGCAAAGGAAGTATTGGCCTTTAGGAACCTCTAGATGCCACGCCGCGACACTGGGACGGGCTTGATCCTAGAGCGGATGGTTATTCCGTTCTCTCCACGCGTCCGGCTACACGATTCAAAAGCAAGTCGTTGTAGGAAAACGGATCGGCGGGAGAAACCACTTCGTCGATCTTATAGCGGAAAAAGGTGACCGCAAAATAATCGTTTCGGTCAAATGGCAGCAGGTCTCGGGCACGGCAGAACAGAAAGTTCCCTTCGAAGTGATTTGCCTCGAGGAAGCGCTGAACTTTTCGGGTTTCGACACCGCTTATTTGGTCCTCGGTGGCGAGGGTTGGACGCTTCGGAATTTTTATACGGGCGGTGGACTCGACAATTACATTAGGTTAACAGGAAAGGTACGGATCGTTACTTTAGAGTCGTTTGTTGCGAAAGCAAACAGGGGGGACCTATAGCCGATGCCTACCAGTATCGCCGAGAAAACCGATAACCAAAAGAAGGTTTTCGCCTTTCTCAAAAAGCATTTTGACGATCGCTCCACATTCAGCAAGGGAGAATTGGGAGCAGTCACGGATTGGACTCCCAATTCACTAAATACCTATTGGTCTAAGCAGCTCAAACATTTTGTCCAGTCGGCTGGTGGGAACTCCTATAAGCTAACAGAGGTCTTTGAGCCGTTCGCCACTTGGCCAGCCTTCCAGAAGCATGTGACGCAGGTTCGTCGCGTTTACCTCGACTATACGAGATTTCGCCACGACAGCCTCCTAATCTTCGAGTTCTTCATGCCTCTGACGAACGAAACCCAACTCCGGGGCGCACTGGATGATCTATTTTTCAAGGACACCGTCCTACGCCGATTGAGATTGTTGAATTCTTCGAAACTCGAAAACAGTTTCGAGCGGCTCCCCCATGAGAAGGACGAAGCCTATTTTTCTCGTCTATGCTCTTGGCTCGAAAAACGGTTTGGAGGCTACTCCGTTTCTACGGTTAATGGCCGCTTTCGCGCACAAAGTCTCCTGACAATAAAGGGCGCTGCGGAACTCGAAGAGTCGGGTGATCGATATCTCGTAGATGAAACGACGGCGATCGTCAGGTTCATTTTTCCATGTGGGGAGCCTGTCAAAATTCCCCTCGGAATCGGTCAAAATGTTGACGATACCGCGCCGACTCAAGATGCTGAAACCTTGAAAGAAGCGGACCGGATTGATTCTTCTTCGACGTTCTCTTCGTGCAAAGCATCATACAAGTAGTTAACGGCGAAGCGGAAATCTGGATGGTCGAAAGTGGTCTTCGAAATCGACTCCATATTTGGCGTGTGGAATCGAGGTAGACCCTTATGGCAGAGCGCGATCTAGCTCGATCATGGTTACGCCGAAACGGCTATGACGACATCGACGCGGTGATCTGCGAAATAGCCGCCGAGTGGAGAGCCGCAGGCAAACGTACTCGTCGAAACTGGTGGGAGATACTTGCGGGAGACAAACACGGAAATTCGCGGGTCGTAGCAGGAAGGACATTTCCAGTTTTGAAAGCCGCTTAAATCCGCCAACAAATCCCGATAACGCCAAACGCGATCGCACGACGGGAAGAAAAAGAACCGGCGCCCACTCAGTGGCAAACTGACAGATGGCCTAAACGTCGAAAACCAAGTCGGTCAACTGTACGCGGCGTACAGAACGATCAACGAGTGGCCTGATTTCGGCATTCGGTACCACTATCAGGCGTTGAAGGATACGTTACCGGCATCGGTATAAGTCGCGCGGAAGTCGCTCATTTCCTTCAATAGCGCCGGGCCTTCGGCCAGACCTGCCGCGATCCGCAACTCTCCAAGGTGCAGCGCTGCCTCGACGCCTCTGATCAATAGATGCTTAGGCACGCAGTGAACGCGTCGTTCCGCCGCGTCCGATCTCGCGCGCCTTTAGCTCAGCGGATTAGAGCATCAGACTACGGATCTGAGGGTCGGGGGTTCAAATCCCTCAAGGCGCGCCAACTTTTACAGAGGTCTTTCGCCCCTCTTATCGTCGCCGCTCCCGGATAGGTACCAAGAAATAAGGCCACTTCGCGCACGAACTGACCGGCCTCGCGATCATCGCGAAAATGACGAATCTCGGATGCCGCAGCCGATTCCTGGGCGCCTTGAGCGATTCGCCAAGGTGACCGAGAAGATTTTGCCGGGCTAGTTCGGCGTTCGCGGCGACACTACCGATGTAGGTGTACCCGGCAGCACCGCCAATGCGGCCTCGATGTCGCAGCCCATCCCCGTCTGCTGCATGCTCTGACAGGTGGTGGACATGCCGATGCTCAGCGCGCTGTTTCGGTACTGCGCCCTGAACGACTTGGTGGTCGTAAAGAAGACTCCCGTTGGGTTCGGAACCTGACTGGTGACCGTGAATTGAAAACCGATCGAAGCCGGAACGAAATCCGGAATAGAGTTGGCATCAATACTCAAGGCGTCGGTTTGATAGCCCGTGATCCCTCGCGCGGTATACCCGGGCGTATTGGGCGTGTTGATCACCCAATGAAACGTCGGCGGCGGATCCGAAGCGCACGCGCGTGGGTCGGTCCAGGACGCCTGCGCGAGGTTGTCCTCTGAGCCCTCGACCGTGATGGCGGTCACCCCGTCCAGGATGGCCATTTCGTCCCCATTAAGCAGAATCTCGTCGATGGTGGGAGGGAGTGTGAGTGCGTGCGCGACCGCGCAGGGGTCCGCCGTCGGCAGCGCGCTCGGCGTGTCGGTAGCCGTTGCGGTGGCGATATCGGTCGCCGTAGCAGTTGGAGTCAGCGTCGCCGTTACGGTCTGTGTATTCGTAGCCGTGGGCGTCGCCGTGAGTGTGACCGTGGGTGTAAGCGTTGCGGTCGCGGTAGCTGTTTGCGTATTCGTCGCGGTAGCCGTCGGCGTCGCGGTTAACGTCGTCGATGGCGTCTGAGTCGCGGTACTCGTAGGAGTAGCGGTGAAGCTCGGTGTGGAAGTCGCGGTCACGCTTGGCGTTACGGTTGCGGTCGGTGTCAGACTCATTGTCGGCGTGGAGGTGGCGCCAAGGGTAGCCGTCGCGCTCGCAATCAAGGTCGCCGTCGCACTGGCGGTTTCTGTCTGGGTGGGCCGCGAGACTTGGGGGTCGCTCTCCCAATGGCCCCACAGAATGGCTGATGCCCGGCCGCTCAACGCCAAAAAGTCGGCGAGCGTAAGGGCAAGAACAATCCCGTAAACCGCCAGATTCCCCCCCGGACGCACGCAGGTTGGTTATCAAGCCGATGAGTTAATGGCAAACGCGAGCGCAGCGGCGTGGCCGAACTTCATCGCGTCACCATTGCGAATCCCGCCCACATCGATCAAACCTCGCAGATGGGTGCCATCCTTGCGCATGCTCCGATCGTGCCGACGTGGCGGAAGTCCAGGTGAAACTAGCGAACACCTGCGAATGCCTTGAGGCCGGGGTCCCGCGAAGCGCGCAGCGCAACCTCGCCGACCATCTGGGCGAAGGCGGGTTCGAAAGTCGCACTAAATCGCTCCGCGTCATGTCTTTTGATCGAGCGGGCGAGAAACGGATCGAGGGGCGGAACCACTACGGCAGCCGCAAAAAGGACCAGGTCGGCGCCAAGATACGAATAGGCCCCATCCGCATTCCCATCCAGTCGACGCATCGCCGACACTACTCCGATAGTCCTTCCGGATTTTGGATCGACGAAGGTAACCGTGAGTCTCATCGGGTCGGAAAATTCGAGGGTTGACAGAGCGATAACATCGACGTCACTGAATTTGTCCCCCGGTCTCAGCGCGGACACGTGGCTGAAGGGATAGCTGAATGCGCCCTGGAGTGTGTCCGCGAAGCCGGGATTCAAGTCCTCCACAAACAGTCGCGATGATGGATTCGGGTAGTCAAAGGCCCATGACGGATCCTCGACCACACCGAGCGAAACCGGCAAAGTGCCGGCGCCGCGCAAAATGACATCCTGAGTTTGGAGCGAATGATGGATGGTGCAGCCGTAGGTGAGAGACCCCAAACACCAGAGAGCAATTCGCCATTTAATCGATTTCAATGTGAAGCGGCTTTATTGAACGAGCAATCTCCGTCAGCTAACCGACCATAGCCGATCCGCGCTCAGCCGTCGAAGCAGCATCGGGCGATTTCATGTCCTCATGTGTCAGGAAAGTGACCAAAAAACGCGGCGAGACGTGCTTGTCCCGATTCGTCGGACGGCACCATCGCCGGTGTCCTTGGGATACCGACGTCCTTCGATCTCGCTGCGACATCAGCTGCGCCCTACGAAGGACGGCGGTTGACCTCGACGAATGGGTACTCAGATAGGTTGGCCGGCACCGCGCAGAAAGCGAATCGCTTGATCGCGCGGTGCCGACGACGGGACTGACGAGTTCAGCTCACCACTGTAACCAGCTGGGTGGCGAGGTTATAAACCCCTCCCGCAATCTGGTTGTCGCTGAGGCCGAAATACTTCTTCAACTCTTTGACGGTGATAAGCACATTCTGGATGGTAGCGACCGGGATCACTTGCACCGGGTCCTTCGGGTCGCCGCCGTTCTTCTTGACGATCGCTCGGGCCTGCTTAACTGCGGGAAAAATCAGATTCACGAAGGGCAACTTGCGAACAGGACGAGGATACGCATTGACGGCTGCCTCCACCGCGCCGCACGAAGAATGGCCGAGGACGAACAGGAGTTGAGTGCCGAGGACGTCGGTCCCGTACAACAAGCTGTCAACCAGTCGGCCACTGGCGGTGTTGCCTGCGACGCGGGCGACGAATAAATCGCCGAGACCCTGATCAAACAGCAGTTCGGGTGGACACCGCGAATCGGAGCACGAAAGGATCGATGCGAACGGGGTTTGCCCCTGGGTCGCGAGGCAAGTCCGGCGCGTCGCATCGAGGCCCGGGTGCGTTTGGTTCCCGGCAGCCCAATCGGCATTGCCCTGAACCAGTGCCGCGAGCGCTCCCGAGGGCGTCGTGGGCGCGCCGTCGTTGCAGGCAGGGAGATCTGCCCAAGCCCGATCCCCAGCCAGTAAGGGAGACGCTACGGTCGCGAGTGCCGCAAAAGCACCCAGGCGAAAAAATCCACGTCTGCCTACTAAAGTCTCATTGTTCATCAATAGCCCCCCTAGTCAAAGTTTAATAGTAGTAGCGTAGGAATATGTCAAGAAGGCTAAACTAAGTTAGCGACGGAACTCATGAGTTAGGCAGGTTCGCGCCCAACACATCTTTCGCCTGGTTGGTCCTGCCGAATCGCCTATGCGATCAAGTTTCCTTCAAAAATCAGGCAGGGGTCGAAAATGAGCCCTTCTCGAGTGCGGCTGGGAAGTAGTTACGCTGCGCCCAGCGCGCGAAATCCACCAGCCCGATCATCACCGGAACCTCGATCAGCGGACCGATCACCGCCGCGAATGCCGCTCCGCTGTCGATGCCGAAGGTCGCGATCGCAACCGCTATCGCCAGCTCGAAATTGTTCGAGGCCGCGGTGAATGACAGCGTCGCGCATTGCGGGTAGGTCGCCCCAACGCTCCTGCTCAGCACGAATGAAACCACGAACATGACCGCGAAATAAAGCAGCAGCGGAATCGCGATCCGCACCACATCGAGCGGCATCCGGACGATAGCCGCGCCTTTGATCGAGAACATCACCACGATAGTGAAGAGCAGGAAGGTCAGCGTCAGCGGGCTGATCTTAGGAATGAAGCGCTCGCGTGTACCACGCCTTTCCTTTCAGCGCCAGTTAAAACCTTCCAGCTTCGAGCCCCGCCACGAATGGAATCCCGAGATAGATGCCGACGCTTTCGGCAATCTGGCTCGATCGTGATGTGCACGATAGCGCCGCCGAGCCCGAGCCATCGCGGCAGCACGGTGATGAAGACCTAGGCGTAAATCGAAAAGAACAGCACCTGGAAGATCGAATTGAAGGCTACCAGACCCGCGCAATAGTCGGCGTCGCCATTGGCCAGATCGTTCCACACGATCACCATCGCGATGCATCGTGCGAGACCTATCAAGATCAGCCCTACCATGTATTCCGGGCGATCCCGCAGGAAGATGATCGCCAGCGCGAACATCAGAATCGGTCCGATGATCCAGTTCTGCACCAGCGACAAGCCGAGAATTTTCCAGTCGCGAAAGACATCGCCGAGTTCGTCGTAGTTCACCTTCGCCAGCGGCGGATACATCATGAGGATGAGTCCGATGGCGATCGGTATCGAGTTGGTCCCGACGCTCATCCGGTCGAACGCGCCCCTTGACGCCGGGAAAGATCGCGCCGATCGCAACGCCCGATCGCCATCGCGAGGAAAATCCATAGCGTGAGGTAGCGATCGAGGAACGATAGCCTGCGCATCATCGCGGGCTGGCAAGCGCGGTATCCTCTTTCATTTAGCGTCTCCGTGTTTTGGATTACGAATGTTTTCTATCACGCCAGCCAGCAAAAAGACGCCGAGACTCGTCAAGTCCCGATCATAGCCGGGCCTCGCGTCGGCTTGCAGGCGAGCATATTCAGCTTGACTTTTCTTACCGGCATTGATGATAATCTTCCAGATTTCTGGAAATACTATTCTTCCAGATTTCTGGAATTATGGAAGCTCGGCCGCATTTGAATTCGTACGCATGAAAGCCGAATTCCATGCGCCAGCGTCCTCGCCGCCCTTGGCCCAGGAAACCCGGCTCGACATCTTTCGGATGCTGGTACAACGCGACCCCGACGGCATTCCGCCCGGCGAAATCGGAGAGCGGCTCAAGCTCCCAGCTCCGACTCTTTCCTTTCATCTCAACCATCTGAAGCATTCGGGCTGGTCGGATCTCCGTCGAGAGAGCAGGACGGTATTTTATGAGTGCGAGGATTGGCGCGATCGACAAGGTAGTCGATTACCTGGTCGAGAATTGCGGCGCCCGGGTCAAACCGGCCGTCGAGCGGCATCTGCGCACCAAGACAAAATCTTCGGGTCCGCGAAAGAGAATTCTTTTTCTGTGCACCCGCAACTCCGCGCGCAGCATCATGGCCGAATGTGCGATGCAGCGATGGGGCGGCGAAAGATTCCAGGCGTTTAGCGCGGGAAGCAGCCCCGCCGACAAGGTGCATCCCGCAACGCTCCGGCTGCTGAATGAATTGAGGTACGAGACCAAGCGACTTCATAGCAAAAGCTTGGGATGAGTTCGCGGAGCCGACGGCGCCTCCGCTGGATTTCGTTTTCACCCTGTGCGACCGCGCGGCAGCGGAGCCATGCCCGCCTGGCCGGGCCAGCCGCTGACGGGCTCATTGGGGTGTCAAGGATCCCCTGGCGTTCGACGGTTCGGTTTCGGCGACGCGCAAAGTCTTCCTTGAAACCTACGCCGCGATCGAGCAACGAATCAAAATCTTCACCAGCCTGCCGGTCGAGACGATGGAGCGTTTCGCACTCGAGCGCTGGGTGACTGAGATCGGCAAGCTCGATTTGGCGGCATAGCAATGCGAGGTCAGGAGCCAGTGAAAGCTAATGCCGGTAAGAGTAGGTATCAATGGGTTTGGTCGCATGGGTCGCCTCGCGTCTGCGCGCGGCATTCGAAACCGGCCGTTTCACATCGCTCACATCAATGAGGTCAAAGGCGGACCTGAAACCGCAGCTCATCTGCTCGAGTTCGACAGCGTCCATGGCCGATGGAAGGCGGCCATCGCCGCGGATTCTAAGGACTCACGGTTGAAGGCGAGCGCATCGGCTACAGCAATTTCAGCGATATTCGCGAAACACCATGGGCGAAAGCGGGAGTCGATTTGGTCCTGGAATGCTCCGGCAAAATCCTCACGCCGGAAGCCCTACAACCTTACTTCGAGCAAGGCGTCCGTAAGGTAATCGTCGCCGCACCGGTCAAAACGCGGCGCGCTCAATATCGTGATGGGCGTCAACGATCATCTCTACGACCCGCAGCAACATCACATCATCACGGCCGCCTCTTGCACCACCAATTGTCTTGCTCCGGTCGTGAAGGTCATTCACGAAACATATCGGAATCCGTCATGGCAGCGATCACTACTATTCATGACGTGACTAACACTCAGACTCTGGTCGACCTGGCGCACAAGGATCTCAGGCGGGCACGTTCCGCACTGATGTCTCTGATACCTACGACTACCGGTTCCGCCACCGCGATCGGCCTTATCTATCCCGAGCTGAAAGGAAAATTGAACGGGATGGCGGTTCGGGTGCCGCTGCTGAACGCGTCCCTGACCGATTGCGTGTTCGAAGTGGCCACGGCCCACCAGTGTCGAAGAAGTCAACGGACACCTGCGAGTCGCCGCCGAGGGCGAGCTGCGAGGAATACTTGGGTTCGAGTCGCGTCCGCTGGTCTCGGTCGATTTCCTTAACGATCCGCGATCATCGATCGTCGATGGACCATCGACCATGGTAGTCGACGGCACTCAAGTAAAGATCGTGGCCTGGTATGACAATGAATGGGGCTATGTCAACCGGCTGGTCGAACTGGCGGCCAAGGTCGCCGCAAGCCTTCCCTAGCGCATCGCGCGATAGGACCTGGATAGCCAAGTGAACAACGCAGTACGCAACTATGCGCTGGTGACCGGTGCATATTGGGGATTCACCCTCACCGATGGCGCGCTACGAATGCTGGTGCTGCTGCATTTCGATCGGCTCGGGTTATAGCGCGGTCGAAATCGCTTTTTTGTTTCTGTTCTACGAATTCTTCGGGATCGTCACCAATTTGCTGGGCGGATGGATCGCCGCACGTTCGGGACTCAAGGTCACGCTCTATGGTGGTCTGCTGCTTCAGATCGGCGCGCTCATCATGCTGGCTCTGTTACAGCCAGCATGGTCACGGCTAGCCTCGGTCGCTTACGTGATGGCCGCGCAGGCGCTGTCGGGAATCGCGAAAGACCTCACCAAAATGAGCGCTAAGACCGCGATCAAAAGTCGTGGTCCCGGAAGGTTCGGATAGCGCGCTCTTCAAATGGGTCGTCGCGTCTCACAGGATCGAAGAATGCTCTGAAGGGAGCGGGCTTCTTTCTTGGGCGGCGCCCTACTCACCGGGCTGGGGTTTAGGGGCTCCTTGATAGCTATGGCCGCGGGCCTTCTCGTGGTTTTGCTTGGGACGGCATT
This sequence comes from uncultured delta proteobacterium, assembly GCA_963848285.1. Lineage (GTDB taxonomy): Bacteria > Desulfobacterota > Binatia > Binatales > Binataceae > DATGKG01. The sequence continues at coordinate 311,856 of CAWKCZ010000001.1, read as the reverse complement.
CGCGCTGCCGAGCGGGATGGGCAAGGCCAAATCGAAAGTTAAATTCACCACACTGTTCTCCAAGAGTGCGGCGGTGAACTGGCTTTCGGCGGCGCGGCTCTTTCTCTTCGCGTCGCGCGATGCCTGGTTTGTGGTTGGACTGCCCGTATTTCTCGCCTCGATACTTCATTGGTCGTTCTGGCAAGTCGGTGCTTTTGCCGCGGCATGGTTCGTCGGCTACGGCATGGTGCAAGCGATGGTTCCCGAGATTTTGCGCCAGGCCGGCGCGCGCGAAGGAGTCACCGGAGAAACCGCTCGTCTGTGGGCCTTGGTGCTAGTCGCGATCCCACTCGGCCTGGCGATGGCCCTGGCGCTGGATGTCAATCCGGCCGCCTGCGCTGATGATCGGACTAGCCATCTTCATGGTCGTGTTCGCGATCAACTCGTCGGTCCATTCCTACCTGATTCTGGCGTATTCCGACGAAGATGAAGTCGCGGTCAATGTCGGTTTTTACTACATGGCCAATGCGGGTGGCCGATTGCTCGGCACGCTCCTGTCCGGAGTGGTTTTGAGAATTACGGGTTCGTCGGATGTCTGGTCGCATCCGGTCTCCTCGTTCTGACCGCCGCGCTGTTCTCGTTCAAGCTCCCGCAAACCCATGCGATCGCGCTGACGGTAGAAGCTGAAGGAGGCCGAGTCATGAATTGGAAGAACTGTCTCTCGATTTCACTTTCGATAGTAGTGCCTCGAAGGTGCATACAAGCACAAGAAAACAACTCATGAGAGATTGGAAATACGCCGGGTCTTTCTTCCTACTGCTTTGACTTTTGTTCTTGCCACCAAGGATGCGTGCCGTGCCGAGCCCCTTCCGTCAAGGGCGACGGTTCTACGTTTGCCTATCCGATGTACAGCAAATGGGTCGACGAGTATGGGAAGCAAAATCCCGAGCGTACGACTTACCTATCAATCGAACGGCTCAGGAGCCGGAATTCATGATGTAATGCTAGGGATTGTCGACTTTGCCGGCACCGACGGCCCTCTAACCAAGACGCAAATGTTGGATTTCAGCACTCATCGCAACTGCGAAGTCCTTCATTTCCCAACCGCGCTCGGAGCGGACGTTCCGGTCTACAACCTTCCCGGCATCACCGAGGAAGTTCGCTTTACTCCCGAGGCGCTGGCTGGGATCTATCTCGGCAATATCACGAAGTGGAATGATCCGTGATCGCTGCGGCTAACCCGGGTATCCCACTCCCGAAGAATGATATCGTCGTGGTTCATCGCCAGGATGGAAGTGGAACGACCTACATTTGGACTGACTATCTGTCTAAGGTTAGTTCGCAATGGCGCGACAGGGTTGGCGACGGGATTTCCGTCATATGGCCGATAGGTATCGCGGGCAAAGGTAATGAAGGAGTGGTCGATCTCGTCGAACACACTCCCCACTCGATCGGCTACACGGAGTTAACCTATGCGATTCGAAATCACCTCGCTTACGGACTCGGTCGCTAATAGCTCGGGGCGATACATCAAGGCGGATTTAGCTAGTGTTACGGCCGCCGCCGCGCACGTCGCGGATAAAATGCCGGACGATTTCCGCATCTCGATCACCGACGCGCCCGGCGAAAGATTCCTATCCTATATCGAGTTTCACGTGGATATTGGTGCCGTCGATCGTTCCAGAACCGCAAAAACGCGACGCGATTGTGGAATTTTGCGCTGGGGATTAACCCAAGGACAGGGTTTCCTGGATGGTCTGTCCTATGCCCGCTTACCGGATACTGTGATAGCTAAAGAACAAAGCGTCATCGATCGAATCAAAGCGCCCACCACAAACACCGCGGCGAGTCGTTAGACGCGAAACTTCGCTTCTGTAAATCGCAAAATCGCGAGGCCGCTGCCACCGCCTGCTCCCCTTCCCTCAAAGGGAAGGGGTCAGGAGTTAGGTCAGAGAGACGGTGGCAGGGCATTATCTTCATTACGACGCCTTGGACGCGGAGCAGCATGCACTCGTCGAAGATGGTGCAGGGGCGCAGCACGCTTCGGCTTCCGCAGACTTCGAGGCTCCCGGACGCGGTGCGATATCGTTGCCGTACACCGTGCTCTCACCAAAGGTGTGAAAGGTCTCCCATGAGATGCCGCTCGGATCGGACACCCAGCCTTTGTTACCGCGCGCATAGCAGCAGGCGGCGTTCTCCTGCTTCGCGACCGACTCCCCGGCAGCATCGAGGCGGCTGGCGATGGTCGCGAGGTCTTCGTCGGACTCCACCTGCAGCCCCAGGTGATCGAGGCCAGTTGACGCTGAGTTTGCGGTGATCGCGAAATTGACCCGCGGATCATCGAGCATCCATTTCGCGTAGTCGGGTTTGAGCACCGCCGGCTCGGCCCCGAACAGGGTCGAATAAAACCGCACCGATGTTTCAAGATCGTTGACTTTGACGTGAGCGTGAAATCGCTTCATACCGATACCCTCCGTTTCTTCTTTGACTTGACGGTTGTCGCTTCCGGCGCGCAGGCAGAGCCGCAGCCGGTCTCCACTGCGGGACTGCATAGCTCGGGACGCCCGCCGCAGCAGTTCTCAGTCAGATAGCCAAGCAAATCGGTCATCGCCTTGAAGTTGGCGCGGTAGATGATTGATCGACTCTCGCGCCGCGAGGTGATCAGCCCGGCGAACCTGAGTTGGTTCAGGTGGAAAGACATGGTGGGGGAAGGCTGTGCGAGGCGCGAGCCGATCTCCCCGGCCGCAATTCCCTCGGGCCCCTTCTGCACCAGCATCCGAAAGATGTCGAGGCGGGTTTCCTGCGCGAGCGCACCCAGCGCCGCGATTACGGTTGACTTCTTCATAATTCGATATTTATAGAAATATAAATGCGGTAAGTCAAGTCCCGGCCGCTGCGAGCGGGCCGGGCCTTCCCGCCGGCCAGTTTGCTGCGCTACCCGCGCTCGCCGTCGATGCCTATACTGTCGAGGCTGACGACGATGGCCAATTCGCAAAAGATTCTAAGGGTTATCGAGGAGCCGGAGCCGACGGATACCCTCTTGCCGTTCGCTTCAGTGCCGCCAATCGCGAACCAGACAAACGAGGACCTAGTGTGCGGTTTTTGTGCGAGCGCGGTCGCAGCCTCGGTCTCACCGCGCGACCTCTATGTCGCCACCGCGGCACTGCTTAGAAATCGGATGCCCTCGCGCCTCCTGCTGACCTGCGCCGCATGCGGCAAGCACAACCTGATTCCGCAGCCGATGATCGATTGATCGAATGCCCCTATCACCGCATCGGTTGGTCAGATAGGTGGCATGCTTTTATCGAATTGAAGTTTCGGCGATCGCGTCATAGCTCCAGTGTTGGTAGCCGGAGGCCGTTTCATCTTCCAGCCTCGGCACACAAGGAGTCTTTGTCATGAAACGATTCGCGATCTATTCTTCCGCCTTCATCTTTGCCGCCGCGATGGCGCTTCCCGGCGGCGCATTTGCGCAAAGTTCCGGCACAGGATCGAGCATGAACGGTTCTGCCTACGGAAATTCCGCGACCGACAACTCTTCCAATAACGCTTCGAGGACCGGGATCGGCGGCGCGCCGGACCAGGGCGCCGGCAACGGTCAATCGATGAAAAGCGGCGCGTCGGCCACCGGCAACAGCTCCGGCAGCGGCACCAGCGAATGGACCACGCGCAAAGGCGACCCGGTGACGGGCGAGGCCAATCCTGGCCCTGCCGCCGGATCGCAATCCGAGACCACCTCGGGGTCCCGCTAGCAATCGGAATGCGTTAATATCGGCGCGCTCCGGCATCATGGGGCGCGCCGATATTTTGTGCATCCCTTCTCAACAGCACAACCTGATTCCGCAGCCGATGATCCTGGTTCGCTACGGTGACGAACGCCCCTTGATGGGAGCGGGACGTTCGTCATCGGGCAGTTACGGTTGTTGCGGCGTGCTATTGCAGATATCGATGCAATCCTTGACGAAGTTTGTAGTAACTCGGTAGCGGCACAGACTCTCTTCGTTAAAACAACCTTGGCCGCAGGTGCGGTCCGCCGGCCGACCACAATTGTCGAAGCATGTGTTCAGCGAATTCGCACACTTTTGCTGTTCGCCAGTCTGCATCTCCTTGCAGATCTCTCGGCAATCGCGAGCCTGGGCTGCGGCTATCGCGACGGTCATAAGCACCCCGACGATCGCGAGGCCCAAACTCAACATACCCTTGGTTCTCATTCCTTTTACATACCCCCTGTGAGGTCCTACCCTCTTTAGATAGTCTATAGTCGGCACCAGCCCTTCCGCAATAATGTTGCATTGGTTCGGCTGGTCGAGGCACGCCGGATCTTTTGCCGGATCTTGTGAATGATCGACGGGGGTGGCGTTTTTGCATCTGCTTCGAATATCCGCTACGGCATCGAGGTCTACCCGCGGCACGCGAAGCTGCGACGGCGGTTCAGCAATACGCAACCTGATGCAGCGAATGGTGGAGATTCTTTTGATATGAAAGCAGTGCGGATTCATCAATTCGGTTCGCCGAGTGTGATTCACCTCGAGGAGGTCGCTCGGCCCACGCCGCTCGAGGGCGAGGTGCTGGTGCGGATCAATGCGGCCGGAGTCGGACCCTGGGATGCGCTTATTCGCGAGGGAAATAGCGCGGTGGCCGGGCCAGTGCCGCTGACCCTCGGCTCGGATTTCAGCGGCGTCGTCGAAAGCGTCGGGCGCGAGGTATCGCGCTTCAAGCCGGGCGACCAGATCTACGGGGCCACCAATCCCCAATTCATCGGAGCCTACGCCGAGTATGCTTGTGCGTCCGGCGGTATGATCGCGCGGAAACCTCGCGTCCTGAACGACCTCGAGGCAGCCTCGGTCCCGGTGGTCGCCGTCACCGCATGGCAGATGCTGTTCGACCACGCGCACGCCGTCGCGGGCCAGACCGTGCTCATCCACGGCGCTGCGGGAAGTGTCGGTGCCTATGCCGTCCAACTCGCGAAGCACGCCGGTCTCCACGTGATCGCGACCGCATCCGCGCGCGATGCCGAGTACGTCAGGAGCATCGGTGCGGACTCAGTGCTCGATTATCGCACGAGCCGATTCGAGGACGTCGTGACCTCGATCGATGCGGTTCTCGACATGGTTGGCGGCGAAGTGCGGGAGCGCTCGCTGCCGCTGCTTGGCGCGAAAGGGATCCTGGTCTCGGCGGCCTCACCGATTCCTGAAGAGATCGCGCGAAGCTACGGCAATCGCGTCGTATTCTTTTACGTCGAGGTCACCACCGCACGGCTTGATAAGATCACGGAGCTCTTCGAGAGCGGAAAGTTGGGCACACAAGTGGGTACCGTATTGCGACTGGAAGAAGCACGCCTCGCGCACGAAATGCTGGCCGGAGGGCCGCATCCGCGCGGCAAGATCGTCTTGCGAATTGCGCCGTAGACATGACGATCGGCGAACGACTCAGGCGCCGGGTTCCTCTTTGTCGTGCGCATGCCCGATGGCGCGGCGCAGCTTGGGATCCAGCTTGCCGCAATTCACCACCACCTTCTCCGAATGCACCGCTTCCACCGCGCTCATCGGCACGGTGAAGTCGCCTGCATTTTCAACGTAGATGGTCAGCTCGCTCGGCGACACCCGGCGCACCGCGCCGAACTCTTCACCGCCATCGGAAGTGAACGCCTGAAAGCCAATCTGGATTTTTTCCTGCATGGTAGCCTCCTCGGGAGCGCAAGTCTGACGAGGAGTTCGTCAGCACTGCCCCCAGTATCCGCCTTGATCGCATGAGGATCGAGTAATGGACGTTCGGCATTGCGATGGCCTATAACGCGAGCGGGAATCGACGTCCTCAGATCACCGTTACACACGACCAATTGCAAAATTCGGAAAGCCACCCGTCCCAAGGCGCGCTCGTAGTCGGCGGAGGGCACGGCGCCCTGGCCATCGCGCGCAGCCTCGGACGCCGCAACATTCCGGTTTGGGTGGTCGTCGATGAACTCCGCCTCGTCCTCAGCTCTCGTTATGTCCGGGGGCACCTTCGCTGGCCAGGTCCAATGGCGGCCCGGGAGCGAGCTGACTTTCTGGTCGAGATGGCGCGCCGTCACGGCCTCGAAGGTTGGGTGCTTATCCCCGGCAGCGGTGCGGCTACAGAACTGATAGCACTCCATCGCGAGATTCTCGCACCCGTGTTCAAGTTCTCCACTTCTTCCGTCGGAGTGTTGCGCGAAGCCCTCGACAAGCGCCTGTCATACGCGCTCGCGGAGCGATGCGATGTTGATCATCCGCCGACATTCTATCCGCGCGATGGCTACGACCTGATGCGTCTGGAGGTAGCATTTCCCGCCATCTTGAAGCCGTCGGTGCAAAGTGGCTGGAATGCCCTGATCCGCGCGAAGGCCTGGAAGCTGCGCAATCGCGACGAGATGCTGCGCCGCTACGGTGAAGCGCGCGCGATGATTGATGCCGAATCGATCATGATCCAGGACTTCATCCCGGGCGGAAACGAGCATCAGTATTCCTATGCCGCGCTGTGTCGTGATGGTGAGCCGCTCGCGAATCTCACCGCACGCAGGCTGCGGCAGTATCCGGTGGAGTTCGGGCGCACCAGCTCGCTGGTCGAAACCATCGAGCTACCCGAAGTGGAGAGCGAAGCGCGCCGCCTGTTATCTGAGTTGGCATTCACCGGCCTGGTCGAGGTGGAATTTAAACGCGACCTGCGCGATGGCAAACTGAAGCTGCTCGACATCAATCCGCGGGTGTGGCGATGGATTTCGCTGGGTGCCCGCGCTGGTGTCGATTTTCCTTACTTGGTGTACAGAATGGCGCGAGGCGAGAGCATCGATGCGGTTCGGGGCGTGCCCGGCGTGCGATGGATGCGTACTGCGACCGATGTGCCCGCTGCTGCGCGTGAACTCTTGCGCGGTGCCACCTCGATACCTGCGTACCTCAACTCCATCAAACCGCCGATAGAGTTTTCGGTCCTCGCGGCTGACGATCTCTTGCCGGCGATTCTCGAATGGCCGCATTTGCTCGCGGCCAGCTTGCGCCGTTGGCCTTTTTTCAAAGGGCGTGGAATTTCGCCGTAGCTATTCTCGTTTGCGATGTGCATCGAGGATGTCGAGCAGCTGGGTCTGGCTGATGGGTTTGGTCAGATGCGCGTCGGCGCCGCATAGCAGGCTCTCCAGCTCGGCTTCTTTCAATTCCCAGCCAGTCAGGGCGATGATGATGCAGGCAGGCGCGGCGCCCTGCTCGTCTTCCCAGCATCGGATCTCGCGCATCGCCTCGAAGCCATCCATCTCGGGCATCAGCAGGTCCATTACGATGAAGTCGTACCGATGCTCCTTCACCTTGGCGACCGCCTCGGCGCCGGTATGCGCCTCATCGATCGTGTAATGAGTGGGCGTGAGGTAGTAGCGCAGCACCAGGCAATTGATCATCGAGTCGTCGACGATGAGCACCGATGGCGCGGCCTTCGCGCAATCCTCGGTCGTCGCGGAGGTTTCCGCTTTTAGTGAAATGATCTCGCCCACGCCGCTGGTAGCCTCGCTGATGAAATCGCCCATCCTTTATCGCGCAACAGACGTGCCGATGATCATGCGACTGCAACCCGCGTAAATATTGAAAGAAAATAGCGCGACGATCGCAGCACGTCCCATTTCCGGACAATCCGCGACATTCAATTGACGCCGTCTCACGGTTTGATGCCGCACGTTATGAAGAACGTGACAGCATAAAGAAAGGTACCCGCCCCTACTGTCGCGTCGAACATCGCCTCCCAGCGCTCGACTTCGCCGGCTGCGAGGAAGCCATATCGACGCGCGGTGCCCGCCCAGATCCGAAGTCCCATCACGTTATTGACGGCGGTCGGGTCGCGAACCATCTCGTTCAGGGCACGAGGAGGTTCGTTCAAGTGTTGGAATGTGCGATCAGCGCGGCATCCATCGAAGGATTGATCCCGAAACGGCAACTCCGAGGCGTCGCCGACAACCGAAACCACGTTCCCTCGCGCGCGGCATTCGCGCGTCACGGCAAAAGAGCGATCCACCGCGACCACCCTGCTTCCATGTTGCATCGCCAAAGCGCGGGCATCGGCGCCAGTCCCTCCACCGACGTCCAAAATCCACTGTCGACGCCAGGTCGGAGCAATTCGGCGACCCGCTGTTTGTATGCGACATAGAACGGCTCGCGATGAAGCTGGTCGAGGCACGTGACCCAGGCGCCAGGGTCGGATTGCTGCTCGACCGCGGTAAATCCGTGCTCGGGATGCCGGAAAGCCAGCGTAGAATGGTAGCGGTCGGGGACCTGGATGAAAAACGTTGTCGTGGCCCAGCAAGAGTTACGACTTTTTTTTGATGCCTTATTGTCGATTTCTTCGAAAAGGGTATCCTTTTTAGGCGCTCGTGATTACCTTATCGGCTGCATTTGAAAACCCGAGCGACAGGCCGAGCCGCGGCGTGAAGATGACGCGCAATTTTGTCACTTCCCTCGCCTCGGCGAATTAGAGGTGGAGATGGCGGCCCAAAAACCCAAACGCGGGCCTGTTATGCGTACCGAAACCAAGATGTCTGAAGATCGCCGGCAGAAAATGCTGCGCGAGATGCTTACTAATTTGCGCGACGAGACCTACGAGCGGGTCAGCGATTTCCGTCGCGACCAACGAGATGCGGTCAATCAGCAAGGCGACGAAATGGATGTCGCCCGCTTGAGCACCGACGCCGAGACCAAGGCCAATCTCATCGAGCGCGCCGAGGAACGCCTGCGCTACATCGACCAGGCACTGGGCCGCCTCGAGCGCGGCAACTACGGAACCTGTGCCGAATGCGGCGAGGGAATTCCCATCGAGCGGCTGATGGCGGTGCCGTTCGCGATCTACTGCGTCGACTGCCAGCAGAAAAAGCCATACCTCGCGCTTCCGAGGCGAATCGCCGCATGATGCCCGGCCGACGAGCAGCCGTGGGCCGGCGCCGACGAAGCAGCGGAACCGGTGCGACGTCCGAAAGCCGCCGATGACGACGAGAGTCCACTCTCGGATTTGAGCCCCTTCGGCCCCGAGGAAGGCGAGGCGGTCGAGCCTCCGTCGGCACCGCGTCGGCGTCGCGGAAGACCGCGCAAAGCGTAAAGAGTTCCAATCCTCTGCTCCCCTTCCCCCAAGGGAAGGGGTTGGGGGTTAGGTCCGCGCAATTGGCGTCCCGCCGCGCGCGCTCGATTCGTAGCACGCCTCGACCAGCGCCATCGTGCGGCACGCATCCTCGATGGGCGAAACCAGCGCGGTGTCCTCGCCTGCGACAAAGCGCTGAAGGTTCGCCATCGGCCCCTCGAAGGCTTCCAGGAACCACGAGCCGCGCAGCGCGATCGATTGCCATCCGGTGGCATCGTGTCGCGATTTCCAGCGTGTCGGGCTCGCCGTGCGGATAGTTCAGATTGACGCCCATCTTCGCGATCGCCGCGCCGTCGGTGCCTTCGACTTTGAGCTGCGAGACCGCGAGGCGCGGACCGAATCGATGCGCATGGTTCATCGTCAGGCTCGCGCGAATCGGTGTCGCCATAATCGAGAATGATGCTGGTGCGCGTGTCGGCATAGTCGGGCATATTTGGATGGCGCACGCCGCGGCAGTAGACCCCGCGCGGCTCGCCGAACAGCGACCGGATGAGATCGAGGTAGTGGATCGAATGCATCAGCATTTCGAGCCGCGGCACGCTCTTGAGGAACGCCCAGTACTCCCACGGCGTGTGCAGATTGATGCGCACCTCGATATCGAGGATGTCGCCGAAGAGTCGCCGCGTCGAGCGCATCGCGCAGCGCCAGCATGTTGGGCGCGAAGCGCAGCTGGAAATTCATCGCAGCGATGAGCTGCCGTTCACGGCCGATCGCGAGGATCCGGCGCGCATCGGCGAGGTCGCGACCCATCGGCTTCTGGATGAGCACCGCCGCCCCGATCGGCAGATGCTCGAGCACCGATGCGATATGCTGCGGAGGAACCGCGACATCGAAGACTGCGTCGGGCGTCGCGGCAGCCTCGTCGAGTGATGCGAACACGCGCGGGATTCCGAATGCCTCGGCACGGGCGCGTGCGGCATCGCCGATTCACGTCGAAAATTCCCGCGACCGGAAAACTGAGCCGCGATAAACTGGCAGATGCGCATCGCGCACGATGCTGCCCGCGCCGATGCATGACGATCGGCCGCGGCTGCGACGGCAGCGGCCATCGCTGGCGCAAATCATCGGGCCATTTTGGTGAATCCGACATCGACGCTTGTAAACGCGCGATGCTAGCATGCGTCGCGGGAGAGCCGACAATGCCGCACAACATCACTTCCGTCACCGTTCGCGACATCCGCACGCCGACTTCGCGCACCCAGGCGGGCTCCGACGCGATGCATACCGACCCCGATTATTCCGCGGCCTACGTCATTCTCGGCACCGACCACAGTGACGGCCTCGAAGGCCACGGCCTGACGTTCACCATCGGACGCGGCAATGAAGTCTGCGTCGCTGCGGCGAATGCGCTCGCACCGCTGGTCATGGGCATGACGATCGAAGCCATCGCCGCCGACATGCGCGGGTTCTGGCGCCGCCTCACCGGCGAATCGCAACTGCGCTGGATCGGCCCGGAGAAAGGCGCGATCCATCTCGCGACCGCCGCGATCGTCAACGCGGCGTGGGATTTGTGGGCGAAGGTCAATGCGCAAGCCGGTCTGGAAGCTGGTCGCCGACATGACGCCCGAGGAGATCGTCGCATGCGTCGATTTCCGCTATCTCACCGATGCGCTCGACGAAGACGAAGCGCTCGCGATCCTGCGCCGCAACGCGCCGACGCGCGCCAAGCGCGAAGCCGAGATGATCGCCAACGGCTTTCCCGCCTACATCACCTCGGCCGGATGGATGGGCTATTCGGATGATCGCGTGCGCGACGCTCTGCCGCGAGGCGCTCGCCGCCGGATGGAATCGCTTCAAGATCAAAGTCGGGCGCAACAGCGAGGAGAACGTCCATCGATGCGGCGTGATGCGCGAGGAGATCGGCGACGACTGCGGTGCTGATGCTCGACGCCAACCAGACCTGGGACGTCGACGAGGCGATCGCCTACATGCAGCCGCTCAAGCAATTCAACCCGCTGTGGATCGAGGAGCCGACCAGTCCCGACGACATCCTCGGTCACGCCACGATTCGGCGCGGCGTCGATCCGATCGGCGTCGCGACGGGAGAGCATTGCCAGAATCGCGTCATCTTCAAGCAATTGATGCAGGCCGAGGCGATCGATTTCTGCCAGGTCGACGCGTGCCGGCTCGGCGGCCTCAACGAGGTGCTCGCGGTGCTGCTGCTGGCGGCGAAGTTCGGCATCCCGGTGTGCCCTCATGCGGGCGGCATCGGGCTATGCGAATACGTCCAGCACATCTCGCTGATCGATTACATCTGCATCGGCGCGAGCCTTGAGAATCGCGCCATCGAATTCGCGGATCATTTGCACGAGCATTTCGTGAATCCGGTCGTGATGCGCAACGGCCGCTACGTGCCGCCGACCGCGCCGGGCTATAGCGTCGAGATGCTGCCCGCGTCGCTGGACAGGTTCGAATATCCCAACGGCTCGGAGTGGCGTCTAGCGTTCGAGGCGATACGCCAGCGTCATCTCGGCCCATAGCTCGCCGGGCGCAGCTTCCGGCACCGGCTCCTGCATGGACGCCATCAGATCCTGCCACTCCTTGATGCGCGGATGACCCTTCTCATACGCAGCGAAGTCGCGCAGCCAGATCGAAGCTGTCCTCGGTTTCCATGAACATGAACAGGCGCCGTCCGAGAATCCAGATCAGCATCCGATGGATGCCGATGGCGCGCAGGCCATCCTCGACCTCCGGCCATGCCGCGCGATGATACTGCAGGTAGGATTCTATGACCTTCGGATCGTCCTTCAGATTGAGTGTGCGCCCATATTGTTTCATCGCTTAACTGACCTCACCCGGCGCAGGAGCGCCACCCTCTCCCTTCAGGAGGGGGAAAAAGGAAAGAGGACAACTTTTAGAAAGCCAACACGCCGCCATCGATCGGGTAGGCCTGGCCGGTGATGAACGACGCCTCGTCAGAGCAGAGATACAGCGCCAGCGTCGCGACTTCCTCGGGCGTGCCCATCCTGCCGATGGGCTGATATTCGGAAAGCTGCTTGAACATTTCCTGCTCGCGGCCCGGATAATTGTTGCGCAGGTAGCCGTCGACGAATGGAGTATGGACGCGCGCCGGACAGACGCAGTTGCAGCGGATGTTGCGCTTGACGTAATCGACCGCGATCGATTTCGTCATCGTGAGCACCGCGCCCTTGCTCATCGAGTAGGCGAAGCGATCCGTGAGCCCGATCAGCGACGCGATCGAGGCGAGGTTGAGAATCACGCCGCCGCCGTCGCGCAGCATCAGCTTGATAGCTGCCTGCGAGCATAGGTACACGCCCTTCACGTTGACGCTGTAGATGCGATCGAAGTCGGCCTCCGAGGTGTTCTCGGCGGTGCCGACGTGCGCGATGCCCGCGTTGTTGATCGAGGATGTCCACTCGATGCGCCGCGCGATCGACTTGCGCGAAGGCCTCCGCCACCGAGGCGATTTTCGATACATCGCATGCGATCGCATCGGCAGTGCCGCCCGCAACGCGAATTTTTTCGACCGCCGCTTCGCCCGCATCGAGGTTGGCTTCAAGGACGAAGACGCGCGCGCCGTTGGCGGCGAAGGTGTTGGCGATGGCCATTGCCGATGCCGGAGCCGGCGCCGGTGACTACCGCGATTTTATTGTCGAGACGGAACATGAGCGCGTCCTCGCTGGGAAGAATTTCGCAGCGTCACGATAGATCAATGCAGCTGCGCCGCGCCAAAGCGATTCGCGCCGAACGATATTTGCGATGTCGATGGCCGGCCCCTCAGCCACCGTACGATCCAAGCTTAGTGCAGGAAGCGGCGCGCCCGCAGAGCTTCGCTCTTTTCCATCGGTCGGTTCGCTTCGGGATGCTCGACTGTGATCGTAATCTTCGAGTTGAGTTGCGGACAGCCCATGAAATCTGGAGGAATGCTGATCCAGAAGTCGGCGGGTCTGAAAATGCAACTCACGGCCGAACAGTTCGCATACCGGGCATTTCATGCGCGAGAAACTCGCATTATTGGTTTGCAGTTGGCAAGTCCGCGAGTTCATTTTTTTGCGCGAAAAAGCTGTCTCCTTTCGCGCCACCGACTGAATGACCAGCCAGTCAGCTTTTTTTGCGCAGCGCGCGGTTCTCGCGATATGCCCGCGCTGCAGCGCGCGATTCCTCCGCACTGCCGGCGCCCATCAGACACGTCGCCATCCGCGAATGCGGTAATGCCCGCGCTCATCGCGCGCGTCACCGCATTGACGTGCTCCTTGGTGATCGCGATCGGCACCGACGGTTTTGCGATGAGCTCCTGCGCCAGGCCTTCGACCTCCGCTCTCCAGCTTCGCGAGCGGCACCACGCGATTGACGAAGCCCATCTGCTTCGCTTCCTGTGGACTGAAACGGCGGCACGTCATCACCAGCTCCTTCGTCATCGCGGGACCGATCTCGCGTACCAGCTTGGGGATGCCGCCCCACGCGAGCGGAAGGCCGATGATCGACTTCAGGAATGAAGAACCATGCGTCCTCCGCCGCGACGCGCAGATCGCATATCGCCATCAGCACCACGCCGCCTCCGACCGCATAGCCCTGCACCTGTGCGATAGTCACCGCGCGCATCTGCTCGATCGCATCGGAGGCGCGCAGTCCGTATTGCCCAGCCTCGCGCCGATAGAGCCAGCTGTTGCCGAGCTTGGAATCGCCGCAGCCGCCGGAGAATCCTGCAGGTCCGCGCCCGCGCAGAATGCGCGTCCGGCGCCGCTCATGATGACCACGCGCAAATCGCGATGGCTGTCGAACCATCGCGCGGCTTCGGCGAGCTCCTGTAGCATGGTCGCGCCGATGGCATTGAGGCGCTCGGGCCGATTGAGGGTCAGGCGGCCGAGGCCGTTGTCATCGGCTTCAACCTTGATGGTCTGGAATTCGCGGGTATCTTTCATAGTTCAACCTTTTTGAAAGCGGGATTCATCGGGATGGAGCCTAGCTTAGTTTCGGGTTTACGTTTAAAGGTGCCGACGTTGCGTCCGGCCACCGCGTCAGCGGATATCAAATGAGTGATATTCAGTTTGCCGCCGAGATCAAATGACTTCGCTTCGCGATCATAACATAGCATCGGACTCGATCAAGCGCTCATGCTGGCGCAGATGTTCGAGCCAGGTCTCACTTATAAAATGTTCGACGAAACGGTCGGGCTCATTGAGGTCAACGAAGAGTCCCCAGAAGATAGCGCCATCGCGCAACCGTATCATCCGTTGTTGGCGCATGACGCTGATAAAATCCTCGGTCCTCGCGGGATCGATACGATATTCAACGCTTATGAGCGCGGGACCGCTGTCGGGATTGATCTCCATGACCACCTGCGGATGCGGCCACAAGTCCACTGAATCGGCCTTGACCGCGTCGGCATCCGCCAAACGCCGTCGATATAGCGCGAACCCTACCAGCATCGATGCCGCGCCGCACCACAGAGCGACCCGCAAGCCATAATGCTCGCCGACCACGCCCCACACCACGCTCGCGACCGCCATCCCGCCTTGAACTGCGATTTGATAAACGGCCAGCGCGCGGCCTTGAACCCATCGCGGGACTGACAACTGCGCCGCGACATTGAGGACCGAAAACGCGCATATCCACGCGACCCCGCCGATCGCCATCAGGACGCCGGCGGTGATGGAATCGCGCATCAGGGTCAGGCCGACCGTCATCGCTATAAACAGCAACGTCGCGCCATGCACGATGTTGTCATGCGAGGCGAACTGCTGGATGCGCGCGAAGCAACGCGCCGCCGAGCACTGCGCCGACCCCGAAACATGCCAGCAGCAGACCGAATCCCGCCGCGCCGAGGCCCAGCCGATCGCGCGCGATGAGCGGCAACATCGCCCATAGCGCGCTGCCGCCGAACACGAATGCGACTGTACGCACCAGCACCGCCCGCAGCGGCGGCGCATAGCGGACATAGCGCAGACCGACCCGAATCGCGCTGATGACCCGCTCGGCCGGGAGTACGCCAGGGCGCGTCTCGCGACGCCATTCGTAAAGCACCACCATCACGCACGAGGAACGAGACGGCATTGAGGATGAAATTTGCGCCGGCGCCGAACCACGCGACGATGAATCCCCCCAGCGCCGGGCCGGCGGCGCGTGCGAGGTTGAAATTGATGCTGTTGAGGGTCACCGCCGCGGTAAGCTCCTCCGCGCGGCACCAGCTCGGGAATAATCGCCTGCCACGCGGGAGCATTGAGCGCCGCGCCGATTCCGAGCATGAAGCTGAGTCCGAGCAAGTCGCTTCGGTGGTCATGCCGAGGATGCTCAGTACGCCGAGTACCCCGGCCGCGAGCATCATCCAGACTTGCGAGAAGATCAGCAGCCTGCGTCGATCGACGATATCGGCCAGCGCTCCGCCCGGCAGCGCGAGGAAAAAGATCGGCAAGCTCGAGGCGGTCTGCACCAGCGACACCGCCAGCGGCGACTTGGAGAGCGAGGTCATCATCCACGCCGCGCCGACGTTTTGCATCCAGGTCCCGAGGTTGGAGGCGAGCGCGGCAATCCATAGCGCGAGGAACACGTGTCGCCTCAGCGGCGCCCATCCCGATTTCGGTGTTCCCGGTGCGACGCCCGCCTCATGTCGCGGGGTGGGACGCGCACCGTTGAACGCGACTAAGCCTCCCATTGGTTATTGGCACTCCAGCTTTGAAAGTGGTCGCGCACTGCTTCGAGAGAAGTCGCGCAGCACATCGAGCCTATCCAGCCGTCGAGCCTATCCAGCCATCTGGGCGGTCGCAAATCGCGCCGGCGCGATTGGGGCACTGGCGCGGCAACCACCAGACGAGGATAAATATCGCGTGCGCTCGGCCCCGACTCCGCTCACCACATCGGAAAAAATTGCCATCGCGCTCCTGATGACCTGGACCGCGGGATTCGTCGATTTGATCGGCTTCATTTCGTTGTACGGGCTCTATGTCTCGCACATGAGCGGCAATACGGTGGCGATGGCGCGGCACATCTCGCGCCACGAGTGGATAGGATTCGTGCGGCGTGGATGGCCGATCATCACCTTCATCTTCGGTTTGATTCTGGGGTCGTTCATCTATGACGCGGAAAAGCGCCGCAACGTCCCGATCCGCTTTCGCGCAACCATCGGACTCGAGACCCTGCTGATCGGGATCTTTATCGCGGCCGGCGCCGGCAATGGCTTCAAAGCCGATATCCCGCCGCAACCGGCATTCAAATTCTTCGTGATGGTGGCCACCCTCACCATCGCGATGGGGCTTCAGAACGTCTCGATCCGCAAAGTCGGCGGCATGAATGTCTACACCACCTTTGTGACCGGCTCGCTGGTGAAATTCGCCGAGTCGATTTCGGAATATCTTTTCTGGTTCCGCGATCGGACCCGCGGCCGCTTTCAAAACCGCATCTTAAAGGTGCTGCGCGTTTCGCCGCGACAGTTGCCGGTGCAACATGCGGCCCTCACCTTCGCGCTATGGATTGTCTACCTCATCGGTGGGATCTCCGGCGGCCTAGCGACCATACGATGGGAATTGCTCGGGATGCTAGCGCCCCTCGTCGTCCTGATCGCGATCACCGCCTATGGCGTATTCCGCCCGCTGCTTGTCGAGATCGAACATGAATGGTGAGGCAACCGCCTCATCTATATCGGAGGTCCTAAAAGCTCCGACTGTCCCGTTCTGAGAAGGTGTCTGCCTTTGCGTCACCGCCGGCGGCTGGATTCGAATAGTCCCTCGAAAAACGCCACAAACTGACACGCCTCCATATCCTCGAGCTTGGCCCGCCGCGTGCTCTAGGGGAGCAAACGCGCACGGAGGAGATGTCATGCATTACATGGTGGAACTGGCGATTGAACGGGAAGCCGCAATTCTCGATGAGCAACTGGACCTGTCCGATATCCTGGAGTTGCCGGCGACGCCCTGGGGTAGCACCGAGGGCCGTCTGAATTCGCACACGCGCAAGTTTTCGGCACGCAGCTCGTCGCGCCGGCGCGCTACGACCAGCACAGCGCCGACGCGGCATCACTACGCCAACTAGTCATTCGACACGCAAACGGTGCCGCCCATCGCGATGACATAGTGTCATCGGATGCTTGCTTGAAGTTTCGTGGCGATGTTCAATCCGAAAGGTAAGGTCTATGCAAGGATCCTCCATGGAGTCCCCCTTAAATTCGGTCCGCATCCTGATCGTCGACGATGACCAGCTCAATCGGTCTTTGCTGCGCGCGATTTTCGAAGCCGAAGGATGTCACGTCATACTTGCCGATGGTGGCGCCGCGGGCCTCGAGGCGCTGGCCGCTCAACCCCTCGACATAGTCCTGCTCGACCTTCGGATGCCGGGCCTCGACGGCATCGAGACGCTGCGCCGGATGCGCGACTTCACGGCGAAGGTTCCGATCCTGATGCTGACCTCGCAACGCGACGTGACCGCGGCGGTCGAGGCCACCCGGCTGGGCGCCGACGACTTCATCACCCGCCCCATCGAGAACGAAGAGCTGGTGATGCGAATGGCGGTGACTCTCAGGCATCGACGCACCGCCGATGAGTTGGAGACTTTGCGCACCGCGGCCGGCCAGGCCGACTTCATCCGTGCACTCATCGACGGCGGAGAGCTCGACGCGCAACTTGAAGGAGTCATCCTGCCGATGCCGCTGGGCACGCTGCGCAGCACAGTCATCAAGCGTCTCGAGCGGATGGCGATCGCGCAGGCGATGCGCCAGGCCAGCGGCAACAAGGCCGCCGCCGCGCGCTTGCTGCAGGTCGACGTGAAGACGCTCTATACGAAATTGCGCCGCTACGATTTGGAAGGCGATCCCAACGCACCCATCAAGCGCCGCCCAATGGCATAGCTGCACCGAACCTCCGAGTCAGGTCTCGGTGCTGTCACCCTGCTTGCGCAGGTAATGCTTTGCGATCGCATCCAGCGCGGTGCTGACGATTTTCGATTCTGCGGCACCGAGGATGCCGGGTCCGGTGGCGGCGTCGCTGAGCGCGCCGATTACCGCATCCACGCGATTTATCAGTTGCTCGATGCCCTTCTTGTATTCGTCCTCGCACGACGGAAAAATTTCGGTCGTGCTCGGCGGCGCCTCGGGAGCATCGGGGGCGAGCTGGAAATCTTCGTTCGGATCGGACGCGATGATTTTCCAGGCCTGGTAAGCGTCATAAACGCCTTGCGCATAATCCCGTTCGCGCATCTTGCTGACGAGGAACCCGCCGAACGCGTACAGGCCGCTGCCCGAAAGGCGCTGCGCAGGCGCGATCAGAATCGGCTTCAACGTCACCTTATCCGCGAGGTTGGTGGCGAGGTCGTAGGCCAGCGCGAGATCGATGAACGCCTGCATCTTGTCAATGCTGAAAGCGCTCACCTTGGCGAACAGCGTCGCATCGGACGCCAGATCCGGAACCAGATTCGCGCGCAGAAAATCCAGCCTCGCCTCGAGATGACGATACTTTGCGAGCGCCTCCAGAATGCTGCGCGGAAGCGCCTGCACCTTGCCGTCAGCCACCAGGTTCGCGAGGTCATTGAGAAACTTCCCGCGCTCGACGATTTTCTGATTGACCTGCACGATGCCGCGCAGGCCGCTGTTTTCGGATTCATCGAGGATCGCGGGAAAAAACTTTTGTGCGAGCGTGAGCGGATTCACGTCCAGCGTTTTCGCGGCATTGGGAATTGTCTCGGGCGGCACTCCATCGAATGGCTCGACATGGATCATCAGGAAGCGGCGGTCAGCATCGGAAAAATTCTCCGCTTCCGGCTTATCGGACCAATCGATATCGTGCGCAATGTTGATGGTCTCGCCGATCGGGTCATTGTCGAAAGTACCGCCATCCTGGAAATAGCGATCCATCCAGGAGCCATCGATCCAGCGGCGTAGATCGCGCGGCGCGAAGGCGAACGGGAAACTTCCCGACGCGATCGCAGTCTGTACCAGCGCCGACCACGCATCGGAGCCGCTCAGCAACTCGCTGGCATTGTGATAACCCCAGGACGCTACGTCCTTCGCCTTGATGTCGACCCCGACGTTCGGTGAGTTTTGCGCCTGCTTGATGGCGATCGTGAAATTCGCGCTGTCCTTGAACTCGCGATACATCACCTTGGTTCGGTTCAGGGTGTCCTGCGCGACCACATCGGGTGCGTAACGCGATAGTGTGAAGCGCAGCGAAATTTCCGATGGTGGAGGCCGCAACGCCGGATGGCGATTGGCGATTGTTGGGCAGGTCAGGTTTTGCGCGGCGAGGCGGTCGAGCGCCGTCGCATCGAGAATCGAATTGGGAGAAAGCGGCTGCCCCTCGGGAGCGAGCATCCCAATCGAGACGCCGGTGACCCAGGTTTTGCGCAACACGCTGGTATCGCCGCGCACCAGCGCCGCCGCGACCATCGCGGAGGTCATCGAGCCCGCGCTCGCACCGCAGGCCGCATCAACATACCACTGCGTCTGCGCGGGTCCGACGCTGTTGTTGAACGCGATGAGACGCAAAGTCTCCTCGATCGCGCCGGCTTCGTACGCGCCTAAGGAAACCGCGCCCTTAATGGTAATCGCGAGCCGCCGTTCCGCCATGTTGGTCCCTCCCGCCGCGCGATGACGAGGTGCCATCGCACGTGCAACCGGATGTTGCGGAAGGTTAAGCTCGATGGCGCGGATCGGGCAACTATTTTTCTGCAGAGGGCTATCGATTCTTCGGATTACGCGCTCGGGTGCGTGCGGCCTTCTGCGCGGCCTGCACCCTGCTCTTTTTGCCCCGCGCCAGCGCACTTTGATGAGCATGGCGTGAGAGCGCGGTCTTGCTTCCCGCCGCATGACCCTCGCGCTCCAAGGCACCCTCGGTCGCGCGCGACCGCTTGCGCGAAGGCTTGGTCTTACGATGGCTCCGGGCGGAATCCTGCGCGGCCTTCTTGCGCGTCGCGGCGCTGGTGGTTTTGGGATTGGGTGAGCCGAGCTTCACGCCCGCACGACGCGCTTTCGAGAGGCCGATCGCGATGGCCTGTTTGGCGTTGCGCGCGCCATGCTTGCCCTCGCGAATATGATGAATTTCCTCGCGCACGAACTCGCCGGCCTGGGTGGACGGCGATTTGCCTTCTTTCGCATCCTCGTGTGCGCGTTCCAGGGTTTCTTGCTCAGGCATTTGGGTTGGACCGCCTTTCGACAAATCTACGTTTCTATTTGGACGGCGCGCTTTGCCCCGTGATTCGAAATTGGATGGTGCGATTCGCGCCATCCTTCAGGCTGACTGTCGCGATCGGTTAACCGATGCACCCGCCGAGACGCGAAATTGCGTCAACCCTCACGCATCCGCGACCGGTACCGAACTGGCACATCTGATGCAACGTGACCATCTGTCTGCATTTTTGGAAAAGCAAAGTTAAGTCCTGGAAAAAGGAGACTCTAATCATGGGACGTCTAGTCGAATGGAACCCCTTCAAAGAAGTCGAACGATTGCGGGGTGAGTTCGATCGCGTGCTGGATCGCTTCCGCACCCCCGGATGGTTGAACGAAGAAGTCGACGGTGCAGTCCATCCGCGCATCGAGTCCTTTGTTGAAGACGGCAAGTTGACCGTCCGCGCTGACATGCCCGGAATCGATCCGAAGGACATCGAGGTGAAGGTCACCGGCAATGTCTTGACCGTGCGCGGCAAACGCGAAGAAAAGAAGGACGTCACCAAGCGCGATTTCGTCCGCCGCGAGGTCCGTTACGGCAGCTACGAGTACTCCACGTCATTGCCCGACGGGATCAAGGGTGAGGATGTGAAGGCCGCCTACAAAGACGGCGTCCTCGAGTTGAGTGCGCCGATTCCCAAAGAAGCGGTACCTAAAGACGTCAAGGTTCAGGTCGAAACCGCCGAGGCCCGGAAAGTCGAGACCAGAGACAAGGCTGCCTGAACCTTGTGCCAGCTCGCGGCACGAATTCCCCTCCCCGCTTGATAGTGCCGCGCAAGTCGTAGCCGGAGCGGCCCCCCCCGCCGCTTCGGCTGCGCATATCCTAAGGGCGGATTCGCGAGATAATCAGGCAGCAAGCCTGCTCCGCACGAGATTGGCACCTTCAACCATCGCTTTAAGTTTTCCGAACGCCGTCTCGCGCGGCAGGTACTTCATTCCGCAATCCGGCGCGAGAATGAGGCGCTCCGGAGCAATGTGCTTCAGCGCACCCTCGATGCGCGATGCGACCACCTCCGCCGACTCGGCCTGCTTATCGTTAAGGTCGATCACCCCGACGATCATCGTCTTGCTCGGCAGCTCGCGCAGCACCGCAAGGTCCAGCTTCGGCTGCGCCGCCTCGATCGATATTTGATTGACGACGCATCCTTCCAATTCGGCCAAAAACGAATATGCCGAGGGCTTGTTCGGCACCACCGCCGCATAGCCGAAGCAGATGTGCAGCGCGGTCGTGCCCGCGACTCCCTCCAGCGCGCGATTCACCACCTTGACGCCGTACTGCTTGGCGCGCTCCGGAAAGCGCTGCATCCACGGCTCGTCGAGCTGCACGATGTCGGCGCCCGCCGCGAATAGATCCCGCACCTCGGCGTTGACCGCATCGGCCAGCTCCATCGCGAGCGCCTCGCGACTCGGATGATGGCTGGTGCGCGCCTGCTCCGACATCGTGAATGGACCCGGCAGGGTTATCTTGATCGTGCGATCGGTGTGCGCCCGGAGAAAGGCAACGTCGCGTACTTCGACCGGCCCCAGGCGTTTCACCGGACCCGTGAAATGCGGAACCGGCATCGTCATCGGACGCCCGGCATTGTCGATGGTCAGGTTCACTTCCTTTTGCGCGTCGATGCCGGTGAGCGCGTTGGAAAATTTATTCGAGTAGCTCTCGCGGCGAATCTCGCCGTCGCTGATGATGTCGATACCCGCGCGCTCCATCTCGCGAATCGCAAGAATCGTCGCGTCATCCTGCGCCTGCTCCAACCACGGCTGCGGGATGCGCCATAGCTCCGGGATCAGCGTGCGTGGAACGATCTTGCTCAGCTTCTCGCGATCGATGAGCCAGTCCGGCTGTGGATACGAACCCACCACCATAGTTGGAAGAAGCTTATGCGGTGTCATGACGTGGGTACCTCAAAACGGCGAGCGCGCCGGCTGGCCCATGCGCAACGCGCCGAAATTCCCGGCGGTACGCGCGTGTTGAAAAACGATGTGGGTCCGCATCATGGCAAAATCGCGGAAGTACCGCCCCAGCATCGAATCAGTGCGCCCGCTGCTGGTGCCACTGGTAGTGAAGAGCAAATCGACTGCCTCCCAGCATTGGTTGATGCATTGCTGAAGCCGCAGGATTAGGCGGCGCTGCATCTCGTCGGTGAAAGCAGCCCCATCGCGCATCCGAAGCGTGGACAATTCGGTGTAGTCCTCGCCGAATTTCAGTAGCGCCGCTTCGGCCGTATCCACCAGCGCATAGGCGCGTCCAAGATGCTGCTGGTACTCCTGCGTATGGCCGCGCATCGTGAAGGGCGGAAAGTTGGTCGGCTTAGTGAGGATGTTTTCGTATATATCGATCGCGCCGCGCGCCATTCCGACCGCGACCGCAGCTCCTTCACCGACGAGAAACGGCGCGAGCCTTCCGTGATAAATCGGGTTTTCCAACCCCTCGAGGATGTCGCCGACCAGCGGATCGTCGCCCAGCCCGCCGTCGACTACGCGGTATGCGGGAACGGTGATTTCCTTTTCGATCGCAATCCGCTTGGAGCCGGTCCCGCGCATCGCAAACACATCCCAGTTATCGATGATGCGGTATTCATGCGGATGCAGCAGCATCAGCAACAGGCGCGAAGGCTGGCCGTGTGACCCGGGCATCACCCCCGGCGCGATGAAATGGGTGCCGACATCGCATCCCGAGGCATAATCCCAAAAGCCCTTGACCTTGTAATTTTCACCATCGGCAGAAACGACCGTCGGTGCGGCGGTCGCGGGCGCGCGAAAATCGCCATCGTTGCCGTAGGCCTCGAGCTGCGCACGCTCGCCGAACCGCGCCAGGATGATTGGATGCCCCGAGGTGAGCGCAACCGCCCATCCGGTCGAGGGACATCCACGCGCGATTTCGCTCATCGCGCGATGAAACGTCGGAATGTCGAATTCATATCCGCCGAAACGGCGCGGCTGCATTATGCGATAGAAACCCGCCTTGACGAATGCGTCGTTGACGTGGGGCAGGACGCGCCCTGCCCGTTCGCATTCGGCCTGCTGCTCGCGCAGCATCGGGACCATCTCGCGCGCACGCGCCACCATCGCGTCGGGAGTGAGATTAGGTTCGGGAGGTCGAATTGATCTGCTACTCACCCTGATGGGTTTAGTTACCGAATGCGGTCCATTGCAAGAGCAGGCGTTGGGGACCGGTTGACGATCTTCAAATTCAGCTTGCCGGTGCCGATGAGCGCGACGTTGATTTTCCTTCGCGTGCGGTGGCGATCACTGCTTGTTGCTCTCGACGCTCTCGGCTTCCTCGCGCCGCAGACGTTCGCGTTCGCGCTCGCGATGGTAGTGCTTGAGGTCTTCCTCAACGCGTGAAGGTGGCGGCACCGGCTTGCGCACCTTACGCATCACCGCCCCGCGCTTGGATTTGGTCGGCTTTTTCTTCATCGCCTTATGGAATTATGCAAAGCCACCCGCGCACCCATTGTCATCCTGAGGGCAAGCCTTTCTTCCCTTGTCATCCTGACGCAAGCGCAGCGCAGCGGAAGGATCTCGAATCGTGGAACATCGCGAATCTCCTGGTCAGAAGCCACCACGTCCTTTCGATGGCGCGCGATCGAGAGCGCGGCATTTTGACGTTTCGAGATCCTTCGCCAACGCCCAGAGGCTTGGCTCAGGATGACAAGACGAAGCGCTGTCCTCTAGCAACCAACAGAATACCTCACGCCTCGATGCCGATGAAGCTGATTTGCAGGCCCGAGGAGGCATTCGGCGCGGCGCGAGAAGAAGCGGTCGTTCGCGCATTTGGTGCACGGGTCCGACGTTGATGATCGATTCGCGAGGAAGTCCGGCGCGCATCAATTGGTCGGTGATGATGCCGCGCAAATCGAGATGCGCTTTTCCCGGTCGGCCCGGACGCGAATGACGCTCGGAACCCGCGACCTCGCGCGCGAATCGATGCGCGAGGTCCTCATCGACCTCGAAGCAGCACTGCCCGATCGATGGGCCCAAGCGCCGCGCGAATCTCATCCGGCCTCGCGCCGAGGCGCTCCATCGCGCGCACACCCTCCTCCGCAATCCCCGCGATGACTCCGCGCCATCCGGCATGGATCGCACCGACGATCTTGCGACGCGCATCGTCATCAGAATCGGCACGCAATCGGCGCTCGCGACGGCGAGCAGGATGCCCGATTCGGCGGTCACCATCCCGTCGCCTTCGGCGGCTTCTCCGCGATGTTCTCGCGGGTGACGATGCGAACGCTCTTGCCGTGCACCTGATGGCATCTTGCGATGGGAGCATCGCCAATAACCTCGCGCAGGCGCCGCCAGTTCTCATCGACATGCGCGCGTATCGTCGCCGACCCAGTACGCGAGGTTGAGGCTCTCGTAGGGCCCGATGCTGACGCCGCCGATGCGGCCGAGAAATCCGTGCGTGAGCTCCGGCGCATCCCACGCGGTGAGAATCGGAATCGAGATGATGTGGATGGAGCTTTCACTCAGGCTGTTCGACGAACCGTTGATACCGTATAATCGACTCCTTTAGATCCTGAGGTTTATGCAGTCTATGGACGGCTATCAATACTTGATTCAGCGCAACAAGCTGATGATCCAATTTGGAGGATGATCTCGCCAAATTGAAGGATCTTCCCGACCCCGAGCGTGAGAAGGAAACCAAGCGGCTGCAGACCAAGTTCGACTTCGCGCTCGCCGATCTCTATGCGAAGGTCGCCGACGAATTTCCCGGCGAACGCAAAAAGAAAGCGCGCCCGATTTCCGATCCTCGTTAGGTACGCACGCCGCTTGCAGGGTTCCATCAACATAATCGGCGCCCGTACTCATAATCTTAAAAATATTTCGCTGGAAATTCCCGCGCGGCAAGCTGACCGTCGTCACCGGCGTGTCGGGCTCCGGCAAATCGAGCCTGGTGTTCGACACCCTCTATGCCGAGGGGCAGCGGCGCTACGTGCAGTCGCTCTCGACCTACGCGCGGATGTTCCTCGCGCGGATGGAGCGTCCCGACGTCGACGCGATTTCCGACATCCCGCCGGCGCTCGCGCTGCGCCAGAAGAACACCATCAAGAACGCGCGCTCGACGGTCGGCACCGTCACCGAGATCAATGATTACATCCGGCTGCTTTTTGCGACTGTCGGTAAGACCGATTTGCCCGACCTGCGGCAACGAGGTCACGCGCGACTCGGTCGAGGCCGCCGGACGCCGTGTGCTCGCGACCGCCGGGATGTACATCTTCACCGCGCCGTTCGAGATGGGCTCGCGCTCGCCCTTCGAGGCCGCCAATTGGCTCATCGCCAACGGCTACCATCGCGTGTTCGAAGACGGCGCGGTGGTCGAGACCGCGGAGTTCGCCGAGCATCTGAAGAATGGCGGCGCGTCGCGCACCACGCCGCTGGATGCGGTCATCGATCGCGTCTCGGTGACCGGCGAGACCGAGGCGGAACGCGTGCGCGAGGCGCTGGAGAAATCATTTTACCTCGGCGGCGGGCGGGCGCGGGTGGTTCGCGCCGAGCGCCGCGAGGGCAGTCATCGCGGAAGTTGACGCCATCGAGCTGGATCGCCGCTTCAACTGCTCGCGATGCGGCACGCCGTTTCCCGAGCCGTCGCCCGCGCTGTTTTCGTCCAACAGCCCCATCGGCGCGTGCCCCGAATGCGAGGGCTTCGGGCGCACCGTCGAGCTCGATCTGGAGAAAGTCATCCCCAATCCGAATCTCTCGCTTCGCCAGGGGCTCATCGCGCCGTGGCGCACGCCCGCTTATCACGAGATGAGCGAGTGGATGATCAAGCTGGCGCGCAAGCGCAAAATTCGCACCGCGGTTTCGTTTCGCGAGATGACCGACGAGGAGCGCCACTGGCTGATCGAGGGCGAGCCGCGCCCCGGCGCGAGGCCGATGGTCGACGGCGACAAGCGCAGACGCATCGCGAGTTCGACGAGGATCGCTGGCCGGGAGTGCGCGGATTTTTCCGCTGGCTCGAAGGCCGCCGCTACAAGACTCATGTGCGCATCCTGCTCGCGAAGTATCGCCGCTTCGTGCACCTGCCCGGTTTGCGCGGGGAGCAAGCTCAAGCCCGACGCGCTCAATGTGCGCGTCGAAGGCGCCTCGATCGCCGACATCGGCAGGCTCTCGGTGAACGAGCTTTCGGCCTGGATCGAATCCATCAAGCGTCAGCCCGCGATCGCCGATCGATGCGCCGACGGTTTTGCGCGAACTCAAAAATCGCGTCGGCTATCTCACCGAGGTCGGCCTCGGCTATCTCACGCTGGAACGCCAGGCGCGCACGCTCTCGGGCGGCGAGGCGCAACGCATCCACCTCGCGAGTGCGCTCGGCAGCCTGCTGGTCGGCACGCTTTACGCGCTCGACGAGCCCACTGTGGGTCTGCATTCCTCCGATGCGCGCCGCTTGCTCTCGGTGCTGCGCCATCTGCGCGACCTCGACAACACGGTGGTCGTGGTCGAGCACGATTCGACGATCATCGATGGCGCGGATTTCGTGGTCGAGCTCGGTCCCGGCGGCGGCAGCGAGGGCGGCGCGCTGATGCACGCCGGTGCGCCTTCGAAGAGTGCGATCGCGAGCGCGCACGGCACCGCGGGACGCGTGCTGCTGATGCGCGCGATGTCGCGCGAGCGCCGCTTCAGCAAGAATGATCCCGCGATTCGCATCAAGGGTGCGCGCGAGCACAATCTGCAAAATCTCGACGTCGCGATTCCGCTTGGCCGGATGGTCTGCGTCACCGGCGTGTCAGGCTCGGGCAAATCCACGCTGGTCGAAGACGTTCTCTACAACCATTATCTGCGGCGCAAGGGCGAGGCGGTCGAGGCCGGCGCATGCGCGCGCATCGATGGCTTCGAGCTGATTGGCGCGATGATTCATATGGGGCAGGAGTTGCCGACGCGCTCGATGCGCTCGAATCCCGCGACCTACCTGAAAATTTACGACGACATCCGCAAGCTGTTCGCGTCGACCGCGGAGGCCAAGCGACTGGGAGTCACCTCGCGCGATTTTTCCTTCAATGTCGCGGGCGGCCGATGCGAGAAATGCGCGGGCACCGGCACCGTCACCATCGAGATGCATTTCATGGCGGACCTCGAGGTCCCCTGCGACCACTGCGACGGACGCCGCTTCCAGAGCCACATCCTCGCGATCCGCTTCGCCCGGATGAACATCGATCAGGTGCTCGACCTCACCATCGATGACGCGCTCAAGTTCTTCTCGCATCACAAGGCGATCCTGAAACGCCTCGATGCTCTGAGTTCGGTCGGCCTCGGCTATGTGCGACTCGGGCAGACCACCTCGACGCTCTCCGGTGGCGAGGCGCAGCGGCTTAAGATCGCGCGCTTCCTGCTCGCCGACCTCGAACCCGCGCCGATCAATCAAAACGGCAAGGCGCTGCCGCGGATGTTTCTCCTCGATGAGCCGACCACCGGGCTGAGCTCGTCGGATATCCGCCGTCTCATCAAGGTGCTCGCGCGGCTGGTGACCGAGGGCAACACGCTGGTGGTGATCGAGCACAACCTGGAATTCATCGCGCACGCCGATTACGTGATCGATCTGGGTCCGGGCGGCGGCGACGAAGGCGGCCGCATCATCGCCGCGGGGCCGCCACTCAAAGTGGCGGCGACGGAAAAATCCGCGACCGGAAGCGAGCTGCGCCGCCTGTTCGGATTGCCTGTGAACGCGGGCGGCAATGCGGTACGCTCGGCGGCACGCAGCGCGGCAGGCGTGTGATGATGGGAGGGCTATCGGGTGAGAAGGTTCGAGCTTGAGAAAATTTCGATAGCGGCGCGACGCAGGATCGAGTTCCTCGATATCGTGACGGCGATCCTCGTCCTCGGCGTTCTGGTCTACGCGGCCTCGCTCCAATTCTCCAGCTACAGCAGCACGCCCGCTTCCACTACTGCCCAGTCGCAAGCTCATTGAGTAGTCAGACCAGCAGTACCTCCGGCGAGCGACTCGATCATTACCTGGTGCGCACCGGTCATGCGGTCTCGCGACGCGATGCGACCGAGATGATTGCGCGCGGCGCGGTGACGCTCAACGGAAGCCGCGGCATCAAGGGCGCGGTCGTGCGCGCGGGCGACAATGTCGAAGTCGAAACCTTGCCCGCGCTCGAAGGTATCGCGGCCGAGCCCGATGCGCGGATTGAAAACCTTTTTGAAGATGCGGCCCTGATCGTCGTGAACAAACCCGGCGGCATGCCATGCCATCCGCTGCGGCCCGGCGAGCGCGGCACTGTGATGAATGCGGTCGTCGCGCGATTTCCCGAGACCGCGACGATTGGTTACAAACCCATCGAGGGCGGATTGATTCATCGCCTCGACAATGGAACCTCGGGAGCGCTGATGGTCGCGCGCACCGCCGAGGCCTTCGCGCAACTTCGTCCGGCGCTGCAGTCGGGCGCCATCAAGCGCAAGTATCTCGCGCTGGTCGCCGGCAATCTCACCGCGCCACTGAAGCTCGATGCGCCGATCGCGCATCATCCGAAGAATCCGCGCAAGATGATCGTCGTGCCGACGAAGCCGATCGGGTGAAGCTCGCACCGCGGCCCGCGTTCACGCGCGTCGAGCCGATCCGGCGCGTTGGCAGCTTCACGCTGCTATCGGTGATGCCCTCGACCGGCGTGCGCCATCAGATTCGCGTACATCTGGCGAACGCGGGATTTCCGATCGTCGGCGACGAGTTGTATGGAGGTCCAGCCGCCGCGCTTGGCGCGGGACGCTTCTGGCTGCATCTGTCGGAAATCGAACTCGAATCGCCGGCATCGGGCGCCATCAAAGTATCGGCGCCGCTGCCCGACGACCTCGCGAAGCTGGCCTAGTTACATGAACAGCGCTGGCAGTAGCTCGCGACCGTCGCGCTACCCGATGCCGCGGCCGACACCATGGTCTGCGCGGAGGTGCCGCCGCGATAGATCGCCACGTCGCCGGGCGGGATATTCGGATTGATCGCCGGGAAGGGGCTACGCGTCGTAAAGCCGCTGCCGCCGAGGGGCAGATAGGGCGAGCCCTGGCTGTCGTTCATGAGGAAGTTGACGCATTGCCCTTGTGCGGCTGCGTCAGCCTGGGTGAAGTTCATCGCCTGCACGACACCGACCCATCGGGTGCCGGTGCCGACGCCGAAACATGAGCATCGAAAGGTACCGGGCTGCGGAGGAGCCGCCGCTTGAACCACTACCGGCGCGGGCGCGAGCTGCGGCAACGCGCTGGTGGTGCTGAGCGCGACGGGTGCGCCTGGAGCCGGAGCGGCGGGGGCGGCCGGCAGACTGCTCAGGGGGCGCACGGTATTGGCGGGTTGCGTACTCCCGACGAAGCGAGGTGCGGGCGCTGCTCCCGATGCGCCGGTGACCGCTTGCGCGAGCGCGCTGGAGCGAGAAAGCACCTCGAGCATCGCAAGCATCGCGAGGCCGAAAACCGCAAGTAGCAAAAATGATCTATGTGAACGTATTTTCATGTCCGTTGGCGATGACTATTCAAACCCGTCCAGTCCGCAGACATCGTGAACCAGCTTGGATATAATCGCGACCCGAAACGGACTGTGCAATAGCTGATTGCCGGCGTCATCGTGGGGCAGGACGTGAGGCAAGGAGGAATTTCGAGATGTCGAAGTGGATAGGACGCGCCGCAATCATCGTTACCGTGGTCGCCTTGTTAGTGGGCGAGGCACCGATTGCGCCGGCGCAAAGCATGCCCGCTGGTGCAGCCGCGCCGGCCACCGGCGGCTATCAACCGCTGCCCCCGCCGGATCCCAACCTGCAAGCGCCCGTGACCACCGGAAACATCCCGCTCCAGGGTGTGCCGGTCGGGCCGCAGACGGCGCCCGATACCAGCGTGAAATCGCGCGAAACGAGCCAGTTCGAGCATCATGACTCGGTGCTGTCGTTTCCGGAGATCTTCGCGCATCAATGGTCACCGACCAGCGAGGTGCCGCCCGAGAGCCTGATCAGCGAAACCTACCTGCGCACCGCCGATCAGACCGCGCGCAAAATGACGCTGAAGGAATCGGTCTATATCGCGTTGCGCAACAATCCCAACGTCAAGGCGATCGAGTTGACGCCGGTCGCGAGCGTGGAAGGAATTCGCCAGGCCAATGGCGCATTCGATCCCAACCTGACCTCGCAGGTCGACGTCCTCAAGTCGGTGGTGCCCTCAACTTCGGTGCTGCAGACCGGAGGCGCGAGCGCTTTCGCGCAAAAGCTCTACGACTGGAATTTCGGGGTAAATAAACTTTCCGCGATTACCAACGGAACCTGGGGCGTCACCTTCAACAACGACCGGACGCTCTCCAATTCGCGGTTCGCCTCGATCAATCCGTCTTACAATCCGACCCTGGCGGTTTCGCTTTCGCAGCCGCTGCTGCAGAGCTTCGGATGGCAGTTCGCGACCATCAACGTGCGCGTCGCCGAGTCGCAGCAGAAGCAGGCGCAATGGACCTATGAGCAATCGTTGCAGGATCTCATCCAGCAGATTGCCGGCGACTATTGGAACGTGGTGCTGAGCGAGGAGAACCTCAACGTCGCGCGCGCCGCGCTCAAGTTCAACCAGGACCTGGTCCGGCAGAACTCGATATCGGTGAAGGTCGGCACCCTGGCGCCGCTCGATTTGCAGGAAGCGCAATCGGCGTCGGCCACCGCGGAGGCCAACGTCTTCACCGCCGAAGCCAACCTGAAAACGGCGCGCGCCCAGCTTCGCCAGGACGTGATGTTCAATCCGCAGGGCACCTTCATGCCGGCGGAAGTGGAGCCTGCTGACCTGCCGACCCCGCATGAAGCCGTCACCATCGATGAAGACGGCGCGTTGCGCGCGGCGGTCGAGTACCGCCCCTCGCTCGCGTCGATGCGCGAATCGATTCGCTCGGCATTGATGCAGGTGCAGTTCTCGGAGAATCAGACGCTGCCGCAGTTGAACTTCGGTGGTCAGATTGGATTGACCTCTACGGCCGGCACCGCACCCTGCGGCGCGCCGTTCGGGACCCCGCAGATAAACAGCGGCAACTGCACGCCTCCCGCTCAAGGTGGAGTTCCCTTTCCACACAATTCGGGAAATCGCCTCCCCTTCGGCGGCATCTACGGCGATGCGCTGGATAGGATGTGGGGCTTTAGCTACTACAGCTATGCCGCGGTGCTGACCTTCCAGATGCCGCTCGACAACGCCACGGCCCGCGCGGCTCTCGCCCAGGCACGCGTCCAGTACGAGCAGACCCGGATGCAGTATCGCGCGCAGCTCTCGTCGGCGGTGGTGCAAATCGAAAACGCCCTCGCCAACCTGTACGCCGATCAGAAGCGCGCGATGGCGACTGAGCAGGCGACCTTCTACGCGCGGCAATCGCTCAACGACGAGAATGTGCGCTTCCGGGTAGGCATGGCGACCACGCACGACCTGCTGCAATTCCAGGAAGAGGAAGTCTCGGCGGAAGGCAACCAGGTGCAGGCCGCGGTCGACCTCGAGAATGCAAAGATCAACCTACAGCACGCGCAGGGCACGCTGCTGACGGCCTACAACATCAACTTCCAGATTCAGGACCCGCACGAGACGCCATGGTACGCGAAGTTCTAATGACCACAGGCTGAAGCCTGTGCTACATGCAGAAACGAAGAGCCGGGGTCATCGAGGTCCCGGCTCTTTGCATTTTAGGCGTCACGCGGTGACCACCCTCAGGCCAAGGTGTTTCTCGAAGGAATTGAAGTCGCGATCATTGTGAAGAAGATCGTGATCATTAACGATGCAAAAGGTCGCGATTATAATGTCGATGGTATTGCGTGGGGTGAAGCCCCTCCCCCGCAAATTTCGATAATTGCGGACCGAAGCGACTGCGACCTCCCTACTGAGCATCGAACGTAGTTCAAACGCAGCGAGGGTCTCGCGCGCGTTGCGAAAATCACCTTCATGCCGAAAGCCTTGAAGCACTTCGACGAATATCAAGTCTCCGACGAGAATCGGCAGGGCCGTCAGACGTTCCAAGAGCTCTACTGACGGGTTCTTGCGGCCGTTGAAGTAATCGATCCAGACCGACGAATCAACGACGATCATCTCTTCGGCGGCCTGTCCTTTCGCATCTCCTTGAGATCGCCTTCCCAGTGCAGTTTGCCGCGATTGGAGCGAAGCAGCCTTAGTTGTTCCGCGCTGCGAACGAGATTACGCAGTGCACTTTCCACGGCCTCGCGCTTCGTTTTGGCGCCGGACACCTGCATCGCTTTTTTCATCAATTCTTCATCGATGTCGATGTTGGTCCGCATATGTGTATGATAGCGCCTCTACATACACATCGCCAGCCGTGCCTACTTCGCGCCGTCGATGGTGACCTTGCGGCTTTCGAAGCGCCATTCGCCGCCGACTTTGCGCAGGCGATCGGTGTAGTTGCCCGCCGCCGACAGCGCGGCTTTACCATCCTTGCAATGGTAGTAGGTCAGGTAGCATCCGCCGATCGCGTTGTCGCCGTCGATTTTGAATATGACGTTGGTCATCTGATGGAACGGCTTCGCGCCGCCCATCGAGTCCTTATAGATGGCGGTGAAGCGACGCAAACCCTCACGCCCCGTATGCTTTCCGAAGCGCGGGCTTTCGAATACCCCGTCCTCGGTGAAGCAGTCCAGCCATTCCGCGTAGCGCGCGTTGTCGATGGTATGCGCATAGCGCGCGTACAGGTCGCGAATCTCCTCGCGATCCTCGAGCTTCCGGTGAGCCCCATTTTTCACCTCATGCGAAAAGTTCAGATTACGTTCGCCTCGCGCAAACGCCCGACGTCCTCCCAGCTATAGCCCAGCAGCTCGGTGAGAAGTAACTCGGTGTGCTCGCCCAGCTCGGGCGCGTGCCCGCGCGGCTGACCGGGAGTTTCGCTGAGCCGCACCGGCATGCCCATCAGCTTGGTTTTGCCGAGGCCGGGAATCTCGTGCTCGACGACGTAGTCGTTCGCCTTCACTTGCGGATCGTCGGGCAGATCGGTGACCGAGTTGACGACGCAATAAATGAAGTCGCCGCCGGCCTTGAGGATCTTCATCCACTGCTCGCGAGGCTTTTCGAGCAAACTTCTTGTCGAGGATGGGAATCAACTCGCCCGCATTTTTACCGCGCGACTTCATATCGATGATAGCGCGGATCGTCGGCCAGTTCCATCAGCTCGGTGGACTTGCAGAAATCTTTCCAGTAGCGGTCGGGCTGCAGCATCGCGAGGGCGAGCCACTTGCCGTCAGCACATTTGTAATGATTCCACAGCGGGTTGTAGGATTCGTCGCGGGTGTTCTTCGCGAACTCCTTGCCCATGATAGTGCGCATCGAAACGTTAAGGCCCTGCAGCGCCATCATCGAGCCGAGATGCGAGGCATCCACCTGCTGCCCGACGCCGTACCGTTCGCGGGCCAGCAGCGCCGCCAGCACGCCGTACGCGAGCATGATGGCGCCCATTTGATCCGCGATTCCACCGGTGGTGTAGATCGGCTCATCGGATTTGATGCCGTGGGTATACATGACGCCGGAGCGCGCCTGGCCGAGATAATCGAACGACGGCTCCGCGCTGTCGGGGCCCTCGGGGCCGTAGCCGCTCGAGTTCGCATAGATGATGCGCGGATTGTGCGCGCGCAATGCCTCATAGCCAAGGCCGAGCCGATTCGCGACGCCCTTGCGGAAATTCTGCACGAAGATGTCGCTCTTGGCGGCGAACTTGTACACAATCTCGCGCGCCTCGGGACGCTTCAGATCGAGCGCGATACTCTGCTTGTGACGATTATTCGCCTCGAAGTAGAAGTTGCGCCCGCCGCGCGAGGTGTCGCTGCCGGCGACCGCCATGATGGCGCGTCCGGGGTCACCCTTGTCGCGTTCCTCGATCTTGATCACCTCGGCGCCGAGGTCGGCGAGCATCGTCGTTGCGACCGGACCCTGCTGCCATATGGTCCAATCGAGAACCCTGATTCCTTTGAGTGGGCCTTCCATAAGGGCGATGTATACCACAACTTCGGCTAATACTCGCGCCCTACCAACGTGATTGCGCGGGCGCGATCGGCTTGAGTTTAGTCGAGCATCGGACAATCTATGATGCGTGGATGCCGCGCGCACGACATGTCGCAAATTTTCTCTATCCGCCGCGATGCGCGGTATGTGGCGATCGCTTCGGCCTCGAAGCCGCACGGCGCGTATGCGCGCCGTGCCGTGCGGGGGTCGAGAAAATTCCCGCGCCAACCTGCAGCGTCTGCGGAGCCCCGATTGCAGTCGGGGAATTCTCACGTCGATCGCTGCGCGCAATGTCTTAATCGGCCGCCGCATTTCGCGAGTGCGCGCTCGATGGCGCGCTATCGGCCCTCGGCGGAAAGCGATCGGCGCTCGCTGCCGTCGCTGATCCGGCGGCATAAGTACGGCCTCGATCAGTCGCTGCAGATCGCGCTGGCGGAATTCCTCGGCGATGAACTGCCCTACTCTG
The DNA here is from genome assembly GCA_963848285.1 of uncultured delta proteobacterium. Lineage (GTDB taxonomy): Bacteria > Desulfobacterota > Binatia > Binatales > Binataceae > DATGKG01. The sequence continues at coordinate 277,258 of CAWKCZ010000001.1, read as the reverse complement.
CCGCCGATTGCGATGTCGTTATTCCCGTCCCACTTCATAGCCGGCAGCTCTGGTGGCGCGGCTTCAACCAGGCGGCACTTTTGGCGATGACGATTTCGCATCACCTCGAAGTGCCCATCGAGCTCGACGGCGCTGACGCGTTCGCGAATGACCACCCCGCAAACCAGTCAGGATCACGATGCGCGACGCCGCAACGTCCGACGCGCCTTCGCCGTCGCACGGCCCGCCCGCATCAAAGGACGCCGCGTGTTGTTGGTCGACGACGTCATGACGACCGGCGCCACCGTCGACGAATGCGCGCGGGTGCTGATAGCCTCGGGCGCGGCGCGCGTCGATGTACTAACGCTGGCGCGAGTGCTGTGACGTCGGCCGGATCGCATCAAATGGAACGAGACGCATCGCGGCAAGTCCGCCGGCGACGCCGAGCCGTTCGTCGTCGAGATGCTGCCGCTGCTGCCGCGCGGCGGGCTCGTCCTCGATGTTGCCGCGGGTCGCGGTCGCAACTCGATACGCGCTTGCGCGCGCCGGCATGCGCGTCGTCGCGGCGGATTTTTCCGAAGTCGGATGCTGAATCTTGCCGAGGTCGCGCGCGCCGATCGATTACCGATATGGCCGGTGCTGGCCGACTTCGATAAGTTTGCGTTTCGCGATCGCAGTTTCGACGCCATCGTTAACGTGAACTTTCTCGACCGCGCGCTGTTTGCGGATTTTGCGTGCGCGCTCAAACCGGGAGGAATCTTGCTGGCCGAGACTTTTCTCATCGATCAGGCCGAGATCGGCCATCCGAATGATCCGCGCTTTTTGCTGAAGCACTATGAGTTGCGAGAGCTGGTCGCGGGATTGGAACTGTTTGCGTTATCGCGAAGGCCTCGTCGTTTATCCCGATGGCTCACGAGCATGGCGCGCGAGCGCGGTAGCGAGGAAGCAGACGCTGATGGCGTTTACCTCGACCTACAAGGAAGCGGGCGTCGACATCGAGCTGAAGGAATCGCTGATTCCGCTGTTCCGCAAGATCGCGGTCGACCACCGGCAGCCGCGGCGGCGCGCGCGTCATCGGCGGCGTCGGTGGCTTCGGCGCGATGGTCGCCTTCAATGCGGCAAAGAAGATGCGCTCCCCGGTGCTGGTCTCCGGCACCGACGGCGTCGGCACCAAACTCAAAGTGGCGCAGGCGGTTGGCCGTCATGACACGGTCGGCATCGATTGCGTGGCGATGTGCGTCAACGACATCATCTGCCACGCGGCGAAGCCGCTGTTTTTCCTCGACTACATCGGCACCGGCAAACTCGAGCGCGAGGTCGCGGTGAAAATCGTCGAGGGCGTCGCGCGCGGATGCGCACTGGCCGGCATCAGCCTGGTAGGCGGAGAAACCGCGCAACTGGCGGATGTGTACCGGCCCGGCGAATACGACCTCGCGGGATTCGCCCTGGGCGTGGTCGAACGCGCCAACATTCCAAATCCCAAAAAAATCCGCCCCGGCGATGTGCTCATCGGACTCGCCGTCGAGCGGGCTGCATTCCAATGGATACTCGCTGGCAAGGACCGTGATTGCCGAGCACGAGGTCCGCCTTAATCACCATATCGCGGAGCTGGGGTGCACGCTGGCCGATGAACTGCTTCGGCCCACGACCATCTACGCAAAGATCGCGGTCGAGCTATTCGCGAAGTTCAAGATCAAGGGGCTCGCGAATATCACTGGCGGTGGCGTCGGGAGAATCTCCCGCGCGTGATGCCCGAGAAAGTTCAGGCGGTCATCGAGCGCGGAAGCTGGCCGGTGCCGCCCATTTTCGAATTCATCCGCCAGCCTCGGCGGCATCGACCAGGAGGAGATGGATCGCACCTTCAATAATGGCCTCGGGATGGTGGCTATCGTCGCGCATGACGACGCCGATCGCCTCATGAAGCATCCTGCGCCGGCGCAAATGCCCAGCGTATCATCATCGGCGAAGTGCGGCGCGGTCCGCGCTCGGTGATCCTGAAATAGATCGTCCTGAATAGATACCGGTCGATGGTTACATTTGGGTTGGACCTGAATTGCCGGTCGGGTAAGAATGGTGGCTGGAGGCATCCAGTGGCTAAAGTCGAACTTTATACGACAACCTTCTGCCCCTACTGCGTGCGCGCGAAGTCGCTGCTCAAGAGCAAAGGCGTTGCATTTGTCGAAATCGATGTGACCGATGACGCGGAGTTGCGCCAGAAGATGGTCGAGCTTTCGGGCGGTCGCCGCACGGTGCCGGAGATTTTCATCAATGGCAAAATCGTCGGTGGCTACGACGAGCTGAAAGCGCTCAACGACACCGGCGAACTGGACTCGATGCTAGCCGCCTGATCGCGCTTCCGAATTCGCATTCAATGAAACGACGGGCAGACCTGCTGCAGCAGGCCTGCCCGTTTTTTTGTGGTTCCATTTGCGCTGCGAAGGCTACTAGTTTCCGCTCGGCGAGGCGACCATACCTTCGTTCATCTTGTGCAGCATCGCGCGGTCGGTGGACGACTCATACTGGATCGCCACGGCCGAAACTTTCACCGTCGTACCGTCATCGGAGACGTCGCTCTTTTCTTTCACCAGCGCGTCCAGGGTGTCGGGCCATTTCGCATAGCCCATGCTCTTCAGCTTGTCCTTGATCTTGGACTCGTTGATGGCATCCGGCGTGAACGGCTCGCTGTAAGTAACGTCGCCGAGCACGGTGTAAGGCTTGTTGGCCGGAGGATCATCCGGCGTCACATAGATGTGCGCGATGTCGACGTGTTGCACGAAGGTCTGTTGCTTCTTTTCCTGTGCATTGCGTTCCGCCTGAACCGCGGCGCACGAAGACAGCGCGACGGCCGCGACGCCAATCATGCAGCGACCTGCCAATCCATTTTAGTAACATGTTCGTCCCCATCTCCCCTTGCGAGTGATGTTTAGAATTCCTATATATCCCTTTGCGGGGAATTTTGTCTAATCATTCGACGGTCCGTATTATAACTCTGATCCGGGCGCCGTCGAGATGCGGACCGTGGCGCGGCGCCCGCTACAATCGCCGGGTGACGAAATTTGCGGTCTGTTTCCTGCTCGTTTTCGGCGAGCTCGCCTTGGGCGGAATGTTCGCGCTCGCGATACCTCCATTTTTCAAAATCGAGCGTGGATTCTACAAATCCACCGCCTGCGTCTATCTCGCCTCCGCTCTGATGGCCACGGTCGGTCTCGGCATGCTGGCCTGGCGCGCCACCGGCAACCATACGCCGGGCCCGACCGCGCTCTGGATCGTATGCGCGATCTGGGTCGCCTTCTGCCTGCTCTTCGCGCTTTATGTCGTGACGCTATGGACCGATCTCGCGCATCCTGCGCGCGCGCGCATTCAGCTTCGGATTGCTCGCCGGATTGATTGCGGTGTCGGCGTTGGTGCTGCTGCTTAAGCCGGAATCCTTTGGCGGATCGCCTCGACTCGCTTACATCATCACCGCGGTCACCTCCGCGATAGTGCTGGGGCTGGTCAGCGGCGCGATGATGTTCGGCCATTGGTACCTGATCGATCTCGGCATGGATGTGGAATACCTGCGCAGCTTCATCCGCATCATCGGCATCGCGCTGGTCGCCGATCTCGTCGCGATGGCGACTCGCGCTGGCGGTGCTCGCGATCTTCGGCGGACCCGGCGCGACCTCGGCGATCGCGGACCTGTTCGAGAATCATCTCACGCTATTTTCGATGCGGATGGTGCTCGGGCCGGTCGCCTCGATCGTGCTGGCCTGGATGTGCTGGCAGACTCTGAAAATTCCGCAGACCATGGCGGCGACCGGCCTGCTCTACATCGCGCTGATGTCGGTGGTGGTCGGCGAGATGCTCGGGCGCTTCATCCTGTTTCGGACCGCGCTTCCGCTGTGATCTTCCCCCCATCTGCGAATGATATTCGATCAACCGTGAGTGACGATTTCGACAGCGAACGGTTTCCCGGCAACTTCTACCCGGGGATGATCATGCGGCTGGACCGCAACCGCGGCCGCGGCGTGGTCCGCTCGCATACCGGCAAGGAAATCCCATTCGAGTTCCCGCATGTCGCCGTCATCGGCGCGGAGATCGGCGGCAATGCGCCCGGTATCGAACTGCTGCGCGAGGGCGACAGCATCGGCTTCGACGTCGGATGGACCTCGCATGGCCTGCGCGTCACCCCCATCAAGCCGCGCGCATAGCGCAGCCCTCTGCTAGCGCTTGCGCTGAAGCATCCGCCACATCCGGCATCCGAGCGGATGAATCTCGCTGAGCATTTCGTATCCGCGCGACTGATAGTAAGCACACATTCTCCTCGGTGCCGGTTTCCAGGTAGACGCCGCATAGCGACGAGCGCGCGGCAGCCAGTCTGCGCAGCTCCTCGATAATCACGCTGCCGCAATGATGGCGCTGATAGTCGGGATCGACGCCGAGAAAGTTCAGATAGATGTGCGGCTCGTGCGGATGATTCTTCAGCAGCTCGCTCTGCAACTGGATTCCGCGCTTCAGCCCGGCCCATCCGATCCCTTGCAGCATTCGCGGCATTTGCAAAAGCCCATGTACGATCAGAGTCGGAACCGGCACGCCGCCGCTCTCCAGAATCGCGGCAGCGACCACTTTGTTGTCCATCATGACGCCGAGGACCGGCTCGCCGGTGTTGCGCTGAATCCCCAGCATCGCCTCGAAGAAAAGCGTCAGCAGCCGCGCCCGCTCGACCGGATCGGCCGGCTCGGGCAACAGCACCTTGATCGGGGGATCGTTGATGAAGGCGCGCCCGAGCGCGCGCGCCGCCTCGCGATACTGCTCGGGGAAAATGATCGATGCGGCCGGCCGCTGATCATTCGAATCCATGATGCGATTGTATCAGTGCCGCGTCAGCACGCGCGAAACCGCATCGCGCCATCCGGCCAGCAGTTGATCGCGCAATTCACCGCGCATCTTCGGAGCGGTAGACTTTTCCGCCCTGGCGTAGCTTGTCGAGCGACGCCGCGGATTTCCATACGCCGACGGCCAGCCCCGCGAGCATCGCCGCACCCATCGCGGTGGTCTCCGCGACTTTCGGCAGCACCACCGGGCGGTCGAGCAAGTCGGCCTGAAACTGCATCAGATAAGGATTCGCCACCGCGCCGCCATCGGCACGCAGCTCGCTGATGCGATGTGCCGGTGTCGCTCTCCATCGCGACGATGCACGTCGCGCACCTGGTAGGCGATCGAATCGAGCGCCGCGCGCACGATATCCGCGCGCGTGGTGCCCCGCGTAATGCCGACGATCGCGCCCTTCGCCTCGGCATCCCAATACGGCGCGCCCAGCCCGACGAACGCCGGCACCAGGTATGGCTCGGTGCGCGTCGCGGCTTTTGCGCGCGAGGTCAAGGCTGTCGGCCGCAGTTTTGATGAGGCCCAGATTCCGTCGCGCAGCCATTGAATCGCGGCGCCTGCGATAAATACCGAGCCCTCCAGCGCGTAGGCGATTTCGCCTTCCGGACCGAGCGCCGCCGTGGTGAGCAGTCGATTGCGCGAAGCGATGCGCTGATTGCCGGTGTGCATCAGCAGAAACGCGCCGGTGCCGTAGGTCGACTTGGAATCGCCGGCCTTGACCGCGCGCTGCCCAAACAGCGCCGACTGCTGATCGCCGATCGCCGCGCCAATCGGGATCGCGCGATTGCCGATCGTACCGCCGTGCGGCCTCGGCGAACGGCCCGCGCGAGCCGATCGCGCCTGGCAGCATCTCGGCCGGAACATCGAGCATCCGCAGCATCTCCTCGTCCCAGGTGTGATGCTCGAGGTTGAACAGCATCGTGCGCGAGGCATTGGTGTAGTCGGTGACGAACGCGGCCCCGCCGGAGAGCTTGAAAATCAGCCAGGTGTCGATGGTCCCGAAGCATAGCTCGCCGCGCGCAGCGCGCTTCCGCAGCTCGGGCTTTTGCATCGAGCAGCCATTTGAGCTTGGTGCCGGAAAAATACGGATCGAGGAGCAAGCCGGTGCGCGATGAAACTTCCGCTTCGTGATCCGCGAGACGCCGGCAGATGTCGGCGCTGCGGCGGCATTGCCACACGATCGCGCGATAGACCGGGCGTCCCGACTTGCGCTCCCATACCACGAACGTCTCGCGCTGATTGGTGATGCCGATCGCCGCGACATCCGCTGCATGCGCGCGCGCAGCCTTCAGCGCCTTCTTCGCGAGCGCGACCGCCGAGCGATAAATCTCCTCGGGATCGTGCTCGACCCATCCGGGCTTCGGATAGAACTGGCGAATCTCGCCGTACGCGCGACCGCGAATTTTGTCCGCGCGCATCGATGACGAAAACCGTGGTGCCGGTGGTGCCCTGATCGATTGCGAGTATGAGGTCGGCCATCGCGCGCTATTTTGCGGCAGCCGGCGCTGCGTTTGCGAGCCGCCGATCGGCCTTCCGACACTCCCACTTGCGGACAATCAAGAAGCAGCGTGCATTGCGCGCATCGCGGGCTGCGCGCGTAGCAGACTTGCCGGCCATGCAGAATCAGGCGCATCGAAAATGACGTCCATCTCGGTCGGCGGCAAAATCGCGCACAGGTCCTGCTCGATGACCTCGGGATCGCGGCTCCGCGTCAGCCCGAGGCGGCACGAGACAAGCGCCGCACGTGGGTATCGACCACCAGGCCCGGCTTGCCATGCACGTGGCCGAGCACGACGTTGGCCGTCTTGCGCCCGACCCCGCGCAGCGTGACGAGATCCTCCATCGTGTCGGGAAGCCGATTGCCGAAGCGCTCGACGATGTCCTGCGCCGCGGCCATCAGCGACTTGGTCTTCTGACGAAAAAATCCGGTGCTGATGATCATGCGCTCGACGTCGCGCGTATCGGCAGCCGCCATCGCAGCAGGGTCGGGATACTTCGCGAACAGCGCGGGCGTAACCTGATTGACGCGCTCATCGGTGCATTGCGCGGACAGGATGGTCGCGGCGAGGCATTGCCATGGAGTCTCGAAATTGAGGCTGATGCGCGCCTCGGGATAAAGCTTGCGCGAGCGCCTTCGAGATTCGCGCCAGCTCGCGTTTTGAGCTCCTCGCGTGTTTCCGCGTTTCGCCATCGCAGTGCTTCATGCCGCGCGCCGCCGCTTCAGGTCGCTGACGAATCCGGCAACTTCCGCCTGCTCGCGCGCCGAGTCCCATCCCAGTTCCAGCGCCATGATGCGCGCGACGGCGGGCGCGGCCGCTTCCGCTTCGAATCGGATAGCGCCAGACCAGCGAGGTGCGGCGCACCAGGAAATCCGCCGACGCAATGCGCCATCTCGTTGCGAATCGCGTGAATCACCTCCGCGCCGATCGCGGGACATTCCGGCGCGAGCGGCGTCGCTCAGCTCAGGACGCTCCGCGGCGATGCGCTGCATAACTCTGTGATTCGCGTTCCATAGCGAGCCGTGAGGAATTCGCGATATCTCGCCTGTGAAAGCGGCATTTGAATCGGCGTCTTGCGATCGCGCGCGCACCCGGCAGCGGCTCGGTTCGCGTCGGACTCGCGCCGGCCGCTGCGGCCCAACTTGCGTCATCAACCGGTTGACCACCTTCTCCGCGATCTCGCGATGGGTCGTCAACTTGCCGCCCGCGACCGACAGCAGGCCCGATGCGCTTTCGAGGATGGTCTCCTCGCGCGGCACTGCCGACGGCGATTTCTCGTCGCCATTGATCACCAGCGCGCGCAGCCCCGCGAAACTCGACGCGATATCTTCCTCGCTCAGTTTGATCCCCGGCAGGCCCTCGCGCAGCACCCCAACAAATAGTCGATGTCGCTCGGGTCCGCGCTGACCGCGCGTCGATCGCCGGAAAAATCGGTGTCGGTGGTGCCGACGAGGACGTAGCGATCGTGCGGCATCACGAACACGATTCGCTCTGCTTCGTCGGTCAGCACGATCGCCTCGTGCACCGGCAGTGCGGCTATCGGAAAAACGAGATGTACTCCTTTGGTCAAACGCACGCTCGGCTTCGCGCGCGGATCGTCCATCCTTGCGGATGTCATCTACCCACGGCCCGGCCGCATTCACATAGTGGCGCGCGCGAATTTCCAAGCGACGATCGTGGATGACATCGTGCACGCGCACCGCTGCGATACGGCTCGAAGTCTTCACGAGCTTTCCACCGCGACGTAGTTGGCGACCGCGGCGCCGTGGAGTCCCGCATCGAGCGCGTTTTCGAAAGTCACGCGCGCATCATCAGCCCACGCATCGTAGTAGAGCGCCGCGCCGGTGAGGTTCTCCTTCGCCAGCATCGGTTCGCGCTCCAGCGTCGCGTCGGCACTCATGGTGCGATGACGCTCCGACCACGACGTCCGCGCGAAGATGTCATAGAGCCACAGTCCGGCATCCATCGTGAGACGGCCGAAGCCCCTGCCCTTGTAGATGGGAAACAGGAACCGAATCGGCTTCACCAGATGCGGCGCGGTGTGATGGCGAAGGCGTTCGCGTTCGCGCAAGGCGTGATACACGAGCGCGAACTGCCACTGCGGCAGGTACCGGAAGCCGCCGTGAATCAACTTCGATGATCGCGAGGAGGTCGCGCCGGCAAAGTCGCCCGCATCGAGCAGCGCGACGCTGAGTCCGCGCAGAGAGGCATCGCGCGCGATCGCAGCGCCGTTGATGCCCGCCGCCGATGACGCACAGGTCGAACTCCTCGCGCGCCATCCGCGCGAGGCTTTCCTCGCGCGAGAATCGAGCTGGCGGCGACGAGGTCAGTCAGCGTCCTCTTGGTAGGAGTAGCGCTCTTCTTTCCAGGGATCGGCGTGGTTATGATAGCCGCGCACTTCCCAAAATCCGCGACGGTCCTCGATCGGTAAACTCGATGCCGCGCACCCACTTCGCACTCTTCCACGCGTAGAGTTTCGGAACTACCAGGCGCAGCGGCCATCCGTGGTCGGGTTCGAGGTCGCGCCCGTCATGGCGATGCGCGAGGATGACGTCGTCATCGAGGAATTCGTGCAGCGGGAGATTGGTGGTGTAGCCGCCATCGCAATGAATCACGACGTGGCTAACGTCCGGCGCGAGCTTCACCATCGCGATCAGGTCCTTCACCGCGACGCCTTCCCATACATTGTCGAGGCGCGACCAGGTCGTCACGCAATGAAAATCCGCGACCATCTTCGTCTGCGGCAGCGAGCGAAACTGCTGATAGTTGAAGAGCAGCGGCTTCTCGACGAGCCCGACGACGCGAAAATCCCAGTTTTCGGGATTGAACCGCGGCGTCGCGCCGAAGCTGAGCACGGGAAAGTTGGTGGTAAGGGTTTGCCCGGGCGGCACGCGATTGCCGACCTCACCGGGCGCGAGGATCTTCTTCATAGAGCCCCTAATTATTATTTGACCATGACTTCGGTTAAAAGCGGCCGGACTAGCGTCCTCGCCAGCATCCGGATGTAGCACAGACTTCAGTCTGTGCACGCGGAATTCAAAAGACACAGACTGAAGTCTGTGCTACCGCATCGCGTGGATGATTGCGCGCGTCATGTCGCCGGTGTTGGCCTTGCCGCCGAGGTCGCGCGTCACCATCTTGCCGGATTTCAGCACCGCCGCGACGGCCTTGCGCACCCGCTCCGCCTCGCGCGGATGGCCGATGTAATCCAGCATCATCGCCGAGGACAAAATCGCCGCGGTCGGATTGGCGAGGTTCTTTCCCGCGATGTCGGGCGCGGTTCCATGGACGGCTTCGAAGATCGCGCCGCGCTCGCCGTAGTTCGCACCCGGTACCACTCCGAGTCCTCCGACCAGTCCCGCGCACAAATCGGAAACGATATCGCCGTAAAGGTTTTCCAGCAGCAGCATGTCGAATGAAGTCGGCTCGGTGACCAGCCGCATACAGGCCGCATCGACGATCTGCTCGGTGTACTTGATGTCGGAATATTCCTTCGCCACCGCGCGCGCGCACTTCAGAAAAAGGCCATCGGACAGCTTCATGATGTTGGCTTTATGGATCGCGGTGACCAGTTTGCGCTTGTTCTTGCGCGCATACTCGAAGGCGAAGCGCGCGATGCGCCGCGACGCGCGCGCCGTGATCACCTTGACGCTTTCGACCACGCCGGGTGCCACCTGATGCTCGATGCCCGAGTACAAATCCTCGGTGTTCTCGCGCACGATGACGAGGTCGACATTTTTGAAACGCGTGGTGACGCCCGGAAAACTCAGCGTGGGGCGGATGTTCGCATAGAGGTTCAACTCGCGGCGCAGGTAGACATTGATCGAGCGATAACCCTCGCCCACCTGGGTTTCGAGCGGACCCTTCAGTGCGATGCCGGTCTTGCGTAGCGATTCGAGCAACTGGTCGGGCGCCGGGGAGCCATAGCGCTTGACGCCCGCCGCGCCGGCGAACTGATGCTGCCAGTCAATCTTCACCCCGGTCGCATCGACCACGGCGACTGCCGCGCCGATGACCTCGGGACCGACGCCATCGCCGGGAATCAAGGTGACTGGGCGTGAGTCGGCCTTGGACGATTTCGAGCCGTCGGGAGGAACTTTATACTTCTTGAGCCTCGGCATTTGGCTAGTAATTTACCAGCCCGATGAAGATGTCGCTTGCGTTGGTGCCGGTCGGCCCCGGCATAAAAAGGTCGTCGATGCTTTTGAAAAAGTTGTAAGCGTCGTTACGAGCTAACGCGGATTCGGCATCGAGGCCGGCGGATTGCGCGCGCGCGACGTATCCGGAAATGCGAATGCGCCGGCCGCATCGGTGGGACCATCGATGCCGTCGGTGCCCGCGAACAGCGCCGCGATTCGACGATCGCCGGCCGTTCGCGAAAGTTCCATCGCCAGCGCGAGGGCGGCCTGCTGCGCGCGTCCGCCCTTCCCCGAGCCACGCACCGTCACCACCGGCTCACCCCCGCGAGGACACAGGCTTTATCCGCTCCCGCCTCGATCAGATGTAAGGCGAGCGCCGCACCGAGGTCGTTGGCCTCGCCGCGCAGCTCTTGCGAATCGATCGACGGAGTAGCCGAGCGAGGCCGCCATTTTCGCCGCCGCGTCGAGCGGCGGTCGATTACTGCCGATGATGGTGTTGGTGACCCGCGCGAAAATCGGATCGTCGCTCTTCGGAGTTTCGGCAACCTCGCCCGCGTTGCCGCGTTCGAGATAATCGCGAATCGTTTCGGGCGCGCGGCCCCAGAGATGACGGCGCTTCAGGACTGCGATCGCATCGGCAAACGTAGTCGGATCCGGCGCTGTCAGCCCGGATCCGATGGTCGCTAAATCATCGCCGGGAACATCGGAGAGAATCAGGCTGAGGACGCGAGCGCCGTTGGCCGCGCGCACCAGATGTCCGCCTTTCACCATCGACAGATGTTTACGCACCGTGTTCAGCTCCCGAATCGAGGCGCCGCTGCGCAGGAGCGATTGTGTGAGCGTGATTTTATCGGCGAGCGGAACTCCCTCGGGAGGCAGCGCGAACATCGCCGAGGCGCCGCCGCTGAGCGCGACAATCACGAGGTCATCGGGACGCGTCGCTCGGAGAGCATCGCGAGCGCCGTCCTCGCGGCAGCCGCGGATTTCTCCGACGGCAGCGGATGCGACGATTCGCATACGGTGATGCGCGGATCGGTGTCGAGCGAGGCCCGGCGCCGCGGAAAGCGCAACCACCGTCGCCGCGGTCGACCTGTCGCCCAGAAGCGCAGCGAGCACGGAGGCCATCGGATCGAGGCCTTGCCGACCGCCAGCACGATAGATGCGCGCGGCATCGGGAAGGCCGGCATCGAGCGCGCGCGCGGTCAGCCTCGCGGGATCGACGGCCTCGACCGCAGCGCGATAGATGCGCCCCAGGTCGGCGCGAATCCTGCGCGGTCGCTCATTCGGAGACCTAACCGCTAACCCCTTCCCCTGAAGTGGAAGGGGAAAAAGAGCGGCGCAGATTGTCGAAATGTGCTAACATTTGGATGTGGCGCTCTTCGGGGCGCCTTCGTCGTTCGAGGATGTTAGCGCATATGCGAAAATGCAAAAACAAACCCACTGCGAGCATCGCGAGCAGTGGTCCTGAGGCTCGGCGAAGGACCTCGATAGCCACCGCGCTCAAGTACGAAAAGCGCAGAAACAAACCCACTTCTCGGCATCGCCGAGAAGTGGGCCTGAGCGTCCTCGCGAAGGACCTCGGATGCCACCATCGCCAAGGTAAAAAACGCAAAAACAAACCCATTAATGTGCAGCCAATAAAAGGAGTTTTTGATTCGAGCGGCGTCGCGGGAAGGACTTGGCGATGTGGGCGGACGAAACTATCGCATAGGACTTAAAACACAAAAACAAACCCACTCGATGCGCTATCGACATGTCGTCGATAAACGCAGCGACTTAGCTCTTCGGCTACATGATCCGAGGCTTCCCGTCCTCCGAGGCCACCAGCACCACGCTCGCCATCCCCACGAAAAGTCCGGTGCCGAGCACGCCCGGTATGCTCAGCAGCTCGCGCTCGAGGCGCGCCGGATTGGCGATGTCGCGTACCACGCAATCGAGGATCGGGTTGCCGTTGTCGCTGATGAAGTCGCTGCCGTCGGCGTTCTTGCGCGGCGCGGCTTTCATCCCCAGCTTCGCGAGCGCGCGCGTCACGAACGGGACGCCGAACGGAATCGCCTCGACCGGCAGTCGCTTGCGCGCGCCGAGATGCGGAAGAGTTTCTCCGCGCCGACCAGCACGAAGAACTTTTTCGATGATCGCTGCGACGATCTTCTCGCGCACCAACGCGCCGCCGAATCCCTTGAGCAGGTTGAGGCGCGAATCGACTTCATCGGCGCCGTCGAAGTCGGCGTCGAGCTGCTTCACATCGGCGAGGCTGACCACCTCGATCCCGCATTCGCGCGCAAGTCTCGCGCTCTCGTTCGGAGGTCGGCACGCCGCGCACCTTGATGCGGCTTTCGCCCAAGCGCGCGAATGAATGCGCTGGCGGCCTGCCCCGTTCCAAGCCCGAGGGTCTGGCCCGGTTTGACGTAGCGGAACGCGAATCGCCCCAGCGCTTCGAGCGCGGCGTGGGATGCGGGGCTGATATTTTTCCGGCCTTGCCAAGACAGTCTGTCAGGTCGCCTTGCGGATGAGGTTCATGAATTCCTGGCGGGTCTCATGATTCTTGCGAAACACGCCCAGCATCGCCGAGGTCATGACCACCGAGTTCTGCTTCTCGACCCCGCGCATCCGCATGCACATGTGCTCGGCCTCCAGCACCACGGCCACTCCGAGTGGATCGATCTCGCTCCATGATGGTCTGCGCGATCTGCCGGGTCAGGCGCTCCTGCACCTGGAGCCGGCGCGCGAAGATTTCCACCATCCTCGCCAGCTTCGAGAGCCCGACGATGCGCTTGCTCGGCAGATATGCGACGTGCGCCTTGCCGAAAAACGGCAGCATGTGATGCTCGCAGAGCGAATAGAAATCGAGGTCCTTGCACAGGATCATTTCCTGGTACTCGGTCTCGCTGAACAGCGCGCCGTTGATCTCTTCCTGCGGATCCTTGGTATAGCCGCGAGTAAGGAACTGCAGCGCGCTGGCCACTCGATGTGGCGTGCGTTCCAGCCCCTCGCGGCTCGGGTCCTCGCCCATGTAGCGGAGCAGCGTGCGCACCGCCTCTTCCGCTTCCGCGCGATCGGGAACCTTCGACCAGCTCGGCGCCGTTTCTCAGCGCCGGTGCGAGTTGTCGTTTTGCTTGCGCCATTGGGTAAACTCCAGTGCCAGTTCTATCGCGAGTGAAGGCCCGCCTCCACTCATTATGTTGAAGCCCGCGACCTCGGGCGCGAGCGATTGCATCAGCGCGAGGTTCTCCTCGATCGAGCGCCGCCGCACCTGCTCTTCGCTCATCCCGGCGTATTTGTCCAGATGCCCCGCGACGTTGCCGAGGTCGGCGATGTTCTTTTTCATGTACGCGCCCATCGACTCGCGCTTGACCGGCAAGATTCCGAACACGGTCTTGAGCCCGAATGCATTGGCGCGTTCGAGGAAACGTCGCGCGGTGTCAGCCTCGAAAATCGGCTGCGTGATGACGAACTTCGCGCCCGCCTCGGCCTTGCGCTTCAGCATATCGAATTCGTGCTCGAGGTTTTTGCGATTCGGATTCGCAACCGCGCCCACGAAAATGTCGGGGAGCTTCTTGAGCAAGCCGCTTGCCTTCGCCGGTATCGCCGCGATTGAGGTCGCCCATCATCCGCAGCAGCGCGAACGCATCGAGGTCGTGGACCCCGTGCGCGCCCGAGGGATCATCGGGAGGAATCTTGTCGCCGGTCAGCGCCACGATCGCATCGATACCGAGGGCGGCCGCGCCAAGCAGATCCGACTTGAGCGCGAGGCGGTTGCGATCGCGGCATGAGAAGTTCACCACCACCGGCAGCCCCAGCCGCAGCTTGATGATGGTGCCGAACGCGACGCTCGACATCTTGACCTTGCCGAGCGAGTTGTCGGTGAGATTGATCGCATCGACATGGCCGACCAGCGCCGCGAGCCGCCGCAGCAACGGTTCGGCATTGATGCCGCGCGGCGGGCCGACCTCGACCCACAGCGCGGGCGCGCGATGGCTGAGCTTATCGGCGAGCGCCGCCATCGTAACTCTGGTTTGCTTCCGACATGTAGCGAAACACTATGGCGAAAACGCGACGCCTCGTAAACGCAGATCAGAACGTGTAGCGGCTGCCGACATCCGAAGGCACCACGATCGATTCGCCGAACGCATTCAGCAGCGCATGCAGCGCGCGAAACCCTGTGCAATGCGCCGGGACGATTTGCTTCAGGTTGAACTGCTTCAGGCTCTCGATGGTGTCGGGAATGATTTTCTCCAGCGTGCCGACCAGATGCAGCCCGCCGAACACCCCATAGATGGGAGTATCGGCAAACTTCTCGCGCGCATCGAGCAGCACATTCACCACCCCAGCATGCGAGCAGGAGCTGAACACCAGCAATCCTCGATCGCGCAGGTTGACTGCGAGATAGCGTTCATCCATGAGGTAAGGATCGGGCTGCCATGGACTGTGAGCATCGGTGCGGAACAGATGATCCTGGCGGCCCTTCTCAAATGGCGTAACGCGGGGAATCTCGCCGCTGATGAAGAAGCAGTCGTCGAGCAGACGTGCGCGCCTCGAAGCTGCTGACGACCTCGGCGCCATGCGCCGTGAGCTCATCGGGAGTCGGCACCAGTTGAAACGGCGCAATCGTGCCATTGGAAAGCTTCGCGCCGCGCTCGAGGTACATGCCGGCATTGATGTGACATGGCACCTTGCGACCGCCGCGCGCGATCTCATCGAGGGCGGCCGTCAGCGCGCCCATGTGATCCCAATGGCCATGCGAAATCGCGACCGCCTCGACATCATCGAGGGTCACGCCGAGGTTGCGGCAGTTGCGCACGAAGATGGGACCTTCGGGACCGGCATCGAACAGCAGCTTGCGCCGCTTGCCGTCGACCTGCGCGGTGAGCATGAGCGAGAGGCCGAGTTGCGCACAACATAGAGTCGCACCGGAAATCTCATGCGCGCCAGCGGCGACGACATTGTTAAACTCCGACGACACATGCGCCGGCTTGCTGGAATAGGTATCGCTCAGGTTATCGACGAGCACATCGACCTGCAGCGCATCGAGGGGTTGGAGTTTGGGCATAGAAAGATTCCTCGGGTAGTTGCGGCGTTAGCTTGCCACAGGGTCGAGGCGGCGAGCGAGCGCGAAGCCAACCCAGACGCATCTGTTAGGGTGACTCGAATGCCGCTGACTCGCGAATTTTCGAAAACTCTCTAGGAGCGCGCCAAGCGCGATCCTAAGTTCCGCAAGGAGCTTCTGCGCGAAGCGATAGAGGCCACGCTATCCGGCGAGGTCGCGCTAGCGAAGACCATCTTGCGCGACTACATCAACGCGACCGTGGGATGTTCGACCCTCGCCGAGGCAACCAGCATTCCGTCAAAGAGTCTGATGCGAATGTTCGGCCCATCGGGGAATCCGCGCGCCGAGAATCTATTTGAGGTCGATGAATTTCCTTCAGCATCGCGAGGGAGTGCGATTCAAGGTCAAAGCTTCCGCCGCGTAGTTGAGTTCGATTCCAATCTTGAGTATTTGCAGGGGAGGTACTTCCTTACCACTGCCCCCAATATACAGAAGATGCCCATCAGCATTGATCTGACAAGACTGACAGTCCAGGAATTTAAAACCTCCTAGCTAATAGGCAGCGGCTCGGTCAGCTAGATATGATCGGCCAGTCGAAAGACGATCCCGAGCGGAAGTGGGTCGATAGCTAGTGATCTTTTCGTCAATCTTGGATTTGCGCTTGCGCATCAGAATCGGAAGCAGAATCCAGAACTGAGGTCCCGCTCCGTCCCGTCATGATTTTCGCATCGAAGCCATCGCGAAAATCACGCCGGTCCACCTCGCCCAATCAATGGGCGAGGGAATCCAGAAACGCCGGTAAGCGGCGTAGAAAGGAGTCATTCAGTGACGATTTTAAGCATGCGCACGGCGACGCTTTGATGGCGCCGGAGGTTTCCTGGCGGCGCGCAAAGCATCACGCGCGTGCTGCGGATCGTGTGCGATCACATCGAGATAGGCACGCGCAGCCTGATCCGGCTCGGTGCGGCCTTGCTCCCAGTCGCGAAGGGTGCCGAGGGGTATGTGGTAATGCTTCGCGAACTCTTCCTGACTGAGACCGAGCGAGAATCGCAATGTCTTGACGCGCGGCACGCGGCGCATCTTCGCCAATTGCGCAGGGGTCAAAGGAGGGTTGTCGGGATCGCTCAGCGCGGCGGCCTCGACGCGATCGTCGGGCCAGGCCGGAATCGGTTTAATCTTCAGAATCGTTAATGTGCCGTCTGGGTTAACGCGTCGCAATTTGCCGTCAGCTCCGAGCCTGACGACGGTCATAGTCTTCTTGTTCATTTGTGGTCGCCTTTCGGGCTGATATGATCCGAATCCGGTCGTCACGGTCGGTATATACGACCGTCAAGACCTTGCCTCCGCTAATTCCGACGCGCACGAAACGATCTTCTCCGTAGTGCGCATCATCGAAAGAGTCGAAGGCATAGGGATCGCTGAACACGTCGGCGGCCTGGTTGAAGTCGATGCGGTGGCGCCTCAGATTTTCAGCGGCCTTCTTGTTGTCCCATTCAAATTCGAGCGCCATTTATGACGATACGGGAATTCCGTAGCGATGTCGAATCCCCGTAGCGGATACTGTGACGCGATTCTAAGATTGAAAGAATTGCTCGACGCTTCGAGGCCAGAACTGAGAGGTGAGGTCCCGCTCCGGCCCTTCACGGCATTCCATGCCGTCGGGGCATTGGAGTTCGTGGCATTCGGTGCGCCGGTCCACCTCGCCCAATCATATGGGCGAGGGAATTTCAGGCGAGGGAAATTGAAGAATAGAATGCCGCGTCACGCCTGGCGGCGTTCGTTGGCTTTCACCTTCTGATACTTGCGGTAGTCGTAGCCGGTCGCCATCGCCATCAGAAGCGGCTCCATGCCGCCCTCGCGCTCGCGACGCAACACCCGCAGCCGATCGAAGAATTCGCGGAAGTCCTTGTCGATGCGCCGGATGCCCTCGTGCGGCGACAGGAAGAAATCGTGCAGGCGCGTCACCGTGAAGCGCAGCGACGAGTAGCGCAGCTCGTTGGGGAAGGCGTCCCATTCGGCGAGCGAGAGCGTGCGCACCGATTCGTAGCCGTGCAGCAGGTAGCGGAAGCGATCGAGGGAATATTCCGCATCGACAAAGCACATCGCATTGACGGCGGTGGCGATGTCGAAGATGAACTTGCCGCGACACGCCGCCTCGAAGTCGAGGACCGCGACCAGCTTCTCGCCGCGAAAGAGCACGTTGTCGCAAAAGAGGTCGCCGTGGATGACGCCCTTGGGCAACTTGCCCTCGAGGTAGCGGGTCAGGTAGTCGACCTCGTCATCGAGGGTGCGGAGGATCTTGCGGAAGTAGTTCGGCAGCTTGGCGCGCACCGAGAGATACAGGTCGGCAATGCGCTCGAAGCTGAAACGATTGTCGATGCCCTTCTTGTAGGCCTTGCCCAGCACGTGCAGCTCGCCGAGGGTGCGCCCGATGGTCTCGAGCTGGGTCGGCTTGAGGCGCTCGGGATGCAGCACCTTGCCCTCGTGAAAGCGGAACATCGAGACGCATTTGTGGTTGAAGTTGCGGTAGAAGCGGCCCATCCGATCCTGCATCGGATGCGGGCATGGGAACGAATGCTTGCGCAGGAAACTTAGCAGGTCGAGCTCGCGCTTGAGCTCGTTCTCGCCCTTGACCTCATCGACGCGGAGCAGGAAGCGTCCCTTGGCGGTCTCGAGGAGGTAGTTGCTGTTGACCGAGCCCTCGGGGATGCCGGCAAAACTGCCCACACGGCCCAAGCCGTAATCATCGGCAAGTTCCTTTAGGAACGGTTTCGTGAGCTCGGTATAAACGGCCATTTAATCGGGAGTGAACTTTCCGGCTGCTTCGCTCGCGAGTGTAGAGCGCATTGACAATCCCGTCAACTAGGGGGTCGAAAAAAGCTCCGATCAGTCATCGCAACGATTGTAAGAAACCCAATGATGCACTAAGAGAATCGCCATGGCAGTCAAAAAGATGGCATCCGGCGGGAAACCCAAGGCAATCGCGAGCGGAAGGGAGCATCCCTCGAAGGCGCGAAGGCCCCCGCCTTCGAGCTTCCTGATCGAATCCGGCAACAAAGTCGCCCTCAAGGACCTCATCGGGAAGAAAAACCTCATCCTTTACTTTTACCCTAAGGATATGACCCCCGGATGCACCACCGAGGCATGCAGCTTTCGCGACAATATCGAGGGAATTCGCAGGCTTGGCGCGCAGGTCATCGGGATAAGCGGGGATAGCCCGGCGTCGCATCAGAAGTTCATTGAGAAGCATGCCCTCAACTTCCCGCTCCTCGCGGATGTCGGCAACGAGGTCGGCAAGCGCTACGGCGTCTATAAAATGAAGTCGATGTACGGGCGCGAGTACATGGGCTATGAGCGCACTACGATGGTCATCGACAAAAATGGCGTCATTCGGAAGGTTTTCCCGAAGGTGAAGGTCAATGGGCATACCGCCGAAGTCATCTCGGCGCTCAAGGAAATCGGCTAGTCCCAGAACACCAGCCGATGGCCATCGGCATCGGTAAAGCTGCCCATCGCGATCAGGATGATATCGACGATGTAGCCGATGCCGAACAGACCGCCGGTCAACAGCCACAGCACGCCGGTCGCTATCTTGCCGACGTAGAACCGATGCACGCCGAAATAGCCCAGGAAGATGCAGAGCAGGAGCCCGATGAGCCGCGACCGCGACGAGGCATCGGGCTCATCGTAGAGGCGCTCGTCGGGCGGAATCGGCAGGCCACATTGCGAGCAGTAGTCGCCGACGGTCAGGAGCTCATGGCCGCACTTCGGGCAAAAGCGCGGGCGCACCCTGCCGGTCCATTCGAAATCACGTCCGCTTGAATGATCCATCACGACCCGATCATCGCATATTGCGTGGTCAACCATGAGCGCGTCTCCCGATGCGCATGGAGAGCAAAGGGAGTGCCGTCAAATTGCGCCGCACTTTCGAATGCGCCGCGTGTAATGAGCGCAGTAAGCATCCGGCATGCAATCCGGCAGCGGCGGTTTCAAAGCTCGAAGTCGGCCTGCTCCATGATCCGGGCGGTGCGGTAGAGGAAACTATTACCGAGCACGCCGTCCACCACACGATGATCGTATGACAGGGCGAGGTACATCATGGTGCGAATGGCGAGGGCATCGGCGCCGTCGACCTCAATTACAATCGGACGCTTCTTCACCTCGCCCATCCGCAGAATCCCGACCTGCGGCTGATTGATGATGGCGAAGCCGAACAAATTGCCTTCGCGACCGGGATTCGAGAGCGTGAAGCTGCCGCCGCTGAGATCGTCGGCGGTGATTTTCTTCTCCTGCACCTTCCGCCGCAGTCGCTCCATTTCGCGCGCGAGGCCCACCACCGACATCCCCTCGGCAGCCTTGATTACAGGCACCAGCAGACCCTCGTCGCTGTCCATCGCAATGCCGAGGTTGATCTGTCTGCGGATGACCAACGAGTCGCCGACCACCGAGGCATTCATGCGGGAAAATTCCTTGAGCGCACGAACGGTCGCGGCTGCGGCCAACGGCAGCATCGTAAGGGCGAACCCCTCGCGCTCCTGAAAGGCCTTCTTGTGTGATTCGCGAAGGCGCATCAGCTTCGTCAAATCGACTTCCGCCAGCGTCCCGACGTGCGGCGAATGGGTCTTCGAAAAGACCATGTGCTCGGCGATGAGCCTGCGCCGTCGGGTGAACGCCTCGACGACATCGCCCTCGCGCGGTTGGTAAACCGGCGGATGATATCCGCCGGTGGTCGGCGCAGACGGCGTAATGCTAGGCACGGACCGCAACGGGGCCGGGGCCGGCCGCGCCGAGGGCGCGGCCGCTGCTGCGCCATTCGCCTGCGCCGTCTGGGGTGGCGCTTCGGGAGCCGTCGCTGCGCCACCCTGGCGCAGCGACTCGAGGTACTTCTCGACGTCGCGCTTGCTGACGCGTCCGCCGATTCCCGTCCCGGGAATCCGGCTGACGTCGAGCGCGTGCTCGGCGACCATCCTGGCGACCACCGGCGATATACGCCGGCGGTCCCCTTCGCTCTGGAGGCTCTCCGGCGGCGATGCCGCCGTACCGCCTCCATCTGAATCTGCCGCCACCGCCAGTTGAGGCGCGGGCGCCGAAGGCGTCCGTGCCTCAACCGGTACAACAGCAGCGGGCGCAACCGCCGCCGCCGAAGGCGGCTGAGGTCGCGCCTGCTCGGGCTGGGACTGCGAAGGCGACGCCTTCGCAGTCCCAGCGCTATCGCTCTTTGCAAGCGGCTTCGCCGCTTGCTCAATCACGGCAATAACCGCACCGACCGGCAACGTCTGCCCTTCTTCGGCGACCAGCTTGGCAATCGTTCCTGCCCCTGGCGAGGGAATCTCGGTGTCAACTTTGTCAGTCGAGATTTCGACCAGCGGCTGATCCTCGGTGACGGCGTCGCCTTCCTTGACCAGCCATTTGGTAATGGTGCCTTCGACGACACTTTCGCCCATCTGGGGCATCTGGACTTCTATCGCCATAAAATCTTTCCCGAAGTTGGTAAGTCGCGGTGGGTCATGGTCCGATCCAAATGCTGCTATCCGAGCCTTTGAGCTCGAGATCGCGATACGAGGCCTGTCCGATTCTTCGCTGGAACGCGCTGAGCCCGATCAGCCATACGCCGACGATGCGCTTTGGAAGTGTGCCGCCGACCGCTTTCACATAGGCCGGAAGAATCTGCTGGTCTTCCGAAATCCACTGTCCGAGGCCTTCGAGGCCGGAGCGCCGCACAATATGGGTCTCGTGCTTATCCCACCATGAGATCGGGCACCGAAACGATTCTCCCACCGGCAGACTATGGCTCCAGTACCAGGTCAGGTCCTGGCCGTTTTCGAATTCGACCGCGACTGACAGGTAGTCATGCTGCGGAAGATTGTTCTCCGGATGTTGCGAAGGAAGCTCTTCGATGCGCCATGACCACGCTAACCGGGAGTCGCTCGTCAGAGGGACATCAACGGGGTACTTGAGGATCGCCGCGTCGTTTTCGCACCGGCATTTGATGACGTGGCCACCGTCGGACTCGGCCTGATGGAACATCCGGGTGTCGCCGACACGCCACAAAGGTTGCCATCCGCGCGGCAGCGGTTTTTCGTCCGCATGGCGCGCCAGTTCGCGCGATGCGACGCCGCTCTTATCGTGTGCGGCGAACGCTCGCAGACAATCCTCGATCTTTCCCGACCAGACCAGCGCGGCGACCAGCAAACCTCCCGATGCGCCACGGTTGGGATAGTCGGGAAGAAAGTTCCCCGCCGGATCGGCCCACTCGCCCGGAGGTTTTGCGATGAGCTGCAGTTTGCCGGACCGATCCGCGATGAAACGTGCCGGTGTTGGAGACGCATCGCGCAACGGGGCCGTCGCCGATGCGGTACCACAGCGCGATGCTCGCAGGGAACGCGAGGTTCGCCTCCCGCGACAGCCAGACCTGACCGTCGGCGAGCAAAGTGACCGTCTGTCCGGTGGCGACTTCGACCTCGGTTTTGCTCCAGCCGCCGCCCTCGCCGGAGAGAAAGATGATCGCACTCGCGCTCAATTTGTCCTTGGCAGGCCGCAGTCGCCGCCCGCCATGCAGACTCGGTCGGCTGGAGTTCTGCCGGAATGTTTTGGATGCTCATTTTCCTTTGGTCAGTACGCCGCCAGACTGCGAAGCGCGTCGACGATCTTGTTGGTGTTCGGAAGAATCGCCTGCTCTAGCGGCGGCGCAAACGCGGTATGCGTATCCATCGCGGCAACCCGGCGAACCGGCGCATCGAGGTACTCGAAGGCATGCTCCGCGATGATCGCCGCAACCTCGCCGCCGATGCCGCCGGTGAGCCGATCCTCGTGAACGATCAGCACCTTGCCGGTCTTCTTCGCGGTTTCCAGAATGGCGTCGCGATCGAGCGGCAGCAGCGTCCGAAGATCGATTACTTCGATCGAAATACCATTTTCCTTTTCGACGATGCGGGCCGCATCGAGCGACTGCCCCAGCGTGCCGCCGTAGGTGATGATCGAAAGATCTCTCCCCTGCTGGCGAACCTCCGCGACCCCGAGCGGCACGGTGAACTCGCCCTCGGGAATATCCTGCTTGAGGCTGCGATAGAGCCGCTTGTGCTCGAAGTACACGACCGGATTGTCATCGCGAATGGCGGACTTGAGCATCCCTTTCGCATCGTAGACGGTCGCGGGCGCGAGGACCTTGAGCCCCGGCACGCGGGTGAACCAGGCCTCGGGATTTTGCGAATGAAACAGCGCGCCATGCACGCCGGCGCCCGATGGCGCGCGGATGACCAGTGGACACGAGGCGCGGCCGCCGTGGCGATAACGCAGAGTGGCCGCCATGTTCACGATCTGATCGAAGCCGCACGAGATGAAATCGGCGAACTGCATCTCGACCACCGGCCGCATGCCCATCACCGCCGCGCCGATGCCTGCGCCGACGATCAGCTCTTCGGAAATCGGCGTATCGATAACCCGTTCTTCGCCGAATTTGTCGAGCAGGCCTTCGGTGACCTTGAACGCGCCGCCGAGCTCGCCGACGTCTTCGCCCATGATGAAAACGTTTTCGTCGCGCCCCATCTCTTCGTGGAGGGCTTGATTGATTGCTTGGATGTAGCTGATTTCCATATCGAGGCCGCTACTTGCGTCCGTTAGTGGAAAGCGTCGAGCCCGACGGTGCGTAGAGATCCTCGAGCGCCTCGGAGGGATCGGGCATCGGATCCTGCTCGGCGAACTCGACCGCGGCCTGCACCACCTGCCGCGTGCGTTCGTCGACTTCCTCGCGGATGCGTTTCAAGTCATGCCCCTTCTTTTCGAGGAAAAATTCATACTGCGGAAGCGGGTCGCGCGCTTCCCATTCGATGAGCTCATTTTTGTCGCGATAGAGCGCGGGGTCGTGCTCGCTGTGACCGCGATAGCGATAGGTTTTGCATTCGATCAGCTCGGGGCCGCCGCCCTTGCGCATCCGATCGACCAGACGCTCAGTCACTGCCACGACCGCGAGGAGATCGTTGCCCGAGACCACGTGGCCGGGAAAACCATAGGCACGCGCGCGATCAGCGACGTTCTCGATCGCCATCTGTTTTTCGAGCGGAGTGGAATACGCGAAGCGATTGTTCTCGCATACGAACATGACCGGAAGTTTGTGGACGCCGGCAAAGTTCATCGCCTCATGGACATCGCCGCGCGAGGCCGCGCCCTCGCCGAAAAACGCGACGGCGATGTTCTTCTCTTTCTTCATCTTGAACTTCAGCGCGGCGCCAACCGCGACCGGCAGCGAGGAGCCGAGCATCGAGGTCGAGCCGAAAATTCCGTGTTCGAGGTCGCCGCCATGGAGTCCGGAATCCTTGCCGCGTGAGAGACCGTTTTCCTTTGCCATCAACTGCGCCATCAGGCGGCCGGGGTCGGCCCCGCGCATCAGGAAGACACCCAGATCGCGATGCAATGGCGCGACGAAATCGCCCGGCTGCAGCGGCGCGCAAACGCCGGTGCAAATAGCCTCCTGGCCGGCGCCGGAATATACGCCGCCAAAGATTTTGTTCTGTCGGGAAAGCCGCGCGACGCGATCTTCGAACGCGCGGATGAGTTTCATCCAGTAATAGAGTTGCAGCTCATGTTCGACGCTCGGCGCGCTGGTTTTTTTGGCGCGCGCCGGCGCTTTAGCTGCTTCGCGAGCATCAGCATCAGGCATCGGAGGACTCCTGAGTTTCGCCTGAGAAATTGCGGACGCTAAAAGACTACGGCATTTCGCGCCGCCGTATCAACGCGAACCGAAGCGCGCGCCGAGCGCGATTAGGTAGAGACTCTGTGTCTACTGCAAATCGGATGGGGTGACTTTCGCGATCCAGGCGCGATAGTCGCCCTCGTAGCCGACCGCCTTCTGGCGCGCGCGCACCTTCTCGAGGATCGCATCGACCTCGGCCCGTTGCAGCTCGGGACGCTTGTCCATCATGTCGGCGATCTGGTTTGCCTCCGCCTCCGCCGCCTGACGAGCGTTCTCGGTGAGCACCAGCTTGTCATCGCTGAGGCCGAGATAATTCTCCGCTACGATGGTGCCGATCTCGGTGCCGCTTTCGAGTGAATCCTTGATGTTGCCCTTGCCGGTCAGCACGTTGCCCGCCGCGAAGACCGCCGTAGGCGCCATCGAAGAGCAGGCCGCTTTTCACGTCGCGATACTGATAGACCTCGCCCTTTTGCGGCACGCCCGCGATTGGCTCGGGGATGCTGCCGATCGAGCTGATGGTCATCGCGGCCGCGCACTTCCTCGCTGGTGTCCGGAACGGTGCGGACCTGGCCGTCGGCAACCTCGGTGCGGCTGAAATTGACGCCGACCATCTTGCCGTCTTCCACGATGACGCCGGTCGGCACCCGAAGCTCCTGGAACTCGAAGAGAAACTTGCGCATCGCCTTTTCGAGGATCTTCCCGCGCGCGTTACGCATCGCTTCCTGACGCTTAGGCGGCGCATCGGGCGGGATGTCCGAAAGCGGCATGTCGATGACGCGACGGCGATAGAACAGCTTGCACGGCTTGATCGCGAGGTCCGCATACTTGAGCCCATGCGACTCCACCACCGGCTCGACGCCCTCGCGTTCCAGCCGCACCATGTCCTCATTGATGCCGCGCGCGGCCAGCGCCTTCAGCGTCATCTCGATTTGCAGCACCTTGACCACGTCGATCGAGGCCAGTCCGCCGCCGACGACGATGGCGCCGGGCGTCAGCTCATAGCGCGGGCCGTCGTAGGTCTTCTCGGGATAGTGGTTGAACCAGTAGATGAGCGGATTCTGGTAGACCAATCCGCGATCGACGAACTGATCGGCGCCCTCGACGGGAAACGGACGATCGCGCCATGCGCCATGGGTCAGCACCAGCACGTTGAGTCCCCATTGCGTGCGGAGCTCCTCGAAATCGATATCGCGCCCGAGCCTGCTGCCGGGCACGAACTCGATATTCGGATGCTCGAGGCGCTGGTTGATTTCCTCGTACTCGTCCTTGCGCTGCTTGACGTGCCATCGCGGGAGGCCGTCCTCGATTTTGCCGTAAGGGCGGAGGTTCTGCTCAAACACGATGACGAGGGCGCCGCGCTGGGCCAGAATCCTGGCGATTTCGGATCCCGCGGTCGCCGCGCCGATCACCGCAACTACATGACGCGGCTGATTGCTCGGTGCCATAAAGAGGGAAGTATTAGTTATCGTTTGAGGCGGAGCTTTTACAATCCTCGTTGCACGATCATGGCTTTGCGATGCGCCCGAATGACGAACGCTTGCGCATACGGATCGCGCGTGGTTTCCTTGATCCGCGCGGGGAGGGATTCTCTCGCACGACGTTCGTCTCGCTCGCCGTGGTTCACGGTTGCCATGGTCCTCGGTTCTTCCCTGACACGGATGCTTCGGGAAGTACTGGACCCACTCCGACAACGACACCGCAGTGGGCGAGGAGCACGAGGTCGATTTGCCCGCTCAGGACAGACCTTCGTGATGACGCAGGACGTGCTGCGCGGGCAGGGGGTGCTCTTCGACACCAAGCCCGACCACAAAATCATCACGCTGTGGAAGCCCGCCGACCAATCCGGAAGGCATCTTTCCGAACCTGGTCGGCAATGTGGCGCAATATCGCTACGAGATCGAAGTGGTTCCGGAGGGGAGCCGGCGGAGCAAAATCATCGCAAACGTCCGCACCGAAAATATTCCCGCCGACGAGATAGACAACTACAAGCCGAGCAAGAAGCTTAACCTCTTCACCGATTTCGACCAACTCGCCGCGAATCTGCCGCCGCCTCGCGCTCACGCCCGGCAGTGGCGGAGTCAACTTCGCGATGCTGCCGGGCGAGGACCTCGCGGCGCTGTCCAAACGCGTCACCGGCAATCCCGACAACTGGCCGCAAATCGCCAAGGACAACGGGCTCAAATCGGTCAACGATACCGCGGGACTACAAAGCGTATGGGTCGCGCAATTCGCTGATTCCGAAGCCGAGCGCGACCGCGCCACATCCGTCGGTCGCCATGAGCACGTCGCCCCGTGCAAGCGTCGCGAGCGTCGGGACTGTTCGCTAATCGGCGACCATTGGCTCGCTCGCGTCGTACTCGGGACAAAGAGCGCCAGGATTCACCGCCGCGACGACCGAAAGAAACTGCTCGAAGGTCATGTGAAGATTCAGGAAGCCACCTTGGCAGAATACCCATCCAAAGTATTCGAGAATCTCGTCGGGGATCATCGCGGGCAGGCGCGGAGTGGTTGATACCGAGGGGAAGGGACGCGCGGCTGCGGCGCGCAGCGCTTCCATCGCCTCGATTGGGGACATACGTTGCCTTCTCGAAATCACATTGCCTTCGCGTAACGGGATTACCTTGCCTCTGCTGGTGTTTCGGAACATAGGCCGCTGGTCCTCCTGACCCCCCACGAGCCTCCCCTCATAACCAATCACTAATTGTAAGGTAACCCGCTTGCTGCGTCAAGGGCGGTTGAATGAGGAAGTCTACCGTGGAAGATGACGAAGAGAGTCTAAAGATGCCTAAGATTGCGACCGCGACATTCGAGCCTAAGCTGAGGAAAGCAATCATGATTACCGAATTACAGGCCCTTATCCTCGGCGCGGTCCAGGGATTGACCGAGTTTCTCCCGGTTTCGAGTTCCGCGCATCTGGTGCTCGTTCCCATGGCTGTTCGGATGGAACGATCCCGGACCTCGCCTTCGATGTCGCATTGCATCTCGGCAGTCTGCTGGCACTGCTGATCTATTATTGGCGCGAATGGCTCGCGATGGTGCTCTCGATCGTACGCGCCCGGATCCTGCTTCGCGCCGCGTTGCTGATGCTGCTGATCGTGGCATCGATTCCCGGCGCGATCATCGGACTGCTCCTGGAAAAGCAGGCCGAGACAACTTTCCGCGATCATCATGGCGTCATCGCATTGCACCCTGGCGCTGATGGGTATAGTGCTATGGGTCGCCGACGTGGTGGGCCGCAACCGAAAAAAGAATGGACCACTCTACCTTGGCGACGCCGATCCTCATCGGCCTCAGCCAGGCGCTGGCGATTATCCCGGGCGTATCGCGCTCGGGATGCGACCATCACCACCGGCCGCTTCCTCGGAGTCGAGCGCCAGGATGCCGCCAACTTTTCCTTCCTGATGGCGACCCCGATCATCGCCGGCGCCGGCCTCCATGAGATGCCGAAGATCATGCATGGCGGAATCGATGCCATCGTGGTCGGGGGATTCGTGTCCTCGGCGGTTGTTCAGCCTGATCGCGATCGCCGCATTGGTCAGTTTCGTGCGCACCCGCACCTACCAACCCTTCGCATGGTACCGGATCGCGATCGCAATCCTTGTCATCGCGGTCGCGTTCGCGCGCAAGAGCGAATCTGCCCAAATCCGAGCATCTCGACCGCGCAGCCGGCATCATCGTCACTCGCGCGCCTTCCAGATCGGCTTCGCGATGGCGATTACCAATACCCTCATCGGCGCGACGCAACCGGTGCTGACCCGCTATGCCGCAGTTCGTCTCGACCCGATTCTTTTCTGCGCGGCGGTCACCACCATCGCTGCAATCTGCGCGCTGCCGATCCTGTATCGGCGCGGCGAGCTACGCGATGCTCTTCGATCGCCGCTACCTCGGGCGTCTGATCGCAATGTCGATGACGGGTACCGTAATGACCAGCCTTACGCTGATCTACGGGATGCAGCACATCGATGCGATTGCGACCGTGATTCTGCTTCAGACCGAGCCGGTCTATTCGCTGATTCTGTCGGTCATCGTGGTCGGCGAACGACCCTCATCGCGCCAACTTATCGCGACGGCGCGATCCTGGCTGGGATTGGCTCGGTATTCTGGGCCGGCAACTCCTTCGCACCAATGTTCGCGGCGATGCTGCTTTTCGTCACCCCGTTTTTCTGGCAAACCTCGCACGTGATCGGCCTGCGCGTGATGCCGCCGCTGACGCCCATTTGTGTCGCCGGGCGCGCGCTTCATTTTCGCGGCCTGCACCTTCGTTCCGATCTTTCTGCTGCGCTCCGGCTCATCGCTCGCGCAACTCGCCGACCTGCGCCTGGCTGCTGGTCATCGTCGCGATCGGCTTCTTCGTCTACTTCCTGTCCGCGCTGACCTGGTACGGCGCGATCAGTCGGCTTTCGCTCTCATGGACGACGGCGCTGGTAGTTCCTGGCATACCGCTAATCTCGATGGTGTTTGCGATGATCTTTCTCGGCGAGCATCCGACCTCGCATGAGGTCCTTGGCGTCCTAATCGCGATTGGCGGAGTACTCGCGCTGGTGCTCGGCGCCGACCCGCATCGCAAGGTCGGCGGAGTACATCGAGGCCGCCGAAGCCATCCATCAGCCGATCAGCTAAATCGGTTGACGAACCCGCGCGAGCTAGTCTTTAGTGGTCGCGACAGGAAACACGGCCAGCGCGAGCGCCGACCATCGCATAGCGAGGAAAATTCACATGGCTCGAGTTGTCAAGCATGACGCGCAGGCGCCCTACGAAATTCCGGAAGGGACCGAACTCCCAATCTACATCTGCGGATGCGGCCTGTCGAAGAACAAGCCCTACTGCGATGGCTCGCACAAGAAGACCCGCGCCGAAGCAGCCGGCGAAGTTTACGAATACGACGAAAACGGCAACGCGAAGCTGGTCGCGAAGCACTAGGCCCTTCGGCAAATAGGGTTTCCACCCGCGCTCGCGCCGATTCGGCTGCGCGAGACGAGGGCTCGCAGTTCAACTTTCCCATGCCGGCGTGATTCAATGTGCCGCGTGGCTATGTGGGTGAATTTTTTTGACCAAGCAAAGCGTCTCGACCTTGATTGCGATCACGTTGGTGGCCTGGGCTACGGCCGTCCTGGCGGCATCCCCGGCCCACGCGCCGTCGCCAGCTCACGCAGCTTCACCGGCCCATGCGTCCTCTCCGGCGCCGTCCGCGTCTCCTGCACCAGCCAAGTTGGGAGGTAGCGCGCTGATGGTGCAGCCTGGGCTGTGGAGGGTCGTTTACACAGTTCACAACGGAACCTTCGCGGAGAGCCCGAGGTTGTCCACCCATTGCTTCACCGACAAGGATATCGGGCAATTCGCCAATTGGCTGGTCGAAACTCAATACACTCCGCGTCCCGCAGACGACGTATGCAAACGTACTGCCTATAAAGAAACCGGCAACTCACTCGATTGGAAGATGGAATGTACCGGCAAATTCACCATGGCGAGTGATGCCTCGCTTAAGTTCGATACCACCGCCCACTTCACCGGCAATATCAAGTTGAAGGGCAAGGCGGGTGGCAACAATGTCGACAGCGTTACCACCCTCGACGGTGTGCGCCGCCACGGCTGCGTCGCAGCCCTCCACGACAAGAAGTAAGTTGCGTTTCGCCGCGGCGGGGCCGTTACAAACACTCTACGGATATTTCTGAGGATGATTAATTGACAAAAAGCTATAAGGCCGCGTTGGCCGCGATGCTACTGAGTTCCGTCGCGTCTTCACTTTGGGCAGCCTCAATCAAAGCCCAGCCAGGGTTATGGAAAGTTACGGTGACGGCGACCCGCAATGGTCAAAGCAACCTTCCGCACACCGCCGAGCATTGCCTGACCCAAAAAGAACTCGACACCTTTTCCGACAAGTTCGCCAACGCGCAAAAAATCTCGCCGGAAGAGAATTGCCAGCGCGTCTCTTTCAACGAAACCACCACTTCTGTCGACTGGAAATATGCCTGCACCGGGAAGTTCACCATGACCAGTGAAGGGTCGGTTAAATTCGACAAGCCGACCCACTACGTCGGTACGGTGTCGATGAACGGCAAATTGATGGAGCACGACATCAGCAATATCACCAAGATGGAAGGTACCCGCGTCGGTGAATGCACTGGCAAGGAAGCGGTGGGTCACTAACGGCGCCTCCTGCCGTCTCGCAACTCGATTGGCGACCCGGATGATCGGATGCGTCGGCGCGATCGTGATGTTCGCGCTGGCGCTGCTGCACCTTTACTGGGCCGCGGGCGGACGATGGGGCGCGGCCGTCGCGGTCCCCTCGCGCGGAGACCGCCCGCTCTTCGCGCCCGGCCCGTTTGCCACCCTCTTCGTCGCCTTCCTGCTGCTCACTGCCAGTCTGGTCATGTTGGGAAGGATGGGGATCTGGGGGACATTACTACCACAATGGTTCTTCACAGCCGGCGCATGGATCATCGCCATCGTTTTCACGGCGCGCGTAATTGGCGACTTCCGATGGTTCGGCATCTTCAAGCGAACCGCGGATTCGCCCTTCGCATGGTGGGATTCGCGGCTCTATGTTCCCCTCTGCGCCGCCCTCGCGATCGCCGCCGCACTCACGGCGATCGCCGGCCCCTGAATCCGTCTGTCTACCTCAATGCCATTCGACGCCGCCGCAAATGTTGAGCGCCTGCCCGGTCATATAATTGCCGTCGTCGGAGGCGAGGAACGCCACCACATTCGCGACATCGTCGCCGGTTTCCATCCGGCCCATCGGCACCTGGCGCTCGAAAAATTTGCGGGCGCCCTCGCGATCGGTGCGCGCGTGGCCCCGACCATCTGCAACAGCCCCTCGAACAATTGCGTCTCGACGAAGCCGGGGCATACCGCGTTGACCGTGATCCCGAATTGGCCCAGCTCCAGCGCGAGGCTGCGCGTCAAGCCCGATCACGCCATGCTTTGCCGCCGAATATGCCGCCATCCCGGGGCCGCCGCGCTTGCCCGCGATCGAGGCGGTGTTGATGATGCGGCCGCCGCGTCCGCCCTGGATAATCTTCGGCGCGACGTGCTTCGCGCATAGGAAGGTGCCGGTCAGATTGATTGCCACCGTCTTGTTCCATGAATCCAGCGTCTGCTGCACCACCGGGCCGCCGCCGACGCCGCCGCCCGCGTTGTTGCACAGAATATCGATGCGCCCGAACTCCTTCCACGCCGCCTCGGCCATCGCGGCAACCTCGGCCTCATCGGTGACATCGACCTTGACCGGCAGACATTTTCGCCCGAGCTTGCGGATCTCGGCGGCGAGGCTTTCGAGTTCTTCCATCTGCCCGAACTTCGCATCGGGATATTCTTTCATCGCGCGGCCATATTCACCGGCCACGATATGCGCGCCTTCGTTCGCAAGCCGCATTGCGATCGCGCGTCCGATTCCGCGCTCGCGGCCGCATCCGGTAACTATCGCCACTCGATCTTCAATTCTCATTTGAACAACTCCTTTGCGCTGCGTTCGGGGACGCTGCATCCGATCTCCCGTCGCCGGTATGTTAGTCGCAAGCGTTTCGAGTTTGGAAATGAACGAAACCATCGAAAATCGCTAGCGACGAGCCGTCACCGCAATGTCGGCTCCAGCTCGTCAGAAGCGCCGCTGACGACGCACCTGCCGCGCGATGGCTCGACTACTCTCGCGACGCCGATGTTTGCGCTTCCCCTGCTCGCGGCCTCACCGCGCTGATCTTCTTCGTGAACCTCGGCGGCTATCCGTTCTACACCAAGGGCGAGCCGCGCGAGGCGGTGACCGTGCTTGCGATCGCGACCGGCGGCGGCGTGATCCTGCCGATGCGCGCCGGCATCGAGCTACCCTCGAAGCCGCTGCTGATGCACTGGATCGCGGCGCTGCTCTCGATGCTCGCTCGGCGGCGTCAACGAATGGACGATCCGCATGCCGTCGGCGCTGTTCGGCGTCGGCGGCGTGCTCGCCTGCTACTACTACGTGCGGCGGCTGTTCAATCGTCGCGCGGCGCTGTTCGCAGCGCTGATCCTCGCGACCTCGATTCAGTATCTGCAATCCGCGACGCGGCGCGCGGGTCGACATGACGCTGAGCTTCTTCATGGAAGTCGCGTTCTTCGAATTCCTCCTGATCGGCGAAGGACTGACCCGCCGCCGCAACGCTACTTTATGTCGCGATCGCGATGGCGGTGCTCGCCAAGGGGCCGGTCGGCCTGCGTGCTCCCCGGCGCGGTCGCGCTGGTTTGGATCGCCGTGCAATGGCGATGGAGCATCCTTCGCGATTTGAAGCTCGCGCGCGGCATCGCGATCGTCGCGGTCCTCGCCGGATGGTGGTACGTCGCGGCATCGATCATCGGCGGCAAGGCATTCATCGAGAAGCAGCTCATTGCGGAGAACTTCGTCAGGTTCGTGGGCGGCGGCAATTTTCACGAAGGCCATGCGCATCCGTTCTACTATCTCGAAGTGGCGCTGGCGGCCGGATTCCTGCCGTGGACGCTGATTCTCGCGCTGGTGATTTGGCAGCGCGCTTCGCGCATCGCGGCAGCGCAGACTCTCGCCTCGTGTACCTGCTCATTTGGTTAGTCGTGGTGCTCGGCTTCTACAGCTTCTCGCATAGCAAGCGCGGGGTGTACCTGCTGCCGCTGTACCCGGCGCTCGCGACGCTTACCGCGCTCTACCTCGTCGACGCCATCGATGCGCCCGCCAGTACGGAACGTCTGGTCGCATTTCTCTCCTCGCTGTACGGAGCGGTGCTGGCCGCGGTAGGAGCCGGCGCGCTGCTCGGCTCGCGATGCTGTGGGCATGGCCGGCCGGCTTCGCGCGGATCCTCGCATGCGTGCGCGTCAGCAACCCGAACTTCCTCGCTGCGTTGCACACCAGCGTCAGCGCGCAACTCGCCGCTGAGCCGATCGCGATCCCGGCCGTCGCTCGTCGCGCTCGGAATCTATCTCGTCAGTAGCACCCGGCTCCTGCAAAAGACTGCGCTCGCGATCGCTGCGGCGTTGGTGTGTTCGCCCTCGCGGCAAACCTGGTCGTGGTTCCGGCGATAGCAAATACGCTGGCGCTGAAAGACTTCGCGGCCGAGGTGATGAAGACGGTCGCCGACCATCCGATCGGATATCTGATTGATATGGATTACGGCATCGCGTTCTACTCGCGACGCACGATTCCGATCGTATCGGTTCAAGGAACCGAACAAACCCGAATACCTGGTGTGTTGGGACAATATCTGGGAGCGGCGCCAGCGGCGTTCCGCGCCGAGTATCAAGTCATCATGACCAGCAACCCAACCGAGCTCGACGGCAGCGGACGCCTGCTGCTCCTACAAAAAGTAGGCGCCCCCGCGAAGCCTCCGACCTCCGACGGCAACGTCTGACGCTGCGATCTACTTCTCGGCGGGCGGCTCCTCGTAAAACAGGATGCGCTGGCACGCCGGGCAAAAGTGGATCTGCAGATGCTTCTGGATCTCGTTGTAGAGCTGCGGCGGCAGCCGGCGCATGCATCCCTGGCAGGTACCCTGCGCGCGCGATCGCGACCGCGACGCCCTGACGCGCGATCGAAGATCACGTTGTAGCGCGAGACCAGCGCAGGCTCGATCTCCTTCGACGATGCTGGTCGCGCTCGCGTTGCTGCTGGGCGAGTTCCGCCTTGATCTCCTCGACCTGACCCGCGATCTCTTTTTCGGCCGCCGCCAGCTCGGTGCGCGCCTGCGCGAGCGTCTCACTGAGTTCCTTGATTTTCGCCAGCCGCGGACCCGCGCTCTCCATCATCACCAGCAGCTCGCCCTCGATCCGCTGATTGCCTTCCTTGAGCGAATCGACCTCGTGCGAAAGCGCCTGCAGCTCCTTGTCGTTGCGCACCAGGTTCTGGCGCATCCGCTTGTTGCGCAGACGCGCCTCGCCTTCCGCCATCTCGCGCTCGAGCTTTTTTCGCGCGGCGGCGGCTTCCTGTTCCTCGGTCGAGAGCTTCTCGAGTTCCGCCTCTTGTTTGGAAGTCTGATCGCGTAGCTGGTTGACGCGGAGGGCGACGGTGGAAAGCGACTGCTCTAATTCCTTCAGCTTGCGATCGAGAGTCTGAAGGCCCATTAGCCGCCTTATTTCTTCGCGCAATTCAACTTCTCCCCGGCATTGGCCGGCCGCCGCGCGACCGAGCGTCGGCGCGCGCATCTTCAATCGGACATGTGTGATGCCGTATTGATGATTCTATTGAAATGGGCCCACCAGGATTTGAACCTGGGACCAGCCGGTTATGAGCCGGCAGCTCTAAACCAAGCTGAGCTATGGGCCCCCTGGAAGGCATTCGATACATCGAGTAAATAAAATCCTAACAGTTTTGGGGAGTATAATTAAGGGCCACTAATCGACCGTTTAGCTCGGCGTTGCGCCTCTCGCGTTCCTCGCGCTTTTTGAGCTCGATCACCGCCTGCACGTTCGCCACCGCATCGCCATCGCCACCATCGGCTCCGGGTCAGACGTCGCGGCACGCTTGAGCTGATCGACTTCGCGCCGCGTCTGGCCGCCGGCCCAATGCCGAAATATAGTCCTCTGCCAATTTTCTTCGCGCTCGCCGGATCGTCCACCAGCGGGCCGACCGCCATCTCCGCGATGCGCGCTCTGTTGCTCCTCGGATAGTCGCTCGCCGATGAATTCGTCGAAACCGATAGCGGCTTCACCGAGTGCACAGGCCTCGGCGAAAACAGTTCCGCAGCGCGGCGTCGGAGAAAAGTTCGGGCGAGGCATAGCTCGCTGAATCTCCGCGACGCAACGAGCGGATGCAGCAAGGCGATCGCGACCAGGCCCAGTTCCGACTCCGCTGGTCGCGTCGAGGCGCGGCGGGCGCCTTCACCATTTCGATGCGACGCTCACCACGCATCGTGCGCGAGCCCCCGCGCGCGGCCTTGCGCAGCGTGTCCTCGCCGACGCCGAGCATCTTCCGCGGCCTTGCGCGCCAACAGATCGAACTCGAATGGATTCGCGACCAGCTTCAGAAGATCAGCGACTTTTTCGGCGCGCGCGCGCGCGCCCGTCCAGCGATCCTTTCGCCTCGCGCGCCTGCTCCTTGAGGAAATAATCGACCAGCAACTCGGACGCGCCGATCAATTCCTCGAGGAATGCCGCGCCGCGCTCGCGCACCAAGCGTATCGGGATCGAATCCGGTCGGGATGAAGATGCCGCGCCCGAGCAGTCCCGCCTGCAGGAAAATTTCCAGCGCGCGCAACGAGGCCTTGCGGCCCGCGTCGTCGCCATCGAAGCATGCGAAAACATTTTTCGTGTAGCGCGAGAGCAGCCGCAACTGCTCCACCGTCAACGAGGTGCCGCAGCTCGCCACCGTCTCGCGAAAGCCCGCCTGCCACAACGCGATGACGTCGAAATAGCCCTCGACGATGATCACGCGATCCTGCGATGCGATCGCCGCCCGCGCCTCATGCAAGCCCATACAGCGTGCGCGTCTTCGAGTACGCAGGCGATTCCGGCGAGTTGAGATACTTCGGCATCCGCGCATCGAGGACGCGGCCGCCGAATGCGATCACCTTGCCCTGCGCATCGCGAATCGGAAACATCACGCGCGCGCGAAACGCATCGTGAAGGCCCATCTCATCGCGCTTGACGACGCCCGCCTTGACGCCGGCCTCGGTCAGCCCACGCTTCTCCAGCGCCTTCGCCAGCGAGGCGGGACGCGACGGGCGAGAAGCCCAGCATGAACGCGCGCGCGGTCTCGACGGTGATACCGCGCGAATTGAGATATTCGCGCGCCTGCTCGCCGTCGGGCGTGTTCCACAGCACATGCGCATAAAATTCCGCGGCGGTCTGATTGGCGCGCGTGAGGGCGTCGCGCTCGGCCGCGCCGGGGCCGTCATTTTTCAGCTCGGGAAGCGAGACGCCGTAGCGCGTGGCGAGCGAACGAATCGCCTCGGGAAAGCTGAGCCCCTCGATCTTCATCATGAAGTTGAAAACGGTGCCGCCCGCGCCGCATCCGAAGCAGTGATAAAATCCGCGCTCTGCGTTGACGGAAAACGAGGGGGTCTTTTCGTTATGGAAGGGGCACAGGCCGACGAAGTTGCGGCCCGCGCGGCGCAGGCGAACGTGCGCGCCGATTATCTCGACGATATCGGCCCGTTGCCGCACCTCATCGATCGCGTTGTCACCGTATCGCGCCATCACCGCCCTCAAGCTCCCGCAAGCACATCCCGCAGCCGCGCTGGATAGTTGGTCATTATACCATCGACGCCCGCGGCGATCAGAATTCGCATCGCCTCGGGCGCATCGACTGTCCACACCAGCACCTTGAGGCCGCGCGCGATGCGCATCGGCGCAAAATGCGGCATCGACCATGTCGAAGCGCGGATTGACGGAGTACGCATCGCATCGCCGAGGCGGCATCGAGCAGCTGGCCGCGGGATTTTTCTCGGCGAGCAGTCCGATGCGAATCTCAGGATCGATGGCGCGCACTTTTTCGAGCGCCTTCCATTCGAAGCTCGACACCATCGAGGTCGCAAGCGCATCGTGCGCGCGCATCAGCTCGCA
This sequence comes from uncultured delta proteobacterium, assembly GCA_963848285.1. Classification (GTDB taxonomy): domain Bacteria; phylum Desulfobacterota; class Binatia; order Binatales; family Binataceae; genus DATGKG01. The sequence continues at coordinate 240,544 of CAWKCZ010000001.1, read as the reverse complement.
GACCTGGCGCTCGACGCGCGCCTTCCTTGATTTCGATGTTGAGGCCGAGCTTGCCGCGGGTCGCGCGGAAAACTTCATCGAGAGTCGGAATGCGCTCGCCGCGAAATTTCTGGATTGAACTTCGCACCCGCGTCGAGGCGCTGGATTTCTTCGAGGGTCAGTCGACGCGACCGCGCCGTACGCCATCGGTGGTGCGATCGACGGTTTCATCGTGCATGCACGACCACTGCGCCGTCGCGGGTTGATTGCACGTCGAGCTCGCACATATCGCGCGCCCTCTTCCGCCGCGGCGAGGAATGCCGCAAATGTATTTTCCGGATGAGTTCCGCTGGAACCGCGATGCGCGATGTTTAGCGTACGCCTCCTCCGCCCGACAACCCGCAAGCTCAAGCCTGCGCCACCAGGATTCTATGTTGCGCGGCAGACTGTGGCAAATCGCGTGCGCGCGGCGTCCACACCTCACTCCCAATACGCGCATTCCATGCGGCGCGCGGTTCGGTAATTATCCACCCGATGGCGTCGAAGCCGGCTACATCAAGGCGACCTTCGAAACGCCCGCTGGTCTCGCGGATGAGGCCGCCGGAATCCTGGTCGCCAACGGCGCGCTCGGATGCGCGGTCGAGCGCGGCGGCCGCGCGGGTCCGCGGTCGCGCCGTCCGGTCAAGCTCGAGGCCTACTTCACGACGCTGCGGCCGGCGAAACTTCGCGCGATTCGCAGCACTATGCGCGCCGCCGGGATGCTCACCGATTCGGATCGCGACGCCGCGCCGCAATCGATCGTCGATCCCGGATGGGCGACGATGTGGCAATCGCGCTTCGAGCCGCTGCCGATCGGCGAGCGCTTTCTGATCGTGCCGCCATGGAATCGCAGCCAGCGAGCCAGGCCGCATCAGCATCACGGTTCTGCCGGGACAGGCGTTCGGCACCGGGCATCATCCGACCACGAGCGGCGCGCTGCTTGCGATCGATGACATCGTCGCGCGCCACAAGATCACCCGCGCGATCGATGTCGGCACCGGCTCGGGAATTCTCGCGATCGCGATGGCGATGCTCGGCGTGAGCAAAGTCATCGGCATCGACAACGATGCCGCTCGCGCTCGACAACGCGCGCGAGAACGCCGACCTCAATGCGGTGTCGAAAGCGCTTTCATTTTCGACCACGCCGGTTGCGCAGGTGCGAGGAAAATTCGATCTGGTGGTCGCCAACATCCTGAGCAAGACCCTGATCGCGATGGCGCCGGATCTGAAGCGGCTCGTCGCGAGCGGCGGACATCTGGTGCTGGGCGGGATTCTCGCGCGCGAGGCCAAATCGATCGCATCGCACTACGCGCCGGAGCTGCAGCCTCGCCAGCACCACGGTTTCGCGCGGCTGGATCACGATGGTATTCGCGCGCGAAGTGTCACTCGATGAGCCGCCCTGCCCGCTTCGCGCTGCATCATCCGATCGTCGATGGCATCGCGATCGTCGATGGCGCCGAGCTGCATCATCTGCGCGATGTGATGCGCCTGCGCGAAGGCGCGTCCGTCGCGCTGATGGCGCCAGACAACCTCGAGCATCTCGCGCGCATCGAAAGATTCGAGGATGATCGCGCGCTGATCTGCGCATCGAAAAGACCGCGATCTCGACGGCTGCGACGCCGACGCTGATCCTCGCGACCGCGATCATCAAAGGACCGCGGATGGATTTCATCGTCGAGAAAGCCGCCGAGCTCGGCGTCACCGAATTGTGGCCGATGCTATGCGAGCGCAGCGTGGTGCGCGACGCCGGGCTTCGAGCGCATGGCCAGATGGCGACGGCTCGCGACGCGCCGCGGCCAAGCAAAGCCTCGCGCCCAGCCACTTTCAGAACTTCACAAGCCCGCGCAATTCACGGACTTGATTGAAACCCTCACAAAAGACAGGCTCGCTGATGGCGCATCCGAGCCGCGTTGCTCAGATTGATTTGCACCATGGGCGCGGAACCGATTGCTCGGTCGCTCGACGCATCGGAGCCTGCCGCGCGGCATCGTCATCGCATGCGGTCCCGAGGGCGACTTCACCGAGGCGGAACTGGAGCTCGCGAAGAGCGCGGGATTCGTCGCCGCCGGTCTCGGCAACAATCGGCTGCGCAGCGAGACCGCGGCGATCGCGGCAGTGAGCCATCGCAGGCGCACTGCTGGATGAATTCTTACGGAGGAGACTGATAGTGGCGCATAGAATTCCTCTTCGTAATGGATCCGCTGTCGCAGGTGCTGGTCGACAAGGACACCACCTTTGCTTTCATGCTGGAGGCGGTCGCGCGCGGACACGAGGTTTACTTCGCGGGACTAAAGCGATCTGGTCGCGCGCGGGCATCAGCCGTACGCGATGCGCGCGTCGATGCGAAGTTGCGCGCACGACGCCGCACTACAAATTCCTCGACGAGGGCGACGACTACCAGCTCGAACATTTCCACGCGATTTTCATGCGCAAGGATCCTCCGGTCGATGCGCCCTTTGCCTACGCCGCGATGCTCCTCGCGCTCGCCGACACGCGCCGCACCTTCGTCATCAATCGGCCCAACGCGCTGCTGACGGCGAACGAAAAGCTTTACCAACTGAATTTTCCCGAGGCGATTCCGCCCACGCTGGTGACATATGAAGTCACGCGGCTGCGCAAATTCCTGACGGAGATGGCGGGCAGATGATCGTCAAGCCGCTCGGCGGCCACGGCGGCGAAGGCGTGTTTCTGGTCAGCGTCGGCGATCGCAACCTCGGCGCGATTCTCGAAACCGTCACGCACTTCGAGATCGCAACCGATCATGGCGCAGCGGTACATTCCCGAAGTGCGCCTCGGCGACAAGCGGCTCATCGTGCTCAATGGCGAGCCGATCGGCGGCACCCTGCGGGTTCCGCGCGACGACGAGCATCGCGGCAACATCCACGTCGGCGGCAACACGGTCAAGGCGCCGATCACGCCACGCGACCGCGAGATCTGCCGCATCCTGCGCCCGCGCCTCGAACATGATGGGCTGTACTTCGTCGGCCTCGACATCATCGGCGACTATCTGACCGAGGTGAACGTGACCAGTCCGACCGGGGTGCAGGAGATCGATCGCCTCGATGGCGTCAACCTCGAAGCGAAGGTCATCGACTTCGTCGAGTCGCAAGATCGCAAAGCTGGAACGATAGGCGGGTTGCATAGGCTCGCGCGGATCGGTAGCAATGAAGGTTCTGCCAGCAACGCATACGGTGGGCAGGTAGCTCAGTCGGTAGAGCAAAGGACTGAAAATCCTTGTGTCGGCGGTTCGATTCCACCCCTGCCCACCAACTTCAAGCGCTTCGATCGGTTCACTGACAAAAGGGTGAGCTTCACCGGGAACATCGCGGATGCGGCGCGAAAACTGGGGAGCCTTGCGCCCGCGGACGTGAACCAATCAGTCCTCGAGATCATTCTTCTGTTCGGGACCTTTGCGATCTTCGCGATCTTCGGGCTGCACGGTATGACCGACGGCAAGTACTCGATGCTGGTCAGCGAAAACATTCTCTACCGGCATACCTTCGCCTTTGATGAAGCTTCGATGCCGCGTCTGGCTCCTTTCGCGCGGCCGGGTTACCGGGAAAACGGTTATCCTTACCAAATCGAAGTAATCGATGGAAAAGTGCTGTATGGGTATCCGGTGGGTAGCAGCGTGCTGTCCCTGCCGTTGGTAGCGCTCATGAATTTCGCGGGTATTTCTGCGCGGACGCCCGACGGCCACTACAACGAAGCCGGCGATCAGGTGATACAGGCGGCCATCGCAGCCCTGCTGATGGCGGTTTTGACGCTGGTGTTCTTTCGCACCGCGCTGCTCATGTTGCCGCTTTCATGGAGTGTCGTATTGGCGGTAGGCGCGGCCTTTGGTACGCAGATATGGAGTACCGCCTCGCGCGTCCTATGGTCACATACCTGGCAGATATTTTTAGTGGGCATAGTCATCCCTGTGCTGCTGGCACAGGAAGAGCGCCAGGCGCGCGGACGTCCTATCCTGTTGGGGACTCTATTGTCATGGGCATACTTCGTTCGCCCGACCAGCTCGATTCCGATCATGGCAGTCACGGCTTACATACTGATCCTCCGAAGAAGCGAGTTTAGAACCTTCGCCATAACCGGGGCGCTATGGCTCACAGTCTTTGTCTTCTATTCGATGCGAGTCTTTGGGCAACCGCTACAGCCCTATTACCTCTTTCACCTTAGTCCGCAACACGTCTGGATTGCGCTGGCGGGTAACTTCATAAGTCCTTCGCGCGGATTATTCGTCTTCGTACCCGGCGCAGCTTTCGTATTGTTTCTGGTTGGATACTACTGGCGAGAGCTGTCGCATCGGTGGTTGGCGTTTCTAGCTCTCTTCGTCATCGCAGTTCACACGGTCATAGTTTCGACCGACCCGAACTGGTGGGGAGGACATTGCTACGGCGCGCGAATGACGACCGACGTCATCCCCTGGTTCTTCCTGCTCGCGGTGCTGGGCTGTCGATGCCTACTGGAAGAAGCTCGTCCGCGTTTCAAGCATTATGCGATCGCTTTGGGCCTTTTAACCCTGGTCATCGGAGCTGCCATGAATGGCAATGGCGCTCTGTCGCACTCGGCCAACGACTGGGTCAACGGAGGACCTAACGACGTCGATCAAAAACCTTCGCGGGTTTGGGATTGGCGCCATCCGCAGTTTCTCTCCTAGTTTCACTAACCTAGAAAAACTTTATCCGTCGCAGCGCAAAGGCCATCATCCGGAGCAAAACCATGCCGTGCCTCCATCGGCTGATGTTGGTCTCGCCGTAGGTTCGTTCGGCATAGCGGATAGGGATATCGACGATCTTCAGATTCAATTTGGCGGCGCCGAAGAGCAAATCGAAATCGCCAAAAGGATCGAAATCGCCGAAATAACTCCGATTGCCGGCGATCACCTCATAGTCTTTGCGTGCCAGTACCTTGGTCCCGCACAAGGTATCCTTGACCTGCTGGCCCAGTAGCCATGAAAACGCGAGGCTGAAGAACTTGTTCCCGACCAGGTTGAAGAATCGCATCGCGCGTTCGTCCATCGGATAGACCAGCCGCACCCCATTGATGAATTCCCCCTTGCCCGAGCGAAGCGCATGGTAATAGCGAGGCAGGTCTTCCGGAGGCATCGTCAAATCTGCATCGAGGATCATCAGAAGCTCGCCGCTCGCGGCCGCAAAGCCGGCTCTTACCGCATCGCCCTTGCCTTTGCCTGACTGCTTCAGCAGCTTGGAATTTCGCTGGCTATGCCTCTCGACTGCTAACTCTATGGTTCGGTAAGTATCGTCTGAGGAATTTCCTTCTACGAAAATCATTTCGGTTCCCGCGCCCATCTCGGGGACGCGCCGAAAAATATCCGCGATATTGCCCGCCTCATTGCGCGCTGGAATGACAACACTCACGATGGGCTCAGGATCGGAGGCTCGATCGGTTTTGCGTGGCGCCCGGCGCGCGACTATGAAGTTGGTCAGATCCGCAAATCGAAAAGGCGCCACCCGCGCGAGGTAGGAATTACAAAACCTCGCGAGGCCGGGAATCCGGGTCGGCAGCAGAATCTCCTGCCAATGACGGATCGATTCGAAACCGGCAAGATACAAAATGTTTTCCAGATCCTCGACCGTCAGCCAGTTTTGCGTGATGAAAGGATGCGCGAGGCCCAGCCCCCGTACCGCGGAGAGCGGCAATTCCCAGAGTCGACTGTACGTGTTGATGATGATGCGAGTCCCGGCTTCACACGCCGGCGCGATGCGCTCGATGGCGGACTGAACGTCCCACAGATCATTGACCAGGTCGGACAGGATGACGTAGTCGAATTTTTCTTCGAGGGCCAGTTCGTGGACGTCGCCGTGAACGATTTCGAGCTCCAGATGGCGGGCGCGAGCGGACGCGACCCGGGCCGGCGAAAAATCGATCCCGACTCCGCGCGAGGGTTTGAGCCCTGCGAGCAAATCGCCCTCCCCGCAGCCGAGCTCGAGCACGCGTCGACCCGGCGGAATCAGAAACTGATAGATCCGGCGGATCTCGTCGTGGTAGTACCGACCCCATTTGCTGCGTTGGTATTCATTCCAGTAGCTGATGCGCTCGTCGCGGTAGTGATGGGCCTTGCTGGGAGCCATTGGATGGTTGCTCATCGATCGCACGATCCTCAAACGCCCGCATTGCGAGACCATCCCGGGGGCGGGCCGAAGAAGTTGGCAGGAGATTATATATCGAAACGAGCTGGGATAAGTCCCAGAGTTCGCAAAGATGGGCTGCCGCCAATCGTCACTTGCATCCGGTCGCATCCGCTACCTATATTCGCTGGCTGTCCAGATGAGTTCTCCTTGGGGGATTGATCGTTCCACCAACGCCTCTCGTGAAATGTCTGAAGTTGCCGTACATCCTCGCCTTGCCGGTTTCGGGTTCCCGGGGCTCACTACGATTCAAGCGAAGCTGCCCTGGCTCTTTTTGATTTATGCGCTGCCGTCGGTTTTCCTGTTGTCCATCATCATGCCGCCCTTTCAGGTAGCGGACGAAGCGGCGCATACCGAACGCGCCGACCAGGTAAGTCGAGGTGTGTTGATCTCGCCCCGTCTCGGCGGAACTGTCGACGGCAAATGGGTCGACCTGACGGACCTCTATCAACCCATGTGGTTTCATCCGGAGATAAAGGAAACCGTCGAGATGGCGCGGCAGGCGATGAGGCTTCGATGGTCCGCGCCGCGCGACAACGTCAACTTTCAGAACACCGCGCAATACGGCCCGGTCCTTTATGCCCCCCAGGCGATCGGATTGCTGATGGGACGATTGGCCGACATCAGGCTGCCACGCGCACTCGTCATCGCACGAATGTTCAATGGATTGACAGCGTGCGCCATCAGCTTCTTCGGGTTATCGATTTGCCGGCGGGGCCGCGCGCTGATGTTCGCGACCTTGCTGCTCCCGATGACGCTATCCGAGTTCGCCTCGACCTCGCAGGATGCCTTGCTCATCAGTCTTTCGATTTTCGCGATCGCGATGGCCTCGCGGATTCTGTCCGAGGGGCGTTCCGCCAGTACGGCGGAATTCGCGATGTTTGCGGCGATAGTAGTCGCGACCACGATGGCGCGGCCACCACAATTCGCGCTGGCATTTTTGACGCCAGCCTTCCTTGGCCGACGCGATCACCGGTGGACTTCGAAAGCGGCAATCGCCGCGATGGCATTGATCGCCGTCATCGTCTGGATGCGAGTTCTTTCCGGGCTGACTCCAGCCCCGGGAGCGGATTCATCGTTGGCGGGTCAATTCTACTTGATGGTGGCAAATCCGTTGCTCTTGCCCGAAGTCATGATCAATACGTTCGTGCAAGATGGCGCCTGGCTGCTGAAAACCGTAATCGGCTACCTGGGCTGGACCGATGCGCTAATGCCGGATTGGTACTATAAGTCAGCCGCCATCGCACTGGTCCTTGCGGTGATCGCGCCTGGAAATCGAGGATCCGCGCTGTGGCCGGGCGCGATGGGTCTGGTCACCATCGCCGCGCTGATCACCGCGTTCGGCGCGGCCATGTATATGACCTGGACACCGCTGGGTTATCCGACGATCCGTGGACTCCAGGGCCGTTACCTCCTGCCGGTACTGCCGCTCCTCGCGTGGGAGATCCCCGAGTGGGGGCCGGCCATGGAGCGAATCCTGGCACCCGCATGGGGTGCCGTCATGCTGTTTCCAATCATCAGCATGGCGGCAACACTCATAGTCATCATGGAGCGTTACTATGGTAGCTGGCAGGCGATGTCGGAGTCGCTGCGAATGCTGCTTGGCTGATACGGGAGCTGAATGAAATTAGGTATCGTCACACCGCAGCTCGACCATTACGGCGGCTCGGAGATTTATCTGCTCGAATGTTTGCGGCGCTGGCAGGAGGTGATGGACGTCACCGTATACACGCCGCTATTTCGGCGCGAGTTGATGACTGAATTCGGCATCGGGCCGCAAGTCAAGGTGAATATCCTGCCCGGCGGGCGCACCGGACCTGACGCATTTTTCTACAACACGGTGGTTTTGCCGAGGATCTGGGAGCAGATGATCAAGCCCCACGATCTGTACTTCCTGTATCTGTTCCCGACCCATTTCATTCAACGGCGTCCCTCGGTTTGGTTCGCCGCCGAACCATTGCGCATTTTGTACGATCTGCGGCGGGAACATCACGGAGCACAGGAGGTCAGCATTCATCTGTATCCGAAGATGACCTATGACCGGGTCGTCTCATCGGAACTGGATGTGTTGCTGCACCTGATCGAGACCATCGACTCGGCCGCCGGCATCGATCGGCTCGCCACCAACAGTCGCACCACCGGCGAGTACCTGCGAACTATCTATGGCCGACGTCCCGACAAGGTGGTCTATCCCGGAGTCAATCTGCCGCCCAAGGTGTCGCCGCCATCGTCCTCGGATCCGCTTTTATTCGTCGGCAATCTGTGGGAGCACAAGCGCATCGATTTGACGATCAAGGCCTTGGCTCGGTTGCCCGAGGGCTATCTGCGCATTGTCGGTGAGGGGCCGGAGAAACAGAATTTGCGCCGGCTGGCGCGCGGCCTCGGCCTTAATGGGCGCGTGATTTTCAGCGGCCGCCTCGACCAGGAGGAACTCGGCGAGGCCTATGCGCGGTCTTCGATCTGCGTGTACACCCCGCAACGCGAGCCATTCGGGATGGTGCCGCTGGAAGCTGCGGCCGCTGCGCGACCGGTCATCGCCACCGAGGGGGGCGGATATAGCGAGGTTCTGAACGACACTTGCGCGCGCTTCGTCCCCGCACAGCCCGACAAGATCGCGGAGAGCATCGCGATGGTGTGGGGTGATCCGGACCTCGCCTGCAGGATGGGCGCGGCCGGGCGCGAGATCGCCGCCGACCATGGATGGGATCGTACCGCGAGCGAGCTGCTCGACCTCTTTCGCGAGACCGTCTCGCGGCGCACCGCGCGTCCGCGCCAGCCGATGCTGGGTGCACACTACTACCCATGGTACCGGGCGGGCGATCAGCCGCAGCATTGGAATGAGAATCTGGAGTTCGCGGCGGTCACCGATCCTCCGCTTGGAGGCGACTATTCCTCGGGCGATCCACGTCTCATTCGCAGTCACCTGAAAATGGCGAAGGAAGCGGAACTCGATTTCCTGGTGGTCAACTGGCAAGTCACCTCGGAGGGCCTCAACCCCACCGAGCTCGAGGCGACGCGAATGCTTTTTGCGGCTGCCGAGAAATCGCCACGACCACTGATGCTCTCCATCCTGCTGGCGATTAATACTGAAGATGCCAAGGTTGTCGAGGGCGCGATCGATGCGCTGCGTGAAGAATTCCTGTCGTCGCCTGTCTACCAAAAAGTGCACGGCCGGCCCCTGCTTTGGTACTACCTGAGCGGACCTTTTCTAGGCTTCCTGTTTTATCATCGCGATCTGATGTCTCGCTTGACCCGCGGCTTCAGTGCCATCGCGACCGGCCAGATCGTCTTCAATCAATTTGTGCCGCGACCGCTGCGCGAGTTCTTCAGCGGATGGTGCGTATATTCGCCACTGCAGGTGGGCAGACGCACGGTCCGCGAGGCGATCTGGACCAGCAGCTACCACGCCTTTGCTGAAGACGAAGGAACGGTTCGGGTTTTCACGATTTGCCCCGGATACGACGACACACAACTGGCGTCCCCACAGCGCAGCCAAAGCCGTTATCGAGTTACGGCCCGTCGTGGCACCAGCACCTACGAGCATATGCAGCAGGTCGCACTGGAACTCGAGCCTGCCCCGGACCTGGTCGTGATCACGAGCTTCAACGAGTTCCACGAAAACACCCATATCGAGCCATCGGTCGTATATGGCGATAGCTTCCTGAGCTCGACGCGGGAGTTTGCGCAAGCGATGCGACGGCCTCGGGTGAGATCCTGATCGATGGAGGATTGGCGACGGTGGTTTCGCGCGGCGATCATCAGCAGCTCCCGGATGCCAGGAATCCGCGGCTTTCTTCGAACGACGTGCCAGCTCATCACGTGGGAGGTTGGCCGCGAGCTCGCCGGCATCGTAGGAGTCGCGGCGGTCTACACCCGGCATAGCCATCCGCGCTTTGCGACTTTCGCACCCGGCCAGAGCGACCTTGATTTGACCGTCGTGCTTGACGATGAGGCAGCGCAGGACGCCGCCATCGTAGAGGCTTGTACCGAGCGGCTCGATCGTTTGAGCCGCAGGTTTCCTTTCGTGTTCCCGCAGGATGCGCGATTTATCTCCCGGAGCGAACTCGCGCAGATGGAGGCATGTCCAGGCGCAGCGGAGATTCTCAGCGCTCCGCAAGCGTGGATTCGGATCGGTGGACGAGAGGTCAGGCAGGCAAGTAGGCAAGCCGCTCTCGACTTCAGCGCGGCTCCCGCTTCATCCGGAGTTTAACGCATGGTGGCTGAATGTGATGCAGACGCACGTGCTGACGCCGCAAGTGAACCTCGCCGAGGACAACCTGCGCCTGTGTTATCGCGTCGCGATGAAGAGTCGGCTGCATCTTCAAGCCGCCGGTGGCCTCGCACCTCCTCCGAGCGGGCCGTATTTACCTGACTCGGCGGCCATAGCGCTGTTCGCCCAAGATCCCGAGATGGCGGTCTTCGTGAACGATCTCGAGCGCAAGCGTTTCCGGGCCGCGGATTGGGAAAGCCGAAAATTCAAAATCCTTGAACGCTCTCTCGCAGCGGTGGCGGAGTTCTATCGGGAACTGCCAGTTCCGCTCGACGCTAAGTGGAATCCGCTCGCGGTCGGCCGCCCCGCGCAATCGATCATGGAAACTCATCGTTCCGAGCTGCGACTTCGAGTCGAGGCTGAGCCGGCGCTGCAGGCGATCGCCGAGAGCATCATCGTTTATCCGACGCCGCATTGGGCTCCAGCCGAATATCAAATCGATCTCATACTCAAAGATGCCGTGCCATCGACCGCTTTCGGCGACGCGGTGCGCGCAATCAGGAGATCCTTCGAAGGTCGCACTTTCGGGATTCACGGCACCCACGCGCAAATCACGATGGTTCCTCGGAGCGCTTACGAACATCCATGGTTTTTTCTTGGCACGCCGTTGCCGTTTTTGCACGAACATGTCGCGAGTTTCGGCATACACGCTGTTCGGAACGCCGCCGCGGATTCCGGCGGCGCCTTCACGCGCGGAGCGACTTCGATGGTGCGCGCAGTACTTCCTGTTCCATCGATTCACCTTGCACTATCGGCCGCAGTACATTTCGAAGGAATGCAACTTCGGCCAGTTACTCGCCGTCCGTCTCTTCCTCGCGCACGACGTAGTCCTGACCGATCGCCGCTCAGGTCGAGCGCGCATATAAGGATGCATTCATGAAAGGTGGAGAAGGAGCGGAGATCGATTTGCTTTTGCGTCCGGGTGAAGCGCACCTGGACCAGCGAAACTTTTCTGAAGTCTTACGGCTTCAGTCACGCGAATACGCCGCAATCGAAGCTCTGTTGCATCAACACCGCGCGTTTTCCGGAGACGATTAGTTCGCCATCCGCTTGTCGCGGATCGCCGCGAAGATTTCACCCATCGATAGAAAGACCGGCACCAACTGCGCCAGCTCCTTGGCGTCGCGCTCGGCTTTGGCCTTGACCAGCGCGCTAATCGTAAACCGGTGCAGACTCAGAATGGCCTTCACGATTTCGGGAGTTCCCGACAGGTCGAGGCCGCGATCCATATATCCGAGCAGCTCGATGCATCGCTCGAGGCGATATTCGGCCTCCCCTTCGCTACTGGCTCGGTAAAAGTGCAGAGCTTCATCGGTCCATCGCGCCAGGCGCGAATAAAGTTCCTCGTATGCCGATTCACCATCCAGACTGACGGTCTGATACTGCGCATAGGCGTTTGCCATGATTCATATCTCCTGAGGATTGGTAGTGCTCAGCCCGTCATCGAGAGAGTAGATCCGGTCGAACTCGAACTGGAACTGGAATCGGAGCTGATAGCGGTGAACATCTGCGCGATAGTTTGGTAACCGGCTACCGTAGCCTGGATCTGCGCGTATTCTTTTTGTAACTCAGCGGTATAGTTGGCCAGGTCATTGTTCATCTGGGTCAGCTTGTTGATCATGTCGGTCTTCTGCGAGGAATAGGTGCTGACTTCGCTGTCGAGGAGTCCGGTGTTGGGCGTCAAGAGATTGGTGACAGCGGGGTTCAGTGCCGAATATAAACCGCTCATCGATTGACTGACCGCGCTGGGATTGGTGTTGGCAGCTTGTTCGTAGGTCGCTTGCGTGAACACCAGGTCGCCGGTTGTCTTGTCCACCGTGATGCCGAGGTTGGAAAGATTGAGCGAGCCGATTTGCTGTTGAAGATTGAACATGGCCGAACGCAGGCCACCGTCACCGGCCAGCGCCGGAGGAGTGGTCTTAGGGACCGCCTGGGTGTTGTACGCAACATCGTCAATCGCCTTGTTGTATGCGGTGACAAACGCCTGGATATTGTTTCCTTCGGCGGTCAGATCGGGAGCTACAATAATGCTCGAGTTCGATCCGGTGTTGTTTAATTGCAACGTCACCCCGGTAATCGCGTTGGTGACAGTGTTAGTCTGAGAGACTGTTACCTGGTTGCCGACCTGAACCGTCGCATTCTGCGCGTCGCTCACTTTCGGTACGAAGGCCGCGGCGGTAAAACTGTCCCCGGCATTCAAAGTTCCGTTGCCCAACGAAAGAGTTAGACCATCGGCTACTGTGATCGGGCCCGAACTGTTGGCTGGAATGTTCAAGGTGCCGCTCTGGCCCGAATCGGAGGTCCAATTGAGTGTGAGCGGATCAGTTCCGACCGTACCGCCCGCTACCACCGAGAACTGGTAAGCCTGCGAGAGACTTCCGGTATAGGTGCCTCCAACCGTCGGGGTCGCGGTGCCGGTGACCGCGCTGGTAACAGTGGGACCGACTTGCGAGTTTACGAAATCGGGCGAGGCTCCGCCGGCCAGATTACTCGATAAGGTGAATGCCGCGTTGGTCCCGGTCGAATTGGCGGTCAACTGGAGCCGATAGCCGGCACCGGGCGCGCCAGTATTCACCACTTGGGCAGTAACTCCCAGGTTGGCGGAGTTAATCGCGTCGGCCAACCCATCGAGCGTGTCATTGGTGGAGTTGACGGTAATAGGGACCGCGGCCGCACCGCCGACGGAAATCGAAAAGGTGCCGTCGCCGATATTCGAGGTGTCGCTGACATAGCCCTGCGAGGCGACACTTTGCGCCTGCGCGAGCTTCGAAACATTCACCGTATAAGTCCCATTAACCGGCGCGCCAGTAACGCTCGCGGTAAAGGGGGCCCCGGCGGAAACCGTGGCGCCCGTGGGAGGTATGGTGAGACTGGTATTCAGCGTCGAGAGCGAACTTTGAAGCGAGGTAAAGTCGGAGCTGATAATTCCGAGCATGCTGATCGCAGTATTCACTCCGACCAGTTCGTTCTGTTCGTTTGCGATGGGAACCTGCGCTGCCGCGGTTTCAGCGGTTAGGATGGCGTTGAAATCAATTCCGGTGAAATTCGAAAACGTAATGCCGCTGGTTGCGCTGGTGCTCGACATGATCTTTCCTCGTGTAGTTACGCATCGCCCGTGCCATCGAAGATGTCCGGAAACGCGCCAGCCGGCGCAGAGGAGGTCCTCTACGCCGGCTCAACGCCCGAAGCCCGAAGGCCTACTGGAAGAGTGCCAGAAGCTGCTGCGGGGTCTGGTCGGCCTGTTTCAGGACCTGCACACCAGCCTGCTGCAGAACGGTCTGCTTGCTGAATGTCGCATAGGTCTGCGCGACGTTAGCGTCCTGAATCGCGGACAGCGCCGAGGTCAGGTTGGCGGAGGTCGACTGCAGGTTCTGTCCGATCGCGCTCAACTGCTGCTCGGAAGCACCAATGCTGCCACGATCGCCGGCTATGGTTCCCAGAGCCGTCGTAACCTTGGTCAGCGCCGCCTGCGCATTGCCCTGCGAGGTCAAATCGGTACCGTTGATCGCCAGGGTCGTGGTGTCAGCTTTGTTGATGGTGACGCTGAGCTGATCGTTCGCGGTATTGGTCGCGCCAACCTGGAAGGTCGTCGCATTACCGGAGAACAGCGTGATGCCGTTGAACTGGCTGCCATTGGCGATCTGGTTGATCGAATTCAGCACGCCCTGATACTGACCATCGATAGCGGTCAACTGCGTGTTGTTAAATGATCCGTCAGCGGCCTGGGTCGCGAGCTGCTGTGCGGTCTGGAGCAGCGTGCCGATGTTCGACAGGGCGCCGTCAGCGGTCTGCAGGTACGACTGCGCGTTCGAGGTGTTGGAGCTGGCCTGGCTGAGCGAGCCGAGCAGACCCTGGGTTTCCATCGAGATCGACAGACCTGCAGGATCGTCCTGCGCGGACACGATGCGTTTGCCGCTGGAGAGCTGCGAGATCGATTGCTGCAGAGCCATCTGGTTGTTGGTCAGGGCGTTGGAAGCCGTAAGAGACCCGATGTTGGTGATTAAACTGAGTGACATTTCCTTTCCCCTTTTCTCCTTCCGGAGTGAGCATCTACCGATGCTGAGTTGAGTTAGCCGTTCGTTCGTAACCGGCTTCTATTAAACAGACTGTCCGTTTTGCCTTGAGAACGCTCATCACCTCCGAGGTTTGGGAAGTGTTTCTTCCTGTCATTAAACAAACGATGTGATAACCCTGCGCCAGCGTAGCGATATGATTCTGCGTGACTTTCGATGTGTCACTTTGCGTACGCAATGGTTTCACTTCGAACATTTTCTGCTTCTCACAATGAGACGTTGGATGCCGATTCGGCCGCGCATCGAAAGATGCGCGGAACCGGCGCAGAGGTGGCTGCCTCTACGCCGGCTCGGGAACCGCGCTGCCCGGGCTACTGTTGAAACAACGCTAAAAGTTGTTGCGGAGTCTGATCGGCTTGCTTGAGGACCTGGACGCCGGCCTGCTGCAAAACTGTTTGTTTCGAAAACTGCGCATAGGTGGCCGCGACGTTGGCATCCTGGATGGTCGACAAGGCCTGGGTGAGATTGGCTGACGTCGATTGCAAATTCTGTCCGATTGCCGAGAGCTGCTGCTCGGAGGCGCCGATACTCCCGCGATCGGCCGCGATGGTGGTCACCGCCGTGGTGACTTTCGTGAGCGCCGCCTGCGCTCCCACTTGCGTCGTCAAAGAGGTTCCGTTGATGGCGAGGGTGGTGGTGTCAACCTTGTTGATGGTGACGCTCAACTGATCGTTGGCAGTGTTGGTCGCCCCGATTTGAAAGGTCGTAGGCGCGCCGGAGAACAGGGTGATCCCATTGAACTGCGCACCATTGGCGATCTGGTTAATCGAACTCATGATGCCCTGATACCAACTGTCTATCGCGTTGAGCTGGGCATTGTTGTAGCCCCCGTCGGAGGCCTCGGTCGCGAGCTGCTGCGCATTGGCGAGCAGATTGCCGATATTCGCCAACGCGCCATCCGCAGTACTCAGGTACGACGAGGCATTGCTGGTATTCGAGCTTGCCTGCGACAGCGCTCCGAGGAGGCCTTGGGTCTCCATCGCGATCGAGAGGCCGGCAGGGTCATCGGAGGCATTGACGATTCGTTTCCCGCTCGACAATTGGCCAATCGACTGTTGCAACATTTGCTGGTTGTTGGTCAGTGCGTTGGACGCGATGAGTGATCCTAGATTCGTTACTAGACTGAGTGACATGTCGGTTCCCTTTTGCTTCCGGTCAGAAGCCGCGCATCTTCGATGCAATGGATTCGGTGGTCGATGATTCCCGTCACCGGCTACCTGTCTCACAAACTGCTGGCGAGCGAGCCTGGGCAAGCTTTGCGGCTGAGATTTGGGAAGCATGTTTCCCTAACCTGGCGCGAACGCAGTTTTGAAAGTCGTGGAGCGTCGCGAGGTGATTCGAATCCGTCCTGAGTCGGGACGTTTCACTGTTGCTTGGCCGTGCAAAACGAAATGCCGTCGCGCGTCATTCGAACGGGGCATAACGAAAATAGCTTTCCTACGCCGATGGCATTTCTATTGCTGATAGTTGCCCTCGTATGCCGAAAGAAGGTCTCACCGCACTCGCCGACAGCTATGGGCTGGAGCGCAACGAACTTCATCAGTTGAAGATTCTGGCGGAGAACTTCTTCGATAAACTCCGCGAGGATCTCCTCGGCTATGCGGGCCGTTCGATCAGGATGGTCGACCTGACCCAGACCACCACTACCTTCAGCGATTTCTCTACCGACGAAGTGGCGGCTCGCCATCTCGTATTCCTCGGATTCGTCGACCAAATCATCGCGGTCATGCGGCTCGACGATGACCTCGCACGCGCGCTCATCGACTGTATGCTCGGCGGTTCCAGCACCAGGCCGGACGCTCCCGCACGGAAGATGACTACGGTTGAAGAACGCGTCATCGCGAATACCCTGGGCGCCGCGGTGGTAAGGACCGCGCAGCGGGTGCTCGGCGCCATGCTCCAGGACAGCATCAACCTAAGGATGACGCGCATCGAGCATCGCCCCGTACTGGTAGCCGATACGCTGGCGCCATCCGAGCAGCTCGTTACCGCTCGCGTTCGCTGCGATGCGGGCTCAATGGGCGGGTGGCTCGAACTCGGACTACCCTTTTCACTGATCTACAAAATCCGCACCCGCTTAACCCCGGCGCGTCCCAAGACCGCGGCCG
The DNA here is from genome assembly GCA_963848285.1 of uncultured delta proteobacterium. GTDB lineage: Bacteria > Desulfobacterota > Binatia > Binatales > Binataceae > DATGKG01. Next base: position 223,926 of record CAWKCZ010000001.1, on the reverse strand, counting down.
ATGCCGGTGGCGTAGACAAAGCGCGCATCTTCCTGGGGGATGCATCGATCGATCTGTCCGCGGTCCTGGGCAAGGTGACCTTGCCCTTGAGCGGTGTCCGCGCGCTCGCGCCCGGCTCCATCCTGATGCTGCAAAAAGCGCCGCTTGGACTTCCACGTATTGAGCTTCGTTCCGGTGACCAGCCGCTATTCACCGGAATGATCATCGAACAGGACGGCTGGTACCGATTTTTAATTGACAACCCCGGAGGAACCGATGAGCGAGCAAACCCAAATGGCTCCGACACCTGACGAGCCCCTCACTGCGATGCCTGCGCCTGCGGCCATGGCGATGCCCGCGCCTGCGGCCATGGCGCCGCCTGCGGCCACCGTCACGCATGCCGAACGTCAGATTTTCCAGACCAGCAACAAGCTTGCCGCCGCGCGCCCATCATCCGATGGCCACGACGGCCACAACCTCGAGTTCGGCGTCCTGCGCCAGGTTCCGATGACGGTGCAGGTCGAGGTCGGCCGCACCAGCATGACGCTGGGCGAAGTTCTCGACGAACTCGAAGTCGGCTCCAGCATCCGGCTCGATCGCCACGCCGGCGATCCGGTCGAGGTCTACATCAATGGTGCCCTCTTCGCGCGCGCAGAAGTCGTCGTGCTCCAGGATCAAATTGGCGCACGCATCATCGAGTTGGTTGACCCAGCGCAAAACGTACGTCCTTCGGGGCTTCGCTGATTCATGGAAACCATAAGTTCCGATGGCAATGAGCTATCCCGTGCGATGCGTCCCATTCCACGTGTCTGCCTTGGGCCCAATGGCCCGACGGAGATGGCCGATTTCATTGCGCGTGCGGGTCTCGAAGTGCTGCCGTACGCCAACAAGCATCGCGCCACGATGTATGTGGATTTCATTGGCGCTCGCCCTTCCGGGGTCGAGGTATTGAGTCTCGACCTCGCGGCCAGAGGCTCACGCGCCACCCGCGCCAATGCCGACCTGGCCACCGATCAATGGCAAACCGCCGCGTGCATGGTGATCTCGCAGGCTTTGCGCCTTAAGCCGGCCTTGCTTACCGCCGATCCCGCGATGTTCGCCGCGATTCGGAGTGCGATGGGCGTGGCCGCCAGCCAGGTCCCGGTCATCCTCAGCGGTGAGATCGGATCGGGTAAGTACAACCTCGCGCGGATCATCCACAGCGCCAGCCGATGCGGCGGGCCGCTGCACAGTATCAGTTGCGCGAGCCTGCAGGATGTCGATGTGGAAAACCTCGTGGGCACCCTGCCGGCGGGCGAGACCCGCGGCGGGTCAGCTCTCTTCCTCGACGAGATCGCCGAGCTGACCGACGGCGCACAGCTGAAGCTGTTGCAAATGCTGCAAGCTTTCGAGCGCACCTCGCTGCTCGAGGAACGCGAGCGCGGCGCGGCGATGCGGTTCATCGCCGCAACCAATCGCGCGCTCGCCGCAATCGTCGAACGGGGCGATTTCCGGCGCGAGCTCTTCTGGCGACTCAATGTCTACAGTCTCGAGATTCCACCGCTGCGCCAGCGTGCCGGCGACGTGGCCCTACTCGCAAAGTTATTCCTTCGCCGCGCCAATCCGCGCCGCATGTTTACCCCGATGGCGCTGCGCACGATGGGTTCCTACGCGTTTCCGGGCAACGTGATGGAACTTGAAAACCTCGTCACCCGGCTCGCCATCGCGCCGCTTTCAACCGGCAATAGCCTCATCGATGTGCCCGACGTGCGCCGTCACCTGATGGTGGTGCCCACTGAGGGTGAGCAGCCCACCAGCGGCTGGAAGAGCAGCCGCGAGGAAGCGCGTCGCGCGATGATCCTGAAGACCATCGCGGCCGCAGGCGGCAACCGTGCCGAGGCTGCGCGCCGGCTCGGGATCACCACGCGCGCGTTGCAGTATCACATCACCAAGGCGGGACTTTCGCGGCCGTCGGTGCGCGGCAAAGCGCCATCGAATGTGGTTGCGATCGCGCCGCCGCCAACCCCGATCGATACGCTTCCGGCACAGCCGATTCAGTAAGGCTTTAGCGGTCCCGAGACCGCGGGAATTTTCGACCAATGATTGAAGAAGACGATCACCCAGCACATCCGGATGAACGATGGCTGGTCTCTTATGCCGACTTTATCACCCTGCTGTTCGCTCTCTTCGTTCTGTTGTATGCGCTCTCCAACTCGAGCAAGGCCAAGGAGGCCGCAGGCATGAACTCGGTCGCCAAGGCAGTCGGCAATCGCCCTACCTACGGAGATGGAGGGATGCGTCCCGGTATGAGTCAATCGCCGGCGAGACACCTCGCGCCGACCCCGCAGCTTGCGGCCGCCAAGGCGGAGGTCGCCGCGGCCGTACAGAAATACCAGAACTCGGGGCTCTCGATGACCATCGATTCGCGCGGCCTGGTGATTTCGCTTTCGGCCGCAAAATTCTTCGCCAGCGGCGAGGATGAGATCACCCCATCGCAGCTTCCGGTGCTCGATGCGGTGGTTAAAACCATGAGCGCGCTGCCCAACTCATTTCAAATCGATGGCTATACCGACTCGATGCCGATCACCAATGGGCGCTTCCGCGATAACTGGGATTTGAGCGCCTCCCGCGCTTCCAGCGTCCTGCGCTATATGCTCTCGCATTCCTCGATCAGCCCGGAGCACCTGGCGATCGCGGGCTACGGCCCCTACCATGCGGTCGGCGACAACTCATCCGATGACGGGCGTGCGCTCAATCGCCGCGTCGAAATTATCGTCAAGCCCGAAGAGCAGGCGGCAAAATGATGAGCAAGGTCATCGCACCGAGCGCGCAGCCACCGCGCAAATACGAAGTCTGGCGCCCCATCATCCAGCCGCAGCGACGGGTAGTCTTCGAGCGCATCCATAATCGCGTCGCGGAGATCTGGTCCCATACGATGGCCGGCTACTTACCGGGCGACAAACGTTTTGAATTTGAGGGACTCGGCTTTGAAATTTTCAGCGACTTCAACACGCACCAGGCCGAGGGCTCGCAGGTCGTGGTCTTCGCCATCGAGCAGGCGCAGGTCATCGGCTTTCTGACCCTCGGTGGAATGGTGGCGCGCACGCTGGTCGACACTCGACTGCGGATTCGGACCTCGACCAATGGTGAGCAGGCACGGCCCACCTTCACTCGCATCGAGATGGGGGTGGTGCGCGAGGCGATCCGTGTAATGCTCGCGCGACTCAGCGAAACCTATCTCGAGGTCGGTCTGGGACGTCTCGGCGGGGTGCGCGATTGCGAGCGGCTGGGCGACACCCTCATGTTCGCGCCCGAGGACTACCTGGCAGTCCTGCGCTTCCGCATCGGCGCCGCCGCCGACGATTTGCGGGTCACGGTTGCGCTCAGCAGTAACGCCATCAACGCGGTCCACGAAAATCATCACGTCGCGATCAGCCGCCGCGATCACGATGTCGAACGCATCGCGGCGCAATTGCCAATGAATGTCGATGTGGTCCTCGGCGCGTGGAAATCCTCGATTCGCGAACTGCAGGAGCTGCGCCCCGGCGATCGGATCATTCTTCCCGACGGCGAAGACGGATGGCTGGCGGGCGACAATGTGCGCCTCCGTACCGGCAGAATTCAATTTACCGGGCGCAAGGTGAACCTCGAAATCAAACCGAGCACGCGCCTGCGATGAACTCCAGGAATCCAACCCTCGAAGCTGAGGTGACGGTCACCGCAGTAATCTCCCGCGCGCAACTGCCGGCCCGCGAAATTGCCGACCTCAGGCCCGGCGACCTGCTCGAAACCGAACCTCAGCTCGGCGACGACCCGATTGTACGACTCACCATCGGAAGTACCACTGTGGCCTTGGCTTCGATCGCCAAGGTCGATGGCCGCTTGATTGCCACCATCATCGATAAGCGCCCGGAGTTACCCGGGCGGAAGGGCGACACATGGAAGGTCAGGAAACTAAAACCGCAGATGGATTGAATCGAGCCTCGTTGCTGATCATGTCGCTCGACAAGCCAGTGCTGGCGCGGGTGTTGAAACATTTGTCGCCCAAAGAACTGACCCGCCTGATGTCCGGCTATGAAGCCGCGATCAATGGCGGCAAGGCTCGGAGCTCGGAGTTGGCTTCGGTAGGAAAGATCTTTCTCTCCTCCGAGCCGTCCGCATCCGCCTCGACCTTTAAGGACGCGCTGGTGATGGCGTATGGCGAGGACAACGCCGATCAGATCCTGCGCCATGATCAATGGCGGACCATTTCGGAGCGCGTGAAGCCCGAGACCTTCGCTTCAGTCCTCAAGGACGAACGCCCGGAAGCCGTCGCGATGGCGCTCTCACAGTTGCCGCCGCGCTTCGCCGCCGACGTACTGGCGCGTCTGCCCGAGGAATTGCGTGCCGAGGCGGTGGACAATCTTGCCTATGCGGAATCGGCACCCCGCAGCGCCCTCGACGCCATTCTGCGCGCGGTCGAGGAAAGCTTCAGCGGCAAGGCCGGCTCCGAGGATGGCAATCAAAAGGCGGGCGCCAAGCGCGCCGCCGCGATGCTTAATCAACTCGACTCGGACAGCGCGACTGCGATCGTTTCTCACATCCGCAGCCGCGACGCCAAGCGCGCCACTGCCATCGAAGAGGAAATGTTCCATTTCGCCGACCTGCTCAAGCTCGACAATCGCTCGCTGCAATCGGTGCTGGCGGAGGTCCGACCCGAGCGCATCGCACTCGCGCTCAAGGGCATTACCGATGACGAAAAAATCCTGGTTTTCGGCGCGCTGCCGGAACAGGTCAAGGTGGTGGTCGATTCGGAAATGTCCGAGAGCGGACGCGTACCTGCGCGCGAGGTCAAGGCCGCCCGACGCGAGCTCACGGAAATGGCCATCAATCTCGACCGCCAGGGCAAGATTCACATCCATGGCGAGGAAGAGTCGCTCGATTGATGGCTCCTTGTTTACATCGCTCCACTGCGCGGCTCGGATGTGTTGTGCTGATGCTGGCACTGCTAGCCGGCCTCGCATCGGGCGCGGGTGCCTCCGCTCCTCCCGCAGCAGAAGCTGATCCTTATGTTACCGCCGCTCAGGAGGCTGGGGTTCCGCTTCATGTCCTGGTTGCGGTGGCCGGCGCCGAGAGCGGCTATCATCCGTGGGCGCTTGATATCGAGGGCAAACAGGTCTTCTGCAAATCCCGCGAAGAAGCAGAGGCAGTCCTGGCAAAGACGGTGACCACCAACGTCGATATTGGCCTGATGCAAATCAATTGGCGCTTTTGGGGTCCACGCCTGGGCGTGGCAAAGAACGATCTGCTCGACCCGCGCATCAACCTACGGATGGGCGCGCGAATTCTGCGCGAAGGCCTCGATCGCGACGGCTCGGTATGGCGCCGCATCAGCAATTATCATTCGGGCAAAACCACCGAACGCGATCGTTACAACCGCCAGGTCTACGACGCCTACCAGCGCTACCTGCGCGGTGAAGTCCGCTAGTTTCTTTCCTACCATCTCGCCGGCGCGGAATTCGCGCGCGACCGCATCGATGAAGCCGTGACGAATCGGCCATTCGATGCGGCTGTCGCGCCGGATCGCATAGGAAGACAGTTTCATCAGTTTCGGCTCCGCGCCGATGTGTCATCGCAAGCTAGCGCAAAAATGACGCATGACCGTTTGATAACGGCGCGTCCGATCAGTGACAGCGGCCCGCGCGGCTGTCAAAGCTCACGCAAGCGAAGATGCGCCCTTCGCATGCAAAGCTCGCGTTTTCGTACGCATCGTAGCGATGCGCGACAGCGCTGAAATGCATCGGCGCGGGACAGCAGGAAGAATCATTTCCTCGAAGTCCCTTCAATGAGTGACGGAATTAGCGGCTGGTAACTTTATCCGCGTTCTGGCGCGAACGTTGCTCTCTCCTTTCTGCATGGAAATCCTGCGTCCCGAACAACAGGTAATGCAGGCCGCGCTCCAGGTGCGCTCGGCACGCGCGGAACTCCTCGCGGGCAACGTCGCCAATGCTGACACACCCGGTTACGTCGCACGCGATCTGAAATTCGACGCCGCGATGGATCAGATGATCGATGCCGGCGGGCAGAACACCGCGTCGAGCGACGCGGTCCTCAAGCCCGAAAATCTGCGCTTCGACAGCAACGATGTCGACGTTAACCAGCAGTTGGGCAAGTCCTACGAAAATTCGCTCAGCTACGTCGCCACACTCAAACTCTACGGCGATTCGATGAACCGCATCGTCACCGCGACCAGCAATTAGGGGAATTCATGTCCGTCGAAGGAATCATCGGAATTGCCAATAGCGCACTGACGGCTCAGTCCCAGCGCATCACGCTGATCGCGCAGAACCTCGCCAATGCCGACTCCATCAACTCACCCGAAGGTGGTCCCTATCAGCGTCGCATCGCCATCTTCGAGCCATCGCAGGTCGGCGAAGGCGCGAGTGCGGGCACCGGAGTGAGGGTATCGGCAGTAATGAAGGACAATGCCCCGCCCAATGAAGTCTTCGATCCGTCCAATCCATTCGCCGACGAAAATGGCGTCGTGAAAGAACCCAACGTCAACCCGGTTTACGAGATGGTCGACATGATGCAGGCCACCCGCTCCTACCAGGCCAACCTGTCGGTCATCCAGAGCGCGCACACCAGCGAAATGAAAACGTTGGATCTTTTGAAGTAATGCGATGAACACCATACTGCCGAACCAGGGAATTCCGGACCTTGCTCCCGTCACCCTCCAGGATCCCGCCGCGCCGCAACAAAGCGGCGGCTTCTCCCAGGTCCTCGAACAAGTCAGCGGCGTACTTGAACAAGCCGACCAGATGGCCGCCGGCTATGCGCAGGGCAAGGTCGGACTGACCGACGCCGTGCTCGCCTCACAGAAAGCCGACACCACATTTTCGCTCACGATGGCGATTCGCAACAAAGCCCTCGCCGCCTACCAGGAAATCATGAACCTCTCGGTCTGAGGCGCTGAGCGATGAAGCAATTGCAGGAATATTGGAATCGCCTCCTTGTTATGGTCGCGGAGTTTCGTGGCCAGAATCAGCAGCTCTTCAACCTGATCGCCGGGACCATTGCGATCGCGCTCGCGATCGGCGCCGCCCTCTACGTGATCAATCCCGGCGCTCCCGTGGTGCTGGCCGCCAATCTTAACCCTGCCGACCGCACTGCACTGGCTCTGCGTCTGCGCCGCCATAGCATCAAATTCACCCTCGGCGCCGATTCCATCACGGTCGGTTCGCGCGACGTGAGCCAGGCGCGCGCGCTGCTCCAATCCAGCCCGGGCTTTTCCGGCGGCGCCGAAGATTTCTCGCTGTTCGATCGCTCGACCATGGGCCAGAGCGACTTCGATGAGCAGGTGAATTACCAGCGCTCGCTGCAAGGCGAACTGGAACGCACCATCATGGATATCCACGGCATCGACAGCGCCCGCGTGATGCTCGCGATGGGCCGTCCATCGCCGTTCGCGTTGGGACCTGCAGAAGCCGAGCGCGCCTCGGTGATGCTGACCACCGCGCCGGGCGCGACCGTCGACGCCGCGATGGCCGCCGCGATTGCGCATCTGGTCGCGACTTCGGTGCGCGGGCTCGAGCTCGACGGCATCACCGTTACCGGCAACGACGGCTCGGTCCTGTATCCCCCGCAAAAGAATGATGGCGAGCTGGGCGAGGCGATGCGCCTGCGCAACGACTTCGAGCATCGGCTGGAAGGCAAGGTCGCGGCGCTCCTGAGCCGCATCATGGGCGAGAATCGGTACGCGGTTCAAATCGCGGTCGATGTCGATGCTTCCCACATCACCAGCAATGAAACTCAATACGGCAAGGGCGACACCACCGTCCTCAGCGAAGAACACTCGCAGTCACCGGCGAGCGCAATGCCGGGCGGAGTCCCCGGGCTGACCTCCAACTTGCCGGTCGCGAATCCGAACCCCAAGCCTGGCGTATCGGCCAAGGCCAGCCCAGGCGCCACCCCGGCCGCGGCCACCGCCACCACCAGCACGCCGGTCAAGACAGAATCGCAAAGCGACAACGGGGATGTTTCACGGAAGGACATCGTCAATTACAAACCCTCGATCCGCGAGGTTAACAGCATCACCGCGCCGGTGCGCATCAAGCGCATCAGCGTCGCGGCGGTTCTCGACGGCACCTACGACAAGGGCGCTTTCAAACCGCTCGATGATGCACGCCTGAAAGCTATCAAGGGACTGGTCGCGGCTGCGGTCGGCGCAAATGACGAACGTGGAGATTCGGTCGACATCCAGAGTGCGCCGCTCTCGCAGCCCTACGTCGCGCCGCTGCCCAATCCGATCGATCAGCTGCGGCTCTTCATCGCCGATCCCGTTCATCTCTATGAATCGGCGGGCGCCGTGTTGTTCACTCTCATCGCGCTGCTGTGGATGCTCAAGCGCGCGTTCTCGCGCCGCTCGGCTCGCAAACGCGCCGCCGCTAAGGCGGACAACGAAACCGATAGCACCGAGGCGGAGACGCCGGCGGCTACGGAATCACCCGCACCCGCTCCCGCACCGCGCACCCACGACGACTTCGACGAAATTCGCCGCAAGGTCAATGAGGAAGTGGAGCGCAATCCGGAGGCCGCCGCCGACATCCTGCGCCGATGGCTGGCTGAAGGCGGTGCGACCGGCAACGGGGCCGCCGCACCCGCCGAACGGAGTTCGTCGTGAATCTGAACTCCGCCAAATCCTTCGCGTTCCCGGCCCGTAACCGTATCGATGCGCTGGAGCGCGAAGCTGCGCGCACGCGCGACGCCGAACTGACGGCCGCGCTCGCCGACGCGATCGCGCGCGGATATGCCGAGGGCGTGGCACGCGGACGCGAAGAGGCCAACGCGGAAGCGCGCGAGTTGCTGGAGAGCTCGCATCGCGAAGGCCTCGAACGCGGACACGCGGAGGGCAGCGCGGAGATGCTTGCCGCCACCGACGCGATACGCACAGCCCTGGAAGCATTCAAACTCGAGCGTGAGAACCTCATCGCAGAGGCCGAGGCTTTCTGCGTCGATCTCGCGCTTGCGATGGTCGCCCGGATAGTCGAGGCCGACAAAGTTCGCGCGGAGTTCGTCAAGCGCTCCACTCAAGCCGCGCTCAGCGCGCTCGCACCCGAAGCTCCGACGGCGATCTTCCTCAGTTCAGCGGACCTGAAGCTTGCCGCCAAAACGATGGGCGACCTGCCGCTTCAGGAAGATGCCACCCTCGCCCCCGGAACCTCGCGCGTCGAGGCGGGCCGGCTGCTGGTCGAAAGCTCCATCGACGAAGCTTTCGCGCAAATTCGCGCCGCCACTCTCGAAGTCAAAACCAAACGCACCGCGCACAAAACGAAACCCACGGAGCCTCAGGATGCTGAGTAACGCCGACTACCTCGCGGCATTGCCGGAGTTGAAGTTCCCGGTCTGCGGCCGCCTCACACGCTCGGTCGGGTTGCTGCTCGAATCGACCGGACCCGACCTGCCGGTCGGCGCGCTGGTGAAAGTCCGCGATCGCGACGCCGACCTGGTGTGCCAGGTAGTCGGATTTCAGGACAACCGGCTGCAGATGCTCGCCATCGATGAAACCCGTCAACTCGCCCCCGCGAGCCTGGTGTCGCCGCTGCATCTCACCTTCAAAGTAGGTCCCTGGATCCTCGGCCGCGTGCTCGATGGCCTCGGCCGTCCGCTCGACGGCAAACCTTCGCCCAACGTCGGAGACAATATCGAACTCGAACCGCCGCCACTCGATCCGATGGCGCGCGGTCTTACCGAAACCCAACTCGATGTCGGGGTGCGCGCCGTCAACGGCCTGATGACTCTCGGTATCGGCCAGAAAATCGGCGTGTTCGCGATGCCCGGGGTCGGCAAAAGCATGCTGCTCGGCATGATGGCGCGCGGCACCGCGGCCGACGTCAACGTGATCGCGCTGATCGGCGAGCGTGGCCGCGAGGCGCGCGAATTCGTCAACGATACGCTGGGGCCCGACGGCCTCGCGCGCTCGGTGGTGATCGTCGTGACCAGCGACATGTCGGCGCCGATGCGCATCAAGGGCGCATTCCTCGCCACCGCGATCGCATCATGGCTCCGCCAGCAAGGCCGCAGCGTGCTGTTCCTGATGGACAGCCTGACCCGCGTCGCGATGGCGCAGCGCGAGGTGGGCCTTGCCTCGGGCGAGCCGCCGACCGCGCGCGGCTATCCGCCGTCGGTCTTCGCGGTGATTCCGAAACTGGTCGAGCAGGCTGGCGTCGGCGACACCGGCAGCGTGACCGGCATCTTCACGGTCCTGCTGCATGAGGAAAACGATCCGATTGGCGAGCTGGCCAAATCGGTCCTCGATGGCCATATCACGCTGTCGCGCGAGCTTGCCGGTCGCGGCCATTATCCCGCGATCGATGTCCTCAATTCGATCTCGCGCGTCGCCCAGCGCATCTGCTCTACCGAACACAATGCCGCCCGTCGTCGCTTCGTCGAGCTCTATGCCCGCTGGCGCGATGCCGAGGAACTGATCGCACTCGGCACCTATCATCCCGGCGCCGACCGCCGCACCGATGAGGCGGTCGCGCTGCACGAAAAGCTTGATGCCTTTCTGACCCAGGGCGTGGACGACATCGTGCCGCTCGAAAGCAGCGCGCACCAACTCGCAGAGGCGATTGCCTTATGAAACGAGAACGGCTGCTCACCCAACTGATTCATTTGCGCGAGCTGCATCTGAAAAGCCGCTCGGCGCAACTCAAGACGCGCGCCCAGTTTTTGCGCGAGGCACGCGAGCGGCAGGACGAGGCCTGCACCGCCGCCGCCGATTCGCTGAAGGACCCTCGCTATCTCGCTGATCTGGCGCACTTCGGACATTCCCGGATGCGCGAGGCGAAGCTCGCCCGAAAAGTCGAAGTCGAAGTACGCGCGCTCAGCGAGGAAGTTGGCCACGCGCGCAAGCTCGCCGAGTCGGCGCGCGAAGCTCATAGCGAATTGCGCCGCGATCGCCTCGATGCTGCCGAACGTTCGCTGGAAACCGAGGCGGAGCATTTTTTCAGTTGGAAAAAGGACACCTCAAAATGACTACCGCGGTGCATGGCAAAGCTTCACTGGCCGACCTGTTGCGTTCCGACGCCACCAGCTCCGGCAAAAATACCGACGACCATCGCGATCAGACCAATACCGTGGACTTCGGCGCCACCCTGACGACCCTGATCGATCGACGCACAAGCGCACGCAGTAACGACCCGGGCTCAGACGATCCGAGTGGGTCCGGCGCGGGCTCGACTTCGGTCGACGCAAAACGTTCCAACCCGCGATCCGGAGCGGAAGCCGCCGCGCGCTCCGAACCAATACTCGAGGGGCTGTTTTTGAGTCCGTCGTCGCGAGAAACTCCGTCGCCAACCGTTACGCCATCGACCCCGCGTTCAGGCGTCGTCGCGGCACCCAACCATGGTGTTGGCAAGCTTCATGATGCTCGGCCCTCATCATTCGCTTCGATTGCCGGCTTGCAGCGACAAGATCCGTCAACCTCCTTCGAGGCTTCCAACGAAACCGTGGCGGCGCGCAATTTCGAGAGTGATCCCAGAGCTACCGCCGCGCCTGTCGAGGCTGCTAACTCGAAGTTACCATCGCCAGCCGAGGTCGGAGGCGACAACACAGCACTTAAGGTTGCTCCGCCGATCGATTCTGCTGTCCCAGATGCGGACATCAGCCTCGAATTGAGGAAACAAACCTTCTCCGCGGCCGCTCGCGATGACGCCGCCGCAACGCCCATTGAAAAAATTCCCTCGAACGTCTCCCTCGCCAAGGTCGCCAAACCTGCGCAGATCGATGCCACCGCGAGCAATGACGCGAAAAGTCCGGTGACGCGCACCGACCCTGTCCATTCGAACCATGGCCGCACTTCCGATGGCACATCCCCTGCTCTCTCATCCGAAGCCGCCCATCAGGATGCAATGAACCTCGACGATCCAAAACTTGCGCAATCCAGCGTTAATCAGGCCGGCGATGCTGCCGCTTCGAGCGCGCAACTCTCCGCGCAAAAGTCGCCGGATGCGATCGCTCCTTTGACGCCGCAACTCCAGCGCCTTCGCACCACCGCCGGCTCCAGGGACGCCGCCCGGCAATCCTCCGATTCGCCGAGTCTCGCATCCGATGCGGCTGCCAGTGGCGATGGCAAGCCAGTCGCACGAACCTCCGAGGCCGCGGCCATTCGGCTGACGCCTGAGGTCACCGCCCCGCGCGATCCCGCGCACGCGGTGAGTATCACCGTCCAGCTCGCGAGCGGGCAGACCGCGCAGGCCAGCGTGCGCGAGCGCGCGGGCGCGGTCGATGTAAAAATTCTTACTCCGACTGCGGCGTCGGCCCAGCGAGTTTCCTCCGAGATGGATGGGATGCGCCAGAACCTCGATGCGGCCGGCATCAAGTTGGGGCATTCCGAGGTTTCCTATCAGCGCGGCGATGGTGGCCAGCAAGGTCATCGCGAAGGCTATCGGCCGCCCGCGCAGAATCAATCCGCCACTGGCAGTGAAGTTTTCAGCATAAATGAGGTAGCCCAATGAGCTCGATTCTGGATTCGACCACGGCAGCGTCCGCACCGACTAACACCGATTCAAGTGTGTCCTCGGCAGCCGCGCTCACCGCCAATGATTTCATGCAGATTCTGGTCGCTGAATTTCAAAACCAGGATCCCACCCAGCCCACCGATCCGACCCAGTACGCGAGCCAGATGGTGCAGTTTTCCAACCTCGGGCAGCTGCAGTCGATCAATCAGGACCTGACCAGCAATCAGACTCCGCAGAACACCCTGATGCAGGCTGCTTCGGCATTTATCGGACGCGAAGTGGTGGCGCCGGGCAACGTGGTCGGCGTGCAAAACGACAAAGCTACGTCGATCGCATACGCGCCCACTTCGACCGACGCCTACACGGCGCTGGTTTATGACTCGTCGGGCGTCCAGGTGGATCAGGTCTCGCTGGGAAATCTCACCAACGGCAACCTCGAAACCTTCCAGTGGAAACCGCCCTCGTCGACCAGCGACGGCCAATATCAAGTGAAAATCGTCAACAGCAAAAATGTCGCGTTGGGCGGACTGCTCGAGCAGGGCACCGTGCAGAGCGTCGACCTGACCAGCAGTGGCGGCGTCTCGCTCAACCTCGGCAACCTGGTCATCCCCGCCAATGCGGTGGGAAGCGTCGCGCAACCGACCTCGTAAACAACCGGGAAAACCGCAAAGGGGCATCCGATGGCAGGAAGTTCATTAACCGTAACCGAAACCGGACTGCAGGGCGTGGAAACCGCGATGCAGGCGGTGAGCGATAACCTCGCGAACGCGCAAACCACCGGATTCCATTCGGAGTCCGCAGACTTCGCGACGTTGCTCGGCGAATTCGTGGCCGGCAACGCGCTCGGCGGCGGCGTAACCACTACCGGTATCACCCGCGATCTCTCCGAAGGCGCGATTACCCAGACCAACTCGCCCACCGACATGGCCATCCAGGGCAGCGGATACTTCGTGCTGCGCGACAGTTCGGGCGCGCTCAGCTATACCCGCGACGGACAAACCCAGGTGAGCGCCAGCGGCACGCTGGTGGGATTCAATGGCGGCTCGGTGATGGGATATTCGGTCAACGCGGCCGGACTCTCCTCCGGAATTCTGGGGCCGATCTCGATCCCACAAGGCGTGCTGGCACCGACCGCTTCCACCAAGACTACTGTCACCGGAAATCTCGACGCCGCCAGCCCGGTAGTCGCGGGTCCGATCAATCCGGCGGATCCCTCCACCTACAGCACCTCGGTCAGCGTTCCGGTCTACGACAGCCTCGGCAATTCGCACGTTCTTACCTACTACTATCAGAACGCGGGTCCGGGCGCCGCGCCGGTCGCCGAAAACTGGAACTGGACCGCCACTCTCGATGGCAGCGCAGCGGGCCTCGCCAACAACAACGGCTCCATCGGCTTCGACAACACCGGAGCGATCGTGTCCGGAGCTGTTCCGGGTGTGCCGTTGACTGCGACCATCGCAGGAGCGGCCGACCTTTCGCTTAATCTCGATTTTTCCGGACTCACCCAATACGCGGGTGGCACCGCGGCCACCGGTAACGCTGACGGCAATGCGGTCGGACGTCCGCTCGGAATTCAGATCGGCAATAGCGGGGTGGTCTCGGTTTCCTACTCCAATGGTCAGACCGTCAATGTAGCCCAGGTCGCCGTCGCCACTTTTCCGTCTGAGCAGGGCCTGCAACTGGCGGGCGGAGACTTCGTCGCGACCACGAATTCCGGCCCCGCAACGATTTCCACCGCAGGAACGGGCGGCGCGGGCGATATTCAGGCCAACGCGCTCGAGAGCAGCAACGTCGATACCACCAGTCAGTTGGTGAACCTGGTGGTACTGCAACGCAACTATCAGGCAAATGCCAAGGCGCTGCAGACCGAAGACAGCATCCTCGGCACCATCATCGGCATTCAAACCCAGTAATCCGATGCCCAAGAAACTGCTCATCATTGTGATTGCTGTGGTGGTGCTCGCCGGCGGCGGCGCCGGCTACTACTTCCTGCTGCGCCCCAAACGCCATCCGACGGTTGCGAAAAAAGCGCCGCCTCCGCCGCCTCCGAAGCTCGCCTACGTCGATGTGAAAGAGATGACCCTGCGCCTCGCCGATCCCGGCGCCGAGCATTACATCAAGCTGTCACCGGTGCTCGGAGTGCCGGTGGCCAAGTCCGACGAGATGAGCGAGAAGCTGCCGGTGGTACGCGATCGGATCGTGACCGTGGTTACCGCGCGCAACTCCACCGACCTCGCGACGCCGGCCGGCAAGGACAAGCTCAAGGCCGATCTGATGAACGTCCTGCACCACGATTTTCACGACGACGTGGTCGACATTTATTTCTCGGACTACCTGGTCGAATGAAACTCGCGACAATCATATTCGGCGCAGCGGCGGTGCTGACGCTGATCGATGCCACTTCGGGTCTCGCGATCGCTGCGGCGCATCAGCTCGAGGCGCAGACCGCCGCGCAAGCGGCCAATGCTGCCGGCGCCGCAGACGTCGCGATCTCGATCGGAAATCGCGGCGCGGGCCCGCTCGAAATCGCCGCCCTGCTGACGCTGCTCTCACTCGCGCCCGCGCTGCTCATCATGCTGACCTCGTTCACCCGCATCGTGATCGTGTTGTCGCTGCTGCGCCAGGCGCTGGGACTGCAGCAGACGCCGCCCAACATCGTCATCACCGGGCTCGCAATGTTTCTCAGCATGATCGTGATGGCACCGACCTGGAGCAAAGTTCGCGACGTCGCAGTGGATCCGTACCTGGCGGGAAAACTCGCTCCCGCCGAGGCTGCCGAAAAGGCGGAGGCGCCGCTGCGCGACTTCATGTTGCGCCAGACCCGTACCGAGGACATCGCGATGGCGCGTGGACTGCTCGCGAAAAGTAACCTCGCGGGCGCGGCGAATAATCCTGAAGCGCTCCCCTTCTATGCGCTGGTGCCCGCGTTCGTCTCCAGCGAGCTAACGTCCGCGTTTCGCGTGGGCTTCCTCATCTATCTGCCGTTTCTGGTCATCGATCTGATCGTCGCCGCGGTGTTGATGGCGCTCGGAATGTTCATGTTGCCGCCCACCGTAATCACCATCCCGTTGAAACTGCTGGTGTTCGTGCTGGCCTCCGGATGGCCGCTGTTGCTGGGAAATCTCGCGCAGAGCTTTTCGTAAGAGGCGTCATACAGATGAATTCAGCGATCGCATCGGACTTGTTTCGCGCCGCCCTGATGACGGCCGTCAAAGTCGGGACTCCGCTGCTCGGGGTAATGACCCTGGTCGCGATCCTGTTCGGCATCCTGCAAGCCGCCACCCAGGTGCAGGACTCCAGCGTGTCTTTCACTCCCAAACTGGCAGCCGCGCTCGGCGTCATCTGGCTCGGCTCGACCTGGATGACCGCGACCCTGGGCGGCTTCATGCAAAAAACTCTTATCGCGATTCCATGGATCGTGCAGCGATGAATCTGACCATCGGAAACGATGCGGTGCTCGCCTTCGTGCTGCTGTTCGCACGCAGCGGCGGCGTGCTCGCCGCGTTGCCGAAGCTTCTGGGAGTTTCGCTGCCGGTGCGCATCCGCATCCTCCTGGCGGCTGTGATCGCGTTCGCCCTGATGCCGCTGGGTTCCCTCGCGCTGCCGATCGCGGCGGGAATTTTGCCCATCGCGATGCTGTTGGTGCGTGAGCTCACCATCGGCCTGATGCTGTCCTTCGCAGCGGCGGTGGTAGTCGGCGCCGTGATGACCGCGGGCAGCGTGGTCGGCGGCAGCATGGAGCTCAACACCGGCGCCATCCTGCGCGCCGACATTGAATCGCCCAACATTCTCTCCGACGGTCTCGGCGCGATGGCGGGGCTGCTGTTCTTCGTCGGTGGTTTTCATCGGATGCTGATTGGCGCGCTGGCGCAAAGCCTTCGCGTGTTTCCATTGGGGAATCTGCCGCTGCCCGATCCGCGCACGATGATGCTGCTGGCGGGCCGCCTGTTTCCACTCGCTTTGGGTCTTGCATTTCCGGTGATGGTGCCGCTGTTCGTGCTTTCGATCGCACAAGGAGTCATCGCGCGGCTCGCACCGCAGGTGAACATCCTGACCGCCGCGCCGGCCGCGATTGTGACCGCGGGACTGGTGCTGAT
Organism: uncultured delta proteobacterium; assembly: GCA_963848285.1. Taxonomy (GTDB): domain Bacteria; phylum Desulfobacterota; class Binatia; order Binatales; family Binataceae; genus DATGKG01. Next base: position 207,371 of record CAWKCZ010000001.1, on the reverse strand, counting down.
GGCGCTCGATGCGGGCGGACTCGGAGGCGGCATGATGCGGATGTGGACCAGCGTCATGACGCAATCGACAGGATGGTTGCATGGCTGATCGCGACGAAAAGATTTTTCCGGCGCTACCGCAAAAGCGTCAACGCGCGCGCGAACAAGGACAAATCGCACGCTCGCGCGACCTCACCGCGGCAATCTCGTTCACCGCGGCAATCATGTTCCTGGCCGGCGCGACGGCCCTGATCGGACGCTATCTGCTCGGTGCGTTCCACCAGGCACTCGCGATAACCGGATCGCCCGACTTATCAATCGCCATGGGACGCGCGCTGATGTGGCCGCTGGCGACCGCACTCATCGTGTCCTCGGTGATGGTCGGCGCCGCGATCGCGGGCGCCGCCGCGCAGGGCGGACTCATTTTCACGTTCACCAAGCTGGCGCCGGATATCACCCGGCTCAACCCGATGAGCTACTTCGGTCGCATCTTCTCGTCAGCCGGGCTGGTCGAACTCGCGAAATCGGCGGTGAAGATTGTTCTGATCGCGTTTGCCGCGTGGAAGACCGCGCGATGGGGACTCGACCTCGCCTCGGGCGCGCACGACATTTCCGAAGGTCTCGGCGCGCTCGGCACTGCCAGCCGGCGCATCCTCTATATAAGCGCGACCATCGCGCTGGTCGCGGCCGCCGGCGACTACGCGCACAAGCGCTATGAACATGAAACCGAATTGCGCATGACGCGCCAGGAATTCCTCGACCAGCTCAAGCAGGACGAAGGCAATCCGCTGGTCAAGCGCGCGATTCGCAAGGCCCAGCGCATGCGCCGCGCCAAGCGCTTCATGGGAATGCATCAGGCGGCTACCGCCACCGTGGTGCTGACCAATCCGACTCATTATGCGGTTGCGCTGCGCTACCGGCGCGGTTTCGATCCGGCGCCACTGGTAGTTGCCAAAGGCGCCGGCGAACAAGCTCAGCGGATCAAGGAAATCGCACGGCTTGCCGCAGTGCCGGTGATGGAAAACAAGCCGCTGGCGCGCGCGCTGTTCAAATCGGTCGAGGTCGGGGAGCAACTGCCGCGCCAGTTCTACCGCGCGATTGCCGAGGTCCTCGCGACCATCATGCGCGCGGAAGTGCGCCGTGAAAAAGAACAAGGAGTCGCCTGATGGCTGCCGCCGCACCCCGCGTACCATTTATATCGACCTCCGAGATTGCACTGCCCGCGACCGCGATGCTGGTGTTGGCCGGCATGATCGCTCCCGTCGGAGCGACGCTCCTCGACGTGATGCTGTCGCTGTCGATCGCGCTCTCCATCACGGTGCTGGTGGTATCGGCGTCCAATCGCAGCGCGTTGGATTTTTCCGCCTTCCCGACGGTGCTGCTGATCGCGACGCTGCTGCGCCTCTCGCTCAATGTCGCCTCGACCCGGCTCATTTTGCTGCACGGCGACCTCGGTCCGGCCGCGGCAGGCAGCGTCATCGAGGCGTTCGGACGCGTCATCGTCGGCGACAACTACGCGATCGGGATCGTGGTCTTCATCGTGATCGCGATCATCAATTTCGCGGTTGTGACCAAGGGCGCCAGCCGCGTCGCCGAAGTGGCCGCGCGCTTCACCCTCGATGCGATGCCGGGCAAGCAGATGGCGATCGACGCCGACCTCAACTCGGGCAGCATCGGCGAGGACGAAGCACGCAAACGCCGCCGCGACCTCGGGCGCGAGGCTGACTTTTACGCCGCGATGGATGGTATCGGCAAATTCGTGCGTGGCGACGCGATCGCCGCGATCATGATCATGGCGATCAACCTCATCGCGGGACTCTTTGTCGGCGTCATCCAGCACGGGCTGTCGATCGTCGATGCCGCGCGCACCTACACGATTCTCACCGTCGGCGATGGCCTCGCCGCGCAGATTCCCGCGCTGCTGACATCGACGGCGGCCGGCATGATCGTTTCGCGCACCGCCAGCGACTACGACCTGCCCGAGACCATCGGCAAGGAGCTGATGCGCAAGCCTGGCGTGCTGTTTGGCGCGGGCGGATTGCTCGGGCTGATCGGGATTTTTCCGGGTCTGCCGCATCTAGCATTCCTCGCGATGGCGAGTGGGCTCATCGGACTCGGGATGCGTGCGCGCAAGCAGCATGCTGAGGCCGCCAGGGAGCCCGCGCTTGCGAAGCCCAAGGCTGCCGATGGCGCCGCGGCTCCATGGCCGGACATCCTGCGCCTCGAGCTCGGTGCCGCGCTGATTCCCTTCGTCAATGAGCCGTGGAAGCTCGCCGAGAAAGTCCAGGCGCTGCGTCCCAAGCTGCGCGACGAGCTCGGCATCACGCTGCCCGCGATTCGTATCGTCGACAACCTGGCGCTCGATCAGAATGGCTATCGCATCCTGCTGCGCGGCACCGAAGTCGCGCGCGGCGCGGTGCGCGGCACCATGAGCCTGGCGATTCCGGGGCCCAAGGGTCCCAATCGCGAGGTCAAAGGCATCGAGACCACCGAGCCTGCGTTCGGCCTTCCCGCGCTATGGGTCGGCGGCGAGCAGGTCACCAATGCGCGCCTCTCCGGCTACACCGTGGTCGATGCGTTGACGGTGCTGGTCACGCATTTTGCCGAAGTGGTCCGCGCCAACGCCGCCGAGATCCTCACCCGCAAGGACGTCGAGGGGATGCTCGAGATGGCGCAAAAGGTTGTCCCCCGCATCGTCGAGGAGCTCTCGGGCATGGGCATCCATCTCGGCTCGGTGTTCCGGGTGCTGCAACTCATTCTCGCGCAGCGGATTTCGGTGCGCGACCTGCCGGTGATCCTCGAAGCGCTGGCGGCCGAGGGCGTCGCCACCAAGGATCCCGCCGAGCTCGCCGAGCGCATCCGTCCGCAACTCGGCCGCGCGATCTGCGAGCCGCTGCGACGTCCTGACGGCGTGCTGCCGGTGCTGGTGGTCGACCCGAGCATCGAGGAGCCCTTCTTCACCGCCATCAGCCAGGACCAGCGGATGCTCACCGACCCCGCAATTACGCGCCAAGTCAGCGAGTCGATTCGCAAAGCTACCAGCGAGGCGGCCGCGAAAATGATGGAGACGCCGCCGATCGTGGTGTCGCCGCAAATTCGCCGACTCTTCGAACGCGTCGCGCAGCGCGCCTCGCGCCATGTGGTGGTGCTCGGCGCCAGCGACATTCCGTCCGGCATCGAGCCGAGCATCGTGGGGAGAATCGCATAGCGATGATCATGGAGAGCGCCTAGTCGATGAAGGCTTACCAGGAAATGCCCGAAGCGGTTGCCGCTCCGCTCTTGCCCGAGGGTGAGATCGCGCGGCTGGTCGAGGATTACCTGCCGCTGGTGCTGCATCAGGTTGACCGCGCGTGGTTGTCACCGCGCATCGGGCTCGGCCGCGAGGATCTCGTCTCGGCCGGATGCTACGGGCTGCTGCTTGCGGCGCGCCGCTTCGATCCCGCACGCGGAGTTGGGTTTGGCGTGTTCGCGCGCTCGCACGTGCATGGCGCGCTGATGCGCGAAATTCAGACCGCGATGAAAGGTTCCGGAGTCGGCACCGAGGATGTGCTGATCATCGGCAGCGACATCGAGGTCGACTCGCTGCCCGATGCGCGGGAGCCGCACGCGGCCGACAGTGCCGAGACCGCGCAGGTACGCGAATTGCTGGAGTACCAGCTGACCGAACGCGAACGACTGATTGTCACATTGTATTTCTACGAAGAACTTAACCATTGCGGAAATCGCGGAGGTGGTCGGCGAATCCGAAAGCGCGGTTTCACGCGCGCTCAAGGGCGCCATCGATCGCCTGCGCATCGCGATGAAGACCGACAAGGGGGACGCGCAATGAATGGACTTTTCCTCGCGGCTTCGGGCGCGGCGAGCCTGCTCTCGGGGCTCGGGGTCGCAGCCAGCAACCTCGCGAACCTCGACACCCCCGGCTTTCGCAACTTCCAGAACGTCATCGAGTCGGTGTCTGGAAATGGCACACCGTACCAATATGCGGCGACCGCGCCGCCCGCGATCGACATGGCGCAAGGGCCGCTGCGCGCCACCAGCAATCCCATGGATATCGCCATCAGTGGTCCCGCTTTCATGACCGTGCAGACGCCCAACGGCAATGCGTACACCCGCAACGGTACGCTGCAGGTCGAGTCCGACGGCACCCTGACCGCGTCGGGCTATCCGCTGCTCAACCAGGCCGGCACGACGATCAACGTCGGTCAGGGCGGCAACCTGCTGGTCAGCGGCGACGGCACTGTCAGCGTCAACGGCAGGCCCAGCGGGCAGATCGCGATGGTGGATCCTGCCGGCACCCAGATGGTCCCGGCGGGCGCGAGCCTTTACCTCACCGCGCATGGCGAAACTCTTCCGGCGGCCACCGGCAGTCAGATCCACCAGGGCTATCTCGAAGGGAGCGCCGGCTCCGAGATGGGGACCATGGTTTCGATGCTCAGCATGATGCGCAACTACGACGCGTCGATGAAAGCCGTTCACGCCATCGACACTAATCAGAATCAAGCGATCCAGGCTTTTACGCTCACAGCGTAGGGGGAGTAGGAAACAATGCTTCAGGCAATGTCCACCGCCGCGACCGGAATGCAGGCGCAGGAAGACACAAATCCAGGTCATCTCGAACAACCTCGCCAACGCCTCGACTCCGGGCTTCAAGGTTTCGCGCGCACATTTCCAGGACCTGCTCTACGTCAACGAGCGTCAGGCCGGCACCCAATCCTCGCAGACCAGCTTCGTGCCGACTGGATCCTCGATCGGACTCGGCGCACGTACCGCGTCGGTCGACCAGGTTTTCACCGAGGGCGAGCTCGACAACACCGGCAATCCGATGGACGTCGCGATCCAGGGCAATGGATTCTTCCAGGTCTCGATGCCCGACGGATCGATCTCGTATACCCGCGACGGCAGCTTTCGCCTCGATCAGAACGGCAAGCTGGTGACGCTTGATGGTTATGGCGTGATGCCCGGCATCAATGTGCCGCAGGGCGCGCGCAACATGACCATCGGGCCCGACGGAACCGTGTCGGTGCTGGTCGGGAGCCAGACGCTTGCCGAGCCAGGTCGGGCAACTTCAGATCATCAACTTTTTGAATCCATCCGGCCTGCAACCTTTGGGACAAAATCTCTACTCGCAGACGCAAGCCTCGGGACCGCCGCAGACCGGCATTGGCGGGCAAAATGGTTTCGGCTCGGTGGCGCAGGGATTTCTCGAAATGCCCAACGAAAGCACGGTGCAGGAACTGGTCGGACTGATCTCGGCGCAGCGCGCGTACGAGGCAAATTCCAAGGCCGTGCAAGTTGCCGATCAGATGCAGAGTGCCGCCAATGCGCTTATCCAGTAATTCAAAGCATCGATGCCACCGGCGGGATTAGCCTGCTGATCCTGCTGAGCGCGTTGATGATCGTGTGGTCGTCAGCGCATGCCGATTCGATTGCCGCACAGCCGTCGGCTTCCGCGACGCCCGCCGCCGGCGCTGCGACCGAGGGCGCGGAGCTGGCGCGCCAGGTCGAGCTTCAGCTCGCGCGCATCGTACCCAACGACATGCGCATCGACGGGGTAACGCTCGGATGCCAACCGCCCGCAGGCGCGAGCTTGAAAGCGGTGGCGCCGGGACTTACCAGCCTCAGCTCGCGCAGTTTCATGGTCGAGCTGCAAGCGGGCGACCGCACGCTGTTCTGTTCCGGCGCGATGAACGCGAGCCGTCAGTTGCTAACGGCAAGTCACGATCTCGAGGCCGGCGCGGCAGTCGCCGAAGCGGATTTCGTCCCCAACTGGGTCGATGCGTTCAGCGCCGCACCCGGCGCCCTGGCGAGCTTTCCTGCGCAGGGACCTTACGTGAGTGCGACCTCGATTCATGCGGGACAGCCGCTCTATCAGAACTCGCTCAAGCGTCCGCTCGCGGTGCGTCCGGGCGACGTCGTCACGCTGCTGGTCAAGAACGGCCCGGTCACAGTGCGTGCGCAATTGCAGGCGCAGACCCAGGGCGCGATCGGCGACAGCGTCACTTTGATCAATCCCGGCAGCGGAACCCCGGTGGCAGTAACGATTACCGGACCGAAGCTCGCCGAACTGGTGATGCAATGAAAACCACGCTGGTGGAAATAGTCGTGATGGTCGCGCTCGCTACGATTGTGCAAGCATGCGCCGCGATCCCGTTTCTACCGATGCATTCCGAGCCTGCTGATGGCGGCCGGGCCGACTAAAACCACGCCGGCGCAACAGGCCAAGCCAATGACCGATGATCCCGACATTCAGAAGGCCATTCGCGAGCCGGTCGGCGCGCCGGGCGATCGCGGCGTCGACATCGCCCAGCAGGATCGGGTTTCGTTTCAGCCCGCCGCGGAGGGCAGCATTGCGATGCGCGTCGGTGCGGTGGATATGGTCTCCGATGTCAAAGCGCGCTCGGTCGGCGACATCGTCACGGTCAACGTAACTGAGTCGATGAGCTCGCAATCGCAGCGGCTCAACCAGCCTGTCGCATAAAGGCTCGATCAGCGGCGGTATTCCCAACCTGCTGAGCGGCACTGAATGGCTGGGCCAGCATTATCCACTGCTGAACATCAACAGCCTGGTAAGCGGATCTTCCGACAGCTCCAACACCGGCAGTGGTGTGATGTCGGCGGGTGATACTTTCACCGCGACCGTGAGCTCGGTGGTAGTCGCGGTCAACCCGACCGGCACGCTCTCGATTCGCGGCGACCGGCAGGTCCGCGTCAACGGCGAAGATGACACCATTCGTCTGAGTGGAGTGGTGCGGCCCGAGGATCTCGATTCCAACAACACGGTCTCCTCGACCCTGGTCGCCAATCTCCAGGTGAGCATGGTGGGCGAGGGGCAAATTCGCGACAAGCAGGGCAATGGCCTGGGAACCCGCCTGTTTGACTGGGTGTGGCCATTCTAATGAAGATTTTCCGCAATCTGTGGTTGATCGTGCTGGGAATAGTGATGCTGGCGGTTGCCTTTGCGATCGCCACGCGCGGTGTGGCATCGGCCCAAACCGAGCAAGGCGCCGACGCTGCCTCGGACGATGTGAACGTAGCTCCCACGCTGCCGCCCTCTCCCAATGGAAACCCCGCGCAGCTCGCGCCCGCCGGCGGTCTGCTCGGCTATCCGCAGGGCGCGGCGGCAACGAGGTCGTGCTCGCAACGCTGGCGCATATCCGCGGCGTACGGGTCAATCATCTGGTCGGCCACGGCCTGGTGGTCGGATTGCAGAACACCGGAGATTCGCAGCAGACGCTTTTCTCGATCCAGTTCCTGCTCAATACACTGCGTCATGAGGACATTACGATCCCGAGCAGTCTCAATCCGCAAAACATGCAAACGCGCAATCTCGCGGCCGCGATCGTAACCGTCGATTTGCCGCCGTTTGCACGCACCGGCGCACGCGTCGATGCGCTGGTATCGGCGCTGGGCGACGCACGTTCGCTCCAGGGCGGGACGCTGATGATGACGCCGTTGCGTGGCGCCGACGGGCGCGTCTATGCGCTGGTGCAGGGGCCGATCACCGTCGAGGGATATTTCGCCTCCGCGGCGGGCGGTGCCTCGGAACGAAAGAATTTCCAGACCGCCGGTCAAATTCCGGGCGGCGCGACGATTGAGCGCGAGGTGGCCGACGACTTCGGTCACAATCATGAACTCGAAGTCGATCTGAATGATCCGGATCCTGGAGTCGCGATGCGCGCTGCCGATGCCATTACCCGCCGTTTCAACGATATCGGAGTGGCGGTTACCGATCCGGGAACTCTGCACGTTACGCTGCCACCGGCGCTATCCGCGGTCAGCTTTGCGGCGTCGCTCAATGATATAAAGGTTGCGGCGGGCGAATCGGATCGCGTGGTGATGGATGAACGCACCGGCACCATTGTGGTCGGCGGTGCGGTGACGGTGGGACGTGCGGCAGTTAGCCACGGCAATTTGATTGTGACCATCGCGCCGACCATGACCGTTTCCCAACCCGATGCGTTCAGCAAGGGCGGCACCACCGCAACCCTCAAGACCGCGAAAATAACCATCGATCAGGACAAGGGCGAATTTTTCATGCTGCCCAAAGGCGCGAGCATCGAGCAGATCGCCGAGACGCTCAATGCGATCGGCACCAAGCCGGGCGACACCATCGCAATCTTCGAGGGCTTGCGGGCGGCGGGTGCGCTGCACGGCGAACTGGTCATCAGATAAGGGCGACAAGGAGCATCCGAACCATGGCAACCGCAGTTCCAGGAATTTTGGTCATTCAGTTTTCAGCGGCGGCGCGACCCAGCCGACCAATCAAAAAGCGGCCGCCGCGGGCTTCGCACAGATATTCACCACCATGCTCGCCAAGCAGATGCATCAATCGATGGTGGGGGCGGATGCGGGACCGATGGGAATCGGCGGCGGCGCCAGCGGCGACATTTATGGATCGATGCTCGATCAGGCGCTCGGCAAGACGTTGGCAAAATCGAAGTCGATGAGCGGGCTGAACAAAATGATCGCCCGCCAAATGTCGGGCCCGCGCCATCCGATTGCGTCGGCATTCAAGGACTCATTGATCAAGGTAGCGGCGACCGCCAACCCGCGCGTTCCGAATCGGGACAGCCAACGACCGGAATCGCGACCACCGATGGGACATCGTCGCGATACGGGCATCGGAAGCCTTTCGCGTAGCGACGCACGTGGCCCGGTTTTACTGCCTCCGGCGCCGACCGCGATGGCACCCGTGTTGCAACCTCCTTCTCCCTTGGAGGGATAGTTCGATGGCGTCCTCAATTCAGGGCTTCAACGGAGCGCTCCCTGATCAGCAGATCGATCTCGTGAGCGCGAGTAAGATCTGCTGGCACCGAGCTCCCGCAAGCGCGACCGCAGGTCGCGCCGACTTCCAGCGCCCGCGCAAGCGGCGAATGACAGCACCGACATTTCCGCTTTGAGCGCGATCCTGGCCAGCGCCATGCTAGCTGCCAGCGCCAAGAGTCCGATCCGGCCGCCGGTGGTCGCAGCCATCAAGGCGCAAATCGCGGCGGGAATGTATGGGCCCGATCTTTCGCAGGTCGCCGACGCCATCGTGCAGGCGCTCTGGATAGCTTAGCGACGGCGATGATCTCGGCGGAACGAATTGCGGAACTGGCGGGCATTGCTCGGCACTGCCGAGGAACTGGCGCGGGTCAATACCGAAATACGACATTGGTCGGGCTAGCTGACTGAATTCAGAACATAAACCTTTCGCGCGACGAACTCGCTCCAGCATGTATGACGGCGCTGGATTGCTTGAACGCCGCCATCCTTTCGATGGATCGAGTGGCGCGCGAGCTCATCGGAGGAACCAGCGGGCCGGGGCGGTGAACTGTGTCGGTTAATCTTCAAGCCATCGGACTGAGCGGGATCAACGCGGCGGAAGCCGCGATGGCGGCGATCGAATCCAACATTTCCAACGCATCAAACACCAACTATTCGGTCGAGTCGGTGCCCTTCCAGACCACCAGTGGGACGCGAGGCGCCGGCAACGGGGTCGAGGTATTGCAGACCGTTCGTGCCGAAGCGCCGATGCTGTCGCGCAGATCAACGAAACTCAGACTACCCAAAGCTACGATCAGGCATTTTCACAAGTGGCCACGGTCGGCCAGCAGATAATCGCACCCACGTCGGGGGATCTGGGCTCCAGCACTGCAAAACATTTTCAACTCGTTGAGCGCGCTCTCGGCGCAGCCGCAGGATCCGACTTCGCGCACCGCAGTCATTACCGCGCTCAGCCAGTTCGCACAGGCCGATCAGAACGTGTCTTCGAGTTTGTACTCGACCGCGCTCAGTCAGCTCGATAGCGTGCCGCCGCTGGTATCGCAAATCAACACGGCCAGCACGCAAATCGCCCAGCTCAATGGGCAGATCGCGGCGGTGCAGGCGAACAATCAAAGCGCCGCGACCTTGCTCGATCAGCGTGACGCGGCAGTCGGCCAACTGGCATCGCTCATCGGAGCCACCGCCGATTCCAACGGCAATGTGACTGTCGGTGGTGTGCCGCTGGTGTCAGGAACCACGGCGCTGACCCTGTCGACCACCGGGTCGGATGTTCAACTGTCGGTCGCGCTGGCGAACGGCAATCTGCCATTGGGCGTCAGCCAGGTGGGCGGCCAACTGGGCGGCATCATGAGCGGGGCGCAGAGTGTCCTCAATCTGCAGACCCAGGTGGACAGCTTCGCGCGTACCGTCGCCAATGCTTTCAATGCGCAAAGCACCACCGGCTTTGGTCTGGATGGCTCGACTAACAACGCATTGTTCACGATGTCTGCGGCCGGCGGTCCGATCTCCCTCAATCCGGCGCTGACGACGCAAAATCTGCCGGCGTCCTCGACCGCGGCGGGAGTGCCCGGCGACGGCTCCAACGCGACCGCGATCGCAAACCTCGCAAACAATTCGAACCTATTCCCGGCCTATCCAAATCAGACGCCGATCCAGGCCTTCACGCAGCTCACCACGGCATTCGGCTCGCAGGTACAGCAGGCCACCGACGGCCAGGAGCAAGCAGCGAATTCATTGCAGTCACTAACGGCATTGAAGAGCTCGGTAACTGGAGTATCGCTCAATCAGCAGCTTACGCAGCTCATACAGTATCAAAACATGCTGCAAGCATCGGGACGTGCCGTACAGACGGCTAACGACATCATAACCTTTCTAATCCAGAACATAACCTAAGGGAGCCGGGTGCTGAGTCATGGCGATATCGGACCTATCACTGTTCAATTCGATGGCATTCGCGCTCGACAATACGACCTCCCGGATCCAGACCATTCAGCAGCAATTGGCGTCAGGGACGCGGGTTAACGTCCCCTCGGACGATCTGGTGAACTATGGTCAGGCTCAACTCCTTCGCGCTCGATCTCCGCCGTCACCAACGACATCAACACCGGGCAGCAGGTTCAGGGTTTGCTCACCAGCGCTGATAACTCGCTGGCGAGTGTCGGCAATTGGCTGAATTCCGCGCTCTCGATCGCAACCCAAGGTGCCGATGCCTCGATGAACGCCAGCCAGATGACGACCCTGGGGAATCAGGTTCAGTCGATGTTGAATCAGGTCATCGGGGAGGCCAACACCCAGTATGCGGGCGCCTACATGTTCGGAGGCAGCCAGACCAACAATCCGCCCTACGACACGACCGGAAACTACTCCGGCAATGGGGTCACCAATTCGGCAACCTTCAGTGATAACACCGCGATTCAAACCACCTTCAATGGTCAAGCGATCTTCGGCGATCCCACTACCGGAGTCATCGGCGCACTGACGGCGCTCAAAAATGCGCTGCAGGCCGGGGATAAGACCGCGACTGCTTCGACGCTGTCGCAGCTTCAAACCGCGGTCCAGAATGTCGCCGATGCGCGCGGGACCATCGGCACCAACGAAATTTCCTTGCAGACGTTCATCACCGACGCGAATAACGAAAGCACTACGCTCCAGACCTCGATCTCGAACCTCGTGGATACCGATGTCGCCCAGGCCGCACTCGATCAGCAGCAAACCTTGCTCCAGGAGCAGGCGCTGGTCTCGATGGCTTCCGGCCTGGGCAAAATCCCATTGGTGAACATCCTCGCCTGAAGCTCTCGCCGGAAATGTAGCTGCGGCGTCATCACCGCATCGAGAGTTGCCGCGCTGCTCTCCTGTCAAGACTCTCTTGACATCGCGACGACTTGCGATCCGCCGCGCACCCAACCTAGATTGACGGCCATCGGATTCCAAATCTTCGGGTGGCCGTTCCATGACCGCTGGATGTGAAATTGCGAAACTGGTCGAGGAGATTCTTGCCGAGGTGAAGGCGGCGGGAAGCAATGAACTCGCCTCATGGGAGCATCCGGAGCGCGATATCCGAAACCTCGCGCGCCGCGACTATGCTCCAAGTCTGCAGCGGTTGCTCAAGCAGTCCGACCTCGAAAATGTCGTCCAGTCCGCGCAAGCCATCTTTCCCAACTTGAATCGCGCGCATGATCCGATGCGGATCGAAAACTGGCTGAGTGGACCCGCATCAAACGGCCTCGAAGTGCTGTTTTCGGACGTGACCAACCGACTCGATGTGCATTTCCAGGGCAGTCCATTTACCGGCCCCGAAGGTCTCGCACTGCGCGGATTTTTCATCGATCGCGACGCCAAGTTGCTTAAACGCCCCCTGATTTACGTCAACACTGCGCATCATCCGGTGGCAGTCGCGGCGACGCTCTTTCATGAGGTCGGGCATCTCGTCGCGACCAAGGTTTTTACGCGCCGCGACCCCGGCGTGCATCTCTTCTTCGATGCGGACTACAGTTCCCACCTCGACGATCTCGAGGAGTTATGCGCTGACACGGTACTTAGCCTGGTCGCGTATCCGGCGCCGATTGCGACGAACGATCTTTGCGACGCCATGGAAGTTCGACATCTTCGCGAAGACCAGCGAGCTGTCGGACGCCGTATTTGCGCAAGTCGGCGAACATTTCCACGCGCGTTTCGGGGTGAGTTTGGCACAAGCGAACTTGCCGGCGCGGCGCAAGCTCAACTACCTGGCCGGAATGATCCACTTCGCAAAACTGCGTTCAACCTTGCTCGCGGAGTATGGGATATGAAGAAAAGCAATCGAAGTCGGCGCCCTCATCCGCCATCAGCGCGAAGAGTTTCGCCTGACTCAACGCGAGCTCGCACTCAAATTGGGCGTCAAAGCCAGCCATATTGCCTACCTCGAGGGCGGTCTGCGTAGACCTTCCCTTTCGCTGCTTCGCCGCCTCGCTGAGGTGCTGGGACTGAACAAGCAAAAGCTCTTGCTGCTGACCTATCCGGAGGCGCGCTACCTGATCGCGCTGCCGCCCAAATCTTCAACCGTCGATGCCGATGCTGCGTGGCGCCAGTTCGCCGGCGATCGCGCAATGTTGAAAGAACATTCCATAAGCGCTGCCGAGCTCAAGATCCTGCGCGAGGTTTCCCTGCTCGGCCGGATTGCTACTCCACGCAATCTACTATTCGTCCTCAATGCGATCCGTCAGGCAATAGCTGACGACTGAGATCTGCCGAGGCAAACGGTCACTTCTTCGCGAACCACTCCGGAGCATTCGACAGGGTCGGGTATCCCGATCCCAGTTGAATCAAGACTCCGTGACTGGAGCGCGGCGAGATAAAACATTCGTAAGAAGTCGGCGAGAACTCGATCTCATCCACTACCCTGACGCCCTCCTGCTTAAGCTCCGAGGCGGTTTTCTTTACCTCTGGCACGGCAAAGGTCAAATGATGCATCCCCTCGCCTTTCTTCGCGAGGTATCCGTGCAGGAATGACTCTTCGCCGAGCGGTTCCAGCAACTCGATGATTATCCCGTTCAGGTCGAACTCGAGGAGTTTGAAACCGGCCTGCAGGTTCTCCGCTTCATACAGGAACTTCGCGCCCATCACGTCTTCCCAGAACTTGCGCGCTTCGGCGAGGCTCTTCACCGCGAGGCCGATGTGGTCGAGTTTGCCGATTGGCTCTTTTGACATTTGAAAAAACCTTCTCCGTGAGTTGCGCGATGGTAGTGACGCCCCTGTTGAAGCGTCAAGGTTGAGCTTGCCGCTCGCGCTGGAATACGCGATAGAGATCTTCATGCCCGAAGCATGGAAATTGCCGCCACCTATCAAGATTTACGAAGCACTCGGCGCGATCGGCGATGGTCGCGTGCGGATCGAAGACCAGCATCACGCATCAGTCGAATCTTCGGAAGGCGACAAGACTTACGCAGTCGAGCTGTCCGACGACGGTCGCGAAATTTCCTCCAACGACAACGGCTCGTATTGGCAGGGATACATCGGATATCCCGCCATCGCAGTACTGCTGATCCGAGGGCTCTACCGCCCGCCCGCCAACGTCATCGATGCGCTCGCCGGAATTCCATGGAAGGAAATCAATCGCACCTTCAAAAACGACTACGACAAGACACTGATCGAGGTGAACAAGACGGTCGAGGCGAGCGGACATGACCCCGATGCGATCGCGAGCGAAGTCGACGCGATCATGGAAGCCCTTCGCAAACTGGCACCCCTGCGAGGCAAGCGTCGTAAGCCGCCGTCGGAGTCGAACAAGCCTCGGGCGAAAGGGACTTTGAAACAAGGCTGACCATAAAAAAGGCCGGAAGCTTCAATGCTTCCGGCCTTTGGTTACGAATGGTTACTAAAGCCTACTGGCAGATCGCGACCGCATTCACCTGGTACATCTGCGCGAGGATGAAATCCCGCATGCTCAGCTCGGTCACCACGTCGGTGAATTTGCCACCCGGGCACGCGCTGGCCAATTGCTGATTGGCGACTCCGGTCAGACCCTGCGGCGCAGTCAGGCGCAGGATGCCCCAGTCGGTCGCAGTCGCGGTCGCGGTGTTTCCGGCCTGGCTTTTGGTCGAGTCCGAAATCGAACTCGACGACACCATGATACATCCGCTGAGCGCCAGGCATGGCGCGAGCACTGAGAGAGTAAGGAAGCGGGGTGCAAGTCTCATACTTCTTCTCCTGGTTGAGGTGACTGATGACGGCTAGAGTGAGCCGCTGCTTCTGTATCGGGCATAATTTATCAGGCGCATGGACTCCATCAAACTGTCACTTCTATGACCTGGGAGATTCGCGCAGGAGATTCGAAATGATCGGGACGGGCGAAGCGATTGGAAATCCATGGGCTACCATCTGGACCCGGCCCCGCGCCACCATTCGCCGCATCGTCGAAACCGATGTGCGCTACCAGGTCACGATGCTCGCGGTTCTTTCCGGCGCGCTGGTCTGGCTCGAACGGCGCTGGTCGAACCCCTCGACCGCCGCCGCGTTTCCGATCATGGTCGTGATCGCGGTCGTCGTTGGTGCCGTACTCGGAGTAGTAGAACTCTACCTCAATGGCATCCTGCTTAAGTGGGCCGGTGCGGCTCTCGGCGGCGTCGCCAGCTATGCCGAGGTTCGCGCCGCGATTGCGTGGTCGCGGGTTCCGATCATCGTCGCGGTCGCAATCGGAATCCTCGCAATTCTCTTCGGCACCGATGGTCCCATGCTCGGAGTGGAATCTACCGGCTCGGGTACCAGCCTATTGTTACTGCATGGGGTTTTGGTGCTATGGGGCTTCGTTATCATGCTCAAATGCATCGGTGAGGTGCATCGCTTTTCCGCATGGCGCGCCTTGGGCTCGATGGCACTCGTCATCGCGACCATTGCGCTGGTCGTCGTGGTGCTCATTGTGACATTCGGTGGCTTGGGCAAGCTGATGAACCCCGCGATCTCGATCTGATCGCTAATCGATGTGGAGCCGTTCGGCGAGGCGGCTGAATCTCTTCCTTTCTTCAGCATTGCGCACCGCCTGTTGCAATGCGGTCCGCGTTCCAACCAGCACGCATACACGCTCCGCGCGCGTCATCGCGGTGTAGAGAAGGTTGCGGCGCAGCATCAGGTAATGGGTCGGATGAATCGGCATCACGATGGCTGGATACTGGCTGCCCTGGCTCTTGTGCACCGAAATCGCGTACGCGAGCGCGATTTCATCGATGTCCGACAAATCATACTCGGCGTGCGCTTCCTCGAACGCGACGCTCATCTTTCCCTTGGCAGGATCGATCGCGATCACGCGCCCGATCGATCCATTGAAGACCAGCTTCTCGTAATCGTTGCGCAGCTGGATGACGCGGTCGCCCTCGCGGAAAATGCGATCTCCCGCGCGCAATTCACGCCCGGAAGGGTTCAGCAATGCCTGCAACTCCTGGTTGAGCAGATGGGTTCCCAACGGCCCGCGATTCATCGGCGTCAGCACCTGCACCTCGCGCGGATCGCTGATGCCGAATTTTCCGACCAGCCGCTGCTGCACCAACTGCTTGATGGTCTGCACCACATCGTCGGGTGAGTTGCGCTCGAAGAAAAAGAAATCGCCCTCGGGACGATTGCTGACATCGGGAAACTCGCCGCGATTGAGGCGATGCGCATTGGAAACGATCATGCTCTGCCGCGCCTGCCGATAGACCTCGTGCAGCTCGACCACTGGCACCAGCCCCGACGCGATGACATCTTTCAACACGCTGCCCGGACCGACGGAAGGAAGCTGATCGCGATCGCCAACCAGCAGCAGCGCGCAGTCCGGCATCAGCGCGGAAACCAGCGCAGCCGCCAACTCGACATCCATCATCGAGGCCTCGTCAATGATGAGGTAGTTGGTGCGCATGGGAAACTGCGCATTGCGCAGGAAGCCCTGGGTCTCGGGCGTATACTCCAACAGCCGATGGATCGTTTTCGCCTCGCGCCCCGTAGCCTCCTGGAGCCGTCGCGCTGCACGTCCGGTTGGCGCGCCTAGCGTCGGCTTCAGCCCGGCATCGGCGAGCGCTGCGATTACTGATTTGAGCAGCGTGGTCTTGCCGGTGCCGGGTCCGCCGGTGATGACGGTGACCTTGCTCTGGAGCGCGCATCGCAGGGCGCTGCGTTGTTCCTCGGATAGCGTGATTTGCACTGCGCGCTCGGCGGCCGCGGTCGCACGATCGATGACTGATTTTCCGATCGGCCGCCCCTGCGTGAGCTGATGAATCTTTTCGGCGACCGTCACCTCCGCCTCGTGCAGGCGCTTGAGGTAGACCGCGGTATGCTCGCCCCCCGGCTCGGCAACCACCTCCCCGCTCTTTTGTAGTTCCTCGAGCGCGCCCCTGGCGAGGTCGAGGTCCATTTCGAGGCCGCTTTCGAACTGCTGCTCCAGGTACTCGAAGGGCGCGTAGACGTGGCCGTCGTCAGCCATCTTTTCGAGCAGAAAGACGATCGCCGCGCGTGCGCGCTGAATCGAATTGCGCGGAATGGCGAGCTTCTCCGCGATCGCATCGGCGGTGCGAAAGCCGATTCCATAAATCGTGCGCGCGAGGACGTAGGGATCCTCCTTCACCACGTCCAGCGCGTCCTTGCCGTAAAATTTGTGGATGCGCCGCGCGTGGGCCGCGCCGATTCCGTGGCCGCGCAGGAAAACCGTCAGCTCGCGCAGGCCCGACGAATCGCGCCATGCGCTGGTGATGCGAATCGCCACGATGGTGCCCAAGCCGCGCACCTCGCGCATTCGCTCGGGCGCATTGTTGAGAACCTCGGGAAGGTCGTCGCCGAAGTGCTCGACGATACGGCGCGCCAGCGCGGGACCGACGCCCTTTATCTCCGAGGCGAGATAGCGCTCGATGGCCGCGACTCCTGCGGGCCGAATGGTTTCATAGTCGAGCACGCGGAACTGCTCGCCGTAGCGCGGATGCTTCTCAGTGCGCCCGCGCGCGCGAATGCCGGCGCCGATCTCCGCGGCACCGAGTTCGCCGACCACCGTAATGCGCTTGCGCAAACCGCCGGGAACGTCGCATTCGATGACAGCCACTGAGTAGCCGCTCGCTTCGTTGACATAGAGGATGTGGTCGAGAGTGCCCTCGATCATCTCCTCGACATTTTGCTGCTCGCTCATTTTCCGATGATAAGGATTGCGCGCGGCAGCTACCTGGTAAAGCGAGCGCGTGTCGGATCAGTCCACAGGCGCGGACCGGGCTCTCGACTCACACCTCGATGGTCTGCCAATGACCTTCGTAGAAGCGCCAGGTCTTGAGCGCCGAACGGACCGCGTAGTCCGCAAGAATCGACCACCAAATCCACCAGATCGGCCAGTGGTTGTACCACACCAGGATGGTCAGCATCAGGCGCAGTCCATAAAAACCCGCCAGTGACGCGAACAACGGGAAGCGCGAGTCGCCGGCGCCACGCAGACCGCCGGTCAAGGTCCAATCGATCGCCATCAGTCCCTGCGCTGCGCCGAGCGCCTCCATGAAGCCGATCGTGTATTTGATGACTTCCGGATCGTCGATGAAGACTCCCGCGATCTGGCGCGCGAAGACAAACATCACCGCGCCCATCGCGCTCATCAACAAGACCGCCATCCCGGTCGAGACCCATCCAGCCTTGCGCGCGTAAGCCGGATCGCGCGCGCCGAGCCCCTGGCCAACCATCGTCGCTGCCGCGTTGGAAAATCCAAATCCCGGCAGGAACGACAGCGCGAGGATTCGCACCCCGATGAAGTAGGCCGCAACCTCCTTGTCGCCGTAGCTCGCGATGAAGGCGACATAGGCCACGAAGCCGAACTGGATGACGAGCTGCTCGACCGCCGCGGGATATCCGATATTGAGGATGCGCTTGCCGAGTCCGAGGTCGGGCCACAGGCGCGTCCACCGAAAGTTCAGCACCATTCCGTCAAACGACAAAACCCAGAAAAAAATCAGGCCGCCGAGCACATAGGCAATAAAGGTGGCGATCGCGGAGCCGTCGACGCCGAGGTTGGGAAAACCGAACTTTCCGAAAATCAAAACATAGTTGAGGATGATCGCGATCACGTCGACGATGCCGCCAATCCATAGCGGTGTCCGCGTATCGCCCGCGCCGCGCAATCCTGAAGCACATTGCAGGAACACGCCGGTGAAGGGCTCCGAGATCATTACAATTTGTAGATACCGCGACGCCATGTCTTCCATCGGCCCGCGCACCTGGAACAGCGACATCAGCGGATGCGCGAAGATGATCACCGGGACCGCAATCGCAGCCGACACGATCACCCCCCATACCACCGATTGCTTGAGAACTTCCTCGGCGTTGTCGCGATCGTTGGCGCCGATGTAGCGCGCTACCAGCGCGATGGTTCCGGTCCCGACCGCCGCGATTCCTGCGCGCACCGCGCCGAGGATCTGGGTCGCGAGGCCTACCGCGCCGACGGCTTCCGCACCGAGGCGCCCCACCATCAGCATCGCGGCGAGGCCGAGGATCGAGTCGAGCGCGAACGACAGGATGACCGGCCAGGCGAGCGCCCACACCTCGGCGCGCATGCCTTCGACCGGAGGCAAGTTGATTTCGGCCCCCGCTTGCCCCTGCAACTCGGGAACCGCTTCGAAAACATCCGACATGGTTTCCCAGCACTTCGCCAGTCCCGCCCCGATCAGTCAAGCACGAGTCCGCAAGCGCGCGATCCGATGAAGATTGGCGCCTCGATTTTCGCTATAAATGCGAGCGGAGGAATGATGACGACGGGAGGGGAGGCAAAGCTGGCGCGCGGCGCCACCACCGAAGCCACTCGCGCGCAACCTGCGGCGTCGCGCAGCGCCATCGAATTCGAACCGACCACCATCTTCGCTTTCACGCTGATCGCGGCCGCCGCGCTATACTTCTATCGCCTCGGTGCGGCCTCGCTCGGCGCCAGCGAAGCGTATAGTGCGTGGGCCGCCGCGATGCCGTCGGCGTGGTCGATCATCCATATTCCGGTTCCGCTCGATCCCGGCAAGCAGGTTTTTTACTACATCCTGTTGCATTACTTCACCGGAATGTTCGGCCTCGGCGAGGCGAGCCTGCGAACGCTCAGCGCGGTCGCGGCGGTGGTCACCCTGGTCATCCTGTTCACGCTCGCGCGCTCGATGTTCAACGATTCGGTAGCGGCGTCGGCGTGCGTGTTATGGGCATTCAACCCGGTCATCACGCTGTTGGCGCGCCGCGCGCGCATGTACCCGATGTTCGCCGGAATCGCGCTGACCCACTTCATGCTGCTGTGGCAGGTGCGACGCAAGCCGACCTGGCCACGCACCGTCGTATGCGGATTCTTCGGGGCACTCGCGATTTACACGCATCTGGCCGGATTGTTCCTCGTCGGCGCCGAAGCGGTGATGCTGCTGCGCGATTTCTTTCGCGGCCGCCGCGATCCGATGCCCTGGATTGCACTGGTCATCGCGCTGGTTTTATTCCTTCCGTACTTCCCGATTTTCTCCACTCAGAGTCAGGCGCTGGTTTACGGCCATTGGCTCGATTGGATCGGGACCGGATACAACTTCAACGTCGCCGGGAAGGCTCTGGTCGCGATCCTCGCCGCCGCCATCGTGGTGCGCGGTGCTGTTCGGGCGCATCAACGATGACGATCCCGACGAGCCGCTGCGCTGGTGCCTGGCATGGGGCATCCTGCCGCTGGTCGCATTTCTCGCCGGATCGATCATCGTTCGCCCGATGTTCCACATCCGTTACCTGATTCCATGCGTGGCGATGGTCGCGCTGATCGTCGCGCGCGTGCTGGAAAGCTTCGGCAGCCGGGTGCGCAACCTCGCGGTGGTTGGAATCACGGTTTCGTTGCTGGTCCTGGTGCCGATGAAGGAAATTACGCGCGAGCCGTGGCGCGACATTGCCGGGCTCATCGGTGCACAGTCTCCACCCGATCAGCCGGTATTTTTCGAAGCGGGTTTCCTGTTCTTCGGCAAGCCTGACGGGGCGGCGAATCCCGGCTTCCCGACCGGATATTATCGCAATCCGTTCGACTACTATTTTCACGCCGCCAATCCGCGCGTCGCGGTCCCAGGCTGGGATTCCGCAAGCGCGAAAGACATTATTACTGAACGCGTCGCACAGGCGCGCGGCGGATGGCTGATCACCTGGAAAAACGCCGCCGATGCTCACCCGGAGTTACCCGACGGCGGGCAATTTCACATCGAACAGGTCGTCGACTACAACCTGATCGCGCTCTATCGGATCGAACCCATCGCGCCTTGAATTACGCCGAATCGACGGTGGTCGACGCTTCTTCTCCCGGTCGCGGGGCGCGCAACGGAGGTCCCACCCGAATCGGCAGGATTACCAGGCTGTAGCCGTAAAGTTGCAGCCAGTTTTGCAGTTCGAGCGCGGTGTGGTTGTGCAGGAAGCGCGACAGGAAGCCCTCGACCGCGGTATCCCAGACTAACTTGCCGGCGAAAAATACTACTCGTGGGAATGTTTCAGCGACTTCCAGGGCGATACGTCGCAATTCGTGGACTGGATCGGCGCCGATGCAGGTCCAGGTCTCCGGATGCAAACCGAGTTGTGCTGCGTAGTCGTAGTACATCCGTACTTCATCGGCGATTTTTTTCTCGAATGCCTCGATCTCCTCGTGGCTCTTGAGCATCGAGGAATCGACCTCGCCGACACATACGAAAACGATGTTGCGAAACTCATTGGGAAATAGTTGCTGGATGGAAAACAGGGTCGCCAGCCCCAGACCGTCGAATCCCTTCACCAGCAGCACCGCAGTGGGCGCATTTCGATCGCGCGCGGGTGCCGTCGCGGGCGCCGCCGGATGCGTCCGTGGACCGATTCTCTCTTCGAGGTCGGTGATCGCGGCCTCCACCCGATCATAATGCCGCTTCACCAGCAGACACAGCCCGATCAGTGCGCCGGTGATCAGCACCGTCACCCATCCACCTTCGTCGAATTTCAGTGCGAGGGTGAGGATCAGGATCGAAGCAGTCATAAGGGTACCGACGCCGTTGATCAGGATTTTGCGAATCCAGCGCCGCTCGGATCCTCGGACTTTCCACCAATGTGTCGTCATCCCCAACTGCGACAGCGTAAAGGTGACGAACACGTTGATGGCATACAGCACCACCAGCGCCTCGACGCTCGCATGGGTGCCGATCAGGATTAGCCCCGCCCCGATGCCCATCGCGAGGACGCCGTCGGCGGTGACGAGGCGCAGGCTCAAATGCGACAGTCGGCGCGGCAACCATTTGTCATGCGCCATCGTCGCGAGGACGCGAGGACCATCGATGAAACCGGTCTGCGCCGCCACGAACAGCAGCGCGCCTTCGGTCACCAGCGCGAAGGTGATGACCCCGGAGCCAAAGGTCCACGTACCCGCGATTCGCTCGAACAGTACCGCATTGAGTGTTTGTCCCGGAACCGGCTGAACGTTTTCCACCAGGTAAGCTATGAGGATTCCACCCGCGATGAACGCCAGCGAGAACGCCATGTACAGCATGGTCTTTTTGCCGGTCACCGTTTTCGGTTCGCGCAAAATCGGCAAGCCGTTGCTCACCGCCTCGATGCCGGTATAGGTGCCGCCGCCCATCGAGTAAGCGCGAAAGAAAATTGCCAGCAATGCGATCCAGCCCATCGAATGGAGGTTGCCATGCGTCTCGGCGATGGCGAGGCGCGTGACCATGGGAAATTCCGAGCCGCGGCTAAGCAGCGCGTATCCGATCAGCCACAGATGCATCACGACGAAAGCAAGGAAAATCGGCAGCAGGCTCATCACCGATTCCTTCGCGCCTCGCAGATTCATCGCGATCATGATCACGACGACGAACAAACACACCATCAACTTCCAGCGCAGCCAGTGGCTTGGGAGGAAGCTGAAAATTGCATCAGCACCGCTCGCGATCGAGATCGAAATCGTCAGCACATAGTCGACTACCAGCGCGGTGCCCGAGACGAGTCCTGGATATGGGCCGAGCAGCGTGGTTGCAACCAGGTACCCACCACCGCCGCTGGGAAAAAGATCGATGGTTTGCGAATAGGAGGCTGCGATGACGAACACCGTGATCGCCGTCATCAGGGCCAGATAGACCGCGAGATACTGATGACTTCCGAGTGCGAGGAACGCCTCCTCCGGCCCATAGCACGAGGAGCTGAGGCCGTCGGAACCGAGCCCCACCCAGGCAAGAAACGCGACCAGCGACAGGCTGTGAAAGAGCCTTGGATCGCGAATGTTTTTCGGCTTACCGACGATCAGATCGCTGATCGTTTTTTCAGCCGGAACCGGTTCTTGTGACGTGTCCCGGACTTTTTTGGATTCCATGTGGTCTTGGCGTTAGGAAGTTCGCAGTTCGATGTACGCCTGGAATAGTGGCGGCTGCAATCTCACGTGGCCCATTGTCCTATACCGAATACTCAGCACGTCCCAGGCCGAGCTGATAGCGCGCCGCATCGATGAGGTTTTGCATCAGGCCGAGCACGGTGGTCGGGCCGGTGCCGCCTGGGTTTGGCGTAAGCCATCCGGCGACCTCTTGTACGCTTTCAAAGTCAACGTCGCCGACAAATTTGCCGGGGCCCACCCGCCGGAAGCCGACGTCTATCACGCACGCGCCAGGTTTGATCATGTCCGCCGTGATGAAAAACTTACGCCCTACATCCGCGCCAACGCAGGAAACCACGATATCGGCGCTGCGACAAATCTCCGCAACGTTTCGCGTGTGGCGATGGCACCAGGTTACGGTCGCATTGCGCAACCTGCCTCCCAGCACCAGCGCAGTCGGCTTCCCCGCGATGTCGCTCCGACCGATGACGGCTGCTCTCGCGCCATCGACGGGGACTTTGTAGTAGTCGAGTAACGTGAGGACTCCGCGCGGTGTGCATGGAATGAAGCGGCCCCACATCCCGCGATAGAAACCAATTACCGCGGCGGCGCCCACCGCATCGACGTCTTTCGCGGGCGCAAGAGCATCGAAGAGGCGATACCGATCGACGCGCTCGGGCAAGCGGCATTTGAATCAGGATGCCTGCGGTGGCCGGATCGCGATTGAGTCCGTCGAGGCTGGCCAGCATCGAGTCGGTGGTCGCCTCGGCCTCCGGAATTTCGAGGATGTTACTCGTGCAGCCAAGCTCCTGAGCGAGGCGGCGCTTGTTCTTCACATACTGACGCGAGGCGGGGTCGCTGCCGACCAGGATCGCGGTCAGCGAAGGCACCACATTATGATTTTGGCGCAATTCGTCGAGATGCTTGCGGAGCTCGGGGACCAAATGCGCGGTGACCGCGCGACCATCCATGATAATCGCCGACATGATGAGCGAACGATAATAGCACGCGCGAAAGGGTGACGAACGAGTCCACAGCATCCGCGATGCCTGTGAGCAACTCGCCGGGGGCTGTTTGCGAATCTTGAAGGGCACCTCGTTTGGCCCTCGCGGCGCTTGCTAAAATGAGCGCGTCGATGGATTCCCCGAAACGCACCGTCCTGTTCGCCGAACATCAGAAGCTCGGCGCGCGCATGACCAACTTCGCAGGCTTCGAAATGCCGGTGCAGTATAGCGGCATCATCGAGGAGCATATGGCGGTGCGCACCGCGGCGGGCGTTTTCGACCTCAGCCACATGGGCGAGTTCGAAGTCACCGGACCTCGCGCGCTGGAGCTGCTGGAACGCGCGCTGACCAATTCTGCCGCCCGACTCCGCGAAGGCCACGCACAGTACACCCTGCTATGCGCCCATGACGGCGGGACCATCGATGATCTCATTGTGTATCGTCTCGGCGCCGAGCGCTTCATGCTATGCGTCAACGCCTCGAACATTGAAGCCGATCGCGAATGGCTGCTCGGCCTCAATCATGATGGTGCGGAGTTTCGCGACCTCAGCGAGGAAACCGCGCTGGTCGCGGTGCAAGGTCCCAAGGCGATCGCGATTCTCAAAGGTATCGCGGCATTTGCGATGGATGAGGTTCCGCGTTTCGGAGTCGCGCAGGGCGAGGTCGCCGGCGTGCGATGCGTCGCGGCGAGGACCGGCTACACCGGCGAGGACGGCTTCGAACTCTTCGCAGCAGCTAGTGATGCGGCGCGTCTCTTCGGCGAAGTTTTGGCGAAAGGAGAGGCCGACGGCATCAAACCCTGCGGCCTCGGCGCGCGCGACACGCTCCGGCTCGAGGCGGGCCTCGCGCTCTATGGTCATGAACTCGATCGCGATACCTCTCCCTTGGAAGCGGGGCTGTCAACTTACGTCAAGTTCGGCCGCGGCTTCATCGGCGAGGAAGCGCTTGTGGCACAGCGGACGAATGGTTTGAAGAAGCATCTGGTCGGAATCGCGACCGATGACGCACGTACCATCGCGCGGCAGGGCTATCCTCTGTTTGTGGATAGTGCGCAGGTCGGCGTCGTGACCAGCGGGACCTATGCGCCGGCGCTGAGTCGACCCATCGCGATGGCCTATGTGCGTGAGTCCGACCGACCGGCAATCGGGACCAAACTGCAAGTGGAGGTCAGGAATCGAAAGATTCCGGCCACCGTGGTTGCGAAACCCTTCTACAAGCAGGGCGGAAAATGATCTGGAGGATTTCCCTACCATGAGGTTCATGCCGCATACGGAGGCGAATGTCCGCGCGATGCTCGACGCGATCGGCGTCGGCGCGCTCGAAGATCTCATCGCGCATGTGCCGGCCAACCTGCGCGAGACCGCCGCTATTGCGCTCGCACCGGGGCTGGCGGAACAAGACGTGGCGGCGGAAGTGACAAGGCTCGCGAGTAAGAATCGCGGGTCAGACCTCATCAGTTTCCTCGGCGGCGGTTACTACAATCACTACGTCCCCGCCATCGTTCGATCCGTAATCTCGCGCGCCGAGTTTGCGACCAGCTATACGCCCTACCAGGCCGAGGCGAGCCAGGGCACTACGCAGGCGATTTTCGAATTTCAAACGCTCATCACGCAGCTCACCGGCCTCGAGGTCGCCAACGCCAGTATGTACGACGGCGCTTCGGCTGCCGCCGAGGCGGTGCTGATGGCGCGGCGCATTGCGCCCAAGCGTTCGATAGTCGCGCTTGCACGCTCGCTGTGGCCGGATTATCGCGCGACAATTCGCACCTACCTTGCGGCCGTCAGCGGCGTTGAGGTAGTTGAGCTTCCCTTCGATGCCGCCAGCGGTCAGATCGATCTCGCCGAGTTGAGCAACCTCGCGAAGGAAAATCTGCTGTGCGTGGTCGCGGGATACCCCAATGGCTTCGGAATAATCGAATCGCTCGGCGAGATTGCGAAGATCGCGCATCAGGCCGGCGCGCTCGCGATCGCCGCAACCGCGGAGAGCCTCGCGCTCGGACTGCTGAAGGCGCCGGGCGATCTCGGCATCGACATCGCTGTCGGCGAGGGCCAGAGCTTTGGGCTACCGCTTCAGTTCGGCGGTCCAGGGCTCGGCTTCATGGCGGCGCGCAATACGCATCTGCGCCAGATGCCGGGGCGGCTGGTCGGTCAGACTCGCGACGTCGACGGTCATCGCGCGTTCACGCTGACGCTCGCGACTCGCGAGCAGCACATCCGGCGCGAGCGCGCGACCTCGAACATCTGCACCAATCATTCACTGTGCGCGTTGGCGGCGACCGTCTATCTCTCGCTGATGGGACGGCACGGGCTGCGCGATTTGGCCGAACGCAATGTGGAACTCGCGCACCAGGCGCATGCTGCGCTCGCGGCGGCGAACCTCCGGCCGCGTTTCTCGGGACCGTTCTTCAACGAATTTGTAGTGAAGGTGCCACACGTAGCGAGGGCTCTGGCAGCGGGCGAGGCGCGCGGCGTCCTGGCCGGCCTTGCACTCGCCACCGACTATCCAGAGCTCGACGATGGCCTATTGGTCGCGGTGACTGAGAGTAATAGCGCGAGCGATATTTGCGCGGCTCGGCGAAGTGCTGGCGGAGGCGAACTGATGGCGACCGCGGCCAGGTTTCCGCTTACCCAAATGACCAAACACCTCGATCCGAAAGCTCAACAGGAATCCCAGCGCGAGGTTCCGCTCATCTTCGAACTCTCCGAGGCCGATCGGCGCGGCGTTGATCTGTCAGCGCGCGCGGCTGGCCAAAAAAGCGGTGCAGAAATCCTCGGCGCGGAATTGTGCCGCGATGATCTTCCAGGATTTCCGGAACTGCACGAGCCGCAGGTGCTGCGGCATTTCCTGCGCCTCTCACATTTGAACTTTGCGCAGGCGCTGCAGTTCTACCCGCTCGGCTCCTGCACGATGAAGTACAACCCGCTGCTCAACGATGAGATGGCGGCGCTGCGGGGCTTCACCACGCTGCATCCGCGCACCCCCGCGCATCTCGCGCAGGGGGCGTTGGAGCTGATGGCGCGCCTGGAAGCTGCGCTTGCAGAGATCACCGGCATGGACGCGGTCACGCTACATCCGGCGGCCGGCGCGCAGGGCGAACTGACCGGCTGATGATGATCCGCGCCTATCACAAATCGCGCGGCAACCGGCGGCATAAGGTGATCATTCCCGACACCGCACACGGCACCAATCCGGCGAGCTGCACGCTGGCCGGCTTCGAGGTCAAAGTCGCGCGCTCCAACCAGCGCGGTTTTCTCGAAGCCGCGGAAATCGAGCGCCTGCTCGACGATGACGTCGCCGCGCTCATGGTCACCAATCCCAACACGCTGGGAATCTTCGAGCCGCAGATCCAGGAAATCGCGGCCGCGCTGCACGCCCGAGGCGCCCTGCTCTACCTCGACGGCGCCAACATGAACGCGCTGATGGGCGTCGCGAAGCCCGGACACATGGGCGCGGACATCGTGCAACTCAACTTACACAAGACCTTCTCGACCCCGCACGGCGGCGGCGGACCCGGAGCCGGTCCGGTCGCGGTGAAACAGCATCTGGAGCCATTCCTGCCGGTTCCGCGCTTGCGCAAGACTGCCAGTGGATGGGACTTCGATAGCGATCGCCCCACTCAATCGGACGGCTGCGATCGTTTCATGGCAACTTCGGGATGCTGGTGCGCGCGTACACCTACATCCTCGCGCTGGGCGGCGATGGCCTCGCGGAGGCGAGCAAGCTCGCGATTCTTAATGCGAACTACGTGCGCAAGCGGCTCGAAGACAAGTTCCCGTGCGCATCGAGCGAGCCGTCGATGCACGAATGTGTCCTGACCCACGACCTCGAAAAGAAAGCGCATGTGAGCACCCTCGAAATCGCCAAGCGCCTGCTTGACTACGGGATGCATCCGCCGACGATCTATTTCCCGCTGGTAGTGCCGGGCGCGCTGATGATCGAGCCGACCGAGACCGAGGGCAAGGAAACCCTCGACGACTTCATCGCGGCGATGCGTGCGATTCACGACGAAGCGCTTAGCGATCCCGATTTGGTGAAGCGCGCGCCGCATACGCTGCCGCTGCGACGTGTCGACGAGGCCGAGGCGGCGCGCCGTCCGATCCTGCGCTGGACGCCCAAGGAGAGCTGACCCTACTTCTTGTATTCGTCGTTCCGGAGTTGCAGCGCGCGCTGATAGTCCTCGGGCGTGTTGACGTTGAAGAAGCTCAGCAGCTCCGGATCGAGCGCGCGGATCTCATCCTCGGGAATGATCCTCACCTTCGCGAAGTTCACGATCGCATGAAGGCGATGCTCGCCCTTGCTCCGCATGGAAGCCAGTATTTTCGCGCACTCCTTGCGATATACGGCATGCAGCGTCTGAAGTTTTCCGTCGACCTTTGGTATCAGAGCGTCATCCTCGCCGAGCATCCCGCATAGCCGGCGCGCGAGGTTGCCGCTGACGAATGGCACATCGCACGAGCACACGAATGCGCGCTCATGGCGAATCTCGCGCAGTGCTCGTTCCAGCACGGACACCGGACCCTGGTATGGGTCGTCGTCGACGACGACCTTCACTCTTTCAATTTCGCGCGGGCTTGCCGTGGCGACGACCACGTCATCGAAGGCTCGCGTCATTTCCGCGACGATGTGATCGAGCATGGTGCCTGCTCCGAACGCCAACTCCGATTTGGGCGTGCCCATCCGCGAGCTCTGCCCGCCCGCGAGGACAATCGCAGAATATTGCGGAGTGTCGGTCACCGGAAGTGCGCCGCGACCGAATCTCTAAACTCTTCGCGGCCAATGCGCATGAGATACTCAGGTTCGAGTTCGCCCGGAATCGAGACGGTCTTCAAGTAAGTAAAGCCCGCCTTCTCGTAAGCCCGAATCGCCGCGCGATTGTTTTGCGCGGGACCGATGATACAGCTATCGACGTCGTAGTCCGTGAACACCACGCGCTCGAGAAATTCGCGAATGATAAGCGGACCCAGACCTCGATAGGCGCGCTCGCGATCACCGATAAACAGGTCGATTCCTGCCGCGTTCGCCGCCTCCTCGCCAATCGTGTAATCGGGCCAATCGCGAATGTAGTAGCACTGGATGAACCCGGCTGGAGTCGCTTCGATTTCTACGATGAAACACTTTGTAGGTTCTGTTCCTTCGATGCGCGGCGCATACTTCGCGCGCACCTGCTCCAGGCTCGGCCAGCCCGGCCACCATCGCGCGACGAAATCGTTGTTGAGCCATCGATGCATCAGCTCGAGGTCGGCGTGCGCCAGCGGACGAAATTGAATCTGTGGAGCAGCGGCCATCGTGACCTCGGCCGGCGCGAATGCGATCAGGCGCGATTGAGGCGCAACTCGGAAGCCGCCACCCGCAGCGTCTCCGGATGATAGAGGATCGCGAGATGGCCGGTATCTTCGAGGACCACCATCTCGCGGAACATCTGATCCGGCATCAGCTCGGTCGGCGGCGGCGGAACGATCGGGTCCTCGTCCCCGAAGATTGCGACTTCCAGTGGACTGGTTTGCGAAAACGAATATGGCGATCCGATGGTGATGAGCGACCGCACCGTCCCTTTGGGAGCCATCGAGGTAAATCGGCGCGCGATGGTCCCGCCCAGGCTGTGCCCGATGATATGGACCCCGCGGGGAGCGTCGAGATCCTCTACCAGCGTGCCCAGCCGCTTGGCCGATTCCGCGGTCGATTGCGATTGCGAGCGCGAGTATTCGAAAAACCTGACATTCGAAAATCCGGACATCCGCAAGTACGCCGCGAACGCGAGGAAATGCGCGCGACTGCCACCCAGCCCGTGCGCGAGGATCACTGGGTCTTCGCTAGTGCCGAGCTGCGGCAGGTATCGTTCCACCTGACGGCTCAGCAGCTCGAACGGATACGACGCTAACAGGAGTCCAAGGATCGCGAGTTCTCGATAAACTGTTCGTGAGGTCATGCGGATTCATCGCCGCCGCGCGGAGTCGGCGTCTCTTCCAAGTGCGAACCTAGCGTTCCCCTGATCGAGCGGCAAGCGCAGATGCTGTCCTACATGTAGAACGGTTTCGACATCTCATCGAAACGCCCAAATTTTCGATCCTTCCCTCGGGCTCCGCTGCGCTCCGCCTCGGGGCAGCTGCGCTGCGGCGCTGCGCGCCCCCTTCGGGCCTCAATTTAAAGTTCCCGGGTTCAGACTTATTTACATATAGAACGGTTTCGACATCTCATCGAAACGCCCAAATTTTCGATCCTTCCCTCGGGCTCCGCTGCGCTCCGCCTCGGGGCAGCTGCGCTGCGGCGCTGCGCGCCCCCTTCGGGCCTCAATTTAAAGTTCCCGGGTTCAGACTTATTTACATATAGAACGGTTTCGACATCTCATCGAAGCGCCCGTACATCAGCCATACCTTGACGTTGTAGGCGTGCGGATGCTCGACCGGCTTGTCGCCCACCGTCTTGAGCCCGAGCTGTTTGTACATTTCGTAGAGCGGCTCGATCGGATTGGTGATCAGCAGTTTGGGGCGGCGCGAGAACAGAAAAATCCGCGCGGTATCCGAGAGCAGCTTCACCAGCCCCTTGCCCTGGTAACTGGTATCGATGACCATGCCGCCGAATTCCCAGACGTCGCTGGCGAGCATGTCTCTGAACAATGCCGCCGGATATAGATGTCCGAGGGTCAGCGGCGCCTCGGCAAGGCATCGCGCCCAGAATGCGCCAATTAGCGGAGGCCGTCTTTTCTCGTGGCCGGGTTTGATCTGATAAAGGCCGAAGTGGAGCGCGAGCGGCCATAGCAACACGTGCACCCGCTTCTCCGCGACGTTCAAGTTGCTCCAGGTTTTCTGGTGCAGCGCCGCCAGTTCCTTGAGTCCGAGCGGCGTGCCGATGGGGCGTACCTCGAGACGGCCGTGCGATTCGGCCTCGACCACTTCGCGCGGCGAATGCTGCTCGGGCGCCATCGCTTCGGCGGATCCGACGAACGAGGCGATCGCTTCCTTAACCGTAGGCGCTTTCGGTTTGCGCGGCTTGGGTGCCGGAGCAATCAAATCGAGCAGATCGATGTCCTTTTCATCGGCCATATGTGAAGTTACCGCTTCGCTTACGTTTCGCCTTTGCTGAAGGGCGCATCCATTTCCGATCGAGCGGTTCTCGCTCGACCTGCCTGGAAGAACTTACGATAATTGCATTGTAATGAAACCGCAAGCTAATAGACGCTTCTCGATGCCTAGATGGGTCGTATTACATTTTGTAATGTAATTCTACAATCGGGGCGGACGCCGAAAACACCGGCTTGCGGCCCCCCGATATTTCAGCCTACCTTTAGAACACACTCTAATGAGAACCGGCATTTTCAAAGCCTCCGTGTTCGCCGTTCTGCTGTTCGCATTCTGTGGATGCACCAACACCCAGCCGGCGTACTACGGCACCTATCCTTCCGATTTCGAGTTCGGGCCCAATCATGGTTACGAGCCCTATGCCGCGGCGCCCTACGATCCGGTCGGTTCCGTATTACCAGAACTACGCTCCCGCGACGCCCTACTATTACGAACCTCCTGCAAGTCACCGCGATTGCGATCAGCGTCCGTGCATCACATACCAGCGCCAGTTACAGACCGGACCGGTAGCCCCCAATGCCGCCGCGACGACATCCACGAATCCCGCGGGCAACTCATCGGCGGCGATCAGCTCGCCGGCGCCGGGCGCACCCTCGAGCATCGCTCCGCCCGCGCGCTAACCGGCAGTCAGCACGGAGCGATCGCACCGCCTCAGCTCTTCGCTGACGCGATCAACATAAGTCCAGTTGCAATCAACATCCATACAGTTATATTCTGAGACCCCTCGAAACCCCTCGACGAGGTTGCAGGATGGATTCAAGCAAACCGATCGTGCACGAGACCCAACTCGACTGGATGGAGCTTTCGCACGGCGAGCGCATCGCCTTCAAACGCAAGCTGCTGGGCCAGGCGGCCGGCGCCGAAAAACTCGGATGCAGCCTGTTCGAGGTCGCTCCCGGCAAGCGCGCGTGGCCGTTCCACTACCATTTCGCCAACGAGGAAGCGCTCTACATTCTGGAGGGTTCCGCAACCCTGCGCCTGGGTTCCGAGGAGTGCGCGTTGCGTGCGGGACATTTCGTGAATTTCCGCAGCGGCCCCAACAGCGCTCACCAGCTCCTCAATACCGGCTCGGTTCCACTGCGCTACCTCTGCTTTTCGACCATGATCGGCCCCGAGGTCTGCGGCTATCCTGATTCGAACAAGCTGGGCCTCATCGCGGGGCGTGCACCCGCCGGCTCCGGGCGCGTCAGCGCGATGCGTAAATGTTTTCGCGAGGATTCCGAGGTGGACTACTACGACGGCGAGTGACGCGCTTCATGCAACGCCGCGTCTGCGCAGCCGATCAATGGCGGTTCGCCTCAGACTGCTGATTCCTGAGGTTTTTCGACCCCGACCGAAGGCATCGATGTTGCTCATGCTGAAGCTCAAACCCTCGGGAGATCAGCATGATCAGAATAATAATCGTTGGCCTTGTCGCGGGATGGCTCGCCGGCAAACTGATGCGCGGTTACGGTTACGGCGCGTTTGCCGACATCGCGCTCGGATTGGTGGGCGGCATCCTCGGTAGCATCCTGTTCGGCATGTTCGGACTGCATGCCTACCACGCGGTCGGATCGATCACGGTCTCGACGGTCGGTGCGATGCTATTGGTCGCGGCCTCGCGGGTGCTGGGCGACGAGCTCTGAATGCCGTTTGGATACTCGCGCCACGAACGCCCCTTCCCTCGCGCAGGGAATAGGTAAATGATCGAAGAGGCGTATGACTCATACGTGAGGCATCCACCACCGCCAGTCAGATTGGTCGCACGAGGAGAACTTGCAGAGAACATCGAAAATTACCAAACGAAGCCAAATTGTGCCCACCGATGCTCATCTTTCATGTTTCGGAATCAGCGAATCGGCGATCATTCCTGCCGAATGCGCGTCGGGCGAACCCGCAAAAACAAACCCACCTGGAGCGCCCGTGGAAGGTCAGCATGAAGGACACCCGTGGGTCCTGGCTTTATCGAAAATTACCAAACGAAGCCAAATAACCCATATGAAACCTCGATTTCTGTTTTTGCATGACGCTTAAGAACGACACATCCGCAGCAGTTGCCGTCGCCAGGCGATCTCAAATTCGCAAAAACAAACCCACTCGAGGCCTAACTCCGACTGTCCGTCGGTAAACCCCTGAACTCCGCCGCTCTGGAAGGCTTCACCCACTCCGGTTACTCTTAGCTACCCTCCCTTCGAGGGCATCAGACAATAGATGGAGAGCAAAAAACGCATCATACACCCGGCCGCGAGGAACAGACCAATCGCGATGATCGCTATACCAAGCGCCGCGACCATATAACCTTAAGCGGCATCGGGAGCCCCACGCCGAGCGCATGGCCGCGCGTGATGAGCATCCATGCGGGCAGCACGCCGGTCACCATCACCGGCAGCGCCATCACCGAGATCACGCTGCGGACAAGCAGCCCGACCTTATTGGAATTCACTTCCGCGATGCGATGCCTGCATTCTTCAACCGTTCGCGATCGATGAATCCGGTCTTGCCATATTTCGCGACCGACTCTTCGATCTCCTTGATTAACTCCTCGGGCGGCTTTTCGAGATCGATGCGCGCGCCGTACGGCTGTTTCGCCTGAAGGCCGGTGTTCCAGTAGGTCTCGATGCGATTGCCCTCGGGGTCGAACACATAAACACCGACCGCGTTGCCATGCGAAATGACCATGTCGAATTTAACCCCATGCTCCTTGAAGCGCCGATAGTAGCCGATGACGTCTTCGAGGCTGTTGCATCGAAACGAAAGCTGCTGCATCAGGCGCGCGTCGCCAGCGGCATTGCGCCCGCGGCATAACAGCAACTCATGATGCTCCACCTCGGGCTGCGCGCTCATGAAAACCATGCCTAGACCAGGGTCCTCGTCGGTGACCGTCAGCCCGATGATATCGCGATAGAAGGCCTTCTGTCTTTCGAGGTCATGAACATGGAGTCCGACATGGCCGAGTCTGGCGACTGATGGTGTAGGCATAGGGTTTCTCCTCCCGCAACGCTGGCCCTGCTTGCCCCCGTATACGCCCGAATGCGCCAGCTGGCCAGCCTCCGATCGGAGCGCATCGGCGGTCCCACCAATTCGGCGCGCATCCGGACGACCGGCCGTCTAACTTTGAAACCAGTTCAGCGGATTGCCCAACGGAACGACTACACGCATGAAGACCCGTGTGTCCTCGCCGGTGTATCCGGTCTGCTCCACGTCATGGGTGACATAACACTGCCAGTCGAGCGGACCGAAGTTGTATCCCACAAAGCCGCCCATCGCGAACTGGCTCTGTTTCTTGTAGCCGCTGCCCAGACCGCTCAGATCCTGCGATCCATAGGCGACCGGACCGAGCGACCATTTGCCCAGGCTCTTCACCGCGGTCAAGTCGTAGTTCATGTAATCCGGGGTGTCCTGCTGGCCGGTGTGGATGTCCTTGCCGACGTAGCCGTAAATCGTATGCGCGGTAAGACTCCATCCGTCGATCTTGTAGGTGACGGCCGCGCGATCGTTGAAAACCCAGTTATCGGTGGCAAGGCCGCCCGTATTCATCGGAGAATAACCGCCGACGAAGTTGCTCACATTCAGGCCGTCGCCGAGATCCCAGGCTTCGCCAACCAGAAGCGGGATATTGTAGAAGCCGCTCGATTGATGGCCGTCGACGGTCAAAAGGTCCTCCGGCAGCGCACCATAGGCTTCCAGCTGTCCGCCAAAAAGCTTCCATGGGGTTGACCAAAACAAAACCGGAATGCTGACGATCGCGCTGATGTCAGGCTTATTGGAGCGCGAGATATAGCTGGAAGTGTCCGCGAAATAGAGTCCCGGCGGCAGCGGAGCGCCCAGGCCGAGACCGATGGTCTCGCCCTGCTCAGTAACCGATCCAGCCATCGCAGAACCGCTCACCGCGCAGAGCATCATCGCGCCCGCAAGTGCCCACAAAAGTACAGAGCTAAGCTTCCCCATTATTTTTCTCCGTCGCGTTTTAGTCTTCGAGCGGAGATCCGTGCGCTTGCTGCCAACAACGAATCTTGCCGCTACTCAGTCGCTCGTCCGACCCCAACGCTGAGTCTCCAGACGGACCGCGAAGCCTTAGGAGTGCACTCTTCATGCCGATCGCAATCCTTGCGTTTCCAAACGCACTGAGAGACGCGACGCACGCAACTGATTGTCAATAGCTATCGGAGCGAGCGACGGGAGAAGAGGACCTGCCGAGCCGGACTACGGTGGAACGCTGATGCGGATTCGTTAAGGCTGTCCCACTCTGAGACACCACTCGATGCCTTGGAGTGGTGGGACGAGGATCCTCTCTTCGCGCGGTGGACTCCATCCGCCGGTTCCTAGCCCATCTCGAATTTTTGCCGCAAGGTGTCGAACACCTTGGGATCTTTCGCGCCGTCATCGAGCATTTGATAGATAAGGACCCCGGGGTGTGATGAGGTAGCCGCTAGGTGGCGCGTAGTTGCTGCCGATATCAGTAGCGGTGCGAATCTCGGAATAAGTGTCGCCTCCAATCTTAACTGCATTCAGCGTGGTGATGGCGAGCACACCGACGGTCGCCATTCCAACTAAGAACAGCCCCGATAGCATCGTCAACTTGGTTTTGAGTGGTAGGTTGCTAAGCGTCATATTACGCTCCACGGATTCTGAACTGAGTACAAACCATCGGGGGTGTTCGGGCAGAAATCGTGCCGCCGAAAGTCCTTCAAGCCTCGCACGACTCAGCGCGGCATCGAAATGACTGATAGTCACTGAGAAATAAGGATGAGGGGGCGGTTCGATTCGGCGCAGGCGAATGCGCGACGCAGATGCTTGTGAGATGTTGCATTTTGACACCCGCGATCGGTGGACTACCCGGTATTTCACCCAACGAAGACCGAGTTCCTCACGCAACTCATGCTTGAGGGTCCTCGCCCCTTACCTGATACGCCCGGCAGAGGCGGTATCTTCCATGGCACGAGCTTTGGGCAAATAATGGCTCTGTTGGGGTTTGCCCCAGGAAGGGACGGAAAGAGCACTCGCCCTTGCGGGGTAATGTCCGCAATTTTTTAAGCGAAGCCGAATAGTGCTGCCAAATGCTCAGTCATCAGCCTCCGACATTTGAGGCTGCACATTTGTACGCTCTTTCCGGTTCGAAGCGCCGATCGAGGAAAGGCAAACACAAAGCCACCTTCGACCATTATGGACGGGACATCGGCAACGTCGTCGCACCTCCAGCGCTGGCGACTTCCCACCTTCTCCGGCTAGTCTTAGCTACCCTCGTTGGTGAGGGCATCAGATAATAGATGGAGAGCTTTCGCGATGGCTGACAATAAACTGCGCCCCAATTCCAGCATCCTGGTCGACGGACCCTCGCGGGCGCCCGCGCGCGCAATGTTCAAGGCGGTCGGGTTCACCGACGAGGACCTCGCCAAGCCGCTGGTCGGCGTCGCGCACACCTGGATCGAGATCATGCCGTGCACTGCGCATCTGCGCCAACTCGCCGAGCACGTCAAGCAAGGCATCCGCGATGCCGGCGGCACTCCCATCGAATTCAACACCATCGCCGTATGCGACGGCATCTCGATGGGCACCGAGGGGATGCGCGCCTCGCTCATCAGTCGCGAAGTGGTCGCCGATTCGATCGAGCTGACCTCGCGCGGGCATCTCTTCGATGCGGTCGTCGCGCTCTCCGGATGCGACAAGACCATTCCCGGCTACCGTCATGGCGCTGCTGCGCCTCAATCTCCCGTCGCTGATGCTCTACGGCGGATCGATCCAGCCCGGACGCTATGGCGACCATGATGTCACCATCGTCGACGTCTTCGAGGCGGTCGGCGCGCACGCCGCGGGCAAAATCACCGATAAGGAATTGAAGGCGCTCGAAGATGTCGCGTGTCCCGGCGTCGGCGCATGCGGCGGGCAGTTCACCGCCAACACGATGGCGACCGCGAGTGAGCTGATGGGCATTTCGCCGATGGGCTTCAACAGCGTGCCGGCCACCGATCCGCGCAAACCCGAGGTGGCGTTCAGATCCGGCCAGCTGGTGATGGATCTGCTTAAGAAGGATATCCGGCCGAAGCAAATCGTCACTCGCGAGGCGATCGAGAACGCGATCGCATCGGTGTGCCTGACCGGCGGTTCGACCAACGCGGTGCTGCATATGCTCGCGATCGCGCATGAGGCGGGCATCGAGCTTTCGATCGACGATTTCGATCGCATCAGCAACCAGCACTCCGCTGCTCGGCGACCTGAAGCCGGGCGGCAACTTCGTCGCCACCGACATGCACAAGGCCGGCGGCATACCGCTGGTAGCAAAACGCCTCAAAGAGGCGGGACTGCTCCATCAGAGCCCGATCACCGTGAGTGGACGCACCATCGGCGAAGAAGCCGACCTCGCGAACGAAACCAAGGGCCAGGTCGTGGTGCATCCGCTCTCGAATCCGATCAAGAAGACCGGCGGTCTGGTGATCCTCAAGGGCAACCTCGCGCCCGAAGGATGCGTCATCAAGGTGGCGGGTCACGAGCGCATGAATCATCGGGGCCCGGCGCGGGTGTTTAACAGCGAGCCCGAATGCTTCGCGGCGCTCAACGCGCGCAAGATCGTTCCCGGCGATGTGGTCGTCATCCGCTACGAAGGTCCCAAGGGCGCGCCCGGCATGCCCGAGATGCTCGGCGTCACCGCCGCGATCATGGGCCAGGGCATCGGCGAGGAAGTCGCGCTGCTGACTGATGGTCGCTTCTCCGGCGGAACGCGCGGCCTGATGGCCGGGTCACGTCGCGCCCGAGGCCTACGTGGGCGGGCCGATCGCAGCGCTGCGCGAGGGCGACATCATCACCTTCGATATTCCGAATCGCCGCATCGACGTGAACCTGACCGACGCGAAATCAAGGCGCGACTGAAGGACTGGAAGCCTCCCACGCCGCATTACAAATCTGGCGTGATGGCGAAATATGCGCAACTGGTGACCTCCGCCTCGCGAGGTGCGATCACCGACAAGTTCTAGGATTCTCTGTGTAGCACAGACTTCAGCCTGTGGTTCGATCCAAGTCACGTTGGGGGACCTGTGACAGAAAGAGCAGATTTTGCGTCTCATTGGTAGTATGCGCGGCGTGATCGCTCTGACATCTGACCGCTCGGCTCCGCAGCGCGCTGGCCCAAGACGCCGACGACGATTGGGAAGTCGTCGGCACACTACCACCACGCGACCGGTCAAGCCGCCGCGGCGCGCACCGGCCATGCTGCATCGGCGCACCTGCAGAACGGCCTGCCGCCCGGGAGCCTTCATGGCCTGCGGCGAGGCGGCGCGCCCCGCGCAGGAGCCCTATAAATCGATCGTCGCGCAACTCAACCAGATGTGGGGCACGCACGCGAAGGTCTACGAATCCGTCACCGCCGATGAGCCCGCACGCGTCGCACGGCGGATGCATCTTCTACAACAGCGAATTTCAGCAGAGCTCACCAGCCGCTGGATGGGCATCACCGATGAGGATCAGTTGAGGCCGATCCTCTACGCGATCAACGCGCACGAGCTCGGCCACATCATCCATGGCGACCTGAGCCGAAGCGCGCCAACGTTCCGCTCGAGCAGAAGGAGCTCGAAGCCGATCGCTTCGCCGGCTACACGCTATGGCGCCTCAATGTGAAGCGCTTCGACGCTGCCGACACCGAGCACTACTACCAGGCAGTTGGCGACGACTTCGTCGGCGTGCAGAACAGCCACGGCACGGGTGCACAGCGCACCACCGCGTTCCAGGAAGGATGGGACCTCGCGCGCACCGGCGGCCGCGAGGACTCCGCGCAACGCCCCGCCGGCGGCCTCAACTAATGTCATTCTGAAGTGAGCCGCGAAGCGGCGCAGCTGAAGAACCTCGAAACGTGCCGATCCATTGCACTCCGAATCGAATGCGACCACGCTCGCCGGAGCCCGCCAAGGTCCACAAGCTGCGGCGTCTCACGTTTCGAGATTCTTCGGCTACGCGCTTCGCGCTCATCTCAGAATGACAAAATGGCCGAGTATTTTATTCGACGATCGCCGAATAGATGATGTTCTTCAGTTGCCCGCGAAAGTTGAACGTCGCCGACGGCATCAGTTGCGTCATGAAAATCGCCACCAGGTCCTCTTTCGGGTCGACCCAGAAAATCGTCGAGGCTGCACCGCCCCAGTAGTAGTCGCCGGCGCCCAGCGTACCCGCTTCAACTTCACCGAGAGTCATCGCGAAGCCGAGCCCGAAGCCCACCCCCTCGTAGGCGGTTTCCGAAAACGCTCCGATCGCCATCGAGGCGAGGTCCTTTCCGCCCGCCAGGTGATTGCGATGCATCAGGTCCAGCGTGCGCGATCCGATGATCCGCGCACCGTCGAGCTCCCCGCCGCGCCGCAGCATCTCGCAGAAGCGGAAGTAGTCCGCGGTCGTTCCGGTAAGGCCTCCTCCACCCGAGAGGAAACTCGGCTGCTTCAGGTAGGGCTCCGCCCGGGATCATCGATGAGCTTCAGCGTCTTGTCTGCCTGCCGCTCGTAGTTAGCAGCGAAGCGATCGAGCTTTGGGCTCCGCGACATGGAACGAGGTGTCCTTCATGCCGAGCGGATCGAAAATGTTCTTCTGCAGGTACTGGTCGAACGCGCTTTCCCGAAATCGTCTGCGACCAGATAGCCGCATACGTCGGTCGAGTAAGAATACATCCAGCGCTCGCCGGGCACGTACCGCAGCGGCACCTTGCGCGAGCTTCTCGATGAAAGTCGCAAGCGTCTCGTCGGCCGCAGCGCGAATGACGCCGACCTCGCGATAGACGCGATCGACGGGATGGTTGGTCATGCCGTAAGTCAAGCCGCCCGAATGGCTCAGCATGTGACGCATTGTCATCGGCTTCTCGGGCGCGACAGTCTGCATATCCGCGCCCTCACCCGAAACCCACACCTTGTGATCGCGCCAGGCCGGAATGAAGCGCGATACCGGGATCGTTGAGCTGGAAGTGGCCCTGCTCGTAGAGCGACATCAGCGCGACCGAGGTGATCGGCTTGGACATCGAGTAGAGGCGAAAGATGGTGTCGTCGGCCATCGGCTTGCGCCGCTCGCGATCCATCATGCCGAATGACTGGTAGTACGCAACGTGCCCATGTCGCGCGACTATCAGTTGGCATCCGGCGATTTTGCCCGGTTCGATATAGTTGCGATTGAGATGCTCGGTGATTCGATTGATTCGCTCGGGCGCGAATCCCGCGCGCTTCGGTGCCACTTCCATCATGCTCCTCCGACTCAGAT
Source organism: uncultured delta proteobacterium (assembly GCA_963848285.1). Lineage (GTDB taxonomy): Bacteria > Desulfobacterota > Binatia > Binatales > Binataceae > DATGKG01. Next base: position 167,568 of record CAWKCZ010000001.1, on the reverse strand, counting down.
TGTTTCACAACTAGTCCGGATTCGTGCGTCATTTCGAGAGGCCGCTACTTGTGCGCGATGAACAGCGACGCGGCCATGCAGAGGCCGATGCCGACCACGATCCAGCGCACGGTTTTGCGCGATAGACGGCGCGTGACGAGCGCGCCACTATAGCCCCCGCAGACCTGCGCACTCGCCATCAGGATCGCCTGCGGCCAACTCACCGAGCCGTGCACCACGAAGTATGATTGCCGCCACCACATTTATGCAGAAGGCAAGGTAGCTGCGCAGAGCGATCATGTGATGGATGTCGGTGAAGCCGAGCAGTCCGAACTCCGCGAGCATCAGGATGCCGATGCCTGCGCCAAAGTATCCGCCGTAGATCGACAACAGGAACTGGAAGACGAACGCCGCGGTCCATCCGCTGGTCTCGACCGGATGTCCCGCCCGCCGCGTCGATGATCTCATCCAACTTGGTGCGCAACGCCGCGCGCGTGATGACCTCCTGCGCGGCGAACAGAATCGTCGCGCCGAGAATCAAATACGGCACCGCCACCGCAAACCATCTAGTAGGAGTATTGATCAGGAAGTATGCGCCGACACCCGCCTGCCAGCGACGGATGGATCGCCAGCATCAACGAGCGCGGCGTCGAGGTGCGGAATTCGCGCCGAAAGCCGAACAGGCTCGCGAGTGTGCCCGGGCACACAGCGAAACCGTGTTGGTGGCGTTGGCGATGATCGGGTTCATTCCGGTCCAGATCAGCGCGGGAAACGTGATCAGCGTGCCGCCGCCCGAGACCGAATTGACCGCGCCCCCGATGAATGCGGCGAAGAAGATCACGCAGCGCCGACCCGAGGCTCAAGCGCATGCCTCATGAACGTTTCCCTCGCTGAAAGGTTCCAAACGCTGTAGCGAAAAATCATTCGCATCAAACTGCGCAACTCAGCGACCGCAAGTGCAACAGAGCGCCGCCTTGCCCGCACGCGCAGCGCTACGCTACTTAAGGATCATCCTTAGAATCATGGCCAATCGATATCGGAGTACGACGTGCTCGATAGGTCAGGAAACCACTGAAGTTCGCGCCAATCATCGCTTCGATGAAGCGAGTCTCGAGAAATACCTCACCGAAAATATGCCGGGCTTTCGCGGGCCACTCGAAGTCGTGCAGTTCGCGGGCGGCCAATCGAACCCGACCTTCATGCTGCGCGCGCGGCGACGCCCGTTACGTGATGCGCAAGAAGCCGGCCGGTCAGTTGCTGCAATCGGCGCATCAGGTGGAGCGCGAATATCGCATCCTGACCGCGCTGGCCGACACCGACCTTCCGGTCCCTCGTACGCGCCTGATGTGCAATGAGTCAGAGCGTCATCGGCACGCCCTTCTTCGTGATGGATTATGTCGAGGGCCGCATCTTCATCGACACCGCTGCTGCCCGGTCTGAACCGCGAAGCAGCGCGCCGGCATTTACGCCTCGATGATCGAGATGATGGCGCGGCTGCACAAGATCGACTACAAGGCCGTGGGGCTGAGCGACTATGGTCGACCCGAGGCCTACATCGCGCGCCAGGTTTCGCGCTGGACCAAGCAGTACCAGGCCTCGATCATCGATCCGATTCCCGAGATGGATCGGCTCATCGAATGGCTGCCGAAGCACATTCCCGGCCGAAGACGAGACCGCGATCGCGCATGGCGATTTCCGCCTCGGCAATCTGATCATTCATCCGACCGAGCCGCGCATCATTGGGGTGCTTGATTGGGAGCTATCAACACTCGGACATCCACTGGCCGACCTCGCGTGGAACTGCCTCGGTATCACTATCCGGCCGGCACCGACCCGACCGGCAATTTTGCGGACTTCGATCTGAATGAGCTCGGCATTCCAAAAGAGGAAGATTACGTCGCGGCGTACTGCCGCCATACGGGCCGCGCCAACATACCGAATTTCATGTTCTTCATTACCTTCGCGCTGTTTCGCGGCGCGGCCATCGCGCAGGGAATCGCGATGCGTGCAAAACTTGGCACTGCCAGCGCCGCCGATGCCGCGGAGCGCGGCAAACGCGCAGGCATCACCGCGCGTATTGCGTGGGAGCTCGCGCAGAAGCTCTAACTCCATCTGCGAGTCCATTACCTCGGACGTAATGCGCCGCTTTGCGAGGCGCGCCGCCGGACGCCATCCTGAATGTCGAAGCATCGACAAGGAGTTGGCAAATGTCCGAGCGGCGAATCGTTCCTCGCGTATGTCCCTTTTGCGAAGCGACCTGCGGCCTGAGCGTCGAGGTCGGAGATAAATCGATCATCAGTGTGCGCGGCGACAAAAACGATCCGTTCTCGCGCGGCTACATCTGCCCCAAGGCACACGGGCTGAAGGAGATCTATGACGACCCCGATCGCCTGCGGCGTCCGGTGCGGCGTACCGCCAACGGATGGGAGCAGATTTCCTGGGAGCACGCCTACGAGGAAGTCACGACGCGGCTGCTTGAGATTCGCGAGCGTCACGGCAACAACGCAGTCGGCGCCTACCTCGGCAATCCGATCGTCCACGATTTCGGCTTCATGTATTTTCCGTTCCTGGCGCGCACGCTCAACAGCCGCAGCATCTTCAACGCTTCGGCCATCGATACGCTGCCCAAGGAAGTCACAACCGGTCTGATGTTCGGCGGTCCATTTCCTGCGACGATCCCGGTGCCGGATATAGATCGCACCGACTATCTTCTTATTATCGGCGCTAACCCGATGATTTCGCATGGCAGCCTGATGACGATGCCGGATGCGCCGGGGCGGCTGAACGCGGTGCTCGAGCGCGGCGGAAGAATCGTCGTCATCGATCCGCGCCGGACCGAAACCGCGAAGCTCGCCAGCGAGCATCATTTCATCAGGCCGGGCGCCGATGCCGCGTTTCTCCTCGCGATGGTGCATACACTGTTCGAAGAAAATCTCGTCTCGCTTGGCGCCGCCGAAGGATTGACTGCGGGTCTTGGTAGGGTGGAAAGCATTGCGCGCGACTTCGCACCCGAAACGGTCGCGAGTTTCTGCGGAATCGCTGCGGAGAACATCCGGCGCATCGCGCACGAATTTGCGGCGGCTCCATCGGCGGTATGCTACGGGCGCCTCGGCACCTGCGTGCAGGAATTCGGCACCCTCGCCAGCTGGGGATGCGACCTGCTCAACATCCTGACCGGCAACCTCGACCGTGCAGGCGGCGCGATGTTCACTACCTCCGCCGTCACGCTCGCGGGATTGTCGAAGGGCAAGCCGTTTGAGCATGCGCGCTGGAAAAGCCGCGTGAGCGGGCAGCCCGAATGTGGCGGACTGTTGCCGTCGTCAACCATGGCCGAGGAAATCCTCACCCCCGGCAAGGATCAGGTCCGCGCGATGATCCTGCTGATGACCAATCCGCTGCGCAGCGCGGCCAATTCGCATCAGCTCGAGCGCGCGTTCAAGCAGCTCGATTTTCTCGTCGCGGTGGATTTCTACATCAACGAGACGACTCGCTATGCGAATGTGATTCTTCCGACGCCCTCACCGGCCGAGCAGCCACACTACGAGTACGGCCTCTATCATCTGACGGTCCGTAACGTCGCAAAGTGGTCCTTCGCAGCCGTACCTCATGATGAAGCTACGCCTGAGGCTTGGGAGGTGTTGCTGAACATCGGTGCGCGATTGATGGGGATGGTGGACGCATCGACCAAACAAATCGACGACGCGCTCTTCGCGCAACTCGCCGGCACGCTGGTGAAGCGCAATGCGCAGTGGCCCGGGCTCACGATGGCCGAGGTCAACGAGAAGCTGGGCGACACCTTCGGCCCCTCGCGCACCATCGATTTTCTGTTGCGCATCGGCGCATATGGCGACGGCTTCGGCCGCAATCCCGAAGGACTTTCACTCGCGAAGCTGCGCGCAACGGAACACGGCATCGACCTCGGACCGTTGCAGCCGCGCCTGGCCGAGATCATCAACACTCCGAGTGGCAAGATCGAACTGGCGCCGCCCACGATGGTAAATGATATCGCGCGAATGCGCGCCCGCATGACAAATCGCGACGGCGAGATGCTCCTCATCGGACGGCGCAACCTCCGCACCAGCAATTCCTTCATGCATAACCTGCCCGCGCTGGTGAAGGGCCGCGACGTATGTACGCTCCACATCTCACCCTCCGATGCGGCTCGAGTGGGAGTGGCTGACGGCGGTGCAGCACGCATCACCAGCCGGGTCGGGAGCATCGTCGCTCCAGTGGAAGTTAGCGACGACCTGATGCCAGGCGTCGTCAGCCTGCCGCATGGATGGGGTCACAACGCCGACGCCTCGCAGATCAGCGTCGCCAAGAAGCATCCGGGAGTGAACGCCAATCAGTTGACCGATGATCGCGCCTACGATTCGGCCAGCGGAACCGCGGTGCTTTTCGGAACACCGGTCAAGATTGAACCCGTGCTGGAAACGGGCAAATAGTAGGTGGCGGAGAACATCCCGATGAGAATCAAAGGCGTCGATCCGGAAAATCCTCCTGAGAGTCTAAAAGCTGCGTTCGATAAGAACGTCGAGCTCTTCGGCCGCGTGATCACACCGGCTCTCGCGATGGGCCATCGGCCCGAGATTCTGCTGGCGTCGGCCAGACTGGGCAATGCGATTGGCGCGTCGACCATCATCGAGGGCCGCCTCAAGTCGATGGTCTCGGTGCGCGCCGCGCAGATGATCGGATGCCCCTTCTGAGTGGATATCAACTCTGCCGGTGGCAGGGCGGCGGGCATTACCGATGCGCAGTTGGAGGACCTTGCAAGCTTCGAGGGCAGTCCGCATTTTGATCGCCTCGAAAAAGCCCTGCTGCGCTATGCCGAGGGGATGACGCGCACGCCTGCGGAGGTCTCCGACGCAGTCTTCGAGGAAGTACGATCGCTGCTCACGACCGAACAGATCGTCGAGTTGACCGCGGCGATCGCACTCGAGAACTTCCGAGCGCGTTTCAACTGTCCGCTGAAAATCGAAAGCGATGGCCTATGTACGCTTCCGCCTGACCATCCGGTGCGGCGCGCGCAGAAAAGCTGAACTCGCTGCGTGCGACGTTTCACTGCCGCCCGCCAAAATGTTGTCGGCGATCGAAACGATCGTTGGTCTTACCCGAACCTTTTTGAAGCCAATCTCTCGCGTCCGTCTAATCGGTCTTCGGCACGACCTTGCATTGTGAGGTTAAGCACCCGCCCCGCGGGCAACTCACATTCAGGTTGGGAAAAACATGAAGAGAAGCATCGCATGCCTCACCTTCTTCGCGACCATTATCGCGCTCGTTTTCAACGCTAACGCGCAGTCATCAACCTGGCGAAGTTCGGGCGCGAAAGCCGCACGGCCGCAAGCGTCGCCCTTTATAGGGATCTCTGGTTCGATGAATGCTCCATTCACCATCGACTCGGACAACCCGTGCGCCGTCGGATTCGCTAATCAGTGTCCGGGCCTGGATTGTTCTTGCTACGTCGTCACCGGAACCGCCTCGCTCGGCAAATTAGGAAAAGGGGCTGCAACGATTAATGCGACCCTCGACTTCGGCAGCGGCTTTACCTCGGGCGACGGCGACTGCTTTCCAGCGTATTTGGAATTCGATGTCAGCACGACAAAAGATACCGAGACCTGGAGTGGAGTCGGGTCCGCCTGCGATACCGTCGATGGTAACGGAACGCCAATAGCGGGTGGGTTTGGGCTCCAAACCTCCGACGTGTTTAGCGGCGCTATCGTTCAATTCACCATGACCCCCAACTTCGGCAAGAGCACCTTAAAGGTGACGTTCAAAGGAAAGGCCGAGCCGTAGGCCGAGCCACCACATTGCCGACCGTGGCGGCACACGGGATAATGGTGCGAGTCATGTCCGCCGCATCACCTATCGTTCAGGCAACGACGCCCGTCACATCGTCGCCGGCCTCGGCCGTGGAGGCCGAGGGTCTCAGCTTTGCCTATGGCGAACGCAAAGCGTTGAGCGACGTCAGCTTCGCAATTGCGCGGGGCGAAGTGTTCGGCTTCCTCGGCCCCAACGGCGGTGGCAAGACCACGCTGTTCAAGCTTCTCTCGACGCTGGTTCCGCTTCAGACCGGGCGAGCGCGCGTGCTCGGGCGCGACCTCGCCGGCGACACGATCGAGATTCGGCGCAAGATGGGCGTGGTGTTTCAGCATCCGAGCGTCGATGGCAAACTGACGGTGCTCGAAAACCTCCAGCATCATGGCAGGCTGTATGGAATCAGCGGCCGCACGCTCGAAGATCGCGCGGCGCTTGATGCTCGATTCGCTCGGGCTCAACGGCGCGCGCCGGCGACCTGGTAGAAACGCTTTCGGGGGGCATGCGGCGGCGCGTCGAGTTCGCGAAGGCGATGCTGCATCAACCCGAACTGCTGCTCCTCGATGAGCCCAGTACCGGGCTCGATCCGATGGCGCGCCGCGAGTTCTTCGGCCATCTCGAACAACTCAGCCGCCGCGACAATGTCACCATCGTGCTCACGACGCATCATATGGAAGAAGCCGAGCGCTGCGACCGCATTGCGATGCTGCATCAAGGTCAGCTGGTCGCGTGCGCCGAGCCGGGCGAGCTCAAATCGCAAGTCGGCGGCGATGTGGTCGTCATCCATGCCGCCGCGGCGGAACTTGCTCCAGCGACAAGCTGCTTCAGCAGCTCAAGCTGAAGAGCACGCTCGTCGACGGCGACCCTTGCGCATCGAGCGGCCGCGCGGTCATGAACTGATTCGCGAACTGGTCGATACTTTCGGCGCCGAGATCGAATCGGTGTCGTTCGGAAAGCCCACCCTGGAAGACGTCTTCGTGCATCTCACCGGCCACAAATTCGACGTCAGCGGAGACGCCACGCAATGAGCGAAATCATCCTGCAGGCAGGCACGCTATGGTGGCGCGAGATCACGCGCTTCGCGCGCCAGCGCAGCCGCCTCATCGGCGCGTTCCTGCAGCCGCTGGTATTCTGGGCGCTGCTCGGCGCGGGGCTGAAGGCCTCGTTCCGTCCCAGCGGGATGCCGGGCGACATCAACTACATGCAGTATTTCTATCCCGGCGTGATCATCCTGGTGCTGCTGTTCACTGCGATTTTCGCGACGATTTCCACCGTCGAGGATCGCAAGGAAGGTTTCCTGCAAGGCGTGCTGGTCGCGCCGATAGCGCGCTCGACGGTGGTGCTCGGACAGGCGCTGGGCGCGACGACGCTGGCGCTGATCCAGGGAATCATCTTCCTGGTGCTCGCGCCGCTGGCGGGAATTCATCTCAACCTCGCCGCAATCGTCGTAAGCGCCGGCATGATGGCGATCATCGCGTTCGCGCTCACCAGCATCGGATTGCTGATCGCATGGCGCATCGAATCCACTCAGGGCTTCCATGCGATCATGAACCTGATCCTGATTCCGATTTGGCTGCTGTCGGGCGCGTTCTTCCCCGCCACCGGCGTCCCCGGATGGCTTTACTGGACGATGCGCCTCAACCCACTCAGCTATGGAATGATCGCGCTGCGCCGCGGCCTCTACCTCGCCGAGCCGGTCAGCTTCTGCACGCTCTCCGAATTCCGCTGGGCGGTGCTGGTTTCGATCGCGTTCGCGATCGCGATGTTCGCCGCCGCCACCCGCGTCGCCAACCGCTCCACCTCCGTCTAGTCCGTTCCGCCGATCGTCCATTTGTATCTCCCCGCCGATGTGGTGAATCTTCATCTTGATGAAGATCGATCATGACGAGATGATGCGCCGCGTCGCGGAGATTTCCCCCGCGCTGACGGAAAACGCGCGCGCCTGCGATGCGCGCACGCCAGCTCGTTCCCGAAAGCATGCGGCTGATGGTCGACGCGGGACTGTTCAAAATCCTTGCAACCTCGGCGTGTCGGTGGCTTCGAACTCCCGATGCGCACCGCGGCCGAAGCGATCAGCGCGGCTCTCGGAGGCGTGTCCGTCGAGCGGATGGGTGCTGATGGTGATGGGCGCGCATCATTGGGTGGTCGGCTGCCTTCCCGAGAAAGGCCAGGACGACGTTTTCGGCGACGGTCGCGACGGCCTCGTCGCGGGCACGCTCTCATGGCAAGGCACCGCCGAGGCGGTCGAGGGCGGCTATCGCGTCAACGGGCGCTGGCAATTCTGCAGCGGCGTCGATCACTCGGAGTGGGTGATGCTCGGATGCGCCGATCCGAAAACGCGCGGCCCCGGCGTGCATCTGGTGGTGCCTCGCAAGGAGATCGAGATCGACGACACCTGGCACGTGATGGGCCTGCAGGGCACCGGCAGCAAGGATGTGGTCGCGCACGATATCTTCGTGCCGGCGCATCGCGCAGTCGAAACGCGCGCGCTGTTCATCGGCGCGAGCCCGAATGCCTCGCAGCATGCGACCAATCTCTATCGGCTTTCGGCCGAAGCGATGCTCGCGACCTCGGGACTGAGCGCGCTGGTGGGACAGGCGAAAACGGCGTTGCGAGCGATTCATCGAGCGCACGCGCGAGCGCAAGGTCATCCTGACCGGCGCGCGCAAAGCCGATCACGGGCCGACGCAGGTCCGCCTTGCCGAGGCAGCGGGCGAAGTTCATTGCGCCGATTTGCTGCTGCATAGCTCGCTGGACGAATTCGATCGGCTGGCGGCGAGCGGTGAAAATTGCAGTAACGAGCTGCGCGTGCAGGCGCGCTGGAACGCCGCCTATGGCGTCGAGTTGTGCCGCCGCGCGGTCGCGCGCATGTACGCGGGATCGGGCGCGCATGCGGTCTATGCATCCGAGCGAATTGCAGGTCTCGTTCCGCAACATCGAGGTAGGCGCGCAGCACGCCAGCATGGATTTCGATACTTCGGCGGAGATGTACGCGCGGCTTCGTCTCGGCGAATCAAAATATACTGAATGTAGGACGCTTTCGGCGAACGAAAAAGGAGCCTGCGGTGGAATACAGAAATCTCGGCAATTCAGGCTTGAAGGTCTCGGTGGTCGGCCTCGGATGCAACAACTTCGGCATGCGCATCGACACCGAACAGACGCGCGTCGTCGTCAACAAGGCGCTCGACGAGGGCATCAACCTGTTCGATACCGCGGACATCTATGGCAATCGCGGCGGCTCCGAGACCATGCTCGGCAAGGCGCTCGGTCCGCGCCGCCACGAGGTGATCGTCGCGAGCAAGTTCGGCATGGCGATGGGCGATGGTCCGTTCATGAAGGGCGCGTCGCGCCGCTACATCATGGCCGGCGGCCGAGGCGAGCCTGAAACGCCTCAACACCGATTACATGGACCTCTACCAGTTGCATTTTCCCGATCCGGAAACGCCGCAGGAGGAAACCCTCAGCGCGCTGAATGATCTGGTGCGCGCGGGCAAGGTCCGTTACCTCGGTTCGAGCAATTTCGCTGGGATGGCAGGTTGCCGATGCGGCGTGGATCTCGAAGACCAAGCGGCTACGCGCCATACATCTCGGCGCAGAATCAGTACAACCTGCTCGATCGCCGCATCGAGAAGGACCTGACCCCGGCGTGCGCGCAGTTCGGCGTCGGCATCCTGCCGTACTTCCCGCTCGCGAGCGGATTTCTTACCGGCAAGTACAAGCGCGGCGAGGAGCCTTCGAAGGATACGCGTCTCGGTGCGATGGGCGCGATGGCGAAAAGCGCGCTCACCGATTCGAACTTCGCGACGCTCGACAAGCTGCAGGAATTCGCGCGCAGCCATGGGCATTCGGTGCTGGAGCTTGCGATCGGATGGCTCGCCTCGATGCCGCAGGTTTCCAGCGTCATCGCGGGCGCGACCAAACCCGAGCAGGTAAGCGCGAATGTCAAAGGCGGCGACTGGAAGCTATCGGCAGAGGAACTCGCGGAGGTGGATAAAATCAGCCGAAAGCGCTGAGGAGCGTTATAGCAGATATTTACGCCGCGAATTTTCGCGCTACGCAGTCGCGTCTAATCTTTGACGCGCGGTTCCAAACTTGCGCCTCTTCTGACCTCTACCGAAAAGGAGCCGAAAATAATGCGCTACATGATTGCCTGGTTGTTGGGTGTGCCCGCCTCGATCCTCGTGATCTGGTTCGTGGTCTCGCACATTCTCTAAAGCTCCGAATTCGCTGCACGGATTCACAGCGGATCGAAAAACGCCTCGACTTCTTTTTTCGAAGTGAAATTCCCTCGCGAGCCGAATCCATTTTCTGTCCATTCCGTGCAGCGGCTCTGGCAGCGCTTGGAGCGGGTAAAATCCCGCTTCAAGCGCCTCCAGCGGATTCGGCGCGATCTCTCCCCCTTCGATCTCGCATTCGAACAGCAATGAATAGATGTGCCGGCTCGGCGCCGGCACCTTGAGGCTGTCGACGATGCCGATCAGGCGCGTCGGCCGCACGATGAGCCCGATTTCCTCGCGCACTTCCTTCGCGACATTTTCCGCCGGCGAAATTCCCACGTCGCAAAATCCGGTCGGATACCACCAGCGCCCGCTCGGCCGCTTCATCATCAGGATTTCGTCGCGATCGTTGAACACCATCGCGCCGACGCCCACCGCGGTCGTGACGTAGCCGTCGTAGCCGCTGATCGACCGATTCGCGCCATCGAAGCCGCATCGCCTCGGCGGCTTCCGCATCGGCTTGCGCGAGCGCGGCGTGCATCCGCGCGGCTTCCTTCAGCAATTCCTCGTAACGCTCGGAATCGTAGCCGTCGGGTTTGAATGCGAGTCCGGTGCGCGCGATCGCGGCGATGCGCTCGACGAAGCGCGCGAGCTCCAGCAACAAATCGGTTTCCACTATCGCCTCCTGGCCAGCAGCTGATTCTAGCATCGCGCGGCGCTTCCCTCGGCACGCGATGTCGTACTAATCCATAGCTCGACAGTTTTATCGATAGAGGCCGACGATGCTGAACCCCTACATAGAAGGATGGGAACTGCGCGAGCTGATGCGCAAGCGCGAAATTCGTCCGCGCGAGGTCGCGGAGTTTTTCCTCGCGCGAATCGAGAAGCTGAACCCCGCGCTGGGCGCGTTCGTTACCATCACGCGCGAGCGCGCACTGGCCGACGCCGACCGCCTCGAAAAGCTTTCACGCTCCGAGGCGGACGCGCTGCCGCTGTTCGGGGTCCCCTACTCCATCAAGGATCTGTCGTGGACCAAGGGCATCCGCACCACGATGGGCTCGAAGAATTTCGCGAACTTCATTCCGCCGGTCGATTCCGAATACGTCGCGCGACTCAATCGCGCGGGCGGAATCCTGCTCGGCAAGACCTCGACGCCGGAGTTCGGCGCGCGACCGACCACCGAAGGCGGATTCTGGTCCGACCGCGCGCAATCCGTGGAACCTCGAGCATACCGCGGGAGGTTCGAGCGGCGGCGCCGCGGCGGCGAGCGCGGCCGGCCTGGGTCCGCTGCATCAAGGCAGCGATGGCGGCGGCTCGATTCGGATTCCGTCGGCGTGCTGCGGCGTGTTCGGCATCAAACCATCGCGCGGACGCATCACCTATGCGCCAGTTCGCTCGCGAAGGATGGGGTGGATGCTCCACGACCGGTCCCATCGCGCGCACGGTTCGCGACGCCGCCTGGATGCTCGATGTGATGGCCGGTCCGGTGTCGGTGATCGCGTACTGGGCGCCGCCGCCGGAGAAGCCGTTCGTCGACGCGCGCTCAACGACGCGGCCGAAAAAGTTGCGCCTCGCGACGTTATGCGAAACGCGCTTTCGCCGATGTCGATCGCGGAGACGCTCGCGGCATTCGAATCGGCGTGTCAGACGCTGCGTTCGATGGGTCATAGCGTCGAACCGATCAAGCTCGATCTCTCGGTAATGATGGTGCCGACCAGCACCGTCGCGGTTGCGGGAATCGGATCGAGTGAAGTCGCCGACCCCGAGCTCATCGATCCGATGACGCGCGGCAACCTGGAAGGCAGGGCGCGCAACCACCGCCGCGCAGTACATCAACGCGACTGAACGATGATGCACAATCTCTCGCGCGAATCGTCGCAGCGCCTCGCGCCTTATGATGCGCTCTCACGCCGACCTTGACGCGTCCGGCGGTAAAGCTCGGCACCATGCCATCGGGCGATCCATGGAAGATCGACAAGAACGGCAAGCAGCGTCCACGACATCTACACCTGGACCGCGTTCGTATTTCCGTTCAACGCGACCGGCCAGCCAGCGGTTTCGATCCCGATGGGATTCAACCGGGCGGGCCTGCCGCTCGGACTACAAATTGTAGGGCGTCCCGAACGACGAGGCCGGCATCATCGCGCTGGCGGCGCAGTTTGAAGAAGCGCGGCCGTGGAAAGACAAGCTGCCGGATTTGAAATGACGGCGATCGATCCGGCAATTCGAGGGCTCTGCGCGCTCTCGCTGGCGCTGATCTTCGGCGCATCCGGGCGCGATGAAGTTGCGCGATATCGAGATGTTCGAAGGCTCGCTCGCGAACTATCAGCTCGCGCCGACGTGGATGGAGAAGCCCCTCGCGTATCTCCTCCCGATTGCTCGAATGCGCGTCGGCGACTGGCCTGCTGCTCGCCTCGACGCGCACGCTCGCCGCCGTCACTGCTGCTCGTGCTGCTGACGATTTTCACCGGCGCGATCGCAATCAACCTCGCGCGCGGACGCACGAACATCGATTGCGGATGCTTCGGACCGGCGCTGCGCCAGGAACTCAGCGGATGGCTGCTGCTGCGAAATTTATTTCTCATGATCGTCGCCACGATCGTGATTCTTCCGACGAGCCGACGCGCACTCGAAGCGATCGACCATGTGACCATCGTGCTGGGCGCGCTGACCCTCGTGATCCTCTACGCGAGCGCCAATTTCGCCATCGGCAATGCGCCCGAAGCTCCGCGCGCTGGAGACGATGTGGAGATGACTCGAAGCGCTCCTGATCTCGCAGATCGCGCTGTGGGTCCTGCTGCTCGTGATGGCGGGCTTGCAGCTCGCGCTGCTGCGGCAGATTGGCGTCATCCATGAGCGCATCGCACCGATGGGCGCGCTCACCCTCGACAAAGGCCCCAAGGAAGGCGAGAGCGCGCCAATCTTCGATCTGCTCGACCTCGAGCAAGCGTCGCATCAAAATCGGCGGCGCAGAGCCAGCGGCAAAAGTTCGCTGATTTTCTTCCTTTCGCCGAGCTGCCCGGTCTGCAAAAAGATGCTGCCGATTCTCAAATCGCAGCGCGCGCACCGAATCCGGATGGCTCGAGATCTTTCTCGCGAGCGACGGCGAGGCACCGAAGCACGAGCGCTTCGTGCTCGCGCAGGGACTTGGAGAGTTTCCCTACATCCTGTCGCAGGAACTCGGCATGACCTATCGGGTGGGAAAGCTCCCGTATGCGGTGCTGATCGACGAGACCGGCGTGATCCGCGCCAAGGGCCTCATCAATACGCGCGAGCATCTGGAAAGCCTCATCCAGGCGAAGGAAATGGGCGTCGCCTCGATCCAGGAATATCTCCACAAGGAAATCGCAGGACATTGAGATTGCTGACCGTTCTGTTGGCGCTGGTTATGACGGCAGGCGCGCGCAGGCCGACGGCAGCGACATTTTCAATGCCAACTGCATCGTCTGCCATCAAGCCGATGGCCACGGACTCCCGGGCATGTACCCGCCGCTGGCGGACTCGATCGGCCGCTACGTCGCGGTCGCGACCGGCCGCGCATACTTGGTTCATGTCTTCTCGTTCGGAATGAACGGGCCGATTTCGGTTCATGATCAAACATACAAGGGCGTGATGCAGCCGTGGCCGCAGTTCACGGACGAGGATGTCGCCGCGGTTCTGAACTACGTGCTGACGACCTTCAACGTGAAACTGCTGCCCGGCAAATTCAAGCCACTCACAGCCGACGAAGTGAAAAAATATCGCGCCGGTAATCTTTCGATGGGCGACGTTTACAATCAGCGGGCGGCGCTACTGAAATCGCTCCGGCGCATCAAGGCGGAGCTTAGTTCGCGGCTACTTTTGTTTTCTCAGCGGTACGATAGTCGCCGAACTTGGAGTCGCGCTCGTCGAGCGCCTTGGTAACGCCCTCGCGCATCGTTCTTCATGTACTCGCGCGACGACGGCTGATGAAAACAAAGCGCCTGAATTTCGGTCGCCGAACGAATCGCGGCGCGCGCACCCATGATCTCCATCGCGCGATGGACCACGCGCTTGTTGAGGGCCTGCAGGTCGCGCGGAATTTTCGCCACCCGGCGCGCCCAGTTGAGCACTTCCTCTTCGAGCTTGTCGGCGGGAAACGCGCGATTCGCAAAGCCGTATTGCACCGCCTCGATTCCCGAGATCGAATCGCCCGTGAGCATCAACTCCATCGCGCGCCGCATGCCCATCAGCCATGGATGGTACGCGGTATCCGGCGTCGACATCGAGCGCACCGGCGGATAGCCGATCTGCGCGTCCTCGGCGACATAGACCAGATCGCAGGCGGTCGCGAGCTCGGTCCCTCCCGCGAGGCAGATAACCGTGCACCTGCGCGATGACCGGCGTCGCCATGTCCCACATCTCGAACCATCCATCGACCAGGTGACGCGGCCAGATACCTTCGCCCGGCGAGATGTGACGCGGAAGCGGCTCGCCAGGCGCCTGCGAGAGGTCATATCCTGCGCTGAAACATTTGCCGTTGCCGCGGATGATGATGGCGCCGATGTCCGGGTCCATATCCGCCTTGCGCAAAGCATCGAAAAGCTCGGTGCGCAGGGCATTGGAGAGCGCATTGCGCTTGTCGGGACGATTGAGCGCGATGCGACGGATGCCGACCTCGGGATCCTCGACCTGGATGAATTTGTATTCGCTCATAGAGCCTCGTTAGTTCAGCGGCCTGGCAGACTTTCCACGCGGTATCAGCAAGCGCCGGAACCCGCTCCTTCATCTGGATAAACAGCGGATCGTCGGTCTGGCCCATAACGAATCGGCCATAGCTTCCCTCCATGATGATGGCGAGCTTGAAAATCGCGAACGCCTGGTAGAAGGGGAAATCCGTCATCTTGCGGCCGGTCTTCGCCTCGTAGCGATCCAGCATCTCGCGACGGGTCAGCATGCCAGGCTCCGGCACCATCGTCGACATGCCCGGAGTATTGGGATCGTCGCTCGGATCGGGCCAGTAACTGAGCAGCCAGCCGAGATCCGCGAGCGGATCGCCGATGGTCGACATTTCCCAATCGAACACCGCGATCGCTGTGGGCGGGTCGGAGGGATCCCACATCACGTTGTCAAGCTTGTAGTCGCCATGCACGATGGTCGCGGGCGGCGATTCTGGAAGCCGCGCCTGCAGCCATTCGCTCACCTGCTTCATGACCGGCAGTGGACGGGTATGTGGAATGGTCCGCTCGAGCTGATCGATCCATCTTTTGAGCTGGCGCGGAAGATAGCCGTCCGGGCGGCCGAAGCCTTCCAGGCCGGCGGCGCGCCAATCGACCTCCTGCAACGCGACCAGCAAATCGACCATGCCCTCGCCAACCGCACGCCAGCGCGAGGGCGTGTTGGCAAAGCTGTTGCCGTCGGCGCGGATGACCTCTCCGCGCATATATTCCATCAGGTAGAACGGCGCACCGATGTACTGAGGATCGTCGCATGCGGCATACACCCGCGGGACCGGGACCGCACTATCCTGCAGCGCTTTCAGCACGCGATATTCGCGCATCACATCGTGCGCGGTGGGAAGCAGCGGTCCGCGCGGCGGGCGGCGCAGGGCCCACGACTTTGCCCTGAAAGTGGACCAGATGGACTTCGTTGGAATGGCCGAAGGAAATGTTTTCCGACCGCAAGTCGTTGGGATCGCCCAGGTGATGGTCGCGGATGAAGTTACGCAACCCCGCGACATCGACCGTAGCGTTGGGACCAGTTTTTTCCGATGCGGCATTGCTCATGAATCGATTATCTCCAAACAAGCTGGCAGGCACTGCCCACCCGCTGAGGCTATAACCCTGCGGTTGCGACAGGCGCAAGTCCTCCGCGAGTATAGAAGATGGCCTGCTGTCACTAGTCGCGACGTTCGTACAAAATGTGCGCCATGGGTGCTGCGCAACCAAGCCAATCGACGACCGCTGTTGACCGACTGCCGGCCCTGCTGCGGCTGGCGCGACCGCATCAATGGTCGAAGAATCTGCTGCTGCTGGCGCCACTAATTTTCGGCCGCCACTTGTTCATCTTGCGCGACGATCTGATCGCTGTCGCGGGAGTAATTGCGTTTTGTGCGCTCGCGAGCTTTGCGTATGCGCTCAATGACATTATCGATCGCGAGGCGGACCGGCTTAACCCCGAGAAGCGCCATCGACCGATCGCCTCGGGCGAAGTCAGCGTCGGCCGTGCCACGCGCTTCGCCGCGGTACTGGCGGCCGGCGGAATCGCCATCAGCATCGCGCTGGGCGGCGAATTCCTGCTGATCGCCCTCGCCTACCTGGCGCTGCAGTTCGGCTATTCGCTGTGGGCCAAGCACATTGTGATCCTCGATGTCATTGGAGTGTCGGCCGGCTTCGTCATTCGCGCTTATGCGGGCGGCGCCGCGATCGACGTCGATGTCTCACCATGGCTGGTATTCATCACGTTTTCGCTCGCGCTGTTTCTGGCTCTCGCACGCCGCCGTCACGAGTTGTCGATTCTCGGCGGAGGAGCTGCGGCGCATCGAGGAGCGCTCGCGCATTACAACATCCGGTTGATCGACCAGATGCTGGCGATCATCGCGGGCACCACCCTGGTCGGTTACATGACCTACACCGCATCGTACGAGATCGAGGCCAAGTTCGGCTCCCGTTATCATCATCTCGCGGTGCTGACGGTCCCCTATGTCGCGTTCGGGATTCTTCGGTACCTGTATCTTATCGATCAGCGCAATGAGGGTGGCGATCCGACCCGCCTGCTGCTCCAGGATCGCCCGCTACTGATTTGTATGGTTTTGTGGACGCTTACCGAAGTTGCGTTGCTGTACTTCTAGCGCGTTCTAGTAGCCGGGAAGTACTCCGGTCGGTTGGCCTGCGAGGCCCATCACCGCGAACGGATTGCGCCCGAAGGGGCTCTGACCGACGGAACCGAGACCACCGAGAGTGGCCTGGACCTGCACCTGGACTTCATTGGGATTGTAGGAATTAGTCACCCCGACATCGAAGGCCCAGCAATCGCAGGGCGACTTGAGCCGTATTCCATACTGGGTCGACAGCATGCGCGAGGCTGCAAGGTCATAGTTAGGTGCGAAATAGACGCCCACCCGATCGAGAATGTCGTAGTAAGTTCGCAACGCGAAAAACTGGCTGGCATTGCGCGAGGTGCCGACGAACTGCACGGTGTTGGCGCTACGCACATAGTTGTATGACACCTGCATGAATGAACCCGTCAACGCCTTGCCCATGTACAATGACTGCGAGTCGTTCTTGTTCCACGGGGGCTGAAGGTTCATCTGAATGCTGGCCAAACTGATGCCCGGATTATCACGCGGGTCGTATGCCAACTGCGATCCGAACGATACCAACGAGGTCGGAAACAGCGTGAACCTTCCCTCGACGTCGGAGAGCGCGACCTGACCGGGCTGAATCGCGTAGTTACTGTCGTAGGCCTGCATCAAGGTCATCGCCATCAACTCGCGGGTGGTCTCTCCATTGGCGTTATGACTTTCGGCCGCGTCGGTCGTGTCATAAGCGCCGACACCATCGTTGACGTCGAGTCCCCCGCCCTGCCCGGAATCGGCCGCCTGCACGGCGCCCGCCTCGGCATCGGCATTTTCAGCTATTTCGGGCGTGCCGGCTTCGGAATTCATCTTGGCGAAGAGACGCGAGGTGAACCCATAGACCACCAGCGATCGCGCATTGATGCGGTCACGCTCATCGAATAGCGGCACCGCGCTCTGCGACACCTCGGGCACATAGGTGTAGTTCGCGAACGGCTCGATGGTGTTCTTGAGCTTGTCGATGTACTTCCAGTTGACGTCGTAGACGCGTTCCAACTCGGTCGAGATCCCGGTCTGGACGAATGGAATCCATCGCGAATTGACGCCGCCCTGCGCGAGTGGACCCTGCGCGACGTAGTTGTTGTAGAGAAGTTTTTGGATCGACCCGTCGGGACCGACCGGCGCATTCTGCCCTACCGGAATAATCGCGAGATCATGCCCGGACGAGTCGTAGACATTCCCCCATAACCCGCCGGTAACGAAGGCGGTGAAATAATCACCCATGCGCCACGGAACCGTGACGCGAGGATTCATGCTGAGGCGTGTCCCGCTCAGGCCCCTTTGACGCCAATAGTTGACCGCGTCCACGTCGTAGTCGAGGTACGCGAGATCGTGAAAGAGGTCCTTGCGCCCATCAACCCAAAGATCGGGCAGCTGCTGAAGCGCGAACCGCTGCGACTGTATAAGGTCCTGATGCCAGGTACCTTGTAACCGCGCGAACCCGTCATCGAACTCGTCCAGCAGACCGAGGTGCGATTGTGCGTCCCGGAGCGAACCGAAGTTGTTCCCATAACCGCGCGAGAGTGTCCATACGTTCATCTCGCGAAGATAGAGGTCGTCGCTCACGGAATTCTCGTTGCCGTAGAGCGTTAGGTCCGGCGTCAGATGCTGCCGCATCATGCCGATAATCCCGAATCGATTGACCGGGATGGTCGGACCCGCGATTTGGGTGTCAACGATGTCTTTAGCGCGATTGCTGTCCGAGCGAATGCCTTCGTTGTAATAGGCAGCGTTGTACCAGAAATAGTCATCAAGGCCGTTGGTCAGGCGATACTCGCCCAGGCCGCCGATTCGCTGCGAGGTTTCCACGTCGAAAGCCGCGGTGGCATCGGAGCTTTTATTGATCGCGAGATAGTACGGTTGCAGGTACTGAAAACCGCGCAGCCCGGATTGCCCCTCGCGCCCGGTCAGGAATCCGCTGTGGCGGCTCGAATCGGCAGGAAATTCCGCATAGGGCACCGGAATCAGCGGGTAGCCCAGCACCGAGAAAGTCGCGTTCTTCGCATATCCGGACTGGCCCAGGTTGACGTCCATCTTGTCGGCGCGCAGGCTCCAGTCAGGCGTTCCCGGCTCGCATCCGCAAGTGGTGAAGAATCCCTTCGCCACCATATATTTCTGACCCTGCAGCTTGCGAATGCTCTTCCCTTCAAGATGATAAGTGTTGTTCTTCGCCAGGATCTTCGCGTCCTGCAACTCGAGCGTCTCGGTTTCGAGGTTTATTTCGGCTTCGGTCGCCCACACCTCGGCTTCCGGATCGATTAGATGAACGTGTCCACTGGCGGTCGCGCGATGCTCCTTGCGCATCACGGTAATCTGATCGGCCTTGAGCACGGTCGCGCCCTGCGTCATCACCGCGTTGCCGATGACGGTGAACGAATCGTGCTGGGAATCGTAGATCGATTGATCGCCTGTGATATCGACGGGCCCCTGGTGGGAGGCGATTACTTCGGGCGGAAGCTTTTCTTGTTTTGGCGGCGGAGCAGCGAGTGCCCGGTATGCGTTGGCGGCCAGCGCAACGCATCCGATGATAATCAGCAGCGGTTTAAATAGTAGTTTCAGGAAAGAGACCGCTTCGGCCCTCGCGAGCCAAAAAGTATTCGTAAATTTCGCCGATAAGATACACGGAACCAGTGGCTAGCACCATGTCCTCTGGACCGCTTTCCGCCATCACCTGCTCGATCGCGCGCAGCGGGTCGCGTTCAACGCGATTTGAAACCCCATAACGCGAAAACACCGGCACCAGATTTTCCGGATCCAGCGGACGCTTCGGCTTCGCCATTGTCAGGGTGACGTCGCGGACCCGCGGCGCCAGCATCGCAGCCATCTGCTCCCAGGTCTTGGTCTCCTGGCAGCCGAATATGAGTCGCGGCTTGACCTCGGCACCGAGCTCGACTGCGATCGTATCGAGCAGCGCCTGGATGCTGAGCTCATTGTGCGCGCAATCCAAAACGACCAATGGCTTGCGCGAGACAATATCGAAGCGCCCGGGCCAATATACCGACTTAAGGCCGCGCCGAATCGCATCTTCATCGATATTCCAGCCGAGCGCGCGCATTGTCTCCAGTGCGGCGATCGCTATGGCGGCATTCTCATGTTGAAACGGCCCGGCCAGCGACAGCTCGACATCTTTCATATTCAGCGCGAGGCCCTGGTAATCGAGCCGATGCGCCGGGGCATGCGATTGGAACGTGAAATCGCGATCCATCAGACGCGAGGGACTGTGCCGCTGCGCCGCCATTGAAGTCAGCACCTCGCGCGCCTCGGCATCGCGCGACCCGATCACGACCGGAACTTCGTTCTTGATGATGCCGCCCTTCTCGGCCGCAATCGAAGGAATCGTGTAGCCGAGATATTCCATATGGTCGAAGCCGATCGGCGTGATGACGCTTAGAAAGGGATGCACCACATTGGTCGAATCGAGCCGCCCGCCGAGACCGGTCTCGATGACCGCAACATCGACGTTTTCATCAGCGAAGTATTGAAACATCAGCGCGACGGTGAACTCGAAAAACGTCAGCGCGAGGCCTGCGCGTTCATAAATCGCGCGCAGCTTTTCGATGTAATCGAGCATCCGGCGCGAAGAGATCTCAGCGCCATCGACGCGGGTGCGTTCCGAAAGATTTACCAGATGCGGCTTGGTATAGAGGCCGACGCGAAGACCGGCGGCGCGCAGACAGGCATCGAGCATCGCGGAGACGGAGCCTTTGCCCTTGGTGCCCGCGATGTGGACCGCGCGCAACTTAAGATGCGGATTACCGATGAGCGCGAGCGCATTGTCCATGCGTTCGAGCTTGTAGATTTCCCCTCGCGCCTCTAGCGAATACAGCCAGTTGAGGGTTTCGGTAAGCCGCTCGGTCATAGGCGACGGATCTTAGCGGGCGGACCATCGAATCTAAAGCCGCCACGATGCAAGAAGAAGTCGACGAACATCAGGATAAGTCATATGAAGAATGAATTCGCACCAGTTACTCCGGGTGAGATGCTCAAGGAAGAATTCCTTGTCGAGTACGGACTAACTCAAAACCGACTAGCGAGGGAGATCGGAATTTCGCCGAACCGGATCGCCGAGATCGTAAATAATCGGCGCCGGATTAGCGCCGATACCGCGCTGCGCCTTGGATTGTATTTTGGCAACAGCCCCGAGTTGTGGTTGAATCTCCAGGCCCACTACGACCTCAAGATGGCGCGCAAGAACCTGAAGCCGGCGATTGCCGCCCAGATCAAATCTCGGCGCGCGGCCTAAATTCTATTTCCCCACGAACGGGACGCCCACCTGGAGTTGCACGCGGACGGGTTTGCCATCGGCGTCGTGCGCAGGTGTAAAAGTCCATTTGTGCACCGCGTCGATCGCGGCCTGATCCAGCATTGGAATCGAATCGACAATCTGAACATTGTCCTCGACCTTGCCCGACTCGTCGACGATGACCATCATCAGCACGCGACCCTGGATTTTCTGCGCACGCGCTTTCGGCGGATACTCCGGCACCACGTAGGTCTCAATTTCCGGCGGATGCGCAACTCTGTTGGCATCGAGCGGCGTATCTTCACCCTCGTCATTGTCAGACTCGGTCGCTGGCGCGGCTTGGGGCCCGGCCTCAGAATCGGGAGGCTCATCGGGCGGCTTCGCCTGAAGCTCGACATGAGGATGTTGCAATGGCGAATTGTTCGAGGGCATTTGTGCCAAGGCCAAAGTGGCCCACACCAACAGAATCAAGCCGGCCACGAGTGGTCGAAAAATGGCGCGTAGAAAAGCCACGGTCAAAAATTATCAAGCCGCATCCGCGATAGCGATTCTTAAGGATTTGTGAACCTGTCGCCGACTCTGCAAATATCCCTGGCAATTGACTTCGGGAGGCTAATCGCATGAGTGCCGTCGCATCCACGCGCTATGGAAAAGTCGAAGGTGAGGAACAATCCGGACTTTCGGTATTCAAGGGAATCCCGTTCGCGACGCCCCCGGTAGGTCCACGGCGATGGCTTCCACCCGAGAAGCCTGCCTCATGGAGCGGGACGCGCGATGCGCGCAAGTTCAGCAATGCCGCGCCGCAGAACAACCTGATGCTCAGCGCGCTGGCCGCGATGGTCATCGAGCAGCCACAATCCGAGGATTGCCTCTACCTCAATGTCTGGACACCTGCCGCCGACAACAAGAAGCGTCCGGTGATGGTGTGGATTCATGGCGGAGCGTTCGAAATCGGCGCCGGCTCGCAGGGCATCTACGACGGCTCGACGCTCGCGAAACGTGGCGACGTGGTCTTGGTATGCATCAACTACCGCCTCGGGCCGCTGGGATTTTTGCGCCTCACTGATTTGACTAATGGTCAAATTCCCGCGGGCGGCAACGAGGGCATCCTCGACCAGATTGCCGCGCTCGAATGGGTGCGCGACAACATCGCGGAGTTCGGCGGCGACCCCGGCAACGTCACCATCTTCGGCGAATCCGCCGGTGGCATGAGTGTCGGAACGCTGCTCGCCGCGCCCGCAGCGCGAGGCTTGTTCCATAAGGCGATTCCGCAAAGCGGCGCATGCCACACCGGCGCGGCGCGCGAACGCGCCAATCGCAACGCCGAAAAAATCATGAAGAAGCTGGGGGCTTCGACCGCCGAGGCGATGCTTGCGCTGACGCCGGCCCAATTGCTCACCGGCATCATGCTACCGGACGGCAAAACTCCCGACCCGGAATTCGGCATGGCCTACCAGCCGGTGATCGACGGCACGATCATGCCCAAGACCGCGTTTGATGTGTTTAGCGACGGCGCATCGTCGGACATCGCGATCATGATCGGCTCGACCCTCGATGAATGGAAATTGTTCGCCCCGATGGATCGCGGTGCGGCAAAACTCGATCGCGCGGGACTCGCGGCACGATGCTCCCGCAGGATGGCCCCGGACGTCGCCGATGCTCTCATCGGGAGCTACGAAAAGGCACGCGCATCGCGCGGCGCGTCGACCGCCGCGCCGGAGATTTTTTCGGCGCTGGAAACCGATCGCGTCTTCCGCATCCCGGCGCTTCGCCTTGCCGAAGTGCATTCGCAGCGGCGCAGCTCCATTTACAACTACCTCTTCACCTGGCCGTCACCTGCCGCCGGAGGAATGCTGGGATCGTGTCATGCGCTCGAACTCGGCTTTGTGTTCGGCACCAATCATCTGCCGGGGATGCCGCAATTCGCGGGCACCGGACCGGTAGTGGAACGCCTCGGCACCGAGATGCAGGATGCGTGGCTGGCGTTCGCCCGCGCCGGCGATCCGAGCTGCGAGCGCCTCGGAGCATGGCCGCAATATGACGCCTCGCGGCGCGCGACGATGATCCTCGGCGAGAAAAGCCGGTTGAAGATGCGCCCTACGATGGTGAGCGTCGCGCGTGGGAGGCGATTCCGACCGGCGTCCTCGGCTCGCTGTGATAGTTGAAACAAAGGCGAGATGGCCGCGACGGTTTATAGCGTCGCGCCTATTTCTTTCTGATAGTATCGTTCGGGCGAGGCGCGAAGCGGGCGCGGCCGTCGCGCAGCGACTCCAAGGCGGAGCCTAGGATTTCTGTAGATGAGTTGCTCGGGCTCCAAATAAATGTCACAAAGGATAGTTCGGGCGGGGTCGTAGTTCAGCCCGGTTAGAACGCCGGCCTGTCACGTCGGAAGTCGTGGGTTCAAATCCCATCGGCCCCGCCAAATTTTGTAATTCGGCGGCTCTCATCGATTGAGGGCCGCTTTGCAACGGGTGAACACGAGTTGAGACTCACACATCAGACCAAGAGCATCTCGCGCGAGAGCGCACTCACGCGATCGGCGTTGGATGGTAATCGACGCCGAGGGGCGTTCGCTGGGACGTGTCGCGACGCGCGCAGCCTCGATCCTGGCGGGCAAAAACCGCCCCGACTACACGCCGCATGAGGACACCGGGGACTTCGTCGTGGTCATCAACGCGGCAAAAGTGAAACTTACCGGCAAGAAGCTCGAGGATAAGGTTTACTATCGGCACACGACCTATCCGGGCGGGATTCGCACCACCACCGCCGGCAAGATCCTCGAATCGAAGAAGCCGCAGCAACTGGTGGAAATCGCGGTGCGTGGAATGCTCCCGAAGAATCGCCTCGGCCGCCGCTTGTTCACCAAGCTGAAGGTGTACGCAGGCGCGGAGCATCCACATACGGCGCAGAAACCGCAAGCGATCGAGAAATAATCGAAGAATTCTATGGCAGAAAAGAAAAATATCATTTGGGCAACTGGCCGCCGCAAGACTGCGGTGGCCCGCGTTCGTCTCTTTCCGGGCGCCGGCACCGTAACCGTCAATGAGCGCGCACTCGAAAATTATTTTCCTCGCGACACGGCACGCATGAAGGTGATGGAACCCTTCGAAGTCACCGAGACCAAGGGCACCTACGATGTCCTGGCGAGCGTCCACGGCGGAGGCTCCTCGGCGCAGGCCGATGCGGTTCGCCATGGCATCTCGCGCGCGCTGGTCGCGGCCTCGGAAGCGATGCGCGGCGCATTGCGCAAGGCCGGACTGCTGACCCGCGATCCGCGCGAGGTCGAGCGTAAGAAGTACGGGCATCACAAGGCGCGCAAGCGGCCTCAGTACTCAAAGCGTTAAACCCTGGTTTAAGTTTTTCTTTCCGCCCGCAGCCATAACGCGATGGCTGCGGGCATTTTTTTTCCAACCGACCCTCTTTCGCAGTCTTTCTGCGCCAAAAGCCGCGGCGGCAACCTTGGACTAAAAGAGCGCGTCGCGTTGACACAAAATCCAAACAAGTCGTAGCCTACACAAAGAAGGCTTAGATCATCGACTTGTCGGATCGAGCCATTCGTGAGGTTCGTCGCTTTTGGGCGGACGAGGACGCATCATGCCTCAGTCTGGAATGGTTTCGCTGCTCTTTACCGATCTGGTCAACTCGACCGATCATCTTCAAGGCGCGGGGGATGAGGCGGCGCAGGGCTTTTTTCGCGCCCATCACAAACTCATCAACGATGCGGTTACGGTCTGCGGTGGCGAAGAGTTGCAGTGGCTCGGCGACGGTGTGCTGGCCGCGTTCGGTTCTTCCTCCGATGCGGTGCGCTGCGCGATCCAGATCCAGCAGACCGCGCGAAGGCCGGTCGCCGGCGTAAGATTCGAGATTCGCATCGGCATCCATGCCGGCGAAGTCATGCGCCGCGATAATGGATATTTCGGCACCGCGGTGGTGGTGGCACGTCGGCTATGCGATAGCGCCGAGGCTTCGCAAATTCGGTGCAGCCGGATGGTCGCCGATCTGCTCAGCGCACGTCAGGCGTTCAGTTTTCATGACCTCGGTCCGCTGAATCTCAAGGGAATTACGGAACCCGTCGCGGCATGCGAGGTCATTTACCAGCACAACGATCCCTCTGCCCTGCTGAGTCGCACGCCATTCGTCGGCCGCACCGCCCAAATGCAACGGCTGCTGGCCAAACTGGAAGCCGCATGCAATGGACAGGGGGCGGTCGCGATGCTGCTGGGCGAACCCGGCATCGGCAAGACCCGGATGCTGGAGGAATTCAGCGACGCTGCTCGCCAGCGCGGCGCCAATGTTCTGCGTGGCGCGTGTTACGACGGTGAATTTCAGCCGCCGTATGGTCCGTTCGCCGAGGCCATCGCCGGCTTTGCGCGCGAAGCTTCGCCCGAGAATTTGAAAACCGTGCTGGGCCAAAATGCCCCGACTTTGGCTCGAATCGCCCCTTCGCTTCGGCACCATTTCGGCGAGATTACCGAGCCGCCCAAGCTCGACAAGGAAGAGGAGCGCTTTCGGCTGTTGGATGCGGTTGCGCAGTCTCTGATCGCACTGGCCAGGATCGCACCGCTGATTTTGATTCTCGATGATCTGCACTGGGCTGATCGCGGCACCGTATCGATGCTGACCCACGTCTCGCATTTCGTTTCGACCAATCCTATCCTGCTGATCGGTGCCTACCGCGACGCCGAGGTGGGCAAGCTTCATCCACTGTCAGTGTTGCTGGCAAGCGTGCGGCGCATTCCGGATTTCGAAAGCATTTCGCTCAAAGGTCTGGGGGATTCGGACGTGGCGGAGTTGCTCGGCGTCATTGCCGATACCCAGGCGCCGGCGGCGTTGGTCAACGCGCTGCGAACTGAGACCAATGGCAATCCGTTTTTCATCCGCGAGGTCCTGCTGCACCTGGTGGAGGAAGGCAAGCTTCTTGGCCCCGACCAAAAATTCAGCGGGCCGCTCGACATCGAAGCGCTCGGCATCCCGGAAGGCGTCCGCGAGGTGATCGCGCGCAGGGTTTTGCGCCTGTCCGATGACGCGAAAAACCTGCTGACCGCCGGCGCCGCCTTCAAGGGCGAATTTTCTTTCGAGGTTGCGGCTGCCGTCGCCGGGCTTAGCGAAGAAGCCGCGCTCACCGCGGCGGACGAAGCGCTGGAGGCGCAGTTGCTGCGTCCGGGCGCCGGTGCGGACAGTTTCGACTTCACCCACGCCTTAATTCGCCACACCCTGTACGGCGAAATGAATCCCGCACGACGCGTCCGGCTCCATCGCAAGATCGCGGAAACGATGGATCGCCAATGGGGCGAGCGCGCGGCCGAACACGCGGCGGAAGTGGCGTACCATTTTTGGCGCGGTGCGGCCGCGTTGGGACGCGAACATCGTGGCGTCGAATATGCGCTCGCGGCCGCCAACAACGCCGAGAATGCCTATGCGCAGGATGAGCTGGTAGTATTTCTGCGTATCGCTATCGAATTGTTACCGCCCTCGGATGCGCGGCGAAAAGATTTATTCGCACGCCTCGGGCTGGCATTAACCTGGACGCTGCAGGAGGAAGAGGCGCTCAAAATTTCCCGCGACGTCGCCGACCTCATCGCTACCGCCGATGGGGAGGATGCGACTGCCGATTACTTTGAAAGTGCCGCCCGTGCGATGAACTCCGCCGGTCTCGTCCACGGCTCGTGGGAGCTGGCGCGCGATGGGCTCCAACACATCGGCGCGCGGCGCGACATCATCTGGGCAAGCCTGGCCGAACTCGATCGCATCCGGGAAGAAGCCAATGCTCCGGAAAGTCTCGGCATCCGTCGGGACTCGAGCGAGCTGCGCGAATGGCGTTCGGTGTTGAAGCAAATTCCGATTGAGCAAATTGCCGCCCACGGCATCGAGCCCGCTTTCGATACTCGCGACGAAGTCCTCAGAACCCCCGGCGCGCCGCCGATGACGCTTACTTTCCTCGCCGGCGACTACCAGGCCTCGCTTCCAATCTGGGAACATGAAGCCGGCGATGCGGAACGCAGGGGGCGTATCGCGCGCGCGATGGGTGCGTGGGCTAACGTCGCCCGCTGCCGCGTCGCGATGGGCGAATTCGAAGCCGGCCAGGCGGCCTACGACCGCGCGATCGCCTTATCGGCACGCACCATCGGCAGCTCGTCCTACTTCCTCAGCATGGCCTCGGTACGGCAGGAAACGATGATCGCGCTGGACCAGGGATGGGAGGACATGCGCGATAACGACGGCCCCAAGCGTCTTCTTATGGAGCCCTCGGTGCAAACCCGGTGGGCCTTCGCGTCGATTTGCTCGACCGCGGCCTATATCTTCGCGCGGCTCGGACAACCTGAGAATGCCTTGCAATGGCTGGCGGTCATCCCGGGCGCGCTGGAAGTCGGGGCGCCGTGTTTTCCGCTCTACGCGATAACCGCGTGCAATTCCGCATTCGCGCTATGGCTGATGAACCGCACCGACCACATCGAAGCCATCGAGCGAAGTTTGCGCGAGCGGGTCATGGTCACCGACTTTCGCCCCCCGATGCGCGATTGGCGCCTCTCACTGGCGCGCTTGTGCTCGCTGCAAGGTCGCTACGATGAGGCACGCGAATGGTTCGCATCGTCGCGCCTCGCGCTGGAGGAACAACATGCGCGCCCATTGCGGGCCATCGTGGACTTCGACGAGGCCTTGATGTATCTGCGACGCGACCAGTCCGGCGACTGCGAGCAGGCGCAGCCCTTGCTCAGCGAGGCGCTCCGGCAGTTCCACGCCATGAAGATGACGGGCTGGATAAAGCGTGCGACCGAGCTAGCCGCGATGCAGTCGGTTTCGTTGTCTGTGCCCTGACTGAAAATAAAACCGATGAGGTGGTAAAGCGGCCGAACGCCACCTATCCAATAAAGAGACTCGTTTTGCCGAGGTTGAGCGCACTCTACCCTATTCCGATCCAATCGCGGCGTTGCGTCTTGCAGTAAGATCCCGTTTCTGTTTGACTTTCTTTCGCCCCCAATTTGCATGCTTTCTTGAACTAAGGATGGCTCATGCGTGCGATACGTAATGTGCTCGACCCTGCGAGACTGACTGTCGTTGTAGCTTTGGTCGCCATGCTCGCAATGCCGATTGCGTCGCGAACATTCGCGCAGACGCCTGCGGCCGGCAGCATCACCTCCGCTTCCGGCGCGGTCCAGGTTCAAAGTCCCGCAGGCACCGCCAATGCCGGTTCGGGGACCGCACTAAATGTTGGCGATCGCGTCATCACCGGCCCCGGGGGTCATGCGGTTATCACCCTGACCGATGGAAGCCAGTTGGAACTTGGCGAATCCAGCAATCTGGTCATCGACAATCATACCCTGACACCGTCAGGGGGACGCGCAGCGACCCGGGTGAGCCTTTTCGGAGGCGTGTTGCGCTCGGTGGTCAACGCCACCGGAGGCGCACCCAATTTCGAAGTCCATACCCCCAACGCAGTTGCAGCCGTACGCGGCACCCGCTGGGATACTGCCTACAGCGAAGCGGATGCGCGGCCAACCTTCGGTGATTGTCGAAAATTCACCGATGTTGTCGTTTATGAAGGTGTGGTCAGCGTCCGCAACCCCAATGCCTCCAATGGCGAGGATGTCCCGGCCGGCTACGAGGTCACGGTGCCATGCAGCATCAGCCCCTTGCTCCCCGGCCCGATTGGAATGACCGGTGCGCATTCGGCGTCGGCCGGGATTCCGAGCGTCATCGGCGGTGTACCTCCACCATCCTGCCCGGTATGCCCTCCGGTGCAGGCCCCTCCGGTGCCGCCTGTCCCTCCGATGCCTCCCCCGGGTATGTGAAACAACCTTGGTGTTTAGTTTGATGCAAAATATCCTCCGCCGAGCGGTTAGCGCCGTGTTGGGCGCGGTAATAATTTTCACGATGCTGCCGGGACGTGCGCATGCGCAATACAGCTTCAACGACATCTATCCCGACTTCTTCAAGATTCCCAAGCATGAGCAGTCTCACCCTAACCGGCTTCCTTGGCGGATATGGCAGCGACAAGTACGGCACCATCCAGGAAGGCTTCCAGCTCGAGCAGAGCATCACGAGATACATCGGCGTGTTCGGCCGGTGACCGGATATCAGTTGTGGATCGGTGAGGGCTTCGATTCCCCCCTCGATCCGGGATCGGGCCATAAGGCGCGACTCAATTTCGGTCGTGGCCAGGGCGGCTTCGATCTGAACCTATGGCCCGGCACTCATTTCTTTATCTCCGCAGGCCACGATTTCGGCGAAAGCGATGCCACTATCGTCGAGGGCGACATGTCGAGCTGGTGGATGCTGC
The DNA here is from genome assembly GCA_963848285.1 of uncultured delta proteobacterium. Classification (GTDB taxonomy): domain Bacteria; phylum Desulfobacterota; class Binatia; order Binatales; family Binataceae; genus DATGKG01. The sequence continues at coordinate 138,223 of CAWKCZ010000001.1, read as the reverse complement.
ACAGCTTTCATCCGATCAACTTGTCGTTCAGCTCCATCCACAACTACGAAAATGGCATCACCAGCACCGAAGTCGACATCCAGTTGATCTTGAAAAGCGCGGAAAAGTACCTCCTGATGGCCGGCGGTGGCGGCGCCTTCTACATGGGCGGCTTCGTCCACGGCACCGAGGGACAGGCCGGCCCCGACCTCAGTTTTTACTACCGCCCCTGGAAGCTCGGCTTCAGCGCGCAGGTCGGCTATGGCTCGGCGCATCAATACGGCCAGCTTACGGTGTTTAAGGAACTCGACTTCACCGAGCCCGCCTGGTTTTAGGGTTTCAACCTCGGCGTCGCGATTAGCGCGACCTCGGCATGCGCGCTATTCTCGTCGCGATCGCGTATGGCCCGCACAACAGCACGCATAACCCGCAACCAAGCGGGCAAGCCCTCCCGCAAGCATCGCTATAAATTCTCGCCCTGGACGTTCCTGCTCGGGCTAAGCGTGGTCGCGACCATGTTCGCGCTGAACCGCTACCATGCCTTTCGCGGTCTCGAGCTGAGCGTTTCGGATCTGCGGATGTACTGGCACGCCAACCTTACCGAATCCGACCAAAGTCGCAATTGGTCAGGATCGCGGCAATCGACGACAAGAGCCTCACCGAGCTTGGCCAGTGGCCGTTTCGACGCAGCATGATGGCGCAATTCGAGCGCGCACTGACGGACTACAAGGTCGGGGTGGTTGGCTACGACGTCCTGTTCAGCGAACCCGACGATTTCGATAGCGCGCGCAGTTCTCTGATTGAACGGCTGGAAAAATCCGGGACTCCGAGGGCGACCGCCGAGCAACTGATCGGCGAGAGCAACGACCAGGCTTTCGCCGATGCCATCAAAGCGCAAGGTCAGCACCATCCTCGCGTATTCGCTGGGCATCTCTCGATGCGAACGGAATTTCCAAGGGCATTCCCGAGCAGGGCTTTACCAGCAAGCTGATTTATCCCGCCCCGCTCTCCTACAATCTGGCGCGAATTCCACCCGGAATGGTGCGCGAACTGTACGGTTCCAAATGGTATCGCCCGCCGATTCCCAGCCTTAACCAGGCCGCGCATTACACCGGCTTCGTGCCGATCGATTCCGATGACGACGGGGTGATGCGCGCGCAGATAATGGTCGCGCGCTTTCACGAGGGCAATCGGGTGCCGCTGTCACTCGCGGTGCTCAAAGCGGCCTCCGGGGATGGCAACCTGGTTCTCAATTTTGGGGTTTCAGGCCAGCACGAGGTCACCATACAGGCGCCCAATGGCGCGACCGCCGCGACCTTTCCCATCAACGAGTCATGGGCAGATGCTGGTTAACTTTCGCGGCCCGGAAGACACCGCCTTTCCCCATCTCTCCTTCACCGACATCCTCAATCATCGGGTACCCGCGGCCGAGCTGGCAGGGCAAAATTGTCCTGGTCGGCGCAACCGCGCGCGGGCTGAGGCGACCGCTTCAACACTCCGATGGGTTCGGATTTTCCCGGGGTCGAGATTCATGCCAACGCGATCGACAACATCATCAACAACGATGTCATCGTGCGCAGCGCCGACGACAAGGTCGAATCGCTTGATCGGACTGCTGTTCGGCATGTTGATGGTGGTCGCGGCATCCTTCCTGCCCGCCAACTTCACCGCGATGGCGGCAGTCGCGGCTAGGCGGCTCGTACACGCTCATCGCGCGTCACTTGCTGTGGGATGATCATCGCCTGATCGGCATCGTGTATCCGCTTCTGATGTTGGCCGCGACCTACGTGCTCGACTGCCGGTTTTCGCTACTACGAGGAGAGCAAGGAAAAGCGCTACCTGCGCCATGCCTTCGAGCATTACCTGCATCCGAGCGTCATCGCCTCGGTGCTCGCCAATCCCGAGGGCCTCAAGCTAGGCGGACAGCGCCAGGTGCTCACCATCCTGTTCGCCGACATCGTGAATTACACCTCGCTTTCCGAGAGCATGCAGCGCCGACCCGGCCGCGTTGGTCACGATGCTCAACGAATACATGACCACCATGACCGATCGCATTCTCGACAGCGGCGGAGTGGTCGACAAGATTCGCGGCGACAGCATCATGGCGTTTTGGGGCGCGCCCAACGACTGCCCAATCATGCGCAGGTCGCGATCGATCAGGCGCTCGGCATGCTGGTGGAATTGAAGAAACTCAACGCCAACGATCCGCGCTTCAAGAGTTTCGATATCGGAATCGGTATCGCGACCGGCGAGGTGATCGTCGGAAATTTCGGCGGCGAGCGCCGCTTCGATTACTCCGTCATCGGCGACACGGTCAATCTCGCCTCGCGCCTCGAAGGGCTCACGCGCAAATTCGGCTCGCATCTGCTGGTTGCCCGCGACACCATCATCGGCGCCGCCGAGGCGAAGCTATATCAAGCGCGAGATCGGCCAGGTCCGCGTCAAAGGCAAGCAGGATGCGGTCGCAGTAGTCGAAGTCGTCGCGCAGGCCAACGATGGCGTCGATCCGAAATTCTACGATCGCTTCGCGCGTTTACGCAGCTTCTTGCAGGAAGGCAAAGACGACGAGGCGCGCGGCGAACTGGAATCACTTCAGGAGGAACAATCCTACCGACGGTGTCGTCCATCATTATGTAGAGAAATTCGCCGAATGAATGAACTTCCGCGCGAGATGCTGTTCGAGTTCGATACCAAATGACCTTCGGCTACGCCGAAGGTCATCCTGAACGCTGCGCGACAGGCTCTCAGCCTGTGGCCGAGCGGCATCTTACAACCGCTTTCCCATTCGTGCTAATCGATAATCTCTGGATTAATTCCTTACCATCGAACGTGGGAATTCGCCTTATGCCATCGACGAATCGAGTAAAAGTCGGGATTCTGGGTGCGACCGGTTACTCCGGAATCGAGGCGGTGCGCCTGCTCGCCGGACATCCGTTCGTCGAGCTGTCGGTGCTGACCTCGGAGCACTACGCGGGCCGCGAGGTCGCCGACGTCTATCGTCATCTGGCGGGCATCGACCTGCCGCCGCTCGAGGAATTGCGCGCCGACCTCATCAAGGGCCGCGCCGAGGTGGTATTTTCGTGCCTGCCCGGAAAAAGTCGCCACCGCGATGATCGCCGAGCTGGTGCAGAGCGGCGTCAAGGTGATCGATTTCTCGGAAGATTTCCGCCTCAAGGACGCGGCAACTTATCGCTCGGTGTTCGGCGTCGATCATCCCGCGCCCGCGCTTCTCAAGCAGTCGGTGTATGGGCTCAGCGAGTTCAATCGGCATGCGCTGCGCGAGGCCAAGCTGGTCGCGAATCCCGGATGCTTTCCGACCGGCGCGCTGCTCGCCGCTGCTCCCGCTCATCAAGCGCGATCTGATCGAGCCGTCGTCGATCATCATCGATGCGAAATCCGGCACCACCGGCGCGCGCCGCGCGGCAAGTGTCGAGCAGCTTTTTCGCCGAGGTGAACGAAAACGCTCGCGCCTACAAGGTTGGGAATCATCGCCACGTGCCCGAGATGGAACAGGAGATCGGCAACTCGCTCGGGCGCGAGATCGCGATTCTGTTCGTGCCGCATCTGCTGCCGATCTCGCGCGGAATTCTGACCTCGATTTTCATGCGCCCTCGCACCGGCACCACCGAGCAGGACGTGCGCAATACCTTCGAGGCGAGCTTCGCGAAGTCGCGCTTCATCCGGCTGCTGAAGTCAGGCGAGCTGCCGGAATTGAAGAACGTGCGCGCGACCAATTTTTGCGAAATCGCAGTGCACCTCGACAAGCGTTCCGGCACGCTGCTGGTGCTGACCGCGATCGACAACCTCGGCAAGGGCGCGGCCGGCCAGGCGGTTCAGAACATGAACCTGATGCTCGGCTATGACGAAGCTGCCGGCCTCCTCGGCGCCGCCGCCTGTCCCCTGATTCCTTCCCTCGCCCGATGGGCGAGGCGGGCGCGATTCTTATCGCGACCGGTGGAGTGGGACCTTATTCAGCGCGTCCGCGCGCGATTCAGGAATTCTGCTTCTGGTTTGAGTAGAAGCGCCGTGGCTCTCGTTGCTGCACCCCCTCCGGTCCGTCCGGGCTTGCTCGCAGCCTCGCAAGCACCGCGCCCTCCGGCTCCCCCGCGCGGACGCATGGCAGCGTTACGGCAAATCGAACAGCAACACTTCCGCATCGTCGGTCGCGGCGAACTTCAACTGCGACTCGCCGCTGATCTTCGCGCCGTCGCCCTCGCCCAGCGCGAAGCCATTGAGATCCGACTTTGCCGCGCGCGACATGAACATAGGCGTTGCGACCCGACGCGATTTCTTTTTCCGCCGACTGACCCTTGGTGAGCGCGCCGATATACAAATCGGCGTCCTGATGGATTTTCAGCGCGCCATCGCCACCCTCATGCGACGCGACCAGGGTCAGCTTGCCCTTGGTGCGATCGCCGAGCGTCTTCTGCTCGTAGCCGGGCTTGATTCCTGCGCGCCTCCGGCAGAATCCAAATCTGCAGAAGATGCAAATCCTCCGAGGGCGACGGATTGAACTCGCTATGCTGGATGCCGGTGCCCGCGGTCATCCGCTGCACATCGCCGGCCGGAATCACGCTCTGGGTGCCGAGGCTATCGCGATGCGCGACCGCACCCTTGCAGCACATACGTGATGATCTCCATGTCGCGATGAGGATGGGTGCCGAAGCCCTTGGCCTCGCCGCGATCCAGTCATCGTTGATGACGCGCAGCACCGAAAATCCATTCTCCTTGGGATCGAAATAATCGCCGAATGAAAACGTATGGCGGCTGTTCAGCCAATCGATTTTGGTCAATCCGCGATCAGAAGCTTTGCGCAGAGTAATCATGATGGTTCCTCTCCGAACAAGGTAACCATTCTGTCAAGGGAGTAGGAATGCGATGTCTGTGGGCGCTCATTTACAGAATCAGCGCGAGGATTTCCTCGGGCGAGTCGCAAATGGCGTCGGCGCCGGCGTTCTCCAATTCTTCGCGCGAGCCGAAGCCATAGGTCACCCCGATCGCTGGCAATGCCGTTGGCTTTCGCGCCGACGATGTCGTGCTCGCGATCGCCGATCATCACCGAGCGCGCGGGATCGATGCCGGTGGTTTCGATGATGTGCCCCAGCAGCTCGCGCTTGTCGGCCATCGAGCCGTCGTGGCGCGCGCCGAACACTCCTTCGAAATGATCGCGCAGTGAAAATGCGATCAGGACTTTCTCGGCATGGTCGACGAATTTGGTCGTCGCCAGAAAAACGCGCGGGCCGGAGCTGCGGATGCGATCGCAGCATCGCATCGATGCCGGGATACTCGGTCGTCTCGCTCGACGCCTTTGATCGCGTAACGGCGCAGATACGACTTGCGCGGCGCGCTCAATCAGATGCGCGCGATCGGGACCGAGCAGCTTCCGAAGTTCTGCCGCAGCGGCGGGCCGATGCACCACAGCAGTTCGTCGAGCGGAGGAACCTCGGCGCCGACCTCGCGCCAGCGCATGCGCCATCGAGGCGGTAATCGCTACCCGCGGATTAGTCAGCGTCCCGTCGAGGTCGAACAGGACGCTTCGAAGCGCGCTCACGTTAGGCGGTGCGGCGCATCATCTCGAGGATGTCGTAGCCGGTGATGGCCTTGGACTTCTCCGACCATTCGCGCAGCTCGACGTCGCTCACCGTGCCGGCCTGCGAGCCCTTCGCGAGGTCCATCAGCGCAATCTTGATGGTGGCCTCGTCGATCATCTCGCCGCTCTTGGGATCCGCCATCGAGCCGCCGCCCTTCTCATGGTAAAGCTTCACCACGCGGCGCGCCTCATCGATTTGTTCCTGGCTCGGCGTGTAGCACGAATTCGCGATCTCGGCCTGCTGCGGATGGATGACCCAGGTGCCGTCCATGCCGAGGTTGGCGGCGCCGACGTTCTTTGTCGCGCAGCTCCCTTCTGCAGCTCCGCGATGCGCTCGGGCGTATCGGTATTCTTCCATAACCGCAGGAAGACATTGTCTACCGCGTGTAGCCCGGCGGCTTTCGCCGCGACGACCACCGCCTGCTTCGAATAGAGAAAGTTGATGTTCTGATTGTCGACGATTTCGCGGATGCCGAGGTTGGCGGCGAAATCCGCGATGCCGAACACCAGCCCCGCCATGCGATCCGACGCGGTCGCGATGTCGTAGGCCTTCACCAGCGCATGCGGCGTTTCGATCAGCGACTCGATCTGCACGCGATACTTCCATCCGCCGCGCTTCTCGAGATCGTCGAGCGTCTTCGCAACGAACTTGATGTCCTCGGGGCCGCGCGTCTTCGGCAGCATGATGCCGTGAAAACGATTCGGCGCGCCGAGCATGATCGCTTCCATGTCGCCCTTGAAAAACGGCGAGTGGATATTGTTGGGGCGCACGGTGACGATCTTCTTGCCGAAGTCGAGCGTGTTGAGCGCCTCGACCATCGTCTTCTGGCTCTTGGGGCCCTTGAATTCGTAGGGGCACGCGTCTTCGAAGTCCGCCATCACGTGGTCGACCGGCGACTTGACCGGGTCGGCCGCGTTCTGATGCAGCTTCATGCTGTGGCCGGGATAGGTCATTTCGGTGCGCGGGATGACGAAGCGCTTGCCATTATCGAGAACGTACATTTTTAATTCTCCCTCGACTCCGCTGGCGCGCCGCCTCGGGGCCGCTGCGCGACTGGCGTTCCGAACGCCGCTTCGCGCCTCACTTGTTGTTAAGCCTTTTTCAAATAATGCGATTTGCGTTTGATGAGGACGGTGCGATCGATTTCCACGACCACCGTGCCGTCCTGTTTCTTGCCGACCAGCTTGAACTTCACGAGGCCGCAATCGGGCGGTCGGCGTCCTTTTTTTCCAGCACCGTCGATTCGGCGAAAATCGTGTCGCCATGAAATACAGGATTGGTATGCTTGCCGTTGTCCATCTCGATCTCGGCGAGCGCGTTTTCGCTGGTGTCCTGCGATGCGAGGCCGAGGGTGAACGCGAGCACCACGCCGCCATAGACCAGCAGCTTGCCGCCCACGAATGCATCGGGGTTGCGATCGATCATCGCCTGGTTGAAATGCAGCTCGGCGGTGTTCATCACCAGTGAGGTGAACATGTGATTGTCATTCTCGGTGATGGTGCGTCCGCGCTGATGAATCAGCGTGTCGCCAACCGTGAAGTCCTCGAAGTAGTTGTTGTCGCCGGTTATCACTTTATAAATTCCCTCGACTCCGCTTCGCTCCGCCTCGGGAGTCGCTGCGCGGCGGCGCTTCACGCCCACTTCGTGCCTCGCTCGAAAGCGATGACTCTCATCACCCCTCGCGCTCCATGATGCGCCTGCCGATGACTTCGAGCTGGATTTCGCTGGTGCCCTCGAAAATCGATCAACACGCGCGCGTCGCGCCAGAAGCGCTGCGCCTCGAACTCCATCGAATAGCCGTAGCCGCCGTGGATTTGCATCCCCTCGCGCGTCACCCGCTCCGCCATCTCGGCGGCGAAAACCTTCGCGAGGCCGGCCTCGTAGTCGCATCGCTTGCCGCTGTCCTTTTGCGAGGCCGCGAAGTATGCGAGCTGACGGCGCCGCCTCGATCTCGACCGCCATGTGCGCGAGCTTATGCCGTATCACCTGATGCTCGCCGATGGGCTGGCCGAACTGCGTGCGCTGCTTGGCGTATTTCACCGCGGTCTCGAAGGCCGCCTGTGCGACGCCGACGCCGCGCGCCGCGGTCTGGATGCGCGCCGATTCGTAACTACGCCATCAACTGATAGAAGCCTCGTCCCTCGACGCCACCGACGAGATTCGATGAAGGCGAATACGCATCTTCGAATTGCAGCGCGTAACTGCGCATCCCGTGATAACCGATGGTGGGAATCGGCGAGCCGGTGAGATGCGGCGGCGCGAAATCATCGCCGGGAGTTTTCTCGAACAGCAACAGCGACAGCCCCTTGTGACGCTTCGAGACATCGGGATCGGTGCGCACCATCACGGTCAGCACGTTCGCGCGATTGGCGAAGGTACACCACATCTTGGAACCCTTGATGAGGTAGCCGTCGCCATTTTTCACCGCGCGCGTCTTGAACGACGCGGTATCGGAACCCGAATCCGGCTCGGTGAACGCCGCCGCCGTCATCAGCTCGCCGCGCGCGATCTTCGGCAGCAGGCGCTTCTTCTGCTCGTCGGTGCCGTTGGCGCTGATGAGGGTGCCGGTGATGAGGTTGCGCGTCATCACCGAACCGACGCTGAGCCATCCGCGCGACAAGCTCCTCGGTGACAATCGCCATCGAGGTGTAATCGAGGCCCATCCCGCCCTGCTCTTCGGGAAAGATGACGCCGAAGTAGCCGAGCTCGGCCATCTTCTTGAGGATGTGTTCGGGGATTTCCTTGTTCTGGCGATCGAGGTCGTTGGCGATCGGTTTGACTTCCTTCTCGACGAAGTCGCGGACCGAGCGGCGGATCTCCTCGTGCTCTTCGGTGGTCATCGACATGGACCCAAAAACTCCTACGCGGGATTCTTCTTGCGAATCAAAACCGGACGCTCGTATTCGAGGACTTTCTCGCCCGCCTGGTTGAAGCCGGTGGTGCGAAACTTCACGACCCCGCGATCGGGCCGCGAGGTATCGCGCTTGGAAAGCACCTCGGATTGCGAGGTGAGCGTGTCGCCCGGATACACGGTCGCGAGGTACTTCATCTTCTCATAGCCGAGATGCGCGATGGCCTTCTCGCTCAAATCCTCGACCGACAGCCCGAACACGACGTTCATCACCAGCATGTGATTGACGACGACGTCGCGATAGCCCATCGATTTGGCATACTCGCGATTAAAGTAGATCGGATTGAAGTTCATCGTGACGCTGGTGAAGAGGCTGTTGTCGCCCTCGTTAATCGTGCGTCCCCAATGATGTTTGAAGGTGTGGCCGACTTCGAAATCCTCGAAGTAGTGGCCATGCTCGATTTTGCGCACCGCCATAGATGATTTCGACTTAAAGCGATACTTTAATTTTTTGGAGAGTCTGCGGAACCACTCGGTAAGCCGAGATGATAGCACGCCGACGCGCCGGGTGACCGATGCCGTTTTATGGAATTCAGCGGATGCGGTCAACGGGAACCGCGAGGGGGATGAAAAAGGAATTGCTTCAACGAAACCTCGGAGCCTTGACGCCGGCCAAGTTCGCAGTGCTTAGTTGGATGACGGTACCGGCGAGTAATTCCTTGTGAAAACCGCAGCCACTCAAAAGTAGAGGCATCAGATGGCCAATACACCCGAGAAAATGACCATCGCGCGCGCACGCGAATTTGTTCTCGACGGAAACACCGATCGGCTGATCGCGGACTCCCCGCGCGATCGACGACCTCAATCAGTCCATCATCAAGGAATTTCGCGCGAATCAAGGCAAAGTCGCCTTTCCATCGAAGGAATGCCGGTCTTGTTGCTGACGATGACCGGCGCCAAGACGCGGCCGAACCCTGGTACGCCCATTGTGCTACTCGCGCGATGGCGATCGTTTCGTGATTATCGCCTCCTACGGCGGCGCGCCGCGAAATCCACCCTGGTACCACAATCTCGTTGCGAATCCCGAGGTGACAGTTGAAGTCGGCACGGAAAAATTTAACGCGAGAGCTACCTTGTGCACATGGCGCCGAGCGGGATCGCCTCTTCGCCGACGCGGCCAAGCTGATGCCGCGTTTTGCGGAATACCAGGAGAAGACCAAGCGCCAGCTTCCACTCTTCGTCCTGACGCGGGTCGATGGGGGAAACTAATCGCGGTCTCTCACTGTTGGCAGACATTTCCGCCTCACGAATGCGATCGAGGTGGGAATATTTCGCATCTTGATTCGGTATTTCCTCCAACTGGAGGAATTACCGACGAACTCATTCAACCAAGCCTTCGCATGGTTTTTTAATCCGCCCATCGACGGCCCGCGGTCAACGCTCTTCCTCCGCCTGATGGCGCAAGGCCGGCCATGGTTTCGCGGGCCGCGCGCTAGACAGGAATACGCCGCGTATTTCCACTACGGAGATACGCGGCGTCACTTATCGAAGACCTGCCGCCCTTGCTATCACCACGCGAACGAGGAAAATGAGGGACCATTCAAAAGCAATCGCCATCAAATGAACGTCGCTCAAATAGGCCGGAAGTCCAAACTTGCTTCCGCCGCCGCTCTGGAAGTTAAAGCTGACTCTGGGTCATCATTAGGGTCCGGCCGTGGATCGCCGTCCTGAGCATGCGGGTGCAGGGTCTTTGATGATGCTACATCTTCTTGGCTATCTCATCTTTCCAGTTTCCGTTGTCAGTTCGCTTCTGATACTGGCGACCATCGTTTACAAAGAAGCTGGAGGAGTAAACGACAGCTTTCGGAATGCGACTCGCTCGAAAAGATCGAGCTCTATCATTTCGGGATGGATAGTTTTTTCCATCGCGGTTTTCTTCTCAGTCCAATTCGTCCGCTTTCAAATCTATGAAGAGATTCGGCGCGACCATACTCTGAATACTCACGGCTTCGCTTTTTATCTTGAAAGCGCGCTGTTCATTTTTTTGTTGGTTGCCGAGCTATTGGTCCTCGGCCAGTTGCTGGGAAACATGTTTTACTCATGGCTGAGCGTTTCCCGCTATCGCGATATCTCCATTCCGCCCTCGACGGTACCCTTACCGGCAGTTGCGGCATTGATTCCTACCTGCGATGAGAATCCGGATGTCCTGGAGCGAAGTATCAGTTCGTTGAGCCGGCTCGATTATCCGCATTTGCAAACCCTGGTGATCGAGAACTCTCGCGATCCGGTCGCGAAAGCGGCTGCTCGTCAATTGGCCAACCGTTACGGCGTCAGAATCATCGACGTGGAAAACCGCGGGACCAAGGCGAGCGCTCTGAATGCGGCTGAAGCTGCGCTTGGAGAGGAGGTCGAGTACCTCGCCATTTTCGATGCGGACCAGCGCGTCGAGTCCGCGATAATTTCGGATCTCATCCCAATGTTTGGCGAGGATTCGCGCCTCGGATGGATACAAACCGCACAACTGTATGACTCCGATCCCAGTCTCCTGAATTGCGCCATTTCGCAAACGACGATGCAGTCTTACGACAACCTCATGGAAGGGTTTTCCGTCCTGGGCTGCGCCTTCTGCTATGGAACAAATTTCATCATTCGTCGCAAGGCATTGCAGGAGGTAGGCGGCTGGGACGTAGGCGCGGGAACGGCCTTGACCGAGGACATCTCCACGTCCTTTTCCTTGCATCGTTCAGGATGGCGATCGCGCTATGTCCGCCATGCCTATGCCCATGGCGTCGCGCCTCCGACCCTGGAGGCCTTCTGGCGCCAGCAACGGCGCTGGGCAACCGGGACGACCTATCTGCTGTTGAAGTTCCTGAAATATTTCTTTCAAGGTAAGTTGCGATCTACTCGCGGCTCAATCACGAGTGCCTATGCGATAGCTCTAAGCTACTACACCAGCATTGTAGCACTCTCGGTTCTAATTGGATGGCCGACCGCAATTCTCATTTCCTATCTGTTCTCCTCGCGGCTGTTCATCGCCACTACTACCATACCGGTACTGCATCCACAGCTAACCAGACTGCTATGGTTGTTCGCATCGCTGTATCCTTTTTACGTTCTGACCTCCTTTTTTCCATATCTGAATATGAAGCTTCGAGGGTACCGGCTGCGCAATATGTTCCTGGTGCAAAGCCTGTTAATACTCTCCGCGCCTGAATACGCAAAAGGCGTAAAGGACGCTTTTTTCAATCGCCTGCCAGGGTTATTCGCGGTTACGACCAAGACTCGTGACAGCGGAGGTGGGAGCAAGCATCTTTGGCAGCTCCCGCAGTTTCACGCGCTACTGTTGTTCATGGGTAGCGGAACGATCATGACCCACCTGCTTTTTCAGACCCCGTCGAACTATATCTTGTGGATCATCGTCTTTTGGCTGTTCGTCAATAGCATCTGTCTCGGGCATTTGTTCGTATTTTATCCTGTGGGCAGACTGCGATTTTCGGAACAACCGAGCACGGTCCTGGTAGCAGCCGATGTACCCCCAAACTTTGATTCATAGTCCGAAGTTTCGTCCTCGCACCAGCTATGTATGAAAGGGTCGCTCAGGATCATCTCGGGTGGGAGTGACCTCGCATCGTCGCGACTAGCGCTGCCCTTGATTCTGGTTTTGCAGGCGACCCTATCGCTGGTTCTCTTGCGCAACACCGCCTTCGAAGACGAGGCGCTGTACCTTTTTGCCGGCCGTCAGATCATTCGTAACTGGCGCGGCGAACATCTTCCGGTCGGAGAGTATGGTTCCTACTTCTCCGGCTATCCAACCTTGCACCCCGTGATCGCCGGAATGCTCGATATGGCCGCCGGCCTCGAAGCCGCCCGGATGTTCAGTCTCATCTGCATGCTGGGCGTCACCGCTTGCGTCTTTGCCGTCACCCGCTTGCTGATAGATCGAAGGTCGGCAGCGCTAGCGGCACTTTTGTTCGCGTTTCAAGCATCGGTGTTGTTTCTCGGACGCCTCGCGACCCATGACTCGATATGTCTTTTGATGCTGGCTGCGGCGATGCTGCTCGCACTACAGGCGGGCGACGGGGGAAGTCTTTGGCAGGCAGCCGCGATGGGACCGATCCTGGCACTGGCAGTGGCCTCAAAATACGCCGGCCTATTGTTCGTACCGAGCATCATCGCATTGCTTGCCTGGCGGAGCTTTCGAGCACACGGCCTGCAAAAAATGACGCTTATCGCTGGAATCTCATTGTGCGCGTTGATTCTTAGTTGTCTGGTTGTCTATCAGGTTCGCAGCGAAGGAGTACTTCAAGGTTTTTATGTAACCACGCTTCATCGAGTTGTTTCCGGACCAGCGCCGCTAATGGTGATGCTCGAGGCTTTACTTAAGTGGGGCGGGCTCATTTTCGGCCTCGCGGTGATCGGCCTGGCGATGAATGGCGTTGGCGATGCTGGAACGGGTCTCTTGCTCTTCGGCACTGCGCTATTGGCTCCGGCTTTCCAGCTCGCGAAGGGTGAGATGGTTTCTCTCCACAAGCACGTAGCGTTCGCGCTGTTTTTCATCATGCCGCTGGCAGGCTTCGTGGTTGCCCGCTTGCTCGCCGGCCGACACAGAACACTAAGTCTCTCTCGCATCGCAGGCCTCGCAATATGCATCTTTGCTCTGATGACGGGACTACAGCAGGCGAGCATTTTGTACCATGGCTGGTCTTCAAGTTCCGAGCTGGTGCATTTGTTGAAGACCGAGGTGCGGCCCGGAAACCGTCACTATTTGGCCGAGGAATTCAACGTAGCGCGCTACTATCTGCAGGATAGGGTCGAGTCTCGGCAGTGGACCAGCCTGGATTATTTCGTTTATACGGACGAGGAAGGGCAACATCATTCCGGTAAGGATGCTTACGTTGCCGCCACCCACGAGGGATATTTCGAACTCATCGAGCTGAACTTTGGCGCGCGGGCAGGATTAGCCCGAGCGATCCGCCAGGTCATTGATACCGATGGGCAGTATGACCTCATCGCGAAAACTTCTTATCCAAACTCATTTGGTCCGGGATATTTCTGGGTTTGGCGCCGGAAGCCGAAGTCCCCTCGTTAGGCGCGGGTTGCCCGTTTAGCTTCTGCCGCCCTGCCCCAGGCGTGCTACACTGACGGTCGAGAGGTTGCCACTGGGAGACGCCGTCACGATAGATATTCAGCCCTTCAAATCCTCACCTTCGTTCGATCCGGAGAAATGCAAAAACAAACCCATTGGGGAGGCACCCTCTCGCGATGCGTACGGAATCCTCAGAGCAAGATGCGATTCTACCAAACGAAGCCAAATAAGGCTGATTCTACAACGATTTTCATTTTACCGGCCTCGAAAATATGCGATATGCACAGCTCGAAAGCACAGAAACAAACCCATTAGAGGCGGCCGGCAAGCCTCCGGTTGATAGATGCAAAATCGCAAAAACAAACCCACTTCATGCTCGTAAGGCGGCATTATCGACATTGCGTCGATAGTGCCGCTCGATGATTCAGGAAACCTCGCTTCCGTCTCGCCGCCCGTCGCGGCTCCGCAATCACTCTCTGTACAACTTCTAGAAGTAGAGACCTTTGAACACGGCGGACCTCGCAGCGGGGTTTCCAGAAGGGGGGAACTTCAGTGGCATTTTTCGAATGGAAGGACAGCATGACGGTGGGCAATCCGATGATCGATCGCGATCACAAGATGCTCATCCAGTACGTCAACGAAATGCATGCCGCGATGATGGGCGGCAAGGGAAAGGATGTGGTGGGACCGATCGTCGGCAAGCTGGTCGCCTACACCAAGGATCATTTCGCGCGCGAAGAAGTGGTCTGGAAGTCAGGACATTATGCCGAACTAGAGCGACATCGAAAGGAACATGCCGATCTTGTCAAGACCGTGGTCGACTTCAAGACGAAGTACGACACAGGGCGCGCTGGCACTATCGGTCGACGTGATGAATTTTCTGCGCGACTGGTTGAAGAACCACATCCTGAAATCCGACAAGGCGGCCTTCGAGGCGATTACCGCGGCGGCAGCCAAAGCCAAAGCTCCAGCCGTCGCACACGCCACGCACTAGCAGAGTCTTTGCGATAGCCGCGAACTAGTAATGACTGCGGCTATCGGTCTTGTGCGCATTGGGCTCCGGAGCGTCGGGGGGACCTTCCGGAGTCCATGCGATACGGATGCTGAACTTCGAGGGATCTTTGTCGCTCGGAGTGATCACCACGCTATCGGACATTTCGCCTTTGTTGAAGGCGCGGTTGTAAACCTTGCGCGAGGCGATCGCGACCTTGGGCCCCATCCCGAAGCCCGCCTTGGGGAGTTCCTTTTCATAAAAGCTGACCAGGTCCGCATAATTGCCCGTGACCGATGAACTCGGCGCCATAGACGACCCCGATCTTGGGCACCGCCGAACTGACCAGCACGGCACCCGGCGGCAGCGGTATCATCGGGTCCCACTTCGGCGGCCGGGTGGATGAAGCGGCCGCCGGCGACGGTTCAGCGTTCGCGATGGGGTGAATTGCGAGCATAGGTGCGAACGTCAATATTACCAAGGTGAGAAATTTCGCGATTTTCACCGATTGTTCTCCATCGAGCGGTGGCAACTGGTTCAGGCAATCTGACAACTTCCTGCCCAAAGCGAAAGCTCAAAATCGCCCCTACGATCAAAACCGTACACGCTGTTAGACTGTTGTCAAACCTCGCGCCAAACAGGTACCTAATCACTTCCCCTTATGACCACATCGGTAGCCCAAAAACATAGCACAAGTTCGCAGGACTATCTACGAAATCGGCGAAGTCCCGCCGATCGGGCGTTGTCCCCAAGCAGATGTATGCGCAAGTGATTCGGGCCGAGCGCTTCGGCGACCCGACCCATGCCTTCAAGGTCGAGAAGATTCCCGTCCCCGAGCTGCGCCCCGACGAGGCGCTGGTCTATGTGATGGCGGCCGGGGTCAACTTCAACAACGTATGGGCCGCGCTGGGCACGCCGATCAATGTCATCGCCGCACGCCAGAAGGCGAAGTACGACTCCTCCGATTTCCATATCGGCGGCAGTGATGCCTCCGGCGTCGTCTATGCCATCGGGCGCGAGGTGAAGAACGTCAAGGTCGGCGACCACGTCGTGATGCATTGCGGGCAATGGGATGCCAATTGCTCCGCGGTCAAGAACGGCGACGACCCGATGTACGACCCCTCCTTCAAGATCTGGGGCTACGAAACCAACTGGGGCAGCTTCGCGCAGTTCACCCGCGTCCAGGCGCATCAATGTATGCCGAAGGCGAAGCATCTCACCTGGGAAGAAGCCGCGGCGCCCTACGCTGGTGGGCGCCACCGCCTATCGCATGCTGATGGGATGGCCTCCGCATACGGTGCGCCCCAACGACATCGTGCTGATCTGGGGCGCGTCGGGCGGACTCGGATGCATGGCGATTCAAATCGTCAAGGCGGAAGGCGGAATTCCGGTTGGCGTCGTCAGCGACGATCGCAAGGTCGACTTCTGCATGAACCTGGGCGCCAAGGGCGTCATCAATCGCAAGAAATTTTTCCATTGGGGCATGATGCCGCATTGGAAAGACACCGAGGAATACAACAAGTGGGCGGCGGAATCGCGCGCGTTCGGCAAGGCGATTTGGGATGTCGTCGGCGAGCGGCGCAACCCGCGCATCGTGTTCGAGCATCCGGGCGAGCACACCATCCCGACCTCGGTTTTCGTATGCGACACCGGCGGCATGGTCGTCATTTGCGCCGGCACCACCGGCTACAACGCGGTCGCCGATTTGCGCTATCTCTGGATGCGGCAGAAGCGGCTGCAGGGATCGCATTTCGCCAACGATGAGCAGTCCTACGCATTCAACCAGCTGGTGGTCGACGGCAAGATCGATCCGTGCCTCGCGAAGACCTTCCGCTTCGATCAGATCGCCGAATGCCATCAGATCATGCATGAGAACCGCGCGCCCGAGGGCAAGATGGTCGCGCTGGTCGGCGCGCCGAAGGCGGGGATGAAGGACCTGCCGAACTTTAAGCTACTTCAGTTAGATCCTGAAGCTCACGGGCTTCTTGCGGTCCAAGAACACGTTTCGCTTTTCTGTTCGCGCGTTTGATATTCGCCCATGCGATCCATCTGTTGCGTCATTTGCTGCTATAAAATAGCCAATTAGTGACATGGCATCGCTTGACTCCTTTCCGCGAAAAGCTCGTGATGTCGGTCGAGGGCGAGGTTCGCTTCGACCGCGGCACGATCGCCATTTATTCGCACGACGCCTCCAACTATCGCCAGGTGCCGATCGGCGTGGTGACCCCGCGTCATGAGGACGATGTCATCGCGACTGTCAACCTCGCGCGCGAAAGACATGTCCCGATCCTCGCGCGCGGCGGCGGCACTGCGCTCGGCGGCCAGGCCACCTGCGCGGCCCTGGTGATCGATTTTTCGAAGTACATGAATCGCGTGATGTCGATCGATCCCGGACGCGAAGTCGGCGACCGTGCAGCCCGGGCGTCGTCCAGAGCGCGCTCAATGCCGAACTTGCGCCGCATGGCCTCTTCTTCGCGCCCGATCCTTCGACCAAGGATCGCTGCACTATCGGCGGGATGATCGGCAACAACTCGTGCGGCGCGCATTCGGCGCGCTACGGCAAGACCGTCGACAATCTCGACTCGATGGATGTGCTGCTCTACGACGGCACGCAGTTGCAGCGTCGGCCCGACCCTCGAGGCCGATTTGCGATACGTCGCGGCGCGCGGCGGTGCGCGCGGCGCGCTCTATTCGAAGCTGCGCGATCTGCGCGATAGCTACGCCACCGACATCCGCGACGGCTTCCCGCGCCTGCCGCGCCGCGTCTCCGGCTACAACCTCGACCAGCTGCTGCCGGAGAATGAATTCAACGTCGCGCGCGCGATGGTCGGTTCCGAGGGCACCCTCGGCATCACGCTGTCAGCGACGGTGCGCGCGGTGCCGAAGCCGAACAATCCTGGTGATGGTCGTCCTCGGCTTCGACGACGTTTTCCTCGCCGCCGACCAGATGTGGTGGATGCTGCCGCATCGTCCCGAGGCGCTGGAAGGCTTCGATGACAAGCTGCCGGAGTTCGCGCGCAAGCAAAGGCCTCGCCGTCGGTCAAGCTGCTGCCCAAGGGCAATGCTTTTCTGATCGCGGAGTTCGGCGGCGACACGCTCGACGAAGCGCGCGAGCGCGCGGAGAAGATGATCGCGCGAAGCGCGCCTGCACTCCCGAATGCGTCGGCGTCGCCTGCATCGAGGATCCCGCGCGAGCAGACCGCGGTGTGGAAGCTGCGCGAATCGGGCCTCGGCTCGGGCGCGTACTTTCCCGGCTCGCCGCGGACCTGGCCCGGCGCCGAGGATCTCGCGGTGCCGCCCGCGAAGCTGGGCGCCTTCCTGCGCCGCTTCGCGGAAATTCTCGCGCAGCACAATTTGCAGGTCGGCACTTACTACGGCCACTTCGGCGAAGGATGCGTTCATGCGCGCATCAACTTCGACCTCGCGAGTTCGAAGGGCATTGCCGAGTTCCGCTTCACGATGGAGGAGCTGGCCGCGGCGGTCGCCGAATTCGGCGGGTCGCTCTCGGGTGAGCATGGCGACGGCCTCGCGCGCTCGGAGCTGCTGCCGAAAATTTTCAACCCGAAACTCATCGAGGCGTTTCGCGAGTTCAAGCAGATTTTCGATCCCGACAACATGATGAATCCCGGCAACCTGGTCGATCCGCTGCCGCTCGATTCGCATCTCAAGCAGGGTCCCGCGTACCTGCCGCGCGAGGTCGAAACGCATTTCGATTTCACCGCCGATGAGGGCCTCGCGGGCGCGGCGCTCAAGTGCGTCGGCATCGGCAAATGCCGCAAGACCGACGCCGGCACCATGTGTCCGTCGTACATGGCGACGCGCGAGGAGATGCATTCGACGCGCGGCCGCGCGCGCATTCTGTTCGAGGCGCTTTCGGGTAACACGCTGAAAACTTTCACCGACGATTCGGTGCACAAGGCGCTCGACCTGTGCCTGTCGTGCAAGAGCTGCAAGACCGAATGCCCCTCGTCGGTTGACATGGCGACTTACAAGGCCGAGTTCCTTTCGCACTACTACGAGGAAAATCGGCGGCCGCGCTCGTCGAGAATTTTCGGCAATATCCATGAGTTAGCACAACGCGCATCGCGCACACCGCACCTCGCCAATGCGCTCGCGCATACGCCCGCTGCTCTCGCGCCTCGGCAAACGCCTGTACGACATCCATCCGCAGCGCGCGTTTCCGCGCCTCGCGCTCGCGCACCTTTCGCGCGTGGTTCGAGCGTCATCATGGCTCGACCGATCAGACCCAGCGCGAGGTGGTGCTGTTCCCCGACACCTTCACCAACTTTTTCGAGCCGGAGGTTGCGATCGCGGCGACCGAAGTTCTGGAGCGCGCGAATTTCCGCGTCGTGATTCCGCGCGACGACCTATGTTGCGGGCGTCCGCTCTATGACCAGGGGATGCTCGATCGCGCGAAGCAGCGCCTGCAGGAAACCATGGATGCGTTGTGGCTGATGGTGGATCGCGGCGCGTATGTCGTCGGCCTCGAGCCGAGTTGCATCCTGACTTTTCGCGATGAGCTACCCGCGCTATTTCCCGACAACCATCGCGCGCGCGAGTTGCGCGACGCGCGCATTGCTCCTCGACGAATTTCTCATGCGCGAAGTCTCCGGGCTACATGCCGCCGCAACCCAAGCCGCTCAAGGCGAAGGCGATTCTGCATGGCCATTGTCATCAGAAGGCGCTGGCGGGCCTCGACAGCGAAACTGCGATTCTGAAGAACATCCACGGACTCGACCTCGAAGTCCTCGATGCCGGATGCTGCGGGATGGCGGGACCGTTCGGCTACGAAGATTCGACCACTATCGCGGTCTCGAAGGCCTGCGCCGATCGGGTGTTGATTCCTGCGATCAAGGCGAGCGCCCCCGACACAATGGTGATTTCGGATGGATTTTCCTGCCGCTCGCAGATCCGCCAATTCTGTCCCGACCGCAATCCGCTGCATCTGGCGCAAGTCCTGAACCTCGTCGCGCAGAGATGACCCTCTGCCTCCGACTTCCCAGCGCACGTGGAGTTTCGCGAATTTTTGGAATCCCGGCACAACCCTTCAAGCCGATGGTTTCGCGAATCCTTTCCGAAGCCCGACGATCGCCACAGATGCGGGCCAGGTCATCTACGCGGTAGCACCCCCTACGGGGTTTTACAATCGCATCCGGCCTCGAGGTCGAGCTGCTCGGCGAATGCGCGGCGGGGACATCGATTTTTGGAATCTCGATATGACTCTTCAAGCCGTCTGGGACGGTTGTACCGCCCCGTTGAAATCTCCAGATGCTGGATACCTCTTTGTGCTTTCGCGATTGAGCACCGAAGATCAGAACAGAAAAGAATTCCTAAGTCGCGCGCGCAACGCGCGCTGACTAAGGTCCCACTCCAGCCTGCTCGCAGACTCGCAGGCAACTCGCCCAGCGGGCGAGGGTTCAAGATTATCCGGCGCCTCCTCAACTATGGAATTCTTCTCCGAATCGGCCTTTGTCCAACTCGACGATCGTGCTTCTTTTGTTCAGTGGCGAAATTCGTGGTTGCTGATGTTTTCGGCGAAACCGTCGAATTGGTGACTGCTTACCTGGGGTTACCAGGTCCCGACTGGAGGCTGCTATGGACGCGACCGTGAGAACTATCGATCGAGTCGAAGTCTCCTACGATCCCGATGGTGACGTCCTGTATCTGTCGATTGGGAAGCCGCACGCCGCGCTGACCCGCGGGGAAGCGAATGGCCTGCTCGTCCGCATTGATCCGCAAACTCATCAGGCGGTTGGTCTGATTGCGCCGAGCAACAATCTCTTCCTGATGAGCTCGTCGAGCTCCTGAAACGGCGCCTGCAATTTTCCTGATTTACCCCCCGCCCTCCCGAGTCTCCCTCTCCAGGTTGGAGAGAGTAAATGAAGAAAAAGACTTCGTCGGCGAGGGTTAAGAAAGAGCAATGAAGCGACCTCCCCTACCCCTTCTTCTTCGCGAGGGGCGGGCGCGCTCACTCAGAGTTTTCTTGAGTCCCGGTTCGCGGTTCGCCTTCTTCTTCCAGTATCACTTTCTGAAGACACCGGCTGAAGCGTGTGCCAGCAAAAAAAGGCGGGACCGAAGTCCCGCCTTTGGCGATCGCGCGGTTCGAAGCTACATCGAGGCCGAGGCTTGCGCGTCCATCGCCTTGGGCCCGAGCGCCGCCCACGCGGCCTTTTGCCATTTGAGGGTCGACAGCTCGTCTTCGGCGAAAAGCTGCACCATCTCCTTGGTTTGCAGGTCTTCTTTCAATGATGCCGCGAACTCGAAAAGTGGGCGAATCGTTTCCTCGGGATTCGGGAAACGCTCGGCGCCGCGCTTCAGCTTCGCGAGGTCCGAAATGCTCGTGTCACGCAGATATGCGAGCTGCTTGCGGAAGTCTTCGGTGTTGCGATCCGGCATCGTGCCGCCAAGCTCGGTAAGACGCTGAGTGAACGCGCGGCCGTGGTATGCCTCGCGCTCGGCCACCATCTTGAGGCCGCCGCGGATGCAATCGGTCTTGCACACTCCCAGCCATGCTCCGACGGTATCGCCACCGTTGGTCTCAGCCGCACTCACCGCTTCGAGGAAGCTGATGACGGCCGCGCGCTCGGAGGCGTAGCTCTTGCCGAATGCCTTGAAGGAACCGGCGCCGTTGCCGTTGCCATTGGTGTGCGCGCCGTTTTCGAGGTGCGCCATTTCCTGTTCGAAAGTTGCCTCATCGATGATGCCCGTACGCAGCGCGCGCAGGAGCTGCTTGAATTCGAAATTCTTGTTCATGATGTCCTCCTGATGATCGTCCTGATGAACCTGGACGGGTGCAGGAGAGACGTTACTGACGGTGGAGTTTGAATGTCAATCGGGTTTGGCGGCAGTGCTTTCGGACCCAGGCTGAAGCCTGTGCCACTAGGAAGAAAAAAGCTGAAAGAGTTGGAGGGCGGCCGGGATGAAGGTGCTGGGTAACACCTCCATCCCGACCATCGCCGCGTGGGGGAACACGGCGTTTGGCAGAATCGTAGGAATCAATCAGTGGGCGAAATCTTCGGTAATGTAGTTCTCCCCGCTACGCGAAATCCCCACTGCGATCCCGGTCTTGGCAAAATCGGGCGAGAGCAGGTTGTGCCGATGCCCCTCGCTCTGCATCCACATCTTCACACATTCGTCCGCCACACCTGCTGCACCCATATTGGTCTCGAAAATATTTTCTCCGACGTGATTGCTCGTCATGCCGGATGCCGTTACGCGATCGAAAAGTTCCGGCTCTCCTTCACCGCGATGCTCGAAGAACCCGGCCCGCGCCATCGCGAAGCTGTGTTCGCGCGCCGCCCTGGTCAGTTCCGGCGAAAACGCGAGCGGCCTGATGCCCGCACTCGCGCGCTCGCGGTTCACCAACGCGAGGATCTTATCCTCGAGTGGAGAGCGCGTCACCCGAGGGGAAGCCACCACCTCGATGGTGTTATCACGAGCGTCGTACTTCGCCATCGTCACCCCGTCCTCTGCGGGCGCGTTCGCTGCCGCCGGATCATTCATCGACAATGGGTCGTCAGCTCGCAAGCTCGAACATCCAATGCCGGTGATGGCGAGGAGCAGAACCAATGCTCGATACATACATGGCGCGGCTGTCCGAAACTGAGAAAGCCCCTCCCCGCCCCCTTATGTCCAGCAAAAAGCGTTCCTCGCAGGCTGACGAAAAATCCTTCATTTTGTAGGGCGAGGCAAGTGAGATGTGGCAGGGCTGAAACGCGCGCGGGGTTTGGACTTATCTCCTCGGCAACGCGCGTTGCGCGACGGTTACCGACGCCTCGGCACCGTGAGTCCGCAAGCGGGCAGCGTCGGGGACCATGACCGACCCGACCTGCTTTGAAACATCCGATGGAACCCCAGCATCCGCGGATGGTCTTAAAAGGTGTCGAATCCAAGACAGTATTTCTTCGTCCTAAATTGGATGATGTTTTATTTTCCAAGGGATTGGACCGAACTTTAACTAGCAGTGGCTATCCATGCTGCGCATCAGGTTCTTTATCGATTTTTTAACACCGAACGAGGCGCCAACGAACAGGCGGGCTGACGGAGTTTCCTGAAAACTCGGCAACTGTAATACTTCTTTAACACTGGATGTCACTCAGACTTAAGGGCGGGGGAATCGTGAATCTGGCGCATCGAGTTCTGCTTGCGACCATCGTAGGTTTCTTTGCGTTCGGCGCCGCCGCCTTCGCGGATGGGGTCGAGGTCACCTCGACCACCGCGAATGCGATCGGGGTTCTCATCAGCGGCACCGACGTTACCCTGTTCGTGCCCAATACGACCTACAACTCGCTGCGGATGGGCTCGGTAAAGAAGATCATCGAAGCGGCGCCGGGAGCGGTTGCGATCCGGACTCAGCGGCTCAAGACCGGGTACTCGAATTCATGCGCCGCGAGTCCGGCGACGGGCACCGCAGTATGCTCGGGGGCGTTCGGCGGTTCTTACATCGTGAAGCCGAACAACGCGGTGGTGCCGTTCAAAACCGGAATCAAAAAGCTGATTCATTTCACCGGCGGCTCGTGCGCCAACTGCACCGTCGCCATCGATGATGCGGTGGGCCAGGCGATCATCGCGACCAGCGCCGGATACCTTCCGGTCCAGCTCACGCCGCCTAAGCAACTCCCGATCGTTTCGACCAAAAACGACGTCATCTCGGGTAACTTCGGCTACGATCCGGTCAATCGCCGCATCCTGTCGCCCAACTATCAAATCCTGAATCTGAAGCACTTCACCACCGGGCCGCCGCACTACCAGATCATCCGGATGAGCGATGGCGCCGCGTTCGACCTCGCCGATGAAGCGGATTTCTTCAACGCGCAGGGAACCTGCATGACCGCGAGTGGCAGCATCCAGCGCGATGCGCTGCCGGATTCGGGCGCCTATGACGTCACGACCGGTATCGCGTTTGGGACCTTTCGCAGCCCGGCCGATTGCGTGCCCGACGTCGTCGAGGATATCGCGCTGTTCGATTTGACCCAGGCCACCTTCGACATGGCTTCGGGAACCTGGTCGACCTCGGCCAAACGGATCCAGACCCTTTCCGAGATGACCGACCTCAGCAACGGAATCACCGGCATCGCGATAGTACCCGGACAGCATATTGCGCTGGTCGCCGATCGCCGTGAGCATTCCGGCGGCGGAGGCGGCTTCGGCGCGCTCAGCCTGCCCACGACCTCGGGCAGCGGCACCCCTTCGATCCAGGATTGGGTGCAGGCCAACCTGCCGGATGATCCGTCAGGGAAGCCGTGGCGAATGTCGTTCGAGCCCAACGGTTTGACCGCATACTCGAGCCCCAATACCGGCGACGGGATGGGCGTCATCATCAATCAGAAGCGGACCTATGCCGCGGTGATCGATATCCCGGCCTTGCTGGCCGCCTCGCGACAAGCGGGAACCTCGCATACGATCAGTACTTCGGTGGACCTCGTCGGGAGCGGCATCGTGCGCTTCGTCGACATCCGGCCGGGCAAATAAGTGCAGAAAAGGGGAAATATCGAGGAGGTAAGCCTCGTGAGTATGATGAGAAAGCTTCGCAAACGAATCGCATCGATAGTCGGGATCGCTCTCGGCGCCGCGGTCTTATGCGTGGGCGTCGCCGGAGCATGTGTGCATGGCGTAACGCCGCCACCTCCGCCGCCGGTGCTGCCGCCGCCTCCCTTCAACGGGCCGCCGCCCGCGGTGGTACCACCGCCGCCTCCGCCGATCACGCCGATCGTAAATCGCGCAGAGCATTCGGCATTGGTGGCCGAGAATGCGGCGAATCAGGCGGAGAACGCAGCTAACCAGGCGCAGCATGCGGCGACCGATGCGATGAATGCGGCCGTCGATGCCGAGAATTCTGTAAATCGAGCCAACAAGGCGGTGAACAAGGCACTCAACAACTTCGAAAAAACGGTCACCAAATAGTCATTGGGATGGCCCTGAGCCACAATTCCCAAACTTCAAATGATACGGGCTCATCTGCTTCGGTCCGTACCGAACCTCTGGGGGAATGAGCGACTAGATGATGAAAAACTACCTTCGAGGCGCCACCTCGGCGTTGGCTATCGCCGCGCTATGCGCCGGGTTTCCCAGCTCCACCACGGCTCTCGCAGCCAAAGCTGGCGGTAGTATTGAAGCCGCCATCATCCCATCCACGATGCACAGTGATTCTTACCAGTACGGATGGCTGACTTCCGAAGTAGCCGACGACACTGGTGCGATGCCGACGACCCAATCCGCGCATCATTACGGTGACATGCAGTTAGCGAGTGCGTCGGGCGCAACGCCCTCTACCAGAGTTGACGTCTCGGCGCCGGCGTCGAATGCGCCCCCGGTCTCCGCGATGCCCTCGATCCGCGCCCTCGGGTTCATGACCCCCGAAGATTTGGAGACCAAGAGTCTCAAGTCGTTGTACCAGCTCGCAAGGCTCACCACGCCCGCGCAGCCGCATCTCGATGTCACGCTCTTCGGCGGCGGCCTCGTGTCCGAGGACTACTACCTCACCGATGAGGGCATCCAGCTCGAGCAAAGCATCACCGAGGGCATCGGCATCGTCGGGCGCGCCACCGGCTACCAGCTCTGGATTGAAAAGAACGCGACCAGCCCGTTGGCGCCCTCGAACAACACGGTCAATCGGCTGAACTTCGGCCGCTTCCAGGGCGGCTTCGATTTCAGCCCGGCGCCCGGCTTCAACTTCGTATTCCTCGGCGGGCACGATGTCGGTGATAGCGACGCCTGGACGGTCGAGTCGGACATCTCGATGTGGTTCATGCTCAACAGCCCGCATCCGTTCAACGTCTTCATCGCGCCGGTGCACAACTTCCAAAACGATGTGACCTCGAGCGAGATCGATCTGCGCGTCATCGCGATGCAGACCCCCGACTGGGTGTTGCTGCTGGGCGCGGGCGGCTCAGTTTACGGCGGCGGCTTCATCGACGGCCTCGAGGGCCAGGGCGGACCCATCGTAGGTGTGTACAATCGCCTCTACCAACTCGGCGCCGATCTGCAATTCGGCTACGGAAGTCCCGGCTTCTATGGCGAATTGACGCTGTACAAGACCTTCAGCATTCCCGGACTCTAGGGACTATCATCATCAGAGGAGCGCCCGGCCGCGTTCGCGCGGCTGGGTCTTATGCATCATGAAAGCAACCCTCAGCACGATCCTTATCCTCACCGTCCTCACTTTGACTGCATGTGCGACGCGCAAAGCTTCCGTAGTCGTCACTCCCGGGCCGATGCCGCCGGTCGTCAAAGCTCCCAGCGAGGGACCTCCGATGGCCAACGACGAGATCGCAGCGCGCATCTTCGAGGCCGTCAACAAACAGCGCGCCACCAATGGATTACAGCCACTCGAAATGTCGCCGGTGCTCGCGCGCAGCGCACAATCGCATAGCGAGAAGATGCTGAACGGAAACTTCCTCAGCACCCGCGGCGCCGATGAGCCAAGCGTCATCACCCGGATCACTTCGCAGGGGCTGAGTACGGTGAAACTCGGCGAGGATGTAGTGAAGCTCAACACCTGGCCGACCCGAGTGGCCGACGAGACGGTGACGATCTGGATGGGCGCGGCGTCGGATCGCAAGAACATTCTTTCGCCCGCTTTCACCAAGACCGGAATCGGCATTGCGCGCGCCGGCTATGGCGGTGACTACTACATCAGCCAGGACTTCGCCCAGTAAGCTCGCGCGATCGCCTATTTGCCGGTTCCCACCAGCGCCACATTGCTCGGGCTGTTGGTGAAGTTGCCGCGTATCACCAGCGCGTCGACCGAGGGTCCGGGCTGTGGCGGGGTGAACGTCACCACGATCCGGCAGCGCTTGCCCGGCGCCACCGAGCTTCCTACCAGGCAGGTAAGTTGGAAGCCTGTACGCTGAATCCGGTCGCGGGAAATCCGCTCAGGTTCGATTGCAGATCGATTCCGGTGATCGTCACCGGCGCTTTATTCTTTTTCGGATTGACCATGCGAGCCGCCTTGCGGGCACTGGTCCTGCCCACCTTCACCTTATGAAAGTTCATTCCGGTCGGCGCGATGGTAACCGTTCCCACCGGCGTCGGCGTCGCAGTTGCCGTCGCCGTGGCGGTTGAGGTCGCGGTAGCGGTCGAAGTGGTGGTCCTGGTCGGCGTGCCCCCGCCCTCGCCGGTCGGGATCGGGGTCGGGATGAGGGTTCCAGTCACGGTCCCAATCGGCGTCGCGCCACCGGTGCTGGTCGGAAGGTGGTCCGGGTGACGGTGGGCGTCGGCGGAACAAACGAGGTTGGCAATGGAGTCGGGATCGGCGTCGGGGTCACCGTCATCGTGGGCGTCGGCGACTGCAGCACCGGAACGATCCGCGCCACGAATGCGAGCCCATTGTTGCCACCGGGATTTTGTCCTTCGAACACTCCGGCGGTGATCGGAAAATCAGTCGAATCGGGTATTGCCGGTCACATACGCGTTTTCGATCGGATCAACCGCCACGCCCTGCGCCGAATCCAGTCCGCTGCCTCCGAGATAAGTGGTGTAGAGGTTGAAAGATGCCGCTCGGATCGAGCACCGAAACGAATGCGTCGCCATCACCTCCATAGGTCGATTGATACGCGCCGGGTGTGACCGCCAAGCGATTCGCTGTCGGCGACTCCGCTGAGGAAGATGTTGTCGGACTGGCCGATCGCGATGCGGGTCGGATTGCCGATTCAGGATGAGCATCACGAAGGTCGGATTGCCCGCGCGCGTCCAGATTGATCAGCAGTGGTCCGCCCGCGGTCCCGACCACGTGCGCGTCGCCGTCGCTGTCCATCGCGATCCCGTAGAGTGTGGCGAACGGAAAATTTTCGGAAAATTCCAGCGCCGCACCACGCATTATCCAGCTCGACGACAAAGCCGCATAGGAATGGCGCGCAGCTTTGGGTGTTGAAGTTAATCCCGGTCGAGGTTCCACCGCTGATGTAAACATTGCTGGAGGGATCGAGTGCTACCGCGTTGGGCCATCCCCCATCCGACAGCCCTATGAAGCTCGAAAACACCAGTCCGGTGCCGAGCGAGTTGAGCTTGGTGACGAATCCCACCAGCGGCGCGCCGATACTGCCCGGGATAGTTCGGCTGGAAAGTACCCCCGGCGTGGTCGGAAAATTCGCCGAGCGGCGTGGTGCCGACCACGAACGCCTCGCCCACCGAATCGACCGCGATTCCGAGTCGCCGGCCGCGTTGGTGCCGAGGTAGGTCGAGTAGACGAGACCTCCGTCATGGTCGATCGCGATCGACGAAGGCATCCTGCGTGCCGAGCAGCGCCATCTGAAAGGCGCCCCCGGTCACCGGAAAATCCTGCGACAGCGTCAGTCCGGTCGCGTATGCGTTTCCGTTCGGAT
The DNA here is from genome assembly GCA_963848285.1 of uncultured delta proteobacterium. Taxonomy (GTDB): domain Bacteria; phylum Desulfobacterota; class Binatia; order Binatales; family Binataceae; genus DATGKG01. Next base: position 110,403 of record CAWKCZ010000001.1, on the reverse strand, counting down.
CGACCGCGATGCCGGTTGCCTGCTCGAAGCTGTGCCCGCCCGCATAGGTCGAGTACATCAGCGCGGCTGCCATCGGGGCTGATCTTCGTCATGAAGATGTCCGAGTCTGCCGAAGTTGGTCTGCTGGAAGCGCATCCGCCGTAACCGGGAAATCGGTCGAGGTGGTGGTACCCGTCACCCACGCCGAGCCATCGCTCTGATCGACCGCAATCGACACGCCCGAGTCGCCGCCGGTCCCGCCCAGGTAGGAGGCATAGGTCAGCAGCGGATCGATGATGAGCGGATATCGCGTGGTCATACGCACCCAGCTTGAATGCCACCGTATGCGCATCCTGCGAGGACATAACCTCCAGGCACGATGCGCCGGTGACCTTCGATGGTCTGGTAGATCAGCGGTGCGTGCTGGATCACATCTCCGCCCGCCGGTGCCGATCACGCAGATTGCGCGCCGCGTCGAGGCGCGAGTTTGCGCGCGCCCTCGATTTCCAGCTTGATACGCGACGGGATCGGCGTTCGGAGCCACCTCGAGGTCATATTCGAGGCGGCCCTGCTCGCCTCGATACATCAGGTCGATGCCGCGGATAGATCTCGGCAACTCGCACGCCCGCGAAAGTGGCAATGTTGGTGCGCCACTCCTTCGGGTCGCGTCCGATGAAGTAGCTGCTCTTGCCCGCGAAGCTTGCTCGATGCCCGCCATCTCGGGCTTCGGATTGGCATCCTTTAATCCGAATCCGGACCGCCGAAAGAATGCGCGCGCAACTCGACCTGGGCAAACATGCGACGGTGCAGCTTCAGCACCGCTTCGGTCGGGGTGAGAAAGAGCGAATAGCCGCTGCCTCGCGCGAGAAACTTCACCCGTCGCGATCGGTCTGGCCGCGATTCTCCTCGAAGCTCAACGGCAGGCGACCGTAAGGCTTGCCCGAGCGAGGATTGTCTCGCGAGATGCGGCGGCATGGTGGCGGCTCGCTCGACTACATATATCCATCCGGCGAAAGCGACAATTACGGAAACAATGAGAAATGGAAGCCGTCGGCCCCGAATGCCTTCGCGGCGTAGATCGTGCATCGCACCCCTTGACGCACTGTAAGCCCTCGCGGATTCGCTCGTCTCTATTGGGCTGTAGTGTCGATTGTGGAACAACACTACACTGTTGCACGACTTAATGCTACCGGATGTTCACATGGGGTTTCACTTCGGAATCGAAGCGATCAAGGAATTTATCCAGCCCACGATCCGCGCCAATCGGCGTCACCATGATTTCGCCGACGCCGAGTGTCTCAAAACGGGACAGGTAGTCCGCCAGCTCACGCGGTGGCGCCATGATGCCCTGCACATAGCCGCCCGTCTCCGTCCACTCGTCCGCAAATCCGATGTAGACACGATGGCTGATCGCGAATCCCGTCGAGGGATTTTCCTATCCGCGCCGCAATTTCCCTGATCCATCGTGAGGCGGACTGCGCAGCCTCCTCCGGCTTCATCCTGGTCCCATGCCATCCGTCGCCGAGCTTCGACTGCGCGCCGGCATGCGCGCTTGCTGATGCCGCCGATCCACGACCGGAATTTTTCCCGCCGCCGGTCGCGGGCCAAAGCGCATGCCCGACAGCTTCGTGAACTCGCCGCTGAAGTTTGGCGTCGGGTTGCGACCACAGCTCGCGCCACAAACGGATCGCTTCATCGGTATACGCGCCGCGCTTCTGATACGGCGCGCCGAGCGCGTTGAACTCGGCCTCCAGCCATCCGCTGGCCGCGCCGACGATCAGGCGTCCGTTGGAAAGCCGATCGAGCGTCGCGAGTTCCTTGCCGAGGTGGATCGCGTTGCGATACGGCACCACCAGCACGCTGGTCGCGAGCCGAATGGTCTTCGTCAGCGCGGCGGCATACGCGAGGGTCGGAATCGGATCCATGATTTCGATCGGCGGAATATTGCCGCCGGTCTCCGGCACCAGCAAATGATCGCTGACCCATATCGAATGGTAGCCGGCCTGCTCCGCGCGGACCGCGACTCGCGCGATTTCTTCCGCAGTCCCACCGCCCATCTGTGGCAAATGAATCCCGAGTTTCATGCCGCCAAATTACCCCTCGGTCGTCGCCTCGGTCCACTTTCTTTGTTCATGAAACCGATACCTCGCGAACGCGCAGTCTTGCGAAGCCTGCGACTCGCGCGATACGGTCTGAGCGTTTTCCATATCGTGCCAACGGACTCGACACGCGGACAACCTGATCTGATTGGCATGCATCGATTCCGACATTCTCGCCCGCCTCCCCGCAGGCGCATGCGCTGATGGCGTTGTTCGTTGGCGTGCTGATCGTGCTCGCCGCGATTTTCTTCCTCGTCTCCGGACTCGTCATCTTCATGATCGTGCGCTTTCGCGATCGCCCGGGCGCCCCCGAGGCGCAACAGACATTCGGATGGAACGCGGCTCGAAATCATCTGGACCATTATTCCCTTCGGCATCCTGGTGGTGATTTCGGTCTTCATGGTGTACCGCCGATCACGCCGCCGACCCGCCGATTCCCGATGGACGCAAGCCCGACCTGCAGGTCATCGGCCATCAATGGTGGTGGGAGATAAATTACCCCGCCTCGGGCGTGGTCGCGGCCAACGAGATTCACATTCCGGTCGGCAAACCGATTCTCATCGAGTTGCAATCCGCCGACGTGATTCACGATTTCTGGGTCGCCGCAGCTGGGCCGCAAAATCGACGCGGTCCCCGGTCATCCCAATACGCTGTGGATCCAGGCCGACGCAGCCCGGCACCTACATGGGCGACATGCGCGGAATTTTGCGGCGTCGAGCATGCCTGGATGCGCTTTCGAGTCATCGCGCAGAGCGAGGCCGACTTCGACGCGTGGCAGAAGCGCGCAGCTCGTCGTGCCCTCGACGCCGACGGCGCCCGATGCCGCTGGCCGGCGCGAAGCTGTTCGCCGACAAGACCTGCGTCAATTGCCACGCCGTCGCAGGGACGGCCGCGAATCAGACCGTCGGCCCCGACCTGACGCATCTCGCGAGCCGCGAGATGCTCGCGGGCGAGGCCGCGCCCAACACGCCCGAGGAGCTCTATCGATGGCTCAAGGATCCCAATGCGATCAAGCCTGAAAGCCACATGCCGGACTTCAAACTCACCGACGACGAGGCGCATCAACTGGTCGCATATCTGGAGGGCTTGAAATGAGCCAGATTGTAGAGGCGGGCGTCGCGCCGAGCTGGTCGCCTCGGAGCGCGAGGGCCTGCTGGCGTGGGTCGCGTCGGTCGACCACAAGCAGATCGGCATCCTCTACATGATCTCCTCGATGTTCTTCTTCCTCGTCGGCGGCATCGAGGCGCTGGTGATTCGCCTCCAGCTCCTCGCGCCCAGGCTTGCACCTCATCTCGCCCGAGACCTTCGATCAGATGTTCACCATGCACGGCACCACGATGATCTTCCTGTTCGTGATGCCGATGCTGACGGGCTTTTCGACCTACGTGATCCCGCTGATGATCGGCGCGCGCGACATGGCGTTCCCGCGCCTCAACGCGATGAGCTTCTGGATCCAGCTCTTCGGCGGCGTGATTCTCTACTTCAGCTTCCTCGCGGGCGGCGCGCCCAACGCGGGATGGTTCTCCTACACGCCGCTGAGCGAGAAAGCGTACTCGTCGCTGCGCGGGCGTCGATTACTGGATCATCGGGATCGCCTGCATCGGCATCGGCACCTTGGCGGCGGCCATCAACTTCGCGGTGACGATCATCTGCCTGCGCGTGCAGGGACTTGACCATCCGGCGCCTGCCGCTGTTCGTCTGGATGACGCTGGTCAATTCATTCCTGATGATCGGCGCGCTGCCGCTCATCAACGCCGCGCTCGCGATGCTGCTGATCGATCGATTTTTCAACGCGCACGTTTTCGATCCGGCGTGGCGGCGGCTCGGCGATCTTGTGGCAGCACTACTTCTGGAGCTTCGGGCATCCCGAGGTCTACATCATGATCCTGCCGGCGTTCGGGATCATCTCGGAAGTGATTCCGGTGTTCTCGCGCAAGCCGATTTTCGGCTACGAATTCGTGGCCGCGTCGAGCGTCGCGATCGCGTTTCTCAGCTTCACCGTGTGGGCGCATCACATGTTCACGGTCGGCATGAGCCATATCGCGAACCTCGCATTCGGCGTCGCGAGCATGCTGATTGCGGTCCCGACCGGCATCAAAATTTTCAACTGGACCGCGACGATGTATGGCGGCCGCATCCGCTTCACCACCGCGATGATGTTCGCGGTCGCGTTTCTCATCACCTTCACCATCGGCGGGCTCTCGGGCATCAGCTTCGCGGTGTTCCCGCTCGACTGGCAGCTCACCGACACCTACTACCTCGTGGCGCATTTTCATTACGTGCTGTTTGGCGGCAGCGTGTTCGCGATTTTCGCCGGCTTCTATTACTGGTTCCCGAAATTCTCCGGCCGGATGATGTCCGAGCGCATCGGGGTGTGGAATTTCTGGCTCACCTTCATCGGCTTCAACATGACGTTCCTGGTCCAGCACATCCTCGGCCTCGCGGGCATGCCGCGCCGCGTCTTCACCTATCCCGATTTGCCGGGATGGGCGCGCGATGAATCTGATTTCGTCGATCGGCGCGTTCGTGCTCGGCATCTCGGTGCTGGTGTTCATCTGGAACATCTACGACGAGCCTCGCCAATGGCGAAGTCGCCGGCGACAATCCATGGGAGGCATGGACGCTGGAATGGGCGACGACCTCGCCGCCGCCGCCGGAAAACTTCGATCGCGTGCCGCCCGTGCACGGACGCCGCCCGCTGTGGGACCTGGCGCATCCGGACCGCGCCGATGAAAAGGTGGCCGAGCGCATGATCAGCATTCGCGAGCGCGGCAAGATCGGCGTCGGGCTCTTCATCCTGTCGGAGGCGAACTTCTTCCTGCTGCTGATCATCGCGTATGTCTACTACCACGCGTATCCGGGCCAGGGACCGACCGCGGCGACCGCGCTCAACCCGATGCGCACCGGGATCTTCAGCCTCGCGCTGTTCTCCAGCAGCGCGACGATCTGGATGGCCTCGCGCGCGGCGCGCCGCTCCGACAGCCGCGGCCTGATGATGTGGCTCGCGATCACCATCGCGCTCGGCGTGCTATTCATGTTCGGGCAGGCGAGCGAGTACTACGATCTCTTCGCGAGCGGCGTCACCGTAAGCCGCAACCTCTTCGCGACGACGTTCTTCACGCTCACCGGATTCCACGGACTGCACGTGATGATCGGACTGGTCGCGCTATGCATCACGCTCGGCCTCGCGCTCGACGGGCAAACTGCACGAGCACACGATGGACGGCTTCGGCGCGGTCGAATGGTACTGGCATTTCGTCGACGCGGTCTGGGTCGTGGTGTTCAGCGTGGTCTACCTGTGGGGAGCGCGCGCATGATGCTGCGCATCGCAACCGCGTGGGATTTGGATGCGTCGGTGATCGTCGGATGCGTGACGCTCCGCGATCTGACTCTACCCCTTCCCTTAGGGATGCCGACAGAGCAGCGATCTTCTCTGCCCTCTGGCAGGGGTTGGGATTAGGTCTCTCTCCTCGGCGACCTCGTGATGCTCCTCGCGCTGATCTCCCCGCTCGATGTGCTCGCCGACGACTACCTCTTCAGCGCGCACATGCTGCAGCACATGCTGCTGGTGCTCGCGGTGCCGCCGCTGCTGATTCTCGGCATCCCGCGCGATCTCGCGAAGGCGACTATGCGCCCGTTCCCGCGCTCGCAGCTATCGAGCGCGTGCTGCGCAATCCCGCTGCTCGCGTGGACGCTCGGAATGGCCGCGCTGTGGCTCTGGCATATGCCGCGCCTCTACGACGCGACGCTGGCGAGCGAGCCGCTGCACATCTTCGAGCATCTGACGTTCCTCGTTACCGCGACGATTTTCTGGTGGCCGATTGTGGCGCCACTCGAAGATTCGCGGATGAGTCATGGCGCCGCGTTCGCCTATCTCGGCGCCGCGATGCTGGTGACCGGCGTGCTCGGAATCCTCATCACCTTCGCGCCGGTCGGCGTGTATACGCGCGTATCTGCATCCGCAGGACGAGCTCGGAATCCTCGATGCGCTTGCGCGCATTCGTGGGGCCTTACCACCGAAGCCGATCAGGAACTCGGCGGCCTGCTGATGTGGGTTCCCGGCGGGCTGGTTTATCTCGGCGCGATCATGGCGGTGCTCGCGCGATGGTATCGCGCGCCGCAACCGACCGTAACACATCCGCGCGCAGGAGTTACGCATGGCGCCTGAAACCATCGCGCGACGATCTGGGTGTCGCGCCACCCGAGCAGACGATTCCGCATCCGACCTATGCGCCGGCGGGACTCGCGCTCGGCGTCGCGTTCGTGTTGTTCGGACTCGTCACCTCGTACCTGTTTTGCGCGGCGGGCGCGGTGCATGATGGCGATCGCGCTGAAGAGCTGGATCGGAGGGATGGCGGATGGCGACTGAGGAAGCGGTAACCGCGAGTCATGAAGCGCCGCTGAGTCCCGAGCGCCGCGCGTTTCTGTCGCAAGATCAGCATCGCGCTGTCGGCGCTCGCAGCCGCACTCGTCGGCATCCCGGTGGTAGGATTTCTGCTCGGGCCGCTGCTGCAAACTCGCCACGGACACGTGGCGCTCGGTCGGAAAAATCGACAGCTTCCAGATCGGCACCACGGTGCACGTCACCTTCATCGATCCGTCGCCGCTCGAATGGGCGGGCGTGACCGCCAAGACCGCCGCCTGGCTGCGGCGCAACGGCGAGGATCGAATTCGTCGCCTTCGCGATGAACTGCACGCATCTCGGATGCCCCGTGCATTGGCTACAGGATGCGGGCCTCTTCATGTGCCCGTGTCATGGCGGAGTTTACTATTCCGACGGCCAGGTCGCCGCCGGCCCGCCGCCGCATGCGCTGTTCAAGTACCCGGTGCGGATTCGCGACGGCCAGGTTGAAATCCTCACCAGCGCCGTGCCGCTCGGATAATCGCCAGATGCCGAAACTGCTCAAACAATTCATCGACGCCTTCGAGGATCGCACCGGCCTGATCGCGTTCTTCGACCGCGCTCGCGAAGCATCCGGTGCCGCCCGACACCGGATGGTGGTACGTGTTCGGCAGCGCCACCGTAGTCGCGTTCATGATCCAGGTCGTGACCGGGATGGCGCTCGCGACGTCGTACATCTCCTCGACCGGCGACGCCTACCAGGCGCTCAACTTCATCACGCACGCGCGCGCTGTTCGGCAATCTGCTGCGCGGGATGCATTACTTCGGCGCGTCGGCGATGGTGCTGCTGGTCGGCATCCACATGGGCCAGGTCTTCCTGATGGGATGCTACAAGTATCCGCGCGAGTTCAACTGGCTCACCGGCGCGGTACTGCTGATCCTCACCATCGGGATGGGCTTCACCGGCCAGCTTCTGCGCTGGGATCAGAACGCGGTGTGGTCGGTGGTCGTCGCGGCGGAGCAATCGGCGCGGATGCCGGTGGTCGGGCCATACGATCGCGCATTTCATGCTCGCCGGGAAAACGCTGGGCGGCGCGACGCTGAGCCGCTTCTTCGCGTTCCACGTTTTTTTCATTCCCGCGATCATTTTCGGCTTCGTCGCGATTCATCTGTACCTGGTTTTCCATGACGGCATTTCCGAGCCGCCCGAAGCCCGGCGTGCCGGTCGATCCCGAGACCTATCATGCGCGCTACGAGAACCTGCTCGAGAAAGCATGGCGTGCCGTTCTGGCCCGATGCGGCGTGGCGCGATGCGGTCGCATGCGCGATCGTGGTGTTCGCCATCGTCGCGCTGGCGGCGATCTTCGGCCCGCCCAAGCTTGGCGCGCCGCCCGACCCGAGCATGCTCGCGAAAGATCCCGCGCCCGATTGGTACCTGCTCTGGTACTACGGCGCGTTCGCGCTGATTCCGCGCGGCCTCACCAATCCGTTCATCATCCTCGCACCCGCGCTGGGATTGGGATCGCTGTTCGTGGTGCCGCTGTTCAACAAGCGGCGAGCGCCATCCGTCGCGGCGTCCGTGGGCGGTCGCCGCCGTGATCACCATCGTGATGATGATCCTGCACGCTGTGGATTGAGGCCAAGCGCGCGCCATGGTCGCCGGATTTTGCTGCGAAGGTTCTGCCCGCGGATGTGATCGCATCGACGGAGCCCGATGTGAATCAAGGCGCGACGCTCTTCCATGAAAAAGGCTGCGAGTTCTGTCACGAGGTGGAAGGCTTCGGCGGCCATCGCGGGCCGAACCTGAGCGATGTCGGCGATCGCCTGACGCACTCGGACATGGTCATCCGGATCCTCAACGGAGGGCACAACATGCCGGCCTTCGCGGGCGCGCTGAAGCCGGCCGACGTCGATGCGCTGGTGGCCTTCCTGCAATCGCGCAAAACCCGTTGACGAAAATGGCAACCCCATTCCAAATTCGGGCCGCGCGCGAGGACGATGCGGTGGCAATCGCGCAGGCGCATATCGATGCGCGCCGCGAGGCGATGCCGTGGCTACCGGTCATCCACACCTTCGAGGAGACGGTGCGCTTCTTCGGGATTTCGTGATCCCGAATCAGGTCGTGCTGGTTGCCGAGCTCGAAGAGGGCGTGGTCGGCTTCATCGCCATCGAGGGCGAATGGGTCGAGCATCTATACATCGCGCCCGCGCATCAGGGCATCGGGATCGGCGACGCGCTGCTTACAGCGGGCGAAGGAATTGCGTCCCGAGGGCCTGATGCTGTGGACGTTCGAGAGGCAACCATCGCGCGCGAAAGTTCTACGAACAGCCGCGGCTTCGTCGCGGTCGAGTTCACCGACGGCTCGCGCAACGAGGAGCGCACCCCCGACGTGCGCTATCAGTGGAAGCTGTCGCGGTAGACAAAGCTCAGAATTCGGGACAGGTGGCGGGCAGCGTCGCGGTGTCGATGCCCTCGCATATCGAGTTGTCGATCGACAAATTGCCCGCGCCATCGAGAGTGACCGTCCAAATCGTATCGTAATCGTCGTCCGGCCATCCGGGCGCGGGCGCCGGACCGCCACCGCCGGGGAAGTAGCTCGCCAGCAGCGCGTTGACCGTTGGTGGAATGTGATCGTGCTCCCATGCCATCAGCACGGTCTGATTGCTGAACTGGCCGCCAGTGAAGAAAAAATCGCTGGCGCGCTGCGGCGAATTCATGGCAAGGAGTTCGAAGCCCGCAGCGAGACCGTACGGCAAATGATTGGCGATGGCATAAGGCTCGATGGTCAGCGAAGGCCGGACGTACGACCAGTCTGAATTGCCCGCGGCGCTTTCGCCGCCCGGAGTAACCTGCGCGGGGTCGATCGAATAGACCTGTTGCGGGGTGATTTGGCCGCGTAGCGCGTTAGGAAGATCGAGCGCGCGCCATTGCCCGGCACAGACGTAGTTGCCGTCCTCGAAGGAACTGCAATCGGATGCGCCTCGGCATGGCGAATCATGTATAGCGTTTCGTTTTTGTTGACGGTAGGTGGAATCATCGCGCCGACGGTACTGCCGGTGACTTGAATCGTGAAATGCGCCTGCGCGGTGCATGGCGTGCTCGCCGCACCCGGAGCGGGCAGCGCGGGATAACTGGACGGCGGACGCAGCTTGCTGTTGAAGGTGACAAGCCGAGCACCTCCCGATGGCGCAATCGAGATCGCATAGATGAAGTTGGGACCCGCATAGGTGGCGGGAATTGCGAAGCCATAGCCCTTGAGCTGGTTGATTCTTGCGAGCAAGTCGCTGACCGTTTCCCATGGCGCCGAGAAGACATAAAAACCCGGCAGTTTGGCCGCGATGATGCCGGTTATAAGATTTTCGTTGGCCCCGCCCTGATCAGCGAAATCGAGGCCCTGGCAGCTCAGACATGCAACTGCGGGCGTGGCAACTCCGGTAGGCAATAGCCCCGGAGCATAGGACGCATTAAGCGGATAGCTGTTGGCGGTATAGGTCTGGTCGTCCTTGGTCAGTGTGATGCGATTCTGAAGCGCGAACTGCTGGATGGTCTCGAGCGCGGCCATATCAGGAAGATTATTGGCGGTCTGCGGGTGCGTCACCGGCTCGAGGGTGTACACGGCGGTTACATTCTTTCCTCCGAGTACGTGGCGTCGAAGAAAGGTCGCCATCAACAGCGATCTCTGCAACCCCTGGTTGGTCAGATTCGCTGTGCCGGAATCGATGTCGCCAGTGGCGTTGAATCCCAAATCCTCACTCACCACGAAGATTAGATTAACGTTGCGGGCGCTCAGCGGGACGGATGTCGTCGCACTCGAACCCGATGAACCACCACATCCCGCGAGTGGCATCAGCGTGAGGAGCAATAAACCTGCTGGCAGCGCGCCAATTCTACAAATCCACAAATCCTGAGCCTCCAGAATGTGCCAGCAGCATCCGCTGAGCGCGATCGGCTCCATCGAAAGCACCAGTCTGTCGCGTTAAGGGCTCAACCAACTGGTCCCGGCGGACGCACCCTCACATCGTGGCGCTCATCGGAACGCGACGGCCAATCGAGCCGATGCGGCGCCGCGGCAAATCGGAGGTCTGCAGCGTCGCGAGCTGTCGGCGCAGCAGGTCGGCGTCGATTTCGAAGAGATCGCAAAGGCTGTCGAACGAGAACACGCTGTGATGCCCGCGCAGGTCCATCCAGAGCCTCACTTCTTCGAATTCCTTGCGCCGGGCTTGCGATTTCGCAGCTCATGCACATACGAAGCATCGGATCGCATCTTCGAAGACCGCGAACATCAGCCGCCGCTCGCCGTCGATGATTCGACGGCGCGAAATGAGGTCGTAGTACTGCTGCGGCATCAGCGGAAAAACGCCATCCACTTCAGCGCGTTGAGGTTTAGGACTAGCCGCGAGGCGCGTGCTCGCGGAGGACATCATTTCAGCTTCTCGCTCAGCTTCTCGACGCATCAGCAATCGCCCCCTGGGAAAATTTCGAATCGCGATGCATCAAGCATCGAGTGTGCCAGCTGCGCGACTCGATGGCCGCGCGATCGCGATCAACGGGTGATCTCCATGGTGTGCCATCGTCTAGTAACAGGCGCAGCGCGTCGATGTGGACAGATGATTGGTTTTTTCCCTGCCGTACTTAACTCAACTTTTTCGTTGGAGTAGAAATGTGCTCAACCGCGTGGTTGTCGCCAGTTAGGCAGCGGTCGTGCGTGATGCCATTGCGTCAGCACTTCGTCCGATTTCTGACGGCGCATTTGGTGTCGCGCCCGATGCGACTGTCACGATTCTTTTCTGATATGGCGGCAGGTGATCTTCGATTAGACGTGGCGCGACGCGGATAGCGTCGGCTCAGAGAGGAGTAGTGGTGATGAAAGTCAGTGATCTGATGACGCAAGGAAGTTAAAGCATGCCATCAACATGATTCGCTCAATCGTGCCGCCCAGCTCATGTGGGAGAATGATTGCGGGTCAGTCCCGGTCGTCGATGCGGATTCAAAGTTATCGGGTATGCTGACCGATCGCGATATCTGTATGGCCGCCTATACCCAGGGTATCGCCCTCACGGATGCTTCGGTCGGCAACGTAATGTCACGCAATGTCAGCGTTTGTAATCCAAGTGACAATATTGCGTCAGCTGCCGAGCGGATGCGGGAGCGACAGATTCGCCGCCTGCCAGTGGTGGACGAGCGGGATAATTCTGGTCGGCATTCTTTCGATGAGCGACATCGCGCGGGAGGCCGAGCGACTGCGCGCCTCGAAGTCCCGCAAGCGGCCCCATAAGGACGGCGAACTCATCGAGACACTCGGCGCCATTTGCAGCGCGAATAGTAACGGCAACGCATCGCACGCCGCCTAGCAGCCAGCTCAACATCCAGCCCTCACTCTTAGCTCTCCCAGTACGCGAGAGAAGGTGAAGGAAAGCGGCAGTTTTAGGATCCTGGTCCGCCGTCGGCGCCATATCGTCATTGCAACGCTGTGCCGCCCACGCCGGAGTCGGGGACTGATGGCTTTTGGGAGGGAGTGTCACCGGGCCCTTTGGAGAGTGGGGGGTGTGTGTGGAAGGAGCCCGGTGACTGGGGGGGACGACTTGGTCGCATTGGACGCTAACTTTGTGCCGGAACGTGTGTGCTCCGGCTGCGAGGCGTCTTGCTTGTCGAGCAGCAGCATGTGGACGCGACCGGAGTCCTTCATCGGGACCTCCATGCCTGCGCGCGCCTTGCCGGCGGAATCAAACACGCCGACTTCGAGTTTGGAATCGCCGAGCACACCGAGCGCAATCTGGTTCTGGCCGGTCTTGGTCGTGAGGTTCAACAGGATTAGTCCGTTCCGGTCGACCTTGACCGAGGCGTGCGCTTCGCCCTTGTTGAAGAGGAGGATCGGTGTGCCCGGCTCTATAGTCACCGGCTCTGAGGCTGACGGGGGTGGTCGAGGAACTCAGAGTCGGATGAGCTACCGAAAGTAAAGCTCCGAAAATGCCGCCCGCGAGTCCGACGGCTACTGCTGATGCTGCTCCTGCTATCCAAAATTTCTTACTAACTTTCATAGTGCATCGCGCTCCCATTCAGTTGGTGCTAAGGGCACCCAAGTTATGTCTGACAGAGCGTTGTTGCCTTGTTTCGACGAGGTATGCTGTAGAGCAACTGCGATGCCATGGGCTGGCATCGCATCGTGAAGCTACTAAGTGATGCTTATTTATACTTATATCACCGCGACATTCGAAGAGCGTCGCGCGACTGTCGCGCGACAATAACGCTGCGACATCGTGCGACTAGGCGTCGGCTGCTATTGGGCTTCGCGAGGCCGAGTCGTTCCATGCTTCCGGTATAACGTCGAGCGATGAATCCCTAGCATTTTCGCGGCTTTTCCGACGTTCCCCTTGCATTCGCGCCAGCACCTTCGACGACCTCCTCGGAGCCTTCCTCGGGGCCGTTTGTCGCTGTCGCAGGAGTTGTCGCGACATTTGTCGCGTTGTCCTGTCACAGGAGCCAGCGTTCGACTGGCTCGGTGCGCCAGTCCCCACACTCGTCAACGGCGGGAAAATCAGTCCACGGTAAGCCGCATGCCCGAGGAATTCAGGGTCGCGCGCAGGAGGCATTCTGAAGCTCGCGGACGTTCCCGGGCCATCGATAGCTGCGTCAACCGCTCCCATACTTCGGGATCGATGACGCCGCGAAACCCCAGCGTGCGCAGATGGCGCTCCGCAATCGGCCGGATATCTTCGAGGCGCTCGCGCAGCGGCGGGATACGGACGGTAATCGAGTTGAGGCGATAAAGCAGGTCGGGCCGCACGCGCTCGGCCAGGCGGCGTCGGCATTGTTGGAGGCCGCGATGATGCGCACATCGCTCTGAACCGGTGCGGTACCGCCGACGCGCACGAACGTATGCGTCTCGACGAAGCGCAGCAGCAGGCTCTGCGCCTTGGGCCCGGCATCCTGCAACTCATCGATGAAGAGCGTGCCGCCCTGCGCGCTATCGAAGATGCCGCCCTTGGTTCCACTCACGGTCGCGCCGGTGAATGCGCCCGGCTCGTGCCCGCACATTTCGGAAATCGTCAGCTCCTCGGACAGCGCGCCGAAGTTGAATGCGACGAAGGGGCCGGCGCGGCGCACGCTCAGGTCATGGATCGCATGCGCGAACATTTCCTTGCCGGTCCCCGACTCTCCCAGCACCAGCACCGGATGCTCGGTGCGCGCGGCGCGGGTGGCGAGGCGGACCGCATTTGCCGAGGGCGGAGCTGTCGCCGACGATATCGGCAAAAGTGAAATGACTGGTCCAGGTTTTTTCGGGCTTCGGCGTGCGCTGGATCGGCGGCCGCTTGGCGGGCGCAAACACGACGATGGCGCCGACCAGCCGGCTTGCCGCGATATACCGGGATTGGCCAGCGCCTTGGCGCCGCTCGGAAGCGGCAGGTCGAGCTCGCATGCGCGACCCTGCCCCTGCAAGCGCTTGATGGCCTCGGTACCGATCAGCTCGGAGATCCGGCTGCCGGCCGGCGCGCCCTGATTTGCCGACCCCAATCTCCGCGGCTTTGTGCCGTGGTCTGCATTATGAAGCCATAGGCATCGACCGCCAGCAATGCGGCATCCTGATAGCGCCGCGAGAAGTCATCGAAACTGCGCACCAGCGTCAGGCGATCGATGGCCTGCACCGAGCCGAGCAGCTTGCTGACCAGTTCGGCGCCGCGCACCGCAAATTCCAGCATCCGCGGATGGCCGACTTCGCTCAGCCCGGAAATTGCGAAGCTGCCGGTGAGCAGGCCGTTGATCGGATGAAGAATCGGCGCGGAGCAGGTATTCCATTGCTTGATGAACGGCAGATAGTGCTCATCGAGGCGAATCTGAATTGGCTTGCCGATCGCGAGCCCGGTCCCGACGTTGTTGGTGCCGCCGGTGGCCTCCTTCCAGATGCCGCCCGGCATCGCATTGATTTGCTCGGCCATCGCCTGAACTTTGGCGTCGCTGGCTAGGACATGGAGCAACTCGCCCTCGCGATTGCCGATACCGATGAGTGCACTGATGCCGCCGAGCGCGGCGTGGAGCAAATCGATGACCGGGATGCTGGCTTCTTTCAGGTCGGCGTCGAGGGTGGTGATTTCTTCGGTACGGCTCGGCACTCGGACCGTATCGATCGGAACATGAAACTCATCGCGGCATCGCCGCCAGGACTCGAGGATCTCGGGTCGTATGGCACTGACGTCGACATCCTCGCCGGCGACGAAGCGCTCCCAAATTTGAGCTATGCGCGGCGGATCTACTTCTATGATTTCCGGCATCGACGAAGCCTCAAAACTGGCGATCTTGAAGAAATTTTATTTTAACCATTGCAACATTGTCGCGCGACATCGACGCGACAATTTCGGCGGCAAATTGGCTCAAATTTCATCAGCCTTTCAGAAAAGATGTCCATTTCTCCTCAACTAAGTGGGTTTGTTTTGTCGATCAGCCGAGCGATGGCGGGCTTCAGAGGTGGGTTTGTTTTCGCATTTTCCCTATTCGAGGGGGGCGCTTCGGAGGTCCTTCGCGAGGACGCTCAGGACACTTCTCGGCGATGCCTCGAAGTGGCTTTGTTTTCGCACTCTTTCCAATGCTCCGATTTTCCATCGGTGGGTTCGTTTGTGTAATCGCGATGCTCATTTTTGTGCACGGAATCGCTGGGTTTTGGTCCTGAGTACGTGGCGGCGCCCCTCTCATCCGTCTGGCACGTCGGTCGCGAGGCGAAGAGCGACCGCCGCGCCAGCCACCTTCTCTCGCTAGCGAGAGAAGGGACGGCAGAAAGAGCTTCTACACTTTTCCAACGCAGGCGTGGCGTTCGAGGTTTTTCGCGAGGAGGCTCCAGAACACTCTCCGGCGCTGCCGATCTTTTGTCCCTTCTCTCGCCGGCGAGAGAAGGTGACGGGCGCGGTTCTCGCGATGGCTGCGATGCGAGAGCCGTGACCGGCGGATGAGAGTGGGAACGCGCGCCTCCACCTACCGCTATCGCGAAAAATCCCAGCAATTCCGCGCACAAAGTGGGTTTGTTTCGCATTTTTCGTTTATGCGCGATGGTGCTGTTCGCGGTCCTTCGCGAGGACGCTCAGGACACTTCTCGGCCCTGCTGGGAAGTGGGTTTGTTTCCGCACTTTCGCATCGCCGGCTAGCGACGCGAAACGAGGACGGCGCCCGATGGGCGCCGTCACTGAATGATAGCATATCTTGACCCGTAGGTAATCGAGATTCGATGTAGGCCACGTCGCGGGAACGCGGAGTCAGGACGGGGCGGTTGAACCGCCCCTATGAAACTGCTTCCGCTACTGGATGGTGCCGAAGCCCGAGATGGAAAAAGTTCCCAGTTCGATCAACGGAAACGTGATGTCTGTAGCAGTCCCATCGATGCGTTTCCCACCGTCTGAAACAACGAATTTTGCATTAGCCGAGTAGCGCTGGGTTGCCCCCGTCGCATTGAAAACTGCCCCGTCGCAAGAGCCGCCAGCGTAGCCCACGACCGACGCAGTACCGGTCTGCGAACCGGGGTCGTAGGTTTCAAGCGTTCCGACCAAAGTAACGTCCTCGGTGATCCTGAAGGTGGTTCCTGGAACAGCGATGGTTTCGGAGGCTGATGTGCAAGTGTGGCCCAGCTCGTCCCAAACCGCGCGGCCGACGTCCTGCACCGAGGCCTGGACCTTAGCCGCATTGGCGAATTTGCAAGCCCTTGAAACCGTGCTGCCTTTCCTGACGCAGACCGTGACCTGGCCACCGATGTTTATGGCGGCGCTGCCGGCTGCAGGCGAGGCACAGAATCCTGAAGTCGGATTACAAATGAAAAAGCCTAAAACGCCGATCGCACCAATAATTTTTCGCACTATTCTATCCCCCGTTTTTTTGGCGCTGTTCGCGACGCCGGTTAAGCAACGATCTCTATGAGCTAAAACACCATTGTTTAGATGAATAGCAGCTCAAGAAGCCTATGATTGCTGAAATCAGCATAACACTGGGCTACATAATGTCAAGTTGCTCGTCAAATAGTAGCGGAGGAAGTCGTTCCGACTCGATGCGACGACCAAGCCTGTTACGACCGTGACAATCAGCTAGCGTGTCTCGACCGAGGGGTAACCGTAGATCGAGGCGGGACGTACACTGACAAAACTTATGCGGTCTTTGGGAGGCTACGTCAGGCGGGCTTGCTTTGGCCGAACTTCTCGAAGTGCACCATCTCGGCGCGCTTCTTCAGCGGACGCGCCTGCGGAGGGTTCTTCTCATCCGCATAGCCGAACGGCAAAATTGTGAACACCGCCCATCCGTCGGGGAAGCCCAGGATCTCCTTGAGCGCGGCCGCATCGAAGTTGCCGACCCAGCAGGTGCCGAGGCCCAATGCCCATCCGGCGGTCGCCATGTTTTGCACCGCCTGCGCGCAATCGACATCGGCCCATCGCGCGTTGGCGACGTCCTTGAGGATGACGATGGCCGAGGGAGCATCGCCGACGAAGCGGCCGGTGGTGCATACCGCGCCCATCGCTTTGAGGCGCTCGCGATCGCGCACCACGATAAACTGCCACGGCTGCAGGTTGCGCGCGCTCATCGCATGACGCCCGGCCTCGACGATGGTCGCGAGCTTGTCGGCCTCGACAGGTTGGTCGGCAAATGCGCGTTGCACTTTTCTACTTAGGATTGCTTCGATTGTGTCCATGGAAAGTTTCCTCGGTCGGAGTTGTTGTCGGAACTCTAAAACCTCCACATCATGTCATCCTAATGCAAGCGCCACCTTGTCATCCTGACATGAGTGGAGCGCGCTCTCTTGCCATCCTGAGGTGAGCGCATACGGATGCATGTCATCCTGACGTGAGCAATTACAGATGAATGTCATCCTGACGTGAGCGATTACAGATGAATGTCATCCTGACGCAAGCGATTACAGATGAATGTCATCCTGACGCAAGCGAAGCGCAGCGGAAGGATCTCGAAACGTGGCCCTCCACGACCGAGGATCCTCGGCGGCCTCGTTTGCATGGGGTCGCTGTCGCTTCGGAGTGCCATGGATTCCCACGTTTCGAGATTCTTCAACTCGCGCTGCGCGCTCATCTCAGAATGACAAAATAAAATCAGGAGAATCGAAATGAAATGGATCGATCAATTTTCCCTGGAAAATCAGGTTGCGATCGTGACCGGCGCGGTCGGCGGACTCGGCCGTGAGTTGGTCGCGATTCTGCTCGATGCCGGGGCGAGGATCGTGCTCGCGGACACCGACGAAAACAAATTGAAGGAGCTATCCGAACAGATCGATCCATCGGGAGCAAAAATCCTTGCCCAAGTGTGCGACGTCACCCGACCACGCGATGTCCTGCGACTCATTCACAACACCGATCACAAATTCGGCTCGATCGATGTGTTGATCAATTGCGCCGGAATTTTGGGTACCGATTCGCTCCTCTTCGCCGTCACCGAAAACGAATTCGATAGCGTGTTGAACGTGAACCTGAAGGGCACCTGGATGACCGCGACAGAGGTGTCCCGATACATGGCGGAACGCGCCATCGAGGGCCGCATCATCAACATTTCATCGTCGCTGGGATTTCGCTCGCAACTCAAACGCGTACCGTATGCCGCGTCCAAAGCAGCGGTGGAGCATCTGACCCGCAACCTGGCGATGGAACTGGTTAAGCATAAGATTCGAGTCAACTGTCTGGCCCCGGGATGGATGAGCACCGAAATGGTACGGAGCATCCTCGCTGGACCCGACGGTGAAAAATGGCGCAGTGCAATCCCGATGGGACGTGCGGCAGAGCCGTCCGAATTGACCGGCGCGCTGCTGTTGCTCGCATCGAAGGCGTCGAGCTACATGACCGGAACGGTGCTGCGCGTCGATGGCGGCTATTCCTATTGCGGGATTGAACTTCCGGATTAAGTCGCGCAGGTTCACTAATGGCGGCGCGAATATGCTGTCATCAGCATCGTCATATATATGGCCGCGCCGGGTCTGCGATGGGCTATCACGCGCATGACCATGGCGCCCTGAGTCGCGAGGCACGCCACTTCGTACTCGCTCCGAGCCAAGTGGCGCGATAAAAGGATGGCTGAGCCGGAGGAGGTCGCTGAGCTCGCAGGAATTTTTCGCGAGTGACCTGATGAGAGATTTGCGCGGCGCCACCACAGCACAATTGGTTTCGGTTTGTGGCGGTTTCAAGATGCATTGACCGGCGTCATCCGGCGAGGCTTTTCCTCGCGACGATATTTCTCGCACTGCATTTCCGCCTCCGCGCTCGCCTCCAGTGAGCAGCCGCTGCGGATTTTTTATGGCGGCCGCGAAAATCTGATCCTCGACCGCCTCACCCTCGATCCCTCGACCCAGCGCGTCGACGGGCTCGCCAATGCGCAAGGTCGCAGTCTTCATGAACACGCTGCCGCCGCCCGGCCCCGAGATGGATCGCCTCAAGGGATTCGTCATTGGCGGCAACGGCCTGCTGGTCGTCCTCGGCAAAGACATCACGCCCGCATCGCTCGCGGCGCTGACCAACGATGCAATCAAGGAAGGCAATGCGGTCGAGGCGGCGGAAGGTCCGTATCATGCGGCGGAGGCGGAAAAGCTTGGCGCAGAAATCGAGTACGCCGGCCCGCCCAACGATCCGCTGCGCGACAACATCAGTTGGAAGTCGGCGGTGCGCGTGTTCGAGCGATGGATCCTCAATGTCAATCGCGGCGAAGTGCTGGTCGCGACCAGCGACAAGGACCCGGTCCATCCGCATACGCCGATTCTGGTGCAAGCTCGAACTCGGGCGCGGCACCATCTACGTGCTCAATGTCTGGATGACCGAGGGCAACCAGGCCGAGCGGGTGCGCAGCTACGCGCGCGATGCTGGCGGGGGTCGAGGGCGCGCGCAACTACGACTTCCAGCGCTGGCCGTATTTCAACTGGCTGCTGTATGACCTGACGCGGACCTCTGCGCATATCGCGCCGGTGCCGTTTCGCAAATGGACCGCGGCGCCGGTTCCGCATGGATCGCAAATTCTGATCCTCGCGGCGATTTTCATGTCGTTGTTCGCGATCTTCGCGATCGCGCTGATCTTCGTGCGCCGCTACAGCATTCGCCATCCCGAGGCGCTCAGTCAGTTCTACCGGCCGATTGCGCAGGAGCCGCAACCGTCGTCATTCGGCGCGGCGGCGCTGCCGCTGCACGCCGGAGGAAATCCAACGCAGCGCCCTCGCGCATCGCGGCGACCCGCGATGGGAGGTGGTCGGGTTCCATCGCCCGCTGTCGCGGCTTCTTCTACAACTACCTGCTCTCGCTGCTGGTGATGATCCCGTTCAATTTCGTGTTCACGTTTTACCTCGAGCGCAACTACGTGAATCCGTTTCTCGAAGCGCGCGGGGCATGGGGCGCGGTGACCCAGTTCATGGGATTTTTCTTCGCGCTGCTCGACCTCGGCACCGGGCAGGCGATGGTGAAATATTTCGCCGAGTATCGCGTGCGCGACCCCGAGCGCGCCATCACCTATGCGCAGTTCTACATCTGGTTTCATGCGCTGGGCGGCGTGCTCGCGGTGACGATGCTCGGCATCATGGCGGCGATCTTCATGCCCGAAACCTCGGTCGCGTTCCTGACCTGGTTCGTGATCCTGCACACGCTGGTGCAATTCCCCGGCTTCACCGCGATATACACCAACCTGTTCCGCGCGCTGCAGCGCTTCGATTACGCGCAGGTGCTGGTGGTGCTGACGTTCCTGCTCACGCCGCTGATCCAGATGGGCACCGCGATCTACATGCGCCATTGGGGCCTGCTGCATCCGGTGTTCGGCGAGGGGATGGGCGTGGTGTTCGGCTTCGCGCTCGGCGGCGTGGTCAGCAACATCGTGATGGGCGTGCTGTGCTCGTTCTTCTACCACGGGATGGGTTTTCGGCTGATGACGATTTTCCTCGCGCATTTCGACAAGGACACCATCAAGAAGTCGCTGGTGTTCGGCGCGAAGCTCACCGCCGGCAACATGCTCTCGGCGGCGAGTTGGGCGCTGCTGCCGGTCATCATGCTCGCGATGATCCCCAACTTCTTCGAGCTCAACGAAATCTGGCTGCTGACGTTCACGCTGACGTATCCCTACATCGAAACCGGCGCGTACATGTTCGTCACCCTGATGTCGTCGGTGTCGGAGAGCTACTCGAGCGGGATGCTGCGGCTGACGCAGCGCTACCTCGATCAGAGCCTGCGCTGGGGCATCATGATCGCGACGATGCTGGGCGGCGCGTTCATCGCATTCTCGGACATCTTCATCACCGGACTGCTGCCGCCGCAGTTCCTGCGCGCGGCCGCGGTGATGGGCCTGATGCACATCTGGCGGGTGTTCGATTTTTCCACGCGGCTGCCGGACCAGGTTTTCCAGGGCGTCGGCAAAACCGGGCTGTTCACCATTACGGTCGCGGTCGAGCACGTCGGCCGCATCATCCTGTCGCTGTTGCTGATCTCGCACTTCGGTTTTTATGGCGTCTTCTATGCCTTCACGCTGTCGTCGCTGGCGAAGTCGCTGGTCGCGTGGCCCGCGATGGCGCAGCTACGTGGTCAAGCCGGTCTTCAGCGTCTGGCAGACATTCATCAATCCCGGCGCTCGCGGCACTCGGGAATTACCTCATCCTCGATGCGTTCGCGCGCTACGCGTGGCAGGGCCCGGGGCATACCGCGAACTCGTGGATGATTGTGCTGGTATGCCTGTTCGCGTCGCTGCCGATCTACCTTTTCATTTCGGGATTGCTCGGATGGGACGATATGGCGCTGGCGGAATTCCATGATGCGGCCGAGCTGGTGCCCTCCCCGTTCGGCGTCATCGCGCGGATGGCGCATGCGCACGGTCTCCTTCGCATCGCGCCTCAGTCCGCTGCATGATCGATTTCCGGGAAAATAGTGCATGAGGCGGCGGCAGGAAGCGCGCAGCTTACGATGGAAAAGCGATGCTTAGATGACGTATGCGATCGGCAGGGACTTTTGTCCCAGTTGCGCAGCGGATCGTCTGTGCATAAATCAATTCCAAGCAGGCTTGACTGTTTGTATCCCGTCAGTATGGTGCTTCACTATGTCAACTACATATGGCAACATCCGTAGCCATGGCCGTCCCCCGCCGCCGCACCCAGGAGGAGCGCAGCACCCGGATGCGCGCGCCGCCTCCTCGATGCGACCGTCGATTGCCTCGCCAGGCTCGGCTACGCGGGAACCACGACTACCGAAATCGCCAAGCGCGCGCATGTCTCGCGCGGCGCGCAGCTGCATCATTATCCGCGCAAGGAAGACCTCGTCATCGCATCGGTGGAGCATGTCTTTCGGCTTGCGGCTCGAGGACTTCGGCCAGGCCTTCGCGCAAGTTCCGGCCGAAACCGATCGCCGGCCCATCGCAGTCGATCTGATGTGGTCGATGTTCCAGGGCCGAGTCTTCCACGCATGGCTGGAGCTTGTGGTCGCCTCGCGGACCGATGAAGCCTTGCGCGAGGCGTTGCAAGGCAATGAACGAGCGCTTTCAGAACGACCTGAAAGTCTACTTCAAGGAAATCTTCGGACCCTCGCCGCTGACTGACGGATTTCGACCTGATTCCCGCGTTCATCTTTTCCTTGATGGAAGGGATGGCGATGCGGGCCATCGTCGGCAATGACGATGAAAATCAGCGCATCCTGAATCTGCTCAAGCAGTACGCCACGCTATTCCTGGCCGACCGAAGAATCACACAACCGCTGAACTAGCTTTAAGGGCGCGCACGCGCTGATTTGAATATTTGACGGACGATTTGCGGTCCAAAAAATTGAAGCGCGCTCGGTAGTGCTTCGGCGCCTCCGATGAGTAGCGAACCCCCTCCCCGCGAAAATCATGGTGGCGCCAAAAGGTAGACAGGGAGCCTGACCAGCCGATCATCCCTGTCGCACGAGGCGGTCACTGTATCCCCCCCTTACGGTGGCCGCCTATTTTTTCGTTATCGACGGCGATCAGAATCGGGCGCGCTATTCGTTGGTGCGGCGATAGATCGCGAACTCCCGCTCGAGCTTCGCCGCGCGTTCCTGGATCGACGACAGCCGCTGCGTTCCCAACAGGAAATTGACCAACTCGCCATGGCCGACCTGCCCGCCGGGGCTCAGCACCTCGACCAGCTCCTCGATGAGGCTGGGGAACTTTTCGCTGGGAATGTAGTAATTGGCCCAACCGAAGTTGCAGTGCCGATGAAGGATCTTTGCGATCGCCTTCTCCAGCATCTCGCGGCGGTCGTTGGTATTTTCTCGTTCGTCGTTCAAGTCAGTCTCCCCGTCGCCCTGGCGGCCGATCCCCGGATTTTCGCTGGTCCCCTTAGCTTAAGCAGGTTTCTTGGCTGGAAGCACCTGCTCATCTTCGGCCCATAGAATCTTACGATAATCGAATCTCAGATTCTCTATTACATTGAACTTGATAATTTCGAAATACGGCGACAAGTCGAAATCGCGCGGTGTCACCAGAGTCGGCGATACCCGCCGCATGATGCCGTATGGATGCGCATCGGGACGCGGCTTCACGCGCCATATGATCCGCCGTGGCGGAATCGCACTCGGGTCCGGCGGCTGTGCGAATTTAGGCACGATCGGAAATCCCACTCGATCGAAGCATTCCGCGATAAGACTCGAGCAGATGACATGGGTCGGCTCGCCGCTGCCGAATTGCAACGCCTTGCGCCGAAAGCGTCGCGGCACCAATGACACCGGGAAAAAGTAGCGCGCCAGGTCGATCACATTCTTAATGTCGTACACATCGCCGACGTGACGCAGCGCCTCATCGATGACCTCGCGCAGATCGGCGCCCGACAGATTGTAGGGTCGGCATACGCGGATATTGTAATCCCGATACTTGCTCAGCGGGCGTCAATACGACGCCCGATTCCACCAGCGCCTCGACCACCAGGAAATCGGCATCCTCACCGTACTTCTCGATGAACTCGGCGCCTTGCGCTTGGGATGGCGCTTCATCGGCTCGTCGCCGACATAGAGCACCGAATGCGACCATGAACTCTGGGTCAGATACTTGATGCATTCGCTGATGCGCTCGTTACCCTCGACCAGGATGACATCGCCTTTTCTAATGTATTTCTTTAAGTTTGCGAGATCGTTGGGGACATGCAGCACGTAGCTGCGCGCCGGCTTGGTGAGCAGGCGTATGACGAAATCGACGGTCGCACGGCGAAGGAGCGTGATCGGATTGTAAGTTCTTGGGAGGCGAGGTTTAGCGAGCTCGCGGTCAGCGTTGTCGTCGATGCTCTCGGGCACACTCAGAATATAAGAACCGCCGGAAGATGTAACAATAGAAGCGCGACAGCCAGACTTCGATGGCCATCGCGGCTATTGCAATGATTTCGCCGCCTGAATGATCTGCTCCGGCCGCGCCCGAACCCGGAAGTCATCGGTCAGATTCACCCAGCGCACGGTTCCGTTCCCATCAATAAGGAACTCCGCCGGGCGGGCGATATCGTGACCCTTCATACCTTCGCCGGCATCCACCAAATCGTAACGCTTGATCGCAACCGTGTCGGGATCGGACAGAAAGGTGAATTGGTAGCCATGGCGATCGCACAGCGCGCGCGAGACCTCGGGCTGGTCGACGCTGATGGCCACCGGTCGGACTCCCAGGCTTTTCAGTGTCTCCAGGTTCTGTTGGATACCCCGCAACTCGGAGTTACAGAACGGTCACCAGTACCCTCGATAGAAAACCAACAGAATCGTGGGCGGCGGCTTACCGGATTCGGTCGGCGCAGTTTTGAGGTCGGCAAGCATTGCGGACAACGATACCGGCTTGCCGTTGGTATCCATCAAGGTGAAGTCCGGTGCAGTTTGTCCTGCGCGCGGAGCGCCGGTCGAGAGTTGTTTGAGTTTTGTTCCCCCTAACACCACGAAGAGGAAGAAACCCATCACGGCCAGACTCGCGGTGGTGAGGACCGGACCGAGAATCTTCCCGCGATAAACTGCGGATGAGGCAAACGCGCGGCGCATTCCAGCGATGAGCAATACCAAAGCCACCGCGAAAAGAAGAAAATTCGCCCACGGAATATCGCGCGTGATGGGAAATTTCGCGAACAGCAGGAAGTAGCTGCTGAAGGCAGCGAGACTTAACAGAAACCCAGCCCACAGCGGCCAGTTCCATCGACGAGTACTGGTATCCATCTTGCCGGTCTGATTCTTACACTTGAGTGCCGCGCCGCAAACCCGCAATCTCGCGCGAATCGCGACTCCTTCAACCGCCGCAGACCAGGGGATATCGTGGACCGATGCCCTTCGTCGTCCGCGAGGTCCACGCCGCCGGTTATCGATCGTTGCGCGCGATACGTTTTCCCGTCGCGAAGCTCAGCGTGTTCGTCGGCGCCAATGGCGCGGGTAAAACCAATCTCTATCGCGCGTTGCAACTTCTGCAAGCCTCGGCGGCCGGGACGCTCTCGCGCGAACTCGCGGCCGAGGGTGGCATGGAGTCGGCGCTGTGGGCCGGTCGCGGCGCCAAGGAGCCTGCGCGAATCGCGCTCCAGGCCGGCTTCGCCGCGCATGATGAAGAAGAAGGAGTTTACTCATACGCAGTCTCGTTGGGGCTCGCACCGAGCGACCAGGCCGCGTTCAGGTATGAGCCCCAGATTAAGGATGAGACTCTGAGTTTCACTCCAGACGGCGGCAGGCCCGTGAAGATGATGGAGCGCCGTGGTCCACATGTCGTCGCGCGTGATGAGGATGGCCGTCGCGTCGAAGTCGGCATCGCGCTGATGGCATCGGAGACGGCGCTGAGCTCACTCGAAGAACCTCAGCGCTTTCCCGATCTGCACATGGTGCGGCGCACGATGCTGGACTGGCGCTTCTATCACGACTTCCGCACCGACCAGGATTCTCCACTGCGCCGTCCCTGCCTCGCGGTGACCAGCCCGATGCTCGCGTCCGATGGCGCCAACCTCGCGGCGGTGTTCGCGACATTGGTGCACATCCGCCAGGACAGCGACGCTCTTCAGCGCGTGATCGATGATGCCTTTCCCGGCGCCAAACTCGCGGTGCCGAATCCCGAGGCGAACGCATCATTCGGTATGAGGTTCCGCGAATTTCCCAACCGCATCTTCACCGCATCGGAATTGTCCGATGGAACGCTGCGATACCTCGCGCTCGCCGGCGCGCTGATGGCGTATCGCCTGCCCGCGTTCATCGCGCTGAACGAACCCGAAACCAGCCTCCATCCCGATTTGCTCGACCCGCTGGCGCGGCTGGTCGCCAAGGCCTCGGAGCGCGCGCAAATCTGGCTGGTCACGCATTCGGAGCCCTTCGCCGGCGCACTGCGGAAGTACGGCGCCGTCGAGCCACTCACAGTCATCAAGCGGCGCGGCGAAACCTGGATCGAGGGACTCAAGCTCATCGGCAGCTTCAGCGACGACGAGTAGGCCTGCTCGCGGCCTTGCGCGGATGGACGGCACGTTGTAAACGCGGGTCTGAGTTACGCTCAAAATGAGAATGGTCATTGGGATTCGCGACGATTCGATGACGCGGATAATGCTCCGCCGAATGCTCCGCATCCTTTCGATCGTCCTGGGCGTCGCCGGCATTGCGTTTGCCGCTCCGGCTCCGCAATCAGGCACGGCTACGTTTCCTTCGCTACCGCCCGGAACCACCATCGAAGCATCCAACTTGAGCAGCTTCGCATCGCTAGTCCCGAGCGCATTGGCCTTTGCGATCCAGCACGGCCTGAAAGTGCATGTAACGCCGACCCAGCGCATCGCATGGCCACCAGCTTATCGCGAAGCCACCGAACATTATTCCGCGCAGGTCCGCCTCGACGATCACGACACCATGCAGAACTACGTCGCAGGCCTGCCCTTCCCGCTGATAGATGCGAGCGATCCGAAGGCCGCCGTCAAGATTGCCTACAACTGGCACTGGGGACCATTCATCCCGGCACAGATCAATCTCCTCGCCGACCAGAAGACGCGGGCGTGGAATGTCGACCCCTCCAACCCCGGCCGGCTCATCGAGGACGACGCAAATCGTGACTTTCGTAACGAGGGCAGCTGCGAGCGCATCGTTATCGTGCGCTACGTACACACCCTCCAGGCGCTGACCGATACGCATCGGCACGATTCTGCAATCGAGTACAAGCAGCGCGGCGACTGGTGCGGGCCCGAGCCCAACGCCTACATCATGATTCAATATCTCGACCCCGCGCGCGCCAGCGATGCGTGGTTCTTCCCGACCGCGGTGCGGCGCTGGCGGCGGATGAAGTGGAAAGGCGGCTATCCGCATCAGTCGTGCACCTACGCGTGCGCTTCGTTCTGGTGGGAGTATGTGCCGCCCAAGACCGAGGCTTACAGTTACCAACTGCTGGGCGAGCAGCCACTGCTGGCATGTATGAATGCCGGTGGGACGCGGGTCGGGATCCGTCGCAGCGAGCATGCGAGTCGGTTTGGCGACGTCGATTGCGAGGTCCGCCCGGCCTACGTGCTCAAGATGACCGGCCTTCCAGCCTCGGAAAAAATCCTGCCCGCGAAGCTATACGTGGACAAGGAGACCTACGTTTTCCTCGGCGCGGAATTCGATCGCGCGGGCGTGTCCGACGCATTGGCGCCGCTATGGAGGCGAACCTCGCGTGGTGATGACTCCGAGATAGTGCTGGCCGACGATTTCTATGTCCCCGGCGACCGGCCTCTGTTCCTGCTCTCCTTGAACATGGATGAGGAGCCCAATGTGGTCGACTTCGATCCGCCGCCGGACAGCCTCTTCAACTCTAAGGCGCAGCGCTACGAACCGCACTAGCGCGCGTGGTTTCAGGCGCGGAGCTGGAAGCGGATCGGCAGGTGCTTGATGCCGCAATTGAAGTTGGTCCGCAGCCATTCGACCGAACCTGCTAACTCGATGTCGCTCATGCGGCGGATGATCTCCTCGAACATCACGCGCATCTCGAGGCGCGCGAGCCCCGACCCAATGCAGAAATGGTTGCCATGACTGAAGGTGAGGTGAGGGTTCGGCGCACGATCGATGTGAAAGCGCTCGGAATCGACGAAAACATCTTCATCGCGATTGGCCGACGCGAACCACATCACGATGCGCTGATTGGCGAGGATTTGCTGCCCACCGATTTCGGTGTCGCGCCGCGCCGTCCGCATCGCATGCGTGGCCGGCGAGGTCCAGCGCAGCATCTCCTCGACGGCGGATTCCATCAGCGCGGGATTGCTTCGGAGCTTCGCGAATTCTGCGGGATTTTCGATCAATGCATGCATCCCGCCCGCGATCGCGATGCGCAAACTTTCCAATCCTCCGAGGATCAGCAGCAGCGCGTTCCACATCAGCTCGGGTTGCGTGAGTCCCACGCCCGCGATGGTGCCCGTCACCAGCGCGCTCACCAAATCATCGCCGGGATTTTTCCGGCGCTGCTCGATGAGCTGTCCGAGGTAGTCGAACATCTTCGCGCGCGCGCTGTCTTCCGTCTCCGCAGAGGAGCGTCCCTCGCGATATTCGAGGTCGTCGGCGCCGAGCATGGTCTTGCCGAGGTTGAACAGCCGCTCCCAATCCTCGCGCGCAATGCCCATCATCTCGCAGATGACGGCAGTGGGCAGGCGTCCCGCGACCTCGACGGAGAAGTCGCATTCGCCGCGCGACGCAACCGCATCGATGATCGAGTTCACGGCCTCGCGAATGTGCGGCTCGCGCGCCGCCATCTGCGGATGCCCGAAGTGGCGATTGATTAGCGCGCGGATCTTTTCGTGACGCGGCGGGTCGGTCCAGTTCAGCATCGCGCCGATGCCGGTATCGCCGCCGGCCCGATCGCGATTGAGCACGAAGTTGAGCACGTTGCCGCTAAGTTCGGAGCTGAACAGATGCGCATCGGCGAGGACGGCGAGGCACTCGCGCATTTTGGTGAGCGACCAGAAGCCCGCGCCAGGCTTGCGTTCGTGCCAGTAGACCGGAGCCTCGGCGCGCATGACGCGCCACGCCTCGAAGCGGTCGCCATCGCGAAAAAAATCCAGGTTGGTGAGGTCGATCTGTTCGAGCGTCATGCTTGCCCCTTTTATTTGGTCCGATGCCCGTGGAAGATTCTCCAAGCCGGCAGCCATCATCGCAAATGAAAATCTATTTCAAGGACGAATTGTTCGACGGACAACTGTTGCGCACGCTCAGCCACACCTGTTACGGCGGCGCAGACATCGGCGAATCCATTTCGACTGCAGAGCGAATTCGCGACGGCGACATCGCGCAATGGCACGCCCAATGGCTCGCGACCGCCGAGCGCATCTATGCGATCGCCGAGCGAAGCGCGCAGCAGGGACATCGCGAGAGCGCACGCGAGGCGTATTTGCGCGCGTCCAACTATTTTCGCACCGCGTCGATTTTCCTGCTGCGAGCGCCACTCGATCCGCGCCTCACCAATGCCTTCGATCGCCAGCGCGAGGCTTTCCAAAAAGCTGCCGCCCTTTTTTCGTTGCCGCCTGAAATCCTAGAGATCCCGTATGACGGGCAGCATCTCTCCGCATATTTCTATCGCGCGTCGGATGGCGATTCGCCGCGTCGCACCATCATCCTCACGGGCGGCTATGACTCCACCGCGGAGGAACTGTACTTCTTCAATGCGGCGGCCGCGCTTCGGCGCGGTTACCACTGCCTATGCTTCGATGGCCCCGGGCAGGGCGAGGCGCTCATCAAGCGCGGTATGTACTTCCGTCCGGATTGGGAGAACGTTGTGCGTCCGGTAGTGGACTACCTCCTCACTCGCCCCGAGGTCGATCGATCGCGCATCGCGCTGATGGGATTGAGTTTCGGCGGCTACCTCGCGCCGCGCGCAGCAACCGGAGAGCCTCGGATCGCGGCGTTGATCGCGGACCCAGGCCAGTTCTCCTTGTTCGAGGCGGCGAAGACTCGGGTCCCGGGATTTCTGCGCGGAGGATTGTCAGGTAGTGGCTTCGCTGCGGCGCTCCTGAATCGTATCTTCGATTCGATGCTGCGCCATCCGACCCGCGGATGGGCGCTGCGCCGCGGAATGTTCGTGCATAACGTCGCGACGCCGCTCGCTTACATCAACGTCACGCGCGAATTCTCCCTCGCAGGAATAGCGCAGAAGATCTCATGCCCGACATTGGTCTGCGCTGCCGAAAACGACGACATCGCAGTGTACGCGAAGGATCTCTTCGCCGCGCTCATCTGCGAGAAACAATTTGTCACCTTTACCAATGCCGAAGGCGCCGGTGAGCATTGCGAGGGCGGCAGCCGCTCGCTGTTTCATCAGCGCGCGTTCGACTGGCTCGACAGCGTAATGGATCGCCCTCGGTAAGCGGCGCGCCGGAGTCTCATCTACATCGCGAACTGCCCGACGATGCCGTAGAACGGGACGTTAAGCACCTGCTGCTCGGTGCTGTCGGTCTTAATCTGCAACTGCCCGCGCACCTGACCGTCGGGCGTCCCGCGATGCAACTGCACGATGATCTTGTAGTCCTTGCTCCCGTCGATGGGTTCCGCTGAAGCTGACACCGGGACTGCATTGCTGGTGATGCCAAGGACTTTGATTGGCTTGCTGCCCTGGTTGGTCAGCTTGATCATCCGGGTCGCTTCCTGCCCATGCGGCACGATGCCGAATGAAATCTGCGCCGGCGCGACACTCAAGTCGCCGGTCACCTGCCCGAACACATCGACCTGCTTCGGGATGCGATTGGTGGTCATCTTGACGGTATCGTCAAAGGTCCCGATCGGCATCGCCTTGGTCAGCGTAATCTTGAGCACCACACTGCGCTGGTCTTTTCCGGCAAGTTTCTCGACCTTGATCGCGGGATTCGAATTGCTGAGGTCGCTGACCGAGAACGGATCCTTGAGGCCGGTGAGATCGCTGATGACAACTTCCCTGGTGACCTCAGTGCCCTGCTTGACAGTGCCGAATGCCACGTCATTGGGCGTCGCGGAGACCTGCTGTTTGACCACGCCCTGGATGGTCATGACTGCCTGTGGGTTGTTCGGATCGTTGGTGGATACGGTGATGGTGCGAACCTGGTGCCCCTTCTGAAAATGCGTGTCGAAGCCGACCGCGATCTCCGTCTCCTCACCCGGGCCGAGGGTATTCTGTTTGGGCGTCGCTGCGGTGCATCCACAGGAAGTCTTGACGTGGGTGATCACCAGCCGACCCTTGCCGGCGTTCTTCAGCTTGAAGGTGTGATTCACCATCGAGGCCTCGGTCGCGGTGCCGAAATCGAAGAGCGGGTTTTCCAGCTCGATCTTCGGCTGCGGACCCGGCGGCGCGGAGTTGGCGCCCGGAATCAGCGGGTTGTCCTGCGCGTTGCCGAGCGCCGGAGCGAGAGCCATCGCGAACACGACTGCCAGTGCGAAAAGAATTCTTTTTGTCATGGATAAGTTGGAAGCCGCGCTCCTGACCATCGCGGGATTCCATTTATATGGTTTAGGCGCGAAGCGGTCCCCGTCAAGAGGCTGGATTGATGGTGAAGCGGCTAGACCTTCCCTTCGCTCTTCTTCCACCAGACGCCGGCGCGCAGCGTGTTCAATGGAAGTTCGGGATCGAGCACCCGGTCCGCGGCTTCGGCTCCGGTAACCGGCAGCTTCTCCTTGTCGATGAGGCCCAACTGCGCCAGCACCGAGGCCTGGTCCCAATAGAGATGCTCCTTGTACAGCTTGTTGCCGCGAAACTGCACGATGGCGACCATCGGAAAGCGAAGCTCCTTGCCGGTCGGCGCAATGCCGGGAAGCATCGTGTCGTTGTAGGCGTCGTGCTTGACCACCGCGACGAACTCGTCGACCAGCCGATCGGCTCCGATGGTGCGCGAAACCGGAATCAGCGCCGACCCCTTCATCTGGGGAATGAAATGATACTTGTAGTAACGATGCAGCATGGCGTGGCCCGAGCCGCCGATCATGGTCGGAACGTGATTGACGTAGGCGTCGGGCACCATGGTCTCGATGGTCGCATCGGGATCGCAGGTCATAAACTCGCCCTCGAGATGCTTCTCCCATAGCGCGTCGAGGTCGTAGCGAGGCCCGATCGCGCGGCGCAGCAGACTCAACGTTCGCGAATGCGCCAGCGACGCCGCCGGCCGACTATAGACGTCGGGCCGATGATGATTGTTAAAGGCGTGGTCGGCGCCCTGGTAGACGTAAATCTCAGCGTCGTCATGTCCGGCGAGCGCCTGCTTGATGGCGGTGCGAGCGGCGGCCGGAACGAATTTATCCTCCGACGCGAAGTGTAGGACGATGGGGCATTTGATCGATTTCGCTTCGTCGAGGTTCGCCTCGATCCCGACGCCGTAGTAACCGACCGCGGCATCGAGGGGCAGCCGCGCGGCCGCGAGATAGGCGAGCTTGCCACCGAGGCAGTACCCGATCGCGCCAACTTTGCCGGTGCAGGCTTTGTTCGCGCGCAAAGCCTTGAGCGCGTCGCCGGTGTCAGCGATTGCCTGGTCGACGTTGAAACGCTGGTAGTAATCGAATGCAGTCTGTAAGTCATCTCCCGCGTAGCCCAGCTCGACACCCGGCTTCATCCGCCAGAACAGATCCGGCGCGAGTACGACGTAGCCTTCTTCGGCATAGTGATCCGCGATCTCGCGCATGTGCTGGTTCACGCCGAAGATCTCCTGCAGCAGAATCAGGCCCGGCCCGGAGCCCGCTTCGGGAACTGCGAGGTAGCCGCTGAACTTGCCACCGTCGGCGGCGGTGATGGGAATCATCGTTCCGGTCATAGCTCTTCCTCGCTGCTTGGTGCGGGGTCAGATGAGAAAAGTCAGGTTGTCGATGGGTTCGTCGTTATTGATCAGCAGCACTTTCTTCGAGGCCATCTTGAAGCTGCCGTTGTGCGGGCGCAGCCGATGCGTGGAGCGGCCCGCGAAGAGATCCTGCTTGCCGCGTCGCAACTCTGCGAGCATGAAATTCGAATGTGCAACGATCTCGCCCTGTTCGCCTTCCGCTATCTCGATATTCGAGATCAGCCGGCGCAACCGCGAGCGAGGCTCCTGCGCATGCGCGAACCCGCTCTTGAGTCGCGCGACTCGCAGTTGCAGGCGCACCCAGTCATCGTAGATGAGCGACACTTCGCGCTTCGGATCGACATCGTCGCGATTGCTCGGCACCCAATAGAGCGCGTCCTCGGTCCAGAGCGGCAGCCATTCGTCGTAGCGATGCTCGTCCATGATCTGCGCTTCATGAAATAAGAACTGCTCGACTTGATTGCGATCGATTGCCATCAGTGGCTCAGCCCCGCTTCGCCGAGACGGCGTGGCCGTTGCGCTTGCGGCTCGCGCGCGCCGCGCCTCCACTCTGCGTCATCACCTTTTTGTAATGCCGCCAGATACCGCGCTGCGTGACCTCATCGGAAAGGTCGCCGATGATCATGCCGTCCTCGTGGCGCTCGCGATGCAGTCCGCGCGAGAGGATTTGCCATGGCTCGAGCGCCACCGCGCATCCGTCCTGCACCCGCTCGAAGATTTCGGAG
This sequence comes from uncultured delta proteobacterium, assembly GCA_963848285.1. Classification (GTDB taxonomy): domain Bacteria; phylum Desulfobacterota; class Binatia; order Binatales; family Binataceae; genus DATGKG01. The sequence goes on along the minus strand of CAWKCZ010000001.1, from coordinate 77,595 downwards.
TCATCGGGGCCGCCAAAACTAGCTGATCCAAAAAACGCCTCGTGGGAGCGCAGCCTGATGGTGTTGACCTCGGGCGTCAGCCACTTGAGCAAAGTCGGATAGAGACTGACCTCGGTACGGTCGGCGCCGAGCGGCTGCAGCACGCGCATCTGGATGCCGATGAGAATCAAATTCGGGAAAATGAACGTATGCGTTCCGCCCTCGCGCAGCGTGTTCGCCGCGCGCTCGGGGCCCAGTTGCTTGGTGAGCTCATCGAGGCGCGCCTGCCCCTCGGGCGTCCTCGCCGCGACCGGCGGGGTCGGATCGCCGTTGAGCGCGTCATAGATGCGCAGCTTGTAATCGAGCATCACGTGGCCGTTGCCAAGGTCTTTGGTGTTGCCGCGAAACGCCGCGAAGTTGCGATCGACGCGCTCCTGTTCGGGCGTAGGCACATGAACGATCTTGTCCATCAACGCCTGCGCGAACGACGCGTGCACGATGCTCGGGTGGTAGCCGTCCATCGAGTTTTCGGCGGCCAGCTTCCAATTGCCCTGATATGAGTACTTGTGAATCCCCGAGACGACCTCGACTTCATCGGCATCGGAGAGCGCCGCGAACATGTCGATCTCGTGCTTGGCGCGGCCTAGATGCTCATCGAGCGTGATGCCGGCCGGACTGAGGCTCGCGAAAATGAAGCCGCGATACTCGGACACCCGGGGCACTTTGACGAGGCTGAAATCCTCGCGCTTGAAATCGTCGCCCCATCCCTCCGGCGACGGAACGCCGCTCAAATCTCCATTCAGCAGGTACGTCCAGCCGTGATACATGCATCGAAACGAGCGCGCGTTGCCCTGCCCTTCCTGACAGACAGTGGCGCCGCGATGGCGGCATCGATTCAGCAGCAACTGCACCTGCCCATGCTGGTCGCGCACCATGATGACCGGCTGCAGCCCGATGCGCTTGAGCCGGAAGTCGCCGTTATTCGGGATCTCACCGCGATGCCCGACGTAGACCCATCCGCGATGGAAAATCTTGTCCATCTCGTCGCTGAAGATGGCGGGGTCCGAGTACAGGCTGATGTGCACCCGGTCGTCTTTCACCAGCGCGGCGTAGTCGATGTCTGATCGCGTGAGCATAGGCGGTCTCCCTTGATTCGAGGGGTTTCAACCTTCAAAACCACGAGCCCTCAGGTGTACTTCGAGTAAGATGTTCACCGCGAGGTGTCAAGCACCGGATTCCACCACGATTCCCCGCGTCTCATTCCGGGTTCGATTCCACCGGCGCGTCCGGGCTCGGACGACGCACCTCGCGGCGGATGCGTCGCGCGAGCTCGCCATTGCATCGCGGCGCGCATGCGCTCGCGATCGGTAGCGGAACGTACCAGAGCAAGGCCGGAGTGGCGCACACATCATCATAATCGAGGTGCTCGCCGGCGCGCGTAACCACGCTCAGTTTCACGCTGGGCTTCGGCGCTTCATTACAAATACGGCTCATGTGATAGCGCACTTCATTCAGATTCAGCTCGATGGGATGCGACTGAAATCGTAGCCACCTTGCGAGCGAACGAAACTCACGCGTCGGCTCGCGGCGATCCGAGGATTCAAATTTCGCCACCGCGACATAGTCGAATGATCCTCCCAGCGAATTGCGCGAGAGCAGAAAGTGGTTGCTCATGTCAGCATTAATCCCGCTGAACATGTACATCGGGCCGGCATAAGGGAGCGCGAAGAAGCCTGCCAGGTTGTTGTAAATAAAGCCGGCGAGCACCAGGAACACGATTGCGGCGGAGAGCCCCGCACTCGCGCTCCATCGCGGCGGCGGGGCGGCGGCCTCGATGGGAGCGTCGTCCCGCATGCCGCTTTCCCATAGCCATTGCGCGAGAACGATCGCGACGTAGATCAGAAAGACAAACGCCAGCAGGTCGGCAGCCGAATAAAGCGCCACGACTTGCGGGCCATCATGATGACTGTACATCCAATTGGCGCGCGACTCCCGCTGGATGAACCAGACTGAGGCGAAGAGTGCCGTCACCATGGTTCTGCTCACTGTGGGTCGGATCGCGAATCGTTCCGCCAGCGCCCGCGCCTCCGGAAGCGAGAGAAACGTCGCATAGAACGCAACGATGAGAATCGGAAAGTCCGCCACTCCCTGCCCGACCATCCCCAGACTGAAGATCACCCCGATCAAGAATCCCGGCAACCGGGTGCGGCGGAAATACAGCAGCATCGGCAAAAACAGCTCGATCGCCAGCGTTCCATAAATCGCGATCGGCGCGAGCACGCGGTGCGCGCTATCCGCGATGCCGATGACATTCAGGAACGGCTCCAGCGGACGAATCAGGAAGCCCGGCGCCTTGCCCTCGATCGAGAACCAGTTCGGATTCAGCTTGTAGAAAAAAGCGAAGAAGTAAGTCAGCGCGCAGACCCAACGCAGCCCGATGAGCGTCCACCGGTACCATTGGCTGGAAACGGCGGTGCCCGCCCGCCCGCGCCTCGCGAGGTCGATCCACTCCGCGATGGCCAGGAACAGGATGACGAGGAATCCCCCGGTCATCATGCTGCAATGGCTCGCGATGCGCTCCGGACTCGCCAATTGCGAGAGCAGGAAGGTCGCTCCAAGCAGACACAGCAGCTCGCGAGTATACGGCAGGAAAAATATCGCGAGGCTGACCGCGACAGTCGCCATCTGCAGCGCGAGGCCGGTGCGCGACGACCATCCGACCGACGGGATGATGCGCGACCAGCGCTCCATGTACTCTGTCAGCGGCCCGACCCGCGCCTGCTCCATGATGAATTCCAGCACGTGCGCGATGGTGCCGAACGCAAGAACGCGCGCGAAGATCTCCAGCCTCAGATCGCTGGCGAGCGCATACGGCCGCAGTCGCGTCGCGAGGTCGCTCAGCCGGCGTATCGATGAAGAATCGGATTCCAACCCAAGCCTCTATGCGCCGGGCGAGGCGCCATTCGCAAGCACCTCGTGGAGTATTTCGCGCCAGCGCCGGAGGAATTCGGCTTCGCTGTACTTTTCTTCGGCTGCCTTGCGGCTCGCGAGGCTGCGCTCGCGATGCCAATCTTCGGGGAGGCTCGCGAGTTCGACAATCACTCGCTCGATTTCAGCAAGGCTGTCATTGGCGAACAGCACTCCGAAGTCTTCGACCTCGAGGTTGGCCTCGCGGGTAACAATCGGAATCAGTCCGGCCCACATGCACTGAACGACGCTTCCCGCCTGCCCCTCCGAACAACTTGGATAGATTATGTACGCGCAGTTTTGCGCCATTCCATAAAAGCGCGGACTGTTTACCGCGATCCATCCGGTCGGGTGAACGTTAGGAGTTTCAAAAAGCTCCTTTTTGTAGCATTCGCAAAAATCCTGCTCCCGGAAAAATCCGCTGCACACATAGAGATGGAGATCGGGATGGCGCGGGAAGATTTCCAGCAGCAGGTCGAGTCCCTTCTGAATCTGGCTCCCGCTCGCGAAGAAAAAGAAGTTCTTTCGCGCGCTGCTGAAATCCTTCGCCTCGAAGACGAAGCGCGTATCGTCGTAGCCGTGGTTGTTGAAGGGATAGAGCTTCGCGCGCGAAGCAGCCCGCCAGGTTTCCAGCATCGCGGCGTTTCCGACTCCGATGATCGCGTCCGCCGACTCAACAAACGGCATCGCCTCTGAATAGTGGCGCCGATGTCTGATTGAGCAACCGCGACGCTCGGACAGCATCGCGAGCCGACGCCGCACGTTGCGGTTGTGAACCGGATGCGACGCCGTCGTCGCGAGGAACAGGCGCAGCGCGCCGCGAGTGAGGCGCGTATGGAAGCATGCGTCTTCCGATCGCGCGCTGAGGATCACTTCGTATTGGCGCGTCGGCTTAAACCGCCCCTCGCTCACATCAAGCGCGTCAGCGACATCGACCACATAGCCGAATTCGCCGAGCAGACGTGCGAGTTGAACCGAGCGCACCCGATTCTGATGCCCGCGAAACCACGGCGAATCGGGCGGTTCCAGGAAAGATTGCATCCGGTAAACCAGCAGCGCCAGCCGCTCGGACGGCCTCGCCGGCGCACCGTTCACATTGAAAAGCGTCGGGTAGCGCGGGCTCCGGAAGAAATTGCGGCCTCGGCGAAGAAGGTTAGCGATGCGCCGAGGGATCAGGATCGCTTATCTTCCAGCGGCGCGCGCGGCCTCGGCGACGTGCTCATAGCGAGTCAGGAAGTCGGTCGCGAAATTGCCCGCGATGAAATCCGGGTCGTCGAGAATCTTCAAATGTAGCGCGATGTTGGTCTTGATGCCGTCGATCATGTACTCGCGCAAGGCGGCCTTGGCGCGCGCGATCGCTCCGGCGCGATTCTCCGCATGCACGATCAACTTCGCGATCAGTGGATCGTAGTGCACCGGCACGCGGTAGCCGTCGTACAGCGCGGTCTCGACCCGCACTCCGAGCCCGCCCGGCGGATGATGATTCGACACCACGCCCGGTGACGGGATGTGGGTGTCGGGATCCTCGGCATAAATGCGAAACTCCATCGAGGCGCCGTTCATCGTGATTTGCTTCTGCTTCCAGCGCAGCGGCTCGCCCATCGCCACGCGGATGCTCTCCTTGACCAGGTCGGTGCCGGTCACCATCTCGGTGACCCCGTGCTCGACCTGGATGCGCGTATTCATCTCGATGAAGTAAAACTCGCCATTTTGTGAGAGCAGGAACTCGACCGTCCCGACGTTGGAATATCCCACCACCTGCGCCGCCCGCACCGCCGCCTTGCCCATCTTTTCGCGTTGACGCGGAGTGAGCACCGGACACGGCGATTCCTCGATCACCTTCTGATGGCGCCGCTGGATTGAGCAGTCGCGCTCGCCGAGATGGATCGCATGACGGCTCTCGTCGGCGAGGATCTGGAACTCCACGTGCCGCGCATGCTCGAGGTATTTCTCCAGGTACATCGTGCGCGAATTGAACGCCGCCTCGCTCTCGCCGCGCGCGAGGGGGAACATCCGCAGCAGCTCCTTCTCATCGCGCACCACGCGCATGCCTTTGCCGCCGCCGCCCGCGGCCGCCTTGATGAGCACCGGATAGCCGAGCCGTTTCGCATCGGTGAGGGCGTCCTTCACCTCGGTCACGCCTTTTCCTTCGCTGCCCGGCAGGACCGGCACGCCCGCGCGAATCATGATGCGACGCGCGCGCGGCTTGTCGCCCATCAACCGGATGTGGCGCGCCTTGGGGCCGACGAAGTTCAGCCCCGACTTGCGGCACGCCTCGGCAAAGTCGCCATTCTCGCTGAGGAAGCCGTAGCCCGGATGGACCGCATCGGCGCCGTAGGTCGTCGCGGCGCTGATAATCGACGGAATGTTGAGGTAGCTCGCCTCCGCTTGTGGCGGCCCGATGCATACCGACTCATCGGCCATCCGCACGTGCAGCGCGTCCTTGTCAGCCGTCGAATAGACCGCGACCGTGGCGATGCCGAGCTCGCGGCATGCGCGAATTATGCGGATGGCGATAGTTCCTCGATTTGCGACCAGTAACTTCTTGAACATCGAAGCTACCTCTTCAGGAGACTTCCAGAATCATTAAAGGCTGCCCGTATTCCACCGGATTCCCGTTATCCACCAGAATGCTAACCACGCGACCGGCGGTGTCGGCCTCGATCTCATTCATCATCTTCATTGCCTCGATGATGCACAACGGCTGCCCCTTACGCACGTTGGTCCCTTCGTCAACAAAAGGATCGGCATCCGGCGAGGCCGCGCGATAGAACGTCCCCACCATCGGGCTCTCGACCATCTTTTGATTGGCCTGCAACTCGATGCTGGCAGCCGCCGCCTTTGCGGCCGCGGCCGTGCCTTCGGGCTTGCGCTGCCGTTCCGCCAGCGGCGCGCCCTTCGATGGCGCAACCGCGACTGCGGCCTGCTTCGGCTGATGGTCATGCAGCGCGACGGTTCCGCGCACGAGGCGCACCTTGCCCTTCTTGTCCTCGATTTCCAGCTCGACGAGGCCGTTTTCGTGCATCAGGTTGAGCAGTGCTTTGAGCTCGCGAACTTCCATTATTTTCCCGATGTTAAGTAGTTACGCATGCTGCCGCCGCGCCGTTTCGACCAGGCTGCGGACTCCTCGCAACGCCAGCGCATAGCCCGGCGCGCCGAAGCCCATGATGCGCGCGACCGCGATATCCGCGATCGTCGAATGATGCCGAAACGGCTCGCGCCGATACACGTTAGACAGATGGACCTCGACCGTGGGCGCCTCCAGCGCGATGATCGCATCGCGAATCGCCACGCTCGTATGAGTATATCCCGCGGGATTGATCAGCAGCGCATCGACCTTGCCGCGCGCCTGTTGGATCCGGGTGATGATGTCGCCTTCGCTGTTGGATTGGAACGTCGTGACCTTGATGCCGATCGCGTCGCCGAGTTCGGTCAGCTCATGGTCGATATCCGCCAGCCGGGTGCGCCCATAAACCTCGGGCTCGCGCTCACCGAGCATATTGAGGTTGGGCCCGTGCACTACGAGCACCCGCAGCGTCTCGATGCCTGAAGAATCGCGCCCAAGTTTGGCCTCGTCGCCGGCTTTTTTCGCCATCCCCCGCCGCTCCTCATTGGCATTCAATCGTTTCGCCGCGACGACTTCAACCTCTATATCTTTCCTCGACTCCGCTTCGCTGCGCCTCGGAAGTTTGATTTCTACTTCGATTCGGCCCTCAGACAGCCCGAATCGGCTTCGCGGGCGCGGCGCTGCGCGCCCCCTTCGGGCCTCAAATCGCACACTTGCGACCGTTCGGCCAGCGCTGACTATTCCGCGTCGCGCCGATTCTTCAATGCTTCCTGGTAAATGTCGCGGCGGCTCGCGCCTGTCAGTTTCGCAATCAACGCGCTGGCCTGCTTGAGGCTCAATCCTGCCTCGATGAGATCGCCGAGGGTGACGGCGACCGAGGCCGTCGGCGAGGCGCCAGCCTTTTCAGGCGCGCCTTCTATAATGATGACGATCTCTCCGAGTGCCTGCTCACGCGCGTAACGTTCGGCAAGTGCGTTCAACGAACCACGGATCAGCTCTTCATATGTCTTTGTGATCTCGCGGACGACGACAGCCTCGCGGTCGGCGCCGAAGACTTCGGCCATCTCGGCCAGTGTCTCGCCGAGGCGTCGCGCGGCCTCGTAAAAGATCATCGTGCGTGATTCGTTTGCCAAGGCGTCGAGTGCCTTGCGACGCGCCGACTCGCGCGAGGGTAGAAATCCCTCGAAAGTGAATCGATTCGTCGCGATGCCTGAAATCGAGAGCCCCGCCATCGCGGCGGAGGCGCCCGGCACCGCGCTCACCCGAATCCCGGCCTCATGCGCGGCGCGCACTAACCGATAGCCGGGATCGGAAATCGCGGGCGTGCCGGCATCGGTAACCAGCGCGATGCGCTCACCCTGAGTCATCCGCTCGACGAGTTCCGGCACTCGGCGCTCCTCGTTGTGCTCGAAATGGCTGATGAGTGGCTTCTTGATTTGATGCGTCGCGAGCATCGCGCCGGTCCGCCGGGTGTCCTCGCATGCGATAACATCGACCTCGCGCAAAACCTCGAGCGCGCGAATCGTAATGTCACCGGGATTCCCGATCGGCATCGCGACGACATAGAGGATGCCCTCCCCTTCGCGATGCCTTGGTTCCTCCATGCGCGCCATCTTCACAGGATACACATTGCGAAAGCGCCCGCTAACGCCTCTCACCCAGTGCGCTGCGCGACCCATGTCATTCTAAAGTGAGCGCGCAGCGCGAGCTGAAGAATCTCGACACGTGGGATTCCATCGCACTCCAAATCGAATGCGACCACATTCGAACGACCGCGCCGAGGGTCCACGACGGCGGTTCTCCACGTTTCGAGATCCTTCAGCCGCGCGCTGCGCGCTAACTTCAGGATGACAAGAATGCCGACTGCTCTTCTAAAACGCCGCACCGACGACAATCCCGAGCATCTCCCTCCGACTTGTCATTCTGAGGCAAGCGCGCAGCGCGGCACCGAAGAATCTCGAATCGAAAGATACCACTGCGCTCCGAATCAATAGCGACCGCGCACGAGCACCCGCGCCGAGGTCCGCGACTGTGGCGCCCCGGCAAGTTTCGAAATGCCATACTCTTTTGCCTGCAACGCCCGAGAACTAAATCGCTCGCCACGGATCGACGAGCTCGATTTCAAGGCCCTCGAAATGCCGAGTATTGCGCGTTGCGAGAGTCGCGCGCCGCGACGCTACGATGCTGGCAATCTCGAGATCGCGGAAATCGATGGTCTTCCCGGCCTTCTGCTGCGAGGCTGCCCGAGTTGCCGCAGCCTGCGCAGCTTCGTCATCGAGGGGAAGGACGCGACATTCAAAATCCTCCTCGATAGAACGAATGAATGCCTCCTCGAGCTGGCGTCGGCGGCGCGACGGCGCCAGCAACTCAAGGCCGAACCGGATCTCAAATACCGTGACTGCCGTGATCCAGATTGATTCAGCTGCCTGACGATCGAGCCATGCCACGACCAAAGGATCGACGTCCGATCGCATCATCACCGAGACAACATTGGTGTCGAGGACGATCATCAAAGATATCAGCGCTTGAATACCGCCGGACGAGCCTTGTGACCACGCAACTCCGCGATGTCATCCTGCAATCCGATTGCGGCAAATCGCTTGCGCAACCTGGTTCCCAGCGGCTCGGAGGCGGGTTCCTCGATGCGCACCGCGTTTCGGAGGATGTCGCGGACTTCCTCTTCCATACTGTGGCCATGTCGCGTGGCGCGGCGCTGCAGTCGGGCTTTAACCGTCGCCTCCAGATTTCTGACCACTAGTTGAGCCATACTCCTGAACCCTTCGATATCATGATATCATCACGGCAGCAGTGTAAATGGCTATTGAAGGTCGATTGTCACGACTTCCGCGATGACTCACAATCGATTGGAAATCATGGCGGGCGAAAAAGCGGTCCTTCTCATCTCGTGTCTCGATCAGCCGGGCATCATCGCGCGGGTTTCCAACCATCTGTTCCAAAACGGATGCAACATCATCACCTCGGACCAGCATACCGATTTCGAGGATGGACAATTCTTCTGGCGGATTTTCTTCGAGAGCGCTGCTCTCTCTTTCGCCGAGCTGCAAAGCGACCTCGGCAAAGCCCTCCCTGAGCTACTGCCCGCGCTGAATCTGAAGTGGCAGCTCTACGATGCGGCCCGACGCGATCGCCTGGTGCTGATGGTTTCGAAGCTGCCGCATTGCATGATGGATCTGCTCAGCCGTCATCACGAGAACGAGCTGGATGCCGAGATCGTCGGTGTGGTTTCCAATCACCCCGACCTCGAGGCGCTGGTGCACCCGTTCAAGGTTCCCTTTCGCGTCATTCCGATAACGAAGGACACCAAGGCAAAGTCCGAGGCGCAGTTACTGGCGCATCTCACCGATTTAAACGCCGATAGCATCGTGCTAGCGCGCTACATGCAGGTCTTGTCGGGCGATTTTCTCGGCAAGTGGGGCAAACCGACCGTCAACATTCATCACAGCTTCCTGCCTGCGTTTGCCGGCGCGCGACCCTACAAACAGGCGCACGATCGAGGCGTCAAGTTAATCGGCGCCACCGCCCATTACGTGACCGAGGAGCTCGATGCGGGCCCGATCATCGCGCAGGCGACCACGCCGGTTAACCATGGCGATACGGTCGCGGAATTGGCGCGCATCGGCAAGGACGTCGAGGTCACGGTGCTCGCGCACGCCGTGCGCGCTCATCTGCAGAAGCGCGTGCTGGTGCACGGCAACCGCACCATCGTGTTCAATTAAATTCCCGGGCTGAAAAAGCTGCTGCCGCCCGGGAATCCGGGCGGCAGCAGTAACTAAAACGAGAGTCGGGCAATCCTTACCTGGAGGCGCTGGAAGCGTCGAGCTTCAGGTTATTCTGCACGCTCTTCACGTGCTCGGTGTTCTGCGCAACCTTTTCCGCCTCGGCCATTACCTTGGCATTGGGCACGTCGCCGGTCAGGTTGACCACACCGTTATCGGTGTCGACGTGGATGGTGTAGCTCTTGGTGATCGGATTGGTCGCCAGCGAGGTCTTGATCTTGGTGGTGATGGCGGCGTCTTTCACGTCAGTCTTGGCGCCGTGATACATTTCCTTCGCGCCGGATTCCATTGAACCATCTTGCGCATGGGCATACAGCGGCAACGAGAATGAAATGGCTCCGAGCAAAGCGGCGGTAGCAAAAAGTCGATTCGATTTCATGAGGCAGGTTCTCCTTGTGGAAGTTCGACAACCGTCTTTCAAATCAGCAAGGCGGATGCCGTGTAGGTATGCATGAATAGACGAGCGGCTGCAGCGATTGATTCAAATAGTCCGCGCAGCGATCCACGATTTGGGGTGGATCGATACCATGTCAGGCAAATGGCGCCTGACGGATGTGTCGGGTATCTGACGTTAAGCTGCTAGGCGCCGATAAAGAAGTGCAGCGAGCGGCTCGCGAATGCGATAACCGGCGTCCAATAAAGGCCGAGCGCGATGGTCATCGTTGCCAGCACACCCATCAGGCCATAGTTCCACGCCTCGATGTGAAACGGAGGCTCTTCGCCGGTCGGCTGCTCGAGGAACATTTTTCTGATGGGCTTCAAATAGTAGAAAAGTGCTACCACCGAGTTCAGCACGCCGATCAACGCGAGGACATAGAACTGGCGCTTGATGACGGCCGCGAACAAGTAAAACTTCCCAATGAATCCGATTGTTAGCGGGATGCCGGTTAGCGAGAAAAGAAAAATCGTCAGCGCGAGCGCGGGCACCAGGCCGCCGCGCCACGCTAGCCCGCGATAGGTCGTCAACGTCTTCACTGCCGGTCTCATTCGCGACGATCATGACGACCAGGAATGCGCCGGCATCCATCAGGTAGTAGGCGACCAGGTAGAACAGCATCGCCTGGATGCCGTCGTTCGAGAGCACCACGAATCCCATCAGCGCGTAGCCCGCCTGCGCGATACTCGAATACGCGAGCAGCCGCTTCATGTTGGTCTGCTGCAGTGCGGCGAGGTTGCCGAGCGACATCGTGATGATGCATACGACGAGCAGGAGTTGCGGCCAATCGACGCCGCTGAGCGCCTGCCAGTTGCCAGCTTTCAGTCAAATGTGAAATCGCGGGGAAGAAGAAATCGCACCAGCAGCGCGAAACCCGCGGCCTTGGAGCCGATCGCGAGGAAGGTCGTGATCGGGATCGGCGCGCCGGTGTAAACGTCGGGCGCCCACATATGAAACGGAACCGATGCGACCTTGTAGCCCATCCCGGCAAGAATCAGCACCAGTGCGATGTAGACCGCGAGCGCGGGGGCATGGCCGCCGGCGAAGAGCGCCTTGTTGATCGCGACGAAATCCATGGAGCCGGCGATGCCGAAGATCCAGCTCATGCCGTAGATCATCGTGCCCGACGCGACGCCGCCATAGATGAGGTACTTCAGCGCGGCTTCCTGCGAGCGCCGATTGTGGCGCAGAAATCCCGTCAAAATGTAGGACGTGAGGCTGACGAACTCGAGCGATAGATACGCCATCAGCAGGTTGGCGGACTCGGCCATCAGGAACATCGCGAACGCGCTCGCCAGCAGGATGGCGTAGTACTCGCCCTGGTCGCAGCTTTGCGCTTCCTTGGAACCGATCGACATCCACACTGCGATGATGGCGGCGATTGCGATCAGTGCACGGAAGAAAATCGCGAACGCATCGCTCACCAGCATCCGATGGAACATCCAGGCGCCGTTGACCGCTTGCGTCGGCTCGATCGCGACCAGCAGCAGCGAGCCGTGCGGATGATCACAGCGCGAGATAGCCGAGGATCGACTTGTCGCTGATCAGCAGGTCGAGGACGATGAGCACCAGCACGCCGAACGCGAGCAACAGCTCGGGCAGGAAGAACGACAGGCTCGCGAAATTTCCCAGGTCCATTCTTTAGTGCACCAGCGCGACGGCGGCAGCAGCGGCAGCCGGCGTATTGAGCACCACCTGGTTCAGATGCACCAGCGAAGTATTGAGCAGGTTCAGGATCGCCTGCGGATACCATCCGAGGATGACGACGATGACTCGCGAGCGGCACCAGCATGCCAATCTCGCGCAAGTCCATATCGGCGAAGTCCTTGTACTTTTCGTTCAGCGGTCCGAGATAGATGCGCTGGTAGGTCCAGAGCAGGTAGCCGGCAGTGAGGATGGCGGTCGCGGCGCCGAAGACCGTCATGATCGGATGCAGTTGCCATGCGCCGAGGAGCACCAGCACTTCCGAAATGAACGCCGACAGCGCCGGCAGTCCGAGGCCCGCGAAGAACGCGAATGCGGTGAAGCCCGCATACACCGGCATCTGCTGCGCGAGGCCGCCGAAGCCGTTGATCTCGCGATGATGCGCGCGATCGTAGATCACGCCGACCAGGATGAAGAGCATCGCCGTGATGGTGCCGTGGTTGAACATCTGCAGCACCGCGCCGTTGATGCCGGCGGCAGTGAATGCCGCCATCCCGAGCATCACGTAACCCATGTGGCTGACCGAGGAGTACGCGATGAGCTTCTTGTAGTCGGTCTGCGCCATCGCGCACATCGCGCCGTATACGATGTTGATGGTGCCGACGACGCCGAGGAACAGCCACGCCAGGTCATGGCTCGCGGCCGGCAGGATCGAGAAGTTGACCCGCAGGATGCCGTAGGTGCCCATCTTCAGCAGCACGCCCGCCAGGATGACGCTGATGGCGGTGGGCGCTTCGACGTGCGCATCGGGCAACCAGGTATGGAACGGGAACGCGGGAATCTTGATCGCGAAGCCGATGAACAGCGCGACCCACGCCCAGCGCTGGAAGCTCATCGTGTAGTTGCCGGCGTTGGCCGCCAGCACGGTCATGTCGAAGGTCGGGCTGCTGCCGTAGTAGTAGAGCCCCAGCATCGCCAGCAGGATCAGCACCGAGCCGAACAAAGTGTAGAGGAAAAACTTGATCGCGGCATACTCGCGGCGCGGACCGCCCCAGATGCCGATGAGGAAGTACATCGGCAGCAGCATCACTTCCCAGAAAATGTAGAACAGGAAAAAATCGAGCGACGCGAAGACGCCCATCATGCCGGTATCGAGCAGGAGCAGCAGCGCGAAGTAGGCTTTCGGCGCCTTGTCGATTTTGAAGCTCGCGAACACCGCGATGAAGCAGATGAGCGCGGTCAGCAGCACCATCGAGATGCTGATGCCGTCGACGCCGAGGAAGTAGGTGATGTTGTAATGCGGAATCCACGGATACTTTTCGGTGAACTGCATCGCGGTGGTGGTGGTGTCGAAGTTCTCGAACAGCCACCATGCGATGAGCAACTGCGGGACGGTCGCGGCCACCGCGATCCACTTGAAGATGTTCTTCATCGCGTCCGGCATGCGAGGATCAGCACCATCCCGGCGATGCGGAATGAACGTGATCAATGTAAGCGCGTGATTCATTTGTTAGAGCGTTCCCCTCGCTGCGCCTCATACGCGGAACATCGCGCGCACCAGCAGAATAACCATCACTCCAGCAAGAATTCCGTACAGGTATCCGTTGATCGATCCGGTCTGCAGACGGCGCAAGCCGTCCGCCGATCGCGAGCGTTTCATTCGAGGCGAAATTCACCAGCCCATCGACGATGTAGGTGTCGATGAGTCCCGAGAACCATCGAGAGATCACCGCGATCCGTCGCGGCGAGGTTCACGATGCCGTCGATGATGTTGGAATCGAACCATGCGAACGCGCGGCACAGCACCAGGTACGGCTGGATGACGACCGACGTCGTAAATCTCATCGACGTAGTACTTGTTCAGCGACCAGGTCGTACAGCACGCCGCCGAACATCGCCGCTGAAGCGCTCGCGGGTCGAGGCGATGCTGCCGATACATCAGGTCGGCCGAGTACCATCCGACCACCACCATCATGAACGCGAACACCGCGAACAGCGCCTCGATGCCGTGGCTATGAATTCCGGACTCCATCACCTGGCGCGAGTCACTTCGGAGCTGAAGACCGGATCGAGGAAAGTCTCGAACGGCTTGAAGGTGGCGATGAACTCCGGAATCTTCGGCAGCCCGCCGAACACCGACAGCGCGCCGAGCACGATCAGCACATACGCCATCGAGGGCGGCGATTCGTGCAGATGATGCTCCTGCTCGTGGGTGCCGCGGAACTCGCCGAAGAACGTCATGTACACCTGGCGGAACATATAGAAGACCGTCATGCCCGGCGGCGAGCCACAGGATGAACCACAGGACCGCATGGCCCTTCGCAAAGGCCTGCCAGATGATTTCGTCCTTCGACATGAAGCCCGCGAACGGCGGAATGCCGGAGATCGCGAACGTCGCGACCAGGAAAGTCATGAAGGTGATCGGCATCTTGTGCCGCAGCCCGCCCATCTTGCGCATGTCCTGCTCGCCGCCCATCGCATGGATGACCGAGCCCGAGCCGAGGAAGAGGCAGGCCTTGAAGAACGCATGCGTCATCAGGTGGAAGACGCCCGCGGCATAGGCGCCGACGCCGACCGCCGCGAACATGTAGCCGAGCTGGCTGACGGTCGAGTACGCGAGAACCTTCTTGATGTCGTTTTGCGCGATGCCGATGGTCGCGGCGAAGAGCGCCGTCAGCATCCGATCGTGGCGACAAACTCCATCGTGTCCGGGCGCCATCGAGAAGAGGAAGTTCAGGCGCGCGACCATGTAGACGCCCGCAGTGACCATCGTCGCCGCGTGGATCAGCGCGCTGACCGGAGTCGGACCCGCCATCGCATCGGGGAGCCATACGTAGAGCGGAATCTGCGCCGATTTGCCGGTCGCGCCGAGGAAGAAAAACAGCGTGACGAAGGTCGCAACCGCCATCCCGAAGTAGGCCATGTGGCCCGCGAGCAGCGGCGCATACTTCGCGATTTCACGCGTGACCAGGGTCGGATGCCCGACGGAATCGAGGCCCAAAACAAAGTGTACAGCCCGATGACGAAGGCCCAGTCGCCGACGCGATTGACGATGAAGGCCTTATTGCCGGCGGTGGTATTGGAAAGGACCTTGTACCAGAAGCCGATCAGCGCGAAGGAGCACAGCCCGACGCCCTCCCATCCGACGAACATCAGCAACAGGTTGTCGCCGAGCACCAGGATGAGCATCGCGAAGGTGAACAGGTTGAGCCATCGCGAAGAAGCGCCAGAACGCCTCGTCGTCGTGCATGTAGCCGGTCGAGTAGATGTGGATGAGGCCGCCGACGCCGGTGATGATCAGCGTCATGATCATCGAAAGCGGGTCGAGCCACCATGCGATATCGATGTTGATGCCGCCGACCGCGAACCACGGCCACATGCGGTCGAGCATGAAGCGGCTTTCGTGCGGCAATGCGAGGATGCGGATGAAGCCCCATCACCGCGAGGAGGAAGGCGCCGATAACCACGCTGCATCCGACGAAGCTGATGGCGCGTTTGCCGAGATTCTTCTGCATCCAATGCCCGAAGAAAAAATTGATCGCGGCGCCGATCGCGGGCAGCAGAATGATCCAGCGAATGAAGCTTACGGGTATCGGATGGTCCATTTATCTAACTGGCAAACACTCGCTTTCGCCCGACGGCCAACCGCCTACCACATCATCACCACATCACAGCGATCCGGCAGATATAATCAAACTTTGACTGATCTGAAAGCGCCCGGGCTCATGTCAGGCCCACGGCGTGTCGCATCGTGCTTCCAACGCAAGCGACCAGACATGACCAACCCCACGGTTCGCACTGGTAAGTTCATCAGCGATTAGACATCCCGCGTCACGATTCCAGTTGTGGCCGAGTACGAATGCGGATAATCCGGTCAAGATCCGCATCTCGCGGTATCGGAATCCGCGTTCATCGGCGGACACAACCGCTCTTAGCCGCTAAGGGTCTCCGTCGCGCTCACGTCGATGGTTTTGAAATTCTGATAAATCGCCAGCACCACGGCGAGTCCGATGACCGCTTCGGCCGCCGCGAGCATGATTACGAAAATCGCGAAAATCTGGCCGTCGTAGCGATGGCCACCGTAGTACGAGAACGCGAGGTAGTTGATGTTGGTCGGAGTTCAGGATCAACTCGACGCCCATCAGGATGCCGATCGCGTTGCGGCGCGTCAGCACGCATGTACATCCCGAGCGAGAAAATGATGAGCTCAACGACCAGGAAGTGATATAGTGTTATTCCCCCGCCCATTGCGATGCTCCCCTGCTCCCCTATTCCGCGCGTCTCTTGACGCGAGATCACGATCGCGCCGACCAAGGCCGCCAGCAGCACCAACGAAGCCACCTCGAACGGCAGCACATACTCGCCGAGGAACGCATTGCCGATTGCGTAGGTGGTCGGCGTCGAGGACATCTGCGGCCGGCGCCGCCATCTGCCATGGCGTATTGAACGACAGCATACAGCATCACAGCGCCGAGGATCGCGACGATTACCAGCGACGGAATCGACGCCGACCTCGCGATTCGATACCGTCACGTCGGCGATTCCCGAGGTGAGCATCACGGCGAAAATCGTCAACACCAAAATGCCGCCGACATAGACCAGCAACTGCACCATCGCGACGAAATCCGCCGCGAGCAGAACGTAGATGCCGACCACGCCCATGAATGCGCCCAGCAGCGCGAAGGTCGAGTACACGATGTTGCGCGAGAACGCGACCATCATCGAGGAGCCGACCGTCAGCGCGGCGAGCAGATAGAAAACGACTTGCGCGACCATCTTAGGACTCGGGCGCCTCACTTGCGGCATCTGCGTCCTCGGCCGGCTTCTGGCCGGGCTTCGGCTCGCCGGAAACCTGCCACTCGGAGAGATAGTTCAGGCCGCGAAACAGAATCGGCGCGATTTGCGGATTGGTCTCCGGCCCCTTGCTCGGCTTGTACGCCAGCACCGGATCTTTCACGAAGCGCCGAATCATACTTTCGGTAGAATAATCCGCGCCTTCGAACTCGGTCGTATGATGAATCGAGCCGGTCGGGCACGGCTCGCTGCATAGCCCGCAGTACATGCACTTGATGATGTCGATGTCGAACTGCGACAGCGTGATCTGCTTGGTCTTTTGATCCTTCTCCGCGGTGATGACGATGCAATCGATCGGGCACGCGCGCTCGCACGCGAGGCATCCGGTGCAGATTTCGAGGTCCACTTCGAGAATGCCGCGATAGCGAAACGGCAGCGTGTCCTGCACCCGCGTCTCGGTCCGGTCGGGATACTGGACCGTGTACGGCTTGCGCATGAAATGCGAGCCGGTGACCGCCATCCCCTCAAAAATCGAGAGGACCGCTTCCTTGATGTTCTGAAAATATTCTGAAGCCGCTCCCATAGCGCCTTTAAATTGTCGGGTTGAGATAGAGTTCCATTTTCGATTGGCGGAAATAGTAGATGACGCGGCGGACGAAACAAAACCAGTCCGACCACGCCGAGCGCGAACAGAATCTATCCCGCGACCGGATTGCCGTCGGGCCAAATCGCGACCCAGATCGCGGTGCCGATCATGTTCGACGAAGGAGATCGGCACGAAGTACTTCCAGCACAGCGACATCAGCTGATCGATGCGCACGCGCGGCAGCGTCGCGCGAATCCACATCGAGAAAAACACGATGAACAGCACCTTCGCGTTGAAGGTGATGAGTTGCAGCACGTTCATCACGATGCGGTTCTCGCTGACGTGCGGGAATTGCCATCCGCCGAGGAACAGCGTCGTGACCAGCGCGCCGATGAGGAACAGATTGCCCCACTCCGCCATGAAGAAAAACAGGTAGCGCATGCCGCTGTACTCGGTCGCGAATCCCGCGACCAGTTCCGATTCGGCCTCGGGCAAATCGAACGGCGTGCGATTGCCTTCCGCCAGCGCCGAGATGAACAGGATGTTCGCCGCGATGAAGCAGAACGGGTTGTTGAACATGAACCAGTTGTTCGGCGCCCAGCCCTGCGCCTTGATGATCCCCTGCATCGAGAGCGTGCCGGTGATGAGAATGACGGGGAAAATCGACAGCCCGGCGGGAATCTCATAGCTGACGATTTGCGCCGCCGAGCGGATGCCGCCGATCAGCGACCATTTGTCATTCGAGGCCCATCCCGCCATCAGCACGCCGACCACCGTGAGCGCGGTGACCGAAGTGAAGTAGAGAATTCCTACGTTGAGGTCGGCGAGGATCAGGTCCTGCGAAAACGGCATTACCGCCCACGGCACCACGAACGCGAGCATCACCAGGTACGGCGCGAGCTTGAACAGCGGCGCGTCCGCATCGGTGGGAATGATGTCTTCCTTGCAGCAGTTCTTGACCCCATCGGCGAGCCATTGCACGAAGCCTTGCGGGCCGACCCGATTGGGGCCGACCCGCGACTGGATGCGCGCCCATACGCGGCGCTCGGCCCAGCTCACGATTCCGGCAAAGGGAAACGCGACGCCGAGGAACACCACCGCGCTGAAAATGAAGATGAACAGGACGTATATCAGATCGACCGGCGGCATTTTTCCCGAATGCGCCGCTGGCGATGATGCTGTTACTAGTTGTTGCACTTCGAAAACCTAACCCCTAACCCCTTCCCCTTCGGGAAGGGGGACCAGATAAAAATCCTCTCAACCCCTCTTTTTCACCCTCTCCTGAAAGGAGAGGTCGGCGCTCCTGCGCCGGGGAGAGGTCTTCATCGATCAATCTCCGGTGCGATGACATCGAGGCTCGCGATCATCGTCACCAGGTCCGCGATCATCAACCCCCGGCTCATCTTCTGAATGATTCCCATCGCGGCGAATGACCCGGTCCGCACATGCACGCGCCATGGATATCCGGTGCCGTCGCTGACCGCGTACCATCCCATATCGCCGCGCGCGCTTTCCACCCGAATCTGGCATTCGCCCGCAGGCGGCTTGAAGTTGCGCGGCACCTTCGCGAGGACCGGCCCGGCGGGAATCTGCTTCAGCGCCTGGCGCAGGATTTTCACCGACTGCACCATCTCGTGGATACGCACCATGTAGCGATCCATCGAATCGCCGAGCTTGCCCCATTGCGCCGCTGCCGACCGGAACATCGAATTCGAAATCGGGATAAACCGAATAGGGAATGTCCTTGCGGATGTCCCACTTGATGCCGCACGCGCGCAGATTCGGCCCGACCAGGTTATAGTCGATCGCTTCCTCGGGCGTGATCACCCCGACATTCGCCAGCCGCTCGATGTAAATCTTGTTGAACGAGATGAGCATGTCGTACTCGGCCAGGATCGGCTCGAGATGGTCGAGGTACGCGAGCGCCTTCTCGCGCCATCCAGGCGGCAATCGAAGGCGACTCCGCCGATGCGCATGTAGTTGAAGGTCAGGCGCGCGCCGCACAGCTCCTCGATGAGGTCGTTGATCATCTCGCGCTCGCGCAGCACATGGGTGAACGGCGTGATCGCGCCGATATCCATCGCCATCGTGCCGACAGAAAGTAGATGCGAGGCGAGGCGGTTAAACTCCGCCGCGATGACGCGGCAGTACTCGCCGCGCCTGCGGCACTTCGATGTGGCCGAGCTTCTCGCTCGCCATCCCCCAGCCCTGGTTGGTGAACATCGCGCAGACGTAATCGACGCGATCGGTGTAGGGCATGAAGCCGTGATAGCCGACCTTCTCGGCGATTTTCTCGATCGAGCGATGGAGATAGCCGACGTCGGGAATCGCCTCGCGCATCATTTCGCCGTCGGCGCGCACGATGAAGCGCAACACGCCGTGGGTCGACGGATGCTGCGGCCCCATGTTCAGCGTCATTTCTTCGGTGCGTAGCGTTGCTCATCGTATGCCTATGGCTTCAGCCGGATTATGGGGCTCTCTCTGACTGTGGAAATCCCGTGATATTCCTGCGGCTCGACGAAATCCTTGCGCAGCGGATATCCGATCCAATCCTCGGGCATCAGCAGGCGGCGCATGTCGCTATGACCCTCGAAGTTGACCCCGAGGAGATCGTAGATCTCGCGCTCCATCCAGTTCGCCGACTTCCACACATTCTCGAGCGTCGGAACACTGCGGGTTCTCGCGCGGAAGCTTCACCTTCAGCACGATCTGATGGCGATGCTTGTATGAGAAAAGGTGATAGACGACCTCGATGCGATCCTTGTAGTCGACGCCGCTCTGATTGCTCAGGCAATCGAATGCGGTCTCGGCGTCGCTCTTCAGATATTGGCAGATCTCGACCAGCGCGGAGGGGTCAACCACCATCCACGGGTCGGGCTGCTTCTCAACGATTTCGAGGATCCTGATCGCCGAACTTTTCTTTGGCCCGGTTGTATATCGCCAGCGACTCCATTGACTTACGCTTGGAAGGTCGGGGTCGGAGAAGTGCCGTTGCTCGGTCCCTTGCTCAGCCAGCGCTCGGTCATGATCTTGTCCTGGAGCTTCAGCAGACCCTCAGTCAGCGCCTCGGGACGCGGAGGGCATCCGGGAACATACACATCAACCGGGAGAATCTTGTCGACGCCGTCGCAGACCGAGTATGCGAGCTGGAACAGGCCGCCGCAGCTCGCGCAGCTTCCCATCGCGATGACGTACTTGGGATCGGGCATCTGGTCGTACAGCAGGCGCGTCCGCAGCGCCATCTTCAAGGTCAGCGTGCCCGCGACGATCATCAGATCCGACTGACGCGCCGAGGCTCGCGGCGACGCGCCGAAGCGATCGATATCCGCGCGCGGACCGCCGGTGTGCATCAGCTCGATGGCGCAACATGCGAGGCCGAACAGCATGTACCAGATGCTCGACTTGCGCATCCAGTTGATGATCTCGTCCGTCTTCGTCGTGATGACGTAGTCGGGGAGCGTGTTCAATAAAGACATAATCCTTGATAATCCTCGGTACCGGCTATTCCGGCACCTTCTTGATCCATTCGAGATCGTGCTTGACCCAGACGTAGATGAGACCGACAAACAATATTAACAAAAAAATCAGGATTTCGCTGAGCGCATAGAGGCGATGGCCCTGTTTGACCCAATCGAGGAAGACCGCCGCGATGGGATAGACAAAAGCAACTTCAACTTCAAATACGACGAATATCAGTGCGATGACATAGAAGCGGATATTGAAGTTGATCCAGGCGCGTCCGGTGGGAGGTTCGCCGCATTCGTAAGGGGTTAGTTTACGAGCGTAGGGGTTGCTCGGAGCCAGCAGCTTCTGCAACCCGAACATCGCGGTGACGAAAACGATCGCGATGATGGTGAGCGCGAGGGGTACGCCAAACTGGAAATACATAGCCTTAGTTGTGAATCCTCATGTCATGTAATGAGACGAGCTAAAACTGTCAATGCCCTGCGATTAGAAATTCAGCGCGGTCACCCGCCGCAAAGTCTTATTTCTTAAGCAAATTCTCCAGAGCCGCCGCATCCAGCCATGCACCATCATGTTGTGGACAAGCGAGCATATGAACGCCATCCACAATCTTATCCGACCAGCGCATTGTTGCACTTCGGGCAATGCATGCGCGGTGGCGCCCTTTTGGCGAATTTTCTCGAGCAGCTCGGCGTCCTGCTGACGCGCCCACTGATCCTCGAGCGCCTTCTCGCTCTGATGGATTTTCTCGCCGAAGCGATCTTTTTCGTCAGCCATAATTCTGCGTCCTGCCGCTGCTGCCCCTACTCCATATCCTTGATGAGCTTGCCGCTGCGCGCTTTTTCGACGGTCTCTTCGAACTTGCCGCCGAGTCGACGCCCATCTGCTTCGCGCGCTTTTTCGCCCACAGCCCGACGTTGCGCGAGTCGCGATAGTATGATTCGTCGCGCGGCTTCGAGGTATCGAAATCCGCCAGCCGCGCATCCTCGCTCACCGACATCGCGAATGACGACATCACGCGATGCGTCCGCGACGATCCGCAATGCGGGCATGCGGGCCGGGTTTCCTTTTCGGAACCCAGCACCACCTGCGAGCTCATACGTCCGCAGCGGCCGCACTCGTACTCAAAAATGGGCATCTGAGACCAGAGAGTATATCGCAGGGAAGCAACTACAAATACCGTTAGCAGACGCCGATCCTTGAAGATGGGATCGGTCAGCGGGCTGCCGACGAAGAACAGCGTCGCGAATCCGCCCACCACCAGCCCGCATCCGATCCACCATCCCGACATATTGCGGACCCCGAGGATGAGCATCGCCAGCGCCCACAGCGGCATCACCAGCGAGATCGCCAGTCGCATCAGTATCGATACCGCGCGTTCCGCTCTCTCTTGAGGGTCAGCCATGGCGATTATTTACCCTGCTCCGTCGATGGTTTCAAACCTTCCGGCTGCAAACGATAAAGCGCCGGCGAGCCAGATTTGCCTGACGCCGGTCCCATTGCTTGAGCAGCGTGGCGCGATCGCTTAGCAACGGCGCGGCGCCTCCGCGAAAGTCGCTTCGATATGCGAACACGTATGCCGGCTGGTCGAGTGTCCGCCGTTCACGATGCGCACCGACGATCATGCGGCGCCTCGCGATGCAGATAAAACGACAGCTCCTCGTTTTCATTGACGACGTAGATCGGCGCGATCCGGCGCGATTCGCTCGATATCCGCCGCCGCATATTTCAGCGTACGATCACGCGCCATCTCAGGGCGCAGCGATGCGGTGAAGATCAGCACTCCAAGCAGGCTTAGAAAGCCCGACCCAGAGCCGTTCGCGCCGGATGCTTCCGCTTCGAACGCCTGAAACAATCAAAGCGCAGCAACCCGACCACCGCGAATGCCAACGCGACCAGCACCAGGCTCAACGCACCGATGTAATACTTCACGAACAATCGGCCTGCGCGCGATCGACCGGATTGATTCTGTCCAGCAGCGCGAGCGTGCCGGATCGTAAACCCACATCGAGGCTCGCGACCAGGCCGGATCGCGATCAGCGGCGACCAGCGACGGCCGCGATATCTCGCAGCCTCGCTCGCGATGCACGACGTCCTTAGCGAGGTGAACAGCGCGGCGAACAGAATCGCGAGGCTCGGAATTCCCGGCAGCACATAGTCGTCGCGCTTGGCGCTCGCGACGCTGAAGAAAATCAACATCGCCAGCAGGAAGCTGAGCTGAAACATCAGCGGCTTGCGCGCCTCGGCGAATGAAGTCGCCGCCGAATCAACGCAGCCACCAACGCGGGCAGCAGAAAATTCAGCGGCGTGATTCCGCCGATCATCTTGATCGCGATGTAATAAAACGGCCGCGCCGCCTCGCCCGTCCCGCCCGCGCCTGCGGGCAAAAAATGCCCGAGGTTTTCCTGGAACATGATCCTCGCAAGTTCTCCGCCATGGCTCAGCAGCGCCGGGATGTACCAGAAGGCATCCGACCGCGATGGCGATCGCTACCGTCATCCACGGCCAAGTTTGTCGAAGCTGATCGAGGATCGATCGCCGCATATGAGCAGGTAGATGAAGGCCGCAAACGCCGGCAGCACGATCGCGATCGGACCCTTGGTCAACATGCCTAGCCCGAGCAGCATGCCAATCGCGACGACATCGCGGCGCGAAGCTCCTCGCTCCAGCACCGCATAGAGCATGCACCATGCCGCGAACATGAAGGCCACCAGCAGCATGTCCTCGAGTGCCAGCGTCCCTCGCGAGGTGAACGCAAAGCTCCCGAGCAGAAACAGAAACGCGAGCCATCCGGTGGTCTCGCCGATAAATACCGAGGTCCAGATCAACACCGTCGACGGCGATCGCGGCGCCCGCGAACACCGACACGATGCGCGCGCGCACCTCGTCGACACGACCTCCAGTTACCGCGGTGATCGCGCCCGCCATCCAGTAGAACAGCGGCGGCTTACGCGCGAGCTCGCCGTACATATCTCGCGGCAGCAGGATATCGCCGCCGCTCGCAACGTCCTGAATCCAGCTCGCGGCCTGCGGTTCCGCATCTTTTACGAACGGCGCGGTGATTCCCTGCGCGAGGATGATGCTCGCGATCACAAACGCAATCAGCGCCGAGCGCGGCGGGATTCGATGCTTCACTTGCGCGGCTTTCGCACCGGCAGCATCGGCGCGGTCCGTTCATGATGAGTTGCACCGATGGAATCGATAAGATGCCGACCTCCATGGTGTCGGCGTTGTGCGCGTAACCGATACGTCCTTTGCGATCGACCAGGATGATCCCGGCCTCGACCTCTGGGGCGCAATCGAGTTCGGCGATCTTATTCCGCGCGATGCTGCGTCGGATGCGATTTCCGCAAGCGCCTCGATTGTCTCGCGGCATAGTGACGCCATGATGATCGCCTCGCCATGGCCGGTCGCCGACGCTGCTGCGATTTCGTTCGCAAAGGTGCCCGCGCCGATGATCGCGCTGTCGCCGATGCGTCCGGCCATCTTGCCCGGCACGCCGCCGGTCGAAGTCGCCGCCGCCAATGATCCGGTAATATCGAGCGCTGCCGCGCCCACCGTGCCATGCCCATCGCGAGCGAGGCCCACCTCATGCTGTCGTTTAAGACGAGCGCGATCCATCGCTCGCGAGCCCGCGGCGCGATCATCGAGTCGGGATCGCACAGTCTGAAGCCGCGGTCGCGCGCGAAGCGTTCCGCGCCGTTGCCCGCCAACATCACATGCGTCGTATGCTCCATCACCTCGCGCGCCAGCAAGACCGGGTTCTTCACTCGACTGATAGTGGCCACGGCACCCGCTTTGGTTTCTCCCTGCGAGGAAACCATTACCGACGCATCCATCTCTACCGCGCCGTCAGCATTGAGCGTCGATCCGAAGCCCGCGTTGAAGAGCGGATCATCTTCCAGAATCACCACGCCCGCAACGACCGCATCGAGCGCGCTGCCGCCTCCGCGAAGGATTGCCGCGCCTGCCTTCAGCGCGTTCATCATGGCGCGCTTGCGTGGCGCATGATCAGCAGTTGGGCCACGTGACCCAGCGCCGCCGTGGAGGATCAGCGCGAGCGGCCGCTTCGATGCTTTAGTTGCCAGGACGGGTGCCCCAGATGAACAGGCGACGAAACGGGAAAATCAGGGGGCCTTCGGTCCCGTAGGCTTTGGCGAGGCGACGCTCGACGGCCTCGATGAAGGCGTCATGTCGATCCGCATGAAGCGCGTTGAGAAACGGGCGCAGCGTGGTTGCGCGCGACCAGTCCACCACGTCGCGCGGTGAATTCATCGGATGCTGAAACACGTGCTCGTAGCAATCGACGTCGACGAAACCGAGTTCCGGAATCAGTGCGTTGTATCGCTCAGGCCCCGGCACCGCTCGCGAGGGCACCGTAACCGCGCTAAGCATCGAGTTCCACGGCGGCTCGGAGGCGAGTTGCAGGATCGTCACTTGCGCCGTCTCCTGATCATTTTTCGGCATTTGCACGACGACGCGGCCACCGGGAGTGAGCGAATCGAAGATGTTCTGGAAGATCTCGCGATGGCCGGGAACCCATTGGAGCGCCGCATTCGAGAACACCACCGAGTATTGGCTTTTGCCCCCGAACCGCGCGATATCGCCGATGCTGAAGCTTATCCGGCTCGAACTTCGGGTTCGACGCCCGGCGAGAACTTTGTTCGCGGCCTCGATCATCGCCGCCGACGAATCTATACCAACCGCGCGCCCCCGCGGTACCCGGCGCGCCAGCTCGACCGTGTTCTCTCCGCTGCCGCATCCCAGGTCCACGATCGATTCATCGCCGCGCAACTTGAGACGTTCGAGGATCGCGAGGAATGGTTCTTCGCGATACCGGCGAAAGCGGTTGTAGAGCTCGGGATTCCAATCGGCCATGCCGGTAGGTTAGATACACGCCGGAACCGGAACAAGCCGTAATCACGATGCCGATCACACTGCCCGATCTTCGCCGCTTCACGGTTGCACGCAGCCTTTTTGCACCGACCACGCTCAAAGCTGCGCTACATCTTTTCGGTTTCGTGCAGGCCGATCCGATTCGCGCGCCTGCGCGGGCGCAGGACCTGACCCTGCGTTTGCGAGTCAAGGATTACCGCGCGGGTGACCTCGAGCGGCACTATGGTGACCTTGGCATCGAAGAGGACTTCTTCATCAATTACGGCTTCGTCACGCGCGAACTCCACGCGCTGATGCATCCCCGGATTCGAGGAGTGCGCAATCCGGCCCAGCAATACGACAATCCGTGGCGTGCTGCGCGATGGCCCGCCGGGAAGCGCAAGCGCGCTGAAGCCATCCTGGAATTCGTCCAAGGGCGCGGCTCGGTGCACCCGCGCGAGGTCGACCAACATTTCGCGCACGGCAAGGTGAAAAATTATTGGGGCGGCTCCTCCAATGCCTCTACTCATCTGCTCGATGCGATGCATTACCGCGGGATGCTGCGCGTGGTCCGCCGCGATGGCGGTATTCGCATCTATGCGGAACATCGGCATGGTCCCGTTCCCCTCGACGCGATCGAACGTCGCGCGCGAATCGACGCGATGGTGGACATCGTGGTGAACATTTACGCCCCGCTGCCTGCATCGAGTCTTTCGATAGTCGTGCGCCGACTCCGCTATGCGGCGCCGCAATGGCTCGATGAGTTGAAGGCCGCCCTGCAGAGGGCGAAAGAGCGCCTCGCCCATGCGAAAATCGGCAACATCGAATGGTACTGGCCGGCCGGCGAAGATCCGACGCGCGGCCCCTCGCCCGATTCGGTGCAGTTATTAACACCTTTCGATCCAATCGTTTGGGATCGCGAGCGCTTCGAGTTGCTGTGGGGCTGGACGTATCGGTTCGAGGCCTACACGCCGCCCGCCAAACGCATCCGCGGCTATTATGCACTACCGCTGCTGTGGCGTGATCGCGTGATCGGATGGGGCAATCTGTCAGTCAATGACGGAGAATTGGTGTCGGAGCTTGGCTACATCAAATCCCCCCCGCGCGAGGCTATTTTCAAGCGCGAACTTGCGGCGGAGCTCGATCGCATGCGAGTGTTCCTGCGCCTCAAATAATGCCTGCATCAAAACAACCCGCAAGGAAACTCTTCACCCGCGCGACGTTGATTCCGCTGGGGCTCTTCAGCATCGGCCTGGTGCTATGGCTCGGCGCAGCGTCGGTGGTGACCTATCGCATCCTGCATCCGCCGTTTCTCAATGGCCGTGGCGATGTGATCATCGCGTCTGAAACCGCACACACCGGCGTCCCAGCCGGCGATCCAAAGACCTGCTGCGATGCGCCATTTGAAAATCTTCGTGTCACCGACGCCGATGGCATCTCGGTTGATGCATGGTTCGTCCCGGGCACCCTTCCTCCTGCGGTGTTGCTGATTCCTGCGTCGGGAGGTTCTCGCGCGGCGATGCTTCCCTACCTGAAATTGCTACATTCGGCAGGCTTGCCGGTTTTGATGATCGATAACTCCGATTTCCCGCGCCGACGCGCCGGATGGGGTTGGGGCGAGCGCGGGATTGCGCGGAGCGCCGCGGATCTGCTGCGCAAAAGAGGATTTACAAACGTAGCTGCTCTCGGCGTCTCGGAGGGTGCGGCGACCGCGCTGATGGTTCAGGCCGATGACCCCACCCTCTTCAAAGCAATCATCGCCGATAGTTCATTTGCGAACCTCGAGGCGATGCTGCGGCGTAGCCCCTCACTCGCAGGATTGAATCCAGCGTTTCTTCGGACCGTGATGTGGGAGCTCGGATGGAAGCTGGGCCGTTCAGCGCAGGACATATCGCCCGCAGCGGCGGCATCGAGGATCGGCAACTGCGCGCTGCTTGTCGTTCAGAACCCGAAAGATCCGTTGACGCCGGAGGGGGACGGCCGCGCGATCCTGGGTGCAAACCCCGAGTCGAAATCCCGCGCGATCTTTCTCAGCTCCTCAAGCGGCCATGGCGACGCAATTTATGTCGATCCCGATGCCTATCGAAAAGCGTTGCTCGACTTTCTCGCGCGCAATCTTCCCGGCGCGGAATCGATCGCCCCCCACTGAAGGCTACTTCGATTGCATATCGGCCTTGCCGCTCGCCATGTCGACCGGAAGCGAAATGTGCGAATGGATGATCTTCCAACCGCCCTTTTCTTTGCGCCATACATCGGTCACGCGAAAGATCATATCGACCGGTTTGCCGCTCTTGTCGGTTGCGGTCATATGCTGGATGCTTTCGGCAACGCCGAGCTTTCCATCGCTGACCACATGTAGATTGACGAACTCCACCTTGGCGTTGTTAAAAGCGCTGAAGGCATTCTGAAAGTCAGCGCGCACCGCATCGCGACCATCGAATTCACGCGGCGTCATTAGATCGTAGACCACCAGGTCGTTGCTCTTGTCGTAGCACTCCATCAGCTGATCGGCGGTGGTGGCGCTGGCGCATTTGTGCTCGAGGTCCGTGATCTCATCCTTGGAGTCGGCGTGCGCCAAGGTCCCCAGGCTAATCGCGATAACGACTGCGCCGACTAACGTTCCGATCATCGCTCCGGTTTTTCGCATTCTTCCCATTCCTCCGTTCGGAAAATGCCCATCAGGCTGTTTACATGCGCGGCGGAATCAAGTCGGCGCCGAGTGTGCGCTTGAATTCGTCGGCAAGTTTTTCCACCGTCCACGGTCCATCCTTGCTCACTATGCGATCGGGCACGATATGCGTATAACGCGTGATTCGATAGCCCGACGCCCCGAAGCATTGTCCGTTGACCTGCGCCGCATCGTCGGTGGCGAGGAAGACTACCAGTGGCGCGACATTGGCTGGATCGCGCGGCGTGCCCTCGGCGCTTTCGCTCGAGGGAATCCCCGTCGCGCCAGGCATCCGGCCCGCGGGAATCGTATCGGTCATGCGGGTCGCAGCGCCGGGCATAATCGCATTCACGGTGATGCCGTACTTCGCCAGCGAATTGGCTGCACTGTAGGTGAGCCCGAGGATTCCCGCCTTCGCGGCCGCGTAGTTGGGCTGGCCGGGACTGCCGAGCGCGGAGTTCGAGGAAAAATTTATGATGCGGCCGTATTTGCGCTCGCGCATGTGCGCCGACGCCGGACGCATCGTGCAGTAGTGCCCCTTCAGATGCACCCGCACCACGTCGTCCCACTCCTGCTCCGACATGTTGAAAATCATGCGGTCGCGTAAAATGCCGGCGACATTGACGAGGATATCGAGTTGCCCAAATTCCTTGATGGCCTGGTTGATGAGACCCTCGCCGCCGTCGACCGTCGCGATATCCATGTGATTGGAGACCGCCTTGCCGCCGCCAGCTTTGATTTCCTTCGCTACGTCATCGGCTGGCGACTGGGTTTCTTTCTGACCGGCGACGGTCACCCCGAGATCGTTGACGACCACCGCGGCGCCATACGCTGCCAGCAGCTTGCTCACCCCGCGACCAATACCGCGTCCGCCACCGGTGACTGCGGCTACTTTTCCGTCGAGCTTGCCCATTGCTGAAGTTCTCCCTTCAAATTTATGAAGCCTGCGGATGCGGCCCGCCTCATGCGATGCCGCTCCAATTCGCGACGCGCGCAAGCTTCGAGACTTTGCTATAGCGCAAAAATCGGGCAGCCGAACAGCATCGTGATTGTGGGCCTCAGGACGACTTACTTGCCGACCTCGAACTCAACGATGTCACCATTACCGTCTATGCGGCCGATCTTTCCGTTGGGCTCGCTAAAGTAGAGGTACCCATTCTGCGCCGCCGCGATGAACGATGGCACCATATCCTCACTGCCGTGGTACGCGATGAAATCGCCGCCGGATGTCATCCGATCGACGCGATGCTCCTTTGGAATAGTCGCCCACAGATTGCCGTCGGCGCCGGCAGCGAGCCCGAGCGGCTGCCCGTTCGGGACGAGATGCTCGTCGAAGGTTCCCTGGAGATTCATTTTGCCGATTTTTCCCGCGCCCAACTCCGCGAAATAGATGCTCGCATCGGGACCGCTCGCAATCGACGACGGGACACTGTGCTCGGTCGGAATCGTGAACTCGCGGATCTTCCCATCCTTGCTGATTCTGCCGATGCGGCCGGCTTTGTCCTCGATGAAGTACACCGCACCATCGTGACCGGCAGTGATTTCCGCGGGGCCTGATTTCGCACGCAGCGTGAACTCCGCCAGCGTGCCATCGATCGACATCCTGCCGATGCGGCTCACCGCATGCTCGGTGAAATAAATAAACCCGTCCGCGCCGAGGGTGATTCCGGTGGGACCGCATTGAGGCGTCGGCAGTTCCACATATTTGATTTTTCCGTCGATGGCGATGCGTCCGATCCGATTGCCTCTCGGATCGGTGAACCATACTGCGGCGTCAGGCCCCGCGGTCAGGCGCTCCGCAATGCCGTCGGGCGCGATCGGAAACCGCTTCACCTCGCCACCCGGAGTCATCATGCCGATGCTGTCGCCCTGATACTCGGTGAACCAGATGTTGCCATCGGGTCCCATCGCGATCGCATAGGGGGAATGAGGACCGACAATCAGTGGCCCGGCGCCCGGTTTCGGCGCACCTTCTACTGGTGGGACAGTGTTTCTCGCCGCGCAACCGGCGATCATGATCGCGAGCAACGCGAGTAGCATACCGCGCATCAGCAGTCTCATTGTTTCAAAGCCTAAACTGCGCGCGCGACCCCAGGGATCCGTCGTAACGCAGAGCTGGTGCCCCAGCTCAGCAGGAGGACTCCCACGAAGACGACGACAAACTTCGCGATGGCGGAAAAAGGCGCGGGCATCATCGCGTAGCCGAGCCACGACACGAATGCGTAATGAACCAGGTACATGCCGTATTCGTTCTCGCTCAGGCTATCGCGAATCGGCGTGCGGCGTTTTGCGAATCTGACGAAAATCGCCATGAACCCGAAGCATGAGGCCGCGCACGAAAGCTCGAACAGCGGTCCTCCGATGAGGCCGAGTTCGATCGGCGGAAGCTGCTTCGAGAGCTCGGCGAGGTAGGCGAGAAAGCTCGACAGCGCGACGAATGCGATCGGCATCGCGATAGTCCAGCGCAGCCAGTGCCGCGCCAGCATTCCGTCGGAAGCGAGCAATCCGCGCTCGATGCCATATGCGCCTACGCCGAGTCCCATGAGAAAATACACTGCGTAGTGGAGTATGCGGCTGGTTTGGAAACTGAACGGACCGAGCGCCGTCCAGTAATTGGGTCCGAAGCGAACCACCATCGGAATGTAGGCGATCGAGCCTGCTACCACGAGTAGCAAAAAGTATCGTGCCGGATGAACCTTGGCGTTTGATGACCACGTGCCGAGCCGATTGCCGAACGTCGGTGCGATGACAAAAATCGCTGCGACGACACAATCGAAAAACAGCAGCAGCCAGATGAACCACGCCGGTCCCGAAGGCCATTCGCCGAGCGCGAACCATTGCTGCCAAAAGCCCGCAATGCTCGGATCCGAGGTTCGGATCGCATACGCCGGGTAATATGCCAGCGGCGCGATAATCAGCACGGCGAAGATGAACGGCAGCCCCAGCCGGATGAGCCGATCGCGCATGAAAACGCTGATGCCCTTGCGCGTGAGGCTGCTCCATACGAACAGGCCTGAGAGAAAAAACAGCAGCGACATGAAGAAGCCGTCGTTGAAGCCGGCGAACATCGCGAACCCGATGAATCGCTGGCTGTCGATGATCGGAAATGCCTTCCACCATCGCGGTTGTGCGACCAGCGAAGTTGTGACCGCGGGAATCGTCGGCATATAGGCGAGCGCGCTGTGATGCGCGAGCACGAGGATCACGGCGAACGTGCGCAGGTATCCCAGCGCGAGGTTGTGACTCGCGCGCGGCGTCCGGCCGGATTCCGCCACCGGTAGTGGCGCTGCTAATGCCACATTTAGTGATGCGCTCACTATTCTAGCGCACGACCTGCGCCGACCTCAGTTCGGAAATCTCACTTTTCGAAAACCCGAAGTCGTTGAGGATCTCATCGGTTTGTTCGCCGAGCCCCGGCGCGTGCCGCCACAATTCGGGCTTGGTGCGCGAGAACTTCGCGGGCGATCGGATCGAGCGAATCTTCCCGGCCTTAGGATGCTCATATTCACTGAAAGTTTCGTTCGCGACGAACTGTGGATCATTCCAGATGGTGTCGTAGTCGTTCACCACGCCGCACGGAACATCCGCCTTCTCGATGATTTCCAGCCAATGCGCCGAGGGCTTCGAGGGAAACAGCTCGATGATTTTCCACATCGCCTTGCGCACTTTCTCGGCGCGCGTATCGTCACCCTCGAACCACTCCGGATGCCCGATGCCGTCGAGTAGTGACTTCCAGTGTTTGTCCGATAGCGGCGCGATGACGATGTAGCCGTCCGCCGTTTTGAGCGGATCGGGACTGCCCTTGATCGGCCGCACACCCGTTTTGTGCGGCATGTAAAAGTTGTTCCCCAGCGTATCGCCCATGAGGTAGTAAGCGACCGCATCGATCATCGCGATCTCGATGTGCTGGCCGCGGCCGTCCTCACGCGCCGCGTGCAATGCTGCGAGGATCGAGATCACCCCCGTCATCGCGGTAACTTTGTCGGCGAGGATATTTTTCACCACCCGCGGCTGCCCGCCGGTGCGCTGCGTTTCCATCACGCCCGCCATGCCCTGGATGATCGGATCGTACGCCGGCTTATGCTTGTACGGTCCGCTGAAGCCGTACCCCGCCATCGAGCAATAGACGATCTTCGGATTGCGCGCCGCGCACGCGTCATAGCCAACGCCCAACCGATCGACGACTCCCGGGCGCACGTTCTGCACCACGATGTCGGCCTGCTCCGCCATGCGCAAAAACACCTCGCTCGCGCCAGGCTTCTTCAGGTCGAGCACCATGTCGCGCTTGTTGCGATTCCAACTCAGCACCCCGACCGGAACGCCGTTGGGCGCCTGCTCGGAACCCATCCTGACGATGTCGCCTTCGGGCGGCTCGATTTTGATGATGTCGGCGCCGAGGTCGCCCAGCATCATGGTGCAGAACGGGCCGGCAACAACCATGCTGAGGTCTAAAACGCATACTCCACGTAGTGGTCCCATGCAGATGCTTATAGTTCATGCGGCATCGGCGCGACAACGCCGCCGCTTTCATGCGCTCTGCCATTCGACAAGCGGGGCCGGTATAAAGGCGTGCAATCGCGATGCGGACCTACGCCATCACAGTTTTTCTCAGCGCGTTTCTCTTGTTTCAGATCGAGCCGATCGTGGCGCGCCACATCCTGCCATGGTTCGGGGGAAGCGCCTCGGTGTGGACCACGTGCCTGCTGTTTTTCCAGCTTCTGCTGCTTGGAGGCTACGCATTCGCACACCTTATCGAAGACCAATTGCCTGCCCGTTCTCAGGTGAAAATTCAACTCGGCGCTGGTCGCGCTATGCGTGATGGTGATGGCGATTCTCGCGATCATCTGGAAATCGCCATTTCTCGCGAGCCCGGCCTGGAAGCCCCGCCGCATCGATTTTCCAGCCGCGCAAATCCTCCTCCTGCTCACTATGAGTGTTGGTCTGCCCTACTTCGTCCTCGCAACGACGACCCCGCTGATCCAGGCCTGGTTCGCGCGAACCCATGAGTCATCGCCGTATCGTCTGTATGCGCTATCCAATCTCGGCTCGTTGCTGGCGCTGCTCACCTATCCGTTCGTAGTGGAACCGAACCTGCCGCTGCGAACGCAATCGGACCTATGGTACCGCTCTTCGTTCTGTTCGCGGCGGCGATTGCACTGTCGGGGAAGATTTTATGGAACGTACCGACCCGCGACGTCATCGATGCCGAGGATCCTCGCGAGGCGATCGTAGCGACGACTGCGGGGACCTATGCGCTGTGGATCTCACTGGCCGCCTGCGCGTCGCTGATGCTGTATGCCTCGACCGTCCAGATGTCGCAGGACATCGCGCCGATACCCTTTCTCTGGATACTTCCGCTCGCCCTCTACCTGATCTCGTTCATCATTTGCTTCGACAGCGAACGCTGGTACCGGCGCGGGCTTTTCCACCCGGCCCTCGCAGTTGCGATCTTCATCAGTTTCCCGATCCTCGCATGGGGCGACCGCGGAGTCGCGTTCCTGAGCCGGATCGGGATCGCGCCGCAGCGGATGAGCCTGATCGTGCAGCTCGGAACCTCGGCGCTGTTGCTCTTCACTATTTGCATGGTGTGCCACGGCGAGCTGGTGCGGATGCGGCCGCATCGCCGCAACCTCACATCGTTTTATCTGGCGGTTTCGATCGGCGGTGCGCTCGGCGGCCTGATGGCCGCGGTCGTCGCACCATTGATCTTTCGAGGCTATTGGGAATTCCGCCTCGCAGTCTCAATCGCAACGCTGCTCCTCTTCATCGTGCTGATGCGCGACCGAACCGCATGGATTTACCAGCCGCAACCGCTTCTTTCGATTCTGCTGCCTGCGGCGGCGCTCGCTCTGCCCGAACTGATGGGCGTTGTTGCCCGAACCTGGCTTTACAACGCGATCGCCATTCTCATCGTTGTCGCGATTGCCGTCCTGTACGCGCTGCGGGACCGATTCGCGCGCTGGAACCGGCCCGGCCTGTTCGCCCAACTCCTGATGCTGCCCGCGATCGTAGTTATTGCGGCCTTGGCGGTATTCGTAACGATAGTCGGCTATCGTTCATCGGTGCTGGTGACGCGGAACTTCTACGGCGTGCTGCGCATAATGTCGAATGGCGAGCGCGACCCGGAATGGCGCGCCTACGAGTTGTGGAGCGGACGCATCATGCACGGCGAGCAGTTCATCGCCACCGGCAAACGCTTCGAACCCGCTTCCTACTACGGTCCCGATAGTGGAATTGGGTTGCTTTTATCCAATCATCCCAATCGGGCCAAACCCGATCCGAAGGATTGGCCACTGCGGGTCGGCGTGGTCGGGCTCGGAACCGGAACCCTGGCGGCGTGGGGCGAGATTGGCGATTATTTTCGCTACTACGAGATCAACCCGGCGGCGATCAAGCTCGCGACCGACCCGGGTGGGTATTTCACCTTCCTGCGCGATTCCAGCGCCAAGATTGAGATCGTCGGGGGCGATGCGCGGCTTTCGATGGAGCGCGAAATCGCCTCGGGCCATCCGCAAAATTTCGACATTCTCGCCATCGACGCATTTAGTGGCGACGCCATACCAGTCGCATCTGCTCACTCGCGAGGCGATGGCAACCTACCTCGCGGAGCTGGCGCCCGACGGAGTCATCGCGCTGCACATCTCGAATCGCTTTCTGAACCTTACGCCCCTCGCTCGCGAGTTGGCGCGCGCGTTCAAACTTTACGTCGGCGAGGTCTTCGATCGCCCGAAAAACCAGATGTACGATGACAGCGAGTGGGTTTTGATGAGCCGCAATGACCACGTGCTAAGCCAGCCCGAAATCGCCGCGAAGCTGAAACCTCTCGATGCCAAAAGAACCGCGCATCTCTGGACCGACGACTACAGCGATTTGTACGAGCTCATTCGGTAACAGCCAGACGAACCATCGCTGATGGCACCAACCAGACGAACGCTTGTTTCGGACCCGGAAATGATGCTAGAAATGGCATCATTGAAGCCGACCTCGCGGGCCTCCGGCGTCCTTGAAACGGTTCGCTCTTTTCCGAAACCTGTGCGTGTCGGGATCGGACGAGCTCTTCAATTTGCACAGGCAGGAAGCAAACACCCGAAGGCCAAAGCGCTAAAAGGTTTTGCCGGTGCGAGCGTTTTGGAAATCGTGGAAGATCACACGCAAGGCACTTACCGGGCCGTATACACCGTTCGTTTCAAAGACGCGGTCTACGTCCTGCACGCGTTTCAGAAAAAATCGAAACACGGGATTGCCACCCCGCAGCGGGATATTGATCTTGTCAAAGAGAGGTTGAAGTGGGCCGAACAGCAAACCAGAAGATGGCCTTCGAAAAGGGTAGCGCCAACGTCTTCGCCGATCTTGGGCTGGCGAATCCTGACGAACTCGCGATCGAAACGGAATTGCTTCGCAGGATTTATGATTGCCTTCGCGAACGCCATCTCTCGCAACGCCAAGCCGCGACGATTCTCGGCATCGACCAACCCAAAGTCTCTGCTCTTATGCGAGGCAACTCGACAGGATTTTCGCTGACCCGGTTGTTTCGACTTCTCAATGCACTCGACATGGACGTAGAAATTCGGGTTCGCTTGAAGCCGCGCTCCCGGCCGCGAGCTGGGACGCGTGTCGCGGCCTAAACATTCAGCGCGTTGACATTTCGCATGTATGGGCGATAGTCGGAGGAATTCTGCCCGACGGAGGTCCACCCAAATGCTGACCGAACGCGAAAAAACCGTCATCCGCGAATGGAACGAATTTGCCGCCAAGATGCCGTCCTCATTGGCCGAATTGCGCAAGGCGCTCAGCGCATTTTCGGACAAAATGAATGCGGGCCCGCCCGCGGTCGGCACCGTCCATCAGAATCTCGAACTCCGTCCCGGCCTGCACGCCGATGTGATCGAACCCAAGGGCGCAGGACCGCATCCGGTGATGCTTTACATCCATGGCGGCGGATGGATCATGGGCAGCCCCAAAACGCACGACAAACTCGCGAAGCAGTTCGCCGAGCAAGGATATCTCACCGTCAACCTCGACTACCGGCTTGCGCCTGAACATCAGTTCCCCGCCGGACTCGATGACTGCGTCTTTGCCGCGAAGTGGATCGCCTCTAACGCCAAACGCTTCAATGGCGACGCAAGCCGCCTCGCCATCGGCGGCGACTCCGCCGGAGGAAATCTTACCGCCGCGACGCTGATCGCATTGTCATCGGACCCGAGCGCGCCGAAAGCTCGCGCGGGCGTGTTGATTTATGGCGTGTTCGATTTTCCGGCGGTGCTCGAGCGCGCCAAAGGCAACCCCGCCCTCGAAGGCATGGTGCGCGCCTACCTCGGCGCGCAATACGAAACCGCGCTCAACGATCCTCGCGTCAGCCCGATGCGTGGAGTGAAGCCGGGCGCGCTGCCGCCATGCTTCGTGATCTGCGGCACCGCCGATGAGCTGCTGCCGGAGTCAAAGGCGATGGCCGAGGCGCTGCGCCACGCGAACATCGAGAGCGAGCTGCACGTGATGGACGAGATGCCGCATGCCTTCATGCAGATGAACGAATTGACTGCATGTCGCGAGGGGCTGAAATCGACCTTCGCGTTCCTGAAGCGCCACGTCTGAATATTGCGAGAACTTGAAGGCCTCCGTCGCACATCGCGGCGGAGGTCGTCATTTGACGACGCCCTCGCTGTTACCTGGCATAACCCAGCCTCTACTTAAGCGAGACAGGAGACGACCATGGATGTCATCGAAGCGATGGAAACCTGCAGTGCAGCAAGGTACCTGAAGCCCGATCCGATCCCGCAGGACCTGATCGAACGCGTGATCTACGCCGCCACTCGTGCATCCAGTCCGGGTAACAGCCAGGAATGGGACTTCATCGTGGTACGCGATCCTGAAGCCAAGCGGAAAATCCGCGATCTGCTCGTGCCGCGATTCAAGGCGAGGGGCGTGGGCGTACCAACTACCGGGCGGGTCACGAGTCGAATGATAGCCGGCGCCATGCATCTGGCGGAGTCGCTGAATGAGGTCCCGGCCATCATCTTCGTTTGCGGTCCGGTAGCTTATCCGCCCAACGCGCCGATGGAGCAGTTTGTGTGGTCGGCGCTCTACCCGGCGGCGCAGAACTTGATAGTAGCGGCGCGCTCGCTCGGTTTAGGCACCACCTTCACGACCTTCCACATGTTTATGGAAAGCGAGCTACGCGAGCTGCTGGGAATTCCCACGGAGATAAAGTTCGGCGTGATGATTCCGATTGGCTGGCCGCAGAACGATTTCGTCAAGGTCAAGCGCAAGCCGATCGCCAAGGTAATTCATTGGGATCGCTGGAGCGACTGACTAGCCCCGGTTTAGAAGCGGCGGCTCTCGGCCGCGATTTCTTTCAAATCGTGCGCACGCGATTGAATCGCATGACTCGTGGTCATCCGCTCCAATGGAATCGGTAATCGATAGGTCCAGTTCGATTCGCTGACGGTGCCCGGCAGATTGATCCGCGCGCACCAGCCGAAGAGATCCTGGATCGGCAGCACCGTGACCATCGAGGGCGCAGCGTACAGCACTCGAAGGATCTCGTTGAGCACCGGCATCCCCAGCGGAGCGCGAACATTCACGCGGCCGTCGAGGTGAAATGCCTTAACCAGACGCGCGCGCTCCTCGATGGGCTGCTCGCGCCACCAAATCGTGAGCGCCTCGGTATCATGCGTCCCGGTGGTCGCCAGCGACAATTCCGGGTACTCGGCAGGATTGGTGAAGGGCTGCTCGGGCGCATCCCACGCGCGTTCCCACTGCATGACTTTGTAGCCGGGGATGGCCAGCTCGGTGAGCGATTTGCGTACCCACGGCGGCACCGTGCCGAGGTCCTCGGCAATCAACTGCATGTCACCGGCCTCTTCCTTAATCGCGCGCAACACCGCCTCGCCCTGCGCGTGCTGCTCCTTCTCATCCTCGGGAGCGAATTTTCCCTTTTCCTCGAGGTCATCGGAGCCGAAGGAAAATGTCCGATAGAGCCCCACCACATGATCGATGCGAACCATGTCGTATAGGGTCCGCCCGTGACGGGCGCGCGAGCGCCACAGCGCGAAGCCGTCGGCGCGCATGGCGGCCCAGTTCGGCATCGGCAGGCCCCAGCGCTGGCCGGTCGCGCTGAAAGCATCGGGCGGCGTGCCGATGCTGCGGGTAAGATCGAAACTCTCCTGGTTCGCCCACACCACGTCACTATCGCGGCCCGGTGAAAACGCGAGGTCACCACCGATGTATGCGCCACGCTCGCGCGCATACTCACGCACCGACTTCCATTGCTCGTGCGCGAGGAATTGCAGGTACGAATATTTGTGGATGGTCTGCGCGAGCTCGCGGCGCACCGAAGCGAGCGCGCCCTGCTCGCGCCGCGCGAGGTCGGCGGGCCATTCCTCCCAGCTTCGGAAACCGAAATGATCTTTCAGCGCGCGGAACAGCGCGTAATCGTGAATCCAGTAGGAATTCTCCTGGATGAAATCGTCGAGCGCGCGCCGCTCCTTCGCCCGCGCCCGCGATGCGAACGTCTCGAACGCGCGCTCCAGCAGTTCGCGCTTGAGGGAAACGTATCGCTCGCGCGGAATTCGTCGCGCCGCATCGCCCGCGAGCTTGCGCGCCCGGCGCATCGCCATCTTGCCGATGCCGCCGATCTCGCCCGCCGAAATATAGAGCGGATCGAGGCCGAACAACGTCAGCGCGGCGTAGGGGCTCGCCTCGCTCGGTGCGGTTTCATCGAGCGGGAGAAGCTGGATCACGCGATGGCCGATGCTGATCGCGAAATCGATCATCGGCTTCATCTGCGCGATTTCGCCGCGCCCGAAATCGTCGGCGGTGCGGAGCGAAAACAGGGGAATCAGGATACCGGCAGATCGATGCAACATGAGGAGGTGACGTCAGGACTCCACTGGGAGTTGATGAGGCTAAATCTCGACCCGGGCATCGAGGCGAATCACGCGCCCGTCGTGAATGGTTTCGTTCTCGTCCTTGATCAGCTCGGCGCCGACCGGCGAGCGATACGCATCCTTGTAAGCCTCGACCGAATCGAATGCCAGCAGCGCGATGCGATGCCGATCTACATTCGTGCCGAGCTTGCCGATGATGTAGTTGCGCAGGCCCGGCAGCCGTCGCGCGATACCGGTGTGGTGCTCTCGGTAACGCTTCTCGGCCGCCGGGAGGTTCGCCTTGTCGAGGTTAAACTCCGCCGCCATCAGGAAGCATTGCTGCCCCGGCGTGCGATTATCGAACGGCACAATGATCTCGCCGTCGAAGAACACATTTTTCAAATCCTTGATGTGCGCCTGCGTGTCAGCCATCAGCGCCGGCCCGGCCGGACTCGCGTATGCCTTGGTGGCCAGCTCGATGCTGTCGAACATCAGCAACGCGTGGCGATAGAGCGCGGGCTTCTCGCCGCGATGCTCCATTGTGCGCGCCGTGTAGTACTGGCGTATGCCGGGGAGACTTTTCGCCAGCGGCACATGATGATCCTGGTAGTTGCGCTCCTCGGCCTCGAGGTCGGCGCTCTGGAAGTTGAATCCTACGAAGGTGAAGTTCATGTCGACGTCCTCGCTAGATGACGTAGCCGCCATTGGGGCTGACGATTTGCCCGACCATGAATGAGCCATCGTCGGAGGCGAGGAACAATGCCGCCGCCGCGATCTCGCGCGGCTCGCCGAAGCGTCCGATCGGCGTCATCGCGATGACCGCCTGTTTCAGCGCGGGATCGATCGGTGCGGTCATCGGCGTCTCGATGAATCCCGGCGCGATCGCATTCACCAGGATGCCGTGGCTGACGACTTCGCGCGCGAGCGACTTGGTGAACGACGCGATGCCGCCCTTCGCCGCACAGTAATGCGACGCGAACGCGAGGCCGGTGGTTGCCGCGATCGACGCGAGGTTGATGATGCGCCCTGACTCCGCTTCGGAATCATCGTCTTGAGCGCCTCGCGCGAGCAGAAGAACGTCGAGTCGAGATGCGTCGAGAGCATCTTGTGCCAGTCCTCATCGGTCATGTCCTGGGTGCCCGCCGCGACCGTATCGGTCTCGCGAATCCGTCCGATGCCGGCATTGTTGATGAGAATATCGATGGTGCCGTAAGCCGCGATGAAATCCGCGAACATCTTTTTCACCGCCGCGCTGTTGGAGACATCGGCGACGAATGCCTTGGCGCCCTTGCCGCCCGCGCGCTCGATCTCGGTCACCACGTTCTGCGCCGATTCCGGCCGCACGTCGTTGATTCCGACCTTGGCGCCCTCGCGCGCGAAGGTCAGTCCGGTCTCGCGCCCGAGCCCCGAGCCACCGCCGGTTATCAGCACCACTTTATCTTTGAGTTTCATTTTAAGTCTCCCTCGACTCCGCTGCGCGCCGCCTCGGGACGCCTGCGGCGTGGCTGCGCCCGCTTCGCGCCTCCTCCGTTAGCGACTATGCTTTCGGTTTCGCTTCCTTGAGTTGCCGCTTCCAGTCAAGCCGCCGGGCCTCGGCGCCCGCCGCCTCCGCTTCCTTTATCATGCCCTTCTGCTGATAGAACATGCTCAGGTTGGTGAACGCGAGGATGTCCTCGGGCTCATGCTTTGACGTACTCGTTGGTGACCGCGATGGCGGTATCCAAATCGCCCTTGGCCTTGTAGCAAAGCGCGAGGCCCTGGGCGGCATCGCCAAACTTCGGGTCTAGTTCGAGCGCCTGTTTGTAGAGTTCAATCGCTTCGTCGAATTTGTCGTCGGCGAAAAGGTCCACCGCCTCATCGCACAAATCTTCTTTGTCGGGCATCGCTGTCTCCTCGCAAAATCGGTGCGCGCGGGGATGCATCAAATCCCGCCGCTATCCTTATATAATACCAGCAGGCGCCGAATGCTCACCCAAGACGAAATCTACGAAGTGCTGCGCGAATGTTACGATCCGGAGATCCCGGTCGATATCGTCGAGCTCGGCCTCGTGTACGGCGTCGAGGTCGAAGGCAATTCGGTGAACATCATCATGACGCTGACTTCGCCCGGATGTCAGATGAGCTCGATGATCCGCGAGAACATCGAGGACAAGCTGCTGGGACTGCCCGATTGCGAGCAGGCCAACGTCGAGATCGTATGGGATCCGCCCTGGACCCCGCACATGATGTCCGAAGCCGCGCGCAAAAAACTCGACCTCGATAAATAACCTCTCGCACGTCTTCGTGGGTGAAGGATGCGGTGGCGCAGCGCATCATTCGGAGCATTCGCCCCGATGCGCGGCATGCTTCTCGCCAACCCGGGAGCGAGAAGCCCGCCACGCCCCCGCCCACCCGCCGCGCCCCACCTCCACGACATCCCACCAAGGTCCGATATACCGCTGCGAATTCTTTTCTGATAATCACCTTGTCGATTCGCTTAATCAGCCGGAAATACTCTTGAGAGAACCCTCGATAGCGGGCGGGCGATTCGCGCCTTTAACGAAATAGGAGCTTGCAAAAATGTACGGAAGAAAATTCCCGCAGCGCGCGACCATGGCGGCCGCCCTCACGCTCCTGCTCGCCGGATGCGTCACGCAACAAAAGTACGACGCGCTGCAGAACCGCTACGATCAGCTCAACCAGACGATGTCGTCTGAGGTCAACGCGAAAGAGATGCACATCGAGCGGCTGCAAAACGCCATCAAGGTCACGGTGAACGATGAGCTCCTGTTTCCCTCGGGCGAATACCAGATGCCACCGAATGCGCAACAGACCATCGCCAAGATGGTGCCGATCCTCGCGCCGATGCAGCAGACCAAAATTGTCGTGAATGGCTACACCGACAATGTACCGATCGGGGCCGGCCTCAAGCGTCAGGGCATCCCGACCAACCTGGTGCTTTCGCAGAAGCGCGCCGAGAACGTGATGCAGTTCATGATTTCGAAGGGTGTAAATCCTGCCCTGATATCGGCACAGGGTTTCGGCGATGCGGACCCGGTGGCCTCCAACGATACGCCGGCAGGCCAGGCGCAGAATCGGCGCGTGGAACTGACGCTGGCGGGTTCCGGCGACTGAGGCTTAATCCTGAACGCTTCGACTTCCTGAAACGTCGCGGCAATTCGCCTGATTCGCCTGATTCCTGGACCCTCGCCCGATGGGCGAGGATGGTCACGAGGCCCTGCGAGTGACCTGGAGTGGGACCTTACTCAGCGCGTCCTCGCGCGACTGTGGAATTCTTCTGTTTGGATGAATCCTTCCTGGTGGCACAGGCTTCAGCCTGTGAGTCTGCCTGTCCGATGAAGACACAGGCTGAAGCCTGTGCCACAACTCAGGAATCAGCCTTCCTGAATCGCGCGCGATGACGCGCGCTGAATGCGGTCCCACTCCAGCGCCATCAGATGGCGCAACCTCTCCCATCGGGAGAGGGGTTTCAGGAACCGAGCGATGCCACCAGCCGCGCAGGTCGACCGCATCCTCGATCCCGACAAGGGCAATGTGACGATCGAGACGCTGCATCGCGCCGCCGCGTTGGTCGCCCACCGTCTTAGCTTGGAACCCGCATAATACTCATAGTCTCTAGAACTATAGTCTTCATCTCAGTTTCTATTCGTACGTGCCATCTCCCCCTGAAGACGTTCGGCAGACGCGTTCGCGAGCTTCGCGATACGCAGAATTGGACGCAAGAGGTCTTGCGAGCAGGTGCCGTCGGCATTGGACCTACATCGGGGGAATTGAGCGGGGTGAAAGAAATCCGACCCTGCGAGTGATCGTTGACCTAGCCCGTGCGCTTGGCGTTCCGACAGGTGAGCCTTCCGGAAAAGAGGGGCGAATGAGTAAGCACCCCCTCGAGGAAAAGTGGAACACCACCGCGGCGGATATCCTCACAGCGATCGAACACGGCTTTCGCGCCCAGGCAGACGTAAAAGGCAAGCTGGCCGAACTATACTTGTTCCGGCGACTCGAGAAACTTCAAATCTCGGCGAAATCAGTGGACTGCTATGGCAAGATAAAGATGGACTGCCCGACTTCCTTTTGACGTACAAAGGCCGAGAACTGAAGATGGAGTGCAAAAATGTTCGGTCTCCGACAAAAGTCAGATCCGCTGCGGCGGCTAAAATCGCCCCGACAGTAGCACGTGTCGAACTCCAAAAGACCCGCAACAGCATGAGAGGCGAGCCAACAAGGGGTTACAAAATAGAAGAATTCGACGTTTTGGGAGCTTGCCTCTTCAATTCAACGGGAAAGTGGGATCACATCTTTATCGCGACGGC
The DNA here is from genome assembly GCA_963848285.1 of uncultured delta proteobacterium. Lineage (GTDB taxonomy): Bacteria > Desulfobacterota > Binatia > Binatales > Binataceae > DATGKG01. The sequence goes on along the minus strand of CAWKCZ010000001.1, from coordinate 34,142 downwards.
GCGTTTGGTTGCGAGAGCGGAGCCATTGAACAATTTTCTACAGATTATGCAGCCCGTGCCCTTTGTCGAGGAGGGGTTTTGGCGCGCAGAACCATTGGTTGCTTTCAACGACGCGCTGAACGGAGCAGAATGACCTTTGTGGCGAACGAGTCCCTCACGGTTAAACCGCTTTATGAAACGAATCGAGGGCGCGCGTTTGTCGCCGACTCGGCATCGTTCATGTCGACGCTGCCGGCCGAAAGCGTAAACCTAGTTTTCACGTCGCCTCCTTTCGCCCTTCATTTCAAGAAAGAATACGGCAACGCGGATCAACCGGACTATATAAAATGGTTCCTGCCATTTGCGCATCAGGTGCAACGTGTCCTGCGTAGGGACGGGAGTTTCGTGATTGACATCGGCGGAGCATGGACGCCCGGCAAGCCCACGCGGTCGCTCTACCATTTTGAGCTTCTGATTGCGTTGGTGCGCGAACTCGGTTTCCATCTTGCGCAAGAGTTTTTCTGGTATAACCCTGCAAAACTCCCGTCGCCTGCCGAATGGGTGACAGTTCGAAAAATAAGGGTCAAGGATGCGGTTAACTGTCTCTGGTGGCTGTCAAAAAGCCCGACCCCTAAAGCGGATAACCAACGCGTTTTGAATGATTACAGTCCAGACATGCTTCGGCTGGTCAAGCGGGGATATAAAGCGAAAACACGCCCTTCTGGACATGTGATAACGAAGAAATTTACAGATCGCGGGGGCTCGATTCCCTCAAACCTCTTGATCCACGGTAATAACGACGCAAACGGGAGATATCTGGAACTCTGCAACGCTCACAAAATAAAGCCTCACCCCGCCCGATTTCCGATTCAGATTCCGACATTTTTCATCCGATTCCTCACCGAAGCAGACGATCTTGTCCTTGACCCTTTTGCAGGAAGTAACACGACCGGCGAGGCTTCTGAGCGAGAGGCCCGTAGATGGATTGCCATTGACAATCATAGACCGTACCTAGAAGCGAGCCTTTTCAGGTTTCAGCAGGAATTAAACCCGCTCCCAGAGCGACTCACTGATCCACGTTCCGAGGCGCCGCAGATCTCCTTGTTCTGAATCCGTCGTCTGACTCACACACCGGCAGGCGCGGCATGTGACTACAAGTCTATGGCAACGCGCTCGATACTCGCAGGACTGGGCTCGATGGGGATTTCCTCGCCGTGCTTCACCAGGCTTTCGAGGTAGCCGCGGATCGCGTCTTTGACCATCGCACGCGCCTCCTCGATGGTGTCGCCCTCGGTCACCAGGCCGGGAAGGGCCGGCACTGTTACCGTGTAGCCCCCTTCCGGCGCGGGCTCAAAAACCGCTGTATAGTGATATTCAGCCATGGGAAACCGACTCCCTATTATCTCGCGTGCTGGATGCGATTCGATTCTAGGTCACCGGCGCTGGTGGTCCAAGAGGTGGCCCAAGAAAGTGGCTACCTCGTGATTCATCGCATGCCGAGACGATCGAGGTTCTTCCGCTGCGCGCTTCGCGCTCACGTCAGAATGACATCGAAGAGGTCGGCCTTCGCTCAGGATGACAAATTAAGCAGCGCGGTGCGTTGGCGGAAGAATTCGATCACCCGCTCCTCGGCCAGCTTCGTCGGAGTCCCCGGACGATCCTGCAAGTTGACCGTCAGCACCGAATGAGGTTGCATCGGGCCGGGTTCCGCATCCTTGGGATCGATCTCGATGGCCTCGAAACGATTGCCGAAGGTCTTCTTGTAGGTGTCGAAGCGCGCGTCGGGAACGAAGCTGTCGCCGAAGAAGCGCAAACCGATCATCGAGAGGTCTTCTTTCTCGAAACGATCCTTCGCGCATGAGACTTCTGCGGGCGATACGTTCATCGCGGCGGCGCGCGCCTTGGAGCCGAAAGTCAGCGGCAACGACGGCTGCGACAGCACCGGCGCGACTACCGAGGGCTCGGTCATCATCGCGAGCGCGAAGCCGCCCGTGAAGCACATCCCGACCGCGCCGACGCCGCGCCCGCCGCATTCGGCGTGGACCTTTTTCGCCAGCGCGCGCAGCCAATCGATGATGGGGCTGGATTGGTCGGTCGCCCAGACGTTGAACTCGCGCCGGATGCAGATGCCCATCAGCATCTCGCGCAGTCCATAACCCATCGAAACGGGACGGCCGGGCTCGCCGAACAGGACCGGCATAAACACCGTCATGCCGGCGGCGGCGACGCGATCGGCGAAGCGGATCACCAGCGGATGCAGCCCGGGCATCTCATGCATGACGATGACGGCGGGGCCGGTGCCGCGGCGATAGACCTTGCGCGTCCATCGGCCGTCGTTGAAGTCGAAGGAGGTGTAATCTTTGAGCGCCGCTTCGTAGGACATACTAGTCTCCCTGTCTGGCTATCTCTCTATCCGGTTCCCCTTCCCCTTCAAGGGAAGGGGTTAGGGGTTAGGTCATGGATCGATTAAGACTCCCGGATTCAAAATCCCGCGCGGGTCGAGCGCCTTCTTCGCCGCGCGCAACGCATTCGCGAAGCCGTCGGGACGCTGGATGTCGTACCATGGCCGATGATCGCGACCGACCGCATGATGATGCGTGATGGTGCCGCCCAGCTTCATCAAAAGATCCGACGCGGCCTGCTTCACCTCGTCGCGCTGCTCGAGCTGCGAATCCTTTTTGCCGGGCCCGAGGAAGGTGTAGTACGGCGCGGGACCATCGGGATAAACATGGGTGAAGCGGCAGGTCACGCTGCCCTTGCCGCAGATGCGGCGCATCGCATCGCGCGCGTTCTCCATCACCTGGTTGTGGAAATTTTCGAAGCGGTCCCAGGTGATCGAAGTCTCGAAGGTGTCGCTCACCATCCCCATCGCGGCGACGGTGTCCATCAGGTAGGGCGCGTTGAGGAAAGCGTTGCGCCATGCGCCGGCCGCGCCCTCATGCGTCGCCTCCTGGTCGGTGCGTGACTTGATGTCCTCCTTCGGGAACGCGGCCGCCGTGATCGGCGCAGCATTCGAGCGCGCGCTTCATCCACGGTTCGAGCGGATGGTCGCCGGATTCGAACGCGAGCACCATCACCGCCTCGTCACCGTTGGCGGCGCCGGAATTGAGCGCCTCGCCCTCATCGAGGACGCGGCAGTTGGCGGGAAAGAGACCGGCCTGGCCGATTTGGCGCACCGCCTTGGCGGCGGCGAAGAAGCTCGGGAACGGGACCGACGCGCCGATGCGAAACTTGGGGCGATCCTGCAGGCGCATCCAGGCCGAGGTGATGATGCCGAGGATGCCCTCGGAGCCGATGAACATGCGATCGGGGCTGGGACCGGCGCCGGAGCCGGGCAGGCGTCGCGACTCGATGGTGCCGGTGGGCGTGATGACGCGCATCGACTCGACGAAATCATCGATATGAGTGTAGTTAGTGGCGTAATGACCACCGGAACGGGTGGCAATCCATCCGCCGAGCGAAGAAAACTCGAAAGATTGCGGATAGTGACGCAGCGTGAGGCCATGCGGCTTGAGTTGCGCCTCGAGATGCGGGCCTAGCGCGCCGCCCTGGATATTTGCCGCGCGTGAGGCCTTGTCCACTTCGTAACACGCGGTCCAGATGCATCAGATCGATCGACACGGCGCCGCGATAGTCACCTCCACTCGGAGCTTCGACGCCACCGACGACGCTGGAGCCTCCGCCATAAGGCGCCGCGGCGATCTTCGCGCTGTCGCACCATTCGAGGATGCGGATGATGTCCTTCTCATCGCGCGGAAACGCCACCACGTCGATGGGATTCGGATAGTAGCGGCGAAACGCGCGGATGAGATCGCGCGAGCCTTTGCCATAGCTGTGCCCGGCGCGATCGTGCGTGCGAGGTCGAGCAGATTTCCTTGAGCGCATCGGGAGGCTGCACGCGCGGCGCGCGCAGGTTCAGCTCGCTCTCTTTCGGCGGCGGCGTGAGGGTCAATTCGCGGCAAGTCGAAGCGCTTCGCCATCCGCTCCGCCATATGCTTCTGCTGTTCGGGCGTCGGCCCCTGGTCCTCGTAGCCCCATCCCCAGAATTTTCGCCTGCGTTCCGCCATCGTACGCACTCCTTGATGATGCGCAAAGTTGCGCGCTTCGATTCTGCCCCGCGTCGCGCGCGGATTACAAATGATCGCGAACGGCTTGCGCGCACGAGAGACAGCCGCCGTATTCCTCATGGTACTCGATCGAGGTTCTTTCCGATGAGCGAAGCAGCGATTTCCTCCGAAGGATCCCAATCCGCGCAAGCGCGTCGCGGTGCTCGGCACCGAGATGGCCTATGTCGACGTCGGCGCCGGCGATCCGATCGTCTTCCTGCACGGCAATCCGACTTCGTCGTTCCTGTGGCGCAACATCATTCCGCATCTGAGCGACCGCGCACGATGCCTCGCGCCCGATCTCATCGGCATGGGCGATTCGGGAAAATCCTCGACCGGCGAATATCGCTTCGTCGATCACGCGAAGCATCTCGATGCGTGGTTCGACGCGCTCGGTGTTGAAGCAGAAGGTCACGCTGGTGATTCACGATTGGGGATCGGCGCTGGGATTTCATTGGGCGCATCGCCATCCCGATGCGGTCAAAGGCATCGCCTACATGGAAGCGATCGTGCGGCCGCTCAAGTTCGACGGAGTGGAATCCGCAAGTCGCGAATCTGTTCAAGGCGCTGCGCAGCCCGGCCGGCGACGAAATGATTCTGCAGAAAAATATTTTCATCGAGCGCATCCTGCCCGGCAGCGTGCTGCGCAAGCTCACCGATGAGGAGATGGCGGCGTATCGCAAGCCCTACCTCGAACCCGGCGAGTCGCGCCGTCCGACGCTTACCTGGCCGCGCCAGATTCCCTTCGAGGGCGAGCCGGCCGACGTCACGAAAATCGTCGACGACTACTCGAAGTGGCTCGCGCAGAGCACGATTCCGAAGCTCTTCATCAATGCCGACCCGGGCGCGATTCTGATCGGCGCGCAGCGCGAGTTCTGCCGCAAATGGCCCAATCAGCGCGAGGTCACGGTGAAAGGGTTCGCACTTCATCCAGGAAGATTCGCCGCACGAAATCGGCGCCGCGATCGCCGAATGGTATCGGACGATATAAGGAGCCCGTCGCGATGTACTCGAACCTCATTCTCGAAGTGAAAAACGGCGTCGCGCACATCACGCTGAACCGTCCCGAGGCCGCCAACGGCATCAACAAGGAACTCGCCGAGGACCTCGATCACGGCGGCGCGCAAATGCGACGACGATGCCGGCGGTGCGCGCGATCCTGATTGCCGGCGCGGGAAAATTTTTCTGCGCGGGCGGCGACCTCAAGAGCTTCGCGGCCAAATCGGAAACCGACCTGCCGCGCTACCTCGAGGAAGTCACCTCGCATCTGCATCGCGCGGTGTCGCTGTTCGCGCGGATGCGCTCTCCGGTAGTCGCCGCGGTGCATGGCAGCGCGGCAGGCGCGGGATTCAGCCTCGCGTGCGCGGTGGATTTCGTGATCGCGGCGGAATCGGCGAAGTTCACGATGGCTTACACGAAGGCGGGTTTGACGCCCGACGGCTCGTCGACATTCTACCTGCCGCGCATCGTCGGGCCGCGACGCGCGATGGAGCTTGCGATTCTCAATCCGGTTCTGTCCGCCAAGCAGGCGCTCGATTTAGGCATCGTCACGCGGATGGTGCCCGACGCCGACCTGTTCGCGACCGCGACGGCATTTGCCGAGGAACTCGCGACCGGCCCGACGCTCGCCTATCGCGGAGTAAAGCGCCTTTTGATCGACAGCGCCGTCGCCGGTCTCGAAGAGCAAATGGGCCGCGAAACCGAGACGATTTGCGCCACCGCATGGACCAAGGACGCGCGCGAGGGCATTGCGGCATTCGTCGAGAAGCGCCGGCCTAAATTCACTGGGAAATAGCTTCGAAACCCCTTCCCGCAAGGATGGGAAGGGGTTCAGGTTTCATTCTCCGGTGGTGATGCCCTGCGTGTTGCCCGCGCCCGCACAAATGCCGCCATCGACGACCAGCGCGTGGCCGGTCACAAATGACGCATCGTCGGAAGCGAGGAACAACACCGCCGACGCGATCTCGCTCGGCTTGCCCATCCGGCCCAGCGGATGGAACCGATGCATCGATTCGCGGATCTCCTCGGTATGCCCGAAAGCCCGCGCTACCAACGGCGTGTCGATAATCCCCGGGCATACGCAATTCACCCGCACGCCTGCCGATGAAAACTCCAGCGCCGCGTTGCGCGTCAAGCCGACCACGCCATGCTTCGCCGCGTTGTATGCCGACAGTCCCACGCTTCCGCGAATACCCGCGACCGACGCCGTGTTGATGATCGACCCGCGCTTCTGCGCGACCATCACCTTGCCCGCATAGCGCAGGCCCCAGAAAACCCCGTCGAGGTCGATGCGAATGGTCTTATAGTAAAGCTCGTCGGTATGCTCGAGCAGCGGCGAGGTCACGCCGATACCGGCATTGTTGTACATGATGTCGAGCTTGCCGAACTTGTCGACCGCGGTGCGCACCAGCTTCTCGACCTGCTTCGGATCGCCGACATCGGTGGCGACGAAGGTGCCGCCGATCTCTTTGGCGATCTTCTCGCCCTCGCTTTCGGCCAGGTCGCCGATGATGACTTTCGCGCCTTCTTTGGCGAACAGCTCTACCGTCGCCTTGCCGATCCCCGATGCGCCGCCGGTGACAATTGCCACGCGATCCGCGATTCGTCCCGCCATTTTCATGCCTCCATTGATAAGGGATTCAATCCTGCCCCGTCGCATGCCTATCGCACGGAAGTCCGCCGCAACGCCAGCGCTCCCCTTCTCGATCTATTCCGTGGCATTTTCCTACGGGGCCAAGCTGACCTAACCCCCAACCCCTTCCCTTGAAGGAAGGGGAATCGGAGAAGAGACTTTCTCCTCCACCTTTACTCAAGGGGATGAGCCGAAAATTCTGGACACTCCTGGCGCTTAGTTCGCTCCTAATTGGCTTCGTTTCCAGTAGGGCAAACCTTGAAGACGTTGAGCGATTTTTCGTAGTAAACACAAAAGGCGGTATAGCGGCGCGCATCGGGGGGTCCGTATGTGGCGCATCCAAGAAGGCAGATTCCAATAGTGCCGTCATCAACTTCCTGCTGGTAGGGATGATTCGAGACCGTCGTCTGGGTGTAGTTTCTTGTCGGAAATATGGCTACTCCACCAACAGTTCCTTTTGCTTGAGCACACATATTATTTTTATCGAAACTGACGCTTCGCCACGGACTTGGCTGTCCAACGATTTGGGCGACAGCGGTATATCTTTTTCTTCCACAGAGAACGCCACATCGATGGCGGGCAATTTGCCGGGGTTAGTTAAATCAAAGAAGTATTCAGGGAATTGGCCTACCTTAGGAGTGGCTGGGTAGGTCGAGAATCGCGTAAACCCCGGTGCCATCCATGCTCGATTGCTAATCTCTATCGACGTTTGAGCGATACTATTCGCTTTCTCAGCCGCTCGCGCAGCGACCGTAACGGCATTAGCGGAATCGCGACTGTTGGAATTGGCAACGACCATTGCACCGTACATACGCGCGTTAACGATGGCGTATCCGACTACTGCAAACAGGGTAAATATTTCGACCGTAAGCTTTACCCATTCTCGGCGTTCTCGACATTGGGCCTTGGACTTGCGCTCGGTCTTTGGGGGCTTCTCACCATTCGCGGTCGGTCCAAAGGCCTCACTCGGTCTTTTTCCGCCTTCTATCCTGCCAGCGCCGTCATCGGGCGCATTGTTGGGATCATTCTCTATCTGAATGCGCTTGACTCGATTCTCGATTGGTAGGTTTCCTGATGTCACCATTTTCTTCCATTGGCGTAATCTCCAAAACCGCGTCCAGAATCGCGTCGAAGTGCACCTTCGCTTCAAGTACATCGGGCGTTCTTCCGCGTAGGCGTTCGACTAACTCCGCGTCATTTCGCGGAGGCGTCGGTCTCTTCGTTTTCTTAACCATGCGGACTTTGTAGCGGAAGTGGCGGCTGTGCTGGTATTTCAACATGCTGAGGCCGAACCCAGCCTGGCTACCTCAGCATTCTGCTACGGTCGGATCGAAGATGTCGGGATTCCTTCGATTATTGAATCGGAACTCAATTCCATTGAGATAAAGTGGCAAATAGGTGTTGCTCACTTTGTGATATCCGCCGATGATCCCGCGTTTCAGCAGGGACCAAAACTATTCAATCGAATTTGCGTACGTGGCGCCCACAAGTATTCGCCTTGGTCGTGGCGAACCACGCGATGATTGTAAATCGTGACCGAGCAGGCGATATCCGCCTGTGCTCATCGGTCGCGAGAGCTTGACCCCAGTTTTATCCGTGACGCGGCGCCCAAACCGATCCAGCGTCGGAGTATCCGTGGTTTCGATTGCTTGGCACATGACATTGCCCTTGCGGGAAATTGCGCCAATGACCGCCAGCTTACCCTTGGTGCCCGACAAATTCAGCGCCTTGCGTTTTTCCGCCCGCATGTTGAGCGCCTTTTCCGCAGGCGAAACTCTCATCGAGTTCGATCTCGCCGCCGAGCAGCGCAGCGCCTTCAAGCCCGCAGCGCTGCCGAGCAGCTTTCTCTTCCGTCGCGGTGCGGATGCGCGTGCACATATACCAAGCCTTCTCATACGATCCAGCGCGCCCATATGCGATGAATCTGATGCGCGGAGAGTCCTTTCTTCGCGTGACCCATGATGAACATCACTTGTAACCACGTCCGGAGCGGATATTTCGTGTTCTCGAAAGTGGTCTTGGTGATGACGCTGAATCGATAGCCGTTGCGCCCGCCACATTCCTTGCCCTTGCAAACCCAATGGAAGAGACGATGCGTGACGTGGAACACCTTTTCATCGCCGCAGCGCGGGCATTTCACTTTACCGGCAGGCCATCGGAACCGTATCAGAAAGCGCTTGCAATCGTCCTCAGTCGTGAACTGGCTAAGCAACTGATTCGACGTCTTCGTCGGGAACAACTTGCCACGATTACTCCGGGTGTCGACAGCCAGATAATTCCTCAACGAAGAGGGCGGGGTTAGGTCGTTGCGCAGGCGGGGACGCTGAGGAAGCCGCGACGCTCGTGGAATGCCAGCGCGGATTTGGTTGACGCCTCGGCGCGTTTCCCTCTATCACTTGGGCGTACTCGCTCGAACTCGAACCCAGGCGTGAACTTGGCAAGGGCTTTCGTGACGGTTGGATCGAGGCGCGAAGCGGGCGCAGCCGCGTCGCAGGCGCCCCGAGAACCCCTGCGGGTCGAGGGAACACGAGGCTTGTCGTTAGAAGGGCTTTTGCTGCGCTTTTGGATCGAGGCGCGAAGCGGGCGCAGCCGCGCCGCCAGGCGCCCCGAGAACCCCTACTGGGGTCGAGGGAATATAAAAAGGAGCATTAACTAGATGTCCATCGATTTCATGATGCCGCCCAACGTGATCGAGGTGCGCGACAAAATCCGCGCCTTCATTCGCGAGGAAATCGATCCCGCCGAAAAGGAGCTGCGCAAAACACAGAATTGGCGCGAAGGCATCCGCGATCTGCGGCGCAAGGCGAAGGCGGCGGGACTCTGGTGTCCGCACATGCCGGCCGAGTTCGGTGGGATGGGCCTCGGGCCGCTGGCAATGGCGATGGTGTCCGCGGAATGCGGACGCAGCCGTTTGGCTTCCTTCATCATCAACGCGCAGGCGCCTGACGAGGGCAACATGCACACCATGTTGCACTTCGCGACTCCCGCGCAGAAGGAAAAATATCTGCGCCCGCTCTGCGACGGGAAAATCCGCTCCTGTTTCGCGATGACCGAACCGGAAGCGGCGGGCTCGGATCCGACGCAAATCAAAACGCATGCGGAAAAGGTCGGCGATAACTGGGTCATCAATGGCCACAAGTGGTTTATTTCCGGCGCGCATGGCGCGAAATTCGCCATCGTCATCGCCAAGACCGATCCGGATGCCGATCCGCCACAGGCGCGTAACTCCGCGTTTATCGTCGAGCTGCCCAACGAAGGCTTCAAGATTGTTCGCGACATCGACACCATGGCGGGCAAGGGAAATCATTGCGAGATCGCGCTCGAGAACGTCACCGTGCCGGCCGATGCGATGCTGGGTGGGCGCGGCGAAGGGCACAAGCTCGGCCAGGTGCGGCTGGGCCCGGCGCGTCTCGCGCATTGCATGCGATGGATCGGCAACGCAGAAATCGCGCTCGAAATGACCGCCAAGCGCTCTCTCGAGCGCAGCGTGCAGGGCGGCAAGCTGGCCGAGAAGCAGGGCATCCAGTTCATGATGTCGCAATCGGCGCTGGAGCTGTACCAGGCCAAGCTGATGGTGCTCCACGCCGCGTATCTCATCGAGAACAACCTGCCCTTTCGGCATGAAGTCTCGATGACCAAGTATCACGTTGCTAACATGTTGTGGCGTATCCTCGATCGCGCGATCCAGGTCCATGGGGCGCTGGGATTTTCCTCGGACACGCCACTGGAAGACATGTTTCGTCATGCGCGCTCGGCGCGGCTCGTCGATGGGGCCGACGAGGTGCATCTCTCGCTCATCGCGCGCAATTTGCTCGATTGGTACAAGCGCGACGGCAGCACGCGCGCCGCTACCGGCGGAACTGAATTGCTGTAGGTCTTTTGTCTGATTCCTCTTCCGCACAGGAAGAGGCTAGGTCTTGACTCGGGGGCTGGGTCGACAATTTGGGGACAAAGCAATGGCCGCAATCGAACCGTTTCGCATCGAAGTATCCGATGCAGTTCTGAAAGATTTGGAAGAGCGCCTCGCGCGCACCCGCCTGCCCGACGAGGTGCCCGATACCGGATGGGAATACGGCACCAATCTCGCCTACATGCGCGAGCTGCTCGAGTATTGGCGCGTGAAATATGACTGGCGCAAACATGAGGCCGGTCTGAATCGGCTCAAACATTTCACCACCGACATCGATGGGTTGAAGATCCATTTCGTCCGCGAGGAAGGGCGCGGCCCCAATCCGAAACCGCTGCTCCTCGTCCACGGATGGCCGGGCTCGGTCTATGAATTCCAGGAAATCATTCCGATGCTCACCGATCCGGTGGCTCACGGCGGCGACGCGCGGGATTCCTTCACCGTGATCGCACCCTCGCTGCCGGGCTATGGATTTTCGGGGCATCCGACCGCGCGCGCGATGAACATCCCGGCGATCGCTGACATCTTCCACAAGCTGATGACTCAGACTCTTAGTTATCAGCGCTATGCGGCGCAGGGAGGAGACTGGGGTTCGGCGATTGTCTCGCGCATCGGCGAGGCATTTCAGCCGCATCTGTTTGGAATCCATTTGAATATGATCGCCGCCGGGCCCGCCGAGGGACGCAGCGCGCCGGACCTGACGGCGGAGGAAAAAGTCTTCCTCGGCGACATCGAGAAATTCCGCCAGGCCGAAACCGGCTATCAATGGATTCAAGGCACCAAGCCGCAGACACTCGCCTACGGCCTCAATGATTCGCCCGCCGGCTTATGCGCGTGGATCGTCGAGAAGTTCCGCACCTGGAGCGATTGTCATGGCAACGTCGAGAGCAGCTTCTCCAAGGACCAACTGCTGACCAACGTGATGATTTACTGGATCACGCAGACCGCAAATTCCTCGACGCGCCTCTACTACGAATCGCGCCACCATCCGTGGCGTCTCAGGCCCGGCACCCGCATCGAGACGCCGACCGGGATCGCGATGTTCCCCGGCGAGCTGGTGCGGCCGCCGCGCCATTGGGCGGAGCGCATTTACAACGTGAAGCGCTGGACGGTGATGGCGAAGGGCGGCCATTTCGCCGCGATGGAAGAGCCCGAACTGCTGGCGAACGAGATCCGCGCCTACTTCCGGGAGATGAACTAGGGTTGGGAATTCTTTGGAGGACGCTACGCGGATCAGGATTCAGCGGGACGTTCGCAAACGCCCGCTACGAACCGCACCGCGGTGGCGACTCGAAAAAGGTACCCTCCCGGGGAAATGGCAATTCGACTTGGCTCGACCTCGGATGGCGCCACATTGATTTCGAACCGTAGGGGGCGTTCGCGAACGCCCCGTAAAATCCTGGATGCGCGAAGCGCGCCCATTCCTTCAACGCATCGTCAACACGGACCACAGCCATCGAAGATTTCGCATAGCTTTCGCGACCGTCCAGCACCGAACCGATCGGGCTACACCGCCTGATGCATTGGTAACGGGCCGAGCACGTTGGTTGCCTTTGAGTCCGGTGCAGTGCAGAAGCGCGACGCCAGGTCGAACCATTCGAGGCCCGGCAAGCGTGCGATAGTCCGGTCGACATCGGCCAGTCGCACGCGGCCATCGGCACCGCTGAAGAGATATCCGCAAACGCGATGCGCGTCGGCATCGCCACGCACCGGACTCCCGACCGGCGTCCAGAAATGGCGCACAATGAATGACGTGATGCGCCGCGCTGTCGGGTCCTGCAACATCCGGCTCGCCTGGTTGTAGTAAAACGAGAAATGCCGCCGCTCATCCTTGATGATGCGGCTCATTACAGTAGCCAGCATCGGATGGCGCGCGCGCTCGATCAACGCCTGGTAACCGGTCAGGGTCGATAACTCATTGATAGCACCCCAGGTCATATGGACCGCGGGAAAGTGCCGCGTCAGATGCGAGGCAATTCGTCCGATGGCCTCGGCAAAGCGCCGCGACGGTGACCGGCGGCGCAACTCGGCGAAGCGCGCATCCTCGATCCGCAGGTGCTGGCTCTCGATAAAACGCTTGAGCACCCGCGAATGAAAAAACTCCTCGTAGACCCAGCACGCGAGGAAGGCGGTAATGGAGGGATCCTCGACAACTGAAGTCGAGAGCAGTTCCTTCAGGTAGATGATGGTGTGCGACTCGATGTCCATCATGTAGCCGAGGCAGAAGAGCGCTTCGGCGTCGAGTGGAGGGCCGGGATCGGACCAATCGAAGGACTCCGGGCGCGTGGCGCCGGAATTGCGCAGATACTTTTCCAGATCGAAGCGACCGCAGGCGGCATGAGTATCGTTCATGCATGAGATACGAAAGCGGCGTCGAAACGGATTTGCCCGGCGGCTATTCGCGTTCGGGCGAGCCTTTGAGATACATCGCACCGGTCGGCTTCGGCACCCCGCCCTCGGGTTCGAGGGTAACCGCGGTCACCATCACGCGATCGCCGGGCGGAGGCGCGTCGACTTTCGCGATGACTTCCTTGCCGGTCTCCGCAGTAAAAGTACCGGCCGGCACAGGTCCCTTCTGCTTCGTGATCCACCAGAGCTCGTAGGTCTTTCCGGGGGGCGGCGCCTCGAGGCCATTTGCACGCAGCACTGCCTCGCGCGAGGAAGTGCTTACTGCGACTATCGCGTTGGCTCCAGGAGCCGGCGGCAGCGGTGCGAGGCGGGTCACCTGCAGATCAGGCGCATCGAGCACCCGCTCGAGCTGAATGCGCTCCGACAGCACTTTCGAGAGTGCCTCCATTTTTGCTTCGGTTTCATGCGCTTCGTGCTCGAGGGCGGCGAAGCGATTTTGCAGGTAAGTCAGCTTGTCGCCGCGATCGTCATAGGCGTGCTTGAGGTCCAGCATCCGCGAGGTAACTGCGACGCCATAAATCGCGAGCACGACCGCCGCGGCCATCGCGAGACGCGGTGCGAAGCGGCGGGCGCCTTCGCGCCGCGAAGGTTCCACCATGCGACTCGGTGCGCGTTCAGGCGCGTGCGCTGCCAGGCGCGCCTCCAATTTGCGCATCACGCGATCTTCACTCGTTGGAGCATCGCCCGCCAGCGCCAGCATCGACGCGGCATGCTCGAATTCGCGGAGTTCCGCCGGGCATTCCGCGCATCCGGCAAGATGCTCGCGCAAGGCGGCCGCCTCTTCGGGTTCCAACCGATCGAGTGCGGCGAGCGGCAGCAGGGTTTTGAATTCGTCGTGCGTCATGGCCCTATCGCAGCCGCCTCAGCGCATCGCGCAGTTTGATGAGCGCGGTCCGCATTCGAGTTTTTACCGTGCCGAGCGGAATCCCAACCTTCGCGGCGATTTCGGTTTGCGAGAGATCGGAAAAGTACGCGAGCTCGAGGAGTTCCCGCTCGCGCTTTTCCAGTTCCCCAACCGCGCGTTTCACGATGGTGGCGCGCTCGGCCGATTCCAGTTCGCTAAGCGCATCGGCGGCCGGCTCCGGCGGCGGCTCCGGATTTTCCGGCGTTCGCCGCGCGCGCAAGGCGCGAAAACGGTCGATGGCCCGACTGCGGCCGAGCATCACCAGCCACGCACTGACGGAGCTGCGTTTCGCATCAAACAGCGGCGCTTCCCGCCAGGCTTGCCAGAGCACATCGGCGGCGATCTCTTCCGCGTCTGACTCATCTCTGACGAAGCGATAAGCCAGCGCGGCAAGCATGCGGCTATAGCGCCCGCTCAGGGCACGCAGCGCGTCGGCCTCGCCACGCGCCATCGCGGCGACCAGGTCGCGGTCGGAGATCTTATGCGACGGCGGCTTATCCACATCCTCACGCATTAAAGTACGCAGCCGAGGGATATTCGGTTTTGGCGCGCAAGACAATCAAACCTCATGAGTTCGCGTTGATAGGGTCAAACGCGGGGGATACTCTTGGGAGCGCGCCCTCTTAGCTCAGATGGATAGAGCACAGGATTCCTAATCCTGGGGTCGTGGGTTCGAATCCCGCAGAGGGCGCCAGTTTTCTCATTCGGTAAAATTAATCCGCGCGCGTCGGTCGCTCGCGCGAGCCGCGCCAACGGGTAATTCAGCCGGTCTGCGCCATTGATGTTGCTTGACTACTCGTGTTCGACAGGCTACCAATTCGATAGAGAATGCTCACGCAAAAGTCCAAGTATGCGCTGAAGGCGCTGTCAGTTCTTGCCAAAGAATATGGTCAAGGACCGGTCCTAATCTCGGACATTGCTCATCGCGAGAATATCCCGCACAAATTCCTCGAATTGATTCTGCTCGAACTCAAGAATCACGGCTGGCTTCATAGCAAAAAAGGGAAAGGCGGCGGATACTTCCTCGCGCGTGAGCCGCGCTCCATCAGCATTGGCCAGGTAGTGCGAGCGCTGGATGGGCCGATTGCCCCGCTACCTTGCGTAAGTAAGACCGCCTATATGCGTTGCCACGAGTGCCGCGATGAGCGAACCTGCGGGATCCGGATTGTCATGCAGGAAGTTCGCGACGCCACCGCCAAGATCCTGGACTCGACGAGCCTCGAGGACATGCTAAAGCGAGTGCAGTGGGTCGTGACCTCGAAGGAATCTCTGAGTTTTTCAATTTAGATTTTTCTGTGCGCCTTAAGTCGAACTAGTTAAGATTTGCGAATATCACTCACCGTCGAGCTTAGCGCCGTATCTATTTGCGGCGAACGACAACCGCCATCCATCCGATAATCGGATGGATGGCGGCATTGCTTCGCTCTACAGCGCGCGTTGTCCGCGCACAGGAATATGTTTTCTAGTGAATCTTCTTGGTGAATCGCGGCAGTACCTTGGTGGTCATCAGTTCCAACGACCGCATGGCGGCCTTTTGCGGCAACAGCTCGTTGTACATGAAAATCCAGAAGTACTCGGCCGGCAGGTCCTTGAATAACTTTTCGAGCTTACGCGATACCGTGTCCGGACTACCACAGATGGTGAGCCCGCGATCGCACATCGATTCGAAAGTGTTGGGCACGTCCTTGTAGTTCTCGCCCGCATGCGCGATTGCCGCATTGAATCCGAACGGCTCGAAAAACTTGGTCCAGATGAAGCAGCCGGCATCGCGCGCCAACGCGATCGCCTCCTCATCGGTGTCAGCCACCACCATCTCGCGCGTGATGCCGATGCCCTGGCCGAAGCTCAGTTTCTTGCCGACCTGCTCGCCGCCGGCCTGGCAGGCTTTGAACTGGCCGGTGCAGATTTCCTTGTCGCATACGATGGTGATCGGCACCACGTTATGCTGGGCCGCCCACTTCACCGACGACTCCGAGAAACTAAAGGGCTGGAACAACGGCGGATGCGGCTTCTGATAGGGCTCCGGAACGGTTCCGATTTCCAGCAGGATGCCCTTGTCGTCGACGCCGCGGCCATACTGGCGAGTGACATTGTGGGCGCCCCAGAAAATTCCCTTGGGCGGGATCTGCCAATGCTTTCCGTAGTGGCTGAAGGTCGGATTGGTCCAAGCCTTCATGATGATCTCGAAGTGCTCTTCGTAGAGTTCCTTCTTGAGTTTCTCGTAGCCCTCGGGATCGGTCTGATTGTCGGCCAGGCCGTTGTAATGCTGGCCGAGCGTATTGACCCATCGCGGCTGGTACCCGCGTGCGAATCCGGCGAACGCCCTGCCCTTGGTTACCTGGTCGAGGATCGCGACGTCCTCGGCGATGCGAATCGGGTTATGGCTCGGCAGCACCAGACCGAGTTGCCCGACGCGCAGTTTGCTGGTCTGCATCCCGAGGAACATGTCGAGCATGATCGGGTTGGTGGAAACTTCCTCGCCCTCGATATGAAAATGATGCTCGGTGAAGGCGACGCCATAGTAGCCGTGCTCATCGAGATAGCGCGCCTGCTCGCCGAGGTTGCTGAGCATCCGCTGATAGAGATCGGTGCGCCGTCCCGCCATTCCGGCGCTGATCTCAGCCTTGGTGCCGATGCTCGGCAGATAGAACACCCCTACTTCCATTTCCATTCACCTCACCGGAGCTGCTGTGGAAGCGCTCCTGGTTTGTTATTCGATTCGTGCAGACGCCGAACCCTATTCCTCGGTCAGAGCCGACCTTCGGAATTGAGGGCCGCTCAAGCCGACCACTTTACGCTCTTCGCGATGCTCGCGCAGCCACCGCGCCACCTTATTCCCTCCCCTTGATTCCCTCGCCCTTTGGGACGCGAAGCCGCTGAGGCGGAGCGAAGCGGAGCCCGAAGCGAAATTTAGAGGTCGGCCCGTTTGAGGGCCGGGTGAGAGTCTTTTTGAAGCGCGCTTCGCGCAATTGTGATTCCTGACCAGACGGCCGAACCAGCATCATCTAGGATAACGACGCGGCGGGAATTATAGCTCCCGCGCCGAGCGCGGGAACAATGACCCTCACATGAAGCGACCGCGCGCTTCTCATTTACCCGCTTCATGAACGGGAAGCTGATTCCGGGTGAGCATGAGTGCGCGATGGGCTCCGACTTCGGCCACACGCTGTGATTCCTGAACCCTCTCCCGATGGGAGAGGAGGTCGCGAGTCCCGAGCGACCTGGGTGTGGGACCTTGATCAGCGCGTCCTCGCGCGACTATGGAATTCTTCTGCTGGATCTTTCTTTGTGGCACAGGCTTCAGCCTGTGTGTCCTTCATAACAATGGGCAGGTACACAGGCTAAAAGCCTGTGCCACAGAACAGGAGATTTCCTGAATCGCGCGCGGCAGACGCGCGCTGAATGCGGTCCCACTCCAGCTCGTTCGCAAAGCCTCACGAGCGCCTCTCCCATCGGGAGAGGGTTTCTGAAGAGGCGCGGACGCATCATTCCTCGAATGCGCGTCATGCTGCTCGCGCAACCGCCCCAGGAGGGCGAAATCAACCACGGTCTCTACTTATGAATGGTGGGAAATTGGGGGGCAGGCCACAGGGCCTACTTCCGGGAGAGAATCGAAAACGCAAAGCTGCCGACAGGGCCGGGGAGGCGCGCTCAGGCGCGTGTTGCCGTTTACGACGACGCCCCTTTCCCACCCCGCCGAGGAGGCCATCCACGCACATGTATACCCGAGCTTGTTCATCCCTCGAACAGCACCATGAATGCGCATACAGAACGAACTGACCCGGAGTTTCCAAGGTGGCGGAGCGCGTTCAGCAGCGTGCCGACTTTCCGTCCGGCAGCATTTGAGGTGGCTCAATCAGCGTCGAAGGATCAAGATTGGGGCTCTTCAAAGCGACAACCCTACCCTCCTCGCCGCGCTCGCGGAGCCATCGCGCGACTATCATCATCGGCTCCAACTCGGCGCGCGCGATCGGAAGCGCGCGGTAGCGCTCGAAGTTGGCGGCGACATAATCGCGCGACCTCGTTCGCCGCATCCTGCGGAGAATCGAGCTGATGCGTCATCGCGAGGCGACCGGAAAGAACGACGTGCGCGGCGCGATCGTCGCCACTGCCGGTGATGATCACGAGGTTGTTCTCGGTAACCACCTGGCTCAGCTTGCTCACGCGCGAGGACAGCGTCGCCAGCGCTCGAGTCGCGCTGATGGCGGTTCGCCTCTTCGAAGCGCATCGCAGACGCAGCCTGGTCGCGCGCTTTCGCCAATCCACCGAGGATCGCGCCGGTGCGCGGAGCCGCGCAGAAATCCGACCGCGTCGCGGACCCGATCCTCATACGCGGACTCATCGATGCTGAGGTTGCAGGGCGCACAGCAATGCCCCATCTGGCCGTAGATGCAGGGCGAAAAATCCGCATCCGGCGCAAGCCGGCCGGCGCAGGTGCGCAATCCGAGCAGGCGCGAGAGCGTGCGCGCCGAATGGTCGATGCCGCGCTTGCCCACGAAGGGGCCGAGAAACATCACGCCGTGCCGCCGCGTGATCTTTTGGGTCACGACCAGGCGTGGAAAATCGTCCATCAGGTCGATGCGGATGAAAAATGCGGGCGCGACGCTCTTAAGCATCCGGTTAAACGGCGGCTTGAGCTCGCGAATGAGTTGTGCCTCGAGCAGCGCGGCCTCCAGCGACGAGCGCGTCACTCGCGTTTCGATCTTCCATACATGACTGATGAGGTCGGCGGTCTTGGCGCTGACGCCGGAATTGAAATACGACCCGACCCGATCCTTCAGGCGGCGCGCTTTGCCTACATAAAGTAGATCGCCGCGCTCATTGCGCATCAGGTAGACGCCGGGGGCGGTCGGCAGCGCCGCGATGACTTCCGGCGCAATGTGGCGCTCGATGCGGCGGCCGGCCGCGCCGCGCTGATGGTCATCGATAAGGCGATCGAGGCGAGTGAGGCCCAGCTTGGCGGCCATCTCGAGGAAAATCGAGAGAATCTCCGCCGCCATGCGGGCATCGCCGAGACCGCGATGGCGACCTTCGGTGGAGAGCCCGAAATGCTCGGCGAGCGCATCGAGGCGTTTGCGGCGCAGCGACGGCATAAAGCGGCGCGCCATCCGCAGGGTGCAGAGCACCGGATTGTTCAGACCGATCCCAAAAATGCGGCGGAACTCGAAATCGAGAAACGAAAAATCGAAAGCGGCATTGTGTGCGACCATGATGGAATCGCCAAGGAAATGCGAAACGCGGGCAGAACCTCCTCGATGCGGGGCGCCTCGCGCACCATCTCATTACTGATCGAGGTGAGGCCAGTCACGAAACGCGGGATCGCCGCGATGGGGCCGCACCAGCGATTGAAACGACTCCACCAGACGCCTTCCGACCATCTTCCAGGCGCCGATCTCGATGATGGTCCCCGGCGCGGCGCGGCCACCGGTAGTTTCCAAATCCACGACGGTAAAGCGTGCTTCCTCGAGCGGCACGCGCAGACCGATGCTCTTGCGCAGCGACCACAGCGCCGATTCAGCATCGAAAATGAAGTTGGGGTCTTCGGCCAGCAGCGTGCGCACCAAACGCGCACCGAGTTCAGGATCCGAGCCGGCGCCACTCAGCAATAGGCCGATGAGTTCGCCGGCATCGACGCCGGCGGGGCGCGACTCGAGAAACGCGTAGACCTTCTCCTTCGCAGTCGCATGATAGGCGGGGGGAGATTTCTCAACCGCCTCGGAGGTACTCAGCAGCATCGAATCCAGCAGCCACCGCCTCAACTCCATCGCCATCGCGAATGTGTACTCATAGCAAGGCGAAGTTCTGGTGAAAATAGCTGCTGTGCCCTATGCGACGCCCCGCGCCTCGAAGCCGCCGTCGAGTTCTTCCCGGGCGCCATGATATGGTTTCCCGCGTCTGCCTCAAATGTGGAAAAGCATTTCGCACCAAACTATCGATGCCACTTCTCCTCGCTCGAAGGAGTCGCGCGTTCTTCAGGAGGGTCTCGTTGCGCCGGCTTGGTCCCATACCGACACCTATCTGCTAGTTGGGCTGTCTTTGATTGCGATGCTGACTCGCTTATGGCAGCTCGGTCAGCCAGCTACCTTGGTATGGGACGAGAAATGGACCGTCTGGCTCGCACGTGGCTATCTGCAAAACGAACCCTTTCGCGATACCCATCCGCCCCTGACCGCCCTCCTAATTGCGGCGTGCATCAAAATGTTTGGCGATCAGGCGTGGAGTTGGAGGCTTCCTAGCGCGCTAATCGGCAGCGCGCTGGTAGCGGTGACCTATCTTTTTGGCAAGCGTCTCTTCGATTCTCGTCTCGCCGCAACCTTAGCCGCGGCGCTGGTTATACTGGATGGCATGTTCCTGGTCGAATCGCGCTTCGCGGTGTGGGAAATTTACTACGTTACGTTTGCCGCTATCTCATACCTGTTTCTATTTCAATTCATCCAGAACACTAGTCCATCTTTAAAAAGACCGTTACTCGCGATGATAGGTATCTCGCTAGGTCTGGCGTTAAGCTCAAAGTTTCTAATCCCAGTTGTCACAGAATTGCTGGTATTAGGATCGATCATTTTCGCAATGTATTGGTTTGCAGAATCGGGATGGGCGGTTGGCAGGAATCGTATTTGGGGAGCCTTAACCATCAGGCGCGTGCTAGGTGTTATAGCGTTGGTAGGCGGCGTCAGCGCGCTCGTGTATATGTGCGTCTATCTGCCGAATTACTGGCTGGGTTGGTGGCGAGGGATTAGCGATCAAATCGCCTCCTATAGGGAGGAAGTCAGGTATCAGGGTCGATTCATTCAAGGCTCCCATCAGTACGCATCACCGTGGTGGAGTTGGCCTCTGATGCTGCGCCCCGTAATGTTCTGGACGAAGAAGGAGTTTCTTTTTACTGCGGACGCTCAGGTTTCCTCGATCCGCGCGCTGGGGAACCCGTTCATATGGGCGGGTGCAATGGTTGCGATCCCAACTTTGGGAGTAGGGCTGCTATCCAGGTTTAGTTTCGCAAGAGCATTCGTCGTGATCGGATACGTGTTATACCTCGCGACGTGGGCAGCGATCCCCCGCTATCACTTCATCTATCACTATATGCCTTCGCTTTACCTTGGGATACTCGCCCTCTCAGTCGTACTCTCTGATTGCTGGTCCGGCGCCGCTGGAATTTGGCAGCAACTCATTGTTCTGATCGCAACCCTATCGCCGCTCGCTGTCGGGTTTGGGGTGCGGGACGGTATTCTCGTCAGTGTCGCGGCCGGCATTGCATACTGCTTACTTGGTTTCTTTCGAAGGAACTGGGCAAACAGATTTGTGGTGGTGCTCTTTTCAATCGCCGCTATATTCGGATTCGTTTACTTTCTTCCCCTTTGGATAGGTATGCCGCTCTCTCGTAGCGAATTTTCCGATCACTTGTGGTTACAGGGTTCCAACTTGGCGAACTGGTTGTAGTAGGTATTTGCGGATTGTGAAGATGTCAGTTCGGATCATGGTAGTCGCGCTGCTGACGCTGGTCGCGCTCGTGGGGAGAGCGAGAGCGCAGGACAACCTGTTGCGCAACGGCGATTTGAAGGAAGGCATTGCGGAAAGGCCTTCGGGCTGGACCGCCGCCAATCTCTTCCCGCAACGCGCGGACGACACTATGGTTTGGACTCATCCGGCCGGCGGTCCGGCGGAATTGCAGATTACTTCGAGTGGTGGAGATACTGCCGAATGGAGTCAGACGCTTGGTCTAGCTCCCGGCTGGTATCATCTTAGCGGCGAGTTGATGACTGAGGGAATCGAAAGAAGATCGCTCCCCCCCGTCTTGGGGATTCGAGTGCGGGGCCATGCCTATGGCTGGACGCCTGCCGACACCGCGGCTTGGCAGCAAGGGGATTTCTACTTTAGAACCGGAGCCCTTCAGACTGAGGTAACCGTAGCTTGCCAGTTTGGGCCACCGGGCACGGCGCACTTCCGGCATTTGCGGCTGACGAAAGAGGCAGGACCGCCGGCGGCTGAAGCCCGCCAAGTGGACCTCGAAAAGGAGGGAAGCAAAGTAGCACGCATGGATCGACGCTTCAGCAAGCCCAAGCTAAGGAGGCCCTACGCTGCGCCGGTTGGAAGCCGCTGGACCATCTTCGCCCTTATGTTTGTCCTCGTCGCTATCTCTGCCTGGGGTTGGATGGCGCTCGGGGAAATTGCGCAACCTTGACTGCATGAGAACAGTCTTGAGTGACAAAATGTCTTCTCGATGGTAGCGACTAATGAGATTTGAGCCAATCCTGCTTGCGCTGAATCACTGCGTCGATGGTGCCCTTTGACATTCGAGGCTGACCCGGGACTTCCGGACATTGTGCCTCGTTCCAAAGATTTCGTTCGTAGTCGCGCAAAGCCTCATCAACAGCCCTGTCAGCCATTTCTCGCTCACCCTTAAAGTTCGCCCGCGCAAGATGGATGGTGTAGTGCTTATGCAATTTGCCGGCTTTAAAATCCGGTATAGATGCGCGCACGGCATCGCATAGGGCTCGCCTACCCTCTTCCCTCCAGCCCCACTTCACCGCCTCGGCGGCAAGTTCCTTTTGTCTGCCCGCCGCAGCAGCAGGCGCATCGGCCGCTGGTAGACGCACCTGGTTGCTCTCGGCGATCGGAGCAGCCGGAGGCGGCGAAAAAGCCGGCCGCTCAGGGAGAGAGCCATTTGAGGCCGCCGGTTGCTGGAAACTCCGATGGAAATTTTCCGCTACCTTTGAATGAACAGGTGCCTCGATCGGCTTCTGCGGCTCCGGACCCGCTCCCTGCTTCGATAACATCAAAGCGGAAAAGACAACCGTAAGTACCAGCGCGGGAAGTCCATAGCGGATCCAATCTGATTCGGCATTTAAAATCGAATCAATGATCGCGCGCGGAATTCTCAGGATTGCTTCCATTGCTTAAGAATCGGAAACCGTGCCCGTCTTCGTCAGGTCTCTCCCACTAATTCTATGCGAGCCGAAATCAAAAAGGAGAATCCACCTGAAGGACGCCTCGCCCTGAAAGATAGGTGGCTCCATCAGGGTCCGCAGCATTCACGTACGCATCAAGCTGGCCGGTGCCGGTTGCGTGATCATACTTCCCGCTGCTCGCCGCAGGAAGGATTATGAATCCTCCCTGAATACTTATGTCCAAGGTTGTGGGATCGGATGAGGAATTTGGATCCACGCAGATTGGACCGGTGTATGACATTCCGAGGGTGCTTTGGGTATTGCCGCTACCGCTGGTTGCACTGAGTACGCCATCGCCGAAGCAGCAGAACCCATCCATCGTGCCGGTGTTGAAGCAATCGTCGAGGTTGACTGTGATGCTCGCGTCCCAGGATGCTTTGCCAAGTTGCGTGGCGGTAAGTGTCCCCACAAATATCAGGCATTCACAGTTACCCTCGGAAGCCTGACAAGTTACTCCATTGCACGCACCATCGCTTTCAGTCTCGGTTCCGGATCCTCCCATCGTGAAGTCCAGGAGGGCCGATGGTGTCTGTGCGGCCGGCTTAGCCGCGACATGGCCGGCACGACGCTGAAACACGGCGCGCACCTTCGCCGGATCCGGATGGGCTCTGTTCGCGGCCAGCGCGGGCCTCGTAAAAATGCCGGCTGACACCATCAGCAAGACGAGTACCTTAAGCAACAATCTCATTCCGCGCTCCTACGGAAATCTATGAAACCCCGAGGATGCTACTTCGAAGGAAGAGCGATCTCACCCTGGGCAGCAAGGTAAACGGGCGGGTTTTCGTCAGTTAGTCCACTAAAGAAATTAATTTGACCGGTACCGGTTGCATTCGCAAACTTACCACTGCTGGACGCCGACAGCACTATAAAATCGCCCCAAAAAGAAATATTCGAAGAGTTTGGATCAGCGCAGGTCGGACCTGTAAAAGAAAGCGCCAGCACATTGGGAGCAGTCGCGGACCCATTGGTAACGCTGACAACCGTATCTCCGATGCAGCAAAACTGATCCATAGTGCCAGTATTGATACAGCCATCCAAATTGACCGTGAGATTCGCGATCCAATCCGAGTCGCCAAGCAATTTGGAACTGAGTGTTCCCGAAAATGTGAGGCACTGACACGTCGCGCTCGAGCAGGGTTGACCCGAGCAGGTACCGTCCGTCGAATCAACCTGACTACCGCTGCCTCGAATGCTCAACGACGTATTGAAGGCAAATGTCGGACGCGCAGATGGCGTCGCACTCGATGAGGACGTTGCGGTTTGGGTGATTGCGCTCGCGGTTGCCGAGCTGGATACTTCTGAAAACACTCCTTTGCCGCATCCCGCACTTGGCGCGAGCCCGAACGCCATCGCTCCGATCGCCAGTATCGGCAAAAAACGTACGAGAACCCCTGCGAGACGGCGCGCCAAGCCCCACCGCTCTCTTACCGAAGAGAATCCTTCACTCATGGTCGCGTCATTTCGAGATTCAACTCCGATTTCAAGCCGACTCTTGACGGCCTGCCGATAGCAAGGCTAACTGACTCATTGCTCGAATACGGTCGTATCGGGTCGATTCGGCCTCGGCACGTACAATTTTTATAAATGATTTCACCTATAATCAGCAACTTTCGGCGCTCTATCGATTGGATTTCGAGTGACGACGAAGCCGCGCCCTGGTTCGTAATCTTGATTCTCGTGGCATTGCCGATAGCGCTCAATGCAATCGCATTGTTTCCAGAAGTGCAATACCTGGCACCGAGTACCAACGACCAGGTCTTTCACTACACATTCATCCAGCGCGCGAACCAGGCGCTATCGGCGGGGGCCAATCCGTTTGATCATTGGCTCCCGGAGTTGGAACTCGGCTTCCCACAATTCCTCTACTACCAGAATCTGCCTCATCTAACCGTAGTACTGGTCTATCGCTTGCTGTTCGGTAGCGTCAGCCTCTTGCGATTGTTGAATCTGTTTCGGTACTTGCTGTTAGTTCTTTTTCCACTGACAGTCTATTGGTCCATGCGCCGGATGGAGTTCTCGCCAATCGCAGCCGCAGTCGGCGCGGCTTTCTCTCCGTTGTTATCGTCCAGACTGGATTTCGGATTCGACTATAACAGCTATGTGTATCGTGGCTATGGAATGTTTCCTCAGCTCTGTTCCATGCACTTGATGTTCATCGGCACCGCGATCGTTAGACGTGTCTTGAAGCGAGGCGAGGGATTCGTTGGCGCCATCGTGGTGAGTTCCGCAATGGTCCTGAGCGATCTCCTTTATGGATACATCTTCGCGGTGATCGTGGTTGTCTTGTGGCTCATAAGTCTGTGGGAAGCTTATGAGCTCGCGGGCACTAAAGGAATCATCGACAACGCGCGACGCTCTACCTTCCGTCTTGCGCTGGTCGCGCTACCCGCACTATTGATCACTGCTTATCAAACAGTACCTTTTTTTGTACAACTCGAATACCTGAATCGTGTTCGCGTAGCTCCCAACCTTACTCCCAAATCAGAGCTTTTCGGCGCTTCAACTGTTTTAACCAACCTATTCGGAGGTCGCTACTTCGACTATCGCAGACTACCCGTGCTTACGATTATGGTCGTCATTGGCTTCGTTTACTCCGCGCTGCGACCCCGGAACGAAAAATGTATCGCCCTCACCATGATGGTGGTTTGGACGGTTCTATATTTCGGCCCGCACAGCCTGGGTATGTTCGCCAGGCTCTTACCGCTTTCACATATAGTCATTTTCAGCAGGTTCTCATCGGGGGTCGACTTTGGAGCGATACTAACCGCGGGTCTAGGCGGCGAGCTGCTGTGGAAGCTTGGTTGGCGCCTGTCGCGCGCGAGCGGTCGCATAGTTCCTCTACCAGTTTATAGCACCTTCCGCGTCCTTGCACCGCTGGTAGTTCTCTTGATCTTGCTCCTCCCCGCTCTCGCAGAGAGATGGAATTTCTACCGGATTAATACCAGCGTTCTTGAAACGTCAGACCATGCCTACCGAAACGATCAGGACCTCGCACAGATCTTCGCGGCTTTGAAAAATGCACCGCCGGGGAGGGTTTATGCCGGCAGTAACTTTAACTGGGGTAGTTGGATGAAGATGGGCAATCTTCGCTTGTTCGATCTTCTCCCGGTTGAGATGTTCGACACCCTCATGCCCTGGCAATCGCTCTCGCTGAGCGCACCTTACCTTTGGAGACTTAACAATCCGACTCCAAAGCTTTGTCGCCTGTTCAATATACGATATCTGATCGCTCCGTCTCGTATTCATCTATCGAAGACTTTCCGCGTATTGCTCTCGACGCCGCATTATGTTCTCTACGAAACTGACTCCAATAGTTATATGCAACTAGGACATTTGGCGGGCGTCCTAACGGGGCAAAATCATCAAAGTCTTTTTGAAGAAAATCGCCGTTGGATTGGCAGCTCAGCTCCTGACCAGGGGAGCTTCAATGCTGTGTTGCTACACCAACAAACCTCAGACACCTACCTTGAAGGTTTGGTAACCCAGGGCTCCCGTACAAACTCCGTGCAGCCCGGCCAAATCGAAAGTGAGGTTGTTACTCCCGATTCGCTTGGCGGTCGGGTCACTGTAACCTCACCCACACTGCTCGTTTTCAAAATAACTTACCATCCCAACTGGCACGTTCTGGTCGATGGGAAAGAGCAAAGGGCCTTCATGGTTTCGCCGAGCTTTCTCGCAACGGAGCTTGAACCTGGACGTCATGATGTACGTGCCGAGTATCGATCAAGTAGCCTTAAAAAGGTGCTTCTCGTACTTGGATTTCTCACACTCTTGGCTATAGTCGTGCTCTGGTTTCTTGGATTTGAAAAGTTTTTCCAGCGCTAGGAAATTAGATCTAAGCTGATCAAGCCCCGATTAAAGTTCGTTACTGAGAGACAACTTGCGAGGGGCTATCCCCAGCAGATCGTCTTTTAGCGCGGCGCGATAAACGCCTCAGCAGCCAGCTTACCGGCCTTACCACTGCGTAGAGGGGAAACATCGCGTCCGGCAGATCGATCCATCCCCAGTCTTCCGGCAACATAATCGCGCGCCGCAAATCTTCCCTTCGATAACGCCATGAAGAACGGAGTCGCAGATCATAGAAGAACATACCAAACCGGGGTAGGTCGGTCATTTCCAGGCAGTAGTTGTTGGCGGTGAGAAGCCGCTGAGCCATTGCTACGATCCGATCGACCGACGGATCGGCGGCGCGTGGTAACTCAACTACCGGCCTTTCAATCGCCAACAACAGATCCACCAAGATCAAGGTTGCGCGAAGCTCCGACAGTAAGTCCCGTTCCGACGCTAAGGCGGCGACCTCGCGCATGTCACCGGCCGTCATCAATCTTAGCAGAGCACCAATGTCAGCCAGCCATTTTAGTATGGGCCATCCATGGATTGACCCATGCGCGCATAGGTACAAAAACAGCTCGTTTCGCGAAAGCGTCAGTACTTCACCGTTGCCGATCGCAATGCTGGTGGTCGCTCCGGCGGGAGCCTCCGCATTGTTTGAGAGAGGCATGTTGTGGAACAAGCGCCAGTGCAGCTCGAGAACGGAACTTTTAGAAGGCGAATGATATGTGAAGTGCTTGTAGTATCTGAGGTAGTGTTTCAGTCGTTTAGGCGTAAGTTCAGCCTTTGGTTCCATTCGCGTATAGCCTAGCCCGCGAAGTACAGGTTCGGCCTCTGACACTCGGTCCGCGCAGACCAGCAGATCGATATCTCCTGGACTCCGTAGGGCAAAGTTCCCGTAAGCCAGGGCGGACAACGACACACCCTTGAGCGCCACCATCTCTATGCCCGCTCGTCGCGCGGTCTCAGTGACACGTACCAATTCTCCAGCTTGTGACAGACAGTGTCCCATTCGGCCAACTGCCAGCTCTCGCAATCCCTCGAGATCGTGCACGCGGTCCTCGTCATGCAACACCTCGCGAAGATTATTGTAAACCAGCGGCAGTATCTGGTTTCGTTCGACTATACGTTTGAATAACTTCCAGTTCAGAGGGTCTTTCGAAAGATGATCTATTTCGAGTCGATCCGCTTCCTGCAGCGGCCACCGGACGCAGGCTAAAGCCAGTCTGAACTCAGGCGCAAAGCGTCGTGTTCTTTCATCCGAGGATGTCTCTGACGATTCTAACAACCTCGTCATTCGGCGTTAACCGAGGTATTTTCCGCGAGGTGGTTTTGCTCTTCAGTTTTTACACGCTGAAACAAAGCGTCAAACTGTACTATTTCGCCCGTGCGGTCGTCTGCTAACCATCCGACCGGACGTAAAAATTCAAAGCCGTTGCGCATCATCAAGGAAAGAATCTCGGTAAAACATAGCTCCCCTTGATACATCGGTCGCAAAGAGGCTTCCAATACTACGTAGTCGCAGCGTTTCAAGGTCTGAAGGCCGCCGAGGATGGTGTTCGCTTCGTAGCCCTGGACATCGAGTTTTAGCAAGATCGGCGAAGCGAGTGGTTTCTCATTAAATACCGCGTCAAGAGTGTTCATTTCGACGTCGATCGTGCGGGCCTCGCGCTCGTGCGGAAAAGCCTCAAGGTGCGGTTTTGCCAGCGCGAGGATCGAACTCGATTGGCTATGCGAATTGATTATGAACCGGCTGCGACCACTCCGCTCGCCTAGCGCGAACGGATAGATATTGATGCAGGAAAGGGCACGAGTATTGTGCCTCAACTCAGACACACACTCCGGAATTGGCTCGAACGAATGGAGCTCGATTCTCGGAAAAATCATCGCGGCCGCGACAGCGAATTGGCCTACATTAGCTCCAACGTCGATCACCGTGCGAGGACTGATTCCCTGACGGGCGAGGTTCGATAACATCTTGAATGATGCCACGGAGAATTTCGGCCACGTCAGGATCGCGCGAATACCTCCCGGAGTCAAAACTACCTCGAGGCATTTGACTATCTTGGTCCCTGCTGCCATCCGCTTCTATGCTTCGACTTACTAACTGACTATCTGATTTTGCTTCACTTGGGAGCGCTGCGGCGATTGACCACTTTTTCAGTTGTTTCAATAGCCTCCTGCACTTTGCAGCTATTCGAGAACATCGTCGCCTCTGTCAAATCTGCTCCAGCGACCTGGGGCCAAGGTTTTCCTTCCGATTCAGAATGCAGTTCGATCACTTTAAGACTGATTTGATAGTCGACAAATGCTCTCAATATGCAGTAACGAAAGCCAATTCGTCCATCCAGAAATCCGCCACGAACTAGATACATCCAGATAAACACCCACAAAGCCCTGGCAGGCAGGTACCTATAAGCAAATTCTTTGATCTTCCGTGTCCGCTCTGGTCCGCGCGAAAACAAACTCCCACGAATCCGCTTTGATGAATCACCTTCCAAAAGCCGTCGAACTTCTACGGCTTCCATCGAGGAATACTGATTGTGCCTGTCAAACCATCGTTCGAGCCCTTTGAAGTCGTTATGCTCAAGGGCGTTTCTGAGATGCGCGGTCGTTCCGTCGATGACGATATGTTCATGAACTATGCGATCTTCATAGCGACCTTTTCCACGTCGAAGGAGTCGCAACTGCCAGTCGGGAAACATACCGCCATGGCGAATCCACTGTCCCATAAAATAGGTCTTGCGAGCGATATAGTAGCCATTCGGAGACGCTCCGCCGCAAACAATCGCAGCAATCTCATCACGCGCATCGCGAGTCAGGCGTTCGTCCGCATCGAGCAGGAGAATCCACTGATTTCGGATCGGTAAGTGGTCGAGAGCCCAGTTTTTGTGACTGGCGAAGTTGTCGAACCTCCGCTGAACGATGTCAACCTTAAATTGGCGAGCGATCTCAAGTGTGCGATCGACGCTGAACGAATCGAACACAAACACCTGGTCCGCCCAATCCACGACAGTAGAAAGCGTCTCACGCAGGTTTCGTTCTTCATCACGAGTGGGAATAATCACACTCAAAGGAACCGTCGGTCCGGTGCCACTGCTCATGTGTGCGAAAGTTCAGCCGAGTATGGCCTGGCCCCCCGTGCAATAATGTCTCGATAAATTCGGACCATTTCCTCCGCCATACGCGCCCAGTCGTATTTCTCGGCAACTAAAACCCTGCCAGCCTTGCCAAGTTCGCTGCGAAGTTCGCCATTGTCCAATAGGGTCGTGATAGCGCGAGCAACTTCTTCGGCGTCGCAGTTTACCACCAGCCCGGCGCGCGCATTAGCGATCTCGCGCCAAATGTTTACCTTGTTGGAGATGATTACAGGAACTTCCGCGACCAGCGCTTCGGCGATAGCTATACCAAAGTTTTCGGTATAAGAAGGTAGCACAAAAATGTCCGCGGCGCCGAACGCTGCTTCCTTGCGTTCGCCTCGTAACATTCCCGCGAAGGTTACGCGATCTAGAACCTGCTCATCGTTCAACCACTGTCGGACCTGTTGTCCAAAACCTTCATCATCTGGACCAGCGATAAACAGGTGAACGTTGGGTCGAGCGCGAGCCACTGTGCCAAAAGCCTTGGCTAGCAGATCCAGGCCTTTCTTAAAGTTCACCCTACTTAGAAATAGAATAACCTGCTTGCCCTTGATCTCGGGCCATTCGCGGTCGAATCGTTCTCTTAGTTTGATTCGGTCAGCCGGAGGTTTGAGAGTAACGCCATACGGTAGAATTATTCCGCGAAACCGGAGGCCCAACGACTGCGCCAGGCTCATCTCATCCTCCGCCGTAAAATGCACGGCGCTGGCTTCTTTGAGATTCCTTTTTTCGAACAGGGCTTCGTAAATGCGTTTGCGCCACCTATGCCGGTTAAAGAGAAATGGGTCCAGGGAACCATGAGGCCATATGATGTAGGGAATTCCGTAGCGGCGACAATAGTGTGCCGTCACCGTCGAGGTAAATCGGTACAGCGCATGGATGTGAACGATATCGAATTGGCGCAAGTTCTGACGCAGAGCGCGCGTCAGGGATCTTGAGCATCCGAATACTCCCGATCCCTGAGTCTTGAAGTACCATCGCTCGACGCCATCGTCACCGCGGAGAGCTTGGTCAACCGGAACATCGGTCTCATCACCGACAGCGAAGTCGGTCGTATAAAGAGTCACCTCGTGACCAAGGCTTACTAAAATTGCGCACAATTCCGGCACTGCCAGGGCCGGTCCTCCACTACGGAGACCCAGGCTGGGAATTACATGAAGAACGCGCATTTCTAGGTTTGTCCTAAACGTTCTATCGCTGTTGACGAAGATAACTTTGAGTCGAGGCGTGGCTCTCTATGCAATGGTTCGAAGCCGACTCTCGGATGACGCGCTCATAGACTCCTGCGGTCTGCTGCGCGGTTCGCGCCCATGAATAACTGGCCGCGAGTTTCAAGCCACGCCCCACCATTTCATTCCGTAGCAAAGGATTCTTAAGGATTCGCTCGACGGCCAGCGCAAGCCCGCCGGAGTCTTGTGGATTCACCAAGAGCGCCGTGTCTCCCAGAACCTCCGGCAAGGAGCCTGCGTTCGATGCTACTACTGGAATTCCGCATCGCATAGCTTCGAGAGGAGGCCACCCGAATCCCTCATAAGACGAAGGAAAAGCAAATATGTCAGCTGCCTGGTATAGTTGCGCAAGTTCCTGATCGCTCTGCGGACTACCCACAAATTGTACGAACTCACGAAGCTCTAAGTCCTTGATTAGCCGATTCTGTTCAGGGGAAAAGTCTGCGCCTGCGCGGAGGAACTGAATCCTGGCGTCTGACCGGCGGCGCAAAATATCCAAAGCTCGAAGAATCGATCCTATGTTCTTATACCCCTGGCTTCCGCTCACGGTTAGAATGACTTTAGTCTCCGGCGAGATACCCAGTTGGTTACGCAACAGCATCCGGCTCTGCGGATCTCTGCAGGGACCAAAGACTGCCGACACACCCGAAGGGATATTGTATTACCCGCTCCGGATCGATGCCGAGGTACTTTATGATATCGCGGCGGGTGGACTCGGAAACCGTGATGACGTATGCGGCTCGCTTCATGAACCGCATCCTCAGCGCGAAGGTCCAGCCGATGTGCGATTCCATCGGAATATCAAGTGCTCCCCGTGCGATCAGTAACGGAATCAGGTCGTGACAGGTAACCACGCTATGCCGTGGATTCAGCGCAAGGAGAAGATGCGCGAAGCCATGATCGAGCACATGAAACACGTCGGCTTTGAAACGTGAGACTTTGATCGGATATTGGAGATAACGCACCACAGCGTTGGCCGCGCGATGCCCTATCGCCAAGTCGAGATAGCTCGAAAAGTCGCCACGCTGCGTGCCAAATTCGTCAAATCGCCAGTGGTCGGGAAATTGAACCTGAGCGCGCCGTGCAATTCGGAGCCGTACCTCCGCATGCTTTTGCTGAGCCCACTGTAAAATCCGCTTAAGAGTAGAACTTTTGGACAATCCGAGAGTCGCTGTTGTCCAAGCGGACTCTGCCGCAATTCCCAAGTAGCCAGAGCCTCGCGCGATGGCACTCCCATAGTCGGCACTAGATTTCCGCGCCTACGGCGTGAGCTTCCGAGACCCGACGGGACGTTCGTTGTTCGTTCGCCCTAGGTCGCTGGCTAATCGCGGTTACCATCAAATGGAACCCGCCGATGCCGACGCTCATTCCAACAAGGCCACCAAAGACGAGCGAAAGATTACTTTCGAGGTTAAGCCACAAACTCAAAATGTAAATGGCGCTAGCCAACGCGCCAATGCCCATCTTAGGATGGACAAAGACGGCCTCAATCAATCGATAAAGAGTGCCTACAAAAAAGCTTCCAAGAACAACTCCCCACGCGCCGAAGTTTCCGTAAAACTCTACGAGCTGGGGAAGATTGATCGCAGTGGTATAGTCTTCTGGCTGAATAATTCCATATTCATGTCCAAAAAGATTTGAGTCCTCGTCGGGTTTGTCCGGAAACATTACTCTGGGAATCGGTTTAAAGAAAAAAGGATAGTAGCTGCGCCCTTCCCAGTAAGGAATTTCACCTGGAGTGTAGGAGATCACTTTTTCGAACATAACAAGCTGAGATAGCCTTTCGACAGCGAGGGACGCTACGACTTTCAGATCGAGAGTGTCAAGCATCGCCGCACCTAGTTCCACCGTCGAGGTTAAAGCTTTTAGTTTGTCGGAGTCCGACTGTTCACGATTGGTTACGCCTTTTGTCCAGACTTGACTTCGCAGAGATGCTTTCACCGGCTGAAGCGCGCAAAACCCTGCCAGTCCGAAAGCCACGATGAGCCACGGAATCCGCCGCCTCATCGTCGCATAGGTCATGAGCAATGCCACTCCAATAACTATAGCGGGCGCGAAGAAACCCTGAGTCACCGATATAATGGCACGTCCAGGAATCAGGACGACATAGAAGAAAAGTGCGGGCAATGTGTGCACCTTATGTTGCAAGTGCAAGATAACGATCAAGATCATACATAAGAAGAAAAAATTGGCGATAATTACAAACGGTTGACGCAAACCCGGGGGAAGACTTTCACGAAAGCTGAACCAGAAGGCGAACAGGCTGATCGGTCCCAAGGTGCAGGCGAGCCATTCAATTGCTTTGACGTCGCGCCACGCTAGCTCAAACTTTGGCAGCCGAGGCACGGAATAACGCCACCAAGGTCCGTAATATGCGGCTACTGTCGTGAGAAATCCCACTAAGCAGAGTACAAGAGCCTTAGACGTCGACGCGTTTCCCGAAGAACCATCGAACCGAACCCAAGATAGGAGTTCGAGGTTAAAATGGAAAACGCCGATCGCATATGAAGAGCGAAAGTAATGCTGTATAATGGAAAAAGGCGATCAGGACGCCCGACGCTGCATCCAATACACTATAGACGCGCCTGCCGAGAATATAATGGCAGAGGCAAGAGCTGTTTCGACCAGAGTAGGCTCTCCCGGAGCGTACCAATTTAGGGTCAGGAGAAAACAAACCAACAAAGTCAAAAAAGCTATTCGATGACTTCTTCGCGCGCTTGGGGCCGCCGACAGAATCAGGAGCCAGTCTTTCTGCAGAAAATCGCTTCATTGAACCGCGATGAGCCGATCCCGGATTGTTCGAATAATCCTTATCGAGGCGATCTTCATAAGTATTCCCGCAGCAACATCCGCAATCTGGCTCCTTTCTGCTATTCGTCCGCGTCCGACTCATCAACAAGATAGTATCTGATTTTCTCAACCATCTCTTCGGTCGGAAGAAAAATAGACCGCCTCCTTATCCTCCGCCAGATATGAACACTTTGCTCGTCCGTTCTGTCGGTGAGCATAAACCACCCACAGCCATCTGAAATGTGCGCGGACCATGGGTGTCACGGTTTGCTC